>CAWFAB010000004.1:0-853002 GCA_963813765.1 uncultured Solirubrobacterales bacterium
ACCGTCGAGGACGTCACCGACCTCGCGGGCGAGCACGTCGAGCGCCACCAGCGCTGGGACTCGTGCTTCACGATCGACTACTCCCACATCCACGGCGGCGCCGTGCGCTCCTCCACGCGCTCGCGCTACCGCCAGTGGATGACCCACAAGCTCGCGACCTGGATCGACCAGTTCGGCAGCTCCGGCTGCGTCGGCTGCGGGCGCTGCATCACCTGGTGCCCGGTCGGCATCGACATCACCGAGGAGGCGCGCGCGATCCGCGCGAGCGACGCCGCACGGAGGGCGACGATGCAGACGCTTGAGCAGCTGATCGCCGACGCGCCGATGTTCGCCGGGCTCGCGGACGCGCACCTCGAGCTGATCGCCGGCTGCGCGCGCAACGAGCGCTTCGACGCCGGCGACTACCTGTTCCGCGAGGGCGCCGCCGGCCGAGCGCTTCTACCTGATCCGCGAGGGCGCGGTCGCGCTCGAGGTCGACGCGCCCGGCCGCGGGGCGCTCGATGATCGAGACGCTGCAGCGGGGCGAGGTCGTCGGCTGGTCGTGGCTGTTCGAGCCCTACCGCTGGCAGTTCGACGCGCGCGCGACGCGAGCCGACGCGCGCGTCGTCGGCTTCGACGGCGCGTGCCTGCGCGGCAAGTGCGAGGCCGACCACGAGCTCGGCTACCAGCTGATGCGCCGCTTCGCGGCGTCGCTGATCGAGCGCCTGCAGGCGACGCGGCTGCAGCTCCTCGACGTGTACGGCCATGCCCGCGTCGGCTGAGGCCTCGGCTCGACCGGCAGCGGCGGCGATGCCGGCGTCGGGCCGATGGTGCCGGCGCCGTTCGCGCGTCGCTCGCCAAGCGCCAGGAGACCGTCGACACGTGGACGCTGGAGCTCGAGCCGCGCGCGGGCGACGGCGCTCGCGTTCGCGCCGGGGCAGTTCACGATGCTCTCCGCGTTCGGCGCCGGCGAGGTGCCGATCTCGATCAGCGGCGACCCGGCGGAGCGCGGGCCGCTCGTGCACACGGTGCGCGCCGTCGGCCTCGCGACCGCAGGCGATCTGCGCGCGCGGCCCCGGGCGAGGTGCTCGGCGTGCGCGGCCCGTTCGGCCGCCCCTGGCCGGTCGAGGAGCTCGAGGGCGCCGACGTGCTCGTCGTCGCCGGCGGCATCGGCCTGGCGCCGCTGCGCCCGGCGATCCTCGCCCTGCTCGCGCGCCGCGAGCGCTACGGGCGGCTGGTGCTGCTCTACGGCGGCCGCTCGCCCGACCAGCTGCTGTACACGCGACGAGCTGCGAGCAGTGGGCCGCGCGCGGGCTGGAGGTGGCGGTGACGCGTCGACAGCGCCGGCCCGGAGTGGCTCGGGCCACGTCGGCGTCGTGCCGCGGCTGGTGCGCCGCGCCGAGTTCGACGCCCGCGGCGCGCCGCGGCGCTCGTGTGCGGGCCCGAGGTGATGATGCGCTTCACCGTCGCCGCGCTCGCGCAGGCGCGGCGTCGGCGGCGAGCGCGTGTACGCCTCGATGGAGCGCAACATGCAGTGCGGCATCGGCCACTGCGGGCACTGCCAGCTCGGCCCGACGCTCGTCTGCCGCGACGGGCCGGTCTACCGCTGGAGCGAGCTCGAGCCGTGGCTGGCGATCCGGGAGCTGTGATGGCGCGACGCGCGCAAGCCGACGCTCGCCGTGTGGAAGTTCTCCTCCTGCGACGGCTGCCAGCTGAGCCTGCTCGACTGCGAGGACGAGCTGCTGGCGCTCGCCGAGCGGCTGCGAGATCGCGTACTTCCTGGAGGCGACCAGCGCGACCGTCGAGGGCCCGTACGACGTGTCGCTCGTCGAGGGCTCGATCACGACCGCCGCACGACGCCGAGCGCATCCGCGAGGTGCGCGCGCAGCTCGCGCGCGCTGATCACGATCGGCGCGTGCGCGACCGCCGGCGGGATCCAGGCGCTGCGCAACTTCGCCGACGTCGAGGACTTCACGCGCGATCGTGTACGCCTCGCCCGGACTACATCTCGCACGCTCGCGCACCTCGACGCCGATCAGCGCCCACGTGCCCGTCGACTTCGAGCTGCAACGGCTGCCCGATCAACAAGCGCCAGCTGCTCGAGGTGATCAGCGCGCACCTCGCCGGGCGGCGCCCGCGCGTGCGCGCGCACAGCGTGTGCGTGGAGTGCAAGCGCCGCGGCACCGTGTGCGTGATGGTCGCCCACGGCACGCCCTGCCTGGGCCCGGTCACGCACGCCGGCTGCGGCGCGATCTGCCCCGCCTACGACCGCGGCTGCTACGGCTGCTACGGGCCGATGGAGAGCGCCCAACACCGCGTCGCTGAGCGCGCGCATGGCGCGAGCTGGGCGCCGACGAGGTCGACCTCGTGCGCGTGTACCGCACGTTCAACGCCGGCGCGCCGAGCCGTTCCGGCGAGGCGCGAGCGAGGCGCCATGAGCGACAGCGTGAGCGCACGCGCGTGATCCGCACCGACTACCTCGCCCGCGTCGAGGGCGAGGGCGCGATGTACGTCAAGCTCGACGGGCGGCGAGGTCGCGCGACGTGAAGCTGCGCATCTACGAGCCGCCGCGCTTCTTCGAGGCGCTGCTGCGCGGGCGGGCGTTCACCGAGGCGCCGGACATCACCGCGCGGATCTGCGGCATCTGCCCGGTCGCCTACCAGATGAGCGCGGTGCGGGCGATGGAGGACGCCTGCGGCGTCGCGATCGACGAGGGCCCGATCCGCGACCTGCGCCGGCTGATCTACTGCGGCGAGTGGATCGAGAGCCACAGCCTGCACGTCTACATGCTGCACGCGCCCGACTTCCTCGGCTACGCGGGCGCCGTCGAGATGGCGCGCGACCACCGCGAGATCGTCGAGCAGGGCCTGCAGATGAAGAAGGCCGGCAACGCGCTGATGGCGCTCGTCGGCGGGCGCGAGGTGCACCCGATCAACGTGCGCGTCGGCGGCTTCTACCGCGCGCCCACGCGCGCGCGAGCTGCGCGCGCTGCGTCGACCCGCTGGAGCGCGCGCGCGAGACGGCGCTCGCGACCGTGCGCTGGGCGGCGACGCTGCCGTTCCCCGAGGTCGAGCGCGCACCCGAGCTGCGTCGCGCTGCGCGAGCCCGGCGCCTACCCGATCGACCGCGGCCGGATCGTCTCCGACCGCGGGCCTGGACATCGCGCCCGGCCGAGTTCGACGAGCACATCGTCGAGGAGCACGTCGAGCACTCCAACGCCCTGCACGCGCGGCTGCGCGAGCGCGGCACCTACCTGACGGGCCCGCTCGCCCGCTACGCGCTCGCCGTCGCACGCGCTGCGGCCGCTGGCCGCGCGAGGCCGCGCGCGAGGCGGGGCTCGGCGCGGTCTGCCGCAACCCGTTCCAGAGCATCGTCGTGCGCGCGGTCGAGCTCGTGCAGGCGTGCGACGAGGCGCTCGCGATCATCGACGCGCTACGAGCAGCCCGACGCGCCCGCCGTCGAGGTCGACCCCGCGCCGCGCGGTCGGCCACGGCGCGACCGAGGCGCCGCGCGGCCTGCTCTACCACCGCTACGAGATCGACGAGGACGGCACGATCCTCGACGCCAGGATCGTGCCGCCGACCTCGCAGAACCAGCTCGCGATCGAGGAGGACCTGCGCGCGGTCGTCGAAGCGCGCACTCGACCTGCCCGACGAGCAGCTGTCGCTGCGCTGCGAGCAGGCGATCCGCAACCACGACCCGTGCATCTCCTGCGCCACCCACTTCCTCGAGCTGACCGTCGACCGTGGCTGAGCGGCCGCCGCGTGCGGTCGTGGATCGCGCGCGGCGTCGCGAAACGCGCCGGCGGGGCGACGACGCGCGCCGGGTCGTGATCGGCGTGGCAGCGCCTGCGCGGCGACGACGCTGCGGGCCTGGAGTCGCGCGCTGCCGCGCGGCCGCGCGCGCCGCGAGATCGCCGTGCTCGAGCACGAGGGCGAGCCGCTCGGCCTGCTCGACGCCTGGGAGGGCGCCGACGCCGCGGTGCTCGTCGACGCGGTCCGCTCGGGCGCGCCGCCCGGGCACGATCCACCGCGTGCGACGGCGCGCGCCGAGCCGCTGCCCGCGCCGCTGCGCGGCTCCTCCTCCACGCACGCGGTCGGCGCTGCGGCGAGGCGATCGAGCTGGCGCGCGCGCTGCGGCCGGCTGCCCGCGCAGCGTCGTCGTCTACGGCGTCGAGGGCGCGCGACTTCGAGGCCGGCGACGGACCTCGCGCCGGAGGTCGAGGCGGCCATCGGCGACGCTCGCAGGCAGGGTGCTGGAGGAGGCGCTGGCGCTGATCCGTGAGCCCGGCGGCTTCGCCCGCTGAGCATTCAGGAGATGTTCAGGTCGCCTGTGGCAGTCTCCGGCTCCATGCTCAAGAGAACGCCACCATTCCTGCTGATCGCCGTCTGCTTCTGGTGTCTGGCTGCGGTGGCAGCTCCAGACCCCGCCGCCTCGAGCTCGTCCGCCTCCGCCGGCGGCACGGGCACCAGGAAAGCGGCGCGGCGTTGGCCGCGGACGCCAAGTCGGCCGCGACCGGCGACATCCCCGACACCCAGAACTTCCTGACGTTGAGGGCGCCGCAGCCTGCGCGTCTCGATGCTCTACCCGGAGGGCTGGACCGTGCGGGAAACGGCCGTCCGGCGTGTCGATCGAGGACAAGAACAATCTGGTGCGGATCTCCCTCTCGCGCGGCCCCGCGCCGACGACGGCGAGCGTGCAGGCGCAGCTGGCCACGCTGGAGCGATCGACGCCCGGGCTGACGGCCGGAACACCGCTCACGCGGTCTCGCTGAAGAGCGGACCTGCCGTGAAGGCGACCTACACCACGCAGAGCGCGCCGAACCCGTGACGGGCAAGCAGGTGACGCTCACGGTCGATCGCTACGTGCTGGCGCATGGCGGCCGCGTGGCCGTGGTCGATCTGGGCACACCGGTGGGGGTCGACAACGTGGACGCCTACAGGCGGATGATCGAAAGCTTCAAGTGGCTGTGAAGAGCCTCTACGTCGAGCCCGCCGAGGGCGCCGAGCAGCTCCGCTGGGGCGCGCTGGAGTGCCACGACGTCTTCAAGATCTACCGTTCCGGGACCGGTGGAGACCGTGGCGCTGCGGGGCCTGGACCTGAGGGTCGAGCCGGGAGAGCTGGTCGCCGATCCTGGGGCCCTCGGGCTGCGGCAAGAGCACGCTGCTCGCGCTGGCCGCGGGCCTGGATGAGCCCTCGGCGGGCGAGCTTCGCGTATGGGGCCGTTCGCTCGGGCGACTGGAGGAGGCGGAGCTCGCCGCCTACAGGGCGCGCGACCTGGCGATCGTGTTCCAGAGCGAGAACCTCTGGCCGGCGCTCTCCGCCCAGGAGAACGTCGCGATCTCGCTGCGGCTGGCCGGTCACGAGCGACGCAGAGGCGGCCGCCGCGCAGAGCCTCGCGGCCTTCGGGCTCGGCGAGCGCGGATCGCACCGGGCGGCGGCGCTGTCGGGCGGCGAGCAGCAGCGCGTGGCGATCGCCGCGGCCGCGGCGCGGCGCGCGCGCCTGGTGCTGGCCGACGAGCCGACCGGGGAGCTCGACCAGCACAACGAGGAGATCGTGCTCGAGGCGCTGGAGACGCTGTGCCGCGACTACGACAGCACGGTGCGTCGTCGTCACCCACTCCGAGCGCGTGGCCGCTCGCGCCGAGCGCGTGATCGAGATGCGCGACGGAAGGGCGCCTGGCGTGAGCAGCGCCAGACGCGGTCACGGCCCCGACGTCGTTGATCGCGTGCGAGGGGGTCGAGCGTCGCCTACGGTCGAGGGGAGGCACGCGTCACCGCGCTCGACGGCGTCGACCTCGACGGTCGACCCGGCAGAGCGGGTGGCTCTGTGGGGGCGATCCGGCTCGGGCAAGACGACCCTGCTGCACGTCCTCGGCGGTCTGGTCGTGCCGAGCGAGGGCCGCGTGATGTGGAAGGCGCAGGAGCTCTCCTCCCTGGACGACGCCGCCCGCGGCCGTGCCCGCGCCCGGGGCATCGCCTACGTCTTCCAGGGGTCCAACCTGCTGAGCCATTTCACGGCGTTCGAGAACGTGGCCTTCGCCCGCGAGGTCGGCACCGAGTCGGCGGATGCTCGACCTGAGGGGCGCGGGCAGGCGGACGGGTCCGCGGGCTACTCGCCGGAGGATCTGCTCGAGCTGGTCGGCCTCTCCTCCAAGCTCGACTCGCTGCCGAGCGAGCTGTCCGGCGGCGAGGCCCAGCGCGTTGCCGATCGCACGCGCGCTGGCCCAGAGCCCGGAGCTGCTGCTGTGCGACGAGCCCACCGGCCATCTGGACTCCGACACGGCCGAGCGCGTCCTCGATCTGATCGATGCGCTCCAGCGGGAGTTCTCCTTCTCCCTGGTGATCGCCACCCACGACGCGGGCGTCGCCGCTCGCGCCGGCCGTGTGGTCGAGCTCGCCGATGGTCGCGTCGTGGGAGCTGACGAGCCGATGAGGAGCGCCGTGCGCCTCGCGGTCTCCTGGCTCGCTGCGCGCGCCGGGCCGCTCGCTGATCCGCGTCCTGGTGCTGGCCGCCTCGGTGGCCCTGCTCGGAGGGATGCTGCTGTTCGTCGGCAACTCGCTGCGAACGGTCGCCGGCAGCGCCGTTCGCAGACGTGCCGCTCGACCTTCAGGGTCCCGTCTCCTCGTATGACCAGGCCCGCGCGCGTGGCCGGCGAAGTGGCGCGGACAGAGCGGCGTGCTGCAGGCCTCGCCGGCCGCGACCGCGCCTCTCGGCCGGCGCCGAGCACAGAGGCCCGAACGGCCGCACCAGCTCGGGGCCGGGCGCGGTGCTCGCCGTGCCGCTCGACTACGGCGCCCACTCCACACCTATCCGCTTGCTGCAGGGCGCGCTGCGCCCCGGAGCGGTCGTGCTCGACCAGCAGATGGCGGCGACGCTCCAGGCGCACATCGGCGATCGGGTGACCCTCAGCCCGCCTGGCGGGGGGCCGCCGCAGCACCTATCCCGTTTCCGGTGTGGCGCTGGTCACGGCGCCCGACAAGCTCTTCCAGCCGCTGAACCCTCAGCTCGGCCCGGCTCCCGCGCAGCCTCCGGCGAACGTGGCGATCATGGGGTTGGACACCTTCGCCTCCACCCTAGGCGCGCGCGATCCCCACGATCAGCGCGGCCGAGCACCGGCGCCAACGTCCAGCCGGGGGCACAGACCGGGGTGCAGTGGCAGGTGCAGACGCAGCTCGACCCCGTGGCTCTGAGCGGGGGCAGCCCGAGCGCGGCGCTCGAACGCGCCACGCAGACGCGCAACCGGATCGAGCGCACGCTCCCCGGGACGGGTCCAGTTCGTCGACAACCTCTCGGACTCGCTGAACACCGCCGCCGGCGACGCGCTCTACGCCGAGACGCTCTACATCATGCTCGCCGTGCCCGGCGCGCTGATCGCGCTCGGCCTCGCCTACCTGGCCGCCCTGGGCACCGTCGAGCGCGACCGCCGCGACCTCGCCCTGCTGCGCGCACGCGGCGCGCGGCGCCGTGATCTGCTGGTGCTGGCGGCCTCGGAGAGCCTGATCCTCGGGCTCGTCGCCGGGCTGCTCGGCACCGCCGCCGCGTTCGGCGCGGTCTCGGCGCTCGTGACCGGCGGGACGCACGCGACGCACCGGGCGGGTGCTGGCGATCGGCGCGATCTGCGTGCTGCTGGCCACCGCCGGGGCCGGCGCGGCACGCGTCGGCGCCAGCCTCTCCTCGCTGCGGATGAGCGTCGCCACAGGCCGGCGGGGGACGCGACGCGAGGGCAAGCCCGCTCTGGCAGCGCCTGTACCTCGACCTCGCCTGCCTCGCGGTCAGCGGGCTGATCTACTGGCTGACGGCCAGCACGGGATTCTCGGCGGTCGTCAACCCCGACTCGAACCCGACCCTCTCCCTGTCGGTGTACATGTTCTTCGCCCCGGCCCTGCTGTGGATCGGGGCCACGCTGCTGCTCGTCCGCCTGCGGGGGCGAGCCCTCTCCTGGGTGCTCGCCCGGGCCGTCGGCGGCCGCGCCGCCTCGCGGCCGCGCCTTCCTGCTCGTCAGCGCGGGACGCCGCGGCGCGGCGATCAACCGCGGCCTCGTCGTCGTCGGGCTGCTGCTGGCCTTCGGGGTGAACCTGGGGATCTTCTCGGCCACCTACAACCAGCAGGTCAAGGTCGACGCGCAGCTCACGCTCGGCGCCGACGTGACCGCCACAGCGCCGCCCGGCGTCGCCTCACAGCGCACGACCTCATCCGGCAGATCGCCGCCGTCCCCGGCGTCGCGGCGACGACCGGGGTCGAGCACTCATACGCGTACGTCGGGACCGGACCTCCAGGACACCTATGGGATCGACGCCTCCTCATTCGCGAAGGCCACCTCGCTGCGTGACTCCTACTTCATCGGCTCGACCGCCCAGCAGGTGCTCGGCCGGCTGCGCTCGACTCGCGACGGGATCGTGGTCAGCAAAGAGACGATCACCGACTTCTCGCTGAAGAACGGGGACCTCCTGCGGCTGCGGGTGCTCGACCAGCGAACGGGGCGGTTCCAGATCGTCCCGTTCCACGTGGCCGGGATCGTCCAGGAGTTTCCCTCGGCGCCCAAGGACTCGTTCATGGTCGCCAACCTGAGCTACCTGGAGTCGGTGACCCACGCGGGCGGCCCCAACGTGGTGTTCGCCAAGGTCAACGGCTATCCCCCGGACGTCGCTCGCCGCGTGGCCGTCGCGACCAGCGCGCCGGGACCAAGGTGGACAACATCACCACACAGGGCGCTCGCACGAGCAGCTCGATCACGACGGTCGACCTGACCGGCATAAGCCACATCGAGCAGGCCTTCGCGATCGTCCTGCCGCCGCGGCGCATGGCCCTGTTCGTAGCGCTCTGGGGATCTCCGAGCGCCGGCAGGAGTTCGCCACGATGGCCGCCATCGGCGCCCCCCTGTCGCGGATCTCGGCGTTCCTGTGGACCGAGGCCGCGATCGTGCTGAGCGTGGGACTCGCGCTGGCCGTCTGGCCTCGGCTGGCTGCTGTCGGAGATGCTCGTCGCGATTCTCCAGCACGTCTTCGACCCGCCGCCCGACGCCCTGGCGGTCCCATGGGCGTTCCTCGCCGGCCTGGCGGGCGCGGCGATCGTCGCCACGGTGCTCGCAACAGCCGTCGCCACTCGCGGGATACGGCGCCTGCGCTCGGGGAGATCCTGCGCGAGCAGTAGACCCGCCCTCGCGTGCGACCGAAATCGCTCTCTCGGACGCGCGCTCGGTGATACTTGCCCAATGCCCGTCGCGCTGATCCTGCTGGTCGAGGATGACCAGGAGTTGCGTGCGGTCGTCAGGCGCGGCCTGGAGGAGGAGGGCTTTGCGGTCAGCGGCGCGGGAACCGGCGCCGAGGCGATGGAGCGGATCTCCGCCGAGGCGCCGGATGCGCTGGTCATCGACGTGGGGCTGCCGGACGCCGACGGGCGCGATCTCTGCCAGGCGCTGCGGGCACAGGGGATCCAGTCGCCCGGTGCTGTTCCTGACCGCGCGCGACGCGCTCGACCGATCGCCTGGCCGGCTTCGGGGCGGGCGGTGACGACTACCTGACGAAGCCCTTCTCGCTGGCGGAGCTCGCGGCGCGCCTGCGCGCCAGTCCTGCAACCGGGCGGGGTCGGACGGCACGGTCAGCTGCCGCCGGACTGAGCCTCGATCCGACGACCCACGAGGCCTCGTGCGGGGAGCAAAGCGTCCGGCTCACCCCCACGGAGTTCCGGCTGCTCGGCGCTCTGGCCGCGCAGCGCCGAGCGGGCGGTCAGCCGCCGCGACCTGGTGCGCGCGGCCTGGCCCGACGGTGCGATCGTGCACGACAACACGATCGACGTCTACCTCGCGCGCCTGCGTCGCAAGCTGCGAGCGCTCCCCGGCGCGCCCGGCGATCACGACCGTGCACGGCGTCGGCTACCGCCTGCGATGAAGCTCCGCCGCGTCAGCCTCCGCACGCGGCTCACCGCGAGCGCCGTCGCAGGCGCGGCGATAACGCTCGCCGACGCTCATCACCGCCTTCAACCTGGTGCTCGATGCGCGCCTGCGCACGCGACGGGGACAACGTCCTGCGCGAGCGCGCGGCGACGGTGCTGCGCGGGCTCGGCACCGTGGACGGGCGCCTGTCGGTGATCGAGGCCCCCGACCAGGGCGCGATCGACGCGCAGACGTGGATATTTGCCGGGGAACGCGCGCTGGAGCAGCCGGCCGGCGTCGATCCAGCGCAACCAGCAGGCCGCCCGCGGGCTCGCACGGACGGGATCGGGTTTCAGGACTGTGGACGCGACAGACACCCGCCTGCACGGCGATCCCGGCGCGGCGGGCCGGACGGCGGTTGGGCACGGTGGTCGTCGGCGCGTCTCTGGCGCCCTACGAGAGCACCGCCTCCTCCGCGCTGCTCGGGCTCGATCATCCTCGGACTGCTCGTGCTCGCCGCGGTCGCAGCGCTCTCGCGCTGGCTGATCGACAGCGCTCTGCGTCCGGTCGCTCGGATCGCCGCGCGAGGCCGCCGATTGGGACGACCACGATCTCTCCCGCCGGTTCTACGCGGGGGAGCCCCACGACGAGCTGAGCTCCCTGGCCTCGGTGTTCGACGGCCTCCTCTCTCGCCTGGCCCAGAGCCTCAGGCATGAGCAGCAGCCTGACGGCCGAGATCTCCCACGAGCTGCGCACGCCGCTGGCGAAGATCCTCGCCGAGGCCGAGCTGGCTCGCCGGCCGTGATCGCTCCTCGCAGCAGTACCGCGCCTCCCTGCGGCTGATCAGGCGCAACGCGCAGGATCTCCAGCGTGTGCTCGAAGACACTGCTCGCCTCCGCCCGCGCGACGGTCTCGACAGCGACGAACGGCGAGCGACGCGCGAGAGTCCGCCGAGCGCGCGCGGCGCCCCTGCGCGAGACGCTCGCGGCAGATGGCAAGGCGATCGAGCTCGTGTGCGACGCGCCCGGCGAGGGTGGCCGTCGAGGCCGACGTCGTCGAGCGCATCCTCTCGCCGTTGCTCGAGAACGCCGCCCGCTACGCGCGACATCGCATCATGCTCGGCGATACGCCGGCCGACCGCGAGGTGGTCTTCGAGATCCGCGACGACGGGCCCGGCGTCGATGCCGACGACCGCGAGCGGATCTTCGATCCGGGATTCCGCGGCGCCGAACGCGCAGCGGGCGCCCATCCCGGCGCGGGCCTCGGCCTACCGCTCGTTCGTCGTCTCGCCCGTGCCGCCGGGGGAGAGGTCGAAGCGAGAGCCTCGATCGATGGGGCAGTTTCGCCGTGCGTCTCCCCGCCGGCTGAAGTCCTCCTCGCAGGCGCAGCCCTCGGCTCCCCCGAAGTGAATGGCGTCCCTCATGTAAAATCGCCGAGTGCCGAACAGCGGCACCCAAAGGTGCTGTCTTGCGGCACCGTTTGGTGCTATATTGCGGCACCTGTGAGTAGTCCGTTCGTCTACGAGGATCCGCTTGAGCCGCCCGAGGCGCTTGCCGGTCGGACCGTCGAGCTGGCTCTGTTGTGCGATCGCATCGCCGAGACCCGCAACAGCCGTCTTGAGGGACCACGCCGGTACGGCAAGACGTCGCTGCTCAAGGCTGCGCTGGCGGCGGCAGACAAAGACGGCTTCGTGCCGATCTACGTGAATTTCCTTGGCGTGCTGAGCGCCGCCGACGTCGCTGAGCGCATTGAGCGGGCCTACCGTGAGCAGCTTGATGGGCGGCTGAAGCGCTGGTTTGCCGGTGTCGTCTCGACGCTCCGGCCGCGCGTGAGGGCGGCGCCCGCCGGAGTCGGTGTCGAGGTGGCGCCGGAGACACAGATGCCCGGCCTGCTGGACCGGCTCGCGTTGCCGCGCCGGTTGCAGGAACGTCACGGGCGCCAGTGCGCAATCGCGTTCGACGAGTTTCAGGATGTCGTGCGGGTTGGGGACGCCCTGACCGGGACAATCCGCTCTGAGCTCGAGCAGCAAGGCAAGGTCGCCGCCTATGTGTTCTCCGGATCT
The DNA here is from genome assembly GCA_963813765.1 of uncultured Solirubrobacterales bacterium. Taxonomy (GTDB): domain Bacteria; phylum Actinomycetota; class Thermoleophilia; order Solirubrobacterales; family Solirubrobacteraceae; genus Palsa-744. The sequence goes on from CAWFAB010000004.1 coordinate 11,917, forward strand.
CACCCGGGCTTGATGCGCGACCTGTTTTCAGACCGCCGCCACGCGTTCTTCGCGCAGGCCAAGCCCGTAGATCTCCCACGGCTCGGGGCGGACGACCTGGCCGAGTACATCGGGTCTCGATTTGAAAACGGTGGCCGCGACCCCGGCGAGGCGCTCGAGCTGCTGCTGGGGACCGCAGACGGTCATCCGCAGCGCGCGATGTTGCTCGCACACCATCTCTACGAGAACACGAGATCCGCGGCGACGGCCACCAGCGAGGAGTGGGTCACGGCGTTTGCCGCCGCCACGCGTGACGCAAACCCGGAGGTGCAGGCGGCGTGGGACTCCTGGAACAACAGCGAGCGGCGGCTGATGGCCGTAATCTCAGGACGGACGACGCCATTGCAAGGCCGCGTCGCGCATGAGCGCTACGGGGTCAGCAAGACGGGCAGCAACCAGGGCACGATCGAGCGCCTCCAGCGCGACGGTCACGTCGTCGCCACCGAGACGACGAGGACCGGCTGGCGCGTCGTCAACCCGTTGCTTGAGCTATGGCTGGCCAACGGTCGCAGCTGGCCGGCCCCGGCCTAATCGTGGACGGCGCCGCGGAGGCTGCGCGGGGATGTGCGCGCGGCGGGCATCGAGGTGGGCGAGCTGGAGGGCAGGGTGCTCGAAGGAGGCGCTGGCTCAGCGCGGGCGGTAGACGTCGGCCCGATGCGCGACGGCGAGAACGGAGATCGTGCGAGTGGCATCGTCGATGCGGTAGATGACTCGGTAGGGGCCGCGGCGCGCCGACCAGCATCCCGCGAGCTCGAAACGGAGGGGCTTGCCGAGGCGGCGAGGATTGGACGCGATCGCGCCAAAGGTCTCGATGACGGCGGCTGCGACTGAGACGGGCAAGCGGTCGAGTTGACGGCGTGCGGGCGCCATCACCCGCACGTCCCATGGCGCATCGCTCACGCCGCGGTTTCGCGGCGGCGATCGAGCGCCGCCCGGAGCTCGGCGAGCGTGGTGCCGGGATCGCCGTCCGCAAGCTCCTGTTCGCTCTCGCGGATCTGAGCCATGAGCGCCGGGTCGGACACGATCGCGAGCGTCTCCTCGAGGCTCTCGAGGTCATCGTGACTGATCAGGACCGCAGCCGGCTTGCCATTGCGCGTGACCACGACACGGTCATGCTGGTCCTCCACGCGATCGACAAGCTCGGAGAGATGGGTCTTCACGAAGGAAAGGGGCAGCGTGTCAGACATGACCAAGATTCTAGTCAAAAACGGATCTGCCGGCAAGGGCCATCAGAGCCGGGTCCTGGCTCATCGACGGGCTTTTCGAGCGATGCGGATCGCGGAACCTCCTACATCATCCGCCGGCCACCCCGATGAGCCACTCCCGGAAGGCGTCGACGCCCTCGCCGGTGCGGGCGCTGAGCGAGCATGTGCTCGACGCCGGGGTTGACGCGGTCGAGGTTGCCGAGGAAGTCGCTCGAGCGAGAAGTCGAGGTGGGGGAGGAGGTCGATCTTGTTGACGACGACCAGCTCGCAGGCGCGGAACATCAGCGGGTACTTCAGCGGCTTGTCCTCGCCCTCGGTGACCGAGGAGACCATCGCGCGGGCGTCCTCGCCGACGCGGAACTCGGCCGGGCAGACGAGGTTGCCGACGTTCTCGATCACCAGCAGGTCGATCTCCTCGAGCGGCGACGCGCCGGCAGCGCGGAGCGGACCATGTTGGCGTCGAGGTGGCACTCGCCGCCGAAGCCGGGGTCGGTGTTGAGCTGGGTGACGGGGACGTGCAGCGCGGAGAGGCGCTCGGCGTCGACGGAGCCCTGCACGTCGCCCTCGAGCACGCCCGCGCGCGCGCCCGTCGCCGGCGGCAGGCGCCCGTCGGCGAGCACGCGCTCGAGCAGCGTCGTCTTGCCCGCGCCGGGGGCGCTCATCAGGTTGACGACGCGCACCCCCGCGCGGTCGAAGTCGGCGCGGTTGGCGCGCGCGATCGTGTCGTTCGCGTCGAGCACGTCCTCGGCGACCCTCACCTTGGTGCGGTGCATGGCTCCTCCTCGACCTCGATCGACTCGATCAGACAGCTCCTCGCCGCTGATCACCGTCGTCTGCCCGCCGCCGCAGCGCGGGCAGCGGAAGGAGAGCTCCTCGAGCTCCCACTCGTGCCCGCACGCGCAGCGCAGCCGCGCGGGGGTCGCAGCCGCTGCTCCAGGCGCGCCCCCTCGCAGCCGCGTGCCGCGGGCGAGGACCTCGAAGTTGAAGGCGAGCGAGTCGGCACCACCTGGCGCAGCGCGCCGACGGTCACGTCGACGCTCCGCACGCGGCGCCCTTCGGCGTGCGTCGACGGCGGCGTCGAGGATCGCGCGGGCGAGCGCGAGCTCGTGCATCAGCAGATCCTCGGCAGCGGGTCGCCGGCGAGCAGGTCCATCACCCGCCGCCCGCCGAAGGCGGTGTCGACGAGCACCATCCCGGGCGGGCTCGTCGCAGCGACCTCGCCGATCTCCGCGGCCTGCTCGCAGCCGGGCGACCGCGCGCAGCGCCGCGAGCGCGGCGTCGGCCGACCCGGGCGCGACGAACGCAACCAGCCGGCCCTCGTTGGCGACGTACAGCGGATCGATCCCGAGCAGCTCCGCGGCGGCCGCCGACCGCCGGCTCGACGGGTACGTCGGCCTCGCGCAGGAGCGCCGCCGACCTCCGAGGCGCGCGCGAGCTCGTTCAGCGCCGAGGCGACGCCGCCGCGGGTGGCGTCGCGCATGCAGTGCACGTCCGCGCCCGCGGCCTCCAGCAGGGCGTCCGCGGCCGGCCACAGCGACGCCGTGTCCGAGACGATCGGCGCCTCGCAGCTCGAACTCGCCGCGGGCGAGCATGATCGCCATGCCGTGCGCGCCGACCGGCCCGGAGACGAGCACGCGGTCGCCCGGCCGCAGCGCCGCCGGCGAGAGCGCCGCGCGCGGGTCGACGAGCCCGACGCCGGTCGTGCACACGTACATGCCGTCGGCATGGCCGTGCTCGACGACCTTGGTGTCGCCCGCGATCACCTCGCACGCCGGCGCGCGCGCCGCCGCGCGCGCGACCGCCTCGATCTCGTCGCGCAGCTCGCCGGCGTCCAGGCCCTCCTCGAGCACCAGCGACAGCGTCAGCGCGAGCGGCCGCGCGCCCGAGACGGCCAGGTCGTTGACGGTGCCGTTGACCGCCAGCTCGCCGATCGAGCCGCCCGGGAAGCGGAGCGGCGCTGACGACGAAGCTGTCGGTGGTGAGCGCGAGCGCGCGGCGCCCAGCGACCGAGCGTGCCGGCGTCGGCCAGCCGCTCGAGCGCCTCGTTCTCCGAGCGCCGGCAGCAGCAGCCCCTCGATCAGCGACTGCGAGGACTTGCCGCCCGGCGCCGTGGGCCATCGTGATGCGCTCGTCGCGGAAGCGCGCGCGCTTGGACCGCGCGGTCGTCTGCACGATCTCGCGGATCCGCTGCCTCGCGCGTCGCGCGCTCATCTGCTCACACCGCCTCGCGCACGGCGGTGGCGGCCGTAGCTGTAGTAGGCCGCGCAGGCTCCCTCGGGGGAGACCATGCACGCGCCGATCGCCCGCTCGGGGGTGCAGGCGGTGCCGAACACGCGGCACTCCCACGGCTTGATCACGCCCCGCAGCACCTCGCCGCACTGGCACTCGCGCGGGTCGGCGACCTGCCACGCCGGGCACGCGCGAAGCGCCGCTCGGCGTCGAGCTCCGCGTAGGCGTCGGAGATGCCGCAGGGCGCTGTGCGGGATGCTGCCGAGGCCGCGCCACTCGAAGTGCTCGCGCGGACGGAAGACCTCGGCCATCGCCTCCCGCGCGCGCGCGTTGCCCTCCCAGGAGACCACGCGCCGGTACTGGTTCTCGACCTCGCAGCGGCCCGCGGCGAGCTGCGCGAGCAGCATCTGGATCGACTGCAGCACGTCCAGCGGCTCGAACCCGGAGACGACGATCGGCCTGCCGTACTCGCGGGGATGAACTCGAACGGCCGCGCGCCGATCACCGTCGCCACGTGCCCCGGGCCGATGAAGCCGTCGATCTCGAGCTCCGGGGAGTCGAGCAGCGCCCGCAGCGGCGGCTCGATCGGGACGTGGTTGCACAGGCACGAGAAGTTCGCGACCCCCTCCGCCTGCGCGCGCGCGTCAGCGTGAGCGCCGTGGAGGGCGCGGTGGTCTCGAAGCCGATCGCGAAGAACACCACCTCGCGGTCGGGGTTCTCGCGCGGCGATCCGCAGCGCGTCCAGGGGCGAGTAGACCATCCGCACGTCCGCCCCGCGCGCCTTCGCCTCCAGCAGGCTGCCCCGCGAGCCGGGCACCCGCATCATGTCCCCGAAGCAGGTGAGGATCACGTCCGGGCTGCTCGGGCGATCGCGATGCCGTCGTCGACGCGCCCCATCGGCAGCACGCAGACCGGGCAGCCCGGACCGTGCACGAGCTCGACGCCGTCGGGAGCAGATCCTCGATGCCGTAGCGGTAGATCGCGTGCGTGTGCCCGCCGCAGACCTCCATCAGCTTGTACGTGCGGCCCGGCTGCACCAGCGACGGGAGCTCCGCCGCCAGCGCCCGGCCCAGCTCGCCGTCGCGGAACTCGTCCAGGTACCTCATGCGGGTGCCTCGCCGCTCGTGCGGCCTCTCCACCGCGCGTGTCGTCTCCGCGTGGGCTGGGCCAAATTCGAGGACCTCATGTCAGCGACCACTTATCCGGCCCGCCTCCGGATCGCGCTCCGACCGCCTCCGCGGGGCCTCCCGCCGCTCTCGACACAAGGCGGCGCCCGCGTGGACCAGCACCACATCGCCCACTCCCACGGCCTCCACGACGCCGAGGTCGACGCTCCGGCGCTTGGGTACGCCGCGACCGACCCCTCCCAAATCCTCCTCCTCCACACAGAGAGCCACCTCGCGCGCCTCGTCCACCGCCACCACGCGCATCCGGACGGCTGTGTCCCCGCACGTGACGCAGCCCCGCTCGTGCTCGCACGCGGCCTCCCGGCTGCTCATTCGATCGCGCTCTCCCGCAGCTCGCGGAGCTGGAGCTCGTACTCCGCGCCCATCTGCGCGAGCAGGTCGAGCGTCGCCTGCGCCTCCACCTCGTCGATCCGCGAGAGCGCGAACCCCACGTGGATCAGCACCCAGTCATCCGCCCGCGCCTCGCCGTCGAGCAGCCCCACGTTGACCGTGCGCCGCACCCCCGCCACATCCACCCGCGCGAGCTGGTTCGCGTCGTCCACGATCTCCACCACTCGACCCGGGATGGCCAAGCACACGCTCCGCGACCTCCTGTTTCGCCTGCGAGAGTTGGTTTAGCACGTCCACGCCGGCGCCCCAGCGTGCCCACCGCCGGACCGCGGGATTTCCCCGTACCCACATCCCCGCCTCGCGCCGCCCCGTGCGGCGGGTGAGCGATTGGGACTGCGGGATTTCCCGCTGCCCCTACGGAAAGCTGCGGATGCTCCGCGCGCGCGCGCCGCCTAGCTTGAAGCCATGACCGAGACCATGCGGGCGGACACCGCCACCACACATAGGCGCGAGGGGGCCGCGACCGACAGGCGCGAGGGGGCCGCGACCGCTCACGAGCCGCCCGACGCCGGTCCGCCCCACGCGGTCTTCACCGACATCCTCTGCGCCGTCAACGGCACCCGCTCCAGCATGGCCGCCGTGAGGCAGGCCGCCGTGCTCGCCGGCTCCGAGGGGCGCCTCACGCTGCTCGCCGTCACCGCCCTCAAGGGCGCCGGAATCCACGCGACGGCCGCGATCAGCCCCTCCCGCGTCAAGCACGTGCTCGACTACGCCACCGCCCTCGCCGACGAGGCCGGGGTGCCCTCCACGCGCATCGTCAACCACGCCGGCCCCCCCGTCGAGGTGATCCTCGAGCACGCCCGCCGGCACGACCTGCTCGCGCTCGGCGCCCCCGTCTCCTCCTGGCTCGGCGCGATGCTCGTCGGCGGTGTCGCCGCCGGTGCGCTGCACCGCTTCACCACGCCGCTGCTCGCCGCCCGCCGCTCCTTCTCCGGGTCGCTGCACGGGCGGCGCGTCCTCGTCGCCTCCGACGGCCTCGAGGGCTCCGAGCGCCTCGTCGAGCTCGCCGGCCGCCTCGGCTTCAGCCTCGGCGCCCACGTCACCCTGCTGCACGCCCTCGGCCCCGAGTCCCGCGTGCGCCCCCACCGCATCGAGTCCCAGATCCACGAGCTCGAGCTCTCCCTCCCCGGCGCCGCCGATGCGCTCGTGGAGCCCGGCAGACCCCACCAGGTGATCCTCGAGGCCGCCCAGCGCGCCGAGGCCGCCCTGATCGTGATGGGCAGCCGCCGCCTCGAGGGCCTGCGCGTGCTCGGCAGCGTCAGCATGCGCGTCGTCCACGACGGCCCCTGCTCCGTGCTGCTGCTCCCCCCCGAAAACGGCTGATCGCCCGCGGCGCCCAAGCTTTCGCCTCACCGCAACACCACAACCAAAGTCTCCACCAAAGCTCGTCCCCGAGCCGCAATGGAGGCGCCGGCCGCGGCGCCCACCACCGTGATCGATCTCCACTGCCACATCCTGCCCGGGCTCGACGACGGTGCGCTCGATCTCGAGGACAGCGTCGCGATGGCCCAGCAGGCGTTCTGGGACGGCATCGACACCGTCTGCGCCACCCCCCACATCCGCCACGACCACCGCGTCGCGATCGAGGAGATCGCCGAGCGCGTCGATGTGCTGGAGCGGGCGCTCGCGGAGCGCGTGGTGGAGGTGAGCATCGTGCCCGGGGGCGAGCTCGCCGAGACCGAGGCCGACCGGCTCAGCGACGAGCAGCTGCGCCTCGTCGCACTCGGCGGAGCCGGCGGGTGGCTGCTGCTGGAGCCCGCGCCCGGCCCGCTCGGCGAGGGCCTGGAGGAGCTCGTGCGGCGTCTCGCCGCGCGGGGGCTGCGCGCGATCGTCGCCCACCCCGAGCGCCACGCCGGCGAGGACTTCGAGCAGCGCCTCATCGCGCTGCGCGAGCACGGCTGCCTGATCCAGTGGACCGCCGAGTTCGTCGCCCGCGCCGCCGACGGGGACCTCGCGCTGCGGCTTGCCCAGGAGGGCCTCGTGCACCTGCTCTCAAGCGACGCCCACTCCTCGCGCGCCGGGCGCCCCGTGCGGCTCGCCGAGGGCTACGAGCGGCTCGCCGGCGTCTGTGCGCCTCAGCGCCTCGAGTGGATCGTCGAGCTCGCCCCCCTCGCGATCCTGCACGGGGAGGCCGTCACGGCGATGCCGTGAGGGGCGCCGCGAGCGGCTCGAGCTTCACGCTCTCCACAAGGCGCTCCACGACCTCGCGCGAGGCGCTGCCGAGGCCGTGGCGCAGGAAGTTCGCGGCGCCCGCCGCCGCGCCCACCGCGACCGCGCGCTCCAGCGGCTCCCCGCGTGCCCACGCGGCGGCCAGCGCACCCATCATCGCGTCCCCGCAGCCCTCGCGGAAGCCGCGCTCCAGACGGGGCGGGGTCAGCTCCCACGCCTCCTCGCCCGCGAGGAAGAGCCCGGGCAGCTCCCCGCGGGTGACGATCACCGCGCGCGCGCCCGCCTCGCGCAGCCGCTCCGCCGCCGCCCGCAGCTGGGAGGGCTCGGAGACCGGGCCGCGCACGAACTCCGCGAGCTCCCAGTCGTTCAATTTCACCACGTCCGGCTCCCCCCGCAGCGCGCTGTCGAGGCGCGGGGAGGAGAGGTCCACCAGCGTGCTGCAGCCGCTCGCGCGCGCGTTCGCCACGAGGTCCCCGTAGAGCTCCAGCGGCAGCGAGCCGCCCGGGAGCGGGTTCGCCACCACCGGCCACCCGTCCGCGATCGCCTCCGCGCAGGCCAGCGAGAAGAGCTCGTCGATCTCGTGGCGCGAGGGGGGGTCGCTGAACGCCAGCGAGAGCAGCCGCCGCTCCCCCGAGCGGCGGTCGGTCACGTAGCAGCCGCTCGCCGCGGCCGTGCGCACCAGCCGCCGCTCGCCGCCGATCCGCTCCAGCAGCGGGCCCAGCAGCTCCCCGCTCTCCCCGCCCAGGAAGCCGCACAGCACCGGTTCCGCGCCGAGGCACGCGACCATCCGCGCCACCCACACCCCCTGGCCACCCGCGTGGAAGTGCACCTGCTCGTGCCCCTCCCCCTCCCGCTCCAGCGTCACCGTGAGCAGCGGGTTGGGGCCGAACACCGCCACCCGCGGGGGCCGCTCGCCGCCGTTCGCCTCGGGTGAGCCCAGGGGCCGCTCGCCGCCGCCCATCTCGGGTTCGGGGGCGCTCATCGCGGGGAGGGAGCCGCCGCGGCGGGGGTCAGCTTGGCCAGCGCTCCCATCTCCCGTTCGAGGTGATCCACGATCAGCTGCGGGTCGGAGATCAGCTGCGCGTCAACCATCAGGCCCACCGTGACCTCCCCGCGGTAGCTGAAGATCGAGACGCTCATCCCCACGCTCCCCGACGTGGGCGCCCACACGAGCACCGAGCGCACCTGGGTCCCCGCGAGGTACACCGGCTCGGAGGGGCCCGGCACGTTGGTCATCACGGCGGTGGCCTTCGAGGTGAAGAAGTCCACGATCCGGGTCTCCACTCCCGTGGGGGTCATCCCGCCCGCGCTCAGCACCGCGTAGGAGACGGGGCCCTGGCGGGAGCGCTTGATCTCGCCCATCCGCCGCTTCACCTCCTCCAGGCGCCGCCGGCGGTCGGCGAGATCGACCGGCAGCGCGAGGAACACCAGGCCGAAGCGGTTGCCCAGCTCGCGCGGGACCGGCTGATCGAGCGGGCGCAGGTTGACGGGCACGAGCGCCCGGATCTGCTGCGGGCGCCCCCCGTGCCGGCGCAGATAGGCCCGCAGCGCCCCGCTCACCGCGGTGAGCACCACGTCGTTCACCGTCGCCGAGTGGGCGTGCGCGATCGCCTTCACCTCCTGAAGCTCCAGCGGCGCCGACCACGCGACCCGCCGCATCGCGCTGAGGTTGCCCTTCAGCGGGGTGTGCGCGTCGGGCGGCGTGAACATCAGCTGCGCCAGCGCCTCCCCGTCGCGCGCGAGCTCGTCCGCCAGCGCCTCCCCGTCGCGCGCGAGCCCCTCCACCCGCTTCTCCGCCCGCTCGAGCGCGTGCCGGGGGTGCGTCACGAGGTCCGCGCCTCCGTGCGCGAGCGCCGAGGCGGCGGCGCCCGCGGTCGAGACCGCCGTGCGCGAGGCCGACACCGCCGTGCGGCCGGCCGACGCGACGGCGTCCACCGGCGCAAACACGCTCGCGAGCAGGCCGTGGCCCGAATCCTCCGGCGTGAGCCGTGGCTCGGCCCGGCGCGCCGGCCGGGGGGCGGAGTCGGTGAGCGACAGCAGCACCCGCGCCAGCGCGATCCCGTCGGCGATGCAGTGGTGCATGCGCGTCACCAGCGCGCATCCCTCCCCGTAGCCCTCGACCGTGTAGATGTCCCACAGCGGCTTGCCGCGATCCAGCGGGGTGGCCATCAGGTCGCCGATCAGCTCCTGCAGCGCCGCCTCGTCGCCGGGGGCGGGCAGTGCGAGGCGGTGCATGTGGCGGGCGAGCTCGAACGCGGGATCCTCCTCCCACGCGGGCCCGCTTCCGGCCCGGCCCTCGACCACGCGCCGGCGAAATCGCGGGTAGGGCTCCACCAGCCGCTCGGCGATCACCTCGCACAGACGGTCCTGCTCCAGGGGCTCGTCGAAGAGCATCACGGAGTTGATCACCATCAGGTTCGTCGGCCGGTCCATGTGCAGCCACGCCGCGTCCGCGCTGCTCATCCGCTGGGAGGCGCTCATGCCGGCGCTCTGCTGTCGTAGAGGCCCTCGAAGAGCTCCGCGTAGCGATCGTAGACGACGGTGCGCTTGACCTTCAGCGTGGGGGTCAGCTCGCCCGCGGCCTGGGTGAGGTCGTGGTCGAGGATCTCGAAGCGCTTGACCTGCTCGATCCGCGCGAAGTGCGTGTTGGCCTCCTCGACCGTCCCCTCGATCTCCGTGCGCACCCGCGCGTCGTGCGCGAGCGTCGCGGGATCGGCCGGGATGTGCAGCCGCTGCGCGAGCTTCGCGGCCTCGTCGTGGTCGAGCGTCACCATCGCCACCAGATAGGGGCGCCGGTCGCCGTAGACCACCGCCTCCGCGATCCAGCGCGACTCGCGCAGGGCGTTCTCGATGTTCACCGGCGCGATGTTCTTGCCGGAGGAGGTGATGATGAGATCCTTCTTGCGGCCCGTCACCGTGAGGAAGCCGTCGGGGTCGATCGTGCCGAGATCCCCCGTGTACAGCCAGCCGTCGCTCATGGTGCGACGCGTCGCGGCCTCGTCGCGGTGGTACCCCGCGAACACGTGGGGGCCGCGGATCATGATCTCGCCGTCCTGGGCGACCGCCACCTCGGTCCCCGCGAGGGCCGTGCCCACCGTGCCGTAGCGCTGCCGGCCCGGGGCGTTGAGCGTCGCCGCGGCGCAGCTCTCGGTCATCCCGTAGCCCTCCAGCACCGGCACGCCGCAGGCGTCGAAGAACTCGAGCAGCTCGCGGGCGATCGGGGCGGCGCCCACCAGCGCGAGCTGCAGGCGCCCGCCGAAGATCCGCCGCACCCGCGTGAGCACGAGCCGGTCGGCGATCCACGCGGAGAGCGCCGGCAGCGCCCCGCGGCGCCGGCCCGCACGCTCGGCGCGGCGGGCCCGGCCGGCCTGCGCGAGCGCCCATCCGAACAGCGCCCTGCGAGGCGCCGAGGAATCCTCCACGGTGCCGGTCACCGCGCTGTGGATCTTCTCGTAGACCCGCGGCACCGCGGGGAGGTGGGTGGGCTGGACCGTCGCCAGTTCCTCCAGCAGCCCGCTGGGATCGGGGCCGGCGAAGGAGATCTGCACGCCCGCGTCCAGCGCCACGAGCTGCGCGACGCGCGCGAGCACGTGCGCGAGCGGCAGGAACTGGAAGAGCACGTGCGTGGGGTTCAGCCGCAGGCGCTCCCCGTACATCCGCGCCGTGGCGAGGAGGTTCGCGTGCGTGAGCATGCACCCCTTCGGGGGGCCGGTGGTGCCCGAGGTGTAGACGAGCGTCGCCACGTCCCCCGGGGAGACCGCCGCCAGGCGCTCCTCCACCGCCTCCGGCGTGACCTCGGCGGCGCGGCTGCGCAGCTGCGCGAGCGTGATCGCGCCCTCGGCCTCTCCGGCCGCGCGCGCCGCGCCTCGGGGCTCCCCGTCGAAGAGCACCACGTGCTCGAGCCGCGGACAGCGATCGCGCACCCGACTCACCTTCTCGGCCTGCGCGGCGTCCTCGCAGAAGATCAGGCGCGCCTCGGAGTGCGCCAGCACGTACGCGCACTCCTCCGGGGAGTTGGTGGGGTACACCGGCACCACCACCGCTCCCGCGCACAGCGCCCCGCAGTCGGCGAGCGTCCACTCCGCGCGCGTGCGGGCGAGGATCGCGACGCCGTCCCCCCGCTCGATCCCCAGCGCGATCAGCCCGCCCGCGATCTCGCGGCCGATCGAGCCGAGCTGCGCGTAGGAGATCGATGCGCGGGCGCTCCCCGAGGTGTGCCTGCCCTCCGGGATGCGCCCGCTCGCCTGCGGATACTCGAGCGCCACCCCCCCGTGGCGCGCGGCGACGGCCAGCACCATCTCGCCCAGGGTCTTGGCTTCAGCGGCTTTCTCGGCGGGGGCGGATGGGGCGGAGTTGGCCATGCGTCGTCCCCTCTGCGGCTCAGGCCTCACCCCACGCGAGGATGCCCGCGATGTCAAGCGCGGAAAGCATTCCGACGGGGCCGGCGCTGTGGGCGTCCACGACGACGAGGTGGCCGACGCCGCGGCGGCGCATGAGCGCGGCGGCGTTCGCGAGGGTCTCCTCGCTGGAGATCGTCTCGACGCCCGGCTCGGCGACGTCGGCCGCGGTGGGCTCCGCGCCGGGACGGTCGAGCAGCGCTGTGAGGAGCTCCCGGGCGGAGAGGATCCCGCGCACGCGCCCATCGTCGGGGTCGGTGAGGACGATCGTGTGGACGTGCCGCAGCGCCATCGTTCGCGCGACGCTGCGCAGCGAGGCGTCGGGGGCGCAGCTGAGGATCCCGTGGCGCATCGCGTCCGCCACGCGGGCGTGCTCGAAGCGCGGAACGAGGTAGCTGCCCTCGGCCGCGGTCTGCGCAAGGTCGCCCTCGGCGCCGGCGCTCCCGGTGGGCGTGTGCGCTGCTGCGGTGGTCTCCGTGGCCGTGTGCTCGCTCATGGATTCCAGGCTAGGCGTCGGCGGGGCGGTCGACATCGGTGGGATCGCGCATCCTTGCTCCGTAGCCGGTACGGATGGCCGCCAAGCCCCGCCAAACCCGGACTGCCGAGGCCACCAAGCTCGAACTGCCGAGGCCGCCAAACCCGAACCGCCGCCGGGCAGTCGCTACCGCGCGAGCGGCTCGATCTCGGGGGAGCGCAGGGCGATGCCGAGCCCGCGCAGCGAGACGCGCCCGGTCTCGGGGTAGAAGCACATGTCGCCCGGCGCGCGGGTGCCGTAGGCGAGGTAGGTGAGGCCCCGATCGCCCGCGCGCAGGGCGTGCGCGATCCCGGTCCCCGCGGGGCGCGAGATCACGTCGCCCGCGCGCAGCGGATGCTCTTCGGGGTCCCCGGGGCTCCCGCCGCGGGGCCACAGCCGCAGCGTGCCGCCGCCGTCGAGCACGACGAAGATCTCCTCCTCCTCGGAGTGGCAGTGCGCGGGGGCGCCCTGCCCACCGGACGGGAGGGTGACGTGGTTGAGGCCGGTGACCCGCGCCCCGGCGCCCTTGCCGAGCAGCCGCGCGGCGCCGCCGAAGGCGGTGGGGGCGTCGGCGAGCGCCACCACGTTACGAGGGCGCTCGGGGAGCGGCGCGGGGCACTCGGGCGGCCCGGCGGCGGCTTCGCGCGCGAACGGCGGATCGCCGCCGGCGAGCTCCACCCAGCGGGGGAAGCTCCACGCCACGCCGATGCGGGGCAGCGCGGTGAGGTGGGGATCGCGGCGCTCGCCGAAGACGAGCACGTCGAGCCCGCCGTCCGCGGCGCGCAGGGTGTGGGCGCCGCGGAGGGGCCGGTGCACGATGCAGTCGCCCTCGCGGACCTCGTAGGTCTTGCCTTCTTCCCACAGCAGCCCGCTGCCGGAGAGCACGAAGAAGATCTCCTCGTCGCCCCCGTGTTCGTGGGCGGGCGTGGAGAAGTGCCCCGCGGCGACCTCGATTCGCCGCAGCCCCACGGTGCGCGTGCCGGCCTCGCGTCCCAGGTCGCGCCACACCCCCCTGATGTGCCCGAACGCCAGCTCGCGCGAAGGGCTCTCGTCGAGGTTCGGGAGCTTCACGCCGGCGACGTTATCAGCGCCGGCGCCCGCTACGATCTGACAGCCGTGCCGACGTAGCTCAGCTGGTAGAGCACCTCCATGCCCAAAGTCGTCCAGAGTGCGCGTGGGCGGCTGGCGCTCTCGCTTCGTCCGACGATTCAAGCGTCCACTCCGCTGAGCCTCGATTCTCGGGAGGGGTAAGCGCGTCGGTGCCGGGGGCGGGTTGTGCGCGGTTTCGCCGCCGGTCTTGGCCGCCATGGAGTCGATGAACTCCTAGCTATTTCCGGTTGTCGCGCAGATCCTCGACCGGGCATGGCTATGTCTCGATCGAGGATCTCGGGGTCTCCGGTTAGGAGCGTCAGGTTGTGAGCGCAGGCCGTGGCGATCGCGAAGCAATCGCCGAGCGCGATCGGGGTGCTCGCCTTCAGGCGGGCTGTCTCGATCATCAGCGTGGTGCCGGGCAGATCCAGCTCGAGCGTCTTGCGCAACCCGGTGAGCACATCGTCCGCTTCGGAGCGCCCGTGGTCGCGCTGCACCCGGTAGTAGACCTCCACGGCGTTCACCCAGCTCATCAGCGGCCGGTCGCTGAGCAGCTGCTCGATGCGGTCATGCGCGGGCTCCTCGCCGTCCAGCCAGGCAAGGACCGCCCACGAGTCCAGGCAGACGGTCAACGTGGCTCGCGCGCGCGATCCTCGAGCAGACGCTGAGCCATGCCGCTCTGCGCGAACCGCCCGCCCAGCCCCGGGCGACCACGGGCCGCCTTGATGCTCACCCGCTGTCCATCCAGCTCGAACTCGACGTTCGCTCCGGGGCGCAGGCCTGCCCGCTCACGCAGATCCTTCGGTATCACGACCTGCCCCTTGGCGCCAACACGATGGGTCATACCGACACAGTATAACAGTCGGCTCGCCGAGAGGAGAATCCTCGGCGGACATCGGGCAGGAACGCTACCCGGAGGTCCCGATCCCTCCCCGTCCAGCGCGCCTTGTATGGGCGAACATATGTTCGCCCAACCTCGGGATTGGCGCGGCGGGGGCTACGGCGTGGGCTGACTGGCTTGGTCCTCCTCGGCGATTGCCTCGCGTAGGGCCTGCTCAAAGGATCTGGGTTGGATGTCGAACAGTTCCATGCCGGATGGGTCGGTGATGGTCGTGTCGGTGGAGAGCCCCTCGATCAGTGGTCTCGCGACGCCTGCGTCGACTGGTGTGATGAGCCCGATCCAGTGCGAGGAGAGCCACGGTGTCAGCAGCGGTACGGGGATGCGTGGGCGGCGGTGCAGTCCCAGCGCGTCGGCCATTTGGTCGAGCATCTTCCCGTATGTGAGTATTTCGGCCGACCCGATCTGGATCTCGCGGGAGCGCGTCTCGGGTATGCCGGGAGCCTCGATGAGGTAGCGCAGCACATCGCCGATGGCGATCGCCTGGGTGGGTGTGGCCAGCCACGAGGGTGCGAGCATCACCGGCAGGCGCTCGACGAGCGAGCGCAGCGTTCGGTAGCTCTCCGATCCGGCTCCCACCACCATGCCGGCACGAAACCAACTCAGCGGTGGTCCCTGATCGCGCAGGATCTCTCCGACGCGCAGCCGCGAGCGCAGGTGCTGGGATGCGGGGCGGTCGCCGAGGCCGCCGAGGTACACGATCCGCTCGATGCCCGTGGCGAGCGCGAAGCGGGCGAAGTTGGAGGCGGCGACGGCGTCGCGTTGCTCGTAGTCGGAGTCGCCGCCGCGACCCATCGAGTGGACGAGATAGTAGGCCGTCGTGTAGCCGTCGCCGATCGCGCCGAGGGAGCGCGGGTCGAGCATGTCGGCGCGGTGTACCGTGACGGCTGGATCGAAGCTGACCCGGCTGGGGTCGCGTGCGACGCACCCAACCGGAACGCCTCGCGCGTGAAGGTTGCGCACCAGTCGGCTGCCGACGTAGCCGGAGGCTCCGGTGACGAGCGCGCGGACCATGTTCAGGAGGCCAGCGCCCGCGGCGCTTCGTACGCGCTCGTGGGGCCGGCGTACTGGCGCCACCCCGGCTTGGCCAGCGTCATTTGCACGACGCCGATCCGCCGCTCGGCGAACCCGGCCTCGCAGTAGGCGAGGTACATCCGCCACAGCCGCCGAAAGCGCTCGTCGTAGCCGAGATCCTCAAGGCGCGCGCTCGCGGCCTCGAAGTTGACGCGCCAGCGCCGCAGCGTCTCGGCGTAGTGCGGCGTCAGATCCTTGAATCCGACGGTTCGCATGTCGGTGCGCTGAGCGACGCAGCGCGCGATCACCGCGAGCGAGGGCAGGCAGCCCCCCGGGAAGATGTGGGTGCGGATGAAGCTCGGCGAAGCCTTCTCGACCTCGTAGGCTCGATCGTCGACGGTTATCGCCTGCAGCAGCATCCTCCCGTGAGCGGTGAGCAGGTTCGAGCAGCGCGCGAAGAACGTGCCGAAGTCGCGATACCCGACGGCCTCGATCATCTCGATGCAAACGAGCTTCTCGTAGTGTCCGCGCAGATTGCGATAGTCCTCGCACAGCACCGTGACGCGATCGGCGACCCCGGCCGCCCGCATCCATTCACGGGCGTGCTCGTACTGCTCGCGCGAGATCGTGGTGGTCGTGACCCGGCAGCCTCTTGTTCGCGCGGCGTGGACGGCGAACCCGCCCCATCCCGTGCCGATCTCCAGGACGTGGTCGCCGGCTCGCAGATCGAGCGTGCCACACACCATCTCAAGCTTTGCTCTGGATGCCTGCGCGAGCGTCATTCCCCGGCGCGGGAAGTACGCGGAGGAGTACATCATCGTCTCGTCGAGCATCAACGCGAAGAGCTCGTTCCCGAGGTCGTAGTGGGCCGCGATGCCGCGGCGGCTGCGCGCGTGGGTGTTGCGTGCGCGGATACCCCGCGCGGCCTGCAGCGGGACCCGTGCCGGCGCGACGCGGCGACGCCACTTGTCGAGTCCCGTCGCGTTGCGCGCTGCCACGCGCACCACGGCCGTCAGATCCGGGGACTCCCACAGACCCTGCATGTATGCCTCGGCCATCCCGCGGCTGCCGTGCAGCAATCTCGGCCACAGGCGTGGCGAGCGAACCTGGACCGTCGCCTGCGGGCTGCCGTGACCCAGCACCAGCCGGTGCTCGCCCTCCACGACAGTCAGCTGGCCTGAGCGCAGACGCTCCAGCAGGCCAAGCGCGATGCCTCGCGCGACGCGCTGCGTCACCGTCACGCCGGCTCCTCGGGACGGGGGTGCAGCGGCACGCCCTTGAGCTTCAGCGCGAGCGCATGTCCATAGATGAGCGCGAGCACGCGCAGTGTCGCCGCCGGGTAACGCGCGGTGAGGCGAGCCAGACCGCGTCTGCTCAGCGGCGCACGACGCAGCGCGAGCGTCGCGTCGAACGCGAGCGCTCCGAACTCGTGGCTTTCGATGTGAACCGCCAATGTCGCGTCGGGCGCGGCTGCGCGCAGCGTGTAGCGCTGCTCCATCCCCATGAACGGGGATACGTGCAGCGCCTTCGCGAAGCTGGCGGCCAGCACCGAGCCTTCGCCGCTGCGCTCGAGCACGTAGGCGTGCCTCTCCCCCCACGGTGTGCTGGTCACCTCCGCCACGACCGCGTCGAGCTGCTCGTGGGGGGTGAAGCAGTAGTAGAAGCTGACCGGGTTGAAGCAGTGTCCGAACGTGCGCAGGTGCGTGAGCAGACGAATCGGGCCCGCGGGCGCGCTGCCCGTCCGGCGCTCGAGGAGCATGCGCACGGCGTCCCCAAGCCCGACGTGGGGATCGCCGAGGTAGTCGCCCCGGCGGAACCGCACCAGTCCCGGGCGGCCGGCGACGAGCCGGCCGGCGAGCAGGCCGTCCAGCTCCTCCAGATCGAGATACACGAGCGCGATGCGGTGGCGCAGCTCATGGGCGCGCACCGCAAAGCGACGGTGACGGATCGTGCCCTCATAGATCGCGCTGACCGTCATATCCGCACCGGTTGCGCCCGCTGCGAGCTGAGCTCGCTCACCACCCGTTGCGCGCTGTTGAGGCCGTCCTCGTGGAAGCCCCATCCCCAGTAGGCGCCGCAGTAGTGCGTGCGATTGCGGGAGCTGATCTCGCGGTGGCGTGCCTGCGCGGCGACGCCCGCAGGGGTGTAGACAGGGTGCGCGTACCGTGTCTTCCAGATGATCAGCTCCGGGTCGATCGCCTCCGTGCGGTTGAGCGTGACGCAGAACTCGCGGTCGGCGCGCAACGACTGCAGACGGTTCATGTGGTAGGTCGCCGTGCAGCGCCCTTGCGCACCGTCGCCGAGATGGAAGTTCCAGCTCGCCCACGCACGCCGGCGCCGCGGAAGCAGCGAACGATCGGTGTGGAGGACCACCTCATTCTGTTGATAGGGAATCGCCCCAAGCAGCTCGCGCTCGCGCTCGCCCGGATCGGCCAGCAGCGCGAGCGCCTGGTCGGAGTGCGTCGCGATCACGACCGCGTCGAAGCGCTCCGGCTCACAGCCGCGCGAGAACACCGTGACATGGCTGGGATGACGAGATACCTCCGTCACAGGTGTCGAGAGCCTGAGACGCTCACGCCAGGGCTTTATGAGCGCCTGCACGTAACTGCGCGATCCACCGACGATCGTCCGCCAGCGTGGCCGGTCGCGGAATCCCAGTATTCCGTGATTCTCGAAGAACTCGACCATGAAACGCGCCGGGAAAGACCACATCTGCGCCGGGTCCGCAGACCACACAGCCGACGCCTGCGGGACGATCAGCCGCTCGACGAACATGCGTGAATAGTGCTGCTGGGAAAGCCAGTCTCCCAGCGGCGGGTCCTCATCGGAGGCGAGCAGCCGACGGGCGTCCCGGTTGAAGCGGAGCAGATCAGCGATCATCCGGTGAAAGGCCGGCGCGAACATATTGCCGCGAGTCGCAAACAAGCCGTTCGGCGAGGCCCCGTTGTACTCGAAGTCCACGCCGTCGCTCACCCCGAAGCTCATCTGCGACGGCTGCGTCGCCACGCCAAGCTCGCCCAGCAAGCGTTCGAACCCGGGATAGTTGCGGTCGTTGAAGACGACGAAGCCCGTATCGAGATCGTAGGCCCCGGTGTCCGTCTCGACGTGAACCGTGTTGGCATGCCCTCCCGCCCGGTCGCTCGCCTCGAACACGACCAGCTCGTGATCGCGGTGCAGCACATGCGCGCATACGAGCCCGGAGACTCCCGCACCGACGATCGCGATCCTCATGCGTGTTCTACGGCATCGAACGTTCTCAGAGTCATCTACATAGCACTATTCCGTTTACGGGGCAGGGGAGGGACGGGGACGAGGCGGCCGATGCGTCATGCTTGCCGTGTGAGGTATGCGCCCCAAGACCCAGGGTCGCCGGCGTGATCGGCTCGCTGCTCGACAGGACTCCCGATCACACCGAGCTCGTGGGCTGCGGCTCGCTGCTCGACACGATCCTCGACCGCACCGTCCTTGCGGGCTATACGCGCATCGGCTATCGCACGCGCAAGGGCATGTGGGGCACTGCCGAGCTGCCGCCGATGGGCGGGAAGGTCGTGCTCCTCACCGGTGGAACCTCGGGGCTCGGCCTCGCCGCCGCCGAGGGCTTCGCGCGTCTCGGCGCGACGGTCCGGCTGCCGGTCCGCAGCAAGCAGCGCGGCGAGCGGGCCCGCGCGCAGATCGTGGCCCGGTATCCCCACAGCGACGTTCAGGTCGGCCTCTGCGACCTCAGCGACCTGGAATCCGTGCGGCAGTTCGCCGAGAGCCTCGGTGGGGAGACGGGGCGCCTCGACGTGCTCGTCAACAACGCGGGCGCGCTGGCGAGCGAGCGGACGCTCTCGGTGGACGGCATCGAGCTGACCTTCGCGACCAACGTCCTGGGACCGTTCCTGCTGACCAGCCTCCTCCTCCCTCTGCTCGAGAAGAGCAAGCCCGCACGCATCATCAACGTGTCCTCGGGCGGCATGTATACACAGCGAATCCACCTCGATGACCTCCAGATGGCTCATGAGGAGTTCGACGGCCCGACCGCATACGCGCGCACCAAGCGCGCCCAAGTCATCCTGAGCGAACTGTGGGCAGAACGATCGCGGGACACCGGTGTCGTTGTCCACGCGATGCACCCAGGCTGGGTGGACACCCCGGGCCTGAAGTCCTCGCTGCCGCACTTCTACGGTCTGACAAAGCCGCTGCTGCGCACCCCCCAAGAAGGCGCCGACACGATCGTCTGGCTCGGTGCCGCTGTCCGAGCCGGCGCAAAGCTCCGGCGGCTTCTGGCATGACCGCCGAGAGCGCCCAACCCACCGCGTGCCGTGGACCAAGCAGACGCCCCGAGGACCGCGAACGGCTATGGACCGAATGCGAACGCCTCAGCGGCTGGCACGAGACACCGACTCCGGCCGACTGGGCCGACTCAGACCGATAAGGAGAACCCGATGGCTCACTACAAGGCAAGCGTCGATACGTCGCGTCCGCCCGATGAAATGTTCGCCTACCTGAGCGACTTCTCGAGCACTCAGGAGTGGGACCCGGGCGTCATCGAAGCTGAGCGCCTCGGCGACGCACCGGTTCGCAAGGGGACCGAGTTCCAGCTCCTGGCCAGCTTCCTCGGCCGAAAGATCCCACTCACCTACCGCATCGTCGAGTACGACCCACCAAACGCCGTCACATTTCGCGGCGAAAGCTCGACCGTCGTCTCGCTGGACCGGATCACATTCGAGCCTTCCGAGAGGGGCACACGAATCACCTACGACGCGGATCTCGCGCTGAAGGGGCCGTTCAAGCTCGCCGGCCCGCTGCTCGAGGTCGCTTTCAAACGAGTCGGCGCTCGCGCGCTCGCGGGTCTGCGCAAGACGATCGGAGCGGGCCACTGAGCAACGAGGGCGGGCCATCGAGTCGCCATTCAGCTACCCGTGACACCGAGCGCTCAAGGCAGGGGAGCCAACCCTCGATATTCTATTGAATGGTTATTTTCTGGAGAACCAACCCATACCAGACATACCGGACGGCTCGTCGATGCTTTTGTGGCGTGCTCGCGGCGGTGGTCTGTGTGTTGGGGCTCTCCGGAGTGGTGGTTGTGACTCCCGGCATCGCGGCAGGCCGGTCGGCTTCTGCCCGATCTTGCCATGAGTTCGCGTTCACAGGGCGCGTTGGACCAAGCCGCCCTTTGTGCCCGAGGCGAGCACGTGGAGCTTCGGGGCCGCGGGGACACGCGGGCGTCCGCGGCCCGGCAGGTCTCGCGGGGCTACCTGGCCCGGGCGGACCAGAAGGTCTGCAGGGTCTACTGGGTGCCCCTGGGTCTATGGGGCAGACTGGGCCGGCAGGCGCAGCAGGCACTACGGGGCTGACTGGTCACGAAGGCGCTACGGGCAGCGCGGGGCCCAGAGGGTTGACCGGGAGTGAAGGCGCAACCGGACCCGAGGGGCTGATCGGGCTCACGGGACTCAACGGCGTCACTGGCGCGACAGGATCTACAGGCATCAGTGGAGCCCCAGGAGCCACTGGATCCGCAGGCGCGACGGGATCTACAGGCATCAGTGGAGCCCCAGGAGCCACTGGATCCGCAGGCGCGACGGGATCTACAGGCATCAGTGGAGCCCCAGGAGCCACTGGATCCGCAGGCGCGACAGGTTCTACAGGCATCAGTGGAGTCCCAGGAGCCACTGGATCCGCAGGTGCGACAGGATCTACGGGCATCAGTGGAGCCCCAGGAGCCACTGGATCCGCAGGTGCGACAGGATCTACGGGCATCAGTGGAGCCCCAGGAGTCACAGGACCCGCGGGCGCGACAGGTTCTACGGGCATCAGTGGAGCCCCAGGAGTCACAGGACCCGCGGGCGCGACAGGTTCTACGGGCTCCAGTGGAGCACCAGGAGCCACTGGACCCGCGGGCGCGACGGGATTCGCGGGACCAGCGGGGCTGACGGGGCTCGCCGGGTCTGAAGGATCAGCGGGACCCAGAGGCGAAAAAGGTGTCGCGGGGAGTGTGGGGCCAGCCGGCCCAAAGGGCGAAACAGGTGCAGCGGGAGTTTCGGGATCGGTTGGACCTGCAGGCGCGACGGGTGTTACGGGCCCGGCTGGCCCTGAAGGACCATCGGGATCGTCGGCGTACGCTGAGTTCTACGCCGTCATGCCGCCGGACAACGCGGCGACGGTTGCGGCCGGAGCCCCGGTCCTGTTTCCCCGCAACGGCCCCACCGCGGGCGGCGTCATCAGACTCGACGCGGCCGAATTCGTGCTCCCGAGCGTCGGCACGTACAGCGTGGATTTCTCGGTGTCCGTCACCGAGGCGGGCCAACTGGTGATCGCTCTCGATTCCGGGAGTGGCATGGTCGAACTGCCCTATACGGTGTATGGGCGGGCGACCGGGACAAGCCAGATTGCCGGCGATGCGCTCGTCACGACCACCACCGCGAACTCGACGGTCGAGCTTCGCAACCCGGCGGGAAACACGCCGGCGCTCACGATCACACCGCTCGCCGGTGGTGCGCAGCCCGCTATCGCCTCCATCGTGATCCAGCAGTTGGGCTGAAGCGCTCAATCCTCGACATGTGTCCGGCCGCTCGCGCCCGACTAACGCTGAGGCGGTGAGCTGTCGGTTTACATGACAGGTCGAATAGGCCGGGGAGCCATTCCCCTTCTATCGCGGTGCTTTGGCGCCGCAGCGAGGAGACGCCGATGAACAATGGCGTCCCACCGAAGTACGAGTCGCCTCCCAGCGACTCCCTCGCCGTAAGCCGGCGTTCCGCCCCCCGAGCCGGCCGCAAGACGCTTCGAGCAGGGCTCCTCCTTCTTGGATCGCTGTCCACTCTGGTGTTCGCGAGCAGCGCCCTGGGCGCCATCGCGCCTGTGGGCCTGGGCAAAGCCGCCAGTTTCTCCGTTCTGGGCGGCTCGACGGTCACCAACACAGGCCCGACGACGATGTTCGGCGACCTGGGGCTGGCTCCCGGCTCGTCGGTGACCGGCGCTCCGCACGTGCTCGGCCAGACATATATCGACGATGCGGTCGCGACCGAAGCGAAGAACGCCCTGACGACCGCCTACAACGAAGCGGCCTCTCGTCCGACCACTGGCTCGGCTGGGACGGACCTCGCGGGGCAGACGTTCTCGCCGGGCGTTCGCACCGCCAGCAGCTCGTTGCTGCTCTCATCGGGGAACGTCACGCTCAACGCCGAAGGCAACCCCAACGCGGTATTCATCTTCCAGATTCCAACCACGCTGATCACGGGATCGAACACCACTGTCTCGTTGATCAACGGCGCACAGGCGTGCAACGTCTTCTGGCAAGTCGGCTCTTCCGCGACGCTGGGGACAGGCACGCACTTCGTCGGCACGATCATGGCCGCGGCAAGCATCACCGCGAATACGGACGCCACGATCCACGGCAGGCTCCTGGCACAGACCGCCGCGATGACCCTGGAAGCGAACACCATCACCACGTCCAACTGCGTGTCCAGCGTAAGCGGCAGCGGTGGCGGTACGGAAACGACCACCCCCGAAGAAACAAAAGCACTCGAAGCAGCGGGCACGGGCCTCACCACCGCCCCCCGGCCGATTGGATCGAAAAGCACTGCAAAGCACCACAAACGCCACAAGCACCATCGCGCACGGGAAGCATCCAAACCGCGCTCGCCCGCACGGCCCGCGCTCCCGCATAGGAAGGGCACATTCACAGGCTGAGTATCGTGCTGGCGGTCTGCCTGCTCGGCCTCACGGCCGGCTCGGCGGCCGCCGCCGGCATCCCGCCGCGCGTGCAGGCGACTCAGCAACTCGCGGTCCTGCTCACCGCGCACGTCGCGCACCGAACACCCGCAGCAGGATCCCCGCAGGTCGCACTCGTGCCCGCCCACAGGCCGATCACCGGCGAGCAGACCACCCTGCCCGTGATCGGCCACTCGAGCGGCCCCGGCGGAGTGCGGTGGCTACAGGTGATGCTCCCCGGTCGCCCCGACGGATCGACCGGCTGGATCGTCCAGAACGCCACCCGCAAGCTCACAACGGGCTGGCGCATCCTGGTCGACCTCGCCGCACGGCGCGTCAGGGTCTACCTCGACGGGCGCACGGTGAGAACCTTTCAAGCGGTGGTGGGCAAGCCCTCCACACCCACGCCGACCGGCCAGTTCTTCGTCGAGGAGACCGTGCAGATGGAACCCAGCCAGGCCGGCGGCCCGTTCGCGCTTGCGCTCAGCGCACGCTCCAACGTGCTGCAAGAATTCGAAGGCGGCCCAGGCCAGATCGCGATCCACGGACGGAACAACCTCGGAGGAACACTGGGCGCCGCCGAATCACACGGCTGCATCCGCCTGGCCACCGCGAGCATCGACTGGCTGGCCGCCCGCATCGGCCCAGGCACACCAGTAATGATCTACGGGGCCTGAAGCCCGGTCCCGTAGCCTACGCGACTCCGCACGCAAGCGGGCGGGTGAAGGATCCGCGTCGACGCGACCGCTTGGGACGATTCTCGATAGCCCCGGCCGGGGATCGGTACACGCTTCCTCCGGGACGAAGCAGGCGTTTGCCGGGCGCCGGACGACACGCTCGCGGCTCGTCCTGTGCGCTAGCGCGAGGTCACGCCAACGCACGCTCGCTATGGCTGCGGAAGCAGCAGTCGTAGCTCCTCGATTCGCGCGGCGGAAAGTGCACCTGCGAGCAACTGCGGACGCTGGAGCGTAGTTACCACCGATGCACGCGAGCGCGCCGACCCTGATGATCGGCATCGTAATGAAAATGGGCCTGCTCTCTCGTCTTGCTCTGGTACTGCTGCTTGTTGCTGTCTTTGGTCTCGGCGCCACCACCAGCATGACCTCCGGTACCAATGGTGCCAAGATCTCAGCGCATCTGACCAAGACGAGCTTCACGGCATCCCAAGTCGGCTCGGTCAAGCTCGTCTACCGTTTCTCCAGGCCGAGCAGGCGCTTCAGCTACGTGCTCACCTTCGCGACCGGTCCTAGGTGGCAGCCGGTCAAGAGCGTCAAAAAGAAGGGACGCTTCAAGGGCTCCTACACCACCACGGTCGCGAAGCTGTTCGCCGGAAAGCCGGTCAAGGTCGGCAGATACCGGCTCAAGGTCTCTGCCGATGTGGGAAGCCGGCTCGTCGCCTTCACGGTGGTCAACGCGACGAGCGGCAGCCCGCCCGGTGCGTTCAACAAGACGAGCCCGGCCAGCGGCGCGACCGGTCAGCCAAGCAATCTCTCTCTCAGTTGGGGAACGAGCAGCAACGCCGCCAGATATGAGTACTGCATCGACACGACCAACAACAACGCCTGTGATGGCTCCTGGGTCTCCACGAACTCGGCGACCAGCGCCGGCCTCAGTGGGCTGAGCCCCGGTGCGACCTACTACTGGCAGGTACAGGCCGTCAACGCCCACGGCACCGTCAACGCCCACGGCACCGTCAACGCGGACAACGGCAAGTGGTTCGCGTTCACCGTCGCGAAGGCGGTCGCGCCGACGGCCGGATTCTGGAGCGGGACGCTGAACGTCCCCGCCACCGGCGGCGCAGGAACCGCCACGATCATCGGCTTGTTCTTCACCGTCGCGCCCGACCAGGCGAGCGTCTCCCCGTTTGGCCTCACCTACAACTACCAGGGCCTTGCGCCCCCGAAAGCATTCTGTTCGGGGCAGACCTGGAGCGATGAGAGCGCGCCCTCGCCGATCGCCGACGGCGAATTCTCAAACCCGACCGGAACCGTGCCATGGACCAGCGGTTCTTACGGGCCCAACGCCAATGCCACCTTCCACGGGACGTTCGACTCGGCGACCACGGCGCACGGCAGCGCCCAGGCGAGCGTGAGCATGTCCGGGCCGCCCCCAATCGAAGGCCTGTTCATTCCCGGGGAGGACTGCTACCCCGCCACCACCGCGAGCACCGGCACGTTCACCTGGACGGCCACCTGGGCACGCTCCTAGCGCGCAAACGGCAAACGCCACGGCCGCCAGGCTCGGCCGCTGTGCCGTTCGCACACGGGTTGCGGCAGCGACCCGACAGTTCGACGTCAGTGTCGAGAAGGACGACCTTCGAGCGCGTTGACCGAAGGTCGGCACAAGCCCGCTTCTGCCGGGCGAGGCGAAGCGCGCGCCCTGACCGCTGCCCAGACCTCGTCTTCGTCCAACGCGACTGTGAGCGCGGCCCTCGCTCGTACACATGCTCGCCCCGCGAAAGCAGCAGTGCGGGATCTGTCGGCGCTCGGCGTTGCTCGAACGTAGGAGCTATTTTTTCTTGACGGCCACGCGCTTGTGAAAGTGCGTCACGAGGCCCGCCGTGTCCTTTACGGTTCCGGCGGCTTCGAGGTGGATGGTGCCGCGCTTGAGGTACTTGCGCCCAATCCTGTTCAGCTTCAGTGCAAGCTTGCCCGATTTCCCGCCTTGGAGCTTGCCGGTGACCGTGCCAACGTTGACCTTGGAGGCCGAACTCGCATGCCCGTTCTTCACGCTCGCAAAGAGGGTAAGCGAGAACGTGCACGATTCGGTCGCGGGGGCTCCGCAGCGGGCAGTCAACGTACCTACACCGGTCGAGAGCTTCACGCCGACCGTGAATGCGAACGCGGAAACGGTAGGTGCTGTGCCTTTGGCGGTTGCTTCAGGCGTAGGCGTAGGCGTTGGCGTGGGCGTTGGCGTGGGCGTAGTTGGAGGCGGGGTCGTTGGGGCGGCGGTGACGACAGCGGTCGCTTCCGACTGCGACCCCACCGACCATCCAAATATCGTGAGAGTCGACCATGCGCGGATCACAAAACCAACATCAGCGGTCGTCACCCCATAGACGTGGCCGCCATAGGGTTCGGCGATTTTGCAGCTGCTCGGCGACGAGTCGGCGCACCGATCCCAGACGCTGATAGTACCTTCTGCTGGTTCACCGTAATGCCCCACCAGCCAGACAGCGGGGGTAGCGGTTAGCGTTTGGCCCACCTGGGCGATGCCGGATATCTGTGTTTGCCTAGAGAGTATTGGTTCTGGTTCGGCCGCCGCAGCGGGTGTCACGCTAGCCAGTGCGAAGACTCCCAGCAGCAGGCAGGCGAACGAGGCAAGACTCTTACGCACCTGCATCGCAACCCCGATGATGCTCCCCTTGGCATATGCCTTGCCCCACCTCTTCAGGCTGCCGCCGGACTTCCTCTCTTGTTGGTGGCTAACCTCCTCCCCGATGACATCAGGTACGCGCTCGCCCTCAACGTAGTCAGGGGACGAACCGGGCGCTGGCTCGGGGCTCTCGCTTTTCATCATCACGCCACTCCATACTCTCGGTGAACGGACGAACCTTCCGTAGGCCATGACGTCCGTAGGAACGTCCGTAGACCGTGCACCGACGGTATGGTAGGTGGCCTGGAGGTGCATCCGTATATGGCCACATGAGATCTAGGTAGACGGACGCTGCCTGCCGCTCGCTGCCTGTTCGCTCGGCGGAGCAGCGCATGCCGCCCACGCGCCGCACTTCTGCTTTGTGGTGCCGATGCAGAAGTAATCGCGGGCGGGGCCCGGGTGCCTCCTTTGGACGACTTGAGGTAGTCCTGTGCGTCGGCCCAATGGCGCCCGCTTCGCCCTTGGATTGCGGGCGTCCACTCCCTGCACGCTCGCACCCCGGCCTTCGTCAAAGTGCTACACAGGAATGCTACCATCGGGAGGGATGGCTTCTCGTCACCCACGCCTGGGAGTTGAACGTGACCCGGAGGTGGAGCGCGCACTCACCCTTACCGAGCCGCTGCTCGACCCCGCTGAGACACGCTCGGCGGCGGCGCAGATCCGTGCGCTCACGTTGCGCGGCGCGCAGGCCGTGCTCGCTGGCGCCGGCTCGGAGTCCCAGTTGCAAGCTCGGCTGGTGGAGCGCTACGGCGCAAGACCTGGTCGGGGAAGCCTGTTGGAGTTGGACCCGCCGCCGGGTGAGCCAGACCCGGCGGGCGCTGCGCCGGCGTCTGATGCGCTGCGGTGGGTCCGCGGGGAGTGAGCGCCGCCTACCTGGATGCCTCGGCGCTGGTCAAGCTGTTCAAGGCTGAGCGGGAGACGGACGCCTTTCGCGCCGCGCTGAGCGACTGGCCCATACTGGTCGCGAGCGAGCTGATCCGCGTCGAGGCCGTGTGCACAGCAAGGCGTCTCGGCGGCGAAGACGTCCTGCGGCGCGCCAACGCGGCCCTGGAGCGGATCAACCTGATCCCGTTATCCCCGGAGATCATCGAGCTCGCCACCGCCGCCCACACCCCACCGCTACGAGCAATGGACGCGATCCACCTCGCCACGGCGCTCACCATCCGCGAGGACATCAGCGCGGTCTTCGTCTACGACAACGACCTGCACGCCGCCGCCGGTGCCCACCACCTCAACCCCCTCGCGCCACAATGAGCCCCGCCCACGACAGCGCCCGAACCCCAGCTGGAGGGGGCGACGCCGACGCTACGGCGGTACGATGGGCCGGTCCAGGCCGACGTAGCTCAGCTGGTAGAGCACCGCCATGGTAAGGAAGAGGGCGCAGGAAGCAGTCACCACCTGCGCCCCCAAAAAGATCCCAAGTACAAGCGCACTCTCTGGGACAGGCTGGCCTTTCGGAGAGAGACGCCGGAGGATGTCGCGGGGGCGCTTTGGGGGTGTCAGGCGCTTGGATGCGGCCTGGGCACGCCGAGGTCGCCGCATCGTGGCCCGGCGCAGGCGAACCCTCGGCTCTAGCCTTCTATAGACATAGACGTGCGCCCGAAGCCAATCCGTGGAGTTGAGATTCGCAAGCGTCGCCGCCGCGGTGGCCAGGTCCATTACGTCTACCGAGTCCGGTTCCAGAATGCGAGGGGCGAGCGCGCCCAGCGAACATTCGACACCGCGCAGGACGCCCTGGATTTTCGTGCTCGCCTGCGGCTGCTCAAGCGCACCGGAGACCTCGCCGTGCTCGAAGCGGGCAACGAGACGCTCGAGCAGTTCATGGGCGACTTCTGGCGTCTGTATGCCGAGACCCACCTGGAGAGGAGCACCCGCAGGACGCCACGCTCGTGAGTGTCCTCGCGTACGCCGGCCTGCGCCCCGAGGAGGCCCTCGCTTTGGAATACCAGCATGTGCGCAAGGCGACGATCCTGGTCGAGCAGAAGTGGATCGACGGAGAGATCGTGCCCGGCCAGAAGACCACTCGCCCGCCGCGATGCCCGCCGCTGCTCGATGCGCTGCGCGGCGATCTGCGCGAGTACCGGCTGGCGTGCGGCGATCCGGACGGTCTGATCTTCGCGCGCCCGGGCGGCGAACCCTGGCGCGATCACGACTGGCGCGACTGGCGATCACGCGTCTGGCAGCCGGCGTGCGTGGCGATCGGCATCGCCACCATCACCGAAACCACCGCCGTGTACGCGGGCAAACGCAGAATCAGCCGGACCTACGACGGTCCGGTTCCCTACGACCTGCGCCACAGCTTTGCGAGCCTGCTGATCCACGAGGGCAATCACTCGATCATGCAAATCTCCGAGTGGATGGGCCACAGCGCCGCGACCCTGCTCACCCACTACGCACACCTCATCGCCGACCTGCCGGGCGGGCCTGGCCTTGCCGAACGAGAACGCGATCAAGACGGCCCGCGGTGCCGCGAAGCTCAGGACGGGAAGCAGCCAGATAGTACCCGGAGGTAATAACGTCATTACTCACTGGTACTATTCATAGCGTGATGATGGATGACCGCATAGGACGCCTGTTCCCCGCCGGTGGCCCGGTGCCCGTCGATCTGGTGATCGGGCGTACGGGTGACATCGAGGAGATCGTGCGCCGATCGCGCGAGGCGATCCACACGATGCTGACCGGGCCGCGCCGGATCGGCAAGACGACGGTCTGCGCAGCGGTGTGCGAGCAGCTTCGCCAGGACGGCACGGTGGTCGTCAACATCGAGGTTCCCGAGCGCGTGGACGCGAAGGATCTACTGCAACTCGTCGTGGACCGCTGCAACCGGATCTCGCGCTCAGCGGCCACGCGTGGGCTCCTACGAGTGGCCCTGCCCCTGATCGAGCAGACCCTCGCCGATCAAGGGATACCCCTCGACCTCGGTCAACTCGCCGCTCAACCCGGCCCACTGCCGACGCGAAAGATCCTCGCCCTGCCGCTGGCGCTGGCCGAGGAGAGGGACAGACCGGTCGTCCTCTTCCTCGACGAGCTGCAACGCGCCGCCGACTACGCCGACGGTGAGCAGCTGCTCGGAGACCTTGTCGACCTCTACAGCGGCAACACCAAGGTCGTCGTGCTCGTCGACGGCAGCGACGAGCGAGCGCTCGATGGGATGCTCGATGCTCCGGCGCAGTTCGGCAAGCTCGTCGATCGGCTGACCCTCGATCCAAGAATCTCCGCCGACATCTGGCGCGCGGGCCTCACGGAGCGCTTCGTCCAAGCGGGCCTCGAGCTGCAGCCCGAGGCGCTCGAGAAGCTGATCGCCTTCGGGGAAGGACGCCCGTACCCGACGATGACGGCAGCCCGATACGCAGCCCTGGGCGCCCGCAAGCTCGGAAGCGCCACTGTCGAAGCATTCGATGTCCAGATGGCCATCGACGAGGCGCGACGACATCTCGCGGAGGATCACCATGCCTGAGACCGCGCAGAAGGCCGGGAACGCCGAAGTGCTGACCGGCCGCATCGCCGAGTACCAGGAGATGCTCGACGTGCTCGACCAGCGGCCCGGCCTCACGGTCATCTCCAGCGACCCCTGGAGCGGCACGAGCGCCCTGCTGGCCGCCGCGTTCGACGAGCTCCACGGCACGCGCGTACTGGTGGACGCACGCAGCTGCTCCGACAGCCGCGACCTCGCCATGGCGATCACCGACACAGCCATCGCCCAGCTCGCCCCCGACGCGGCCGCATGGTGGACGCAGGCAGCACCACCCTCGAGCGCCGCCGGCCTGCGACTCTCACGCACCCTGCACCAGAGCGGCATCGACCTCGAGAACCTTCGCTCCAAAGCCGGCACGGAGACAGGCGGGCACCACCTTTCTGACGCTATCGAGCTGTTGCTCGCACTCGCCGAGGGCGACGCGCTGCTGGCGATCGACCACCTCGGCCTGATGCTCTCATCTCTATCTGACCACGAGACCCGCGAGCTCCTTGGAGACCTCCGCGCCGCGCGCCAGCGACACCCGCATCTGGACCTCGTTCTGGTCGAACATCCCGACGGCCCCAGCAGCAGGGCCCTGGAGGACAGCGGCCACCCCCTCTACCACGCCGGGCAGCTCATACGCATCCGCCGCGCAAAGCCCTCGCGCTTTATCGATGACCTCGTAATCACGCGCCCGTGGACCAGGGCACGGGTCGAGTTGGTCGGCGCAGCGGCCGAGCTCGCGGCCGGCGTGCCGGCTCTCACCTGGCGCATCGTCGAACTCGCGCCCTCTCGCGGGGAGGACGATCAGACCCGCGCGCTTGCCGGTTGGCGACATCTGCGGGCGACGACCGCCAGCCTGACGGCCCGCGAGTGGGATCTCCTCAGGCGTGTCCATTCCAGTGCGCAGCCGGTCGTAGCCGCGATCAGCGTCGGGCTCAGACCACACGCCGTCGCGGCCAACCCTAAGAGTGTCAACGACGCCCTCGCACGCTTGCGCGAGCTCGGTCTCGCCTGGCAGCCACAGCCACGCATGTGGGCACTGGCGGATCCGTTGCTCGCCGCGTGGACACGCGACCATGCGCCTCCCTGGGCACGGCACCGGGGAGGGTAGGGCAGATGCGAGTGCGCGTCGTATCCGTCGCTCGAGCGGGCGAGAGCGCTGCCGCGTCCCTGGCAAAGCGAGCGCCCGTTCAACCTGATCGGATATGCCTGGTCTTCGCGCAAAGCGGGAGCGGGCAGTCTCATGTCAACAGATTCGCAACGTTTGATACGGTTCGGCAAGTAGAGTGTCGTGGAAGCCTTTCCGGAATGTCCCATCTGACCGAAGGAGCACGATGACGCAACCCCGAGCGGTATGGAGAAGCCCTCGCCTCTGGCTGGGCATAGCATCGACGGTCCTCGTCTTGGCGGTCTTGCTGCCCGCGACCAGCTTCGCTAAAGGCTACAAAGATCAGGAAGAAATGAGGACGACCACGAATGGTCGCTGGACCTTCGTGTATGACCCAGGAGTCGGCAACACGATCCCGCGCCAGCAGTTCACCGAACCGCTGCTCGCCGCCTATTACGAGGCACGGGGCTTCGACGCCAACTTCGTGGACTGGGCGCCAACGGAAACGTTCGACCCCGAAGCCGCGAAGTGGGCCTCATGTAAGGTCGTATCCCATCCCGAGCCGTGCCCGGTGGGGGACTACGGGTTCGACCCCGTTCGTGTTGGCATCGAAAACGGCGACATAACCGCGCTCCGCTGGAACGGCCCGTTCATCGGCACCTACTGCGGCAACTTCACCGAAGGTGGCGGTAGCGGCCCAACGCCGGAAATCACAGGCGTGAAGTACGAAGACCGCAACGCTGACGGCGTTCGCGACGAAGGCGAGCCGGGACTGCCCGGTTGGACGATCAACCTCCTCTACGAAGGCAAAGTGGTAGCCAGCACGACCACCGACGCCGAAGGTCGCTATGGCTTCAAGCTGGATGCTGATCACCTGCCGATAGGTCCCGGCACCTACCAGGTGCAAGAGGTGAACCAGGCCGGATGGGTGCAAAGTCAGGCGCCTGGCCCGATCACAGTCGGGGCGGGAGTCGGAGAAGCACATTTCACCGGCAACGACTTCGGCAACTACGATCCGTCGATCACGGCCACCGGCACGCCCGTGAGCGCGATCGAGGCGGCGGCGTTCAGCGGACAGGTCGCAACCTTCACGGACCCGGACGCCTCGGCGACCGCCGGCGAGTACGCGGCCACGATCGAATGGGGCGACGGGACCTCCACCGCGGGCACGGTCAGCGGCAGCGGTGGCACCTTCGCCGTGAGCGGCGAACACGCCTACACCGATGAGGGCACCTACGAAGTCAAAGTGGCGATCACCGACGTCGACAACCCGGCGATCTCGGCGACCGCGACCAGTTCGGCGACCGTCGGCGACGCGGCGCTCGCGGCGTCGGGTGTGAGCCCGATGCCGATCTCACCGCAATCGTTCGGTGGCACCGTCGCGAACTTCACCGACGCCAACACCACATCGACGACGGCGGACTTCACCGCCACGATCGAATGGGGCGACGGAAGCCCAACCTCGGCGGGAACGGTGAGTGGAGAAGGCGGCTCCTATAGCGTCAGCGGCAGCCACACCTACGAAGGCACGGGTTACTTCATGATCAAAGTGCACATCGTCGATGATGGCGGGAGCACCGCCGACGCAACCACGCAGGTGCTGATCTACGGGACGGCGAAGGGCGGCAACTTCGTGATCGGCGACAAGAACGCCGCGGCCGGGACCTCGGTCACCTTCTGGGGCGCCCAGTGGTGGAAGCTGAACTCCTTGAGCGGCGGCTCCGGCCCAGCGGCGTTCAAGGGGTTCGAGGACAGCCCGGCGACGGCCGTCTGCGGCACGAGTTGGACAACCGACCCAGGCAACAGCACGCCGCCTCCGACGGGTCCGCTGCCGGAATACATGGCGGTGCTCGTCTCGAGCAAGATCAGCAAGGCAGGGTCTGCGATCTCGGGCAACACCGTCCACGAGGTCGTCGTGAAGACCAACCCCGGCTACGCCGGCAACCCGGGCCACGCCGGCACGGGCACCGTGATCGCCACGATCTGCTGAGGCTGGGCAGCGCAAAAGCCGATCCGTAGAAAGGGGCCGGGCCCAGCCCGGCCCCTTTCGCGTCGAAGTGGGAGAAACCCTCGCCGACGAATGCTTTGAGACACGAGCAGGCACACGGTCGTCGAGCTCGAGAGTTGCGCATAGGACGGTGCGACGCGAGGTCGCACGCAATCGGGCGGAGGTCGATCGTGGGCTGCGGACGCGGCGGTTTCTGGGGTACCGGGAGAGCTCGGAGTGGGCACGCGCGGCGCGGCCGGTCGTCGAGGAGCTGCGCTCGGTTGCCGTGTCCTCGCCGTCGAGGGATCTCGTTGTCCTGGTCGAGCGTGCGGTCGGGCATGTCGTGAAGGTGATCATGCACGCGGATGACTCCAACGGGACGATCGGGGATCTCGCGCGCGAACTGCTGGAGGTCCACGCGCAGGCGTGTGATGCGGGGGTCGCCGACCCGGTGAAGCTCGCGGCGTGGATGGTCTGCGCGAGCGCGACCTCGGGGGGCTCGTCGACGCGCTGCTCAATGAGGGCGAGGTCGATGGGGCTTGGAGCGTCGCGCACGAGCCCCCCAACTGGGACCCGGGGCTGCAGCAGCGCCTGCGCCTCGCCGAAGCTCACGAGGCACAGCGGCCGGATCAGGCGCTGCCCTGGTACATGCTCGTCGTGGATGAGCTGCTGCTCGAGGCCGGCCGGCGGTCTTACGCCCGGGCCATCCCGGTGCTCAAGCGCGCTCGCCGCGCCGCCGAGGCGGCCGGCCAGAGCGAGTTGTTCGCGATGCGGGTCGCGGATCTTCGCGAGCAGCACCGTCGCCGCCCGACGCTCATCGCGATGCTTGACAAGGCCGGGCTCGGCTGACACTCAAACCGAAGCGACGCACCGACCTGGAACGTCGGCAACCACCCAAAAGCGTTTGCTGGAGCGGCATTCCGGCCAAGCCGACGCCCGGTCTCGAACCGGGGACCTCTTGCTTACCATGGCTGACCCCCCAAAGCGCCGAATCGCTAGGCATAGCGCCATTTTCGGCTCCTTCATTGGGGTTTCGCCGCTGTCCCGGTGCGGACAGAAGCGGACAACTGCGGGTAAATACTACACCGAACTGCTGGCAACGTTGCGGTACAAAGGCAGAGAGCCGACGTCGGGATTCGAACCCGAGGCCTCCGCCTTACCATGGCGGCGCTCTACCAGCTGAGCTACGTCGGCGTGAGCCTTGCATGGTATCGCCGTGGCGGTCCGGCTGAAGCCTACCGTCAGGCGGGTGTTGTTCCCGGACGCGCATATGCTAGCCTCTACATAGAAAGCTATGTAGAAAGGGCATCGGGTATGGCCGGCGCGGGCGCAGGAAAGCAGATGTCGGGGTCGGCCGCGCGCGGCCGTGCGTCGGGCCGCAGCGTCGATGCGCCGTGGGGTCCGACAGAGGTTCAGCGCGACTACCGGACGCTGCTCGACCGGGCCAAGGACACGCCCCAGGAAGTGCTCGACTCCGACGGCGAGCTGCTGGTCATCCAGACCAAGGGCGTCGCGGACTTCCAGCGGCGGTTGCAGGAGCAGGTCGCGGAGACGGCTCGCTTCCTGGCGGTCTACAACGAGCATCGCGATGTGCCGCCGTCGGAGTGGGCGATGCAGACCGGATACCCGTGGCTCGCCGCGTTCTGCAGCGACGAGGTCGGGGAGTTCGCCCGCGAGCTCGTGGCGCACACGTTCGACGCCGCCCAGCGGGATACGTTGGAGCAGGTGGAGGGCGACCTGCGCGCGTGGAAGTTCGACCGCCGGCCTCTACGGACAGCCGGACGTGATGGCGGCGCTGCTCGCGCCGGTCGATCTGGACGGAATCGTCGAGGTCCATCCTCCGTCGGAGGGGCAGGTCCGGGCGGCCCGGGCGTGACCCGAGAAGTCCATGCGCCCAAGGGGCGCTACTCCGGGCGCCACAAGGTCTTCTGCACCGTCTACCGCGACTGGAACAAGCTGTGCCAGAACCGGCCGGGGCCGATGCGCCGCTGCTACATCGAACTCGCGGACAACCCCTTCCCCGGAATGCAGACCAACCGCCACCACCAGCTGAAGGGCAAGCTCAAAGGCTTCTGGGAGTATGAGGTCGACGGCGGCGCGCGCGTGCGCTACAAGCGCGGCCCCGACGATCGCGTCGTTGTCCTCGTGGTCTACGCCGGACCCGCCCCGCCCGACACCCATTGAACGGGACACCTCCGCCGCGGGCATGAGGGGGCCTCGGCCGCTCAGGCCCGCTGCCGCTCCCCGACGTAGCCGGGGCTGCGCGCCGCGCGGCCGACGGCGCTGAGCACGATCAGCGAGAGCGCCGCGACGACGGCCATCAGGACGAACCCCAGCGCGTAGCTGCCGGTGTCGGACTTGACGGCCGCCATCACCAGCGGCGGGAAGAAGCCGCCGAGGCCGCCGGCCGCGCCGACGACGCCGCCGACGGCGGCGACCTTGCCGGGGAACCACTCCGCGACGAGCTTGAAGGTCGCGCCGGTGCCGAGGCCGAGGCAGACGGCCATCGTCAGGCAGGCGATCGTCAACGGGGTCATTTCCTTGTAGGTCCCGGCGAGGACGAGGGCGAGGAGGCCGGTGCCGAGGAAGGAGACGACGAGGACCGCTTTCGCGCCGATGCGGTCCGCGAGCCAGCCGCCGACCGGGCGGGCGAGGACCGCCAGCAGCGCGAAGCCCGCGGCGCGGGTGCCCGCGTCGTTCTTGGAGAGGTGCTGGACGGCGTGGAGCATCTTCGGCAGGTAGAGGAACATCGCGACGAAGCCGCCGAAGGAGAGGAAGTAGAAGAGGGTCAGCGCCCACGCCTTCGAGGCGCCCCGCTCCTTGAAGACCGAGAGGGCGGCGAAGAGGGCGCCGTGTTTGCGCTCCAGCGTGCCGGGGGCGTCGCGGGCGCCGCTCCAGAAGACAACGGCCGCGACGGCGACGAGGGCGGCGGCGATCCAGAAGGGAACCGCGAGGCTCGTCGCTTTCGCGATCCGCGGCGCGAGCAGCGCGGATATGACGGTGCCGCCCATGCCCATGCCGTAGATCCCCAGCGCGGCGCCCTGGCGCTCGGCGGGGTACCACTCGTTCACGAACGGGACGCCGACCGCGAAGGAGGCGCCGGTGACGCCGAGCAGGAAGGCGAAGACGAGGATCGGCGCCCACGCATTGTGGAACAGCGCGAGCCCGATGAGCGGCAGAACGGTGAAGGCCATCAGCGCGGTGAACACGACCCGGCCGCCGTGGCGGTGGGTCAGCGCGCCGAGCGGGATGCGCATCAGCGAGCCGAGGACGACCGGGATCGCGACGGTGAAGGCGAGCTGCGTTTCAGAGAGTTTCAGGTGGTCCTGGATCGTGGTGCCGAGCGGGCCGAGCAGCGACCACGCGACGAAGCAGGTCGTGAACGCGAACGTGGCGAGCGTCAGCGCCGCGGGGTTGCCCCCGGTGCGGCCGGCGGAATCAGGCTTGGACATGTCGGGCTCCTTCTGTGCTCAAGGCCCCGGCGAGGAGCGCGGGGTCCGGGTTGGCGGGTGTTGGGATCGGGATTGGGATATGGGGTACGTCTGCGCCGCGAAGGGCAGCGGCGCCGTTGTGCGGCGCTCCGCCCGCCATGGCACGGGCGCCCCGGGGGGCGCGGGCGCGGTAGACGATCGGCCGACGGCGGATATAGGCGACAGGGACGCTCCAGGCGTGGACCAGGCGGGTGAACGGCCACAGGCCGATGAGGAGCCAGCCGGCCAAGGCGTGCAGCTGGTAGGAGAGCGGGACCGCCCCGCCGGTCATCAGCGACGCGCGGGGGTCGAGCAGGAAGAGGCCGCGGTACCACGGGGAGACGGTCGCGCGGTAGTTGTAGCCGCCCTGGATCACGTTCTCGAAAACGGTGTTCCACATTCCCGAGGCGACCATGAAGGCCAGCAGCGAGAGCACCAGGACGTCCATGCGGCGGGTCGTCGCCGCCACGCGGCGGTCGCTCGCCCGGCGGTAGAGCAGGATCAAGAGGCCCGCCAGCATCGCCGTGCCGGCGAGCGTGCCCATCGTCGCGGAGAAGTCCCGGTAGACGCTCTCGGAGATGCCGAGCGATCCGGTGAAGCTCTGCGGGATCAGTATTCCTACGACGTGGCCGCCGACGACGGCCAAAAGGCCGTAGTGGAAGAGCGGGCTGCCGAACTTCAACAGGCGCGACTCCAGAAGCTGCGTCGAGCGGGTCGTCCAGGTGAACTGGTCGCGTTTCCACCGCCAGGCGTGGCCGACGACGAAGGTGGCGATGGCCAGATAGGGCAAAACCACCCACAGGAAGACCGCGGCGCGGCTCGTAGCGGGGATCATCGGACGGCCTCCATGCGGGGCGAAGGCGCGGGCGGCGCGAAGGGCGGCGGGCCCGGCGCCCCGAAGGGCATTGCCTCCGGCGGCGCGAACGGCTCAAGGCCGACCTCCTCCTCCGGCGGGCCCTCGGCGGCGATCCGCCGGGCCTCCTCGAACTCGCTCTCGCTCATCGCCGGCAGCACGCGCACGACGGCGTCCAAGAGCCCGGCGTAGGGGCTGTCGATGTCGCGCAGGGCGCCGCGCAGAAGCTCGATCGCCGCGCGGAAGCGGCGCAGGACCGGCTCGGCCTCCGACGGGACGAGCGCGGCGAACTCCAGGAGCGCGGGCAGGTAGTCGGGCAGCTCTCCGCCGCGTAGCTGCAGGCCCGCCTCGCGGATGCGGCGCTTCAGCCCCAAAAGGGTCATGCCGCGCTGCCGGCGGTCGCCGTCGCGGTACCAGGAGAGGTGCAGCGAGGCGCGCTTGTGGAAGTCGAAGGTCGCGACGTACTCTTCCTGCGCGGCGAACTCGCCGACCGCGGCGCGGCGGGCCAGGAAGGAGCGAAGCTCGCGGCCGCCCTCGCGCGCGGGGATGCCCTCGGCGGCGCGCGTCAGCTCGGCGGTCGCCGCGTACAGCTCCCGGTCGGGGTAGTCGAGCAGGAGCGCGGCCAGCTTGAGGGTGCGGGCGCTCACGAGCGGCCTCCGTGCTGCGTGGCGGCGAACCGGCCGAACCCGAGAGGATCTTTGCCCGCCCTGCCGTCCGCGTCGTCGACGCCCGGCCCGCACGAGCCGGGGCCGCCCGCGAAGTCGAGGCCGCAGCCGCCCTGGCGGGCGGTGAGGTTGGAGGCCGTCTCGCGGTGGGCCTTCGGGATCACGAAGCGGTCGTCGTACTTCGCGAGGGCCAGGAGGCGGTACATCTCTTCGATCTCGCTCCCGCTCATGCCGACCGCGCCGGCGATCGAGTCGTCGGGGCGGGCCGTGCCCGGCCCCGCCGTTCCCGGCCCGTCGGCGAGCGTCTTCGCCCGCATGTACGAGCGCATCGCCGCCAGACGCGCCAGAACCCCGCGGACCACCTCCTCGTCGCCGGCGGCGAGGATGTTCGCCAAATACTGGACGGGGATGCGCATCTCCTCGATCGCCGCGAAGACGTCGTCGGGCGTCGCGCGGGACTCAGAGCCCTCCACGAGCGCCATGACGGGGGAGAGCGGCGGGACATACCAGACCATCGGGAGGGTGCGGTACTCGGGGTGCAGAGGCAGGGCGATCCGCCAGTCCAGGGCCAGCTTCCAGACGGGGGAGCGGACGGCCGCGTCGAGCCAGTCCTCGGGGACGCCGTCGCGGCGGGCCTGCGCGCGGACCGCCGGGTCGGAGGGGTCGAGGAAGACCTCCAGCTGGGCGTCGAGCAGGGCGCGCTCGTCGGCCACGGAGGCCGCCGCCTCCACGCGGTCGGCGTCGTAGAGGACGATCCCCAGGTAGCGGATGCGCCCGACGCAGGTCTCCGAGCAGACGGTCGGCAGGCCAGCCTCGACGCGGGGGTAGCAGAGGGTGCACTTCTCGGCCTTGCCGGTCTGCCAGTTGAAGTAAACCTTCTTGTAGGGGCAGCCGCTGACGCACATCCGCCAGCCGCGGCACTTTTCCTGGTTGACGAGGACGATGCCGTCCTCCTCGCGCTTGTACATCGCGCCGGAGGGGCACGAGGCGACGCAGGCGGGGTTGAGGCAGTGCTCGCAGATGCGCGGGAGGTACATCATGAAGACCGACTCGTACTCGGCCTTCACCCGCTCCTCCACGCCGTCGCGGACGTTCGGATCGAGGGCGACCTGCGACGGGCCGCCTGCGAGGTCGTCCTCCCAGTTCGGGCCCCAGCGCAGGTCGAGGTTGTCGCCGGTCACCTTCGACTGCGGCCGCGCGACCGGCTGGTGTTTGCTGTCGCCGGCGGTGATGAGCGATCGGTAGTCGTAGGTCCACGGCTCGTAGTAGTCGTCCAGCTCCGGGAGGTTCGGGTTGGCGAAGATCTCCGCGAGCCTGCGGCCCGCGCCGCCGGCCTTCAGCCGCAGCCGGCCGCGGCGGTCCAGCTCCCAGCCGCCCTTCCAGCGGGTCTGGTCCTCCCACTGCTTCGGGTAGCCGACGCCGGGCTTGGTCTCGACGTCGTTGAACCACATGTACTCCGCGCCCTGGCGGTTCGTCCAGACGTTCTTGCAGGTGACCGAGCAGGTGTGGCAGCCGATGCACTTGTCCAAATTCATGACCATCCCGACCTGGGCCATTACGCGCATGAGGGGATCACCTCGCCGTCGGTCGGAAGGGCGCAGGGGGCAGGGCGAGCGCCGGGGGCCAGGGAGATTCGCCGCGCCGTGCGGAGATCGGGGGCCGGGGCGCGCATCAATACCTCACCTCCGTGCGGCGCTTGCGCACGATCGTCAACGCGTCGCGCTGCGAGCCGATCGCACCGTAGTAGTTGAAGCCGTAGGAGAGCTGCGCGTAGCCGCCGATCAGGTGCGTCGGCTTGATGATGATGCGGGTGACGGAGTTGTCGGTGCCGCCGCGCACGCCGGAGGTCTCGCTGATCGGCACGTTGATGTGGCGGTCCTGCGAGTGGTACATGAAGGCGCTCCCGGCGGGGATGCGGTGGGAGACGACGGCGCGGCAGGCGATCGCGCCGTTGCGGTTCAGAAGCTCCACCCACTCGTTGTCGGCGACGCCGATCCGCGCGGCGTCCTCGCGGGCGAGCCAGACCACGGGCCCGCCGCGGAAGAGGGTGAGCATGTGCAGGTTGTCCTGGAACTCGGAGTGGATCGACCACTTCGAGTGCGGGGTGATCCATTTCACCAACACCTCCGACTCCTCCGCGTCGAGCGCGCCGGAGGCGTGGCGCGCGGTCGCCAGCGGCGGGCGGTAGGCGGGGAGGCCCTCGCCGAACTCCAGCATCCAGTCGTGGTCCAGATAGAAGTGCTGGCGGCCGGTCAGGGTGCGCCAGGGCACGTCGCGGTTGACGTTGACGGTGAAGGGCGAGTAGCGCCGCTCGCGGCTCTCGATGCCGGACCACTCCGGCGAGGTGATGACCTTGCGCGGCTGGACGCGCACTTCGGCGAGGGTTATGC
Organism: uncultured Solirubrobacterales bacterium; assembly: GCA_963813765.1. GTDB lineage: Bacteria > Actinomycetota > Thermoleophilia > Solirubrobacterales > Solirubrobacteraceae > Palsa-744. The sequence goes on from CAWFAB010000004.1 coordinate 52,048, forward strand.
GCTCGTCCTCGCGCTCCGCCGCGAGGTCGGCCAGAGGCGTACCGGTGCGCCGTTCAAGGGCGCGGAAGCCCTCGACGGCGAGCCGCCCGTTGGTGGTGCCGGAGAGCCGGAAGATCGCTTCGGCGACGTTGACGTCGCGCACAAGGCTCGGCCGCCCGTCGCCGACGCCGCCGCGGACCAGGCCGTTGATCGCCCCAAGCTCCTTTACCTCTTTCTCCGGCTTCCAGGAGATCCCCTTCCAGCTGATCCCGGCGCTCTCAACGAGCGGCCCCAAAGCGGTCATCTTTTCGTGGACGGCCCCGAAGTCGCGCTCCACGACGATCAGCTTCGGCATCGTCTCTCCCGGGATCGGCTCGCACTCGCCGGCCTTCCAGTCGCGCACGACCCCGCCGGGCTGGGCCATCTCCTCCGGCGTGTCGTGCTGGAGGGGGGCGGCGACGAGGTCCCGCCGCACGCCGAGGTGCTTCGCCGCCAGCTCCGCGAAACAGGCGGCGACTTTGTTGAAGGCGTCCCAGTCGGTCCGCGCCTCCCACGGCGGCGGGACCGCCTCGTTGAAGGAGTGGACGAACGGGTGCAGGTCGGTCGAGGCGATGTCGTTCTTCTCGTACCACGTCGCGGCGGGGAGGACGATGTCGGAGTAGAGCGCCGACCCGTTCATGCGGAAGTCGATCGTCGTGAAGAGGTCGAGCTTGCCCTCGGGGGCCTCCTCCCGCCAGACCACGTCCCGCGGCCGGGTCTCCTCGTCGCACTCCGACGCGGTCACCGCGTTCTGCGGGACGCCCAACAAATGACGCAGGAAGTACTCGTGCCCCTTGCTGGAGGAGCCGAGCAGGTTCGCCCGCCACAGGGTCAGGACGCGCGGGAAGTTCGCGGGATCGTCGGGATCCTCTGCGGCGAAGCGAAGCGAGCCGGACTGCAGCTGCTCGACGACATGCTCCTGCGGGCTCTTGCCCGCGGCGGCGGCCTCGTCGCAGAGGTCCAAGGGATTGCGGTTGAAGGTCGGGTAGGAGGGCAGCCACCCCATCCGCGCCGACTGCGCGACGGTGTCGGCGAAGTGCATCCCCTTCAGCCGCCCGGCGCCCAAAGGCGATGTCAGCTCGTCGACGCCGAACCGCTCATAGCGGTACTGGTCGGTCGCCAGATACCAGTACGACGTCGAGGCCTGCTGCCGCGGCGGGCGGGTCCAGTCGGTCGCGAAGGCCATCACCCCGAAGCCGGTGATCGGCCGGACCTTCTCCTGCCCGACGTAGTGCGCCCATCCTCCCCCGTTCACCCCCTGGCAGCCGCAGAGCAAAACCAGAGAGAGCATCGCCCGGTAGATCTCGTCGCCGTGGTACCAGTGGTTCGTGCCGGCGCCCATCACGATCATCGAACGCCCCTCCGTCACCTCGGCGTTGCGCGCGAACTCGCGCGCGATCCGGATGACCACGTCGGCGTCGACGCCGGTCTGCTCCTGCTGCCACGCGGGCGTGCAGGGCAGCGGGTCGTCGTAGCCGGCGGGCCAGTCGCCGGGAAGGCGCTCATGCGCGAGGCCGGGCTGCACGCGCGCCGCGTCGCCCTCGCCCGCGGAGCCGTGCTGTGCACCGGCCGCGCCGGCCGCGTCCGAAGGACCGTGCGATCCGACCGGCGCGTCGGCGTGGCGCACGAGCCCAAGCTGCGCGCAGAGCAAATCGAAGACTGTCGTCACCAAAACCCCGCCGACCCGCTTCGCCGGGACGCCCCGCCGCATGATCCCGCCGCCCTCCGTCTCGCCGACTTCAAAGCGCGGCAGGTTGACCGCCGCCAGCTCATCGTGGACTCCGAGGACGGTGAGGCGAGGCGCAAGCAGCCCCAAATCCAAATTCCATTTCCCCTCGCCCGCGTCTCCCCAGCGGAACCCGAGCGAGCCGTTCGGGACGGAGGGCAATCCGGTCGCCTCGTCGAGCACGACCGTCTTCCACTCGGCGTTCTCCGATTCCTCGCCGAGGTCGGACGCGCGCAGGAAGCGGTCTGTCACGTAAACCCCGTCGCGCTCGCGCAGCGTCACCAGAAACGGCAGGTCGGTTCGCTTGCGCGCGTAGGAGTCAAAATAGGGTGTCTGCTTTTCAAGGTAATGCTCCTTGACGACGACGTGCGCCATCGCCAGCGCCAGCGCCCCGTCGGTCCCGGGCGCCGCGGCGAGCCAGTCGTCGGCGAACTTCGTGTGGCCGCCGAAGTCCGGCGAGACGACGACGACCTTCTGGCCGCGGTAGCGCGCCTCGGTCATGAAATGCGCGTCGGGAGTGCGGGTCTGGGGGATGTTCGACCCCCACAGGATCGCGTAGGAGCAGTCGAACCAGTCCGCGGACTCCGGCACGTCTGTCTGGTCGCCCCATATCTGCGGCGAGGCCGGAGGCAGATCGGCGTACCAGTCGTAGAACGACATGCAGACCCCGCCGATCAAAGAGAGAAAACGGGTGCCCGCGGCGTAGGAGACCGTTGACATCGCGGGAATAGGTGAAAACCCCGCGATCCTGTCGGGGCCGAAGCGCTTCGCGGTGTGGACGTGCGCCGCCGCGATGATCTCGGAAACCTCCTCCCACGACGACCGCAGAAACCCGCCCAGCCCCCGGCGGGACTTGTAGGAGCGGGCCTTCTCCGGGTCTTCCACAATCGCCGCCCACGCGTTGACGGGATCGCCGGTGCGCGCAAGCTCTTCACGGTAAAGCCGCAGAAGCGCCCCGCGCACGTAGGGGTGGCGGACGCGGACCGGCGAGTAGACGTACCAGGAGAACGACGCCCCCCGCGGGCAGCCGCGCGGCTCGTACTCCGGCGCGTCGGGCCCGTTCGAGGGATAGTCGGTCTGCTGGGTCTCCCAGGTGACGAGGCCGTCCTTGACGTAAACCTTCCACGAGCACGATCCGGTGCAGTTCACCCCGTGCGTCGTGCGCACGATCTTGTCGTGCTGCCAGCGGTCGCGGTAGAGCCGCTCCCACTCGCGCGAACGGGGCGACTCGGTGCGCCACCTCGCCCCGCCGTTCTCGCCGCCGCCGGCCGGGTCGGCGGGGATCGTCGGGGGATCGTCCGCGTGACGTTCACCCGTCACGACGCTCGACCGGGCGGGGCCTCCATGCCCCGCCTGCGGGCTGTCGGTCCCTTCGAAGAAACGTGGCCGGTCCAGGGGGTCCACCGTGTCCATGGTCTGAGACGCTACGCCGCGGCGACCCGTTTCTCCTGCTCCGTCGGCCGCTAAGTCATGCCGTTTGGTCATGGGCGCCATCACTCCCGGTCATGCTGCGGCCGCAACGGTCAGAGGGCTCGTGCGGCACCAGACGGCGGCCTGCCGGCGCAGCTTCTCCATCAGCACGACGACGTTGCCGGTCGGCTCCCCGTAGGCCGGCAGCACGAAAACGTAGCGGCGCGGAAACTCAAGCCCCTCGACCGCCACCTCCTGGAAGCCGTGCCCGGCCAGAACCTGCCGCGAAAGCACAAGCGGCGCGTTGCGGGCGTGCGCCTCGCGGATCGCCGCCTGCGGCGTGCTCGCCTCGACGAGCGGCGCGGCGGCGGTCAGTTCATGCTCGCGCAGAACGGCGGCGACCGTCCAGCGCGCGTTGGAGGCGGGGTCGCGCATGACGAGCGGCGTGCGCAGAAACTCCTCCCGGCCGACGCGCCCCGCCCGCGCCCAGGGATGCGAGGGGGGCGCCGCGCAGATCACCGCGTCCTCCGCCAACAGCTCTTCGCGCACGCCGGGATAGGGCGTGTGGTCCGGCCTGCTCGCCGCCACCCCGAGGTCGGCGCGCCCGTCCGCGACAAGGTCGCGCACGACGCTCGAATTGGCGACCACAAGCTCGACCGGCAGCGCGCGGTCGTCGTTGAGGTGGCAGAGCAGGTCGGCGACGATCGCCTCGTTGGAGGAGTGGCTGCACGCAAGCCGCACCGGCCCGCCGGAGCGCTGCAGCCCCGCGATCACCTCCTGCACCCGGTCGGCCTGCCGCAAAAGCCGGCGCGCCTCCTCGTACAGCCGCCGCCCCGCGGGCGTCAGCTTCACCCCGCGCGGCGAGCGCTCCAGCAGCCGCGTTCCCGCCGAGGCCTCCAGGTGCGCGAGGCGCCGCGAGAGGGCGGGCTGGGAGACGTGCAGCGAAACGGCCGCCCGCCCGAGGCTCCCGAGTTCCGCCGCGGTGCAGAACGTCCGCAGGTCGTCGAGCGCCGCGCCGCCGAGGCCGACCGCGCTCACAACCCCGCCTTATCCCCGGCCCGCGCCGCCGACATAACCATTCCGCATACCTCACCGCTTAACGTCGGCGTCCGCCGGCGCGGAAAGCCACAAAGTTGGGTCCGTGTTTTCCCGCACCTCTCCGCAAAGCTCCACGAGGCCGACCGCCTCGACCGACGCCGCGAGGCGCCAGCGCTCCGTGCCGGGGTAGACGACGAAGGCCCGCTCGGGCTCGAGGTCGGCGAGCGCGGAGTGCAGGCCGCGTTCGACGGAGGGCGCGGGGCTGCGCTTGACCTCGACCGCCCACGTCTCCCCGGAGGGCAGCCCGAGCACGAGGTCGATCTCCGCCCCGTGGGCGCTGCGGTAGAAGCTCGGCCGGGCGCGCGGCCCGGCCGCCGCGAGGAGGTTCTCGACGACGAACCCCTCCCAGCTTCCCCCGACGACCGGGTGGCCGAGCAGCGCCTCCTTGGAGGGGAGGCCGAGCAGCGCGTGCAGCAGGCCGGAGTCGCGCACGTAGACCTTCGACGAGCGCACGAGCCGCTTGCCCGCGTTCGGCAGCAGGCGCCGGACGAGCAGAAGGTTGACCAAAAGGTCCAGGTAACGGGCGATCGTCGTCCCGCTCACGGCGAGCCCGCGGGCGAGCTGCGCGGCGTTTCGCCGCTACGGCCCCTGCGCGCGCCGGCGGCGGTCCGCGTACCGGGCGAGAGGTTTCCATCGGCGGCGCGTGCCCCCGGGGTCGGTCCCGGCGGACGGCGCCCGCTCGCGTGCCCGCCGTTCGGCGAGGTCGGCGCGTGCGGCGCGCCACTCCACATCTGCGGGCCGCGGCTCGTGCCCGCGCAGATCCTCGATGGCGAAGGAGTAGTGGTCGCTGAGCATCTTCAGGCTCGTTCCGCACTCGGCGGCGACGGTCTGGGGGTCCTCGGTGCGCAGGCGCAGGGAGATGCCGCCCCGGCGCAGCGAGTAGGGGGTGGCGGCAGCGATGCCGGCGAACCCTTCGCGTTCGGCCGCTTGCCTTGCCGCCGGGGCGAAGCACCGCCGCCCCCACGCCTTTGCCTGCCGTTCGCTGAAGTGGCAGGCGCCCGTGGGCGCGTCCAGGACGCCGCGCCCGGCGCCCGTGAGGTCCCCGGGGACGATGAAGTTCGACGTCGCGCGCCGGATGCCCCCGCCGCGTCAGGTCCGCCCGCCACGCAAGCAGATCCTCCCCGAGGAGCCCCGGGACGGCGGTGCGCCGCCGGGTGCTGTGCTCGGTCTTTCCCCATTCCTCCAGCCGCCCGCAGGACAGGATCTCGGTCACCCACGCGAACCCGCCGGCCAGCGAGAGCCAGCGCAGCCCCCAGACCTCCTGGTTGCGGACGGCGAGCCCGTACTGCAGGCCCACGACCACGGCGTCGCGGTGCGCGAGGATCGGGTCCCGTCTCTGGACCCTGAGCAGCATCTGCCCGCGGATCGCCTCCACCGCCCGCGGCGACAGCGCCCAGCCGGCCGGCCGGCGGCGGGGGCCGGCCGGGGCGTAGCCGGTCCCGCCCGTCCGGGCGGAGCGCCGGCGGCTCGCGGAGGGCTCGTTGGCGAGGATGCACCCGTTGGTCTGGATCTCGGGCACCGCCTGCGAGCCCGCGGCCCAGCTCAGCGCGGCCGACAGCGCACGCCATGCGCGCACGCGGGTCGCCCGGGACACGCCTGCTTCGCGCATCTGCTCGCGCCAGGCCCTCGGGCCCCGCGGCTCGTTGAAGCGCACCGCGGGCACGGACGCGGCCGCGAGCGCATACCGCGCCGCCGGGACCACGCGGCCGCTGCGCCGCCGGCGCGGCCTGCCGAGGAGGTGGCAGTTGAAGGTCGAGGCGTACCGTTCGTAGGTGGAGTGCGCGAGGCCTTCCTGGTTGCGGGGGTGCGCGTCGAGCTCCAGGTAGAGTTCGAGCACCTCCGCGAGCGTCCGGGCCTCGGCCTGGTTGGCTTCCTTCGCGTCGAGGTCCAGCAGGAACCGCCGCAGGCTGTCCGGGCCCCGGCGCTCGGCCGTGACGTAGCCGTCCATCCAGGCGCGGGCGTGGCGGACCGACGGGAACGTCCGGCTGCGCTCGCGTTTGTCGTAGTCGTAGAACCCGACGGTGTAGGAGCGGCGGCCGTTCTTGCCCCGGCGGGGCCACGACGCGCGCTTGGGCCACGGCCTAGCCATCCGCCGCCCCCGGCGGGCGCGCGCGGATCCCGGCGCTCACGGGCAGGGCTTCGGCCGCCGCTGCGATCAGCTCCTCCGCGGACCTCCGGCCGGGGCCGCGCAAGAAGCGCGGCGCGGGCGCGGGAACAAACGAAAGGCTACGGCGGCCGACATGCCGATTTCCAGGGTAGAACGCCCCGGGGGGCCACATGCTTACCATGCAAGTGCTCTACCAACTGAGCTACGTCGGCGCGGACGGTCAATCCTAGCGTTCCGGGGGCCGACTCGGTAGAATCGGACCCGAACCGACCACCCGAGACTCCCCGTCTTCCTGGGGGTGTTTTTGGAGGCTTCGTGGGGGGATGCTGGGGGTGTTTTGTTCCCGGCGAACAGTCCTTCGGAGTCCTTCCAGGCGCCGAGAACCCAGACCGGACGGGGCCTCACGAGCCCAGGAGATCTACCTTGCGCACCATGGTAAGGCGGGGGTCGCGAGTTCGAGTCTCGGGGGGCACGCATGGCAAGGAGGGGGTCCGGGGTTCGAGTCCCCGCGTGGGCTCTGCGAGGTCTTCACGTTTGACCTCGGTTGTTGTTCACGTTTGGGCTGGGTGTTGGCGGTCTGGGCTTGCTTGGGCTGGGGGTGCGGCGCCGGTGGTGTCCTGAGGCGCTTGTTTGGGGCGTTGTGTGCAGGATGGTGGGGTGGGCGGAGGGACTTCCGGCCGTTTGAGGGCGTAGAGGAGCGTTGTCCCGTCGCCGGCGCTGTTGGAGGGTTTCGTGCGTGGGGGCCGGGATGGCCGGGCTGGTGGCTCTCAGGCTGGCGGGGGTTGGCCTGGGCGAGGAGGTCGTGCAGTGTGTGCCCGCCGGCACGGTGAGCGTCTGCTGGGCACAGCGGGCGGGTGCTCGGGCGGGCAGAGCACCTGCGGGCGGGTGTGGGGTAGCTCCATCGATGGGGGACGCAGCTCACAGCGCAGCTTGCCCTGGACCGCCGGGCAGGCGACGCGGTGGTAGCCGTCGTGGTCGCAGCCGGTGATCTTGGCGAGCTTGTAGCGGGAGAGCTCGGCGGTCAGCCGCTCGCCTGCAGGGCCGCCTCGCTTACCGAGCATGGGCGGTAGGCGGCGATCACGGCCGCCGGCGGCGGGCCGCAGGACCCGGAATGCCTCGCGCAGGACGCGGTCCTTCTCGGCGGAGAGGTTGATGACGCAGTTGGAGATGACGGCATCGATCGATGCGTCGGGGAGTGGGATGCTCTCGATCTCGCCGCGCAGGAACTCGACGTTCCTCAGGCCGGAGCGCTGCTTGTTCTGCTCGGCCGGCGCGAGCATCTCATCGGTCATGTCCAGACCGAACGCCTTGCCCGTCGGCCCCACCCGGCGCGCGGACAGCAGCACGTCGATGCCGCCGCCGGAGCCGAGGTCGAGCACGACCTCTCCCGGCTCAAGGTCGGCCAGCGCGGTGGGGTTTGCCACACCCAAGGGAGGCCTGCAAGGCCTGAACCGGGACGGTGGCCGCCTCGGCGTCGTCGTATAGGTCGCCGGAGACGATCGTGCGCCTGAACGCGCCGTTGAAGCCCGCGCTCGCGCTGGGCGCCCAGCGCGTCGTGGTGATCGGCCTGAACTCCTCGCTGACCCCCGCCCAGGCACCGATGCGACCGGACGCGATCGACGGTGCCGCGCAGCTGCTGCAGGTCGCGCTCGGCCGACGCGACGCCGAAGGTTGGCTTGAAGCCCAGCACGACGAGGGCCTGTGGCAGATCGGCCGGCTGCCCGCCGGCACGACAGGCCAGGTGCACGCTCGCAGCCGGCCACGCACACAGAGACCCCGCACAAGCCGCGCCTGAAGCCAGGCGGGATCGCCCCAGGCGAGACTGGCCCGAGAGGACTCGACGCGCGCGCGGGATAGTGTTGTGGGTGCAATGCAGCGGAGACGGACGTTAATTCTCGCGGTCGCCTTGGCGCTCGGCGCCGTTCCGGCGCCCGCGCTCGCGCTCCGGCGTGCCGCCCACGTGCGTCCGCGCGCCTTTGCTTCGTGCGCGCGCCTTGTCGGCTACGAGCGGACCCATTTCGCCGTCACCCACGGCGTGCCCGAGACCTCGCCGCGACCGCTGTCCGAACCGTCGATCGCGGCGCCGTCCCCAGCGGGCAGCGCTAGCCCCCAGACGGCGGCGGCGCCCGTCGAAAACGCGGGCACCACCGTCGGCGGAACCTCCTTCTCCACGACCAACAACCAGGAGCCGGGCATCGAAGAGCCGGACATCGTCAAGACCGACGGGTCCACCATCTTCACCGTCGAGCAGGGCACGCTGTACGCGGTCCTCGCCACCGGCCCGGCTCCCCGCCTGGCCGGTTCGCTTGCGCTCGGCAGCACCGGCTACGGGGCGCAGCTGCTGCTGCGGGGCAGCCGCCTGCTGGTGATCTCTCCCAGCCAGGCGCCACCGATCGGCGTCGGCGTCGCGGTACCCGCGCTCCCGGCCGCTGCGGGCGGCCGATCGTCTGCGCTCTCGGGCGTCGCCCCCGTCGCGCTCGCTCCGTCAACGTCGCCCGCGCCCTCCCCGTCGCTCGTGCGCTCCCCCTCGCCCGCGCTCCCCCCGTCGATCGTGCCCTCCCCCTACTACTACGCCGCCACCACCGCGATCACCGAAGTCGACGTCCATGATCCTGGCGCCATGAAGGTGGCGCGCACGATGACCGTCGAAGGCACGTTCGTGGACGCCCGCCAGAACGGCGCGACCGCGCGGCTGGTGTTCTCCTCGGCGCCCCGCGCGATCGCCACCCCGGCGCTGCGCGCACACGCGTCGGGGTGGGTGCCCGCTCGGCGCTTCCACAGTCTCATCACGGGCCACCGCTACACGCGCCTGCTCGCAGCATGCTCGGCCGTGCGCCGGCCCGCGCAGTTCTCGGGCATGGGGATGCTGTCGATTCTCACGATCAACCTCGACCGCGGGCTGTACGCGACCGACAGCACCGCGCTGATCGCCGACGCACAGGTCGTCTACGGGTCCAGCAGCAGCCTGTACGTGGCAACACAGAGGTGGATCAACCCGCTGACGCCGGCGAGGAACGTGCCGAGCTCCCCGGAAACCGTGATCGATCAGTTTGACGCCACCAACCCCGAACACACCACGCTGACCGCCTCCGGGGAGGTGCCCGGCTACCTGCTCAACCAGTTCTCGCTGTCCGAGTACCACGGCTACCTGCGAGTGGCGAGCACGAGCCGCCCGATCTGGTGGAACGCAACGCAGCCGCCGCCCAGCCAGAGCTACGTGACGGTGCTTGCCGATCACGGCGGTGTGCTGGCGGCGGTCGGTCAGGTCTCGGGCCTGGGCGCCGGTGAGCAGATCTACTCCGTGCGCTTCATCGGCGACGCCGGCTACGTGGTCACGTTCAGGCGCGTCGATCCGCTCTACACGATCGACCTGAGCTCACCCACATCGCCACGCGTCGCCGGGCAGCTGGAGCTCGAGGGGTACTCGGCCTACCTGCATCCCGTCGCTGAAGGCCTCCTGCTCGGAATCGGGCAGGAAGTGGGGCCGGAAAACGAGCCGTCCGGCGCGCAGCTCGAGCTTTTCGATGTCGCAAACCCCGCCACGCCGCGGCTGCAGGCGCGCGCGACTCTCGGCAGCGGCTCCTCATCGCAGGTGCAGTACGACCATCACGCGTTCCTGTTCTGGCCCCCCACCGCGCTCGCCGTGCTGCCCGTCTCGATCTACCCAACGACCCCCGTCTCCGTGCCGCCCACCCCGCAGCCGCTGCCCGCGGCCGGCTCCAGCGGCGGCCAGGCGTCGACGGGGGAACCCGCCGGCGGGTTCGTCGGAGCGATCGGCTTTCGCGTCGATCGCTCCGGCATCACAGAGGTCGGGCGGATCGCCCACGACCCGGTCAATGGCGCAAGTCCGCAGATCGATCGCTCGCTCGTGATCGGCCAGCAGCTGTTCACCGTCTCGAGCGAGGGGGTGATGGCCTCGAGCCTCGCCACGCTCGCACGCCAGGCCTTCGTGACGTTCCCCTCGCCGCCGCCCGCGGGCGGCGGAACCGCCTCCTCGTCGCCCGGCGCGCCGTCCGGCTGACCCGGCCATTTGCCCGAAGGTCGAACCACCCACGAACACCCCCCGCTTGGCGACGGAGGCCGATCGGCGATGGTGCGGAAGGCGCGTAGATCGGTGACTGCGTTGAGCGAAGCTGAAGAAGGCCCTCGTAGGCGACTGCGGATCATCGGCGAGCTGACGATTCCTCTCTCGGAGGTGACGGTGCGCGCAAGCCGCTCCTCCGGCCCGGGGGGACAGCACGCCAATGTCACCGCTTCCCGTGTGGAAGCGAGCTTCGACGTGCTCGCCTCGCCCACGCTGACCGACGCACAGCGGGAGCGGGTGCTGGCGCGCGTTGGGCCGCGAGTGGTGGCGATCGCGCAGGACGGGCGATCGCAGGCACGCAACCGCGAGTTGGCTCTGACTCGCTTGAGCGAGCGGCTCGCGAGGGCGCTCGCTGCTCCCAAGCGCCGCCGCGCCACCCGTCCCACCGCGGCCTCGCGCGAGCGACGCCTTGCGGCCAAGCGCCGGGGAACTGAGCGAAAGCGCGAGCGCCGCCCACCCGAGGACTCCTGAGCCAGAAAATCGACAGCTCCGCGCCAACGGTGAGCGCGAGCTACTCCGTGCGGCGCCGCAGCGTCGCGGCGCCGAGGGCGATCGCGGCCGTGGCGAATGCGACCACGATGCCGAGGTCTGCCCAGAGGGCGCTGCTGGTGGCCGGTTCGCGACTGAGATGGTGCACGGCGTCGACGGCGTAGGACATCGGCAGCACGTCGGAGATGGCGCGCAGGACGCTCTGCATCTGATCGCGGGGTGTGAGCAGACCGCAGAGCAGCAGCTGGGGGGTGATGGTGGCGGGAAAGAACTGGACCACCTGAAACTCGGTGCGGGCGAACCCGCTGGCGAGTAGCCCGAGGCCCATGCCGAGCAGCGCGACGAGCAGGCAGAGCAGCGCGAACACGGCCTTGCTCCCCGCGACGTGCAGCCCGAGCGGCCCGAGGCTCACGCCGAACGCGATCGCGACCTGCGCGGTCGCGAGCACCCCGAAGGCGAGGCCGTATCCGAGGAGCAGCTCGAGCTTGCCCAGTGGCGTGGTGAGCAGTCGCTCGAGCGTGCCCGTGGTGCGCTCCCCGAGGAGCGTGACGGAGGTGACGAGGAACATCGTCATCAACGGGAAGAGAGCCAGCAGGGGCGCTCCGGCGTTGTTGAAGACCTCGGGCCGCCCTTCGTAGACGAAGCGCAGCAGCGTCATCAGCACGCAGGGCACGAGCAGGACCAGTGCCACCGTGCGCGGATCGTGACGCAGCTGGCTCAGTACCCGTCGTGCTGTGCTGAGCACATTGCGGACGCTCATCGCGCCGGCTCCTGCACGAGGCGTAGGAAGGCATCCTCGAGATCGTGCGTGCCAGTGCGCTGGGCGAGCTCCGCCGGGGTCTGCTGGGCGATCAGACGGCCGTCGCGCAGCAGCAGCAGATCGTCACAGCGCCGCGCCTCGTCCATCACGTGGCTCGAGACCAGCAGCGTGGCGCCCCCGGCGGCGAGCTCGGCGAAAAGCTCCCACAGCTGGGATCGGAGCACGGGATCCAGCCCGACGGTCGGCTCGTCGAGCACGAGCATCTCCGGACCGCCGAGCAGCGCGCTGGCCAGCGAGACGCGGGCGCACTCGCCACCGGAGAGCCGGCGCACCGCTCGCCCCGCCAACGCGGTGAGGGCGACGCGGTCGAGGGCCATCTCGATCTCCGCCTCCCCGACCCCCAGGATCGACGCGAAGTAGCGGAGGTTCTCGCTGACCGTGAGGTCCCCGTAGACCGAGGGAGCCTGCGTGAGGTACGCGACGCGACGACGCAGCGAGCGCTCGCCCGCCTCGCTCCCGAGCACGCGCAGTCCTCCAGAGACGTTCCGCTGGACTCCGACGAGGGCGCGCATCAGCGTTGTCTTGCCGCAGCCACTGGGCCCGAGCAGACCCATGACCCGGCCCGCCGCGATCGTGAACGACAACCCCCTCAGCACCTCGACTCCGTCGCGGATCACCGTCAGCCCCTCGGCCTCAACGGCCGGGGCGTGGTTGTCGCTGCCGGTCATGCCGTGCATAGCCCCTCGGCCTCCACGGCCGGAACGCGATCGTCGCTGTCGGTCATGGCGCGCATGTTGTCGGGTTCCACCGCGCGCGGCTTGCCGAGGCGGATGGCGCAGAAGCTCGAGCGTGTTCCCTCGCCACTCCCACGTGCTACGCGCCGGTGCGCGTGAGCGCTGCCCTCACCTGGCGGGCGACCTCGAGATCCTCGCGCGCCGTGATCGCCACCGTGCGGACCGATGCCCCCTGTGCCGAGATGTCCGCATCGGGCCTCGCCGTCTCGTTGCGCGCCGCGTCGAGCTCGACGCCCAGGAACGCGAGTGCCTGCGCGGCGAGCCCGCGCACCGTCGCGGAGCGCTCGCCGACGCCTCCCGTGAATGCCAGTACGTCGATGCCGCCCAGGCTTGCGGCCATCGCCGCGATCCCGGCTCGCAGGCGGTGGACGTAGACGTCCCTGGCCAGACGCGCAGACTCCTCGCCCGCCTCTGCTCGGGTGAGAACCTCGCGCATGTCGGCGGTGCCGGCCAGGCCCTTCAGGCCGGCATCGTGCTCGAGCGCCTCGGCCAGCTCGCGCCGGCCCATCGCGCCGTGCTCCAGCAGCCACAGCAGCAGGCCGGGGTCGACGCTGCCCGAGCGCGTGGCCATCACGAGGCCCTCCAGCGGCGTGAAGCCCATCGTCGTGTCGAGCGAGCGGCCGCCTCGGATCGCGCACAGCGAGGCGCCCGCACCGAGGTGGCAGCTGACGATTCGCAGCTCCGCGGGGTTCGGCTTCGCGTTGGGGGCGTGCAGCTCCCGCGGCGCGCGGCGGGCGACCCACGCGTGGGAGAGCCCGTGGAAGCCGTAGCGGCGAATCGACCAGCGCTCGCGCCAGCGGGCCGGCAGCGCGTAGGTCGCGGCGGCCGGCGGGAGCGTCGCGTGGAAGGCGGTGTCGAAGCACGCCACGGCGGGCAGTCGGGGCAGCGCTCGCGAAACCGCGTCGAGCGCGCCGAGCGACTTCGGCTGGTGCAGCGGAGCGAGCGTCACGAGCTCATCGAGCGCGGCGCGAACCGCCGGGTCGATCGCGATCGCGGCGCTGAAGCGCTCGCCGCCGTGGACGATCCTGTGCCCGACCGCGTCGGCTTCGCCCAGGCGGTCCGCCAGCGCCGCGGCCAGCTCGGCTTCGTCCACCTTCGCACGGGGCGCGTCCAGCGCGCGCTCGGCGAGCGTCTCGTCTCGATCTCCGAGCAGCCTCAGCTTGAGGCTGCTCGAACCGGCGTTGACGACGAGGACGCGCACGGAGGAGCTCCGCCGCGGCCCTACGCTCGGCTTTGCCGTGCAGGCAACCGCGCCTTGAGCGGCCCGGTCTCGCTGCCGGCAGGCCACCGCCAGTCTCGCACCTGTGGCGGATCCTCCCCGACCTCCCGGGTGTAGGCGCGGTGGCGCAGCCGTTCGTCGACCATCTCCTGGCGCAGATGGGCGGCTCGCTCGGCGAGGCTCGGGACGCGGTCGATCACGTCCATCACCAGGTGAAAGCGGTCGAGGTCGTTGAGCATCACCATGTCGAAGGGAGTGGTGGTGGTGCCCTCCTCCTTGTACCCACGCACGTGGATGTTGTGGTGGTTGGTGCGGCGGTAGGTCAGGCGGTGGATCAGCCACGGATATCCGTGGTAGGCGAAGATCACGGGCCTGGTGGGGGTGAACAGCTCGTCGAAGTCCCCGTCCGGCATCCCGTGGGGGTGCTCGCTCTCGGGCTGCAGACGCATGAGGTCGACCACGTTGAGCACACGCACCCGCAGCTCGGGCAGGCGCTCGCGCAGGATCGCGCTCGCCGCGAGGGTCTCGAGCGTCGGAACGTCGCCGGCGCAGGCGAGCACCACGTCGGGCTCGACGTCCTCGTCGTTGCTCGCCCACCCCCAGATCCCGATGCCGCGCGTGCAGTGCACGATCGCCTCGGGCATCGTCAGGTAGTCGAGGGCCGACTGCTTGCCGGCGACGATCACGTTGACGTAGTCGCGGCTGCGCAGGCAGTGGTCGGTGACCGACAGCAGGCAGTTGGCGTCCGGGGGGAAGTACACGCGCACGATCTCGGCCCTCTTGTTGATGACGTGGTCGATGAAGCCGGGGTCCTGGTGGGAGAAGCCGTTGTGATCCTGGCGCCAGACGTGGGAGGAGAGCAGGTAGTTCAGGGAGGCGACCGGCGCTCGCCAGGGGATCTCGCGGGTCACCTTCAGCCACTTGGCGTGCTGGTTGAACATCGAGTCAACGATGTGGATGAACGCCTCGTAGCAGTTGAACAGCCCGTGACGGCCGCTCAGCACATATCCCTCCAGCCAGCCCTGGCAGAGGTGCTCGGAGAGAACCTCCATCACCCTCCCGTCGGGGGCCAGGTGATCGTCGCCCGCCAGGCGCTCCGCCTCCCACGCTCGGTCGGTGGCCTCGAACACCGCGCCCAGGCGATTGGAGGCGGTCTCGTCGGGGCCCATGACGCGGAAGCGCTCGGGATTGGCCCTCAGGACGTCGCGCAGGAAGCAGCCGAGCACGCGCGTGGCCTCGCTCGTGCTCGTTCCCGGCGAGCGAACCGCGACGGCGTAGTCGCGAAAGTCGGGCAGCTCCAACTCGCGCAGCAGCAGGCCGCCGTTGGCATGCGGGTTGGCGCCCATCCGCCGCTGCCGCCGCGGCGCCAGCGCGGCCAGCTCGGAGCGCAGCGCGCCCCGCTCGTCGAACAGCTCCTCGGGCGAGTAGGAGCGCAGCCACCTCTCCAGCTGGGCCAGGTGCTCGGGCTCAGAGCGCGGGTTCGCCAGGGGAACCTGATGCGAGCGGAACGTGCCCTCGACGGGCAGCCCGTCGACCTCCCTGGGGCCGGTCCAGCCCTTCGGGGTGCGCAGCACGATCATCGGCCACCGCGGCCGGTCGCGCCGGCCGTTCGCGCGGGCGCGACGCTGGATCTCGGCGATCTCGGCGGTCACCTCCTCGAGCGTCGCCGCCATCAGCCGGTGCATCGTCTCGGGGTCCTCCCCCTCGACGAAGCGGGGCGCGTGGCCATAGCCCTCGAGCAGCGAGCGGAGCTCCTCCTGCGGGATGCGGGCGAGCACGGTGGGGCTCGCGATCTTGTAGCCGTTGAGGTGCAGGATCGGCAGCACGGCGCCATCGCGCGCGGGGTCGAGGAACTTGTTGGAGTGCCAGCTCGCCGCCAGCGGCCCGGTTTCGGCCTCGCCGTCGCCGACCACGCAGCAGACGAGCAGGTCGGGGTTGTCGAACGCGGCGCCGTAGGCGTGCACGAGGGAGTAGCCAAGCTCTCCCCCCTCGTGGATGGAGCCCGGCGTCTCGGGTGCGACGTGGCTGGGGATGCCGCCGGGGAAGGAGAACTGGCGGAACAGGCGCCGCAGACCCTCCTGATCCCGGCCGATGTGTGGATAGACCTCGCTGTAGGTGCCCTCCAGGTATACGTTGGCGACCACGCCGGGGCCGCCGTGCCCCGGGCCGGTGACGAAGATGGCGTTCAGCTCGCGGGAGCGGATCACGCGGTTCATGTGCGCGTAGATGAAGTTCAAGCCCGGCGTGGTCCCCCAATGCCCGAGCAGCCGGGGCTTGATGTGCTCGACGCGCAGCGGCTCGCGCAGCAGGGGGTTGTCCAGCAGATAGATCTGGCCGACCGACAGGTAGTTGGCCGCGCGCCAGTAGGCGTGCAGCAGGCCGAGCTCCTGCTCGGAGAGCGGGCCATCCGTCGCGGCGCTCACGCGGGCAGCATCGCATCCAGCGCCTCACGCGCGGTCCGTAGGAACCCGCAAGCGGACAGGGGAGCGGTCTCGGATCCCGCGGGACGAGGCGCCGTCTCAGATCCCGCGCCGCGGAGCGGCGCGGGCGCTCAGCGGATGCCCTCGAGCAGCTCGGCGGGAGAGGAGAGCCCCAGACCCTGGGAGAGGATCACGAGCGTCTCCAGGCGGGGCGAGCGCTTACACCGCTCCAGGAGGCTGATCTCGGTGCGGTGCAGGTTGCACGCTTCGGCCAGGGCCTCCTGCGAGAGGCCCGATTTCTCCCGGTGGGTGCGTAGGTTGTGCGCGAATTGGTTGCGTATCTGTTCCACGGACACCCGCTAACTGTCGCTTGTCGCAGACGAGAGGTCTACAGACCCGTGTCTGCACCGGCGAATTCCGCCATTGGAATAGGCGCCTGCTTGTGCGACCGAATTATAAACGTTCAGGTGAGAAACGCTCAAGCCTTGGGGGCGCCGTGACCAGGCTCTGCCGCCAGGCCCGGGCATAGCTGAAGGAGCTCGGCATCCCCAGCCCGGAATGGAGAAAGGCCCGTACGCAACGTGCGCTGCGGGGCGGAAGGGGCCTTTGCGCTGCGTGCGCCGCGCGGAGGGGCCCCTATGCGGCGTGCGCTGCGCGGGAGTCCCCGGGGGTGACGGTGGTCACCGGCAGGCCCATGCCTGCCACCTTGCTGGGCAGGTCGAGCCTCAGCCAGCGTGAGAGGCGGGGGCTGAGGGTTGAGACGATCACCTCGTCGAAGCCCCGCAGGTTGAGGGCGTCCTGCACGGCCGCCATCGGGTCGGGGTCGCCGACGATCCCCTCCACGGGAGCCCCGGCGGCCTCGCCGATGGTCGGCAGGGCGCGGTCGAGCACCGCGCGGGCCTCTCCGCCCCCCTGTTCCTCGGGGTCCACGACCTTGTGCAGCCCATGCGCGGCGTTGGGCACGAGCAATGTGAAGGTGCACGGCCCGCGCGCCGCCCGCGCGCGCACGGCATCGATCAGCTGCTGGGTGGCGGCCGTCTTGTGGGCGACCACCAGGACACGAGTGGGGGTGGAGGGCTCCATGGGGATCCTTTCTGGCGGATTGCCCGGACGCTGCACACGAGCGCGCGGGAGCGGGGGCGACGCTCTTCTTTTACCCGGATCTTTCTCATCGCTCCCCCGTCTGCCGGACTCGCCGCTCCCCGGTGGTCCGGGTCTTCCTCTGCCGCGATCTTCGCCACCGCTCTCCGCGGTGGAGGAAGCCTTCGATACCGCCGGCTACAACTACCCTGTGGCGATGCGCGTACAGGTCTCCGACGACGCGGTCGAAGTGCTGCTCTCCCGCTGGGAGAAGGTGCTGGGCCTGCTCGGGAACATCACGGTCCCGCGCGCGGACGTGAGCGACGTGCGGGTGCTGGAGGAGCCGATGCGAGAGGTGATGCGGACCGGCATCAAAGTCGGGTTGCGGCTGCCATGGCTCTACTTCGTGGCACGCACCATCCGCCTCGACGAAGCTTGGCTCGTGCGCCGCCGCGTGCCCGCCCTTTCCTTCTCGGTGCGCAACAAGGGCGCACTCCGGCGCGTGGTCGTGTGCACTCCCGAAGCGCAGGCGCTCGCGCGGCAGCTGAGGTCGGGGTGACGAAGCTCGGGGGCGCCACGGTGGGGGCTCCGGGGCGTCGTACTGTCCGACAGCCGGCTGTCTGTAGATTCGCAGACAGCTAGCCGCAAGAGTGCCGGCCCGTGGATGCCGACACGGCCAAGCGTGCGCGCTTCAACGCCGAGCGAGACCGGATCTTGCTGGCGCTTGGCGCGAACCTCCGCGAGCTGCGCGGGCCGGGCCGCACCCAGGAGGACGTCGCGGACCTGGCGAACATGCACCCGACCTACATCGGCAAACTGGAGCGGGGGGAGCAGGAGCCGGGCCTGCTCGCGCTGCTAGTCCTCGCCGGAGCGTTCGAAGTGCCGCTTGACCTCCTGGCGGAGGGCCTCCCGGTCCCCAAGGAGCGCAAGCCTCCGCCTTAGGGCCTCTCCCGGTAGGAACGTGCGACTGGGGTGTGTTGAGTGTCGAGTGAGGCGCGGACGCAAGGGCGAAGGCGTGGTGGGCCCACGTCGAGCCCGAGGACAAAGCCTCACGAAGGCAATCGGCCTCATCCAGGTGTGCGGGCCTACCGGGATAGGCCCTCAACCGGAAGGCTTCCTTCAGATGCATATGAACCGGAGGTCATCGAGGTGCCGGGTACACGGGGAGGCCCAGACCTGCTCGCCCTCCAGGTGCACCACGTCCTGCGCCTGCAGACGCTCGAGGGCTACGCCGATCGCCACCGGGCTCACGTCGTGTAGCTCGCGCTCGAGCTCCTGGCGCGACCAGCGCAGATCGTGGTCGCCGCGCAGCACCTGGAGGACGATCAATCGCTGGGCGCCTTCCTCTTGCAGCGGGTCAATACGCTCATCGGGCATGAGAAACCTTCAGGCTGCGGCGCGGAGGTCGGTGGGCAATGGTGGGGGCAGGATTCGAACCTGCGAAGGCAGAGCCAAGGCGTTTACAGCGCCTCCCCTTTGACCGCTCGGGAACCCCACCGGGGACGGCGATGATAGCGACCGCCTAGAGCCGCCGATGTTCCCTTGGTGCCGAGGTGAGATGCCGCGCACCGCACAAACATACGTTCGGCGGAGGACGGAATGCTGAAGGCCTCAGGACGCCTCGCGCAGCAGCTGGGCCTCGGGCAGCGTTTGGAGCTTCTTGAGCGTGCGGTTCTCGATCTGGCGGACGCGCTCGCGGGTGATGTTGAAGGCGCGGCCGACCTCCTCGAGGGTGCGGGAGCGACCCCCGGTGATCCCGTAGCGCATCTCGAGCACCTCGCGCTCGCGGCGGGGCAGGACGGCGAGCACGCGCCCGACGCTCTCGCGGCGCAGGGACTCCGAGGCGGTCTCGAAGGGGGACTCGGCGGCGATGTCCTCCACGAAGTCGGCCAGCGCGGAGTCCTCCTCGTCGCCCACGGGCTTCTCCAGGGAGATCGGCTGCTGGGCCATGCGCAGGACCTCGCGGACCTCGCCGATCGAGTACTCGAGCTCCGCGGCGATCTCCGCGGGGGTGGGCTCGCGCCCCAGCTGCTGGATCAGCCGGCGCTCTGAGTGGAGGACCTTGTTGAGCTTTTCCGCCATGTGCACGGGGATGCGGATCGTGCGCCCCTTGTCGGCGATCGCGCGCGTGACGGCCTGGCGGATCCACCAGGTGGCGTACGTGGAGAACTTGAAGCCGCGGCGGTAGTCGAACTTCTCGACCGCGCGGATCAGCCCCAGGGAGCCCTCCTGGATGAGGTCGAGGAAGGTGAGGCCGCGACCCATGTACCCCTTGGCGATCGACACCACCAGGCGGAGGTTGGCCTCCACCATGTGTTGCTTGGCGGCCACGTCCCCGCGCTCGATGCGCTTGGCGAGGCAGACCTCCTCGGCGGCGCTGAGCAGGGGCACGCGCCCGATCGAGCGCAGGTACAGGCGCAGGGAGTCCAGGCCCGGCTCGGCGCCCTCGAGGTCGAGCTCGACGGGGCGGAGCTCATCGAGCTGGGCGCGCAGCGCGGCGACGTGCTCGAGCTCCACATCCGCCTCGTCCTCCTCCTCGCCCGCACCCTCCACCGGATCGGCGGGGTGCAGGGGGATCGGATGGCGCTCCTCGGGCTCCTCGCGGAGCTCGGCCTGCGTGCGCTCCCGCGCGGGCTCACCGAGGATCTCGATGCCGTGCTCCTCGAGGTAGCTGAGCAGATCGTGGACCTGCGCAGCGGTGATCTCCGCCTCCTCCAGCGCCGCCGCGAGGGCCTCGACGGTGATGAACCCTCGTTCCTGGCCCTCCGCGATCAGGGGCTGGAGCTCCTCGATTTCGACCACCGCGACCTCGGCGGCGTTCGGCTCAAAGATGCCGTCGAAACCCCTGCGACTCGACCCTGCGACCTCTGCAACCTTCTCGCTCACGCTGGACCCCCAGGATCCATAAGCTTCCCCATCGCAACGAGCGCGGCCCGCTGCGACCTCCCCTAGCTGCGTACTTGCCCCTCCATAGCGACCTCTTCGGTGATCGGTGCCACCAGCTTTGTCCTACCTCCGGATGCTGCTGCTGCCTAAACCCAACGTGCCCCCCTGCGTTGCGGCTTCGATGCTAAGTGATGCGCGGATTGATACCAGATATCAATGCCTCCATGCGTGAGTTCTCGCGTGTGTGGACCGACGTGCGGGGCCGAGGCTCCGGGTGCGTGCGGACGGGTGTACTAGGCTTGAGGAGCGGTGCCGACCACACGACGCGCGTGACATCGAACTCGCTCACCCCGCGGGCGGCGGACGACGTGCAGGCCCGCAGACCCACCGTAACGGTGGGCCTCTCGCGGGTGGGGGTCACGGGGGTGGAGAAGGTGGTGCGCATCCGCGACGAGCTGTTCTTCGCGCGCCTGGAGTGCTTCGTGGACCTGAGCCACGACCAGAAGGGCGCGCACATGTCGCGCTTCGAGGAGGTCGTGAACGAGGCGATCGGGGAGGTGGTCCTTGAGGAGTCCCCCTTCCGCGCGGAGACCCTCGCGCGGGACATCGCGGAGCTGGTGCGCACCCGCCAGGGGGCGGCCCGGGCGGAGGTGACGGTGCAGGCGCGCTACCCCGAGCACAAGCCGGCTCCGGTCTCGGGTGTCTCTACCCAGGAGATCTACACCCTCCACGGCCGCGCGGTCGCGCTGGAGGGGGGCACGCGCCACATGGTGGGGGTCGCGGCGACGGGGATCACGGCGTGCCCCTGCGCCCAGGAGCTGGTGGCGGGGCGGGCGCGGGAGCGGCTGGCTGATGAGGAGGGGTTCTCGCCGGAGCAGATCGCGCGGATCCTGGCGCAGGTGCCGGTGGCGACCCACAACCAGCGCGGTCTCGGGACCCTGCAGATCGGCTGCCTGGAGGGACGGGAGGTGGAGATCGACGCGAAGACTTTGCTGGAGATCGTCGAGGGCTCGATGTCCTCGGAGATCTACGAGCTGATGAAGCGCTCCGACGAGGTGGAGGTCGTGGAGAAGGCCCACCGCCGCCCGCGCTTCGTGGAGGATTGCGTGCGGGAGATGGTCGCGGGTGTGGTCGAGGCCTTCCCGGAGCTGGACGACGGGACCTTCGTCTCCGCGCGCCAGGAGAACCTCGAGACGATCCACCGGCACAACGTGGTCGCGGAACGCCACGGGCTGCTCTCGGAGCTGCGCGGGGAGATCCGCTCCGGAGTACCCGCCCCGCACCAGACCACGCTCGAGGAGTGGCTGGGCGACGGCTCCTCAGGAGCTTGACCGGCCGGTCTGGGACTGCATGAGGCGGCGGATGCCGAAGAAGTAGTCGAGGCCCGAGAGCACGGTGACGAGCACGGTGAGGTAGAGCAGCAGGGACACCCAGAGGGGCTGTCCGTGCACGGCGATCACGGCGAGGACAGCGGCGATCTGCAGGCAGGTCTTGATCTTCCCGAAGGTGCTCGCCGCGATCACCACTCCCGCCTGGGTGGCCCCGAGGCGCAGCACGGTGACGGCGAGCTCGCGGGCGATGATCACCATCGCGACCCACGCCGCGAGGCGCCCGAGGGAGACGAGGGAGAGGAGGGCGGCGATGATCAGGAGCTTGTCCGCGAGCGGGTCCATGAGCTTGCCGAAGGTCGTGATGGAGTCCCTCGCGCGCGCGAGGTAGCCATCGACGAAGTCCGTGAGGGAGGCCAGCGCGAACACGACTGCGGCGAGAATGTCTCCCACTGGGGTGTTGCCGAGGAGGGCCACGACGAGCACGGGCACCAGCATGATGCGCAGCACGGTGAGGAGGTTCGGTAGGTTCAGGGGGAACACGGCGGGTACGCAGCATTATGTCGGCAGGCCCCGGCTCTGCGGGTCGCGGGCCCGCGGGAGATGAGAATGCCGGCGAGCGGGGGATGCGCACGGTCAACGTGTGGGGCGGACGGGAGTCGGCGTGCCGCGGGGCGGCCCGCTAGGGTGGGGCGATGCCACTGGTCCCGATGGTCATCGAGCGCACGGCGCGGGGGGAGCGCGAATTCGACATCTACTCGCGGCTGTTGAACGAGCGGATCATCTTCCTGGGGACCCCGATCGAAGACCAGGTGGCGAACCTGGTGGTGGCGCAGCTCCTGCACCTGGAGGCGGAGGACCCGGAGAAGGACATCTCGATCTACATCAACTGCCCGGGGGGCTCGATCTACTCGGGCCTCGCGATCTACGACACGATGCGCTTCGTGAAGCCGGACATCGCGACGATGTGCGTGGGGGTGGCGATGTCGATGGGCTCGCTGCTGCTGGCGAGCGGCACGAAGGGCAAGCGCGCGTGCCTGCCTAACAGCCGCATCCTGATCCACCAGCCCTCCGCGGGCTTCGAAGGCCAGTCCACCGACATCGAGATCCACGCGCGGGAGATCCTGAAGGTGCGCGAGCGGATCGATGAGATCTACGCCGAGCACACGGGCCGCACCCAGGAGGAAGTCCGCAGGGACATGGAGCGAGACCGCTTCTTCACCGCCCAGCAGGCGCTGGAGTACGGCATGATCGACCGGGTGCTCGAGAGCCACTGAGGGCACGTTCAGGCGAGTGCGTCACTGAGTGGGAGCGCCAGCCGCGGCGTCAGCAGGTCCCCGTCGGCTGGCGCCGTCCCCTGCCGGAGGGTGCTCCTCGGGCGCTCGACTCAGGCGATCCCGTGCTCGATCGCGCCGAGGCACTCGATCTCGATGCGCACCGTGTCCCCCGATGAGAGGAAGGTGGGCGGGTCCTGCGCGAGGCCGACGCCGGAGGGGGTGCCGGTGAGGATCAGGTCGCCGGGGTAGAGCGTGCAGGTCTCGGCGATGAAGGCCACGAGCTCGGGGACGGTGAAGATCAGGTTCGATGTGTTCGAGTCCTGGCGCAGCTCGCCGTTGACCCACGTGCGCAGGCGCAGGCTGTGGGGGTCGGGGACCTCATCGGCCGTGGTGACCCACGGACCGTAGGGGCAGAAGCCGTCTGCGCCCTTCGCGCGGGTCCACTGGGGCTCGCGGCCCTGGAGGTCGCGGGCGCTCACGTCGTCCGCCACCGCGTACCCCGCGACCCGTCCGCCCGCGCCAATCACGATCGCGAGCTCGCCCTCGTAGTCCAGGCGGCGCACCACCTCGGGGCAGCGCACCGGTGCGCCCGGAGGGGCGGCGGAGGAGGGGAGCTTCATGAACACCAGCGGGCGCTCCGGGCGCTCCCCGCCGGTCTCGGCGATGTGGTCGGCGTAGTTCAGGCCGATCCCGAAGATCGCCCGCGGCGTGGGCACCGGCGCGAGCAGCGCGACCTCCTCGAGCGCCCATGAGGGGCCCTCGCCCTGCGCCGCCGCGGCCTGCGCGGGCGCGGGGTCTCCGAGGATGTCGAGCACCGTCACGCGCTCGTCGGCGAACGCCGTCACGTGCCCCTCGTGGACGGCGCCCGCGCGGGGCGGGGGGCCCCCGCCGGCCAGGTCGCCGGAGGGTGTGCCCCCGGAGCCGGGGGGTAGGAACGTGGCGAGTCGCATGGCTGGAGCGTATCCGTCATACGCACTATGCACCCGCAGGTTATGCTCGCCCGGCCCCATGGCAGGCCTGACCAAACTGGAGCGCGCGCTGCTGGGAACGGTGGCTGTCCTGACGGGGCTCGCGGGCGCCGCGAACTACGGGGCGTGGGCGGCGGTCCCGCGCTTCGCGGTGGCGACGCTCGCGCTGGCGGGACTCGCGTGGGTGGTGTCGCTGGCGACCGAGCAGCTCGGCGAGCACGTGGGGGCCGCGGCCACCGGGGTGCTGCAGGCGACGCTCGGAAACCTGCCCGAGCTGCTGGTGGTGGTGTTCGCGCTGAAAGCGGGGGAGCTCGTGGTGGCGCAGACCGCGCTCGTGGGCTCGCTGCTCGCGAACGCCCTGCTGGTGCTGGGACTCGCGATCGTGGCGGGGGCGCGCCACGCCTCAGACGGGGTGATGCGCTTCTCGAGCCGCCTCCCCAACGACGCGACCACGCTGCTGCTGGTCACGGTCTTCCTGATCGTGCTGATCGGCCTCGCGCTGAGCTCGGGCAACGAGGCGGGCGCACACGTGACCACCATCTCGGTCGTTGGGGCGTGCTGCCTGCTCGGGGTGTACGGGACCTGGCTGGTCCCCTACCTGCGCTCGGAGGCGCCGGGCGACGAGGCTGACCAGACCCCCCGCATCTCCCTGCGCGCGGCGGTGGCGCTGCTCGTCCTCGCCGCGGTGGGGGCGGGTTTCGTCTCGGAGTGGTTCGTGAACGCGCTGCGACCCGCGATCGAGGTGCTGCACATCTCCACCGCGTTCGCGGGCCTCGTGATCGTGGCGATCGCCGGCAACGCGGTCGAGCACGTCGCGAGCATCGGGCTCGCCGCGCGCGGGAAGTCCGACCTCGCGATCGCGGTGGTCAAGAGCTCCGTCGCCCAGACCGCCGCGTTCCTCTACCCCGCGCTCGTGCTGATCTCCCTCGCGCTGCCCACCCAGCTCACCTTCGCGCTCTCCCCCGTCTACATCGGCGCGCTCGGCCTGATGACGATCGCGGTGTGGCAGGTCACCGGCGACGGCGAGGCCGCCACCTTCGAGGGCTGGGCGCTGGCCGCGATCTACGCGATCGTGGCGGTGGTCGCGGCGTACCAGTAGATCGCTACCCGCGCGTGAGCCCCCCGATCAGCGCCCCCGCGATGCCGCCCGCGGTCGCCGCCTGCGCGTTCGACGTCTCCCCGCCCTCCAGCGGGGCGATGAACATCGTCTGGATCGCCAGGCGCCCCGGGCCGGTGAAGCGGTTCCACGTGAGCTTCCCCCCGCCGCCCATGAGCCCCGTCTTCAGGCCCATCGTCACCGCCTCCAGCTTGACCGTCGGGTCCTTGTACAGCCACGCCCCCGCCTCCACGTCGAGCTGCTCCCCCTCGCCGAGCTGCACGAGGAAGACGTTGCCGTGGCCGTGCAGCCACACCAGCGCGTCGCCGTTCGTGGCGCGGAACTTGTCCATGAAGAAGCCCGAGCCCCCCAGCAGCATGTTCTGCGCGCCCTTGATCCGTTCGAAGCTGTAGTCCAGGTTGTCCGTCGCCGCGATGAACTGGTGCTCGCGCACATCCAGCCCCTCGCCCTGGCGCAGGTGCATCGGTACGCACTGCCCGGGCGAGTCGCGCGAGAACGCGATGTGACCCGCGCCCGAGGTGCGCGTCACGAAGAACTCCAGGCCCGCGATCTTGCGCTTCACCGCCCCCGGGAGCTTCTTCAGCTCCACGTTCACCCGCGTCTCCTTCCACAGCAGCACGTGGTGCTCGAACATCACCGCCGCCCCGCCCACCTCGACCTGCAGCTCGGGGACCAGCTCCCCGCGCACGTGGTACGTGACGCCCGCGAAGCTCTCGTCGTGGACGGCGGTCGGGATCGGCTCGGGCAGTGCATGGGGGCCTCCTTGTGGCCGGCGGGAAGGGGTGCGAGACGGGCGTAAAGAATGGCGCAGACCCCGGCGGATGAGAGACAGCGCCCCGCGACTCCCCGCCGTGCGCCGGGGGCCCCCGCGCGGATCCGCCCTCCCAGAGGCCCCCGACCCGCAATCCGCGCTAGACTTCCTGGACCTCGCGCCAGGCGGGGTTTTTCTTCGCCTGGGGCTGCCACCCGCACACGACTACGCAGGGAAACGATATGGCCCGCGGAGACGTTCGAATCGCCGTCACCCTCGCTTGCGAGGAGTGCAAGCATCGCAACTACCAGACCAACAAGAGCAAGCGCAACAACCCCGACCGGATCACCCTGCGCAAGTACTGCCGCTGGTGCCGCCGGCACACCGGGCACCGGGAGACCCGCTAGCGCGGGAGCGCAGCCGTGGCCCGTGACCGCAAACGCGCAAAGCAGCGCCGCGAGCGACGCGCCCCCCGGGGCGCCGCCGCCGCTACCGATCGGAGATCGGCCAGCACCGAGCTACACCGTGCGGACCTCCCCGGCGCGCTCGAGCACGCCTCCGGCGAGGTCGACGAGTTCGACGCCGCTCTCGTCCGCGGCGCTCACGGTGTCCCCGCGCCCCCCGAGGCTCTCCCCGAGGCGCCCGGCGCCGAGAGCGAGGGCGGGGCGCCCACCGGCAACGGCGCGCCGTCCGAGCTGCTCCCCGCCTCCGGCGGGAGCGGCGGCCGCGGTGGACGCGCCGGCGGCAACGGCCTCGCTCTCGAACCCACCGGCGACGGCGGCGCCGCCGAGGGCGCGGGGCGCGCGGTCGAGCCGCGTGAGCGCCGCCGCTCGCTCCCCGCACGCGCTGTCGCCTTCCTTCGCGCCAGCTGGGCCGAGCTCCAGCGCGTGCAGTGGCCCGACCGCCCCGCGGTCTCCCAGGCGACCGCGGTCGTGCTCGGCTTCGTCGCCATCGCCGGCCTCTATCTCGGCGCCGCCGACTGGGTCGCCCAGAAGATCGTCAACTTCATCCTCTAGTGAAGCCCAGCTCCTCTTGCAGCACAAATGCTCCCCATTTTCCATGTAACGACCGTAGGAATCCCATGTTTCGCTGGTACGTCGTCAACACATACTCCGGTCACGAGAACAAGGTCAAGCACAATCTCGAGCACCGCGTCGTCTCCCTCGGCCAGCAGCGCGCCGTGCGCCAGGTCGTCGTCCCCACGGAGTCCGTCTCCGAGATGAACAAGGACAACCAGAAAGTCACCGTCGAGAAGCGCACCATGCCAGGCTACGTGCTCGTCAACATGGAGCTCAACGAGGACTCCTGGGGGGTCGTCAAGGGCACCCCCGGCGTCACCGGCTTCGTCGGCGCCGCCCAGGAGCCCGTCCCCCTCACCCAGGTCGAGGTCGACCGCCTCCTCCACAAGGAGGTCGCCACCGCCCCCCGCACCCGCGCCCAGTTCGCGATCGGCGAGACCGTCAAGGTCGTCTCCGGGCCCCTCTCCGACTTCTCCGGCGAGATCTCCGAGATCAACGACGACGCCGCCAAGCTCAAGGTGCTGGTATCAATCTTCGGCCGCGAGACCCCGGTCGAGGTAGGGTTTGACCAGGTTAAAAAGATCTGAGGTGGCCGATGGCCTGCGCGATGCTGCGTCCTCAGTCGCTCATGTGCAGAGCACATTTCGCTCCTTGCGTCCTTGCCTCGCTTGACCCTCGACCGCCTCAGACTCGTTCCTCAAGATAAGCTGACTGGATATGGCCAAGAAGGTACTCACAACGATCAAGCTGCAGGCCAACGCCGGGCAGGCGAGTCCCGCCCCGCCGGTCGGCCCTGCGCTGGGCCAGCACGGCATCAACATCATGGAGTTCTGCAAGGCCTTCAACGCGCAGACCCAGAGCGAAACCGGGACCGTGATCCCCGTGGTCATCACCGTCTACGAGGACCGCTCCTTCACGTTCGTCACCAAGACCCCCCCCGCCGCCGTGCTGATCCGCCAGACCCTGCGCCTCGACAAGGGCTCCGGCGAGCCCCACCGCAAGAAGGTCGGCAAGCTCACCCAGGCCCAGCTGCGCGAGATCGCCGAGCGCAAGCTCCCCGATCTCAACGCCCACGACATCGAGCACGCCTCCCGCATCATCGCCGGGACAGCGCGCTCCATGGGTGTAGAGGTGGAGGCATGAACGCGCATGGCGGCGCTGGATCGGCGTCCTCGATCGCTCGTGTGCAGAGCACACTTCGCTCACTGCGTCCTTGCCCAGCTTGCCCTGCGCGTCCATGTCGGCGTTGTGTATACGCAGAGGGAGCGCTATGAGCACCCACCACTCCCGCCGCCACGCCGAGGCCCGCGCCCGTGTTGATCGCGAGCGCGAGTACCAGCCCTTCGAGGCGATCGGCCTCGTCAAGAGCCTCGCCGCCGCGAAATTCGACGAGTCCGTCGAGGTCCACGTCCGCACCGGCCTCAACGTCCGCCACGCCGACGAGCAGCTGCGCGGCACCATCGCCCTGCCAAACGGCCTCGGCCGCGACGTCAAGATCGCCGTCTTCGCTCAAGGGCCCAAGGCCACCGAGGCCGAGCAGGCCGGCGCCGACATCGTCGGCGGGGAGGATCTCGCCAAAAAGATCGAGGAGGGCTTCGACGAGTTCGACGTCGCCATCGCCACCCCCGACCTCATGTCCGTCGTCGGGCGCCTCGGGCGCATCCTCGGGCCCTCCGGCAAGATGCCCAACCCCAAAGTCGGCACCGTCACCATGGACGTCGCCAAAGCCGTCGCGGAGTCCAAGGCCGGCAAGGTCGAGTACCGCACCGACCGCACCGCCATCGTGCACCTCGTGATCGGCAAGAGGAGCTTCGAGGAGCGCAAGCTGCTCGAGAACTACGCCGCCGTCATCGAAGAGCTGATCCGCGCGAAGCCCTCCGCCGCCAAAGGCCGCTACCTGCGCACCATCACCCTCGCCTCCACCATGGGCCCCGGCGTGAAAGTCGACCCCAGCCGCACAAGAGATATCGTTGAGGAGGCGCCCACCCCGGCGGCAGTCGCCGCCTGAGCGCCCTCCATCACGGCAACCTAAGACCCCCGGCCGCCGCCGCCGATCTTCGACCGATCGAAGACCGGCCAGCAGCAGAAGCCCGGGACAGGAGCCCCATGAACCGAGATCAGAAGGCCGTGGCGATCGCCGAGATCGCCGCCGACATCGAGCAGTCCCAGGCGGTCTTCGCCGTCAACTACCGCGGCATCTCCGTGCCCCAGGCCGCCGAGCTGCGCGCCAAGCTGCGCGACGCCGACGCCACCTTTCGCGTCGTCAAGAACTCCCTCACCGAACGCGCCGCCGACCAAACCGGCGCGGAGGATCTCAAGCCCCTGCTCCAGGGCCCCACCGCGCTCACCTTCGTCCGCGGCGACGCCGCGCTCGCCGCCAAGGCGATCGCCGACTACGCCCGCCTCACCCAGCTGCTCCCCTTCAAGGGCGGCCTCATGGATGGCGCCGCCCTTGACGCCGATCAGCTCCGTGCGATCTCCCGCCTTCCCTCCCGCGAAGTGCTCTACCGACAGCTCGTCGGCGTCGTCGCCTCGCCTATCACCGGACTCGTTCGCACTCTCGGCGCCCTCGTGGGTGGCCTCGCCGTCGCGCTCGGCCAGGTCCGCGAGAAGAAGGAGTCCGGGGAGATCCCCGCCGGCGAGCCGCCCGCCCTGGAGGCCCCCGCAGAGGAGAGTCCAGCGGACGTGCCCGCCCCCGAGGCAGAGGCTCCGGCCGAGGAGGCCCCGGTCGAGGCGCCCGCTCCCGAGGCAGAGGCTCCGGCCGAGGAGGCCCCGGTCGAGGCGCCCGCTCCCGAGGCAGAGGCTCCGGCCGAGGAGGCCCCGGTCGAGGCGCTCGCTCCCGAGGCAGAGGCTCCGGCCGAGGAGGCCCCGGTCGAGGCGCCCGCTCCCGAGGCGGGCACCGAGAACCAGACTGAGCCGGCCCCCGAGCCGGCGACAGACGACAACCAGGCGGACGCCTCGGCCGAGGCCGAGACCGCCGAGGCGAATCCCAAGGAGGACTGAAAGATGGCAACCAGCACCCAGGAGTGGATTGACGAGCTCAAGGGCATCTCCGTGCTCGAGCTCGCCGAGCGCATCAAGGCGCTCGAGGAGGAGTTCGGCGTCTCCGCCGCGGCCGTCGCCGCGCCGGTGGCCGCCGCGGGCGGCGCGGGCGGCGGCGAGGCAGCCGCCGAGGAGGAAGGCCCCAGCACCGTGGACGTCATCCTCACCGGCGCCGGCGACAAGAAGATCCAGGTCATCAAGGTTGTGCGCGCCGCCACCGGCCTCGGTCTCAAGGAGGCCAAGGCGCTCGTCGACGAGGCCCCCAAGCCCGTCAAGGAGGGCATCGAGAAGGACGAGGCCGACAAGCTCAAGCAGGAACTCGCGGAGGCCGGCGCCTCGGTGGAGCTGAAGTAGAGGGTGGCGCAGCCGGCCGAAGGCCGGCTGGCCGAAACGGGGACGCTGGCCGAACGGGGGATGCGAGCCGAAGGCGAGTGTCTCCCCGCTTCGGTCGGAGGCGCGTGTCTCCCGGCTTCGGTCGGGCCCCTCTTTTTCCGTAGAGGGTGGCGCAGCCGGCCGAAGGCCGGCGAGCCGGGCCCCTCTTTTTCCGTAGAGGGTGGCGCAGCCGGCCGAAGGCCGGCGAGCCGGGCCCCTCTTTTTCCGTAGAGGGTGGCGCAGCCGGCCAAAGGCCGGCGAGCCGGGCCCCTCTTTTTCAGTAGCCCGCGCGGGCGTCTTTACCCGCGCCTAACAAATCGGCGGATTTTCCGGTAGAATCGCGGCCGCTGGCCGATAGCCGCAGCCGTCCCGGAGGCATCGACACCGCGCCACATACGCGGTGTTCAGGGGGCGGGGTCCGTGAGCGCTGGCTGCCCACTTGAGGGCGGCGGTGGCCTGTGCTATCTTGATGGGTCGCGCTTGCGCCTTGTCGTTCTGCACTCGTCGTGTCGTCTCTCTCCTCGAAGGAGTCTTTCTTGGCTGCTGCTGATGCTCTCCGGACGCGCCGCACGTTCGCGCGTCTGAACAAGTCCTGCGACGTCCCCAACCTGATCGATATCCAGCGCCGCTCCTTCGAGTGGCTCACAGACCCGCAGAAGGGTGGACTGCGGGAGACGATCGACGACATCTCGCCGATCGAGGACTACACCGGCAACCTCGCCGTCCAGTTCGGCGAGCTCACCTTCGACGAGCCCGTCGCCTCGCTCGCGCAGTGCCGCGAGAAGGATCTGACCTTCGCGCGCCCGCTGACCGTCACGGTCGCCTTCATCAACCGCGAGACGGGAGAGATCCGCGAGCAGTCGGTCTTCATGGGCGACTTCCCCTGGATGACCGAGCGCGGGACGTTCGTGATCAACGGCACCGAGCGCGTCGTCGTGACCCAGCTCGTGCGCTCCCCGGGGGCCTACCTGATGGAGCCGAAGGATCGCGAGAAGCAGGTCTTCATCGCCAACCTCATGCCCGCCCGCGGCTCGTGGCTGGAGCTCGAGATCGACAAGAAGGGCAAGGTCTACGTCCGCATCGACCGCAAGCGCAAGCTGCCCGTCACGGTGCTGCTGCGTGCGATGGGCTACGCCTCCGACGAGGAGATCGTGCGGCTCTTCGACGACTCTCTATACATCCGCAACACGCTGGACTCCGACACCGAGGTCACGCGCACCGAAGAGGGCGCGCTGATCGAGCTCTTCAAGAAGCAGCGGCCCGGCGAGCCGCCCAGCGTGGAGAACGCCAAGGCGCTGCTCAACCAGCTGTTCTTCGACCCCAAGCGCTACGACCTCACGCGCGTGGGCCGCTACAAGCTCAACTCGCGCCTCGGTCTCGACATCGACATCGACACCCGCACCCTCACCCACGACGACATCCTCGCGCTCGTCAAGGAGCTCGTGCTGCTCCCCAAGCGCCTCGGCCTGCCCGAGCACCCGGAGGTCGAGATCAAGGACTACGCGGCCGAGGCGCTCTCCATGCCGCGCGAGCCCGTCGCCGACCATCTCGACGAGTACGAGCACTTCGGCAACCGCCGTCTGCGCACCGTCGGGGAGCTGATCCAGGAGGCGTTCCGCATCGGTCTGTACCGCATGGAGCGCGTCGTGCGCGAGCGCCTCACCACCGAGGACGCCGACACGATCACCCCCCAGACGATCATCAACATCCGCCCGGTCGTGGCCGCGCTGAAGGAGTTCTTCGGCTCCTCCCAGCTCTCCCAGTTCATGGATCAGACCAACTCGCTGGCCGGGCTCACCCACCGCCGTCGGCTCTCCGCGCTGGGCGCGGGCGGTCTGACTCGCGAGCGCGCGCCGATCGAGGTGCGCGACGTGCACCCCACCCACTACGGGCGCATGTGCCCGATCGAGACCCCCGAGGGACCGAACATCGGCCTGATCGGCTCGCTCTCCTCCTTCGCGGAGGTCTCCGAGCACGGCTTCGTCACGACCCCCTACCGCGTGGTCAAGAACGGCGTCCTCAGCGAGGAGATCGTCCACCTCGACGCCAACCAGGAGGAGGATCAGCTGATCGCCCAGGCCAACACCCCGGTCGACTCGAAGACCGGCAAGCTCAGGGGCGCCGAGATCCTCTGCCGCACCCAGGCCGGCCAGTACGTGACGGTGGGGCCCAAGGACGTGGACCTCGTGGACGTCTCCCCCGAGCAGATCTGGTCGGTCGCGACCGCGATGATCCCCTTCCTGGAGCACGACGACGCCAACCGCGCGCTGATGGGCTCCAACATGCAGCGCCAGGCCGTGCCCCTGCTGAAGGCCGACGCGCCGCTGGTTGGGACCGGGATGGAGCGCCGCGCCGCCTTGGACACCGGGGATGTGCTGCTGGCCCGCAATGCGGGGACCGTCGAGTTCATCGATGCCAACCAGATCGTGGTGGAGACCAGCGACGGCAAGAAGGACGAGTACGAGCTGCAGAAGTTCATGCGCTCCAACCAGGGCACCCTGATCCACCACAAGCCGCGCGTGGCGACTGGTCAGAAGGTCAAGGCCGGCGAGGTGCTCGCCGACGGCTCCTCCACCGACCGCGGCGAGATGGCGCTGGGCAAGAACCTGATGGTCGCCTTCATGTCCTGGGAGGGCTACAACTTCGAGGACGCGATCATCCTCTCCAAGCGCCTCGTGCAGGACGACGAGCTCACCTCGATCCACATCGAGGAGTACGAGATCGACGCCCGCACCACGAAGCTCGGCGAGGAGGAGATCACCCGCGACATCCCCAACCGCTCCGAGGAGTCGCTGCGCAACCTCGACGACCGCGGCATCGTGCGCGTCGGCGCCGAGGTCCAGTCCGGCGACCTGCTCGTCGGCAAGGTCACGCCCAAGGGCGAGACCGAGCTGACCGCCGAGGAGAAGCTGATCCGCGCGATCTTCAAGGAGAAGGCGCGCGAGGTGCGCGACACCTCGCTGAAGGTGCCCCACGGCGAGGGCGGCGTGGTGATCGACGTGAAGACCTTCAGCCGCGACGCCGGCGACGACCTGCCGCCGGGCGTCAACGACCTGGTGCGGGTGTTCGTCGCCAAGAAGCGCAAGATCTCCGAGGGCGACAAGCTCGCGGGG
Source organism: uncultured Solirubrobacterales bacterium (assembly GCA_963813765.1). Taxonomy (GTDB): domain Bacteria; phylum Actinomycetota; class Thermoleophilia; order Solirubrobacterales; family Solirubrobacteraceae; genus Palsa-744. The sequence continues at coordinate 85,126 of CAWFAB010000004.1, forward strand.
CGCCACGGCAACAAGGGCGTGATCTCCAAGATCGTGGACGTGCAGGACATGCCGTTCCTCGAGGACGGCACCCCCGTGGACGTGATCCTCAACCCGCTCGGGGTGCCGAGCCGCATGAACGTCGGCCAGATCCTCGAGACCCATCTAGGCTGGGTGGCCGCACAGGGCTGGTACGACGACGGCACCGACGCCTACCACGAAGCCAGCGGCGAACGTAGGAACGGGGACCCTGCGCGCGTGTACGTCTCCACGCCGGTCTTCGACGGCGCCACCGTCGAAGACGTCGATGAGGCGCTCGTGAAGTGGCAGGACGAGCACACCGGCCGCATCCGCATGGACGTCGACAAGAGCCGCCGTCCCGGCGAGCAGGCCTCGGGCAAGATGACGCTCTTCAACGGTCGCAGCGGCGAGCCGTTCGAGGAGCAGGTGACGGTGGGCTACATGTACATCCTCAAGCTCCTGCACCTCGTCGACGACAAGATCCACGCCCGCTCCACCGGCCCCTACTCGCTCGTCACCCAGCAGCCGCTGGGCGGCAAGGCGCAGTTCGGCGGGCAGCGTTTCGGCGAGATGGAGGTGTGGGCGCTGGAGGCGTTCGGCGCCGCCTACACGCTGCAGGAGATGCTCACGATCAAGTCCGACGACACCGTGGGGCGCGTGAAGGCCTATGAGGCGATCGTCAAGGGCGAGAACATCGCCGAGCCCTCGATCCCCGAGTCCTTCAAGGTGCTCCTGATGGAGATGAAATCGCTGGCGCTCGACGTCAACGTGGTCTCCGAAGAGGGTCAGCGCGCGGAGGTGCGCGACGAAGACGACGACCTCCTGCGCGCCGCCGAGGAGCTCGGCATCGACCTCACCGGGGTGCGCGCCCCCATGCCCGGCGCCGCCGACGAGGCCGTCGAGGGAGAGGACGACACCGACGCCGGCGAGGTCGCCGAGAACTCGGAGCAGCCCGACGGCCAGGTCGCAGAGGTTCACGAGGCCGGGGATGAGCTCGAGGGAGCCGAGGACGACCTCGGCGTCGAGGAGCTCTTGGCTGGGGGAGTCGAGGAGCTCGACCTCGATGCCCTGGGCGATGGAGCGCTCGAGCCCGACCTGGTCGAGGAGACCGAGACGTAGGGGACCCGGCGGGCTCCACGCCGGCCCGCCAGGCCCGACCGCAGTACGCAGAAGCAGCACGCCTCCCAACCCCCATTCTCCAACGTCCTTCTTTCACCCGCGAGCGAAAGCGCCACAGATGATTGACATCAATAACTTCGACGCCATCGAGATCGGCCTCGCCTCCTCCAAGCAGATTCGCGGTTGGAGTTCGGGCGAGGTGACCAAGCCCGAGACGATCAACTACCGCACGCTGAAGCCCGAGAAGGACGGGCTCTTCTGCGAGCGCATCTTCGGTCCCACGAAGGACTGGGAGTGCTACTGCGGCAAGTACAAGCGCGTGCGCTACAAGGGCATCGTGTGCGAGCGCTGCGGCGTGGAGGTCACCCGCTCGAAGGTCCGCCGCGAGCGCATGGGGCACGTCGACCTGGCGGCGCCGGTGAGCCACATCTGGTTCTTCAAGGGCGTGCCCAGCCGCATCGGCTACCTGCTCGACATGGCTCCCAAGGAGCTCGAGAAGGTCCTGTACTTCGCGGCCTCGATCGTCACCTGGGTGGACGATGAGGCGCGCGCGAAGGATCTCGACTCGCTCGAGAAGGAGGTGAACAAGGTGCTCGACTCCTACGCCGCCGAGCGCGAGGAGCGGGTGCTGGAGCTGCGCGAGTCGCTGGTGCGTCGCGAGAAGTACCTGCAGAGCGGTAAGCAGACGGGCTTCTCCGACGAAGATCATCTGTGGGCGGACTCGCTGGACATCAACCTCTCAAAGCTCTCCGACGAGGAGCGCGAGAAGCTGCTCAAGGAGCTGCGCAAGGCCTTCGACGCGGACATCGCCGACACCGAGGCCTACATCGAGGACGCCGCCGAGCGCATGCGTCAGGTGTGGGAGCTCTTCAAGACGATGGAACCCAAGCAGATCGAGCACGACGAGACGACCTTCCGCGAGCTCAAGGAGCGCTTCGGCTCGCCCTACGGCTTCGGCGAGTACTTCCGCGGCGGGATGGGCGCGGAGGCGGTGCGCGACCTGCTCCAGCAGGTCGATCTGGAGGCCGAAAGAGTGGAGCTCGAGGATCAGGTGAAGACCGCCAAAGGCCAGAAGCAGGCGCGCGCGGTCAAGCGTCTGAAGGTGGTCAGCGCGTTCATCCAGTCGGGCAACAAGCCAGAACAGATGGTGCTCGACGCGGTCCCCGTGATACCCCCGGAGCTGCGCCCGATGGTGCAGCTCGACGGCGGGCGCTTCGCGACCTCGGACCTAAACGACCTCTACCGGCGCGTGATCAACCGCAACAACCGCCTCAAGCGGCTGCTCGACCTGGGCGCACCGGAGATCATCGTCAACAACGAGAAGCGGATGCTCCAGGAGGCGGTGGACGCGCTGTTCGACAACGGCCGCCGCGGGCGTCCCGTGACGGGCCCGGGCAACCGCCCGCTGAAGTCTCTGAGCGACATGCTCAAGGGCAAGCAGGGACGCTTCCGCCAGAACCTGCTGGGCAAGCGCGTGGACTACTCCGGGCGGTCGGTGATCGTCGCGGGCCCCTACCTGAAGCTGCACCAGTGCGGGCTGCCGAAGATCATGGCGCTGGAGCTCTTCAAGCCGTTCATCATGGCCCGCCTCGTGGAGCGCAAGTCCGCGCAGAACATCAAGGCCGCGAAGAAGATGGTGGACTCGATGATCGGCGAGGTGTGGGACGTGCTCGAGGAGGTCATCCACGAGCACCCGGTACTGCTCAACCGTGCTCCCACGCTGCACCGCCTGGGGATCCAGGCGTTCGAACCGCTGCTCGTGGAGGGCAAGGCGATCCAGGTGCACCCGCTGGTGTGTCACGCCTTCAACGCCGACTTCGACGGCGACCAGATGGCCGTGCACCTCCCCCTCTCCGCGGAGGCGCAGGCGGAGGCGCGGATCCTGATGCTCTCCTCCAACAACATCCTCTCCCCGGCCCACGGGGCGCCGCTGGCGACGCCCACGCAGGACATGATCCTGGGCGCCTACTACCTGACATATGGTCTCGAGGCGGAGGAGCTGGCGGCCAAGCAGGAGCTCCTGGCCGGCGGCAGCTGGCCGAAGAGCGAGCAGCGCCCGCACGTCTTCCGCACCGCGCAGGAGTCCGAGCTCTCCTACGAGGCGGGCGTGGTCAAACTGCACGACGTCGCCGAGTTTCGACCGTTCGGGCGCGAGGGCGGCCACGTGCTCACCACGGTGGGGCGGATCATCTACAACGACCGCATCGAGCGCGCGCTCGCGGAGGCGCTGGGGAAGGAGTTCGACGCCTCGAAGTACGCGTTCGTGAACCAGTCGATGAAGAAGCGTGACACCACCCGCCTGATCGATGCGCTCGTGCAGACCTACGGCGCCACCACGATCTCGCTGGTACTCGACGCCTTCAAGGATCTCGGCTTCAAGTACTCCACCCAGGCGGGCATCACGATCTCCAAGAACGACGTGGTGATCCCCCCGGAGAAGGCGGAGATCCTGCAGAAGTACGAGCACCTGGTGGCGGAGATCTCCGACCAGTACGACATGGGCCTGATCACCCAGGAGGAGCGCCACGAGGCGGTGGTGGAGAAGTGGAACGCCGCCACCGACGAGGTCGCGGACGCGATGATCGCGAACCTCGACACGCTGAACCCGATCTTCATGATGGCCAACTCCGGGGCGCGCGGCTCGTTCAAGCAGATCCGCCAGCTCGCGGGGATGCGCGGCCTGATGGCCAATCCGAAGGGGGAGATCATCGAGCGCCCGATCAAGGCCAACTTCATGGAGGGCCTGTCGGTGCTGGAGTACTTCATCTCCACCCACGGGGCGCGAAAGGGGCTCGCCGACACCGCGCTGCGCACCGCGGACTCGGGCTATCTGACACGCCGCCTGGTGGACGTCGCTCAGGATGTGATCATCCGCGAGCCGGACTGCGGCACGGAGGAGTACATCGAGATGGCGGTCTTCAAGGAGGGGGGGGACCCCAACGACGACCTCGTGGGTCGCTTCGCTGCGCTGGAGATCACGACCAAGCGCGGCCGCGTGCTCGTCGAGCGGGGCGTCGAAATCGGGCGTCCCGAGTTCGCGGAGATCGTGAAGGCCAACCAGGACGACCACGATCGTGGCTCGCACATTGCGGTGCCGGTGCGCTCGGTGCTCAAGTGCGAGGCGCAGAGCGGGGTGTGCCAGGCGTGCTACGGGCGGGCGATGGCGACCGGCCAGCTGGCCCAGATCGGGGACGCGGTGGGGATCATCGCGGCGCAGTCGATCGGCGAGCCGGGCACCCAGCTGACGATGCGTACATTCCACACCGGGGGGGTCGCCGGTGCGGACATCACCCACGGCCTGCCGCGCGTGGTGGAGCTCTTCGAGGCGCGCAAGCCGAAGGGCCTCGCGCAGATCGCCGAGCAGGACGGGACGGTGTCGATCGAGGAGTCCGAGAAGGCGCTCACCGTCGTCATCACCGACGCGGCCGGCGAGGAGCACCGCCACGCCTTCCCGCGACGCACGCGCCTGTTCGTGCGTTCGGGCGAGCAGATCGCGGCGGGCAAGCAGCTCAACGAGGGCTCGCTGTACCCGCACGACCTGCTCAAACTGCGGGGACGCACCGAGACCGAGCGCTATCTGGTCAACGAGGTGCAGGAGGTCTACAAGTCCCAGGGCGTGGACATCAACGACAAGCACATCGAGCTGATCGTGCGCCAGATGCTCAAGAAGGTGCGGGTCGACCAGAAGGGCGACACCGACTACCTGCCGGGCCAGTTCGTGGACCGCTTCGAATTCGCGCGGGTCAACAACGCGATGGAGGCCGGCGGCGGCGAGACGGCGCAGTTCGAGGACATCATCCTGGGCATCACGAAGGCCTCGTTGAACACCGACTCCTTCCTCTCGGCGGCCTCCTTCCAGGAGACCACGAAGGTTCTCACCGACGCGGCCCTCGAGGGCAAGGTCGATCGCCTCAACGGCCTCAAGGAGAACGTGATCATCGGCAAGCTGATCCCCGCGGCGACGGGCCTGAAGCGCTACCGGCGGATCGAGATCGAGCCGGCCGAACCGCTTCCGCGCGCGATCGACGAGGTGGGTCTGCTCGACCAGGAGGAGATCGCGGCGGAGCTCGGTCTGCACAGCGGCGACCCCCTGGGCGGCGGCTACGGCCAGGAGTTCGACGCGGACCTCGCCTCGCTGGAGAAGATCGGCGCGGGCGACGCGGACCCCGGCTTCGTCGAGGAACTCGCCGAGCTCGAAGTGCCCGAGGAGCCGGTCGAGGTGGAGGAGCCGAGCGAGAAGTAGCGCCGGGGTTGCTTACAGCGCCCGCGCCCATCTCTGAAGCTGCGCGGCCGCCCGCTCGGTGAGGCCCAGCTCGGGGGAGGTCTGCACGAGCAGTGTGGGGACCCCGCGCGCCTGGGCCCAGGCGTGGCAGGCGGTGTCGATGCAGTCGTCGATCCACGCGAGTGGGCGCGCACCGGCGTAGGCGTCGATCGCGGCGAGCTTCCAGTGCCCGTGAAGCGATTTGCCGGCGGCGGCCCCGCCCGCGGGCGCCCGGCGCTCGAAGCTCAGATGGGGGAGGCCGCGGGGGAGGCCGAGGAGGTGGGGGAGGTGCTCGTCGGCCTTCTCCTCCCAGCCGCTGCACCAGACGAGCTCGAAGAGAGAGACAAGCGCGAGCAGGTGGCGGGCGGCGGTGGCCGAAAGGAAGTGGGGTATGCCTTCGACGAAGTGCAGCGACCCCTCTGGCGGTGCGTGCGGGGGAAAGCCGAACAGCGACAGGACCCCGTCGATGTCGACCATCAACAGAGGCTTGCCCTCTTTAGCTCCCACAGAGGTTCCTACGGCTAATCTGCTCGGATCGATCGGGCGCAGTAAAGCATCCACTGGCCCCTGCCGATGGACCTGCGCACGATGAACCTGCTCCCACCGCATTTATGACTCTCGATCTAGGCATACTGCTGTCGCTCGCCTGCGCATTCGTGGCGAACCTGGGCTTCTTCTACAAGTACCGGGGGGCCAACGAGGTGCGGGCGGTGACGGTGCGCCATCCGCTGCGCTCGGTGCGGGCGCTGTACTCCTCGAAGTGGTTCACGCTGGGGATGATCGTGGCGGCGGCCTCATGGGCGCTGCACGTGGGGGCGCTGACGTTGGCGCCGATGTCGGTCGTGCAGGTGGCGCTGGCGGGAGGCGTGGTGCTGATCGCGGTGATGGCGGACAGAATGTTCGGCTTCAAGGTGGGCCCCCGGCAGTGGGCGGGGCTGTGGTTGATGGCGGGGGGCCTGGTGCTGCTGGGGCTCACGCTGCCGGCGATGCATGGGGCGGACTCGCGCTTCTCGGACGCGGCGATGATCTCCTTCGAGGCTGGCCTGTTCGGCCTGGGGGGCCTCTTGATCATGGGCCCGCGCATGGGTGGCCGCATGGAGCACCACGGCGTGATGCTGGGCGCCGCGGCGGGGATCCTGTTCGGCGTGTCGGACACCGCGATCAAGGCGCTCACGGGGATCGTCGGCGCGCATGGCCTGCTCGGTTTGCTGCTGAGCCCGTGGCTGGCGGTGGCGGCGGCGGCGTCGATCGTGGCCTTCTACGCCTCCGCGCGGGGTCTGCAGGATGGAGAGGCGGTGCCGGTGATCGCGGTGACGGGCACCGCCGCGAACATCGCGGGGATCGCGGGGGGGATCGTGGTCTTTGGCGACCCGATGGCGGGGAGCGCGGTGGGAATCGTGTTCCAGTCGCTGGCGTTCGTGCTGGTGGTGGTGGCGGCGGCGCTGATGCCCGCCCCGGTGCTGGCCGATCGCCGATCGGTCGCGGGCGTGGCCTCCTCAACTGCGTAGAGCCCTCTCGATAGACCTGAGAGCGGCCGACTCCGGCGAGAGCGCTCCCGCTGCTACTATCCCCGACCGGATGCCGACCACCTCTCAGCTTGTGCGCAAGGGCCGCGAGGCCCCGAAGAAGAAGCTGGCCACCCCGGGCCTGAAGTCGGGGAAGGGCCGCAAGAAGAAGGTCGCCGCCCCCCAGCGGCGCGGGGTGTGCACGCGCGTGTACACGACCACCCCGAAGAAGCCGAACTCCGCCCTGCGGAAGGTGGCGCGCGTGCGGATCTCGGGGTCGATCGAAGTGACGGCGTACATCCCCGGGGAGGGCCACAACCTGCAGGAGCACTCGGTGGTGCTGGTGCGGGGGGGGCGCGTGAAGGACCTCCCGGGCGTGCGCTACAAGGTGGTGCGGGGCACGCTCGACGCAGCGGGCGTGAACGATCGCAAGAAGGCGCGCTCGCAGTACGGCGTGAAGAAAAAGTAGTGACTCTCAACCGCTTCAGCCCAGGGGTTCGCCCGTCGCTGCGCCCCGCTCAAATGGACCCCCACCCACCCTGCTGATGCCTCGCCGCGCAGCCGCCCATGTGCGTCCGGTGGAGCCGGACCCGGTCCACCGCTCGAAGCTGGTGCAGCAGGTCATCAACAAGGTGATGCTGGACGGCAAGAAGTCGGTGGCGGAGCGGATCGTGTACGACGCGCTGGCGCTGCTGGGTGAGCGCAGCGAGAAAGACCCGATCGAGACGCTGGAGGCGTCGATCAAGGCGCTCACGCCGAGCCTCGAGGTCCGCTCGCGCCGTGTGGGGGGTGCGACCTACCAGGTCCCGGTCGAGGTTCCCGCTCGCCGCGCGCGCACCCTGGCGGTGCGCTGGCTGGTGGAGTTCGCGCGCGGGCGCCGCGAGAAGACGATGGCGCAGCGCCTCGCGAACGAGCTGCTCGACGCGCAGTCCCAGCAGGGCGGGGCGTACAAGCGCAAGGACGACATCTACCGCATGGCGCAGGCCAACAAGGCCTTCGCGCACTACCGCTGGTGAGCGGGCCGAGGACCGGCGCTGGCCGATCAGGCGAGCGCATCTGATCGCCGATCGGTCTGCGTCCTCGGTCGCTCGTGTGCACAGCACACTTCGCTCCCTGCGTCCTTGTCTTGCTTGGTCCTCGGCCCGCTCACGGCTGAAGCCCCCAGAGAGCGGAGTATTTTTTTGCACTTCGCTCCCTGCGGTCTTGTCTTGCTTGGTCCTCGGCCCGCTCACGGCTGAAGCCCCCAGAGAGAAGAGAGCGGAGTATTTTTTTGGATGAGGTCCCTCCGGGACCGGGATGGGTCGCGCTACGCTGAGCGGAGGCGTGTCTCGTCGGGCCCGGGCGTCCAGCGCGAGCGGTTTTTCGCGGCGCCCTTGACAAATCGTTCTTCCTAACGATTGCGTACTCAAATGTCTTCGTACAGCGCCGATCAGCCCAACCAGCCCGCCTCCGCCCGCATCGAGCGGCACGTGTGGGTGATCTCGGGCGTGGTGATCCTGGGGATGATGATGTCGATCCTCGACACGACGATCGTGAACGTCGCGCTGCGCACCCTCGGTCACGACCTGCACAGCCCGCTCTCCCAGGTGCAGTGGGTGATCACCGGCTACCTGCTCGCGCTCGCGGCGGTGATCCCGGTGACGGGCTGGGCGGCGCGGCGCTTCGGGGCCCGGCGGGTCTACATGACCTCGCTGGTCCTGTTCACCGCGGGCTCCGCGCTCTGCGGACTGGCGAGCAGCACCGCCTCGCTGGTGGTGTTTCGCGTGATGCAGGGCGCGGGCGGCGGGATGATCATGCCGGTGGCGATGATGATCATGGCCCAGGTCGCCGGCCCCCTGCGGATGGGGAGGGTGATGGGAGTCGTCACGATGCCCGCGATGATCGCCCCGATCCTGGGGCCCGTGGTGGGCGGCCTGATCCTGCAGAACCTGCACTGGTCGTGGATCTTCTTCGTGAACGTCCCGATCGGCGTGATCGCGTTCGTCTTCGGCTGGCGCCTGGTGCCCCACACCGACTCCGGCGAGGCCGGCCGCCTGGACCTGCTGGGCCTGGCGCTGCTGCCCGCGGGGTCGGCGGCGATCGTGTACGGCGTCAGCGAGCTCGGCTCGGGCGCCGCCCTTGGCTCCGGCAGGGTGCTCCTGCCGTTCTTCGCGGGGCTCGCGCTGACGGCGCTGTTCTGCGTGCACGCGCTGCGCGTGGAGCGCCCGCTGCTGGACATCCGGATGTACGCGAACCGCGTGTTCGCGGGGGCCGCGTTCACCAACTTCGGCCTGGGGGCGGCGCTGTTCGGAGCGATGATCCTGGTGCCGCTCTACTACCAGGTGGTGCGCGGCGCGAGCATCATCGAGACCGGTCTGCTCACCGGCCCCCAGGGGATCGGGGCGCTGATCGCGATGCCGCTCGCGAGCCGCCTCACGCAGCGCTTCGGCGGCGGCCGCGTGGCGCTGGGGGGAGTCTCCGTGCTGTGCCTGAGCACGATCCCCCTCGCGTTCATCGGCGCGAGCACCTCGATCCTCCTGATCTCGCTGGTGCTCGTGGTGCGCGGCCTCAGCATCGGGCTGTGCTTCATGCCCGCGATGACCGCCGCCTTCGGGGCGATGCGCCCCGAGCAGATCTCCGACGCGACCCCGCAGATCAACGCGCTGCAGCGCACCGGCGGCGCGATCGGCACGGCGGTAGTGGCGGTTGTGCTGCAGCGCGCGGGCGCGCACGCCGCCACTCCGGCCGCACAGGCGAGCGCGTTTGACACCGCCTACTGGTGGGCGCTCGGGATCGCCGCGCTGTCGCTGATCCCCTGCCTGATGCTGCTGCGCGCCGAGCGTTCGACCAGGGCCTCCGGCCGCGGCGCCCCGGACGCCGGCCACGTCGCGGCCGGTCCCGGGGCGGGCGTCGAGCCGCTCGGCGCGTAAGGGCCTGGAGGCCGCGGACGGGCCGTTGCAGCGCTCGACCGCTCGCCGAAGCCTGCTATAGTCGGCCTCCGCTCGGCGGACGGCTTAGTTGTGCGAGCAGTGCCGACCGCGGGGCGCGACCCAACATGAAGACCCTGAGCACATAGCGACGCGAACCGGCCTCACACCAGCAGCGCGCGTGGGCCCAGGGGGCCCAATTTTTTTGCCCTGACCCAAGCCCTGACCCAAACCCGAACACCGCTCCCCACCACTCACAGCCATGCCACGCAAGTTCACCCTCCAGAACACCCGCAACATCGGGATCATGGCCCACATCGACGCGGGTAAGACCACGACGACCGAGCGCATCCTCTACTACACCGGGCGCACCTACAAGATGGGCGAGGTCCACGAGGGCGCCGCCACGATGGACTGGATGGAACAGGAGCAGGAGCGCGGCATCACGATCACCTCCGCCGCCACCACCGTGCGAGTGGAAGGGCCACCGGATCAACATCATCGACACCCCCGGGCACGTCGACTTCACCGTCGAGGTCGAGCGCTCGCTGCGCGTGCTCGACGGCGCGATCGCGCTGTTCGACTCCGGTCGCCGGCGTGGAGCCCCAGTCGGAGACCGTGTGGCGCCAGGCCGACAAGTACCACGTCCCGCGGATCGCCTACATCAACAAGATGGATCGCATCGGCGCCGACTTCGAGCGCGGCGTGCAGACGATGATCGACCGCCTCGGCGCCCATCCCGTGCCGATCCAGCTGCCGATCGGCGCCGAGGGCGGACTTCGAAGGCGTGGTCGACCTCGTGGCGATGAAGGCGATCGTCTACAGGGACGAGCTCGGCAAGGAGCAGGACGATCATCGAGATCCCCGCCGCAGCTCGCCGAAGCGGCCGCCGCCGCGCGCGAGCACCTGCTGGAGGAGGTCTCCCACTACGACGACGGGCTGCTCGAGCTGATCCTCGAGGAGGCCGAGATCCCCGAGGAGCGCCTCAAGCAGGCGATCCGCAAGGCGACGCTCGCGATCGAGCTGACGCCCGTGCTGTGCGGCTCCTCGTTCAAGAACAAGGGCGTGCAGCCGCTGCTGGACGCCGTCATCGACTACCTGCCCTCGCCGCTGGACGTGCCGCCGATGACCGGCACCGAGCCGGTCAAGGGCGAGGAGGGCGAGCGCGAGGTCGCGCGCGCGGCCGATGACTCCGAGCCGTTCGCCGCGCTCGCCTTCAAGATCATGGCCGACCCCTACGTCGGCAAGCTCACCTACTTCCGCGTCTACTCCGGGCGCCTCGAGTCCGGGTCGCGCGTGCTCAACGTCAACAGCGGGCGCACCGAGCGCATCGGGCGCATCCTGATGATGCACGCCAACGACCGCGAGGAGGTCTCCGAGGTCTACGCCGGCGACATCGCCGCGGCGGTCGGGATCAAGCAGGTCATGACCGGCGACACGCTCGCCGCCCCCGACGCCCCGATCCAGCCTCGAGACGATCGTGTTCCCCGAGCCCGTCATCAAGGTCGCGGTCGAGCCCAAGACGAAGGTCGACCAGGAGAAGATGTCGGTCGCGCTCGGGCGCCTCGCCGAGGAGGACCCGACCTTCCAGGTGCGGACCAACGAGGAGACCGGCCAGACCGAGATCTCCGGCATGGGCGAGCTGCACCTCGAGGTGCTCGTCGACCGCATGAAGCGCGAGTTCGGCGTCGAGGCCAACGTCGGGCGCCCGCAGGTCTCCTACCGCGAGACCGTGCGCGGCACCGCGCGGAAGGTCGAAGGCAAGTTCGTGCGCCAGACCGGCGGCTCGGGCCAGTACGGGGTGGTCTACATCGACCTCGAGCCCGCCCCCGGCGAGGGCTTCGACTTCGTCAACAAGATCAAGGGCGGGTCGATTCCCTCGCGAGTTCATCCCCGCCGTCGAGAAGGGCGTCGAGGAGGCGCTGGAGAACGGCGTGCAAGGCCGGCTACCCGATGGTGGACGTGCGCGTCACGCTCGTGGACGGCAAGTACCACGACATCGACTCCTCGGAGATCGCCTTCAAGGTCGCCGGCTCGCTCGCCTTCAAGGAGGCCGCCCGGCGCGCCAAGCCGGTGCTGCTCGAGCCGATCTTCGCGGTCGAGGTCGTCACGCCCGAGGAGTTCCTCGGCGACGTGATCGGCGACCTCTCGCGCCGGCGCGGGCGCATCGAGGGTCAGGAGCGGCGCGGCAACGCGCTGGCCGTCACCGCGCAGGGTGCCGCTCTCGGAGATGTTCGGGTACGCCACCGACCTGCGCTCCAACACGCAGGGACGCGCCACCTACACGATGCAGTTCGAGCCTACGAGGAGGTCCCGCCGAACATCGCCGAGAAGATCATCGAGCAGCGCACGGGGGAGCCGGTCCCGCCTAGAGGTCGCGGGCTGGCCCGGGAGCGACCATCAGCGCGACGCAGGTCACGAGAAGTCACGACAGTCCCCATTTAGATAGATTTCCCGGGTTCGCCCCACAGGCGGCGGACACACAAGTCGATACAGGAGCAACACAAAGTGGCCAAGCAGAAGTTCGAGCGCGACAAGCCGCACGTCAACGTCGGCACCATCGGTCACATCGACCACGGCAAGACGACGCTGACCGCTGCCATCACCACGTGCTGGCGGAGAAGGGGGGCGCCGAGGCCCGGAGCTTCGAGGAGATCGACAACGCTCCCGAGGAGAAGGAGCGCGGGATCACGATCGCCACCTCGCACGTCGAGTACCAGACCGACAACCGCCACTACGCGCACGTCGACTGCCCCGGGCACGCCGACTACGTCAAGAACATGATCACCGGCGCCGCGCAGATGGACGGCGCGATCCTCGTCGTCTCCGCCGCCGACGGCCCGATGCCCCAGACGCGCGAGCACATCCTGCTCGCCCGCCAGGTCGGCGTCCCCTACATCGTCGTGTTCCTCAACAAGGCCGACATGGTCGACGACGAGGAGCTGCTCGAGCTGGTCGAGGTCGAGGTCCGCGAGCTGCTCTCCGAGTACGACTTCCCCGGCGACGACATCCCGTTCGTCATCGGCTCGGCGCTGAAGGCGCTGGAAGGCGACGAGGCCTACAAGCAGAAGATCCTCGACCTCGCCGACGCGCTCGACAACTACATCCCCGAGCCCGTGCGCGAGCTCGACAAGCCGTTCCTGATGCCCGTCGAGGACGTCTTCTCGATCACCGGCCGCGGCACCGTCGCGACCGGGCGCATCGAGCAGGGCATCGTCAAGACCGGCGACACCGTCGAGATCGTCGGCGTCCACGACACCGACCACGACGGTGGTCACCGGCGTCGAGATGTTCCGCAAGATCCTCGACCAGGGCCGGGCCGGCGACAACGTCGGCTGCCTGCTGCGCGGCACCAAGCGCGAGGAGATCGAGCGCGGGCAGGTGCTCTGCAAGCCGGGCTCGATCACGCCGCACACCAAGTTCAAGTCCGAGGTCTACGTGCTCAAGAAGGAGGAGGGTGGCCGCCACACGCCGTTCTTCACCGGGCTACCGGCCGCAGTTCTACTTCCGCACCACCGACGTCACCGGCGTGGCCAAGCTGCCCGAGGGCGTCGAGATGGTCATGCCCGGCGACAACGTCCAGATGGAGATCGAGCTGATCCAGCCGATCGCCATGGACCAGGGCCTGCGGTTCGCGATCCGCGAGGGCGGCCGCACGGTCGGCTCGGGCGTGGTCACCGAGATCATCGAGTAGCACCCAGCGCGGCGCCCCGGGCGATCCGGGGGCGCCGCCTCATTGGCAGACAGATACGACGATCGCACCGCGCCGCGCGGCGCGGCGCGGCGGGCGGACTCCGAGATGAGACCCGCTCTCGCACACACGCCGCATGCGCGCAGCGCACCAACGACCTGACCAGACCACTACCACAGAAGCAGACGAGCTTCCCCATGGCATCCGCCACCCAGAACAAGATCCGCATCCGCCTGAAGGCCTACGACACCCCGGCGATCGAGACGGCCGCCAAGGAGATCGTCGAGACCGCGACGCGCACCGGCGCGACCGTCTCCGGGCCCGTGCCGCTGCCCACGGAGAAGAACGTCTACTGCGTGATCCGCTCGCCGTTCAAGGACAAGGACTCGCGCGAGCACTTCGAGATCCGCACCCACAAGCGGCTGATCGACATCCACCAGCCGACGCCCAAGACCGTCGACTCGCTGCAGCGCCTCGACCATCTCCCGGCCGGCGTCGACATCGAGATCCGCCTCGCCACCGACCGTCTGATGGCCGCGATCCTCGCCAAGAAGCTCGGCATGACCCAGCTCTTCCGCGAGGACGGCAGCGGTCGCGCGCGTCACCGTGCTGGAGGCCGGGCCCTGCCCGGTGACCGCGATCCGCACGCGCCGAGCGCGACGGCTACGAGGCCGTGCAGCTCGCCTTCGGCGCAGGCCCGCGAGAAGCACCTCACCAAAGCCGAGCTCGGCCACCTCGAAGAAGGCCGACGCGCCGCCGCTGCGCCACCTCGTCGAGTTTCGCGGCGAGGGCGCCGACCGAGCTCACAGCTCGGCGAGAGCGTGACCGTCGAGTGCGTTCGAGGTCGGCGCCGCGCGTGAAGATCTCCGGGGTCTCCAAGGGCAAGGGCTTCCAGGGCACGATCAGGCGCCACAGCTTCAAGCAGCGGGCCCAAGTCGCCACGGCTCCCACAACGTGCGCGCGCCCGGCTCGATCGGCGCCTCGGCGACGCCCTCGCGCGTCTTCAAGGGCATCCGCGGCCCGGGCCAGATGGGCAACAGGCGCGTGACCCAGCGCGGCCTCGAGGTCGTCGCCGTGGACGCCGCCGAGAACCTGCTGCTCGTCCGCGGCTCGGTGCCCGGGCCCCGCGGCGGGGTCGTGGAGGTGCGCAGCGATGGCTGACGCCGCGCTCAGTGCCTCGGCCGGCGCGCACGAAGAAGGTCGAAGCTCGACGAGCGACGCCTTCGGCGCGCGCTTCCACGGGCCGCTGCGTGCACCAGAGCGTGCGCGCCGAGCAGGCCGCCCGCCGGCGCGGCACCGCGGCCACGAAGACCCGCGGCGATGGTCTCCGGCGGCGGCGCCAAGCCGTGGCGCCAGAAGGGCACCGGCCGCGCCCGCGCCGGCTCGAGCCGCTCGCCGATGTGGACCGGCGGCGGCATCGTCGTTCGGGCCCCAGCCGCGCTCCTACACCTTCAAGGTCAACCGCAAGGAGCAGCGCGCGGCGCTGCGCAGCGCGCTCTCGCTGCACGCGGGGCGCGGCTCGCTCGCGATCGCTCGACGCCGCCGCCTTCGACGCAGCCCACGACCAGCCGGGCGCTGCGATCTGCTCGATGATTGGAGCCAGCCCGCGCCCGACGCTCGTCGTCGCTCGCCGCCGAGGAGCCGACGCGGCGCTGTCGTTCCGCAACCTCGCGCGCGTCGCGGTGCTGACGCACGAGAACGTCGGCGTCGCCGACCTCCTCGGCGCCGCCTCGCTGGTGCTCTCGCAGGCCGCGCTCGACGCGCTCACCGCGCGCGCCGGCGGCGCCACAGAATCGAGAGGCCGCGGTGCTCGAGGCTCCGAAGGCCGCCGCGCAAAGGCGCGAGCTCGAAGGCGCCCGCCAAAGGCGCAGGCTCGAAGCGCCGCGCCCGACGCGCCCGCGAGCACGGCCGATCGAGAGCTCCGAAGGACGACTCCGCCGAGGAGGCGAGGACTGATGGAGCACTCCCAGGTCATCATCCGCCCGGTCGTCTCCGAGAAGAGCTACGTGCTCTCCGCGGCCGGCAGGTACACCTTCCGCGTCCACCCCGACGCCCACAAGACGCAGATCCGCCAGGCGGTCGAGGCGCTGTTCGACGTGCACGTGGTCGAGGTGCGCACGCATGAGCGTCAAGTCCAAGCCCAAGCGCCGCGGCGTCGACCAGCGGGCGCACGCGCACCTGGAAGAAGGCGATCGTGCAGGTGCGCGCGGGCGAGACGCATCGCCGATCTTCCGCGGCCTCGAGGGCACTCGAGGAGAGACTGAGAGCCGTCATGCCGATTCGCAAGCCCAAGCCCACGAGCCCCGGCCGTCGCTTCGTCTCCTACCCGGACTTCGCCGAGATCACCAAGAGCGAGCCCGAGAAGACGCTCGTCGAGGGCCTGAAGAAGAGCGGCGGGCGCAACGCGCACGGGCGCAAGACCGCGCGCCACCGCGGCGGCGGCGCCAAGCGCCTGTACCGGCGGATCGACTTCAAGCGCCGCAAGGACGGCGTGCCCGCGAAGGTCGCGGCGATCGAGTACGACCCCAACCGCTCCGCCTACATCGCGCTGCTGCACTACGCCGACGGCGAGAAGCGCTACATCCTCGCGCCCGCAGCGGCTCGACCGTCGGGATGACCGTCAGCTCCGGCGAGGAGGCCGACATCGCGGTCGGCAACTGCCTGCCGCTCGTCGCGCATGCCGGTCGGCACCGTCGTCCACAACGTCGAGCTGCAGCCCGGCCGCGGCGGCCAGCTCGCGCGCTCCGCCGGCGCCTCGGTGCAGCTGATGGCCAAGGACGGCGAGATGGCGACGCTGCGCCTGCCCTCCGGCGAGATGCGCCTCGTGCGCGCCGAGTGCCGCGCCACCGTCGGCACGATCGGCAACGCCGACCACCAGAACGTCAAGGTCGGCAAGGCCGGGCGCAAGCGCCACATGGGCGTGCGCCCCCAGACGCGCGGCATCGCGATGAACCCCGTCGACCACCCGCACGGCGGCGGCGAGGGCTCCGACCACCGCCGGCCGCCATCCGGTCACGCCGTGGGGCGTGCCCACGCTCGGCTACCGCACGCGCAAGAAGAACAAGCCCTCCGACCGCTACATCGTGCGCGGCCGCCGCCGCGGGAAGGGCAAGAGCCGATGAGCCGCTCGAGCAAGAAGGGGCCGTGGGTCGAGGAGCGGCTGATGGCGCGCATCGAGGCGATCAACGCGGCGAACCGCAAGCAGATGATCCGCACGTGGTCGCGCGCCTCGACGATCTTCCCCGAGATGGTCGGCCACACGATCGCCGTGCACGACGGCCGCAAGCACGTCCCGGTGTTCGTCAGCGAGTCGATGGTCGGGCACAAGCTCGGCGAGTTCGCGCCCACCCGCCTCTTCCGCGGGCACGCCGGCATCCGGGAAGGTGCGCGATGAGCGCCGAGGACGAGAGACCCGAGGAGGACGCGCCGGAGGACGGCGCCCGCCGAGGCCGAGCTGCCGAGGCCGCCGACGACGAAGCCGGCCGCGAGGCAGCCGCAGAAGCCGGCCGCCGAGGAGCCGACGCCGCGGCCGAGAGGAGCCGGCGGCCGAGGCGAAGCCGCTGCCGCGAAGGCGAAGCCGGCCGCCGAAGCGCGAGAAGCCGGCCGCCGAGGAGGAGCCGGCCGCCGACGGAGGCGAGCCGGCCGCCGAAGAAGCGCAGCCGCGCGCGCCGAAGGCAGCGCAGCCGAGCCGCCGAGCGACGGAGCCGCGCCGCGCAAGGCCCACAGCCGGCGCCGCGGCGCCGAGCCGAGGCCGGCGCGCGCCGGCGCGTCGTGCGCGCGCAGGCGCGCTACGTGCGCACCTCCGCGCGCAAGGCGCGGATGGTGTGCGGTCACCTGCGCGGCAAGTCGGTGCAGGAGGCGCGCGCTATCCTCGCCTTCACCCCCCGCGACGTGGCGCGCGACTGGAGCAAGCTGCTCGAGTCCGCGGTGGCCAACGCGGAGAACAACCACGAGCTGCTCGAGGACGACTCGATCGTTCGCGAGGCCTACGCCGACGAGGGGCCGACGATCAAGCGCTTCCGGCCGCGCGCCATGGGCGCGCGACGCCGATCCGCAAGCGCACCAGCCACCTCACGATCACGCTCACCCCGACGGCCCGTCAAGAACAGAGCAGAAGAGGATACGGAGAAGAGACGAGATGGGACAGAAGGTTCATCCCGAGGCGATGCGCGTGGGCTACATCCACGACTGGAAGTCCAACTGGTTCAACGAGCGCAACTTCGCCGAGTACCTCGCCGAGGACATCCGCGTGCGCGAGCACATCATCGACCGGCTCGCCCACGCGGGCCTCTCGGACATCACGATCCGCAAGGACGCCAACGAGCTCGAGGTCAACATCCACACCGCCCGGCCGGGCATCGTGATCGGCAAGTCGGGCAGCGAAGTGGACGCGCTGCGGCGCGACCTGCACCGCATGACCCAGAAGCAGATCAAGGTCAACATCCTCGAGATCAAGCGCCCCGAGCTCGACGCCAAGCTCGTCGCGCAGTCGATCGCCGAGCAGCTCCAGAACCGCGTCGCCTTCCGCCGCGCGATGAAGCGCGCGCTCACCAGCGCGATGCGCTCCGGCGCCAAGGGCGTCAAGGTGCAGGTCGCCGGCCGCCTCGGCGGCGCCGAGATGGCGCGCACCGAGAGCTACTCCGACGGGCGCGTGCCGCTGCACACGATGCGCGCCGACATCGACTACGGCTTCTACGAGGCCGCGCACCACGTTCGGGCGCATCGGCGTCAAGTGCTGGGTCAACAAGGGCGAGATCATGCCCGAGGGCTATACCGGCGCCGACCTCACCGACATGAGCGCTCCGCGCGCCCGCCGAGCGCCGACCGCGACGGGCGCGGCGGTCGCGACGGTCGCGAGGGCCGCGGCCGGCCGCGGCGGAGGTCGCGGGGGCCGCGGCGGCGGCCGTGGCCGGAGGGGCGGGCGGGTCCGGATCCGGCGTGGCCGGGCGGCCCGGTGGCGGTCGTGGACCGGGAGGCCCGGGTGGCGGCCGTGGTGGCCGGGCGGTCCGGCGGTGGTCGTGGCCCGGAGGCCGGTGGCGGCCGTGGCGGGCGGTCCTGGCGGCGGCGTGGCCCGGCGGCCGGGCGGCGGCTGGCCGGGCGGCTCGGCGGCGGCGGCAGTCCCGAGGTGACCCGCTGATGCTCTCCCCCAAGCGCGTCAAGCATCGCAAGCAGCACCGCGGTCGCCGCGGCGGGATCTCGCGCGGCCAGGTGAAGGTCCAGTTCGGCGAGTACGGCCTGAAGTCGCTCGAGGCAGGGCTGGCTCACCAACCGCCAGATCGAGGCGGCCCGTATCGCGATGACCCGCAAGATCAAGCGCGGCGGCAAGGTGTGGATCAACGTCTTCCCCGACAAGCCCGTCACCAAGAAGCCCGCCGAGACCCGCATGGGCTCCGGCAAGGGCTCGCCCGAGGGCTGGGTCGCGGTGGTCAAGCCGGGGCGCGTGATGTTCGAGCTCGCCGGCGTCCCCGAGCCGCTCGCCCGCGACGCGATCCGGCTCGCCGGCGCACAAGCTGCCCGTCAAGTCCAAGTTCGTGATGCGCGAGGACTGAAGCGCGATGACCGACGTGAACGACCAAGGAACATGCGCGACATGCCCGACGACCGAGCTCGCCGAGCACGATCGCGACGCTGCGCAAGGACCTGTTCGGCCTGCGCTTCGCGAACGCCACCGGCGAACTCGAGAACACCGCCGGCATCGGCCGCGCCAAGCGCGACCTCGCGCGCGCGCTGACCGTCGCGCGCGAGCGCGAGCACTCGACGCCGAGCGCAGGCCGAGCGATGCCAACGAGACTGACGACTGAACGAAGACCGCACGAGACAGCGAGACCGAGACACAGGCGACGACGCAGACCGAGACCGCGCCGAGGCCCCCGAGGCAGGCCGCCGCGAGCCGAGGCCGAGGCCGGGCCGAGGATGCCGCGGCGCAGGCGAGCGCGCCGCAGGCCGCCCGCGCCGCCGCCGCGCTGAGCCCGTCGAGCAGCTCGCGCCCAAGGAGCGCCGGCGCAAGGCGCGCTCGACCCACACGGCGCGCGCAGCGCGCGCCGCGCTCGCCGGAGGAGCGCCAGGCCGAGCGCGACGCCGAGCGCGCCGCACAAGGCCGTGCAGCGCCGCGCGCGCCGCCTGCAGGAACGCGCCAAGACGCGCCGAGCGCCGCGCGTCGAGCGCCGGCGCCGCAGGCGCTCGCGCCCGTGCACGCCGCTGGCCGAGGGCGCCCGCAAGGTGCGCCAGGGCGTGGTCGTCTCCGACAAGGCCGACAAGACGATCACCGTGCGCATCGACGTCGCCCGCCGCCACCGCCGCTACAAGAAGATCGTGCGCAGCTCGAGCACGCTGCACGCCCACGACGAGAACAACGATGCCCACGAGGGCGACGTGGTGCGCGTGATCGAGAGCCGCCCGCTGTCGCGCACCAAGCGCTGGCGGCTCGTCGACGTCCTGGAGCGCGCGCGATGATCCAGAACGAGACCACGGCTGCGCGTCGCCGACAACACCGGCGCGCGCGAGATCCTCTGCATCCGCGTGAAGGGCGGCTCGCGCCGCCGCTACGCGCTCGTGGGCGACGTGATCACCGCCACCGTCAAGCAGGCCAACCCGCAGGGACGGTCAAGAAGGGCGAGGTGGTCACCGCGGTGGTCGTGCGCACGAAGAAGCCCTTCGGCCGCGAGGACGGCACCTACATCGCCTTCGACGAGAACGCCGCGGTGATCATCGACGACGCAGAACAACCCCCGCGGCACCCGCGTCTTCGGCCCGGTCGCGCGCGAACTGCGCGAGCGCAACTTCATGAAGATCGTCTCGCTCGCCCCGGAGGTGCTCTGATGGCGCGTCAAGCGCTCAGCCGTCCACGTCGCCAAGCGCCCGCGACGCTGAAGATCCGCTCGGACGATCGGGTGCATGGTGATCGCGCGGCAAGGACCGCGGCAAGAGCGGCCGCGTGCTGCGCGTGGAGCCGGGCAAGGAACGCGTCTACGTCGAGGGCCTCAACATGGTCAAGCGCCACACCGCGCCCCCAGCAGGTGCGCGGGCGCGCAGCGCGGGCAGACGCGTCGGCGGCGTGATCGAGCGCGAGGGCCCGATCCACGTCTCCAACGTGATGCTGCTCGACCCCAAGGACGGCAAGCCCACGCGCGTGGGGGTCGAGCGCGAGGACGGCAAGCCGCTTCCGCGTCGCGCGGCGCTCCGGGCGCGAGGATCGACTGATGAGCCGCAGACGACGCCGCACCGGCGCGCCTGAAGACCCGCTATCGGAGGAGATCCGCCCTGCAGCTGATCGAGCGCTTCGGCTACTCCACCGTCGATGCAGGCGCCGAAGCTCGAGAAGATCACGCTCAACATGGGCGTCGGCGACGCCAAGCAGGACTCCAAGGTGCTCGAAGGCCGCGCCAGGAGCAGCTCGCGACGATCGCCGGCCAGCAGCCGAGCGTCCGCCGCGCGCGCAAGTCGATCGCGGCCTTCAAGCTGCGCGAGGGGATGCCCGTCGGCGTGGCCGTGACGCTGCGCGGCGAGCGCGGCTACGAGTTCCTCGACCGGCTCGATCTCGATCGCGATCCCGCGCATCCGCGACTTCCGCGGCCTGAACCCGCGCTCGTTCGACGGCCGCGGCAACTACTCGATGGGCGTCCGCGAGCAGATCATCTTCCCCGAGATCGACTACGACGCGATCGACCAGGTGCGCGGCCTGGACATCACGATCACGACCACCGCCCGCACCGACCTCGAGGCCTTCGCGCTGCTCGCGCGCTCGGGATGCCCTTCTCCGACCTAGCGGCCGGCCCGCGGAGCTTCGCGCAGGCGTAGGCGACCGATCGACGCGCCGACAGACGACCAGAGGAGAGCACAGACTGATGGCCAAGACCTCGCTGCGCGTCAAGCAGGCGCGCGACGCCCAAGTACAAGACGCGCGCCTATACTCGCTGCAACCGCTGCGGGCGCCCGCGAGGCGGTGTACCGCAAGTTCGGGCTGTGCCGCATCTGCCTGCGCGAGCTCGCCCACAACGGCCAGATCCCCGGGATGACGAAGTCCTCCTGGTAGGCGGAGCAATCTGAGACCCATGTCCATGACCGATCCGATAGCCGACTTCCTCACGCGCATCCGCAACGCGATCCACGCCGCGCACGAGACCGTCGAGATTCCCGCCTCCAAGCTGAAGGCCGAGCTCGCGCGGATCCTCGTCGAGCAGGGCTACATCGAGGCCTGGTCGGTCGCCCCCGCGCCCGAGGGCGCCGGGCCAGCTGATCGAGATCCGCCTCAAGTACACCGAGGACCGCCGCTCGGCGATCTCCGGCCTGCGGCGCGTCTCGCGGCCGGGCCGGCGCACCTATGTGCGACGCCGACGCGCATCCCGAAGGTGCTGGGCGGGATGGGCACCTCGATCGTCTCGACCTCGCAGCGGCGTGATGACCGGCCACGACGCGCGCGCCGCGGGCGTGGGCGGCGAGGTCCTGGCGCAGGTCTGGTAGGGGCGCGAGGCCATGTCGAGGATCGGAAGACAGCCAATCCCGGTGCCGGCCGGCGTGAGCGTTGCGATCGAGCCGGAGTCGGTGCGCGTGAAGGGGCCCAAGGGCGAGCTCGTCGGAGCGCATCCACCGCGATATCGCGGTCATCCAGGAGGGCGAGCAGCTGCTCGTCACGCGTCCCACCGACCGCGGCGAGCACCGCGCGCTGCACGGCCTCACCCGCACGCTGGTGGCCAACATGGTGCAGGGCGTCACGGAGGGCTACGAGAAGCGCCTGGAGATCCAGGGCGTGGGCTACCGCGCGCAGCTGAAGGGCAAGAACCTCGAGCTCGCCGTCGGCTACTCCCACCCGGTCCCGATCGCGGCGCCCGACGGGATCGAGTTCGAAGTGCCCCAGCCCACGAGGATCGTGGTCAAGGGCATCTCCAAGCAGCTCGTCGGCGAGACCGCCGCGATCATCCGCAAGCAGCGCCCCCCGGAGCCCTACAAGGGCAAGGGCATCCGCTACGAGGGCGAGTACGTGGCGCGCAAGGTGGAAAGCGCGCATGAGCACGTATGCGCTTCGCCTGATCGGCGTGCCAATGCGCCGTCACTGCACGAGGAAGACGCGTCGGCGCCTGCAAGCCGCCGGCCGCCGGGTGCGCGCGAAGATCTCGGGCACGCGACGCGGCCGCGCGATCTCGGTGTTCCGCTCCAACAAGGGGCTCTCGCGCGCAGGTGATCGACGACATCTCCGGCCGCACGCTCGCGGCGGTCAACTGGTATCGAGCCGGAGCTGCGGAAGCTCGCCAAAGGCGAGCGCACCCCCCGCGCCGGTGACGCTGCTCGCCGAGCGCGCCAAGGCCGCGGGCGTCTCCGAGGCGGTGTTCGACCGCGGCGGCTACCTCTACCACGGCCACGTGCGCGCGTTCGCCGAGGCGCTGCGCGAGGCGGGGATCACCGTCTAAGCGCTCGCCGGCCGCTACCCTCTCACTTCGCCATGTCCACTATCGCACAGATCGCTCCGTCAGCCCCGCCGGCCTGGACCTCCAGGAGCGGGTCGTCGAGATCAACCGCGTCGCCAAGGTCGTCAAGGGCGGCCGGCGCTTCTCGTTCACCGCGCTCGTGGTGGTCGGCGACGAACGCGAAGTCGTGGGCGTCGGCTACGGCAAGGCCAACGAGGTCCCGCTCGCGATCCAGAAGGGCGTGGAGCGCGCCAAGAAGGACCTCTTCCGCGTGCCCCGCCACGGCAGCACGATCACCCACCAGACGACCGGGATCTTCGGCGCGGGCCGCGTGCTGCTGAAGCCGGCGGCCCCCGGCACCGGCGTGATCGCGGGCGGCGGCGTGCGCGCGGTGCTGGAGCTCGCGGGGATCCACGACATCCTCTCCAAGAGCCTCGGCACGCAGAACCCGATCAACCTCGTGAAGGCGACGGTCGCGGGCCTGCGCGGGCTGCGCACCCCCGAGGAGGTCGCGAAGCTGCGCGGCCTCTCGATCAACCAGCGTGCTCGGCCTCGCGGAGCAGCCCCCGGAGGCCACGGACAGCCGGGCCGAGCCGGCGAGCGCACCGCCGCGGAGCCGCCGGCGACGATGGGACGCCCAGAGCCGGGCGCGCAGGGCGCGGCCGAGACGCCGCCGCGGGCCGGCGAGACGGCGCAGGCCGCCGCGGAGTCGAGACGGAGACACCGCCGGCCGCTGAGCCCGCCGAGGAGCCGCCGGCCTGATGGCTCGACTCTGACCGTCATTCAGCGGCGCTCGAGCAACGGCTCGAACAAGCGCAGCTGGACACACTGCGCTCACTCGGGCTGCGCCGCATCGGCCACACGGTGCAGGTCGAGGACTCCCGCAGGCGCGCGGCATGCTGCACGCGGTGCGCCACCTCGTCGAAGTGACGAGGAGGGCAAGGTGAGCCCCCCGGACGAGGCGCGCCGCGCATCGGGCTGCACAGCCTCGCGCCGGCCCCGGGAGCCGCCGCCCGCGCAAGCGGGTGGGGCGCGGCGAAGGCTCGGGCACGGGCAAGACCGCGGGCCGCGGGCAGAAGGGCTACGGGTCGCGCTCGGGCGCCAAGAGCCGGGCGCGCTTCGAGGGCGGGCAGATGCCGATCCACATGCGGATGCGCAAGCTGCGGGGCCCGCACATGAAGAAGTCGATGCCCTTCGAGCCGTTCCGCACGCACACGCAGGCGGTCAACATCGGCGACTCGAGCAGCGCTTCGAGGCGGGCGCCGAGGTGACGCTCGAGCTGATGCGCGCCGGGGCCTCGGTACGCGCAAGGACATGCCGGTGAAGGTGCTCGCGCAAGGGCGAGCTCGCCAAGGCGCTCACCGTCCACGCCCACGCTTTCAGCGCGACGCGCGCGCGAGCGCATCGAGGCCGCGGGCGGCACCTGCGTGCTCGTCGAGGCTAGAAGCGGCCGCCGCCGGCAGCCGTGCTGAGAACGACGCCGCGTGCGAACGCCGCCTGGCTAGAATCGCGCGCAGTGCTCTCGCACGATCCTCAACGCCTTCCAGGTCCGGACATCCGCAAGAAGATCGGCTTCACGGCGGCGATGCTGCTGATCTACCGGCTCGGCTCGCACCTCCCGGTGCCGGGGGTCAACCTGACCGCGGTCAACAACATCCAGAAGCAGCTCGGCGGCTACAACATCCTCGGCCTGCTGAACCTGTTCTCCGGCGGCGAGCCTCTCGCGGATCGCGATCTTCGCGCTGGGGATCATGCCCTACATCACCGCCTCGATCATCCTGCAGCTGCTGCAGGTGGTCGTGCCCTCGCTGGAGAAGCTCTCCAAGGAAGGCGAGGTGGGCCAGGCGCGGATCACCCAGTACACGCGCTACCTCACGGTCGGCCTCGCGTTCGCGCAGTCGATCGGCTACGTCTTCCTGTTCCACTCGCTGCAGGCCAACGCGGGCGAATCGGTGGTCACGAAGTTCGACGTCGCCGCACATCTTCCTGATCGTCGTGTGCCTCACGGCGGGCTGCGTGCTGCTGATGTGGATCGGCGAGCTGATCACCCAGAAAGGGATCAGCAACGGCATCTCGCTGCTGATCTTCGCCTCGATCGTCTCGCGCCTGCCCGTCGGGGATCCAGACGTGGTGGACAGCCAGAACCAGGTCTTCAAGGTGATGATGCCGTTCCTCGTGCTGGCGGTGGTGGCGGCGATCGTGTTCGTGCAGGAGGGTCAGCGGCGGATCCCGGTGCAGTACGCCAAGCGCGTGATCGGACGGCGCATGAGCGAGGGCGGGCAGACCTACCTGCCGCTGCGCGTGAACATGGCGGGCGTGATCCCGGTGATCTTCGCCGCTAGCATCATGGCCTTCCCGCCGACGATCGGGCAGCTCGTCAAAACGCCACTGGGGCCAGACGTCTCCGACTTCTTCTCGCCCAACGGCTGGCACTACATCGTCGGCGAGTCGATGTTCATCATCGTCTTCACGTACTTCTACACCGCGGTCACGTTCAACCCGGTCGACCAGGCGGAGAACCTCAAGAAGTACGGCGGCTTCATCCCCGGCGTGCGGCCCGGGCGGCCGACCGCGGAATTCCTCGACCGCATCCTCGCGCGCCTGACGTTCCCCGGCGCGCTGTTCCTCGCGGCGGTCGCGGCGCTGCCGACGATCCTGTTCGACCGCACCCACGTGAACCTCCAGCTCGGGGGCACCTCGATCCTGATCGTGATCGGCGTGGCGCTCGAAACGATGAAGCAGCTCGAGGCGCAGCTGATGATGCGCAGCTACGAGGGCTTCCTGAAGTAGCGAGCCCTCCCCTGAGGGTCCGAGGAGTCCGCATTCGCCGGGAGCGGATAGTCTGCGTGCGAAGTGTCCGAGCTGAACCTGATCCTGCTCGGCCCGCCGGGCGCGGGCAAGGGCACCCAGGCGGAGCGCCTGCAGGCGGACTTCGTCCTGCCGCACATCTCCACCGGGGACATGCTGCGCGCGCAGGTGGCGGAGGGGACCGAGCTCGGGCGTGGAGGCACAGCGTACATGAACGCGGGCGAGCTCGTCCCGGACGAGGTGATCATGGGCATGATCACCGAGCGCGATCGGCGCCGAGGACGCCCGCGACGGGTTCCTGCTGGACGGCTTCCCCCGCAACGAGGCGCAGGCGCGACGCGCTGGAGGAGGCGCTCGAGGGCCTCGAGCCGGCGGCTGCACGGCGGCGCTGCTGATCGAGGTGCCCGACGACGGAGCTCGTGCGCCGGCTCGCCGGGCGGCGGGTGTGCGTGAAGAACCCCAGCCACATCTACCACGTGGAGTTCGACCCCCCCAAGCACGAGGGCGTCTGCGACCAGGACGGCTCGCGGCTGATCCAGCGCGAGGACGACCAAGAGGAGACGATCCGCCGCCGCCTGGAGGTCTACCACGCGCAGACGGCCCCGCTGATCGACTACTACGACCGCGCGGGCCTGCTGCGCCGCTTCGACGGCACGCCGCACGCCCAACGAGGTCCACGACCACATCCGCGCGACGCTCGCGACGCTGCGGCTCGAGGACAAGCTCTAGCGTGGCTAAGCTGAGCTCCAGTGATCATCAAGAAGACCCCCGAGGAGATCGAGAAGATGGCGGCGGCGGGCGCAGATCCTCGTGCAGACGCTCGCAGCTGCTGGAGAGCAAGATCCGCCCGGCGTGAGCACCGAGGAGCTCGACGCGGCGGCCGAGCGCTTCATCCGCTCGCACGGGGCGATCCCGACCTTCAAGGGCTTCCGCGGCTTCCCCGGCTCGATCTGCGCCTCGCCCAACTCGATGGTCGTGCACGGCATCCCCGGGCGCTACCGCCTGGAGCGGCGGGGACATCATCTCGATCGACGTGGGCGTCACACTCGACGGCTGGGTGGCGGACGCCGCGCGCACGTTCGCAGTGGGGGAGATCGGCCCACGGGAGCGAGAACCTCCTGCGCGCGACCCGCGAGTCGCTCTTCGCGGGCGTGGAGCAGTGCCGTCGCGGGCAACCGCATGGGCGACCTCTCCCACGCGATCGAGCGGGTCATCGAGGAGCGGGGCTGTCGGTCGTGCGCTCGCTCGTGGGCCACGGGGTGGGGCGCAGCATGCACGAGGATCCCCAGGTCCCCAACTACGGCCGGCCCGGCAAGGGCCCGCTGCTGGAGGAGGGGATGGTGCTCGCGATCGAGCCGATGACCACCGCGGGGCGCCCCGCGGTGCGGGTGGGGGGCGACGGCTGGGCGATCCTCTCCCAGGACGACTCCCCCGCGGCTCACTTCGAGTTCACGGTCGCGGTCACCGCCGAGGGACCGCGGATCCTCACGCCCTGGCACAAGTTGCTACCATCGAGCGTCCGCCCGCACGGCGAAGGCGATTCGTGCTGCGAGCGTATCCTCGACCAGGTAGCGGCGGCCGCCCCGGCAGCCAGAGCCCGGTCGCCGGACCTAGAGGGTGGCGCAGTCGGCCGAAGGCCGGCGAGCCGGGCCCCTCTTCTTCAGTCAAAGAAAGGGATCATGAAGGTACGACCGTCGGTCAAGCCGATGTGCGAAAAATGCAAGGTCATCCGCCGCCACGGGGCGGTCCTGGTGATCTGCCAGAACAAGCGCCACAAGCAGCGCCAGGGCTGACCGAACGATGGCACGCATCGCGGGGGTCAACCTGCCCCTCAACAAGCGCTCTGAGATCGGTTTGACCTACATCTTCGGCATCGGGCGCTCCACCGCCAACAAGCTGCTCGCCGAGGTGGGGGTCGGCCCCGACACCTACGTGCGCGACCTCACCGAGGACGAGGTCTCCCGTCTGCGTGACTCGATCGACGGCGGTCTCACCGTCGAGGGCGACCTGCGCCGGGAGCGCTCCCAGGACATCAAACGCCTGCAGGAGATCGGCTGCTATCGCGGTTTGCGCCACCGCCGTGGCCTGCCGGTGCGGGGCCAGAAGACGAAGACCAACGCGCGCACCCGCAAGGGCCCCAAGCGGATGCAGGTCGCGGGGAAGAAGAAAGCAGGGAAGAAGTAGTGGCTGCTCCCAAGCGTGTACGCGGAAAACGCAAGCCGAAGAAGAACATCCCCGTGGGGCAGGCGCACATCAAGACCTCGTTCAACAACACGATCATCTCCCTCACGGACGTGCAGGGCAACGTGATCGCCTGGGAGTCGGCGGGCGGCGCGGGCTTCAAGGGCTCGCGCAAGTCCACCCCCTTCGCCGCCCAGGTCACCGCCGACGCGGCCGCCCGCAAGGGCATCGAGCAGGGGCTCCAGAAGGTCGAGGTCTACGTCAAGGGCCCCGGCTCCGGTCGCGAGACCGCGATCCGTTCGCTCTCCGCCGCGGGCCTCGAAGTGACCGGCGTCAAGGACGTGACCCCCCAGGCCCACAACGGCTGCCGCCCCCGCAAGCGGCGGCGCGTCTGAGATGGCGGCGCTCCCCTCCCCCCCCCTCCTAGCGATGGCACGGGACACGAGCCCACAGTGCAAGCAGTGCCGCCGCGAGGGGCAGAAGCTGTTCCTCAAGGGCGAGCGCTGCCTGACGGACAAATGCGGCGTCGAGCGCCGCTCCTATCCGCCGGGTGAGCACGGCCGCGGACGCCAGAAGCAGAGCGAGTACCGGCTGCAGCTGCGCGAGAAGCAGAAGGCGCGTCGCTACTACGGGGTGCTGGAGAAGCAGTTCCACGGCTACTACGAGAAGGCCTCCCGCCAGCCGGGGATCACCGGCGAGAACCTGCTTGCGCTGCTGGAGTGCCGCCTGGACAACGTGCTCGTGCGCCTCGGCTTCGCCGCCTCCCGGCGCCAGGCCCGTCAGCTGATCCGCCACGGCCACTGGACGGTCAACGGGCGGCGCGTGAACATCCCCAGCTACCAGGTGCGCCCGGGCGAGGTGATCGCGATCAAGGCCGGCACCACCGCCACCCAGGTGGTGAGGGACGCCACCGAGCTCACCGGGCAGATACCGGCGTGGCTGCAGGCCGATCACGAGTCGCTGACCGCCAAGGTGCTGCGCAGGCCGGAGCGGCGCGAGGTGGCGGCGCCGGTGCAGGAGCAGCTCATCATCGAGCTGTACTCGAAGTAAGGGCTCGTGCGACGGGCCCGAAGAGCCTTGCCGGCATCGTCCCCGCTCGCGGCGGCGATGCCTTGGAGCCGGTGTCCGACGGACGCCGGCCCAAGAGGGTGGCGCAGCCAGCCGGAGGCTGGCTGGCCGAAACGGGGACTCGCGCCGGAGGCGCGTGTCTCCCGGCTTCGGTCGAGCCTCTCTTCAGTCAGTCAGGGGTGGCGCAGCCAGCCGGAGGCTGGCGAGCCGGGCCCCTCTTCAATCAGCCATAACAATCGACGTTAGGACCCTGATGCTCGACTTCCAAATCCCCCGGATCACAAGCGAGTCCGTGGAGCAGAACCGCGGCACCTTCACGATCGAGCCGCTCGACCGCGGATTCGGCTACACCTTCGGGAACTCGCTGCGCCGCGTGCTGCTCTCCTCCCTGGCCGGCGCCGCCGTGACGAGCGTGCGCATCGAGGGGGTGGCCCACGAGTTCTCGACCATCCCCGGCGTCAAGGAGGACGTGACGGACATCGTGCTCAACCTCAAGGGCATCGTGTGCCGGATGCACTCCGACGCCACCGAGGTGGAGGCCCCGCTCGTGGTGAGCGGCCCTGGTGAGATCACCGCCAAGGACATCGACCTGCCGGCGGGCGTGGAGATCCTCAACCCCGACGTCCACATCGCGACGCTGGAGAAAAAGACGAAGCTCGAGCTCTACATGACGATCGGCCGCGGCCGCGGATATCGTCCGGCCGAGGAGAACAAGTCTCCGGACCAGCCGATCGGGGTGATCCCGATCGACTCGATCTTCTCCCCGGTGCGGCGTGTGGCGTACGCGGTGGAGCAGGCGCGCGTGGGCCAGAAGACCGACTTCGACAAGCTCACGCTGGACATCGAGACCGACGGCTCGATCGAGCCTCAGGCCGCGCTGCGGGAGGCCGCGGAGCTGCTGATCTCTCAGCTGGCGATCTTCACCGACGCCGACCGCATCCAGGAGCTGCGCGCCTCCCCCGGCGGGCAGCTCGACGGCCACGGCCTCGCCGTCGGCGCGGGCGGCCAGGCGGCGCTGCAGGGCGAGGAGTGGAGCATCCTGATCGAGGAGCTCGAGCTGGGGGTGCGCTCCTACAACTGCCTCAAGCGCGCCGGCATCCAAACGGTGGGGGACCTCATCTCCAAGTCCGAGGCCGAGCTCAACGCGATCCCCAACTTCGGCAAGAAGTCGATCGACGAGGTGATCGAAACCCTCGAAGGAAGAGGCCTCCACCTCCGCCAGGACTAGAGGGTTAGACTCCGAGACCAAACCATGAGACACCAGAAGACCCGCAACAAGCTGAGCCGCGACTCCGCGCACCGCAAGGCGCTGCTGATGAACCTCACCAAGGAGGTTCTCGAGCACGAGCGGATCAAGACCACCGAAGCGAAGGCGAAGGCGGTGAAGCCGGAGATCGAGAAACTGATCACGCTCGCCAAGCGCGACGACCTGCACAACCGCCGCCAGGCCCTCTCGGCGCTCGCGCAGGACAAGTTCGCGGTGCACCGCCTGTTCGTGGACGTGGCCCCCCGCTACGTCGATCGACCGGGGGGCTACACCCGCATCCTCAAGCTCGGCCCGCGCCGCTCGGACGCGACCGAGATGGTCTTCCTCGAGCTGGTCTGAGGCTGGTCACCAAGCTCACCCTCGAGTACGACGGGAGCGAGTTCGCGGGCTGGGCTCGCCAGCCGGGGCTGCGCACCGTGCAGGAGGAGCTCGAGCGGGCGCTGCGCACCGTGCTCGGAGAGCGCGGCGTCGACGGCGAGCCGCTGGGGCTCACGGTCGCTGGACGCACCGACCGGGGGGTGCACGCGTGGGAACAGGTCGCGAGCTACGCCCACGAGGCCGTGGACCCCGTGCGGCTCAACACGCTGCTCCCCCCCGACATCGCGGTGCTCGCCTCCGCGCCCGCCCCCGCGGGCTTCGACGCGCGCCGCGACGCGCGCAGCCGCACCTACTGCTACCGCGTGCTCCCCCGCCGTACCCGCGGGGTGTTCACGAGGGGCAACGCCCTCTGGTGGCCCCACCCGCTCGACCACGACGCGCTCGCGGGGTGCGCGCGGATCCTCTCCGGACGCCACGACTTCACCGCGTTCACGCCCACCGAGACCGAGCACACCCGCTTCGAGCGCGAGGTCCTGCGCGCCGAATGGCGCCCCGAGGGGGATCTGCTGGAGTTCTGGATCGAGGCCGACACGTTCATGCGCCACATGAACCGCGTGCTCGTCGGCACCATGCTCGAGGTGGCCGGCGGGCGACGCCCGCTCGATGACTTCACAGCTCTGCTCGGAGGCAGGCCCCGGTCTGAGGCGGGCCCCACTGCGCCCGCGCACGGCCTCGCACTTGCCTCGGTGGTCTACAAGTAAGCCACACCGGAGCCACATGGCCATCGACTCCGCCCCCTATGCTGGGCGGGTGCTGAACGTGCTGCTCACCAACGACGACGGGATCGAGGCTGAGGGGCTGCGCGCGATGCGCGCCGCGCTCGCCGAGCTGCCCGACGTGCGCCTCGCGGTGATCGCCCCCGACGGCAACCGCTCCGCGATGGCCCGCTCGATCACCACTCGCCGTCCCCTCTGGGTCGAAGAGGTCGCCTTCCCCGACGGCGCCGTGGGGTACGCCACCGATGGCACCCCCGTCAACTGCGTGCGCCTCGCGAGTCTCGGCGTCGTGGAGGGCTTCGAGGCCGACGTCGTCGTCTCCGGCATCAACCACGGCGCGAACCTCGGCGACGACATCACCTACTCCGGGACCGTCGCCGCGGCGCTCGAGGGCGTCGTGTTGGGGCTGCCCAGCATCGCCGTATCCCAGCAGTCCGGGGCGCGCGCGCTCGACTACCGCTTCCACGGCGGCTTCCAGTTCGAGATCGCCGCCCACTTCGTCGCGCGGCTCGTCGAACGCCTGGAGGTGCTCCCGCTGCCCGCGAGCACGCTGCTGAACGTGAACGTCCCCGCCGGGCGCCCCACCGGCGTCGAGGTCGCGCGGCTCGGCAAGCGCATCTACCGCGACGAGCTCAAGCTCGAGCGCGAGGAGGCCGGCCCCCCCGCGCGGCGGCACTACTGGATCTACGGCGACGATCCCGGCTTTCACGACGAGCCCGGCAGCGACCTCGCCGCGGTGGCCGCCGGGCGGATCGCCGTGACCCCGATCCACTTCGACCTCACCGACCGACCCGGGATGGAGGCGCTCGCGGGCTTCGACCTGCACGGCCTCCTCGCCTCCGCCGAGGTGGAGGCCAGTTGAGGTGAGCGATCCCGCCGAGCGCATCGCCGCTTTGCGCAGCGAGATCGAGTACCACGCCCACCGCTACTACGCGCTCGACGACCCCGTCATCGGGGACGACCAATATGACGCGCTGTTCGAGGAGCTCCGGACGCTGGAGGCCGCGCACCCCGAGCTGCTCAGCGCCGACTCGCCCACCCAGCGCGTCGGCGCCGAGCCCGTGGGGCGCCTGGAGAAGGTCGCCCACCTCGAGCCGATGCTCTCCCTCGGCAACGCCCGCTCCGAGGCCGAGCTGCGCGCGTGGGTCGAGCGGATGCGCAACCACCTCGCCCGCGAGGGCATCGCCGAGCCCCGCTTCCAGTACGTCGTCGAGCCCAAGGTCGACGGGCTCGCCGTCAGCCTGATCTACCGCAACGGCGTGCTCGAGCGCGGCGCCACCCGCGGGGACGGTGAGATCGGCGAGGACATCACCCACAACCTCCGCACCATCCCCGCCATTCCGCTGCACGTCCCCGACGCGCCCCCCCTCCTCGAGGTTCGAGGTGAGCTGTACATGTCCCTCGAGGACTTCACCGCGCTCAACGAGCGCCGCGCCGAGCAGGGGCTCTCCACCTTCATGAACCCCCGCAACTCCGCCGCCGGCACCGTCCGCCAGCTCGATCCCGCGCTCGCCGCCGAACGGCCCCTCTCGATCTGGTGCTACCAGGTCGGGGTCGCCGAGGGTCTCTCCTTCTCCGCCCACTGGGAGGCCCTCGAAGTGGCTGCGCGAGCATCGCTTCCGGGTCAACCGCGACATCCGCCTGCTCCACAGCGAGGACGACGTGGTCGCCCAGTGCCTGCAGTGGCAGCGCCGCCGGGGGGAGCTCGACTTCGAGATCGACGGCGTCGTCGTCAAGGTCTCCGACCTCGCGCTCCAGCGCCGCCTCGGCTCCGTCGGGCGCGAGCCCCGCTGGGCGATCGCGTGGAAGTTCCCCCCCACCACCGCCCTCACCCGCCTGCGCCGCATCGGCTGGAACGTCGGCAAGTTCGGCGATCTGCGCCCCTACGCGATGCTCGAGCCCGTCTCCGTCGGTGGCGTCACGATCAAGCTCGCCACCCTCCACAACGAGGAGGATCTCGCCCGCAAGGACATCCGCGAAGGCGAGGACGTGATCGTGCTCCGCGCCGGCGACGTCATCCCCCAGGTGATCTCCCCCGCGCCCCACGTCGTCGAGCACCCCGATCGCCCCCCCGCGCCGCGGCCCCCCGCGGAGTGTCCCTTCTGCGCCACCCCCACCGTCAAGCCCCCCGACTCCGTGTTCACCACCTGCCCCAACCGCGCCTGCCCCGAGCGCGCCTGGCAGCTGCTCAAGCTCTTCGTCTCCCGCGGCGCCATGGACATCGAGGGGCTCGGCGAGAAGCAGGTCCGGCTGCTGCAGGAGCAGGGGCTCGTGGGCGTCTCCGGCGACTTCTTCCGCCTGAAGGACCACGTCCAGCGGCTGCTCGAGCTCGAGGGCTTCGCCGAGCTCTCCGTGCGCAACCTCCTCGCCGCGATCGAGGACTCCAAGCAGCGGCCCTTCGCGCGCGTCCTCTTCGCGCTCGGGATCGAGGAGGTCGGGGAGGTCACCGCGCGCAACCTCGCCCAGCGCTTCCGCGGCATCGACGCTCTGCTCGAGGCCACCGAGGAGCAGATCGTCGAGACCCCCGGGATCGGCGAGAAGATGGCCCGCCTGATCCGCGCCCAGCTCGACGATCCCCACATGCGCGAGGTGATCGAGGATCTCCGCGGCGTCGGCCTGCGCTTCGCCGAAGAGGGCCCCCCGCCGTCCGAGGGTCCCCTCGCCGGCAGGACCCTCGTGCTCACCGGCACCCTCCCCAACTGGACCCGCGAGGAGGCCACCGAACGGATCCAGGCCGCCGGCGGGCGCGTCACGAGCTCCGTCTCCAAGAACACCGACCACGTCGTCGCCGGGGAGAGCGCCGGGTCCAAGCTCGAGAAGGCCCGTCGCCTCGAGGTCCCCGTGCTCGACGAGGCCGGCCTGCGCGCGCTGATTGATGGCCCACCCACCCGCGGCGATTGACCCGCCCGCCGCACAGGGTCATCGCGGTTCCCCCAGCGGGCTCCGCCCGCTGTTCTCTTGACGTGGGCCATGCGGCGGGCGGGCGAGCAACGCTTCAGTAGTCCGCGAGCGTGATCGCCATGTTGTCCTGCAGTGCGTGCGCCGCTTCGATCGATATCCCGTCCGTGAAGAACGCGAACGCCAGCTCGTCCCCCCCGGTCGCCCTGCAGTAGCCCACCAGGTTGGAGACACCGATCAGGGTTCCCGTCTTGCCCTCGCAGCGGCCCGTGGCCGCGGTGCCCCGCATCCGTTCCGAGAGCGTGCCCGTGCGACCCGCCACCGCCATGTCCCCGCGCAGGATCGTCCCCAGCGGCGTGTGCGCGAGCTCGTCGAGCAGCGTCACCACTTCGTACGGGGAGGTCTCATCTGCGCGCGAGAGCCCCGAGCCATCCACCACCCGCGGGTGGAGGCCGAGCTGCGCGATCGTCTCGCGCACCACCCGCGCCCCCGCCGCCGTGCTCCCCGCGCCCCCGAGGAGCGCGCCCAGATCCTTCAGCAGGGTCTCCGCGAAGAAGTTGTCCGACGGCGGCAGCGTCAGCCCCAGCAGCTGCGCGATCGTCGGCGAGCGCACCCCCGCGAGCCGCACCGCCCCCGCGGGGGTTGCGGCCGCGCCGCCGGGGGTGGTGGGGCTCGAAACCTCCACGCCCGCCGCCCGCAGCGCCGCCCGCAGCCGGCGCGCCGCGAACGCCGCCGGCGCGTGCGGGGTGGGTGGGTTCGTTTCCCTGCCCGTTTCCCCGCGGTTGAACGCCACCGCGCTCAGGTTCCCTTCGAGGAACGGGTCGAAGGCGTAGCCGCTCGAGGGCTCCCCCCGCAGGGAGTCGAGGTATGACTCGTCCCCCTCCACGCTCCCGGTGACGCGGTGGATGCCGTCCGTGTGCGCCAGCTGCGCCGCCAGCGCCGCCACCGACGCGCCCACCCCACCGTAGTGGCCGCGGATGAACGATGTGGTCCCGAACGTCGGGTCGCCCCCGCCGCGCAGGTAGAGGTTGCCTTCCCACACGCCCCCCGGGGCCAGCCGGCCGGTGCCGAGCACCGTCGTTTCCAGCTGCGCCCCCGGCCCCAATCGCTCCAGTGCGGTGGCGGCGGTGTAGAGCTTCTCCACCGACGCCGGCGCCCGCCGCTGCGTCGCGCGCTGCGAGAACAGCGCCCGCGCCGTCGTCATGTCGTACACGTACGCCCCCGACTGCCCCCCCGCGAGCCCCAGCTCGTGGGCCATGTGCGCCTCTAGCCCCGCCGCGGTGCCCGCCGTGGCGCGGGTGGCGCGGGCTGCGGGGCGCCGCTTCGGGGTGGCTGTTGCGCGATCGGCCGTCGAGGAGCGAACGAGGCGATAGGTCGCCGAGGCGATTGTGCCTGGCGCGATTCCCCACGCGGCGAAGAGCACGCAGAGCAGCGCAGGGGTCAGTGCAAGCCGGTGCCGGGGCACGCAGCCCTACAATAGAGCGTGGTATGGGGCGCGTTGTCAAGCTGGAACCGGCGCGAGCCAAGGAGGGGCGCCGACCCGGCTCCCGCTCCCCGGCTGGCCGCAATGGCCGCGGGGGCGCCGCTGGAGCGCCCGCCTCGGTAGTCGGTGCTCGCTCTCGCGGGGGTCGCCCGCGGCCGAGCAAGACCGCCCTCGTGCTCGGCGGCGGGGGCTTCACCGGGGGGGTCTATGAGATCGGGGCGCTCCGCGCGCTCGACCTGCTCGCGGTGAACAGCACCGTCAACGACTTCGACGTCTACGTCGGGACCTCCGCGGGGGCCTTCATCGCGGCCCTCTGCGCCAACGGCGTCACTCCCGAGGAGATGATGCGCGTCGCCACCAGCGAGGACCCCCAGCCCTTCCGGGACATCGGCCTCGGTGACCTCCTGCGCCTCAACCTCTCCGAGCTCGCGCGCAAGGGCGTGCGGCTGCCGCTGCACCTCGCCGGGATCGCCCGCCAGATGGTCTCCCAGCCGCGGCAGGTCTCCGTGCTGGACCTCGTGCTCGGGCTCGCCCAGGCGCTCCCCTCCGGGCTGTACACCGGCTCCGGCATCGAGAGCTACCTTCGCAAGGTCCTCAGCGAGCCCGGCCGCACCGACGACTTCCGCGAGCTGCGGCGAGGGCGGGAGCTGTACATCACCGCCACCGACCTCGACACCTGCGAGCGGATCGTGTTCGGCGCCGATGGCCTCGACCATTACCCCATCTCCACCGCCGTGCGCGCCTCCGGGGCGCTGCCGATGGTCTACGCCCCCCTCCAGCTCGGCGATCGCGAGCTCGTGGACGGAGGGATCATCTCCACCACCAACCTCGACATCGCCGTCGAGGCCGGGGCCAAGCTCGTGGTCGTGATCAACCCCGTGGTGCCCTTCGTCAACGACTTCTCCGCCGAGGTCCGCACCCTGCGCGGACGCCGCCCGCGGCGCGTCTCGGATATGGGCTTCCCCCAGATCGGCTACCAGGCGTTCAAGCTGCTCGCGCACCAGCGGCTGCACGAGGTGGCGTCCCATTGGGAGGAGCGCTACCCCGGCGTGGACATCGTGCTGATCGAGCCCGAGCCCACCGACGAGCTGATGTTCCAGACCTCCATCATGAACTTCGCCGCGCGCATCGCCATCGCCCGCCACGGCTTCCAGTCGATCGCCCGCCACCTCGCCGACGAGTACGAACGCTACAGCCGGATCTCCGAGCGCCACGGGATCGAGATCTCCCCCGAGCGGCTGCGCACCTTCGTCGCGCGCTTCGACGCCGCCGAGCCCGAGCAGGACGTGAGCGCCTGGCGCAGGATCCTCGAGGGAACCACCGGCGCGCTGCTGCGCCAGTCCGAGTCCGCTGGAGGCTAGCCCCCACCGGCCAGGGACCGGCTCCGCGTCTGGGCCGGGTTGGACGCCTAAGCCCGCGCCGGCGGGGCGACGCCGGGCTGGGCCGAGTCCGCCGGCAGGCCTAGGCGGCTGGGCTGGGCTCGGCGCCCGAGCTCGGCTCCGCGTTCGAGCTCGGCTCCTTGTCCGCGCTCGAACGCCCGTCCGCGCTGGGCTGCGCGCCCGGCAGGACGCCGTCGATCGCCGTGAGCAGACGGTCGGAGGCGATCCGGTTGGCGATGCTCACACGCAGATATCGCGGCTCTCCGAGCGCGGCGCCCGTGGCGACCAGTACGCCCGCGCGGGACAGACGCGCGGACAGCTCGGCGCCGTCCAGGGTGGGGTGGGCGATCCACAGGAAGTTGGCCTGGCTGTCCGCCACCTCGAAGCCGCGCCTGCGCAGGGCCGAGGTCAGCCGGGTGCGCTCCACCGCGACCGCGTGGACGTGGTCGGCGAGCATCTTCGTTGCCGTGCGCAGCGCCTCCAACGCGCCCGCCTGCGAGAGCTCGTTGACGCCCAGGTCGGGCTCCAGCTCGGCCAGCAGCTCCTCCGAGCCGGGGCCGCCGAGGGCGTAGCCGATCCGCAGCCCCGCCATGCCCCACGCCTTGGAGAAGCTGCGGAACACCAGCAGGTGCGGGTACTCCTCCAGCAGCGCGAGCGAGGCGTCGAGCGGCTGGGCGTCGGCAAACTCGATCAGCGCCTCGTCGAGCAGCATCGCCACGCCCTCCGGCAGGCCGTCGAGCAGCCGTCTGAGCTCCGCGACTCCCAGCAGCTCGCCGGTGGGGTCGTTGGGGCTCGCCACCGCCACCACGCGCGTGTCGTGCTCCGCGATCGCCTTCAGCAGAGCGTCCACTCCCCCGCTTACACGCACCACGCGGCCGTGCGCGCGGCGGGCCATGATCGGATACAGGGGATAGGAGGGCCACGTGGTGATCAGCACCTGGCCGGGCTCGATCAGGGCGCGGGTGGCCGCGCTCAGCAGCTGCGCCGCGCCGTTGCCGAGGATCAGGCGGGCCGGGTCGATGTTGTGGCGACGGGCCAGCTCGTTACGGAGCTCCGAGCCGCGCAGATACGGGTAGAGCTGCAGACCGCGCCGCGCGGTGTAGGTGATCGCGTTGGCGATGTTCGCGTGGGGGAGATCCGGCCAGGTGGTCTGCGAGAGGTCGATCGTCTGGACGCGGGTGAGCGCTTTGCGCCTGCGCTCCGCCGCCTCCTCGCGCAGCGCGCGGTTGACCTCCTCCTCGGAGAGGCCCTCGAACTGGCGGTAGTAGTCGAGCAGGCCCATCGCCAGCGGCTCGCAGCGAGACTCAGACGCCGTTGCCGGGGGTGACCATGCTGCCCGTCCCGTTGATCAGCACGAACCAGAGCGCGAAGGCCGTCCCGCAGATCACGGCGGTGATCGCGAACACTCGGCTCAGCACCCCCGTGCGCTGGTCGAAGCCCGCGGCGCGCCGCACGAGGATCCACCCCTCGTCGAGGCTGCGCATGATCCTCAACGACCCGAAGAGCAGCACGAACAGCCCCACGAACGCCGACAGGATGCCGAAGCTGATGCTGCCCGTGAGGTAGTTGATCTGCGCGCCGATCCACAGGCACGCGAGCGGGATCGGGCCCCAGCAGAGGATGCTGAGCGTCGTCATCGCCGCCAGCATCGCGCTGGCGAGATGCCGGTCGATCCGCCGGCGCGCTTCGCTGCCGCGTTGGGGCAGGGTGCGGAAGTGGACCGGTGCCGTGCCCGGACGCCTCCCGACGAAGAGGCCGCCGTTGTCGCTTGGATCGTTGCGCATGATGGTGGCGTTGTCGTTCTCGGAGCCGCGCCCGCCCCCCACCTTGGGATCGCCGGCACGGACCGCACGGCTCAAACTCCTACTAAGCTAGCGTGTTTCTAGGGTCTCCTGGCATCTGTCCGTCTCTCTGACCGCCTACTCGCCCGCGTACAGCGAGTCGAGAACCTCGGCGTACTTCTCCTCGACCACGTTCCGCTTGACCTTCAGCGTCGGCGTGAGCTCGCCGCCGGCCTGCGAGAGGTCGCGGTCGAGGATCGCGAACTTCTTGACCTGCTCCGCGTGGGCGTAGCGTGAGTTCACGCGCTCCACCTCGGCGCCGATCAGCTCGCGGATCGCGGGCTCGCGCGCCAGCAGGGCCGGATCCTCGGGCAGGCCGTGCTCGCGGACGTAGCCCGCGATCTCCTCCTCGTCGAGCGTGATCAGCACCACCGGGTACGGGCGCCGATCGCCGTGCATCACCGCCTGGGAGATCCAGCGGCACTGCTTGAGGTCGTTCTCGATGTTCGCCGGGGTGAGGTTCTTGCCGCCCGCGGTGATGATGATGTCCTTCTTGCGCCCCGTGATCGAGAGGTAGGCGTCCCCGTCGAGCGAGCCGAGGTCGCCGGTGTGCAGCCAGCCGTCCTCGACCGCGCCGAAGCTCGCATCGGCGTTGTGGTGGTAGCCCTGGAAGATGTTGGCGCCCTTGATCAGGATCTCCCCGTCCTCGGCGATCCTCAGCTGCACGCCCGGCAGCGCGCGCCCCACGGTGCCGAAGCGGTGGTCCTCGATCGTGGAGATCGTGGCGATCGTGGAGGTCTCGGTCATCCCGTAGCCCTCCAGCACCGGGACCCCGCAGGCCCAGAAGAACTCGAGGATCTCGTGTGCGATCGGGGCCGCCCCCGTGGCGGCCTGGCGCACGCGCCCGCCGAAGATCGCGCGCACGTTCTTGAACAGCCCCTCCTCCGCCTCCTCGAAGGGCCCGCGCAGCTCCACCGGGATCTCCTCCTCGCGGACGATCATGTCGCGTACCCGCTTGCCCAGCTCGAGCGCCGCCTCCGTGCGTTCGCGCTCCTCGGGCGGCTGCGCCTCGATCGCCCCGTGGGCGAGCGTGTAGATCTTCTCGAAGATCCGCGGCACCGAGGGCAGAAAGGTCGGCTGCACCTCCTGCAGCTCGCCGACGATCTGCTTCACGTCCCCCCCGAAGTACGCGATCGTGGTGCCCCGGTCGAACGCCCCAAGCTGGATCAGCAGCGCGAACGCGTGCGCGAGGGGGAGGAAGAGGTAGGTGACATCGTCCTCGTTGATCTGCCCCACCTCTCGCACCATGTCGACCGTCGCGCGGTAGTTGCCGTGGGTGAGCACGCACCCCTTGGGGGGGCCGGTGGTGCCGGAGGTGTAGATGAACGTGTAGGGGTCCTCCGGGCGGATCGCGGCGCGCCGGCGCTCGAGCTCGGCGGATCCATTGCTCGATCCATCGAGGCCCGCCCGCCCGCGCCCGCGCTCGCGGACCTCCGCCAGCGGGATCGCCTCGGAGGAGGCGTCCGGGTCGATCACGATCACCGTGCGCAGCTCCGGCAGCCGCTCGCGCACCGCGGCGATCTTCGCGAGCTGCTCCGAGTTCTCGCACACGATCGTGCTCGCGCCCGAGTCCGAGATCACCCAGTGGCACTCCTCGGGGGAGTTGGTCTGGTAGATCGGCACCACCACCGCCCCCGTCGCGGTCGCCGCAATGTCCACGTAGGACCACTCCGGCCGCGTGCCCGCGAGGATGCACACTCGCTCCCCCGGCTCGATGCCCACGTCGATCAGGCCGAGGGCGATCTCCCCCACGATCTCTTCGAGCTGGGCGTAGGTGACGTCCTGCCAGGCGCCCCCCCGCTTGTGGCGCACCGCCACGCGATCCGGAAACGCCGCGACGGCGTCCGGGATCAGATCGGCGATCGTGCGCGCCCCCTCGGCGTTCGCCGTGGTCGGGGTCCGCGCGGCGATCGACCCTCCGGCCGGTTCTGCGGTAGATCCTCCAGCCTGCTCTGCGGTGCCTGCCTCCATGGCTCTCTCCTCTTCGGGTGGAGCTGACGTGCCTTGCACCACGGAAGGATATGGCCTGGGAGGGTGAGCAGGGCCCTTGCGGGGGGATCAGTCTCCCTCCAGACGCCCGAGGGCGCCGGGAAAGGCGATCGAGCGTCAGCTCTTCAGCGCGATCGGCCGCTGTGCGGGCGAGGCTCCCTGGCGGAGGCTGGCGAGGAACAGGCTCTTGTCGATGCGCCCCTTGAAGATGGGGACCCCCAGCTCCAGGCACTTCGCGAGAACCTCTTTACGTCCTAGTCCTGACTCGCGGGCAAGCTCCGTGGGCGTCAGGTGATTGGCCATCGGAATCTCCTTGTGTTGACGTTCGCGCTACGTGTAGGTATACCGTCGCCGGCGGACGTTGGCAACCGTCGGCTTTACCGCAAAGTGCGACCTGCGTGCCAGGCTCTTCCGGGGGCTCTCCCGGCGCGATCGACGAGTGGGCGCCGCCGTGGGAGTCGGGGCGCCCCGAGTGAGCTCGCACGGCGCGCTCGCCGGGTGCAGGGCGGCCTGCAAGGCGGCTATACGGGGTTGGGGATGTCCAGGAAGATGTGGCGCAGCCCGAAGCGCTCGCTCAGGTGCTCTCCCAGGCGCCTGACCCCGAACGTCTCCGTGGCGTGGTGGCCGGCGGCGATGAAGTGCATCCCGGCCTCCCGCGCCTGCGCCATCACGCGCTCGGCGGGCTCCCCCGTGAGGAAGGCGTCCGCTCCGGCGGCGATCGCGTCGGATAGGTAATCCGCTCCGGCGCCGGAGACGATCCCCAGGCGCCGCACCAC
Organism: uncultured Solirubrobacterales bacterium; assembly: GCA_963813765.1. Lineage (GTDB taxonomy): Bacteria > Actinomycetota > Thermoleophilia > Solirubrobacterales > Solirubrobacteraceae > Palsa-744. The sequence continues at coordinate 126,793 of CAWFAB010000004.1, forward strand.
CGGGGGGCCGCAGTCGAACGCGAGCGGCTCTCGCGCGGTGAGCTCCCGCACGCGCCCGAGCAGCTCCGCCGCCGCCACGCCCTCCCCGGGGAACCGCGCGAGGCATCCGATCGGCTCGCCGCGGTGGAGCGCGAAGGGCTCGAGCTCCGGTGCGCCGAGGGCGCGGGCGAGCAGCGCGTTGTTCCCGACCTCCGGGTGGGCGTCGAGCGGCAGGTGGTAGGCGAGCAGCGAGATGTCCCCCGCGAACAGCACCCGCAGCCGGCGCGCCAGGGCCGCGTCGATCGGACCCGGCCCGCTCCCCCAGAAGATCCCATGATGGGCGAGCACCAGCTCCGCGCCCTCCGCCCGCGCGCGCTCGAACAGCTCCAGGTGGGCGCTCACTCCAGTGGCCACCGTCGTCACCTCCTCCCGGCCAGGAACCTGCAGCCCGTTCGGGCAGTAGTCCTCGAAGCGCCCAGGCTCCAGCAGGTTCTTCGAGCTCCTGCACGATGTCGCTGAGCCGGGTGGGCACCCGGCGAGGATAGTCGAGGGGCGTGGCCGGCCGGAGCGAGCTGCCGGGGCGCAGGTCGGAGCGAGCGGCCAGGTGGCGGGTCGGCTTGGAGTGGCCCCATGGGCGGACGGGCCGGAGCGGCCAGGTGTGGGATACTGGAGCCTGCGTCGGGGCGTGGCGCAGCCTGGTAGCGCGCACCGTTCGGGTCGGTGAGGTCCCCAGTTCGAATCTGGGCGCCCCGATTGCAAAGAGCCCCGCAAATGCGGGGTTTTTTGTTGGGCTGGAGGTCCTTGTGGGTCTCTCTGAATGGTCACACAATGGGCATAAACACGGTTTTGTCCCGTCTGGCGTGGCAGGAAGCCTGGTGTGTCCAGGGTTTTCTTGAGGTCAGGTGACAGGCAGGCTCGGTGAGGTCCCGGGGTGCTGAGCGGGCATCTTCGAGGCACCTGGTGGCCGAGGGCGAGCGGGCGGCGCGGTGCATCCCAGGAGCCGGCTTGTGGTCGAAGAAGAGGACGGCATTGGCCTCCCTGTGCTCCCCCAATACTGCGCCGTGGGGCATGATTCAGCCTCCTGATCGGGCCGGTCCTCGCGCTTGATATGCGCCGATGTCGGGGACCCGCCGAGGCAATCGATGTCAGCCGTGAAGCTTGTCCGAACGCTCGCTCGGTACGAGCTCGGCGCGTATCGTCCGGCGCTTGCAGGACGCCTGCTTCCGAATCGAGGAGCAGGAGCGCGGGTTTCGACGCCGGTTCGCAGCTGGAGCTCGTCCGTCGGGGTAGTGTCGCCGGGTACCCTCCGCGTGCCTGCTCTCGCCAATAGGCGAGAGTCCGCTCCTCGCCAATGTGAGCCGTTTCTCTTCTTGGGAGCGGGAGTGTGAGCGGTGACTGCTGAGGTGCTTGCTTTGCTTCGTGAGCAGGCGTCTGGCCGTCTCTGGTCGGGGTTGGTCAGCGCTGTCTCAACGATGGCCCGGCGCGGGACCTTGCCCGCACTCGCAACCCGTGCAAGACATCAATGGCGAGCTCAGGGCCGAGCCCCGTCTTGCCCGGGCTCGCTACCGTGACCTTATGAGCAGCTCGCGGGTGCCCGGTGGGGTGGTGCACAAGCTTCCAGGAGACCTACGCAAGGCACTGGCCGCGAACCCCGCGGCATTGGATGCGTGGAAAGACATCACGCCTCTGGCTCGCAACGAGTTCATCTGCTGGGTGGAGAATGCCAAGCAGGAGAAGACCAGAGAACGCCGCATCCGCCGGACCCGGGAAGAGCTGGAGGAAGGCCGGCGTCGGCCGTGCTGCTGGCCGGGGTGCAAGCACCGCGAGCGCACCGGTTCTGTGCGCGTGGCCTGACCGCCTCTGTCGATAGCGCTTCAGCGGACTTGGTACTTGATGTGCGTGACGCCGGGTGCGTCGACGGCCCGGATCTGCGCCAGCTTCAGAGCCCCGGCCGGGAGACCCTCGAACAGGCGCTCGCCGCCGGCCATGATCACGGGCGCGATCGAGATGTCGAGCTCGTCGACGAGGCCCGCGGCCAGGTACTGGTTGACCGCCGACGCGCCCCCGGCAAGCCAGATGTCCTGCCCCTGGGCGGCGTCCCTGGCTTGCGTGAGCGCCGGTTCGATCCCGTCGGTCACGAAGTGGAAGGTGGTGCCACCGCTCATCTCAAGGGGCCGGCGCGCGTGGTGGGTGAGCACGAACACCGGGTGGTGGTAGGGCGGGTCCTCGCCCCACCAGCCCCGCCACGGGTCCTCGCCCCATGGCCCGGGGCCGCCACCGAACATGTTGCGTCCCATGATCGTCGCGCCGATGTTCGCGCGGCGCTCCACCACCACCGAGGAGCTGACGTTGGTCTCCCCGCCGTGCTCGCCGTGCATCTCCCGGAACTCCTTTAGCGGGAAGAACCACTCGTGCAGCTTCATCCCGCCTACCCCGAGCGGGTTCTCCTCGCTCTGGCCGGGACCCGCGACATAGCCGTCCAGCGACATCGTGATGCTGAGTCTTAGCTTGCTCATGTCAACTTTTGAGGACGTGGTAGCGCAGGTGGGTTACTCCGTCTGACTCGACCACGCGGGTGCAGGCGAGCTGGAGCGGGTGGTCCTCGAGGTTGGCGAAGAGGCGGACGCCGTCGCCGAGGAGGACCGGGACGAGGTTCAGGTGGATCTCATCCAGAAGCCCCGCCCGGAGGAACTGCTGGGCGACCTCGGCGGCGCCCACGGCGATATCCCTCCCGCCGGCGACCTCGCGGGCCTGCTCGAGCGCGTTCTGGATGCCCTCGGTCACGACGGTCCCACCGGTGCCCGGGCCGACATGCCGGTCGGGTGGGTGGTGCGTGAGCAAGAAGAATGGAGCCTTGAGGGGGTGGTGGCCGCCCCAGCCGCCCGCGATGTCGAAGGTCCGCCGGCCGGTGATGATCGCTCCGCAGTTGAACATCTCCTCGACCACCCCGCGGCTGCGCTCGGGCGGCTTGAAGCGGTCATCGGGACCCACTCGCCGGGTGCCTGCAGACCACCAGTCAAATAGCTTCGCGCCCCCGTCTCCGAGAGGGTTCCCGGGGGCATCGTTGGGACCGGCGATGAAGCCGTCCAGCGAGACCGTTAGCCCGGCCACTACCTTACCCATCCCTACCTCCAGTCTGAGGGGTCTGCCGGCGAACCACGATCTGTGCATCATGAGATCCCGGGCGTAGGCCTGTACGCGCGCTTCCACGATACCCGGGGCAACCGTCTCTGAACCGCCCCGAGAATCTTGGAGACCATTTAGCATCGTGGTGTGCGCTACCGCGATGAGACGCTGAATGACTACCTCGACGCCAACGCGACGCGGAGGCGGACTCTCCGGCTGCAGGTCAATACTTCCGAGCTGCTTCGGATCGGGGACAATCGCAGGCAGCGGCGTGAGCAGCAGAAGCTGCTCGATGAGGCCCGCGTGCAGATCGCGACAAGCATGCACACGACGCATCGCCGAGCCTTTCGCGGTGAGGTCAGCGTGGAGCTCGACATCTTCGCCGCCGACGGCGTTGAGCCGCCCAGTGCTCCCAAGAGTGTCAAGCGTTACCTAGACGCACTCAAGGGGATCGTGTACGGCGACGATCGTCAAGTCGGGCACCTCCTCGTTCGGCGCTTCGCTCCCGATCACCCTCATGCGCGACGGACGGCGACGAGGGACATACGTGTGCCGCGGGAGGTGCCGTCCGTGTATATCATCGTCATGCCGCTGAGTCTCTACGTAGCCGACTACGACCGCGTCTTCGCCAGACGTGAAGACCTGATCCGCCGCACGGGGGACCTAGACGGAGACGGAGCCGCTCTCTTCCAAGACGAGTGGGGCGATGATCACGAGCGCGACGAACTCGACGATCTCTACGAAGAGCGCAGCGACGACCTGCACGGAGAGGAGGTGTACAGCCTCGGCAATCCAGAGATGGCGGACAGGATGCGAAGCTTCCGCGAGAAGCGCATCACCGAGCTTCAAGGCAAGCTAATCCTTCGCCAGCGACCGGACCGCTACGACAGGCCCGGCGCCGATCTTGCGGCCCGTGACGCCGAACTGCTCTCGTCAACCTGCCTTTCCCACGTGCACGAGTGGGACCGCTACGAGCTTCCCGGAACGACTTGGCTGCCGCCGCTATTGACACGTCCGAGACGATCGGGCGAGCCTTCTTGGAGCGAGCTGGCTCGCGGAGAGTTGGAGATTCATAGGGCGAGATGGCCAATCCTCCCGGCCGTGTTCGATCGGCCGCTCGCACTCGATATCGCCATCCACGGTGCGCGGACGACGGCACACGACATCGACAATGTGGCCCACACAATCCTGAAAGCGTTTGAGGAGCTTTATAATACTGCGCCGACCGGCGCGGCACGGTAGTCGCGTATCGGGTGTATCGCCAGGCGAGCGACCACACGGGCGTCCGCGTTCACCTCATGGCGGATCGCAGGTTTTGGCAGCTCGATTCCGCCATCAGCGAAGCGCGGGAACTTGTCCTCACGCAGGGTCCTGACGACTAACGGAACGAGCCCCACGCCAGCGGTGTCAGCACACATCGACCCTAAGACCGGCGCGGACGAAGATTGTAGGCGTCGAGGCGAACCTGCAACGTGTTTTTCAGCATGCGGAGGAATCCCGACCGACTGATGCCGGAGGCCGGTGGGCGACCTTGGCTACGCCAGATGCGCCTCCAGTAGGTCCCGCCGGAGCCCAAGCCCAATGTTTGCCCCAGCGCCGTGACGCGCGATCCAGTCATCGACCCATGACATGAGCGAGGTCTTGCCGACGGCTGCGCCTACGTGCAACTCGTGAGCGAGCATCGTGCACGACGCGATCGTGACTAGGTCGCCGTGGACACGACGAGAGGCAATCTCATCCTCGGGGCCATCGATGAACATCCCGGCGTCCTCGTAGTTCGTCTTGACGCGCAGGCGGAAGAGATAATCGAGGATCGTGTAGGAGCGGATACTCGTCTCCACACGTCGCTTGTCGGCCGCTGCCAGGTGGGGTCGCGGAAAGCTTGGCTCCTTCCGCGGCTTGCGCCCAGCGGCGACACGCTTTCGCTCCTCCTCGGTCCAAGCCCGCTTGTTCGCGGTGCGAGCTCGATCGCGAGCAGCCCGTAAACCCTCGGTCACCTTCTCGTCGCGCGTCGTGCGCAGGGCCTTCGCAGCGAGGTTCCAGCAGGAGTGCGAGTCGCAGCTAGACCACGAGTTCAGGGTATCGTCGATGCCATGCGTCACGTCGTTTCGCCAGCCACCGTCACAGGCAGCGAGCGACCACGGCGGCAGCTCCAGGGGACGGTCTGCCCACAGCGTGGCGAACTGCGCCTGAGTCTTTGGATGGCTTTGAGGGCGCGGGTGGCCGCGCGCGACAATAAGGGCCTGCACCGCGTGGTAGGCGGTGTAATAGGTCTGCACCACAGCCCAGTTGTTCATGAGTCTGATGAGCGGCTCGTCCGAGGCAATCGTGCGGCCGAACGCCAAGAGAAGCTCGGTGCCCCACGCATGGGTCAGGCTACCGTGCGCCTGGGTCATGTCCGGCCTCGCTGTTGCGGGGGCACTCATGCTCGGCGCGGCCACGATGTTCGGCGCGAGGTCCGCCAGCGTAGCCGCGAGTTGGTGGCTAAACGGCAGCATGGTGCCCTTGTGATAAGGCGCCTCGCACAGCATCGCAAAGGCCCGAACGTAGTTCGCGTGGGTGCGAAACGACTCGACGTGGCTAGTAGTGCCTCCTGCAAGTTCATTGTCATGTAGGGGTTTCCTGGTCTTCCCGGCGAAGTCCTTGTCGACTTGTTCGGCGAGAATGGAGGCTGGCGATGGCGTTGAAGGGAGCAGGCAGGCGTGTGGAGCTCGGCGGTGAGGACCGGGCTGAGCTTGAGCGGATCGTGCGCGCGGTGAGCTCTGAAGTGCGGATGGTGCAGCGAGCGCAGATCGTGCTGGGTGCCGCGGAGGGCCAGACGGGGCAGGAGATCGCCCGCGAGGTCGGCTGCTCGCTGCCGACGGTGGTCAAGTGGCGGGGCCGTTACGCGCGTGCGGGGATGCAGGGACTCACGGACGCGCCGCGGTCGGGGCGTCCGTTGACGCATGGTCCGCAGAAGCGGGCGTTGTTGATCGCCAAGGCGTGCACGCGCCCGCCTGATACCGAGTCTGGGCAGCGCCGGGAGCGCTGGACGCATCGTGAGCTGGGTGAGCAGGTGGGGATCTCTGAGTCCCAGGCGCACGTGATCCTGAGCCGTGCGGAGATCCGCCCGCACCGCACCGAGTACTGGGTGATGACCGATTTCGATCAGCCGTACTTCGAGGAGCGCTGCAGCGAGGTCTGCGGCCTGTACCTGGACCCGCCAGCGAACGCGCTGGTGCTTTCGATCGATGAGAAGACGAGCGTTCAGGCCAAGGGCCTCGCCCGGCCTGACACGCTGCCCGCGCCCGGCAAGCCCGCCCGCCGCGATTACGAGTACACCCGTAACGGCACGATGAACCTGTTCGCCGCGTTGCGGGTGCATACCGGTGAGACGCACGCGATGACCTGCACGACCCGTAACAGCCAGGATCTGATCCGCTTCCTGGAGGAGATCGAGGACACGATCCCGCCGGCCGCGGGCCGGCAGATCATCGCGATCATGGACAACCTCTCCACGCACAAGAGCAAAGAGACCAACGCGTGGCTCAGGGCCCATCCGCACTGGCGGTTCGTGTTCACCCCCAACCACGCCAGCTGGCTCAACCAGGTCGAGTGCGTCTTCGGGATCCTCTGCCGCCAACTACTCAAGCACGGCCACTTCGACACCCCGCAGGACCTCGCGGAGCAGATGCTCGCCTACATCGAGACGCGCAACCAGACCGCGACGCCGTTCCAGTGGACCTACGCCGGCAAGATCCTCAACGCATGAGTCCACGAACTTACAGGAGCGACCACTAGCAGGCATCACGTCAGTTTGGCGCGTATGCGTGCGCGAGCTCGACCTCGCAGCTTGGCGCTGACGGTGACGGAGGCACCGTGATGTGGTCCAGGCGGTCTAATCCCGCCTATGAGTTGAACTCAGGGGTCAGGCCGCCTACTGCCGGAGGTCGCTCGACTCGGGCTCGCTGATGCACCGGTACTCCCGCTTGCGCCCAGGAGCAGCAGCCAGCCAAGCGGCGACGCGGGCTGCCCCTCCCCGTCCAACTCAGCAGTTTGCGGAGGGTCGATCGAGACGCCTCCTTTGCCTGCGCGATGCGGCAGTGCAGGCCTCTGTCCGAGACCTATGCGTGGGGCCGTTGCGGCGAGGCCGGTCGCCACCCAGGCCTCCAACGACGCCAGGGCGGTTCACCTCACTCCAGCAGCGCGCGTGGTATCCCGGCGACGCCGATCATGCCCGGGCCTCCGTAGGTGCCGACCACTGGCCCGGCCTCGGAGACGAAGACCGGCTCGGAGCCGTAGATCTCGCGTCCGCGCTCGACCAGGCGCTGGGACTGCTCGTGGGCCTGGATGTGCTGGACGACCCAGCCGTCGGCTCCGTTGTCGTGGAGTTCGTGCATGTACTGGACCATACGCTCGAATGCGCGTCCGGCGGTGCGCACGCGCTCGACGGGCGTGACTTCGTACTCGAGCGACAGGATCGGCTTGATCTTCAGCGTGCTGCCGAGCCAGGCCTGGGCTTTGCCGATGCGCCCGCCGCGGCGCAGGTACTCGAGCGTATCCAGGCAGAACCAGATTTTCAGTGCCGCGCGCGCCTCGCGCACGCGGGCCGCGACGGCATCCCGCTCGGCGCCTTCCCGTGCGGCGGCGCAGGCGACGAGCACCAGCAGGCCCAGCCCTCCGCAGACGGTCTCGCTGTCGATCACCTCGACGCGGCCGCCGAGGCCGCGCTCTCCGAGCAGCGCGTGCGCTTGGCGGGCCGCTTCGCAGGTGCCGGAGATGCCACCGGCCAGGTGCACCGACACGATGTCCTGGCCGGCCTCGATCAGGGGTTCCCAGACGGCGAGGAAGTCGCCGATCGAGGGCTGCGAGGTGCTCGGCAGCACCGGGTCGGTGCGCAGGCGCTCGTAGAAGCCATCGAAGCCGTCCATCTGCAGCTCACGCTCGGATTCGCCCTCCCAGTTAACGTACAGGCTGACCTGGTGGATTGCCAAGCTGTCCGCGAGCTCACGCGGGATGTAGTGCGTAGTGTCGGTGACAACCGCGACTGGAGGCATGCCGCACGAGGACACTACAGCACCGGTGCGCGCGGCCCGCACGGGTTGAAACTCTCCTGCGAGGCACCGCCGGACCACGCCTTCAAGTCCTTCGAGACACCGGCTTCGCCCATCGCGGCCTGCCGTGAGACGGGCCGCTTGCCCCAGCGGGTCTTGTGCGCGTAGGCGATCAGTTGTCCGAGATAGTCCCTCGGATCCGGCTTGCCCATACCCATCCGCTCAAGGATCTCGCGCGCGCGGGCATCGTCAAAGCGGCAGCGCACGTCGAAGTAGGGCACGAGCGTCTCAGCTCCCGCCGGCAGGCCTCCGGCGGTCTGCCACGGCGCGAAGCGCACCGGCGCTCGCCCGGATATCGATGAGTGCAGCTCGACGAGCTCGCCGGCGCTCAGGGCCTGCGCGCCCGCCACCAGGTGGTAGGTGCCGCGGGCATCGGCGTCGTCGAGCAGCGCCACGATCCCGTCGGTCACGTAGTCAACCGGCACGAAGTCCACGATCGAGTCGGGCCGCGCGGGCAGCTCGTCGAGCAGGCCCCGTTCGAACGCGCGCATCGGCCAGTAGAGAACGTTGAAGACCGGCGTCCAGCCGCTCGCCCGGTGTCCGACCACGATGCTCGGCCTCGCGACCGCGAGCGGCAGATCCAGAGCCCCGCGGAGCAGGTGCTCGGCCTCGTTCTTGGAGCGCTCGTATGTGTTTCGGAACTCCTGGCCGACGTCGAGGTCCTCCTCCCTGAATTCGCCCGCGTGGCGGCCGCTGACGTATGCCGTCGAGACATGCACCAGGCGGCGCAGCGATCCGCCGGCCGCGGTCTCGCGTGCCAGCTCGATCACCCGCGCCACGCCCTCGACGTTGATCTCCCGTGCCTCTTCCAGCGGCAGCTGAAACGAGATCGACGCCGCGCAGTGGATGATCCGGTCAACCGAGCCGATCAGCCGCCCGCGGTCTTTCGCCGACAGTCCGAGCCCCGGCGCAAGCAGGTCTCCGCGCACCGCCCGCACCTGTGCGGCCGCGGCCGGCGGCTTGTCGTACAGGCGCGCCAGCACCGTCCGCAGGCGCCCACGGGCCTCGTCGTCGTCCCGCGCGCGGACGAGCACGACGATCCGCTCGCCCTCGCGTTCGATCAGCCGCGCGAGCGCGTCCATTCCCAGGAAGCCCGTGGCGCCGGTCAGCAGAACCGCGCCGCTCACGTCGCCGGCGGTGGGTTGGGGGATGGAGAGGGGCAGCCCATGGCGTGATAGCCGCCGTCCACGTGCAGGATCTCCGCGGTGATCTTGCGGGCCAGCGGGGAGAGCAGGAAGCAGGCGGCGTCGGCCACCGGTCCGGCGTCCTGTGGGTCCCAGGCCAGGGGCGCGGTCTGGGACCAGACCTCGGCGAGCCTGGAGAAGCCGGGGAAGCCGCCCGCGGCAAGCGTCTCGACCGGACCCGCCGAGACGAGATTCACACGGATCTCGCGCGGTCCGAGATCGCGCGCCAGATAGCGCGCTATGGCCTCGAGCGCCGCCTTGGCCACTCCCATCCAGTCATACGACGGCCACGCCGCGCCGGCGTCGAAGTCCAGTCCGACGACGCCCGCGCCGTCCGGCGCCGCCGCGAGCAGCGGCAGCAGCGCCGCCACCAGCGCCTTGAGCGAGAACGCGCTCGTCTGGAACGCGGTCACGGCGCTCGGCAGCGGCGTGTCGAGGAAGCCGCCGCCGAGCGCATCCGGCGGGGCGTAGGCGACGGCGTGCAGCAGCCCGTCGAGGGCCCCCCAGCGGGCATCCAGCTCCGCGCGCACCCGTTCGAGGTCCTCCGCGCTGTTCACATCCAGCTGGAGGACCTCGGCCGTCCGCGGCAGTTGCCGGGCCGAGCGTTCGGTCATGCGCTTGGTGCGTCCGAAGCCGGTGAGGATCACCTCGGCGCCCAGCTCCTGGGCGCGGCGGGCCGTGGAGAACGCGATCGAGTCCCGGTTGAGCACTCCCGTGACGAGGATGCGCCGTCCGTCGAGCATCACAGGGGCACCGGTATGGACTCGCCGGGAGCCGCCCCGGCAGCGGTCGCCTGGTGCCGGGACTCCGCCTCGGCGGAGGTCGCCTCATGCCGGGATCCCGCGTCGGCCCGCTCCGTGGCCGGGTCGTCCCTGCGCCAGAGGACCTGCACGTTCGCGCGGGCCACCAACGCGTCGTCCTGGTTGCGGATCGCCCAGCGGAAGTTGACCAGTCCGGTGCGCTCGTCGATCGACCTGAGCGCGGTGAGCTCGCCCGCTACGGAGATGACCTCGCCCAGGCGCACCGGGCGCTTGAAGACGACGTCGCCCACACGGCGAAGGGCGAGCACGCGCTCGGGGTCGAGCGGCACCAGGCCGACCGCGAGCGACAGGACGAGCATCCCGTGCGCGATCCGCTCGCCGAACGGGCTCGCGGCGGCCCAGCGGGGGTCGCAGTGCTGCGGATGCCAATCTCCGGTGAGCTCGCAGAAGCCGAGCACGTCCGCCTCGGCCACGGTGCGCTCGCCGCCGCGGAACCGTTGCCCGACGGAGAGGCGGTCGAAGGGGTCCGACCAGCGCATCGCCGGCTCGACGGCGGAACGCCCGCTCGTTCCCCGTCGCCTCTTGCGGGCCGGCTGCTCGGCGGTTCGATGCTCGTTCACTGTTCTTCTCCCTAGAGTTGGATGTTGCCTGCGCGGAACTCGGGGCGGCAGGCGCCGGCAAGGGCCTCCAGGCAGGAGGCGACACGCCCGCGCGTCTGGGCCGGTGCGATCACCTCGTCGACGAACCCGTCCGCGCCCGCTCCGTTAACGTGCAGATGCTCGGTCGCGTAGGCGCCCGCGAGCCTGCGCCTGACGGCGCTCGGATCTTCGGCCGCGGCGATCTCACGGCGGTTCAGGATCCCCACCGCCTGCTCGGCGCCCATCACTCCCAGCTCGACGTCCGGCCAGGCGAAGACGTAGTCGGCCCCGAGAGCCTTCGAGTTCATCGCGATGAAGGCGCCCCCGAAGGCCTTGCGCAGGATCACCGTGACGCTCGGCACGGTCGCCTCGGCGAACGCATGCACGAGCTTTGAGCCGTGGCGGATCACCCCGTCGCGCTCCTGGCGGGATCCCGGCAGGAAGCCCGGGGTGTCGACGAGCACGATCAACGGCAGGCCGAACGCGTTGCACGTGCGCACGAAGCGCGCCGCCTTCTGGGCCGCTTCGGCGTCGAGCACGCCCCCCAGGTGCTTCGGCTGGTTGGCGATGATCCCGATCGCCCGGCCCTCCAGGCGAGCCAGCGCGCAGACCACGTTGCGCGCGCGGCGCGGGGAGATCTCCATCAGCCGTCCGCCGTCGACGAGGGCGGAGGCGACCTGGCGGACGTCGTAGACCTTGCGCGCCCGGGAGGGCACCGCCCCGTCGGGCGGGAGGCCGGACGGGGCCACGGCCGGCCACATCCGGGGCGGTTCGCCGGCGTGCTGGGGCAGATAGCCCAGCAGGTCCCGGGCGAGCAGCGCCGCGTCGACGTCGGTGGGCGTTGTGAAGTGGCACACGCCGTTGCGCTCATGCACGCGCGGGCCGCCCAGCGAGGCGGCGTCCACCTGCTCGCCGGTCACCTCCGACACGACGGCCGGCCCCGTGAGGAACATCGCCGCACGGGCGCTCATGATCACGAAGTCGGTCAGCGCCGGACCATAGGTGGATCCCCCGGCGGACGGCCCGCAGACGATCGAAATCTGCGGAACCACACCCGACAGGCGGACATGCTCCGCGAAGATCCGCCCATAGCCCGACAGGGCGGCCAGACCCTCCTGCATGCGGGCGCCCGCCGACTCGACGAACCCGATCACGGGAACACGCGCACGGCCGGCCAGCCGCAGCACTTCGACGACCGTCTCCGCGTGGGCCTCCCCGAGCGAACCGCCCGCGAACGCCGCGTCCTGCGCGTAGCAGTACACCTGCCGTCCATCGACCCGCGCGTGTCCCGCGAGCACGCCGTCGCCGGGACGAGCACGGTCGCCCATACGGCGCGAGCGGACCTCGGTGCGCAGCAGCTGCAGCGAGCCGGGGTCGGTCAGGACCTCCAGGCGCCCGAGCGGCGTCAGACGCTCGTCGAGACGCTCATCGAGACGCTCGCAGAGGCGCCCGTCGAGGTGCAGGAGCGCCGGCGTCACGCCGCCTCCAGGCACAGCACCGCGTTGTGGCCGCCGAAGCCAAACGAGTTCGACAGCGCAAGCGCCGGCCGACCCTCGGCGACCCGCAGCGGATGTGCCGCGCCGGGCACGTAGTCGAGATCCAGGTCCTCGTCGCGCTCTGACCATCCAAGCGTCGGCGGGGCGATCCGCCCGCGCAGAGCGAGCAGGGTCGCCACCGCCTCGACCGCGCCCGCCGCGCCGAGCAGATGCCCGATCGCGGACTTGGTCGAGGAGACCGGGATCTCGCCGGCGTGCTCGCCCAGCGCGAGCTTGATCGCGCGCGTCTCGGCCCTGTCGTTCAACGGAGTCGAAGTGCCGTGGGCGTTGACGTAGTCGATCTCCTCGGCGGCGACGCCGGCGTCGGCGAGCGCCGCCGTCATCGCATCCGCCTGGCCCGCGCCGTCCTCGCGCGGGGCCGTGAGGTGGTAGGCGTCCGAGCTCGCGCCGTAGCCCCTGATCGTCCCGAGCACCCGCGCCCCGCGCGCGCCGGCGGAACCGCTGCGCTCGAGCACGAGCACGGCCGCGCCCTCCCCCATCACGAAACCGTCGCGGCGGGCGTCGAACGGGCGGGAGACGCCGGACTTCGAGAGGGCATCGAGCGCGCTGAACGCCGCGCGCGCCAGCGGTGTCAGCCCGGCCTCCGATCCACCGGCCACGACCGCGTCGGCTTCGCCGCCCTGGAGCATGCGCAACGCGCAACCCAGCGCATTCGCACCGGATGCGCACGCGGTGCTGACCGCGACGCTCGGGCCTCGCAGCCCGTGGCGCATCGAAAGGGCGGCGGGGGCGGCGTTGCTCATCATCAGCGGCACGGCCAGCGGCGAGACGCGCTCCGGGCCCCGTTCGCGCAGGGTGTCCTGGCCGTCGACGAGCGTCGATATGCCGCCGATCCCCGTGCCCAGCACGCAGCCGACGCGTCGGGGGTCGTAGGGCAGCTCGTGCTCCCAGCCCGCGTCGGCGAGCGCCTCGGCGCACGCCGCGATCGCCAGTTGGGTGAACCGGTCGGCGCGGCGGGCCTCCTTGACCGAGAGGAAGTCCGCCGGGTCGAAGTCCACGCACGCCCCCTCGCCGTCGCGGATGCCGCACACTCCGGCGGACCAGCGCTCGTGCAGGGTGCGCGCGCCGACGCCGAGCGGCGTGACGGCGCCCACTCCGGTGATGACGACCGATTCCACTTTCCTAGACTCTCGCGGCGATCAGTTTGATCGCGTCCTCGACGGTCTTCACATCGGCTACGTCGGAGCCCTTCAGTTCGACGCCGAAGCGCTCCTCGACGATCTGGGAGAGCTCGGCGAGGTCCAGCGAGTCGATGTCGAGCGCCTCAAAGGTCGCCTCGCGGGTGATCTGCCCGGGGTCGGCCCCGAAGCTCTCCAGGGACTCGACCACGACCTTCTCTATCTGCTCTTCGGTGACTGCTGTGCTCATGGGGCTCCTTGCGCTGTCGCTGGGTTGGGGTTGTGGTGCGGGGTTGTGGTGCGGAACTTGCAAACGGGGGCAGAGGGCGAGTCGCGTGCGGGAACTACGCGCTGAGGCCCCCGTTAACATAGAGGGTGCTGCCGGTGACGTAGCCGGCCTGCTCGGAGGCGAGAAAGCACACGCATGCCGCGACCTCCTCGGGACGCCCGGCTCGTCTGGCGGGAACGGCGTTCAGCAGCCTGTCGTCCAGGCCGGCCGTCATGTCGGTGTCGATCAGCCCGGGGGCGATCGCGTTGACGGTAACCCCGCGCCGGGCCACCTCGACGGCGATCGTCTTGGTCATGGCGATCAGCCCGGCCTTGGCGGCCGCGTAGTTGGACTGTCCGGCGTTGGCCCGCGGTCCGACGACCGAGGCGATGTTGACCACGCGGCCGAACCGCGCGCGGACCATTCCCCGCAGCCCGCGCCTGGTGACGCGAAAGGCAGCGGTCAGATTCGTGTCGATCACCCGCTCCCAGTCGGAATCCCGCAGGGAGACGGCGAGATTGTCGGAACGCACGCCGGCGTTGTTCACGAGCACCAGCACGCGCCCGAATGCCTGCTCGACCGTGCCGAACAGCCGCTCGACCTCCTCCGGCGCCGTCACGTCGGCGCGCACCGCCAGCGCGCGCCCCCCGGCGTCCTGGATGCGCTCGACGACGGCGGCGGCGGAGCTTTCGTCGCTGTTGAAGTTCACGCCGATCGGCCAACCGTCGGCGGCCAACGCGCCGGCGATGGCCGCGCCGATGCCGCGCGAGGCGCCCGTCACGAGCGCGCAGCCCTCGTGCCCGCCGGCGGTCCTCACGAGCGGCCGCCCCACGTCATGACCGTGACGCCCCAGCTGAGGCCGGCGCCGATCGCGCCGAGCACCACGCGCGCACCCGGCGTGAGCACGCCGGCACGCACCGCCGCGCTCAGGGCGAGCGGCACGCTCGCCGCGCTCGTGTTCCCGAGATCGGCGATGCAGTCGAACACGCGCTCACGCGGCAACTCGAGGCGTTCGGCCACGGCGGTGAGAATGCGCGCGTTGGCTTGGTGGTAGACGAACAGGTCGATGTCCGCAAGCGCGAGTCCGGCGAGATCGACGGCCTCGACGGTGCATGTGCTGAGCCGGTGGACGGCCTGCAGGAAGGTCTCGTGACCTTCCATCTCCAGCACGCGCCTCTCGCGGGTGACCTGAATCGTGTCCGCCCTGCCTCCGTCGCTGCCGAAGACGAACGGCCCGATCCGCCCGTCGGCGTCGAGGGAGACCACCATCGCGCCGGCGCCGTCGCCGAACAGCGGTGCGGTGCGTCGATCGTCATGATCCATAAAGCGGGTGAGGATCTCCGCGGCGACCACGAGCACATGCCGCGCGCGGCCGGCCTCGATCCATGAGGCCGCGTGCGCCAGGCCGGCGATCGAGCCGGCGCAGGCCGCGCCCACGTCGATCGCGGCGGCGTGTACCGCCCCCAGCTCATGCGCCACGATCGGGGCGGCGCCGGGGGTGATCTCATCGGAGGCCACCGTCGCGACCAGCACCATGTCGATCTCCTCGGCGTCGAGGCCGGCATCGTCCAGCGCCATCCTTCCGGCGCTCACCGCCAGGTCGCTCACCCGCTGTCCGGGCGCCGCGTAGCGGCGCTCGCGGACGCCCGTGCGCCGTTCGATCCACTCGGCGGTCACGCCGAGACGCTCGGCGACCTCGGCGCTCGAGACCCGGCGCTCGGGAAGCGCCGTTCCGAGCCCGACTATGCCGGCCGTGCGAACCGCCCGCGAGAACCGCCCGTTCGGCGTCTCCTCGGTCTGGAGCGTGGGCTGCTCAGGCGACAACGCTCGACTCCAGACCGCTCGAAGAGGGCAGCGCGTCCAGGCCGATCAGAACGGCGTCCGGGAGGTTGCGCCCCACCAGGCGCGCGAGCACTTCTCCCGGCCCGAAGTCAACGAAGGTGTCCGCGCCGAGCGCGGCCAGGGCGAGCATGGTCTCGCGCCAGCGCACCGGCGTTACGATCGCCGCGGCCAGCTCCGCGCGCGTCTGCGCAAACGGCCGGGCCGTCGAGCCCGAGATCACAGGGATCGCGGGGGGGCGAAACTCGACGCCGTCAAGGGCCGCCCGAAAGGGCTCGACGGCGCCGGACATCGCGGGCGAATGAAACGCGCCGGCCACGTCGAGCGGGATCGCGCGCACTCCCAGCCCGCGGGCCCGCTTCGACGCGGCCCGCAGTCGACGCAGCGGGCCGGCGAGCACCACCTGCCCGGGCGCGTTGTCGTTGGCCACCACCACCTCGTGCTCGTCCACGAGCAGCGCGAGCTTCTCCTCGGAGGCACCGAGGACGGCGAGCATCCCTTCCGCCTCGCCCGTCTCCGCCAAGGCCATCAGCTCCCCCCGCCGCACCGCCAGCTCCAGGCCCGAGAACCGATCGAGGGCGCCGGCCGCGACGAGTGCGCTGATCTCTCCCAGCGAGTGGCCCGCAAGCGCGACCGGGCGCACGTACTCACGGAACTCCATCCAGCCGGCGATGCTCGCGCAGAAGATCGCCGGCTGAGCAAAACGGGTGCTCTCGCGCACGCGGGGGAACGGATCCTCGCCGACCAGCTCGATGCACCGCTCCAGCAGCTCCGGGACGACGCGCTCGACGTGCTCGCGGAGATCATCCGTCTGGCTTCCCTGGCCCGGGAAGAGGCCCGCCGTCACCCCGGTGGAACAGACACGGGCCTTCACAGACACAGTTCTTCCTCCGCCCCGCCGCCGGCGACCGATCGGTGGACAGACCCCCCCGGGTCGGACATGGCCTCGAGCGCCTCCGCGTCAACGGCGCTTGCGCCCACGCGGGGAACCCCGCCGTCGAGGAGATGCCGGACCACGTCTTCGGCGCGGTACGGGCGCCCGTCGGGCGACAGCGCGGCCATCACGGCGCGGGCGTCGTCGCCGAGCGTGAGCAGGGGCGGCTCCGCGCCGCCGTCCCGGCGATGCTGGGGGAGGCCCACGGCGGCGAGGAGGCCGTTGCACAGGCACACGCGTCCCGCGGTGTCCGCGGCTCCTCCGCCCTTGGCGACGTAGTCGTCCACGGGCTCGGCGGGACAGCGGTAGCCGAGCGTGCCGTCGGACCGCCGGTAGGGCATCGCCAGGTAGCTGAGGTCGCAGCGCCGCCGCCGGGCGGCATGGACCTCGGGATCGGCCGCCGTGCCCTGGACCCGCGCGACCTTGAACGGATAGCCGGTCGGCGACGCGACCGGATCGGTATGTACGAGGAGCCGCCCCGCCGCCGCCTGCTCGCGGGCGCGCCGCTTGAGCGCCGGGTCCAGCCCGGACTCCTCGCAGAGCGCGAACGCGGTGCCTATCTGCACGCCCCGTGCCCCCTCCGCGAGCGCCTCGCGGAGCTTCGCCGGATGGGCATAGCCGCCCGCCAGCCAGAACGGAACGCCGAGCCGGCGCATCCGCGCGAGGTCAACGTCGTCGCGCGGGCCGTAGACAGGCTCGCCCTCGGCGCTCAGCCGCAACGCGCCCCGCGGCGGCGCGTTGTGGCCGCCTGCGGTCGGCCGCTCCACCACGAAGCCGGCCGGCCGGCTCTCCTCGTCGCGGGCCAGGTGGACGGCGAGCACGTGGGAGCCGACGATGGCCATGAACCGGGGCCGCGAGAGCGCCTCCGCGGGTTCTGCCACGACGCCGCGGGGGTCGAAGGCAACGGTGCAGTCGTCCTCGGCGGCCCCGTCCGCGACCGCGAGCGGCAGGGAGACGGGCCGATGATCGGCAAGGGCCTCCAGCGCGGCGGGGATGCGGTGTGGGATCCCCGCCCCCATCAACACCCAGTCGACGCCCGCAAGCATCGCGCCGTACAGTGACGGGAGCGTCGGGATCTGGATCTTCTCGAGCAGGTTGATGCCGACTGGACCGCCGTGCCCCTCCTTGGCCAGATAGACCTCCACGAAGCTGCCGGCCACGGTCAGCTCCAGGAAGTGGCGGCTCGGACGCTGCCGCGGCACCGGCACGGCGCGATAGCCGCCGCCGGCGCGCCGACCGTCCGGCCGGAAGTAACGCTCCAGGATCCGGGCGGCCACGGCACGATCGACGAACGCCGAGAGCCCGCGCCGCAGGTGACCGCCGCGATCGCCGTCCTGGAGCCCGCGGGCGAGGACGACCGCCAACGCGGTGCCGGACACCACGCCGAGCTGACCCATCCGGGAGACCGTCGAGGCCAGCCGCCAGCCCGAGACGGCCACACCCATCCCCCCCTGGATCACGCGCGGCAATGCTCCGGCCTGCGTCGTCGCCCGCCGCCGGTCCTCGGCGCCGCCCGCCGGGCCGAATGCCATCGCTGTGCAACGGACGCGCCTGCACGCCGGCAGCCTATGCGCGTCCCGAGGCGACGATCTACTGCGAAACGCAACATCCCGCGCCCGGAAGCTCGTATGAATGCCAAGCTTTCCAGGCCCCCGGTAACTTCGTGCGCGGCGGGAGGTAGAACCGGCATTCCCCTTTCGGTCGAACCCCCCCGCGTGCTCGAATGACCCCGCCGCCCGCCGCAAGGCAGCCCGCCCTGGCCGATGTGGCGTGCTGGCCGGAGGGATCCTCGGTGTCCGCGGCGCTGCGCCCCGCGGTGCCCGCCCTGATCGAGGAGACGATCGGGGCGATCGGATCGGAGGTGCCGGAGTACGACCGTCCGCTGCGGGGCACCTTCGGGGAGAACGTGCGGCGCGGCACGACCTCCTCGATCGAGCGCTTCCTCGCGCTCGTCGCGGGCGAGGAGCACGACGCTCGCGCGCACAGCGAGATCTACGTCGAGCTCGGACGCAGCGAGTTCCGCGCGGGTCGATCGC
Source organism: uncultured Solirubrobacterales bacterium (assembly GCA_963813765.1). Taxonomy (GTDB): domain Bacteria; phylum Actinomycetota; class Thermoleophilia; order Solirubrobacterales; family Solirubrobacteraceae; genus Palsa-744. The sequence goes on from CAWFAB010000004.1 coordinate 145,325, forward strand.
TTGAGAGCCTGCTCGCCGCCTACCGAATCGGCGCCCGCGTGATGTGGCGCGGCTTCGCCGCCGAGGGGCAGGCGCGGGGCATCGAACCGCGGCTGCTCTACCGCCTCGCCGAGGCGCTGTTCGCCTACGTCAACGAGCTCTCGGCCGAGTCGGTCGAAGGCTACGCCGAGGAACAGACGCTCCTGGCGGGCCGGCGCGAGCGCGAGCGCGACAGCGTGCTCGAGCTGCTCATGGCAAGCCCCGCGCCCAGTATCATGGACGTGCGCGCCCAGGCCGCCAGAGCGGGGTGGCCGCTTCCCGAGCGCCTCACGCCCGTGGCCATGGCCGCCGCGACCACGCCCGCGAGCCAGCTTCAGCACCGGCTCCCACCGGACGCCCTGGCCGCATCGCTGGAGGGAATGACGGTAGTGCTGGCGGCCGACCTCGACGGTCCCGGACGGATGGCACAGCTGCGCGGGGCGCTGGCCGGAGCCTCCGCCGCCCGCGGACCGACGGTGCCGTTGACGGAAGCGGGCGAGGCCGTACAGCGAGCGATCCTCGCAGCCCGCCTCCAGCAGGCTGGAGTGCTCCCGCGCGAGGGAATCGTGATGTCCGACGAGCACCTCGTCGAGTTGATCGTCCACCGCGACCCCAAGCGCGCACAGGCCCTCGTCGAGCGCGCCCTGCAACCGCTTCAACAGCTCCCCCCGAGTGCCCGCCGACGCCTCACAGAGACGCTCGAGGCCTGGCTCGAGCACGCCTGCAGCACCACCGAGACCGCACAAGCGCTGCACGTGCACCCACAGACGCTCCGCTACCGGCTGCGCCAACTGGAAGAGACGATCGGCAGCGAGCGGCTCTCAAGCGCGGATGCACGCCTGGAGCTGGCGCTCGCCCTGCGCGCACAACGAGCACAGGACGTCGTGTCCGCGGCGCCCTCCGTACCCTCCGGCGCTCAGACCTCCTCCCCCGCCGTTTCGATCGCCCCGCAGGGGCACTCCCGCACGCAAATACCGCAGCCCTTGCGGTAGTCGAGGTCGAAGGCGCAGCCCGCTCAGCGACGGGGTGCGGTCTTTGGGCCGGCCGGAGTGATCGCCGCGTTTGGGTCGGCATAACGCGAGCGTCTTTGACCATCCTTCGCCGGTTCGTTCGCGGATGAAGGAGGAAGGATGGCTGGACCGAGAAGCAGGGTCGGCAGGCTTTTGACGACGGGGCCGTTGGCCCCGTTCGCGGATGCGTATTCAGCGGAGCTGCGGGACCGCGGCTATACGCCGTTATCGCGCGGCGTGCATCGCCGCATGCACCGACCTGAAGGTGCCGGCCAACTGCCACTGGCCCACCGACGTGCCCGAGAATCTGAGCTGGTCGATGATCGAGCAGACGTGTGCCGTGGCCACGCGGCTGCTCCGACGCGTCAGCGAAGCGGAGTCCGCCCGTATGGCGCCACCTGTGTAACCGCTTCGCCGGCTGGGGTAATTCAGGATGAGCGGGGGAGGTGGGATCCAACCATCCGACAGGAAGGATTGCATGTGCCCAGCGCGGAGAAGATACCCAGTGCCAAGACCCCGGTTTCCGAGGCTCTCGCCGGGAGCGATGTCCTGATCACGTGTCCCATGCAGGCGACAAGCGAGTAAAACCCGAAATGGAAGGGGGGCGCAGTATGCCTGTCCGGAACGTAGGTCCCAGCGCCATAGCCACCAAGGCCGCGGCGCGCAAGAACACGGCCCGCAGGTCAACACCCAGCAGGACAGCCGCGGAACAGTCCGTCTCCCGCGGCGCCGGTACGAGCGAGGCCGCCGGCGCCCCCGCCGGGCGCTTTGCCGAAGCCAGGGCCGCCGCCGGCAGGGGCAGGATCGAGCGGACGACCGAGTTCTCCGCGCAGGTGCTCGAGCAGGTCGCGGTCGCTCGAGTGTCCGCGCTGGAGGCCGCGCGCGGGTTCATGGAGTCCTTGGACAGGGCGCTGCCGTTCAAAGGCGACGGCCCGTCCAGGCCCCAGGTCGTCATCGACTCCGCCCTGTCCATGTCCCAGCGCATGGTCAAGGCGCAGCACGATCTCGCGTCCGGGGTCGTGCGCGGCGCCGGGAAGGTGCTGAGCAGGCCGGAGAACAGGAAGTAGCGCGCTTTCGCACGACGACCGGGCAGCCCGCGGAGTCCGTGCTCCATCTGCACGAACAACACGGAATCCGCGGGGTTGCCTGCGGCAGCCGGATTATCGACGTCGCCTTCGCAGGGAGACGACGTTGACGTGGAAGCCGGGGGAGTCGCCGCCTCGACAGACGCGTGAGAGAGAGCGCCGGCGCTTTGCGCGCCTTCTTTCGAACGCAAGCGAGCGTGACGCACGCCGATATCCGCGTGGCTGCTTGGGACGGGAACGGGGCCTGGGTCGCGGCGACGCACGCGCTTCCGAGTCGTCCGGCGCAAGCGGGCGTCTCGGGACGGAGCCGCGCTGCGCGAGGGTCAACCGGCCTGCGCGTATCCCTTCAGACCTCCGAAGTCGAGCATGACGCACGCCTCCTCGCCGACGATCCAAGCGTCGTGTCCCGGAGGCAGGTGGAAGGCGTCGCCGGGGCCGACCTCCATCTCGGCGCCGTCGTCCATCTTCACCGCCATGCGGCCCTGAAGGATGTAGCCGATGTGCTCGACCCGGCAGGAGTCTGTGCCCGCGATCGGCTTCACATGCTCCGACCAGCGCCAGCCCGGCTCGAAGGTGCCGCGGCCGATCGCGTGCCCGTTCAGGTCCACGAGCTCTATCCGGCCCTTGCCGTCGAGGAACTCCCGAACCTCGTCTGGATTCTCGAAACGTTTCCCGGCAAGATCTGCCATCGTTCTCTCCTCTCCTCCGGATGCGGTACGAGCACCGACGATACCACCGCCTCGGCGAGCGCCCGGAGGATCGCCTCATGCGCAAGTCTCGATCTCGACGACCGGCGTGCCTGTTCACCCCGGATGCGGCAGCCGGCGCGGGCGACGACGGGCGGTCGGCTTGGTGCGACCGTTCCAGGGTCGCCCGTGAGGGGTTTGTGGACGCCTCCGTCAATCAGTGCTCGTGCGGTGCGTTGAGGGCGGCGGCGAGCTCGTCGCGCGAGTGGATCCCGAGCTTGCGGTAGACGTGGCCGAGGTGGTATTCGACGGTCTTCGGGCTGAGGAAGATGGCCGCGGCGGCCTCGCGTGTGGTCCTGCCGTCGGCGAGCAGGCGCGCGATCTGCAGCTCCTGGGGCGTGAGCTCGTCGAGCGTGCTGACGTCGCGGCGTCGCGCCGTCTCGCCGGTGGCCGCGAGCTCTGCGTCTGCCTGGTCGGCCCAGGGCTGTGCGCCGAGGCGCTCGAAGATCTCGAGCGCCGCGCGCAGCTGCTCGCGCGCGCGTACGCGCTTGCGGGCGCGGCGCAGGCGCGCCCCGTAGGCCAGCCGGGTGCGCGCGGTCTCGAACGCGTCGGGTGTGCTGCTCGTGGAGCCGCAGCGCCTCCTCGAAGCAGGCTTCCAGCTCGCCGGCGTCCGCGAGGAGCCCGCGGCAGCGCGCGGCGCGGGCGAGCGCCCACGGCTGGCCCTTCGCCGTCGCGCTGCGCCGCGAACTCGGCGGCGACCGCGGCGGCGTCGTCGTCGCGTCCGAGGCGCAGGTAGCGCCTCGACGAGCTCCGGCGCCGGCGAGAGGTCGACGTCGGCGATGCCGCGCGCGCGCAGCGCGTCCGCCTGGGCCTCGTAGTGCTCGATCGCCGCGGCCGGCCGGCCGAGCCCGAGCTCGAGGTCGCCGAGCGCCTGGATCGCCCAGACGCCGTAGAGGCCGACGCCGAGCTCCTCGCACAGCGTCGCCGCCTCGGCGGCGTGCTCGCGGCAGGCGGCCTCGCGCCCCTGCCGCGCCTCGAGCCACGCGAGCCCGGCGAGCGCCGCGGCGAGCTCGACTCGCTGGCCCGTCTCGCGCGCCAGCCGGATCGCCTCGTCGTAGCTCGCCTCGGCGGCTGCCCACTGGTCGGTCGTCGCCTGGTCGCGCGCGAGCAGGTGCAGGAGGTACGGCAGCGCCCCGAGGGCCGCCTGCGCGCGCGCCTCGCTCGAGCGCCCGGTCGATCAGCGCCGCGTCCGGCCTCGGCCTCGCGCAGCCACAGCGGCCCGAGCGCCGCCCACGCGAGCAGCCGCGGGTCGTCGCGCAGCTCGTCGGACCGCTCGAGGATCGCGACCGCCTGCCGCGCCGACGGCCGCGCCGGCCTCGCCTTGGCCGTCGGCCACCAGCGCCATGCCGCGCGCCATCGCCGCGAAGAACCTCGCGCGGCGGGAGTCCGTGCCGCCCGCCAGCGCGACGGCGCGCTCGGCGGCCGCGATCATCGCCGGCGTGTCGCCGGCGTAGAAGCACCCGTGGACCGCCTCGGCGAGCATCACGACGGCGAGCTCCGGGTCGGTCGTCGGCGATCTGCTCCGCGGCCCCGACGATCAGCGGATAGCCGTCCATGACCGGCCCGCGGCGCATCGCCACGCTGGCCGCGGAGGTGGTCGATGCGCGCCGCGACGCGCGGGGCCGGCGGCGTGCCGCCGCGCGTCGTCGAGCAGCGCGAGCGTGCGCCGCGCGTCGCCGGCGAGCCACGCCGCGTCGGCCGCGGCGAACAGCAGCCGGCCGCGCGCGTCGTCGATCGAGGCGAGGCCGGCGGCGCGCTCGAACGCCGCGGCGGCGGCCGCGTACGCGCTGCGCTCGCGCGCCCGGGCGCCGGCCTGCTCCAGCGCGCCGGCAGCGCCTGGTCGTCCGGGCCGACGCTCGCCGCCGCCAGGTGCCATGCGCGGCGGTCGACGTCCCGGTCGGGGAGCGCCGCCGCGAGCGCCGCGTGCGCCGCGCGGCGCTCCTGCGCCGCGGCGTCGGCGTACATCGCCGCACGCGCGAGCGGATGCGTGAACTCGATCGCGCCGTGGCCGACGCGTGACGAGGCCGGCCTCCTCCGCCGCCGCGAGATCGGCGATGTCGAGCCCGAGCGTGCGAGGCGGCGCGCGCGAGCACGGCGAGATCGCACGCGTCGCTCGCCGCGACGAGCACGAGCACGCGGCGGGTCGGCTCGGGCAGCTGCCCGAAGCGGCGCAGGAACGCCGTGGCGATGCTGGTCGAGATCGGGACCGGCGCGGCGCTCGGCAGCGCGCGCGAGCCGCGCGGCCTCGGGCGCGAGCTCGAGCAGCGCGAGCGGGTTGCCGCCGGTGGCGCGGTACAGGCGCTCGAGCCGCGTCGCGCGGGACCGTCTGCCCGCGACGAGCAGCTCCGCCGCGTCGGAGCGGTCGAGCCCGGCGATGCGGAGCGTCCGCAGGTCGGCGCCGTCGAGCAGCGAAGGCTCGCCCTCGCGCACGGCGAGCACGAGCGCGATCGGATCGGCGAGCAGCCGGCGCGCGGCGAACAGCAGCGCCTCGGCGCTCGAGCGGTCGAGCCAGTGCGCGTCGTCGACGAGCAGCGCGAGCGGCCCCTCCTCCGCGCTCGCGGACAGCAGGCTGAGCGTCGCGGCGCCGATCGCGAAGCGGTCGCCGGGCGCCGGCCGGGCCGAGCGCCAGCGCGCCGGCGAGCGCCGCGGCCTGCGGCGCCGGGATCCGGTCCAACGCGCTCGAGCGCCGGGCGCAGCAGCTCGGCCAGCCCCGCGAACGGGATCTCCGCCTCGGACTCGATCCCGCGCGCGCGCAGGATCCGCATCCCGTCCGCGCTCTCGGCGGCGTGTTCGAGCAGGGCGGTCTTGCCGATCCCCGGCTCGCCGACGAGCGCCAGCACGCCGCTGCGGCCCGTCGCGCGCCTGCGCGAGCAGGCGGTCGAGCGCCAGCCGCTCGTCTTCGCGGCCCGAGCAGCATCGAGCCGATTCTGACGCGTCCGGCCCTCGATGCGACCGGCCGGCGTCCGCGCCGAAGACTAGGTGGCCCCCCGATGCGATGCCGGCGCGGCGCCGGCTACGGTCGCGGAAATCGAACCGAGGAGGTCCACCATGGCAACCGTCGAAGAGCCCGTCGACGGTCGACGGCGAGAAGCTCGAGCAGTTCGTGTTCCGCGCCGTCGACGAGGTCGGCGCGACCCTCAACGCGGCGCTGGTCGTGATGGGCGACAAGCTCGGCCTGTACCGCGCGCTCGCGGGCGCCGGCGGGCTGACGCCCGTCGAGCTCGCGCGGCGCACCGGCGTCAGCCGAGCGCTACGTGCGCGAGTGGCTGAACGCGCAGGCCGCGGGCGGCTACGTGGAGTACGACCCGGTCGGCGGCCGCTACACGCTGCCGCCCGAGCAGGCGGTCGCGCTCACCGACGAGACGAGCCCGGCGTACCTGCCCGGGCTTCTTCCAGATCGCGCTCGGCTCGGTGATCGACTCGCCGCGGATCACCGAGGCGGCGCGCAGCGGCGAGGGCGTCGGCTGGCACGAGCACAACCACGACGTGTTCGACGGGCTGCGAGCGCTTCTTCCGGCCCGGCTACAACGCGAACCTGGTCCCGTCGTGGCTGCCGGCGCTCGACGGCGTCGTCGAGAAGCTCCAGGCCGGGGCGCAAGGTCGCCGACGTCGGCTGCGGCCACGGCTCCTCGACGATCCTGATGGCGCAGGCGTTCCCGAACTCGACGTTCGTCGGCTCCGACTACCACGAGGGCTCGATCGAGACCGCCCGCCAGCGCGCGCAGGAGGCGGGCGTCGCCGACCGCGTGCGCTTCGAGACGGCCGCCGCCGCCGCGCGATCCCGGCGAGCGGCTACGACCTCGTGACGATGTTCGACTGCCTGCACGACATGGGCGACCCGGTCGGCGCCGCGCGCCACGTCCACGAGACGCTCGCGCCGGACGGCACGTGGATGATCGTCGAGCCGATGGCCGGCGACCGCGTCGAGGACAACCTCAACCCGGTCGGCCGCGCCTACTACGGCGTTCTCGACGTTCCTGTGCACGCCGGCGTCGCTGTCGCAGGAGGTCGGGCTCGCGCTCGGCGCGCAGGCCGGCGAGGCGCGGATCGGCGACGTCGTCGCGGCGGGCGGCTTCACCCGCTTCCGGCGCGCGGCCGAGACGCCGTTCAACCTCGTGTTCGAAGCGCGGCCGTGAGCACTACGATCGAGCCGCGTGAGGCGGACGGCGACGTCGCGACTGAGCCCGCCGGGCGACCGACCGGCCGCGACGGCGAGCAGAGTCGCGCCCGCTATCCCGACGACGAGGGCTTCGTCGAGCGCGACGGCAGCGGCTCTTCTACGAGGTCTACGGCGAGGGCGAGGAGACGATCTTCCTGCTCCCGACCTGGTCGATCGTCCACTCGCGCCACTGGAAGATGCAGATCCCCTACTTCGCGCGCCACTTCCGGGTGCTGACGATCGACGGGCTCGGCAACGGCCGCTCCGACCGCTGCCGCGACCCGCGGCGCTACGCCGCCGCGGAGTTCGCCGCGCGACTGCCTGGCCGTGATGGACGCGACCGGAACCGAGCGGGCGGTGATGGCGTGCGCTCTCGACGGGGCGCCCAGTACCTGCTCGAGCTCGCGCGCCTCGCGCCCGAGCGGGTGCCGGCGCCGCGTTCATCGGCCCGATGTTCCCGCTACACCCCGTCGCACTGGTCGCTGCTGCTCGACCCGGCTGTGCTCGCCGCTCTTCGACGGCCGCTCGCCCGCCTACGCTGGTGGGCGACGCTACAACGCCGTCCACTGGCGCGAGGACTACCCGGGTTCGTCGAGTGGTTCGTCTCGCGCAGGCTTCCCCGAGCCGCACTCGACCAAGGCGGATCGAGGACGGCGTCGGATGGGCGCTCGACACCGACCCCGAGACGCTGATCGCGACCGCGTCGACGGCGGAGTCCGACCGCGACCGGCGGACGCTGCGCGCGCTGGCGCAGGACCTGGACTGCCCGGTGCTGGTGCGTCCACGGCGACCGCGACAAGATCACGCCGCCCCGCGACGGGCGCGCGCTGGCGCCGCGCTCACCGGCGGCGAGCTCGAGGCGGTCGCGGGCGCCGGCCACTTCCCGCACGCCCGCGAGCCGGTCCAGGTCAACCTGCGCGCTGCGCGAGTTCTCCGAGGATGCCTTCGGGCGACCGCGCACGCCGCGCGATCCCACCGTGTACCGCCCCGACGGCCGTCCCCGCGCGCTCTGTACGTCTCCTCGCCGATCGGGCTCGGCCACGCCCAGCGCGACGTGGCGATCGCCCGCGAGCTGCGCCGCCTGCACCCGGACCTGCGAGATCGACTGGCTCGCGCAGGACCCGGTCACCCGGGTGCTGCGAGGCGGAGGGCGAGCGCATCCACCCCGCCAGCGCCCATCTCGCCAACGAGTCGCGCCACATCGAGTCGCGAGTCCGCGCGAGCACGACCTGCACTGCTTCCACGCGCTGCGCCGCATGGACGAGATCCTCGCGCGCCAACTTCATGCTCTTCCACGACGTCGTGCGCGAGGAGCGCTACGACCTCTGGATCGGCGACGAGGCGTGGGAGCTCGACTACTACCTGCACGAGAACCCGCGCGAGAAGCGGGTGCCGTTCGCGTGGCTGACCGACTTCGTCGGCTTCCTGCCGATGGACGACGGCGGACGAGCGCGAGAGCTTCCTGACCGCCGACTACAACGCCGAGATGGTCGAGCACATCGCCCAGCCACCCCGAGCGTCCGCGACCTGCGCGCTGTTCGTCGGCGACCCCGAGGACATCGTCCCCGAGCGCCTCGGCCCGGAGCTGCCGATGATCCGCGACTGGACCGAGCGCCACTTCGACTTCACCGGCTACGTCACCGGCTTCGACCCCGCGGACCTCGGCGAGCGCACCAAGCTGCGCGCCGAGCTCGGCTACGGCGACGACGAGCGCGTCTGCATCGTCACCGTCGGCGGCTCGGGCGTCGGCGCGCGACCTGCTGCGGCGGGTGATCGCCGCCTTCCCGCAGGCGCAAGCGAGCGCGTCCCGGAGCTGCGCATGATCGTCGTCGCCGGCCCGCGCATCGACCCCGGCGTCGCTGCCCTCCGCACGCCGGGCTCGAGGTCGTGCCCTACGTCCACAACCTCTACCGGCACCTCGCCGCCTGCGACCTCGCCGTCGTGCAGGGCGGCCTGACCACCACGATGGAGCTCGACCGCGCAGCAAGCGGCCGTTCCTCTACTTCCCGCTGCGCCACCACTTCGAGCAGAACTTCCACGTCCGCCACCGCCTCGAACGCTACGGCGCCGGCCGGCGCATGGACTTCGACGACTCCCCGCCGGAGCGGATCGCGGCGGCGATCGCACAGGAGATCGGCCGCGAAGTCGACTACCGCGACGTCGAGGTCGACGGTGCCGCCAGAGCGGCCCGGCGCCTCGCCGAGCTGCTTTAACGGTTTGCGGTCTCACGAGACCGCAACACCTGAGTCAAGCACAGCGTCGCTGCCGCTTCCGCCTGTCGATGCAGGCGCGCCAGCGGAGGCCGCTCGCGCTGCTGGCCGCACATGGGGAAATCCAGCGGCCGCCAGTGGGGAGATTCAACGGCCGCCTATGAAGAGAATTGCATGGCCGCCGTCATGCGGCGTGACGTAACTCACAGATGTATCCCCTGGCCGCACCGAGGGTAAGTGTACTTTGTGAACATGTGTGCACTGACTGGTCGGGGTCGATGATGGCCTCCACGGCCTCCCCGCGCGGATTCGCCCGCCGCGTGCTGCACTCCGGCCTGCTCGACGCGCTTGCCTACCCGCACGGCGTCGATCGCTACGTGGAGCTTGTCCGCCCGCTGCTGCTCAAGCACGACGTGCGCGCCGAGGTCACGCGCCGTCCGCCACCAGACGCCGAACAGCGTCACGCTGACGCTCGCCCCAAACGAGAACTGGCGTGGTCTGCGCGCCGGGCAGTTCGTCGGCGTGAGCGTCGAGATCGACGGGGTCCGCGAGACGAGGCCGTACTCTCCGGCCGGCTCACAGCACGCCGCCGACGGTGCGCTCGAGCTGACCGTCTCGACGCACCCGGAGGGCAAGGTTTCGCGCCACCTGCGCGACCACGCGCGTCCGGGGATGATCGTTGGCCTGACCCAGGCGCAGGGTGACTTCGTGCTGCGCGACCCGCGGCCCGAGCGCGTGCTGCTGATCAGCGGCGGCAGCGGCATCACGCCGGTGATGGCGATGCTGCGCACGCTGTGCGACGAGGGCTTCGCGGGCGAGATCGGCTTCCTCAACTATGCGCGCTCACGCGAGCTCGCGCTCTACGGCGCCGAGCTGCGCCGTGCTGGCAGGGCGCCGTCAGCGGTTGCGCGTCGCCCGCGGCTTCACGCGCGGACGCGGGCCGGCGCTCGCCGGGCGCTTTCGCCGCGAGCACCTGCAGACCGTGATCTCCGAGCACTCAGGCGCGGCGACGTTCGTCTGCGGCCCGCCGGCGCTGATCGACTCGGTGCGCGCCCTCTGGGCGCAGGACGGCCTGGCCGAGCCGGCCGTCGAGAGCTTCACGCCTCCGGCGTTGAGCTTCGACACCGACGGCGCCGAGGGCACCGTCAGCTTCGCCGCGAGCGGGCGGCAGGCCGCCAACAGCGGCCTGCCGCTGCTCGAGCAGGCCGAGGACGCCGGGCTCGCCCCCGAGCACGGCTGCCGCATGGGCATCTGCAACACGTGCAGCTGCCGGAAGACGGCCGGCACCGTGCGCAACGTCCTCACCGGCGCGGTCTCCAGCGCCGGGGAGGAGCAGATCCGCATCTGCGTGTCCGTGCCGGTCGGCGACGTCGCGCTCGACCTCTAGAACCCCTACCTCGACAAGGAGCCAGCCATGCCCACAGCCACACCTAACCTCACGCCCGAGCAGATCGAGGCATTCGGCCACGAGCTCGACGCGATCCGCGCCCGCGTCGTCGCCGACCTCGGCGAGCGCGACGCCGACTACATCAACAGGGTCATCCGCGCCCAGCGCGGGCTCGAGGTCGCCGGCCGCGGCCTGCTGTTTCTCGGCTTCTTGCCGCCGGCCTGGATCGCCGGCACCGCCGCGCTGTCGCTGTCGAAGATCCTCGACAACATGGAGATCGGCCACAACGTCATGCACGGCCAGTACGACTGGACGGGGGATCCGCGGCTGGACGGCAAGTCCTTCGAGTGGGACACCGCCTGCCCGGCCGACCAGTGGCGCCACTCGCACAACTACATGCACCACACGTTCACGAACATCGTCGGCAAGGACCGCGACATCGGCTACGGCATCCTGCGCATGTCCGAGGCAGGAGCCGTGGCGTCCCTACTACCTCGGCAACCCGCTCTACGCGGCGCTGCTGGCGATCTTCTTCCAGTACGGCGTCGCGCTGCACGACCTCGAGACCGAGCGGATCGCCGGCGGCGAGCTGACCCTGGCGCGAGAAGCGCGCCATGCTGCGGGACATCTGGCGCAAGGTGCGTGGCCAGACGCTCAAGGACTACGTGCTCTTCCCGCTGCTGTCCGGCCCCTCGTTCCCGCTCGTGCTCGCCGGCAACGCGACCGCGAACCTCATCCGCAACCTGTGGGCGTTCACGATCATCTTCTGCGGCCACTTCCCCGAGGGCGCGCACGAGTTCACCGAGGAGGAGGCCGAGAACGAGACCCGCGGCGAGTGGTACTTCCGCCAGCTGCTCGGCTCGGCCAACCTGACGGGCGGCAAGCTGTTCCACATCCTGGCCGGCAACCTGAGCCACCAGATCGAGCACCACCTGTTCCCCGACCTCCCGGCGCACCGCTACGCCGAGATCTCCGTCGAGGTGCGCGAGATCTGCGAGCGCTACGGCATCCCGTACAACACCGGCCCGCTGCACAGGCAGTTCGGCAGCGTCGTGCGCAAGATCGTCAAGCTCGCCCTCCCGCCGCGGCGGTCGCTCGGCAGGCAGCTCGCCGGCCGGCTCAGCGGCGCCGTGCGTAGGATCCTGGGATCCGCCCTGCCGCTGCTCCCCGGCCGCGGCGACTCCGCGCCGGACGGGGACAGGGTCGCCGCCAACGCGCAGCGGCCGGAGTTGGCCGGGGCGTTCTGACCCGCATGAGCGGCGCGCGCGGGCGGACACCGAGGGCCGCTCCGAGGCCCGGGACTCCGCCTCCATAGCCCCCGCGCGAGCGAATGACCGAACGCCAGGAACAGTGCGTCGCCCCCGCCCGGCTGCGGCAGGCAGGAGTTACGGTCGCCGTCGCGGCGAAACGTCTCGACCGCCATCCCGGGCTCCTGTCCGCCGCGAAGCTCCTGCGGGAGCACCTGCCCGGGGACAGCCGCTTCGGCGATCCCCTCTCGACGGCGGGCAGCAAGCAGGCACAGCTCGTTGGGCGGCGCATCTCCGATCTGACCGCCGCGCGGCCGGGAGTCATGCGCGAGGCGGGGTTGAGCGCGCTGCAGGTCTGGCAGGCGGTCTCAGAAGCCCAGGGGCGCGGCCGCGGCGACAGGGAGCTCGCGATCATCTTCACCGATCTCGTCGAGTTCTCGGCCTGGGCGCTACAGGCCGGCGACGACCTCACGCTCAAGCTGCTGCGCGATGTCAGCGAGGCCGTCGAGCCGCCGGTCAAGGACCACGGCGGCAAGGTCGTCAAGCGCCTCGGCGACGGCATGATGGCGGTCTTCGACGAGCCCCAGCAGGCACTCGCGGCCCTCTTCGAGGGGCGCGAGCGGCTCGCCCGGGTCGAGGCGCCCGGCTACCAGCCGCGGATACGCGCCGGGATGCACGTCGGGCGACCGCGAAGACTCGGCGGCGACTACCTCGGTGTTGACGTCAACATCGCCGCCCGCGTGGCCGAGGTGGCCTCAGCCGACGAGCTTCTCGTCTCCGACCACGCCTTGGTCGCACTCGACGCGAGCACGCTCAAGGTCGGCAGGAAGCGGTTCTTCCGGGTCAAGGGAATACCGAGAGACGTAAAGACCTACTCGGTGGCTCCGAACCGATGACCGCGGACGCCAAGCCGGGCGGCACATCGTGGGCAGGCCCATTGGCCGGCGATTGATTATCGCTCCGAGCCAGTTGATCAAGCTATTCCGTCCCGCTACCCGTCGCGTCCGGAGGCACCCCCCGATGCCAAGCCCAACAGACCATGCCCCCGCCGCCGTCGCTCGACCGCGAGCGCGACGGGGAGCTGACGGCGCTGACCGAGCAGGCGCTGCGCCGCCGGCGCCGCCAACTCGCGGAGGCGATCGATATGGCGTTCGACCACATACCGCGACCGCTGCGCGGCGCCGTGCACAGAGCGCTCGGGGTGTGAGCCGCACGTCGGAAAGCCGCGCCGAGACGGCCAAGCTCGGCCGCCTGCTCGGCGTCGAAGATCCGCAGGAGCTCGCGTTCCTGCTCCCCGTTCCAGCCCCAGAGCTGCGCGACTACCGCGAGGCCGTCACCGATCTGCTCTACGACGACGACCGGGAGCTGCTGAACCGCACGGCCGACGCCGCCCGGCTGCTGCCGGTGCGCACCCTCGCGGCGATCGGCGAACGTGCACTCGGGCCGCTCGTCTGCGCACGTCTCACCGGCCTGCTCGATCCGCGCCGCGCCGCCGAGATCTCCGAGCACTTCACGGTCGAGTTCCTCGCGCGGCTTGCCGCCGAGCTCGATCCACGCCGCGCCGTCGAGGTGGTAAGCGCGATCACAACCGACACCGTCGTCTCGGTCTCCGCCGCGATGGCCACCAACGGCGAGCACATCGCCATGGGGCGGTTCGTCGCCTACCTCAAAGAGGCGGCGCTCAGCCGCTGCATCGAGGCGCTGAGCGACGAGGATCTGCTGCGAGTGGCATTCGTGATGGAGGGCGAGGAGCGCTTCGCCTCGGTCTTGGAGATGATCGGCGCCGCGCACGACCTCGCACGCGAAGTCATACTGCGCCTTGACGAGGCGCCGGGACTTGGACAGGGCGGAGTCGATGACGATCTGGCGTCTGGACGGTCCGTCGCCGTTGAGCGGCAGCGCCCTGGCCACGGACTCCATGAACCCGCGCACGGCCTCAAGCGCGGAGTGGTGAGAGACCGTGGCCTGCTCGAGCACCTGCGCGGGTCCCGGCTGCTTCTTCGCGCGGAAGCAGAAGCGTAGCCCGGCGGCATCTCGGCTGCTCCCTTGGACGGGCTCCAGCAGTCTGCCAGGACCCTCGGCTCGCTCCCGCTTCTGGGCGAGAGCAGGCGTGCTGGTCGGCGAGTTCCAGAGTTGCGCGTCGGACGACCAGCGGGTATGAAGTGGCCCCCCGTAGCGAGCAGTTCCGCTTCGTCCGGTGCAAGCGCGCATGTGACCGTCTTCAGTGAGCGCCTCGCGGCTCGTCCCGAGCATGAGTGGCTTCGAAGCTATCCGATACCCCGCAGTTCGCCGACCGTCTCTCGGACGCAGGCGGTTACGACGGGTAGGCAGTGGATCTGTGGTTCGTGCGGCCGCCGGGGGCTCAAGGGTCAGTGGCGCAGAGTTGGACATCTGAGGGCCTCGATACGGTCTGGCCGTGACGCTGGGGCAGCTGCAGGCGGGCGCTGGGCATGAGTTCCTTTTCCATTACACCGACGCCGCGCGGGCCGACGCGATCATCGAAGAGCGGTGCTTCGTCTCTGGTCCGGGGGTGGCGCGGGGTCTCGGGATCTACGCGACGGACATCGCGCCCTCGGGGGTGGAGACGATCGAGGACGTCATCGTCCATTGCTTCGGAGGCGATGCGACGCCGGCGGAGGTGAGCCACGCGGTTGCGGTCCGGCGCTCAACCGGCGACCTTCAGTTCGAGCAGACTGACGACCCGTACCAGTGGGTTCTGCCGACGGGGAAGCTCGAGCTCGTCCATATCGAGGGGATCTACGTCGCCACCGTTCAGTTCACCGGCAGTCGCTGGTCGATCTATCGACGAAGACTGACAACCACTTGTAAGTTTCTGTGCTAGGATGAGCGGCGTGGCCAGAGGCCGGACAGAACAGCGTCGTGAAGCAGTCGGCGCCTCGCCGTGGGAGCATGAGCCCCGCGAAGGTCTCGCCGGAGCGTCGGGAGCGCCTGGACCAGGCTCGCGTGCTGCGCGACCCGCGCGTGCGTGCGCTGTGGCCGCGGCTGAAGCGCCGCCAGCAACAGGTCGTCCTCGATCCAAGCCCAGCGGTCGGCCACCGCTACCCGCTGAGTAGTGGCGAGATCGCTCAGCTGACGGGGATGTCTGAGCGACAGGTCAGGTACTGGGCTGACCACGGGCTGATCGCGCACTGGCGCAAGGGCAGCCGGCGCCTGTTCGAGACGGTCGGGCTGATCACTGCGTTCTCGATAACGAACGCGAGCCAGCACGAGCTCCAGTTCTACCGCGGCCTCATGGAGGACCCGGTCGTCAAGCTCACCGCGAAGGTCGGGATCCTGACGAGCCTGCTCGCATCCCGGCTCGAGGGCATCGAGACGAGCGAAGCGGAAGAACTGACCGCGCCGCTTGCTGAGCTGACGCACCGTTGATCCTCCAGCCGCGCGCGGGAGCAGTACGATCAGCCAACGCGCACGGCCCGTGGAGCGCCGGACGGCCGGGTGGCGGCTGTGTTTGGTCATACAGCCCATTTGTATGCCCAAACCCCCCCCCCCTGATCCGTGCCGATATCCACCCGTCGTCTGCACCCCGTTGCCCACACAACGCTGCCGATTTGCAGGGTATTTATCGTAGCGGCGGGTTCGCAAGCCATAATTCGGGTCGGTGAGGTCCCCAGTTCGAATCTGGGCGCCCCGATATAAAAAGCCCCGCAAATGCGGGGTTTTTTGTTGGCCTGGCAGTTTGTGGTGGTCTCCGCGATTGGGCAGTGAATAGGCACTAACGGGGGTTGTGGCGAGTCTGGACCCGGCCGGAAGCCGCTTGTATGCAGGGTTTTCTAGTCGGTGAGCTGTCCGAAAGGTTCGGTGAGGTCCTTGAGGCTCCGGCGGTGCTGGACGGCTGGGTGGGACCTTCGAGCGCTAGGAGGCGGTGAGCAAGGTGGCGCTTCTCAATCGCGGTCACGTTCGGACCCGATGTCGCCGCGATGTAGCCGGCTTCTGCTGTTGGCGAATACGCGGTCTCTCGCATCGCCGGAGCCTGCAGCGTGGGAAGCCAGCTCGCGCAGGCGCGAAGCGAACGCCTCGGCGGTCTGCCGAATCAGGCGCGTCCACCAGCAGTTGGATTTCCATTGATCTGCCATCGCGCGATCCGCGTCTACGCGCCCTACGGGCTCGCATCGATCGCCTAGCGCCTGACGTGCCAGCAACGCTCCTCCGAGGCAGATACCGTCCACACGCAACACGGTCGCCGTGGTCATGCTGCACTTTCGTCCGTCGAACCTCCGCATACCAACTGAGCCGATCTGGCCGTCGGCCCCAGGAGCGACGCCGGCCACGGTCTTCACCGAACGACCGCCGCTCCGCACGCTCGTCGTCGTCATCGACAACGACATCGTCGAGCAAGCCGGGGACGACCCTGATGACGAGCAACCGTCGTCAGGCTCCTCAGCCAGCTGCGCAACTCAGTCCACGCAGCGGCGCCCGCGCCGCTCGGCGTCGTCACCCCGGGACTCGGGCGTCAGGCGACGATGGTGAGCTTCCCGCGCACCGATGGAGAAGAGCTCGCGGGGTGGATGGATCGCCTGGCGGCCGCGAGACATGGGGCATGAAGTCCGTCATCAGCGGCCGCTACCACGCCGACCCTGGGAGCCTCCTCGAGCAGCTCTTTCCCGCCGCCGTCCAGGTCATAGACCGCGCGATGGCGAGCACCCCGGTCGAGCGACTCGCCGGCGTGCGGCTGACGCCCGAGGACTGCCAGCCACCGAAGCGCGAAGAGTTCGCGGAGTGGCAGCGAACAAGCATCCTGCGCCAGCTCGCATTAGGGCCGCCGCCGCCCGACACTCCCGCGGCGCCGTGATCATCACCACCTGCGCGGCGCCACATCATCCGCTCGCGCGGCGGCGGCGGCCGATCCGCCGCAAATTCCCTTCCGGGACGCTGGACAGCCAAGCGCGGTGCAAAGACACCATGATTATCGATCTCTCCGCCAGATAACCATTAGAAAATATCACCGCCGGTGATGAAAAATCATGAAGATCGACTCAAAGACTCGATAATCGTGATATGATCACACCATGAAGACGGACGACAAGCCCGTGCGAGCTGCCGGGCCGGTCGCTGCCCGCGTGCTAGAGGAGCTCGCCGACTCACGCCGCCGCTCGGTCAACATCGCGGACGACCGTGCCTGGCTCTCGCGCTGGACGAAGGATCCCAACGCTCTGCTGGAGAGCATGGCCGACAACCAGGCTGCTGTACCGCGTCGGCCGCGGCCGCTACGTCGTCGCGCCGCGCGGCACGTTCTCCGCAACCCAAGCCGCTCCGGCCGAGCTCATCGCCGGGATCATCCTGGGTGCCCGCGGCGAGTACTTCATTAGCTACCTCACCGCGCTCATCGACTACCGCCTCACGGATCTGCACTCCACCACCGTCTACGCGGCAATTCCGCAGGACAGCAGCTTCGGCGAGACCTCATTCGAGCTGCCCAGCGGCACGCTGCAACTCGTTCGCCTCAGCCGCTCAAACTGGCCCACCGATCCCGACAAGGAGCTCGTCCGCGTTCGCGCCCTTCCCGAGACCAAGGAGTTCGTTTGGCGGGCCTCGCGCGAGCGCTCGCTCGTAGACAGCCTTTCCCGCCCCGACCTCGCCGCCGGGCTCGAGACCGTCGTCGGCTGCTGGGCGCGTGCCCGACAGACCGATATCGATTGGGACCTCGTGTGTTCGATCTCGTCGCGGCGCGGCAGGAGCATGGAGCGGCGCTGCGCATTCCTACTGCGACTGCTCGGCCTCGACGCGGTCGCCAGGCGCAACTTCCCCCGGCTCGCCGGCCGCGGCGCAAGTACGCCTCTGGATCGCAGCAATAGCTTTGAGATGAGCGCCGGGGAGATGACACGCGATCGGGAGACCGGCGTGCTGCTCAACGTGCCCGAGGATCACCTCCGTGGCTGGGCGAGCGCGGCGTCGTCGTGATCGACTACCCCGACGATCGCAGCATCGCTGCTGAGGCGGACCGCCACGGCATCCCCGAGTCGGTCCTCGTTCGTGACCTTGTGCGCATCGTGGAGGTCCTCAACCTCAAGGCCAAGGACTTCTTCTCCGAGCGCAGCGTCCTCGCCGGCTCGATGGCGCTGCGCTGCTTTGACAGCCCCCGCTTCACCGTCTACGACGCCGACTTCTCCACCTCATCGCAGACCGTTAACCCCGCAACGGCGATGAAGGACAAGCTCGCCTACCGCGACGACGACCTCGAAATCACCCCTGCGGATCTTGTTCCCCACGACGATGGCGGCACCGCCTGGCAATCGGCGCCGATCTCGTTCACGCCGATCTTCACCTCCCTCATCCCCGATCCTGACGACCGGAGCTTCAAGGCCGACGTGTCGTTCCGGGGGATGCTCCTCGACGGCCTCGAGGTGCCGTTCAAGGTTCCCTACGAGCTCGGCATCTGGGAGGAGGACCCCGCCGTCTTCATCATGGACCCCCACGAGACGCTCGCCGAGAAGATCCTCGGTTGGTGTGCCCACCGGCAGGTCAAGCACTATGCCGACCTCGCCTACATCGCGCTGGTCTCCCGCCCCGGCGACAGCCGGCTGATCGAGCTCAACCACGCCCGCGCGCGCGAGGTTCTCGACGGCAAGCTCTCAATCATGAAGAACCTCCAGCCGAACATCTACGCCGCGTTCCCGAACATCGGCGCACTCATCAACGACCTGGCCCACAAGCCCCTTTTCAACTCGATGCAATGGGCCAAGATCATGTACTTGCGCAACAAGCGCGACCGGTTCTCCCAGGCTCATCTCACCGCGGCGGTGATGGGCATCCTCGTCCCGGGGCTGAAGGGCACCTGAGTACCGGACGGATGTCCGTGCGCGTGGAATCCCCGCGCCGGGCCGTTGAGACTTCCAGCAGCGTGATCGATACAGACGTCAACCTATGCCGCCAGGCGACGGCGCGCCTACTGGACCGACGGCCAAGCGCCCCTTCGCGCGCGCTAAAGGCCGGGACCGCAGGTTGAACGCTCGCGGGCTTGGCGGCGATCTCGATCTCTTCCCCCGTTGCCGGGTGCGACGAGGCGGGCTGTTCTAAGCATCGTGGCCCCGAATCGGCAGTAGCTCCACGCCGGTCGAGGTGCGCCTGGCGCGCTGGCGCCGCTGTGGCCGGGCACGCACGGGCGGCGGCATCGGCTGGCGCAGCTGTGCGGCGGCTTGCAGGTACTCGTCTACGCGTGATGGCCAGAACGCGAGTCGTGGCCTTGATCCTGACCCGAGCCTGACCGCGCCGAGCTCGCCGGCGTGTTCGTAGACCCACCAGCGCGAGCGGCCTGTCCGCCGCGCGATCTCGCTCGCGTCTACCAGCGCCTCAGGCTGCTCGGGAGCCGGGCCGCCGAGCAGCTCGCAGAGTTGCTCGCGGGTCACTCCGAGCCGATCGGCGAGCCGCTCGATCAGCAGCGGGGCAAGCTTGTCGGCCAGTCGCTGGGCGAATTCGTCGATCAGCCGCTCGTCGATGCCTCGCATAGCTTGTCGCGAGCGGCGAGCGCTCCCGCAGACGGGCGGTGAACACGTTCGTGTCAACGAGAACGGTTGCGATCACTCGTCGAGCGCCGCCACAAGCATCGCGGGCATCCGGTTCTCCCGCTCTCCGAGGCGCTCGCCGAGCTGCCCGACCGGCAGAGCAGCTACGACGCGCTGCGCTGGCGGGCCTCCTTCTCGCTGGCTCCACCCGATCGGCGGGCCGATCTCATCGCCGATGTCGGTGCGTTCGTCAACCCGCTCATCCAGGACGACGCGAATCTGCTGGCGACATGGGACCCGGCAGCCCGCGAATGGACCTGACGGCGCTTGAGCTGGCCCGACCCGGCTCTTGCGGATCCGTTGAAGTAGTCGCGCCGCACCACGGCTGTCCGGGCGCCTGCGCTCGACGCTCGGACGCGGGGCAGGAGGCCCCGCGCCTACGGGCGTCGAGACGCCACCCGCTCACGCGGACGATCCCCAAATGAACGTCACAATGGTCGGCACGTGGCTTGTCACCGCCGCGCTTGGGCGCGGCTGGACAACGTGGTCTCAGACGTGGCCGTCGTCGTGCTGCTGTGCCGCGCCCCGCAAGGCCACGAGTGCGCGCCTCGCTGTGTCCGATCCCGTCCCTAATGTCCGCTTGGACCCTTTCCGTCGCTTGTATGCCGAAGTTGGGCTCCAAGTGCCAGCAACACCACGGATGACCGTCCACCCCAACCAGCCCACCCCAATTGTCGGCGAGGGGCTGCAACGGTGCTGCTTGCGCGAGGCTCACAGGGTCGTGCTTCCACCAAGACAGGATTCGGGCGAGCGTGACCGCGAAAGGGACTAGCTGATGGAGGCTCTCAGGCAAGAGGCTGAGCATCTGGTCGCCGAGGTGTCGAGCGCAACGGACGCCTCGCCGAACGAGGAGAACCTACGTCACGAGGTCGAGAACCGCCTCGAACAGGCTTGCTCCCGGCTTGCTATCCCCTGGACCGCCTATCAGCTAGATCGCAACGTCCAGCGCCGAGGTCGTCCAGCTCGCTTCGTTGACGTTGTGCACGGCGCGGTCGTGATTGAGTACGAGCCTCCTCGATCCTTCAACGGCCGTGAGGGAGCCCCTCTCAAGAAAGCGAGACAACAGGCCGAGGAGTACACGGCCCTGCTCGCCGCCGAGGAGGGCCGTGCGATCACCCGTTATGTCTTGGTTGCTTGGGACGGCGCTCACATCGCGTTCGGCCGCAACGACGAGGGCGGTGTTTCGTGGGATACCGTCGAGCCGTTCGCGCGGGCGGCTGCCGAACGCCTGCTCGGCGCTCTCCGCGACGACGGTGAGCCGCTGGTACACCCCCAGCTTCTACGAGCCCTCGTGGGGCCACTGTCTCCCGTCGGCGCGCAACTACTACCGAGGTTCTTTGATGCCCTGGTAGCGGCAGAGCACGCCCCGACAGCAAAGACGCAGCTCCTGTTCGTTGAGTGGCAGCGGCTCTTCGGCCAGGTTGTCGGAATCCCATCCGACCGCCTCAAAACCCACCTCGCCGAGGTGGGTGCTGCCCACGAGCGAGACTACCTCGGCAAGCCCTCCGCGTACCTATTTGCGCTGAATAGCTACATCGCGTTAGTCGCCAAGCTCGTCGCCGCGCTCGCGCTCCCAGGTGCGACCGAAGATATCACCGACACCAAAGTCCCGGTTCTAGAGCGAGTCAGGGAGATCGAGTCAGGTGAGCTTTTCCGAGACGCCGGCATCGTCAACATGCTCAACGGTGACTTCTTCTCGTGGTATGTGGACGATGAGCACTGGTCTTCGTTTGCATCACCGGTCACCAACATTATCGACACGCTCCGGCGAGTCTCATTCGATGTGACTCGCAAGGACCCGCAATCTACCCGTGACCTATTCAAGGGTCTGTATATGACGTTTGCGCCCTCAGCTCTACGCCACGCTCTCGGTGAGTTCTACACTCCGGATTGGTTGGCCGCCCACGCTCTGGACGAGGCCGGCTGGGAACCGGCGCAGACGCTCCTCGACCCCACCTGCGGTACGGGAACGTTCATTCTGGAGGGACTGCGCCGCCGACTCGTTGCCGCCGATGCCACCGACGACGCCGCCACCCTGCTAAGCGGACTTGCCGGCTTTGACCTCAACCCCCTCGCTGTCCTCGCAGCGAGAGCCTCCTTGGTCGTGTTTCTCGGGCAACGGCTCCGCCCCGACGCACCTGTGCGAATACCTATCTATCTCGCTGACGCCATCAATCCAGCCATCGAACAGGCGGGGATCTACACCCACACAATCCAGACCGAGCAAGGAGCCAAGACCTTCCGGCTCCCCTCAGGGCTCGTCGAGCATCCTGGCTTTTTCGCATTGATGCAGCGTGCCCGTGAGCTAGTCAACGCGCACGTCGCCGCGCAGGACATTCTCGCGGAGCTGGTGGCCGGGCCCGCTGCTGTCGGCTTGGACGGCACGGCGGTGGAGCACCTACGCCTCACGATCATCGCGTTGATCGGACTTCACACGGCCGGTTGGAACGGCATCTGGTGCTCGGTTCTCGCCGACCGCTTCGCGGCTGGCGCTGTACCGCCGGCCGCCGTCATCGCCGGCAATCCCCCGTGGGTGAAGTGGAGTCACCTCCCGCCTGAATACGCGGAGTTCATCAAGCCACATTGCCTAGCGTTGGGCGTCTTTAGTGAAGACGCTTGGGTGGGAGGAATCGAGTCAGACATATCGACCGTTATCACCTACGAGGCCCTATCGCGGTATTGCGCTCCCAAGGGGACACTTGCGTTCTTCATCACTGGGACGGTATTTGCGAACGAGTCCAGTCAGGGCTTTCGCCGCTGGCGTCTGCCGGACCTCACCGATCATACGCCGTCCAATCCCGAGCCGTTTACGGTTGTCAGCGTTGAGGACTTTGCTGCGGTGGCGCCGTTTGAGGGCGTCAGTAATCACCCCACCCTCTTGATCCTCCGCCGCAATGGCAAGCCGACCGTGTATCCGGTGACATACAGGGTATGGCAACCCCCAAAGGTCAATGGTCGCATCAAGCGACAGTTTGCCGACGCAGAGACGTTTCGCTCCGAGGCGTCGCGCGTTGACCTAAAGGCGGAACCGGTACCCGGAACTGATGCTGGCCCGTGGCTCAAGGGCACCGCTGCCCAACTGATGGCGTGGGCTCACCTTTTTGGAGAGCAAGCTCCCAACTACAGGGGGCGCAAGGGAATCACCACCGACGCCAACGGCGTGTTCTTCGTCAAGGTGGCGGAACAGAGCAAAGGGTCTTCGGTCGGCATCACAAACGACCCGTCTCTTGGGCGCCGCGCGTTGCGAGAGGTTCGTAACGCTCAGGTGGAGTGCGAGCACCTATTTCCCCTATTGCGCGGCCAAGGTGTCGCGCCGTTCAAGGCGACACCAGACGCCAGCTACTGTGTGTTGTTGCCGCAGCGAAAGATGAACGGCGATCCGGACCTTCCGAGAACCGCGCCTGGGACCTATCGGTATCTGAATCGCTTTTACGATGTGCTCAAGGTGCGCTCGTCGTACCGACGATTTCAGCCCGATGAGCCCTGGTGGTCACTATGGAGCACGGGACCCTATACGTTCGCACCGTTCAAGGTCGCCTGGCAGGAGATGCCGGGTGGGTGCTTCGCGGCCGCATATATCGGCTCGCACGCGCATTCGGCCCTTGGAGCGAAGGTGGTCGTTCCCGATCACAAGGTGTACTTCGTGCCATTGGAGAGCGAAGACGAAGCGGCATTCTTGACTGGCTTTCTCAATGCGCCGCTAGTGGCCTCGGCTGTGGCGGCCTACGCGGCGGCGTTGAGCCTTGGTGTGAGCGTCGCTGAGTATCTGTTGATTCCGAAGTATGACCCGAAGAACGCGCACCACAAGGAACTCGCGCGGCTCGCCAAGGCGATCACGGCCGCGACAGGCGGGCCAAGTAGTGAGCAGGAGCAGACGCTCACGGAGACCGTCGCTGCGATCCTTGCTATCCCTACGGACGTTCTTAATGCCCTTGATAGGGTTGACGATGAGGTCGCCCAGGCAGCGGCGACCGTCGCACGATGACCGGCGCTCGGCGCGCGGCGAGCGAGCCTACGGGATTCTTACGGGCAGGTTTCGGGGGCGGATACGGATGCACGGTGGCGTGGGCCACGGGATGCTGTGGCGATGAGTACACCGCTCGTCGCCGCCCCCGCCGTCGAGGTGCGGCAAGCAGCCGTCCCTGTCGTGCGCGGGCACGAGCTCGTGAAGCGCTACGGCGAGGGCGGCACGGCCGTCGAGGCGCTGCGCGGCGTCTCGGCCGACTTCGCGGCCGGGTCGTTCACGGCGATCATGGGACCCTCGGGCTCGGGCAAGTCGACGCTGATGCACGTCCTGGCGGGCCTGGACCGGCCGAGCGCGGGTTGGGTGGAGATCGACGGCATCCGGCTCGAGGGGCTGTCCGATCACGAGCTGACGCTGCTGCGTCGGCGCGCGATCGGGTTCGTCTTTCAGAGCTTCAACCTGCTGCCCGTGCTCAGCGCGGAGGAGAACATCGCGCTGCCGGTGCGCCTCGGTGGGGGCGAGCTCGACCGTGACTGGATGGAGGAGCTGATCGGAACGGTCCGTCTCGGCGAGCGCCGCGAGCACCGCCCGTCGGAGCTGTCGGGGGGAGAGCAGCAGCGGGTCGCGGTCGCGCGGGCGCTGATCACGCGTCCGGCTGTCGTCTTCGCGGATGAGCCGACCGGCAACCTCGACTCGACCTCGGGACGCGAGGTGCTGAGCCTGCTGCGCCACGCGGTGGACACGCTTGGGCAGACGATCGTGATGGTCAGCCACGACGCGTCGGCCGCCGCGGTGGCGGATCGTGTCCTGTTTCTCTCCGACGGACGCATCGTCAACTGCCACGAGCGACCGTCGGTCAACGAGATCCTCGATCACATCAAGGCGCTGCAGCGATGACGGCGCTCGTGCTCCGTGGCATGCTGGAGCGCAGGCTGAGGTCGGTGCTCACAGCTGTCGCGGTGGTGCTCGGGGTGGCGATGATCGCCGGAACGTATGTCCAGACAGACGCGATCAGCCACGCGTTCGGCACGATCGAGGACACCGCCTACAAGGGGGTCGCGGCCACTGTCACGCCGCGTACGGCCTTTCGCTCGCAGTACGCCGAGCCCAGGCCGTTTTCCGCCTCTCTGGCCGATCGGATCCGGGCGCTGCCGGGGGTGGCGCGCGCGGAGGGCCAGTTGGGCGAGATGGGGCAGCTGGTCGTACGCGGCAAGAGCGTCAACAGCACGTTCGCGCCGTCGCTTGTGATCTCATCGGTCCGAGCTCCGTTCAACCAGGTTCGCGCGGTCCACGGGCGCCTGCCGGCGGCGGCCGGCGAGGTCGCGATCGACACGCACACGGCGGCGAGCGAGGGGGTGTCGGTGGGCGACACGGTGGGGGTGGCGGCCCGGATGGGCATGCAGCGGGTGCGGGTCGTGGGGACGCTGTCGTTCGGCGGCGGCACCTCGATCGGTGGAGCCACGTTGATCTACGCGCCGCTGGCCGATGTCCAGCGCTGGTACGGCGCGCGGGACCACGTCACCACGGTGCTCGTCGCCGCCGCGCCGGGCGTCTCGCCCAAGCACCTGGTGAGCGAGATCCGGCGTCTGCTGCCCGCGAACCTCCAGGTGCGCACCGGGCAGGCGCAGGCGAACATGGAGACCAGGGAAATCACCGACGCGATCGGCGGCTTTCTGACCCCGATGCTGCTGGCGCTGGCCGGAGCGGCGCTGCTCGTCGGGGCGTTCATCATCTTCAACACCTTCTCGATCACCGTCGCCCAGCGCACGCGCGAGTTCGCGCTGCTGCGAAGCGTGGGCGCCTCGCGACGACAGGTGCTGGCGGCGGTCGCCGGCGAAGCGCTGGTGCTGGGGATCGGCGCGTCGGCGGTCGGGCTTGCATGCGGGCTCGGCTTCGCAAAGCTGCTCGGGGCCCTGTTCGACGCGGCGGGATTCGGCATTCCCCGCAGCGGGTTGATCCTGCAGACGCGCACGATCGTCGTGGCGCTCGGAGTGGGCATCTTTGTGACGCTCGTCGCAGCGACCGTCCCGGCGTTGCGAGCGACTCGCATACCGCCCGTCGTCGCGCTCCAGGACGCAGCCGCGCGGACGGGTCGGGGGCCTCGCTACGCACCTTACCTCGCCGGCCTGGTGAGCCTGATGGGCGTGGCACTGCTGGCGACCGGTCTGTTCGCGTCCGGCGCCGCCGGCAATCGCCTGAGCACGATCGGTGGCGGGATCGTGCTCGTCTTCATCGGACTGACTCTCAGCGCGCGCTGGTTCGTGCGGCCGCTGGCGGCGCTGATCGGCCTGCCTGTGGCACGCGTTTTCCACGAGCCCGGCCGGATCGCCCGCGAGAACGCGATGCGCAACCCGGCCCGCACCGCGATCACCTCCGCCGCGCTGATGGTCGGCCTGGGACTGGTGGTGTTCGTGTCGGTCTTCGCCGCCGGCCTGAAGGCGTCCGTCGGTCGCAGTCTCGACCGCTACGTCAAGGCCGACTACATCGTCGCCTCGACTAAATCGCAGCCATTGCCCGCGGGCGCGGGGCCGGCGATCGCGAGGGTCCCGGGCGTCGCCGCCTACACGACGCTGCTCGTCAACCAGATCAAGGTGGGATCCCACGGGCTGAACGCCGCCACCGACACGCTCGACGGCCTCGACGCGGGCTCGCTGCGGAGGGTCTACGCGCCGGACTGGGTGAAGGGCTCGGATGCGCTCTTCGGCGAGCTCGGCGGCCACAATGCTTTGATCGAGCAGCAGTTCGCGAAGGCGCACGGGCTCGCGGTCGGCGACACGTTCAGGGTCACCACGGCGTCGGGCGGGACCGCGAGGCTGACCGCGATCGGGGAGTACAGGGATCCGCAGATCCTGCAGGGGGTGATCGTCAACCGTTCGACGTTCAGCGCGGTCTCCTCGGCGCGCGACCCGTACGGCTGGTTCGTCAAGCTTGCGCCCGGGGCCAACGCGGCGAGCGTGCACGCCGCCCTGCGGGCGGCGGTCAAGCCGTTCCCGCCCGCTGAAGTCAGCTCCCTCGCCGAGTACAAGCAGACGCTCGGCAAGCGCCTGGATCAGATCGTCTATCTGCTCTACGCGCTGCTCGGGATGAGCCTCGTCATCTCGCTGTTCGGGATCGCCAACTCGCTGTTCCTCTCGATTCACGAGCGCACGCGGGAGTTCGGCCTGCTGCGCGCGATCGGCGCGACCAAGAGGCAGATCCGGTGCGTTGTGCGCTATGAGAGCGTCATCACCGCCGTCATCGGGGGACTGCTCGGGATGGCCGTTGGGATCGCCTTCGCGGCGCTCGTCACCGCGGCGCTGTCGGATCTGGGCCTGGGCTTCAGCCTGCCCGCTGTCCAGCTGATCATCTTCCTTGCGCTCGCGGTCGCCGTCGGCGTCCTCGGCGCCGTCGCGCCCGCTCGCCGTACCGCGCGCCTCGATCCGCTCGACGCCCTTCGCCACGAATAGGGGCCGCTCGGTGTGAGCCCGGTCGCCCTGGGTGTTGCCGCGTGCGCTCGGGGTCTACGAGGTCGAGCGACTGTACGGGGTTGAGCGGGTTACTCGGCGGCGCCCACACCTGGCCGTGCGCGGGCGGCGAGCGTGTCGGCGAGATGATCGATCAGCTCGCCGGCGCGGGCAATTGCACGGTTAACCATAAGGAAGCCGTGCATCTGGTCCTTGGCATGCAGGTGCTCGACGGGGACCCCGGCGGCGGCGAGCCGCTCGGCGTAGGCGACGCCCTCGTCGCGCAGGGGGTCGAACTCCGCGGTCATCACGAGGGCCGGGGGGAGGCCGCCGAGGTCGGGGGCGGCGAGGGGGAAGAGGTAGGGATCCCGGTAGGGGTCATCGGGGTCGTAGGTGGGGGGCCGGTACTGCTCGATGAACCAGTGCAGAAGCGGGCGGTCGAGCGTGTAACCGGTTGCCCGCTGCTCGTGAGAGGGCCAGCGGCCGGGCACGTCCGTACACGGGTAGGCGAGGATCTGAAACGCGGGCTGCGGGGCGCCGTCGTCGCGCAACTGCAGCGCGAGCGCGGCGGCGGTGGTCGCGCCGGAGCTCTCCCCGACGAGGGCGCTCAGCGTGGAGTCGCCCTCGATGCGCTCGGCGTTCTCGAGCAGCCAGCGGTACGCGAGGCGGGCGTCCTCGAGGGCCGCGGGGTGGGGGTGCTCGGGGGCTCTGCGGTAGTCGAGTGAGGCGAGCAGCCAGCCGGAGCGCTTGGCGATACGGCGGCAGAGGCGGTCGTGGGTGTCGATGTCGTTGAGCGTCCAGCCTCCCCCATGGAGGAAGAGAGCGACGGGCAGGACGCCCGGACGGGGGCGGTAGAGGCGCAGGGGCAGCGCGCCGTGGGGCGCGGGGAGGAGGAGATCCTCGACGTGGTGCAGGGGCAGCGGCTCGCCCCGGGTGAGCAGCGCCGCGCGCATCTGCTCGCGGGCCTGCTCCACGGTCAGGGTGTGGAGCGGCGGCGCACCGACTGCGCGCATCACGTCGAGCAGCGCCTGGGCCTGGGGGTCGAGCTGCTTGGTCACGGCGGCCCCGAAGGCTATTACAGGCCGCGTGCGCTGGAGGGTCGTCTTTGAACGCTCCACCGGAGCCCACGTTCGGAATCCCAGCGCTGGAGCGGGTCTTTGGGCCGCCCAAGGTGCGACGTTCCGGTTGGTCCACTAACCGGGGAGCAGCGCGGGGGCGGTGCGGCTGGAGCCCACGACCACCTCGAGGCTCTGTGCCTCGGATGCGGCGGGCGGCGCGGGGGCGGCCACGACGCGGTTGCGCCCCGTGCGCTTGGCCTCGTACAGCGCGAGGTCGGCGGCCTTGAAGAGGGTCTCGTAGACGACGTCCTCTCCGCTGGCGGCGCTGAGGCCGAGGGAGATCGTGATCTGGATGCCGGTGGGACGGGCCTGCTCGATCGCCACGCGCAGGCGCTCCGCGATCTCCTGTGCTTCCTCGTGCGTGACCCCGGGCAGCACGATCAGGAACTCCTCGCCTCCGAGGCGATAGGAGAGCTCGAAGGAGCGCAGCCGCTTGCGCAGCTCGTAGGCGACGTCGCGCAGCACCGCATCGCCGCGGTCGTGCCCGTAGCGGTCGTTGATCTCCTTGAAGGTGTCCACGTCGCAGAGCAGGAGGCACACCGGCTGGTGGGTGAGGCGGGCCTGGTGGGAGATCTCGGTGAAGCGGGGGATCAGAGCGTGGCGGTTGAGCAGGCCGGTGAGGGGGTCGAGGATCGCCTCGTCGCGGTGGTGCAGCTCGGCGGCCTGGAGGGCGAGCACGATCGAGATGACCACCGCGAGCAGCGCCAGCGTGGCGATCACGGAGACGGGGTCCTCGATCGTTCCCGTGGGATCGACTCCGAGGGTGCTCGCGAGGATCAGGAGGACGGTGAGCACGATCCCGACGGTCACGACCTGGGGGCGGAAGCGCGCGGCGATCATCGCCCCCGGCAGCACCATCCACGGAAGCGCTGGGCTGCGCGGTCCCCGCTGAGGGCGACCCCCGCTCCGATCAGCAGCAGGGTGATCACGATCGCGGTGAAGCTCACGCGCTCGGGGTGGGGGCTGGTGCGCAGGCGCCGCTCGACGTTCAAGAAGTTGAGCGCGCAGAGGAAGAGCAGGATCAGAGTCCACCAGCCGATCCACGGCGCGACGATCAGAAGCGCAACGCCGATCGCCCCGGCGCCGACCAGGCGGATCATGCGCACGCGGTCGTTGGCGTCGACGATCCGGGTGCGGTCGAGCTCTGTGGGGCACAGCCATGAGGATCCCTCGCTCATATGCCCCGCTTCGGCCGTATGGAACTCGGGCTTGAGGGGAAGGGGCGCTCGGCAACGTGTGTTTTACGCGGACAGATGTGCGCAAAGAGCGCGGAGGCGGAGGGTGTGCTGACGTCCGTCAACCGAAGGAGCTACCGTCCCAGAATGTGCTCTCCCACTCCTTCGGGCTCCGATCCGGACCCCGCGGCGGACTCTGGAAGAGAGTCGGCGGGCGGGGCGGACAGATCTCTCTCCCCCGAGCGGGTGCGGGCTCCGAGCGGGGAGGTTCCACATGAGTGGGTTGAGCGTGGACCGGTGGAGGATGAGCCGGCGGAGGTTGGGTGGGTTCCGGAGTCAGCCGTGGAGCTCGACCTCGCGCTCGGAGGGGAGCTCGCCTTCTCGGTGGACCCGGTGACGGAAGCGCGGCGGCTGGCGGCCTTCGACGTGCTGCGGGTGCGGGCGGACAACCCGGGACCGCTGACGCTCTCGGGGACGAACACGTGGATCGTGGACCGCGACCCGGCGTTCGTGATCGACCCGGGCCCCGCCCTGAGGCAGCACATCGAGAGGGTGCTGGCGGCGGTGGACGCGCGCGGGGGCCTGGGGGGGATCGCGCTCACCCACGACCACTCCGACCACGTGGAGTCGGTCACGGCGCTGCGCGAGCTGCGCCCGGCGCCGGTGGCGGCGGCGCGGGGGGAGGGTATCGACGTGGCGCTGGCGGAGGGCGTGCGCTTCGGCCCCCTGACGGCGGTTCCGACGCCGGGACACGCTCCCGACCACTTCGCGCTGGTGGCGGATCGCGTGTGCTTCACGGGGGACGCGGTGCTGGGGGAGGGCAGCGCCTTCATCGCTCCCTACGAGGGGGCGTTGAACGCGTACCTGAACGGGCTGGTGCACCTGTGCACGCTCGACCTCGACGTACTGTGCCCCGGCCATGGCCCGGCGGTCTGGGAACCGGTGGCGAAGCTCCAGGAGTGCATCGGCCACCGCTACGACCGCGAGCACCGCCTGTTGATCGCGCTCACCGAAGGCGCCCGCAGCGTGCGGGAGCTGCTGGACAGAGCGTGGTGGGACGTGCCCGCGGAGCTGCGTCCGGCGGCGGCGCTCTCGCTGGCGGCCCACCTGGACAAGCTCGACGAAGAGGGCTCGCTGCCGGCGGGGGTGGAGCGCCCGTACTGGGAGAGCTCGGTGTGGGAGGGCAGCTCCTGGGGCGATCCCCCCCGGGAGGATCCGGGCCTGTAGCGGGTATGGCCCCGGAGGACTCACCGTTCCCGCCGATCGCGGACTACGCGTTCCTGTCGGACTGCCACACGGGCGCGCTGGTGGCCTCGGATGGGTCGGTGGAGTGGATGTGCCTGCCCCACTTCGACTCGCCGAGCGTGTTCGCGGCGATGCTGGATCGGGGGGCGGGGCGTTTCAGGGTGGGGCCGTACGGGGTGTATGTGCCGGCGGGCCGGCGGTATTTGCCGGGGACGAACGTGATCGAGACGACGTGGATGACCCCGCAGGGGTGGGTGAGGGTGCTCGATGCGCTCACGATCGGGGAGTGGCACGACAGCGGGGAGGGTTCGAGCCACACGCGCCCCCCGACGGACTATGACGCGGATCACCTGCTGGTGCGGGTGATCGAGTGCATCCAGGGGCAGGTGCAGATGGAGATGGTGTGCGAGCCGATGCTGGACTACGGCGCGACGGCGGCGAGCTGGAGCGCGGTGGAGGGCGAACCGAACGCCCTCGACGCGACGGATGGGAGGACGGCGTTCCGCCTGTTCTCGGACACGCGGATGGGGATCGAGGGCAACCGGGTGCACGCGCGGCATACGCTGCGGGAAGGGGAGAGGCGCTTCTGCGCGATGTCGTGGACGGAGGGTCTGGGGGGGCCGCGCACGGTGGAGCAGGCGGAGGAGCACCTGGAGCGCACGAGCCACTTCTGGCGGACGTGGCTGGCGGAAGGCGCCTATCCGGACCACCCGTGGCGGTTGCAGCTGCAGCGCTCGGCGCTGACGTTGAAGGGCCTCACGTTCATGCCCACGGGGGCGCTGGTGGCGGCGGCTACGACCTCGCTGCCGGAGACCCCGCAGGGGTCGCGCAACTGGGACTACCGGTACTGCTGGATGCGGGACGCGACGTTCACCCTGTGGGGCCTGCACGCGCTGGGGCTGGACTGGGAGGCGGACGACTTCGTGCAGTATCTGGCGGACCTGGAGCGGGGCGAGGATGGGTCGCTGCAGATCATGTACGGGATCAGGGGGGAGAGAGAGCTCGAGGAGTCGAACGCTGGATCACCTCGAGGGCTACCAGAACGCGCGCCCGGTGAGGGTGGGCAACGGGGCGTACAACCAGCGCCAGAACGACGTGTACGGGGCGGTGCTGGACTCGGTGTACCTGCATTCGAAGAGGCGCGACCACATCCCGGAGCGGCTGTGGCCGGTGCTGATCGACCAGGTGCGCTGCGCGGAGCGGGTGTGGCGGGAACCGGATCAGGGCATCTGGGAGGCGCGGGGGGAGCCGTGCCACTACGTCTCCTCGAAGCTGATGTGCTGGGTGGCGATGGACCGGGGGGCGCGCCTGGCCGAACGGCGGGGGGAGGAGGAGCGCGCGCGCCACTGGCAGGGGGTGGCGGATGAGATCAAAGCGGAGATCCTCGAGCGGGGGGTGGATGGGAGGGGGGTGTTCCGCCAGCACTACGACACGGACGCGCTGGACGCCTCGAACCTGCTGATCCCGCTGGTGCGCTTCCTGCCGGCGAGCGACGAGCGGGTGTGCGCGACGGTGGGGGCGATCAGAGAGGAGCTGACGGAGAACGGCCTGGTGCTGCGCTACCGCACGGAGGAGACCGACGATGGGCAGCGGGGGGAGGAGGGGACGTTCCTGATCTGCTCCTTCTGGCTGGTGTCGGCGCTGTCGGAGGTCGGGGAGCACCGCGAGGCGGAGCACCTGTGCGAGCGCCTGCTGACGTACGCCTCCCCGTTGCATCTGTACGCGGAGGAGCTGGAGGCCTCCTCGGGGCGGCTGCTGGGGAACTTCCCGCAGGCGTTCACGCACCTGGCGCTGATCAACGCGGTGACCCACGTGATCGCGGCGCAGCAAGCGGACTGACGGCGACTCGGCCGGCCAGGGGGGTCAGTACCCGGGCTCGCCGGGGAGCAGCACGCGGGCGACCTCGCCCTCGACGACGACGCGGGGCTGGACGGGCTCGACGGTGCGCCCGCGGGCGTGCTCGAGCAGCTCGGCGGCGGTGGCGAAGGGGGTGAGCTGCTCGAGGTGCTTGATGGTGGGGAAGACGAGCAGGATCTCCCCGGCGCGGTGCGCGTCGAGCGCCCCGGCGGGGGTGAACCAGCCGAGCTCGACGCACTCCTCGCCATCGACGCGGGGCTCCTGGCCGGGGGGAGGGGGCGAGGAAGAAGTGGGTGTCGAAGCGCGTGCGGACGACGGCGGGGGTGATCCAGCGCGAGAACTTGACGAGCTCCGCGGCGGAGGGCAGCTCGACGCCGGCCTCCTCGCGCAGCTCGCGCACGGCGGCGGCGCGGTGGGCGCGGTCGTCCTCCCCCTCGGCGTGCTCGACGGCGCCGCCGGGAAACACCCACACGCCGCCCATGAAGCGCGCGCGGGGGGTGCGCTTGACGAGCAGCAGCTCGAGGCTCTCGGCCGCGCCGCGCAGCAGGATCACGGTGGCGGCCTGGCGGGGGGGCGTGGGATTTTCGGTGCCCGCCCTCCCAATGTACTCCTCGCCGGGACCGGGCCGCTCGCCGGAGACGGCGCGGTCGTGTGGGGAGGGGGTGGTCATTGGGGATCGTCCGCGTGGGTAGGTCGCGCCCCGGGCGTGTGGGCGCGGGGCCTCCTACCCCGCGTCGGCAGGTGGGGCGCCCGTCCAGGGGTGTGCATCCAGTGACCATACCCGGTGGAGGAGCCGATCGGTACTCTTGGGTCGATGACGACTCAGACGCTTCAGCGCTGGATCTGCGAGTCCTGCGGCTACATCTACGACCCCGGGGAGGGGGACCCCGATGGGGGGATCCCGGCGGGGACGGCCTTCGAGGACATCCCGGACACGTGGTTCTGCCCGGTGTGCGGCGCCCGGAAGCGCGACTTCACCCTCTACGAGGACTGACCTGAGCGACTGGGAGGCACTGCTCGCGAAGGACGGCGAGTACGTGTGGCACCCCTACGGCGGGCTGCCGGCGGCGCTGGGAGCGCTGCCGGTGGTCTCGGCGGAGGGGGTGCGCCTGCGGTTGGCGGACGGGCGGGAGCTGATCGACGGGATGTCCTCGTGGTGGTGCGCGGTGCACGGCTACCGCCACCCGGCGCTGGACGCGGCGGTGCGGGAGCAGCTGGGGCGGATGGCGCACGTGATGTTCGGGGGTCTGACGCACGAGCCGGCGGTGCGCCTGGCGGAGCGCCTGGTGGAGCTGACCCCGGGGCCCCTGGAGCGGGTGTTCTTCGCGGACTCGGGCTCGGTGGCGGTGGAGGTGGCGATCAAGATGTGCCTGCAGTACCAGCGCGCGAAGGGGCGCCCGCGGCGCACGCGCCTGCTGACGGTGCGGGGGGGCTACCACGGGGACACGTTCGGGGCGATGGCGGTGTGCGACCCGGTGGGGGGGATGCACAGCCTGTTCAAAGGGATCCTCGCGGAGCACGTTTTCGCGGAGCGCCCTCCGGACGGCTTCCAGGCGCCCCTGGCCGGCCCCTCCTCCTCCCGGCACAGCTCCTCGGCCGGCCCGACCGGCTTCGCGTTCCCCCGGACGAGCGCCGGGAGCGGTGGGCGGCGCAGGTACGGAGCTGGCGGCGCGCCGCCGCGAGGAGCTCGCGGCGGTGATCGTGGAGCCGGTGGTGCAGGGCGCGGGGGGGATGCGCTTCCACTCCCCGGCCTGTGTGGCGCTGCTGCGGGAGGTGTGCGAGGAGCACGGGCTGCTGCTGGTGGCGGACGAGATCGCGACTGGCTTCGGCCGCACGGGCGCGATGTTCGCGTGCGAGCACGCGGGCGTGAGCCCGGACGTGATGTGCGTGGGCAAGGCGCTGACGGGGGGCTACATGACCCTGGCGGCGACGCTGTGCGCGCCGGAGGTGGCGAGCGCGATCTCCGGGGGCGAGGGCGGCGGGTTGATGCACGGCCCGACGTACATGGCCAACCCGCTGGCGTGCGCGGTGGCGCTGGCCTCGCTCGATCTCCTCGCAACGGGGGAGTGGCGGGCGCAGGTGGCCCGCATCGAAGAGGGCCTGCGCAGGGGCCTGCAACCGGCCCGCGACCTCCCGGGCGTGGCCGACGTGCGCGTGCTCGGCGCGATCGGAGTCGTGCAGCTCGACCGCGAGGTCGACATCCCGGCGGCGACGGCGGCGGCGGTCGAGCGGGGGGTGTGGCTGCGCCCGTTCGGTGACCTCGTCTACACGATGCCGCCGTACGTCACCGAGGACGACGATCTGGCGACGGTCACAGATGCGGTGGTGGCCGCCGCGCACGCCGGGACCGTTGGGTGATCGTCGGGGGCAATCGCGGAGCCGAGCCTGCGTGAGTCGCATGTGGGCGACCTCGCTGATGACGAGTTCCGGCGCCAGGAGTGGTCGCGTGGCCTCGGCCAGCAGCTTCGTACAAGCAGCATGGTCGGTGTCCCGCGCGGCGCGGATTCGTCATTTTGGCTTGACATCGGCCGAGCCGTGTGGTATCTTGCGGTCACGCCTGGAGAGGATCACGCCTGGAGAGCTGCATCGTGTACAAAGGAAACTATGTCTCGGCACCCCACAAGGGATGCGGGATGAGATAGGACCGGGTTTCGGTCGGCCCTCGGGTTGACGTCAAGCGCTTTGAGATCTGGCCCTGGTCGGAGACCCCCGCGAGGGGTCGAGGCTCACCAGGCAATTCACGCGCGAGGTAATCGCGGCAACCCTGAGGAGACCATTCGATGAATGCTCGTAGCCTGACCGTGACCGCTTCGACCCAGCCGCGCGTGCTGCTCGCCGCCCTGGCCGTCCTGGCGCTTGTGTGCGCGACGGGGCTCGTGGGGAGCGCTCCGGCTCTCGCCGCGGAATGCCTCAACGAAAAGGGCGAATCGAACGAAGCGCTGCGCTCGGAAGCGCGCTCCACGCAGCTGGCGCAGTGCCGCGCGTATGAGCTGGTCAGCCCGGTGGATACGGCGGACGGCGGCGTGCAGTTCTTCCTGGGTGCCGCGCCCGACGGCGAAGCCGCGGCGTTCATCTCGACCGGCGGGTTCGCCGGTGCGCAGAGCTCCTTTGGAGTCAACGAATACATCGCTCGGCGTGTCGAAAAAGCGGGCTGGCAGACGTCGTCGGTGGACTACCCCGCGACGTTCGGCGGGCCGCCTTCCGGTGCGCTCATCTCTTTCGATCTGACCAAGAGGCTGGTCCTCTTCTTCGATCTGACCGGCGCAGCGCCGGATACCTGCGGCATGCTCCTGAGCGGGGATCTCCCCGCCGCGCCGGCGCTCTCGTACGTGGAACTCGCCGACTACCCAGGCAGGGGGGAAGAACTCTTGACGGGAAGCTGCGAACCTACCCAGGATCAGACCTAGATCGGTGAGTAAGCCTCGGTCGCAGCCGTCAAGTGTCGGATGTGACAGTCACAGTGCCAATGGAGCTGGTGATGTGCACCATTGACATGGCGATAGACGGTCAGAGTGACTCTTGGCGGCCGCGAACGGGTGCAGTGAAGGTGCGAGTCGGAGACTCGCGGGGTGCCCAACCTTGGGCGGCGCTGCGGATGCTGACCTTCGGGGGCGGTCTGACCGGGCGCTAGGGGCCTGGCAGCGCGAGCGCAGCGTGGTAGGTGGCGTTGAAGAGGTCGAAGTCGGGGAAGTCCTCTGGCAGGTGCACGATGATCTGGCGGGCCGAGTGTGCGATCCGGCCCGGCACGCAGAACAGGATGCGCCGCAGGGCCTTGGCGTGACGGCGCAGCGGCGTGTCCTCATCGGCTAGACCGGAGGCGCCCGCCGCCGGGCTGAGGTCGCATATCCAGGCGGATAAGTTCAAGGCTAGCAGCGAGCAGATGAGCCACAGGGGGTTGGCGGCCAGGTTGCCGGAGGGCAGGTGGCGCAGCGCCATGCCGAGCTTCACATCCTTGAAACGCTCCTCGATCTGGGCGCGCTGGCGATGGAAGTGCTCGATCTCCGCCGTGGTCTTCTCGCTCGGCGGGGATGTCGGTGACGATGAACGAGTACGCGTAGGTCGAGTCGAGCTCGCCGTCGAGCACCATCTGCAGCTGCTCGGGCGGGATCGTTTTGCGCCGCCTGGCCTTCGGGCTGCCCGCCTGGATCTCCTCCGCGGTGACCGGGACGCGGCGAACGACCAGCCGCAGTGGCTCGTGCTTCCAGCCCTCCGGGGTGAACGGAGATCTCGGTGACCTGTGCGCCGTGCATGTCGATCGCATCGGCCCAGGCGTCCTCTGCGATCTTGGCGAGCTTTGCCCACATCAGCGTCGTGCGCGTCGCCGAGAACGTGAAGCGCATCTTCGCTTGCGCAGATCCATCATCAGCTCGACCGCGTAGAAGCCAGAGTCCCCCCGCACCGTGATCTGCCCGTGCTCCTGGGGCAAGAGTCGCTCGGCGCGGCGGATCATCCGGCTCGACTCCCTCGCCTTGATCCGCGCCTGGTTTGCGCCCTTCAGCTCGCTCGTCAGCCCGCGCCCGCGCTGCGCCCAGGTGACCACGTAGCTGTTGTAGCCCAGGTGGCCCGAGCGGCTGCGCCCGGCCCCTGCTTTCTTGCGCCCGAAGACATCGCTCTCGGTCGCATCCAGGTCGAGGGTCACAGTCTCGGTCAGGTCGCGACCCAGACGGCTGTCAAGCGCGTTGCCGGCCCGAGCCATGGCGCGCTCGATTGCGCGAATGTGGCTCGGCCGGTAGCGGCACGCCAGCTGCCGCGCGGTCGGCGCCGATGGCGTATCGGCCACCGCCCGCAAAAGCGCGCCCGCCCGATCGGCCCGCACCCGCTCGAAGTCATCGAAGCAGTCCCCGCCGACGAGCTGGGACTCGGCGAGCGCTACGACCAGCTCGCCGGCAGACAGCCCCCGCCGGCGCCGCTTGACCGGCGCCACCCGACCTACCGTGCAAAGCTCAGCATCGACCAGATCTGCGAGCCGCAGCGTGCGCGTCAGCTCACCGGAGATCGCCAGCCCCGCGTAGGGCGTCAGCGACGGATCATCCGCGCGAAACTCGATCCGTCCGGGCCCTCTGGCAAAGTGAACGGACATCACCCGGTGGGTGAGCCCGTCTCACCGTCAAAGTTTGCTTTCACAACCCGAACTGTGGCAGTCGAGTCGGACGGAAAGCCCCGTAGACTACGGGGCTTTTCCACGTTCCAGGGCTATCGCGCGGTGGCCCGTCGTCACCGCGAGCAACAGCTACAGCAGCCGCTACTCACCGATCTAGGTCAGACTCCGAACTTCGCGGGGGTGTTCTTCGGTAGTACCGGCCCCCTTCCAGGTCGCTCGGTCCGTGAAATCTCCGGGGCCGGCGGCCCCGCGGAAGCGCTGCGACCCGTCAGCGTCGTCGCGGGGAAAACGATCGCGGCCGGACTTGGAAACGGGGCAAGTCTTAGCGGTTCGCTGTTCCACGCGGTCTCCAACGACGGCGCGGTGATCTTCTTCGACGCCGGCGGCGTGTTGTATGCCCGTGTGAACAACAAAACGACGTCTCCGAAGACGCTCAAGCTTGGCGCCGGGGTCTTCCAGGGCGCCTCCGAGGACGGCTCGAAGGTGTTCTTCAACGGCGCCGGCGGTGGACTCTACATGGATGAAATCGACAGCGAACCGGGGGAAGCGACCGTGACCAACAAAGTGCTTCTCACCCCCGGGGCGCCCGGCAGCTACCTGCGCTCCGGCGACGACGGGTCGCACGTGTACTTCAACTCGACCGGTGTGCTCGCCGCGAACGAGAACGGCAATACGCCCAAAGAAAAAGCGGAAGCAGGCAAGCCCAACCTGTACGTGTACGACACGCTCACCAAAGAGACCGCGTTCATCGCGCAGGCCGAACCGGGCAGCGTCCCTTCCGGTGGAGGAAACATATGGCAGGCGCAGGTCAACGGCTGTCCGAGCAAGGAACTCGGGGAAACCGAAGAAGCGGGCTGTGAAGGCGGCCGCTTCTTCGTGTTCACCTCGACCGCGAAGCTCACGCCGGATGACACCAGCAGCGCCCGGCAGGTCTTCGAGTACGACGCGGGATCGGGTTCCCACCCACCCAGGCTGGTGCGCGTCTCGCTCGGCGAAGGCGGCTACGGCGACAACGGCAACGCCGGCGCCGCCGGCGCGACGATCGCCGCGCCGGATTTCGCCGCCATAGAAGGTCGCACCCAGACGGAACTGTTCGAGGAGTATACGCGCGCGGTCAGCGACGACGGCTCGACCGTCGTCTTCAGCAGCGCGCGGGCGCTCTCGCCGCGCGCGGTCAACGACCTGCCGCAGCCGGGCCCGAAGGACATTTACGAGTACCACGAAGGGCAGGTGAGCCTGATCTCCACCGGGCACTCGCCCATATCCGACCAACAGCCGACGATCAGCCCCT
The DNA here is from genome assembly GCA_963813765.1 of uncultured Solirubrobacterales bacterium. Lineage (GTDB taxonomy): Bacteria > Actinomycetota > Thermoleophilia > Solirubrobacterales > Solirubrobacteraceae > Palsa-744. Next base: position 183,901 of record CAWFAB010000004.1, read on the forward strand.
CGGGCCGGGACGTCTTCTTCGACTCGACCGAAAACATCGTGCCGCAGGACTCAGACGGCTTGAAGAGCCTCTACGACGCGCGCATCGAAGGCGGGTTCCCCGCGGCGCTCGTCCCGGCGGGCGGCTGCAACGGCGACGCCTGCCAGGGTCCGCCGAGCGTGCCCAATCTGCTCGCGGCGCCCGCGAGCGCGACCTTCTCCGGCCTGGGCAACCCCGCGCCGCCCGCGCTCACCCCGGCTGTGAAACCCAAGCCCAAGGCAAAGCCCAAGGCGTGCAAGAAGGGCTACGTGAGGAAGAAGAACAGGTGCGTGAAGAAGCCCAAGGCCAAGAAGGCCGGCAACGACCGGAGGATAAAGCGATGAGGACTCCCACTGCCTACAAGCTGGCGCTCTTCATGTCGTTGCTCGGAGTGCTGTTCGCCGTGGCGCCGGCCGGCGCGCCGGCCGGCGAACCGCAGTTTGGCATCGCGAGCTTCCAGGCGTACAGCTGCGCGAACTCGAGCTCCGAGAACGGCCTGCCGTGCAACGACCCCTACACGCAGGCCGGCGGGACCCCGTATGAGCTGACCACGACGGTCCATCTCAACCTGCACGAATCCGTCAACAACGCCGGCTATCACGTGCTGACCTCCGTGGAGGAACCGAAGGACGTCAAGTTCTCCTTCCCGCCGGGAATGGTCTTCGACCCGCAGGCGGCGACGCGGTGCCCGATCGCGGTCTTCACGGAGAGCGAAGGCTACGCCTGTCCGCCGAGCAGCCAGGTCGGGACGGTCCTCTCCAGCCCGTACGGCGACCTGGAGCAGGTTCCGCTTTACAACCTGACGCCGCTCGCGGGCCGTCCGGCGGAGTTCGGCTTCCACAACTTCGACAGCTTCGTGATCGAGGGCGGCGCGCGCACCGGCGAAGGGTACAACCTGAGCGCGGCCTCCATGGACATCCCGGAGGCCGAAGTCACGTCGGTCTCGACCACGGTGTGGGGCACGCCGGCCGACCCGTCCCACGACGCCCAGCGCGGCCGGGTATGCTCGTGGCTCATCACCAAGCCGCCGGAAGCGCCGTATGCCTGTTCTTCTCCCGGCGGGGAGTCCAGCGGTGTCCCGCCGACGCCGTTCGTGCGGCTGCCGACGGAGTGCTCGGCCCAGCCGCTCACGGCCACGATCGAAACCGACTCGTGGCTTCACCCCGGGGCGCTTGACGCGAACGGCAACCCGTTGCGCGGAGACGCGAACTGGAAGACCGTCCCCTCCTACCCGCCGATGGCGCCCGTGACCGGCTGCGGGAATCTGATCTTCAACTCCTCGCTGACGGTGCAGCCCGACAGCGCGCAGGCGGGCGAGCCGGTCGGGCTGGGCGTGGAACTGAACGTCCCGGTGAACCTGAACGCGGAATCTCCCGCCACGCCGGAGGTGCGCAATGTGACGGTCGCGCTGCCGGAAGGGATGGTGATCTCCCCGTCCGCCGCGCAGGGTTTGGGGGTCTGCCACGACGACCCGGGCGTGGACCCGCGGGAAGTGGCCGACGAGTTCGGCTCGAACTCGGCGAGCCCGGCCTCGTGTGACCCCAGCTCGCTGGTGGGGCGCCTGCGCATCACCACGCCCCTGCTGCCGCTGCCGCTGGACGGCGAGGTCTTCCTCGGCGCCCCGCTGTGCGGGCCGTGCACCCCCGAAGACGCCCGGGAAGGGAAGATGGTGCGCCTGTATCTGCAGGCGATCGGCGAAGGCAGCGACGGGATCACCGTCAAGCTCAAGGGCACCGGGTCGATCGACCAGCGCACCGGCCGGCTGACGACATACTTCCCCGAAAACCCGCAGCTTCCCTTCGAACACTTCAAGCTCGAACTGGTCGGCGGCCCAAGGGCGACGCTCGCGAACCCGAGGACCTGCGGCCCCGCGGTCACAGAAGCGGATCTGATGCCGTGGAGCTCCCCGTTCAACCTCGACTCCACGCCGAGCAGCGCCTTCGCGGTGACGGGCTGCCCGCAAGCGCAGTTCTCGCCGTCGTTCGCGGCCGGGACGACGAGCAACCAGGCAGGCGGCTTCAGCCCGTTCACGCTCGCCTTCGGGCGCAGCGACGCCGACGGCTTCCTCGACGGCTACCAGCAGCAGCTGCCGCCGGGCCTGCTGGGGAAGCTCTCCAGCGTGAGCCTGTGCGGTGAACCGCAGGCCGCGGAAGGCACCTGCGGCCCGGAAAGCGAGATCGGGCATGTGCAGGTGCTGACCGGCCCCGGCGCCAACCCGTTCCTGGTGACGGGCGGCCAGGTGTCCATCACCGGCCCGTATAAGGGCGCCCCCTACGGCCTCTCGATCGTCGTCCCGGCGAAGGCCGGTCCGTACACGCTCTCGGGGACGACGGGCAAAGGCACGGTCGTGGTGCGTGCGGCGATCAATGTCGATCCGACCACGGCGGCTTTGACGGTCACCGCGGACCCGCTGCCGACGATCCTCGACGGCATCCCGCTGCAGCTGCGGGTCGTGAACGTAGTGATCGACCGTCACGACTTCACGTTCAACCCGACGAGCTGCGACCCGATGGCGATCGCGGCTACGATGTCCAGCACCGAAGGTCAGAGCGCGCAGGTCTCCGCGCCCTTCCAGGTCACCAACTGCGCGGCGATGACGTTCAGCCCGAAGTTTGCGGTCTCGACCTCCGGAAAGACCTCCAGGATCAACGGGGCGAGCCTCGACGCGCGGCTGAGCTACCCGCCGGCGCCGGCGGGCCAGGCCTCCCCGCAGGCGAACATCGCGCGCGTGAAGGTGGACCTGCCCAAGCAGCTGCCCTCGCGGCTGACGACGCTGCAGAAGGCGTGTGCCGCCGCGACGTTCGAATCGAACCCGGCGGGGTGCCCGGCGGCGTCGGCGGTGGGAGTCGCGAAGGCGTCCACGCCGGTCCTCTCCCATGAATTGAGCGGCCCGGTCTACTTCGTCAGCCACGGCGGGGAAGAATTCCCCTCGCTGATCGTCGTGCTGCAGGGCGAAGGGGTGCGCGTTGACCTGGTCGGTTCGACCTTCATCGGCAACGGGATCACGTCGAGCACCTTCAAGACGGTCCCCGACGTCCCGATCTACAGCTTCGAGCTGTACCTGCCCGCCGGCCGCTACTCGGCGCTCGCGGCCAACGGGAACCTCTGCAAGAGCACGCTGAAGATGCCGACCGAATTCGTCGCCCACAACGGAGCGACGATCCATGAGTCCACGCCGATAAGCGTCACGTCCTGCCCGAAGGCGAAGAAGAAACCGAAGGCGAAGAAGGCGAGTCGTAGAGCCCGAAAGTCCAGTCACGGCCAGGGGAGGAAATCATGAGGATTCCTATTTCTTCGAGACTGACTTGGCCAGGGCGGGGAGGGGCAAGCAGGTCAAGGACGCAGGGAGCGTGGCGTGCTTTGCACGCGAGCGACCGAGGACGCAGAGATGCGCCGCTCATCCTCGCCCTGGTGCTCGCCGGGGGGTTGGCGCTCGGGAGTCCTGTCGCGCTGGCGGGGGTCGGGCACGGGCCGCTGACGGGCTCGTTCGGCGGCGCAACCTCGACCCCAGCGGATCCCTTCCCGCTCTCCGGCCCGACGGGTGTGGCCGTCGACGGCGTGACGCATGACGTGTACGTGGTCAACACGGGCAACAACCGTGTGGAGAAGTTCGACTCCGCGGGGCATTTTCTGATGATGTTCGGCGCGAATGTCGGCGGCGCCGGCGTGGACACGTGCACCAGCGGCTGCTCGGCCGGGACCCCCGGCTCCGGTGAAGGGCAGTTCAACGACCCGACGTGGATCGCGGTGGAAAACTCCGGGGCGGGCGACGTGTATGTGGCGGATGAGGGCAATTACCGCGTGGAGAAGTTCACCTCCGAAGGCGTCTATGTCTTGCAGGACAGCTACGGATCCCGCCGCCAGCGAACCGATGAGGTGCTGGGCGTCGCGGTCGATTCGCATAACGATCTGGTGGTTGTCCCGGGAGGAGGAACAGGGGTCATCGCTGTGTTTTACCCGGAAGGCACCTTCGCGGGGACGGGTGTAATAGGGTTCGCGGGGTGGTGCAGCGCCATGGGTGGGTTGGCCGTCAACCCGGTCACGGACGCCGCCTATGGCGGTTGCAACGGATACGTTATTTCGTCCCTTGCGAGCTTCGGCGACCTTTTTGGTACTGGTGGGGGTGTCGGTCTTGCGATCGAACCGGTGCAGGGCGATCTCTACATCTCCTTCGGTACGATGGTCGGGGAGTACGACGGAATCTCGCACGAACAGTTTACGCAGTTCGGGTCGGGGATCCTGACCGCCGGCAGCGGCATCGCGGTGGACTCTGTGAACGGCAATCTTTACGTCGCCGATTCCTCGGCAAACCTCGTCGATGTCTTTGGGCCGTTTGCGACCCCGAACGAGCCGAAGACCGAAGCCGCGACGGTCGAAGGCTCCTCCTCGGCGACGCTCAAGGGCGAACTGAAGGAAGGCGAGAGCGGCTATCGCTTCGTGTACAACGACAACGGCGGTTGCAGAGGCGGCGGCGGGGTCGCCGGCGGCGCGGCGACGGGCACGGTGAAGGAGTCCGCGAAAGCCGGCGGGCTTGAACCGAACACGGAATATGCGTTCTGCATCGTCGCGACGAGCGAATACGGGCCGGAATTCGGGCCGCCGCTGACGTTCAGGACCTTGGGTGTGCCGCCGGTCGTCGTAACGGTGGGCAGCTCGGGCCTCGCGCCGACCGAAGCGACGCTGGAAGCGACGATCGACCCCGAGAAGCAGGTCACGACGTGCGCGTTCGAATACGCCAAGAGCGGCGAACCCTACAAGTGGGTGCGCTGCGAACCGCCGGTCCTGGACATCGAAGAAGCCTCCGGCAACCGCTCGGCAAGCGTGCGCCTGACGGGCCTGCAGCCGAGCACGACCTACGAATACCGCGTGATCGCGAGCAACCAGACCCCGCCGGCCGCAGAGCTCGCCGGGACAGCATTCACGACCCCGGCGCAGCCCACGCTGCCGCCGACGGTCGAAGCGGAGTCGGTCTCTGTCGAGACCGGCAAGGAAGCCGAACCGCGAGGGGTGGGGTTCGCGGCTCAGGTCAACCCCAACCTGGAGGAAACCACGAGTCTGCGTCTTCGAATACGGCGAAACGAAAGGCTACGGGGGAAAAGCGCCGTGCGAATCCCAGCACTTCGGCAAGAACATCAACACCGGTGTGGGCGTCCGCGCGATCGTCAATGGCCTCGTGGCCGGCGCCGACTACCACTACCGCGTCGTGGTCGCCAACGAAACCGGTACGACCGAAGGCAAAGACCAGGTCTTCGGGCCGCCCACGGTGCTCTCGCAAGCGCCGGGGGTGGCGCCGGGCACGACCGCGCCGATCGGCGGGGAAGTGAACCCCGAGTCGCTCGACACCCGCTACTACGTCCAGTACGGCGAAACGGAAACCTACGGGCAGATCGCGCCGCTCCTGCCCCTCGGCACCCCCCTCCCCCTGGGCATCGACGCCGGCTCCGGCGAAGCCCCCGTGGCGCTGGGGCAGAAAGCCGGCCCGCCGGACATCTCGCTGGAAAGCCTCACCCCGGGCGCGACCTACCACTACCGGCTCGTCGCCTACAACGCGGACGGCACGACCCCAGGCGCCGATCAGACGGTCAAGGTGCTCCCGGCGCCGGCGGTGGGCCCCGCGAGCGTCAGCGAAGTCACGCAGGAATCGGCGACGATCTCAACGAGCGTCAACCCGGAGGGGCTGCACACCCTCTACAAGTTCGACGTGGGGACGAGCACGGCGTACGGCACGCCCTACCCCGGCGACGCCGGCTCGGGCTCGGCGCCGGTGCCGCTCACGTTCGACCTGACCGGCCTGGAGCCCGGCACGACCTACCACTTCCGGCTGACGGCCTCCAACAGCGACGGCTCAAGCAGCGAAGGCGACCAGACGTTCACGACCGCGCCGACGACGGCGGGCGTGCTGACCGTCTTCGAAGTGCCCACGAGCCCGGGGCTGCTGTCGTTCACCCCGATCGCCTTCCCCACGGAAACGAAGCCGACGACGCCCAAGGCGCTGACGAGCGCCCAGAAGCTCGCCAAGGCGCTGAAGGCGTGCCACAAGATGAAGTCCAAGAGCAGGCGCGCGGCGTGCGTCAAGCAGGCCCGTAAGCGGTACGGGCCTGTGAAGAAGAAGATGAAGAAATGACCAGCCGCAGCGCCGAACGTAACTCTCAACGACGAAAGGCAATCATGTTCTCAAAGATACGCAAGCGCCTCACCTACGCGAACGTCGCGATGACGCTCGCGCTCGTGTTCGCGATGAGCGGCGGCGCCTATGCCGCCAGCAAATACCTGATCACCTCGACCAAGCAGATCAAGCCGAGCGTTCTGAAGCAGCTGAAAGGCGCGAAGGGCGCAACCGGAGCGGCGGGACTAGCCGGGGCGCAGGGAGCCCAGGGCCCCAAGGGCGAAACCGGCGCAGCCGGCAAAGGCGAAAAGGGCGAAAAGGGCGAAAAGGGTGACAAGGGTGACAAGGGCGAAACCGGAGCCGCAGGCACCAACGGCACCACCGGCTTCACCAAGACCCTCCCGGAAGGCGAAACGGAGACGGGCGTGTGGGCTGTTCATCCGTCAGCGGAAGGCGAAGAAAATGACGTTCCCATCTCCTTCAACATCCCGTTGGTTGAACCTCTAGCATCGGGACACGCCATCGTGGTCGGGGAAACCGGCAACGGAACTACATGTCCGGGCAGCGCCGCGGAACCAAAGGCCAAAGGAGGGTACCTCTGCGTCTACGAAGGGATCGTGTTTAACGCCATAGTGTGGAACATTTTTGATCCTGCCACAATCAATCCGGGCGTCGGAAGGGCCGGGGCCTTCCTGAGTGTCGAAGGCACCGGCACCGGAGCTCCCCTCAGCCCCAGAGTTGCTCAGGGCACCTGGGCGGTGACCGCGGAATAGAGACAGCCATGCCTCCCTACGTCGAGCGGTGGCCGAAAGCCCCGCTCGGCGAAGGGAACGCCACGTTGACGGCGCGGGATCGCCGGACCCCCGGGGTTCGGCGACCACCGAGCCCGGGAGACACTCGCTACCGAAGCCGGGAGACACTCGCTGACGCTCGCATCCCCGGTTCGGCCAGCATCCCCGCTTCGGCCAGCCGGCTGAAGATGTCGTGGGCGAATGCGCGTGCGCAGCTCGACGCGCACGCGCGGCTCGTCAGTCGCCGTCGGCTATCAGCTCGGCTCGGTCGTGGGAGCCAGTGGGCGCTCGATCGGTTCATGAGAGTGGGCCGTGGTTTGCCTTCGGATGTCGGGTTCAGGTGAGTTGAGCAGCTGCTTTGAAGCCCGCCTCACAGGGGCCGCTCGAGAAGCGGCACGGATGGGGCACCCTCCCGGCTGAGGGACTTGATCTTCTCGGCGACGAAGCCACGGCAGCCACGGCAGTGTCGCGGCATCCGCTTTGCGCCGCACCGCACCTTGACAACCGCATATCGCCACCCAGGCTCACCGATATCCCCTGCCGGTTGAGTACTGACCCCCTACGGGTTCGACGCTTGAGCTGGCCCCGCAGCCGGCCACCGTGAGCAGAAGTGTGGGGAACTTCCGTGAGCACGCGCAGTGCGCCCCTTACGGAAGCCTCAGGTGGACAGCGATTCGGCCTCGGCGAGCTCGGCCTGGTCGAACCTTGGCCATGTGGGGTCGATGCCCTCGCTGCGCAGGAGCTCGTCTTCGACTGCCAAGACATCCGTGATCCGCTGGTTTTTGCCCAGGACGTATCCGCCTGGAACGCTTACTCGGTCCATTCGATCACTCTCATCACCAGTGTGTAGAGCTCGTCGTTTAGCCATTCTGGTCGCCCCACTAGGTCGCGGTGGCGCCTGCCGATCAACATTGCGTAGATCTCAACCACCACCTCATGGGTGTATTCCCTAGGACGATACCGCGCTGCGCGGATGATCTCCCGGACACCCTCCGGGGCCAGCTCCAGCAGTCGGCTTGTCAACGGCCATCCAGTTCTCCCCACGGGCGGCCATCGGTTCTCCCCGGTGGCGGCCATCTTTTCTCCCCACTGGTGGCCATCGGTTCTCCCCGGTGGTCAGGGGGGGTTTCGCGGGTGCTTGACGTAGCGGAGGCCGTAGGCCGTAGCGGAGTCGAGTGCCCGCGGCGTGTTCAGCTGGCCAGGGGCCTCACCCCCTCTCCCGCGGTCGCCTGCGCCAGCCGGTAGCTCTCCGAGCCGTCGGTGATCAGCACGTGCGCGTGGTGCAGTAGCCGGTTGACGGTCGCGGCGGCGAGTGTCTTTGGCATCAGCTCGTCGAAGCCGGCGGGGTGGATGTTCGAGGTGAGCGCGATCGAGCGCTTCTCATAGGCCGCGTCGACGAGACGGAACAGCGCCTCGGCGGCGTCGGGGAAGACCGGCAGCAGGCCGACGTCATCGATAATGATCAGCTCTGCCCGGGTGAGCTTTGCGATCGCCTTGGCGGTGCTGTCATCGGCGCGGTGACGTCGCAGCAGGCCGGCGAGGCTCTCCAGCGTGTGCCAGACGACGGTCTTGCCTTGGTCGATCGCGTGGTGCCCGAGCGCCTCGACCCAGTGACTCTTCCCGGTCCCTGATGGGCCGCAGACGCAGAGGTTCTCCGCGCGTGAAACCCACTCCAGTGTTCGCAGCGCCTGCTGGGTCTGCTTGGGGATCGCTGAGGCGTCATCCTCCCACGCGTCGAGTGTCTTGCCCGTCGGTAGCCCGGACGCTTTGCGACGCGACTGGATCGTCGCCTGGTCGCGACCGGTCGCCTCCTCGCCGAGCAGGACCCGCAGGACGTCCGCGGGCTCCCATCGCTGTGAGCGCGCGGTCGCGATCACGTGCGGCGCGGCGCCGCGAATATAGGGCAGCCGCAGTCGCCGCAGCAGCTCGTCGAGATCGTCGGGCAGTGGTGTGTCAACGGCCATCCAGTTCTCCCCACGGGCGGCCATCGGTTCTCCCCGGTGGCGGCCATCTTTTCTCCCCACTGGTGGCCATCGGTTCTCCCCGGTGGTCAGGGGGGGTTTCGCGGGTGCTTGACGTAGCGGAGGCCGTAGGCCGTAGCGGAGTCGAGTGCCCGCGGCGTGTTCAGCTGGCCAGGGGCCTCACCCCCTCTCCCGCGGTCGCCTGCGCCAGCCGGTAGCTCTCCGAGCCGTCGGTGATCAGCACGTGCGCGTGGTGCAGTAGCCGGTCAACGGTCGCGGCGGCGAGTGTCTTTGGCATCAGCTCGTCGAAGCCGGCGGGGTGGATGTTCGAGGTGAGCGCGATCGAGCGCTTCTCATAGGCCGCGTTGACGAGACGGAACAGCGCCTCGGCGGCGTCGGGGAAGACCGGCAGCAGGCCGACGTCATCGATAATGATCAGCTCTGCCCGGGTGAGCTTTGCGATCGCCTTGGCGGTGCTGTCATCGGCGCGGTGACGTCGCAGCAGGCCGGCGAGGCTCTCCAGCGTGTGCCAGACGACGGTCTTGCCTTGGTCGATCGCGTGGTGCCCGAGCGCCTCGACCCAGTGACTCTTCCCGGTCCCTGATGGGCCGCAGACGCAGAGGTTCTCCGCGCGTGAAACCCACTCCAGTGTTCGCAGCGCCTGCTGGGTCTGCTTGGGGATCGCTGAGGCGTCATCCTCCCACGCGTCGAGTGTCTTGCCCGTCGGTAGCCCGGACGCTTTGCGACGCGACTGGATCGTCGCCTGGTCGCGACCGGTCGCCTCCTCGCCGAGCAGGACCCGCAGGACGTCCGCGGGCTCCCATCGCTGTGAGCGCGCGGTCGCGATCACGTGCGGCGCGGCGCCGCGAATATAGGGCAGCCGCAGTCGCCGCAGCAGCTCGTCGAGATCGTCGGGCAGTGGTGGCGGTGCGGGTGTCTGGACGCTCATCGTGCGTTCTCCTCGTATTGCTCGGCGGCGTGGGCGAGGACGAGCAGCTCGAACGCGAGCTCGCGCGCTCTTCTGGCGTCGATCCGACAGACGGCCGGTGGCGCTGCTCGCCAGGACGGGATCTCGGGGTCCTCGGTGATCGTCAGATCGATCTCCTGGACGCGGATCCCGTTCGGGTATTCCTCGAACTGGTCAGGATCGATGAGGGCATGGATTTCGCAGTAGTCGCTCATCGTCCCAACCCCTCCCACGCCTGCGTGGAGCGCTGCAGCGTCTGCTCGTCTGAGACCCTGGTGGGGAACGGGATCACCGTCCCGTTCTGCTGGTGGTGAGCGAGGATCGCCTGCAGATCGCCGTCCGCGAAGCGCTCGGCGTGCGCGGCCGTGGCGAGCGCCTCGTCAACCTCGACCTGCCCGTGGAGCTTTGCGAGATCGACGGCTTCTGAGAGCTTGCGGCGCACCCTGCCGGCGCCGGCTGCTGCTGCGCGGGTCAGCCATGCCTCTGCGCCCGGGCCGAGCGCGAGGAACGCCGCTTCCTCTGAGCCTTGCGCGCGCGGTTTGCGCTCCAGCGCGCCGGGTGGCCGTGGGGGATAGTGCTCGTCGCAGATGCTCGGCTGCCCGGGTGTCGTCAGCTCGTGGCGAGCGACCTCGCACGGTCCCTGCGGACCGTCGGCGTGAACGACGATCAGCTGAGAGCCATCCACGCGCGCCCACACCCGCTCGTCCACCAGCGCCGAGGGGACCGAATAGAGCGCGCCACCGACGGAAACCGTCAACTGTCTGGAGACCCTGCGGGTCTCCCCGAAGCACAGCGTGTGCGCGACCGCCGGCAATGGGTGCAGCCGCTCGCGCTCCTGGGCGAGCATCACCGCCGGTGCTTGGCGCGTGACGCGGTGCTCGCGCGCGTTCACCCGCTCGCAGAACTCCACGCACGCCAGCTCGAGCTCCGCGAAGGACCCGTACTCCGTCCGGAGGTTGTGATCGGTCGGGACCAGATCAGCCTTGGCGATCCGAACGGTGGCCTCCGAACCACCCTTGCTCTGTGGGTCGCAGGGTACGCACGTCGCGATCGACAGCCCGTAGTGGCGGCCGACCGCGACGATCTGCGGGTTACGGACCGCGATCCCGCACACGTGATCCACCGAGACGGTCTTCTCGTTATCGGTGAGTGCGTAGGTCGGGCAACCGCCAAACCGCCTCAGCGCCCGGTCCAGGCCCATCACGACGCTCGCCTGAGTGCGATCCCACAACGGCAGCACCACCCGGAAGCGCGACCACGCAAGCCACGCGCAGAACAACACCGTCGGACGGCCCGCGATCTTCGGCCCGTCACCGTAATCCCACTGACACCACAAGCCCGGCTCCGTCACCCACGGCCGCGTGACGCGCCCGTGCTCTGAGCGCCACGCCCGCTTCGCCCTGGCGACCGCGCGCCGCGTCGTGCGCTCCGAGCCCATATACCCCATCGCGAGCAGCCGCTCGTGCGCCTTATCAGCACGCATCTTCCCGCGCGAGCGCTCGACCCACTCCTCGATCTTCCCCGCGAACCCATCGACCCGCGGCCGCGACCGTCTCGCCACCGGCGGCCCGCCACCAGCCTCTTCCCGCGCACGAACCCAGTGCGCGGCCGTCTTGTGATCACAGCCCGCCAGCGCCGCAGCACCGCGCAGGCTGCCCGTCACGTCATACGCCTCAAGGATCTCCATCACTTCCTCCGATCGCTTCATCAAGCCCGCCTTCCCGACGTGCCTCGTTGACAAGGCACGGGGGACTACAGCAAGCCGCTCAGGACAGAACGGTGGGGAGATTCGATGGCCACCCATGGGGAGATCCAGTGGCCGCCAGTGGGGAGATTCAACGGCCGCCTATGGGGAGAATTGCATGGCCGCCGTCACGCTTCTTGGTTGGGTCCCACGATTATCTTTCTCTCTCAAAAAATGGTGGGGGATACGCGCATCAAGAACGACGTCACCTCCAGCACCTTCGCGCACGTCCCCGACGCACCCGTCTCGAGCTTCGAACTGACGCTCCCCGAGGGCAAGTACTCGGCACTCGCGGCCGTCGCGGACCTCTGCACGAGTACCCGTAAGGCATCGAAGACCCATCACCCCAGGCACTCCAAGAAAGGTCGCAAGGGTTGACCGTAGTGGTTAACAACAGACAGCTGTGATGACACGGGCTACCCCCCAGGGAACGACAGTGATCCTCAGTTGCCGTGACCTGGAGGATGAGAAGGGAAGCTGAGGGATTGGAGCTAATACGCTTTCCTCCCCTTCCTCACAGTGATGGTGACCGCGCCAACATGCGCTGAAGTCACGCCAACTCTCGGACTCCTCAGAGTTCACGAACACGGTGGTTAGAGGCCGTGATGGCCCGTTGAATACACGCGCGTAGGGACGATGGTGTGGCGGCGACCCTGCGACGTCCCAAGCGAGCGGTATTGTGAGGCGTCCTGTTCGTTGCAACTGGTCGAAGAACCCACGGAAGCCTCTCAAGAAGCGGCCCGGGAACGGGACGACGACATGGCAGCTCGCGGCTCCGCAACTCGCGGACCGGCTATACGCGGTACAAGAACGTGTATATCGCGGACGGACCGCTCTGGACCCGGCTGGGCGCAGGCGATCGGCGTGCGATGCACGTGCCCAATCCTCGCTGACCTGCGGGTGGTGGGCGCGTGCGAAGGCGGACGTGTCCACGACGAGCGGCAGGTCTCCCCAGGGACCGCCGCTATCTGACCGGCCAGGCATGGCGCTTGACGTCGCGCAGCAGATCCCAGTCGATCCCGGCGTTGTCCGGGTCGGTGAAGCGCGCCGTGAATCGATTGAGCAGCGCCCGCCGCTGCTCCTCGGCTTCGGGGTCCACCACCAGTCGGGCCTTGGGGAGCTGGGGATCAGGCAGCGCGTCAACCTCTTCGTGGAGTTCTGCGCGTGTCGGCATGCCCCAATTTTAGCGCGCGGCGCACACTGGTTGTCCAACAGCGCGCGCTCCCGCTCAGCTGTGCGGGGCGATCAGCTTGAGCTTCTCGACCGGAACCACTGGAAGGTCCAGGGTTTCGCCCCGCTCGTTGGCGCAGCGCCTACGCAACCCAGGCGCTGGGGGGCCTCCAGGCGCGCGTGAACGTCACCGCCCGGACATAGATCCAACGTCGAGCTGCCGGGCGGAGGAGTCTCTCTCGCGATCTGGCATCCTGCCCCGCCCGAGGGGCTATCCTTGGGTCATGCCCACGCTGGTGATGGACCCTGTCTCCGGCCGAGATCGACGCGCTGCTTGAGCGTCGGCGGCGTCTGGGCCTCGATCATCACGACGAGATGTGGGAGGGTGTGCTGCACATGAATCCCGCACCGCACGGACGTCACCACCGCATCGGCCAGCAGCTGGCGGTGGCGCTGGATGCTCCGGCTCGGGCGGCTGGTCTGCTGCCGGCTATGGGGGAGTTCAATCTCGGGATCCCGGCGGACTATCGAGCGCCCGATGGCGCCATTCACCGGCCCGGGCCCGATCAGATGTATTACGAGACCGCCGCCCTGGTCGTCGAGATCGTCTCCCCGGCCGATGAGACCTGGCAGAAGCTCCCCTTCTACGCCGCCCACGAGGTCAACGAGGTGCTGATTCTCGATCCCGAGGAGCGCGCCGTGCACTGGCTCGGGCTCACGGACGGCGAGTATCGGGTGGGCGGGCCATTAATCGCTCGCAGCGGCCTGATCGACCTCGGCCCGAGTGAGCTGGCCGAGCAGATCGAGTGGCCGTAAGCGCCGCACGCTGTCCCCCGCGGGCCGGCGAAACTCGCGCGGGTCCCGAGGTGATGTAACATTACATCATGCACCGCACCCAGATCACCCTGACCGACACTCAGTACGTGCGCCTGCGGGACGAGTCCGCCCGCAGCGGCCATTCGCTGGCCGAGCTGGTTCGGCGCGCGCTCGACGAGCGCTACAAGGCGGCGTCCACGGCCGATCGGCTTCGGCTGCTCGACAGCGCCTTCGGCGCATGGGCCGATCGCGGCGAGAGCGGTGCCGAATTCGTGGAGCGTGTCCGCTCGGGCACCGCCCGGAGGCTGCGCGCGAGCAGGTGAGTCCGCTCCTCGACACGTCGGTCCTCGTGGACTGCCTGCGGGGAGTCGAGCCGGCGCGGGATCTGTTGCGGTCGGCGTTCGAGCGCGAGGAGGTCGTGGCCGCATCGGTGCTGAGCAGGATCGAGCTCTCGATCGGGATGCGCCCCGCGGAGCGGCGTGCGACCGATGCGCTGGCGGCGGCGCTGCACTGGCTGGAGGTTGACACCGCGGTCGCCGAGCAGGCCGACGTGCTCGCGCGGCGCTGGGCGCGCAGCCACTCCGGAATCGACGCGGTCGATTACTGCGTTGCGGCGTCGGCGATGGTGAACGAAATGGAGCTGTGGACGCTCAACGTGCGCCACTTCCCGATGTTCGAGCAGACTGCGCCCGCCCTACGTCGATCCGTGACCCGACGGAGGCCGCGAGGCACGATGCCTCGCGGCCGCGCGTCTCACCCCGCTCGTAGGCGATCAGCGCGCCGGTGTCGAGCGTGAGGCCGGCGGACTTCAGCGAGGCCGGCCACCCAGTTGGGCGCCGGCGCCCCCGACGGCAGGCGCCCCCAACCCTGGTCAGTTTCGCCGATCTTGCGGCCGGCTCCCGCCGCCGACAGCCGGCGAGAGCCACCGCCGCCAAGGCAGCCGCGACCCGGCGTCCGCGAGCGCGGCCGGATCGGGGCCGGGGAGGCGGGGCAGGACGGCGACTTCGACCTCGCCTGGAGCCGTTCCGAAAGCTCGCCCGGCGGATCACCCAGCAGCGTCACATGGTCGAGGCGGCCCTCACGAATCACCTGAGCAACGCCATTGTCGAGCAAGTAAACACCCAGATCCGCCTGATCATGCGTCGCGGGTTCGGCTACCACTCCCCCTGGTCCGTCATCGCCCTCGCCATGCTCTCACTCGGCGGGCTCTGCCCACCCCTACCAGCCGAAGGCGCATGACCCACGGAACCTGCAGTAGACCCGAAGATATCCGGCTGCTTTCGCACGATGGAGGGCGCCGAGCGCTACCTGACAGTCCGCTCCTACATCACCACGGCACGCAAGCAGGGTCAGGACAGCAGCGTGAAGCTGTAGACGTGCCGGGGGCGTACGACGCTGAAATGCCGGCGGTCGAGCGTGGCGATCTCGGTGACGCGGTGACGTTTGGCGAGCGCGACGACGGAAGCGTCAACCATTCCCAACGGGAGGTCGGCGTACTGGTTTATCAGCTCGGTGATGTGGCTCCACTCGGAGTCCAGGACGGGTTCGATGGTCAACAGACCGTCGGCGATCGACTGACGCTTGGTGCCGGCGCGATCCTCGCGGCGTGCGGGACCGCCGTCAGGATCACCTTGCGGGCGTCGCGGCGAACGGCTATCATGTCGCTTGCGATGGCTGCCAAGAAGATTCCCGACTCTGTGATTCGTGCTTTCATCAAGCGCCACCGAATCCCGTCGGTTTCGACGGTGGTCGAGGATGTTGGCAGCGTTCGCGTCGATCCAGCGGCGGCTGGTAGCCCCACACCGCCGTGGCGGCGGGGTTTGCGCCGTAAGCACGCCGGCGGGCAGCCGAGCTAGATCTCCGGTACGAGCGAGACGGTTCGCTCGGTCTGCATGACGCCCTCAAGCCTCGCCTCGAACCACAGCTGCCGCGGCGTATCCACGGGATAGCTTGGTATCCAGATGTCAAAGGACTGGTTGACGGGTTCGGAGATCTCCCCGACCGGCGACACGAGGCCGTCGATGACGTGCAGAAGCTCGATCAGCTCATCGACGACGTGGAGCGTCTCGTCCACGGCCCGGACATAGATCCAGACGTCGAGCTGCCGGGCGGAGGAGTCCTCGGGCTGGACTTCGACCTCCACGAAGACTCCGACGCCGATCGTGCCTGGAATCGCCGTTGGCAGCACGGCGCCCGGCACGCTGAGCGTCCGTTGATCCCACGACCCTCGCACGAGCTGCTTATCGAGAGCAAGAAGAGTGGCGACGCGCACTCGCCCACCCTACGCAGAAGCGGCTGGGCGCGCTTCTCGGTCGGGATCTGCTCGGCGGCGGCGGGATTGCTTTGGCGGGTCGATGGACGCTTCCTCGCGATCTGGCAGCCTGCCCCGCCCGAGGGGCTATCCTTGGGTCATGCCCACGCTGGTGATGGACCCTGCTCCGGCCGAGATCGACGCGTTGCTCGAGCGTCGGCGGCGTCTGGGCCTCGATCATCACGACGAGATGTGGGAGGGTGTGCTGCACATGAATCCCGCACCGCACGGACGTCACCACCGCATCGGCCAGCAGCTGGCGGTGGCGCTGGATGCTCAGGCGGCGGCGCTGCACTGGCTGGAGGTCAACACCGCGGTCGCCGAGCAGGCCGACGTGCTCGCGCGGCGCTGGGCGCGCAGCCACTCCGGAATCGACGCGGTCGATTACTGCGTTGCGGCGTCGGCGATGGTGAACGAAATGGAGCTGTGGACGCTCAACGTGCGCCACTTCCCGATGTTCGAGCAGCTGCGCCCGCCCTACGTCGATCCGTGACCCGACGGAGGCCGCGAGGCACGATGCCTCGCGCCCGCGCGTCTCACCCCGCTCGTAGGCGATCAGCGCGCCGGTGTCGAGCGTGAGGCCGGCTGGACCGACCTCACGCTGTTCCTCGCCCTCACTCCGCCGGGTCAGTGAGAAGGGGGAACGGTGCCGGCTCCGGCGTCGGCGTCTTTGAGCTCGTCGGGTGTGACGACGAAGCCCAGGCGATCCGCTCCACGCCGCAGGCGCATGTCGAGCGTCACCAGTCGGCAGCCGAGGATCTTGGCGAGCGCGACGTACTCGGCGTCGTAGGTGCGTCCCCAGCCGAACTCCTCAGCGATCTCCCAGGCTTGGCGTCCGAGGTCGGGTGGGTCTTCACGTGCAACGGAACAGTTGTCGAGCCGCTCGTGCATGATTGCCGCGTCCTCGGCGACGATTTCACCCTTGACGAGCGCGAGGTGCAGGTTCGCGCGGGCCTCCGACCACATCAGTGGTGGCCCGGCGAGGTCATCTCCAAGCGTTTGGAAGCCGTCCTTCTCTCCGCACGCCTCAAGCGCGGCGTTCGCGTCGATGACGAGCATCAGCGTCCGCGGCGGACTTCATCGAGGCCGGCCACCCAGTTGGGCGCCGGCGCCCCCGACGGCAGGCGCCCCCAACCCTCCGGCAGCGGCGCCATCTCGGGCTTGCCCCACTCCTCGTCGATGTCCGAGGGCGGCTCCGCGGGGCGCTTGTCTTCGACGGTGATCGACCCTGGCGCGGCCTCGGCCGCCAGCAGTGCCCGCTCGGCCTGCTCCTCGCTCCAGTTTGGCAGGTGCTCCAGCACCCTTTCCTTGGCGGTCACAGGTTCGATTGTAATGCCCGCCCCGGCGCCCCGCCCCCGCTCTCCCCGCCCGGCGCTCGGCCGCGATCAGCGACAGCAGCCCGACGCTCATGGCGAGGTAGTCCGCCGGCTGCGCGATGGGACGCAGGCAACAGCGCCTGGCCGCCGCCCCCGCCGCGGAGCTCCCCGGGCTCGTGCAGGCTCTGCACGCCGGCTGAGTGATTGGTGACGGGCATCTGGTCAGTTTCGCCGATCTTGCGGCCGGCTCCCGCCGCCGGCAGCCGGCGAGAGCCACCGCCGCCAAGGCAGCCGCGACCCGGCGTCCGCGAGCGCGGCCGGGTCGGGGCCGGGGAGGCGGGGCAGGACGGCGACTTCGACCTCGCCGAGCCGGGCGACGGTGGCGCGATTGGACTCCTCCATCGCCGACGGCCGCGCGGGCCACGGCGTGAGCACCACGGCGCAGACCTCGATCCCCGCGGAGCGCGCCGCGGAGAGCGTGAGGAGGGTGTGGTTGATCGTGCCGAGGCCGGGGGGAGCGGCGACCAGGAGCGGCAGCCGCAGCGCCGCGGCGAGGTCGCGCACAGTGAAGTCGGACGCGAGCGGGACGAGCAGCCCGCCGACGCCCTCGAGGATCAGCGCGGCCCCCCTGGCGTCGGCGGCGCGCAGGGCGGCGTCGGCGGCCGTCACGATCCGCTCGGGGTCGATGCGCTCGCCCGCGAGCTCGGCGGCAAGATGGGGTGAGACGGCCGGCCCGTAGCGCAGCGGGGCCACCTCCTCGGGGGCCATGCGGGCGGCGCGCGCGAGCAGTTCGTGGTCGGGAGGCCACTCCCCGGGCGGCTCGGAGAGGCCCGTGAGCACCGGCTTGTGCGCCCGCACAGGCTCGTCCGCGGCGGCCATCGCGGCGAGGAGGGCCGCGGCGAGGACGCTCTTGCCGACGCCGGTGCCGGTACCGGTGACGAACAGCCCGCGCACGGCGCGAACTCAGGCGGCGCGAACGAGGGAGTCTTCGCGCTCGATGTCGAACGGGGCGCGGTGTGCGGTGAGAGCACCTCCGTGGGGGACGGGCTCCTCGGGGTCCCCCTCGAGGTCCCGCGCCGCCCGGCGCGGCGCGGCGGGAACCCCGATCGAGGCCGGCTCCAACCCCAGCGCGCGCGCGGCGCCGGCGAGCGCGCGCGCGGCACGGCGCAGCTCGGCGGGGGTGTGGGAGGCCATCGCGGTGAGGCGCAGCCGCGAGCCGCCGGCGGGGACGGAGGGCGGGCGGATGGCCTGTGCGAAGACCCCGCGCTCCAACGCGCCTTTGCAGAGCGCGGTCGCGTCGCGCTCGTCGCCGACGAGGAGGGGGACGATGTGGATGTCGCTCTCGGGCACCGCGAAGCCCTCGGCGGCGAGCGCGCGTCGGAGGGTGCGGGCGTGGGAGCGCAGACGCTGCACCCGGTGGGGCCGCTCTTCGACGAGGCCGAGCGCCGCGAGCGCGCCGGCGGCGGCCGGGGGGGCGGGGGCCGTCGAGAAGATCAACGGGCGGGCGGTGTTGACGAGGTAGCGCACCATCTCCTCGCGGCCGCACACGTACGCGCCGTAGGAGCCGAGCGCCTTGCCGAGGGTGCCGACGAGCACATCGACCTCGCCCTCGAGGCCGGCCTGCGCGACGGCGCCGCGTCCGCCGGGGCCGAGCGCGCCGGTGGCGTGCGCCTCATCGACGAGCACGCGCGCGCGGTGCGCGCGTGCGACCTCGACGATCTCCTCGAGCGGCGCCACGTCGCCGTCCATCGAGAAGACGGCATCGGTCGCGATCAGCCGCCGGCCGTCGCGGCCGTGGCGGCGGAGCGTCCAGTCGAGGTGTTCGGCGTCGAGGTGGCGGTAGACGACCACGCGCGCACGGGAGCAGCGGCAGCCGTCGACGATCGAGGCGTGGTTGAGTTCGTCGGAGAAGACCGCGTCGCCGGGGCCGGCGAGCGCGCCGATCGCGCCGAGGTTGGCGAGGTAGCCGGAGCCGAACAGCACGCAGCTCTCGGTGCCCTCGAACGCGGCGAGCCGCTCCTCCAAGCGCCGGTGGACGGTCATCGTCCCGGAGACCAGCCGCGAGGCGCCGGCGCCGACGCCCCACCGCGTCGCGGCATCGGCGGCGGCCGCGCGCACGCGGGGGTGGTCGGCGAGACCGAGGTAGTTGTTGGAGCACAGCAGCAGCACGGGCCGGCCGTCAAGCAGCACCCGCGGGCCCTGCGGTCCGGAAATCAAACGCATCCGCCGGCTCAGGCCGAGCCGCTCGATCTCCGCCAGCCGCTCCACTATGTCTCCCACGATCCCGCCTCCTCCGATCCTCTGCCTCTCCCACGACCCCTTCCAGCGTTCCTCTGGCCTGCTCCCTCTCCCACGATCCCCGCCTCGATCCCCTCAGCCCGCCGCCGGTGTGGCGAGCTCGTCTCGACGGTCCTCCCGCCGCTTGGCGCGGTAGCGAAGCTGCGTGGAGGGGTCCCACAGACGCACGCCGAGGTCGATCCGCCCATCGAGTTGGCCCGCGCCCGCCGCTCCGATGTGCTCCTCGACTACGTCCGGCGTCTCCCCCTCCAGCCGGCCCGAGCGGTTGTCGGGCCGGGGGTTCGAGCCGTTGTCGGGCCAGCGCGCGACGTTGAGGCCGAGCTCCTCGAACAGCGCGCGGTCCTGCTCGGGCTCGGAGCCGAGGGTGGTGAGGAAGTTGCCCATCATCACTCCGTTCAGGCCGGCCTTGACGGCGAGCGGCTGCAGCTCGCCGAGGTTCTCCACGCGCCCGCCGCAGATCCGCAGGAGCGCCCCGGGGAGGATCAGGCGGAAGATCGCGATCCACTTGACGGCCTCCCACGGATCCATCAACTCACGATCCCCGAACCTCGTTCCCGCCCGCGGGTTGAGGAGGTTGACGGGGACGCTCGTCGGTTCCAGGGCCGCGAGCTCGAAGGCCATCTCGACGCGCTGGGCGCGGCTCTCGCCGAGGTTGAGGATGCCCCCGACGCAGGTCTCCAGGCCGGCCTCGCGGACGGCGCGGATCGTGCGCAGGCGGCCCTCGTAGCGGACGGTCGTGGAAACCTCGTCGTAGTAGCCCGTGGCGGTCTCCACGTTGTGGTGGATCCGCTGGATGCCCGCCGCCTTGAGCGCCGCGGCGCGCTCCGCGGAGAGGTGGCCGATCGAGGCGCAGCGCTTGAGGTTGGTGTGCTCGGCGACGAGCCGCGCGCCTTCGAGGATCTTGGCGAAGTCGCGCTTGGAGAGCCCCTGGCCCTGGGTGACCATGCAGAAGCGGTGCGCCCCCGCGGCCTCGGCGGCGCGGGCGTGCTCGAGGATCTGCTCGGGCCCCATCATCGGGTGCATCGGGGTCTCGGCCTCGGCGAAGCGCGACTGCGCGCAGAAGCCGCAGTCCTCCGCGCACCCGCCGGACTTGGCGTTGACCAGCGAGCAGAGGTCTGTGGAGTCCCCGAAGCGCTCCACGCGCGCCTCCCAGGCGCGCTGCACGAGCGCCTCGATCTCGGCGCGATCCTCGATCTCGCCCAGGCGAAACGCCTCTTCGCGTGTGATGAGCGGCGGCATCTGCGGTGCGACCTCCAGTTCGTGGGGGACCCTGAGAATCCATTCCAATGTTACGGGGCGCCGCGGACGGCACGGCTCCGGGGGTGCCGCTCCACGGGTACCCTTCCGCGGGGACTGCTCCACGGCCACCTCGCTCCGGGGTCCGCGGCGCCGCCGGACGGCCACGATGCGGCCTTTTGTCACCCTTTGTTCGAGCGTTCAGAAATCGGTGTCAAATCTTAGGTTTATTTAGTTGTGAATTGACAGCGGGAAGAAAACTAGCCACACTACCGGCGCGAAAGGACGAGCCACAAAGCAGGCGTCATCCGGACCAATCGAACGGACTAACTGGGAGGCGGTCGGTGAGACGGGGAGGTGGCCGATGAGCAGTGGTGTCAAGGACGCGACCTCACTGAGGATCGGGACAAACGGGAAGGAACGCGGCGAGACCGCGGCGCTCGAGCGGGAGCGCATTGGGCTGCTCAGGCGGCTGCGTGCCCGCGAAAGGGAGATCGAGGATGCGGTCTTCGCCCGCGTCAGCGGCATGTTCATGTCGGCGCAGGGTGATGATGCCGACTACGAAACAGGGCTCCGCAGCACGGTCGCCGCGGTTCTGCACCACGCTCTGACCGAGATGGAAGATCCGGCCGAGCGGCCGGACCCGATCCCGTCGGCGGCGATCGCGCAGGCCCATCGCGCGGCGCGCCGGAACATCAGCGTGGAGACGGTACTGCTGCGCTACATCGCTGGTCACAGGGCGCTCGGGGCATTCGTGATGGACGAGGCTCATCGCAGCGGCCTCTCCGCCAACGGGCCCGCTCTGCGTCATCTGCGCACGACGCAAGAGGCCGTGCTCGAGCGCATGGTGACCAGAATCGCCTACGAGCACAGGCAGGAGCGCGAGCGGATCGAGCGCTCGCGCGAGGAGTGCCATGCGGAATTGGTGCAGAGGCTCCTCGCCGGCGAGCGTCCCGACGCTTCGAAGCTCGACTACGACCTCGACGATGCGTGGCACCTCGGCATCATCGCCAGCGGGCCGAAGGCGAAGAGGATCGTGAGCGGCTTGGCCGATGACCTGCGACGTCAACTGTTGTGCGTGTCAACCAGCGAGAGTTCCCTGTGGGCGTGGGTCGGTGGGCGCCAGGAGCTCGAAGATGGCGCGTGTGGAGCGGATCCTCTCAACCGCCAAGACCGCGGGTGTCTCGCTTGTGCTGGGCGAGCCGAGGATGGGGCTCTCCGGCTGGCGCCTGACCCACCAGGAAGCCCAGGCGGCGCTGCTCGTCTCTCTCCGCAGGCCAGAGGCCACGATCCGCTTCGCCGACCACGGGCTCCTCGCGCTTGTGCTTCAAAGCGAGTCTCTCGCGAGGTCGCTGATGAGCATCTATCTCCCATCGCTCGGCAACTCGATGGCTCGCGAGACGCTGCGGGCCTACTTCTCCGCGGGCTGCAACGCGGCCACGGCGGCGGCCAAGCTCGAGATCGACCGCCACACCGTCGAACGCAGGCTGCGGTCGATCGAGACCAAGCTGGGCCGCCAGCTGAGATCCTGCCACGCCGAGCTCGAGGTCGTCCTCCGCCTGGAGGAGCTGGGGGTGGCCACCAGGTCGCGATGACGCCGGATCCGAGGTGAGCCTACATGGCGCATCTCGAATGGCTCCATGCGCCACATCGGCCCATCACTCCGGGCCGGGCGACTGGTAGAGATTATAACCCGATGATGTCTGTCATATCTCCACTCTTCCCCGCCGCGGTCCTCCCGCGCACGGCGGCCACCAGGCTCGGCCGACTCGGGCATTCGCTGCTCGGCGTGGGCGCGACGTGCGCGGCGCTGCTGTCCATCGGCGTGGCCGCGGCTCACGCCCAGCCCGCCCTCTTCACGACCTTTGGCGGCGCCGGCACGGGTCTCGCGGTCGTGCCGCCCGCGCCGGCGGCACCCCAGGTGATGCCCAATTCCGAGGGAGCGTCGAGCGTTACCCCCACGACGGCCACCCTGCAGGCTGCCGTCAATCCGGAGTTCGCGGATACGCACTACATCTTCGAATATGGGCCGACGGCCGCCTACGGGACCCAGGTTCCGCTCCCGCCAGGAACCGACATCGGGGAATCGGGCAACGAACAGAGCGCGGCCGTCGGCCTCACGGGGCTGGCGGCGCAGAGCACCTACCACTTCCGTGTGGTGGCCACCAACTCGGTCGGCACGACCGACGGCCCCGACGCGATCTTCACCACACTGCCGCCGGCGCCGATCGACTCGGAGCTCGCGACGAACGTGACGGCGACGGCCGCGGACCTGAGGACGGAGATCAATCCGGAGGGCGTCGAAACGCACTATCGCTTCGAATATGGCACGACCCCGTCCTACGGCGCCGCCGCGCCGGTGCCCGACGGGGCGATCGGCGCCGTCGCGGGCGACCAGGGCGCCGCCGTGCACGTGGAGGGCCTCCAGCCGAGCACGAGGTACTACTTCCGCGTACTCGCCACCAACGCCCTCGGCACCTCCGCGGGGGGCGTCCAGACATTCACCACCTATCCACCGGGCGGGCCCTCTGCGCTGCCCGACAATCGGGCGTATGAGCTCGTCTCCCCGGTCGAAGCCGACGGCGGCGATGTCGGTGGCAACGCGTATTTCGCGGGGGATTATCTGACCGGGAACGCCGAGAGTTCGCTCAGCGGCTCCGCGGTGGCGTACATTTCGACGGCGAGCTTCAGCGATTCGCCGAGTGCGATGCTCACGAGTTCGTATCTCTCCTCGCGCGGGCCCTCCGGCTGGTCAACGCGGGCCATCTCGCCGTCCGCCACGGTGGCGTCGGGATACCTCAAGCTGGGGCCGGCTCTGTCGGCTCCATACCGTGCATTTACACCCGAACTTACAGCGGCTGTCCTGGAATGGAGCAGTCCACTGGCAGCCGGGCAGTCAGCGGGATACTACAACGTATATCTGCACGAACTCGGTGCTTCCCCTTCCCCATACCAGCTGCTCACGACCGCTGGCCCGGCTGGCGAAAAACCAGGCTACGAAGTGCGCTTCGCGGGCGCCTCCCCCGATCTCGCTCACATCGTGGTCGAGGCCACCAGTCCGCTCACGGAAGGGGAAGGCGCGCCGGCAGGAGCGTGGAGCGTCTACGAGTGGGCGGGAGGCAGATTGCGACTGGTCAGCATACTGCCCGGTCCCGGCAGCGTCGCGGCGGCTGGGGCGAAGGCCGGCGGCGGCGAAGACCACAACTTCGCCAACGATGTGTCCGCGGACGGCTCGCGCGTCTTCTGGACTTACGGAGGGCAGCTCTATGTCCGTGAAAACGGCACGACGACGGTCGAACTCACGCCGTCGCTCGGGAATGGAAGCGCGACGTTCAGGGCGGCTACGCCCGATGGCTCGAAGGTGTTCTTCACCGACGAAACGCCGCTCACGAACAATCCGGACGACAACGGCGGCCTCTACGAATATGACTTCAACGGCCGCACGTTGACGGATCTGAGTCTCGACAGCGGCGGCTCGCCGGGCGTCGAGGGCGTGGTCGGAGCCAGCGAAGACGGGTCGAGCGTGTATTTCGTGGCGAGCGGCGGCCTTGCCACCGGGGCCAGCACGGGCGCCAACAACCACAACCTGTACCTGTCCCACGACGGCGGGACCACGTTCATCGCCGCTCTGAACAGCGAAGACAAGGGTGACTGGGAACAGAACCTCGAAGAACGGACGGCTCGCGTGACGCCCGACGGCGAGCATCTGGCGTTCATGTCCAGGGAACCCCTGACGGGCTACGACAACATCGATGTCAACACGGGCGCGGCCGACACCGAGGTGTTCGTGTACGACGCGAGCACCGGGGGTTTGAGTTGCGCCTCGTGCAATCCCAGCGGCGAGCGGCCGATCGGTTCATCCAGTGTACCCACTGGCAAGTTCTCCCAGTACGTTCCGCGCTACATCTCCGACAATGGGCGGCGCGTCTTCTTCGACAGCAGCGACGCGCTCGTGCCGGCGGCCACCAACGGCAGGCAGAACGTCTACGAGTACGAGAACGGCGCGATCTACCTTATCTCCGCGGGCACCAGCGAAGACATCTCCGCGTTTGCCGACGCCAGCCCGAACGGTAACGATCTTTTCTTCACGACACGGGCGCAACTGGTGCCCGAAGTCAACAACACCAATGCGCATATGTACGACGCGCGGGTGGATGGAGGCTTCCCTGCAGGGGCGCTCGCGCCGGAGCAGTGCTCGGGAGAAGGATGCCGCGGGCCGGTAGGCGCCCCACCCGTCCCCGCCGGCATAGCCACCGAATCTGACGGAGCCGCGATGGAAGCTCCCGCTACGCAGGCCAAAGGGAGGGCGAAGCCGAAGAAGCACGTGCGGAAATCCAGGGCGAGGCACTCGGCTCGCAGGGCAAAGGGCGGAAGGCCGGCCCGGAAATCCAAGGTGAGGGGCTCACGCCACGGGGGTGCCGGCAGGCAGGATCGACACTCCGGTCGCCGGAGGGGAGCCGCCAAATGACCGGCCGGCGTCTATCGAGGTGCATGCTGGCCGTGTGCGCCGCGGTCGCCAGTTGCGCGACGATGACCTCCTCGGCCTACGGGTCGTTCGGCTTCGAATCCCTTGAAACCTCGTTCAACCAGGCGCCCCCCGTGGGAGCGCCGCCGGGGACGTTCGGTCCTCCCGATTTCCAGGCGAGTTCCCACCCCTATCAGATGATGTCGAGCTTTCTCCTCAACACTATCGCCAACCCGCCGACGTCGAACAACGAAGGGATTGCCGTGATCCCCGATGGAGCGATAAAGGATCTCCAGATCGAACTTCCGCGCGGCGTCGCTGGAAACCCCAGCGCGGCACCACAGTGCCCGTTTGTCGATCTCGCGGGTGGCACCGAAACCTTCGGCGGCGCCTGTCCCGCCGATACCCAGGTAGGCACAGTTACGGTTGAAGGCCCAACGATAGATGAGACGGTCCCCCTCGACAATATGGTGCCGCCCGCCGGTGCCCCCGGTCAGTTCGGGTTTGAGATGGCCAGCCCGATCCTTGTGAATCTCATGGTTCGCGATAGCAGCGACTACGGCCTCAACCTAGAACTGCGCAATCTGCCGCAGGAGGTTGGGATCTGGCGGATCTCCATGACGATCTGGGGCGTTCCCGCGGAATCGAGCCACGACCCGTTCCGCGGGAAGTGCCTGGGCCGGCATGGAGAATCGAACGGAAGCTGCCCCGGTGATGCGGTGGCGGCGCCCCTCCTGACGATGCCGACCACCTGCGGAGAGCCGCTCATCACGACGATCGCGGCCGACTCGTGGGAGAACCCGGGCGTACGGGTGGAAAAGTCGGTGACGACCGAAGCCGCCGGCGGCGCTTCGGGCAAGCTCTCCGGCTGTGACAGGCTCAACTTCACCCCCACAGTCGCGGTGCAGCCCGAATCGAGTTCCGCGGACTCCCCCAGCGGGCTGTCGATCCACGTGGGTCTTCCGTACAATAATGATCCCCAAGCGCTCGCTGAGGCGGACTTGAGGAGTATCAACGTGGCGCTCCCGGCCGGTCTGTCGGTCAACCCGCCCGCGGCAGCCGGGTTGATCGGGTGCTCGGCGGCTCAAATCGGGATCGGCCAGGCAACTGAAGCGAGTTGTCCAAATGAATCCAAGATCGGCGCCTTCGAGGTCGAAACGCCCGTGTTGGCGCGGGGTCTGCGGGGCTCGATCTATCTCGCCCAGCCGGCCGTCCCATTTGGCGGTGTCTTGAACATCTACCTCGTCGGTGGAAAGGGCGGGTTGCTCCTCAAGCTGCCCGGCCAGCTCGACACCCAGCCCGGTAACGGTCAACTCACGTTGATGCTGGACAATATACCCGAGCTTCCGCTCTCTGGGTTGAAGCTCGAACTCTTCGGGGGCCCGCGGGGGACGATCGCCACGCCTCCGTCATGTGGCGTCTTCACCACGACGTCTGTGCTTGCGCCGTACTCGGAACCGGAATCGGGTGGCCCGGCCACGCCTTCGAGTGCCTTTGCGATCGACGAAAACTGCGCTGGCGGGTTCGCTCCGTCGTTCACAGCGGGGGCGACGAGCTCGGCGGCCGGTCAAAGCACCGGCTTCGCACTGCAGGTGGCTCGCACAGACGGACAGCAGTACATCCAAAGCCTCACCACTGCTCTACCAGCGGGCTTGATGGCGAACCTGAGCACGATCCCACAATGTGGCGAAGCCGAGGCCGCCGCGGGCACGTGCCCGGCGTCGAGCGAAGTGGGAACCATCACGGTTGGCGCGGGAGCCGGCTCGGCCCCCTACTACCTCAATGGTCGAGTCTATCTCACCGGCCCATACCGGGGGGCGCTGTTCGGCATGTCCATGGTGATTGCGGCATCGGTCGGCCCATTTGACCTGGGAACGATTGTTGTTCGGGGTGAGATCGCGGTTGATTTGTCCACGTCGAGTCTGACGATCGCGACGGACGCGTTTCCCGCCATCCTTCAGGGCATCCCGCTACGCATCAAGGGCGTAGACCTTGCCATCGATCGGCCTGGCTTCATGGTGAATCCGACCGAGTGCACCGGGCAGAGGATCAACGGCACGGTGGGTTCCACCGAAGGCGCCGACGCAGCGTTGTCGGCGCCGTTCGCAGTGCTCGGATGCTCGGGGCTGCCGTTTACGCCGAAGTTGGCGGCGAGCACGCTTGCGAAGGCGAGCAGCCGCGGCGATGGCGCCGGCATCGATGTGAAAATCACCAACGCGCCGGGCATTCACGCGAACCTCAAGTCGATGATCGTGCAGCCTGCCGAAACCGCTCAAACCCCGTCTGACCGCCATCCAGCAGGCGTGTGTGGCAGCGACGTTCGCGGCGAACCCCGGGGCGTGTCCACCGGCCTCGGTGGTGGGCAGGGCCGTGGTCGGCACGCCGCTGCTGGGCACGCCGATGACCGGGCCGGTGTACCTGGTCTTCCATCGGGGTACCAAGTACCCGGATCTGGTGATGGTCCTGCAGGGCAGCGGCCTCTCTATCCAGCTGACGGGCTCGGTCAACATCAACAAAGGGATCGGCAGCACGGCGTTCAACCAGCTGCCCGACATCCCGATGAGCCTGTTCGAACTGGACCTGCCCGAGGGAGGCCATTCGCTGCTTGGCGCGAGTGAAAGCCTTTGCGCCAGGCGTCGGAGCGTGCACTACACGATGGCCGGGCAGAATGGGAGTCAGAGCAGAGGTGCTCAGAAGGTGACGGTCGAAGGCTGCGCTGCGCGCACAGCTGCAATCAGCAAGCGCCGCCGGGGAAAGGCGTCTGTGGCGCAGTCCTCTGCACGAGCCAGATGGAGAAGATGATGGCCAGGCGCGGGATCCTCACTACTGCTGCTGCGCTCGCGATGTGGGGCTGCCTGGCGCCGGGTTTGGCCACGGCGTCGCAAGGTGCGACGTCACCATCGTCGGTCACGCTCGCCGCCGGGTTCGTCCCCAACAAGCTCGGTGCGGCCTCGACCATGGAGCTCGGGTTTCGGATCAACAGGCCCGCGGGCGAGACGCCCCCGCCGCTGATCGGCGTCAACTTCCGCCTGCCGGCGGGTGTCAGCCTCACCACGAGCGAACTGGGGCTGGACAGGTGCGATCCGGCGACGCTCGCGAGCGCGGGCTCCAAGGGCTGCTCGCCAGACGCCGTCATGGGCTATGGAAACGCTTTGATACTCGCCCCAGACGCTGCCGAAGCGGTGCTCGAGCCGGTCGGCCTCACCGTTTTGATGGGCCCGGCCAAAAGCCGCCACACCACGCTGCTGTTCTACGCGAATGGGAGCTCTCCGACGATCGCCCAGGCGCTGTTCTCCAGCGAGATGCTGGAAGAATCGGGGCCGTTCGGG
This sequence comes from uncultured Solirubrobacterales bacterium, assembly GCA_963813765.1. Lineage (GTDB taxonomy): Bacteria > Actinomycetota > Thermoleophilia > Solirubrobacterales > Solirubrobacteraceae > Palsa-744. The sequence goes on from CAWFAB010000004.1 coordinate 212,429, forward strand.
GCCGATCTGAATACCACGATTCCACTTATGTCGGGACTGCCGGGCGAACCGGATACAACCGTGGTGCGCATGTACGCGGGCATCGGCTCCAAAGGTGTGACCTACTACAGGAGCGTACACGGCGTCAGAGTGGCGTACACCCCGAAAGGCATGATCGTGCCTTCCCATTGCCCCACCGGCGGCTTCCGCTTCGGGGCCACGTTGAGGTTCGCGGACGGCAGCACGGAATCGGCGTTAACCACGACGCCCTGTCCGTCGCGCGGCGGTCACGCTCCTCGCCGGCGGCACCGGTCGCAATGAGGCTCGTCGCGATCACGGGCAGACGGCGCCGGCGGCGGCCTTTGAGCGTCTGCCGTGTGTACCGACCGCGATGCACAATGGCGAATACAAAGGAATGTACGAGATGAACGGTAAGCAAACTTCCCCTTTTCTCAAGCGTGGTTCGCTGTCGAGAGGGTCGACGGCGTCGATGTTGGCGATGATCGCGCTCGGTGCCGGCGCGGCGAGCTGGGGCGCCGTTTCGGCATTGGCGGAAGGGCCCGGACGGCACCCCGCGAAGGCGATCGCCGCGCGGACCGTCTCGGTGCATGAGACCATGCGCACAGATGAAGTCATCAGCCATAAGGGCAACTCTGTGATCAACGAGCGGGGGCGGGGCACGGGAACCTACACCTGTCCGACGGTGATGAAAATCACGGTCTCCTACACGAACGGTACCGTCGATATGGGCTGCATGACGAGTTCCGGAGAGGTGAATGTAGGGGGCAAAGTTTCGTTCTTTACGGCAGGACCGACGGCGACGTTCACCGGAACGTTGACGGCTGCGCATGGAACCGGCAAGTACGCGCATTCCAGCGGCCGGTTCCACATTGAAGGCTCCATGGTGCGTAAGACATTCGCTCTGTCGGCGACTATGAGTGGGTTGATGAAGTATTGACGCTGTGGGTGCGAGCGATGCGCACGGGATGGCATGTGAGAGCGTGAAGGCAGGCTGGGCGGTTGCGTCGCGTCCGCTGGGGTGGCGGAAGTATGAGGAGCGTTTGTATGGGCAGGGAGTTCGTTGGCGCGGCGGCGACACGCAAGGGGGGGCGTAGTGGAGATTCGCGTATCTGACATTGATGGGATTGCGATCGTCGGCATGTCGTGCCGGCTGCCCGGCGCCCCCGACCTTGCGGCGCTGTGGCGTCTGCTGCACGAGGGTGTGGAAGCCCTCGGCGAGCCGCCTCCGGGCAGGTTCGACGCCGCCGTCCGCGGCGGATTCATCGCGGGCGTCGACATGTTCGACGCCGACTTCTTCGGGATCTCCCCCAGGGAGGCGATCGCCAGCGATCCGCAGCAGCGCCTCGCGCTCGAGCTGAGCTGGGAGTGCGTCGAGGACGCCGGCATCGTCGCCGATCGCATCTCACACTCCGCGGTCGGCGTCTTCCTGGGCGTAATGGGAGGGGATTACGCCGAGTTGGTGGCGGCTGAGCGCGAGGCGATCACACGCCACTCGCTGACCGGGGTGGGCAGGGCGATCATCGCCAATCGGATTTCCCATGCGCTGGCGCTGTCAGGCCCGAGCCTGACGGTCGACACCGGCCAGTCCTCCTCGCTGGTGGCCGTCCACCTCGCGTGTGAGAGCCTGCTGCGCGGAGAGTCCGAGCTCGCACTCGCCGGCGGGGTGAACCTGATCCTCTCCTCGCTCGGCTGCGAGCTGGCGGCGGAGTTCGGCGCGCTCTCGCCGGAGGGAAGGTGCTACGCCTTCGACGCCCGCGCCAATGGTCATGTGCGCGGCGAGGGTGGCGGCATGGTGGCGCTCAAGCGGCTCGCCGACGCCGTGATGGACGGCGACCGCGTCTACGGGGTGATCCGCGGCAGCGCGATGAACGCGGGCAGCGACGAGCGGGGCATGACCGTGCCCAGCCAGGGGGCCCAGGCGGCGGTCATCGAAGCGGCGCTGGCGAGGGCCGGCCTCGATCCCGCGGCGGTGCAGTACGTCGAGCTGCACGGCACCGGGACCCCGGTCGGCGACCCGATCGAGGCCGCGGCGCTGGGAGCGGCATACGGGCGTGGCCGGGGTGGAGACTCACCGCTCGCCGTGGGGTCGATCAAGACCAACATCGGTCATCTGGAGGGCGCCGCGGGGATCGCGGGGCTGATCAAGGCGGCGCTCTGCATCCACAGGCGGGAGCTGGTGGCGAGCCTCAACTTCTCTGAGCCCAGCCCCCGCATCCCGCTGCGGGAGCTGGGTTTGCGCGTGGTGTGCGCCGCCGAGCAGTGGCCCGCGCACGACGGCCGGATCGGCGTGGGCGTGAGCTCGTTCGGAATGGGCGGCGCCAACGCGCACCTGGTGATGCAGGATGCCCCCCAGGTGGAGAGCCCCCGATCCGGTGGCGGTACGCCGGTGGTCGTAGCGGGACATGAGCCCGAGCCGCCGGCGCCGGAGGTGTTCGCGCTGCTGGTTTCCGGACGGGGCGAGAGCGCGCTGCGCTCGCAGGCGGAGCGTCTGCGCGAGCACCTGCTGGCGGGCCCGGCGCCGAGTGTGGTGGATGTGGCGTTCTCGCTGGCGTGCGGCCGGACGCAGTTCGAGACCCGGGGAGCCGTGGTGGGCGGCGATCGCGCCGCGCTGCTCGAGGGCCTGCAGGCGCTGTCACGGGGGGAGCCGGGGACGGGCGTCTTGGAAGGCTCGGTCGGCGCAGGCCAGACGGCGTTCATGTTCACCGGTCAGGGGACGCAGCGCGCGGGCATGGGCCTGGAGCTCCACCGATCCTTCCCGGCGTTCGCGGATGCGCTGGACACGGTCTGCGCAGAGCTCGATCGCCGGCTCGGCAGGCCTCTGCGGGAGCTGCTGTTCGCGGCCGAGGGCTCACCCGAGGCGGCGCTGCTCGACGAGACCGAGTACACCCAGGCGAGCCTGTTCGCGCTGGAGGTGGCGCTCTTCCGGCTGGTGGAGACGTTCGGTGTGAAGCCGGACGTGCTGATCGGCCACTCTGTTGGCGAGGTTGTGGCCGCGTACGTCGCCGGGGTCTTCTCGCTCGCCGACGCCTGCGCGCTGGTGGTCGCGCGGGGACGGCTGATGGGAGCGCTGCCCGCGGGCGGGGCGATGCTCGCGCTCGAGGCCACCGAGGATGAGGCGCGCGCGAGCCTCGTGGATCTGGCGGGGCGCGTATCGCTGGCCGCGGTGAACGGGCCGAAGGCGGTCGTGGTCTCCGGGGAGAAGCGGGCGATCAAGCGGCTGGCCAGAGAGTGGCGTGAGCGGGGCCGCAGAACCAAGCGCCTGCGTGTGAGCCACGCCTTCCATTCCCAGCTGATGGAGCCGATGCTGGAGGCCTTCGGCGAGGTGGTGGGCGGTCTTCGACTGTGCGCTCCGCAAATCCCGATCGTCTCGAACGTAACGGGGGGCGTGGTCGGTGAGGAGTTGTGCGCTCCCGACTACTGGGTGCGGCACGTGCGTGAGACGGTGCGGTTCGCCGACGGGGTCGATGCCCTGGGAGCGGCCGGCGTGCGGAGCTTCCTGGAGCTCGGCCCCGACGGGGCGTTGTGTGCCGCGGCGCGCGAGTGTCTGGACGCCGACGCTCGCGGGCGCGTCCTGCTCGCGCCGGCGCTGCGCGCTCGGCGCCCGGAGGCGGAGGCCTTCATGGAGTTCCTCGCCCGGGCGCACGTGACGGGCGTGCAGGTCGATTGGGATGCCTTCTTCGCCGGTCGCGGCGCGCGCCGCGTTGGCCTTCCCGGCTACGCCTTCCAGCGCAAGCGCTACTGGCTCGAGCGGCATGCCGGCGCGGGCGGGCCCGCCGGGCAGGCGGCGGCGCCTCTCGATCGGGAGGCGCCCGGACGCGCCCTGGACGGTGCGCCGCCTGCGCCGGCCGGCGATTCGGTGGGGGAGGCGGCGGAGCGGTCTGAGCATGGTGGCGGAGGCTCGCTTGCGCGGCGCCTGGCAGATGTGCCCCGGCGGGAATGGGACGGGGTGGTGCTGGATCTCGTACGCGGCCAGCTGGCGGAGGTGCTGGGACACGACTGCGCCGCCGCGGTCGATCCCGGACGCGCGTTCAAAGAGCTCGGACTCGACTCGCTGGGCGCGGAAGATCTGCGCAGTCGCCTGATGGCGGCGACCGGCTTGCGGCTGCCCGCGACGCTTGCGTTCGACCACCCGAGCGTGGCGGCGGTCGCGGGGTTTCTGTGCGCGCAGGTGGAGGGCGGCGGATCCAGTGTGGATGTCCTGCGCGCGGCGGCGAGGAGTGGCGGCGTGGGTTTGGATGAGCCGATCGCGATCGTCGGCATGAGCTGCCGCTATCCGGGCGGGGTGTCGTCGCCCGGAGGATCTGTGGCGGCTGGTGGCCGGGGCGGCGACGCGATCGCGGCAGTTCCCTGCCGATCGCGGCTGGGACCTCGGCGGGATCTACGACCCCGAGCCGGTCAAACCGGGTAAGAGTTACGTCAGAGAGGGCGGCTTCCTGCGCGAGGCCGCCGCGTTTGACGCGGATTTCTTCGCGATCAGCCCGCGCGAGGCGCAGGGCATGGATCCCCAGCAGCGGCTGCTGCTTGAGAGCTCCTGGGAGGCATTCGAGCGCGCGGGGATCGATCCGCCTCCCTGCCGGCAGCCCGACGGGTGTATTCGCCGGGGTCATGTACCACGACTGGGCAACCCGGCTGGGCACGATACCGGAGGATGTGGCCGAGGCTACCTGGGCAACGGCAGCCTCGCGAGCGTGGTCTCCGGCCGGGTCTCCTACATGCTTGGCCTGCAGGGCCCCGCGGTGACGGTCGACACGGCCTGCTCGTCTTCGCTGGTTGCGCTGCACTTGGCTGTCCAGGCGCTGCGGCGGGGCGAGTGTCGCTGGCACTGGCCGGCGGGGTGACGGTGATGTCCACGCCGGGCGACCTTCGTGGAGTTCAGCAGGCAGCGCGGGCTAGCCGCGGACGGCCGGTGCAAATCGTTTGCCGCCGCCGCGGACGGCACCGGCTGGGGCGAAGGCGCCGGGCTCCTGGTCGTGGAGCGGCTTTCCGACGCGCGGCGCAACGGGCATCCGGTGCTGGCGGTGGTGCGCGGGTCAGGCGATCAATCAGGATGGCGCAAGCAACGGCCTGACCGCGCCGAACGGCCCCGCACAGCAGCGGGTGATCTGGCAGGCGCTGGCCGACGCGGGCCTCAGCCAGACCGATGTGGACGCGGTCGGAGGGCACGGCACCGGCACCACGCCTGGGCGATCCGATCGAGGCCCAGGCGCTGATCGCGACCTATGGCCAGGGCCGCGAGCCGTCCGCTGTGGCTGGGGTCGGTCAAGTCGAACATCGGTCACACGCAGGCCGCCGCGGGGGTCGCGGGCGTGATCAAGATGGTGATGGCGCTGCGTACGAGCAGTTGCCGCGGACGCTGCACGTGGATGAGCCGTCGCCGCATGGTGGACTGGTCGGCCGGCAACGTGCGGCTGCTCACCGAGGCGCGTGGGTGGCGTGCGGGCGAGCGTGTGCGGCGCGCGGGTGTGTCGTCGTTCGGGATCAGCGGCACGAATGCGCACGTGATCTTGGAGGAGCCGCCGCTCGGAGCAGGATGTGGTGGTGCAGGTCGGCGAGGGCGTCGTCGCCGGTGGCGTGTGGTCGTGTGGTGTGGTGCCGTTGGTGGTGTCGGGTCGGGGTGAGGGGGCGCTGTGTGGTCAGGCTGGGCGGCTGCGGGGGCTCCTGGAGGGTGGGGCGTGGGCTCCGGGAGGGGGGTCCTCCGCTGGCGTGGCGGGTGGGTGGCTCGGGATGTGGCGTTTTCGCTGGTTGAGGGTCGGGCGGTGCTTGAGGATCGTGGTGTGGTGTTGGGTCGTGGGCGTGGGGGGTTGTTGGAGGGGTTGGGTGTGTTGGCGGGCGGTGAGGTGGGTGAGGGGGTTGTGCGGGGTGTGGCTCGTAGTGGGCAAGCAGGTGTTTGTGTTTCCGGGTCAGGGTGCGCAGTGGGGGGGGATGGCGGTTGAGTTGTTGGATTCTCGCGGTGTTCAGTGATGCGTTGAGGGCGTGTGGGGTGCGTTGGAGGGGTTGGTGGATTGGCGGGTTGAGGATGTGTTGCGGGGTGTGGAGGGCGCGCCGGGGCTGGAGCGGGTGGATGTGGTGCAGCCGGTGTCGTTTGCGGTGATGGTGGCGTTGGCCGGGTTGTGGCGTTCGTTTGGGGTGAGCCTCGGGTGGTGGTGGGGCATTCGCAGGGTGAGATCGCGGCTGCGTGTGTGGCTGGTGGGTTTTCGCTTGGGGGATGCGGCGCGGGTGGTGGTGTTGCGCAGCCGGTTGTTGGGTGAGGTGTTGGCGGGCCGTGGTGGGATGGTCAGTGTGGCGCTCGATGTTGAGCGGGTGGAGCAGCGGCTCGAGGTCTGGGGTGGGCGGTTGGGTGTGGCGGCGGTGAATGGCCCGTCGGCGGTGGTCGTGTCTGGTGAGGCTGGGCGCTCGAGGAGTTCTCCTGGCTGCGTGTGAGGGCGATGGTGTGTGGGCGCGGCGGGTGGCGGTGGATTATGCGTCGCATTCGGTGGCGGTGGAGGAGTTGCGCGATCAGTTGGTCGAGGTGCTCGGGGGGATCGAGCCGATGTCGTGTGGTGTGCCGTTCTTCTCGACCGCGACGGGTGGGTTCCTGGATACGGCGGAGCTGGATGGCGAGTACTGGTATCGCAGTTTGCGTGAGCGGGTGCGGTTCCAGGAGGCCGCGCGCGTGCTTGCGGGGAGCGAACGCGTTTATTGAGGTGAGTCCGCATCCGGTGCTGACTGGTGCGATTGGGCAGACGCTTGAGGATGTGGTCTTGAGGATGCGTGTCGGGGTGGTCGGCTCGCTGCGGCGGGAGGAGGGCGGCGCGGAGCGGTTCGTGGATTCCCTGGCGGAGGCGTGGGTGTGCGGGTGTGCCGGTTGACTGGCGTGGGTTTTTCGCGGGCAGCGGCGCGCGGCGGGTGGATTTGCCGCGTTACGCGTTTCAGCGCGAGCGTTACTGGCTTGCGCCGAGGGCCGGTGCGGGCGATGCCAGTGGCATGGGGTTGGGGGCCGCGGATCACCCGCTGCTGGGTGCGGCGGTGCAGGTGGCGGGTGGTGAGGGCTGGTTGTTCACGGGCCGGCTCTCGCTCGACACCCATCCGTGGCTTGCCGATCATGCGGTGCTGGATACGGTGCTGCTGCCGGGCACCGGTTTCCTGGAGCTGGCGCTGGCGGCGGGTCGCGCGGTTGGCTGTGAGGGGGTTGAGGAGCTGACGCTGCAGGCGCCGCTGGTGCTCGAGCGGGGCGCGCGGTGCAGTTGCAGGTCGCGGTCGGGAGCCCGACGAGGACGGCCGCCGCGAGATCATGGTCTACTCGCGGCCGCAGGCGCAGACGGGAGACGGCCAGGGAGATGATGCGGGGGGTTGGACGCGAGCACGCGAGCGGGACGTGCAGCGAGCAGAGGCGGTGGCGCGGGCGGGCGGATGGATGAGAGGCTGGGGTCTCAGTGGCCGCCGGCCGGTGCGCGGGAGCTTGATGTCGAGCTTCTCTACGATCGCCTGGCTGAGACCGGGTTCGGCTATGGCCCGGTGTTTCAGGGCGTGCCGAGCGGCATGGCGCAGAGACGGGGGATCTTCGCGGAGGTGGTCCTCGGCGAAGAGGCCGCCGCCGAGGCCGCGAGGTTACGGTGTTCACCCCGCGCTCCTGGACGCGGCGCTGCACGCCGGCCTGCCGGAGTGGGGCGATGAGCTTCACACGGACGGGGTGATTCTTCCCTTCGCGCTCGGCGGCGTGCGCCTGTATCGCGAGGGCGCGTCCTCGCTGCGGGTGTCTCTCACGCGCGGCGAGGACGGTGCGCTGCTGAGGGCGTTCGACGAGACGGGGAGCGTGTCCTGTCGATCGCGTCGCTCGTGTTCCGGCCGATCGAGCCCAACAGGCTCCTCGGCGCGCGCCGGGCAAGCGGTGGCGACTCCCTGCATCGGCTTGAGTGGCTTGAGCTGCAGGTTCCCGAGCAGGGTGACGAGGCTGCTCGCGGCGCGCTGCTCGGCGGTCTCGATCTGGCGGGTGTGCAGGGCGAGCGTCATCGGGATCTGGGCGGGCTGGTGCGGGCGATCGAAGGCGGCTCGCCGGCACCCGACGTGATCTTCGCCGCCGTACCCACCGACGCCGGCGACGGGAATGCGGCGCAGGCCGCTCGCGCGCTTGTGGGCGAGACGCTCCAGCTGCTGCAGGCATGGTTGGCCGAGACGGCGCTGGTGGATTCGCGGTTTGTGCTTTTGACGAGTGGCGCGGTGGCGGTTGGGGCGGCGAGGTCCCCGATCCCGCCGGTGCGTCGGTGTGGGGCCTGCTGCGCAGCGCGCAGTCCGAGCATCCCGGTCGCCTGCAGATCGTCGACACCGATCCAGTCGCCGGCGGCGAGCCGGAGCGGCCCGGTGGTGGAGTGGAGTGGTCGAGCTCCTGGCCGCCGACGAGCCCCAGGTGGCGTTGCGCGGGGACAGGGCCTATGTGCCACGACTGACGGCGCTGGAGGACTCGCGGCTGCTGGCGGCTCCCGCCGGTGAGACGCGCTGGCATCTGGGGAGCGCTCGCAAGGGGACGTTCGAGGATCTGGCGCTGATCCCGAGCTCGCGGGCGTGGGCGCCGCTCGGCCCCGGGGAGGTCCGCGTCGCGGTGCATGCGGCTGGGGTGAACTTCCGTGACGTATGGGTGGCGCTCGGGCTCGGACGGGAGCGGGGCCAGACGACGATCGGCGGTGAGGGCGCGGGGGTGGTGCTCGAGGTTGGGGAGGGTGTGAGCGACCTCGCGCCCGGCGACCGCGTGATGGGGTTGATGGACGACGCGTTCGGGCCGGTGACCGTCACCGACCGCGAACTGGTCGTGCGGATGCCCGCGGGCTGGTCGTTCGTGCAGGCCGCGGCGGTGCCGATCGTGTTCATGACGGCCTACTACGGGCTGCTCGACCTGGCGGGGCTCGAAGGCGGCGAGTCGCTGCTGATCCACTCCGCGGCGGGCGGCGTGGGAATGGCGGCGCTGCAGCTGGCGCGCCACCTCGGCGTGGAGGTGTTCGCAACCGCAGGTCCCGCCAAGGCGAGCGTGCTTGCCGAGCTTGGGCTCGACGCCGAGCACATCGGGTCCTCGCGCGATCTGGAGTTCGAGCAGAGGTTCCTGGGCGCCACCGGCGGCAGGGGCGTGGACGTCGTCCTGAACTCGCTGACGCGCGAGTTCGTCGACGCCTCCCTGGGCCTGCTCCCGCGGGGCGGACGCTTCGTCGGAGATGGGCAAGACGGATATCCGCGACGCGGAGAGATCGCCGAGGAGCACGCCGGTGTGCGCTATCGCGCGTTCGATCTGTACGAGGCGGGGCCGCAGCGGATCCAGCAGATGCTGCAGGAGCTGCTGGGGCTGTTCGAGCGGGGCGTCCTCACTCACTCGCCGATCGCGACCTGGGATGTGCGCGATGGGGTCGAGGCGTTTCGCTTCATGCGGGAGGCCCGCCACGTCGGCAAGATCGTGCTCACGGTCCCGCAGCCTCTGAACCCGGAGGGCACGGTGCTGATCACCGGTGGCACGGGGGGCTTGGGCGCGCTCGTGGCGCGTCATCTGGCGTCCGAGCGTGGCGCCACGCGTCTGCTGCTGGCGAGCCGGCGCGGTCCCGAGGCGGAGGGCGCCGAGGGGCTGGTGGCCGAGCTCGGGGAGCTCGGCTGCGAGGCGCGGGTAGTGGCGTGCGATGTGGCCGACCGAGCCCGGGCCGCGGACCTGATCGCCTCGATTCCGGCGGAGCATCCCCTGACCTCGGTGATCCACGCGGCGGGCGTGCTCGACGACGGCCTGGTCGACTCCTTGACCGCTGAGCAGCTGGAGCGCGTGATGCGTCCGAAGGTGGACGCGGCGCTGAACCTGCATGAGCTGACCGGCGAGTCGAGCCTCGCCGAGTTCGTGTTGTTCTCTTCGGCGGTCGGTCTGCTCGGTGGCGCGGGGCAGGGGAACTATGTGGCCGCCAACGCGTTCCTGGATGCGCTGGCGCAGGCGCGCGCGGCGAGCGGGCTTGCCGGGCAGTCGCTCGCATGGGGGTTGTGGGAGCAGGAGAGCGGCATGACGGGTGGCATGGGCGACGCGGACAGGGCGCGGATGGCGCGCCAGGGTCTCGCGACGCTCTCCTCGCGGGAGGGCCTCGGATTGCTCGACCGAGCCAGGGACGCCGGAGGAGCGTGCCTGGTGGCGGCGCGTCTGGATATGGGAGGCTTGCGCGCCCAGGCGCGTGTCGGTGTGCTGCCGACCCTGTTGAGCGGGCTGGTCCGAGCGCCATCTCGCCGGCGGCGCGGCGACGGGGGCTCGCTGGCCCGCCGCCTGGCGGGTGTCCCCGAGAGCGAGTGGGAGGGGGTGGTGCTGGAGGTTGTGCGCACCCAGGTGGCGGCGGTGCTGGGGCACGATTCTCTCGCGGCGATCGATCCGGAGCGTGCCCTGAAAGACCAGGGGCTCGACTCGCTGGGCGCGGTCGAGCTGCGCACTCGCCTGGCGGGAGCCACGGGTTTGCGGCTGCCCGCGACCTTGGTGTTCGATCATCCGAGCTGCGACGCCATCGCTGGGTTTCTGAGGGCGCAGGTGGAGGGCGCCGGCCCTGGCGCGGGTGTCGGGCGCGCAGCGGCGACCCGTCGCGGTGCGGGTCTCGACGAGCCGATCGCGATTGTCGGGATGAGCTGTAGATATCCAGGGCCCGCCCGCACCTCGGAGGAGCTGTGGGAGCTGGTCGCGGAGGGCAGGGATGCGATCTCCGGCCTCCCACCGGATCGTGGCTGGGATCTCGAAGGGCTCTACGACCCCGACCCCGATCACCCCGGAACGAGCTACACCCAGAGGGGTGGGTTCATCGAGAGGGTGGGCGATTTCGATGCGGGCTTCTTCGGCATCAGCCCGCGGGAGGCGCTCGCGATGGACCCGCAGCAACGGCTGCTGCTGGAAGTGGCCTGGGAGGCGTTGGAAGACGCCGGGATCGATCCAACGTCGCTGCGCGGCAGCCAGACCGGGGTGTTCGCGGGAGCGAGCCTGCAGGATTACGTCGCGCCAAAGGATGCCGGCGTGGACGCCGGGGAAAGCTTCCGCCTGACCGGTTACCTGGGCAGCGTGCTCACCGGCCGGGTGGCGTACACGTTCGGGTTCGAGGGCCCGGCGGTGTCGGTCGACACAGCGTGCTCCTCGTCGCTGGTGACATTGCACCTGGCGTGTCAGGCGGTGCGTAACGGGGAGTGCTCGCTGGCGCTGGCCGGCGGCGTGACGCTGATGACGAGCCCGGCGATGCTGATCGATTTCAGCCGCCAGCGGGGGCTGTCGGTGGACGGAAGGTGCAAGTCGTTCGCCGCGGGCGCCGACGGGACGAGCTTTGCCGACGGCGCCGGCCTGGTGGTGCTGGAGCGGCTCTCGGACGCGCGGCGGCTGGGTCACCGGGTGCTGGCGGTGGTGCGCGGCAGCGCCGTCAACCAGGATGGAAAAAGCAACGGCTTGACCGCTCCGAATGGCCCGTCGCAGGAGCGGGTGATCCTGCGGGCGCTCGCGGACGCGGGCCTGTCGCCGGCTGAGGTGGATGCTGTGGAGGCCCATGGTACGGGCACCAGCCTGGGCGATCCGATCGAGGCGCAGGCGCTGATCGCCACCTACGGGCGGCAACGCGAGGCCGGTCCGCTGCGGCTGGGCTCGCTCAAGTCGAATATCGGTCACTCGCAGGCGGCATCGGGTGTGGCTGGTGTGATCAAGATGGTGAAGGCGTTCGAGCATGGGCTGCTGCCGCGCACCCTGCACGTCGATGCGCCGACGCCACACGTGGATTGGGAGTCGGGTGGCCTCGAGCTGCTGACCGAGCCGCGGGAGTGGCCGGCGGGTGGGCGCGTGCGTCGCGCGGGTGTGTCGTCGTTCGGGATCAGCGGCACGAACGCGCATGTCGTGTTGGAGGAGCCGCCGCGGGAGCAGGGTGTTGCGGCGCAGGCCGATGAGGGCGCCGTGCCCGGTGGTGCGTGGTCGTGTGGGGTGGTGCCGCTGGTGGTGTCGGGTCGGGGTGAGGCGGGGTTGCGCGGTCAGGCGGGTCGGCTGCGGGAGTTTTTGCTTGAGCATGGGGGTGCGGGCTCGGCGGAGGGGAGGTTCTCCGCCGGCTTCGCGGGCGTGGATGGCGGCTTGCTGGATGTGGCGTTTTCGCTGGTTGAGGGTCGGGCGGTGCTGGAGGATCGTGGTGTGGTGTTGGGTCGTGAGCGTGGGGGGTTGCTTGGGGGGTTGGGTGTGCTGGCGGGCGGTGGGGCTGGTGAGGGGGTTGTGCGGGGTGTGGCTGGTGGTGGCCGGCCGGTGTTCGTGTTCCCGGGGCAGGGCGCGCAGTGGGAGGGGATGGCGGTCCCGCTGCTGGATTCATCGGTGGTGTTCAGGGATGCGTTGAGGGCGTGTGAGGGTGCGTTTGAGGGGTTGGTGGATTGGCGGGTTGAGGATGTGTTGCGCGGTATGGAGGGTGCGCCGGGGCTCGAGCGGGTGGATGTGGTGCAGCCGGTGTCGTTCGCGGTGATGGTGGCCTTGGCGGAGCTGTGGCGTTCGTTTGGTGTGCAGCCGGGGGTGGTGGTTGGGCATTCGCAGGGTGAGATCGCGGCTGCGTGTGTGGCGGGTGGTCTGTCGTTGGAGGATGCGGCGCGGGTGGTGGTGTTGCGCAGCCGTTTGTTGGGTGACGTGTTGGCGGGCCGTGGTGGGATGGTGAGTGTGGCGTTGAGTGTGGGTCGGGTGGAGGAGTTGTTGGAGGGTTGGGGTGGGCGTGTGGGTGTGGCGGCGGTGAATGGCCCGTCGGCGGTGGTGGTGTCGGGTGAGACACAGGCGCTTGAGGAGTTCCTCGCTGCTTGTGAGGGGGATGGTGTGTGGGCGCGGCGGGTGGCGGTGGATTACGCGTCGCATTCGGTGGCGGTCGAGGAGTTGCGCGATCGGCTGGTCGAGGCGCTTGGGGGGATCGAGCCGGTGTCGTGTGGTGTGCCGTTCTTCTCGACGGCGACGGGTGGGCTGCTGGATACGGCAGAGCTCGATGGGGAGTACTGGTATCGGAGTTTGCGTGAGCGGGTGCGGTTCGAGGAGGCTGTGCGCGCGCTGGCGGGGGATGCGTGCGCGTTTATCGAGGTGAGTCCGCACCCGGTGCTGGGTGTCGCGGTGGGGGAGACCCTTGAGGATCTCGGGGTCGAGGAGCGTGTTGGGGTGGTCGGCTCGCTGCGGCGCGATGAGGGCGGCCCGGAGCGGTTCGTGGAGTCCCTGGCGGAGGCGTGGGTGTGCGGTGCGCCGGTCGACTGGTGGGGTTTCTTTGCGGGCAGTGGCGCGCGGCGGGTTGAGCTGCCGCGGTACGCGTTCCAGCGCGAGCGTTACTGGCTCGCGCCGAGGGCCGGTGCGGGCGATGTGAGCGGCGCCGGGCTGGGTGTGGCGGATCACCCGTTGCTGGGTGCGGCGGTCCAGGTCGCGGGCGGCGAGGGCTGGCTGTTCACGGGGCGGCTCTCGCTCGATACGCACCCGTGGCTTGCCGATCATGCGGTGCTGGATACGGTGCTGCTGCCCGGGACCGCGTTTTTGGAGCTGGTGCTGGCGGCCGGCCGGCAGGTCGGATGCGAGGGCGTGGAGGAGCTCACGCTCGAGGCGCCGCTGGTATTCACCCCGGGTGGCGCGGTGCAGCTGCAGGTCGCCCTCGGGGAGCCCGACGGGGACGGCCGCCGCGAGATCGTGGTCTACTCCCGGCCGCAGTCGCGGGCTGGGGGTGTTGGTGGGCGTGAGGACGATGCTGGCGATGCGCTGGGTGGGGCTGGGGGTTGGGTGCGGCACGCGAGTGGTGTGCTGGCTGGCGCGGAGTGGGGTGAGGAGCTGGCCGATGTGGAGGGGTTGGGGTCGCAGTGGCCGCCCGCGGGTGCCGAGGGGCTCGATGTCGAGTTTTTGTATGACCGCCTGTCCGAGGCCGGGTTTGGCTACGGCCCGATGTTCCAGGGCGTCCAGGCGGCGTGGCGCAGGGACGGCGAGATCTACGCCGAGGTCGCACTCGAGGAGGGCGCCGCCGAGGAAGCCTCGCGGTTTGGGGTCCATCCCGCGTTGCTGGACGCGGCGTTGCACTGCCTGTTTTTGCTGGACGGGGTGGACGTGTTCGACCGTGGTGGTGTGGTCTTGCCGTTTTCGCTGGGTGAGGTGAGCTTGCGGCGGGGGGGTGTGTCCTTGCTGCGGGTCTGTCTGGCGCGCGGCGAGGGCAGCGAGATGACCGCGGCCGCGTTCGACGAGACCGGGGAGCTTGTGCTGTCGATCGGTTCGCTCGCGTTCCGGCCGCTGGAGGCGGGTCAGTTGGGCGGCACCCACGATGAGGGTGGTTCGCTGCTGAAGAGCGTGTGGGTCGAGTTGCCTGTGCCCATCGTCTCCACAGCGCAGCCCGGCCTGGCGATTCTCGGCGATCGTGAGGTCCCGATGCGCGTATCGGGTGGTGGCGAGAGTTATGCGGATTTGGCGGAGCTTGTGGGGGCGATCGCCGACGGCGCGCCGATGCCTGACGCGGTGTTTGTGTCTGTGTCGTCGGTGGGTGACGCCGTCGAGGGGCTTGCCGGGGCCACGCGTGGGGGGGTGAAGGGGACCCTCGAGTTGTTGCAGGCGTGGTTGGCGCAGCCGGCGCTGATGGACTCGCGGCTCGTGCTTCTCACCATGGGCGCGGTTGCTGTGGAGGAGGGCGAGGTTCCCGATCTTGCCGGTGCGTCGGCGTGGGGATTGCTGCGCAGCGCCCAGTCCGAGCATCCCGACCGCTTCCTGATCGTCGATATCGAGCCGTCCAGCCCCGGGTCCGGCGACTCCGAGGAGACCGAGCGCAATGACAGTGGGGAAGCGCTCGGCTGGGCGGAGCTGCTGGCGGCGGGGGAGCCGCAGCTGGCCTTCAGGGAGGGCCGGGTGTATGTGCCGAGACTCCAACCGGCCGAAGCCACCCCGCACGCTGCGCCTGCGCTCGATCCGGAGGGCACGGTGCTGATCACAGGTGGCACCGGAACCCTGGGCGCTCTTGTGGCCCGCCATCTGGCGAGCGAGCATGGGGCTCGACGTCTGCTGCTGGCGAGCCGTCGCGGCATGGAGGCCGAGGGTGCGAGTGAGCTTTTGGAGGAGCTCGCCGAGCTTGGCTGCGAGGCGAGCATCGTGGCGTGTGACGTCTGCGAGCGTGACCAGGTCCGGGAGCTGATCGAGTCGGTTGCGCCGGAGCGCCCGCTGACTGCCGTGATTCACACCGCCGGCGCGGTGCGGGACGGGACGATCGAGTCCCTGACGGCCGAGCAGGTGGACGAGGCGATGCGCCCGAAGGTGGATGCGGCGCTGCATCTGCACGAGCTCACCGAGGATCTCGGGCTCTCCGAGTTCGTGTTGTTCTCCTCGGCGGTGGGGGTGCTGGGTGGCGCGGGGCAGGGCAACTATGCGGCGGCGAACGCGTTCCTGGATGCGCTGGCGCAGGTGCGGCGGGCGCGGGGAGATGCCGGCGTGGCGCTCGCTTGGGGTCTCTGGGAGCAGGCGAGCGGCCTCACCAGCGGTCTTGGTGAGGCGGGCAGAGCGAGGATCGGCCGCCAGGGGATCGCCCCGCTCACCTCCGCAGAGGCGTTGAGGCTGTTCGACGGCGGTAGGGGTGCTGGTGAGGCGTCGTTGGTGGCGGTGCGTTTGGATCGTGCGGCGTTGCGTGCGTTGGCGCGGGTGGGGGTGTTGCCGCCGTTGTTGAGTGGCTTTGTGCGGGTGCCGGCGCGGCGGGAGGGTGGCGGCGGCTCGCTGGCGCGGCGTCTGGCGGGCGTCCCGGTCGGGGAGTGGGACGCGGTGATCCTGGAGGTCGTGCGCGGCCAGGCGGCCGCCGTGCTCGGGCACGGTTCTCCTGCCGCGGTCGATCCTGAGCGGGCGTTCAAAGAGCTTGGGTTCGATTCGTTGGGTGCGGTGGAATTGCGTGGTCGGTTGACCCAGGTGACTGGGGTGCGGTTGCCGGTGACGTTGGTGTTCGATCATCCGAGCTGCGCGGCGGTCGCGAGGCTGCTGCGTTCGCGTGTGGAGGGTCTGGGGCGCAGTGTGGGGGTGCTGGCGCGTAGGAGCGCGAGTGTTGGTGAGCCTGTTGCGATCGTTGGGATGAGCTGCCGTTATCCGGGCGGGGTTGGCACTCCGCAGGAGTTGTGGGAGCTGGTCGCGGAGGGCGGGGACGCGATTTCTGGGTTCCCTGACGATCGTGGCTGGGATCTGGAGCGGTTGTATGACCCCGATCCCGATCGTGCGGGTACGAGCTATGCCCGTGATGGTGGGTTTATCTATGACGCGGGCGATTTCGATGCGGGCTTTTTCGGTATCGGTCCGCGTGAGGCGCGGGCGATGGATCCGCAGCAGCGGCTGCTGCTGGAGGCTGCGTGGGAGGCGTTGGAGGACGCCGGGATCGAGCCGGCGTCGCTGCGGGGCAGCCAGACCGGTGTGTTCGCGGGTGTCATCCACAACGATTACGGGCTCGCTGGCGTGGGCTCGGGGGGTGAGGAGTCGGAGGGTTATCTGTTCGGCTCGACGGGGAGTGTGGTGTCGGGCCGCGTGGCGTACTCGTTTGGGTTCGAGGGCCCGGCCGTGTCGGTCGATACTGCTTGCTCGTCGTCTCTGGTGGCGCTGCACCTGGCATGCCAGGCGGTACGCCAGGGCGAGTGCTCGCTGGCGCTGGTCGGCGGTGTGACGGTGATCTTCAGTCCGAGGCTCTATGTCGGGTTCAGTCGCCAGCGGGGGTTGTCGCGGGATGGGCGGTGCAAGTCGTTCGCGGCGAGCGCCGATGGCACCGGTTTTTCCGAGGGGGTTGGTCTGCTGGTGCTGGAGCGCCTCTGTGACGCGCGGCGACTCGGTCACCGGGTGCTGGCGGTGGTGCGTGGGAGCGCTGTCAACCAGGATGGTGCGAGCAACGGCCTGTCGGCGCCGAACGGTCCGTCGCAGGAGCGGGTGATCCGCCGGGCGCTCGCCGAGGCGGGGCTCTCCGCGGCCGAGATCGATGTGGTCGAGGCTCATGGCACGGGAACGACTTTGGGCGATCCGATCGAGGCTCAGGCGCTGCTGGCGACCTACGGCCAGGAGCGGGAGGCGGGTCCGCTGTGGCTGGGGTCGATCAAGTCGAATATCGGCCATTCGCAGGCGGCGGCGGGTGTGGCTGGTGTGATCAAGATGGTGAAGGCGCTCGAGCATGGGCTGCTGCCGCGCACCCTGCACGTGGATGCCCCCACGCCTCAGGTGGACTGGTCGGCTGGTGAGGTCAGGCTGCTGACCGAGCCCCAACCGTGGCTCGCGGGTGAGCGCCCACGGCGCGCCGGTGTCTCCTCGTTCGGCGCGAGCGGCACGAACGCGCATGTGATTCTGGAGGAGCCCCCCCGGCCGGCCGCGGGACTGCTTGCGCTCGGGGGTGGGCAGGATCGTCGGATGCCGGCGCTTGGCTTCGTGCCCTGGCTGGTGTCTGGGCGCAGCGAGGCGGCGTTGCGGGCCCAGGCGGAGCGTTTGCGCGCGCACCTGGAGTCGCGCTCGGAGCTCGAGCTGCTCGATGTGGCGTTTTCGTTGGCTACTGCGCGGGCGCAGCACGAGTGGCGTGCGGCGGTTGTGGCGCCGGATCGTGATGGGCTGCTCGCCGGGTTGGCTGCGCTGTCGCGTGGGGAGCCTGCGGGCGGCGTCGTGGAGGGCAGGGTCGTCGGTGGCCGGGTGGCGTTCATGTTCACCGGCCAGGGGTCTCAGCGGGCGGGTATGGGTGCCGGGCTCTATGAGGCTCTGCCTCGCTTCAGGGAGGTCTTGGACGAGGTTTGTGTGGAGCTCGACCGAAGCCGGGAGATGCTTGGTCGGCGCTTGGGGCGGTCGCTGCGGGAGGTGCTGTTCGCCGCCGAGGGTTCGCCGGAGGCGGCGTTGTTGGACGAGACCGAGCTCACCCAGGCGGCCTTGTTCGCGTTCGAGGTGGCGCTCGCTGGCCAGCTCGAAGCGTGGGGTGTGAAGCCCGAATTGCTGATCGGTCATTCGGTCGGCGAGGTCGCCGCGGCGCATTTGGCGGGTGTGTTCTCGCTGGCGGATGCCTGTGCGCTCGTCGCGGCGCGGGGGTGTCTGATGGGCGCGTTGCCCGAGGGTGGTGCGATGCTCGCGATCGAGGCCTCCGCCGAGGAGGTCGTGGAGAGTTTCGGCGAGCTGGAGTCGCGGGTGGCGCTCGCGGCGGTGAACGGTCCGCGCGCGGTTGTCGTCTCCGGTGATGCCGAGGCTGTGGAGGAGCTGGGCGGGGTGTGGCGCGAGCGGGGGCGCAAGCTCACGCGTTTGCGTGTGAGTCACGCCTTCCATTCGCAGCGGATGGACCCGATGCTCGTGGAGTTCGGCGAGGTGGTGGGTGGTCTTGCGTCCAACCCGCCGCGGCTCGCGGTGGCCTCCAACCTGACGGGTGAGCTTGTCGCTGACGGTGTGGTTTGCACACCCGAGTACTGGGTGCGTCACGCGCGCGAGACGGTCCGGTTCGCCGAGGGAGTCGCTGCGCTGGAGCGCGCCGGTGCGAGTCGCTTCGTCGAGGTCGGCCCGGACGGCGTGCTGTGCGCGCTGGGCCGTGAGTGTTTGAGCGAGGATGCCCAGGAGCGTGCTGTGTTCGTCCCTGCCCAGCGCGCTCGCGGCGGCGAGGTGGAGACGCTCGTCAAGGCGCTCGCTCATGTGCATACCGCCGGCGTGCCCGTCAACTGGCCGGCGTTCTTCGCCGGCCGCGGCGCTCAGCCGGTGGAATTGCCGACCTACGCGTTCCAGCGCGAGCGCTACTGGCTTGCGCCGAAGGCTGGTGCGGGCGATGCCAGTGGCATGGGGTTGGGGGCTGCGGATCATCCGCTGCTGGGCGCCGCCGTACAGGTGGCGGGCGGCGAGGAGTGGTTGTTCACGGGCCGGCTTTCGCTCGACACCCACGCATGGCTTGCCGATCATGCGGTGTTGGATACGGCGCTGCTGCCCGGGACCGCGTTCCTGGAGCTGGTGCTGGCGGCCGGCCGACAGGTTGGATGCGAGGGCGTGGAGGAGCTCACGCTCGAAGCGCTGCTGGTGTTCACTCCGGGCGGCGCGGTGCAGTTGCAGGTCGCGGTTGGGGAGCCCGACGCGGAGGGTCGCCGCGAGGTGAGCGTCTACTCACGGCCACAGGCACAGGCCGCCGATGAGCGGGAGGAGGGCGAGACCGGCGGCTGGACGCGGCACGCGAGCGGCGTGCTCGCGGACAGCGGTGTGCTCGCGGACACGGGTGTGGCCGTTGAGCAGGCGGCTGGTCAGGGTGTGCGGGGGTTGGGTTCGCAGTGGCCGCCCGCGGGTGCTGAGAAGGTCGATGTCGAGTTCCTCTACGACCGCCTCGCGGAGGCCGGGTTCGGTTATGGCCCGGTGTTCCAGGGCGTCCAGGCGGCGTGGCGCGTGGACGGCGAGATCTACGCCGAGGTCACACTCGAGGAGGGCGCCGCCGAAGAAGCCCCCCGGTTCGGGATCCACCCCGCGCTCCTGGACGCGGGGTTGCACAGCCTGTTTTTGCTGGACGAGGTGGAGGCACTCGACCATGGCGGCGTCGCGCTGCCGTTCTCGCTCGGCGGTGTGACCCTACGACGAGAGGGCGCCGCCTCGCTCCGGGTACGCCTCACACGCGCGCAGGGCGACACGATGAGCCTGGCCGCGTTCGACCAAGCCGGAGAGCCCGTCCTCTCCATGCGCTCACTCGCGCTCCGCCCCATCGACCCAAGCCAGCTCTCGCACACCCGCGACGAGAGCGGGTATGAGTCGTTGCGTCGGCTGGGGTGGGTCGAGGCGCCGGCCGCCTCTGTTGCGGGTGGGTCGTGTCGGTGCGCGTTGTTGGGTGATCTGGCCTTGGCTGGTGTCGAGGCGGAGCGTTACGAGGATCTCGCTGCGCTCGTCGCGGCGTTGGCGGATGGTGCGCCTGTGCCCGATGTGGTGTTCGTGCCGGCGCCGGTGGATCGTGTGGCCGGTGCTGCGCTTGTGGATGGTGGGGCGGGGGGTGTTGCGCAGGCTGCGCGTATGGGTGTGCAACAGACGTTGGTGTTGTTGCAGGGGTGGCTGGCTGCGTCGGTGCTGGGGGATGCGCAGCTGGTGTTGTTGACGAGTGGTGCGGTGGCGGTCGGGGATGGCGAGGTGCCCGATCTCGCCGGCGCTTCGGCGTGGGGTTTGTTGCGTGGCGCGCAGTCTGAGCATCCCGGCCGGTTCTTGATCGTTGACACCGATTCCGATGGCCTGGGCCCGGCCGATGGTGGTGGGGAGTGGCTGGGTTTGTTGGGTTTGGGGGAGCCGCAGTTGGCGGTGCGTGGTGGTCGGGTGTTTGTGCCGCGGCTGATGGGGTTGGAGGATTCTGGGTTGTTGCTGGCGCCCGTTGGGGAGAGTCGGTGGCATCTGGCCAGTGGTTGTGGGGGCTCGCAGGGGACGCTTGGGGATTTGGCGTTGGTGAGGAGCTCGGGCGCCTGGGAGCCGTTGGGTGTGGGTCAGGTGCGTGTTGGGGTGCGTGCGGCCGGTTTGAATTTCAGGGATTTGTTCGTTGCGCTTGGGTTTTTGCCTGATGTGACGATGGTTGGCTGTGAGGGCGCCGGTGTGGTGTTGGAGGTCGGCGAGGGTGTGAGCGATCTCCTACCCGGTGACCGGGTGATGGGGTTGATGGACGATGCGTTTGGGCCGGTGGCGGTGACTGAACGTGAGCACGTCGTGCCGATGCCCGGGGACTGGTCGTTCGTTGAGGCTGCGTCGGTGCCGATTGTGTTCTTGACGGCCTACTACGGGCTGGTCGATCTCGCCGGGCTGCAGCGCGGCGAGTCACTGCTGATCCACGCGGCGACGGGCGGCGTCGGCATGGCGGCGTTGCAGATCGCGCGTCATCTGGGTGTGGAGGTGTTCGCGACCGCAAGCCCGGCGAAGGCGGGCGTTCTTGCGGGGCTTGGTCTTGATGACGAGCACATCGGCTCTTCGCGCGATCTGGAGTTCGAACAGCGGTTCCTGCGCACCACTGGCGGCAGGGGCGTGGATGTCGTGCTGAACTCGTTGACACGGGAGTTCGTCGATGCGTCGCTTGGTCTACTCCCGCGGGGTGGGCGCTTCATCGAGATGGGTAAGGCCGATATCCGCGACGCGGAGCTCCTCGGCCGGGAGCATCCCGGTGTGCGCTACCGCGCGTTCGACGCTCAGGAAGCTGGTCCCAGGCGGATCCAGGAGATATTCGGGGAGGTCGTGGGTCTGTTCGAGCAGGGAGTTCTTGCTCATATACCGATCGCGACATGGGATGTGCGTTGTGGGGTTGAGGCGTTCCGGTTCATGCGTGAGGCGCGTCATGTCGGCAAGATCGTGCTCACAGTTCCTCAGCCGGTGGACCCTGATGGCACGGTGCTGATCACCGGTGGTACGGGTGGTCTTGGCGCGCTCGTCGCGCGTCATCTCGCCGCTCGGCATCGCGCCAGGCATCTGCTGCTCGCCAGCCGCAGCGGACTCGATGCCGTGGGGGCGAACGAGCTGGTCGCAGAGCTGGGGGAGCTTGGCTGCGAGGCGAGCGTGGTGGCGTGTGACGCGGCCGACCGCGAGCAGCTGGCGGCTCTGATCGACTCGGTACCGGGAGCACACCCGTTGACCGCGGTGGTGCATACCGCTGGCGTGCTCGATGACGGTGTGATCGAGTCTTTGACTGCGGAGCAGGTGGAGCGTGTGATGCGTCCGAAGGTCGACGCGGCGTTGAACCTGCACGAGCTGACGGCTGGCATGGGGCTTTCCGAGTTCGTGTTGTTCTCGTCGGCCGCGGGGATGGTCGGTGGTGCGGGGCAGGGCAACTACGCGGCCGCCAACGCGTTCCTGGATGCGCTGGCGTGTGCGCGTCAGGCGCAGGGGTTGGTGGGGCAGTCGCTTGCGTGGGGGTTGTGGGAGCAGGTGAGCGGCATGACCGGCGGTCTTGGTGAGGTCGAGAGGGCGCGGCTGCGCCGGTTGGGTGTGGCGTCGCTTGCTTCGCGGGAAGGTCTCGAGCTGCTCGATCGCGCGCGGAGTTTGGGTGAGGCGCTGCTGGTCGCGGCGCGTTTGGATCTTGCGGGGCTGCGGGCGCAGGCGCGGGTGGGTGTCCTGCCGGCGTTGCTTGGTGGCTTGGTGGGAGTGTCGGCGCGCCGAGGGCGTGGCGGTGCGGGGGGTTCGCTGGCGCGGCGCTTGGCGGGTGTGCCGGAGGGCGAGTGGGATGCGGTGGCGCTGGAGGTTGTGCGTTCTCAGGTCGCGTCGGTGTTGGGGCATGGTTCGGGCGAGGTGGTGGACCCGGAGCGTGCTTTCAAAGATCTTGGGTTCGATTCACTGGCTGCGGTGGAGTTGCGCAACCGCCTGGTGCAGGTGACAGGTTTGCGGCTGCCCGCGACAATGGTGTTCGACCATCCCAACTGCGTTGCGGTCGCGAAGTTTTTGCGGTCGCTTGTCGAGGGGGCGAGGAGCGGCGCGGGCGGTGTCGAGGTTCTGGCGCGCAGGATGGGTGTGGACGAGCCGATCGCGATCGTGGGGATGAGCTGCAGATATCCGGGACCCGCCCGTACCCCGCAGGAGCTGTGGGAGCTGGTCGCGGAGGGCAGGGACGCGATCTCGGGGTACCCGGTGGATCGCGGCTGGGACCTGGAGGCGCTGCGCGGCTCGGGATCGGGTGTGGGTAACACCAACGAAGGCGGGTTCATCTACGACGCGGGCGATTTCGACGCGGGCTTCTTCGGCATCAGCCCGCGCGAGGCGCTGGGGATGGATCCGCAGCAGCGGCTGTTGCTGGAAGGCGCGTGGGAGGCGTTGGAAGACGCGGGGATCGACCCGCTGTCTTTGCGAGGCAGCCAGACGGGTGTGTTCGCGGGGACGAGCATGCAGGACTACTTCACACCGCATGACGCCGACATCGGCCGGGGCGAGAGCGTTCGCTTGACGGGTTATCTGAGCAGCGTCCTGTCGGGCCGGGTGGCGTATACGTTCGGGTTCGAGGGTCCGGCGGTGTCGGTGGACACAGCGTGCTCATCGTCGCTGGTGGCACTGCATCTGGCCTGCCAGGCGGTGCGTAACGGGGAGTGCTCGCTGGCGCTGGCCGGCGGTGTGACGTTGATGGCGAGCTCGGCGATGCTGATCGAGTTCGGGCATGAGGGTGGGGTGGCGGCGGATGGGCGGTGCAAGTCGTTTGCGGCAAGCGCGGGCGGGACGAGCTTGGCCGACGGTGCTGGTTTGGTGGTGTTGGAGCGGCTCTCGGATGCGCGGCGGTTGGGGCATCGGGTGCTGGCGGTGGTGCGTGGGAGTGCCGTCAACCAGGACGGTGCGAGCAACGGTTTGATCGACGCCGAATGGCCCGTCGCAGGAGCGGGTGATCCGGCGGGCGCTCGCTGAGGCGGGGGTCTCGCCTGGTGAGGTGGACACGGTGGAGGCGCACGGTACGGGCACCACTCTGGGCGATCCGATCGAGGCGCAGGCGGTGATCGCCGCCTATGGGCAGGAGCGTACGAGTGGCCCGTTGTGGTTGGGGTCGATCAAGTCGAACATCGGTCATTCGCAGGCGGCGGCGGGTGTGGCTGGCGTGATCAAGATGGTGAAGGCGTTCGAGCATGGGTTGCTGCCGCGGACGTTGCATGTGGATGTGCCGACGCCGCATGTGGACTGGTCGGCTGGTGAGGTGGAGCTGCTGACCGAGCCGCGGGAGTGGCCGGCGGGTGAGCGTGTGCGTCGTGCGGGTGTGTCGTCGTTCGGGATCAGCGGGACGAACGCGCATGTCGTGTTGGAGGAGCCGCCGCGAGTGCCGGCGCCCGCGGGGGTGGCCGTGCCGGCCTCGACGGGGCTCTCTGGGTTCGAGGTTGGCGCGTCGGCTGCTGCTGGTGTTGAGTCTGTCGCGTCTGGTGGTGGTGTGTGGGGTGATGGTGTGGTGCCGTTGGTGGTGTCGGGTCGGGGTGAGGGGGCGCTGTGTGGTCAGGCGGAGCGGTTGCGTGAGCTCCTGTTGGGGCGCCCGGAGTTGGATGAGGATGCTGGCTTGTTGGATGTGGCGTTTTCGCTGGTTGAGGGTCGGGCGGTGTTGGAGGATCGTGGTGTGGTGTTGGGTCGTGGGCGTGGGGGGTTGTTGGAGGGGTTGGGTGTGTTGGCTGGCGGTGAGGTGGGTGAGGGGGTTGTGCGGGGTGTGGCTCGCAGTGGCAAGCAGGTGTTTGTGTTTCCGGGGCAGGGTGCGCAGTGGGAGGGGATGGCGGTTGAGCTGCTGGATTCATCGGAGGTGTTCAGGGATGCGTTGAGGGCGTGTGAGGGTGCGTTTGAGGGGTTGGTGGATTGGCGGGTTGAGGATGTGTTGCGCGGTGTGGAGGGCGCGCCGGGGCTGGAGCGGGTGGATGTGGTGCAGCCGGTGTCGTTTGCGGTGATGGTGGCGTTGGCCGGGTTGTGGCGTTCGTTTGGTGTCGAGCCTTCGGTGGTGGTGGGGCATTCGCAGGGTGAGATCGCGGCTGCGTGTGTGGCGGGTGGTTTGTCGTTGGGGGATGCGGCGCGGGTGGTGGTGTTGCGCAGCCGGTTGTTGGGTGAGGTGTTGGCGGGCCGTGGTGGGATGGTGAGCGTGGCGCTCGATGTTGAGCGGGTGCAGGAGCGGATCGAGCGTTGGGGTGGGCGGCTGTCGGTTGCGGCGGTGAATGGTCCGTCGGCGGTGGTGGTGTCGGGTGAGACACAAGCGCTGGGTGAGCTCTTGGAGGCTTGTGAGAAGGATGGTGTGTGGGCGCGGCGGGTGGCGGTGGATTATGCGTCGCATTCGGTGGCGGTCGAGGAGTTGCGCGATCAGCTGATCGAGGCTCTCAGGGGGATCGAGCCGGTGTCGTGTGGTGTGCCGTTCTTCTCGACCGCGACGGGAGCGTTCTTGGATACGGCGGAGCTCGATGGGGAGTACTGGTATCGGAGCCTGCGTGAGCGGGTGCGGTTCGAGGAGGCTGTGCGTGCGCTGGCGGGGGATGCGTGCGCGTTTATTGAGGTGAGTCCGCACCCGGTGCTGGGTGTCGCGATGCGGGAGACCTTGGAGGATCTTGGGGTCGAGGAACGGGTCGGGGTGGTCGGGTCGCTGCGGCGTGATGAGGGCGGCCCGGGGCGGTTCGTGGAGTCGCTGGGGGAGGCGTGGGTGTGCGGTGCGCCGGTTGACTGGCGCGGGTTTTTCGCGGGTAGTGGCGCGCGGCGGGTCGAGCTGCCGCGGTATGCGTTCCAGCGCGAGCGCTACTGGCTCGCACCGAGGGCTGGTGCGGGCGATGTGAGCGGCGCCGGGCTGGGTGTGGCGGATCACCCGTTGCTGGGGGCGGCGGTCCAGGTCGCGGGTGGCGAGGGGTGGTTGTTCACGGGCCGGCTCTCGCTCGATACGCACCCGTGGCTTGCCGATCACGCGGTGCTGGATACGGTGCTGCTGCCGGGTACCGGTTTCCTGGAGTTGGTGCTGGCGGCGGGCCGGCAGGTCGGATGCGAGGGCGTGGAGGAGCTCACGCTCGAAGCGCCGCTGGTGTTCACCCCGGGTGGCGCGGTGCAGTTGCAGGTCGCCCTCGGGGAGCCCGACGGGGATGGTCGCCGTGACGTGAGCGTCTACTCACGGCCACAGGCGGAACCCGCCGATGGGTGGGAGGAGGGCGAGGCCGGTGGCTGGACGCGGCATGCGAGCGGGGTGCTCGCGGACACGGATGCGGCGATCGAGCGGCAGGGCGGGGCGGGCGCAGAGCCGCTGGGGTCGCAGTGGCCGCCCGCGGGTGCCGAGGGGCTCGATGTCGAGTTTTTGTATGACCGCCTGTCGGAGGCTGGGTTCAGCTATGGCCCGGTGTTCCAGGGTGTCCGTGCGGCGTGGCGCAGGGAGGGCGAGATCTACGCCGAGGTCGCACTCGAGGAGGGCGCCGCCGAGGAAGCCTCGCGGTTCGGGGTCCATCCCGCGTTGCTGGACGCGGCGTTGCATGGCGTGTATTTGCTGGGTGGGGCTGACGGGTCTGATCTTGGTGGTGTGGTGCTGCCGTTCTCGCTGGGTGGGGTGAGCTTGCGGCGGGAGGGTGTGTCCTCGCTGCGGGTCTGTCTGGCGCGCGGTGAGGGCAGCGAGATGACCGCAGCCGCGTTCGACGAGACCGGGGAGCTTGTGCTGTCGATCGGTTCGCTTGCGCTCCGACCGCTGCAGGCGGGTCAGTTGGGTGGTGGGCGTCTGGTGGGTGGTGGTGATTCGCTGCATCGGGTGGAGTGGGTTGAGCTGCGTGATCGTGATGTGTCCGTGGTCGAGGGCGGGTCGCTTCGTTGTGTGTTGTTGGGTGGGCTCGAGCTCGGGGGTGTGGAGGGTGAGTGCCGTGCTGATCTTGGGGAGCTGGTGGGGTTGGTGGAGGGGGGTGCGCCGGCGCCCGATGTGGTGTTTGCTGTGGCGCCGGTTGGTGGTGAGGTTGGGGATGTGGGGTTGGCTGCGCGTGAGGGTGTGCAGCGGACGCTCCTGCTGTTGCAGGAATGGCTGGCGGCGTCGGTGCTGGGGGATGCGCGGCTGGTGTTGTTGACTGGTGGTGCGGTTGCGGTGGGGGAGGGTGAGGTTCCGGATCTTGTGGGTGCATCGGTGTGGGGTTTGCTGCGTAGCGCGCAGGCTGAGCACCCGGATCGTTTTGTGATTATCGATGCTGGTTTGGCTAACGGTTTGGGTGCTGCCGGTGGTGGTGTCGATTGGTTGGGTCTGCTGGGTGTTGGGGAGTCGCAGTTGGTGGTGCGTGGTGGTCGGGTGTTTGTGCCGCGGCTGGCGGCGTTGGGTGGTGGAGGGTTGTTGCGGGCGCCAGTTGGGGAGGGTCGGTGGTGTCTGCGGAGTGGGCCTGGTGGGACGCTTGATGATTTGGCGTTGGTTGGGAATCCCGGCGCGTGGGAGCCGCTTGGTGTGGGGCAGGTGCGTGTTGGGATGCGTGCGGCTGGGTTGAATTTCCGCGATGTGTTTGTGGCGCTTGGGTTTTTGCCTGGGGAGGCGATGATTGGCAGTGAGGGTGCGGGGGTGGTGTTGGAGGTTGGCGAGGGTGTGAGCGATCTCGTACCGGGTGACCGGGTGATGGGGTTGATGGATGATGCGTTTGGGCCGGTGGCTGTGACTGTGCGTGAGCATGTCGTGCCGATGCCTGAGGGCTGGTCGTTCGTTGAGGCCGCGTCGGTCTCGATTGTGTTCTTGACGGCTTATTATGGGCTTGTCGATTTGGCTGGTCTTCAGCGTGGTGAGTCGTTGCTGGTGCATGCGGCGGCGGGTGGCGTCGGCATGGCGGCGTTGCAGATAGCGCGTCATCTTGGTGTGGAGGTGTTCGCGACCGCCAGCCCGGCGAAGGCGGGTGTGCTTGCGGGGCTTGGTCTTGATGAGGAGCACATCGGATCCTCGCGCGATGTGGAGTTCGAACAGCGGTTCCTGCGCGCCACCGGCGGCGAGGGCGTGGACGTCGTGCTGAATTCGTTGACGCAGGAGAGCGTCGATGCGTCGCTTGGTTTGCTACCGCGGGGTGGGCGCTTCATCGAGATGGGTAAAGCTGATATTCGCGATGGGGAGCAGGTTGCGCGGGAGCACCCGGGTGTGCGCTACCGCGCGTTCACCGCGTACGAGGCCGGCCCTGAGCGGACCCAGGAGATACTCAGGGAGGTCGTCGGTCTGTTCGAGCGGGGTGTGTTTACGCATCTGCCGATCGCCACGTGGGATGTGCGTCGTGGGGTCGAGGCATTCCGGTTCATGCGGGAGGCGCGCCATGTCGGCAAGATCGTGCTCACGGTCCCCCAGCCTCTGGACCCCGAGGGGACGGTGCTAATCACGGGTGGTACGAGTGGTCTTGGTGCGCTCGTCGCACGCCATCTCGCTGCTCGTCACAACGCCCGGCATCTGCTGCTGGCGAGCCGCACGGGACCCGGCGCCCAGGGCGCGGACCAGTTGATGGCCGAGTTGGCCGAGCACGGCTGCAAAGCGGAGGTCGTGGCGTGCGATGTGGCCGACCGCCAGGCGCTCGAGGGCCTGCTGGAGAAGGTGCCGGCGGAGCGCCCGTTGACCGCGGTGATCCACAGCGCCGGGGTGCTCGACGATGGTGTTATCGCGTCGCTGACAGCCGAGCGGGTCGAGCGCGTGATGCGCCCGAAGGTGAACGCGGCGCTGAACCTGCACGAGCTGACTGAGGGCATGGAGCTTTCCGAGTTCGTGTTGTTCTCCTCGGCCGCCGGTCTGTTCAGCGGGGCGGGGCAGGGTAACTATGCGGCCGCCAACGCGTTCATGGATGCGCTCGCGCAGGCCCGCCGAGCGAAAGGTCTGGCGTGCCAGTCGCTGGCGTGGGGCCTGTGGGAGCAGGAGAGCGCCATGACCAGCGGTCTCGGGCAGGCCGGCAGGGCGCGGCTGGAACGCCTGGGCGTCGCCCCGCTCTCCGCCGAGCAGGGTCTCGAGCTCCTCGACAGCGCCAGGGACGCCGGAGACACGCTGCTTGTGACGGCCCGCCTCGACCGTTCAGGGCTGCAAGCTCAGGCACGGCTGGGCGTCCTGCCGGCGCTGCTGGGGGGCTTGGTGGGAGTGTCGGCGCGCCGGGAGCGCCCCGCCGGCGCCGGTGGCTCCTTGGCACGGCGCCTGGCGGGCGCCCCGGAAAGCGAGTGGGACACGCTGACCCTGCAGGTCGTACTGACCCAGGTCGCGGGAGTGTTGGGGCACGACTCGCCCACCGGCGTGGACCCCGAGCGCGCCTTCAAAGATCTCGGATTCGACTCGCTCAGCGCGGTCGAGCTTCGCAACAGACTCGGGCGAGCAACCGGCCTACGGCTACCCACCACCCTCATATTCGACCACCCCAACTGCCACGCCGTCGCAAAACTCCTACGCACGCTCGCCCAGGGCGACCGGCGCGGCGCCGAGAGCGGCGAGCGCAGCGATGTGGTGGTTCGCGGGGAAAGCACCTACGAGCCCGTCGCGATTGTGGGGATGAGCTGTAGATATCCAGGGCCCGCCCGCACCCCGCAAGAGCTGTGGGAGCTGGTCGCGCAGGGCGGCGATGCGATATCCGCCTTCCCGGTGGATCGCGGCTGGGACCTGGAGGGGCTCTACGACCCCAACCCCGAGCACCCGGGCACGAGCAGCACCCGTGAAGGCGGGTTCATCCACGACGCGGCCGACTTCGACGCGGGCTTCTTCGGCATCAGCCCGCGCGAGGCGCTGGGGATGGATCCGCAGCAGCGGCTGCTGCTGGAAATCACCTGGGAGGCCCTGGAAGACGCGGGGATCGACCCCGCCACACTCCGGGGCAGCCAGACTGGCGTGTTCGCGGGAACCAGCCTGCAGGATTACATGTCACCGCAGGACACCCGAGCGGACGAGAGCGATGGTTTCCGTCTGACCGGTTATCTGAGCAGCGTCCTGTCGGGCAGGGTGGCGTATACGTTCGGGTTCGAGGGTCCGGCGATGTCGGTGGACACGGCGTGCTCATCTTCGCTGGTGGCGCTGCACCTGGCGTGCCAGGCGGTGCGTAACGGGGAGTGCTCGCTGGCGCTGGCGGGCGGTGTGATGGTGATGGCGAGCCCGGCGATGCTGATCGACTTCAGTCTTCAGAGCGGGTCGGCGGCGGATTCGAGGTGCAAGCCGTTCGCGGCCTGCGCCGACGGCGCCAGTGCCGCGGATGGCGCCGGCCTGGTGGTGTTGGAGCGGCTCTCGGATGCGCGGCGGTTGGGGCATCGGGTGCTGGCGGTGGTGCGTGGGAGCGCCGTCAACCAGGATGGCGCCAGCAACGGTTTGTCGGCGCCGAATGGTCCGTCGCAGGAGCGGGTGATCCGGCGGGCGCTTGTTGAGGCGGGGGTTTCGCCTGGTGAGGTGGATGTGGTGGAGGCGCATGGTACGGGTACCACTCTGGGCGATCCGATCGAGGCGCAGGCGGTGATCGCTGCCTATGGGCAGGAGCGTACGAGTGGCCCGTTGTGGTTGGGGTCGATCAAGTCGAATATCGGTCATTCCCAGGCGGCGGCGGGTGTGGCCGGTGTGATCAAGATGGTGAAGGCGTTCGAGCATGGGCTGCTGCCGCGGACGTTGCATGTGGATGCCCCGACGCCGCACGTGGACTGGTCGGCTGGTGAGGTTGAGTTGCTGACCGAGCCGCGGGAGTGGCCCGCGGGTGGGCGTGTGCGGCGTGCGGGTGTGTCGTCGTTCGGGATCAGCGGCACGAACGTGCATGTCGTGTTGGAGGAGCCGCCGCGAGTGCCGGCGCCCGCGGGGGTGGCCGTGCCGGCCTCGACGGGGCTCTCTGGGTTCGAGGTTGGCGCGTCGGCTGCTGCTGGTGTTGAGTCTGTCGCGTCTGGTGGTGGTGTGTGGGGTGATGGTGTGGTGCCGTTGGTGGTGTCGGGTCGGGGTGAGGGGGCGCTGCGTGGTCAGGCGGGGCGGCTGCGTGAGCTCCTGTTGGGGCGCCCGGAGTTGGATGAGGATGCCGGCTTGTTGGATGTGGCGTTTTCGTTGGCGGGTCGGGCGGTGCTTGAGGATCGTGGTGTGGTGTTGGGTCGTGGGCGTGGGGGGTTGTTGGAGGGGTTGGGTGTGTTGGCCGGTGGTGAGGCGGGTGAGGGGGTCGTGCGGGGTGTCGCGCGTGGTGGGAGGCCGGTGTTCGTGTTTCCGGGGCAGGGCGCGCAGTGGGAGGGGATGGCGGCCCCGCTGCTGGATTCCTCGGAGGTGTTCAGGGCTTCCCTGAAGGCGTGTGGGCGGGCGTTTGAAGGGCTGGTGGATTGGCGGATCGAGGACGTGTTGCGTGGTGTGGAGGGTGCGCCGAGGCTCGATCGGGTGGATGTGGTGCAGCCGGTGTCGTTTGCGGTGATGGTGGCATTGGCCGGGTTGTGGCGCTCATTCGGCGTCGAGCCCTCGGTGGTGGTTGGGCATTCGCAGGGTGAGATCGCGGCTGCGTGTGTGGCGGGTGGCTTGTCTTTGGAGGATGCGGCGCGGGTGGTGGTGTTGCGCAGCCGTTTGTTGGGTGAGGTGTTGGCTGGTCGTGGTGGGATGGTGAGTGTGGCGCTCGATGTTGAGGGTGTGCAGGAGCGGATCGAGCGTTGGGGTGGGCGTGTGGGTGTGGCGGCCGTGAATGGTCCGTCGGCGGTGGTTGTGTCGGGTGAGGCGGGGGCGTTGGATGAGCTTTTGGCTGCGTGTGAGAAGGATGGTGTGTGGGCGCGGCGGGTGGCGGTTGATTATGCGTCGCATTCGGCGGCGGTCGAGGAGTTGCGTGAGGAGTTGATCGAGGCGCTTGGGGAGATTGAGCCGGTGTCGTGTGGTGTGCCGTTTTTCTCGACCGCGACGGGTGGGTTGCTTGACACCGCGGAGCTCGATGGGGGCTACTGGTACCGGAGCCTGCGTGAGCGGGTGCGGTTCGAGGAGGCGGTGCGCGCGCTGGCGGGGGATGCGTGTGCGTTCATTGAGGTGAGTCCGCATCCGGTGTTGGCCACCGCGGTGGGGGAGACGCTTGAGGATCTCGGGGTCGATGAGCGTGTCGGTGTGGTCGGCTCGCTGCGGCGCGACGATGGCGGCTTCGAACGGTTCGTGTACTCGCTTGCGGAGGCGTGGGTGTGCGGTGCGCCGGTCGACTGGCGGGGTTTCTTCGCGGGCAGCGGCGCGCGGCGGGTCGATCTGCCGCGGTACACCTTCCAGCGCGAGCGTTACTGGCTTGCGCCGAGGGTGGGTGTGGGCGATGCCGGCGGCATGGGGTTGGGGTCCGCGGATCATCCGCTGTTGGGTGCGGCGGTGCAGCTGGCGGGTGGTGAGGGGTGGTTGTTCACGGGCCGGCTGTCGCTCGATACGCACCCGTGGCTTGCCGACCACGCGGTGCTGGACACGGTGCTGCTGCCGGGCACCGGTTTCCTGGAGCTGGTGCTGGCGGCGGGGCGTGCGGTTGGCTGTGGGGGGGTTGAGGAGTTGACGCTGCAGGCGCCGCTGGTGCTCATCCCGGACGGTGCGGTGCAGTTGCAGGTAGCGGTTGGTGAGCCTGATGGGGATGGGCGTCGTGAGGTGAGCGTTTACTCGCGGGCGCAGGCGCAGACCGGAGACGGCCGGGAGGATGAGGCTGGGGGTTGGACGCGGCATGCGAGCGGGACGCTCGCTGACTTGGAGGCGGTTGCGCGGGCGGGTGGATCGGATGCGCAGAGCTTGGGATCTCAGTGGCCGCCGGCGGGGTGTGAGGAGCTGGATGTCGAGTTCTTGTATGACCGGCTGGCGGAGGCCGGGTTCAGCTATGGCCCGGTGTTCCAGGGTATCCGTGCGGCGTGGCGCAGGGACGGGGAGATCTACGCGGAGGTGGCCCTCGGCGAAGACGCCGCCGCCGAGGCCGGCGGGTACGGCATCCACCCCGCGCTTCTGGACGCGGCGCTGCATGGCTTGTATTTGCTTGGTGGGACCGATGGGTCCGATCTTGGTGGTGTGGTGCTGCCGTTCTCGCTGGGCGGGGTGAGCTTGTGGCGGGAGGGTGTGTCCTCGCTGCGAGTCTGTCTGACGCGTGGCGAGGGCAGCGAGATGACCGCGGCCGCGTTCGATGAGGCGGGGGAGCGCGTGCTGTCGATCGGTTCGCTCGCGTTCCGGCCGCTCGAGGCGGGCCAGTTGGGTGGTGCCCGGGACGAGGGTGGCTCGTTGCTCAGGAGCGTGTGGGTTGAGGTGCCTGTGCCCGCTGTTTCCACCGCGCAGCCCAGCCTGGCGATGCTCGGCGATCACGGGGCGCCGATGCACGCACCGGGCGGCGGCGAGCGGTATGCGGATCTGACGGAGCTCGTGCGGGCGATCGCGGATGGCGCGCCGGCGCCTGATGCGGTGTTCGTGTCCGTGTTGGCGGACGCCGCCGCGGAGGGGCTCGCCGGGGCCACGCGCGCAGGCGTGAAGGGGATCCTTGAGCTGTTGCAGGCGTGGCCGGCGCAGCCGGCGCTGGTGGACTCGCGGCTGGTGTTTTGCACCACGGGCGCGGTTGCCGTAGAGGAGGGCGAAGTACCCGACCTTGCCGCTGCGTCGGTGTGGGGATTGCTCCGCAGCGCCCAGTCCGAGCATCCAGACCGCTTCCCTGGTCATCGACGTCGAACCCTCCGGGCCCGGGTCGGGCGACTCCGAGGAGACCGAGCGCGCTGCCGGTGGGAGGGCGCTCGGCTGGGCGGAGCTGCTGGCGGTTGACGAGCCGCAGCTGGCCGTCAGGGGGGGCCGCGTGTACGTGCCGCGGCTCGAGCCGATCGCGGCGACGGCGCCGGCGGCTCCCGCGCTCGACGAGAGCGGCACGGTGCTGATCACAGGCGGCACCGGGACCCTGGGCGCCCTTGTGGCCCGCCACCTGGCGAGCGAGCACGGGGCTCGACACCTGCTGCTGGCGAGCCGTCGCGGCGTGGAGGCCGAGGGTGCGAGTGAGCTCCTGGATGAGCTCGCCGAGCTTGGTTGCGAAGCGAGCATCGTGACGTGCGACGTCTGCGTGCGAGACCAGGTCCGGGAACTGATCGAGTCGGTTTCGCCGGAGCGCCCGCTGACTGCTGTGATTCACGCCGCCGGCGCGGTGCGGGACGGGACGATCGAGTCCCTGACGGCCGAGCAGGTGGACGAGGCGATGCGCCCGAAGGTGGATGCGGCGCTTCACCTGCACGAGCTCACCGAGGGACTCGGGCTCTCGGAGTTCGTGTTGTTCTCCTCGGGCGCGGGGGTGCTGGGTGGCGCGGGGCAGGGTAACTATGCGGCGGCGAACGCGTTCCTGGATGCGCTGGCGCAGATGCGGCGGGCGCAGGGGCAGGCCGGCGTGTCGCTCGCATGGGGGCTGTGGGATCAGGCGAGCGGCCTGACCGGTGGTCTTGGCGATGCCGACCGGGCAAGGATTGCCCGCCAGGGAATCGCCGCGCTCTCCTCCGAGCAGGCCCTGAGGCTGTTCGACAGCGGTAGGGGCGCCGGCGAGGCGCTGCTGGTGGCGGCGCGCTTTGACCGTGCGGCGCTGCGCGCGCTGGCGCGCGTGGGTGTGCTGCCGCCGGTGCTGAGCGGCCTCGTGCGGGTGCCGGCACGGCGGGAGCGCGGCGGCGGCTCGCTGGCGCGGCGTCTGGCGGGCGTCCCGACCGGCGAGTGGGACGCGGTGATCCTGGAGGTCGTGCGCGGCCAGGCTGCCGCCGTGCTCGGGCACGAGTCTCCCGGGGCGGTCGATCCCGAACGGGCGTTCAAAGAGCTCGGGTTCGATTCGTTGAGCGCGGTGGAGTTGCGCAATCGGTTGACCCGGGTGACCGGCCTGCGGCTGCCGGCGACGCTGGTGTTCGATCATCCAAGCTGCGCGGTGGTCGCGCGGCTGCTGCGCTCGCGCGTGGAGGGCCAGGAGCGCAGCGTTGGGGTGACGGCGCGCAGGGGCGCGAGCGCCGGTGAGCCAATTGCGATCGTCGGGATGAGCTGTCGTTATCCGGGCGGGGTCGCCACCCCGCAGGAGCTGTGGGAGCTGGTCGCGGAGGGCAGGGATGCGATTTCCGGGTTCCCCGCCGATCGTGGCTGGGATCTGGAGAGGTTGTACGACCCCGATCCCGATCATCCGGGTACGAGCTATGCGCGTGATGGTGGGTTTCTCCATGACGCGGGCGAGTTCGATGCGGGCTTCTTCAACATCAGTCCGCGTGAGGCCCGGGCGATGGACCCGCAGCAGCGGCTGCTGCTGGAAGCCACGTGGGATGCGCTGGAAGACGCCGGCATCGACCCCGCATCGCTGCGGGGCAGCCAGACCGGCGTGTTCGCCGGCGTCATCTACGGCGATTACGGGATGGCCGGGGGCTCGGGCCCGGAGAGCGCAGAGTCGGAGGGTTATCTGTTCGGCTCGACGGGGAGCGTGGTGTCGGGCCGAGTGGCCTACACGTTCGGGTTCGAGGGTCCCGCCGTATCGGTCGATACGGCCTGCTCGTCGTCGCTGGTGGCGCTGCACCTGGCATGCCAGGCGGTGCGCCAGGGCGAGTGCGCGCTGGCGCTGGCCGGCGGCGTGACGGTGATGTCCAATCCGAGGCTCTACGTCGGGTTCAGCCGCCAGCGGGGATTGGCGAGTAACGGACGGTGCAAGTCGTTTGCGGCCTGCGCCGACGGAACCGGCTTTTCCGAGGGGCCGGTCTGCTGGTGCTGGAGCGCCTCTCCGACGCGCGGCGGCTCGGCCACCGGGTGCTCGCCGTGGTGCGTGGCAGCGCGGTCAACCAGGATGGCGCCAGCAACGGCCTGACGGCGCCCAACGGCCCGTCGCAGGAGCGGGTGATCCGCGCCGCGCTCGCCGAGGCGGGTCTCTCGCCGAGCGAGGTGGATGCAGTGGAGGCGCACGGTACGGGTACGACGTTGGGCGATCCGATCGAGGCGCAGGCGCTGCTGGCGACGTATGGGCAGGGGCGGGAGGCCGGCCGGCTGTGGTTGGGGTCGATCAAGTCGAATATCGGTCATTCGCAGGCGGCGGCGGGTGTGGCCGGTGTGATCAAGATGGTGAAGGCGTTCGAGCAGGGGTTGCTGCCGCGGACGTTGCATGTGGACGCGCCGACGCCGCATGTGGATTGGTCGGCCGGCGAGGTGGAGTTGCTGACCGAGCCGCGAGAGTGGCCTGCAGGCGAGCGCCCGCGGCGCGTGGGGGTGTCCTCGTTTGGCGCCAGCGGCACGAATGCGCATGTGATCTTGGAAGAGCCGCCGCGGGTGCCGGACGGCGGTGTTGACGTGCAGGTCGCATCTGGTGGTGGCGTGTTGGGTGGTGGTGTGGTGCCCTTGGTGGTGTCGGGTCGGGGCGAGGGCGCGCTTCACGGTCAGGCGGAGCGGCTGCGGGAGTTTTTGCTGGAGCGCCCGGAGGCCAGCTCCTCGGGCATGGAGGGCGCCGACCTGCGCGATGTGGCGTTTTCGCTGGCGGGCCGGGCGGTGTTGGAGGATCGGGCTGTGGTGTTGGGCGGGGATCGCGCGTCGTTGTTGGAGGGTTTGGGGGCGCTTGCGGTGGGGGAGTTGGGTGATGGTGTTGTTGGGGGTGTGGTTGGTGGGGGGGGTCATGGGCCGGTGTTTGTGTTTCCGGGGCAGGGTTCGCAGTGGGTGGGTATGGCGGTTGAGTTGCTTGGTTCGGCGCCGGTGTTTGCTGAGCAGATGGGGTTGTGTGGTGAGGCGTTGGCGCCTTATGTGGGTTGGTCGTTGGAGGGGGTGTTGCGTGGTGAGGGGGGTGCGCCGTCGTTGGAGCGGATTGATGTGGTGCAGCCGGTGTTGTTTGCGGTGATCGTGTCGCTTGCGGCGTTGTGGCGTGCGTGTGGTGTGGAGCCGGGTGTGGTTGTGGGGCATTCGCAGGGGGAGATCGCGGCGGCGTATGTGGCGGGTGGTTTGTCGCTGGAGGATGCGGCACGGCTGGTCGCGCTTCGAAGCGGGTTGCTGGTCGGTTTGGTTGGTAGGGGCGGGATCGTGTCGGTTGGGCTTGGTGAGCGGGAGTTGTGTGAGCGTTTGGAGCGGTGGGGCGATCGGCTTGTGGTGTCGGCTGTGAATGGGCCTTCCTCGACGGCGGTTGCTGGTGACTTGGAGTCGTTGCAGGAGTTGCTCGCGGAGCTTGAGGGTGATGGTGTGCGGGCGCGGCTGGTGCCGGCGACGGTTGCTACGCATTCTCGTCAGGCTGAGTCGTTGCGGGAGGAGTTGTTGGCGGCGCTCGAGGGGATCGCGCCGCGTTCGGGGGATGTTCCGTTTTTCTCGACGGTGACGGGTGGGTTTTTGGATACGGCGGAGTTGGATGCGGAGTATTGGTATCGCAATATGCGGGAGCCTGTGCAGTGGAGCGGGCGACGCGGCTGCTTGTTGGGGAGGGTCGGCGGGCGTTTATCGAGGTGAGTCCGCATCCGGTGTTGACGTTTGGGGTGCAGGAGACGGTCGAGTGTGTGCTTGGGGATCCTGGTGAGGGTGTGGTGGTCGGTTCGCTGCGGCGTGGGGAGGGTGGTGTCGAGCGGTTCGTGCGTTCGCTTGCGGAGGTGTGGGTGCGTGGTGTGGGGGTCGATTGGGGCGCGGTTTGTGGCGGTGGTGGTGTTGGGCGGGTGGCGCTGCCGACGTACCCGTTCCAGCGTCAGCGTTACTGGGTGGCGCCGGGGGTGGGTGTTGGGGATGTGAGGGGCGCTGGGCTGGGTGTGTCTGATCATCCGTTGCTGGGTGCGGCGGTGCAGGTCGCGGGTGGTGAGGGGTGGTTGTTCACGGGCCGGCTCTCGCTCGATACCCATGCGTGGCTTGCCGATCACGCGGCGCTGGGTACGGTGTTGCTGCCGGGCACGGGGTTCTTGGAGCTGGTGCTGGCGGCGGGACGGGAGGTTGGCTGTGAGGTGGTCGAGGAGTTGACGCTCGAAGTGCCGCTGGTCCTCGCGGCTGGGGCGGCGGTGCAGTTGCAGGTGTCGCTGGGGGAGCCCGATGGGGATGGCCGTCGTCAGGTGAGCGTCTACTCCCGTGCGCAGGCGCAGGCTGAGGATGCCGATGGGGGGGAGCAACCGGAGGGTGGTGGCTGGGTACGGCACGCGAGCGGTTCGCTGCTGCCCGAGCCCGACGCGACTGTGGACGCACCGGGGTTGGGGTCGTCGTGGCCGCCGGAGGGCGCCCGGGAGCTTGATGTCGAGTTCCTGTATGAGCGGCTGGCGGAGGCTGGGTATGGCTATGGCCCGGTGTTCCAGGGTGTGCGGGCGGCGTGGCGCGGGGATGGGGAGGTTTACGCCGAGGTGGCTCTCGGGGAAGACGCCGCGGCTGAGGCCGGCAGGTTCGGTGTCCACCCCGCGCTTTTGGACGCGGCGCTGCACAGCTTGTTCCTGCTGGATGGGGAGGATGGGTCTGATCTTGGTGGTGTGGTGCTGCCGTTCTCGCTGGGTGAGGTGAGCTTGCGGCGGGGGGGTGTGTCCTCTTTGCGGGTCCGTCTCGCGCGTGGCGAGGGCGGCGAGATGACCGTGGCCGCGTTCGACGAGGCGGGCGAGCTTGTGCTGTCGTTGGGCTCCCTCGCGTTGCGGCCGCTCGAGGCGCGCCAGCTGGGTGCTGGCGCGCCGGCGAGCGGCGCGTCCGCGCCGTTGCATCGGGTGGAGTGGGTCGAGGTTCCCGATCGCGATCTTGTGCCCGTGGTCGAGGGGGGTGGGCCGCTTCGTTGTGTGCTGCTCGGCGATCTCGAGTTGGCCGGTGTCGAGGGCGAGCGTTGTGAGGATCTCGCGCGGCTCGTCCGGGAGGTCGAGGACGGCGCTCCGGCGCCGGATGTGGTGTTCGCCGCGGCGCCGATCGACGCTGGTGGCACGGACGTCGCGGCGGCGGCGCGCGTGGATGTGCAGCGGTCGCTTGGGTTGTTGCAGGAGTGGCTGGCTGCGTCGGTGTTGGGGGGTGCGCGGCTGGTGTTGTTGACCGGTGGCGCGGTAGCGGTGGGAGCGGGCGAGGTTCCGGATCTGGCGGGCGCCACGGTGTCGGGTTTGCTGCGCAGCGCGCAGGCCGAGCACCCGGACCGCTTCGTGGTCGTCGATGTTGGCTCTGGTGGGGTTGGCGGCTTGGGTCGGGTCGGTGGCTCTGATCTTGTGGGTGGTGTTGTCGATGGTGGCTTGGCTGGTGGCTCGGGTTCGGCTGGTGGTGGTGTTGACTGGCTGGGCTTGTTGGATGTCGGGGAGTCGCAGCTGGTGGTGCGTGGCGGCCGGGTGCTCGTGCCGCGGCTGGTGGGGTTGGACGGTGGGGAGTTGTTGCGGGCGCCCGCGGGGGAGAGCGGGTGGCATTTGGGGAGTGGACGTGGCGGGACGCTCGATGACTTGGCGTTGGTCGAGAGCCCGGGTGTGTGGGAGCCGCTGGGTGTGGGGCAGGTGCGTGTGGGGGTGCGTGCGGCTGGGTTGAATTTCCGCGATGTGTTCGTGTCACTTGGGTTCATGCCCGGCGAGTCGGTGATCGGCAGTGAGGGCGCGGGTGTGGTGTTGGAGGTTGGGGAGGGTGTGAGCGATCTCGCGCCGGGTGACCGGGTGATGGGGTTGATGAACGATGCGTTTGGGCCGGTCGCGGTGACTGAGCGTGCATCTGTAGTGCGGATGCCCAAGGGGTGGTCGTTCATGCGGGCCGCGTCGGTGCCGGTCGTGTTCCTGACGGCTTACTGCGGGCTTGTCGATTTGGCGGGTATGCAGAGTGGTGAGTCGTTGCTGGTGCACTCGGCGGCGGGTGGTGTGGGGATGGCGGCGTTGCAGCTCGCTCGTCATCTCGGTGTCGAGGTGTTCGCGACCGCGAGCCCGGGGAAGGCGGGTGTGCTTGCCGGGCTTGGTCTCGATGAGGAGCACATCGCCTCTTCGCGCGATCTCGAGTTCGCGGAGAAGTTCTTGGAGGTGACGGGCGGCAGGGGTGTGGACGTCGTCTTGAACTCGTTGACGCGGGAGTTTGTGGACGCGTCGTTGGGTCTGCTGCCCCGGGGCGGGCGTTTTCTGGAGATGGGCAAGGCGGATATTCGTGACGGGGAGCTCATCGCGCGGGAGCACCCGGGTGTGCGCTACCGCGCGTTTACCGCGACCGATCTCGGCCCCGAGCGGACCCAGGAGATGCTGCGGGAGATCGTGGGTCTGTTCGAGCAGGGTGTGCTGAGGCACTCGCCGATCGCTACGTGGGATGTGCGGCGTGGGGCGGAGGCGTTCCGGTTTATGCGCGAGGCGCGCCACGTCGGCAAGATCGTGCTCACGGTCCCTCGGCCGCTGGACCCGGAGGGCACGGTCCTGATCACGGGCGGCACGGGCGGCCTTGGTAGGCTCGTCGCGCGTCATCTCGCCGCCCATCACAACGCCAGGCATCTGCTGCTGGCGAGCCGCAGCGGGCCCGGCGCCCCCGGCGCCGAGCAGTTGGCGGCCGAGTTGGCCGAGCACGGCTGCGAAGCGGAGGTCGTGGCGTGCGATGCCGCCGATCGCATGGCGCTGAAGGCGCTGCTGGATGCGATCCCGGCGGAGCGCCCGTTGACCGCCGTGATCCATGGCGCCGGGGTGCTCGACGATGGCGTGATCGAGTCGCTGACGGCGGAGCGGGTCGAGCGCGTGATGCGCCCGAAGGTCAACGCGGCGCTGAACCTGCATGAGCTGACCGCGGGCATGGATCTCGCCGAGTTCGTGTTGTTCTCCTCGGCCGCCGGCCTGTTCGGCGGCGCGGGGCAGGGTAACTACACGGCCGCCAACGCGTTCCTGGACGCGCTCGCGCAGGCCCGCCGGGCGGAAGGCCTGCCGGCTCAGTCGCTGGCGTGGGGGATGTGGGAGCAGGAGAGCGCCATGACCAGCGGTCTCGGCGAGACAGGCAGAGCGCGGATCGAGCGTATGGGGGTCGCCGCGCTCTCCGCGGAGCAGGGTCTCGAGCTCCTCGACAGCGCGAGAAGCGTCGGAGACGCGCTGCTCGTGACGGTCCGCCTGGACCGCTCGAGGCTGCGCGCCCAGGAGCAGCTGGGCGCCCTACCGGCGCTGCTGGGCGGCCTGGTGCGGGTATCGGCGCGCCGGGAGCGCGCCGCCGGCGCCGGCGGCTCCCTGGCGCGGCGCCTGGCAGGCATCCCGGAGAGCGAGTGGGACACAGTGACACTCGAGGTCGTGCGCACCCAGGTCGCGGGAGTGCTCGGGCACGGCAGCCCCGAGGAAGTCAACCCCGAGCGCGCCTTCAAAGACCTCGGATTCGACTCACTCAGCGCCGTCGAGCTCCGCAACCGGCTGATGCGCGCAACCGGGCTGCGACTGCCCGCCACCCTCGTATTCGACCACCCCAACTGCCACGCCGTCGCCAAGCTCCTACGCGCGCTCGCCCAGGGCGACCGGCGCGGCGCCGAGAGCGCTGACGTGGTGGTTCGCAGAGCCAGTGGCGACGATCGCATCGCAATCGTTGGCATGAGCTGCCGCTACCCCGGCGGCGTGCGCGCCCCGCAAGAGCTATGGGAGCTCGTAGCGCAAGGCAGAGACGCAATATCCGCCTTCCCCACCGACCGCGGCTGGAACCTCGAAAAGCTGTATGGATCGGATCCCGGTCGATCGGAGAAGGGCTACACGAACGAAGGCGGGTTCATCTACGACGCGGCCGACTTCGACACGGGCTTCTTCGGCATCAGCCCGCGCGAGGCGCTGGGGATGGACCCCCAGCAGCGACTGCTGCTGGAAATCACCTGGGAAGCCCTGGAAGACGCGGGGATCGACCCCACCATGCTCCGGGGCAGCCAGACCGGGGTGTTCGCCGGGACGAGCATGCAGGACTACCTCTCGCTGCATGATGCCGACGCGAATGAGAGAGATGGTTTTCGCCTGACGGATTATCTGGGCAGCGTCCTGTCGGGCCGGGTGGCGTATACGTTTGGGTTCGAGGGTCCGGCGGTGTCGGTCAACACGGCGTGCTCGTCCTCGCTGGTGGCGCTGCACTTGGCGTGCCAGGCGGTACGCAATGGGGAGTGCTCGCTGGCGCTGGCGGGCGGCGTGACGCTGCTGGCAACGTCGGCGATGCTGATCGAGTTCAGGCGTCAGCGCGGACTGGCGGCGGACGGAAGGTGCAAGTCGTTCGCCGCAAGCGCCGACGGCTTGGGCGGCGGAGACGGCGCCGGCCTGGTGGTGTTGGAGCGTTTGTCGGATGCGCAGCGGCTGGGGCATCGGGTGCTCGCGGTGGTGCGCGGCAGCGCGGTCAACCAGGACGGTGCCAGCAACGGGCTGACCGCGCCCAGCGGTCCGTCGCAGGAGCGGGTGATCCGCCGGGCGCTCGCCGAGGCGGGGCTCTCCGCGGCCGAGATCGATGTGGTCGAGGCTCATGGCACGGGAACGACTTTGGGCGATCCGATCGA
This sequence comes from uncultured Solirubrobacterales bacterium, assembly GCA_963813765.1. GTDB lineage: Bacteria > Actinomycetota > Thermoleophilia > Solirubrobacterales > Solirubrobacteraceae > Palsa-744. Next base: position 254,000 of record CAWFAB010000004.1, read on the forward strand.
GGCGCAGGCGCTGCTGGCGACCTATGGGCAGGAGCGGGAGGCGGGTCCGCTGTGGCTGGGGTCGATCAAGTCGAATATCGGCCATTCGCAGGCGGCGGCGGGTGTGGCTGGTGTGATCAAGATGGTGAAGGCGTTCGAGCATGGGCTGCTGCCGCGGACGTTGCACGTGGATGCGCCGACGCCGCATGTGGATTGGTCGGCTGGCGATGTCGAGTTGCTGACCGAGCCGCGGGAGTGGCCTGCGGGCGAGCGTGTGCGGCGTGCGGGTGTCTCGTCGTTCGGGATCAGCGGCACGAACGCGCATGTGATTCTGGAGGAGCCCCCCCGGCCGGCCGCGGGACTGCTTGCGCTCGGGGGTGGGCAGGATCGTCGGATGCCGGCGCTTGGCTTCGTGCCCTGGCTGGTGTCTGGGCGCAGCGAGGCGGCGTTGCGGGCCCAGGCGGAGCGTTTGCGCGCGCACCTGGAGTCGCGCTCGGAGCTCGAGCTGCTCGATGTGGCGTTTTCGTTGGCTACTGCGCGGGCGCAGCACGAGTGGCGTGCGGCGGTTGTGGCGCCGGATCGTGATGGGCTGCTCGCCGGGTTGGCTGCGCTGTCGCGTGGGGAGCCTGCGGGCGGCGTCGTGGAGGGCAGGGTCGTCGGTGGCCGGGTGGCGTTCATGTTCACCGGCCAGGGGTCTCAGCGGGCGGGTATGGGTGCCGGGCTCTATGAGGCTCTGCCTCGCTTCAGGGAGGTCTTGGACGAGGTTTGTGTGGAGCTCGACCGAAGCCGGGAGATGCTTGGTCGGCGCTTGGGGCGGTCGCTGCGGGAGGTGCTGTTCGCCGCCGAGGGTTCGCCGGAGGCGGCGTTGTTGGACGAGACCGAGCTCACCCAGGCGGCCTTGTTCGCGTTCGAGGTGGCGCTCGCTGGCCAGCTCGAAGCGTGGGGTGTGAAGCCCGAATTGCTGATCGGTCATTCGGTCGGCGAGGTCGCCGCGGCGCATTTGGCGGGTGTGTTCTCGCTGGCGGATGCCTGTGCGCTCGTCGCGGCGCGGGGGTGTCTGATGGGCGCGTTGCCCGAGGGTGGTGCGATGCTCGCGATCGAGGCCTCCGCCGAGGAGGTCGTGGAGAGTTTCGGCGAGCTGGAGTCGCGGGTGGCGCTCGCGGCGGTGAACGGTCCGCGCGCGGTTGTCGTCTCCGGTGATGCCGAGGCTGTGGAGGAGCTGGGCGGGGTGTGGCGCGAGCGGGGGCGCAAGCTCACGCGTTTGCGTGTGAGTCACGCCTTCCATTCGCAGCGGATGGACCCGATGCTCGTGGAGTTCGGCGAGGTGGTGGGTGGTCTTGCGTCCAACCCGCCGCGGCTCGCGGTGGCCTCCAACCTGACGGGTGAGCTTGTCGCTGACGGTGTGGTTTGCACACCCGAGTACTGGGTGCGTCACGCGCGCGAGACGGTCCGGTTCGCCGAGGGAGTCGCTGCGCTGGAGCGCGCCGGTGCGAGTCGCTTCGTCGAGGTCGGCCCGGACGGCGTGCTGTGCGCGCTGGGCCGTGAGTGTTTGAGCGAGGATGCCCAGGAGCGTGCTGTGTTCGTCCCTGCCCAGCGCGCTCGCGGCGGCGAGGTGGAGACGCTCGTCAAGGCGCTCGCTCATGTGCATACCGCCGGCGTGCCCGTCAACTGGCCGGCGTTCTTCGCCGGCCGCGGCGCTCAGCCGGTGGAATTGCCGACCTACGCGTTCCAGCGCGAGCGCTACTGGCTTGCGCCGAAGGCTGGTGCGGGCGATGCCAGTGGCATGGGGTTGGGGGCTGCGGATCATCCGCTGCTGGGCGCCGCCGTACAGGTGGCGGGCGGCGAGGAGTGGTTGTTCACGGGCCGGCTTTCGCTCGACACTCATCCGTGGCTGTCCGATCACGCGGTGTTGGATACGGCGCTGCTGCCCGGGACCGTGTTCCTGGAGCTGGCGTTGGCGGCCGGCCGGGAGGTTGGTTGTGAGGGCGTGGAGGAGTTGACGTTGCAGGCGCCGCTGGTGCTCGAACGGGGCGCGGCGGTGCAGTTGCAGGTCTCCGTGGGGGAGACCGATGGAGAGGGCCGCCGCGAGGTGAGCGTCTACTCGCGGCCGCATGTGCAGGCCGTCGATGGGCTGGGGCAGGGTGAGGCCGGCGGCTGGACGCGGCACGCGAGCGGCGCGTTGGCCGAAACGGGGATGCTCGCCGAACGGGGGATGCTCGCCGTAGGCGAGTGTCTCCCGGCTTCGGTCCCCGAGGCGGATGCGGCGATCGAGCGGCAGGGCGGAGCGGGCGCAGAGCCGCTGGGGTCGCAGTGGCCGCCGGCCGGCGCGCAGGAACTCGACGTCCAGTTCCTCTATGACCGCCTGTCCGAGGCCGGGCTCAGCTACGGCCCGGTGTTCCAGGGCGTCCAGGCGGCATGGCGCAGAAACGGGGAGATCTACGCCGAGGTCGCGCTGGACGAGGACGCCGCCACCGACGCGGCGAGGTTCGCCATCCACCCGGCGCTGCTCGACGCGGCGCTGCACACCGGGCTGCTGGAGTGGGGTGAGGAGTTGAGCCCGGACGGCCAGGCGCTGCCGTTCTCGATGAGCGGGGTGAGCCTCTGGCGTGATGGGCTCTCCTCGCTGCGGGTGCGTCTCACGCGCGGCGAGGGCAACACGTTGAGCCTGGCCGCGTTCGATGGTGTGGGGGAGCTGGCCCTCGCGATGGACTCGCTCGCGGTCCGCCCGTTCGAGGCGGGCCTGCTCGCGCGGGCGCCTCGTCGCAGCTACGACTTGCTGCACCGGCTGGAGTGGGTCGAGGCGCCGATTCCACCCGTCGCCGGCGGGCAGCCGCGGCGCTTCGCACTGCTCGGAACGCTCGAGCTGGCGGGCATCGAGGGCGAGCGCCATGCGAATCTCGGGGCGCTGATCGAGGCGATCGAGGCCGGCGCGCCGGCGCCCGAGGTGGTGTTCGTCACGGCGCCGGTGGTTGACGCCGGTCTGCACGCCGCGGCCGGGGAGCACGGCGCGCGGCCCTCCGCGCAGAACGGTGCGCCGATCTCCTCGGGGAGCGGCGCAGCGAATATCGCGCAGGCGGCGCGCGCCGGGACGTGGCAGGCGCTCGAGCTGCTGCAGGCGTGGCTTGCCCGTCCGGAGCTGGCGGATGCCCAGCTGGTGCTCCTCACCGGCGGCGCGGTCGCGATCGACGAGGCACAGGCGCCCGACCTCGTCACGGCACCGCTGTGGGGACTGTTGCGGACCGCCCAATCCGAGCATCCCGGCCGCTTTCTGATCATCGACCGCGATCCCGAGGCCGAGGACGGCGCGTCCCCCGGTGGCGGGTGGCTGGGGATGCTCGCGGCCGGGGAGCCGCAGCTGGCGGTGCGCGGCGATCGCGCCTACGCGCCACGGCTGGTGGGCCTGGAGGGAGGGCGGGTGGGCTCCAATACCCTGCTTGCGCCAGTGGGTGAGGATCGCTGGCATCTCGCGGCCAGGCGCGGCACGCTCGATGATCTGGCGCTGCTTGCCAGCCCGCGCGCGCATGAGCCGCTGGGCCCCGGCCAGGTGCGGATCGCGGTGCACGCAGCTGGGCTGAATTTCCGTGACGTGTTCGTCGCGCTCGGTTTGCTGCCGGGCGGGGCGGCGATCGGCATCGGCAACGAGGGCGCCGGCGTGGTGCTGGAGGTCGGGGAGGACGTGGACGATCTCGCGCCGGGCGACCGGGTGATGGGTCTGATCGAGGAGGCTTTTGGGCCGGTCGCGGTGACCGACCGCGAGCTGGTCGTCCCCGTGCCCGAGGGTTGGTCCTTCGTGCAGGCGGCGGCGGCGCCGATCGCGTTCCTGACGGCCTACTACGCGCTCGTCGATCTCGCTGGGCTGCAGCGCGGCGAGTCGCTGCTGATCCACGCGGCGGCGGGTGGCGTCGGCATGGCGGCGTTGCAGATCGCGCGCCATCTGGGGGCGGAGGTGTTTGCGACCGCGAGCCCGCCGAAGGCTGGGGTGCTCGCCGAGTTGGGGCTGGACGCCGAGCACGCCGGCTCCTCGCGCGATCTGGAGTTCAGGGAGAGGTTCCTGAGCGTCACCGGTGGGAGGGGCGTGGACGTCGTCTTGAACTCGTTGACGCGGGAGTTCGTGGACGCGTCGCTGGGGTTGCTGCCGGGGGGTGGGCGTTTTCTGGAGATGGGCAAGGCGGATATCCGCGACGGGGAGCGGATCGCCGGCGAGCATCCCGGTGTGCGCTATCACGCGTTCGACGCGCAGGACGCCGGTGCGGAGCGGATCCAGGAGATCTTGCGGGAGATCGTGGCTCTGTTCGAGCGTGGTGTGCTCACACATCTGCCGGTCGCGACATGGGATGTGCGCCGCGGAGTGGAGGCGTTTCGTTTCATGCGGGAGGCCCGTCACGTCGGCAAGATCGTGCTCACGATCCCGCAGCCGCCGGATCCGGAGGGCACCGTGCTGATCACGGGCGGCACGGGTCGCCTGGGGACGCTGGTGGCGCGTCATCTGGCCTCCGTGCGTGGCGCCAGGCACCTGCTGCTGGCGAGCCGGGGCGGGGCTGACGTGGAGGGCGCGAGCGAGCTGGTGGCCGAGCTGGCCGAGCTTGGCTGTGAGGCGCGCGTGGTGGCGTGCGACGTCGCCGACCGCGATCAGGCCGATGCGCTGATCGCCTCGATCCCCGCCGAGCGTCCCCTTGCCTCGGTGATTCACGCGGCGGGCGTGATCGACGACGGTCTGCTGGAGTCGCTGAGCGCCGAGCAGGTGGAGCGCGTGATGCGACCCAAGGTGGACGGGGCGCTGCATCTGCACGAGCTGACGGCGGACTTGGGACCAGCCGAGTTCGTGCTGTTCTCCTCGGCGGCCGGTCTGTTCGGCAGTCCGGGGCAGGGCAACTATGCGGCGGCCAACGCGTTCCTCGACGCGCTGGCGCAGGCGCGCCAGGCTCGCGGGCTCGCTGGGCAGTCGCTCGCGTGGGGGTGGTGGGAGCAGGAGAGCGCCATGACCGGCGGCCTCGGTGAGGCGGACCGGGCGCGAATCGCGCGCCAGGGGCTGCTCGCGTTCGACAACGGTCCCGAGCTGTTCGAGGTCGCCAGCGGCGCGCGGCACTCCCTGGTGGCGCCGGTGCGGCTGGACATGGCGGCGCTGCGCGCCCAGGCCGGCGCCGGCGCGCTGCCGGCGCTGCTGCGCGAGCTGGTGCGCCACCCGGCTCGCCGGGAGCGCCGCGCCGCGGGCTCGCTTGCGCGCGAGCTGGCCGGCGTGCCGGAGGCCGAGCGCGAGGCGGTCGTGCGGCAGCTGGTGCGCGCCCATGCCGCCTCGGTGCTGGGGCACGATTCGCCGCAGGCGATCGACGCTCAGCTGGCGTTCAAAGAGCTCGGGTTCGACTCGCTGAGCGCGGTCGAGCTGCGCAACCGCCTGGCGCAGGCGACCGGGCTGCGGCTCCCGTCGACGCTGATCTTCGACTACCCCAACTCCGCGGCGCTCGCCGGCTACCTGATCAGCAAGGCGATCCCCGCCGCCGGCGCCGGCGAGGGCGCCGGCGCGGGCGAGTCGGAGATCCGCGGGTTGCTCGCCTCGATTCCGCTCGTGCGCCTGCGCGAAGCCGGCCTGTACCAGCAGCTGGTGAAGCTTGCGGGCGGCGCGCACGGAGAGTCCTCGTCCACCGCGGAGGATCACGCCGCGATCGATGCGATGGACGCCGACGCCCTGGTCCGTATGACGATCGGGGCCGAGGGATCGCCCGAGGAGACGGGAGGCGAGGCGTGAGCGCGCTCGACCGCAGCCGGGAGACGCCCGCCGCCGGCGAGAGTCAGGTCGTGGAGGCGCTGCGCGCCTCGCTGAAGGAGCGCGAACGGCTGCGCCAGGAGAATCAGCTGCTGCACGCCCGCGCGAGCGAGCCGATCGCGATCGTCGGCATGAGCTGCCGCTATCCCGGCGGGCGTCCGGTCGCCCCGAGGAGCTGTGGGAGCTGCTGATCGCGGGCGACGACGCGATCGGTCGCAGTTCCCGACCGACCGCGGCTGGGACCTGGAGCGCGCTCTACGACCCCGACCCCGACGACGCCGGGCACGAGCTACACCCGCGAAGGGCGGCTTCGTCTACGACGCCGGCGACTTCGACCGCGGCTTCTTCGGGATCGGCCCGCGCGAGGCGCTGGCGATGGATCCGCAGCAGCGGCTGCTGCTGGAAGTCGCCTGGGAGGCGCTCGAGGAGCGCGGGCATCGACCCGCTGTCGCTGCGCGGCAGCGCAGACCGGCGTGTTCGTCGGGCTATGCACTCGACTACGGCTACGCGCTGCCGGTGCCGCGCCGAGCTCGAGGGGCTACGTCTGAGCACGGCACCGCCGGCAGCGTCGCCTCCGGCCGCATCGCCTACATCCTCGGCCTGGAGGGCCCGGCGGTCACGGTCGACACCGCGTGCTCCTCCTCGCTGGTGGCGATGCACCTCGCCTGCCAGGCGCTGCGTCAGGGCGAGTGCTCGCTGGCGCTGGCCGGCGGCGTGACTGTGATCGTCGACCCCGGACGTCTTCGTCGAGTTCTCCCGCCAGCGCGGCCTGGCGCCCGACGGGCGCTGCAAGGCGTTCGCCGCCAGGCGCCGACGGCACGGGCTGCGGCGAGGGCGTCGGCCTGCTGCGTGCTCGAGCGCCTCTCCGAGGCGCGCGCGCAACGGCCACCCGGTGCTCGCGCTCGATGCGCGGCTCGCGCGGTCAACCAGGACGGCGCGAGCAACGGCCTGACGGCCCCCAACGGTCCCTCCCAGGAACGGGTGATCCGCCAGGCGCTCGCCGACGCCGGCCTCTGCGCCGACGACGTCGACGCGGTCGAGGCGCACGGCACGGGCACCACGCTGGGCGACCCGATCGAGGCCCAGGCGCTGCTCGCCACCTACGGGCAGCGACCGCCGCGACCGCCCGCTGCTGGCTCGGCTCGGTCAAGTCCAACATCGGCCACACCCAGGCCGCCGCCGGCGTCGCGCGGCGTGATCAAGATGGTGATGGCGCTGCGCACGAGCGGCTGCCGACGACCCTGCACGTCGAGGAGCCCTCCCCGCACGTCGACTGGTCGGCGGGAGCGGTCGAGCTGCTCACGCAGGCGCAGGCCCGTGGCCGCGCGGCGAGCGCCCGCCGGGCGGGGGTGTCCTCGTTCGGGATCAGCGGCACCAACGCGCACGTGATCCTGGAGGAGGCGCCGCCCGCTCCCGCGCAGGCGGAGGACCCATCCCCCGTGGGCGCTCCCGAGCTGCCGGCGTTGCCGTGGCTGGTCTCGGCCAAGAGCGAGCCGGCGGTGCGTGCCCAGGCGGCGCGCCTGCACGCATACCTCGAAAAGCACTCCGAGTGGGAGCCGCTGGACGTGGCGTTCTCGCTGGCGAGGAGCCGTACGCAGTTCGAGCGTCGCGCCGCGGTGCTCGGCGCCACCCGTGAGCGAGCTGCTGGAAAGTCTGCGCGCGCTCTCACGCGGCGAATCTGCCGCGGGCGTCCACGAGGACGTCGCGCGTCCGGGCTTGACCGCGTTCCTGTTCACCGGGCAGGGTGCGCAGCGGGTGGGGATGGGTCGTGAGCTGTGTGAGGTGTTCCCAGTGTTTGGGGAGGCTCTCGATGAGGTGTGTGGGGAGCTGGATGGGCATTTGCCACGGCCGTTGCGGGAGGTTTTGTTCGCGGCTGAGGGTTCGTCTGAGGCGGCGTTGCTGGATGGCACCGAGTTCGCGCAGGCGGGGTTGTTTGCGGTGGAGGTGGCGCTTTTCAGGCTGCTGGAGTCGTTTGGCGTGGAGCCTGATTTCCTGATCGGTCATTCGATCGGGGAGCTGTCGGCGGCGTGTGTGGCGGGGATGTTTTCGCTGGCGGATGCGTGCCGGCTGGTTGCGGCTCGGGGCCGGTTGATGGGTGCGCTGCCGGCGGGTGGGGCGATGCTGGCGGTGGAGGCTTCGGAGGCGGAGGTGCGCGAGGGCCTCGCTGGATATGCCGACCGGCTTGCGCTCGCCGCTGTGAATGGACCGCGGTCGGTGGTCCTCTCGGGTGAGGAGGATGCGCTGGAGGAGTGGGACGCGGGGTGGCGTGAGCGGGGTCGCAGGACGAAGCGCCTGCGTGTCAGTCATGCGTTTCACTCGCCGTTGATGGAGCCGATGCTCGCGGAGTTGCGGGAGGTCGCGGAGGGGATCGAGTATGCGCCCGCGCGGATCCCGATCGTCTCGAATGTAACTGGGAGGCTCGCGGCCGACGGGGAGCTTGCGAGTGGGGAGTACTGGGCGCGTCATGCGCGTGAGGCGGTGCGGTTCGCGCAGGGCGTGGAGAGTCTGCAGGCCGCTGGTGTGACGCGTTTCTTGGAGCTGGGCCCGGATGGGGTGCTCGCGGCGACGGTCCACGAGTGCCTGGGTCCCCGGGCCGGGGAGGACGCACTGCTGGTGGCGGCGTTGCATGGGGACCGCCCCGAGGCGGAGACGTTGCTGGCGTGCCTGGCGCGGGCTCACTGCGCCGGTGTGCGGGTTGACTGGCCGGCGCTGTTCGCCGGGCGCGGCGCGCGGGCCGTGGATCTGCCGACCTACGCGTTTCAGCGTGAGCGTCTCTGGCTCCAGCCGCCGGCGGACGTGGGCGATCTGGCCGCGGCGGGGTTGCGCGCCGCCGGGCATCCGCTGCTCGTGGCCGCGGTGAGGTTGGCGGGCGAGCGCGATGAGTGGCTCTTCACGGGCCGTGTGTCGATCGAGAGCCAACCATGGGTGGGTGACCATGTGGTTCTCGACACGGTGATCGTGCCGGGGACCGCGTTCGCCGAGATGGCGCTCGCCGCGGGCGCGGAGGTTGGGTGTGAGACGGTCGCGGAGTTGACGTTCCAGGCGCCGCTTGTGTTGGAGGGCCGGGGCGCCTCCGAGCTGCAGCTGCTGGTGGAGGCGGCCGATGAGTCGGGGCAGCGGGCGTTCGCGGTCCACTCGCGTCCGCAGGAGGAGGCTGCGGTGGAGGGCGATTCGGAGCCGGCCGGGTGGACGTGCCATGCGAGGGGCGTGCTGGCGTCGGATCTTCAGACGTCGAGCTCAGAGCGTGGTCGAGCGGCTGGCGGCTGAGGCGTGGCCGCCCGCAGGCGCCGAGCCGGTTGACGTCGAGGAGCTCTATGACCGCCTGAGCGCCGTCGGGTTTGCTTACGGGCCGGCTTTCATGGGGATCCGGGCGGCGTGGCGTCGTGGCGAGGAGATCTTCACCGAGGTCGCGCTCGAGCGAGCCCACGCCGATGAGGCCGCGCGCTTCAGCGTCCACCCCGCGCTGTTCGACGCGGCGCTGCAGGGCGGTGTGGCCATCCTGCAGGGGGGCGAGGAGGAGGGGGCTGCGGGGCGCGGAGCAATTTTGTTCAGCTTGAGCGGTGTGCGCTGTTATGCGAGTGGCTCCTCTGCGCTGCGGGTACGGGTGAGCACTGCCGGGGGGTCGGCGTTGAGCGTGGCGGCGCTCGACGAGCGTGGCGCCCCAGTCATGTCTGTCGATTCGCTGGCCGTCCGGCCGGTGGAGGCACGGCGCTTGCCGGCGCGGGCCGGCGGGCGCACGACAGCCTGTTCAGCCTGGAGTGGGTGGAGCTGCCCGCTCCCGTCGTCGAGCAGGCGCCCCCCGGATCGCGCTCCTCGGCCACGTCCCCGCCGGCATCGACGGGCAACGCTGCGCCGATCTGGCCGCGCTCGGCGAGGCGATCGACGCGCAGGGAGTCGCGCCCGAGGTGGTGGTGGCGGTCGTGGGGAACGTCGAGGGGAGCGAGCCGCCGATCGACGCCGGCGAGGGCGAGCCGGCCGGGAGGGCCGGCGGCCACGAGCTGGCCGAGGAAGCCGATCCCAACGAGCAGCCGACCGGGAAGGCCGATCAAGACGAGCGGCAGGCCGCGCAGGGCGATCCGAGCGGGTTTGCGTCTGCCGCCCACGCACGGGTCCAGCAGGTGCTCGAGCTGCTCCAACATTGGCTCTCCAACGAGCTCCTGGTCGCCACGCGCCTCGCGCTGGTGACCCGGGGCGCGGTGGCTGCGACGCGGGACGAGCAACCCGATCCGGCGAGCGCGTCCGTCTGGGGGCTGGTGCGCAGCGCCCAGTCTGAGCACCCCGATCGGTTTGTGCTCGTCAACATCGACGGCGGCGACGCCGCCTGGAGCGCGCTGCCGGCGCTGCTCGCCACGGGTGAGCCCCAGCTCGCGCTGCGCGAGCGCACGGCCCGCGCGCCCCGGCTCTCGCGGTTGCCCGCCCAGGAGGAGACCACCGTGCTCACCTTGGACCCCGAGGGCACCGTGCTGATCACCGGAGGCACCGGGGGGCTGGGCACTCAGCTCGCGCGTCACCTGGTCACCGAGCGCGGCGCCCGCCACCTGCTGCTCGCCAGCCGCCGGGGGGCGCAGTCCGAGGGTTGGGAGGACCTGGAGGCGGAGCTGACCGCGCACGGCTGCGAGGTGCGGGTGGCGGCCTGCGACGTGGCCGACAGGGAGGAGCTATCGAGGCTGGTGGCGGCGATTCCCGCCGATCGTCCCCTGACGGCGGTGGTGCACGCCGCCGGCGTGCTCGAGGATGGGCTGATCGAGTCGCTGGGCGCCGAGCAGCTCGAGCGCGTGATGCGCCCGAAGGTCGACGCGGCGCTGCATCTGCACGAGCTCACCCGCCGCCTCGACCTGGCCGCGTTCGTCCTCTTCTCCTCGGCGGCCGGGATCATCGGCGCGCCCGGCCAGGGCAACTACGCGGCCGCGAATGCGTTCATGGACGCACTCGCCCAGTGGCGCCGGACGCAGAGCCTCCCCGCGACGGCGCTGGCGTGGGGCCCGTGGGCGCCCGAGGGAGGGATGACGCAAGAGCTAAGCGACGCCGACCGCGCCCGTCTGCGCCGTTCGGGGGTGGCGCCGCTCGCGCCCGCCGAGGGCCTCGAGCTGTTCGACCTCGCCGGCGGCCTGGACGAGCCGCTGCTGATCCCGATGCGGATCGACACTGCGACGCTGCGCGCCCGCGCCCGCGACGGGGCGATCCCCGCGGTGCTCGCCAGCCTCGTGCGGATGCACGCTCACGGCTCTCGGGACGCGGCCGACTCGCTGCCCCGGCGCCTGGCGGAGATGCCCGAATCGGGGTGGGACGACGCGGTGCTCGACTTCGTGCGCGACGAGGTGAGCGTCGTGCTGGGGTTTGCGTCGCGCGGCATGGTGCAGCCGCGGCGGGCCTTCCAGGAGCTCGGCTTCAGCTCGCTCGACGCGATCGAGTTGCGCAACCGCCTCACCACGGCCACGGGACTGCAACTGCCCGCGACCCTGACCTTCGACCACCCCAGCCCGGCCGCGGTGGCCGAATACGTGCGCTCACGGATGACCGAGAAGGGGGTTGCGCGAGCGCCCATCGAGGAGGAGCTCGACAAGCTCGAGGCGATGCTCGCCGTGCTCGCCGAGGATGAGCGCGCCAGAGCTCGCGCCCAGACAAGGCTGCGGTCTTTCAACGCGCGCCTGGACTCGTTCCTGGCGGGCGGCGCGGGCTGGGATGCCAGTCCCGGGGAGGACCGTGAGGACGGCGGTCTGGCGGATGTCTCGGACGAGGAGATGTTCGAGCTGATCGACCGGGGGTTCGACTCGGTATGAGAAACACCGGTGGCGTGAGGATCGCGGACATGGATGAGCATGCGGCGGGAGGGGCGCGGTGAGCGACGAGCAGAAGCTGCGGGAGTACCTGCGCCGGGTGACGGGCGACCTGCGCAAGGCGCACCTCCGGGTGCGCGAGCTCGAGCAGCGCAGGCGGGAGCCGATCGCGATCGTGGGGATGAGCTGCCGCTACCCCGCGACCGTGAGCCTGCCCGAGGAGCTGTGGCAGCCTGGTCAGCTCCGCGACAGACGCGATCTCCGAGCTGCCCACCAACCGCGGTTGGGACCTGGAGCGGCTGTACGACCCCGACTCCGAACGTCCCGGCACCACCTACTGTGGCGGCGGAGGCTTCCTGCGGGACATGGCCGGGTTCGACGCCGGCTTCTTCGGGATCGGTCCACGCGAAGCGCTGGAAATGGACCCGCAGCAGCGGCTGCTCCTGGAGACTCACCTGGGAGGCGCTGGAAGACGCGGGGATCGATCCAACCTCGCTGGCGGGCACGGCGACCGGCGTGTTCACGGGCGCCTTTCACCAGGATTACGGGCCGAGCTGGCAGCTCGCGGCGGCATCCTCCGGCCAGGAGAGCGATCCACAGCCGGTCAGCTCCACGAGCTTCCTGTGCGGGCGAGTGGCGTACCTGTTCGGGCTGCAGGGCCCGGCGATGGCGGTGGACACGGCCTGCTCCTCCTCGCTGGTGGCGCTGCACCTGGCGTGTCAGGCGCTGCGCCGGGGCGAGTGCTCGATGGCGCTGGTGGGGGGGCTACGCTGATGTCGCACCCCACGATGCTGACCGGGTTCGGCCGCGTGCGCGTGCTCTCCCCCGACGGGCGGTGCCGGTCCTTCGCGGCGAGCGCCGACGGGACGGGCTTCGCGGACGGCGCCGGTCAGCTCGTGCTCGAGCGCCTTGCGGATGCGCGCCGCCTCGGGCACCGGGTGCTCGCGGTGGTGCGGGGCAGCGCCGTGAATCAGGACGGTGCGAGCAACGGCATGTCGGCCCCCAACGGGCCCTCGCAGGAAAGGGTGATCCGCGAGGCGCTCGCCGACGCGGGGCTCACGCCGGCAGAGGTCGATGCGGTGGAGGCCCACGGCACCGGTACGCCGCTCGGCGACCCGATCGAGGCGCAGGCGCTGCTGGCGACCTATGGGCAGGAGCGGGAGGCGGGTCCGCTGTGGCTGGGGTCGATCAAGTCGAACATCGGCCACTCCTCGGCGGCCGCGGGAGTGGCGGGCGTGATCAAGATGGTGAAGGCGCTCGAGCACGAGCTGCTGCCGCCGACCCTGCACGTCAACGAGCCATCGCCACACGTCGAACTGGTCGGCGGGCGACGTGAGGCTGCTGGTGGAGCTCAAGCCGTGGCCTGCGAGTGAGCGTCCACGGCGCGCGGGGATCTCCTCGTTCGGCGTGAGCGGCACCAACGCGCACGTGGTGATCGAAGAGCCGCCGCGCGAGGAGGTGGGATCGTCCTCCGCCCGCCGTCCGGCCGGAGCCGGGGGACACTCGCCTGCGACCGAAGCCGGGGGAGACTCGCCTGCCGCCGCCGCCGGTGCGTGGGGCTGTGGTGTGGTGCCGTTGGTGGTGTCGGGTCGTGGTGGGGGGGCGTTGCGCGGTCAGGCGGAGCGGCTGCGTGAGCTCTTGGAGCGCTCGGAGTCGGGCTCTTCGGGTGAGGGTGCGGGCTTGCTGGATGTGGCGTTTTCGTTGGCGGGTCGGGCGGTGCTCGAGGATCGTGGTGTGGTGCTGGGTGGGGAGCGTGGGGGTTTGGTCGAGGGGTTGGGTGTGCTGGCGGCCGGCGACATCGGCCGGGGGGTCGTGCGGGGTGTGGCTCGCGGTGGGAGGCCGGTGTTCGTGTTTCCGGGGCAGGGCGCGCAGTGGGAGGGGATGGCGGTTGAGCTGCTGGATTCCTCGGAGGTGTTCAGGGATGCGTTGAGGGCGTGTGGGCGGGCGTTTGAGGGGTTGGTGGATTGGCGGGTGGAGGATGTGTTGCGTGGTGTGGAGGGTGCGCCGGGGTTGGAGCGGGTGGATGTGGTGCAGCCGGTGTCGTTCGCGGTGATGGTGGCGCTGGCGGGGTTGTGGCGTTCCTTTGGCGTTGAGCCGGGGGTGGTGGTTGGGCATTCGCAGGGTGAGATCGCGGCTGCGTGTGTGGCGGGTGGTTTGTCGCTTGTGGATGCGGCGCGGGTGGTGGTGTTGCGCAGCCGGTTGCTGGGTGAGGTGCTGGCGGGCCGGGGCGGGATGGTGTCGGTCGCGTTGAGCGTGGGTCGGGTCGAGGAGCGGCTTGAGGGTTGGGGTGGGCGGTTGGGTGTGGCGGCGGTGAATGGTCCGTCGGCGGTGGTTGTGTCGGGTGGGGCGGGGGCGTTGGATGAGCTTTTGGCGGCGTGTGAGAAGGATGGTGTGTGGGCGCGGCGGGTGGCGGTGGATTATGCGTCGCATTCGGCGGCTGTTGAGGAGTTGCGGGAGCGTGTGGTCGAGGCGCTTGGGGGGATCGAGCCGGTGTCGTGTGGTGTGCCGTTTTTCTCGACCGCGACGGGCGGGTTCCTTGACACTGCGGATCTGGATGGGGGGTATTGGTATCGGAGTTTGCGTGAGCGGGTGCGGTTTGAGGAGGCGGTGCGCGCGCTGGCGGGTGATGCGTGTGCGTTTATTGAGGTGAGTCCGCATCCGGTGTTGGGTGTGGCGGTGCAGGAGACGCTTGAGGATCTCGGGGTTGAGGGGCGTGTCGGGGTGCTGGGTTCGCTGCGGCGCGAGGAGGGTGGGATGGGGCGGTTCGTGCACTCGCTCGCGGAGGCGTGGGTGGCGGGCGCCGCGGTCGACTGGGGTGGGTTCTTCGCCGGCAGTGGCGCGCGGCGGGTCGAGCTGCCGAAATACGCGTTTCAGCGGGAGCGCTACTGGCTGAGCCCGGGGGCTGGTGTGGGCGATGTGAGCGGTGCGGGGCTGGGCGTGGCCGATCATCCGCTGCTGGGCGCGGCGGTGCAGGTGGCGGGCGGCGAGGGGTGGTTGTTCACGAGCCGGCTCTCGCTCGACACCCACGCGTGGCTTGCCGATCACGTCGTGTTCGAGAGCGTCGTGGTACCCGGCACGGCGCTGCTCGAGCTCGTGCTGGCGGCAGGTCGCATGGCGGGCTGCGAGACCGTGGAGGAGCTGACCTTCGAAGCGCCGCTGGTGCTCACCCCGGACGGCGCGGCGCAGCTGCAGGTGCTTCTCGGCGAGCCCGACGGGGACGGCCGCCGCGAGGTGAGCGTCCACTCCCGGCCGCAGGCGCAGGCCGAGGACGACGATGGAGCGGATGGCGGTTGGACGCGGCATGCCAACGGGGCGCTGCTGCCGGGCGCCGCCGACGCCCCGGAGACGGCGGGCTCCGCGGTCGCGGACGCCACAGACGCCGCGGGGGCGCCCGGTCTCGGTGTACGGGGGCTCGGGCCGCAGTGGCCGCCGGCCGGTGCCCGGGAGCTCGACGCCGGGCTCCTCTATGACCGCCTGATCGAAACCGGGTTCGGCTATGGCCCGCTGTTCCAGGGCGTCAGGGCGGCGTGGCGTAAAGATGGAGAGATCTACACCGAGGTGACGCTCGAAGGGGACGCGGCGATCGACGCCGCGAGGTTCGGCGTCCACCCCGCGCTCCTGGATGCGGCGCTGCACGGCCTGTACTTCCTCGCTACGGAGGACGAGTCCGAGTCGGGCTCGCTGCCCCTCCCGTTCTCACTGGGCGGCGTGAGCGTCGCGCGCCGGGGCGCCGCGTCGCTGCGGGTGCGACTGACGCGCACCGAGGAGGGCACGACGAGCGTGGCCGTATGGGACGAGACCGGCGAGCCGGTGCTGGCGATAAGCACGCTGGCGTACCGCCCGGTGCAGGCCAGCCAGCTGGGGGGCGCCCAGCGCAAGGATCGGGGCTCGCTGCTGCGCAACGTGTGGGTCGAGGCGCTGCCCGCCGCCGGCGCTGGCGAGCAGCCACGTATCGCCACCCTCGGCGAAACGGCGGCGCCGGACCTCGAGGGCGATCGATACGAGGACCTGGCCGCGCTTGCGCAGGCGATCGAGGAGGGCGGACCGGCGCCCGACCACGTGTTCGTGTCCGCCCCCGCCGCCCCGCTGGCCGAAACGGGGATGCTGGTCGATTCGGGGATGCGAGCGAAGCGAGTGTCTCCCGAATCGGTCGAAGGCGAGTGTCTCCCGGCTTCGGTCAACACAGACGGCGGGCTGGCGCGGATGGCGCGCGCCGGCGCCCGGCAGACGCTCGAGCTGCTGCAGGCGTGGCTGGCGCAGCCGGGGCTCGCGGAATCGCAGCTCGTGCTCCTGACCCGGGGTGCGGTGGCGCTCGTGGACGGGGAGGCTCCCGCGCTCGCCGCGGCGCCGATCTGGGGCCTGGCGCGCAGCGCCCAGTCCGAGAACCCCGGACGCGTGGCGCTCGTCAACCTCGACCCCTCCGCGCAGGACGGTGCGGCGCAAGAGCGCCCGATCGCGTGGCCCGAGTTGCTCGCGGCCGAAGAGCCGCAGGCTGGCGCTGCGAAGCGGGAAGGCGTATGTGCCGCGGCTGGAGTCGATCTCCGCGGCGCCCGACGCGGCGCCCGCGCTCGACCCCGCCGGCACCGTCCTCATCACCGGCGGTACCGGCGGCCTGGGCTCGCTCGCGGCCCGCCACCTCGCCGGCGCACGGCGCCCGCCACCTGCTGCTGGCAAGCCGCAGCGGCGCGGAGGCCGCGGGGGCGCGGGAGCTGCCTAGCCGAGCTCGGAGCTGGCGCCGAGGTGCGGATGGAGGCCTGCGACGTCTCCGATCGCCCGAGCTCGCAGGCCTGCTCGGCTCGATCCCCGAAGAGCGCCCGCTGGGCGCCGTGGTCCACGCCGCCGGCGCCCTCGAGGACGGCGCGATCGAGTCGCTGACCGCCGAGCGGCTCGAACGCGTGTTCGCGCCCAAGGCCGACGCCGCCTGGCACCTGCACGAGCTGACGCGCGGAGCTGGACCTCTCCGCGTTCGTCCTGTTCTCCTCCGCCGCGGCGTCCTCGGCGGCGCCGGCCAGGCCAACTACGCCGCCGCCAACGCCTTCCTCGACGCGCTGGCGCAGCACCGCCGCGCGCAGGGGCTGCCCGCGACCTCGATGGCCTGGGGCCTGTGGGAGCAGCGAGAGCGGCATGACCGCCGGCCTGGGCGAGGTCGACATGGCGCGCATGGCGCGCCTGGGCATGAGCGCCCTGCCCTCCCAGAGCGCGGGCTGGAGCTGCTTCGACGCGGGCGTGGCGCCGAGCGAGGCGCTGCTGGTCGCGACCCGCTTCGATCTGGGCGCCCTGCGCGCGCAGGCGCGGGTGGGTCCTGCCGGCGCTGCTGCGCGGGCTCGTGCGCGTGCCGGCGCGCCGGGCGCGCGGCACGGGGGCTCGCTCGCACGGCGCCTTGCGGGGCGCCCCGAGGCCGAGCGGGACGCGCTTGTGCTGGAGCTGGTACGCAGCGAGGTGGCGGCGGTGCTCGGCCACGACTCCGCTGCCGCGGTGGAACCCGAGCGCGCCTTCAAGGAGCTCGGGTTCGACTCGCTGGCCGCGGTCGAGCTGCGCAACCGGCTGGTCCAGCGTCACCGGTCTGCGGCTGCCCGCGACGCTGGTCTTCGACTATCCCAACGCCGGGCGGTGGCCGAAGCTCCTGCGCTCCGCGTGGAGGTGCGAGGCAGCGCGCCGGCGGCGCAGGCGCAGCGCGCTCGCCGGCGGCGGGCAACGACGAGCCGATCGCGATCGTCGGCATGGGCTGCCGCTACCCGGGCGGGGTATCCTCGCCCGAGGAGCTGTGGCGAGCTCGTGGCCGAGGGCCGCGACGCGATCTCGGCGTTCCCCGCCGACCGCGGCTGGGACCTCGAGGCGCCTCTACGACCCCGACCCGGACACACCCGGCACCAGCTATACCCGCGAGGGCGGCTTCCTCTACGACGCCGGCGAGTTCGACGCGGAGTTCTTCGCGATCAGCCCGCGCGAGGCGCTGGCGATGGATCCCCAGCAGCGGCTGCTGCTGGAGACCTCCTGGGAGGCGCTGGAGGGCGCCGGGATCGATCCCGCTCTCGCTGCGCGGCAGCCAGACGGGGGTCTTCGCCGGGGTCATGTCCCACGACTACGGCGCCCGGCTGGGCACGATCCCGGAGGACGTCGAGGGCTACGCCTGGCAACGGCAGCCTCGGCAGCGTCGCCTCCGGCCGCGTCGCCTACGCCTTCGGCCTCGAGGGCCCGGCGGTGACGGTCGACACCGCCTGCTCCTCCTCGCTGGTGGCGCTGCACCTGGCATGCCAGGCGCTGCGCGCGGGGCGAGTGCTCGCTGGCGCTGGCCGGCGGGGTGACGGTGATGGCCACGCCCGGGCACCTTCGTCGAGTTCAGCCGGCAGCGCGGGCTCGCCGCCGACGGGCGCTGCAAGTCCTTCGCCGAGGCGGCCGACGGCACCGGCTGGGCGCGAGGGCGCCGGCATGCTGGTCGCTGGAGCGGCTCTCCGATGCGCGGCGAAACGGCCACCCGGTGCTGGCGCTGGTGCGCGGCTCGGCGGTAAACCAGGATGGCGCCAGCAACGGCCTGACCGCGCCCAACGGCCCCTCCCAGCAGCGGGTGATCCGCGCAGGCGCTGGCCAACGCCGGGCTCGCAGGCCGACGTCGACGCGGTCGAGGCGCACGGCACCGGCACCACCCTGGGCGATCCGATCGAGGCCCAGGCGCTGCTCGCCACCTACGGCCAGGACCGCCGCGACCGTCCGCTGTGGCTGGGCTCGGTCAAGTCGAACATCGGCCACACGCAGGCCGCCGCCGGGGTGGCGGGCGTGATCAAGATGGTGATGGCGATGCGTCACGAGCTGCTGCCGCAGACGCTGCACGTCGATGAGCCCTCGCCGCAAGGTGGACTGGTCGGCCGGCGAGGTGCGGCTGCTCACCGAGCCGGAGCTGTGGCCTGGCGACGGTGACGCGCCGCGCCGCGCGGAGTGTCTCCTCGTTCGGCATCAGCGGCACCAACGCCCACGTGATCTTGGAGGAGGCCCCGGCCGGCCACTGATCGTCTGCGGCGAACCGCGCGGCGGGTGAGCCTCCGGTACGGCACCATGCCGCTCGTGCTCTCCGCCCGCAGCGCTGCGGCGCTGCGAGCGCAGGCCGACCGCTTGCGGTCGTACGTCAGAGATCGCACGGCGATGTCACCGATCGGTGACGGCCTGCGCGCTCGCGACATCCGCGCGGCGCTGGACCACCGGGCGCGTGGTGATCGCGGCGTCGGACCGCGAGGAGATGCTGCGAGGCCTGGCGCGCGCTGCGGGTGACGGAGCCCGCGGGCGTCGTCCGCGGCGTGGAAAACGGGGGCAAGCTCGCCTACCTCTTCTCCGGCCAGGGCGCTCAGCGGGCGGGCATGGGCGTGAGCTGTACGCGCCCTGTCCCCGCTTACG
The DNA here is from genome assembly GCA_963813765.1 of uncultured Solirubrobacterales bacterium. Lineage (GTDB taxonomy): Bacteria > Actinomycetota > Thermoleophilia > Solirubrobacterales > Solirubrobacteraceae > Palsa-744. The sequence goes on from CAWFAB010000004.1 coordinate 272,903, forward strand.
CCGAGGCATTCGACGCGGTCGGGAGCCGCTGCGCTGGACGCCCTTCTCGACCGGCCGTTGCGGGACATGGTGTTCGCGCGGCGGGATCGCCCGATGGCGGCCTGCTGGGCCAGACGCGGTATACGCAGTGCGCACTGTTCGCGGTCGAGGTGGCCTTGTACCGCATGTTCGAATCGTGGGGCGTTACGCCGGACCTGCTGGCGGGCCATTCGATCGGTGAACTGGCCGCCGCCCACGTCGGCGGGGTGCTCTCGCTGGCGGACGCGTGCGCGCTGGTCGGCTGCGCGGGGACGGCTGATGGGAGCGCTGCCCGGGGGGGCGATGTTCGCATCGCGGCCCCGCCGAGGACGACGCGCAGTCTCCTCGCAGGTCATGAGAACGCGGTGAGCATCGCCGCGGTTAACAGCCCGTCGTCGGTGGTGATCTCCGGCGAGCCGAGGCTCGGTGCTGGCGGCGTCCTGGCCAGCCGGGCGATGGGGCCGGGCGCATCGCCTGCAGGTGAGCCACGCCTTCCACTCGCCGCTGATGGATCCCATGCTGGCCGCGTTCGGTGAGATCGCGGCCGGGCTGTCGTTCCGGCCGCCGCGGGTCCCGATCGTCTCCACCGTCACCGGTCGGCTGGTCACCGCGGGCGAGCTGTGCTCGCATGAGTACTGGGTGCGGCAGGTCCGGCAGACGGTCAGGTTCAGCGAGCGGTGCGCCCGCTGGAGCGCGACGGAGTGGCGAGCTTCGTGGAGCTCGGGCCGGACACGGTGCTCTCCGCGCTGGGCAAGGAGTGCGTGAGTGCGGGCCCGGAAGAGCGCGCGTTCGACCCCGATGCAGGCGCGACCGCGCGCGAGCTAGAGGCGCTTTCTGCGATCGGCAGGCTGCACACGCCGGGCGTGGCCGTTGACTGGACTGGCCTTCTTCGCCGGCCGCCGCGCTCGCCGGTGGACCTGCCTACCTACGCCTTCCAGCACAAGCGCTTCTGGCTGAGTGCGACGGCCGGCGGCGACGTGGGCCGGCGGGTTGGGAGCGGCCGATCACCCCCTGCTGGGCGCCGCCGTGCAGCTGGCCGGCGGCGAGGGTGGCTGTTGACCGGGCGGCTGTCGCTGGCGACTCAGCCCTGGCTCGCCGACCACGCGGTGCTCGGCACGGTGCTGCTGCCCGGCACCGCCTTCCTCGAACTGCTCTTCGCCGCGGGGCGCCGGGCGGCAGTCGAGGCCGTCGAAGAGATGACGCTCGAGGCGCCGCTGGTGCTTGCGCAGGACGATGCTGTGCGCTGCAGGTGTCGCTCGCCGAGCCCGACGAGGAGGGTCGCCGTGCCGTCGCCGTCTACTCGCGCGCCGAGCGCGCAGGCGAGAACGTCAACGCAGGTGAGGCCGTGGACGCGCCACGCCAGCGGCGTGCTCGCGCCCGTGGCGGGGGTCGATCCGGACGTCGAGCGCCTGCAGGCGCTGCAGTGGCCGCCCGCGGGCGCGGAGCCGATCGAGCTCGGGTATCTCTACGACCGGCTGGCGGGGATCGGGTTCGGCTACGGGCCCGCCTTCCAGGTGGTCCGCAGGGCGTGGCGTCGTGGCGAGGAGTTGTTCGTCGAGGCCGCGCTGAGCGAGCGCCAGGCGGCCGCGGCGGAGAGCTTTGGGATTCACCCGGCGCTGTTCGACGCGGTGCTGCACCCCCTCTTCGTGGAGGAAGGCGCTCGCAGCGCGGGACTGCCGTTCTCATGGAGTGACGTGCGCCTGTACCGGGACGAGGCCTCCTCGCTGCGGGCATCGGTCGTGTTGAGCGGGGTGGGCGGGTCTCCAACCCTGCGGATCGCCGCGCTCGACGAGCTGGGCGCGCCGTTGCTGTCGGTGGGCGCGCTGCTGGGACGGCCGGTTCGAACGCGGGCCAGCTCGCGAGCGTCCGCTCGATGGGCAGCCGGGACTCGCTGTTCGGCGCTGGAGTGGGTGGAGCTCACCGACCTGCCCACCCCCGGAGAAGAGGAGCGCTACGCGCTGCTCGGCGATCTGCGGTTGCCGGGCATCGAGGCCGAACGCTACGAGGACATCCCCACGCTGTGCGCCGCGATCGAGGCGGGCGCCCCGGCGCCGACGGTGCTGTTCGCCGATGCCCGGGCGCTTGCCGGCACCCCCGTCGGGGACGGGACGGCACTCGCACGGACCGCGCGCCAGGCCACTGCGCGTACGCTCGAGTGCTAAGGCCTGGCTGGCCGCGGAGGCGCTGGCCGACACGCGGCTGGTGCTCGTGACGCGCGAGGCGGTGGCGGTCGGGGCGCAGCAGGCGCCAGACCTGGCGATGGCCCCGCTGACCGGCCTGATCGCGAGCGTCCAGCCCGAGCATCCCGGCCGGTTCCTGCTTGTGGATCTCGACGGCGGCGAGGGCGAGGCGCCGTCGGGCGCGGCCGCTGGAGGCCGACGAGCCCCGGCTGGCGGTGCGCGCCGGCAGGGTGCCACGTGCCACGCCTGGTCGCGGTGGCCGCTCCGGCCGAGCCGGCCGCGCCCGCGCTCGACCCAGCGGGCACGGTGCTGATCACCGGGGGCACCGGCGGCCTGGGGGCGCTGGTCGCCCGGCACCTGGTCGACCGAGCACGGCGCCCGGCACCTGCTGCTGGTCAGCCGGCGCGGCGCCGAGGCGCCGGGCGCGGCGGAGCTGGCGCGAGCTCGGCGAGCTCGGCGCGAGGCCGACGTCGCGGCGTGCGACGTGGCCGACCGCGAGGCGCTGGCGCGCTGCTCGACTCGATGCCCGCCGAGCACCCGCTGACCGCCGTGGTGCACGCGGCGGGGGTGATCGACGGACGGCGCTGATCGAGTCGCTCACCGGCCGAGCAGCTCGAGCGTGTGCTGCGCCCGAAGGTGGACGGCGCGCTGCACCTGCACGAGCTCACCGAGGGCCTGGATCTCGTCGGCCTTCGTGCTGTTCTCCTCGTTGACCGCGACGATCGGCGGCCCCGGCCAGGGCAACTACGCGGCGGCCAACGCGTTCCTGGACGCGCTCGCCTGGCATCGCCGCGGGCGCGGGCTGGTCGGCGAACGCGCTGGCCTGGGGCCTGTGGGCCGACACCAGCGGGCTGGCGGGAGCTCGGCGAGGCCGGCATGGCCCGGATGGCGCGGCTCGGGATCGAGCGCGCTCTCCACCGAGCGGGGCTGCGGCTGCTGGACGCCGCGCTCGCGATCGGACCGGCCGCTGCTCGCCCCGGTGGCGCTGGACGCCGCCGTGCTGCGCGCGCAGGCGCGGATGCCGGCCTGCTGCCGGCGCCGCTGCGCGGCCTGATCCGCGCGGCCCACAGCGCGGACGGGAGGCCGAGGGGATCGCTGGCGCGGCGCCTGGCCGGCGTCCCCGAGACCGAGCGCGAGGGCGTCGTGCTCGAGCTCGTGTGCGCGCCCAGGTGGCCGCGGTGCTCGGCCACGACGTCGCCGCGCTCGATCGACGCGGAGCGCACGTTCAAGGAACTCGGCTTCGACTCGCTGTCGGCGGTGGAGCTGCGCAACCGCCTGGCACCAGGCCACCGGGCTGCGGCTGCCGGCCACGCTGGTCTTCGACTACCCCACCCCCCTGGCGGTGGCCGAGGCTCCTGCTCACGCAAGGTCGAGGGCTCGCGGCGGCACGCGCTGGCCGTCGCGCCGGGGCGTCGAGCGCCGACCGACCCCGTGGTGATCGTCGGGATGAGCTGCCGCTACCCCGGCGGGGTGCGCGTCCCCGAGGAGCTGTGGCAGCTGCTCGCGCGAGGGCGCCGACGCGATCTCGGCCTTCCCCGCCGACCGCGGCTGGGACCTCGAGCGCCTCTACGACCCCGATCCGGACAACCCGGGCACCAGCCTATGCGCGCGAGGGCGGGTTCCTGCACGACGCCGGCAGACTTCGACGCCGCGCTTCTTCGGGATCGGCCCGCGCGAGGCGCTGGCGATGGATCCCGCAGCAGCGGCTGCTGCTCGAAGTCGTCCTGGGAGGCGCTCGAGCGCGCCGGGATCGACCCGAGCTCGCTGCGCGGCAGCCAGACCGGCGTGTTCGCCGGCGTGATGTACCAGGACTACGCGCGGTCGGCTGCAGATGCGCGCGCTGAGCGCGCGAAGGCTACTGGCCATCGGCAGCTCGCGGCAGCGTGGTCTCCGGCCGGCGTCGCGTACGTGCTCGGGCCTGGAGGGCCCGGCGATGACGGTGGACACCGCCTGCTCCTCCTCGCTGGTGGCGCTGCACCTGGCGTCCCAGGCGCTGCGCGCAGGGCGAGTGCTCGCTGGCGCTGGCGGGCGGTGTGACGGTGCTGTGCCACGCCGGCGCTGTTCGTCGACTTCAGCCGCCAGCGCGGGCTCGCCGCCGGACGGGCGCTGCAAGTCGTTCGCCGGCGCCGCCGACGGCGTCGGCTGGGCCGAGGGCGTCGGAATGCTCGTCTTGAGCGGCTCTCCGACGCCCAGCGGCAACGGCCACCCGGTGCTCGGCGGTGGTGCGCGGCAGCGCGGTCAACCAGGACGGCGCCAGCAACGGCCTGACGGCGCCGAACGGGCCCTCGCAGGAGCGGGTGATCCGCCAGGCGCTGGCCAACGCGGGCTGTCTGCCCGGCGAGGTCGACGCTGTCGAGGGGCACGGCACCGGCACCATGCTCGGCGATCCGATCGAGGCGCAGGCGCTGCTCGCCACCTACGGCCAGGATCGCCCGCGAGGACGCCGCTGCTGGCTCGGGATCGATGAAGTCGAACATCGGCCACACCCAGGCCGCCGCGGGCGCGGCGGGCGTGATCAAGATGGTGCTGGCGATGCGCCACGAGCGGCTGCCGAGGACGCTGCACGTCGACGAGCCCTCGCCGCACGTCGACTGGTCGGCGGGCGCGGTGAGCCTGCTGAGCGAGCCCGTGCCGTGGCCCCGGGGCGAGCGCCCGCGGCGGGCTGGGGTGTCTTCGGTTCGGTGTCAGCGGCACGAACGCCCACGTGATCATCGAGGAGCCGCCGCCGGTCGAGGGGTCATCGGCGGCGGGGGTTCCTCGAACTCTGGAAGGCGCTCCCAACGTCGCTGCCAACGGCGCGGGCCTGGTGGCCGGTGGCGCCGATGTCGGTGGCGGCGTGCGGTCGTGTGGCGTGGTGCCGCTGGTGGTGTCGGGGCGTGGTGCGGATGGATTGTGTGGGCAGGCGGGCCGGCTGGGCGTGTTTCTGCGGGAGCGCCCCGAGGTCGGTTTGTCGGATGTCGGTCTTTCGCTGGTCGAAGGTCGTGCGGTGTTCGAGGATCGCGGTGTGGTGCTGGGTGTGGATCGTGAGGGGCTGGTGGCGGGGCTCGGTGTGCTGGCGGCCGGCGGCGTCGGCCAGGGGGTTGTGCGGGGAGTGGCCGGTGGTGGGAGGCCCGTGTTCGTGTTTCCGGGGCAGGGCGCGCAGTGGGAGGGCATGGCGGTTGAGTTGCTGGATTCCTCGGTGGTGTTCAGGGACTCCCTTGGGGTGTGCGGGCGGGCGCTCGAGGAGTTGGTGGATTGGCGGGTTGAGGATGTGTTGCGCGGCGTGGAGGGGGCGCCCGGTCTCGATCGGGTGGACGGTGGTGCAGCCGGTGTCGTTCGCGGTGATGGTGGCGTTGGCCGGGTTGTGGCGATCGTTTGGCGTCGAGCCGGGGGTGGTGGTTGGGCATTCGCAGGGTGAGATCGCGGCTGCGTGCGTGGCCGGTGGCCTGTCGCTCCAGGACGCGGCGCGGGTGGTGGTGTTGCGCAGCCGGCTGTTGGGTGAGGTGCTGGCCGGCCGGGGTGGGATGGTGAGCGTGGCGCTCGATCCGGGTCGGGTGGAGGAGTTGCTGGAGGGTTGGGGTGGGCGTTTGGGTGTGGCGGCGGTGAATGGTCCGTCGGCGGTGGTGGTGTCGGGTGAGTCGGGTGCGCTTGATGAGCTCTTGGAGGCCTGTAAGGGTGATGGTGTGTGGGCGCGGCGGGTGGCGGTCGATTACGCGTCGCATTCGGCGGCGGTCGAGGAGTTGCGCGATCGGCTGGTCGAGGCTCTCGCGGGGATTGAGCCGGTGTCGTGTGGTGTGCCGTTCTTCTCGACCGCGACGGGAGCGCTCTTGGATACGGCGGAGCTCGACGGGGGGTACTGGTATCGGAGCCTGCGCGAGCGGGTGCGGTTCGAGGAGGCCGTGCGCGCGCTTGCGCCGGATGCGAACGCGTTCATCGAGCTGAGTCCGCATCCGGTGCTGGGTATCGCGGTGGAGGAGACGCTCGAAGACATGGGCGTTGACGGGCGTATCGGGGTGCTGGGTTCGCTCAGGCGCGGCGAGGGTGGGCTGGAGCGGTTCCTGGAGTCGCTGGCGGAGGCGTGGGTCGCGGGTGTTCCGGTTGACTGGCGCGGGTTCTTCGCCGCCGGCGGCGCGCAACCGGTTGACCTCCCCACCTATGCGTTTCAGCGGGAGCGCTACTGGGCCGAGGCCCGGCTTGAGATGGGCGACATGACGGCCGCCGGCCTGGCCGCCACCGGGCATCCCCTGCTCGGCGCAGCCGTGCGGGTCGCGGGCCGCGACGAAGTGGCCGTTCACCAGCCGGCTCTCGCTGGCGTCACATCCGTGGATCGGGGATCACGCGGTGCTCGGCACGGTGCTGCTGCCGGGGACGGCGTTCGTGGAGCTCGCGCTCGCCGCCGGCAGGCAGGTTGGGAGCGAGGCTGCTCGAGGAGCTCACGCTGGAGACCCCGCTCGTCCTGGGAGACGACGCGGTCCAGCTGCAGATGCTGATCGGAGAGCCCGACGAGCAGCAGCGGCGCCAGATCGCGATCTACTCGCGTTCACAGAGCTACTCGATCGAGGGGCTGGGCGGCGAGGCTCAGTGGGTGCGCCACGCAAGCGGAGCGCTCGCGCAGGCTCCCGCGGACGCCGATCCGGCGTTGGCGGGCGCGCTGGGAGCGCCGTGGCCGCCACCGGATGCGGAGCCGATCGAGATCGAGCTGCTCTACGACCAGTTCTCAGAGGCGGGCCTCGACTACGGGCCCGTGTTCCAGGGGGCGAGGGCGGCCTGGCGGCGCGGCGAGGAGATCTTCGCCGAGGTGGCGCTGGACGAGCGGCACGCCGATGACGCGAAGTCCTTCGGCGTCCATCCCGCGTTGTTCGACGCGGCCCTGCACACCGGATTCGGCCTGGGGGAGTGGGCGCACGAGGCGTCCGGGTTGCCGCTGCCGTTCTCGTTCAGCGGCGTGCGCCTGCACCGAGACGGCCTTACCGCGCTGCGCGTGCTCGCCGCGCCGGGCGCTGCCGGCGAGCTGCGTCTGACGGCGTTCGACAGCTCGGGCGAGCCCGTGCTTTCGGTTGAACTCGCTGCTGACTCGGCCGATCGACACCAGCCAGCTCGCCGGAGCGCGCATGGCCGGGCAGGACTCGCTGTTCGCGCTCGATTGGACCGAGCTGTCGGCTCCCGCGAGCGACGGCCGGCCGCAGCGCCTCGCGCTGCTCGGCGAGCTGCAGGCGGGGGCGCCCGACGCCGCGCGCTACACCGACCTGCGGGAGCTTGGCGAGGCGATCGCGCAGGGTGCGCCGGTGCCCGACGCCGTCCTCGTGCAGGTCGCGCCGGTCGCCGGCGCGGATGAGATCCCGCTGGCGGCTCGCATCACCACAGGTGGCGTGCTGGAGCTGCTGCAGGCCTGGCTTATGGAGGAGCGGCTTGCCGAGGCCCAGCTGGTGCTGGTGACCAGGGGAGCGGTGGCGGTCGAGGACGGCGAGGTTCCCGACCTCGCCGTGGCACCCGTTTGGGGTTTGGTGCGAAGCGCACAGTCTGAGAATCCCGATCGTCTCCTGCTCGTCGATCTCGACCCGGACCTCGAGCCGGGCGCCGTGGAGCCCTCGTGGGCGGAGCTCTGCGTCGCGGACGAGCCGCAGCTGGCGGTGCGTGGGGGCCGTGTGCTGGCGCCGCGGTTGGTGCGGGCGCCCGGGGTGGTGGAGGAGTCGGTGACGCCGTTTGACTCCGAGGGCACCGTTTTGATCACGGGCGGCACGGGTGGCCTGGGTGTGCTGCTCGCGCGGCATCTGGCTGAGGCGCACGGCGTGCGGCGGCTGGTGTTGACCAGTCGTAGAGGCTTGGAGGCCGAGGGTGCGGGCGAGCTCGTGGACGAGCTCGCGGAGCTTGGGTGCGAGGCGCGGGTGGTGGCGTGCGACGTGTCGGATCGGGCGCAGTGTGCGGCGTTGATCGAGGAGATCGGGGAGGCGCATCCGTTGCGGGGCGTGATCCACGGGGCGGGTGTGCTGGAGGACGGGATTGTTGCGTCCATGGGTGTGGAGCAGGTGGAGCGGGTGATGCGTCCGAAGGTTGACGGGGCGTTTCATCTGCACGAGTTGACCGAGGGCATGGAGTTGTCCGAGTTCGTGATGTTCTCCTCGGCGGCGGGTGTGATCGGCAGTCCCGGGCAGGCCAACTATGCGGCGGGCAACGCGTTCCTGGACGCGTTGGCGCAGTACCGTCGTGTGCGGGGGCTCGCGGGACGCTCGCTGGCGTGGGGCCTGTGGGCGCAGCAGAGCGGCATGACCGGCGCGCTCGACCAGGCCGGGGTGGCGCGGCTCGGGCGGGGCGGGGTGCTCCCGCTCGAGAGCGAGCAGGGCCTGCGGCTGTTCGACGACGCACGGCTGCTCGACCGGGCGTTGCTCGTCCCGATGCGCGTCGACGCGGCGGGGCTGCGTGGGCAGGCACGGGCGGGAATGCTCCCGGCGCTGATGCGCGGGCTGGTGCGAGTGCCCGCCCGGCGCGAGGGCTCGCTGGCACGGCGGCTGGCCGGCATTCCCGAGGCGGAGTGGGAGGCCGTCACGCTCGAGATCGTGCGCGGCGAGGCTGCGTCGGTGTTGGGGCACAGCTCCGCTCGCGAGATCGATCCGCAGGCGGCGTTCACCGATCTCGGCTTCGACTCGCTTGGCGCGGTCGAGCTGCGCAACCGTCTGAAAGCCATCACCGGACTGCGTCTGCCCGCGACTCTCGTATTCGACTATCCGACGCCTGTGCAGGTTGCTGCTCACCTCCTGGAAGAGGTGGCACGCAAGGGCGTCAGGCCGGAGTCCCTGGTGGATGCCGATATCGACCAGCTGCAGGCCAGGCTCGCGACGATCGGCTCCGAGGAGATGGAGCGCAAGCGAGTCGCCGCACGCCTGCAGGCGCTGCTCGAGGAGCTCAGGGAGCCGACGTCGGCGGACGAGGCGGACGTCGCCGAGCGGATCCAGTCGGCGTCTGCCGATGAGGTGCTCGATTTCATCGACCGCGAGCTGGAGACCTACTGATGTGCCCGCGACACGCAGACCCGCACCCGACCATTGAAAGGAAAAGGGATCACTGCCATGGCTGAGGATCAGAGGCTCTTGGACTATCTGAAGCGGGTCACGGTCGATCTGCACGACGCCCGCCGGCGCCTGCGCGAAATCGAGAGCCCCTCGCCGATCGCGATCGTGGGTATGAGCTGCCGCTACCCCGGTGGCGTGCGCTCTCCGCAGGATCTGTGGGAGCTGGTGGCCGACGGTCGCGACGGAATCGGCGAGTTCCCCGCCGATCGCGGGTGGGATCTGGAGAGTCTCTACAACCCCGATCCCGACCACCCCGGAACCACCTACACGCGTGAGGGCGGGTTTCTCGACGAAGCCGGCGCGTTCGACGCGGGGTTCTTCGGGATCAACCCGGGTGAGGCGTTGGCGACCGATCCGCAGCAGCGGCTGCTGCTGGAAGCCTCGTGGGAGGCGTTCGAGGACGCGGGCATCGATCCCAACGCCCTGCGCGGCAGTCAGACGGGCGTGTTCGCCGGCCTGATGTACCACGACTATGGGTTGGCGCTGGGAAGCGTTGCCGAAGGCGTGGAAGGCTACGCTGGGACGGGCCTGTCTGGAAGCGTGGCATCCGGGCGAATTGCGTACACGTTCGGGCTGGAGGGGCCGGCGGTGACGGTGGACACGGCCTGTTCGTCGTCGCTGGTCACGTTGCATCTGGCCTGCGCGGCGCTGCGCGCGGGGGATTGCTCGCTGGCGCTGGCCGGCGGTGTCACGGTGCTCGCCTGGCCGGCTGTGTTCGTCCTGATGTCGCGGGTGCGTGGCGCGGCCGCAGACGGCAGGTGCAAGTCCTTCGCCGACGCTGCCGACGGCGCCGGCTTCTCAGAGGGAGTGGGCATGGTGCTGCTGGAGCGGCTGTCCGACGCGGTGCGCAACGGTCACCAGGTGCTGGCGCTGGTGCGTGGCAGCGCTCTGAATCAGGATGGCGCGAGCAACGGCTTGACGGCGCCGAACGGCCCTTCCCAGCAGCGGGTGATCCGGCGGGCGCTCGCCGGCGCCGGACTGTCGCCGAACCAGGTCGATGCGGTCGAGGCGCACGGCACCGGCACCCTGCTCGGCGACCCGATGGAGGCGCAGGCGCTGCTCGCCACCTACGGCCAGGATCGCCCGGAGGATCGTCCCCTGTGGCTGGGATCGGTGAAGTCGAATCTCGGTCACACGCAGGCCGCCGCGGGTGTCGCAGGCGTCATCAAGATGGTCAAGGCGCTGGAGCACGGCCGGCTTCCACGCACACTGCACATCGATCGCCCCTCGACGCACGTGGATTGGTCGAGCGGCAGCGTCTCGCTGCTGACCGAGGAGGTCGAGTGGACGCCGAACGGGAGCCCCCGGCGCGTCGGGGTGTCCTCGTTCGGGATGAGCGGCACCAATGCGCATGTGATCCTCGAGGAAGCGCCGGCGCCCGACGCCGCCGTGCAGGCCACCGAGCTCGATGCGAACGTGGCGGCCGAGGGTGTGCAGGCCGCGGCCGGGGCTGCCCGCCTCGTGCCGTGGACGCTCTCAGGACGGGGCGAGGGCGGCCTGCTGGGACAGGCCGGTCGGCTGCGCGAGTTCTTGGCCGCAAACGCGCAGCTCGAGCCGGCGGCGGTGGGGGCCACGTTGGCCGGCCGTGCGCAGCTGAGTCACCGGGCGGTGGTTGTGGGCGAGAGCCGCGAGGAGCTGCTCGCGGGGCTGGACGCGATCGTCGAGCGGCGTGCGTCGGCAAGCGTCACCGAGGGTCTCGCGACGGCCGGGCGCGACGTGGTGTTCGTGTTCTCCGGCCATGGGTCCCAGTGGAAGGGAATGGCGGCCCAGCTGCTGGAGACCTCGCCGGTGTTTGCCGCTGAGATGCAACGTTGCTCAGAAGCTCTGTCGGCGTTCCTCGATTGGTCGCCGCTGGACGCTCTGCACGCAGACGCGGGCCCCGACATGGATGTCACGGTGTTGCAGTCGGTGCAGTTCGCCATGATGGCATCGCTGGCGGCGTTGTGGCGGGCGTGTGGCGTGGAGCCGGCGGCCGTCGTCGGTCACTCCCAGGGGGAGATAGCGGCCGCCTACGTGGCTGGCGGGCTCTCGCTCGAAGACGCGGCGCGGGTGGTGGCGATGCGCATCCGGACGCTGATTGGGCTGGTCGGGCAAGGTGAGATGGCGTCGGTCGCGGCGGGGGCCGGAAAGGTCGAAGGGTGGCTCGAGCAGTGGGACGGCCGGGCGTCGGTGGCGGTGGTGAACGGGCCGAGCTCGGTGGTGGTGGCCGGCGAGCGGGATGCGTTGGAGGGGTTGTTGGCGAGGTGCGCGGCCGAAGGTGTGCGTGCGCGCATGCTCCCTGGCGCCAGCGGCGCCATGCACTCGGCGCACGTGGAGCCGTTCCGGGAGGGGCTGGTGAATGCTCTGGCAGGTCTTTCGCCGCGCTCGGGCGACGTGCCGTTCTACTCGACGATGAGCGCCGGACTGCTCGACACCGCCCGGTTGGACGCCGAGTACTGGTACGAGAACGCACGCAGACCTGTCCAATTCGAGGCGGTCACGCGCACGTTGCTCGGGGAGGGCTTCCGCGCATTCGCCGAGGTCAGCCCCCACCCGGTGCTGGGCGCGGCGCTGCAGGAAACCATCGATGACACGCAGGACTCGGGCGATGCGATCGTGGTGGGGTCGCTGCGCCGCGACGAGGGCGGGTTGCGGAGATTCTGCTCGTCGCTGGCCGAACTGTGGGTCACCGGGGTCTCGGTGGATTGGCGAGCGGTGCTCGGCGATCCCGGGGGGCAGCCGGTGCGGCTTCCCACCTACGCCTTTCAGCAGAAGCGTTACTGGCTCGAGGCCTCACTGTCGAGCGGCGGCGATTTCGCCGCGGCCGGCCAGGTTGCGGCCGGCCACCCGCTGCTGGCCTCGATCGTGCCGCTGGCCGGAACGGGGATGCGAGCCGCAGGCGAGTGTCTCCCGGCTCCGGCCGGCGGCGACGCCATGGTGCTCACCGGTCGCCTGTCGCCGCGCACGCACCTGTGGCTTGCCGACCACGCCCCGCTCGGCGGGGTGCTGCTGCCGGCGGCCGGGTTCCTCGAGCTGGCGCTGTGCGCCGGTCTGCAGGCGGGATGCGGGGCGGTCGCCGAGCTGACACTCGAGCAGCCCCTCGCGATCCCGGAGGGCGACGGCGTGCAGTTGCAGGTGGTCCTCGCCGGGCCCGGCGAGGACGGGCGCCGGGCGATCGATATCTACGCTCGCGCCGAAGCTCGCGGCGAGGAGCTCCCGGTGGGGCCGTGGACGCGTCACGCCACCGGGGTGCTCGCTCCCGCCGGCGCTGCGCAGGATCCGGGCGAAGGAGCGGGGGAGCGCAGCTGGCCCCCGCGCGACGCGGTGCCGATCGACGTCGAGGGGCTGTATGAAGAACTCGCCGACGCGGGACTCGACTACCGCGCGGGCGCCTCCGTGCTGTGCGAGGCGTGGCGGTGCGGCGAGGAAACGCTCGCAGAGGTCCGGCTCCCCGAGGAGCTCGCAGCGGAGGCCGACAGCTTCAACCTGCACCCGGCGCTGCTCGAGCCGGCCCTGCACGCGCTTGCGGCCGCCGCGTTGCGCGACGCCGGCGAGGGCGAGGGCGCGGACGGGCGGGTGCGGATGCCGGTGGCGTGGAGCGATGTCTCCCTGCACGCAACGGGGGCGGCGTCGCTGCGTGTGTCGCTCTCACCGGTGAGCGCCGGCGCGACGTCGCTAGCGGCGTGCGACGACGGTGGCCTGCCGGTCATCACCGGAACCATCGAGCTGCGCGAGGTATCGCTGGAGCAGCTCGCGGCCGCTCGCGCCCGGAGGGGGCACCGATCGCTCTTCTCGCTCGCCTGGCGCGCGGTTGAGCCGGCGAAGATGGGCGCTGCGAATGGGATCCCGGCCGGCGGCGAGGTGGCGGTGCTCGACCTGGCCGAGGAGCGCTCGCCCGATGTCGCCGCGGATGCGCACGCGGTGGCGCGGCAAGTGCTCGAGCGTGTGCAGGCGTGGCTGGCCGAGGACCGCCCGATCGGCGAGCGCCTGGCGATCGTGACCCACGGTGCGATCGCCGCGCGGCCCGGCGAGGACGTCGAGGACCTGGCGGGCGCGGTGGCCTGGGGCCTGGTGCGCTCGGCGCAGCTGGAGAGCTACGGCCGGCTGATGCTGATCGACACCGACGCTTCCGAGGCCTCCCGCGACAGGCTGCCGGCGGCGCTGGCGGGCGACGAGCCGCAGCTCGCGTTGCGCGACGGCGAGGTGCTCGTCCCCCGCCTGCAGACCGCGGATCCGCCCGCCGAGCTGAGCAGATCGCCGTTCGACCCGGCTCGCACGGCGCTCATCACGGGCGGCACGGGAACGTTGGGGGGGCGCCTCGCGCGTCACCTGGTCGCCGGGCACGGGGTGCGCAGCCTCGTCCTGGCGAGCCGCCGCGGCCCCGACGCGGAGGGCGCGGCGGCTCTGGCGGCCGAGCTTCAGTCGCTCGGCGCCCGGGTGTCGATCGTGGCCTGCGACGTGGGCGACCGGGACGCCGTGCGCGAGCTTCTGGAGCACGTCCCGGAGGAGCTGCCGCTGGGTGCGGTGGTGCACACCGCGGGCGCCCTCGACAACGGCGTGATCGACTCGCTGACCCCGGAGAGCCTGGACACGGTGCTGCGACCGAAGGTGGACGGGGCGTTGCACCTGCACGAGCTGACTGCTCACCTCGACCTCTCCGCCTTCGTGCTGTACTCCTCCGCGGCAGGCATCATCGGCAACCCCGGCGCGGCCAACTACGCCGCGGCCAATACGTTCCTCGACGCACTCGCCGCGCATCGGCGGGCTCGCGGGTTGAGCGGCACCTCGATCGCCTGGGGGCTGTGGGAGCAGTCGGCGGACCTGACCGACGTCGAGCTGGCGCGCATGGAGCTGATGGGGTTCAGGGCGCTCACGACTGAGGAAGGTCTGAAGCTGGTGGACCTCGCCTGCGCGGGTGCTGCCCCGTTGACGGTCGCATTTCGACTGGACCTCGCGGCACTGCGCGAGCGGGCACGCGAAGGCGTTGTCGTTCCGATCTTGCGCGAGATGACGCCGGTCTCGGTGCGCCGGGTGTCCGGCCGCTTCGGCGGGGTGCTCGCCACGCGGCTCGCCGGCGCTCCGGCTGAGGAGCACGAGGCCGTCGCGCTCGCGTTCGTGCGCGAGCAGACGGCGGCCGTCCTGGGGCGCCCCTCCCCGGAGAGCATTGACGTCGAGCTGACCTTCAAAGAGCTCGGCTTCGACTCGCTGGGCGCGGTGTACCTGCGCAACCGGCTCAACGCGACGACCGGGCTGCAGCTCCCCGCCACGCTTGTGTTCAACTACCCGACCCCGGTTGCGCTGGCCGCGCACCTGCGCGAGCAGGTGGGCGGCGATGGCTCCGGCGAGTCCGTCGAGGAGAGCGTGCGGCAGCTCGGGGAGGCGCTGCTGGCGGGCGGCCTGGATCGTGAGGAGCGCGCCCAGCTCGCCCTGCGACTGCGCGCGATGGCGGACGAGCTCCAGAGCGAGGAGCGCGGGGACGGCGAACAGGGCGTCGTCGAGCGGATCGAAGGTGCGACCGCCACCGAGCTGTTCGAGATGTACGAGAGCGAGTGGGCGACCGAGGCGGTCGCCGATGCCGCACAGGGCGCATGACCGCAACGGGATCGGGCGATGCGTGAATCCGCGCGCCGCGCAACGCGATGAGCAGAAAGGCTACGACGATGTCTGACGATCAGAGAAGTGACACACCTTCCAGCGGGCATGAGGCCGCGGCTGAGGAGCAAAAGGCGGTCGCCTATCTGAGGCGGGCGCTCGTCGACCTCAACGAGACCCGCCGGCGGCTGCACGAAGTCGAGAGCCGTCTCGCCGAGCCGATCGCGATCGTCGGAATGGGCTGCCGCTACCCCGGAGGCGTTCAGTCGCCCGAGGACCTGTGGGAGCTGGTGGCGGCGGGCCGCGACGCGGTCTCAGAGCTGCCCGAAGATCGCGGCTGGGATCCCCGGGTGCTGCCGCCCGCCGTCCCCGGGGATCCGACCGCGACCTTCAAAGGCGGCTTCGTCGACGGCGTGTGCGACTTCGACGCCGAGTTCTTCGGGATCGACGATGCCGAGGCGCTCACGATGGATCCCCAGCAGCGGCTGCTGCTCGAAACGGCGTGGGAGGCGTGCGAATACGGGGGGATCGACCCGGGCGCGCTCAGTGGAAGCGACACCGGGGTGTTCACCGGCATCGGCATGCTGACCTACGCGGCCTGGCTGCTCGGGGCCGTTACCGAGAGTGTGGAAGGGCACGTCATGCGCGGGATCTCCGCGGGCATGAGCTCCGGCCGGCTGGCGCATGCCCTGAAGCTCGAGGGACCCGCGGTCACCGTCGACACGGCCTGCTCCTCGTCCACGGTGGCACTGCACCTCGCCTGCCAGGCCCTGCGTCAGGGCGAATGCTCGATGGCGCTCGCGGGGGGCGCGACGATCCTTGCCACACCCTGGATGTACATCGAAATAGGCAGGCACATAACTCCCGCACTCGCGCCGGGGGCGAGGTGCAGGTCGTTCGCGGATGGCGGCGACGGGACCGTGTTCTCCGAGGGCGTCGGCGTGGTGCTGCTCGAGCGCCTCTCCGACGCGCGGCGCCTCGGACATGAGGTGCTGGCGGTGGTCCGCGGCAGCGCGTACAACCAGGACGGAGCGAGCAACGGCGTGACGGCGCCCAACGGCCTGGCCCACGAGCGGGTGATTCGGCAGGCGCTGCGCAACGCGGGAGTGTCCGCCGGCGAGGTCAACGCGGTCGAGGCGCACGGCATGGGAACGGCGCTCGGCGACACGATCGAGGCGCAGGCGTTGATCGCCACCTACGGCCGCGATCGAGTTGCGGGCCGGCCGCTGTGGCTGGGTTCGATGAAGTCCAACTTCGGTCACACCCAGTCGGCGGGCGGGGTGGGCGGGGTGATCAAGATGACCATGGCGATACGACACGGCCTGCTGCCGAAGACGCTGCACGCCGATGTCCCCTCGCGATTGATCGAATGGTCGAGCGATGGTGTGTCGCTGCTGGTCGAGCCCGTGCCGTGGGTCAAGGACGGCGGGCCCCGCCGTGGCGCGATCCACTCATTTGGCATGACCGGCACCAACGTGCACGTCATCCTCGAGGAGCCGGCGCCGCTGCAAGCGCCCACCGCGGACGGCGAGCGGCGGGCGCGGTTGGAGGGCAGGAGTCACCCGCCCGTGCCGTGGCCGATCTCGGGCCGCGGCGAGGAGGGGCTACGAGCGCAGGCGCGGCGCCTCGCCCGGTTCCTCGCCGAGCGGCCCGAGCTCGACATCGCCGACGTCGGTTGCTCGCTCGTGGCGCGCCCAGCGCTGAGCCATCGCGCCGTCCTGATCGGCACTAATCGCGCGGAGCTGCTCGCGGATCTGGAGAAGGTGGCCGAGGGCCACTCGGTCGCGGAGGTGGTCGCGGGCGCCGGGAAGGCTGTCGAGGGTGACTCGGTCGCGGAGGTGGCCGCGGGCGCCGGGAAGACCGTCGAGGGTGACTCGGTCGCGGAGGTGGCCGCGGGCGCCGGGAAGGCTGTCGAGGGTGACTCGGCCGCGGAGGTGGCCGCGGGCGCCGGTGCGTCCGGATCGCGTGAGGCTCTCGCATCGCTCGCCCGGGCGTGGGCCGCTGGGAGCGCGGTCGAACTGGGAGCCGGTGTTCACCGAGCTCGACGCGCGAGGAGTGCGGCTGCCGACGTACGCGTTCGCGCGCCGCCGTCACTGGGTGGAGCACTCCCCGCTGTGGGCGGCCGACGGCCCGGTCGTGCAGGCGGGATGCCAGGTCGCGCAGGAGCCCCCGGTCGCCGTGGGCGCGGCCCCGCTTGCCGGTGGGACCGATCATGGATAATCATCATCGGGGGGTGGATGGCATGACCAATCTCTGGTCTTTGAATAGGCAGCAAACGGATAGGTGGGTTGAGGAGGCTCGTGCGCCCTCCCCCCCGGCGTTCTTGGAGTGCGAGCAGCGCGAGATGCCCCCGCTGTTCAATCTCGCTGAGCATCGGCGCACTCGTACTCGCTTTCCGCGCCTGTACGCGCGGTTGGAGCGGTCATGCGCATCGATTCATGCCGTACTTCATGCGTGGGGGACGACAGATGAGGAGCGCTCGATGTCGTTTCCGTGCGATTTGTATGTTCCTCCACCCGCGGTCTGCCAATACAGGGGCATCGATGTCTTCGCTCCGAGGGAGATCGTCTACCGCTGGATCTGCCAGCCTGCGGGTGGCGCCCTATTCCTATGACTGGCTCGACAATTTTGGACGGCAGAGCCCGCGCCAGCTGACCCCCGGTATCGAGCGGCTGAGCCCCGGGCAGCGGATCTTCTTCATGTTCAGGGTGGCGGAGTTCGTGGAGAACGAGCAGATCACGATTGTGGAGTCCGTGGTGGAGAACGAGCAGCTCACGCTGCGGAGCGCCGTGTTTGAGTGGGTCTTCGGGAAAGTGGCGCTTACCTATATGGTGGTGCCTCGCAGTGCAAGCAGCTGCCGTATCGTTACCAAGTGCATTGTCCACGATCCGCTTACGTTCTCCGCACGTCGTATATTTTTCGCCAACATGCGGCGAGATTATTATCCGATCGCCGAGCTGCCGTTGATGCAAAGGCAGCTGCGGACGTTCAAGCGTCTCGCCGAGAAGCAGTTCCTGGAAGAACTGGCGAACGGCCGTCGTCGGGTCTCGGTAGGCGACGAGCAGCCACGCGGGAACAACGTCGACTCAATGGGTGAGCTCGTGATGCAGCCGCAAGATGGCCAGTGAGAATGCGAGGAGGGCGAAGCCGACCAGCGCGCCGACCTGAGGCAGCACGTCGAGCAGGTCGGCGCCGTTGCGCTGCAGGTTCATCAGCGCTTCGTTGCCCCAGGCGTGCGGGGTGATGTGCGCGATGTCGAGCAACAGCGGCGTGAAGAAAATCAGCGGCACCATCGAGCCGCCGAGCGCCGCGAAGGTGAGGCCTACGAGGATCGCGGCGGCCAGTGCCTGCTGCTCGGTTTCGAGTGTCGACCCGAGCAGCATCGCGAATCCTGCCGCGACCAGGCAGAAGGCGACCGTCACCGCCGCCACGGCCGGGCCGTTGCCCCATTCGACGCCAAACAGCAGCCATGAAAGCAGCACGACCAGCAGGGCCTGGACGCAGGCGACCATGAGCGGCCCCAGGGCTTCGCCGAAGATCACACTGCGAACCGCGGTGGGTGAGACGATCATGCGCCGCGCGACTCCCAGGCGTCGCGTCGCGACCAGGGCGGCCGCGCTCGTCAGCGACGTGAGGAAGACGAACAGCAGCAGCTCGTTGCCGGCCTCGATGGTGAAGTGCGTGAGCGTTTTGGGAAAGCGTCTGCCATTCGGTTCGACCGTGTGCACTACGACCATGGGAAGTTTTGGCGCAAACGCGAGCGCATGGGCGAAAGCCGCGTCGAAGGTCATGCCGCGTTCGCGTTTTATCAGCCTGGCGGCCACCACCTCGTTGCTCTCTTCGGCGATGCCCGACTGCACGATCTGACTTATCTGCTGCCCGTTGATGCCACGCTGTGCGTAATACCGTACGTTTATGTACTGGCCCGACCGCAGTATGTGATCGTAGTCGGCGGGCACCATCACGCCCGCTTCGGCGTCCCCGTATTCGACCGCGCTGCGCATCGCCTGTTCGCTTTCCACACGCCGGACCGTCACTCCCTGCTGGTGGCCGATCGCCCGCAGCAGCTGGTCGGTGTACCAGGTGTGCGGCGCAAGCACGTCCACGTGCGTGGTGGCCGAGGCGCCAAATGCCGAGCCCAGCAGAAATGTCATCAGCAGCGGACTGATCGCGCTGACGATGAGGGTGCGCGGGTTGCGCAACTGCCGGCGTAGATTCGCGCCGAGGATGGCGAGCGTCTTCACGTCAGATCTCCACCAGCTGCCGTATGCGCAGCAGGGCGATGCCTCCCAGGACCGCGGCGAAGGCGAGGATCATCTCCAGCATCGGCAGCAGCGTCCCCGGCGCTTGGCCATGGGACACCAGCCCAAGGCCTCGCAGGAACTGAGCCTGGGGCGTCAGCAGGCTGAGCGACGCCAGCAACCCGCCCGCCTGCGAGACCGGGAACAACGCGCCGCCGAACGCGCCCATCAGGCCGGCGATGATTGTCTGCCACTCGACGGCCTGCTCCGCGGTGTGCACGAAGGTGGAGATGCAGGCGGTCATCGCGGTCGCCGCGACCACCGACGCGCATACGAGCAGCGCCACGCCCGGGAAGCCGCCCCAATCGGCGCCGAGGAGGAGGGTCGTCGCCAGCGCCAGCACTGCGGTGCTGGCGAGTCCCAGTGCTATGCACGTCAGCACCTTGCCGAAGATGATCGATCGCCGTGACACCGCCGCGGCGCGCAGGCGGGCCAGCGTGCCGTGGCTGCGTTCTTCGATGACGCTCAGGAAGCCGAACTGGACCGTGAGGAAGAGGAAGAAGATCGTCAACCCGGCCGCCTCGTGGGTCTTCAGGTTGAGTTCTTTGCTCGGCAGGCCGGTGCTGTGCAGCTTGAACTGCTTGGGCATTTCCGATGCATGTTCGCCCAGGCGGATGATTTCGCTCGAGCTCGCATGCCGTTTGCGGGTGCTGGCGACGGCCAGGCGCACGCTGTTGAGCTGGTTGGCGAACGACAGGGCGATCGAGCGAGCGACGTATGTGCCCACCTGTTTGAATACCTGACCGTCGCCGATGATCTCGATGTGGGTTGGGCTTTCGCCGTTCGCCCCGCGGGAGAAGCCCGGCGGCAGCACCAGCGTCGCGCTCGCCTTGCCGGTGCGCACGAGCGCGCGCCCGCCCGTCACGGATGTGGGATGCAGCTGCAGCAGCTTCTGATGCTGCAGCGACCCCAGCACTTCCTTGACGAAGAACAGCGCCGCGGGCCCGTGGTCGTCGTTGACGACGCCGAACTGGTACTTGGTGGTGCTGCGGTTGGAGATGTTGGGCAGTGTGAGGCTCAAGATCGCGGCCATCACGAACGGGAGTACGAGCGCCGCGATGATCGCCGTGCGGTCGCGCACGCGCTGGCGCAGATCCTTGGCCGCGATCAGGATCGCGACCGGCGTCCAGTGGCGCCTCGCGCCGATGAGCTCACGGGATGGCACGCCGCTAGTCGCGCAGAGCACGCCCGGTCAGGTGCAGGAAGACCGTCTCGAGGTTGGATCTGCGAGCTTCGACGGCGGTCAGCGACGTTCCCGCACTGGCGGCGCGCTCCAGAAGCGCCGGCAGCAGCTTGCCGGCGTCCTCGACGGCCAGCTCGAGGCCGTCATCGGTGTGGTGCACAGCGAGCACCCCGGGCAGCTCGCGCATCGCCTCGGCGGCGCGCTGGAGATCGCCGCTCGCAGTCAGCAGCACACGATCGCCCCCGCCGACCAGGGCGATCAGCTCCCGGTGCGTGCCCTCGGCGATCAGCCTGCCGTGGTCGATGATCCCGATGCGGTCGCAGAAGCGCTCGGCCTCCTCCATGTAGTGGGTGGTGTAGAGGACGCCGATGCCGGCCTGGCCGAGCTGTTCGATGCTCGCGAGGATCGCGTTGCGGCTCTGCGGGTCCACGCCGACGGTCGGCTCGTCGAGGATCAGCAGGCGTGGCTCGTGCAGCAGGCCAAGCCCCATGTTGAGCCGGCGCTGCATCCCGCCCGAGTACTCTTTCACCAGATCGTCCGCCCGCTCGGTGAGGCCGACGAGGTCGAGGACCGTGTCGATGCGCGCCTTGGCGGCCCGCCCGCGTATGTTGTAAAGACGTGCGAAGAAGCGCAGGTTCTCGCGCGCGGTCATGTCCGGGTAGATCGCGAGCTCCTGCGGCACGTAGCCAAGCTCCGCCTTGGCGGCCACGCTGGTGGTGGTCATCGGCTTCCCGGCGACCTCCACCGTGCCTCCGTCGGAGGCGAGCAGGCCGCAGATCATCGAGATGCTCGTCGTCTTGCCCGCTCCGTTGGGGCCGAGCAGGCCATAGCATTCACCGGGGACGACTTCGAGGCTGAGGCCGTCAACGGCGAGGAGCTCGCCGAACCGCTTGCGCAGGTTGACGCAGCGCAAGACGGGCGCCGGTGGAGCGACGATCCCCGCGTCGCTGGGTCGCTGGTCAAGCGTCGTCGTGGACAAGGCCATTCAGCATTGCATATGCCGGACGGCGGCGTGAAGTGATCGCCGGAAACCTTATTCAGCATTGAAATATTCGAGACGGCGGCGAAAAGCGATCGCCCGAAGCCGGGTAGTAAGATCGGCCGCCGACCGTGAGCTGCGCCAGACGACCCCACCGCGGACGGGTGAGAGCGCCCGCTTGAGCATGGCCCTACAGGGGGGCCCAAGCCTGCTGGCGATCAGCGACCTGCACGTCACCTACCCGGAGAACCGTCGCGTGGTGGAAGGGCTGCGCGGGCGCTCGCGGGAGGACTGGCTGATCGTGTGTGGCGACGTCAGCGAGCTGAGCACGGACCTGGAGTGGGCGCTGGGCGTGCTGCGCGAGCGCTTCGCCAAGGTCGTCTGGGTGCCTGGCAACCACGATCTGTGGAGCACGCCGGCCGACCCGCTGCGGCTGCGGGGGGAGGCGCGCTACCGGCATCTGGTGGCGCTCTGCCGCCGTCTGGACGTGCTCACGCCCGAGGATCCCTACCCGGTCTGGGAGGGGCCGGGCGGTCCCGCCGTGGTGGCGCCCCTCTTCCTGCTGTACGACTACTCCTTCGGCAGCAACGTGGCCCCCACCAAGGAGCAGGCGCTGGCGCGCGCCCACGCCGCCGGGGTGGTGTGCAGCGACGAGCTCGTGCTGCACCCCGACCCCTATCCCAGCAGGGAGGCGTGGTGTGGCGCGCGGGTGCGTGAGAGCGAAGCGCGGCTCGCCGCGTGCGCCCCCGGGCCGCCGACGGTGCTCGTCAACCACTTCCCCCTCACGCGCCACCCCACGAGGATCCTGCGCCACCCGGAGTTCGCGCAGTGGTGCGGCACGGTGCGCACCGCCGACTGGCATGTGCGCTTCGGGGCGAAGGCGGTTGTGTACGGCCACCTGCACATACCGCGCGTGACGTGGTGCGACGGGGTGCGGTTCACGGAGGTCTCGCTGGGCTACCCCCGCGAGTGGCGCCGCTGGGGCGGCGCCCACCGCGCGGCGCCGCGCCCGGTGCTGGGCGGCGGGGATCGCACCCCGTGATCGAGGAGATCCTTCCCGCCGCGGTCGCCGCGGAGGACACCCGCGAGGAGTGGCTGGACGTCGAGCTGTTTCCCGAGGAGCTGGCCGCGCTGGGGAGGGCGGTGGAGAAGCGCCGCCGCGAGTTCACCGCCGCGCGCGCGTGCGCGCGGCGGGCGCTCGAGCGGCTCGGCGTGGCGCCCTGCGCGATCGCCAATGGCGAGCGGGGGCAGCCGCTGTGGCCGCGGGGCGTGGTCGGCAGCATCACCCACTGCGCGGGCTACCGCGCGTGCGCGGTGGCGCGCGAGGCGCAGGTGGTGGGCGTGGGCATCGACGCCGAGCCGCACGCGCCGCTGCCCGAGGGGGTGCTGGGCGAGATCGCCCGAGCCGAGGAGCGCCCCCGGCTCGCCCGGCTGGCCGGAGCCGAACCGGCGGTCCACTGGGATCGGCTGCTGTTCTGCGCGAAGGAGGCGGTCTACAAGGTGTGGTTCCCGCTGGCCGCGTGCTGGTTGGGCTTCGAGGACGCGACGCTCACGCTCGACCCGGTCGGGGGCGCCTTCCAGGCACGGCTGCTGAAGCCCTGGCCGAACACGGCGGCGGCTCTTCCGGAGATCCTGGAGGGTCGGTGGCCGGTGCGCGAGGGGCTGGTGCTCACCGCGATCGCGCTCCCGCGGTGAGGAGCCGCGGTATGTCATCGGGAGACGCTCGGCAGGGCGTGTGCGCTGGTGCGGGCGATCGCGGCCGCGCGAGCCGTGGCGGGGGTCGGCGCGGAGGCGCTGTGAGCGACGCGCCTGCGTTCCCCCGGCTGGGCCTATTCGCCGCGCCAGCGCGGCGCGCGTTTTTCGGCGAAGGCGCTCATCCCCTCGCGCAGGTCGCGTGAGGTGAACGATGCGCGGCGCAGCTCCATCTGCTCCGCCTCCTCGCTCTCGGCGAGCCTGCCCCGCGCCTGCAGCAGGGCGGTGATCACACGCTTGTTGCCCCTCTGCGAGAGCGGCGCGTTGCCCGCCAGCTCGCCCGCCAGCGCGAGCGCCGTGGACTCGAGCTCCGCCGCCGCCACCACGCGGTTGACCAGGCCCCACCGCAGGGCGGTGTCCGCGTCGATGTAGCTGCCGAGCAGAAACAGCTCGCGGGTGCGGGGAGCGCCGATCGCGTCGATGAAGCGGCGCAGGCCGGTGTGGGAGTAGACGAGGCCAAGCTTGGCGGGGGGCATGCCGAGCTTGATCGCGGCGCCGGCCACGCGCAGATCGCACGCGAGCGCCAGCTCGAGGCCGCCGCCGATGGTGTGCCCGGGGAGCACGGCGAGCGTCGGGTAGGGATAGCTCTCCAGCGCTTCGATCGCCTCGGTGAACGGGTGTGCGACCAGGCGCTCCGCTTCATCCAGGAATCTCCTGTCGCCGATCTCCCCGATCTCATACCCCGCGGAGAACATCCCGTGCGAGCCGGTCACGATCACGCAGCGCGCCCGCCCCTCCGAGGCGAGCTCCGTGAGCGCCACGGTGATGGCATCCATGATCGGCCAATCCAGGGCATTGCGCTTGGAGGGATTTGAGATCGTCAGGCGGGCGACGTGGTCTGCCGGGCGATCGACCAGCAGCTTGCCGTCGGCCAGCTCTTGCGGGGGGGCGGGGGAGGGCATGTCGCGAAGCGTAGTGGTTGGCTGAAGCGGAGGGCTCGGCTGGCCACCCTCTACTCCAACACGACCAGCGTGTCGCCCTCGTTGACCGCCTGGCCCTCCTCGCACAGGATCTCGGTGACGGTGCCGGAGTCCTCGGCCTCGACCGGCATCTCCATCTTCATCGACTCGAGGATCGCGACCGTGTCACCCTCCTCGACCTCGTCGCCCACCGAGCATTCGATTTTCCACACGGTGCCGGTGATGTGGGCCTCTACCTCAGCCACGCGGGCCTCCTCCAGGTGCGGTTGCCATGATCGGGAGACAATAGCCTCGATGGCCTCAGCCGCCGACCGTCGGCGCGCGGCAGCGGGGTGGGAGGACCGATCGGGGACCGACGAGACCGCGCCGACACTTTCCTTCACTGCTGAATTGCGTGACCGCACCGAGTCCGCCTACAATCCCGCGACGGTCCATGGGAATGGAGGTGGTGAGGTGGCGATGATTCAAGCCGAGGCGGAGGGCATCGAGCGGCTGCTCGACGGCGAGCTCCCGTCCACCTATCTGGCGGCGCACCTCTCCCGCGAGGACGTGGAGATCTTCAAAGATGCACGCGACAAGGACGTCCGCCGCTCACTGCGGGTCGGCGAGGTGCCGATGCCGGAGTTGGCGCCGGACGAGGTGGTGGTCGCGGTGATGGCGAGCGCGATCAACTACAACACCGTCTGGTCGGCTATGTTCGAGCCGATTCCCTCGTTTCTGTTCCTCGAGCGCCTCGGCAGTTACGGGGGATGGGACGTGCGCCATAACCTGCCCCAGCACGTCGTGGGATCGGATGCCTCGGGGGTCATCGTGAGGATGGGCGCGGCAGTGCGCAGGTGGTCGCTCGGCGATCGCGTGGTGGTGTTCCCCGGCGTGGTCGACTGGCAGGACCCGATCACGCAGGTGGACAGCCTGCTCGCCGAGAATTCGTGGGCGTGGGGCTTCGAGACGAACTTCGGGGGCCTCGCCCACTATGCGGTCGTGAAAGCCAACCAGCTGCTCCCAAAGCCCCGCCACCTGACGTGGGAGGAGGCGGCCTGCAGCACGCTCTGCGCGATGACCGCCTACCGGATGCTCGTCAGCCCGCGGGGGGCGCAGTTCAAGCAGGGTGACATCGTGCTCGTGTGGGGGGCCACCGGGGGCCTCGGCTCTTACGCAATCCAGTTCATCCGCAGCGGCGGGGGGATCGCGGTCGGGGTCGTGGGCTCGGAGGCGAAGGCGCAGCTGCTGCGCAGGCTCGGCTGCGACCTGGTGCTGCGCCGTGACGAGCTGGAGCTCGAGGGGCTCGGCGATGTGGAGATGGGCAGGCGGGTCGGAGGGGAGATCCGCCGCCACTTCGGGGAGGATCCCCACATCGTCTTCGAGCACGTCGGTCGAAAGACGTTCGGGGCCTCGGTGTACCTGGTGCGGCGCGGTGGGACGGTGATCACGTGCGGCTCGAGCACCGGCTACCGCCACGAGTACGACAACCGCCGCCTGTGGATGCGCGTGAAGCGCGTGATCGGCAGTCACGCCGCCAACTGGCAGGAGGCGTGGGAGGCCAACCGGCTGATCGCGCAGGGCCGGATCGTGCCCGCGCTCTCGAAGGTCTATCCGCTGGAGCAGGTGGGGGAGGCCGCGCGCGAAGTGCAGCTCAACCGGCACGTGGGCAAGGTCGGGGTGCTGTGCCTGGCCGAGCGGGAGGGCCTCGGCATCGAAGACCCCGAGCTGCGCGCCTCGATCGGCGAGGAGCGGCTCAGCCTGTTCCGTGAGCCTGCCTGAGCCTGGATCCGCCGATCCCGGGGTCGCACCGGCGCCATCCCCCACCGGTAGGCTCCGACGAGGATGATCCTCGCGATCGACCAGGGGACGACGGGCAGCATGTGTATCGTCTTCGACGAGCGCGCCGAGCCGGTCGGGCGCTCCTATCGCGAGTTTCCCCAGCGCTTCCCGCGGCCGGGCTGAGTGGAGCACGACGCGGCGGAGATCTGGGAGGTGACCCGGGCGGTCGCGGGGGAGGCGCTGGCGGATGCGGGTGTGCGCCCGGGGGAGCTCGCCGCGGTGGGGATCGCCAATCAGCGCGAGACCGTGTGCGTGTGGGACCCGGCGACGGGGGAGCCGCTGCACCGGGCGATCGTGTGGCAGGACCGGCGCACGGCGGCGCGCTGCGCGCGGTTGCGTGAGGCGGGCCATGAGCCGCTGATCCGCGAGCGCACGGGCCTCGTGCTCGACCCGTACTTCTCGGCCACGAAGATCGAGTGGCTGCTGGAGCATGTGGAGGGTCTGCGTGAGCGGGCGCGCACGGGCCGCGCGCTGTTTGGCACGGTGGACTCGTGGCCGATCTACAAGCTCACGGGCGAGCACGTGACCGACCCCTCGAACGCGTCGCGCACGATGCTCTACGACATCGCGGCGGGGCGGTGGGACCCGGAGCTGCTGGAGCTCTTCGGCGTGCCGGAGCGCGCGCTGCCGGAGGTGCGCGCGAGCGCGGGCGAGCTGGGCCGCACCCGTCCGGAGGCGCTGCACGGCCACGCGGTGGCGGTGGCGGGCGTGGCGGGCGACCAGCAGGCGGCGCTCTTCGGCCAGGCGTGCGTGGATCCGGGGATGGGCAAGAACACCTACGGCACGGGCTCGTTCGTGCTGCTCAACGCCGGCTTCGCCGCGCCGGCCCCGGCGCCGGGGCTGCTGGGCACGGTCGCGTGGCAGATTGGATCCCCGTCCGCCCCCGCCCGGCCTGACGCCACCCGGCCCGACGCTGCCCCGGGCGGCTCCGCCCCGCGCGACTCCGCCTCCTCCGGCCAAGCCTCGCCCGGCCCCTCGCGCACCTACGCGCTGGAGGCTTCGATCTTCGTGACGGGCGCGGCGGTGCAGTGGCTGCGGGATGGCCTTCAGATCATCGCGCACGCCGCCGAGACGGAGGCGCTGGCGGCGTCGCTCCGGTCCAACGAGCAGGTGTACTTCGTGCCGGCCCTGACGGGTCTGGGCTCCCCCTACTGGGATCCGCATGCGCGGGGAACGATCGTGGGCCTGACGCGTGGCAGCGGCCGGGCGCACCTGGCGCGGGCGACGCTGGAGGCGATCGCCTACCAGACGGTGGACGCGGTGCACGCCATGGAAGGTGGCGCGGGCATCGAGCCGCTGCGCGAGCTGCGCGCGGACGGGGGGGCGACGGGGAACCGCTGGCTGATGCAGTTCCAGGCGGATGTGCTCGGGGTGCCGGTGCTGGTGCCGGAGATCGCCGAGACCACCGCCCTCGGCGCGGCCTATCTGGCGGGCGTGGGCGCGGGCCTGTGGAGCGTGAGCGACGTGCGGACGGGCTGGCGCGAGCGGGAGCGCTTCGAGCCGCGCATGAGCGAGGGCGAGCGCGCCGGCCTGCTCGCGGGCTGGCACGCGGCCGTGGCTCGTACACGCAGCGGGTAGTCTTTTTGATGGGCGGCCTCCGGCCGCCGACGGCGTTCGCGCGGCGCACCGGAGTCTGTGCAACGCGGGGGTCCCGGCATGGAGGCCTGTCTGTGGGGCGTGAAGCTCCTGAAGCGAGGCGTAACCTTGCCGACCCCACGAGGTAGAGCAGTCATGTAGCACGCTGAGCACGACTGGAGTTCGACCGGTAGGGGAGAGCGGGGCAGATGAGCGAGCTGGCGCCGATGCGCGAGCAGGTGTACACCGACCCGCGGCCGAAGGAGCACTTCGACCGCTTTCACGAGCGCGCGCGCACGCGGGAACCGGACTGGGCATACGAGGCGACGCGGCTGGTGACCTCGCTGTACGCGTACACGCTGCTGCGCACGCGGGCGATCGCGACGGACAACGTGCCGGGCAGCGGCGCGGCGATCCTCGCGCCGAACCACTTCTCGTTCATGGACCACTTCCTGATCGGCTGCTACATCCGCCGCAAGGTGCGCTTCATGGCCAAGTCGCAGCTGTTCAAGAGGCCGATGCAGTTCATCTACACCCACGGCGGCGTCTTCCCGGTGCGCCGGGGGGCGCGCGACGAGGAGACGTTCGTCACCGCGCAGACGATCCTCGAGCGGGGCGGGGCGATCGCGATGTACTGCGAGGGGGGCCGCTCGCGCAGCGGGAAGCTCGCCGAGCAGGCCAAGCGCGGGATCGGCCGTCTGGCGCTCGAGAGCGGCGCGCCGGTGGTGCCGATCGCGATCCACGGCTCCTCGCACATCCGCAACTGGAAGCGGCTGCGGCTGCCCGAGGTCACGGTGCAGTACGGCGAGGCGATCCGCTGGGAGCGCGTGGCCGAGCCGACCCGTGAGCAGCAGCAGGCGGTCGCGGACGAGATCCTCGTCGAGATCAAGCGCCTGTACGCGGGCCTCGAGGAGCACGGGCGCAAGGGAGTGCTCAAGCGGGTGCGTGCGCAACGGCGCGCCGGTGAGCGGGCCGTGGTCGCCTGAGATCGGGCGCGCGGCCCTATGCTCGAGGTTGTGACGAAGTGTCGCCGGGGCGGCGGTTAAGCTGCTGCTTTTTCCCGCCGAAACAGGAGGCGTAATGGATACGAAGGGGTTCTTTGGGTCGCTCTTTGACCTGTCGTTCTCATCGCTGATTACAACCCGAATCATCAAAGTGCTCTATGTCCTTGCGATCATCCTGATCGGGCTCTACGCGCTTGTCTTCATCGCGGCCGGCTTTCACAACAGCGCTGGGGCCGGTGTCCTGGTTCTGGTGGTCGTCGTGCCGATCTTTACCTTGGCCAGTTTGATCTACACGCGGGTTTTGCTCGAGGTGTTCATCGCGTTGTTTCGGATCATGGAGAACACCGGCGAGCTGGTCGCGCGCGCGACCGCGGTGGCGCCGTCGATGACGCCCCCGAGCGGCTCCCAGCCCGGCGGGACGCCGCCGCCGACCGGCGCGTAACGTCCTGACGATGTGCGCTGTGCGGACGCTGCGCCCGGGCCTCCTGAAGGAGGTCTCGGTGCTGCTCGCCGTCCCGCCGGGGCCACCCTCCGGGCGGGCGTTGGGGGCGGCCGTGTCCGATGCGTGCGCGGCGCTCGGCGCGAAGATCTCCACGTGTGAGCCCGAGGCCGCCGACGAGGCCGGGCTGGATGCGGCGGTCGCGGCCGCGGTGCGCGAGGCCGGTCGGATCGACCTGCTCGCGGTGGACGGCGGGGGCCTCTTCGCCGGCGGCCTCGCGCGGGGCGGGGATGGGCACGCGGCGCTGCGCGCCTGCATGGACGCCGCGTGGAACGCCACGCGCGCAGTCGTCAACGGCGCCTTCCTGCCCGCGGCCGAAGGCGGGCGGATCGTGTACCTGGCGCCGGGGCCGGACGCGGGCGAACACGCACCGGCGGCGTGCGCGGGCCTCGAGAACCTCGCGCGGACGCTGTCGATCGAGTGGGCGCGCCACGGGATCACGACCGTGACGATCGCCCCCGGCGTGGAGACCCCCGCGGGCGAGGCGGCGGCGCTGACCGCCTACCTCGCCTCCCCCGCGGGGGCGTACTTCTCGGGGTGCCTGCTGGACCTGAGAGGCCCGTAGCTCAGCCGGTCATCCCCCCGAACAGCCCGCCGGTGATGTGGAGGGTCTGCCCGTGCACGTAGTTGGACCAGGGGGAGCAGAGGAAGAAGACGCCGCCCGCCGCCTCTTCGGGTGAGGCGGGGCGCCCGATGGGGATCAGCATGGAGGCCATCTGGCGCATCTGCTCGGGGATCCCGAGCTGCACCTTCTCGCCGTGGATCTCCATCGTGTTGTCCTCGACCTTCGCCTGGGTGAGGCGGGTGTCGATGAAGCCGAAGGCGACGGCGTTGACGTTGACCTTGAACTGGCCCCACTCCTTGGCGAGCGTTTTCGTGAGCCCCACGACACCGGCCTTGGCGGCGGAGTAGTTGGCCTGCCCGGCGTTGCCCATGGTGCCGGAGGTGGAGGAGACGTTGACGATCTTGCGGAACACCTCGCGGCCCTCCTCGCGCTCCTTCTTGGCGGGCTCGCGCAGGTGGGGGGCGGCGGCGCGGATCACGCGGAAGGGCACGACGGTGTGGATGTCGAGCATCGCCTGGAAGTGCTCGTCGGACATCTTGTGGATCGGCGCGTCGAGGGTGTAGCCGGCGTTGTTGACGATGATGTCGATCTTGCCGAAGGCGTCGACGGCGCTCTGCACGAGCTGGTCGGGGACGCCGGGCTTGGTGAGGTCGCCGGCGAACACGGCGTGCTCGCCCGCGATCTCAGCGGCGGCCTGCTTTGCGATGTCTCCGTCGAGATCGTTGATGAGCACCTGCGCGCCGTGTGCGGCGAGCAGCTCTGCGGTGGCGCGCCCGATGCCGCGCGCGGACCCTGTGACGATGGCGGACCTTCCGTCGAGAACTCCCATTGTGTCTGTGGCTCCTCTGCTCGCTGGTTTGAGCAGCGGAGGTTATCCGTCCCGAGTGCCGGGCGGAGGTGTGCGCGGAGCGGCCGGGTGTCACGATCGCGCCGAAGTCCTGGGTGTAGATCGCCCCGGCCTGCCCTTCGGCGAGCGATGCGGGGGGGTGCGGGGCAACCCCGACGCCGGTTTCGCGGTAGCCGGCGTCGAGGATGTTGGCGCGGTGTCCGGGGGAGGCCATCCAGGCCTCCACGATCGCCTGCGGGGTGGCCAGCCAGAGGGTGCCCCAGGCGATGTTCTCGCCAACCGCGAAGCTGGCCTGGGGGTTTGAGAGGTAGCCGCTCGCGCGCATCCGGTCGAGCGGGGTCTCGCCGTTGGGCGCGACGTGGGAGAAGTAGTCCTGGCCGGCCATGTCCCTGCTGTGGCCCTGCGCGGCGCGGGCGAGCTGCGCATTGGCGACGAGCGCGCTCTCGCCGTGGCGTTCGCGTTCCTGATCGATCAGGCACAGCACGGCGGCGCGGATCAGGCCGAGGTTGTCGGCCTGGGGGGTGAGGTTCGCGTTGGGGCAGGTGCTTGCGGTGTGGGCCTCGACCCGCGGGGAGCGGACCGGAGAGGCCCCCGCCGGCGAGGCGAGGCAGGAGGGGACGAGCCAGATGAGAAGCGAGGCCGCCGGCGCGAGCAGGGGTGTGAGTCGGGCGTGTGCCACAACGTTTGCATCGACTCCCGCGCGCGCGGACGTGAGCCGGGGCGGGCAGGTTTGGACATCTTTGGACCGGCACGCGCCAACTCGGCCAGGGACCGGGCCGGCGCGTGCGCAGATCACCCATCGGCAGGCCGGCGCGGGGGGTGGCGGGCTGCAAGCGGGTTTTCATGCGCAGCGGGCGGGTGTGTCGGCGGCTGGGCCCCGACGGGACCTGGAGCACCCCCACCGCTCGCGGAGGACGCCGGGCGAGAGCGGTCTGCGGCGGGCCCTACAGCGCGAGCACGCGCCCGAGGATCTCGCGCATGATCTCGTCGGAGCCGCCGCCGATCGGCCCGAGGCGGGCGTCGCGGGCGGCGCGCTCGACCCAGTACTCGCTCATATAACCCGCGCCGCCGTGGATCTGCAGGCAGGCGTCCATCAGCTCGTAGGAGGCGCGCTGGGTGAGGAGCTTGGCCATCGTGACCTCGCGCAGGGGCTCCTCGCCGGCGACGAAGCGGCGCAGGGCGTCGTAGGTGACGCAGCGGCAGGTGTAGACGGAGGTGGCGAGGTCGGCGAGCTTGTGGCGGGTGACCTGGTGCCCCGAGAGGGGCCGCCCGAAGACGTTGCGCTCGCGCGCGAAGGCGGCGGTGCGCTCCCACGCGAGACCCATCGCGGCGGAGGCGCCGAGCGCCATCGCGAGGCGCTCCCACTGGAAGTTGGCCATGATCAGCTTGAAGCCCTCGTGCTCGGGGCCGAGGAGGTTCTCGGCGGGGACGAAGACGTCCTCGAAGGCGATCGTCGCGGTGTCCGAGGCGGCCCAGCCGAGCTTCTTCAGCTTGGCGGAGCGCACGCCCTCGCCGCGCTCGACGATCAGGAAGGAGATCCCGTGGTGGCGGGCGGGTGGGGTCGTTTCCTTGGTCTTCACGGCGGTGACGATGAAGTCGGCGCGCACGCCGTTGGTGATGTAGGTCTTCTCGCCGTTGAGCACCCACCCGCCATCGACGGGCGCGGCGCGGGTGCGCAGCGCGGCGACGTCGGAGCCGGCGCCGGGCTCGGTGATCGCGAGCGCCCCGATCCTCTCCCCGCGGATCGCGGGCGCGAGGTAGCGCCGCTTCTGCTCCTCGGTGCCGAACTTCCAGATCGGGGGCGTGGCGATGTTGACGTGCGCCCCGATCCCCGCGGCGGTCCCCCCGGAGCCGGTGCGGGTGAGCTCCTCGATCAGGATCGCCTCGTGCAGGTAGTCCCCGCCCTGCCCCCCGTACTCCTCGGGGTACTTCAGCCCGAGGAAGCCGTGCGCGGCCAGCTTTCCGAAGACCTCGTTGGGAAACCATTCCTCCTCCTCCCACCCCTGCGCGTGGGGCGTGAGCTCGCGCTCGACGAAGCGGCGGATCGAGGCGCGCAGCTCCTCGTGCTCGTCGGTGAACGGCGGATCGATCAAAGCCCGTACGAGCGCCCGATGACCTCGAGCATGATCTCGTCGGTGCCCGCGCCGATGCGGTTCAGGCGCAGGTCGCGCCAGGCGCGCTCGATCCCGTACTCGCGCATGTAGCCGGCGCCGCCGTGGATCTGGAGGCACTCGTCGGCGACCTCGCAGGCGATCCGGGAGGCGTAGAGCTTGGCCATCGAGATCTCGCGCACGGGGTAGTCGCCGTTCTGCTGGCGCCACGCGGTCATGTAGACCATCTGGCGGGCGGTCTCGATCTTGGTGGCCATCTCGGCGAACTTGTGGCGGATCACCTGGAAGGTTCCGATCGGGCGGCCGAAGGCGTGGCGCTCTTTGGCGTAGACGAGCGTGCGCTCGAACACGCGCTGCGCGCCCGAGACGCTGCCGGCGGCGCCGATCAGGCGCTCGCCCTGGAGCTCCCACATGATGTGGTAGAAGCCCCGCCCCACCTGCCCGAGCACGGCGCCCTCGGGCACGCGCACGTCCTGGAAGGCGAGCAGCGCGGTGTCGGAGGCGTGCATCCCCATCTTCTGGAGCTTCTGCTCGCGGATCACCCCGGGGGCATCCATCGGTACGAGGAACAGCGTGAAGCCGTCATACCCGGCATCTGGGTCGGTCTTGGTGACGAGCACGATCACGTGCGCGCGGTGGCCGTTGGTGATGTAGGTCTTCGAGCCGTTGATCACGTATTCGTCGCCATCCTTGACCGCGTGCGTCTTGATCCCTTTGACGTCGGAGCCCGCGTCGGGCTCGGTGATCCCGAGGCAGAGGATCTTCGTGCCCGCGATCGCCGGGGCGGCCCACTCGCGCTTCTGCTCCTCGGTGCCGAACGCGAGGATCGGGGGCATCGCCATGTCGGTCTGCACCGCGATCCCCATCGCGAGGCCCCCGCAGTTGCCGTGCCCGATCTCCTCGGCGAGCACGAGCGCGCTGTAGTAGTCCCCGCCCTGGCCCCCGTACTCCTCGGGCTTGTCCAACCCGAGGAAGCCGAGCTCGCCCATGCGCGTGAAGACCGAGTCGGGGAACGTGGTCTCCTCCCACTCGTCGGCGTGCGGCGCGAGCTCTTTCTGGGCGAAGCTGCGGATCGACTCGCGCAGCTGTTCGTGCTCGTCGGTGAACAGGAAGTGCTTGCGCTTGGCTCCGAAGTCGGGCTTCAGGACGCTCTCGGCGGTGGCGGCCATCGGTGGGGCTCCTTGTCGTGCTCGGGTCTGGGGTCGTCTCGCTTGTGTCTGGAGAAACTAGCGCTTCAGCCAGTTTTGCGCTGGCTTCGGCTTTTGGGAGGCGGCACAACTGATCTCGGGCCGAGGTATGGCGCCGCCGGCCGGGTGCTCGTTAATCATGGAGCAAATCTGCTCGCAAAGATAGAGCAGGTCATGCTGGCCCTCCTGTCGCGTCGTGCTCCGGACAGCGCCGGCTGCGACAGCGCGGGTATGCTCCGACCGGAACGTTGCCGCCAATCGAATCGAGGAGGCCGACGGAGATGCTGAGGATGTGCGGGCTGCTGATCGTTGCGATGGCCGTCGCCGCCGCGGCCCCCGCGGCGCCCGCCGCGGCCCCCGCGGCGCTTGCCGCGGAAGGCGCCCCGGCGCCCGCGCAGACACCGGCGGTCGTGCCCCCCAATCTGCAGGCGCTCGAGCAGAAGATGGCGCAGATCCGGTTCAACACGGCTCGCATCTCGCTCCGGTTCGTGTTCGGCGAACTCGGCTCCCCGGCCGGCGGGGCCGAGTTGGGCAGCGACGTCAACAAGGCCAAGAGCTTCGCCATCTCGGCGGCCGGCGCGATCCGGTTCTCGCCGCCCGCGGCGGCGTTTACGAGCACGGTGGAAGGACTTGGGCTCCCGTTCCTGACGAAGACGTCCAAGGAGCGTACGATCGGCAAGACCATCTACACGTACAAGCCCTCGGTGGCGCGCTTCGACGGCGGGCGTCCATGGGTTCGGAGCAGGCAGAAGCCGGCGCCGAAGCCGGACAGCGATTCCGCCCGGCTTTCCGCGGTCGTCGAATCGCTTGCTCCCACCTTCTCGGGGAGTTCGCGTGGCGACTCGACGGGGTGGTTCACCAAGCTCATCGAAGACCTCAACGGGGCGGTGAGCATCCAGGAAGTCGGCCCGGTGACGGTTGACGGACAGCAGGCCACCGAGTTCACGGCATCGCTCTCGCTGGCGAAGCTGCTCGCCGGCAAGCTCTCGCCCAAGCAGCTTGCGTCCATGAAGCCCAGCGAAGCGACCATGGAGCTCGAAGCGTTCCTCGCGCCCAACGGGCTGCCGGTGCGGACGACAAGCATCGTCGGAAATCGCATCGAAGGTATTGGCATCGAGGACGACATCCTCGCGCTCGAAATCCCGGTCGTCGTCCATGCGCCGCCCGCGAGCAAGACGATCGGCGAAGCGCGGCTGCGCAAGTTGGAAAAGAAGCGCGCCAAGCGCGCCAAGAAGAAAGATCGGTCTGCGCTGCACTGAAGGGTCTCCGCGCGACCGTTGAGCGGTTGCCGTCGCCGACCCCTCCATCCGGCCCTGGGGGGGGTCGAAATCCTGGCCTTGGGATGTACGCACACTGGGAGTACAGTGTGAAGGATGAAGACCGCTGAGAGCAAGACGCAACGCTGGAACATGCGCGTGGCCGAGGATGTCAACGCGATCGTGCGTCTGGCGGCCGAGCAGACCGATCAGCCGCTGACCGACTTCGTCGTCCAGGCGGCCCGGGCGGTGGCGGAGGACACTCTCGCCGATCGGCGGGTCTTCCGTCTCGACCAGTCCGCCTGGGATGAGTTCATCGAGCTGCTCGATCGGCCCGCCCGGCC
The DNA here is from genome assembly GCA_963813765.1 of uncultured Solirubrobacterales bacterium. Taxonomy (GTDB): domain Bacteria; phylum Actinomycetota; class Thermoleophilia; order Solirubrobacterales; family Solirubrobacteraceae; genus Palsa-744. The sequence goes on from CAWFAB010000004.1 coordinate 308,062, forward strand.
CATCCCCGAGCTCGCCCGGCTGCTGTCGGCTCCCAGCGTGTTCGACGCGTAGCTCGTGGGCTTCCAGAGGCCGGTCAGCCTCGAGCAGCGCCACCGCGTGGAGGACTTCAGCTGCGGGGTGAGCTCGCTCGACGAATGGTTGCGCAGGCACGCGCTCCAAAGCCATCGCAGCGGCGGGTCCCGCGTGTTTGTCACGACGGAGCGCCATCACGCGACCGAGGCTGGTCACCCGCCAAAGGACGATCGGGAGATCGCGGGCTACTACGCACTCGCCGCCGGCGCCGTGATGCCGCGGGACGCTCCGGCTCGGGTCGTCAGAGGCCTGGGGAGCAACCAGGCGGTGCCAGTCATCCTGCTCGGTCGCCTCGCCGTCGATCGCCGCTGTCAGGGCCGGCGCCTCGGGCGCTCGCTGTTGCAGGATGCAATGGCGCGGGTGTTGAGAGCCGCCGAGCTGATCGGGGTCCGCGCGCTGCTCGTCCACGCCGTTGACGAGCGCGCGCGAGCGTGGTACGGCCAGTTCGGGTTCGCGCCCTCTCCGACGCACCCGCTGCACCCCACGCTGTTGATGAAGGATCTCCGCGCGACTGTTGAGCGAATGGCGGAGTAGAAGGTGGCCGAACGAGTGGCCTGGGCTGCTGCGCCCGGAGGGGAGGGAGCATGCATGGTAAGCTTTCATGGTCATGACAAAGCGCCTTGTGATCTCTAGCGGTGGGCAGATCTCGGTGCCCGCGGCGGTCCGCAAGCGTTGGGGGACGCGCACAGTGCTCGCGGAGGACCAGGGGGATCGGCTTGTGCTGCGCCCCGCGCCCGACGATCCGATCGCCGCGGTGCGCGGCATCTTCGCGGCCGAGCTGAGCCGCGGGCCGACCACCGACGAGCTGCGTGCTGGTGCGCGGGCCGAGGAGGCGGAGCTCGAACGGCGGCGCGCGCGACGGCGGTGATTGTGCTCGACGCTTACGCGCTCGCGGCGCTTCTGGCGGGCGAGCGGGCGGCTGAGGAGGTGGGGCAGCTCATCGCCGGCCGGACCGCGACTGTGCCGGCTCCCAATCTCGCCGAGGCCGTGGATCGCCTTGGCCGCGTACACGGGATCGCGGTCGAGCGCACCCGCTCTGCGGTCGAATCGCTCGAGCAGTCCGCCGGCCTGCGCGTGCGCGCCGCGGAGCGCTCCCACGCGTGGCGAGCCGCGCAGCTGCGAGTCGAGCACTACCACCGCACGCGATGCCCGCTGTCATTGGGCGACTGCCTCCTGCTGGCCATGACCGGCGAGGAGGAGCAACTCGCCACAGCCGATCCCCATGTCCTGGCGACCGCCGATCGCGAGCGGATCGCATGGATCGCGCTCGCCGACTCCAAGGGTCGCCGCTACGGCTCGGCGGAACAGATCCCTGGCTGGTCGGCCAGGGATCGAGCGCCGCGACGCCGGAGGCGGGTACGATGCCGAGCGTGTCCGAGGAACCTGTGCTCTACGAGGTGGCCGACGGCGTGGCCACGATCACGCTGAACGAACCCGCGACGCGCAACGCGCTGTCGGCGGAGCTGCTCGGCGGGCTGATCGCGGCCTTGGAGCGGGCGCGCGCGGAGCAGGAGGTGCGCTGCGTGGTGCTGGCCTCCTCGCACGAGAAGGTCTTCTCCTCGGGTGCCAACCTCGGGGGCTTCGCGGGGGATGTGCCGCTCGTGTACAAGCACTTCGGCTCCGAGCACTTCGTGGGGCTGTTCAAGTTGATCGGCTCGCTGGGCAAGCCGACGATCTGCGCGGCGCGGGGGCACGTGCTCGCGGGGGCGCTGGGGGTGGCGCTGGCGTGCGACCTGATCGTGGCCTCCGAGCGGGCGACGTTCAGCACGCCCGAGATCAACGTGGGGGCGTTCCCGTTCATGATCATGGCGCTGATCTACCGCAACGTGGGACGCAAGAAGGCCAACGAGCTGCTGCTGCTGGGGGAACGCTGGAGCGCGCAGGAGGCGCTCGCCGCGGGGATCGTCAACAGGGTGGTGCCCGCGGTGCAGTTCGACGCCGCGGTCGCCGAGTGGGCCGCGAAGCTCGCCGCGAAGTCCCCGCTGATCATGCGCCTCGGCAAGGAGGCGATGCGCCGGCAGATGGACATGCCGCTGGACGACGCGCTGGACTACCTGCGCGCGCAGCTCACGCTGGCCCTCTCCACGGAGGACATCGTGGAGGGCGTGAGCGCGTTCTTCGAAAAACGCGATCCGCAGTGGAAAGGCCGATGATGAGCGACGATACGTCAACCGACGCCCCGACATCCCTGCTGCGGCCGCTGGTCGAGGACCTCGAGGCGCGGCGCGCGAAGGCGATGCTGGGCGGCGGCGAGGAGAAGATCGCCAAGCAGCACGCGCGCGAAAAGCTCACCGCGCGCGAGCGGATCGCGCTGTTGATCGACGAGGGGACGTTCGTGGAGCTCGGGATCCACGGGCGCCCGCACTCCGCGGCGCGCGCGATGGAGGGCGTGGAGGCCCCCGCGGACGGGGTCATCACCGGCTACGGCAAGATCGACGGCCGCCTCACGGCGGTGTGCGCGTACGACTTCACGGTGATGGCGGGCTCGATGGGGATGACCGGCGAGTTCAAGGTCGGCCGTCTGCGCGAGCTGGCGCTGAGCAAGCGCATCCCGTTCGTGTGGCTGCTCGACTCCGCGGGCGCGCGCGTGCAGGAGGCCGCGGGCGCGATGTTCGCGGGCTCCGGGCACCTCTTCCGCGAGGAGGTGGTGATGAGCGGGGTGATCCCCCAGGTCGCCGCGCTGATGGGGCCGTGCGCCGCGGGCACCGCCTACATCCCGGGCCTCGCCGACTTCGTGCCGATGGTGAAGGGCCGCGGCTCGATGGCGCTCGCCGGCCCCCACCTCGTGCGCGCCGCCGTCGGCGAGGACGTCACCCAGGAGGAACTGGGGGGCTCTCGCGTGCACTGCCGCAAGTCGGGCGTTGGAGACATCGAGGTGGCGGACGACGAGGAGTGCATCGCGCGCGTCAAGGAGTACCTCTCCTACATGCCCCAGAACTGCGAAGAGCGCCCGCCCGTGCGGGCGGGCGGGCCCGGATCTGACCCGATCGACCGCCGCGAGGAGGGACTGCTGGACGTGCTCCCGGAGTCCAACCGCAAGCCGTACGACATGTACGAGGTCATCAAGCTGATCGTCGATGACGGGGAGTACCTCGACATCAAGCGCCAGTGGGCGAAGACGATCATCACCTGCTTCGCCCGCTTCGGGGGGCGCCCCGTGGGGATCGTCGCCAACCAGCCCAAGCAGCTCGGGGGGATCCTCGACAACGACTCCTCCGACAAGGCGGCCCGTTTCGTGAACCTCTGCAACGCGTTTGCGATCCCCCTCCTCTTCATCCAGGACGTGCCCGGCTTCATGGTGGGCACGAAGGTCGAGGCCGAAGGGATCATCCGCCACGGCGCCAAGATGCTCTACGCCGTCGCAAACGCCACGGTCCCCAAGATCACCGTGATCACCCGCAAGGCATACGGCGCGGGCTACTACGTGATGAACGGGCGCGCGTACGAGCCCGACCTGATCGTCGCGTGGCCGAGCGCCGAGATATCGGTGATGGGCGCGGAGGGCGTCGTGGAGATCGCGTTCCGCAAGGTCGTCAACGAGGCCGAGGATCCCGAGGCCAAGAAGGCGGAGCTGATTGAGAACTTCCGCAAGATGTTCGACGTCTACATCGCCGCCGGCAACGACCTCATCGACGACGTGATCGACCCCCGCGAGACCCGCCAGACGATCTGCCGAGCGCTCGAGATGTCCGCGAACAAGAAGGTCGAGCGCCCCTGGAAGCGGCATGGGGTGGTACCGGTATGAGAGGAGCCGATCGATGAGCGTCGAGGACCCCGTCGTCATCACCTGCGCGATCTCGGGCGTGCTCGCCAACCGCGAGCAGTGCCCCGCGATCCCGTACACCCCCACGGAGTACGCGGCGGAGGCGCGGCGGATCGTGGACGAGGGGGGGACGATGATCCACATCCACGCGCGCAAACCCGACGGCTCCCCGAGCTTCGAGGTGGAGGACTACAGGGCGATCGGCGAGGCGATCCGCGCGGAGGTGGGGGACGCGGCGATCGTCAACTTCTCGACCGGCGCGGTCGGGGTGTCGGTGGAGAAGCGCGTGGCGTACCTGCGCGAGTGCCGCCCCGAGGTGGCGGCGCTGAACATGGGCTCGATGAACTACGCCAAGTACTCGCGCTCGCGCAGGGACTTCGTGTTCAAGATGGTCTTCGCGAACCCCTTCGAGGAGATCATCGAGCTGCTGGGAGCGATGAACGAGCTGGGCATCAAACCGGAGCACGAGTGCTTCGACCTCGGCCACGTGGGCAGCCTGGAGCCGCTGATCGACATGGGCGTGCTGAAGCCGCCCCTGCACGTGGACTGCATCATGGGCGTCGTCGGGGGCGTCCCCCCGGGCGCGCGCAACCTCGCCGCGATGGCCGACAACATCCCCGGCGGGGGCGGGCAGGGCGGGTCCAAATCTCACTGGGCGGTGATCGGGATCAGCCGCCGGCAGTGGGAGCTCCTGGCCGCCGCCCTCACCCTCGGCGGCTCGATCCGGGTGGGCCTGGAGGACAACCTCTACCTGCCGAACGGAGAGATGGCGCGCTCCAACGGCGAGCTGATCGCCAAGGCCCGCCAGATGACCGAAGACGTGGGCCGCCGCCCCGCCACTGTGCAGGAGGCCCGCGGGCTGCTGAACGTCCCGCAGCGCGATGGCTAGCCGCGGGGTGGAGTTGGATTGGATGGGCCTGCCGGCCCGTTGCGCCACGCGTGGTGCGGTTCGGCGCGTGGTGGCCGCCCGTCCCTCGGGGACGGGCGGACCGCGGTGAGCCTCCCCCTGGAGGGCATCCGCGTCCTCGATCTCTCGCGCCTGCTGCCCGGGGGGTTCTGCTCGCTGTTGCTTGCGGACTTCGGCGCGGAGGTGCTGAAGGTGGAGGACACCGGCCTGGGCGACTACATCCGCTGGTCGCCCCCCTACGTGGAGGGCGCCGAGGACAGCGCGAAGTCCGCGCTGTTCCTCGCGCTGAACCGCAACAAGCGCTCGATCCGCCTCGACCTCAAGCACGAGCGCGGGCGCGAGGTGCTGCTGGCGCTGGTGCGCGAGCACGACGTGGTGCTCGAGTCCTTCCGCCCCGGCGTCCTCGACCGTCTCGGCGTGGGCTACGAGCGGATGCGCGAGGTGAACCCCGGGATCGTGTACTGCGCGATCTCCGGCTACGGCCGGACCGGCCCCAAGCGCGAGTCCTCCGGGCACGACATGAACTACCTCGGCCTCGTCGGCCTGCTCGGGCTCACGGGGGAGCGCGACGAGGTGGGCGGGCATCCCATACAGGCGGCGGGCCAGATCGCCGACCTCGGCGGGGGCGCGTTGATGGCGGCGTTCGGCATCCTCGCCGCGCTGCGCGAGCGCGATGGGGCGCCCGCCCACCGATCCGCTCCGCCCGCCGCGAGCGGAGGCCGCGCCCAGGCCGCCGGGGAGGGAGAGCTCTCCGAGCCCGCTCGCACGGGCTCGGGCGTGGGCCAGATGGTGGATGTCTCGATGGCCGACGGCGCGCTCTCGTGGCTGGCGCTGGTCGCGGGCGCGTACTTCGCCGACGGGGCCGTCCCCCACCGCGGCGGCCTGCCGCTGGCGGGCTCCCTGATCTGCTACCGCCCCTACGAGTGCGCCGATGGGTGGGTCACCCTCGGCGCGCTGGAGCCCAAGTTCTGGCAGGCGTGGTGCCGCGGCGTCGGCCGCGAGGATCTGATCGAGAAGCAGTTCGAGGCCCCCGGTTTCGAGGCCCACGCGCAGGTGGTGGAGCTCTTCAAGGCTCGCACCCGCGCCCAGTGGCAGCAGTTCGCGCGCGAGCACGACTGCTGCCTGGAGCCGATCCTCGAGCTCGACGAGGCGCTGGACTCCGAGCTCGTCCGCGCCCGCGAGATGGTGGTCGACCTCGAGCAGCCCGGTGTGGCGGGCGGTGTGCGCCAGCTCGGCATCCCCGTCAAGCTCACCCGCACCCCCGGCGTCCACAACCGCCTCCCCGGCCCCGCGCTGGGCGAGCACACCGCGCAGGTCCTCGCCGCCGCCGGCTACGCCCCCGCCGACATCGCCGCGCTGCTGGAGTCAGGCGCAGTCGCCGGGCCCGCAACGAACGCGGGCCAGGGCGCGACGTTTCGGGCTTGAGACATTGTCACGCGAGACGACGTAGAGCGGCTCGAAGATCGTCGGTGAAGTCCTGGATAGTCGGGTCGGATCGGCCTGCCTGATAGAAGTCCATTGGCTCGATGATCTCCTCGGCGAACTCGGCGCCTCCCTGTGTCAACGGCCATCCAGTTCTCCCCACGGGCGGCCATCGGTTCTCCCCGGTGGCGGCCATCTTTTCTCCCCACTGGTGGCCATCGGTTCTCCCCGGTGGTCAGGGGGGGTTTCGCGGGTGCTTGACGTAGCGGAGGCCGTAGGCCGTAGCGGAGTCGAGTGCCCGCGGCGTGTTCAGCTGGCCAGGGGCCTCACCCCCTCTCCCGCGGTCGCCTGCGCCAGCCGGTAGCTCTCCGAGCCGTCGGTGATCAGCACGTGCGCGTGGTGCAGTAGCCGGTTGACGGTCGCGGCGGCGAGTGTCTTTGGCATCAGCTCGTCGAAGCCGGCGGGGTGGATGTTCGAGGTGAGCGCGATCGAGCGCTTCTCATAGGCCGCGTCGACGAGACGGAACAGCGCCTCGGCGGCGTCGGGGAAGACCGGCAGCAGGCCGACGTCATCGATAATGATCAGCTCTGCCCGGGTGAGCTTTGCGATCGCCTTGGCGGTGCTGTCATCGGCGCGGTGACGTCGCAGCAGGCCGGCGAGGCTCTCCAGCGTGTGCCAGACGACGGTCTTGCCTTGGTCGATCGCGTGGTGCCCGAGCGCCTCGACCCAGTGACTCTTCCCGGTCCCTGATGGGCCGCAGACGCAGAGGTTCTCCGCGCGTGAAACCCACTCCAGTGTTCGCAGCGCCTGCTGGGTCTGCTTGGGGATCGCTGAGGCGTCATCCTCCCACGCGTCGAGTGTCTTGCCCGTCGGTAGCCCGGACGCTTTGCGACGCGACTGGATCGTCGCCTGGTCGCGACCGGTCGCCTCCTCGCCGAGCAGGACCCGCAGGACGTCCGCGGGCTCCCATCGCTGTGAGCGCGCGGTCGCGATCACGTGCGGCGCGGCGCCGCGAATATAGGGCAGCCGCAGTCGCCGCAGCAGCTCGTCGAGATCGTCGGGCAGTGGTGGCGGTGCGGGTGTCTGGACGCTCATCGTGCGTTCTCCTCGTATTGCTCGGCGGCGTGGGCGAGGACGAGCAGCTCGAACGCGAGCTCGCGCGCTCTTCTGGCGTCGATCCGACAGACGGCCGGTGGCGCTGCTCGCCAGGACGGGATCTCGGGGTCCTCGGTGATCGTCAGATCGATCTCCTGGACGCGGATCCCGTTCGGGTATTCCTCGAACTGGTCAGGATCGATGAGGGCATGGATTTCGCAGTAGTCGCTCATCGTCCCAACCCCTCCCACGCCTGCGTGGAGCGCTGCAGCGTCTGCTCGTCTGAGACCCTGGTGGGGAACGGGATCACCGTCCCGTTCTGCTGGTGGTGAGCGAGGATCGCCTGCAGATCGCCGTCCGCGAAGCGCTCGGCGTGCGCGGCCGTGGCGAGCGCCTCGTCGACCTCGACCTGCCCGTGGAGCTTTGCGAGATCGACGGCTTCTGAGAGCTTGCGGCGCACCCTGCCGGCGCCGGCTGCTGCTGCGCGGGTCAGCCATGCCTCTGCGCCCGGGCCGAGCGCGAGGAACGCCGCTTCCTCTGAGCCTTGCGCGCGCGGTTTGCGCTCCAGCGCGCCGGGTGGCCGTGGGGGATAGTGCTCGTCGCAGATGCTCGGCTGCCCGGGTGTCGTCAGCTCGTGGCGAGCGACCTCGCACGGTCCCTGCGGACCGTCGGCGTGAACGACGATCAGCTGAGAGCCATCCACGCGCGCCCACACCCGCTCGTCCACCAGCGCCGAGGGGACCGAATAGAGCGCGCCACCGACGGAAACCGTCAACTGTCTGGAGACCCTGCGGGTCTCCCCGAAGCACAGCGTGTGCGCGACCGCCGGCAATGGGTGCAGCCGCTCGCGCTCCTGGGCGAGCATCACCGCCGGTGCTTGGCGCGTGACGCGGTGCTCGCGCGCGTTCACCCGCTCGCAGAACTCCACGCACGCCAGCTCGAGCTCCGCGAAGGACCCGTACTCCGTCCGGAGGTTGTGATCGGTCGGGACCAGATCAGCCTTGGCGATCCGAACGGTGGCCTCCGAACCACCCTTGCTCTGTGGGTCGCAGGGTACGCACGTCGCGATCGACAGCCCGTAGTGGCGGCCGACCGCGACGATCTGCGGGTTACGGACCGCGATCCCGCACACGTGATCCACCGAGACGGTCTTCTCGTTATCGGTGAGTGCGTAGGTCGGGCAACCGCCAAACCGCCTCAGCGCCCGGTCCAGGCCCATCACGACGCTCGCCTGAGTGCGATCCCACAACGGCAGCACCACCCGGAAGCGCGACCACGCAAGCCACGCGCAGAACAACACCGTCGGACGGCCCGCGATCTTCGGCCCGTCACCGTAATCCCACTGACACCACAAGCCCGGCTCCGTCACCCACGGCCGCGTGACGCGCCCGTGCTCTGAGCGCCACGCCCGCTTCGCCCTGGCGACCGCGCGCCGCGTCGTGCGCTCCGAGCCCATATACCCCATCGCGAGCAGCCGCTCGTGCGCCTTATCAGCACGCATCTTCCCGCGCGAGCGCTCGACCCACTCCTCGATCTTCCCCGCGAACCCATCGACCCGCGGCCGCGACCGTCTCGCCACCGGCGGCCCGCCACCAGCCTCTTCCCGCGCACGAACCCAGTGCGCGGCCGTCTTGTGATCACAGCCCGCCAGCGCCGCAGCACCGCGCAGGCTGCCCGTCACGTCATACGCCTCAAGGATCTCCATCACTTCCTCCGATCGCTTCATCAAGCCCGCCTTCCCGACGTGCCTCGTTGACAAGGCACGGGGGACTACAGCAAGCCGCTCAGGACAGAACGGTGGGGAGATTCGATGGCCACCCATGGGGAGATCCAGTGGCCGCCAGTGGGGAGATTCAACGGCCGCCTATGGGGAGAATTGCATGGCCGCCGTCATCCCTGCATGACGATCTGGCCGGCCGCCTCCAATGCCTTGACTAGCCGATCCTTCCACGCGCGCCTGGTATTCGTTGCCCCGACTACTGGCTGAACACCGAATGTTTTGGAGAATGACGCCGGATCGGCGAGCAGCCATCGCTCGACGCATGGGTTCGGCGTACCTATGACAAACCCGGGGAACACAGCGGTATCCAGCACGTTTTCGATTTCGCTGCGCCGGCCAGCGGGGCCGACATCGTTGGCGTCGATCAGGACGACAAGCAGGTCGGGCGTACCAGCACGGCGGGCGACTAACGACTGGAAAACCCTCAGCTCCTGCTTGAGCCTTGGGATTCCCGAGCTTGCGGTCGCCGTGTGGATGAAGACTTCAAGCTGGAGTTCGCGTGCAATCCGTTTGACGAGCGCTCGCGTGCAGCTCTCATGGGCGCTGTCCTCGCAGAACAGCTCGACACGCCGTGTCATGCTCAGAGGTCGAGCCACCCTCGCCGAACGAGCGCAGCCACCTTGTCGTGGTCGTCGGGGTCGGTCAGCAGCTCATCTATCGCCTGGTCGAACCATAGCCCGGGATCAAGCATGCGCCGTACAACGGTTCGTCGCCCCTCTCGCTCGACAGCGAAGAAGCCGATCAGATCGGCGTCCGCTCTCGCCCTGGAAAGCACAGCGGCGATAAATCCCGGTGAGTGAGTCGTGACGATGATCTGTGCGCTCCCGCGACGGGCGGCCGAGGTGAGTAGCTCGGCGATGCTGTCGAGGCGCTGCGGCTGCACGCCGTTCTCCGGCTCCTCGAACGCGATCAGCCCGCGCGTGGCGGTGACTGAGATGACACATAGCGCAAGGACTCGCAGGGTGCCCTCGGAGATCACCCGCGAAGAGAAGGTCGTGCCTTCCTGCTCGATCTCGATGTCGAGCGATCCGCGTTTGACGTCGAGATCGACGTCGAGCCCCGTAACCGCTGGAATCACCGCTCGCAATGCACGACGCACGGCCAGGAACTCCGGTTCGCGGCGGGTCTTCAGTCCATACAGGAACGGCGCGAGCATCTCGCCGCGTACGCCGATATCCGACACCTCTCGCGGGGGCGCCGCCTCGCGCATCGCCGTCTGCGGGTCGAGGTAGTGCGTACGCCAGCTCGCCAGCTCGCCGCGCACCGTGTCAAACAGTGGATAGGAAGCGCCGGAGAGGCGTGTGTCGGAAAGATAGGTGTGGTTGACCTCGAGCGGCTCGTGCCGTGGCGCACCGCCCCCACCGGTTCGACGCACATGGACTTCCCCTTCGACGGTCTCGAGACGTGGGTTGTCCTTCGGCTCCCAATCCTTCGTCGTCCGAGCCAGGTACTCCTCGGCAAGCGATAAGACACCCTCACCAGGGTCGATGTCGATCCCCATGCGATAGCGAACCCGGTCGATGGTGGCGCTGCCGCCTCCGGCGGATATCTCGAGATCGGATTCGATCGAGAACTGCGCGGTCGGGGCTTGGAGCAGCTCTGGCAACCCCCCCGGTGGAAGGGTGAACGCCTCCGCCGGGAAGCCCCGGATCGGCTGGCTCAGCGCATCGCCGAGCGTCCTCTGTGTGCCGGCACGCGCAAGCATCTGGATAGCGTCGAGAACATTGCTCTTGCCCGCCGCGTTGGGGCCGGCAAGCACCACGAGCCGGGGCAGGTCGAGCTCGACGTCTACGAGCGACTTGAAGCCTTTGACGGAGATGCGCTTGAGCACCGACTCATGTTATGCGGCCCTACCAGCGCGCGCGGTGGTGCTCGACCACGCCCAGGCCGTGCGCGAGCTCGATCCCACCGGGGAGGGTCCCCGCGAAGGTCCCGAATGGCGCGCGGTAGTCGCTGCTCACCAGCAGCAGGTTCTCCCGGTGGCTGCGCTGCGCCTCTGCGGTGAAGCTCAGCGCGGACCCGTCGGCGGCCGTGATCCGCGAGAGATCCTCGGAGAACTCGACCGGCGCCACCTCGTGGGGCTCGCCGCCAACCCACACCGCGCGCTCGCTGCCGGTCATGGGATCGTTGACGCCCTCCACGAGGTTGAACGCGAGCGGCGTCCCGGCGGGGCTCGCGCCGACGCCCGCCGCCCAGCGCCACTCGGTCACGCGCGCGTGGTAGCCCGCGGTGTCGTCGAGGACCGCCAGCGCCTCGATCGCCCGCGGGGGGCCGCCGTCGAGGGCCACGGTCCCGTGTGCGGGGACGCCCGCCTGCTTGCGCGTCCACACGTAGCCCCGACCGTGGGGACAGAGGGCCTGGACGCCCCCGCCCTCCTCCAGCGCGAGGTCGAGCGCCACGCCGCCGTCGCGCACCCGCAGCCGTCCCGGCTCGAGCTCCACGGCGCCCCGGCGCGGGAGCAGGCGTGTGCGCTCCCGCAGGCGGGAGTCCTCGCGGGAGAGGACCGCCCAGAAGCTCTGACGCGCGGGTCCGACGCGCACGATCGCCGCGCACGCCATCAGCTCCTCGCAGAAAACCGCCACGTAGCGCCAGCGCTTGAGTGGGCGTGTGCCGCGAAACATGGGCATGCGGGCAGGAGGCACGGGCTCTCCGCGGCGCAGGATCGCCCCGGGGTCCCCCTGCGCGTCACTCGTGGATGCGGCGCCGGAGGGCTTGCCGTCCGCGGTCGGGGGTCCCGCCGGCGCTATGCTTGCGACTGTTGACTGACTGGTCAATCTATTCTGTGGGGGGAGACTCACGGAAAGGGAAAGCGCTTTTGAGGGTCGCGGCAGTCCAGCTCAACTCCACAGCCGAGAAGGCCGCGAACATGGAGGTCGCCGACCGCCTCACGCGCGTCGCGGCGGCGGGGGGCGCGCGCCTGATCGTACTCCCGGAGAAGTGGACGGTGCTCGGCTCCGACGAGGATCTGCGCGCGGGCGCCGAGACCCTCGACGGGCCCGCGATCTCGTGGGCGCGGGCGATCGCGCGGGAGCTCTCGATCGACCTCGTCGCGGGGTCGATCGTCGAGAAGCTGGAGGGACGGGAGAAGCTTGCGAACACCTCGGTGCACGTCGATCCGCACGGGGAGGTGCGGGCGGTCTACCGCAAGCTGCACATGTTCGACGTCGAGGTCGAGGGCCGCGCCTACCGCGAGTCTGCGGTGACCGAGCCGGGGGAGGAGATCGTGCTGAGCGCCACCACGGAGGGCGTGGAGCTGGGGATGTCGATCTGCTACGACCTGCGCTTCCCCGAGCTCTACCGGATCCTCGCGCTACGCGGCGCGCGCGTGCTCCCGCTGCCGGCGGCGTTCACGCTGCCCACCACGCGCGACCACTGGGAGACCCTGGTGCGCGCGCGGGCGATCGAGAACCAGGCGTTCGTGATCGCCGCCAACCAGGTCGGTGTGCACCCCGGCGGGCACCACTCCGGGGGGCGCTCGATGATCGTCGATCCCTGGGGCGCGGTGCTCGCGCAGGCGCCCGACGGCGAGGGGCACGTCCTCGCCGGCCTCGATCTGGAGCGCCAGGAGGAGATCCGCACGCAATTCCCCGCTCTGGCGAACCGCCGCCCCGAGGTCTACGGCTGGCCTGTGGAGGCGATTCGATGAGATCGAGAGCTCTTCCCCGGCCGCCGGCGGATCTCCCCCGGCGGCGCTCGATGCGGCGTGAGGGCGCGCGATGAGCGCCGCGCGCGCGACGGCCGCGCCGGACAAGCGGCGCATGATCCTCGACGCGGCGGTGCGGGTGTTCGCGCGCCAGGGCTTCCACGCCTGCCGCGTCTCGGACATCGCCGACGAGGCGGGTGTGGCGTACGGCCTGGTGTACCACTACTTCGCCTCCAAGGACGAGGTGCTGGACACGCTCTTCCTGGAGCGTTGGGAGGTGATGCTGCGGACGATCCGCGAGGTTGACGCCCTCCAGGAGCTCCGCGCGCGGGAGAAGCTGCAGGCGATCGCCTCCTTCATCGTGGACAGCTACCGCCACGACCCCGACCTGATGAAGGTGATCATCGTGGAGGTCACCCGCGCGGCCAACTCCTTCGGGCAGACCCACATCGCCCAGATCCGCAAGGCCTACGAGCTGATCGCGGAGATCGTCACCGCCGCCCAGGCGGAGGGGGTGTTCAAGGCGGAGATCGACGCCTCCTTCGCGGCGATGGCGTTCTACGGCGCGATCGAGCAGATGCTCACCGGTTGGATCTTCGAGCTGCTCCCCCGCGGGGAGGAGAACTACGAGCGCGCGAAGTGGCTGGTGGTGGAGACGGTGTGCGGCGGACTGGAGACGACGACCACCGTGGGCAATACACTCCCCCGATGATGGAGAACGAGATGGTCAAGCGGCTGATGTGGTCCGGGATGCTCACCATCCTCGGCGCCCTCGCGAGCGTCCTCGTGCAGCGCGCAGCCGGCCTGGTGTGGCGGCGGGTGTTCGACGAGGAGCCCCCGGAGTGAGCGCGGCGCCTGGACTGGGACCCCCCCACCCGCGCGCCGGGCAACCCAGTGGATCCGAACCCCCTCCGCCCCAGGGGGTGGGAGGGCCCCAAAATATCTCCGCGCCGGGCGAGGGGCAACGCGGAGGATCTGAACCGCCCCCACCCCAAAATATCGCCACCGCGATCACCGACGTCTCCGAGCGCGTGGCGGTTCTGGTCCGCGAGGAGGTGGAGCTCGCGAAGGCGGAGGTCGCGGAGAAGGTCTCCAAGCTCGCAAAGGGCGCCGTGGTGGCGGCCGCCGCCGGCATCTTTGTCGTGACAGCGCTCTTCTTCGTGCTGATCGGGTGCGCCTGGCTGCTCTACTACTACCTGCCGATCGGCAACCAGTACACGTACTTCGTGGGCTTCTTTGCGATGGCGCTGATCCTGCTCGTTCTCGGTGCGCTCGCGGGCCTGCTCGCCGCGCGGGTCGTCAAGCGGAGCGCGCCGCCGGTGCCGACGATGGCGATCGAGGAGGCCCGCCTGATCCGGGAGACGATGGGCTCCGCCTCCGCGCACGGGGGCTCGCCCAGTGTGGGCGCTCCGAGCGTGGGGCCGTATGGCGCGGTTCGATCCGTCGGGGACGCACCTGCGCCTGCCTCTGCCCCTTCCTCCGCGCCCGGTGCAGATCCTGATGGCGCGGCGGGAGCCCACCGTGCTCCCGGCGGGAAGGAGGCGGCGTGATGGCGCAGCGGTCCCCGGCGGAGATCCGCAGCTCGATCGAGGCGAACCGCGCTGAGCTCGCGGTCTCGATGGAGCGCCTGCACGGCGAGGTGGCGAGGCTCACCGACTGGCGCGCCCACGTGGCGCGCCACCGCCGGGAGCTGCTGATCGGCGCGGCGGTGGTGGGCCTCACGCTCGGCATCCGCAGCCGCCGGCGACGTCGGCGGCGTTGAGTCGGCCCCGGCCCGTGCGGCTCTCGCGCGCCCGGGGAAGACAAGCGCCCGCCAGCTACGAAATCTTCGGATGGTCGTCTATGCGGCGCGTCGCATGTATACGACTGGCTCGCCGTACCAGGCTCCTCCGACCAGACTGAGCTCGGCGTGTTCGATGTCCACATGGTCGCCGAGCTTGCTCGTCCAAACTCCCGAGGGTAGCTGTCGAGCGGCGTGGCGAGGATCGCCCGAGTCGTCGGCGAAGATCGCGATCTTCTCGATTCCCTCTTCAACGTTGGCGGAGTCGCAAACCTCGAACCCACTCATCTTGTAGGCGTCGATGACACCCGACAGGCTCGAAAGCGCTGGGATTCCGGGTGGCCAATAGACACCGCTGCCGAGCATCACCGGAGACCACACCCGGGCGCTGTCACCGGCTGCCCAAGCGAAGCAGTTGTAAGCCGTGTCCTTGGGGCTGGTAATCCGGTAGTCGCCTCCCGCAAGCCTGGGAAGCTGGGCCTCTATGGCCTCCCGATCAGTCACCCACGAGCCCGTGTTCGCGACCCCACCGAAGCCAGGCCGCGCGCGCTCCCTCGACAGTCTCCTCGCCGAGAGCGGGGTCAATGCCAGTGATCGCCGTGAGCGCCCAGAACCATTGCGCTGGTTTGCGTTGCAGTCGGGTCAGGATCATGGGCAAAGCTGGGGCTCCCATCCCGATGATCTGTTGATAGGCGCGGTGCATTGCTTTCCGGGTGACGACCGACTCGAGTGCCGTCTCGGCTTCCCACAGATCCGCGAGCTGCTCAAACTCGACGGCCTGCCGACGGATCGGCGGCGGCTTGGGCAAGGAGGCGCCTGGATTGCGTTTATGCCACGGATACCGAAGTCCGTGGTGTTGGTCGCGACGGCCGATCCGATGATGCCACTCGGCCGGCTTGCGACGCTCGACAAGACATTCGTTCCTCTTCCACTTCTCCTTCCGAGACTGCGGGGGAGCGTCAGCCATCCAGGTCACTCGGCACCTCCAGATACTCCCAGTAGGGCAGACTCGCCTTCTCCATGAGTTGTCTCAGACTTGTGTGCTTGGCGATCGCGCGGTCAACGACATCGCGCAATCGAAGCAGATCCGAATGCTCGAGCGCATAGAACTCCGAGTCGATCGGGCCTCGGGGGATGTGGTAGTCGATCTTGAGCGTGGCGATCAGTGTCGCAGCCTTCGGCCCGTCGGCTGGATTCGCACCGAATACCGGCCGCAGGTCGTTCAGAATACGAGCGCCGTGAAAGACGCGGCCGTACTCCGTGACAATCTCTGACGCGCGCGCAGCGACCGCGAGGGACTCGATTTCCAGCATCGGCTGGAGTCGTTCGGCGAAAGCAGTTCTGGTTGCCTCGTCGAGCTCGAGGTCTCGCGAGTGGGCAACATCGAGCGCGAGCTCCTCCGCGCCGTCTCCCTCCTCGGGGAGCAACGTCGTGAGCGACAGCAGTGCTTCAAGAATGTCCTCCGCGTGCGCAGACAGCTCGGGGACCCGCTCCCCGAGGTGATCGGCAAGCCGGTCTGTCGTGAGAAGCCGGGTCTCATCACGCAACGCCTCAAGCAGACCGGATGCCGTCTGGTTCCCCATGCCTGCGAGCGCTTCAACACCTGGCAAGTAGGGCTCCGGGATTCGCAGCGGGGAGGGCATTACTGATGCAGACCATCAATCGCGTGTCCGGACGAGCGGGCCATGGTCGCAACTATCGCATACCGGGTCCCTGAGTTTCGCTGCTGCCAGGCTGAAGCCTGCTTGCAGGCAGCTATCAAGGCGCGGGGCGGGTGGTCGTGCTCCTTGCCGTCGCTTCTGGTTGGTCGCAAGGACTCAGGCGAGCAGCGCGCGGGGGATCCCGCCGACGCCGACGAGGCCGGGCCCCACGTAGGTGCCGATCACGGGGCCGACCTCGGAGACGAACAGCGGCTCGGAGCCGTAGATCTCGCGGCCGCGCTCGATCAGTCGCTGGGCCTGCTCGGTGGCCTGGATGTGCTGCACCACCCACGCGTCCGAGCCCGACTCGCGCAGTTCGTGCATGTACTGCACCATCCGCTCGAACGCCCGCCCCGCGGTGCGCACGCGCTCGACTGGCGTGATTTCGTACCCCAGCGTGAGGATCGGCTTGATCCGCAGGGTGCTTCCGAGCCACGCCTGCGCCTTGCCGACGCGGCCCCCGCGGCGCAGGTACTCGAGGGTGTCGATGCAGAACCAGATCCGCAGCGCCGCGCGCGTCTCGCGCACGCGGGCGATGACCCCCTCTTTGTCCGCCCCCCCGCGAGCCGCGGCGGCCCCCGCGAGCAGGAGCATGCCCAGGCCCCCGCAGGCGGTCTCCCCGTCGATCACCTCCACGCGCTCGGCGAGGCCGCGCTCGGCGAGCATGCCGTGGGCCTGGCGGGCGGCCTCGCAGGTGCCGGAGATCCCCCCCGCGAGATGCACGGAGACGATGTCCCGCCCGGCGTCCAGCAGCGGCTCCCACACCGCGAGGAAGTCCCCGATCGAGGGCTGGGAGGTGGTGGGCAGCTCAGGGTCGGAGCGCAGGCGCTCGTAGAACGCGTCGAAGCTCTCGAGCTCTGTCTCCCGCTCCCGCTCGTCGCCCCAGCCGACGTAGAGGCTGACCTGGTGGATGCCCTCGCCGTCGGCGAGCGCGCGGGGGAGGTAGTGGGTGGAATCTGTGACGATCGCTACGGAGGGCATGGGGCGAGGACCCTACAGCAACCGGCCGGGCCGTCCCTCGGAATCTACTTCAGCACCTCCGCAAGCTCGCCGGACTCGAACATCTCGGTCACGATGTCGCAGCCCCCGATCAGCTCGCCGCCGACGAACAGCTGGGGGATCGTGGGCCAGTCGGAGAGCGCCGAGAGCTCCCGGCGGATGCGGGGGTCGCCCAGCACATCGACCGCCGCGAACGGCGCATCGAGCGCCTGCAGAGCGGCGACGGTGCGGCGGGAGAAGCCGCAGGCCGGCTCGTCCGGGGTGCCCTTCATGAAGAGGATCACGCGGTTCCCCGAGATCGCCTGCTCGATCGCTTCGCGGATCGGGTTGGGCTCGCTCCGTGGGGGGCTCGTCTGGGTGTCGAGATCGCTGCTGATCATGGGAAGCGCCTGGTTTGCTGACATGGGAGGCTCCTGGTTCTCGCGGGGGGGGGTTCCGGCGTGGCTCAGCCGACGTGGGTCTTCAACGACAGCGCATGGATCGGCCCGCCGAGGTCCTCGCCGAAAACCGCGTAGACGAGGCGGTGCTGCTCGATGCGGCTGCGCCCCGCGAACGCCTCGGCGGTGACGGTGGCCTTGAAGTGGTCGTTGCCGCCGCTGACCTCCGCGCGGGCGCCCGGAATGGCGGCCTCGATGCGCTGCTTGATCTCCTCGGTGGTGGGCATGTACCGCCTAACGATAGCCGTCCCCGGGCCCCCCTGTGGGTGGCGTCCCCGGCCTCCCTGCGATGGGGTTCCCGGCCCCCCGTGTGGTGGCGTTCCGGCGAGAGAGGGGCGGGGGGCCGCGCTACACTTTCGATAGTGATGATCTCCTTCACCGACAAGGGAGCCGTAATGATCTCCTTCACCGACAAGGGAGCCGAGAAGGTGCGCGAGTTCCTCGCCGCCCAGAGCGCCGACGTGGTCCTCGCGGGGCTGCGCGTCGGGGTGCGCGGCGGCGGCTGCTCGGGCTTCCAGTACCAGCTCGCCTTCGACGAGCAGCGCGAGAACGACGCGGTCTTCGAGAGCCACGGGCTGAAGCTGCTCGTGGACCGCGCGAGCCTCCAGTACGTGCACGGCTCCGAGATCGACTACGAGGAGAGCCTCCAGGGGGCGGGCTTCAAGGTCAACAACCCCAACGTCGTCGCCGCATGCGGCTGCGGCTCCTCATTCCGCGTAGCCGAGGAAGAGCACGCCTCGGCGGTCTAGTTGGGTTCGTTGTCCAGCGAGCGCCACAGATAGCGGCAGGCCAGCGTGCGGTACGGGCGCCAGGGCTGCGCGATCCGCTCGATCTCGGGGGCGTCCGGGAGCGCCTTCAGGGCGTAGGCGCGCTCGATCGCACGACGGATGCCGAGGTCGCCCACCGGCAGGACATCGGGGCGCTCGAGGTGGAACATCAGGAACATGTGGGCCGTCCACGTGCCCAGGCCCTTGACCGCCACCAGCTCCGCGATCACCTCCTCGTCGCGCATTTCATCCAGGCGCTCCAGCTCGAGATCCCCCGAGAGCACGTGCTCCGCCAGCGAGCGCAGGTAGCCCACCTTCGCGCCTGAGAGCCCCGCGGCGGCGCGCAGCTCTTCGGGCTCGTCCGCAAGCACCTGCTGCGGCGTGGGGGTGCGGCCGTCGAAGCGCTCGGTGAGGCGCACGTAGATCGAGCGGGCGGCCTTCGTGGAGAGCTGCTGGCCGACGATTGCGCGCACCAGTGCCCCATAGTGGTCGGCGGGGCGCCCGGCGCGCGCATCACCCAGCTTTGGGCCGACTGACTCTATGACCGCCGCCAGCACCGGATCGGCGGCGCGCAGATGAGTCAGGGCACTAGGCAGAGTGCAGCGCCTCGAGCGCGACCTGTTCGCCGTCGAGCGCGTTCAGCGCGCGGGGCAGCGAGGCGGCGATGCAGGTGAAGCTCGGGGTGTCCCGCGCCGTGTAGCTCGAGGCCTCCGTCGCGCGCAGGCGCTGGACGAGGTCGAGGAACGCGCCCACGTCGTCGGTGTCGAACGCCACCACGAACTCCTGGTCGTCGAGGCCGAAGGAGTAGCTCGTGTGGTTGTCCACCCCCGGGTATTCGCGCCCCACATCGATGTGCCCTTGCATGATCCGTCGGCGCTCCTCGGCGGGCAGGCGGTACCACTCGCGCGACTTCACGAACGGGTAGACGAACACGTACTTGCCGCGGAAGCCCCGCGGGGCGGTGCGCAGCTCTTCGGAGTACTCCGAGCCCTTGCGCATCCCCAGGAACGAGTAGGGGGTCTGCGCCCACTTCATCAGGCCGCTCTGCAGCAGCACCACGTGGAACTCGTGGATGCGGTCGAGGTTCTCCGCCTCTGAGACCAGCAGCAGCTCCGCGTCCCCGCGGGTGCCCACGAGCGAGAAGGACTGCAGCAGGTGCCCCTCGGCGAAGTCCTCGCAGGCCGCGAGGAACTCGCGCTTGTCCTGCGCGCGGCGCTCGGAGTCCAGGCGCCGCCACGCCGGGTCGAGCTTCAGGAAGGTGTACTTGACGAAGTGGCGCTCGCTCATCACGGTGATTGATCAATAGAGGGGCCCGACCGAAGCCGGGAGACACGCGCCTTCGGCGCGAGTCCCCGTTTCGGCCAGCCAGCCTCCGGCCGGCTGTGCCACCCTCTTAGAGGCTACATTGTGAGGGTGCGGATCGCACTCGTCTCGCCCTACTCGTGGACGTACCCCGGCGGCGTCACCAACCACATCGGGGCTCTCGCCGAGGAGCTTCGCACCGCGGGTCACGACGCGCGCATCCTTGCCCCCTTCGACCCCGACGACGCGCTTGCGCGCAGGACGCACCGGGGGGCGCGCCCGCAGCCCAACTCCCCGCCCGAGGGCTTTGTGGCGCTTGGGCGCACCATGGGGTTCCCCGCCAACGGGGCCGTCTCCAACCTCGCGGCCACACCGGACGCGCTGGTGGCCCTGACGCGAGAGCTGCGCACCGGGGAGTACGACCTCGTGCACGTCCACGAGCCCGTCGTGCCCCTGCTCGGCTGGTACGCGCCGAGCTGCGCAGGGGACCTCCCGCTCGTGGGGACCTTCCACGCGTTCTCCGAGAACGCCCTCACCAACGAGATCGGGGTGCTGCTCGGGGCGCGGCGGCGAATGAACCGCCTGCACGCGCGGATCGCCGTCTCCGAGGCCGCCGCGTGGACCGCTCGGCGCTTCTTCGGGGGGCGCTACCGGATCGTCCCCAACGGGGTGCACCTCTCGGCGTCCGCCCCGGCGGAGCCGGCGGAGTCCGATCCGGAGGGACTGCGCATCCTGTTCGTCGGACAGGCCGTCGAGCGCAAGGGGCTGCCCGTGCTGCTGAGCGCCTTCGAGGCGCTGCGGGAGCACGTGCCCGTCACCCTCACACTCGTGGGGGCCGGACCCGAGGAGGTCGCGCCGCTGCTGCTCGAGCACCGCGGGGTGCACGCTCTGGGCAAGGTCTCCGAGGCGGAGAAGGCCGCTCAGCTCGACCGAGCCGACGTGCTCTGCGCCCCCTCGCTCGGCGGCGAGAGCTTTGGGATGGTGCTCACCGAGGCGTTCGCCGCGGGCACGCCCGTGGTGGCGTCGGACATCGCCGGCTACCGCGACGTGGTGCGCGACGGGGTCAACGGCCTGCTCACCCCCCGTGGCGACGCGCGCGCGCTCGCCGAGGCGCTGCGTGCGCTGGCGCTCGACCACGGCCGGCGCGCGCAGATGGCGGTGGCCGCCCGCGCGCGCGCCGAGCGCTTCGCGTGGCCCCACGTCGCCGCCGAGGTGCTCGATGTCTACGAGCAGGCCCTCGCCGTCGGGCGCGCCTGCTCCAGGCCCGCCCGCCTCGCGGTGCGCCACGGTCTCGCGCCCGCCGACCTGCTCCCCCGCGTGCCCCCCAAGCGGCTGCCCAGCCTCGAACCGCAGCTCGCGCTGCCCGCTCCGAGTCGCGTGCTGCGCACGGTCCGCCGCGGCGCTCTCGCCCTCGCCTCGCTCGCCGGCCTCGCGCTGGTGCTGAGCGCGCTCTCACGGATCGGGGTGGGCCGTGTGCTCGCCAGTCTCGTCGCCTCCAGCCCCGGGCTGGTGGCCGCCGGACTCGGGCTGATGTGCGCCTCGATGGTCGTGCGCGGTCTCGCCTGGCACGCGATCCTCAGCGCCGCCCCCACCTGGCGCCCGGCGCGGCGCTCCGACGCCCTGCAGGGCACCTTCATCGGAGTGCTGATGTCCGCCACCCTGCCCGCTCGCCTGGGTGAGCCCTCGCGCGCCCTGATCGTCGCGCGCCGTATCGGCCGCCCGCGGGAGACGCTCCCCATCGTGCTCGGCACGATGGTCTCCCAGACGCTGCTGAACCTGCTCGCGCTTGCCCTGCTCGGGGCGTCGATGCTCTCCGGCGTTCCCCTCCTGCACGGCCACGACGGGGCGCTGGCTGTGGCCGCGCTCGTGCCCCTGGCGGCACTGATGGTCGTGCTGCTCGCCCCTGTCCTGCTGCCCCGCTCTGCGATCTCTCGCTCGGCGCGGCTGCACTCGTTGGCGCTCGGGCTGCGCCGTTCGCTGCTGCGCGTGCGCGAGGGCCTGCGCATCTTCCGCCGGCCCCGCCGCGCGGCCGTGGCGACGACGGTGCAGCTCTCGGCCTGGGCGCTGCAGTGCGCCTCCTGCTGGCTTTTGCTGATGGCGCTCGGCCTCGACCACCGCGTCGGGATCGCCGGCGCCGCGGGCGTGCTGTTCGCGGTCAACGTCACCGCAGCCGTCCCCGCCACCCCCGCCAACGTCGGCGTCTTCCAGGCCGCCTGCGTCGCCGTGCTCGCGGGCGCCTACCACGTCTCCACGCCCGACGCCGTCGCCTACGGGATCATCCTGCAGGCCGTCGAGGTCGCCACCGCGGTGATCATGGGCATGCCCGCCCTCGTCAAGGAGGGCCTCTCCTGGAAGGAGGTCCGCCTGCGCACGATGCACGCCACGCCGGTCAGGCTGCCGCCGCTGCCGGGGGGCGGCGGCGCCACCTCGCGCGTGTAGCGGCGCCGTCAAGCTCTCGCAGCATCCCCAGTCCCCTACGCGGCGCCCCTACGCGATGGCCGGTTCGTCCTCCGACTCCACGGCGCTGTCCGGCGGGTCCTCGTCTCCCAGCTCACCGAACAGCGAGGGGTCGCGCCGGGAGCCCCTGATGAGGTCGTCGGGGGAGCCGTTCTCGAGGAGGCGGCCCTGGCGGGTGCCGAAGTAGATCGCCTGGGGGTGGTGGGCGACGAGCGCGAGCGTCGACTGCTCGGGCTCGGGGGCGTATCCGCCGTCGGTTATGCGCATCCCGATGTCCGCGAGGCCCAGCAGCTTCTCCACCTTCAGGTGCTCCGACTGCTCGGGCACCGCGGGGTAGCCCCAGGAGTAGCGCCGGCCCTGCGCGGCGGGGATGCCGAGCATCGTGCGGGCCTCGTGGTGCAGCCACTCCGCGAGTCCCTCCGCGGTCTGGACGCCGAGGCCGTGCACGAACAGCTGCTCGGCGAAAGACCCCTCGGCCTCCAACTTTGCCATCAGCTCGGTCACCTCCGAGCCCACCGTCACCGCCTGCACCGCGATCACATCGAGCTCCCGCGGAGGCGCCCCGTCCTCGTCTGCCGGACGGAAGAAGTCGGCCAGGCAGAGGCGGTCGCCCTTCGGCTGGCGCGGGCAGACGAAGCGGGTGAGCTCCGTCTCGCGGTCCTGCGGGTCGAGCACCACGATGTCGTTGCCCTCGCTGTAGCAGGGGAAGAAGCCCAGCAGCGCGCGCGGGTGCAAATAGGGTGCTCGTGCCTCCATCCTGTCGGCACTCTGACTCGATCGGTCGCCCTCCGGGCGCCCTTGGGTTGCCTCGCGCCACATCTGCTGAAGGCGCGGGCGGAAGTCGCCCTCCAGGAGCTCCCGCCACGCCTCGCCCTTCACGCCCCGCCCGCCCCAGTGCAGCTTGAACAGCACGTGCGTGTCGAGGTGGCTGTAGAGCTCGTCGAGGTTCACCGGGATCTCCCGCACACCCCAGTAAGGGGGCGTGGGCACAGGGACGTCGGTGCGCGCCGGGGAGCGCACCGAGTCGTCGGCGAGG
The DNA here is from genome assembly GCA_963813765.1 of uncultured Solirubrobacterales bacterium. Taxonomy (GTDB): domain Bacteria; phylum Actinomycetota; class Thermoleophilia; order Solirubrobacterales; family Solirubrobacteraceae; genus Palsa-744. The sequence continues at coordinate 331,223 of CAWFAB010000004.1, forward strand.
TTCACCTCCTCGACGGGCGCCTCGCCCTTTGCGCGGAACTCCGCCGCGCCCGCGCGCAGCTTGCCGAGCAGCGCCTCGTGCGCCTGTGCGTCGATCAGCTGGTCCATCACCGCGAGGCCCTCGAAGGCGTCCTTGCAGTAGAAGACCCCCGGCTCGTAGATCTCCTCGGACTCCTTGCCGCCGGGGAACAGCGCGCGGTAGCTGAACGCGCGGTTGATCGCCGCTCCGCCGATCAGCACCGGGTATTCGAGGCCCTTCGCGTGTAGCTCCTGGATGCAGGCGGGCATCTGCTTGGAGGTGGAGACCAGCAGCGCGGAGAGCCCGATCGCGGTCGCCTCGTGCTCCTGCGCTGCGTCCACGATCGTCTGGATCGGGACCTGCTTGCCGAGGTCCACCACCGTGTAGCCGTTATTCGTGAGGATCGTGTTCACCAGCGACTTGCCGATGTCGTGCACGTCGCCGAACACCGTCGCCAGCACCACCGTCCCCTTCGTGTAGCCCTCGATCCGGTCGAGGTATTTCTCCAGCTGCGCCACCGCCCGCTTCATCACTTCCGCGGACTGCAGCACGAACGGCAGGATCAGCTCGCCCGCGCCGAATTTGTCGCCCACCTCTTTCATCGCCGGCAGCAGCACCTCGTTGAGCGTCGGGACCGCCCCGAGCTTCTCCACGCTGCGGTCGATCCAATCCTCCACGCCCTCCTTGCGGCGGCGCAGGATGTGGAAGTGCAGCGCCTCCTCGGGCTCCATCCCCTCGGTGGGGTCCGCCGCGGTCTGGGTCTCCTGCTCCCCCTGGGACTCGAAGTGCGCGATGAAGCGCTCCAGCGCGTCCTCGCGGCGGTTGAACACCAGGTCGTCGGCGAGCTCGCGCTCGACGTCGGAGATCTCCCCGTAGGGGGTGATGTGGTTGGGGTTGACCATGGCGAGGTCGAGCCCCGCCTGCACGCAGTGGTGCAGGAACACCGAGTTGAGCACCGCGCGCGCGCCGGGGGACACGCCGAAGGAGACGTTGGAGACCCCGAGCGAGGTCTTCACGTGAGGGATCTGCTCCTTGATCGCCTTGATGCCCGCGATTGTCTCGACGGCCGACGGACGCCACTCCTCGTCGCCGGTCGTCAACGTAAACGTCAGGCAGTCGAAGATCAACAGCTGCGGGTCGAGTCCGTGCTCCTCGCAGCACAGGTCGCGGATGCGCTTGGCGACCTCGACCTTGCGCTCCGCCGTCTTGGCCATCCCGACCTCGTCGATCGTCAGCGCGATCAGCGCCGCCCCGTGCGCGAGCGCGACCGGCACCACGCGGTCGAGCTTGGCGCGTCCGGCCTCGAGGTTGACCGAGTTGACGATCGCCCGTCCGGGGACCTGCTCGAGGGCGCGTTCGATCACCTCCGGCTCGGTGGAGTCGATCTGGATCGGCGCGGGCTGGGTCAGCGAGACCTTCTTGGCCACCAGCCGCATCTGTTCGTCCTCGTCGGAGCGCTCGGTCAGCGCCACGCACAGGTCCAGCACGTGGGCGCCGCCGGTGACCTGGTCCTCGGCGATCTGCACCAGCCCGTCGTAGTCCTCGGCGAGCAGCAGCTCCTTCGCCTTGCGCGAGCCCTGCGAGTTCACGCGCTCGCCGACCATGCTCGGGCGCGGCTCCTGCACCAGCGGGGTGGCAGTCATCATCGAGGAGAGATGGGGGGGGCGGGGGTTTGGACGCCCGCCCACCGCGCGCTCCCCCAGCCCGCGCTCGTCCGCCCGCGGGACTGGATGGCTTCCCACGTGTCCGTCCGCCGCTCCGCCGGGCACATCGTCCCCGGCTTTGCCGGCCGCCTTGGCCCCCGTGCGGGTGGGTGGGACCCCAACCAACTCCACGATCGCGCGGATGTGCTCGGGCGTCGTGCCGCAGCAGCCACCCACGATCCCCACCCCGTAGCGCTCGACGAACTCCTTCAGCGCCTCCGCCAGCGGCCCCGGCCGCTCGGGGAAGATGGTCTCGCCGTCGGGCCCCTGCAGGGGGAGTCCCGCGTTCGGGATGCACGCCACCGGCACCGGGCAGAGCTCGCCGAGGAAGCGGATCGCGTCGCGCATGTCCTCCGGCCCGGTCGAGCAGTTCAGGCCGATCACATCGACCTTCAGCGCCTCCAGCGTGCACAGCACCGCGGAGATGTCGGTGCCGAGCAGCATCTTGCCGCCGTTCGGCAGCAGCGACACGGAGGTGTGGATCGGCAGCGTGCGCCCGGTCTGCTTGAACGCCTCGCGCGCGCCGAACACCGCGGCCTTGACCTCGAGGATGTCCTGCGCCGTCTCGATGATCAGCAGGTCCGCGCCACCGTCGATCAGGCCCGCCGCCTGCTCGGAGAACACCTCGAGGAGCTCGCGGAAGCGGATCTGCCCGAGCGTCGGATCCTCAGAGGCGGGCAGGAACCCGGTGGGGCCGATCGAGCCGGCGACGAAGCGGTGCTCGCCGGCGGCCCTCCGCGCGATTTCCGCGGCCTTCGTGTTGATCTCAACCGTGTAATCGGCGAGTCCCCACTCGTCGAGCTTCAGCCGCGAGGCCTGGAACGTGTCGGTCTCGATGACATCGGCGCCGGCGTCGAGCATCGAGGCGTGGACTCCCTCGATCACGTCGGGGCGGTGAAGCACGAGCGCCTCGTGGCAGCGGCCGGCGAGTCCGCCGTAGTCCTCGGCGGTCAGCTCGAACTGCTCCAGGGTCGCGCCCATGCCGCCGTCGTAGACGACGACCCGGCGGGCGATCTCATGCGGGAAGTCGCGCATCGCAAGGATGCTACTAGCGGTCCCCTTGGGCTCCAGCCGCCTCCTCTGCGGGCCTTTGTAGGGATCGGGTGGCGGTTTACAGCTCTTTGCACGCGTGCACCTTCGGCCCTACGTCAGCTGCCCCCTTGGGGCGTGCCTGTCGGCTACTCAGAACGACACTCCCGTCTCACTCTTTGGGAGCGTCTTCAATCAATCGTCCAGCGGCCGTGAAACTTGGCCTGCGAGCGTCCATTCTGCACGGCCACTACCCAGCCCTCCAGCCAGGAGAGGACTCCGTCCATGCCACAGCCCATCGCTCTGCAGGTTCCCCAGCAGGTTAACCGCCGCCGCCGTGCGCCAAATCGATCCAAGCAGGCCGGGCACACGGTGGTCGCCGTCGTCGGGCTCGGCTACGTCGGACTGCCCACCGCGATCGCGCTGCGCAACGCCGGCTGCCGGATCGTCGGGATCGACGTCAGCGGCCCCCGCCTGAGCGCCATCCGCGGCGGCGATGCCGAGCTGCTGGAGTCCGAGCAGCGCGATCTGCGCCGCCACTTGGCGAGCGACGGGTTCGTGCTCACCAACCGCATCAAGGCGCTCGACGCCGCCGACCTCGTGCTGATCTGCGTGCCCACCCCCGTCGACGAGCAGCTGCGGCCCGCCCTTGAGATCCTGCGCGACGCGTGCGCCTCCGTCGTGCGCCACGCCCGCCCCGGCCAGACCATTGTGCTGACATCGACCACCTACGTGGGCACCACCCGCGAGCTGCTCGCCGAGCCGCTCTCAGAGCGCGGCCTGCGCGTCGGCGAGGAGGTGTTCGTGGCGTTCGCCCCCGAGCGCATCGACCCCGGCGTCGCCGAGCACGAGCAGCTGAAGACGCCGCGGGTGCTCGGAGGCGTGACGCCCGAGTGCGGCGAGCGCGCCGCCGGCGTGCTGCGCCACACCTGCAAGCGCCTGCACCGCGTCTCCTCGCCCGAGGCCGCCGAGCTCGTGAAGCTCTACGAGAACACCTTCCGCGCCGTCAACATCGCGCTCGCCTTCGAGCTCGCCGAAGCCTGCGGGGCCCACGATCTGGACCCGATCGAGGTGACCGAGGGGGCGGCCACCAAGCCCTACGGCTTCCTGCCCCACTACCCCTCCGCCGGCGTGGGCGGCCACTGCATCGCGGTGGACCCCCACTACCTGCTCCACGACCTGCGCGAGCGCGGCCGCCCCGCCACGATGGCCGAGGAGGCGCTGCGCAAGGTCTCCGGCCGCCCGCGCCACATCGCCTGGCGCGCCCACGAAGTGCTCGTGCAGCTGGGGCGGCAGTTGCCGCGGGCGCGCGTGCTGCTCGTCGGCGCCTCCTACAAGCCCGGCGTCGCCGACACCCGCGAGGCGCCCGCCCTGGAGATCATCGCCCGTCTGCGCTCCGAGGGCGCCCACGTCGACTACCACGATCCGCTCGTCCCAACGCTCGAGGTCGACGGCGTGCGCTTGACTGGGATGCCCGCCCCCGCCCCCGCCGCCGCGGGCACGGCGACCGGGGCTCCCCGACCCGGGGGTCCCGTCCTCGACCCGGAGAGCTACGACCTCGCGATCCTCACCACGCTGCACCCCGACCGCGACTACGACTGGCTCGAGCGCTGCCCCGCAGTGCTCGACTGCACCTACCGCCAATACGCCGCCGGGCGCAAGCGCTTCACGCCTTAGATGCGGCGCAGCACCACACCCCACCGCATCCTCAAGGCGCTCGCCGGGCTCTACCTGCTGGCGCTGCTCGCCGCCGTGATGGCCTACAAGGCGGCGTTCGCCGGACTGCTGTTCTCAAACGTGTTCTTCGGCGTCTACAGCATCTGCGTCGCCACCTACATCGTCTCCCGGTTCGTGCTCAGCCTCTTCTACCGCACCTCGGGCGGGCGGGCCGGCGATACCGAGGTCGAGCCACGGATCGCGATCGTGATGCCCGGCTTCAACGAGGAGGAGGCGATCGCCCACTCGCTGCGCTCGCTGCTCGAGCTCGACTATCCCGCCGAGAAGCTCGAGCTCGTCGCCGTCAACGACGGCTCCACCGACCGCACCCTCGCCGAGATGCGGCGCGTCGCCACCGAATCCGGCGGGCGGGTGAGCGTGATCGACTTCCCGCAGAACCGCGGCAAGCGCGCCGCGATGGCCGCCGGCATCCGCGCCACCTCCGCCGAGGTGATCGTGTTCGTCGACTCCGACTCCTCCGTGGAGCCCGACGCGCTCAAACGGCTCGTGCAGCCGCTCGCGGAGCCCCGCGTGGGGGCGGTCTGCGGGCACGCCGACGTGCTCAACGTGCGCGAGAGCTGGATAACCAGGATGCAGGCCGTGCGCTACTTCGTGGCCTTCCGCGTCGTGAAGGCCGCCGAATCCGTCTTCGGCGCGGTCACCTGCTGCTCGGGCTGCTTCTCCGCCTACCGCCGCGAGGCGATCCTCCCGCGCCTTCAGTGGTGGGAGAACCAGACCTTCCTCGGGATCGAGTCCACCTTCGGCGACGACCGCTCGCTCACCAACTGCGTGCTGCGCGACTGGCGCATCGTCTACGAACGGCGCGCCGTCTCGCACACGATCGTTCCGAGGACGTTCCACGCGTTCCTCGTCCAGCAGGCCCGCTGGAAGCGCTCCTGGACGCGCGAGTCGCTGCTCGTGCGCTAAATTCATATGGCGCAAGCACCCCGTCGCCGCCCTCTTTGCGTATATGAGCATCGTGTTGCCGCTGCTCGCGCCGATCGCCGCGGTGCACTCGCTCGTGTGGGCCCCCCTCACCCATCACGGAGTCCTGCCGCTCACCTACCTCGCGGGGATCTACGCGCTCGCGCTCGTCTACTCCTTCTACTTCCTGCTCTTCCAGGATCGCTACAACGTCCTCTGGCTCTACGGGATCCTGTTCGTCTTCTTCTACCTCGCGATCATGCTGTGGCAGACCTACTACGCGATCGCCACCTGCCGCACCGCCGCCTGGGGCACCCGACCCGCCACCGCCGGCCTCGGCACAGCCGGCGAGGGGGGATAGAGGGTGGCGCGGTCGGCCGGAGGCCGACGAGGCGGGCCCCTCTTTTTCGGTCAGTCACCGATGGCGATGGGACTCCCGATCAGACGCGCGCTCGCCGCACTGCTGCTGCCCGGCTCGCTGATCCCCGTGGTGCTGCTCGCCCCCTCGCTCGCGCGCGCGCCCGCCACGCTCGTGCTGCGGGCCGAGCGGCTCGTCGTGCCCGCGCACGCGAGCGTCCATCGCGCACCGCCCGCGCCGGCGCGCTATCCAAGCGGTGCCTCGCGGTTCGGGGTGGACGTATTGAACCCCGTCGCCCGCGCCCTCGCTCCCAAGGTCGGAGTCTCCCCGGTCGTCGAGCCCGAGCTGGCCGGCGCCACGGCCGATCGGCCGATCGTCCTGATCGGACAGGAAGCCCCCTCGCGATGAGGCGCGTTCTCTCCAAGGATCGGTGGATCCAGGCCAAGCGCCTCCTCAGGGCGGCACCCGCGCTGCCCGCCGCTGGACTCGTGCTCGCCGCCTGCACCGCCGTCTCGCTCGCCGCCCCCGGTCACCTCGCGCCGGGCCCACGCGCGCGCCTCGCCTCCGTGCACCACTCCGCTTGCGCCGGACGCTCGCCGCTCGCGGTGCGCCTCAGCCGCCTGGGCGCCCATCGCGCGCGCTTGAGCTGGCGGGCGCCGGGTGGGCGGGGTATGGGTGCCCCCTCCGCCGGGGGCCGGGTCGCGATCGTCTACCGCGTACTGCGCTCCGGGCGCACCGTCGGGCAGACCACCCACACCGCGATCGTCCTCGCCGTGGTGCCCGGCCGGCGCACCGCCTTCACCGTGGAGGCGCGCTACTCCGGGCCGCCGCGCGTCTGCGCCACGCGGATCCGCCTCGCGCTCGTGCCGCGCCCCCCGAGCCGCGTGCGCGGGCTGCGCGTGCTCGCCGGCACCGCGGCGGGCGTGAGCATCGGCTGGCGCCGCGCCGCGGCCGGCGACGCCCCGATCGCCGGCTACAGGATCATGCGCGACGGCGCCGTCGTCGGGCAGACCCGCGGACGCCGCTACACCGTCAAGCTGAGCGGCGCCCGCGCCCACCGCATCGCGGTCGCCGCCGTCGACACCCGCGGGCACCTCGGCCGGCTGAGCAAGATGTTGAAGATCGCCGCCCGCTCCGGCACATCTCGCGGCACGCGCCACGGCGCGCCGGCGGGCAGCGTTCCCCCCAGTACACCCGATCGGCTCAGCGTCTCCGAAGTGAGCGAAGCCGGCGCCACCGTCTGGTGGGTGCCCAGCCGGCCAGGCTCCGCGCGGATCATCGGCTACCGCGTATACCGCGACGGCGCCCTCGTCGGCCAGACCACCAGGGAATCGATGCGCCTCACACACCTCTCCTCCACCCGCACCTACCTGATCGAGGTCGCCGCCGTCGACGCCCAGCACCGCGAAAGCGCGCGCACCCCGCCGCTGCGCCTGACCACCACCCACACCCCGCCCCAGGGTCCCGCGCTGATCTCCGCGCTGCGCGTCACCGACACCTCCGCCACCCTCTCCTGGCAGGCCGGCGCCGCCAACAGCGGCCGCCTGATCGGCTACCTCCTGTTCGAGGACGGGCAGCCCGAGCGTGTCGTGAGCGGGCAGATCACCACCGTGACGCTCGCCTCCCAGCGGCACTACACATTCACCGTGCGCGCGCTGGACTCCTACGGCTACCTCAGCGCTCCGGCCCCCGACGTCGCCGTGTTCACCACCCACACCCCGCCCTCCACGCCCGGCGGCTTTCACTCGACCGAAGTCACCGCCCAGTCCGCCGCTTTCGCCTGGTCGCCCTCCACCCCCGTCAGCGGTCAGATCGTCGGCTATCGCGTGTTCCGCGACGAAATCCCCGTCGGGCAGGTCTCCACCACCGCGATCACCCTCCCCAACCTCGCACCGTCCAGCACCTACCGGATCACCGTGGAGGCGGTGGACTCGCTTGGGGCGATCAGCGCCCCCACCGCGCCGCTTGCGATCGAAACCACCGATCCCCCGCCCACCCATGGCAACGTCCAGGCCTTTCTGCTCGCCTCCACCGATCAGAGCTTCGCCGATCTCCAGGCCCACTACCAGCAAGTCGGGGTCGTCTATCCCACCTACTTCAACTGCGGCGTGAACGGCGAAGTCACCGGGCGCGACGATCCGCTCGTCACAGGTTGGGCGCGCGCGCGCCAGATCGCGGTGATGCCGCGCCTGAACTGCCAAAACCCCGTCGACGAGAACCAGATCCTGAACGAACCGGCGGCTGGGCAGGCGATGATCAACCAGCTCGCCGCACTCTGCCAGAGCAACGGCTACCAGGGCATCCAGATCGACTTCGAGGGCGCCCAGCCGAGCGAGCGCGAATCGTTCACCGCCTTCATCACCGCCCTCGCCGAACGGCTGCACTCCCAGGGGGACAAACTCTCGACGGTGGTGACCGCCAAGTACTTCAACGTCAAGACCGGACGCGCCGCGATGTACGACGACGCCGCCCTCTCAGGGCCCTCCGACTATCTCTTCGTGCTCGATTGGGGCCTGCACTGGACCACGTCGGCGCCCGGAGGGATGGACGAACTTCCGTGGTTCACGAAGGTCGCCGAATACACCGCCACGATGCCCAACAGGAGCAAGTTCGTGCTCGGCATGCCGATGTACGGGATCGACTGGCCCAACGGGGGCGGCGCCTCCAACCCCGGCACCCCGCTCGAGTTCAACAACGTCATGGCGCTCGAGGGCGAGCTCGGTGTGACCCCCGAATGGGAACCCGTCGCCGCCGACCCCCACTTCTCATACGCGGACGCCAGCGGCGTGCAGCACTCCGTCTGGTACACCGACCAGCAGTCGCTCGCCATCCGCGCCCAGCTCGCACAGTCGCTCGGTCTCGGCATCGGCCTGTGGCACCTCGGCAGCGAGGACCAGAGCATCTGGGAACTGCCCCAGCTCGGGGGGTGAGGCAATACGCTGCGAAGGCAGTGAGGCTTCGCTCGATCCTGGCGTGTGCAGCGGTCCTGCTGGTGGCGCCCACCGTGGCCGGCGCTCAGCAGCTGCAAGCGTTCCTGCTCACGAGCTCTCCCGACTCCTTCGCGGATCTGCAGGCCCACGTCGGTGCGATCGGTGTGGTCTACCCCACGTATTTCGAATGCGCGCTCCCCGGCGGGGGCCTGCAGGGGGCACCCAACCCCGAAGTCGATGCCTTCGCCGGCGCGCACCAGCTCGTGGAGATGCCCCGCTACACCTGTCAGGACGGCGCCATCGTGCACCGCCTACTCACCCAGCCCTCCCTGCGTGCGCACACGCTCGCGCAGCTCGTCGCGCTTGCGGCCGGCCCCTCCTACGCGGGCCTCAACCTCGACCTGGAGAACGACGGCGCGCGCGACCGCCGCGCGCTCAGCTCGTTCGTCGCCGCGCTCGCCCTGCGCCTGCACGCCGAGCGCCGCAAGCTCGCCGTCGACGCCCTCGGTGTCACCCGCGAACCGGTTCCCCGTCCCGCGGCGGGCTTCTACGACGACCGCGCGCTCGCCGCCGCCGCCGACACCGTCTTCGTGATGGCCTGGGGCGCGCACTGGGAAGGCTCCGCGCCGGGGCCGATCGCGCCGCTCTCCTTCGTGGAGCGAGTCGCCCGTCGTCTCGCCTCGCTGCCCCACGCCCACCGCTTCGTGCTCGGGACGCCGATGTACGGTCTCGACTGGCCCACCCCCGGCGGGCGCCCCCGTCGCGCCGCCGCGCTGCAGTACGCCGGCGTCCTCGCGCTCGCCCAGGCGGTGGGGGCGACCCCCGCGCGCGATCCACTCTCCGGGGAGATGACCTTCGCCTACACCCGCGCCGGCGTCCCCCACCGCGTCTGGTACATGGACGCCCGCGCGATCCTCGAACGCATCCGCATCGCCCGCCGCTACGGGCTCCTCGCCGGAGTCTGGCGGCTGGGGGAGGAGGACCAGGCGCTGTGGTCCTTGCCGGAGGGCCTCTCACGCGTCTCCCTTCGAACGCCGTTTTGTGGGCCATGCCGCAACACGTGGCGAGGCGCAGGGCCGTGAGCCAGGCCAGGGGGGAGATCAGGAGCTCTGGTCCTCGCCCGTGGTCGGGGGGTGACTCGCTTTTGCGGATGCGGGCGGGGTTTGCGCAGGAGCGAATGGATTGGTGACTCGCACCGTACCGTAGACGCGGCCGTGCTGGAAGTCCTCCGAAAGAAGCTCCTCGATCCCGAAGCGCTCCGCGTAGGCCCACATGTGCGCGTCAAACCAGGAGAGCTGGTACGCCGCTGCCCCGCGCAGAGCGAGTCGCAGGAGCTCCTCGTCCGGGTAGATCACCTCGAACTGCATCAGCAGCTCCTCGGCCTCGCGCAGCGCGTCGGCGCGCGGAAGAAGCGTCTCGCCGTTGGCCGTGGGGCGGGTGAGCGCGGCAACGAACTCCACCACTGCTTGGTGCGACAGCCGCAGAGACCCATCCGCGGCCCCAGCGCGTAGAACGTCGGTGGCGATCTTCTGCTTGTTGGGGAAGCGAGAGTCGAAGCGGTAGACGAGGACGTTGGTGTCAGCCAGCGCCGTGGCGCTCATAGAGATCCTCGCGTGTCCAACCGCGGCCACCGTCACCGCTCTGGTCGATGTCCCGCACCTGCTCGCGCGTGCGCTGGCGAGCTGTCGCGAGATCGTAGAGCTCCACCCGTTCACGCGCGTCGCGCGCGCGACGCGGAGCCCCCTGCGGGACAACGCGAATCGCATCGCCCGCCTGCAGCCACTCCACCTCCTGCCCAGGCGCTATCGCGTAGTGCTCCGCGATCACCTTGGGGATCGTGACCTGCAGCTTGCTCGTAACCTTTGCCATGTCCTTACTATAGCAAGGGACAGATCCTTGTTGTGGTTGGCGCCTATGCGGGTTAGGTGATGCATTACAATGCATGCATGCGCACGACGGTTGAGCTGTCCGACCCGATCTACAGGCGTCTGAAGTCGGTCGCCGTCGATCGCGGGATTCGTGGCTTCTCTCCGATCGTCGAGGAGGCGCTGGCGGAGTACTTCCAGTCGGAGAACGATCGCCGTCAACTTGTCGATGCGATCGCAGCCGCTGGAGGCGCCTGGAGCGGGATGGACGTCGAGGAGTGGGAGCGCGAGCGCAAAGAGGCGTGGGCTACGTGGCGATTGCCCCCGTCCTAGACTCCGACGTCCTGATCGACCACCTTCGTGATGCCGGTCCGGGGCGAGAGCTGGTCAACCAGTTGGCCCGCACATCCGGCTTTCGCATCACGACTGTGACAGCCTTCGAGCTGGCTCTGGGACGTGACTACGAGCGTGATCCCACCGATGCCGACGCGCTCCTGGCGGCGCCCTGCCTGATGCTGACGCGCGAGGCGGCCGTCCGCGGTGGGGGTGTGCTGCGCCGGCTCCGCGCCGCCGGTGCAGGAATCGACATCCGCGATGCGATGCAGGCCGGCATCTGCCTGGAGGCGGATGCCCCGCTTGTGACCCGCAACATTCGCCACTTCGCCAGAGTACCCGGGCTCCAAGTCGCGGAGCCCGGGCGTTGGCCCACCTGACGGCCGGAGGGCAAGCCTGGCCAGGACGCAGTGAGGGAAGTGTGCTCGGCACACGAGCGATCGAGGACGCCGCCAGGCGCCGCCATCCGACCGCGAGGCTACTTTATAAACAGCATCTCCGAGTACTTCGGCAGCGGCCACCGGTCGTCGGGCACGAGCTTCTCCAGGCGGTCGGCCACCTCGCGCACGTCTTCCATCGCGGGGACCACCCTGTCGCGCATGTACGCCGCCCACTTCGCCGGCGAGGAGTCCGGCTGGTTGTCGGCGAGGTTCGCGTCCGCGAGCTTCACCAGCGCGAAGTGCAGCTCCTTCACCAGCGGCTCCACCTCGCCGATCAGCTCCTCCAGGCCGCTCGCCTTCAGCTCGTTCAGGTAGCGCACCGCAGCCGGCAGCAGCATCGTGCGGGCGATCGTCGCCGCCGTCTCCGCCTCGATGTTCAGCTTCACCGCGTACTGCTCGGTGAACACCTCGTAGCGCGACTCCAGCTCTCGCTTGGAGAGCACCTTGTACCTCTTGAACAGCGCCACCGTGCCCTTCTCGACCAGCCACGGCAGCGCGTCGGGCGTGGTGCGCAGGTTGTAGAGGCCCCGCTTCTCCGCCTCGGCGTGCCACGCCTCGGAGTAGTTGTCGCCGTCGAAGATCACCCGCTTGTTTGCCGCGTAGCTCTCCTTCACCACTTTCGCCAGCGCCTTCTCCAGGTTCGCCCCGGAGCCTTTCAGCGCCGCCTGGAGCCTGTCCGCGAGGTCGTCGATCGCCTCCGCCACGATCGTGTTCAGCACCGTGTTGGGCAGCGCCAGGGACTGGCTGGAGCCCAGCGCGCGGAACTCGAACTTGTTGCCCGTGAACGCGAACGGGCTCGTCCGGTTGCGGTCCCCCCCGTGCAGCGGCAGCGGCGGCAGCACCGGCGTCCCCAGGCCCAGGAAGGAGCCCGGCTTGGAGGTCTGCGCCCTGCCCGCCTCGATCGCCCCGAACACCCGCCCCAGCTCGCTCCCGAGGAAGATCGAGATGATCGCCGGCGGCGCCTCGTTCGCCCCCAGGCGGTGGTCCTGGCCCGGGCTCGCGATCGACGCCCGCAGCAGCGCCTGGTGGACGTTCACCGCCTGGATCACCGCCGTGCAGAAGAACAGGAACTGCAGGTTCTCGTGCGGCGTGTCCCCCGGCTCGAGCAGGTTCATGCCCGTGTCCGTGCTCATCGACCAGTTGTTGTGCTTCCCCGACCCGTTCACCCCCGCGAACGGCTTCTCGTGCAGCAGGCACACCAGTCCGTAGCGGCGCGCCACGTTCTGCATCACCTGCATCGTCAGCTGCTGGTGGTCGGAGCCCACGTTCGAGTTCTCGAACACCGGCGCGAGCTCGTACTGGTTGGGGGCCACCTCGTTGTGGCGCGTCTTGATCGGCACCCCCAGCTTCGCCAGCTCCCGCTCGGTCTCCAGCATGTACGCCAGGATCCGCTCCGGGATCGAGCCGAAGTAGTGGTCGTCGAGCTCGTGGCCCTTCGGCGGCTTCGCCCCGAACAGCGTCCGCCCCGTCGTCAGGAGGTCCGGGCGCTCGAAGTAGTACTGCTCGTCGATCAGGAAGTACTCCTGCTCCGGGCCCACCGTCGTGAACACCCGCTGCGCATTCTCCACCCCCAGCAGCTTCAGCGCCCTGATCGCCGCCCCCGAGAGCGCGTCCATCGAGCGCAGCAGCGGGATCTTGTGGTCCAGCGCCTCCCCCGTCCACGACGTGAACGCCGTCGGGATGCACAGCAGCGCCCCGTTCGGGTTCTCCAGCAGGAACGCCGGTGAAGTGGGGTCCCACGCCGTGTAGCCCCGCGCCTCGAACGTCGCGCGGATGCCTCCGGTTGGAAACGAGGAGGCGTCCGGCTCCCCCTGGATCAGCTCCTTGCCCGAGAACTCCGCGATCGCCGTCCCGTCCCCCACCGGGCCGTAGAACGAGTCGTGCTTCTCCGCCGTCGAGCCCGTCAGCGGCTGGAACCAGTGCGTGTAGTGCGTCGCCCCCCGCTCCAGCGCCCAGTCCTTCATCGCCTGCGCCACCGCGTCGGCCAGCGAGGTGTCGAGCGCCTCGCCGCGCTCCAAGGTCTTCTTCAGCGCCTTGTACACATCCTTCGGCAGGCGCTGGCGCTGGACCACCGGGCTGAACACGTTCGACGCGAACACCTGGTTGCCCGGAAGGGTCAGGTCGGGCGAGCCGAGCGCCGTGCCGTTGGCGCTCCACTGTGCGGCGGTGACGTTCTGCTGACGGATCCTGGGCATGGGCGGCTTCTGTTCCTCCTCGCGGTCTCTGGTCTGGGCGGTGGGACGGTTCGGCTCAGGCCGGCGTCGCACGCGGACGCGGGCCGACCACGCATCGTAGACCCAACCGCGCTCCGCGGCATCGCCCGGCTGGCGAAATCCGCGCCGCGATCTTTCGACAGGGGGCCAAACGGCGGGCTGGGCTGTCGGACGCCTACCCTTCCGGGGGGATGTACGGACCTGCGACCACGCGGCCCGTCTGCTGGTCCACGTGGGTCCGCGGCGGGCGGCCCGCGATGTACGTCGTGAAGCTCCCCGCCGGGGCGCCGCCCCCCTTCAGCTGGGCCTGCGCCCTGCCGTTCAGGCCCGCATACACCCTGTAGAAGACGCGGTGCGCCCCCGGCTTCACCGGGGTCACGTCCCATACGAAGCTGCGCGTCGCCCCCGGCTTCAGCGGGCCGAGCGCCCAGATGTTGTAGTTCGCCGTCGTCCCGCTGCCCGGCGGATCCACCTGCACCGTTTCCACCGGCGGGTTGGCGACCCGCCCCGGGCCCCGGTCCACGACCCATACCGGACGCCGGCGGCTCGCGAGCCCCGGGTAGCTGCTGAGGTAGGAGAACGAGGTCACCGCCACCGTCACGTCCGGCAGCGCGCGTGCTCCCGTGTTGCGCACATTCAGCACGAGCCGCGCCGGGCGCGCGACCGCCTGGCGCAGGGGGAAGCTCGCGCGCGCGAGCGCCACCGTGAAGCCGCCCCGCGGTTCGCTCGCGTCCTGGCGCGCCGCTTCTCCGCAGCCGGCGAGCACGCCCGCAAGCGCTCCGCAGACGCCGAGCAGAACCGCCCTGGACACGCGACTCCCCCTCACAGCGACGCCACGATACCAGCGCCCGCAGCCGGCAGCTCCGGCGCGTCCCGCCACGCCTGAGTAACGCAGCGGTGGCGCGCCGCCAGCGCATCGCGTAGAGTTCGGGTATCGGCGCGTCGGCGCCGGCCATACCCGAGGAGGGGCAGGCAGATGGTTCGCAGTGCCGCGGAGAGGGCGTTCCTCCCCACGAGGAACTTCATCGAGGAAGTGGGCGACATGATGATCCTGACCGGCAGGACGGTCAGGTCGGCGCTGCGTCCCCCCTATCCCTATGGGGGCGAGTTCGTCTCGCAGTTCCTCTTCGCGCTGCGCCTCTGCTGGTTTCCGCTGCTGATCTCCACCGTCTGCCTCTGCTACGCCGCGCCCGGCCTGCAGGCCGCCAACTTCCTCTCGCTCTTCGGCGCCTTCGATCGCCTCGGCGGCCTCTTCGTGCTTGGCGCGGTCCGCGAGATCGGCCCGGACGTGACCGCGATCGTGCTCGCCGGGGTCGCCGGCACCGCGATCACCGCCGACCTCGGGGCGCGCAAGATCCGCGAGGAGCTCGACGCGCTGCAGGTGCTCGGCGTGGACCCCGTCAAGAACCTCGTCGTTCCGCGCTTTCTCGCGCTGATGCTCGTGACCGGCCTCTTCAACGTCTACGCGATCCTCTTCGGCATCTTCGGCGGCATCCTCGCCGAGCTCGTCAACGGTCAGCCGCTGGGGCCGTTCTGGAACACGTTCTTCGCGAACGCCGACACGACCGACCTCTGGGGCTCCGCGCTGAAGGCGACGCTCTACGGGGCGATCATCGCGATCGTCTGCTGCTACAAGGGCATGACCGCCTCCGGCGGCGCCGAGGGCGTCGGCCGCGCCGTCAACCAGGCCGTCGTCGTCGCCTTCCTGGCCATCTTCGCGTTCGACTACGTCTTCACGCAGACCCTGCTGGCAACGCATCCGCAGATCCTGGTGATCAAATGACCCGGCGGCGCCTCGTCGCCCCTGGCGGCGTCCTCGATCGCTCGTGTGCAGAGCACACTTCGCTCACTGCGTCCTTGCCAGGAACGACGATCCATCCGCCGGGGGGGTGCTCGCGATGAATGAGTGGCTTGCTGTTCCGCGAGAATGGATCGCGTCCACCGGGGAGATCGCGGGCTTCGCCGGCAAAGTCATGGGCGATGTCTACAGCCTGCGCGTCTTCCGCTTCTTCGGTGAGACGCTGCGCCAGGCGGGCATCCTGATCATCTCCTCGACGCTGATCATCTGGTCGCTGATGTTCATCCTCGGGCTGCAGTGCGGCATCCAGGGCGCCTACTTCACCCAGGCCCAGGGCGCCCCCGCCTACTCCGGGGTGTTCACCGCCTGGTGCGACCTGCGCGAGATCATCCCCTACGCGTTCGGCTACATGATGGCCGCCAAGGTCGGCACCGGGATCGTGGCCGAGCTCGGCGCGATGCGCATCTCCGACGAGATCGACGCGCTGGAGGTGATGGGGATCGACTCCGTCACCTTCCTCTGCGCCACCCGCCTGCTCGCCGCCTGGCTGGTGCTGCCGTTCATGTACCTCGCCGGGATCGGCGGCGCCTTCCTCGCCTCCTACATCGCGGTGGTGCAGCAGGTCGGGGTGGTCTCCTCCGGCGGGTACTTCCTGATCTTCTGGCAGTTCCAGAACCCGCCCGACTTCATCTTCAGCCTGATCAAGGCGATGGCGATGGCCACCGCGATCGTGCTCGTCGGCTGCTACTACGGCTACAACGCCTCCGGCGGCCCCGTCGGGGTGGGCACGGCGACCGCGAAGTCGATGGTGATGAACATCGTGCTCGTGCACCTGATCGGGATGGTCGGCACGCAGGTCTTCTGGGGGGCCAACCCGCGCGCCCCGATCGGAGGGTGAGGATGTCAGTGCAGGACCGCGCAGCACACGCATACGGAGTCCCGCGCGCACCGGTCGGAGGTTGAGGATGGCGGTCGAGCACGAGACGGTCGACCCGGCCGAGCAGGAGGACTTCCAGTACCACACCGGCGCCAGCCGCCCCACCGACACCCCCGATGCGATCGAGTTCATCGACGTGCACAAGGCGTTCGGCTCAAACCGCGTGCTGCGCGGGCTCAACCTCGGCATCCCCGAAGGCCAGGTCTCGATGATCCTCGGCCCCTCGGGAACCGGCAAGTCGGTCTGCATCAAGCACATCGTCGGCCTGCTCTACCCCGACCAGGGCGACGTGATCGTGGCCGGGCGCTCGATCCCCTCGCTCTCCGACGACGACCTCTTCGAGCTGCGCAAGAAATTCGGGGTCCTCTTCCAGGACGGTGCGCTCTTCGGCTCGCTCAACCTCTACGACAACGTCGCCTTCCCCCTGCGCCAGCACACCGAGAAGGGCGAGGAGGAGATCGCCGAGATCGTCAACCGGCGCCTGCGCGAGGTCGGCCTCGGCGACGCCAACGAGAAGATGCCCAACGAGCTCTCCGGCGGGATGCGCAAGCGCGCCGGGTTCGCCCGCGCGCTCGTGCTGGATCCCGAGATCGTGCTGTTCGACGAGCCCGACTCGGGCTTGGATCCGGTGCGCACCGCGCTGCTGTGCGAGCTCATCAAGGAAGTCCACGCCGAGAATGGCGGCACCTACGTGGTGATCACCCACGACATCCTGAGCGCCCGCCGCGTCGCCGAGCACATCTCGATCCTCTGGCGCGGGCGCATCGTCGAGTCGGGACCCGCCAAGGAGCTGTTCGCCTCCGAGAACCCCTTCGTTCGCCAGTTCCTCTCCGGCGATTCGGCCGGACCTCTCGGGATGGAGTACAACCAGTTGCGCACGGGCGCTCCCTGTGGGGCTAGCCTCTCTCCGTGAACGTCGCACGGCTTCTATCCGCCCTCGCCGGCGCCGCCGTCCGCCGGCCGCTGCTGGTGGTCGTGCTTGCGGTGGCGCTCGGTCTGGGTGGCGCCGCGCTCGCGCTGCGTCTGCACCCCAGCGCCGCCACCGACACCTTCGTGGGGCGCTCCAGCGCCGGCTACAGGGCCACGCAGCGCTTCTACCGCGCCTTCGGCGAAGAGCCCGTGGACGTGATGGTGCAGGGCAGATTGCAGCAGCTGCTGCTCAGCTCCGACATCGGCCGTCTCGTGGGGCTCGAGGGGTGCCTCTCGGGCAAGGTCCCCCCCGCCGGGCTCGCTCGCGAGGGCGGGCTCAACGGTCCCTGCGGGCAGCTTGGGCGGCTGGGCGCCGTGAAGGTCGTGATCGGCCCGGGCACCTTCGTCAACGAGGCGGTCGAACAGATCGACCAACAGCTCTCCTCGCAGGGCGGGCAGGCCGAGACGCAGGCCAGGCAGTACGAGCAGGTCATCCGCCGCGCGGCGCTCGCGCAGGGCCGCAGCGCCGCCGAAGCGCGCAAGCTCGGCGAAGAAGCCAGCAAGGTCACGCTCGAACGCTACGCCCAGGAGATCGAGCTGCTGGGGGCGCGAGTACGGCCTCAGTGCGCCACCAAGCCTCAACGACCCGAGCTTCGTCAACACGCTCGTGTTCGACAACGCCGCGAAGCTCCCCGGCACCCCCAAGCAGCGCTTTGCCTACCTCTTCCCGGGCCGCGAAGCCGCGCTCGTCTCGGTGCGGATGAGGGCGGGGCTCAGCGAAGCGCAGCGCGCGCACACGATCGCGCTGGTCCGCCGCGCGCTTGCGATGCCCCAGTGGCGCCTGCAGCACGGCGAGCGCTACCTGCTCACCGGCGAGCCCGTGATCGTCTCCGACCTGACGGGCTCGATCACCCACTCGATCGAGCTGCTGCTCGTGGCCGTGCTGCTCGCGATGGCCGCCACCCTCAGCCTGATCTTCCGCGGGCGCCCCCGCCTGCTGCCGCTGGCGATCGCGGTGCTCGCCGCCGCGCTCACCTTCGGCGCGCTCGCCGCCGTGGGCGCCTCCCTGACCGTCGCCCAGGTCGCTGTTCTGCCCGTGCTCGTCGGGCTCGCCGTCGACTACGCGATCCAGTTCCAGTCGCGCGTGCAGGAGGTCCGCGAGGAGGGCGAGCGGGACGTGGGGGTCGCGATCCAGCGCGCCGCGGCGGTCGGGGGGCCGACGATCGCCGCCGCCGCCGCCGCCGGAGCGGGAGCGTTGCTCGTGCTGACGCTCTCTCCCGTACCCACGGTGCGAGGCTTCGGACTGCTGCTGATCGTGGGTATCGCCCTCGCCCTGCTCTGCGCCCTCGTCGCCGGCTCCGCGGTGCTTGCGCTCGGCGCCGCAGCCGGGGGCGTGGCTGGTCGGTGGCCGGGGGGCGTGGCTGGTCGGTGGTCGGTCCGGGCGGGCGGGCGGTGAGCGGCATCGGCGCGCGGCTGGGACCCTCGTGGCGCGGCGCGCAGGAGCTGCTGCGCGAGAACCCCCTCACTCGGTTTGTCTCCAGGGCCGCGCTCGGGTACGCGGTGCGCAACCCCGGGCGGGTGATCGGCGTCGGCCTCGCGCTCGCCGCACTCGGCTGGGGGCTGGACACGCAGACGCGCGTGGAGACCAACCTGGAGAAGCTCGTCCCCCAGGGCATGGCCTCGCTGCGCAACCTGAATGCGCTCGAGCGCGCCTCGGGGGTGGGCGGGGAAATCGACCTGATGGTCTCTGGCGAGAACCTCGCCACACCTGCGGTGATCGAATGGATGAGCACCTACCAGGAGACCCTCCTGAAGCGCTTCGGCTACACCTCGAGCAGCGGCTGCGGCAGGGCGCTGCTGTGCCCCGCCTTCTCCCTGCCCACGCTTTTTTTCAAAGCCCGCCCACCCGGAGGCTTGGCGGCCGGCGGCTCGGGCTCCGCGACCGGCTCGGGCTCGGGCGCCGCGGCGGGCGGGGCTCTGCCGTCGAAGCTGACCTCCGCCGAGGTGAGCGGTCTGCTGCGGGCGATCCCGTCGTCCTTCTCCCAGAACGTGATCACCGCCGACCGGCGGGTGGCCACGCTCGCGTTCGGCATCCGCCTGATGCCCCTCGACGAGCAGCAGCGCGTGATCGAAGCGATGCGCGCGAGCCTGCGTCCCCCGCGCGGGGTGAGCGCGCAGCTGGTTGGGCTGCCGGTGCTCGCTGCGCAGTCGGGCGCGCAGGTGGCGTCCCCCTGGCGGCGCACGCTGACACTGCTCGCCGGGCTCGCCGCGGCCGCGCTTGTGCTGCTGATCGCCTTCCGTGGAGATCGCCGGCGGGCGCTGACGCCGCTGCTGCCGGTGCTGCTTGCCACCGGGTGGTCGGGGCTGCTGGTGTTCGCGATCCGCGTGCCTCTCAATCCCATGTCGGTCACGCTCAGCGCGCTGGTGATCGCGATCTCCACCGAGTTCAGCGTGCTCCTCGCCGAGCGCCACCGCCAGGAACGGATCGCGGGCCGGACGATGCTCGAGGCGCTGGTACTCACCTACCGCCGCACCGGCGCCGCCGTGGCCGCCTCAGGCCTCACAGCGATCGTCGGCTTCGGCGTGCTCGTCCTCTCCGACA
Organism: uncultured Solirubrobacterales bacterium; assembly: GCA_963813765.1. Taxonomy (GTDB): domain Bacteria; phylum Actinomycetota; class Thermoleophilia; order Solirubrobacterales; family Solirubrobacteraceae; genus Palsa-744. The sequence continues at coordinate 350,998 of CAWFAB010000004.1, forward strand.
TCAACATGCTCCGGGACTTCGGCGCCGTCACGCTCATCGACCTCAGCGTCTCGCTCGTGGGGGTGCTGGTGGCGCTGCCCGCGGCGCTGCTGCTCGCCGAGCCCGGCGCGCTCGCCCGACGAGGAATAGGTCCCCGCCCGCCCGTGGGGCTTCGATTCGCGGCGCTCCGTGCGCGCGTGCGCCCTCGCCATGAGTCGGTCTGAGCCACGGCCGAACCGTGAGAGGGAACCGAGCGGGTCTCGGCAGCCCGCGCCTTTCGCCGCTCCGCGCCACGGACGGTGGGTGGGCGCCCTGGCGCTCGTGATCCTTGCGCTGATCACGCTCAACACGATCCTCACCCCGTCCAACGGGCTGGCGGGGGTTGCCCCTGGCGCGCGCCTGCCGCCGTTCGCGGTTCCGCTCGCCGGCGGCAACCTGCAGGGCGACGCCAACATCGCCACCCGCCCCAACGAGGGCTCCGCCGGCAGGCGACCGGCGTGCACGGTGCGGGGCCCGCAGATCCTCAACGTCTGCCAGCTCTACGAACAGGGGCCGGTTGTGCTGGCTCTGTTCGTGGACTCCGGTGGCTGCACGGGGATCCTCGACGATATGCAGGCGCTCGTGCCACGGTTCCCCGGTGTGCGCTTCGCGGGAGTCTCGATCAAAGGCGAACGCGCGCAGCTGCGCGCGCTGGTGCGCTCCCACGGTCTCAGCTTCCCGATCGGCATCGACAGCGACGGCGCGCTGCCCGCGCCGTACAAGATGGCGAGCTGCCCCCAGGTGACCTTCGCGTACCCCGGGGGGGTGGTGCAGGGCAGGGCGCTGCTCTCCCGTCCGCCGCTCGCCGCGTTGCGCGCGCGCGTGGAGGAGCTCGTGGCGGGAGCCCGCGCGCGGGGATGGAGGCCCCCGCAGTGAGCGAGCCCACGGGCGGATGGTGCGAGCGCGAGGTGCAGGAGGAGCTGCCGGGATTGCGCCTCGTGCACGCTGGCGCAGCGGTCGATCGCGCACACCGGGGCACCCCATCGGCGCTGAGGGTACGACTGAGCGAGCTCTCGAACCGCTGGGCGGGGGCGCACGCGGTGGGGCTGCGACAGCGGCCGGTCCCGGCGGCGTACCGCGTGTTCTTCAGGCACATCGGCCTGGACCCCGATGTGGTGCGCACGCCGATCGAGGAGGCGATGCTCGCGCGGATGATGCAGGGGGGCTTCTACTCGAACCACCTGCTGGCCGACGCCCTGTTGATCACGCTCCTCGACACCGGCGTACCGGTGTGGGCGCTCGACGCCGCCACGATCGAGGGCCCGCTCGGCATCCGCTCGAGCCGCGAGGGCGAGAGTCTTGGAGGCCCGCCCACCCGCCCGCCCACCCGCTCGCCCGTCCGCCCGCCCGCCCGCTCCGCTCACGCCTCCCTCCTGCCCGCGGGGCAGCTGGTCGTGGCGGACGCCCGCTCGGCGGTGGCGGTGCTGTTCGGGGAGATCGCCTCGGGCCACCTCCCCGGCGCCCGTGCGAGCGAGCTGATCCTCTTCACCCTGCAGGTCCCCGGCGTGCCCTCACTGCACGTCGAGGAGGCGCTTTGGATGTGCATTGCGATGCTCGAAGGGCCGTGGTAGACACGTTCCCGGCACTGATAGAATCGCGACAGCGGCAGACCCCGAGGAGGAGCTGGGCAATGGCCCCAACCGAGCAGCTCACCATCGATCGCGAGGTACCTCTTCGCCGTCCGGGCACGGAGACCGATCAGAGATCGGCCGGCAGAGTGGCCGAGCGCGCCGCGCGGGCGTCGCTGCGGGCGCAGATCGCGAAGCTCGAGCACGAGCTGTCGGGGATCGTCGCCAGCGGCTTCCCGCACATATCCCCGGTTCCGGCTGTGGCGTCCGCCGGTCCGCACCTGCTCTCGTTGGCGGAGCTCGAGCGGCTGCGCGATCGGCTTGTGGCGCGGGTGCAGGGGGCGCAGCGTGAGGCTGTGCAGCGGATGGAGCTCGAGACGCGCTCGCGCGATCTGCTGGAGCGAATGAAGGAGGAGCCGGGCCGCTACAAGTTCGTGCGCCTGCCCGTCACCGACCTCGGCGAACGCGGCTGCGGGGTGTGGGAGGTGCGCCCCCGCCTCGGCCTGATCGGGATGCTCGCGGGCTGGTGGCAGGTGAAGCTCTCCTCAGGCTGTCCGTTACCGGGGGCCGCGCGCCCGCGGCGCGCGGCTTCTCCCGGTGCGAGGCAGCGCGGTCCCACGCGCGTTGGAAGGTGGCGCGGCCCGGCCTCCCGGTGCGAGGCAGCGCGGTCCCACGCGCGTTGGAAGGTGGCGCGGCCCGGCCTCCCGGTGCGAGGCAGCGCGGTCCCACGCGCGTTGGAAGGTCGGCGCGCCGCCCGGCCGTCAGGTCATCGGCTGAGCGCGACTGCGCCCTGCTCGTGGCACGCCGAGACGAGCGTGCGGCGTTGGCGGTCGGTCATCGACCCCACCGTCTTGGTCTCGGACATCTGCAGGTGGGCGAGCAATTTGCGGCAGCGGCTCTCGCCCCATCTGCGTTGGCTCATCAGGAGGTCCGCCACCGTCATGCTGTGGGCCTCCCAGGGGCATTCGAGGATGACGTCGCCGACGTCGAGCTCCCCCGTCGCCACCCTGCGCTTGAGCTCGGCGCGGGCTAGTCGCACCTTGTTGGCGCGTTCGAGGGCGCGCATGTATTGAGGTGGCCCGCCCACCCGGCCGGCAGGGGCGATCGTCGCTGTCGCGTTCATGTGATCTCTCACTCCCCGTTGCCACCGCGGGAGGTCTCCGCGGCGCACAACATCCTTGCTTGATTTTGACGAGTAGCGCGCTCGCAACGATCGCTCGTGGCTCTCATCGGACATCCCACCCGGTCTCGGCACCCTCACCGACGACGCGGAGCGAGTTCCGAGCGTTGATGCAAAGCGCCCTATCAAGCTAACCAGCGAGGGGGCTGCGGTCAACACCGTACCGCGCAGATCGTGCGCTAGAAGCGACCTTTTTCTTCCGGACGGGTGGCAACCGGGCAGCGGCCCGTGCTCGGCCTCGAAGGCGCGCTTGACCTGCGCGAAGACGTCGAGGGCGCGGTCGAGCGTGGCGTCGTCGTGGGTGGCCATGACGCTGGTGCGCAGCAGCGCCCCCCCGGGGGGCACGGCGGGGTGCAGCGCGGTGTTGACGAACACGCCGGCGTCGTAGAGCGCGCGCCAGAGCAGGGCGGCCTTCCAGTCGTCCCCGACGAGCACGGGCACGATCGGGGTGACGATCGTGGGGGCGCCGGTCGCGTCGGGGCGCACGCCGGGCGCGACGCCGGCGCTGGCCGATCTCCGATCGGTGGGCAGCGGCTGGGGGGCGACGACGGCGAAGCCGAGCTCCGCGAGGCCGTCGCGCAGGCGCCAGGCGTTGTCGAGCACGCGCGCCAGCAGCGGGCCGCCCTCGGGCGAGCGGAGCACGCGCAGCGCGGCGAGCGCGGCGCCGAGCGCGGCGGGCACGGCGGAGGCGGTGAAGAGGAAGGGGCGGGAGTAGATCCGCAGGTACTCGATCACCTCGGCGGGCCCGGCCACGAAGCCGCCGCAGGAGGCGAGCGACTTGGAGAAGGTGCCCATCCGCAGGTCCACGCGATCCTCGACCCCGAGCAGCTCGGCGGTGCCGGCGCCGCGGGCGCCGAGCACGCCGGCGCCGTGGGCCTCGTCGACCATCAGCCGCGCCCCGTGGCGCTCGCAGAGCTCGCAGATCTCCACGAGCGGCGCGATGTCGCCCTCCATCGAGAAGAGGCCGTCGACGACGACCAGCACCCCGCCCCCATCGTCCTGGGCGCGCTGGAGCATCTTCTCCAGCTTCTCGAGGCGGTTGTGGCGGAACGGGCGGAGCTTCGCGCGCGAGAGGATGCAGCCGTCGAAGATCGAGGCGTGGTCGCCGGAGTCCGCGATCACGGTGTCGCCGGGCGCGAGGATCGTCCCGAGCGTGCCGAGGTTGGTCTGGTGGCCGGTGGTGAAGACGAGCGCGTCCTCGCTGCCCATCCACTCGGCGAGCTCGCGCTCGAGTTCGAGATGCAGGGGGATCGTGCCGTTCAGCAGGCGCGAGCCGGTGAGACCGGTGCCGTAGCGGTGCAGGGCGTCCTGGGCTCCTCCGAGCACGCGCTCGTCCCCGGTGAGACCGAGGTAGTTGTTGGAGCCGAGCATGATCCGCTGGGCCCCCTCCATCTCCACGACGGGCATCGCGGGGGAGGTGAGCACGTGGAAGTAGGGGAGGATGTCCGCCTCGCGCGCGGCGGCGAGCAGCTCGGCGCGCTCGTGGTGGCGGACCTTGGCGAAGACGTCTTTCGTCGGTGCGTCGTCGTCCGCCGATGGATGCACGGTGGCGTCTGTCAACGCGGGCATGTAGGGTGGCGGACGATGGCTGTCAAGACTGCTGGGGAGGGAGTCGGTGTCGAGGTCCGTCCGGTCACCTCCCGGGGCGATCTGAACACCTTCATCAAGCTGCCGTGGCGGCTCTATCGTAACGAGCGCAACTGGGTGGCGCCGTTGTTGATGGATCTGAAGAAACGGCTGGACCAGAAAAAGAACCCGTTCTTCAAGCACGCCGAGGCCCAGTACTTCCTGGCTTGGCGCGACGGGCGGGCGGTGGGCCGCATCAGCGCGCACGTGGATCGCAACTTCAACGAGTTCCAGGGCAACGCTTGGGGCCTGTTTGGGTGGTTTGAGTGCGAGGATGACCCCGAGGCCGCCCGCGCGTTGCTGGACGCCGCCGAGGCGTGGCTGCGCGAACGCGGCCGCGACCGGATGGTGGGCCCGATGGACTTCACGACCAACGACGAGATCGGGCTGCTGGTCGAGGGCCACGAGTATCCGCCGATCATCCTCTGCCCCTGGCACCACCCCTACTACCAGCGCATCTTCGAGCAGGACATCGGGATGGCGAAGGCGATGGACCTGTACATGTGGAGCCTGTGGGTGGACAAGCGCGAGAAGGTCCACCCCGCGATCTGGGAGATCGCCGACAAACTCGAGTCCGAGCACGGGATCGTGTGCCGCAACTTCCGCAAGAAGGATCTGCATGCGGAGGTGACGAGGTTCCTCGAGGTCTACAACGCCGCCTGGGAGAACAACTGGGCCTCGGTGCCGCTCAACGAGGAGGAGGTCCGCCACTACGCCAAGGACCTCAAACCCGTCCTCGACGAGAACTGGGCGATGGTCGCCGAAAAACGGGACACCGGCGAGGTGGTGGGGGCCGCGCTGACGCTGCCCGATTTCAACCAGGTGCTGGCGAAGCTCAACGGGCGGCTGCTGCCCTTCGGTTGGGTGACCGCCCTGCGCGAGAAACGCAAGATCGACGCGGTGCGCGTGTTCGCGCTGGGCGTGAAGCCCGAGTACCAGCACACGGGCGTCGCGGCGCGCTTCTACCAGATGCACTTCGACGCCGCCGAACGCACGCCGCAGAAGGGCGGCGAGATGGGCTGGATCCTCGAGGTCGAACAAGCCGATGAACCGTGCGATGGAGGGGATGGGCGGCGAGATCAAGCGCCGCTACCGGGTGTACGAGCGCATCTTCGACTGAGAGGGTGGCGCAGCCGGCCGGAGGCTGGCGAGCCGGGCCCCTCTTTTTTCGGTCATCCGGTCTGGAGCGCTCTCTACACTTCGCGGCGTGGACGAACCGCTTCAGACAGACCTGCAGCAGACCGAGGGTGGCGGCACCGAGGAAGTCGACGCGGTGGTGGTGACGCCCGCGCCGCGGGCGGTCCCGGCACGCCGGGCCACCGACTCGGTGGTACCCGCGGTACAGGCGGCGGCGGTGGCCGCCACAGGCTTCGTCGCGGGGGCGGCGCTCGTGGGCCTGGCGCACCGCCGCGCGCACCGCCGCGAGCTCATGAGGGTGGGCTCCGCGCGGCGCCTCGGCCGGCGCATGGGCGGAGGCCGAGGGCGCGCTTCCTCGAAGGGCGGGGAGCTGGTGCAGATCGTGGGCAGCCGCTCGCTGCTGGTGGACGTCCACTTGCTCGGTGGCCGTAACTAGCACCGTCGAGGTGCGGCCCACGTGGCCGTTTCGCCTCCCCGCGCACGGGGGGATGGACGGGGTGCTGCGCCACCGGGGGGGCGTGCTGGAAAGGCTGCTGCACCACGGGGAGGAGCCGGTGGTGGTGCGCGTCGCCCAGCCGGCCCCGGATCGCGTCCTCTTCGGGGCGTGGGCCCGCACGCGGGCGGCGGCGGAGCATGGGATCGCGCGGATGCGCTTCGCGCTGGGGGTGGACGAGGATCTGCGGGCGTTCCACGGGCGCTTCCGCGGGGACCCGCTGATCGGCGAGTCGGTGCGCCGCCGTCCGTGGCTGCGGGTGCGCCGGCGGCCGGAGCCGTGGGAGGCGCTGGCGTGGGCGATCTGTGAGCAGCTGATCGAGTTCGAGCGGGCGGCGGCGATCGAGCGGCGGATCGTGACGCGCCTGGGGCGGCGGTGGGTTGGTGGGGAGGGTTGCGAAGACGGGGGGCGTGACCGTGGAGGCGAGTTGCGCGACGTGCCCACCGCGGCGGCGCTTGCGGGGGTGGCGCCGGCGCTGCTGCAATCCCTGGACCTGGGCGGCGCGCGGGCGCGCACGCTGGTGCGGGCGGCGCGCGAGGTGGCGCGGGGGCGGATCGACCTGCACAGCGAGGATCACGAGCGCGCGTGGCGGCGGCTGCGCGCGATCCCGGGCATCGGCGCGTGGACGGTGGAGATGCTCGCGCTCCACGGCCAGGGCCGCTACGACCAGGTGCCGGCGGGTGATGTGGGCCTCCTGAAGCTCGTGGGGCGGGTGCTCGGCGGCGGGGGTGGGTGGGCCTCCCATCCACGCGCCGAGGAGCCCGAGGTGCGCGCCTTCTTCGCCCCCTACGAGGAGTGGGCGGGGCTGGCCGCGGCGCACCTGATGACGCCGGGGGCTGATCTGTTCACGGCGTCAGCACGGCGGCGCCGGTGAAGCGTCCGGCGCGCAGGTCCGCGAGCGCCTGTTGGCGTCCTCCGAGCGGGTAGGCGGTGACCTGGGTCTGACGGGGACGCGGGGGGCGAGCGCGAGGAACTCCTCGGCGTCGCGGCGGGTGAGGTTGGCGACCGAGCGCAGCGACGCGCTCCTCCCACAGGCTGCTGTAGGGGAAGGCGGGGATGTCGCTCATGTGGATGCCGCCGCACACCACCGTGCCGCCGGGAGCCACGCGCGCGGAGCGCGAGCGGGACGAGCGCGCCGTGCGGGGGCGAAGATGATCGCGGCGTCGAGCTCCTCGCGGCGGGGCGCTCCTCGCGAGCCGCCGGCCCAGGCGGCGCCGAGCTCGAGGGCGAAGGCCTGCGCGGCGCTCGTCGCCGGGGCGGGTGAACGCGAACACCTCGCCGCCCCTGCGAGCGGGCGACCTGGGCGAGGATGTGGGCGGCGGCGCCGAAGCCGTAGAGGCCGAGGCGCCGCGCCGTCGCCGCACATGCGCAGCGCGCGGTAGCCGATCAGCCCGGCGCACAGCAGCGGCGCCGCCTGCACGTCGGGGTAGCCGTCGCGGGATCGCGAAGCAGAAGCGCTCGTCGGCGACCGTATACTCGGCCATGCCGCCGTCGATGTCGCGGCCGGTGAACCGCGCGCGCGGGCAGAGGTTCTCGCGCCCGCTGCAGGCAGTAGGCGCACTCCCCGCAGGTCCACCCGAGCCACGGCACGCCGACGCGCTCGCGCCGTCGGACTCGACGGTCGCCGACGATCTGGTGGCCGAGGATGCGCGGCGGGGAGGCGATCTCGACCTCGCCGTCGAGCAGGTGCAGGTCGGTGCGGCAGACCCCGCAGGCGCGCACCTTCAGCAGCAGCTGGCCGGGCGCCGGGCGCGGGATCGGGCGCTCGACCGCTCGCAGCGGCCGGCCGACCTCCTCGAAGACCATCGCGCGCATCGTGCTGGGAGGGGCCCGGCCGACCGCTCGCTGCGGCGGGCGCGCCATCGGCTCTGCCGTGCGCATCAGCCGAAGAACAGCTCCGCGGTCTCGTACAGCTCGGGGTCGAGCAGCTTGGGCTCCTGCGAGCGCCTCCGCGAGCGGACCTCGACGATCGTCGGTGCCGCGCAGCGCGACCATCGTGCCGAAGCGCCCGCTCGCCGCGGCGTACATCGCCGCGACGCCGAAGCGGGTGGCGAGCACGCGGTCGAACGCCATCGGCGTGCCGCCGCGCTGGACGTGGCCGAGGATCGTCACGCGCGTCTCGAAGCCGGTGCGCTGCTCGATCTCGCGCTCGAGCGTCACGCCGATGCCGCCGAGCCGCACGTGCCCGAAGGCGTCGGTCGCGGTGCCCTGCACGCGTCTGCAGGGTGCCCTCGACGCGGCGTCGCGCCCTCGGCGACGACCACGATCGAGAAGCTGCGGCCGCGCTCGTGGCGGCGGCGCAGGTGCGCGCACGACCTCCTCGATGTCGAACGGGCGCTCGGGCACGAGGATCGCGTCGGCTCCGCCGGCGATCCCGGCGTGCGTGGCGATCCAGCCGGCGTGGCGGCCCATCACCTCGACGACCATCACGCGGTTGTGGGACTCGGCGGTCGTGTGCAGGCGGTCGATCGCGTCGGTGACGATCTGCACGGCGGTCTGGAAGCCGAACGTCACGTCGGTGCCGCCGAGGTCGTTGTCGATCGTCTTCGGCACTCCCACGATCGGGACGCCCGCTTCGTGCAGGCGCAGGGCCACGCCGAGCGTGTCCTCGCCGCCGATCGGGATCAGCGCGTCGACGCCGCGGCGCTGCAGCGTGCGCGCGGATCGCCTCCAGGCCGCCCTGGCCCTCGGCGAACGGGTTGGTGCGCGAGGTGCCGAGGATCGTGCCCCCGCGCGGGAGGATCCCGGCGGTGCTCTGCGAGCGTCAGCTCGATCGCGTCGTCCGCCGAGCACGCCCGCCCAGCCGTAGCGGAAGCCGACGAAGCTGTGCTCGCCCGCGGCCAGTCCGCGCGCGGACCACGGCGCGGATCACGGCGTTCAGGCCGGGACAGTCCCCGCCGCCGGTGAGCAGTCCCACGCGCGCCATGCGCTACAGGTTAGGCTCAAACGCCGCTCTCGGCGGTGACGCGGCCGCTCGCGACGGCCTCCTGGAGCGTGCGGTGGTCGAGTTCGTTCTGGTCGGCGTAGGACTCGGCGAACCGCGCGATGGCGCGCGTCGAAGGTGTCGCCCCGCGCCGAGATAGGCGCGCGATCGCGACGCGGTCGCCGGAGCGGGCGTGGCCGCGGGCCAGCGTCCAGCCGCACATGCGTCCGTAGATCGCCATGCCGGGGGCGCCATGCGCTTCGACGTCGGCGGAGCGCTTCCAGTCCCAGAGCTGGCGCACGTAGAAGTCGCGGGTCTCGCCGTCGAGGCCGGTCGGTGCGCAGCCAGCCGAGGAGGATGTCGCTGGCGGCCTGCATCAGCCGCTGCCCCTCGACGACCCGCTGGCCGTGGTTGGCGAACTCGCTCTTGCCGAGGAACGGCTCGAGCACCGAGGGCTGGGCCTCCTTGCACTGCAGGAAGAGCGGGTCGTCGTCGTCGCGGCCGACCATCAGCACCACCCAGGCGCGGGTGCCGACGCTGCCGACGCCCGACGACCTTGCGCGCGAGGTCCGCGAAGCGGTAGCGCTCGAGCAGCTGGCGGCGATCGCCCTGGAGGCTCGCGCGGTAGGAGCGCAGCAGCGTCGTGCATGCGCCTCCTCGAATTCGGCGGCCTGCTCGGGCGAGAGCAGCTCCTCGGGCCGGCACGATCAGCGGCGGGTCGCTGACGATCTGGGGCTCGCCGTCGACGGTGTGCGCGAGCTTGTGCGAAGGCCGCGGGTGCTGTCCTTGCGTCTGCGCCTTCGCGACGGTCTTGCGGAACGCTTGACTGGTCGCGCGCTGGCCTCCGCCTCGAAGCGGGTCGAGCAGCTTCCGCTGCGTCGAGGCGGGCGTACCAGACGTCGAGGTTGCCCATCGCCGGCGAAGCTCCGCATCGCCTGCGCGGTACTGGCACACCGTCGGCGCCCGACCGCGTCGCGGCGCTGCTTGGCGCTGAACCCGCGTTCGCGCCCGGCGATCGCGATGCTCGCGGCCAGGCGCTTGAGGTCCCACTCCCACGGGCCCGGGGAGCGTCTCGTCGAAGTCGTTGACGTCGAACATGAGGTCGCGCTCCGGCGAGGCGAAGCCACCGAAGTTCGAGAGGTGGGCGTCGCCGCAGAGCTGCACCTGGATCCCCGAGCGCGGGGTCCAGGCCAGATCGGCGGCCATCACGTCGGCGGCCCCGCGGAAGAAGGCGAACGGCGAGGCGATCATCCGCCCGTAGCGGATCGGGACCAGCTCGGGCACGCGCGTCGTGGCCTGCTCCTCCAGCAGCGCGACCGGATCGGGGCGGTCGGCCCACGGCTCCCACTCGGCGTGGCGAGAGCGGGGCGCCTCCGTGCGCGCCGCTCTGCCACGTGCGGCGCGCTCCTGGGGGGTGAGGTGCGGAACCCTCGGCCCGTTGCCCGCCGCGCGCCGCTGCGGGCGGATGGATGCGACCGTTGCGCCCTTCTCGGCGTCAGTGCTCGCCATCTCGACGAAACGATCCCACGTGACTGGGTGAGCCGGCCTCACTCCCCGTGGGTGAGCATGACATCTGCCTCAGCGCATCGCTCGATAGCGGCGGATCAGAGCGTTGGTGGAGCTGTCGTGGTGTAGATCGGGCTCAGCCGTATCCCGCAGCTCGGGGACGATCCGCTTGGCGAGCGCCTTGCCGAGCTCCACCCCCCACTGGTCGAAGGGGTCGATCCCCCAGATCGCGCCCTGGGTGAAGACGCTGTGCTCGTACAGCGCCACCAGGGTTCCCAGCGTGTGCGGTGTAAGCTGCTCGGCGAGGATCGTGTTGGTGGGGCGGTTGCCCGGCATCACCCGGTGGGGGACGATCTCCTGCGGTGTGCCCTCCGCGCGCACCTCCTCCGCGGTCCTGCCGAACGCGAGCGCCTCCGCTTGGGCGAACACGTTGGACATCAGCACGTCGTGGTGCTTGCCTAGTGGGTTGAGGCTCCTGGCGAAGCCGATCAGGTCCACCGGGATCAGCTTCGTGCCCTGGTGGATCAGCTGGTAGAAGCTGTGCTGCCCGTTTGTGCCCGGCTCGCCCCAATAGATCGCGCCGGTCTGGTAGTCCACCTCGGTGCCCGCGAGCGTCACGCGCTTGCCGTTCGACTCCATCGTGAGCTGTTGCAGGTAGGCGGGGAAGCGCTTGAGGTACTGCTCGTAGGGCATCACCCCGTGGGTCTCGGCGCCGAAGAAGTCGCCGTACCAGACCGCCAGCAGGCCCATCAGGACGGGCAGGTTGCGCGCGAAGGGGGTGGCGCGAAAGTGCTCGTCCATCGTGTGGAAGCCCGCCAGCAGCTCCCCGAAGCGCTCGGGCCCCACCGCGAGCATCGTGGAGAGGCCGATCGCCGAGTCCATCGAGTAGCGCCCGCCGACCCAATCCCAGAAACCAAACATGTTCGCGGTGTCGATCCCAAACCTGGTGACCTCCTCGGCGTTGGTGGAGACGGCCACGAAGTGCTTGGCGATCGCCGCCTCATCGCCCAGGGCCGCCAGCGACCACTCCCGCGCGGAGCGCGCGTTGGTCATCGTCTCCAGGGTGGTGAAGGTCTTCGAGGAGACGATGAACAGGGTCTCCCGCGGGTCCAGGTCGCGGGTCGCCTCGACGAAGTCGCTCGCGTCAACGTTGGAGACGAAGCGGAAGCTCAGATCGCGGCGGGTGTAGTGGCGCAGCGCCTCGTAGGCCATCACCGGGCCGAGGTCCGAGCCGCCGATGCCGATGTTGACCACGCTGCGGATCGGCCTGCCCGTGTGGCCCAGCCACTCGCCCGCCCGCACCCGCTCGGCGAAGGCGGCCATCCGCGCGAGCACCGCGTGCACCTGCCGCACGACGTCCACGCCGTCCACGATCAGCGAGGCGCCCCTGGGCATCCGCAGCGCGACGTGGAGCACCGCGCGGTCCTCCGAGACGTTGATCCGCTCGCCCGCGAACATCGCCTCGATCCGCTCCGCCAGTCCCGACTGCTCGGCGAGCGCCGTCAGCAGGCCGAGCGTCTCCTCGGTGACCCTGTTCTTGGAGTAGTCCAGATACAGGCCCGCGCCCTCCGCAACCAGACGCTCTCCGCGCCCCGGATCGTCCGCGAACAGCTCCCGCATGTGGACCGCGCGGATCGCCTCGTGGTGCTTGGTGAGGGCGGCCCACGCGGGGCGCTCGCGCAGCGGCATCGTGCTGGTCGTGGCGGCGGCGCTCATCCGAGCGCCCAAAGGTATCCCATCCAGGTCATCCCGGCGGGGTGATGAGCACTCACCCGTGGGCGGGCAATGCTGAGGCTGTAGGGCGGGCGGTGCCGCCCGCCCGGCATCAGTCGTGCCGCTCCACCCGGGGCGGCCCAAACCGTCGCTGTGAGGAGGATCGCAATGTCAAGCACCATTCCCGAGCCGGGCGTCGCCGGCGACCGCTACCAGTCCACGGGCGGGATCAGCGGCTGGATCGTCTTCGCTGGCGTACTCATGCTGATCGAGGGCTTCCTCGATGCGATGTGGGGCCTGGCGGCGGTGATCAACAACGAAGTGATCACCGTGGGCGGCCACGGGGTGGTCGTGTGGAACATCTCCGCGTGGGGCTGGGGTCACCTGATCCTCGGATCGCTGGTCGCGCTCACCGGCCTCGGCCTGCTCGCCGCGCAGAGCTGGGCGCGCTGGCTGGGGATCCTCTTCGTGACGCTCAACGTGCTCGTGCAGTTCGGCACCTTCACGCTGTTCCCGCTGTGGTCGATGATGATCATCGCCCTCGACATCGTGATCCTCTATCAGCTCACCGCGCGTTGGGAACCGGATTATTGATCTCGGCCCACGCCGCCGGGGGCGCCGCGCCTCCGCTCCCTCGCACGCCGGGGCCCGGACGCGGCGCGATCCGGGTCGGATGACAATCAACTCAAGGAGGTCTGCGACATGGCAACTCTCTCAGTCTGGAAGTTCCCCACCGCGGAGGGCGCCGAGGAAGCGGTGAAGACGCTCCAGCGGCTGCAGAGCGAACAGCTCATCCAGGTGCACGATGCCGCGATCGTGACCTGGCCGGCGGACAAGAAGAAGCCCAAAACCCACCAACTGAGCAACCTCGCCGGGGCGGGCGCACTCGGCGGCGCGTTCTGGGGGCTGCTGTTCGGCCTGATCTTCTTCGTGCCGTTCCTCGGCATGGCGATCGGCGCCGCGGCGGGCGCGTTCGCGGGGTCGCTCACCGACATGGGGATCGACGACAAATTCATCGAACGGATCCGCGCCCAGGTGACCCCCGGGACCTCGGCGCTCTTCGCGCTGACCTCGGACGCCGTGATCGACAGGGTGCGCGAGGCCTTCGCGGGCCACGAGCCCGAACTGCTGGAGACGAACCTCTCGAAAGAGCAGGAGGAGCAGATGCGCAAGGTGTTCGCCGAGGACTGATGCCCCGAGCGGCGCGCGGTGTCCGGGATCGCAGTGCACGGAAGGACCGGGCGCGTGAGCTCCGCGGGCTATGAGATCCGCATCAAGGGACGGGTGAGCGAGCAGCTGCTCGCCGTCTTCGAGGGCATGGACGCGACCGTCCAGTCGGTGGAGACGGTGCTGCGCGGCCCGGTGCGCGACCAGGCGGCGCTGCACGGACTGCTCGATCGCATCCAGGCGCTCGGCCTGGAGCTGATCGAGGTGCGGCGCCTGCCCGGGGAGTAGTGGCGTAGGCCCCCGCCCGGGGAGTAGTGGCGTAGGCGCCTGCCCGGGGAGTAGTGGCGTAGGCCCCCGCCCGGGGAGTGGTGGCGTAGGCGGCTGCCCGGGGAGCGGGGAGTAGTGGCGTGGGCCGCGACCGGCAGCCCGTGCCCTACACCCGGTGAACGACCCGGGGGCGCTTGATCCCGGAGGGGAGCAGGCCGAGACGGCGGGCCTTCTCGACGGCGTCGGCGCGGCCCTTGGCTTCGAGCTTGCGGTAGATGCTGCGCAGGTGGGTCTTGACGGTGTTCAGCGAGACGAAGATCTCAGCGCCGATCTCGGCGTTGGAGAGCATCGTGGGGAGATAGCGCAGGATGCGCTGCTCGCGCTCGGTGAGCGGCTCGGCCGGGGCGGCGCCACCGATATGGACCCCACCCTCCCGGCCGGCGCCGTCGAGCAGCACCTCCAGCAGGGCGGGGTGGGCGGTGCCGGTCTGCGCCTGGCGCTCCAGCAGCTCGCGCACCGCGGGGCCGCCGAGCAGGAAGGCGTCGCGGTAGGGCTCGCGCTCGGCCAGTGCAAGCGCGCGATCGAGCGCTCGCGCGGATGCCTGCTCCTCCTCGGCGGCGTGATCGGCGAGCGCCTGCAGGAGCCACGCTTCGATCGTGGTCGCCGGGTGGATGCCGGCGTTCGCCTCGAGCACCGGGGCGAGCGACTCGCCGGCGCGCTCGGGCTCGCCGGCCCGCAGCTCGAGCGCGGCCTGGCGGACGAGCAGCTCGGGGCGCCTGGGCAGCTGCGCGCGGGATTCCGCGAGCACGGCGCGCGCCTGCGCGACCTCGCCGGCGGCGGCGAGCACCCGTGGCTCGGCATCCAGGAGGGCGACCCTCACGAACTCCGGCATGGGCTCTCCCTCCGCGGCGGCGCGGATCGCACGCAGCTTGAGCGTGCCCCGGGCGGCGGAGCGGGGGCCGGCGGCGGCGAGTGCGAGCGCCTGCAGCAGGCCGGTCGCGTGCCGCACGGGCGCCTCGGCGGTGTCGGCGGCGGTTTGGGCCAGCAGGCCCTCGGCGTGCTCGAACTCTCCCCGCCGGTAGGCGGCGGCGGCGCTCCCGAGATGGGCGCAGGCCGCGGCGGGGCCCTCGTGCCAGCCGTGCCGCTCGGCGAGCCGCACCGCCTCGGAGCTGAGCTCCTCGGCGCGGGTGAGCTCGCCACGGAGCAGGTGCACGATGGCGAGCTGGGCGAGGCAGTCGAGGGCGATCTGCTCCCGGCCGTCCTCGGCGGCCAGGGCGAGACCCTCCTGCAGCGCGGGGGCGGCGGTCTCGGGCTCGCCGGCCCACAGCCGTGTGGCGCCGAGGTTGGCGAGGGCGTAGCTGCGCAGCGTGGCCCAGCAGTGGTGGGTGGAGGCTCGCGCGAGGCCGGTGAGCCTGCGGGCGAGACGCTCTGCGTCGCCGGCGTGCACGCGCAGGCGCGCGTGGTGGAGCGCGACCGCGGCGAGGGTGATGTCGAGCTGCTCACGCACCCGCACGGGAGCGTCGCCGCGGGCGTGACGCGCGATCGCGAGGTGGCGCTCGGCCTCCTGCGGATCGCCGTCCTGCAGGCGGCTGCCGGCGAAGGCGGCGGCGAGCCGGGGGTCGGCCGCGACGATGTCGGCGGGCAGCTGCGCCATCGGGCCGCGCATCGCAGTTGTGCGCCCGCTGAGGAAGAGTTCGAGCCAGTGCTCGGCGATCAGGCTGCCGGCGTGCTCCCACTCCTCCCCGGCGAGGGCGTGGCGAATCGCGGGCATCATGTCGCCGTGGCGCGCGTACCAGTGCGCGGCGCGGCGGTGCAGGAGGGGGACTTCCTCACGGTGAGCGTGTCGCAGATGGGCGCGCAGCAGCTCGCGGAAGAGGGGGTGGTAGCGGTACCAGCGGTCGCCGTCGGCGTCGGTGGCCTGCACGGGCGCCCCGGAGTGCTCGAGCGCGTTGAGCGCACCTGCGCCGCCCTCGATGCTGGTGAGGGCGTCGGCGAGTTCGGGGCTGACGGCGTCGACGAGGCTGGTGCGCAGCATCAGCTCGCGCCGCCCGGGGGGCTGGCGCGCGAGGATCTCGGAGACGAGGTAGTCGGCGACCGCGTGGTCGGTGCCGGTGAGCTCCGCGACGAAGCGCGCGGGCTCGGGGTGTCCGTGCAGCGAGAGCGCGGCGAGCCGCAGGGCGGCGGCCCAGCCCTCGGTGCGCGCCCACAGGGAGTCGATGTCGGCCTCGGAGAGCGGGAGATCGAGCTGACGGCACAGCTCGGAGGTCTCCGCGCGGTCGAAGGCGAGGTCGGCGATGCGCAGCTCCGCGAGCTCCTCGCCGACGCGCAGCCGCTCGATCGGCAGGGGCGGGTCGGCGCGGCCGGCGAGCACGAGCCGGCACTGGGGGGGCGCGTGGCGCACGAGGAAGTCGAGCGCGGCGCCGGCGGGGGGGCTCGAGAGCTCGTGGACGTCATCGAGCACGAGCACCACGGGGGAGGACAGCTCGGCGAGGCCGTTGACGAGCAGCGCGAGGAAGCGCTCGGTGCGGGCCCCGGGCGGGGATGTGAGCTGCCCCAGCATGCTCTCGCGCGCGATCAGCCCGGTGCCGCGCAGCGCGCTCAACAGATCCTGGAGCAGGCGGGAGGAGTCGTTGTGCTCGCTGTCGAGCGAGAGCCAGCAGACGGGGCCGGGCAGCCGGCGGGCGCGGACCCAGGAGGCGAGCAGGACCGTCTTGCCGGCGCCGGCGGGCGCGGAGAGCAGGAGGAGACGCTCGCCGATCCCGCTGTCAAGCGTGTCGAGCAGCCGCTTGCGGAGAACCAGGTGGCGGGGGGTCGGAGGGACCCGTAGCATGGTCTCCACCGTGGGGATGGGGCGGGGGTTGCCGTGTTGTGGCATACAGGATTTGACTTGTGTGTATACCCAAGGGGAGTTGGAATCGGAAGTGACCGTTGGGTAATCGGCGGTGACAATCAGTCATCTGCCTGATTTGTGTATAATTCGGATTTGTTGTACTTCCCAACGGGTGTGTGGAGGATGGAGGCCCGCGAACTGCGCTACTTCCTCGTCGTCGCCGAAGAGCTGCACTTCGGCCATGCGGCGCGGCGCCTGTCGATCGCCTCCTCGGCGCTCAGCCGGGCGGTGCAGAAGGTCGAGGCGGATCTGGGTGTGGAGCTGTTCGTGCGCGACACCCATGGGGTGCGGCTGACGGGCGCCGGCGCGGCGCTGGTGGGAGGAACGCGCGACGCGCTGGCGAGCCTCGAGGAGGCGCTTGCGTGCGCGCGGGAGGCGGGCAGGCGGGAGCTCGAGGGTGTGCTCAGCGTGGGCGTGAGTCCGCTGCTGCGCCACCGCGTGGTGCCGGCGATCCTGGAGCGCTTCGCCGCGGCGTGCCCCGCCGTGCGGGTGGCGCGCCGGGAGGAGCTGAGCGGACCGCTGATGGAGGAGCTGCGGGAGCGGCGGATCGATGCGGCCCTCGCGTTCTGCCCCACGCGCCACGAGGACCTCGAGTACGAGCCGATCCGGGATGCGCGGCTGGCGGTGCTGCTACCCATGGAGCACCCGCTCGCGGACCGCGCGGCGGTGAGCCTGTGGGAGCTGCGAGACGAGCGGTTCCTGCTGCCCAGCGCGACGGCGGCCCCGGGAGTGCATACGCGCTTCGCAGCGCTGTTCGCGGCGGCGGGGTTCCAGGCGCGGTACGCCTCGCGGACGATCGATCACGACGAGGAGATGGTCGCGGTGACGGAGGGATGGGGTGTGGCGCTGATCTCGCGTTTTCTGATGGAGGACGCCCCGGCGGGAACGGCGCTGGTGGAGCTCGACCCACCGGCGCGGGTGGACTTCGAGCTCGTGCTCCGGACGGAGCGCCCCACGCCGGAGCTGGCACGCTTCGTGGAGGCGGTCCGCGAGGTCGCGGCGCTGGACATCGAGGAGCCTAGGGGGCTGTCTTCCAGCCCTGCTCGGCGGCCACCTCGCGAGCGAGCAGGGTGAAGCGGACGAGGATCGCGGAGGGCGCCTCGCGGGCCCGCCGGAGGAGCCCGAGGGGCAGTGCCGCCGGCGGCCGAAGGCCGAGTGCGACGATCCCGGAGGGGGGATCCCCGAGGAAGGCGCGCGCGCTCAACTCCACCCCGTCGCCGCGGCGGACTTCGTGCAGATCCTCGTCGTAGGCGACGGTGCTCTGCACGTACTCTGGCTCGAAGCCCGCCGCCCGGAAGAACGGCTCCAAGCGGGCGGTGGCGCCCGAGGCGGGGCTCTCCGCCGCGATCAGGAAGCGCTCGGAGCGAAGCTCTGAGAGCGCGACCCGGCCGCGCGCGGCCAGCGGGTGGGAGCTGGCCATGAGCACGCGCAGCTCCACGTCCTTGAGCGGCTCGTAGCGAAGGCTCTCGTGCCGGGGGGTGCAGAAGGCGATCCCGACGTCGAGCGTGCCGGCGAGGATGTCCTCGAGGATCTCCCCGGTGAGCTGCTCGCGGCGGACGAGCCGCACCTCGGGGCAGGCCTCGGTGAAGCGATCGAGGATCGCGGGCGCGACGTGGTAGCGGGCCACGGGGGAGGTGGCGAGCGAGAGCGTCCCCGCCAAGCCCATGCGCGCGGCCTCGGCGGTTGCGCGCACCTCGTCGAAGGCGTGCAGCACGTCGTGGGCGCGTTCCAGCAGCGCCTCGCCGGCGGCGGTCAGCTCGACCTGTCGGCGGGTGCGGGCGAAGAGCGCGACGCCCAACTCCTCCTCGGCGCGGCTGATCGCCTTGCTGAGCCCGGATTGGGCGATGTAGAGGCGCTCGGCGGCTCGCCCGAAGTGCCGCTCCTCGGCGAGCACCACGAAATAGCGCAGCTCGCGCAGGTCCATCGGGCTCTTTGCGTCGAGAGACGTAGGGGTGCAGTCTAAGTCAGATTCCTTCCCCCGGGAGGAACTCGTTGGTGAACGGCGGCAGGCCGGTGGTGTTAGGGTTGCTCTTCAGCAGGCCCTTGCTGAACATCCACTGTCCGAACGCCGCCCACTGCGAGGGGTCCTGGTAGCCGTAGGGCCTGCTCGCCTGCGCCGGCTGAGTGGCCGGCAGCGTCTGCTTGATCGATTCCAGCTGGAGCTTCTCTTCCAGGCTGGGATTGGCGGCCATCACGAGCTTCGCCGCCGCGGCCGGGTCGGCGCGGACCTCGCGCTCGCCGCGGGCGAGGGCGTGCAGGAACGCGCGCAGATCCAGGCCGTCGGAGTGCGCCTGCGCCTCGCGCACCACGAGCACGAGCTCGTCGTAGTTCGGCACGCCCGCCTCGTTCACGGGGATCACGGTCGGATGCCTGTGCATCAGCTGCAGCTGGATCGCCTCGTAGTTCCAGAAGCCGCCGAGCGTGGCGGCGACCTCGCCCGAGAGCATCGCCGGCACGAGGTTGAAGCCCACGTTCACCTCCTGCACCTTCGCGGGGCTCACACCCGCGCTCTGCAGGGCCGTCCTCAGCTCCGCGGCCTGATAGGGGATGCCCGCCGTCCCGACCCGCCTGCCCGCGAGGTCCGCGACCTTTGCGATGTGCTGCTTGGCGAGCGCGATGATCGAGGTCAGCGGGCGCTGCACGAGCGCCCCGATCGACACCAGCTTCAGACCCTCGTCCCGCGCCAGCAGCAGCTCGGGCTCATAGGAGATCGCCATGTCCACCTTCCCGGCCGCCAGCAGCTTCAGCGGGTCCGCCGGTTCCGCCGGGGTCTCCGGCGCCACCTCCAGGCCCGCCGCGCGGAAGTCCCCGTGGGCGATCGCCGCGTACAGCGGCGCGTGGTCGGCGTTCGGGAAGAAGTCGAGCATGACGGTGAAGCGCTTCGTGGCCGGCGGTGTCGTCACGTCCCGCTTGGCTCCGCATGCGGCGAGCGCCAGGGCGCATACCAGCATCGCCGTGCCCCCCAAGAGCAGCGCGGAGCTGCGTCGGCGTGCGCGGGCGGGTGGCGCGAGCAGGGCCGCGAACGGGCGGGGGGACGATGGCTCGGTCAACGTGAGTCTCCTCTTGGTCGGGATGCCCAGGGGGCCAGCTTGCGCTCGGCCAGGGACAGGGTGTAGAAGCAGGCGACCGCGAACACGAACAGGACCGCCGCGGCGGCCCACGCGCGCTGGTTCTGAAAGGCGTTTCCGTCGGTGACGATCTCGCGTCCCAATCCGCCGTACGGCCCCACGGTGGCCGTCTGAGACTCGGCGATGAAGGCCGCGATCACGCCGACCGCGACCGCGATCCGCGCGCCGCTCAACGCCGCCGGCAGCGCCGCCGGCAGCTCCGCGAAGCGGAATGCCTGCCAGCGCGAGGCGTCCAGCGTGCGCAGCAGCTTCAGCTGGTCGGGGTCCACCGCGGCCAGCCCGTCCACGGTCGTGACCACCACCGGGAAGAAGCAGATCATCGCGATCACCACGAGCTTCGGGAAGATGCCGAAGCCCCACCAGAAGACCAGCAGCGGGGCGAGCACCGCGATCGGCACCGCCTGCGAGCCGACCGCCAGCGGATAGACCGCTCGGCGAAACGGCGGGGAGAGGTGGATCGCCATCGCCATAGCGAAGCCGCAGAGCAGCGCCAGCCCCAGTCCGAACAGGACCTCCTTGGCCGTGATCGTGAAGTTCGACCACACGATGCCCGTGTTGCTCCATAACGCCGTTGCGATCGCGTCGGGGGCGGGCAGCAGGGAGGGTTCCACACCCCCCAGATCCACGTACAGCTCCCACGCTCCGAGCAGCACCGCGACGAGCAGCACCGCGGGCAGGATGTTCGCCGCGCGGCGTCTCACCGCGACCACGCCTCCTCTGCGATCCCCGCGCCGTGCGCCGACCGTCCCGGCGCAGCGGGTTCCGCCGCGCCTCTCTGCGTGCTTCCCTGCGCGTCATCCAGCCCCAGCGCGATCAGCGCCTGCTCGCGCAGCGCAACCACCGCCTGGTCGGTGCGCGCCCGCGGGCGCGGCAGATCGATCTCGAGCTCCGCGACCGTGCGACCCGGGCGGGGGCAGAGCACGACCACGCGATCGGCGAGCAGCACCGCCTCCTCCACGTCGTGGGTCACCAGCACCACCGTGCGCGGCTCACGCTCGAGCGCCCGCGCGAGCCACCCCTGCATCTCCGCGCGCGTGATCGCGTCCAGCGCGCCGAACGGCTCGTCCAGGCAGAGAACCGGCTTGCCGGAGAGCAGCGTGCGCACGAACGCCACCCGCTGGCGCATACCACCCGACAGCTCGTGGGGGCGCGCCGCCTCGAAGCCCTCCAGGCCCAGCTCCGCGAACAGCGCCGCCGCCTGCGCGCGCGCCTGCCCGCGCGAACGCCGTGCGATCCGCAGTGCGAGCGCCGCGTTGTCCACCGCGCTCAGCCACGGCAGCAGCAGGTCGTGCTGGGGCATCAGCGCAGCCGGCTGGCTGCGCACGCTTCCGGAGTCCGGCTGCTGCAGGCCGCAGATCAGCTCCAGCAGCGTCGTCTTGCCGCAGCCGCTCGGGCCCACCACCGCCACCAGCTCTCCCGCGTCCGCGTGCAGTGAGACGTCTGCGAGCGCCTGCACCGGACCGCTCGCGCCGTCGCGTTCCCTGTAGATGCGGCTCACCCCGCCCACGCTGACCGCGCTCGCCGGCGCGGCCGTCTCAAATGGCTGGGGACCGGCTCTGAGTCCTATCGACACTCACGCAACTCCCTCCGCGGGCATTACCCCACAGGTTCGAAGGGTCGGCGCCGGGAGTCCTTCTCTTGGGGCGCCATCTCAGCCGGCTTGCCCGCCAGCTCCCCTGTGTTTGTCTCTCTGCGAGGAGATGCTACCGCGCGGCGCGCTGGGGAAGTGAGACCGCCCGAGCGGTCGTGGAGCCCCGCCGCTACAAAAGCAGCCGGAAGCGGACGCCGAGCGCGCGGTAGGTACGTGTCGCTCGCGCGTCGCGGGAGACGAGCTCGAGGTCGTGCTCGAGTGCTGTCAGCGCGATCAGCCCGTCGTAGCTCGCGCCGCCGCTCACGCCGGCCGCGGCCATCTGGCGGGGAGCCGCGGTGTAGCTGCCCGCGTCCAGCGAGACGTGGGCAGCTGGGAGCCTTGCTTTGAGCGTGGCGGCGGCCGCGACCGCGTCGGCTTTGCGTGGAGGCGGCAGCCGGGTGAGGACGCTGTAGGCCTCGAGCGCGACGTGCGCGATTGACGTCGTGCAGGCGCTCAGCGCCTCTGCCGAGGCTTCGTGCGCCTCGTGGTCGGCGAGCAGGGCCGCGAGGACGACGCTGGTATCCGCGGCTGTGCTCACCGGCGCTCGCGCACCGCCTCCAGCACTCCTCGCAGGTCTTTGTCGGTGATCGGCGTGCCCGTCGGCGCGAAGCACGGTCCGTGGGGGCTTTCGATCACCGCGGGCGGCTGGTTGGGGACGGAGAGCTCCAGATGTCCGTCGACCAAGTCGATCTCGAGTGGGGTCTCGGGCGAGATCCCCAGCTGGTCGCGTAGGGGCTTGGGGACGACCACCCGGCCTGCGCTATCGATTGACACATGCATGGTAAGAGTTTACCATCATGATGGTGTACGTTGAGGTGGTGACGGCTGAGTTGTTGGTGTTGCGTGGGGTCGATAGGGGCGGTTGAGGTGCCGGAGCGAACGCTGAGCTATGAGGTCGTGCTCGTCCGTTGCGACCGCTACGTGATCGCGAGCATCGGCGAGCTGAACATCCAAGTCGCTGCCGCTGGCGAATCCGAGGCGATCGAAGCTGCGCGCCGGAGCGCGCTCCGTGTGCTGGCTACGTGCGAGGAGGAGGGCGGTAGAGCCCCGGAGCCGGTCGAAAAGATGCTCGCCACGATCGAGGTGCCCAGGCCCACCCCGGTCCGCTGTCCCCGCGACAGAGGTCATCTACGCATGGTGAAGACCGCGAGAGTTGGCCGACGTTGAAAACGACCAGGGGAGGGAGAAGGGCCACCTCAGGAAGGGAAAGAGGTGCGTGAACAACGTCCCCGTGCGCTATGGGCGGAAGCGACCGCGTTTGGTCGTCCGCGGTGGGACACAACGCCGTGCAGGATGTGCGGGCAAAGGCTGTCGTCTCACGGCGTCGAGATGTTCTTCTCGAAGTCCTCGACGAGTGTGAGCAGCTCGCTGCATTCCCAGACGCGACCCCATTTGCGCTCGTTGAGCTTCTGCAGGATGCCGGCCTGTTCGAGCTGGGCGATGGCGTTGCCGACGGCGACGTGTGACTTGCCGGTGAGCTGTTGGGCGGCGGGCACGTCGATGACGGGCTGCGCGGGCAGGACGCTGACGAGTTGGCGCACGGCTGCGTCTTTGCGGGGCTCGCCGAGGCGTTGCAGCCACGCGGTCTGGAGCTCTTCGATCGTCTGTGCGAGTCGCTCGGCCTCGCTTGCGGCGCGGGTGGTGGCGTGCGCGAACCACTCGCACCAGCTGGTGGCGTTGCCCTGGCTGTACGCGCCGAGGCCACCGACGTAGTTCTTGGGCTGGCTGGCGAGCACGAGGCTGATCGGGGGGATGTAGTTGCTGATCTCTCCGCGGCGGCGCAGGATGGTGTAGATCAGCGCGCGTCCGGTGCGCCCGTTGCCGTCCGCGAATGGGTGGATGTTCTCGAACTGCGCGTGCGCGATCGCCGCCTGCGCCACGGCGGCGATGTCGGTGCGCGCGATGAAACGGCACAGATCCTCCAAGAGCTCGGGAACCTGCTCGTGCGGGGGACCGACGTAGGCCGCGCCGATGGGGTGGTGGTCGGCGCCGCCGATCCAGCTCTGTGCCGTGCGGATGACGCCCGCGAAGTCGCGGTCCTCGGTGAAGCGCAGCAACGTGCGATGGATGTCCTGGATGTCGGCGACGGTGAACGCCTCGGTGGCGCCGCCCAGCTCGATCGCGCGCTCCATCGCTTCCACGTTGCCCAGAACCTCGGCGGCGCTGTTATCGCCCCGCCGGTTGCCGGCGCGCGCGTAGGCGGCGCGCGCGAGCCGCTTGTGCGAGATCTGCACGCCCTCGATACGCGAGGAGGCGGCGCTCTCGGAGCGCAGCAGGTTGCGGGCCAATGCGGCCAGCGACGTCAGTCGCGGGCGCGTATCGTTGAGATGCCCAAGTGCCTTCGTCGCCTCGGCGATCGCGGCGACGGCCCCGCCGGCGAGCGCGAACTCGCGCTCGGTGATCGGGTCGGGGATGAAGACCTCATAGGCGCCGCCCCGCTGCCCCCCGGTGGGAGCGGAGGGATCGGCGGGCCAGAAGCGCTCCTCGTGGTGGCCGAGGGGCGTGGGCGTATCGCTCGGGGTCGCGGTCGGCAAGGCGTTCCTTTCAAAGTCGCCGCTGCTTTGTAAGGATAGCATCCAATCATTACGGAACAGTGTATGCCCTGAAAGGATGCGGTTGCCCCCCGCGTCATATACCGTCCGGCGCTGCCGCGATGACCCAGAGCAGATCGAGTTCCTTGCGAGCCAGGGCGCGTTCCGCCCGCGCCAGCACCTACTTGAGCTTGTTGAGAGCTGGGTGGACTATGCGCCACGGTCGCGCGACGCGGAGCTCGTGGCGGCGGCCTTCAGCTCAGAAGGCGAAGCGCGCGGCGAAGGCTTGGAGGCTCACACGCCGGCGAGGTACGGTGAGGCTGATGGCACGGCGTCGAAATAGTTGCCGTGTGTCAGCATGACCGACTCGATTGAGTCGGCGCCCACGAGGACGATCTCGACGCCTTTGTCGTCGCGGTGCTTCTCCTCCATCTCCTCATAGGCTTGGACGGCCTCGGCCGAGTTGCTGAAGGCCTTGTCGAGGACGAGTCGCTGGCTGTTGCGGTCGTAGACCAGTAGGAAGTGGACAATGGACACGGAGATCACCTCCCGGTTTTGAAGTACGGGCGCACCTGCTCCCGTATCTCGGCGAACTGCTCTTCGAAGGCCGGATCGGCCTCCAGTCCTACGCTATCACGGTACATGCCCAGGCTGGCAAGGCGGAAGTACTCCCGCAGATCGGCAGGGCCTTCGCCCTCCTTGAGCCCGATGCCGAGCCTCGTGCCGGTTCGCTCGACCGCGAGCGCCCATTCCTGCTCGCGCGGATCGCGGAGCTGGATCTCGATCCTCCGGCCGTCGCGCACAACGATCACATGCACCGCGCGGTAGCCGCTGGGCGCCGCCTCGTCACGAGTATCGCGAATCTTTCCGTGCACCTGCCAGTTCTTACGGATGCGCCGGACAACACCATCTACCTGGCGCTGCTCGGCGAGGATCGCTCGGCATCCGCCGATGTCTCCCATGTTCGAGAGCATGCTTCCCTCCAGGCGCACCAACTTGTTGATGATCTGCTCCCGTCGCTTGAGTCGCTGCACGACTGGGATGCGCGACCCGGTCTCCTTCAGCTCGGGCCGCTCGCTGCACACCATCGAGCGCAGGCCGAGGACGGTCTTGTTGAGCGGCACCTGAAACGTCTCGCGGAACGTGATCATGGTGTCGAACGCCTCGATGGTTGTCTCGGTGGGCTCATCGTCCTCCAGCCAGTAGCGTCGAAGCTCTTCGCCGGCGCGGTCGATCGCCGACCGGCTGATCCCGGGCAACGGAGCGAATTGTGATTTCACGGCCATCGCGCCACATGCTATTCGCCGGCTCCGGGGTACCAATTGGGGTTACCAATTTGAGGGAATCTCAGGGGATTTCAGAGCACCCAAGCCCAGTATTCATGCGGTTTCTCGTCCTGCATGACCCGCCAGGGCGGGTTCGAATCCCACCCCGACGGGGGGCCCTACATGCAGACGAATTGGGCGGATGTCACTCCTCATGGACCGAGCAGTGCCGCGGGGATGACCGCGATCCCGTCGGGTCGCCGGTAGGCCGCCTGTCCTGTTGTTAGGACCACGGCGTCGAGCAGGTCATCGCCGAGCTCTTTCTGGAGCCAGAGGAGATGGCGCACGTCTCGATCCTCAGGCACCTGGCCCAGCTTCACCTCCAGTGCGAGGATCCGTCCCCCGCGTTCTACGATCAGGTCGATCTCTCGGTCCCCGCTCCAGGTGCGCAGATGCGCGATTTGTGCCTCGGCGGCTTGGGCGTAGACGCGAATGCAGAGCACAACCAGCGACTCGAAGAGTGCCCCGAGGAGCGTCCCGTCGCGGGGCATCGGGGGTCCGGCCGGCCGTGCTTGCAACAGCGAGGCTGCGCAGAGCAGTTACGCAAGCAACTAGAGGACACTTCCGCGCCGACTGGATGGGCCTCGAGGGCTCGGTCCGCATGAGTGAGGCTCGCCGGACCGTAGGATTCTCCCGTGGTTGTGCTCTTCATCGGCGACATCGTCGGGCCGGCGGCCGCGGCGTACGTCGCCGCGCGCGTGCCGCGGCTGCGGCGCGAACACGGCGTCAACCTGCTGATCGCCAACGCGGAGAACTCGGCGCCCTCCGGCCTGGGCATGGCCGCCGAGCAGCGCGACCTGCTGCTCGCGGGCGGCGTCAACGTGATCACCGGCGGCAACCACTCGTGGGACGGGGAGCAGGCGCGGGCCGCGCTCGCGCATCCGCGGGTGCTGCGCCCGCACAACCTTCCTGCCGGCGTCCCGGGCAACGGCCTGCTTCATCTGCGGGCCGCGGGCCGCGACGTGACGGTTCTGAACCTCGGCGACACCCGCGTGCTCGACCCGCTGGAGGCGGTCGGCGGCCGCGCGCTTGAGCCGTATCGCTGCTGGCTGCGGGCCGAGCGCCGCGGCGAGGTGATCGTCGACTTCCACGGCGAGCACGTCCTCGAGAAGCAGAGCTTCGCCCACGCCGTCGACGGCCAGGCCGCCGCGGTGCTCGGCACCCACACCCACGAGCCGACGCTGCCGCTGCACATCCTGCCGGGCGGCACGGGGCTGGTCACCGACGTCGGCATGACCGGGCCGCTCGGCGGCGTGCAGGGTTTCGCCCCCGGCAACTTCGTGGACGGGCTGCGGCGCCTCGGCGACTGCCTGGCCCCGCCCCTGCCGGGGCCGGCCGATGGGCCGATCGCCCTGGGGGCCGTGCTGCTTCAGATCGAAGACGGCCGCACGCGCCGCATCGAGCGCCTGACGGACTGAGGAGAGCGCTCGACGAAGCCGTTGCGGGCGCGGAGGGCTTCGCGGCCTGCGCCGGAGACCGCGATACCATCACCGCCGGGCACATGGCGCCATCCAGGGATCTGTCACTCGCGGACGCCGCGCCGGACGGAGCGCGCTCGCCGGCGCACCGCCGGGCGGCGGCGGAGATGGAGCGGCGTCTGCAGACGTTCGCGGGCTTCCCGCAGCCGGGAGTCCTCTTCAGGGATCTCTCGCCGGTGTATGCGGCGCCGGAACTGCTGCGCGAGCTGACGGACGTCGTTGTGGAGCGTTATCAGGACGAGTTCGACTACGTCGCCGGCGTCGAGGCGCGCGGCTTTCTGCTGGGCATGGCGGTCTCGTGGGCGGCGGGCGTCCCGCTGGTGCTGGTGCGCAAGGCGGGCAAGCTGCCGGGCGCCGTGCATGCGCTGAGGTACGAGTCGGAGTACGCGGCCGGCACGCTGGAGATGCAGGAGGGCGCCCTGCCGTCCGACGCGCGTGTGCTGCTGGTGGACGACGTCGTCGCGACCGGCGAAACGCTGAAGGCGGCGGCGCAGCTGATCGAGCGGAGTGGCGCCCGGATCAGCGGCCTGGCGGTGCTGCTGGAGCTCCGCGGTCTGCGGGGACGCTCGCTGCTGGACCCCTACCCCCTGTTCGCCGTCCACAAGCTGGAGGCCTGAAGGCGTCGTGGCCGAGATCGGCGTCATCGGAGGCAGCGGCTTCTACTCGTTCCTCGAGGATGCGCAGACGCTGCCTGTGCAGACGCCCTACGGCCCGCCCTCGGACCCGCTGAGCATCGGCGGCGTCGCGGGCCGCTCGGTCGCGTTCCTGCCGCGCCACGGGCGCGACCACCGCTTCCCGCCCCACAACATCAACTACCGCGCGAACCTCTGGGCGCTGCGCTCCGCCGGCGTGCGCCGGATCTTTGCGCCGCTCGCGGTCGGCTCGCTGCGCGCGGAGATCGCCCCGGGCGCGATCGTGGTCCCCGATCAGCTCGTCGACCGCACGAACGGCCGCACGCAGACCTACTTCGACACGGGCGCGGTCCACGTCGCCTTCTCGGACCCCTACTGCCCGCAGGGACGCGCGGCGGTCCTTGCGGCCGCGGAGAGCCCGCGGCTTGGTGTGTTCGACGGCGGCACGATGGTCGTAATCGACGGGCCCCGCTTCTCGACCCGCGCCGAATCGCGCTGGCACGCGCGGCAGGGCTGGTCGCTGGTGAACATGACCGGGCATCCCGAGGCGGTGCTCGCGCGGGAGCTTGGGATGTGCTACACGGCGATCGCGCTCGTGACCGACCTCGACGCCGGGGAGGACCACGGGAGCGCGGTGGCCCAGGCGGACGTGTTCCGGATCCTGGGCGAAAACGTCGAGCGCGTGCGCGCGCTGCTGGGCGTCGTCATCGGGGGGCTGCCCGCGGCGCGGGACTGCGCGTGCGCCGCGGCGCTGGACGGGGTCGAGCTGCCGCCTGAGGTGCGGGGCATCCGCGACGCGTAGTGCGGCCGCGTCCGCGAGTTCCGCGACCACGCCACCAAGTACCTGGCAGGCCCCGAGACCGTCGCCGTCAACCGGCACGGGAGGGTGTCGGCTTCTCCACAGGATGCCTCACACCGGACGGAAGACGCGTGCTGGAGCAATCGGTACGCACCATGATCGACACGCAGGCCATTTCTGGGCCGTTGAATAGCGCACGGGACGACATCAGCCTGCTGATCGCACGATACCCGGGGCGGGAAATATCCACCCCGGGTATCCTCTATACCCCTCCGATTCCCGAGTGAATTGCTCTGGGCGCCTTGGAGTGGTCGTGATTGTCGATCGAGCCGAGCTTCTTCGGGTTCATGCCGAGCTCCCGGGCCATCTGCACATGCGCGTGCGACCTCCGCGCCGCGTTCCGGTGGTAGCATCTGCTCGTTATGGGCGCGCATCGATACGGGCGCCGCGTTAGGAGGCGGACGGTGGGTTTCGTCGCGTTCGCCCTCGCCCTCAGTGCTGTGCTCGGGGCCGTTCCCGCCGTTGCCGACGCCGCGTCGCCGCCCTCGATCGACAGCGTCTCGGTGTCCGGCATCACGAACTCTGATGCGACGCTGGAAACGAAGATCAACCCGAATGGTCTGGACACGACCTACGAACTTTATCTGAGCTCTCCCGTCTGCCAGGCGGATTGGCCGATGATCGGGCCTTGTATGGCGATACAGGTTTTCTCTGTGCCGGGCGGGAGCATCCCGGCTGGGTCCGGCGATCAGACCGTCAGCCTAGACCTCAACAGCGCCGGTGTGAGCCTGTCGCCGGGCGAACACTACGAATATTGGGTGACTGCGACCAATGCGGCGGGAACCATCACGGGTCCTGCCCGGGATTTCACAGCGCCGGAAGACGGGGTCCGGCCGGTTAACACCGCCGTCACGCCGTCCGGCGGCGGCTCAGGTTCCGGTTCCGGCTCGCGGGCGTCTGATTCATCGGCGTCCCGGCCGACAACCTCTGCCGGCACGAGTTCGAAACGGTCCTCCGTGGATCCAGGCTCAAGCAAGCGCCACGTGAAGCGCCGGCACAGCCAGTCGCGCACGTTGGTTGCGTATACGGCGGAAGGTGGGCTGTCTTTCCGGCACACCTCCCTGATCGTGTTGACACGTGGTCAATCGACAGTAACATTCAACAGATGCGTGGCGCGGTTTCGTCTCAACGCAGCACTGTGGAAAAGGCTGGAGACAGCACTGAAGCAAACCAACCTGCATGCCATCGCAGGTGACTACTCTCCACCTCCCGGAGCGGCGGACGAGATCACGGAGGTGATCACCGTGGGGCACGATACGGTGCGAATAACCGACTTCGCTTCTATCCCGAAAAAGGTGAGACAGGAATTGGAGCCCCTCGTCGTAAGTCTGCGTGAAATCGTCACGGTCGGCGAGCGGCGCATGCCTCCATCTTGCAGCAGCAAGCGGACCAGCAAGAGCATGGGATAACACGTTGTCTCACGGGGCGTCGCACAGCAGCGGCGCTTCCCGATGTTCGAGAAGCGCTGCCCGCCCTACGTCGATCCTTGACCAAATGGACGCCGCAAACCCCTTGAGGGAGGGCCTCCACGCCGGGGGCACGGAACGGACGTCCGCGCGGCGGCGCTCGTGCCGTCCAGGAACGTGAAGGTGGCCGCGAACGGAAAGCCGCCGCGCGGGCAGAGGTGCGGCAGGCGCAGCCCTTCCGGGTGGTAGGGGATCTCGCGGCCGCCGGCGCGCCGGTAGTAGACGACGTTCCGCGGTCCGATGCGCACGGTGAAGCGCGCGATCGACGCGGGGGGGGCTTCGGGGTTCCACGGGATCGGCGGGATCCGGGTGTTCAGAGAGCCGCCGAACGGAGGGCCGGCTTCTTCGAGCAGCCCTCCGAACACCAGCTGTTCACTCGCGGGGGTGATCGCGCGCGCATAGAACAACAGCTGCAGCTCATCGTTCGATACCGGCCCGTTCCAGATCGAGATCAAGCCCGCCTCTTTCACGACCTCTTGACCCGCCTGGATCTCGACCAGCGCGCTGCCGAAGCCCATCAGCGCGTTTGCCGGGCAGCCTCCTTCGCCGAGCGTTTCGAGTATCGCCGCCGAGCAGTTTGCGCGCCCCAGGCCGCTTGTGAGCAGCCCGATTTTCGCCGGGTAGCTGAGGTCCAGCCCGGTCAGCGGAGAGGGCACGCGCCTGCCCGGCGCCGATATCCGTGTGTAGAATTCGATTGTCGTGCCCGCGCCGAGGCGCTCCGGCGAGAGGCGCACTCCCAGCCGCACGCTCTGCGCCGCCGCGGCGGGGAAGCCGGTCCCGCCCGCCCCGCCGGCCGCGCCCGCCCCGGCCATGCACGCGAGCAGGCAGATCGCACAGAGCACCGCCGCGCGGCGCGTCGGAGCGTCGGTTGCGGTTCTCCTCGCGCGCACCGGGCTCCCCGCCGCCGCTCTCAATACGCCAGCGTGCCGGTGGTCTGCACCGTTACGGCGTCGTTGGCGCGGTCGATGGTTCCGTAGAAGCCGCCGTGGCCGTGTGCATGGACGTAGCGGCGCGTGCCGTGGGTGATGGTCAGCGTGCCGGCGAAGCTCGTGTATTCCCCCCCGGATCGGTGCGGCTTCGCCAGGCCGCTGCCGATCAGCGCGCCGTAGCGGCCGGTGAGCGTGAACGAGGCCTTCACCGTGGCGCCCACTTCGAAGACGACCTTCACCGTTCCCGGCAGCCCGCCCGTCGCCTTGCCTTCGTCGATGAGCGTCGAGGCGGCGGTTTCACGTACGAAGCGCAGGTGCGCCGTGTCGGTGATGTTCAGCGTTCGCGCGGCGACCGCCGGGACCGCCGCCGCGACGGCGAGCACGGCGAGGACGCATGCGGCCGCGGGCCTCATCGGGTGCCCGTGCCGGCGGCCGGCCGCTGGTCGAGGGCAACCCTTCTCGGGCCGGCAACGGGGCCGCCGGGCGCCGCCGGCGTCGTGCGGCGCCCGCCCGGGAGCGCCCGCCTCAGCAGCTTGGCCGCGCGCCACGCGCGCATCACCGCCAGGGTCGGCGCCATGAGCGCCCCCAGCTCGCCGTGGACGCGCTGCGTGACCGGCGCCGCGATGCCCCGCCCGGCCGCCGGTGCGCTCGTGTAGTAGGCGGCCACGCCCGCGAGCGTCATCGTGTGGTGCGCGGCGCGCGGCAGCGCCGCTGTCTGCCGTCTTGCCTCTCTCGTCACTTCGGCCGCTCGATCGGCCAGGGTCTCGATGCTGTCGTAGTGCCCCACGTACCACGCCTCGCCGGCCGCGCTGTCGGGCCCGTAATCGATCGCGCTGTCGAGCATCGTGGAGAGCGCGGCGATCGACAGGTAGGCGGAGTCGATCGCGGCCGCCTCGGCGGGGGTGGTGCGCTCCTGCGCGGCGGCGGCGATCAGCGCATGGACGGTCAGCACCGAGGAGACCGCCCCGGCGATGAACTCGCGCCACTGCAGCGCCGTGCCCGCCGCCTGCGCCGTTGCCCACTCCTGCAGCTGCGCGGCGCCCGCACTCGGCGTCGCGTGTACCCGCACCTGTGCCTCCGCGCACCGCGCCGCGCTCGCGCGCGCCGTGGCCGCCACGGCCTCCCACGCCGGCAGCGCCGCCGTCGCGGCGCCTACCGCGGCGCTCAGCTCGGCGAGGTAGCCGCCGTCGTCGGCGGGGTGCAGGTCGAAGTAGCCGCCCGCCCGCGCGGGCGCGGCGGCGAAGGCGTCGGTGAAGGCCGCGAACAGTCGATGGCCGCTGCGCAGCGGCTCCCGTGCCGGCTGCTCGGTGAGGCCGTCGAGGTAGTCGTACATCAGCTCCAGCCCCACGATCGCCTCCACCGCGTGTGCGCGATGAGTACGCGGGGCGAGCGTCGCGAGCGTCGCGGCCACCTCCGCGTTGAAGCGCTCGCCCCGCAGCTTCCCGAGCGCGATCGCCTGCAGAGCGGGGTCGGGGATCTCGCGTGCGCGGCCTTCCCAGCGCCTCAGCTGCGCATGCACCCGCGGCGCCGCGCCGGTCCAGTAGCGGCCGTTCGCGACCGCCAGGGCGAGGCCGGGGCTACTCATTGAGCGCGAAGGTCGGGGATACGCGCGAGGCGAGCCATGCGGGGACG
The DNA here is from genome assembly GCA_963813765.1 of uncultured Solirubrobacterales bacterium. GTDB lineage: Bacteria > Actinomycetota > Thermoleophilia > Solirubrobacterales > Solirubrobacteraceae > Palsa-744. Next base: position 383,096 of record CAWFAB010000004.1, read on the forward strand.
GCGGTGACCGCGAGCACGATTGCGGTCACCGCGACGAAGATCTCCAGCGGCCGCACGCCGCCCGAGAAGTTCGCGACAGGGAAGCCGGTCACATGCTTAAGGTAGCTGTCGATGACGATCTGACCGCACATCCCGAGGACGGCGCCGGTGAAGCAGCCCGCGCTCAGCATCAGCGCGGCTTCGATCGCCAGCACTCTGCGCAGCCGCCGGGGGGTGGTGCCTTCCAGGCGCAGCCCCGCCAGCGCGGCGCGCCGCTGCCAGATGCTCGACCCCATCGCCGCGGTCAGCGCGAGGATCGCGGCCGCCGTGAGCAGCATGGCGATCTCCGCGAGCTGTCCGAGCCCTTCGCCGGCGGAGGCGTCGATCTGGCGTTCCCGTTCGCCGGCCGAGAGCACTTCGAGGCCGCTGGAGGGACCAAGCGCGCGGCGGATCTCGGTGAGCGCGGCGCCTGTCGCGACCCTGCTGCCGCCCCCGCGCCCGCTGCCGCCCCCGCGCCCGCTGCCGCTCCCGCCGCCGCCCGCGCCGTCGAGCTGGACGCCGAGCGCGCCGGGCGCCGTCGTGCCCCATGCGCGGCTGTAGTCGGCCGTGTTCATCACGACCGCTCCGGGCGGCCAGCCGAAGTTGGTGGTCGTGGCCGCGATCCTGAAGGGGACGTATCCCGCGGGCGTGGCGAGCGTCAGGACCCCTCCCACGCCGGTGTGGTGTTCGGAGGCCAGCTGCGCCGAGACCGTGATCCAGCCTCCCCGGCGTATGCGTTCGCCCGCGCCGGCCGCCCGGCCTGAGAGGATCTGCCCGCCGAGTAGCGTCAGCGGCCTCTCCCGCGGCCACGCGGTCACCCACAGACGGCGCCCGCCCATGTTCAGGAAGCTGCCTTGAAACACGCTCACGGCCCTCACGCCCGGCAGCCGCGCGATCGCGGCCGCACGGCCGTCGGCGATGAAGTCGTCGATCGCCTGGTTGTCGTGCGGGTTGACGACCCACACGTCCGCGCCGGCCACGTAGCCGGCGGTGTAGCCGTCGATGCCGCGCAGCAGATCGGCGCGCGAGCCGCCCAGCGCCACGCTGCCGAACAGCGCGACCGCGCCGGTGGCGGCGAGCGCCAGCGAGCTGAGCGTCGTGGCGCGCAGAGAGGTGAGCGCCGCCGAGAGCAGCCCCGTCCCGCGGAAGCGCGCCGCGGCCGCGCCCGCGGCGCGCAGCACTCCCGCCAGCGCCGGCGGCACCAGCAGCATCGTGGCGAGCGCCAGCAGCAGGCAGACCTCGATCGCGGCGGAGGGCACGAGCACGAACACGGCGGTGCCCAAGGCCAGCAGCGTCGCCCCGCCGAGCGCGGCCCGCCGCTGTACCCGGGTGCCGAGGGTGTTCCCCGGCGCCCCGTCGTCCCGGTACACGGCGTCGAGCGCCCGTCCCGCGCGCAGGTCGAGCAGCGGCACGATCGACGCCAGGCAGGCCGCGAGCAGGCCGCCGGCGAGCGCCAGCAGCACCGGCGCCGGCCCGATCACGGTGCCGGCGCCGAGCGTGAACGACCGCGACAGGTAGCCGGGGGACTGGTGAAACGCGCCGGAGAGCACCCAGCCGCCGGCCAGGCCGGCGAGCGAGGCGGCGATCCCCAGCAGCAGGCCCTGCGACACGACCATCTGAACGATCGCGCCGCGGCCGGTGCCGTCCACGCGCAGGTCGGCGATCGCCTGGCGTCGATCGGGCACGGTCAGCAGCAGCGCGTTGAACGCGAACAGGAACCCGAGCAGCGCGCTGATCGCCGCGAACAGGTCGCTGGCCTGGCCGCTCGGCCGCAGCGCCTGGCGCAGCAGCGCGAGATTCTCGTCGGCCGGGGCCACGTTCAAGCGGCTGCCCGCCAGATGCTCAAGTCCTTTGCGGACCTGCGCCCCAGCTCCGCGGTCGACCTCCACGAGCACCCGCGAGATCCGGTCGGAGAGGCCCGCCATCCGCTGCAGCTCCGGGAGCGGCATCACCGCCACGGCGGCGTGCGAGAGCGCGCCGAAGGCTTCCGGGCCGAGCACGGCCGCCACCTTCAGCCTGCTCGACACCCCGCGCAGCATCACGGTCACCGTCTGTTGCGGGCCGCTGTTGCCGTCGCCGAGGCGAAGCGCCTGCGCGGCTGTGCGGCTGAGGCCGATGCCGCCCGGCGCGAGCGTCGCGATCGGGAGCGTGCGCACCAGGCCGTCGATCGTGGCGAGCCCCACCGTCGTGCCCGTGATCGTGACTGTCGTACTGCGCGTCGTACTGCCTGTCGTACCGCCCGTCGTGGAGCGGCCGTTGCCCGCCACGACGGTCGCCGTCTCTTCCAGGAGCGGCGCGGCGCGCTTGACGCCGGGGAGTTCCTCCACTCGTTCCAGAAGCTGCCCCGGCACGCCGTCGGGGCCGCGGGCTTCCAGCTGCAGCGTGGCCGAGCCGGCCGCCGTGTGTATGACTTCGGCGGCTGAGCCTGAGATGCTGCCGTTGGCGACTAGCGTGGCGAACACGAGCGCCACCGCCGTCGCCACGCCCAGCCCGGCCAGCAGCTCCTGCGCGGTGTGTACGCGCAGCCGGTTGCGGTAGAGATAGAGCAGGACGAACGGGCGCATCGTCAGCTCAGTTTTCCGTCGCGCAGCGTCAAGCTTCGGTCGGCGAGCGCCGCCGCGTCGAGGTCGTGCGTGACGAGCAGCACGGCCGCCAGGCGCTCGCGCGCGATCGACCGCAGCAGCTCCACGATCTCGCGGCTGCGGGTGCTGTCGAGGTTACCCGTCGGCTCGTCGGCGAGGATCAGTGTCGGCTCTGTGGCCAGCACCCGCGCGATCGCCACCCGCTGGCGCTCGCCGCCGGAGAGCCTCTCGGGCGGACGGTCAATGCGCCCGCCGAGCCCCACCCGCTCAAGCCACGGCGCGGCGCGCGCACGGGCCTCGCGCATTCCCACGCCGCTCATCAGCAGCTTTCGGGAGGCGTTCTCCAGCGCCGAGACGCGGGGCATCAGGCGGAAGTGCTGGTAGACGAACCCGACGTGCCGCTGCAGATACCCGCTCTTCTCGGCCTCGGACATCGAGGCGAGGTCGCGTCCCTGGAAGCGGACCGCGCCCCGCTCCGGGTCCAGCAGCGCCGCCGCGAGCAGCAGCAGCGTGGTCTTGCCCGAGCCGCTGGGCCCGTGCAGCGCGACCATTTCCCCGGGGTTCAGGCGCAGGTTGACGCCGTCGACCGCGCGCACCTCTTCGCCCGCGCTGCGGTAGCTCTTCGCTATGTCCTCAAGCTCCAGCATGCACGCGGCGCAGCGGCACCACCGGCGCAAGCCCGGGCATGGCCAGCTCGCCGCCGAGGCTGCCTTTCGCCAGCGACAGCGCGCGGTCGGCGCCGGCCAGCGCGGAGGTGTCGGTGGCGCTGTAGAGGACGGCGATGCCATCGCCTGAGAGAGCCCGCAGCAGCGCGAGGATCTCATCGCGCACGGGCAGATCGACGCCGAGCGTCGGCTCGTCGACCACGAGCAGCCTCGGCGGGCGCACGATCGCGCGGGCGATCGCCACGCGGGCGGCTTCCGCGCCGTCCATTTCGCCCGGCCGCCTTGAGGCCGAGTGCTCGGCGCCGAGGCGATACAGCGCACGGCGCGCGTGCGTGCGCGCCTCCTCCAGCGACACGCCGCGCGTGAGCTGCCCCGTCGTGAGCTGCTCGAGCACGGTGTCGCCTTCGGCGGAGCGGAAGGTTCTGCGGCAGAAGCGGACATCGGCGCGCAGTGGGTCGGAGCGAGAGCCGCCGAGGATCTGTCCGTCGATGCGCACGACGCCCTCGTCGGGGCGCTCGATGCCGGCCGCGACGCGCAGCAGCGTGGAGCGCCCGGAGCGCCGTCTGCCCCACACCCCCACCACTTCGCCCGCGTCGATCTCGAACGAGACGTCGTGCAGGGCGATCCGCTCCCCCGAGCCGCGGCCGAAGCGCTTGCTGACGCGCTCAAGCTCGAGCAGGGCCATCTTTGGAGTCCGTCTCCGGGGCGCCGAACTCGCCGCGCGCGTATTCGACCCACGGGAGCCTGCTCTCCATCGCCAGGCGGCTCTCCTGCGCCAGCAGCCGGTCGATCAGCCGCTCCGACGCCGCCGGGCTCCTGCGGGCCTCCGCCAGACAGGCCTGTTCGTAGCGCTGGAGGATTTCGAGCGCGACGTCCGGCTCGTGCTCCATCGCCGCGAGCTGGCGCACGAACAGCTGCGATTGGCGCCGGTCGGCGCCGGCCTGTTCGAACATGCGCTCGCGGTAGGCCCCCGCTCCCGCGGCCGTGGCCCGGTAGCGGATCTTCGGCTGGCGCAGCGTGCCGCTATGTGCCGAGGGCTCGTCGGGAACCTCCTCGATCAGGCCCCTGCGGCTCAGCTCGTTCAGCGCGGTGTACACATGCGATTCGCTGCCCAGCACCAGCACCTCGCCGTAGGCCTCTTCGAAGCGCCTCATCAGCTGGTAGCCGTAGCCCGGCCGCGCGAGCAGCAGGCCGAGCAGCGCCCAGTTGACCGGTGAGGTCATCGGCCTGGTGGCCGCCGCATCCCCGACGCTTCTCGCCGCCCTCTGCCCACGCATTGAACATAAGACACTACACGATCCCCGGGGCTGTCCGGGACGGCCGGCGCCCGGGACGGGCGACGCCGGCTTGACGGTAGAAAAACTACTACAAGCCTTGAATGCTCAAGCCATGCCTTATCACCGCGAGGGCTTTGCCGCATAGTGGGGGTTGCCGCCGGGCGATCCGGGGTATCCCGCTGTTGGAGGGAGAGGGAAGTGCCGCAAATCGAAATGGAGGGTCGGGGATAATGCCGTCATCAGCCGAGGGTTCCTTCGCGCGCATCGCCCGGGCCTGCTCGAATGTCGCCCCGAACCCTCTCCGGCGGCGGCGTTCGAAGAGGCTCCGGCCCCAGACCCTCTCCGGGGTCGGTCTCGCTCGGGCGCCGCGGCCCCAAACCCGGGCCGCGGCGCCCATATCGAGTGTTCGCAGGCTGAAATTGGCGGCGGCGGCTTTGCTGTGTGTGCTGGCCGGTGCGCTGTCGCTGTGCAGCGCCCCTGCCCTCGCGCAGCGGATGCACGTGTTCAGCGCCGCCTTCGGGAGCGCGGGCTCGGGCAACGGCCAGCTCTCCGCGCCCAACGGCCTGGCGGTCAACGATTCGACCGGCGATGTGTATGTGATCGATCGGGGCAATGGGCGTGTGGAGATCTTCAGCGCGACGGGTGCTTATGTCGGTCAGTTCAACGGGAGCGCGTCTCCGACGGGGGCGTTCTCGTGGTCCGTCTACTTCGGAGAACACTCTGAGGGTTCGATCGCGGTCGAACAACTCGTCGAATCCGCTCGATCCGTCCAAAGGCGACGTGTACGTCGTGGACGTCGGTCACCATGTGATCGACAAGTTCAGTTCGGGCGGCGCGTACATCGGGCAGGTGGTCGGCGCGGCGTCGCCGTTCACCGAGACGAATCTATCAAGTGTCGCGGTCGATCCCGCCGGCGCGCTCTGGGTGGTGTATAGCTGGAAGGAAATCTACGAGTTCAACGATGCCGCGCCGGTCAACGAATACGTATCGACTGTAGAACCGAAGACCCCCAATCCAGGGACGAACAAGAATCATGTGCTGGGCAACATGGGTTTCGCGGTCGACTCGGAAGACAACCTGTACATCGGGATAAGGCCTTCAATTTTTGAAAGGTTCTCGTTTCCCCTCGAGTTCAACAAGATCGGCGAAGTTCTCACCGAACAGTTGGATGGCGAAGAAACGAGGGGTTTCGCTGTCAACCTGTCCAGCAACGACGTGTACGTCGATCATGAGACGAGTGTCGCGGTGTACGGCCCGTCGCACTTGTTGGTCGAGCGGTTCGGGTCTGCGCAGCTGCAGGCGAGCGAAGGGATCGCGGTCAACTCCGCGACCGGGACGGTGTACACCTCGGACGTGAGCACCCAGGAAATCGACGTGTTCACGTCGTTCGTTGTCCCGGACGTGACGACGGGCTCGGCGTCGAGCTTCGCCGAAACGTCGGTGACGCTCGGCGGCGTGGTCAATCCGGACGGGCTGCCCGTGACCTCGTGCGTGTTCGAATACGGCACGACGACTGCCTATGGTCAGACGGCGGGATGCTCTCCCGGTCCGGGTTCTGGCAGCGGCCCGGTCGCCCTCAGCGCGAACCTGACCGGCCTGGAACGGTTGACCGGCTACCACTTCCGGGTGAACGTGTCCAACGCCAACGGCTCAAACCAGGGGCAGGACCACACGTTCATTACGCCCGCGCCGGTCGCGTTCTCCGAACAGGGCGTGTCCGATATCTCCTCGACCAGCGCGCTGTTCAGCATACAGGTCAACCCTGGGGGCGCGGACACGACGTATGACTTCGAATACGGGCCGAGCGTCTCCTACGGGGCGAGCGTGCCCGTCCCGGCGGGGGATCTGGGGTCGGGGACGAGCAGCGAGCCGGTGTCTGTCCGCGCGCAGGATCTGCTGGCGCAGACGACGTATCACGTGCGTGTCGTGGCGAGCAATGTGCTCGGCACGGTGTATGGGCCGGATCAGACGTTCACGACGCAGGCCGGCGGCGGCGCGTTCGCGCTGCCGGATGGCCGGGAGTGGGAAATGGTCTCGCCGCCGAACAAGGAAGGCGCGCTCATCGAGGCGATAGGAGCAGGGGCGAGCTCGTTCGGGGATGGGTTGATCGAGGCTTCTGTGGACGGTAGCGCGGTGAGCTATGTGGCGAATGCGCCGGTGGTGGCTAATCCTCTCGCCAACCCGGCTCCGTTCGGGCCGACGCAGGTGTTCTCCAGGCGCGGCGCGGGCGGCTGGTCCTCGGAAGACATCACCACGCCGCACAAGGCCGCGAACGAAGGCACGGAGAGCGAATACACGTTCTTCTCACCCGATCTTTCACAAGCGCTCGTTGAACCGTACGGTGATACGCCGCTCTCGCCTGAAGCGACGCAACAGACGCTCTATATCCGTGACAACGCGCACGGAAGCTATGTGCCGCTGGTGACCGCCGGCAATGTGCCGCCGGGAACTGAATTCGGTCCTTTTTCTCCTCCTAACCAATCCCAAGGCCCGACGGCTCTTGCTGTTACGCCGGATCTCTCGCACGTTGTGATCGAATCTCCCTTTGCGCTGACCAGTAACGCAATCAAGCAAGAATTCGAATTTCTCAATCTTTACGAGTGGTCTGGCGGGCTGCTGCAGCTCGTGAACGTGCTTCCGGATCATACGGCGAACATAGGCGCCGAACTTGGGAGTACCGGCACCCAGGGTCCCATCGGCGATGATACGAGGCATGCGCTGTCGAGTGATGGCTCGCGGGTCTTCTTCCAGGAGGGGCGCCCGAACAGTGGCCTCTATATGCGTGATACGGTCGCGGGCCGGACGGTTAAGGTGGATGCGCCGGCGCCGGGCGTGTCGCCGGCGCCTGTCGAACAGGGCGCATTTCCAGATCGCGAGCGCCGATGGTTCGGAGGTGTTCTTCTTGGATGAACAGCCGTTGACGCTCGACTCGAAGCTGAAACAGCAGTCCCAATTGAACGAGTCCGGTAGCGAAGACCTGTATGTGTATGACACGGTCACGGGCTCGTTGAAGGATCTGTCGGTCGATCAGAACACGGGTGAACAGGCCAGCGTGCAGGGCGTGGTGCTCGGCGCGAGTGAAGCTGGGTCGATCGTGTATTTCGTAGCGACAGGGAAGCTGGCGGAAGGCGCGGAATCCGGGAAGGACAACCTGTATGTGGAGTCGCGGACGGGTTCGTCGTGGTCCTCGCCACGGCTCGTCGCTGTTCTCTCCGAAGAAGAACACCCCGACTGGATGGGGCCGTTTGAAGGATTCAATTCAACGATAGAACTATCCCGGCTGTCGTCCAGGGTTTCGCCGAACGGGCGGTATTTGACGTTCATGTCGAAGGAAAGGCTGAAGACATCCAATTTTCCCGAAGGTTACGATAATCGTGACGCGGTCAGCGGGCAGCCGGACGAGGAGGTGTTCCTGTATGACGAGGCGAACGGCCGGCTGAGGTGCGTTTCGTGCAACCCGACGGGCGCGCGACCCGACGGAGTCTTCGACCCGACGCAACTAGAATCACCAGGGCATCGGCTGCTCGCCGATGACACCACTGAACCTATCTGGGGAGGTCGCTGGCTGGCCGCGAGTATTCCCGGGTGGACAAAGGCAAGGGGCGGCGGGTACCCTGGAAGGGAAAGAGGCTACCAGTCGCGTGTGCTTTCTGATGAAGGGCGGATGTTCTTCGATAGCGTGGATGCGCTGGTGGCGCAGGATACGAACGGCAGGGAGGATGTGTATGAGTATGAGCCGCAGGGTGTCGGCGGCTGCGCGCGCTCAGGTGGTTGCGTGTCGTTGATCTCCTCGGGGACATCCGCTGAGGAATCGGTGTTCCTGGACGCGAGCGGGAGGGGCCCGGGTGGCTCCGAAGGCGAAGACGTGTTCTTCCTGACCGCGTCGCGGCTCGTCCCGCAGGACGTCGATGCGTCCTTTGATGTGTATGACGCGCATGTGTGCTCGCAGGCGGCGCCGTGTGTGAGCGCGCCGGTCTCGCCGCCGCCGTGCACGAGCGGGGATTCGTGCAAGGCCGCGCCGTCGCCGCAGCCCGCAGTCTTCGGGGCGCCGGCGAGCGCGACGTTCTCCGGCGCCGGCAACGTCGTGGAATCGCCGAAGCCCTCGGTCAAACCGAAGTCCAAGACGTGCAAGAAGGGCTTCGTCAGGAAGAAGGTCAAAAAGAAGCAGCAGTGCGTCAAGGCAAAGAGTAAAAAGAAGGCGAAAAAGTCAAGCCACGGCAAGGGGAGGGCATAGCCATGAGGTCCCTTCGATTTAGCGCGTGGTCAGTCTGCCTCGTTTCTCTAATAGCGACCCTCGCCTTCACCGCAACCCCCGCCTTCGCGGAAGCCGAAGTGCCGTGGTGGCACGTGCTGGCGAGCACCGAGCCGACGAACCTTCCGCCCGGGGGTATCGGTAAAGTCGTGGTCGCCGCGTCCAATCTCGGTGACGGCGCAGCGATCGGGTCGGGTGTGCCGATCACGGTCTCAGATAAGCTGCCGCCGGGGATCGTGCCGATCGGTATCGCGGGCGCGGCGGGACTAGCCGGTACCTTGGGTCAGGGTGAATGTTCCTTGGAAGCGGTGAGCTGCACGTTCCGGCAGATCATCCCGCCGTATCAGGATGTGGATCTCGAATTGACGGTTCGCGTCACGGCGGGCGCGGAGTCGGGGGCGCTCAACGAAGCGGTCGTGGAAGGCGGCGGCGCGTCGCGGGAGACCTCCAGGCAGCCGTTCACGGTCAGCGGCGCGGCGACACCGTTCGGCGTGGAATGGTTCGAACAGACCCCGGAAAGCGTCGGGGGTGTGCCCGATACGCAGGCCGGTTCGCACCCGTTCCAGTTGACGACGACGCTCGATCTCAACCAGAGCGTCGAAGCGGGGACGGTGCAGCAGCCGGCGTTGGTGAAGGATCTGCGGTTCTATCTCCCGGCTGGCCTGGTCGGCAACCCCAACGCGATCCCGCAGTGCACGAGCGCGCAGTTCTCCGCGGAAGCCTGTCCGCTGGACACGGTCATCGGTGTCGCGAACACCACGATCTCGATCACCTACTTCGCCAAGCCGCTCACGCTTCCGGAGCCGCTGTTCAACATGGTGCCCAAGACGGGTGAGCCGGCGCGCTTCGCGTTCGTGGTCGCGGAGGTCCCGGTGATTCTCGATACCTCGGTGCGGACCGGCGGGGACTACGGCGTCGTCGTGACGGTCCACAACATCTCGGAGAACTCCAATCTGCTCGCGAGCCAGGTGACGTTCTGGGGCGCGCCGGATGACCCGCGGCACAACGGGCAGCGCGGCGGGAACTGTCTGTTGGGGAGAGGCCTGTGCGAACCATTGAATGTATCGAACTCACAGCCGCTGTTGACGCTCCCGACATCGTGCACGACACCGTGGTCGCCGACGGTCGCGGCGGATTCGTGGGCTGAACCGGCGGTGCAGAAGACCGGGGAATACAGCTTGCATGACGATTACGGGCACGCGCTCGGGTTGAGCGGCTGCAACGGGTTGACGTTCGAACCGTCGATCGTCGCGGCGCCGGATGGTCAGGCGGGGAGCACCCCGAGCGGGTTGACGGTCGGTATCCACGTGCCGCAGACCGCCGGGTTGAACCCGACCGGGAGCGCGCAGGCGACCGTCAAGAACACGACGGTCGCGCTGCCCGCGGGTGTCGCGCTCAACCCTGCTGGTGCGGATGGCCTGCAATCGTGCAGCCTCGCGCAGATCGGCCTGGAAAGCTCAGAAGAACAATCCTGTCCTGAAGCGGCGAAGGTCGGGACGCTTGAAATCCACACGCCCTTGTTGCCGAACCCGCTCCTCGGCGCTGCGTACCTCGCGCAACAGAACGCTAACCCGTTCGGGAGCCTCGTAGCCCTGTACCTCGTTGCGAAAGACCCCGTCTCCGGTGTGCTCGTCAAGCTCGCCGGCGAAGTCAAACCGGATCCGGTGACGGGCCAGCTCACCGCGACGTTCAAGGAAACGCCGCAGCTGCCCTTCGAAGACCTGAGCCTGCACTTCTTCGGCGGGTCGAGGGCGCCGTTGGGCACCCCGGCACTGTGCGGGGGGTATAGGACGACGGCGTCGATCGAACCGTGGTCGGGTACCGAACCCGTTGTGTCCTCCTCGGAATTCAAGATCACCTCTGCTCCGAACGGTGGGCCGTGCCAGAACCCGCTGCCGTTCGCGCCGAGCCTGACGGCGGGCACGACGAGCAACCAGGCGGGCGGGTTCACGCCGTTCTCGATGACGATGAGCCGCGAAGACGGCAGCCAGAACCTCGACGCGATCAAGCTGAAGATGCCCCCGGGCCTGTTGGGGACGCTCGCCTCGGGTGAAGCTCTGCGGCGAACCGCAGGCCGACGAAGGCACTTGCGGCCCGGAAAGCCTCATCGGCCACACGGTCGTCAGCGTCGGCGTCGGCGGCAACCCCTACACCGTCACCGGCGGCAGGGTCTACATCACCGGCCCGTACGAGGGCGCCCCCTACGGCCTCTCGATCGTCAACCCGGCGAAGGCCGGCCCGTTCGACCTGGAGAACAACACCCCCTGCGACTGCCTCGTGGTCCGCGCGAAGATCGAAGTCGACCCCACGACGGCGCAGGCTGACGATCACCAGCGACGCCACGGGCCCGTACAGCATCCCGACGATCCTCAAGGGGATCCCGCTTGAGATCCGTCACGTGAACGTCACGATCGACCGCAACGGCTTCACGTTCAACCCGACCAACTGCAGCCCGCTTGCGATCACCGGCGACCTGACGAGCGCCGAAGGGGCCACCGACGCCCTCTCGGTGCCCTTCCAGATCACCAACTGCGCGGTGCTCGCCTTCAAGCCGCAGTCGACGGCCTCGACCCGGGGAAGACCTCCAGGAAGTACGGGGCGAGCCTGTCGGTGAAGCTGAGCTACCCGGCGGGCCCCTAGCGACAGGCGAACATCGCGAAGGTCAAAGTCGAACTGCCCAAGGCGCTGCCCTCCCGGCTGAAGACGCTGCAGAAGGCGTGCCTGGCACGGGTCTTCGCGGCGAACCCGGCGGCCTGTCCGGCGGAATCGATCGTGGGCCGCGCCAAGGCGGTCACCCCGGTCCTGCCGGTCCCGCTGGAAGGCCCGGCCTACTTCGTCTCCAACGGCGGCGAAGCGTTCCCCAACCTCGTCGTCGTGCTGCAGGGATACGGAGCGACCGTCCACCTCGTCGGCTCGACCTTCATCGACGAAAAGACCGGCGTCACAAGCTCCACCTTCAAGACCGTCCCCGACGTCCCCGTGGGCACCTTCGAACTGACCCTCCCCGAGGGCCCCTACTCGGCGCTCGCGGCGGTCGGCGACCTCTGCACGGGCAGGAAGCTCACGATGCCCACGGCCTTCCTCGCGCAGAACGGCGCGGAAGTCCACGAGCAGACCCCCATAGCCGTCACGGGCTGCGGAAAGGCGCTCACACGCGCCCGGAAGCTCGCGGCGGCGCTGAAGGCCTGCCACAGGAAGGCGCGCCATGTCAAGCGATGCGAAAAGGCGGCCCGGGCCAGGTACGGCCCGCGCGGCAGGAAGGCGGCCCGCGGGAGGCGGTCCGGACGGTCGTGATGCGTTGCGTCAGGCGGGCACGGCCGGCGTAGAGGAGGCCGATCGGGGTGTTCGCTGCTCGAGCGTGCCGGCGGGCGCGATCCACACGCTTGAGCAGCTGAGAACCTCCGCGAGGCGATCGTAGTGACGGTCGTAGTGCAGCACGTCGATGCCGGCTTCCTGCGCCGCCGCGGCGATCAAGGCGTCTGCGATCGGAACACGGTGCCGCCGCTACCTGCCCGCGCCCGCCGCCAGCTCCGGTCGCGCCAGCGCGCGCACGAAGTCCTCGAGCTGGGCGGTGGTCCAGCACTCGAACGCGGTGCAGTGGCGCTCGTAGGCGGCGATCACGGAGTCCCCGTAGTTCCAGTACAGCCGCGGCTCGGGGTTCAACCAGAAGGCGCGCCCGGCGCGGGCGGCGATCGCGGCGAAGGCGTCGGCGCGCGGGTGGGCGGCCGTTGGTGCGGGCGTCGCCGAGCACGATCACGGTCGCGCGCGGGTTCAGGTCGTCGCCGATCAGCTCCAGGAACTCCGACCATACGCGTCCGTAGTCGGTGTAGCCGGAGATGTCCGCGACCCCCGCGTCGGCGGAGATCCGCTCGTTGACCGCCTTGAAGTCGCGCTCCCGTTCGAAGATGTCGGTGACCTCGCTGATCCGCTCGATGAAGACGAACGAGCGCATCTTGCGGAAGGAGTCGTGCAGCGCGTGCAGCACGGAGAGGAAGAAGACCGACGCGGAGGTGACGCTGGTGGAGACGTCGCACAGCACGTAGACCTCGGGGCGGCGCGGGCGGCGGGGGCGGTACTTGAGCACGACGGGCACCCCGCCGGTCTGCAGCGAGGCGCGCATCGTGCGGCGCACGTCGACGTGGGCGTGGTGGCGGTGCCCGCGCGTCTGGTGACCCTGGGTGGCGAGGCGCCGGCGCAGCTGCGCGACGACGCGGTGCACCGCCGCGAGGTCCTGCAGCGGACCGGAGGGCAGCGCGCGGTCGAGCTCGCCGAGCGGGCGCGCGGGCGGGAGGGTCCCGGTGCGCTGCACCTGCGCGCGCTCGAGCTCGCGGCGCAGCAGCGCCTCGAAGCGGCGCAGCGCCTCGCGCGGCAGGCCCTCGCGGCGGGGGTCGTCTTCGGGCAGCTCCGGCTGGGGCTCCGCGCGCAGCCCGAGCGCGCGGCGGATGCGCTGCACGTCGACCCCGATCACGCCCGAGCCTCCGTCGCGGCGGGCGAGCGCGGCGATCGCCATGCGCGCGAGGTCGCGCATCGCGCCGTCCGACCCATCGCGCAGGGCGGCCGCGATCTGCGCGGCGCAGCGCGTCGAGGTCCTCCTCGGAGAGCTCTTCCAGGTCGAGCTCGCCGCGGTCGTGCGCGCGGCTGCTCCTCGCGGATGCCCTCCCGCGCGGCCGCGAGCTCGACGGCGCGGAAGAAGAAGCGGTCGAACACGAGCTCGAAGACGCGGCGGTCCTCCTGGCTCTTGGCGAGCGTCGCCGCGAGCGCCTCGCGGAAGTCGTGCTGCGCGGTCCACTCGATCTCGCGCAGCACCGCGAACGCGTCCAGCAGCTCCGAGGTGCCGACCGCGACGCCCTCCTGACGCAGCTCCTCGCCGAGTTCCAGCAGGCGGGCTGCGATGCCCTCCGGTCTCGCAGAGCGTCCCGGAGCCGGAGGGGTCGCTCGATGTGCGATCCATGGCCGGGTCCGCTCAGGCTGGCCGGCGAGGGTCGGACTGTCGCGCCAGCTTCAGCCCGACCCGCTCGGCGACCACGTCCATGTCGGTGCGGTGCTTGACGATCACCGACATCGTCTCGATGAAGGTATCGCGCGTCGATGTCCTGCGCGCCCAGCAGCAGCAGCGCGCGCGCCCAGTCGATCGACTCGGCGATCGAGGGCGGCTTCTTGAGGTCGAGCTCGCGCACCATGCCGATCACCTCGACGAGCCTGCGCGCCACCGTCTCGGGCAGCTCGGGCGCGTGCAGGCGCACGATCTCGAGCTCGTGCTCGAGCTCGGGGTAGTCGAGCCACAGGTAGAGGCAGCGGCGCTTGAGCGCCTCGGTGAGCTCGCGCGAGTTGTTGGAGGTGAGCAGCACCACGGGATGCGTGCGCGACTCGACGCGGCCCGAGCTCGGGGATCGAGATCTGGAAGTCCGAGAGCACCTCGAGCAGCATCGCCTCGAACTCCTGGTCGGTCTTGTCGATCTCGTCGATCAGCAGCACCACCGGCTCCTCGCGAGGCGATCGCGGTCATCAGCGGTCGCGCCAGCAGGAACTCCTCGCCGAAGATGTCCTCCTGGACCTCGCCCCAGCCGGCGCCCGCCGCCTCTGCGCCTGGATGCGCAGCAGCTGCTTGCGGTAGTTCCACTCGTACAGCGCCTTCGCCTCGTCGAGGCCCTCGTAGCACTGCAGCCGCACGAGCTCGCGCCCCAGGTAGTGCGCCAGCGCCTTCGCGAGCTCGGTCTTGCCGACTCCCGCGGGGCCCTCGACGAGCACCGGCTTGCCCAGCCGCGTCGCCAGGTAGGCGACCAGCGCGGTCGACTCGCCCGGCAGGTAGCCCACGGCGCGCAGGCCCTCGGCCACCTCGGCGGCGCTCGCGGGCGCGTCTGGGAGTCGGCGGGGCGTCATCGTCATCGCAATGGTAGGGGGCCGCCCCGCGGTGGCCCTACCCGCCCCGCGGCTCCGGTCGGGTCCTCGAAGGAGAGCTGCTCCGCATCGGCTGACGAGCGCCCGCCCCCCCGCGCGGCGCCGCGGCGCGCGGGTCGCTGCCGGCGCGGCGGAGGGCGCCCACCCTCCCGGTGGCGCTCGCGCTCGGGGGTTGCGCTCGCGGCGCGCTCGCTCGCGGGACCGGAGCCGCTCTCGGCTCCCGACGCGACATCACGACCGTCGCCTGCGCGTCGGGCTCGGGCGGCCCGTCGTCGCGGCGCGGCGGGGAACGGCGCACCAGCGGCGGCTCGGGCCGCTGCGGCGGCGCGCATCCGCGAGCCCGCGTAGGCGAGCAGACCGGCGGCGGCCAGCGCGAAGAAGATGCCCCACTGCACACCCACGTTGGCGGCGACCCCGTGCTGTGTGACCCCGGGCTTGTCGAACAGCCGCAGAGACCAGCAGCAGCGCGCTCCACAGCCGCCCGCGAGCACCGCCGCGCCGTCGCCGCCGGGCAGGTGGAAGTTGCGGCCCTCGGCGCGCGCGAACAGCAGCAGAGCACCGCCGCCGCCACCAGCAGCACGGCGGCCTCGACAAAGGAGAAGACCGCGAACGCGTTCAGGTTGCGGCTGACCAGCGTTCGGCCTTGACGGCGCTCACCACCGCGTTCTGCTGGTACCACGGCAGGAACATCGTCACGAACAGCGCCACCGCCGCGACCGCCGCCAGACGCCGGTCGCGGTCCAGGACGCTCCAGGCGTGTAGGAGCGCCGAGCCCGCGGAGCGACGCTCCGGGTCGTCGTCGCCACGGATGCTGGCGCTTCGCTCGGCACACCCCGATTGTACGGAGTCACCGCCCACCGCCGCTGGCGTGCCGGCGCGCTCAGCGGCGGCGGGCGGCCTTCACGGTGATCGTGCCGCTCGCGGTCGCGCTGTTGCCCGCGAGGTCCACCGCGCGATGCTCACCGTGTACGTGCCGCCCTTCCGCGGCGTGACCCACAGCAGGCGCGGCTTGCCGCCTTCCACGAGCGCGCTGTTGGTCCACACCACCCGGCGCCCCGGCGGATCGTCGAGGCTGACCGTGGCGATCTTCGAGAGCGACAGCTGCACGCCGCCGCGCGCCCCGCCGCGCAGCGTGTGCGTCAGCAGCGCGATCGCCGGCGGCGTGCGCAGGTCGGCGTGAAGCGTTGCGCGGTCGTGCAGTAGATCTGATCGCCGGGGATCGGGGCGTGGGCGGCGTCCGCTCGCGGCGCGTGCGCGCGTGCGCTCGCGGCGCTGCCGCCGCGGTCGCCGCCGGCCGCCCGTGCCGGCGGTGCTCGGCGGGACGTGCGTCGTGGCGGTGGCGTCGGGCTGGCGCGGGGGGGCGCGTGCGGGATCGGCCTTCTGCGTGCGCTGGCAGAGGTTCTGCAGGAATTCCGCGAGCAGTTCGTGGTAGTTGAGGTTCGATTCGGAGTGCTGGTCATACAGCGACCAGCCGCCGGTGTCGTAGTGGGGGACCTCGACGCGCGCCTCGGCGTCGCCGGCTTCGAAGAGCTGCCGTCCGAGCGGGTCGCCGGTCAGCTTGGCGTAGTCGTAGAGCCCGGTGACGGCCTGGATGAAGCCGTTGAGGATGCGCTCCTGGGGGCGTAGGTGTACTCCAGGTAGTGCGCGCCGGCGGGGGTGTCGACGCGCACGCCCGCGCGGCGGGGGGGTCTGGAAGATGCCGAGCGCCTGCTTGGCGGCGGTCAGGTAGGCGGGTTCCTTCAGGCGCGAGTACGCGCGGGAGAGCGCCTGCAGCGCGGTCCCCTGGGAGAGCCCGCTCGTCCACGGGGGCGAGCCGCCGTCGAAGTGGAACAGGTACTCCCACGCGATGCCCCCCGCGCGCTGGGTGGCGAGCGGGATCGCTTCGTCGAGCACTTCCCGCAGCTGAGTGTTCTCGTGCCCCTCCAGGTAGTAGCCGTTGGCCTCGCCGAAGGTCGCGAGCCACTGGATCTCGATGCCCTGTCCGGGGTAGTACTCCCACACCAGGCGGCTTTCCGGGAAGCTCATGCGCTGTCCGGCGGAGAGCAGCGGTTCGGTGGTCCACCACTGCACGTTGCGTTCCAGCGTGAGGAACAGGGCGGCCGCCCGCGAGGGCGTGAGCTCGCCGGCGGCGGCGATCTGCTGCACGTTGGCGAGCACGCTGCCGAGCTCGACGCGGCGAGTTCCGCTCAGCCGCTTTACGGCCCGGAGCGCTTCGGTGTAGGTGGAGGCGTCTTCTCCGTCGGCTTCCGCCGTCAGCGCGCCGCTGTGCTGCAGGCTCTGCAGCGCGCCGTACACGGTCGGCCCCCGCGCCCGGGCCGCGGCGGGGAGGGCGATGATGAGCCCGCCCAGCCCGAGGGCGAGCACGCCCAGCGCCGGCAATCGGCGAACGAGCATCCTCATCAGGGGCTCAACTCGGCGAGCGTCCGCCGCACCTCGGTCTCGACGTCGAGCGCATCGAGTCCCTGGCGCGCGCGGCGTTCGTTGCGGGCGAGCACGAGCTGGCGCACCTCCTCGGCGAGCGCGGCGTCGCCGGACCCCGCGTTGCCGAGCCCGCCCGTCCCGACGCGCTCGAGCCGGGCGAGCTCGGCCTCGACGTCGAGTGGCGCGTGGCCCTTGCGCACGAGGCGCTCGCTGCGGGCGACGAGCATCTGACGGATTTCAAGCTCCCGCTCGGCGGAGGATTCGAGCCCGCTCGTCTCCTCCTCCCCGCTCCACCCGTGGCCCTCGCCGGAGATGCCCGACCCGTGGGGCTGTGCGCCGCCGCCGAAGGGCTCCTCGCCCGAGAAGAGGCCGCCCTGGCCGATCTGTTCGTGGAGGTTGTTGCGGGTCAGCATCGAGAGCACACCGACCACCACAAAGAGCGCGATCGAGCCGAACAGCACCAGGGGGAAGGCCGCCTGCATCGATGGATTGTTGCTCACCTGGCCGAGCTTCGCTACCCTCTGGCTCGGCCAGCGTTGACTGACCAGTCAATCTACGCGCGACGAGCGGCTCGCCCACCTGGGCGGTGCGCGCACCGCGCCAGCCCGAGGAGCTCACTTACAGACATGGTCGATTTCACGCTCACCGACGAGCAGAAGAACCTGCGCGAGCTGGCGCACGACTTCGCCGAGAAGGAGATCCGCCCGGTCGCCTGGGAGTACGACCGGGACGGGCACGTGGCCGCGAGGAGATCATCGAGAAGGCGTGGGAGGTGGGGCTGATGAACACCCACATCCCCGAGGAGTACGGCGGGCCGGGCCTCGGCTACCTCGACGGCTGCCTGATCGAGGAGGAGCTCTCGTGGGGCTGCTCGGGCATCCAGACCTCGCTCGGCTGCAACGGCCTGGCGACCGCGCCGATCGCGCTGGGCGGCTCGGAGGCGATCAAGAAGAAGTACCTGGGCGCGCTCACGGAGGCGCCGAAGCTGGCCTCGTTCTGCCTGACCGAGCCGGACGCCGGCTCGGACGTCTCGGGGATGCGCACGACCGCCGTGCAAGCAGGGCGACAAGTACGTCATCAACGGCTCGAAGTGCTTCATCACCAACGGCGGCTACGCCGACTACTACACCGTCTACGCGAAGACCGACAAGGACGCCGGCCACCGCGGCATCTCGGCGTTCGTCGTCGAGCGCGACTGGGGCGTCGTGGTCGACAAGAAGGAGGACAAGCTCGGCCAGCGCGCGTCGAACACGGCGACGATCACGCTTCAACGACGTCGAGGTCCCCGCCGAGAACCTGCTCGGCGAGGAGAACAAGGGCTTCAAGCTCGCGATGATGACGCTCGACCGCACCCGCCCGGGCGTCGCGGCGATGGCGACCGGGATCGCGCGCGCGGCGTTCGAGTTCGCGATCGACTACGCCAAGCGAACGCGTCCAGTTCGGCGTGCCGATCGCGATGCACCAGGCGATCCAGTTCATGATCGCCGACATGGCGACCGAGATCGAAGCGGCGCGCCTGCTGACGTGGAAGTCGGCGTGCATGCTCGACAACGGCGAACGCAACACGCTGGTCTCCTCGCACGCCAAGCGCTTCGCCGCCGACACCGCGATGAAGGTCGCCACCGACGCCGTGCAGGTCTACGGCGGCTACGGCTTCATCAAGGAGTACCCCGTCGAGAAGCTGTTCCGCGACGCCAAGATCATGCAGCTGTACGAGGGCACCTCGCAGATCCAGCGCCTCGTGATCGCCCGCGAAACGCTGCTGCCGCGCCGCGTCGAGGAGCCCGCGGCGGCCGCCGTGAGACGGTCGACCGGTCTCGCAGCGCAACTCGCATGCCGCCCCGATCACCGCGTGCGGGGACGGTCCCGGGTCAGCGGATGACGAGCGGCTGGCTGTAGCTGGAGACCTGCGCGCCGTTGGTGACCGCACGAGCACGCGGTAGACGCCCTCGCTTGACGCGCACGACGCGGCTGAAGCGGCGAGCTGGTGCGCGTTGCGGTGGCTGCAGCGACGGTGCCCGCCGACGAGCACGTCGCGACCGCCGCGCGATGCGCATGATCGCCGACCTGCATGCCGTCCTCGGCGGCGTGACGGTGCCGTAGATGCCGCGCGTGGTGGCGCCTGCGCGTGCGCCCGACGTGGCTGTCGACGCGCGACGGCGACGCTCGATCGCGACCGGGCTGATCACGGGCGCGCTTGGTCGGTCGTCGACCACGCGGAACTGCGTGGTCTGCGTAGCGCCGAGCACGGTGAAGCGTGAAGCCGCCGGTCGGCGCGTCGTCAGCTCGGGGTTGCCGATGTTCGCGAAGCCGGCGGTGTAGGGGAACGGGTTGGCCTGCAGCACGACCGGCGCCGTTCGCGTTGCCGGTGCCCGACGAGCGTGCCCTGGATCGTGACGGCGCCGCCGAAGACGACCGGGTTGGGGCGAGGCGAGGATCGCCAGCGAGAGCGGCACCTTGGCGGTCGTCAAGGCGCTGTCGGCGCCGGTCGCGGCGCCGGCGCGCGTTGACGGCGACGAGGCGGTAGTGGTAGATGGTGATCGGCTGCAGGCCGCTGACCGGCACGGCTGACCGTGACGTGCTCGTGCCGGCGCCGGCGTCGGCGATCGGCGGTCTGCGCGCCGTAGGCCTTGGTGGGGCCGTACTGGAAGTAGTACGGAGGTGTCGCTCGCCGTCGGGTTGACCGATGCCGGTCAGCGTCGCCGACCGTAGCTGACGCGCGCTCGCCGCGCCGGTGGCTACGCCGGCGGCGCCGAGCAGCCTGCGCCGCGGCGGGCAGCGCGCAGCGCGAGCGAGCACCGCCAGCGCACGATCGCCAGCCCGCGCCGCGCATCGTCGAGCCGCCTCGTGCAGGGCCGTTACCCCGCTCAAGTCGATTGATCTGAAGCTCGCGTCATCTGCGCTGCATGTCGTGCCTGCCTACCCGTGGTCGCCCCGCGCCGTACACGCTGCCAACCCGCGCGCTGCGCCGAAACGTGCGGCTCGCGCCGCGGCGACGTGGTGCGACTGGTCGAATGCGCCCGGCCGCGGCGGGCTCGGCGCGGCCGCTATTCTGTCGACGACCCAACCGCAGAGGAGACGAGGAAACGGCATGTTCGTGTTCAAGGCCGCCGTCGTCGGCGCCGGGACGATGGGCGGGCAGATCGCGCAGACGATCGCCGCCGCCGGGATCCCGGTGGTGCTCAAGGACATCGACGACGCAGCTCGTGCAGGCCGGCCTCGACGAGGCGCGCAACGTGACGGCGGGCCAGGTCGGCAAGCTCGTCGAGCGAGGGCAAGCTCACCGCCGAGCAGGGCGAGGCGCAGATCGCGGAGATCGTCGGGCGCATCGAGGGCACGACCTCCTACGAGGGCTTCGGCGACGTCGACTTCGTGATCGAGGCGGTGCCGGAGCGGATGGAGATCAAGCAGGCGGTCTTCGCCGAGCTCGACGCCGCGACGCCGGGCCACGCGATCCTCGCCTCGAACACGTCCTCGCTGTCGATCACCGAGATCGGCGAAGCGACGCTGCGCCCCGAGAAGGTGGTCGGCTTCCACTACTTCTACCCGGCCTCGGTGATGCCGCTGATCGAGATCGTCGAGGGCGACGAGACCTCGCCGGAGACGGTCGCCGCGGCGGTGACGTTCGCGCAGGCGATCCGCAAGCAGCCGATCACCTGCGCCGAGGTGCCGGGCTTCGTCGTCAACCGCATCCTCAACGCGGCGAGCCTCGGAGATCTGGCGCGCGCAGGAGGAGAAGGGCCTCTCGATCAAGCCGATCGACGAGGGCGTGGGCGCGGCGGGCGTGCTGCCGATGGGCCCGTACTTCCTGGTCAACCTGCTCGGCCTCGACACGGTGCTGCACGTGGCCGAGCACCTCGCCGAGTCCTACGGCAGGAGCGCTTCTACGTGCCGAAGGGGATGCAGAAGCTGGTCGCCGACGGCAAGCTCGGCGCGAAGACCGGCGGCGACGGCTTCTACAGCGCCAGGGCGAGCCGAACCTGCCGGGCGAGGCCGAGCCCGACGTGCGAGGAGCTCGTCGAGCGCTCTCGCTGAAGACGTTCGTCGAGGCGTGCCTGGTGCTCGAGGAGGGCGTCGCCGGCGCACCGCGACATCGACTTCGGGCTGATGGCCGGCGCCGGCCTCGACCCGCGGCGCGGCCTGATGCCGCCGTTCATGAACGCCGACGTGGAGGGACTCGACACGATGCTCGAGCGGCTGGAGAGCGCGCAGGAGCGCCACGGGGAGCGCTTCGCGCCGCCGACGATCCTGCGCCGCCTGGTCGCCCAGGGCCGCCTCGGGCAGAAGAGCGGCCAGGGCTTCTACGCCTACCCGCGGCCCGACGCCGAGCGAGCCGGCACGAGGTGGTCAAGCTCGAGACGCGCGCGGACGGCGTCGCGATCGCGTGGCTGGCGAACGGCCAGATGAACTCGATCTCGCCGCAGGTGATCGAGGACCTCGGCGAAGGTGTGGGCGCAGGTCGAAGGACGGCCGGCGTGCGCGCGCTCGTGATCGCCTCGTCCAACCCGTTGCTGTTCTGCGCCGGCGCCGACATCAAGGCGTTCACGACGATGGACGAGGCGGCGGGCGAGCAGCTGATCCACGAGCGCCCACGCGCTGTTCCGCGAGCTCGGAGCGAGGCGGCATCGCGACGATCGCGGCGGTCAACGGCCTCGCGTTCGGCGGCGGCTGCGAGCTCGCGATGGCGTGCGACGTGCGGATCGCCGCGCGCTCGGCGATCTTCGGCCAGCCGGAGATCAAGCTCGGGATCATCCCCGGCTTCGGCGGCACGCAGCGCCTGCCGCGGCTCGTCGGGCCAGAGCAAGGCGCTCGAGATGAACCTCGTCGGCGAGCCGATGCTGCGCCGAGGAGGCGCTTCGAGCTCGGGCTCGTCAACCGCGTCGTCGCCGACCACGAACTGCTCGACACCGCGCTCGCCTGGGCGCGCAAGCTCGCCGGCCAGGCGCCGCTGGCGGTCGAGCAGATCAAGCGCGTCTCCGCGGCGGCGACCTCGACGCGGGCATCGAGGCCGAGAAGCGCGCGTTCGCCGCGGTCTTCGCGAGCGCCGACGCGCGGGAGGGCATCGCGGCGTTCCTCGGCAAACGCGCGCCGCGGTTCGAGGGGAAGTGAGATTTCCCCTCGCGCGGGGCCCTTACTTTGGCTTCCGAGTCAGCAGATGGACGCGGTGAAGTACCTGTTCGAGGGTTGCGTCCCGCACGCCGCCAAGGCGCTCGGCGAGGCGCTCGCGAGAGATCGACCGCACGTTCTCTGGGAGAGCGAAGCTGACTGAGGTCAGGCCACCCTCCGGCGGATCGACACGGACGTGAATCGGTGTGCCGCGATCGGTACGAGTAAATGGCACGACGATGCACATTTCACCTCGACCGGACGAGATCTGGTCGACGCTGACAACCAACACGGGGCGAGTCCCACCCTGCTCATGGCCCACGACGGGCTCCAGGCGCGCCTCCCAGACGTCGCCCTGACGGCTCGCTGGGACTGCGCTCACCTATAGATCCTTCAACCCGTCCTGCAGCGTGCCGTCCCAGGCGCTCAGCTCTGAACGGTACGACGCGGCCTGCTTGGGGTCGGCCATTATCCGGTCCATCGCGGCCTCATGCTCGACGAGCAACTGATCGTTCTCGGCGCCACGCACCAACGAGTCGAGGAGATCCGGGGTGCTGAGTCCGCGGTCACGACCGAGGCGCTTCAATCGCTCGCGGGTATCCGATCGGACGCGAATAGTCGCGGTTGCAGCCATATGTGGCTCCTCCTGTGCACAAAAGCGTATACATATACGCCTACTCTAGCGCGTCGAGCCTCGCCGCCGTGCGGGCGCGCAGCGTCGCTTCCAGGCGGCCGAGCGCATGGCTGACGGTCTCTTCGTCGGGCTCGGCCGGGGCGGCGCGGGCGGCTGCGATCACGCCGGGACGCGAGCTGCTCCAGCTCGGCGAGCCGCAGGGCGAGGTCGGGGCGCTCTTCGGGGGACAGCTCGGTCAGCGCGGCGCCGTATGCCTGCTCGAGCTCGAGCGCGGCGTGCGCGAGGCGGCCCTGGTCGAGGTCGAGGCGGGTGCGCAGCGCGAGCTCCTCACACAGGAGCGCCTGTTCGCGCGCCCCGAGCAGCGCGGCGAAGCGCTCCAGGGGACGCAGGACCGCGGCGCGCCGCCCCGCGCGGCGCTCGCTCCATGAGAGCTCGCGGGCGTGCAGCCACTGGCCGTGGGCGAGGAGCTCGCCCTCGCCCCAGCCGGCTCGCACGATCAGCGCCTGCGCGGGGGAGAGCTCGCGCACGTGGGGATCCGCGGTTGCGATGCGGTGGGCGAACAGCACGCGGTTGAGGGCAGCCGCGGCCGCCTTCGCCTCGTGCTCGGCGTCCAGCTGGGCAAGCCACGCGTGCGCCTGGCGCTCGGCCGAGACGGGCACCGGGTCGATCACCGTCGCGCGCGCCGTCGGCACGGGCGTGGGCTCCGGGGTGGTCTGTCCCCGCCGGGCGGCCAGCCGCCCGCGACGGCGCGCGGCGCCGAGGGTGTTCAGCACCACCACCCGTTCGGGCGCCGCCACCCGTTCGGGCTCGTCCTCCGCGCGGGAGCGCAGCAGGTAGCGACCGTCGGGAGGTCCCAGCTTCCACGGGAACTCCATCTGCAGAAAGAGGAACAGCCGCTCGGCCATCCCGGCACCGTATCCTGTACTGAAAAGGAGGGGCCCGGCTCGCCGGCCTGAAGCCGACTGCGCCACCCTCTGGTCCCTTTCCGCCAGTTTCGTCTTCGCGACCGACAGGAGCAGCCGGATGTCCGATGCAGATGCAACGAAGGGCCTGCGCGAGCGCCTGGCCGGCAGTGCCGAGGATCACCTGGGCCGGGCGCTCAGCGACCTTCTTGAGAACCCGCTGCTGAACGGAGCCCTCGGTCGCGCATCCGATGCGCGCGAGAAGGCCGTCCAGGCGCAGGAGCTGGCGATGGGGGCGCTGAACCTCCCATCGGCCGCCGACATCGAACGCCTCACGCGCCGTCTGCGCTCGGTCTCCCAGCGGCTGGAGGGGATCGAGGACGGCGTGCACCGCCTCGGGCGCACCCTCTCGGGCCAGTCGATCGAGACGCGCCTCGCGGGGATCGAGGAGCAGCTGCAGAAGCTCTCCGGCAAGCTCGACGACAAGCGGCCCGGCGCCACTCAGCCTGCCGCCAAAGATCCTGCCGCCAAACGGCCTGCCGCCAAACGGGCGGCGACCAAGAGAACTCCTAAACCAACGCGCTGACCGCGAGCCGGCCCATCGCCTCGGCGGCGGCGAGCAGCGCGTCGTCGTCGATGTGCTGCTCGCGCTCCTTGAGATCCCCGCCGAGCACGTTGGACACCGCGAGCACGCAGGCCACGGGGATACCGGCGCGTGCGCCAACCGCGAAGAGGGTGGCCGCCTCCATCTCGACCGCAACCGCGCCCGCGGCGCGCCAGTCTCGCTCGCGCCCAGGGTTGGGCTCGTAGAAGAGATCGGTGCTCACGATCGTCGCTACGGAAGGCGTGTGTCGCTCTGTGGAGGCTTGCTCCTTGCGGGCCCCCGCCGGCGGAGCTCCACCGGCGCTCGCGTTGCCGGGGGGGTGCGCGCCACTCCCCAGGCGACTCGATGCACGCGCCAGCGCGACCGTCAACTCCCGGTCGGCGGCGATCCGCTCGCCTGCTCCCAGATTGCGGCTCGTGCCGTCTGCGGCGAGCGCCTCGTGCGCCACCACCAGATCGCCGAGCGCAAGGCCCCCGTCCAGTGCACCGCAGGTTCCCACGCGGATCGCGCGGCGGGCGCCGAGCGCTACCAGCTCCTGCAGCACGATCGCCGCGGAGGGGCCGCCCATGCCGGTGCTCTGGATCGTCAGCGGCTTCCCGTCCGCGATCGCCACGCCCGTGTAGCCCCACAGGCCGCGGTGGTGGTTGAACATCAGCGGCCCCTCCAGCAGCAGCTGCGCCAGCGCCAGCGCCCGCCCGGGGTCCCCGGGCAGCAGCACGCGCTCGGCCAGCTCGGCCGTCGGGCGCAGGTGGATGGGCTCGCGCGGTGCCACGGGCCACGACTCTAGACTGCCGGGAATGGGGACCCCCTTCCGCTCCACGGCCGAGTTCCGCGAGGTGATGGACAGGCTGTTCACGATCATGAGCGAGGATCCCGAGATGGGGCCGAGGCTCCGCGATGCCGACGTGCCGCAGCGCTTCGAGTTCGAGGATCTCGATCTCGTCCTCAATGTCAGAGCACGCGGCCCGGGAGAGGAGCCAAATCTGCACTGGGAGTGGACCGACGAGATCTCGTGGAGGCCGAGGGTGCAGATGAAGATGTCCTCGCAGACCGCCAATCGCTACTTTCAGGGCAGGGAGAACATCCCCATGGCGATCGCCCGCCGTCGCATCAAGACGGGGGGAGACATCGCGGCGGCGTTGCGGCTGATCCCGATCACGAAACCGGTCTACGCGCGCTACCGGGCGATCGTCGCCGCCGAGTACCCCCATCTGGAGGTCTGAACATGGCCGGGGGAGTGGAGCTGCAGGGCCTCAACGACCCCGGGCGCCCCGGGGGCGCCCGGGGGTCTGAGATGGCGGGGGGAGGGGAGCTCAAGCTCGCGCAGGTCGCCGCTCGCGCGGGGGTCTCGCCGGGGACGGTGCGGCGCTGGGTCAAGGAGGGGCTGATCCCCCAGTACAACGGGGGCTGGAGCGCGCCCGCCGCGAGGCAGGTGGGGATCGTCGCGCGCCTGCGCGAGCGCGGGTACACGCTCGAGCAGATCCGCGAGGCCAGCGACAGCGGACGCCTGGCGCTGGGGGACGTGGAAGACTTCCTCTCCGTCCCCGAGGGACGCCACACGCTCGGGCAGACCGCCCGCGCGACGGGGCTGGCCCCCGAGCTGATCGAACGGATCGTCGCGGCCATGGGTCTGAGCGCGATGTCGGTCGAGGCGATCGCCGACGAGGACCTGGAGATGCTGAAGTACGTGGCGGCCGTGCTCGAGGCTGGCCTGCCCGAGGCGGCGTTCATCCAGATCGCACGCGTGTACGGACAGGCGCTCGCGCAGATCGCCGAAACGGAGGTGCGCCTGTTCCACATGTACATCCACGAGCCCCTGATGCGCTCCGGGGTCTCGGGCCTGCAGATCGCCGAGCAGATGGACGGGATGGCGCGCGAGATGGTGCCGTTCACGGCGCCGCTGATGAACTGGGTGCACGGCCGCTTCCTCGCGCACTTCGTCGAGCAGGACGTGATCGGCCACATGGAGGCCGACATGGGCGCGCAGGCGCCCGCGGAGGGGCGCCTGCGCGTGGCGATCGCGTTCGCCGACCTGGCGGGCTACACCCGCCTCACCGAGGAGCAGGGCGACGAGCGGGCGGTGAGCGCGGTGGAGCGCTTCGTGGAAGAGGTCGAGCGCACCCTGCCGATCGACGCGCGCGTGCTCAAGACGCTCGGCGACGAGGTGATGGTCGTCGCCGCCGATCCCGTCGCGCTGACGCGGTGGGCCGTCGGCTTCCAGGCGCAGGCGCCCGCGGGGGTGCCCCCGCCGCGCATCGGGGTCCACTACGGGGAGGCGATCTACCGCGACGGGGACTACTACGGCCGCGAGGTCAACCAGGCCGCGCGCGTCGTCGCCCGCGCCGCCGGCGGGGAGGTGCTGGTGACCCGCACCGTGGTGGACCTCGCCGAGGGGGTCGACGGCCTCGCCTTCAAGTTGATCGGCGAGGTCGGGCTCAAGGGCTTCTCCGAGCCCACCGAGCTGTTCCTCGCCTCCGCGAGAGGGTGATCTGCTACCGGTGGGACGTGCCGGCGTCATCCCAGGCTCCACCGGACTGTCCCTCGCCTCGGTGAGAGGATGACTCCCGAGGAGGTTCTGGAGCGGGTGCGGGCGGGCGGCCTGCTGCCGGCGCATGGGGCGGTGGTTGCGATGCTCTCCGGGGGGCGCGACTCGGTGTGCCTGCTCGACCTCGCCGTGCGCATCTGCGGGGCGCGGAGCGTGCACGCGCTGCACGTCAACTACGGGCTGCGGCGCGAGGCCGAGGAGGAGGAGCGCCACTGCCGGGAGCTGTGCGAGCGGCTGGGAGTGGCGCTGGAGGTCGTCCGCGCCCAGCGGCCCGCCGGGGCCGGCAACCTGCAGGCGTGGGCGCGCGAGCTGCGCTACGGGGCCGCCGAGGATCTCGCGCGGCCTAAGGAGGCGCTGATCGCCGCCGGCCACACCGCCACCGACCAGGTGGAGACGATCCTCTACCGCCTCGCCGCCTCGCCCGGGCAGGCGCGCGCTGCTGGGGATGGCGCCCCGCGAGGGCCGGCTGGTGCGACCGCTGCTGGAGCTCACGCGCGAGCAGACCGCCGACTACTGCCGCGCGCGCGGCCTCGCCTGGCGGGAGGACGCGAGCAATGACAGCGAGCGGTACGCCGCGCGCGCGTGCGCAACCGTCTGGTGCCGGCGCTGCGCGACGGTGCACCCGGCCGCGCAGGAGAACGTGCTGCGCACCGCCAGCTGCTGCGCGAGGAGGCCGAGGTGCTCGACGGCCTCGTCGATGCCGAGCTGCGGGGTGCTTCGAGCATCGCGATCGAGCGCTTGGAGGCGCTGCCCGCCGCGCTCGCGCGCCTCGTCGTGGTGCGCCTCGCCGAGCAGGCCGCCGGCACGTACGTGCCCCAGGCCGGCGCCCGCGTGCAGGAGATTCTCGACCTCGCGCATCGGGGCGGGCGAGCCGAGCTGCACGTCGGCGGCCTCGTGGGCGCCGTGGTCGAGGACGGCCGTCTGCACATGGTCAGCTGCCGCCGCGGGCCTGAGACCGATCGAGCTCCCGTCGCTCAGGGCGTCCAGACCTGGCCGGCGCTGCCGCCACCGGGATTGCCCCACACTCTCGCGTGGCCGTCAGCCCCCGACGCGCGTGCGCACATGCACGCGCTCCAGACCCGCGTCCGAGGTCGGCGAGGTGCTCGTCGGCGCCGAGGAGCTGCAGCCTGCGCGTGGCCGAGCTGGCGCGGGAGATCTCGCGCGACTACGCCGACGCGGGCGCTCGCTGCTGCTGGTCGGGGTGCTCAAGGGCGCGATGTTCTTCCTCTCCGACCTCATGCGCCTGATCGACATCCCGGTGGAGGTCGACTTCATGGCGGTCGCCTCCTACGGCTCGGCCACCGACTCCTCCGGGGTCGTGCGGATCCTCAAGGATCTCGACATCGCGATCGAGGGCCGCGACGTGCTGATCGTCGAGGACATCGTGGACTCCGGGCTGACGCTGCAGTACCTGCTGCGCAACCTCGGCTCGCGCGACCCGCGCACGCTGGAGGTGTGCGCGCTGCTGACCAAGCCCGAGCGGCGCAAGGTCGACCTTCCGATCCGCTACGTCGGCTTCGAGATCCCCGACCGCTTCGTGATCGGCTACGGCCTCGACTACGCCGAGCGCCACCGCAACCTTCCCTTCGTGGCGGCGTTGACGAGAGGCCGTGAGCGCTCGGCCTCCGATGCCGGAAAGCGCGACCTCCCGTGGTACGCTAGACGGCTGGTGGCCGCTGACCCAGACCGGCGCCCGGACCTCCACGATCTCACCATGAGCCGTTTCTTCAAGAGCGCAGCGTTCCCGATCCTGCATCGTGGTCGTGCTGGCGTTCTTCGCCGTCGAAACTGTTCTCCGGCGGCTCCACCAGCGGGCATCCGCACACCTACCAGACGCTCGTCACCAAGGAAATCCCGAAGGGCGAAGTCAAATCGGTCAAGTTCAAGACCAAGTCGAGCGCCCTCGAAGTCGAACTGAAGAACAAGGAAAAGTACGAAATCGGCTACGTCGATCAGGCGGCGCCCGAACTGATCAAACAGCTCGACAGCCGCCGGGCGTCCCTTACAACATCGAAGCCAACAAGAGCAGCGTGATCCTCTCGCTGCTCTCGTACGCGCTGCCGTTCGTGATCTTCCTCGGCATCTGGATCTTCCTGCTCAACCAGGTCCAGGGCGGGGGCTCGAAGGTGATGTCGTTCGGCAAGTCCCGCGCCAAGCGCCTGTCGGCCGACTCGCCGAAGATCACCTTCCGCGACGTCGCCGGCGTCGATGAGGCCGTGGAGGAGCTGCACGAGATCAAGGAGTTCCTGGAGAACCCCAAGAAGTTCCAGGCGCTCGGCGCGCGCATCCCCACCGGCGTGCTGCTCTATGGGCCGCCGGGCACCGGCAAGACGCTGCTCGCCCGCGCCGTCGCCGGCGAGGCGGGCGTGCCGTTCTTCTCGATCTCCGGCTCGGACTTCGTGGAGATGTTCGTCGGCGTCGGCGCCTCGCGCGTGCGCGACCTCTTCGAGCAGGCCAAGCAGAACTCCCCCTGCATCATCTTCATGGACGAGATCGACGCCGTCGGGCGCCACCGCGGCGCCGGCCTCGGCGGCGGCCACGACGAGCGCGAGCAGACGCTCAACCAGCTGCTCGTCGAGATGGACGGTTTCGAGGCGAAGGACAACATCATCATGATCGCCGCCACCAACCGGCCCGACATCCTCGACCCCGCGCTGCTGCGCCCCGGGCGCTTCGACCGCCAGATCGCCGTCGACCGCCCCGACCGCAAGGGCCGCGCGAAGATCCTCGAAGTCCACACCCGCGGCAAGCCGCTGGCGAAGGTGATCGACATCGACGCGCTCGCCGGCCAGACCCCGGGCTTCACCGGCGCGGACCTCTCCAACCTGATCAACGAGGCCGCGCTGCTGTCGGCCCGTACCGGCAAGCGCGAAATCGGCCAGGAAGAGCTCGAGGAGGGGATCATGCGCGTGATCGCGGGCCCCGAGAAGAAGACGCGCGTGATGAGCGAGAAAGAGCGCCTGATCACCGCCTTCCACGAGATGGGCCACGCAATCGTCGGCCACTACCTCGAGCACTCCGACCCGGTGCACAAGATCTCGGTGATCTCCCGCGGCCAGGCGCTCGGCTACACGATCTCGATGCCCCAGGAGGACCGCTTCCTGACCACGCGCGCGGAGCTCAACGACACGATGGCGATGACCCTCGGGGGGCGCGCCGCGGAGGAGATCGTCTTCGGCGAGATCACCACCGGCGCCTCCAACGACCTCGAGAAGGTCACCGCCACAGCGAAGCAGATGGTGATGCGCTTCGGCATGAGCGAGAAGCTCGGCCCGCGCGTCTTCGGTCACGAGCACAGCCAGCCCTTCCTCGGCCGCGAGTTCTCCACCGAGCCCGACTACTCCGACGAGATCGCCCGCGAGATCGACGACGAGGTGCGGCGCATCATCGAGGCCGCCCACCAGCGCGCCCGCGACATCCTCACCGAGCACCGCCAGCGCCTCGGCTCGCTCTCCGAGACCCTCGTCAAGCGCGAGACGCTCGAGAAGGAGGAGTTCAACGCGCTGCTCGAAGGCAAGAGCGAGCAGGAGGTCTTCGGGTCCGAGGAGGAGCGCGCCCCCGAGCTCCCCGCGCCGCCGCCCGCGCCCGCCGAGCGCCCCGGCCGCGAAGCCCCACGCCCGCTGCCGCGCCCCGGTCTGGCCGGTGGCACAGCCGACATCCGCGGGGCCGACCCCGAGCGCCCGGAGCTGGCCTGAGCGCTGAAGTGGACGTCCCGGGCGGCCTCCGCCTGATGGGCGTGGTGAACGTGACGCCCGACTCGTTCTCCGACGGGGGGCTGTTTCTCGACCCCGGGGCCGCGATCGCGCATGGGCTCGAGCTGGCCGAGGAGGGGGCCGACATTCTCGACGTCGGCGGGGAATCCACGCGGCCGGGCGCCGAGCCGGTGGGGGCTGCGGAGGAGTTGCGGCGGGTTCTGCCCGTGGTGGAGGGGCTCGCGAATTCGAGGCCCACCCGCCAGTCGAGTACCGCCCGCCCGACGATCTCGATAGACACCTCTAAGGCCTCCGTCGCCCGCGCCGCGCTGGATGCGGGGGCGGCGCTCGTCAACGACGTCACCGCCCTGCGCGGCGATCCCGAGATGGCGGCGGTGGTCGCGCAGAGCGGCGCGGAGTGCTGCCTGATGCACATGCTCGGGGAGCCCCGCACGATGCAGCGGGCGGGCGGGCCTCAATACAAGGACGTGGTCGACGAGGTCAGGGCCTTCCTCGAGGAGCGCCTCGCGTTCGCCGTCGCGGAGGGGATCGCCGAGGAGCGCGTGCTGCTCGACCCCGGGATCGGGTTCGGCAAGAGTCTCGAGCACAACCTCCAGCTCCTGCGCCGCCTGCGCGAGCTTGCCGCGCTCGGGCGCCCCCTGGTGGTGGGGACCTCCCGCAAGAGCTTCCTTGGGCGGATCCTCGCGCGACGGCGCCCCCGTGGGCGCCGCGGGGGCGCCCCGGGCGGGCCGGCTCCCCGGCACGATCGCCACCTGCGTGCTCGCCTACGAGCGGGGGGCGAGCGTGCTGCGCGTGCACGACGTCGCCCCCGTGCGCGCCGCCCTCGCGGTGGCCGCTGCTACGTTGGGCGCGCCATGAGCGACCTCGAGGAGCCGATCGCGAATGCGGACGAGCCCTTTGGGGACGCAGGAGAAGGCGGCGCGGCTGAGCTCGAAGGCGCGGCGGAGCTTGAGGTGAGGGAAGGCTGGGCGCAGGAGAGCGAGCGCTACGACGAGGAGCTGGACGAGGAGGAGGAGGAGCACGAACAGGCCGCGGAGTCCGTGACGATCGAGATCACGGGCCTCTCCCTCTACACCCACCACGGCGTCAGCGAGGCCGAGCGCGAGATCGGCCAGCGGCTGATGCTCGACCTGCGCCTGGAGCTCGGCGAGAGCGACGCGACCCTCACCGACCGCATCGAGGACACCGTCGACTACGGCGAGGTCTGCCAGCTCGTCGCGCTGATCGCCCAGCAGCGCTCCCACCGCACGCTCGAGCGGCTGTGCAGCACGATCGCCGATCGCCTGCTCGCCGACTACGAGCTCGAAGGCGTGTGGGTCAAGGCCACCAAGCCCGAGCCCCCGATCCCGCTTCCCGTCGCCGAAGTCTCCGTCGAGGTATGGCGCGAAGCGGAGGAGTGACCCAAAGATTCCCTTGACAGTTAGTTAGCAGTCACTTATAATCTCCGGGATGGCTCGGCTCGACGTCCCGCAGCGGCGAATCGAGAGCCGGCGATGATCGACCTCCTCGCCCGGCTCGCCACCGATCGCACCCGGCGCATCCTGATCGTGGCGGGCGCCGTGTTCCTGCTCGCCGCGGCCTTCGGGGCTTCCGTGGTCTCGATCCTCAAGAGCGCGTCCTCGGACTTCCAGGACCCCCACGCCCAGAACCAGCAGGTTCTGCGCGCGATCGAACGCGCCACCGGGCAGTCCGCCGCCTACGGCGTCGCCGCGCTCGTCCCGAGCGCCCGCGACGTCCGCGCCGATCCCGCGGCCGCCGACGGCGCGCGCCGCGTCGCCGCGCTGCTCGCCGCCCAGCCCGGCTTCCAGCGCGTGCTCTACTACGGGGGTGACGGCGGGTGGGCTCCCAATCCCACCTCCCCGAGCTCGTCTCGCGCAACGGGCGCCTCACCGTCGTGCTTGCCGCCTTCGCCACCCGCGAACGCTCCGCCGCCGCTGTCGACCGCGTGCGCCCCCAGCTGGCCGGCAGCGGCGTGCTTCTCGGCGGCAACGACATCGCGTTCCACGAAATCAACGGACGCGTCTCCTCCGACCTCAAACGCGCCGAGACGTTCGCCCTCCCGATCCTCCTGCTGCTCTCCTTCTGGGTCTTCCGCGGGCTCGTCGCCGCCGCGCTGCCGCTGCTTGTGGGGGGCTTCGCGATCGTGATCACCTTCCTGCTGCTGCGTCTCGTCGACCAGGTTCTCGGGCTCTCGATCTTCGCCGTGAACCTCGTCACCGGCGTGGGGCTCGGCCTCGGCATCGACTACAGCCTGATCGTGCTCTCCCGCTACCGCGAGGAGCTCGCCCGCGGCCTGGACACCCCCGCGGCGATCGCGCGCACGATGCAGACCGCCGGGCGCACCGTGCTCTACAGCTCGCTCACCGTCGCGGGCGCGCTCTCCTGCATGCTCGTCTTCCCGCTGCGCTTCCTCTACTCGATGGGGATCGGCGGCTCGCTCGTGGCGCTCAGCGCGGGGGCGGTCTCATTGATCGTGCTCCCCGCCGTGCTCGTCGCGCTGGGCCCCCGCATCAACGCGCTCTCCCCCGCTTGGCTGCAGCGTAGCTCCGCCCGCGCCGCGCGCGCGGAGGAGGAGGGCGCATGGGGCCGGCTCGCCCGTGGGGTGATGCGCCGGCCCGGGGTGGTCGCGCTCGCCACGGCCGCCGCCCTGCTCGCCGTGGCCTCGCCCGCGCTGCGCCTCGCGCTCGACCCCGCCGACGCCCACGTGCTCCCCGCCTCCGCCCAGCCCCGCCAGGTCGCGGAAACCCTCACCCGCGAGTTCGCCGTCGACGGCTCCCAGACGATCACGATGGTGGCTCGCGGCGGGCCGCCGGCGGTGTGGCGCGCCGGCCGTGGCCACGCTCGCCCATCGGGCGCAGCTGACCGCCGGCGGGCAGGCCGCCGTGGCGCCGTCGCGCTACCTCGGCCGCGGCGCGTGGGAGATCGAACTGCTGCCCCGCGGCACCGACGGCGCGCCCGCCAACCAGTCCCTCGTGCGCAGGCTGCGCACCCTGGCGGAGCGCCCCCACGCTGCTCGTGGGCGGGGCCACCGCGTGGTTCGTGGACCAGAAGGCCGCGATCTCCGCCCACATCCCGCTCGCCCTGCTGATCCTCGCACTGGTCACCGGCGGCTTCCTGTTCCTGATGACCGGCTCGCTGGTGCTCCCGTTCATGGCGCTCGCCATGAACCTCCTGACCGTCGCCGTCGGCGCCGGCCTGCTCGTGCTGGTCTTCCAGGACGGACACCTCTCGGGGCTGTTCGGCTTCGACGCGATCGGCGGCCTGGAGGAGTCGAACCTCGTGCTGCTGTTCGTCGTCGCCTTCGCGCTCTCCACGGACTACGGCGTGTTCCTCTTCGCCCGCATCAAGGAGGCCCACGACGGCGGCCTCCAACGCGCGAGGCGGTCGCGCACGGCCTCGAGCGCACCGGGCGCCTCGTGACCGCCGCCGCGCTGCTCTTCTGCGTGGCGATCGGCGCGTTCGTCACCTCCGACATCTTCTTCATCAAGCAGCTCGGCTTCGGCGCCGCGCTCGCGGTCGCGATCGACGCCACCGTCGTGCGCGCCCTGCTGGTCCCCGCGCTCATGGGCCGCCTCGGCGAGCGCACCTGGTGGGCGCCCCGCTCCCTGCGCCGCCTGCACGCCCGCATCGGCCTGCGCGAGCACGCCGGCGGCGTCGAGCCCGCGGGGGCGTAGGGGCGGGCGGGTCCATATACCGTTCCGCCGGTGCCCTCACGGATCGGCCTGCTCGGCCTCGGCTCCAACCTCGGCGACCGCCGCGCCCAGCTTCAGGGGGCGGTCGCGCGCCTGCCCGCGGCGGGCGTGGAGGTGCTGGGGTCCTCCTCGGTGTATGACACCGATCCCGTGGGGGAGTTGCTCGAGCAGCCCAGCTTCCTCAATGCCTGCCTGAGCGTGCGCACGGCGCTCGAGCCCCTGGAGCTGCTCGACACCGTGAAGGAGCTGGAGCGCGAGCTCGGCCGATTCGATAGAGAGCCCACCCACCCCACCCACCCGCCCCGCCACGGGCCACGCGCGATCGACATCGACATCCTCCTGCTCGGGGAGCTGGAGCTGCGCCACGAGCGCATGGTGCTACCCCACGAGCAGCTTCTCACCCGCCGCTTCGTGCTGATCCCCGCGCTGGAGCTCGACTTCGAGCTGCGTGCCCCCGACGGGAGTCGTCTCGCCGACGCACTCGCCGCCCTGGCTCCCACCGAGGGCGTGCGCTGGGCCGGTCCGCCGCTGCTGGCCGATCTTCGATAGGTCGTCTGAGAGCCGGCTGCGCCCCTACGCCGCCGCGGGGCTCGTCGGCAGCCACTCCGCCGGCAGGGTCCCCGCCGGTACGCTTCCCGCCATCGGAGGGAAGTAGCGCGTGAGGGCCGCCGCGGGGTGGCCCTCAATCAGGGGGCGCACGTCTCCGATCGTCTGAAGCAGGCGGATCGTGGAGCCGATCTGGAGGTCCGCCGCGTTGGGCTCGTCCCCGCCGAGCAGCCCCTCCGCGATCCAGGCGTCGATCTTCTCGAGCTGGCCCGAGAGCGCGGCAAGGTCCGCCCGCACAGGCTCATCCTCGGCGTGGTTGCGCCGCGCCATCAGTTTCGCCGTGAGCGGCAGCGCGGGGCGCAGCACCGCGCGGGGCAGCGGCAGCTTGGCGTCCCCCGCGTAGCTCTCCATCGTTGCGGGGTTGCGCAGGAACCCGGCGTCGAGTATTCGCCGGGGGACGCTCTGGAAGACCTCGTCGCCCCACCGCTCCGCCTCCAGCACGCGCTCCTGCGTCCCGGGGTCATCGGGCAGCAGCGGGGGCGACGGAACGAGCTCGTCGAGGCGGCGCATGATCGTGCGCGAGCCCACGAGCCGCTCCCCGTGGAGGCGCATCCCGGGGACCGTGCCGCCCCCGTAGAGCAGCGGGCCCAGCGCGGCCTGCATCATCGGCAGCAGGTTCACCCGCTGAAAGGGGATCGCCTTGCGTTTCATCGCCGCTTCCACGGCTGCGCACGGATGCGAGCCCGGCAGTACGTACAGCTTCAACGCCATCGGGCCAGCATAATGGTTCGCGATGCTGCTCGCGGTGGACGTCGGCAACACCCAGACCCACTTCGGGACCTTCTGCGACGCGGAGCTGCGCGAGCACTGGCGCTTTGCCACCGTGCGCCAGTCCACCTCCGACGAGCTGGGGGCCGCGCTGCGCAACCTGCTGGAGCTGCGCCAGGTCTCGATGGGGCAGATCGACGCCTCGATCGTCTCCTCCACGGTGCCCGTGCTGGGGCCCGAATGGTGCGAGATGGCGGAGCGCTACCTGGGGCACAGGATGCTGATGGTGGGCCCGGGGATCAGGACGGGGATGCCGATCCGCTACGACAACCCCCGCGAGATCGGCCCCGACCGGCTCGTCAACGCGGTCGCCGCCCACGAGCGCCTCGGGGGGCCGTGCGTGGTGGTGGACTTCGGCACCGCGATCACCTACGACCCCGTCTCCGCCGAGGGGGAGTACCTGGGGGGGATCATCTCCCCCGGCGTGGAGATCTCGCTGGAGGCCCTCACCGAGCGCGCGGCGGCGCTGCCCAGGGTCGACGTCACCGCGCCGCGCGCGCTGATCGGCAAGACCACCATCGACGCGATCCGCTCGGGGATCGTGTACGGGACCGCGGGCCAGGTCGACGCGATCGTGCGCCGCCTGCGCGAGGAGCTCGGGCCGCAGGCCAAGACCGTCGCCACGGGGGGCCTCGCGCACGTGATCGTCCCCTACACCTCCACGATCGAATCCGTCGATGATCTCCTCACGCTCACCGGACTGCGCCTCATCTACGAGCGCAATCGCACGTAGGCCCGCGCGCGTGCTTCCTCGACCCGCGGCTGCGCTTCCTCGAGGAGCGGCTGTGGTTCCTCGAGGAGCGGCTGCGCCGCCTCGGGGAGCGACGGTGCTTCCAAATGCCGGCAAAGCGCCTCGACGACCTTTGGGTCGAACTGGGTTCCGGCGTATCGCCTGAGCTCGGCGAGCGCCTCGTCTTTCGGGCGGGCGGCGTCGTAGGCGCGCTCGGAGACCATCGCGTCGTAGGCGTCGCACGCGGCGATGATCCGCGAGCCCAGCGGTATCGCCGCTCCGGCCAGGCGGTCGGGATAGCCGGCCCCGTCCCATCGCTCGTGACTTGAGCGCACCAGGCGCCCGACCGGGCGCAGGGCGGGGGCGGCGTTGAGAATGCGCTCGCCGATGATCGTGTGCTGGCGCATGAGCAGCCACTCGCTATCGCTCAACGGGCCGGGCTTGTGCAGGATCTGGTCGGGGACCGCGAGCTTGCCGAGGTCGTGCAGCTCGGCCGCGCGGCGCAGCTCGTCGAGCTGTTCCGGGTCGAGCTCGAAGCACCGTCCGATCGCGACCGCCAGCAGACCGACGTCGCACACGTGATCGTGCAGCGTGGGTTCGCGCTCGGTCAGCAGCTGCATGAGAACGCTCTGCTGCATCAGGACGGTCTGAGCGCGTGCGCGAGTGGATCGGCCCGTGCTTGCCTTGTCGGCGTACATGCGCTCATCCGCCAGGTTCAGAGCGAAGCTCACCGTTTCCGCGTCCTCGGGCACGATCACCACACCGCAGGAGGCGGTGACGGTGAAGCCGCTCCCATGCTCCGCGAGCGCCGCCTGGGCCCTGGCCACGAGAGCGTCGTCGCGAGCAAGACGGCCGGCTACCAGCACGCAGAACTCATCGCCGCCGAGCCGGTAGGCCTCCCCGAGCTCTCGACGGCCGCCGCCAGCGCTCTGCCCAGGCGCGTCAGCAGAGCGTCGCCCGCGCCGTGGCCGTAGCTGTCGTTGTAGCGCTTGAAGCCGTCCAGATCGAAGAACGCGAGCGTGGAGGGCTGACCGTCCCTCCCGCATTGAAATGCCCTGTTCAGGTCGTCCATCAGCTGACGCCGGTTGCCCAGACCGGTCAACGTGTCGGTGACCGCATCGCGCGTTCGGCGCTGGAGCATCCGCACGTTCTCCAGATACGTGAGCCCCGCGCGTGCGCCGGCCGCGAGCAGCGCGCCGGTGGCCAGGCCGACCGACAGGTTCGTCAGCGGACGCAGCGTCGCGCTGACCAGCAGGGTGAGCGCGAGGAGGCCGAAGGCCGCTGGAAGCACGATCGTATGACGACCGACGACGGGGCGGGTCGTCTTGGCTGGGGCGGGTTGCCACGCCGAGAGCGCAAGCACGGCCATCGAGGTCGGCCACATGGTGTCGAGAATGCCGCCGGCCACGTAGGTTTCCCCTGCCACCTGGTAGACGTAGACCATGTCGGCGACTGCCGAGAGACCGATCCCGAGCCCCAGCAGCAGCCATTGGCGCCCGGGGCGCCAGCCGGAGAGCGCGAAGGCGACGGCGATGAACACCAGCAGGAAGAGGTCGCCGAGCGGATAGGCGAGGTTGACGCCCACCGCGGCCGCGCTGCCCTTGCTCGCGGCGAGAACGGTCGGGAAGAGCAGGGCGGCGCTGACCGCCGCCGTCGTCAGTCCCACCACGATGCCATCCAGCCACACCGCCACGCCGACGTGGTCGAAGTGCGAGCGCATCAACAGCAGCAGAGCGACGTACAGGGCCGGATAGTTCGCGAGATAGAGGGCGTCCGCGATCGAGGGGTACGGAGGGTTGGCGACGTTGTTGAGCCACACCGTCCACAAGAGGTCGCCGCCGGCCCACGTGAGCAGAGCGACACCGATCAACAGCCACGCGGCTCGGTCCCCGCGCCGTCGTAGGGCCCGCGCGAAGCAGACGCCGACCGCGACAACCTCGATCGCCGTGTAGAGGCCATCCTTGACAAAGCCGTCGAGCGAGGGATGACCGAGGCCGAACACCGCGTGGGCCGCATGAAACGCGATGGCCAAGCCCATCGCCAGAAAGGCCGCGGCGAGCACTCTGGATCTTGACTCGAACAGGGACATCAACCAAGGGCGGCCACGCGGCCGGTACGAATAATGCGGAACGTATCGGCACTGCAGTGAGAATCTTTGACCGGGCCGCGTTGGGTTGGACCGATCAGTCGTCGCGGACCCGGTGGGGGGGCATCGGCATCTCCGCTTGATCGAGCGGCCGGCCCGCCCAGCCATAATGCACCCATGTCCGCCCCCCATCTGACCGACCCCTGGGAGCTAGGCCCCCTGCGGGTCCCCAACCGCGTGCTGCTCGCCCCGCTGGCGGGGATCGGCAACTGGTTCGTGCGCCTGCAGGCCAAGCGCCACGGGGCGGGGATGGCGGTCTCGGAGATGGTCTCCAGCCACGCGATCCACTACCGCAACGAGCGCACCCTCTGCGAGCTGCTGCGCATCCACCCAGAGGAGCGCACCGCGGGGCTCGAGGGTGTCGAGGATCCCACCTGCCCCACGCCCCGACCTCGATCCAGCTCTTTGGGCAGGACCCCGCGATCATGCGCTCCGCCGCCGCCACCGTGGCCGCGGCTGGGGCGGACGTGATCGACCTCAACATGGGCTGCCCCGTGCCCAAGGTCTGCAAGGCCGGCGCCGGCGCCGCCCTGCTGGCCGATCCGCAGCGCGCCGTCGCCGTTGCCCGCGCCGCTGTGGAAGGGGCGGCCGAAGCGCGGGGGGTTGGAGACTCGCCGGCGAAGGGTGGGGTGGGGGTACCGATAACAGTGAAGCTCCGATCCGGGCAGCGCCCCGGAGACACCTCCGGCTTCGAGCTCGCCCACCGCCTCGTGGAGGACGCGGGCGTCGCCGCGATCGCCTTCCACCCCCGCTCCGCCGCGGTGCACCACAAGGGCGTGCCCGACTACGCGCTCGCCGCGCGCCTCGTCGAATCGCTCCCGGCCCCCGTGATCCTCACCGGCGCGATGAACGACGCACGCGGCATCCGCGAGGCGTTCGAGCGCACCGGCGTCGCCGCGGTGATGCTCGCCCGCGGCTGCCTCGGCAACCCCTGGCTGTTTGAGGAGCTCGTGCATGGGCGCGAGGCCGAGC
Organism: uncultured Solirubrobacterales bacterium; assembly: GCA_963813765.1. GTDB lineage: Bacteria > Actinomycetota > Thermoleophilia > Solirubrobacterales > Solirubrobacteraceae > Palsa-744. Next base: position 422,627 of record CAWFAB010000004.1, read on the forward strand.
CCACCCCCGCGGAGGTGCTGGCGGAGCTCGACTGGGTGATCGATCGCGCCGTGGAGCACCTCGGGGAGGAGCGCGCGGCGCGCTACCTACGCAAGTTCTACCCCTGGTACATCCCCCGCTTGGGGCTCGATCGGGCACGGATCGTGCGGCTGCAAGCCTCCCTGCAGGTGAGCGAGACGCTCGCTGAGGCCCGACGGCTATTGCGAGGGGGAGCCGGTTTCGGCCCGACCGTCGAGCGAGACGGAGCCAGTTCCGGCCCGCCCGTCGAAGCCTCCGCCAGCTCGTCATCCGCCCTCGCCGCGTGAGCTTCCGGGGTTCGGCCTGCGGGATTTTCCCCGGGTGGGCGAGGCATGTCCATGCCTCGCTATACTGCTGCGCTCGCTGCAGCCCGCCGAGCCGCGGATTCGCCTCGCCCAGACCCGGGCAGGCCCGTTCAGCCGGCGGGTTTCGTTCGTAAATCGACCCACCCATCCCCCGCGGAATCGAATCCCACCCGCCCTCATGCCGAAGGACGTAATCCTCACCCCAGAAGGCCTGGAGAAGCTGAAGGACGAGCTCGAGCTGCTCTCCACCGCGCGCCGCCGCGAGGTCGCCGAACGGATCAAGGAGGCGCGCGAGTTCGGGGACATCTCCGAGAACTCCGAGTACGACGACGCCAAGAACGAGCAGGCGATGCTCGAGAGCAAGATCGCCCAGTTGCAGGAGAAGCTGCGGATGGCCACGGTGATCGACTCCAAGGAATTGTCAACCGACGTCGTGCAGGTCGGCTCCGTGGTGCACGTCAAGGACGAGAAGACCGGCAAGTCCGTGAAGTACACGATCGTCGGCTCCGCCGAGGCCAACCCCGAGGAGAGCAAGCTCTCCAACGAGTCCCCCGTCGGTCGCGCCCTGATCGGCCACAAGCGGGGCGACACCGTCGCCGTCCAGGTCCCCCGCGGTCCCGCGCGCAAGCTCAAGGTCACCAAGATCGACGTCGGCCTCAAGTAGCCTCCCCGCATGGGCGCAGCCGACGAGCCCGAGGCGGGCCCCAGGCACGGCCTGCCCGAGCTGATCGCCGAGCGCCGCGCCAAGGCGCAGCGGCTGCATGAGGCGGGCGAGGATTTTCCATACTCCTTCCCCGGGGCCGAGCCGATCGCGCAGGTGCGCGCCGCCTACGAGCACCTCGAGGTCGGCGAGGAGACCGAGGACGTGCGCCGCGTCGCCGGACGCATCGCCGGCAAACGCGGCCAGGGCCGCGCCTCGTTCCTCGATCTCGTGGACCGCTCCGGCAAGATCCAGCTGCACGCCCGCCTGGACGTGCTCGGCGAGGGGGCCTTCGCGCGGCTGCGCCTACTCGACCTCGGCGACCTCATCGGCCTCGACGGCGCCATGCTGCGCAGTCGCCACGGCGAGCTCACGCTGCGCGTCGATCGCTTCCAGGTGCTCGCCAAGGCGCTGCGCCCGCCGCCCGACAAGCACCACGGACTGAGCGACGTCGAGACCCGCCACCGCCGCCGCGAGCTCGATCTGATGTCGAGCGAGGAGGTTCGCCGGCTATTCGCCGACCGCGCCCGCATCATCGCCGCGATTCGCGCCTACCTCGACGGGGAGGGCTTCATCGAGGTCGAGACTCCCGTGCTCCAGCCGATCTACGGCGGTGCGCTCGCGCGCCCCTTCACCACCCACCACAACGCGCTGGATCGCACCCTCTACCTGCGAATCGCCACCGAGCTCTATCTCAAGCGCCTGCTCGTTGGCGGCCTCGAGCGCGTGTACGAGCTCGGCAAGGACTTCCGCAACGAGGGGGTCTCCACCAAGCACAACCCCGAGTTCACGATGGTCGAGTGGTATGAGGCCTACGCCGATTACAACGACGCCGCGGGGCGCCTGGAGGAACTCGTGTGCGCCGCCGCCGCCGCCGTGGGCTGCGGCGAGGAGAGCGCGGGCGCTCCCACCGGGGAGCCGGGCGACGGCGCGACTGCCAAGGGGGGGAGCCGCGCCATGGTGCGGCCTCCGAGGTTGTGGAGCCGGGCGACGGCGGGGCCTCAAAGGGCGCCGCGGCGCTTGACCTCTCGCGCCCCTGGCGGCGCTTGGGCTTCGTGGAGGCGATCCGGGAGGCTGTGGGCATCGATGTGATGGCCCACGCCGACGCCCCCGCGCTCGCCGCGGCAATCGCCGCCGCGGGCCTGCCGGCGCCGGCGCCGGGGGCGACGTGGCCGCAGCTCGCCGACGAGCTCCTCTCCACCTACGTCGAGCCGGAGCTCGAGCAGCCCACCTTTGTCTTCGACTACCCCATCGCGCTCTCCCCCTTCGCTCGCGAGCACCGCTCCAAACCCGGCCTGGCCGAGCGCTGGGAGGCGTACATCGGGGGCATGGAGATCGCCAACGCCTTCAGCGAGCTCACCGACCCCGACGCCCAGCGCGAGCGCTTCGAGGCCCAGCGCGGCCTGGCGGCGCAGGGCGCTGAGGAGACCCAGCCCCACGACGAGCTCTTCCTGGAGGCGCTCGAGCACGGGATGCCCCCCACGGGGGGCGTCGGCGTGGGCATCGACAGGCTCGTCATGGTCCTCACCGGCCAGAGTTCGATCCGTGAGGTCGTGCTCTTTCCGGCGATGCGCTTGTAGATTCCCCCACCGTGCGATCCGGGGGTTCCCGCTGTAAGCCCGCGGGCGGTTGCCGGCGGAGGCCCGGGGGCCCGTTGGTAGACTGTCCTATGGCGGCGATGGGACCCGGAGGCTCATCTTTCTCGCGGTTTGAGACGAAGAGGGGGATGAGGACCCACCCTCCCCCGCCCACCCACGACTCCCCACCCCCGCGGACGCAAACGCGGACCCACATCAAGACCTGAGACTGAGACGAAGGGGCTCTGCCAGAACCATGTTCGAGCGATTCACAGAACGGGCCCGCCAGGTGGTCGTGCTTGCGCAGGAAGAGGCGCGCACGCTCAAGCACAACTACATCGGCACCGAGCACATCCTGCTCGGGCTGCTGCGCGAGGAGGAGGGCCTCGCGGCGCGGGTGCTCGAGAGCCTCGACATCACCGTCGAGCGCGTGCGCGCTCAGGTCGTGCGCATCGTGGGCTCCGGCGAGGAGGTCACCTCCGGTCAGATCCCCTTCACCCCGCGCGCGAAGAAGGTGCTCGAGCTCGCGCTGCGCGAGGCGCTGTCGCTGGGCCACAACTACATCGGCACCGAGCACATCCTGCTCGGACTGGTGCGCGAGAACGAGGGTGTCGCCGCGCGCATCCTGCTCGACTTCGACGCCGACTCCGAGAAGATCCGCAACGAGGTGATCCGGATGCTCTCCGGCCCCAGCGGACGCCGCCAGGGACAGGGGGCCGGCCAGCCCGGCGGCGGTGGAGGCGCGGGTGGCCCCGCGGAAGGCAAGAAGAGCTCGAAGCTGCTCGACCAGTTCGGGCGCAACCTGACGAAGCTCGCCTCCGAAGGCAAGCTCGACCCATGCGTGGGGCGCGAGACGGAGATCGAGCGGATCATGCAGATCCTCTCGCGGCGCACCAAGAACAACCCCGTGCTGATCGGCGAGCCCGGCGTCGGCAAGACCGCGGTGGTCGAGGGCCTCGCCCAGCGGATCACCAACGCGGACGTGCCGGAGCTGCTCAAGAACAAGCAGATCTACACGCTCGATCTCGCTGCGCTGGTCGCCGGCTCGAAGTACCGGGGGGAGTTCGAGGAGCGCCTGAAGAAGGTGATGAAGGAGATCACCCAGCGCGGGGACATCATCCTGTTCATCGACGAGCTCCACAACCTCGTCGGCGCGGGCGCCGCGGAGGGCGCGATCGACGCCGCCTCGATCCTCAAGCCAGCCCTCGCCCGCGGTGAGCTGCAGACGATCGGCGCGACCACGCTGGACGAGTACCGCAAGTACCTGGAGCGCGACTCCGCCCTCGAGCGCCGCTTCCAGCAGATCCGTGTGGAGGAGCCCTCGATCGACCAGACCGTCGAGATCCTCAAGGGGCTGCGCGACCGCTACGAGCAGCACCACAAGGTGCAGATCACCGACGACGCCCTGCGCGCGGCCGCCGAACTCGCGGACCGCTACATCTCCGACCGCTTCCTTCCGGACAAGGCGATCGACCTGATCGACGAGGCCGCCTCGCGGATGCGGATCAAGTCGATGACCTCGCCTCCCGCCAACCGCGAGCTCGAAGAGCAGATCGAAACCACGCGGCGCGAAAAGGAGGCCGCGATCGAGGCGCAGGAGTTCGAGAAGGCCGCGGCGCTGCGCGACAAGGAGCGCAAGTACACCCACCGCAAGCGCGAGCTCGAGGAAGAGTGGGAAGCCGGCGAGACCCGCGAGCGCCCGGCGGTCGGTGAGGAGGAGATCGCCGAAATCGTCTCGATGTGGACCGGCATCCCCGTGTTCAAGCTGACCGAGGCCGAGACCCAGAAGCTGATGCGGATGGAGGAGGAACTGCACAAGCGCGTGATCGGCCAGCACCCCGCGGTCGAGGTCATCTCCAAGGCGATCCGCCGCTCGCGCGCGGGCCTGAAGGACCCCAAGCGGCCGACCGGCTCGTTCATCTTCCTCGGACCGTCGGGCGTCGGCAAGACCGAGCTGGCGCGGACGCTCGCGGAGTTCCTGTTCGGCGACGAGGACTCGATGGTGCGGATCGACATGTCCGAGTACATGGAGAAGCACGCCGTCTCCCGCCTCGTGGGCTCGCCCCCGGGCTACATCGGCTACGACGAGGGCGGCCAGCTGACCGAGGCGGTGCGGCGCAAGCCCTACTGCGTCTTGCTGCTCGACGAGATCGAGAAGGCCCACCCCGACGTCTTCAACATCCTGCTGCAGATCCTCGAGGACGGGCGGCTCACCGACGCCCAGGGCCGCACCGTGGACTTCCGCCACGCGATCGTGATCATGACCTCGAACATCGGCGCCCAGGAGATCGCGCGCAACACGCCGCTGGGCTTCGCGGTCTCCGACGACGAGACGGGGATCACCTACGACGACATGAAGAACCGCATCACGGGCGAGCTGAAGAAGGTCTTCCGGCCCGAGTTCCTCAACCGGATCGACGACGTGATCGTCTTCCACAAGCTCGGGAAGGACGAAATCAAGCAGATCGTCGAGCTGCTGCTGCTGCGGATCCGCGCGTCGATGGCCGAACGCGAGCTGCAGCTGGAGCTGACCGATCCCGCCAAGGAACTGCTCGTCGAGAAGGGCTGGGACCCCGCGATGGGCGCCCGCCCCCTGCGTCGCGCGATCCAGCGCTACATCGAGGATCCGCTCGCGGACTTCGTGCTGCGCGAGCAGGTCATCCCGGGGGCCACGGTCGTGGTCAACCCCGCCGCGGAGGACGAGGAGGGCGAGGTGCGCCTCACGATCGTCAAGCCCAAGAAGCAGAAGACCCCCGTCGGCGTCGGCGCCGAAGGCGGCGGCGGCGAGCTGCCCGCAGGCGAGGACCTCCCCGAGGGGGAGGGCGACGGGGAGCAAGCGCACGCCGTCGAGCCCGAGGAGCCGTCCCCATAGACCCGTAGTGTGGGCGGGTGCCTCGCGCCCAATCGGTCTACGTCTGCTCTGAGTGCGGTATCCAATCGGCCCAGTGGCACGGGCAGTGCCAGGGCTGCGAGGCGTGGAACAGCCTTGTCGAGGAGCGCGCGCCGGCGGCTGGGGGGCCGGGCGGTCGTGGCACACACGGGCGGGGCGCTCGCAGTGGTGGGAGCCGCTCGCGCGCGAACGGAGATCGGCCCGGGCGAGCGGAGCCGGTCAGGCTCGCAGAGGTCGGCGTGGAGCCGATGGAGCGCCTGCCCACTGGCATTGGGGAGCTCGACCGGGTGCTCGGCGGGGGCCTCGTGCCCGGCTCGGTGGTGCTGCTCGGGGGCGCGCCGGGGATCGGCAAGTTGACGCTCACCAACATGGTGCTCGGGCACCTCGCGGGACTGGGGCGGCGCACGCTGTACGTCAGCGGGGAGGAGTCCCCCGCGCAGGTGAGGCTGCGCGCGGAGCGCCTCGGCCCTGGCGCGCTGGGGGTGCCGATCGTGGCGGAGACGGATCTCGACGCGGTGCTCGACGTGCTCGGCTCGCACGCGCCGGAGGCGTGCGTGATCGACTCCGTGCAGACGCTCCACGCGGGGGAGCTCTCAGGAGCCCCGGGCTCGGTTGGCCAGGTGCGGGAGGTGGCGGTGCGTGTGATGGAGCTCGCGAAGGCGCGGGGCATTGCGACGATCCTCGTGGGGCACGTAACCAAGGACGGCGCGCTCGCGGGCCCGCGGGTGCTCGAGCACCTCGTGGACTGCGTGCTCCAGTTCGAAGGCGAGCGCGAGCGCCCCTACCGCGAGCTGCGCGCGTTGAAGAACCGCTTCGGCTCCACCAACGAGGCGGGACTGTTCGAGATGCGTCAGGGCGGGCTGGTCGAGGTGCTCGACGCCTCGGCGCGGTTCGTCGCGCAGGCCACGCGTGCTCCCGGCAGCGTGATGCTGGCCGCGATGGAGGGATCGCGGCCGCTGCTCGTGGAGGTCCAGGCGCTGGTCGCGCCCTCGGAGCTCGAGCAGCCCCGGCGGGTGGCCTCGGGCCTCGATCGCAACCGCCTGGCGCTGGTGCTCGCGATCCTCGCCCGTCACGGTCGCGTGGGGACGGGCGGGGCGGATGTGTTCGTCAACGTGGTCGGGGGGGTGCGCGTGGACGAGCCCGGAGTTGACCTTGCGATCGCCCTTGCGGTTGCGAGCGCGAGCCGTGGTGTGCCCACCACCGGCCTCACCGGCGGTGCCGGAAGCGCCCCCTGCGCGTGCTTCGGCGAGCTCGGCCTGACGGGGGAGCTGCGCTGGGTCGGGCACCCCGAGCGCCGTCTGCAGGAGGCCGCCAGGCATGGGCTTGGCGGGGTGGTCGCCCCCGTGGGCAGCGGCTCGGGCGCGCGCGAGGTCGCCACGCTCAGGGAGGCGCTCGCCCAGGTGCTGCCAAGGGAGCAGCGCATGCCCGCCAGGGCGGCGGCGTGAGGAGACGCTAAATCCCGTCTAAATGCCGTAAAATACCTGGTTGTGGCTCCACGATCAGGCGAAGATTTCGATACCGAAGCTCGCCCGGAGCCGGGATTGGTGAAGGCGCTGGAGATGGTCGCGCCCGGGACGGCGCTGAGGGAGGGGATGGAGAACATCCTGCACGCTCGCACCGGGGGGCTGATCGTGATCGGCGACCCCGAGGAGCTGAGCTTCCTGTTCTCGGGGGGGATCAAGCTCGACATCGACTACTCCCCGGCCCTTCTCTACCAGGTGGCGAAGATGGATGGGGCGATCATCCTCAACGCCAACTCCACCAAGATCGCGCTGGCCAACGTCCAGCTGATGCCCGACCCCACGATCCTCACCCAGGAGACGGGCACCCGCCACCGCACCGCTGAGCGCATCTCCAAGCAGACCGAGGCGCTCGTGATCGCTATCTCCCAGCGCCGCGAGGTGGTCTCGCTGTACGTGGGCGGCACCAAATGCATCCTCCAGGACATCCCGGTGGTGCTTGCCAAGGCCAACCAGGCGCTCGCAACCCTCGAGAAGTACCGCACCCGCCTCGATCAGGTATCCACGCGGCTCACGGCCCTTGAGTTCGAGGGCGGGGTCACGCTGCACGACGTGCTCACCGTGCTCCAGCGCTCGGAGCTGGTGACGCGCATGGCGGTGGAGATCGAGCGCTACATCGTCGAGCTCGGGACCGAGGGACGCCTGATTGAGATGCAGCTGGAGGAGACGATGGTGGGCACCGCCTCCGAAAAGGCGGCGCTCGTGCAGGACTACCTGGCGAGCTACTCCGACGAGGCGTTCGCCTCCGCCCTGGAGGAGATGGGGCGGCTGGGTCACCAGGACCTGCTCGACTTCGGGCGTCTGGCGGAGCTGCTCGGGTACGACCGCAAGCTGAACACGCTCGACTACCCCGTATCGCCACGCGGCTACCGCACCCTGGGGCGCATCCCCAGGCTGCCGAAGCTGGTGGTGAGCGAGATCATCAAGGAGTTCGGCGGTCTGGACGAGCTGCTGGCCGCCACCGACGCCGAGCTCGAGGCGATCGAGGGGGTGGGGGAGATACGCGCGAAGGATATCCGCGAGGGCCTTCGTCGCCTACAGGAGATCAACCTCGTGGACCGTTATTTGCAGACATGAAGCTCGCAGCATGAAGCTTGCAGCCTGAAGCCAAGGCCGCCCCCAGGCGGACCCCACAAAAAGGAGGACAACCATTCCCCAAGTAATCGAAGCCGAGCTGATCGAGGATCTCGAGGTCGTCACCGAACATGAGTGCATCGAGTTCGAGTTGGGGGACCACGTGGTCTATCCCCATCACGGTGCTGGCAAGGTCCTCAAGAAGGAGGAGATGGAAGTGATGGGCGAGTGTCGCGAGTACCTCACGATCAAGATCCTCCACAACGACATGACGGTCAAGGTCCCCACGGAGAACGCCGGTCTTGCCGGCCTGCGCAGGGTGATCGACGAGGAGACCGTCAAGAAGGTGCTGGACGTGCTCCAGGACGAAGTCTCCGACATGCCCAAGAACTGGAACCGCCGGTTCAAGCACAATCGCGACAAGATCAAGACCGGCGACATCTACGAGCTGGCGGAGGTCGTGCGCAACCTCGCGCTGCGCGAGAGCGAAAAGGGCCTCTCCACCGGCGAGAAGCAGATGTTCACGCGCGCCAAGAAGATCCTCGCCTCGGAGCTGATGTACGCGCTCGACAAGGACGAGGACGAGGCCGAAGGCTACCTGGACGAGCTGCTCGCCAACTCGGCGTCCAGCAGGCTGGCGATGGTCGAGTAGCGGGGCTTTCGCGCACGCGGCAGTCGCACCTGCCGCGTGCGCGACAGTGCTCCTCCCGTGTTCCCCTCGCCGCACAGTGCGCCTTCCACCGTGTGTCCCTCGCCGTGACCGTCGCTCTGATCCTCGCCGCGGGCCGGGGCGAGCGCCTCGGGGCGGGTGCTCCCAAGGCGCTCGCCGAGCTCGCCGGCCGGCCCCTGTTGCAGTGGAGCGTGGACGTTCTGCGCGAAGTCCCCTCGATCGAGCGGATCGTGGTGGCGCTGCCCCCCGGCGCCAGCGCACCCCCGGGCACGATCGGGGTCGCCGGGGGAGCGGTGCGCTCGGAGTCCGTGCGCCTCGCGCTCGCCGCCGCCGGAAGTGGGCGGGGCTCGGATCTGGTGCTCGTGCACGACGCGGCGCGCCCCCTGCTCACACGCGAGCTCGCCGAGCGAGTGATCGCGGCGGCGCTTGGAGAGGGGGTTGACGCGGCGATCGCAGCTGCCCCCGTGACAGACACCGTCAAGCGGGTAGACGGAGGGCGAGCGGTGCTGGAGACACTCGACCGATCGGACCTGTGGGCGGTGCAGACTCCGCAGGTCTTCCGCCGCGCTTCGCTGGAGCGGGCATTGGATGTGCCCGACGAGCTGCTGGCTCGGGCGACGGACGACGCCTGGCTGGTGGAGCGCGCCGGTGGGAACGTGGTCATCGTGGAGGCTCCCCGAGAGAACCTCAAGGTGACCACCCCGCTGGACCTCGCGCTGGCCGAGCTGCTGATTGCCCGCGATGCTTGAGTGCCCTCCGAGTCCAGCTCGGTCGCTCGCCCAAACGCTTCCTGCTTGAATCGCTCGCGGATGCTCACCGACTACCACCTCCACCTGCGTCCCGACGATCTCGCCGCCACCCCGGCGGCGTACTTCACGAGCGCCAACGTGGAGCGCTACCGAGAGGTTGCCGAGGAGCGGGGGATCGCGGAGCTGGGGGTCTCCGAGCACATCCACCGCTTCCGGCGGGCGCTGGAGGTGTGGCGGCACCCGTTCTGGCGCGAGAACGCGGTGGACGACCTCGACGAGTACTGCCGGTTCGTACGCGAGGAGACCGATCTGAAGCTGGGGATCGAGGCCGACTTCGTGGCGGGGACCGAGGATCGGATGGCGAGCCTGCTGGAAAGGTACGACTTCGACTACGTGGTTGGCTCGGTGCACTTCCTGGGCGACGAGGCGGTCGATATGGAGGAGTACGGGATCTGGACCACCGGCCGCAGCGCGGAGGAGATCTGGCGGCGCTACTTCCAGACGCTCGGGGAGGCGGCGCGGAGCGGCCTGTTCGACATCCTCGCGCACCCCGACCTCGTGAAGGTTTGGAGCCCCGCCCGCCCCGCCCTGGGGGAGGTGGTGGGGGGATCGAATCATCCGCTGCCGGAGGGCGATCTGCGCCGCTACTACGAGCTCGCGATCGAGGGCATCGCCGAGTCGGGGATCGCGGTGGAGGTCTCCACCGCGGGCCTGCGCAAGCGCGCGGGGGAGATCTACCCGGCTCCCGCGTTTCTGGAGATGTGCCTGGAGGCGGGCGCCCCGGTGGCGCTCTCCAGCGACGCCCACCGCCCCGAGGACGTGGGCGCGGACTACGAGCAGGCGCTGGAGCTGCTGGAGCGCCTCGGTGTGGGGGAGCTGTGCGTGTTCGAGCGCCGCGCCCGGCGCCTCGAGAGAATAGAACCCCACCCACCCGGCGTGCGATGAGGGCGCCCCAGGAGGAGCGCGCCGCGCCGACGCGGAACAGGATGACCGATCGAAGATCGGCCAGCGCCCACATGCCCAGGGTGCAAGCAACTCACGTGGACGATCCCAAATGAGCCTCAGCGGGATCGGCTACGACTGTCACCGCTTCGCCGCCGACCGGCAGCTGATCCTCGGCGGCGTGGAGATACCTCACGAGCGTGGTCTGGAGGGGCATTCGGACGCGGACGTGTTGACCCATGCGGTGATCGACGCGCTGCTCGGCGCGGCGGGCCTGGGGGACATCGGCGAGCACTTCCCCGACACCGAGGAGCGCTACCGCGACGCGGATTCGCTGGTGCTGCTGGAAACAGTCCTCACCACCGTGATCGCGGCGGGCCTCGAAGTGGTGAACGTCGACTGCACTGTGGTGATGGAGTCGCCCAAGCTAGCTCCCCACCGCCAGGAGATCCGCGAGCGCCTCGCCCGGACGCTGGGCCTGGCGGCGGTGCGCGTGAACGTGAAGGCCACCACGGGTGAGGGCATGGGCTTCGTCGGGCGTGGCGAGGGCGTCGCGGCGCTGGCAGTCGCGAGCCTGCGCAGCCGCTAGGGTTCGCGCGCGATGCGCCGGATCCGCCTGCACGACACCCGCACCGGCGAGGTGATGCCGCTGCAGCCGCGCGACCCCGGCCGGGTGGGCATCTACGTGTGCGGCCCCACGGTGTACAGCCGCATCCACATCGGCAACGCCCGCCCGTTCGTGATCTTCAGCTTGATGAAGCGCTTCCTCGAGCACGAGGAGCATGGGGTGAAGCTCGTGGTCAACATCACCGATGTCAACGACAAGATCTACGACGCCGCGCGCGCGCAGAGTCGTCCCAGCGCCGAGCTGGCGGCGGAGATGACCGCGCTCTACCGCGCCGACACCGACGCTCTGGGGTTGGGGCGCCCGGATGAGGAGCCCTTGGCCTCTGAGACGATGGAGCCGATCGTCGAGTACATCGAAGCTCTGATCGAGCGGGGCCATGCATACGAGAGCGGCGGCGACGTGTTCTTCGGCGTGCGCTCCGACTCCGACTATGGCTCGCTCTCACACCGTCACCTGGAGGACATGGACCAGGGCGAGCCCGTGGAGGGATCGGATCGCAAGCACGACCCTCTGGACTTCGCGCTGTGGAAGGCGCACAAGGAGGGGGAGGACACCTTCTGGGACTCGCCCTGGGGACCTGGCCGGCCGGGCTGGCACATCGAGTGCTCGGCGATGGCGGAGAGCAGCCTGGGTGTTGGCTTCGACATTCACGGCGGCGGCTCGGATCTGGTGTTCCCACACCACGAGAACGAGGCGGCTCAGACCCGCGCCGCGCGGGGGGAGGAGCTGGCGCGGATGTGGGTGCACAACGGCATGATCCAGTTCACCGGGGAGAAGATGGCCAAGTCGGTAGGCAACATCGCGCCACTGCACGAGGTGACGGAGCGGTGGGGGCGCGATGCGGTCGTCATGTACCTGATCGGAGGGCACTACCGCCAGCCGCTGGCGTTCTCCGAGGCGGTGCTGGAGCAGGCGCGGGCCAACGTGAATCGCATCCGCGAGGCGGGACGGCGCCTCTCGCAGGGTGCCTCCCCCTCTGACCTCGACGAGCTGTGCGAGCGTTTCTTTGAGGCGTTGGCACGTGACTTCAACACTCCGAGCGCACTCTCCCTCCTCAATGAATGGATCCGCGAGGCGACAGGCCCCATGTGGCGGGCCCCCGGGGACTCCCATCTGCGCAAGATGCTCGGCGTGCTTGGTCTGGAGGGACTGCTTGCTCCAGCGGAGCAGGCGCCCTCCCGGGTCCGGCAGTTGGCCGACCAACGCGAGCGAGCACGCGAGGAGCGCGACTTCGCCGCCGCGGATCGTCTACGCGAGGAGATCGCCGCGGCGGGCTGGGAGGTCCGTGACGGACCCGCTGGCTTCGAGTTGCTGCCGCAGTGATCCTCTACGGCCGCAACCCCGTGAAGGAGGCCCTGCGCGGTGCTCGTGCGCGGAGCGTGGGGGAGGTGTGGGCCACCACAGGCGCCGCGCGCGAGCCGTGGCTTGCGGGGGTCGGCGTGCGGATCGCCTCCGGGGAGGAGATCGAGCGTCGCTGCGGGTCCCCCGACCACCAGGGCCTCTGCGCGCAGGCGGGTGGCTATCCCTACGTCTCAGCCGAGGAGCTGCTCGCCGCGGATGACACCCTGATCGTGGCGCTCGACCAGGTGCAGGACCCGCAGAATCTCGGCTCGATCTGCCGCACCGCGGAGTGCGCGGGCGCAACTGGGGTGGTGATCCCCGAACGGCGCGCCGCCGAGGTGACGCCCGCGGTCTGCAAGGCATCGGCGGGCGCCGTCGAGCACCTGCGGGTGGCGAGGGTGCGCAACCTCGCCGACTTCCTCGCACAGACACGCGAGGCGGGGTGCTGGTCCTACGGCGCGAGCGCCGAGCCCAAGGCGGTGCCCTACGACCGACCGGACTACCGCGGCGGAGTGGTGCTGGTGCTGGGCAGCGAGGGCCGCGGCCTGCGCCCGCGGGTGGCAGGGGCGTGCGACGAGCTGATCTCGCTGCCGCTGCTGGGGCGGATCGAATCGCTGGGGGTGAGCACCGCGGCCGCGGCGATCCTGTACGAGATCTTGCAAAATCGCCGCCGCGCCCTTGACAACGCTCCATAACTGTGCGAACCTCACGTGCGTAACGCTGAACCTAAGCTTGACCCAGTAGTTGATTTCAATAGCTTTGGCGCCGGGGGAGGAGTGCGCCACTGAGCGATCCGGACTGTTCGCAGTCCGAGAAAGGACCTGCTCGTGGCACGTATCTCCAGTAACCCTCACTCTGAGGTCAAGGTCGATGATGGCTTTCTGATCGCCCTGGCCAAGCAGGGGGACCGCACCGCGTACGAGCGCTTGGTGCGCCGCTATCACGGCTTCGTGCGCCTGAAGGCCTCCTCCTACTTCCTCGCGGGGGGAGACTCCGACGACCTGATCCAGGAGGGTCTGGTCGGCCTCTACAAGGCGATCCGCGACTTTCGCACCGACCGCGAGTCGAGCTTCCGCAACTTCGCCGAGCTGTGCATCACCCGCCAGATCATCACCGCGGTGAAGACCGCGACCCGCAACAAGCACACTCCGCTGAACCAGTACGTCTCCTTCTCCTCTACCCCCGCCGCGAGCGGCGAGGACGTGCCTACCCTCGACCAGATGCTCCCCGGTCCGTCGGTGCATGACCCCGCCAACCAGGTGATCTCCTCCGAGGAGCTGCGCTCGCTGGTGGGCTGCCTCTCCACGGCTCTCTCGGAGCTCGAGAGCCGCGTGCTCTCCCTCTACCTGGATGGCTGCTCCTATGAGCAGGTGGGCGTGCGGCTCTCCTGCGACACCAAGACCGTGGACAACGCCCTGCAGCGGGTCAAGCGCAAGGTGGGGGCGCACCTGCGGGCGCGGGCGATCGCCGCGTAGGTACCAACAACGACCGAGGCCGCCCCCCCGGGGACGGCCTCGGCGTGACCAGGTCGCAGTACGCTAAGGTGCGATCGTCAGGGTGCTCGCGTGAAGTTTGTGAAGTTTGGCACCTGCCGCGGCCTACCCCGGATCGGTGCTCCCGGTGTCATAGCAACTCCCGTGATAGGCGTCACCGACCGCGCTGGCAAGGCTCGGTTCGGCCGCGAGCGAGGTGCGCAGCGGATGGCCGCCGAGCAACACGACCAACGACTCGTAGACGCCGATCACATCCCCGCAAAGCCGGCACCGCAATCTGCCATCGCGGGTGGGGCTTCCCTGACCCTCGTCCTGCATCACCTGCGATCACCTCTCACGAACTGTGGAGCGGCTCTCTATATGAGCGGTGGTTGGCGGGCATGACGGGGGGCGCGTTGGCGCGTATGGACGCTCATACCCAGACTCGCACGCCGAGGACGGTGCGCCCACCGTGGTGAGCCGCACGCGAATCGCGGCCGACTACGGATGAAATGCACGCTCCGCCTATGGGATCGCTCCAATTTTTGTCGATAGTCGCGTGAGCTTGGCTCATGTGATGTGTCCAACGGGTCGTCTACCCGACGGGAGACGTGCCAGGCAAGCCAATCGACCGCGCTCACGGTGCGGCAAGGAGGTTGACCATGAAACGGATCGTCCTAGCTTTGGTGGCTCCGGCGATGCTTCTGACCGCGCCCGGGATTGCGCCACGCGGCTCACCACGGGCACGGTCGCCACGCCGCCCAACACGCTCGCCGGCACGCGCGGCGGGCCAAGCACGATCGTCTGGTGAGGTTCGGCGATCCGACCGTGCCATCGGGCACGGGGTCCGGCTCGACGAGCGGGCTCGCGGGCGCCGGCGCCGCTCCAGCCGGCCCGACGCCGACCACCCCGACATCCACCGGTGAAACGGCGGGGAAGGTGCTCACCCTCGAAAACGGGGTACTGACGATCGCACTGAACGGCGGCACCAGGGTGAGTGGTCAGGTCACCGAACGCACAGGGCTCATCTGCCTGCCCGCCACTCCTCCGACGAGCACCGGCGGGGACGACCAGGGCGGGGGAGACGATGCCTCCGGCGGCCAGGAAGGCGAGCACGGCGCTCTGCCTTCGCAGCCCTCCTCCAGCGGCGTCTGGAGCGGGGAGGACCATCAGCAGAGCGAAGGCGACGAAGGCGACGAACAGAACACAGACAACGAGGACAACCAGCGGCAGGGCTGCGAAACAACCGCGCTGACCGCCGGAGCGGTGGTGCGCGAGGCGGAGCTGAGCCTGACGAGCTCCGGCGCGGTATGGCAGAAGATCGTCCTGGTCCACTAGCCTTTTCGTCTATCCGACGAATCGATCGAGCCGGGAAGGCGAGGGAGAGCAGGGGAAGAAATCCGGACCGGGAGGTGGCATGAAGCAGGGAGACCGCCTCGGTCAAGACGATGAATCGAGTCGGCCCGGCGGGTCGGATGGGGGACAGTCCAATGGCGCCGGACCCACCGCAAGCAGCGGCTCGGGTGGCAGTTGGGAAGTGTCGAATGGGGATGGGTCGCACGAACACGCGGTGTTCGCCGCCTGGCCCGGGCGGATCACGGGGCCGGTGCGGGGCACGGATGGGCTCAGGTGCTCCGGGGACGGTCGGTCCTCCAGGCGCGCAGCAGCTCATCGGGGCCGAGCTCGATGTCGAGCTTGGCGTGGGGGGAGAAGCCGCTCCTGGATACACCCACGAGCAGGGTTGCGTTGTCTGTGAGCGGAACCCGCGCGCACACGGCTGCCAGCTCGGCGGCGTCATCGCGCGAGAAGGGCGCGGTCTCCCTCCACTTGATCGATCCGACGAACTCGGCCCTCTGCGGTCGGCGGTCGTCGTCGTGGCCGACGAGGTCAACCTCGGGGTTGTTGGTGCGGGTCCAGTACGCGCTGAGGAAGTTCGCCTTGCCGAAGCGCTCGTCGGGGAGCATGTGCTCGATGCTGGTGCGCACGATCGGCTCGATGGCGCGGCCGCGAAATGCGCTCCAGCTGTCCATGATGCGCTGCACGACCAGATCGCCGCGGCGGCGTTCGATCAGCGGCAGGTTCGGGGCGATGAACCGAAGCCAGAAGCGCAGGTAGGGGTCCGCGATCGTGTAGCGGCTGAGCTTCGCCTCGTGCCTGTGGGCGAATGGCGTCTGGCGGCTGACGATGCGCTTCTGCGCGAGTGTCTTGAGTGCGGCGCTGAGGCTTGTCCGTCCGACGCCCGCGCGGCTCAGGATCTTGGTGAACTCGGTGTCGCCCGCGCCGATCGCGGTGATCACCGCGCGGGGCGCGGAGTTGGCTGGCAGCTCGGCGGCCATCACCCGCTCGCCCGTCACCACCAGCGGTGTTGTGGGGTCGTCCAGCTCGCGCTCGAGGTATCGACGCACCGTGTCCCGGCTGCGCCATGTCGCCGCCAGCTGCGGGAAGCCGCCGAGCAGGCAGTAGGCGTCGAGCGCGGTGACCGGGTCGGTGCGAAGCATGCTGGACATCTCGGCGGGGTTGAGCGGCTCGATCACGAATGGCGCCACACGGCCGTGCAACGGCCTGTCGTAGCGTTCGAGCGCCTCCATCATGTGCAGGTCGGAGCCGATCAGCACGAGCATTATGGGCAGGCGCCCCAGATGGCGATCCCAGGCGGTCTGCAGAAGTCCTTCGATGCTCGGCTCACGCTCGGACAGCCACGGCAGCTCGTCGATCACCAGGCAGGCCGGCGTGAGCGTCGTGGATTGGCCGGCGCCGGCGCAGCTCGTCGCGATCAGGCGCAGCGCGGCTTCCCAGCTGTCCGGACGCACCCCGGCCGCGAGCTCGGCGGCGATCGGGAGCGTGCTGTGCTCGAGCTCGCCCAGGAATCCCGCAAGCGCCTCCCCGGATGGCTGATCCTTGGATGCCGCGAAGAACGCATGGGGGGGGTTCTCACGCAGCAGGAACTCTTCGAGGAGGGTGAACTTTCCCACCGCCCGGCGTCCGCGCACGGCGATCGCCTTGCCGCGACCGGATCGCTCGATCTCCCCGAGCCAGTCGCGCAGTCGGGCGAGCTCGGTCTCACGGCCGACGAATCCTCGCAGGCGCTCGTCCATACGCCAGATTCTATCATAAGTTCGGTTGAGCGAACTCCAGTCAAGCGAACTCCGGCCGGCCCGACGCCGACCACCCCGCCGTTTCACCGGTGGACGTCGGGGTGGGAGAGGATCGTTCTGGTCCACTAGCCTTTTCGCGGATGGTGCGCGACCCGTCCAGACAGGTTCATGGCGACAGACAGACGAGAGCCGACGGCCGGGATCGAACCGGCGACATCCGCTTTACAAGAGCGGTGCTCTACCAGCTGAGCTACGTCGGCGTGAGGCTCGCATCGTACCGCCGCCAGATCGGGGGCTCCCTCAGCCGGTCGCGGCGAGGTGCTCGGGGCGGCCGTGGCCGTTGGTGGAGACGAACTGGGTGAAGTCCGGCGGGTCGGTGCGGTCGTCCGCGTTCATGCGTCGCTCGAGCTCTCCCAGCAGGACCCCGAACAGCAGGTGGCGCCACGTCGACTGCGCCAGGGCCCTGAGGTTGGTGAATGCCGCCGGCAGCTCCTCGCGCGCGGGGTGCAGGCGGTCGGTCAGCGCCACCAGCGGCCACGTGGCGAGGTTCTCAGCCATCCCCGCCGCCGGTCCCCGCGCCCACGAGGGCAGCGGCGCGTGCGGGGCCACGTTGGCGTACGCCGCCCCGAAGATGGCCCCGTTCTGCAGGTGCAGGAGCCATCCCACAACAGGCCACCCCCGCCCCCGGGTGACCGCCTTGCCAAGCAGTTCCACGTCGTCGAAGTCCGTGCCGAACGCGCGCTTGTCCAGAGGCATCTGCGCCGCCCACACGCCCGCCGCCAGCGCGCCGGCGAAGGCTCCGCGAATCGTCTTGGCGCGGTCGATCGACATGTCGCTCAACTGTAACGGCCTCCGCGCTTGCGGGTATCCAGCATGTGGGCAGTCACCTGGAGCCCTTTCGCGAGCGCGCCCTCACACGCGGCGTGAACCCTGTCCTCTACTGGGCAGCCCGGATCGTGCTGCTTCCCAGCTTCCTTGTCTACTTCCGCCTGAGGCGCATCGGCTCCGAGCATCTCCGGCGCTCAGGGCCCCTGCTGCTCGCCGCCAACCATCGCAGCTTCCTCGACCCCTTCGTGATCGGGGCCCTCACCCGCCGCCCCGTCTACTACGTGGCCAAGCGGGAGCTCTTCCGCAGACCCTGGCAGGCCCGGCTGCTGAACGCTCTCGGCGCCTTTCCGATCGACCGCGGCCGCGGCGACGAGGACGCGATCGCCACCGCCCGCGAGATCCTCGCTCGCGGCGATTGCGTGGTGATCTTCCCCGAGGGCACCCGCGTGCGGCTCGGCCCCCTCGGCGCTCCCCGCCGGGGCGTGGGGCGTCTGGCTTTGGAAACCGGTGCGCCCGTCGTGCCGATCGCCGTGATCGGCACCGAGGACGTCCGCCGCGGCTGGCGGGTGCGCCCCCGCAGGGTCAGCATCCGCTGTGGGGCGCCGCTGCGCTTCCCGACCGTGCCAAGCCCCTCGCCCGCTCTGGGGGCGGCCGTGACAGAGCGCATCTGGGCGCGGGTCAGCCTGCAGTGGGAGTGGCTCGGTGGTGTGCCCTCCCCCCGCCACGAGCCCGCCCGAGCCCGCCCCCGCGAGGTGGACCGGGAGGCTTGTGTTGCCTGAACAGGGCGGCGCGGAGGTAGGGTGCAATGTGTGGCCGAGCAGCTGACTGGAGAAGAGGGGCCCGGCTCGCCGGCCAGGAGCCGGCTGCGCCACCCTCTCAGCCCCAAGCCCAAGGTCCAGCTCGACGAGGAGTTCTCAGAGCTCTATCGCACCCATCTGCGCGACGTCTACAGCTACGCCTACTACCGCGTGGGCAACCACCACGATGCCGAGGACTTGACGGAGCAGACCTTCCTCCAGGCCTATCGCCACTTCGAGCGCGCCCAGCGCGAGTCCCGGGGGCGCCCCCTGCGCCCATGGCTGATCCGGATCGCCCACAATCTCGCCGCCAACCTCTATCGCGACCGCTCCCGTCACCCGGCTTCGCCGATCGAGGACACCACCGTGCTGAGCGCTCCCCACACCACCGAGAGCCTTGTGGAGGCCCGCGACGAGCTGAGCCGCGTGCTCGCGGGGGTTCGCCGGCTGCCCGACGACCGTCGCGAGGCGCTGATCATGCGCTTCGCCCTGGATATGGACAACCGCGAGATCGCCCGCGCCCTCGGGCGCTCGGACGGCGCCACCAAGGTCCTCATCCATCGCGCGATCAAGCAGCTGGAGGGGCTCGTAACGGATGTGCCCGAGGCCGAGGCCAACCAATGATCGCGAGGACACAGTGAGCGAGGTCGTTCCCAGCCTGGAGAGTCTGCTGCGCCGCGCGCTCGCCCCCGTCGAGCCCCCCGAGGACCTCATGGGGAGGCTTGAGGAGACCCTTACAAGCATCACCGAGCTCGCCGCCGAGGAGCTGGAGGGCTGGGAGCTTTCCGCAATGCGCGATCTCCGCAACTGGGCGCGGCCCGCCGCCGCACTGGTGGTGGGTGGCGCCGCCGGTCTCGCGCTCGTGGTGCTGCGCGCCCGCTTGCGCGGGCGGCCCCTGGACGGCACGCCCGGGGCCTCCGACCGATCCTAATAGTGCTTTGGTAGGTTGTCACTCGTCTTGTGGTGGTCGGTGGAGGGGTAGGTCGTCGAGGTCGATCGTCTGCTGACAGGTGGTGCAGCGGCCGGTCCAGCACTTGAAGATGGGCTGGAGCAGTTGGACTGCCCTGGGGAGGGTCAGGCCGGCCGCGGGGCTTTTGGGTTCTGCCGCTCCAGGGTTAGGAAGCCATGGGCGGCGGTGACGAGCGCGGTGTGGTGATGCCAGCCCAGGTAGGAGCGTCCCTCGTAGTGGTCCAGGCCGAGCTCTCCCTTGAGCTGTTTGTAGTCCAGCTCGATCTTCCAGCGCAGCCGGGCCAGCCGCGCGAGCTGCTCGGGCGGGGTGTCCTCGGGTAGGTTCGAGATCCAGTAGTCGCTCGGTTGATCGTGGCCTTCGGGCCACTCGGCGATCAGCCACTCCTCTCGCGGTGGCCACGGTGTGCGCTTCTCGGCGTGGTTGGCGGCGCGGACGCGCACGAAGCAGAAGCGCGAAGTGACGGGCTCCTCGCCGTCGGGCCCATCGCGAAACGTGACGGTCTGGAACTGCTCATCCGGGAGATCGGCGACCAACTGGGCGATCGCGACCGGGTCACGGTCAGGACGCGGCCGGCTGCGCGGGCGGCCCGTGGCGCCCTGGCGCTCCGGGACCGTGAACGTCGTGCCAGGCTTGAACACCTTCGTCTCGGCGCCCACGGACAGCACGTACTGAAGCCCTGAGTCGTGCAGGCGCTTGCGCAGCACGGTGTTATCGCCGTAAGCCTGGTCGCCGAGCACGGGCGCCTTGGCGATCTTCCATCCCGCGGCGCGCTCGATCAGATCCACCCCCAGCTCAGGCTTGGTCTGAAACTCGACTTCCTCGGGGATCTTCGCCTTCGCTCGACGCCCAGGGTCCTCGCACCACTCCTCGGACAGGTACAGCGCCCACCCCAACGGGACCGTGCCCTTCGTGCCGACCGCATGCACCGAGACACCGATCTGACAGCTACCGATCTTCCCCAGCGTGCCCGAATACTGGCGCTTGACCCCCGGCGAGCGCTTCCCGTCCTTGGGGAACCCCGTGTCATCCAACACCCACGCCTGCACATCGATCTCAGGCGCGACCCGCTCGGCCACGGCACGCACAACCAGCACCGG
The DNA here is from genome assembly GCA_963813765.1 of uncultured Solirubrobacterales bacterium. Lineage (GTDB taxonomy): Bacteria > Actinomycetota > Thermoleophilia > Solirubrobacterales > Solirubrobacteraceae > Palsa-744. The sequence continues at coordinate 443,300 of CAWFAB010000004.1, forward strand.
GTCCCACGTACTCACCGCCATGAACTGCTGCAAGCTCTCATAGTCAGCCTCACCACCCAGCCTGGCGACCATCGGTTCAAGCGACTTGCGAGCACCATCCTCGATCAGCCCACGCAGATACAACCCACCGTTGCGCAACTGCACCGGCCGGTTCACAGCCTCGCCCAGCACCTCGATCCCAAACGCCTCCAAGCGCTCACGAACCACCAACAGACCATCCACCTCCTCCAAGGAGCCTGCCACTGCCACAGCCACCATCATGACCTCCAAGCATCGGACAACCAATGCCAGGAGGGTTCGCCGTGACCACCACGAACTCCTACCAGGAAGCTACCAAAGCACTACTAAGGGCCTATCCCGATAGGGGCGTGCGTCGGGGGCGGTCGAGGGTCGAGCGAGGCGAGGACGCAAGGGCGAAGGCGTGGTGGGCCCACGTCGAGCCCGAGGACAACGCATCGCGAAGGCCATCGGCCGTATCCAGGCGTGCGAGCCTAGAGGGATAGGCCCTAAGTCCGGTCGGGCCAGTCGGGGCGGCTGAGCGTCCGCTGAACTATTCTGGTATTCGGTTAAGTCCATCCGATGGAGGTGGTTGACTCGGATGAATCAGCCGCGGACCCTCCGATCTGTGGCTTTAGCACCGCATTCCAATGTCAAATATGGCCCGCTACAAGCGCTCCGCCGAGGCCGCCTCAGCCATCCTGCGCACTCTTGCCGACGAGGAGCTCATGCAGCTCGCGCGCGAGAAAGACGCGGCTGCCCTCGCCGTCGTCTACGAACGTCACGCCGGCGCCGCCTTCTCGCTCGCCTTTCGCATGTGCCGAAAGCAGACGCTCGCCGAGGATGTGGTCCAAGAGGCCTTCCTCTCCCTGTGGCGCAGCGAAGCGCGCTACGACCGCGCACGCGGGAGCGTGCGCACCTGGGTGCTGGGCATCGTGCACAACCGCGCCATCGATGCGCTGCGCCTCCGGATGGTCCGCGATCGCGGCTGGGTCAGCGACGAGGGCATCGAGGAGCAGCTGGAGGCGGTCGAGCGCACCGAGCAGGAGGTCGGCCGCCGCGACGAAGCGCGCGAGGTCCGCGCCGCGCTCGTGTGTCTGCCGCCCGAGCAGAGCCGCGTGATCCAGCTCGCCTACTATGGCGGCCTCACCCACTCCGAGATAGCCGAGGTGCTCGACGTCCCGGTGGGAACGATCAAGGGCCGCATGCGGCTCGGGTTGCAGAAGATGCGCTCCCAGCTCTGCTCCGAACAGGTGCTCCGCAACGGATCCAGGTGCCAGGCAGGTAGGCTTGCCCGCCCATGGCAACCTGCTACCGCCACCCATCTCGTGAGACGGCCGTCTCCTGCTCCTCCTGCGGGCGGCCCATCTGCCCCGACTGCATGACCCCCACCCAGGTGGGGATGCGCTGCCCCGACTGCGCTCGCCAGCGGACCAAGGTTGTGCGGATGCGGGATATGGCCGCCGTGCCGCGTGTGACCTACGCGCTGATCGCGATCAACGTGATCGCCTACCTGGCGGAGGGAAGACTGACTGTGACCAGCGGTGGGGGAGCCGGCACGATCTACGGAAAGGGCGCACTGCTCGGGAGCAGTGAATTTCCTGCGCTCGCCAATCAGGGTGTCGCGTATGGGCAGTGGTGGCGGCTCCTCACGAGTGGCTTCCTGCACGAGAACATCCTCCACATCGGCTTCAACATGTGGATCCTCTACATCCTCGGCCAGATGCTCGAGCCCGCGCTCGGACACCTCAAGTTCGGGGTCGTCTACGCCACGTCCCTGCTGGCGGGATCCTTCGGCGCGCTCCTCGTGTCGCCCCACGCGCTCACCGTCGGCGCCTCCGGAGCCGTCTTCGGGTTGATGGGGGCCGCGGCGGTGGAGATGCGCGCTCGCCAGATTCCCGTCATGCAGAGCGGCATCGGCGCTTTGATACTCCTCAACCTCTTCATCAGCTTCACCCTCCCCGGCATCTCCTGGGGCGGCCACATCGGCGGCCTGATCGCCGGCGCGCTTGCGACGCTTGTGCTCCAGCTCGGCGACCGCTATCGCGCACCCGCGCTTGCGCTGGCCGGCTGCGCAGCGATCGCCGCCGCCTCCGTGGCCGGTTCGATCGCGACCGCGAAGTCGAGCGAGGTGGAATCGCTCGCGCCCGGCCCCCAGCTTGTCGTCCCGGGCCAGTGATGAGCCGATTGAGCGACGAGCAGATCGAGCAGCGCCTCGCGGGCAGCGAGTGGGCCCGCGACGGGAGTTCGATCGTGCGCGAGTACAAGCTCGCGGACTTCGCGCAGGCGATCGCCTTCGTCAACCGCGTCGCCGATCTCGCCGAGGCCGCCGACCACCACCCCGACATCCTCCTGCACGGCTGGAACAAGGTGCGCCTCGAGCTCTCCACCCACTCCCAGGGTGGGCTCACCGAGGCCGACTTCGCGCTCGCCCGGCAGATCGACGGGCTCGCCTGAGCGCCCGCATAAACGCTGTCAGGGTTTCTCCAGCCGTAGATGGCGGACCGTCGGATACGGCTTGACGGGCCCCAAACCCGACCGCCCCCCCTGCTACGGTTGGGGCGTCGGACGCCGATGAACGACGAAGACGAACCTCCCCGAAGTCGCAGCGCCCAAGGGCTGATCCCGGTGGGCCCTAAGCCCGCTGCCCCTCGCAATCGCGCGTGACGGCGCTGAAGCTAATCCTCGCGGCCCTTCTGGTCGCCATCAACGCGTTCTTCGTGATCGCCGAGTACGCCCTCGTGCGCTCTCGCCGCGCGCGCCTGGAGGTGATGCGCGAGCAGGGTATGCGCGGCGCCACGCTCGCCCTCGGCCAGCTGGAGCGCATCAACGAGTACATCTCCGCCGTCCAGATCGGCGTCACCATGACCTCGATCGGGATCGGCGCCCTCGCCACCCCCACGCTCGCCCACGCGCTGGAGAGCGCATTCGGCGGTGGGATCTCCCACGATGTCGCGGTGGTGATCTCCGTGGTGATCGCCTACGCCATCGTCATCTCCGTGCAGCTCGATCTTCGGGGAGATGGTCCCCAAGTTCTACGCCATCGACCGCGCCGAGAGCGTCGCTCGCCGCATCGCCCGCCCCCTGCAGGGGTTCAGCGTCCTCTTCCGCCCCATCATCCGCGCGATCACCGCAATCTCCGCGCGGATCCTCAAGGTGTTCGGAGTCAACATGGGCCACGAGCCCGGCGGCGGCTCCCCCGATGAGCTCAAGCGCCTGATCGCCGAGTCCCACGCCGGCGGCCACCTCGACCCCGGCGAGGCGGGGATGCTCACCGGCGTCTTCCACCTGCATGAGCAGGAGGCCCGCCAGGTGATGACCCCCAGCCCCGCCGTCATCACCGTCAACATCTCCCGTGACGTCGAGACCGCGCTGAAGCTCTGCATCTCCTCCGGCCACACCCGGCTCGTCGTCACCGAAGGCGAGGATCGCGACCGCGTGCGCGGGCTCGTGCACGCCAGTGCGCTCGCGCGCCGCCTGATGGACGACGGACCCCGCGCCTCCCTCCAGGCGGTTGTGCACGACGCGCCGATCGTGCCCGAGACCAAGCCCCTCGACGACCTCCTCGCCGATCTGCAGCGCCAACGCACCTCCCTGGCGGTCGTCGTCAACGAGTATGGTCGCGTTGCCGGGATCGTCACCGTCGAGGACATCATCGAGGAGGTCGTCGGAGAGATCGCCGACGAGACCGATCCCGCGGCCGGCGAGGTGCGCCGGCTGCCCGACGGGGACCTCTTCGTGCGTGGCCACGTCGCCGTCACCGACCTCGCCGACCACGGCGTGCGGCCTGCCCGTGGACAGCGACGCCTACAACTCCGTCGGGGGCTTCGTGTTCGCCGAGCTCGGGCGCCTGCCCCGCCGCGGGGACACCGTCACCGCCGGCCCCTTCTCGATCCGCGTGGAGTCCGTGCGCGAGAACCGCATCGAGTCCGTGCGCATCCGCGAGCGCCGCTCCCTCCCTCCGCGGGAGATCGAGGTCCGCGATGGCAACGGCTCATAGGCGAGGCTATGACGAGGCCATGAACTCATATAAAAAAACCTCCCAGACACACGTCCGGCCCGCGGGGGGAGCGGACCGGAGCGTGTGCACTGGGAGGAGGCGGATGTGCGTTGCGATCTGTGTCGCACTGTGAGTATCCACACCCTTGCTGAAGCAAACCTAAAAGTGTGGCTCCATAAGAAAATTCTTGCGCAAAGTGGGAACTGAACACGGCGGAGCGCCTCGCGAGGGGGTTCTCAGTAGCTGTGGAATCCCCGCCCGCTCTTGCGCCCCAGCGCGCCCTCTCCGATCAGCTGCTCGATCCGCGCCGGCACACGCTCCCCCAGCATCTCCCCGATCGCCTTAGACACGTCCAGTCCCACCAGATCCAGCAGCGCGAGCGGCCCCATCGGGTGGCCCGCCCCGAGCTTCATGCACGTGTCGATGTCCTGCGCCTCCATCCCCGTCTCCTCCAGCAGCCTCACCGCGCTGAAGAGGTACGGGAACAGCAGGCGGTTCACCACGAACCCGGGCACGTCGGGGACCACCACGGGGGTCTTCTCGAAGGTCTCGCACAGCGCGAGCGCGCGCGCCTGCGTGTCCGCGCTCGCCGCATCGGGAAAGATCAGCTCGATCAGCTGCATCTTGGTGACCGGGTTGAACACGTGCAGTCCGAGGAACCTGTCGGAGCGCCCGCTGGCCTTGGCGAGGCGCTCCACAGACAACGAGGAGGTGGTGCTCGCGAGGATCGCCTCCGGACCAAGGATCGCATCGAGCTCGGTGAGCACCCGCGCCTTGACGTCGTGATCCTCGACCACCGCCTCCACCGCGAAGGTCGCCTCGGCGAGCTCCTCCGGGTCGGTCACGACCTGGACGTGCTCGGGATCGACTTCCACGGCCAGACGCGCGAGCGTGATGTCCACGCTCGTGCGCGCGCGATCGGCGGAGATCTCCGAGCGCGCCAGCAGCAGCACCGGTCCGTGGTGCGCCGCCGTCGCCGCCAGGCCGCACGCGATCGCCCCCGAGCCCACGATCGCCAGATGCTCCCTCATGCGCGCTTCTCCACGGTAGCCCTGCTCCTTCTGTAGCGAGAGGATCCGATCCCCGGATCATGGGGAGTCGAAAGAATTGGTTGACTGACCAGTCAATCTAACGGCGCCACCCGGTAGACTAAGGGGTGGAGGCTCGAGGACACCCGCCCGGAGCCACCTCGGAGCGCCGGGGCAACGAGTGAGCCCCAGCAGGACCCACATGCCGATGCCCCACACACGGAGGACTTCAAGATGAGGAAACCAGAGGGCCGCGAGGTCGTGATCGTCGAGGCCGTGCGCACCCCCATCGGGCGCGGCCACAAGGAGAAGGGCTACTACAGGGACACCCACCCCAACGAGCTGCTCGGCAAGTGCTACAGCGAGGTGATCGCCCGCGCCGGCATCGAGCCCGCCGAAGTCGAAGACGTCGTCGCCGGCTGCGTGCAGCAGTTCGGCGAGCAGGCCCTCAACATCGCCCGCAACGCCTGGCTGCAGGAGGGCCTCCCGATGGAGACCCCCGCCACCACGGTGGACCGCCAGTGCGGCTCCGCGCAGCAGGCCGTGAACTTCTCCGCCGCTTTGATCGCCGCGGGCGTGCACGACACGATGATCGGCGGCGGCGTCGAGCACATGGGCCACCTGCCGTTCGCCGCGAGCATGAAGACCCAGCAGGACTTCGGCTTCGCGTTCACCCCCGAGCTGATGGCCAAGCACAACATCGTCGGCCAGGGGCTCGGCGCGGAGATGATCGCCGATCAGTGGGAGGTCCCCCGCTCCGAGCTCGACGAGCTCGCGCTGCGCTCCCACCGTCTCGCCCACCGCGCCACCGAGGAGGGCCGCTTCGAGCGCGAGATCGTCCCGTTCGCGGTCAACGGCGACACGTTCGTCACCGACCAGGGGATCCGCCCCGACACCACGATCGAGGCGCTGGCCGCCCTGAAGCCGGCGTTCAAGCCCGACGGGAAGATCACCGCCGGCAACTCCTCCCAGATCTCCGACGGCGCCGCCGCGGTGCTTTTGATGTCGGCCGACAAGGCGAAATCGCTCGGCCTGCGCGCCCGCGCGCGGATCGTCAACCAGACGACCGTCGGCTGCGACCCCGTGAAAATGCTCGAGGGCCCGATCCCCGCGACCACGAGGATCCTCGAGCGCAACGGCATGAAGATCGACGACATCGACCTCATCGAGATCAACGAGGCCTTCGCCCCCGTGCTCGCCGCGTGGCGGCGCGAGCACTCCCCCGACATGGACCGCGTCAACGTCAACGGCGGCGCCATGGCCCTCGGGCACCCGCTCGGCTCCACCGGCGCGCGGCTCATCACCACCCTCCTGCACGAGCTCGAGCGCTCCGACAAGGAGATCGGCTTCGTCACCATGTGCTGCGGCGGCGGCCTCGGTACCGGGACCCTTATTCAGAGGATCTGAGGGCCGGACCGCACATGTGCGGTCCGGGGGACGGCCACATGTGGCCGTCCCAGGCAGGGCCACATGTGGCCCTGCCACCAGGCAGTGCATGCACTGCCTGGCCAGCCGGTACATGTACCGGCTGGAATCCTCTCGATCAAGTGCTCGGGCCCCCGCCGGTCCAGTTCACTTCGACCGGCGGGAGCGCGAGGATGGCTCCCCAGGTGCCCGCGTCCGTTTCGCCAGTCGCCGGGAGCGCGTGTTCGCTCTGGAACTGCCTCACGTCCGCCGCGGTCTGGGATTCGAAGATCCCCGTCGTCGGCTGGCCGGGGATCGTGCTCGCGAGGTGCTCCTGCAGCCACAGCACCTGATCGCTCTTCGCGCCTTCCCGCAACAGCGGGGAGGTCAGCTCCGGCTGGGGCACGGTGAGACTCGTGTTCAGCGGCGCCGCCAGCGAGGCCCAGCCCGACGAGGAGGTTTCCTGCCAGTCCCAGAACGACTCCCCCGCCGCGCCGTACGCGCTCGAGAGCGAGCGGAAGCTCACGATCTCCGATTCGCCCACCCCCCCGTAGGTCTGTCCCAGCGGCAGGATCGGCCGGCCGTAGATAGGTTCTGTTCGTACGTTTTCACGAACACGTTCGCCACGCTCGTCCCGATGTCGTGCCAGTACATCTGCGGCGCGTTGAACTGCGCCCCGTTCGGCCCCAGGAAGACCGAGAACGGGAACGACGGGTGGTAGTCCACGTACGGGAACGACGCCAGTCCCAGCGGGTACGCCGGGCCGATCTTCGCGCGCAGCGTAGTGATGTACAGCTGCGCCGCCCCATACAGCCCTTCGTACTGGGACTCCGCGTCGATCACCAGGCAGTCCGCGCCGTTCGCCACCGCCCGCGCGCCCAGTTCCGCCTCGCCCACGGGGTTGCTGCCATACACGTACTGCCACGCGCACGCCTTCAGGCCCTGAGCGTGCAGTTCTTCCACGAGCTGTTTGCTGAACTGGCTCCAGTAGTTGCTCGAGCCGTCCGAGCTCTTGATGAACAGCGTGCTCACCCCCGCCGCCTTCGCCTGCGCCACGATCGCCGCCACGCTGCCCCCGTTGGACTGGCTCATGTACCAGATCCACATCCCCTGGCCCGCGAACGCCGTGCCGCTCGCCGTGCTCGCCACTCCGCTTGGCGCTGGCGCGGGCGCCGGCTTCGGCGCCGGTGGGCGCGGCGGGTGCAGGGTGTGGCCCACCACTTTGATCGGGCCGTACAGGTTCGACCTGCGGCCCCCGCCCAGCATCACCGCGATCTCCCCCGAGTGCGCGTTGCCCGGCACCGTCACCACCAGGCCCGTCTGAGATGTGCGCAGGCGGCTGTTCGGCGAGTTGCGCGCGATCCGCGCGCCCCACGTGCGCGGGAACGCCACCGCTTGGCCGCTCTTGAGGCCCTTCCCCTGCAGCAGCAGCGTGCCGTGCGTCGAGACTTCGTGGGCCTTCGTGGAGCAGCTGCTCGCCGGCACGCACTGCGCGCCCGTGATCCTCACCGCCGGCTGCGGAGGGGCCTTGCGGCTCTTGCGCGTGGGCTTCGCTCGCTTCCCCGTCGCGGTCCCTCCGTGCGCCCCCGGCTGGCGCCCACTGGAGCTCCCCGGCGGGGCGGTCCCTCCGGAGACCGGGGATGCCACCGCCCCCACGGGCGCCGCGAGCGACAGCGTGATCGCCACCGCTGCGGCCGTGAGGCTGGATCGTTTGTTGGAGCCTGTGCCTTCCATGCGCAGAACGGGCTGGACCGCCGCCCGACGTTACCGGTTATGGGGTTCGCAACCGACCCGCGGGACGGAAGTTGCGTTCCCGGCGCGATTTGCGAACGCGATGCTGGGACACGGTGGGGTCCTTCAGGCGCCCGCGGTGTTCCAGCGGAAGCCCAGCGGCGCGGGCGCCGGGGCGAGCGGGCTGCTCGGCAGGCCCGCCGGGGGGGCCGGCAGGTTGAAGCCGCTCGGCGCGACGTCGTTCGGGGCGTCCGCGTGGAACAGCGAGGCCAGGTACTGGATCTGCCCGCGGCCCACCCCCAGCTCGAACTGGCCGCCCCCGTAGTTGCCGATGCCGCGCGCCGCGCAGTAGTCGAAGGCGTCCACCAGGTTGCGCAGGCCCCCCAGGCGCGAGGGCTTGATGTTGACCATCCGCGGGGGGTAGCGCAGCGCCTCGATGTCCGCCACCGAGTGAATCGGCGCGTCCCACGAGAAGCGCTCCCTGTGGGCCGCGAGCACCGCGTCGGTCTCCGGTGTGAGCGCGGGATCCTCGATCCACGCCTCCGGCAGCGCCTCCACGACCCGCCGGTACAGTTCGGGGTCCGCCGGCTGGTCCACGATCGAGCCCGAGTAGTACGCCTTGAAGTCCACCGACTCCACCGCCCCCGTCGCCGCGAGCCGCGCGATCAGCCGCTCATCCCAGGAGCTCGTCGGGTCGAGCTTGAAGCGCAATCCCGGATAGAGCTTCAGGCGCCCGCGCAGCGGCTCCAGGGTGGGGGGCTCCCCGAGGCGCAGGGAGACCACGAAGCGCACCGGCGCCGGCTCCCGGCCCAGCAGCGCGTGCAGCGTGGTTGCAGCCTGGCGCAGCGCCAGGTCGAGCGCCGCCGACTCGTACGCCCACAGCCGATAGCGCCGCGAGACCTCCCGCTGCGGGGGCGCTGGGAAGAGCTCCAGCTCCCGCAGGCGCTCCGCGAATGAGGCCACCGTGAAGCGGCCCCTCAGCGGCAGCGTCGGCCCCGCCGATTGGAAGTCGGCCAGCAGGATCGCGTGGTCCACTCCGTCGTAGGTGACGTCCTCCCCGAGCCCCTCCTCGCCCGCGCCCCGCAGCCGGATCACCGTGGAGGTGCGCTCGAACTCGCTGGACACCTTCGCGCTGAGGGGCTCGAGCGCGTAATCCTCGATCTCCACCTCCAGCTCCGCCAGGAGATCCCACGTGCTCACGTGGAGCCCTCGCCACCGGTGCTGCCGGAGCTGCCCTCCAGCCGCGCCACCAGATCCTCCAGCCGCAGCTCCTCCAGGGCGTCCCCCACGGCCTCGAGCTCCTGGGCGCAGTGCTCGATCAGCTCCTTCCCCTCCCTCACCAGCTGCAGCGTCTCGCCGAGGCTCGCCTCGCCGGCGTCCAGGCGGCGGACGATCTCCTCCACCCGCGCCACGCCCGTCTCATAGCTCAGCTCCTCGCTCACGGTCCCTCGCTCGATCCGCGCCCCCACCGTGCCGTCCGCGAAGCGCAGCCGCACACGCGCCTGCTCACGTGCCTGCGCCGCGCTCGAGATCGGCTCGCCCGCCGTGCTCTGCACCAGCGCGTAGCCCCGCTCCAGCGTCCGCTGTGGATCGTGCGCCGCCAGTGTGAGCGCCAGGCGCTCGAGCTCACGGGGACGCCTGCGGCGGCTGTCGCCGATCGCCGCCTCCGTCCTGCGCGCCAACGCCACCCCGTGGCGCCGTGTCCGCGCCCGCTCGTCCGCCACCCGCCGGCGCGCTGCCGCGCGGATCTCGCGCAGCTGCTGGTGCAGGCGTCCGCGCTGGCGTGCCAGCTGCTCCGTCGGGGCGCGCGAGAGCGCCGCCAGCGCACGCGCCCGTCCGAGCACCGCGCGGCGGCCGTGGTCCCGCAGGCGCACCGCCGCTCCCCGCAGTTGGACGCGTGCCTGGACGCAGTCCACCCCCACCGCCTCCTGCGCCGCATGGGTCGGGGTGGAGCAGCTCACCGCCGCCACGTCGTCCAGCAGCGTGCGGTCGGAGTGGTGGCCCACCGACGCGATCACCGGCACCTCGAGCAGCCCCACCGTGCGGCACAGCGTCTCGTCGCAGAAGCACAGCAGGTCCGCCAGCGAGCCCCCGCCGCGGGCCACGATCACCACGTCCACTCCGCCCACCGCCGCCAGGTCCTGCAGCGCCCGCGTGATCGCCGGGGCCGCGTGGCGGTCCTGGACGGGGGCGAAGCCCCACACCACCCGGCCCGCCCAGCCGCGGCGCTGCAGGCCCGCCAGGACGTCGTCGCGCGCCTTGCCCCCCTCGCCCGTCACCACCCCGATCGTGCGTGGCAGCAGCCGCCGCGGCAGGCGCCGCTGGCGCTCCAGCAGCCCCTCCGCCGCCAGCACCTTGCGCAGGCGATCGATCCGCGCGAGCAGGTCCCCCTCGCCCGCCACCCGCAGGTCGCTCACCGCGAAGGAGAAGCTCGGGGAGGCGCTCGCGCTGCCCGGGTAGTAGTCGCAGCCGCCCGCCACCACCACCTGCATTCCCTCCCGCACCGTCCCCGCGCGGCGCACCATCTCCTCCCACTCCCCCCGCCACGCCGCACACGCGATCGCGCCATGCGCGTCCCGCAGCTCGAAGTACACCCGCGCCCGCGACGGGCGCAGGTCCGCGAGCTCCCCCACGATCTGCACCCGCGCGAACTCCCTCAGCCTCGCGCGCAGCGCCGCGGCGTACTCGCCCACTCCGAACGGGCCCGCCAGCGCGCTGCCCGGAATGCCCACTGGCCTGGGCGCGGACGGCGAGAGCGTGTCGTTGGCGGACATCCGGCTCAGCTTAGAGGGTGGCGCAGTCGGCCAGAGGCCGGCGAGCCGGGCCCCTCTTGCTCGGTCAAATAGCCGCTAGGATCGATTTCCCAATGGCCCGCGCCCGCTCCCGCAAGCGTCGCCCCTCCGGCGCCAGACGGGCACAGACAGGCGCGAGCGGCGGCACGAGCAGTAACGCCCTCGGCACGAGCGCCGGCGCGGCCACCGCCCCCAAAGCGGCCACCTCTCCCAAGAAGGCTCGCGCGCTGCGCAACGCCTCCAGCGCGTCCGCCGGCTCCGGGAGGGTTCGCTCCTCGCCAACCGCGCCCACCTACGGGGAGCGCCCGCGCGCTCCCTGGCACCCGCTGCCGCTCTCCGAGCTCCTGATCCTCGTCGGCGCGATCGGCGCCGCGCTCGGGCTCAGCAAAGTGGGGCACGGACTCTCCAGTGGAGGACCGGCTCTGCTCGCCGGCATCGGCGCGGTGGCGATCGGCACGATCGAGGTGGCCCTCCGCGAGCACCGCAGCGGCTACCGCTCGCACACCGTGCTGCTCGCGCTCCTGCTCGTGCTCGCCCTCGACTCCGTCGTGGTGCTCGGACTCTCCGCCTTCACCGCCGTGCCGCGGCTGTTCAACGTGGGTCTGCTCGCCGTCGACGTCGCACTGTTCGCGCTCCTCTTCAAACTGCTCCGCGCGCGCTTCCTCGATGCGCGCCACGCGCGGGTGATCAGGGAAGGGTGAGCGACGGCGAGGGCCGCTCCTCCAGCGCCGCGTCCCCGGCTCCCCACGGCTGCCCGCCGGGAATCGGATCCGTGCCCTGGCGGGCCGAGGCTGGGTGGGATCCGGGAACGTCCCCGTCCACGCGGTTGTCCCTACCCAGGATCAAGGCCGGGTCGCCGCATATCTCCAGCAGCCGCGAGAACGTGCGCGTGCCGATGTGCGGCTCGAGCGCCGTGCGCGGGTCCGGCTGCTCCAGCGGTCCGTCCGCGTCGGAGTCGATGTCCGAGGTGAACACGATCGAGCGCCGCTCCTCGTAGCGCGCATTGACGATCAGGTAGAGCTGCTCCAGCACCCACTCCGTGGGGCGCACCACGCGCAGATCCTCGATGTGCAGCAGATCCACTCCCGCGAGCGTCGCGATGACCTCATCGGTGGTTTCGCGGCTGCCCGAGTCGAAGGTCGCGCGGATCCGGTTCAGGAGCGCCACCGCGTTGAAGCTCAGCACCGAGTGCCGCGTCTGGGTGGCGGCGGCCGCGATCATGTAGCCCAGGGTCGTCTTGCCCGTGCCCGTGTGCCCCATCAGCCACAGGCCCCTGCCCTCCGCGAGGTTCGCGTGGATGTCGGTGCAGAAGCGTCTCACCCGGCGCACCGAGTCTCCGTTCAGGGGGTCCCGTGCGAGCTGCGTGAGCGGATGGCGATCCCAGGAGAGGTCCATGTAGCGGCGCGGCACCCGGTCGCGCAGCCGGTGCGCTCGCGCGTTCGCCACGCGCTGCGCGCGGCAGGCGCAGTCCCGCGCGGTGTTCGTCTGCTCGTCGATCTCGAAGCCGCTGCCGTCGCAGATGCCGAGCGGACAGCGCGGGGAGTTGCTCAGTGGGCTCTGGCGAGGATTGCGCAGCGGGGGGTGGGACATGGAGGTCTAGTCAAGCAAGCGCTCCGGCGCCACGGAGGGCAGAACGTGCATCTTCCAATCTTTTTCCCCCGTCTCCCCCCGCGTCTCGCCGACGAGCCCCAGGCGCTCCAGGCGCGCGATCTCGCGCTCGCCCTCCGCTCGCGCGGGGTGGCCGGGGGGCAGGTCCGCGATCAGCCGCGTGATCCGCTCGCGCAGCTGCAGGGCGAAGTGGGGGGTGGAGGCGCCCATCAGCCGGCGCACGTCCTCCACGCTCACCTCATGCTCGCGCGAGAGGCGGTTCGGGTCTTCGGCTTGGCTCATCTGGGGGTCCTCGTGGAGGCGGATGTCAATTGATCTCCTTCATCAAGGTGCGGCAGTAGGTTCGGACGTGGAGGTGGGTGCAGCGGTGGAGGTGGATGTGGCGGTGGAGGAGGATGTGGCGGTGGAGGTGGGTGTGGCGGTGGAGGAGGATGTGGCGGTGGAGGAGGATGTGGCGGTGGAGGAGGATGTGGCGGTGGAGGTGGGTGCGGCAGTGGTGGCGCCCGTCGCAGCGGGGGAGGTGGAGCTGGAGGAGCTGGTGGGGGCGATCTCGAGCATCGCGTCCAGTTCGGCCTGCACGGTGGCCGCGATCGCCCCCCCGTCGCCGATCAGCCAGCCGTGATTGTAAGCCCCCCGCACAGGGGGGTATTCGGATTCCGGGGCCGCGATGTAGCCGGGCCGGATGTCGCTCAGGTATTCCCTCAGCACGGGTGGGACCTGGTCGGGCCGTTCCAGCAGCAGCAGCGGCGCATAGTCTCCGCTCGCGGACAGCGGCGCCGCGGCCGGCGCGTCGAGCGGACGCGAGGCGTTGGCGAACACCAGGCCGTGGCCCGGCTGTTCGACGTCCCAGCCGAAGGCTCCGTCGGAGAAGCGCGCCACGGCGATCGCGTTGTCGGCTGGATCTTCGCCACCGCTGCCCGGCCCAGAGGAGCCGACGGCGCCCGGCCCGGCATAGACGCGACGCACCGAGCCGAGGTGGGCCAGCTCGGCGAGCACCGCATGGCTCACCGCCGCCGGGGGGCCCACGGCGTAGATGGCGGGGCGGTGCAGGTGCGCGAGCACCCTCCGAGTCGCCTGCGGGATGCCCGCGGCGTTCACCGGCAGGATCGGGGCGCCCGACTCCGCCGCGAGGCCCGCGGCGGGCATCGCCAGCGCCTCCGGCCCATCCGCGCCGACCACGATCACCCGGTGGGGAGGGCCGCGATGGATGCCATCCACCAGGTGCTCGACTCCGTCCGCCAGCGCGTTCGGTCCCGATCCAGTCAGCGTGCGAGTCCTGTAGCCCGCGAGGGCCACGGAGGTTCCGACCTCGATCACCTGGGCTCCCCCGAGCAGCGCGGCGCCCGTCGGCTTCAGCGCTGCCAGTGCCTGCGCGGAGATCGACGGCAGGGAATCCCCTTCGCTGTACAGCAGCGGCGCATGCAGGGGAGCGCTCGCGAGCGCCGCCGCGGCAAGCGCCGCGGGCCAATCGCGATCGTCCACGAGCACCACCGCCTGTGGGCGCGTCGCCGGCGTGAGCCCGGGGTTCGTCGCGAGCGCCACCGCCGCCGCATCCGCGACCGGGTCCGCGCCACCCAGCCGAGTCGTGTTCTTCGTGGCCAGCCCGCTTGCCGCCAGCTGGCCCGTCCCGGCCACGGTCGTGACCGCCGCCCCGCGACCCTGGCCTTCGCTGGGCAGCGACTTGCCGCACCCCGCCAGCGCGGCGCTGAGCAGGAGCGTCAGGGCGAGTGGGCGCGAGGAGCGATCGCGGGCGAGCATGGGCGGGCACATTAGACGATGCCCGCAAATTCCCGGCATTTGCGGGAAAAACGTGGGAAAAGCGGTGCATGTCGTGCAACCGTCGTTGCGCTTTGCTAGGGTTCCGCCGCGAAAGCCGAATCCATGGCCAGATGCCATGGAACGGGGGACCCAGGTTGTTGGGGCGAATCCCACGGTGAAGCCGTGGGAAGCGCAGGCTCTTTTAGCGCTAGCCCGTCAGCTAACCCCGCAGGCCAACGAAAGAGGAAGTTGTTTTGCGGGTACGAGCCCTCGGCTCAGCGCTATTCAGCTTGGCGGTTCTGGCTACCGTGGCCCCCACGGCGGCTGCGGCTCGGGGCACGGCCAAGGTCTCCGGGGGCACCTCCGCCTCCTCCTCGACCGCGGTGGGTGCGACTTCGCCGGCCACGGCTGGAGGTTCCACCCCCTCCGCGGTGGGCGGGCCTCCGGTCAAGCCGAGCGTCCACAACGCGCCGATCACCGCGCGATCCGCGAGCCTCGCCTACGAGGGCCCGGTGTACGAAAAGACCATCACCGGCCAGATCGTGCCCTACACGGCCCCGCCGCCGGCCGGCCAGACCAACGGGGCCACCGGCGGCAGCTCCGTGGCGATCGTCGCCCCCGCCAAGCCCGAGCTGCTGGTGCCCGGTATCACCGCGCGCTACGTGAACGGGCTCGCCGCGGCGCCCATGTCCGCACCTCCAGGGGTGCAGGAGATCATCTGGACAGGCAACCAGATCATCGGCCTGCCCTACGCCTACGGCGGGGGCCACGCCTCCTTCGTCTCCCCCGGATACGACTGCTCCGGCACGGTCTCCTTTGCGCTGCACGGGGCGACCCTGCTCCCCACCCCCATGGACTCCTCGGAACTCATGGTCTGGGGCGGCCACGGCATCGGGCAGTGGGTCACGGTCTTCTCCAACCCCGAACACGCCTACATGACCGTTGCGGGCCTGCGCCTGGACACAAGCGCGGCCGACGACCCCTCCAACCAGCAGGGCCCTCGCTGGCGTCCCCTGCGCCCGGAGAACCACGGCTACGTGCGGCGCCACCCCGCCGGTCTGTAGGCAGGCATGGCGGCCGCTCTGCGGGCTCGGCAACGGCCCCGCGTAGGCTACGCTTGAGCCTGCCCCGTATCGCCCACAGCAGATGATCTCAGGAGGAACGCAATGGCCGGCTTGACCGGGCGCATGTCAACCGTGGTGAAGGCGAAGGTCTCCAAGCTCCTGGACAAGGCCGAAGATCCCGCGGAGACTCTCGACTACAGCTACCAGAAGCAGGTCGAACAGCTGCAGAACGTCAAGAAGGGGATCGCCGACGTGGTGACCGCCAAGAAGCGTCTGCAGATGCAGGAGACCACGCTCCAGCAGCAGGTAGTCAAGCTCGACACCCAGGCCCGTCAGGCGCTCTCCGGGGGCCAGGAGGATCTCGCGCGCCAGGCGCTGGAGCGCAAGAACGTCGTGCAGACCGAGCTGCAGTCGCTCGACACCCAGGTCGCCGAACTGGAGGACCAGCAGCAGAAACTGGTCGACTCCGAGCAGAAGCTGCGCGCCAAGATCGAAGCGTTCCGCACCAAGAAGGAGGTCATCAAGGCCCAGTACTCCGCCGCCGACGCGCAGGTGCGGATCTCCGAAGCCGCCACCGGCGTGGGCGAGCAGATGGCCGATGTGGGCCTCGCGATGCAGCGCGCGGTCGACAAGACCGAAAACATGAAGGCCCGCGCCAACGCCGTCACCGAGCTCGAAGCCGCGGGGACCTTCGACGACATCACCGCGCTGGGCTCCGGCGAAGACGACATCGACCGCCAGCTCAAGCAGCTCTCCAGCACCTCCGCGGTGGACGACGATCTCGCCAAGCTGAAGGCGGAAGTCGGCGCCGGCGCCGGCGGCGCTGCGGGTCAGATTCCCCCGCCCGGCGGGTCGGGCGGGGCGCGGCGGGTCCTCCGAAAATGCCCCGGCAGAGGGTGGCCAGGCATGATCGTGCGCATCTCCGGCGAGGACCAGTACCGCCTCGACAGCGAGGACGGGCGTCTCAACGAGCTCGACAACGCCGTTGTCGCCGCGGTTGAGGCCGGCGAGGAGCGGGGGTTCCGCGGCGCCTACGACGAGCTGCTCGCCTTCGTGCGCGATCACGGTACCCCCCTCGCCGACGATGACCTTGCCGGTTCCGATCTGATCCTCCCCCCGCCCGACATCTCGCTCGTGGAGGCTCAGAGCGAGTTCACGGGCGCGGGGCTCATACCCGACTGAGACGAGACGGCGGCGGCCCCGTTGCTCGCACCGTAAGCTCGATGTGGCCCCCTGCTTCGGGCGAGGCCTTACGCTCGCCGCGGATGGGCGGTCCTCAGATCGGGATCCCCCACAGCGGGAACCACCGCTCCAGTTCGGGCTCCATCGGCAGTTCGCCGCCCATCTGCGCCTTCAGCTGCAGCTCGCGCTCGGTCGAGCGTTCCTGGGGGCTACCGGCCGGGACGAACGGGTACCAGAAGCCGCGCTTGTAGTTGTAGATGAAGTAGATCGGGCGCCTCTGTTCGTCGACGAAGGCGAACACCGCGCACAGCAGGCGCTCCCCGTGGCCGCCCATCTCGATCGAGCTGGAGACCGCGTTGATGCCCACCGCCAGGTCTTCCACGCTCGGAGCCCCCGCGGGATTGCGCAGGACCATCCAGCGATAGCCGTACTCGTCGTCCTGCGTGGCCACCTGCGTGCCCGTCTCGCCGCCCGTGGCCCTCACCACCTCTTCCATTTCGCGGATCGTCGCCTCGAACTCGCTGCTCGCGAGCTTCTGGAAGACGATCGCGGCGGCGCCCGCGGGGTCAATCTGGTGCTCGCTCTGCAGCGTGATGTAGGCCGTCGTGATCGCGAACAGACGGTCCGGCGCGGGCCCCTTCACCTGGTGGCGGCCGGTGAGAGCGTCGAGCAGGCCCACGGCTACGCGGTGCCCTGAAGCTGGGACTCCAACCGCTCCAGCGCCGCCAGTCGCTGCTCCAGCGGGGGGTGGTCGGCGAAGATGTTCATCATCGACTTCTTCGCGCGCGCGGGCACGATGAAGAAGGCGCTCATCCCTTCCGCGGTGCGCAGGTCGCGGCTGGGGATGCGTTCCATCGTGCCGCTGATCTTCAGCAGCGCCGAGGCCAGCGCGGAGGGGCGCCCGGTGAGCACCGCCGAGCCGCGGTCCGCGGCGAACTCGCGGTAGCGCGAGAGCGCGCGCAGCAGCAGGAAGGAGATCGCGTACACCGCCATCGCCACCATGATCACGATCACCACGTCCTCCTCGCCTTCGTTGCTGCCGCGGCCGTAGCCCCCGCCGAAGCCCCCGCCGAAGAAGAGGCCGAACTGCACGATGATCGAGGCCATCGTGGCGAAGAAGCTCGCCAGCGTCATCACCATCACGTCGCGGTTGACCACGTGGGTGAGCTCGTGCGCCATCACCCCTTCGAGCTCCGCGGGGAGAGCAGCTGCAGGATGCCCCGGGTGGCGCACACCGTCGCGGACTTCTGCGAGCGGCCCATCGCGAGCGCGTTGGGCATCGCGTTCTCCATCACGCACACCCGCGGCTTGGGCAGGTCCGCCTGTACGCACAGCCGCTCGATGATCCCGTGCAGCTCGGGCTCATCCGCGGGCGAGACCTCCTTGACGCCCATCATCCCCATCGCGATCTTGTCCGAGGTGAACAGCTGCAGGCTCAGCAGCACCAGGGCGATCACGAGGATCGTCACCCCGCCCGCCCCCACGGCGATCAGCACGCCGACCAGCACCGCGTAGACGAGGCCCAGCAGGAACATCGTCAGCAGCATCCGCGCCTGCAGGCCGGTGTCTTTGCCGAACGCCGCTCGGCCCTTCCTGTGGGTGGTAGCAGCCATCTGAGGGGATTGTCGCAGAAGCGGATTGCGATTCCCTAAAGTGGCCGTCTGTGAAAGCCGCCTTCGACGTCCTCGGCCTCTCGATCAAGAGCTTCGGCGTGGTCTTCGCGCTCGGCTTCCTCGCCTGCGGGCTGCTCGTGGCGCGTCGCCTGCGCGAGCTCGGAAAGCCGGTGGACTGGGCGTATGAGATCGTCTTTGCGGCGCTCGCCGGCGGCCTCGTGGGGGCGCGGGGGTACTTCGTGATCGAGAACTACAGCCAGGTCGAACACGACCTCCTCGGCAGCATCTTCTCGGGCTCCGGCCTCGTCTGGTACGGCGGCGCGATCGGCGGCGCGATCGGAGTGCTCGCCTGGATGCGCTGGCGTGGCGCGCTGGAGCTGAGGATGCTCGACATGTGCGCCACCGCGCTCGCCCTCGGGTATGCGATCGGGCGCATCGGCTGCCAGGTCTCCGGGGACGGGGACTACGGGATCCGCTCGAGCCTGCCCTGGGCGATGGGCTATCCCCACGGCACCGTGCCCACTCCCCCCGGGGTCACCGTGCAGCCGACCCCGATCTACGAGACGCTCGCCATGGGCCTCGTCGCCTACCTGCTGTGGCGCCTGCGCGACCGCGTGCGTCCGGGAGTGGTGTTCGCGCTGTACTGCCTGCTCAGCGGACTGGAGCGCCTCCTCGTCGAGTTCGTCCGCCGCAACAGCGAGGTGCTCGCCGGTCTCACCGCGCCGCAGCTGGAGAGCGCCGGGCTGATGATCGTCGGCGTCGTGTGGCTCGCGCTGATGATGCGCGGACGGGGCCTCGCCGGGCTGCGGGCTGGTGGGTCCGGGACCGCCCGGCCCGCGACGGTCTGAGCCTCGATCGAGCGAACCCCCGGGGCGGCACGCGATAATCCCGAGGGAGATGGCGACGGAGACGACAACCGGCATCGCGCAGAGCCTCGAACGGGTCTTCCCGCTGGGCAGCCGCGTGAACGAGCGCGGGCGCCTGGAGGTGGGGGGCTGCGACACGATCGAGCTCGCGCGGGAGTTCGGCACCCCGGCGTACGTGGTGGCGGAGGAGGATCTGCTCACGCGGGCGCGGGCGTTCGTCGAGGCGGGCCGCCGCGCGGGCCACGAGGAGCTGCACGTGCTGTTCGCCTCCAAGGCGTTCCCCTGCACCGCGGTGCTGCGCGCGCTCGCGGGGGAGGGCCTGTGGTGCGACGTGGCCTCGGGGGGCGAGCTGCACCTCGCCCTGCACGCGGGCTTCGCCCCGGAGCGGCTCGTGCTGCACGGCAACGCGAAGTCCGAGGCGGAGCTGCGGATGGCGCTGCGCCACCGCGTGGGGCTGATCGTGATCGACAACCTCGACGAGATCGACCGCCTGGAGGCGCTGGTGGCGGAGGGGACGCTCGACGGCGGTGCCCCCCAGCCGGTGCTGGTGCGGGCGACCCCGAACGTCAAGGGGGAGACCCACGAGAAGATCTCCACCGGCCAGGCGGACTCGAAGTTCGGCTTCGGGATGGACCAGGTGGGGGAGGCGATCGAGCGGGTGCGCGCCGTGGCGGGCCTCGCCTTGGAGGGGGTGCACGCGCACATCGGCTCGCAGCTGCTGCACCTGGAGCCCTTCCGCCGCAAGGTCGCCCAGCTCGCGCGGTTGAGGGAGCTCGGGGGGCCGGAGGGGTTCGCGACGTGGGACCTCGGCGGGGGCCTCGGGGTGGCGTACACCGCCGATCAGCGCCCCCCCGCGATCGACGAGTACGTGCGGACGCTCGTGCAGGACGCCCGGGAGCTGCTGCCCGGTCACCGGCGCCTGTTGATCGAGCCCGGCCGTGCGCTCACCGCGAACGCGGGAATCACGCTGTACACGGTGCAGAGCGTGAAGCGCAACGTCTCCACATGGGTGGCGGTGGATGGGGGCATGTCCGACAACCTGCGCCCGATGCTCTATGGGGCGCTCTACGAAGCGCACGTCGCGGACCGTCCCGGGGGTGGCGCCCCGTGTGTGCTCGCGGGCAAGCACTGCGAGTCGGGCGATGTGATCGTGCGCGAGGCGCTGCTCGACGATCCCCGTCCGGGGGACGTGATCGTGACCCCCACCACCGGGGCCTATGGGTACGCGATGGCCAACAACTACAACGGCGTCCCCCGCGCGCCGGTGGTGTTCTGCCGCGATGGCGACGCCCGCGTGGTGGTGCGGCGGGAGAGCCTCGAGGAGTTGACCGCCCGCGATGTCCTCTGAGGCCCACCCACCCGCGATGGGGCAGGCAGACGAGGGGGGTGGGCGACCCCATCCAGAGAGGCGCACGCCCGCGATGTCCTCTGAGCCCTTCAGGATCGGCCTGCTCGGCCACGGCACGGTGGGATCGGCGTTCGCGACGCTGCTGGAGGAGCGCGCCGCCGAGATCGAGCGCTTCAACGGCCGCGCACCGGTGATCACCGGTGTGCTGACGCGCACGCGGGGGAGCTTCGAGCAGGTGATGGACGGCGCCGAGCTGCTGGTGGAGCTGATCGGGGGGATCGAACCCGCGCGGGAGTACCTGCTGGCAGCGATGCGCGCCGGGGTGCACGTGGTCAGCGCCAACAAGCAACTGCTCTCCCAGCACGGCGAGGAGCTGTTCGAGACCGCGCGCGAGCACGGCGTGCGGCTGCGCTTCGAGGCGGCCGTCGCCGGGGCCGTACCGGTGGTGCGCGTGCTCGAGGAGTCGCTCTCGGCGACGCCGATCGAACGCATCCACGGGATCGTCAACGGCACGACCAACTTCATCCTCGGCGAGATGGACCGCGGCGGCTCCTATGAGGAGGCGCTGGCGGAGGCGCAACGCCGGGGCTACGCCGAGGCGGACCCCAGCGATGACGTGAGCGGCAGGGACGCGGCGGCGAAGATGGCGATCCTCGCCCGTCTCGCGTTCGGCGCTCCGGTGCGCCTCGACGACGTGCCCTACGAGGGCATCGAGCACCTGCAGGCCGACGACCTGCGCTCCGCGCGCGAACTGGGCCTCGGCCTGAAGCTGATCGGCACCGCCGAGCGTCGCGAGGGCGGGCTCTCGGTGCGGGTGCACCCGGCGTTCCTCTACGCGGGGCACCCGCTCTCGTCGGTGTCGGGGCCGTTCAACGCGGTGACTGTCGAATCCGAGACGATCACCGAGATCACGATGTCCGGACCGGGCGCCGGGGGCCGGCAGACCGCGAGCGCCGTGCTGGGCGATGTGGTGAGCGTGATGACCGGAGGGGCGCGGCCGCCGGCGCCGCCGCTTCAGATGCCGCTGCTGGGAGACGTCGAGAGCGCCTTCTACATCCACCTCGAGGTCGCCGACGAGCCGGGAGCGCTGAGCGCGATCACGCAGGTGCTGGGCGAGCAGGGGGCGTCGATCAAGTCGGTGGTGCAGCGGGGGATGGCGCAGAACATGCGCCTGGTCATGGTGATCCACCCGCTGGCGGAGTCGCGCGTGCGCGAGGCGCTGCGGCGCCTGGAGGAGCTCGACTACGTCCGCGCCCCCCCGCGCGCGATCAGGGTGATAGAAGAGGAGTTCGATGAGAGCCGCATGGCGAATGAGCGAGGATCAGGCATTTTTTATCCGCCTGATCGAGCGCTACCGCGAGCATCTTCCGTTCGCCCCGGAGGATCCGGTGGTGAGCCTCAGCGAGGGGGGCACGCCGCTGCTGGGAGCGCCGGTGATCTCGGAGATGGTGGGCGCGGAGGTGCACCTGAAGCTGGAGGGGGCAACCCGACGGGCTCGTTCAAGGATCGCGGCATGACGTGCGCGGTCTCGGCGGCGGTGCGCGAGGGCTCGAAGGCGGTGATCTGCGCCTCCACGGGCAACACCGCGGCGAGCGCCGCGGCGTACTCCGCGCGCGCGGGCCTGACGTGCGCGGTGATCGTGCCGGACGGGAAGATCGCGATCGGCAAGCTCGCGCAGACGTTGATCCACGGCGCGCGGGTGATCGCGCTGTCGGGCAACTTCGACAGGGGCCTGGAACTCGTGCGGGAGCTCGTGGCGCGCCACCCGATCACGCTGGTGAACTCGGTCAACGAATACCGCATCGAAGGTCAGAAGACCGCGGCGTTCGAGCTGGTGGAGGAGCTCGACGGGGGGCCGGATCTGCTGTGCATCCCGGTGGGCAACGCGGGCAATGTGACCTCCTACTGGCGGGGGTTCACGGAGATGGGGGCCTCCCCGCGGCTGTTCGGCTTCCAGGCGGAGGGCGCGGCGCCGCTGGTGCTGGGCCACCCGGTGGAGCACCCGGAGACGGTGGCGAGCGCGATCCGGATCGGCAACCCGGTGCGCTGGGAGGACGCGATGGCCGCGATGACCGACTCGCGCGGCGCGATCCGTGCGGTGAGCGACGGGGAGATCATCACGGCGTACCGGCTGCTGGCGGCCAGGGAAGGGCTCTTCTGCGAGCCGGCGTCGGCGGCGTCGGTGGCGGGCCTGCTCAAGTACGGCGCGGACGGGGCGAGCCGCGTGGTGTGCGTGATGACGGGCCGCGGCCTGAAGGACCAGCAGACGGCGATCGACAACAGCAACGGCCGCGTGATCCCGTGCGCCGCGGAAACGGTCGCCTTGGAAGAAGCGGTCCTGGGTGATCCGTAGACGGGTGGTGCGCGCGCCGGCCTCCTCGGCGAACCTGGGGCCGGGGTTCGACTGCATGGCGGCGGCGCTGGCGATGCACCTGGAGCTGGAGGTCGAGGAGACGGGGTCCTTCGCGGTTGAGAGCGAGCTGCCGGTGCCGCGGGGGCGGGAGAATCTGTGCGTGCGGGCCTTCGAGCGCCTGCGCCCCGCGGAGGGGTTCACGTTCCGCATCAGCTCGGAGATCCCGCTCTCCGGCGGCCTGGGCTCGAGCGCGGCGGCGATCGTGGCGGGGCTGATGGCGGCGGACCATTTGTTCGAGCTGGACGTGGACCTGCTCGCGCTCGCGGAGGAGCTGGAGGGCCACTCGGACAACGTCGCGGCGGCGCTGCGCGGCGGCTTCGTGGTGTGCGCGGACGGGGAGGCCGTGCGCTTCGATCCCCCCACCGGTCTGGAGGCGCTGGCGGTGGTGCCGCAGGAGCCGGTGCGCACCCACGCGGCGCGCGCCGCCCTGCCCGGGGAGGTGACGCTGGAGGATGCGGTCTTCAACGTGGCCCACGGGGCGCTGCTCACACTTGGCCTTGCGAGGGGCGACTGGGACCTCGTGGCGCGCGGCCTGCGTGACCGCCTGCACCAGCGCCAGCGCGCGCACCTCTTCCCGCGCTCCTTCGAGCTGGCGGGCCGCGCCCGCGAGCTGGGGGCGCTGGGCGCAACGATCTCAGGCGCGGGCCCGACGGTGCTGGTGTGGTGCTTCTACGAGCAGACGGGCGCCGTGGTGCAGGCGCTGCAAAGGGAGATCGAAGGCTGGGCGACGCTGCTGCGAGTCCCCTTCGAGCCGCAGGGGGCGTACGTGAGGGAGCTGTAGGCGCTACAGTCGTGGACATAGAGGTGGACATCTCTAGGGGACATATACGGCCCCTAAATCGAGGAGGCCTTTATGGGCACCAGCACACGGGAATACGAGAAGACCCACCCATACCTCACTTTCGACCTGAAGCTGCATGACCCGAACGCCTCCCTGTGGCTGCTGCTCGGCGAGGCGAAGTCCAAGAGCGCGCACATAGCGCGCACCTTGCTGCATCCCCGCCGCGCCCGCGAGCTGATGCAGGTCTTCCTCGCGAAGGGCGTGCTTGCGACGACGGCGATCGAGGGCAACACGCTCTCAGAGGACGAGGTCCGTAGGGTGATCGAGGATCGCTCCGACCTGCCGCCGTCCAAGCAGTACCTCGCGGAGGAGATCCGGAACGTGATCGGCGCCTACAACACCGTGGTGAATGCCATCCTCGAGACGCCGACCGCCAAGCTGACAGCCGAACAGTTCATGCAGTGGAACGCCTTGATCCTGAAGGATCTCGAGGTCGAAGAGGGCGTGCGTCCTGGGGAGTTTCGCCATCGCAACGTGGTGGTCGGCAACTACCGAGCCCCCCCGTCACGGGATGTCGAGTTTCTGGTAGATCGACTCTGCGACTGGCTGGGCAGCGATGTCTTCGAGTTGCCCGACCGGCGTCCGGAGTTTCGAGCGGCTCTCGTCATGGTCAAGGCAGTCATCGCGCATCTCTACTTCGTCTGGATTCACCCATTCGGCGACGGAAATGGGCGAACAGCGAGGCTGCTCGAGTTGCAGATCCTGCTCGCCGCAGGCTTCCCCACGCCGGCGACGCAGCTTCTCAGCAACCACTACAACCAGACCCGCTCGGAGTACTACCGGCAGCTGCAGGCGGCAAGTCGCACAGGCGATCCGGTGCCGTTCCTGACCTACGCTATGCGCGGGTTCGTCGATGGCCTTGCGGAGCAGCTTGAGCTGATCTTCGCCTGGCAGCGCGAGGACCGCTGGGAGCAGTACGTGTACCAGCAGTTCGGCGACCGCCGGGGCGAGGCGGCTCGTCGCCGACTCAGGCTGGCGCTAGAGGTGTCCAAGGTCGCTCGCGAAACCGACGAGCCGGTTCCGCGGGCAGCGATGCGGTGGCTCACACCCAGGCTTGCTCAGGCCTACGACGGCAAGACCGACAAGACCTTGAGCCGGGATCTCAACGAGCTCAGGCGGCTTGAGCTGCTTGATCGCAAGGGCCGCGGATACATGCCGAATGAGTCGGTTCTCCTCGCGTTCCAGCCGCCATCCGTCGATGGTGTCCTCAGCAACGAGCCGATGTCGCTCGTCGAGAGGGAACCGCCTCCGGGGCCAGTCTCCACCTGAGGGACGCTCTGCCTACCGCCCCGCGAGCCGTCCTCGCGCCTGCTCGAGCCCGGGCAGCCGCCCCAGCAGCTCCGCGGCGAGCGCGAGGTAGTCGGCGCCGAGGTCGGGGCGGTGATCGAGGATCGAGACGGCGCGCTCGGCCGATTCGGCGTAGGCGATCGAGGAGCGCACCACCGTGTCGAGCACCTTCTCCCCGAGCTGCTCGCGCAGCGAGGCGAGCGCCTCGCGGGAGTGCACGGTGCGCATGTCGGCGAGGTTGAGCAGCACTCCGAGCAGCTCGAGCTCGGGGTTGAGCGTGTCGCGCGCGAGCTCGATCACCTCCAGCGCCTGCTCGACCCCCTGCAGCGCGAAGTACTGGGCCTCCGAGGTGATCAGCGCGTAGTCGGCGGCCACGAGCGCGTTGACGGTGAGCAGGCCGAGCGAGGGGGGGCAGTCGATCAGGATCAGTTCGTAGGAGCCCTCCGGCACCTTGTCGAGCGCGCGCCGCAGCGTCAGCTCGCGCCCCAGCCTGCCGCCCAGCGAGAGCTCGGTCTCGGCGAGGTTGAGGTTGGCGGGGATCACGTCCTCGTGGATCGCCTCGGTCGCCGTCGCCCGTCCGCTCAGCACGTCCCCGATCGTGGGCTGCGCGTCGGGGGGCACGTCGAAGTAGTCCGAGAGGTTGCCCTGCGGATCGAGGTCCACCGCCAGCGTGCGCACCTCCGCTCGCCGCAGCGCGTCGGCGAGCGTGCGCACCGTGGTGGTCTTGCCCGTGCCCCCCTTCTGGGAGAGGACCGCGATCGTCTGCGCCATGGGGCGATACTATCCCGGGTATGGAGGAGGATCGCGGTCACGGGGAGAGCGTGGGGGCGGACGTCTCCACGACCCTCGACGCGGCGGCGGAGTTCGAGTACCACTCGGAGTTCGACTGGGACAGCGAGCACGGCGACGAGAAGTGGTCGATCCGCTGCTACGACGTGCACAAGCGCCTTGGCGGAGTCGCCGTCCTGAACGGGCTCAACGTGGCGATCCCCGACGAGACGATCACGACTGTGCTGGGTCCCTCGGGGACGGGCAAGAGCGTGCTCATCAAACACCTGATCGGCCTGATGTTCCCCGACTCCGGGGATGTCATCGTGCAGGGCCAGTCGGTGCCGAGCCTCGCGATGACCGACCTGCTGGCGCTGCGCCGCAAAATCGGGGTGCTCTTCCAGGACGGCGCCCTGTTCGGGTCGATGTCGCTGTTCGACAACGTCGCCTTCCCCCTGCGTCAGCACACCGACATGTCGGAGGCGCAGATCTCGAGGCTCGTGCGCGAGCGCTTGAGCGACGTGGGCCTGTCCGACGCGATCGACTACTTCCCCAACCAGCTCTCCGGCGGCATGCGCAAGCGCGCGGGGTTCGCGCGCGCGTTGGTGATGGAGCCGGACATCGTGATCTTCGACGAGCCCGACTCGGGCCTCGACCCGGTGCGCACCGCGCTGCTGTGCGAACTGATCAAGGAGATGCACGGCCAGCACGGGGGCACCTACATCGTCGTCACCCACGACATCGCCTCCGCGCGGCGGATCGGCGAGTACATCGCCCTCTTGTGGCGCGGGCGGATCGTGGAGGCGGGCGACGCGAAGAAGATGTTCTCCTCGGAGAACCCCTTCGTGCGCCAGTTCCTCAGCGGCTCCGCCGAGGGCCCGCTGGGGATGGACTGAGGGCCGGCAGCCGCCGTGGCAGGCAAGATTGGGCTTGGTGCTCCTATGCACGCCGCCCGCGTCATCTCGATTGGCGGGCGCCCTGAAGCATCTCGCTTTCGGCTACCCGGCGAGGAACACGGAGATTCCGCCCGCGCGTCGCGTATGCTGCCTGCGTCTCTTAGGCGGCCTAGGACCCGCGAGGCGGGACCGCGATCAGCGGGCACCGTTGCGGATGTTGAGGTCCGGCTAAGGAACGCCGAGTAGAACTATCGTAGGACGAGATTCCAGTCCCGCAGGTATTCCACCCGAGCCCATCCTTGGCATCCCCTCAAGAGCACATCGTCGACTTCAGGCGACCCCCGGTTGCGGAGGTTGCTCTAGCTGTCCAGTTCGCCGAGCCCGTCACAGACGACACCACAACACTCAGCAAGTTCTGGCCCACCGTCCTAGTCAACTTCCCCAACGTGGAGCCCCAGCCACCACTCCCGCCGCTGACCGAGACGTTTGAGGTCCCGGCTGCGCCGAGCATATCTTTCCAGGTTCTAGGTGGCCCACAGGCGTCGCGCTACTGGTTCCTCGGCGTGGAGGGAAACGAGCTTGTCCAGGTTCAGCCCGACCGCTTCGGCTACAACTGGAAGAAAGGTCCGACCGACGCGACGACCTATCCGCGCTATCCATATGTCCGAGCCCGCTTTGAGTCCGTATTTTCGATCTTTGTCGATACGCTGCACCAGCTCGGGAAAGCGGTTCGCCCGATCTGGTGCGAGGTGACCTACATCAATCCCGTTGCGTTTGGGAGCCCCGGGGAGCCGCGCCCGGATTTGTCCACCGTCTTGCGCCGTCTTGTGCCATACGAATCCCAGCTGCTGCCTCAGCTTGACAACACAATCCTAGCCGACCGTTTCTTACTTGTGCGCGATGGTGCTCCGTTTGGTCGGTTCTACCTTACTGCGGACGCGGCATACACTGACGACCGCTCGCTCGGGTACAACCTGACTCTCCGGATGATCGGTCAGCCGCAGTCTCCAGATTTGGCCGGAGTGTTGGATGTATTTGACGAGGGACGCTGCCTCATCGTCAATACCTTCAGAGACATAACGACGCCAGAGATGCACGAGGAGTGGGGACTCGATGACAACGACTGAAGCACGTTCGCAGTACCTCTTGGATCGCGTTGTGCACGTAGATTCTTACTCACCTTCGAGCAGCTCTCTCACGTCAGGGGTGGGAGCGCCGGTGGTCACGATGAGAGTGGGTTTCGCTGCCGCCTGGTTCAGCGATGCCATTGGTCAACTCGAAGATCTGGCCTCGCTCGCGCTGGGTTGGGATAGCTATGGCGCAAAGCCTGTCGCCGCAGATATGGCGATGGCCGCAGTCAGGTTTCTAGCCGATGTCGCTGTCGCCTCCCCCGGTGTGCACGAGCCGTCGATCGTGCCCTTGTCGGACGGAGGTATTCAGGTGGAGTGGCATCGTTGTGGCATTGATCTGGAGGTCGCCTTTTCTGATGACGAGCCCGGCGTTTATCGCGTCGATCACGCAAGCGACGAAACAGCGGAATGTCCACTAAGCGACGCGCTCAGTGAGGTGCTCCGGGTGGCTACCCGACTTAGCGCCACGTGATCGCCGCAGACGCGCCAATCGCAGACACGACGGAGTTGTATCGGTCCACGTCGATCAGATTGTCTGGGACGACAACGTGAAACGCCTGCGGCCCAACAAAAATGTGTTCAAGGACGTCGAGTTGTCGGTGCATCTTGGGGACGTATTGGAAGACAAAGACCGCCCCCCGTCATCGGTGCTGGATGGGAAACCAAGCCATCATCTTGTCGCGTTGACGACCGGCTTTGTTACGGAGGAGGAACAAGTGGTTTCGCGCGATCCACAGGCTCACGACGAGTCGCACGGACTGGTCACTGGCGCCAAGCCCAAGTCCCGACGCGACCGGCTTGCGCTCGCCGCGCGATGGGAGACTTTGCGCCGCGAGGCTCTGACCCCAGAGCTCCAAGCGGATTTGGACAGGTCCGAATCCGCCAATGGTCGCTGACAGGAAAATAGCGCCCAGATTCCCGCAAATTGCGGCATTTTCATCAGCCCGTGCGGGCCCGCGGCGCGGGCACGGGGACTAGCCGGTAGATCCGCTCGCCATGAGAGAGCCCGCCCGTGGGCTGGGCGGTAAGGCGGGCTGCGGCACCTTGTGGGCGACCCCCTCATATGCGAACATACGTTCGTCCATGGTCGTGTGCGTTCATCTTTCCCGCTTCGAGCTGATCGTCGCCGCCGGCGGTGCGGAGGCGCTGGCGGGGCGCGCGCTGGCGATTGCCCCGGCGCCGGGGTCCGAGCCTCGGGTGGGGGAGGTGTCGGGGGCGGCGGAGGCGTTCGGGGTCGCTCGTGGGATGGTGCTGGGGGAGGCGCTGGCGCGCTGTTCGGAGCTGGGTCTGGTGGCGGGCGATCCATTGGGAGTGGCGCAGGAGTGGGAGCGGGCGGCGCGTGCGCTGGAGGGGATCGGCGCCGCCCTGGAGCTCCCGCGGGCGGGCCTCGCGTACTTCGAGGCCGACGGGCTGCGCGGGCTGCATGGGGGAGACGAGGGAGTGATCGCCGCGGCGCGCCGGGCGCTTGAGCGCCCCGCGCGGGTGGGCGCGGGCCCGACGCGCTTCTGCGCGCTGGCCGCGGCGTTGGAGGTGCGCTCGCGCCGCGCCGCGGTGGTGCAAGGGGGGGCCGATGCCCGCCGCTACATGGCCTCCAGACCGATGGCTCTGCTGGGATACCGCGTCGAGACCGCCGCGCTGGTGGAGCCCCTGACCCGGCTCGGGGTGCGCACCTTGGGGGAGCTCGCGGCGCTGGGGCGCGACGCGCTGGCCGATCGCTTCGCGGCGCCCGGCGTCCTCGCCCATCGCCTGGCGTGCGGAGAGGACGATCCCCTGCGCACGCGCTCCCCGCAGGAGCGTCTGGAGGAGACGTTGGAGCTCGGTGAGGCGAGCTCCGGGCCCGTGCTGGAG
Source organism: uncultured Solirubrobacterales bacterium (assembly GCA_963813765.1). Lineage (GTDB taxonomy): Bacteria > Actinomycetota > Thermoleophilia > Solirubrobacterales > Solirubrobacteraceae > Palsa-744. The sequence goes on from CAWFAB010000004.1 coordinate 472,874, forward strand.
CGCGTCCTCGGCGTGCTCGTCAACCGCCTGCTCGCGCGGCCCGAGCGGGGCGGACGCACGATGCGTGCGCTGACGCTCTCCGCGCGGCTGGTGGAGGGCGGCACCTGGCGCGAGCGGGTCGTGTTGCGCGAAGCGCTCTCCGACCCGCGGCGGATGCGCCTCGCACTCGCACCTCGCCTGGCGCTGCTACCTGCGCCCGCCGCCGTCCTGCGCCTGGAGGCCGAGCGCTTCGGCCCGCCGGAGGGTGAGCAGGGCACGCTGCTGGAGCGTGCGCGTGCTGGCCGATCTCCGATCGGTCGCCGCGGGCGCCTGCGGGAGGCCGTGGCTCAGGTGCACGCGGCGGCCGGGCCCGAGGCGGCGCTGCGCGCCGTGTGCGTCAACCTCGATTCGCGCGTGCCCGAGCGACGGGTCGTCTTCACTCCCTTCCCCGGATGATGAGAGGCCCGGCGGTCGCGATGAGCAGGCGAGCGACTACCGGCGGACATGGGAGCGTTCGCGGACGCTCGGTCGGCGGCGCGCACGCGAACACCCGTGGGCACGCGACCGCTCCCCGCGCCCTCAATCTGCCACGGTCCGCGCAGGTGCGGATGGGTGCCGGCGGAGTGCCCCGCGCGGTGGACGGCCGGCGGATCGAGCAGGTGCGGGAGTCCTGGCTGGTCGAGGATTGCTGGTGGACGGGCCGGCCGTTGCGTCGGCGCTACTGGGAGCTGGTTAGCGGGCACGGACGCAACCTCGTGGTCTTTCACGATCTCTGTTCCGGCGAGTGGTTCGCTCAGGCCGGGTGACGATGGCGATGGAGGCGATCGGACAGCTATGTGCGGGATTGCCGGAGGGGAGGTGAGGATGCCTGGCCCGGCGGGCACACCTCCATACGTCGAGCTGCATTGCCACTCCGCCTACTCCTTCCTGGATGGGACCTCGCTGCCCGACGAGCTCGCGCGGCGGGCCGGAGAGCTCGGCTACACGGCGCTGGCGCTCACCGACCACAACTCGGTGTCCGGCTCGATGGAGCTCGCCCAGGCCGCCGTGGCGTGCGGGGTGCGCGCGATCCACGGCGCCGAGATCGACCTCCGCGACGGGCGCCACCTCACGCTGCTGGTGCGCGAGGCGCGCGGCTGGCGCAACCTCTGCCGGCTGCTGACCCTCGCGCATGCCCACACGCGCGAGGGCCCCGGTCGCGTGCGCGGCGAACCGTCGGTGAGCCTGGAGGCGGTGATCGAGCACAGCGAGGGGCTCGTCTGCCTCACCGGCTGCGCCGCCTGCGGCGTGCATGACGAGCCCACCGCGCGGCGGCTGCTCGACGCGTTCGGCCCGCGGAGCCTGCGAGTGGAGCTCCAGCGCCCCTACGCCCGCCACGACCGCGCGCGCAACCGCGCCCTCGAGGCGCTCGCCCGGCGCCTCGGCGTGGAGTGCGTGGCGAGCGGCAACGTGCACGCCCACGCGCGCTCCCGCGCGGAGCTGCAGGACGCATTCGTGGCGCTGCGCCACCGCACCACGCTCGATGCCTCCGAGCCGCTGCGGCGGGGCAACCACAGCCACGTGCTGAGCGCCCCCCGGGCGATGGCGAGCCGCTTCGCCGAGCATCCCGAGGCGGTGCGCGAGACCGTGCGCCTGGCGGAGGAGCTGCAATTCGACCTGGCAAAAGATCTTGGCTATCGCTACCCCGGGGCGGAGGATCCCGGCGCGATGCGACGCCTCGCCGAGCTGTGCCGCGCGCGGTTGGATGAGCGCTACGGCGCCCAGACCTCCGCCGCCCGTGGGGGAGGGTCGGGTAGGCGGAGCGGGGACGGTGGCCGGGGGAGCGAGGGAGCCGGCCGGCGGGGCGGAGGGTGCGCCGCGGCCACGCAGCACGAGGCCGCGGCGCGCCTGGAGGAGGAGCTGCGGATCATCGACGAGCTCGGGCTCGCGGGGTTCTTCCTGCTGCACCACGAGCTGCTCGAGCTCGCCCGCGAGGTCGCCGCGGAGGTGCGCGGGCGGGACTCCGCCCGCGCGCTGCTCGCGCCCGGGCGCGGGCGGGGTTCCTCGGTCTCTTCGATCGTCTGCTACCTCACCGGCCTCTCCCACATCGACCCGATCGGCAACCACCTGCTGCTCGGGCGCTTCCTGCACACCGGTCTGGAGCACCTCCCCGACATCGACCTCGACTTTCCCCGCGACATCCGTGAGGTCCTGATCCCCCGCGTGCACGAGCGCTACGGCCATGAGCGCGCCGCGCTCGTCGCCGCCTTCCCCACCTTCCGCGCGCGCGGCGCGATCCGCGAGCTCGGCAAGGTCCTCGGCCTGCCCCCCGGGGAGATCGAGCGCGTCGCCCGCGCCGCGGACAATCATTGGGACCCCGCCCGCCCCGCGGAGCACGACATCGACAGTGTGTTTGGAGATCCCGCCCGCCCCGCGGGATGCGACCCCGCCCCTAATCTCGACAATCATGCAAGCTCTCCCCGCTGGGCCTGGCTCGCGCGCCTCGCCGAGGAGGCCTACGGCCTGCCTCGCCACCTCTCCCAGCACTCCGGCGGGATGGTGCTCGCCACCCGACCTCTGATCGACTGCTGCCCCGTGGTCCCCGCCGCGATGGAGGGCCGCCAGATGGTGCAGTGGGACAAGGACTCCTGCGCCGACGCCGGCTTCCTGAAGATCGACCTGCTCGGGCTCGGGATGCTCTCCGCGGTGGAAGGCTGCGTCGAGTTGATCGCCCGCGCCCGCGGACAGCGCATCGACCTCTCCCGCATTCCGTTCGACGACCCCGAGACCTTCCGCGCGGTGCGCCGCGCGGACACCGTGGGGGTCTTTCAGATCGAGAGCCGCGCCCAGATGCAGTCGCTGCGGCGCACCCTCCCCGAGAATCTGGACGACCTCACGGTGCAGGTCGCGATCGTGCGCCCCGGGCCGATCCAGGGGGGCGCGATCAACCCCTACATCGAGCGCCGCCGGCGCCTGCGCGAAGACCCCTCCTACGAGGTCCCCTACCCCCACCCCTCCCTGCGCGGCGTGCTGCAGAGCACCCTCGGCACCATCATCTTCCAGGACCAGGTGATGGAGGTGGCCCAGGCCTTCGCCGGCTTCTCCCCCCGCGAGGCCGACGGGCTGCGCCGCGCGATGAGCCGCAAGCGCTCCCACGAGGCGCTCCAGAGCCACCGCGAGCGCTTCATCGACGGCGCCCGCGGGCACGTGGGCGCGGACCTCGCCACCGCCGAGCGCGTCTGGGAGATGGTCGAGGGCTTCGCCGGCTTCGGCTTCCCCAAGGCCCACGGGGCCGCCTTCGGCCTGCTCGCCTACCAGTCCACCTGGCTGCGCGTCCACCACGGAGCCGAGTTTCTCTGTGCCCTGCTGGGCGAGCAGCCGATGGGCTTCTACGCCCCCGACACCCTCCTCCACGAGGCCGAAGGCCGCGGCATTCCCGTGCTCGGGCTCGACGTCAACGCCTCCGATGTGAAGTGCGCCGTGGAGGACGGCGGCGTGCGCCTCGGCCTCGGCTACATCAAGGGCGTCCGCGCCGAGGAGGTGCGCGAGCTCGTCGCCGAGCGCGAGCGCGGCGGGCCATTCCGCGGCCTCGGGGAACTGGCTGCACGGTGCGGCGCCGGACGTCCAACGCTGGAGCAGCTCGCCTGGTCCGGGGCCTGCGACGGCCTCGTGGACGTCGAAGGGATGCCCGAGGCGGCCGGCTCCCCGGATGCGCGTCATGCGGCCCGCTCCTCGGATGCGCGCCGCCGCCTCGCCCTCTGGCAGCTGGGGATCGCCGCCCCCGGCCGCGCGGCCGGCGAGGGCACCCAGCTCGCGCTGCCGCTGGAGCTCCCCGAGGCGCCCCGCCTGCGCCCGCTGAGCCGCTGGCAGCGGCTGATCGCCGACTACGCGGCCACCGGGGTGACCGCCGGTGACCACGTGATGGCCGCGCTGCGTCCCCGGCTCACCGCGCACACGCTCGCCACCAGCCCCCAGCTTCCCCGGCTGCCCCAGGGGTCCGCGGTGACCGTCGCCGGACTCGTGATCGCCCGCCAGCGGCCCGGCACCGCCAGGGGCACGATGTTCCTGCTGTTCGAGGACGAGTGGGGCCACATCAACCTGATCGTCCCCCGCGCCGTGTACGAGCGCCACCGCCCCCTCGCCCGCGCCGAGCCCCTGCTGCTCGCCCGCGGGCGACTGGAGCGCACCGAGGTGCAGCGGACCGCGGGCATCGAGGACGTGCCCCCAGTCGTCAACGTGATCGTGCGCGAGCTCGCCGCGTTGGAGCGCCACCTCGCGCCCGCCGCCGAAGAGGAGGCCCCCGCACAGGCGCAGGTCCACCGCCTGCCCCGCTCCGATTTCGCGGTGGACGGCGCCGGCTCGACGGATCGCGACGGCGGAACGGGCCACGATGGGGAGGAGGAGGGAGCCGAGGTCGGCGCCAGCCTCCGCGCGGTCGCGCCGCCCGTACAGAGCTTCGCGACGGGGCGGCGGCGGTGACAACCGCTAGGCTCCCCGGCGTGAACTACCGCAAGCTCGGCACGAGCGACCTGGAGGTCTCGGAGATCAGCCTGGGCTCGTGGCTGACCTACTCGGGCGGGGTGGAGCGTGCGCAGGCGGAGGCCTGCGTGCGGGCGGCGTTCGAGGTGGGGATCAACTTCATCGACACCGCGAACGTCTATGGGCGGGGGGCGGCGGAGACGCTGCTGGGGGAGGTGCTCTCGGGCTACGAGCGCACCTCATATGTGCTCGCGACGAAGGTGTACTTCCCGATGTCCGACACCGACCGTGGGCTCTCCGCGGCGCAGATCCACAAGCAGATCGACGCCTCGCTGGCGCGCCTGCGCACCGACCACGTGGACCTCTACCAGTGCCACCGCTACGACGAGCAGACATCCCTGGAGGAGACGCTGGGGGCGCTCACCGAAGTGGTCAGGGCCGGCAAGGCGCGCTACATCGGCTTCAGCGAGTGGCCGGTGCGGAGGATCGCCGAGTCGCTGCAGCTGCCCGATGTGGAGCGGTGGGTCTCGAGCCAGCCCCAGTACTCGATGATCTGGCGCGCCCCCGAGGCGGAGGTGATCCCGCTGTGCGAACGGGAGGGGGTCTCGCAGATCGTGTGGTCGCCGCTGGCCCAGGGAGTGCTGACCGGCAAGTACCCCCCGGGGCAGCCCCCGCCCGCGGACTCGCGCGCGGCGAGCGAGAGCATGAGCGTGTTCATGGATCGCCTGCTCGACGACCGCGTGCTGGAGGCCGTGCAGCGCCTCGTGCCGGTCGCCGAGGGCGTGGGGCTCTCGATGGCCCAGCTCGCGCTCGCCTGGGTGTTGCGTCAGCCCAACGTCGCCTCTGCGATCGTCGGCGCCAGCCGGCCCGAGCAGGTCCACGCCAACGCCTCCGCCTCCGGCGTCGCCCTCGACCCTCAAACCCTCGTCGCGATCGACGAGGCTTTGGGGGATGTGGTGGTGAGGTGACGCTCGACGCCAAGACCCTCGCCGCGGTGGACGAGGCCCTGGGCGACGTGATCGTGCGCTGACTTCGAGCGGAGACCTCGACGAGGATCTCCGGGCTCGCTGCGGCGCGAGGGTGTCGAGGTGGCGCTGGTCGCACCGCCAGGATGTGTCAGGTGTACATGTCCGCCGAGATGCGCTCGACCTCGACCACGGCGTCGGCGGGGATGCCGACGCGCTTGGCGGCGGCGACGATCATGTCGGGTGAGGGCGCCTCGTAGAGGCAGTAGGAGCGGCGTCGGTCGGCGCTGAGGAACGAGAACAGCCAGCGGACGCCCTCGTCCGCGTTGACCTCCTCGATCAGCCTCACGTCGTCGCTCGTGAGCTCGAGCTGCTCCGCGAACGCGCGCTCGATCACGTACATCGGCATGCGCGGGATGCTACGGGATCGCTCAGCTCTGAGAAGGTGTCTTGAAATGCTCATTTTCGCTTCTTCTCGGATTCCCAGGGTTTGGGCCCCGGTGGAGGTGCGAGGCGGTTGAGCATGTTGCCGACCATCGCCCACTTGACCATCGCTTCGTGGGTGGCGGGCAGACGCTCATAGTCGCGCACGAGGCGCCGCCAGCGCATCAGCCAGGAGAAGGTGCGCTCCACCACCCAGCGGCGGGGAAGCACACTGAACCCACGCTGGCCGGCGGGCTTGCTGACGACCTCCACGACGATGCCCCACGCGCTCTTGGCGATCGGGAGGAGCCGTCCTCGGTAGCCGCCGTCGGCGAACACGTGGCGGACCGACTGGAGCGCTGAGTGCAGGCGCTTGAGTATCCCACGGCCGCCGTCGCGGTCCTGAACACTCGCGGCGGTGACCATCACGACGAGCAGCAGGCCGACCGTGTCGACGACGATGTGGCGCTTTCTACCATTGATCTTCTTCGCCCCATCGAATCCGCGGCTCGCGGTCCCCACCGTGTCCGCGCCCTTGACCGACTGGGAGTCCACGATACCCGCCGAGGGCACCGGGTTGCGACGCTCCTCTTTGACGCGCACCTGCTCGCGCAGCGCATCGTGGAGTTTGTCCAGTGTCCCGTCGTCTCGCCAGCGGGAGAAGTACCCGTACACAGTCTTGTACGGCGGGAAGTCCCTGGGCAGCATCCGCCACGAACATCCAGCACGGTCGAGGTAGAGGATCGCGTTGATGATCTCGCGCTTGGAATGCACAGGCGGGCGACCCGCCGGCCCAGGCGGCGCATCGGGTAGCAACGACTCTACGATCGACCACTGCCGATCGGTCATATCTGTGGGGTAACGGCGCTCGGTAGACATGCCCCACCATTCCGCTCAGACACCCCAAAACCTCTATTTCAAGACACCTTCTGAGCGAGGCCGCGTCGGTAGGCGTATGCGGTCGCCTCGGTGCGGTTGGCGCACGCGGTCTTGCGCAGGATGCTGCGCACGTGGTTCGCGGCGGTGTGCTCGCTGATGAACAGCGCGGCCCCGATCTCGCGGTTGGAGCGACCGCGTGCGACCAGCCGAAGCACGTCGAGCTCGCGGAGAGAGAGGCCGTCCGGCGGCGGCGGGCTCGATGCCGGCGCGAGGGCGCGGGCGCGCGCGAGCAGCGTGGGCATCCCCACGGTCTCGGCGAGGCGAACGGCCTCGGTAAGCAGCCGCCCGCCGCGATCCTCCTCTCCCCGGGCGAGCAGCATGCGTCCGTACTCGTAGGCGGTGTGCGCGAGCCAGGTGGTCGCGCCCATCTGCCGGTTGAGCTGGAGGGCCGCCTCGAAGTGGCGGGTCGCGCCGTCGTAGGCGGTCACGGGGTGTCGTGGCGTTGAGCAGGGTTCCTTGGTGATGCATGGAATCTTGCGTGGGTGCGGCGGGATGAGGTAGAGGCACTTCACGCGGAGGGGATCGATGCGGTGCTGGTGGTGATCCGTCGGTTGGAGGATCGCATCGCGGAGCTCGAGCGCCAGTCGGGCATGAACTCGTCGAATAGCAACATGCCGCCGTCGTCTGATCCGCCGAAGTCCAGGGCTGAGCGTCGCAGGTTGGCGCGGGAGTCCTATAAGCGCTCGATGCGCAAGTCCGGCGGCCAGCCCGGGCATCAGGGCAAGACACGCGAGCTGGTCGCGCCCGAGCGTGTCGATAAACGTGTTGATCATCTGCCGGACTACTGTGAGTGCGGGCGTGAGTTTGATGGCAGCGAGGAGCGCGTCGGTGATCCGGTGTGCCATCAGCAGTTCGAGCTGCCGCCGGTCCGCCCGTTGGTGTTCGAGCACCTGCGGCTGCGGTTGCGTTGTCCGGCGTGTCAGAAGGCGACGCTCGCGTCGCTCTCGGCGGGCGCGCTGTCGGGGTTCGGGCCGAGGCTGGATGCGCATATCGCGATGCTCGCCGGCGTGTTCAGGCTCTCGCGTGAGCAGGTCCGCCAGGTGGTCGTTGAGGTGTTCGGGATCCCGGCGTGCAAGGGGTCTGTCGATAACGCGATCATGCGGATGAGCCGGGTCATGGCCGACCCGTGGGCCGAGCTGCGCACCGCGATCCAGGACGCGCAGGTCATCCACGCCGATGAGACGACATGGCGCCTCGCGGGCGCGCAGCAGTACCTGTGGGTCGCCGCCTCGGCGCTCGTGGCGTGCTATCGGATCGACCCGACGCGCAGCCAGGCCGCGGCGAAGGCGTTGTTGGGGGAGGATTTCGGCGGGTTCGTCGTCTCAGACCGCTACGCGGGGTATCACTTCCTTGACGTTCTGCAGCAGCAGCTCTGCTGGTGTCACGTCATTCGCCAGCTCGTCGAGGTTTCCGAGCGTGCCGGCGTGAGTGGCCGCCGCGGCAAGACGCTCGTCAAGCTCGCACGCGAGGTAATCGCCGCGCACCGCACCTACCTACAGGACGGCCACGACCCGCAATGGCTCTCCGATCGCCTCGCGCCGCTGCGAGCGCAGATCCGGGTGCTGCTGGAGCAGTGCGCCGGGGGCACTCACACTCGCACAGCGAACTTCGCCGCCGGGCTGCTCGAGGAGTACGAGGCGCTGTGGACGTTCTGCGACGTTCCCGACCTCGCGATAAGCCCCACGAATAATGCGGCGGAGAGAGCGGTCCGTCACGCCGTGCTGATGCGCCGCCTCCAAGGCGGCACCCAGTCCGAGGAGGGCAGCCGCTGGATCGAGCGCATCCAATCGGTCCGCGAGACCTGCCGCCTGCAGGACCGCCCCGTCCTCGGCTGGCTCACACAAGCAGCCACCGCCGCCCACCACCGCCAGCCGATCCCCACGCTGCTGCCCGCCGCCGCGCAAGGCCCCTGACCCGCAGGTCCCATCCGGCGCTCACACAGCCGGCACGCGAACTCACACAAAGGAATCCCCACCCCGACCGCGACACCCCGTGAACGCCTACGCGCCGTCGGTGTCGCGGAGCGTCGCGGCGAGCATCCCCAGGTAGCGGTCGGCGGCGCCGTAGCAGGCGACGCCGTGGCCGATCATCACGTTCGTGCCGGCCAGGGGCGCGAGCATCGGGTAGACGAGCGCGGCGACCTCCTCGTGCGCGACCGCGCCGGCAGCATCGGCGAGGTAGGTGAGCGACGCGAGCCAGAGTCCCTCGCGGAGCGGCGCGAGGCCCTCGGCGTGCACGCGGTCGAGCTCACCGCGGACCTGCTCCTCCATCGCGAGCTCGGCGAGCATCGCCGCGAGTCCGGGTCGCCACGCTCCGCCTGCCCGATCGCCGGCCGCGAGGACGCGGATCACCGGGGCGAGCTCTGAGAGGCGGCCCTGCTCGCGACGAACTCCGAACATCTGGATGCCATAGACGCCCGAGGCGTCACGCCCGACGAGCAGCCGGCCCCACTCGCGCGAGCCCTCCGCGGCCGCCTCGGCCTCCGTGAGTCGACCTTCGAGCAGCGCGAGCGCGGATCGGTAGTGCTCGGCGACGTGCAAGATGAAGGGCTGGCGGGTGTGCTGCGCCATCTCGAGCGCGACCGCGAGCTCCTCGCGTGCGAGCGCGATCTCGCCGAGGGCCATCAGCGCGGAGACTCGCCACTGCGTCGCCTCCGCCTGACCCTCGACGTCACCCATCTCCTCGGCCAGGTCGCGTGCCTCGCCGAGCATCTCCAGGGCCTCCGCGAGGCTCGTGGTCGCGCGCGCCCAGTAGACCCCCATGAGCACCGTCGCGAGCGCGGGCCGGTCGTCGATTCGGCGCGCCATCGCGATCGCGTCCTCGCGCGCGAGGGCGGCCCGATCTGAGTCGCCCTCGAACTCGAGTGCGCGAGCGAGGCCCGCGAGCAGACCGACGCGGAGCCTCGAATCCTCCCGCGAGAGCGTCGTCGAGGCCTCCTCGAGGAGCTCGCGGGCGCCCTCGTCGGTGAGCCCCGGCCGCCAGCAGCTCGTCTCGAACCCGATCGCCGCGCGGGCGAGCAGCTCTCCCTCGCTGAGGTCCCGCGCGATCTCAGCCGCCGCCCGAAAGGACTGGAGCGAGTCGAGTGACCTTCCGGCGCGGAAGAGCGCCGTGCCCAGGTCGATGAGGATCTCGGCGCGCCGGCGCTCGTCCTGTACTCCCATCCGCAGGGCCGTGCGAAGGTGGGCCGTGGCCTCGTCATAGGCCAGCGAGGCTGACGCGGCCTTCGCGGCGAGGAGGTTGTACTGGACCGCCCGTGCCGGCCCGCAGATCGGCGCCGCCGCGGCGAAGTGGTGCGCGAGGCCGGCGAGGGCGCGCCCGTGCCGCGGCCGGTCGACCGCCTCCAGCGCCTCGGCGATCCGGAGGTGCAGCTCGGCGCGGCGCAGGACGCTCAGCCGGTCGTACAGCGCGCGCCGCACGAGCTCGTGCGTGAAGCGGTACGCCAGCGCGGGGAAGGGCAGTTCCTCGATCACCCCGCCGCGCATCGCCGGTTCCAGGGCGTCGATCCGCTCGAGCTCGACGGGGGCGGCCCGGCGCAGGACGTCGAGCTCGAACTCGGGCCCGGCGACGGCGGCCAGCTCGAGCAGGTCTCTGCTCGCCGGGTCGAGCCTGCTCAGGCGCTGGCTGACGACCTCGCGGATGCTCTGAGGAGTTGCGATCTCCCGCAAAGGTCGGGTCAGCCGCAGAGTGCCCTCTTCGATCGCGAACGCGTCCGTCTCGACGAGCGCCCGCCAGAGCTCGCAGAGCAGGAAGGGGTTGCCCTCGGTGAGGTCGCGGATCGCGCGGGAGAGCTCGGGCTCGGCGGGATCGATCTCGCCGCCGCCGGCGCGGCGCACGAACTCCCCGACGTCGTCCTCGGTCAGGCCGTCGAGGTGCAGGCGCACGACGTCCTCCGAGCGGCGCAGGTCGGCAAGCGCGTCGGCGAGCTCGGCGGGGATGTCGGCCTCGGTGTCCCGGAACGTCGCGAGCACGAGCACGCGAGCCTCGGTGCTCGCGCGGGCGAGGTGCCGCAGGAGCACGAGCGTGGGCGTGTCCGCCCAGTGCCCGTCCTCGAGCACGAGCAGGAGCGGCTGCCGGCGACCGGCGCCGGCGAGGACGTCGGTCACTGCGGTGTGCAGGCGATGACGCTCGGTGTCGGGGTCGGCGGCGATCGGCGCCGGCAGCCCGGCGACGCGAGCGGGCAGGTCGGGAACGAGCCGGGTCAGCTCGCCGCCCGCGCTGCCGAGGTCCGCACGGAGCACATCGGGGTCGGTGCTGCGGGCGAGCTGATCGAGCGCCTCGGCGAAGGGACGGTAGGGGGTGTGTACCACGGCGTCGCAGGCGCCGTAGAGCACGAGCGCTCCTCCGGAGGCGACCTCGTGCGCGAGCTCCCTGACGAGGCGGCTCTTCCCCGACCCGGCCTCACCGCCCACCAGCGCGAGCCGGCCACGCTCTCCCGCCTCACGCGGAACGAGCGCCCGCAGTGCCGCGAGCTCCGCCGAGCGGCCGACGAACGGAGAGGACGGAGGGAGTCGTAGGGGGCCGGGAAGCGGGTGCACGGGAGAGCGGTCGGCGGCGAGAGGTCGGCGAGTAGTCAGATCTGATTATCGCTCCCGATGCGAGGCGCCTGAGCAGGCGAGCGAACTGTGTCAATCCAGGTCATGACAGGGGGCGTGGACCCGGCTACTGTCGCAGGCGGAGATCGGGAGAGCGATCGGGAGCGGCGATCGGGAGGGACCTCCCGGACGCCGGCAAAGTCCACGAACAGGAGACAGATATGAGCGCCACAGATGCGGCACAGGCAGCGCGAGGAGAGCTCGGGGCGAAGTTCGCGGGCGAGCTGGTCGGTCCCGCCGACCCGGGCTACGAGCAGGCGCGCGCGGTCTACAACGCGATGATCGACCGCCGGCCCGCGCTGATCGCCCGCTGCGCCGGCACCGCGGACGTGGCCGCGACGATCGCCTTCGCGCGCCGACACGACCTGCTGCTCGCCGTTCGCGGCGGCGGCCACAACGGCGGCGGACTCGGGGTCTGCGACGACGGAGTCGTCCTCGACCTCTCTCTGCATGCAGACCGTCGAGGTCGATCCGGGCGCCCGCACCGTCCGCGTCGGCGGCGGCTGCACCTGGGGCGCAGGTCGACGCCGCGACGCACGAGGCCGGCCTGGCCACGCCGTCGGGGATCGTCGCCACCACCGGCGTCGGCGGCCTCACGCTGGGGGGCGGCATCGGCCACCTCTCGCGCAAGCACGGACTCACGATCGACAATCTGATCGAGGCCGACGTCGTCCTCGCCGACGGCACGCAGGCGCGCGCGAGCGCCGAGGAGAACCCCGAGCTCTTCTGGGCGCTGCGGGGCGGCGGCGGCAACTTCGGCGTCGTCACGTCATTCCGCTTCCGGGCGCACCCCGTCTCCACCGTGCTCGCCGGACCGACGTTCTGGCCGCTGGAGCAGACAGCCGAGGTGATGCGGTTCTACCGCGAGTTCCTCCCGGCCGCGCCGCGTGAGCTGAGCGGGTTCTTCGCGACCATGACGGTGCCCCCCGCGGACATCTTCCCGGCCGAGCTGCACCTGCGCAAGGTGTGCGGCGTGGTGTGGTGCTACACCGGCCCGCAGGAGGCGGCCGCCGAGCTCTTCGCGCCCGTGCAGGCGGTCGGAACGCCGCTCCTGCACGGAGTCGGACCGATGCCGTTCCCGGCGCTGCAGAGCCTCTTCGACGGCCTCTACGTCCCGGGCCTGCAGTGGTACTGGCGCGCGGACTTCGTCCGTGAGCTTCCGGACGCGGCGATCGAGCAGCACATCGCGTTCGCCGAGAAGCTCCCGACGCTGCACTCGACCATGCACCTCTACCCGATCGACGGGGCCGTGCACGACGTCGGCGAGGCCGACACGCCGTTCAGCTACCGCGACTGCAACTGGGCCGAGGTGATCGTCGGCGTGGACCCCGATCCCGCCAACGCCGGCCTGATCCGCGACTGGACCGTGGACTACTGGGACGCCACGCACCCCTACTCGGCCGGCGGCGCGTACGTGAACTTCATGATGGACGAGGGACACGCGCGCGTCCGCGCGACCTACCGCGAGAACTACGACCGCCTCGCCGCCGCCAAGCGAACCTACGACCCGGCGAACGTCTTCCGCGTCAACCAGAACATCGAGCCGTCGGCGGGGGTGTGAGCGGGGGTTAGGCGAGCTGAAGAGCGCTCAGCGCCGCTGCACGACCAGCGCCTGCGTGGCGAGCCCGAGCGGCCCGCGCTCGTCGTGCAGGACGCTCTGCGCCCATGCGATCCCGCCGGGGTGCAGCAGGGTGCGGGCGTCGAGGCCGATCCACTCCCCCTCGGGGCGGCGGTTCAGCGTGATCGAGAGGTCGGCGTTGATGAACACGTACTCGTCGAAGGGGAGCACCGCGCTCACGCCGTTGCCGAAGTCGGCCGCCGCCATCACGTGCACGAGGGGGCTCGGGGTCTCGCCGGGGAGCACGGGGCGGCGCAGGCGCATCCACACGGCGGCGGAGCCGACCGGAGCGTGGCCGCTCGAGACGCCCACCTCGGGGAGCTGGCCCTTGAGCGGGCGGCCGTGCAGGAAGCGCATCTCGAGCGCCGTCGCCGCGAAGCTGCGGCGCTCGAGGTCGTCCAGCGCGAAGCGCACCGGGTGCGCCTCATCGGGGCCGGGGAGCGCGGGGCTCGCGTGCTCCTCCACCACCCGCACGGCGAGGGCGGGCAGCTCCTCGGGGGCGGGCAGGATGCGCAGCGCGTGTGCGCGGCAGACGAGCTCATCGCCCGCGTACAGCTCCGCCTCGAGCTCCTGCACGCGCCGGCCGGGGCGCAGTACGCGCGTGCTCAACCCAAGGGGCGCCATCGGGATCGGCCGTAGGAACGAGAAGGAGAGGCGCGCGAACGGCAGGTCGGCCTCGGGCTGCATCCGCTCGAACGCCGCCGCGATCAGCGTCGCGGGCGCCCCCCCGTGCAGCGCCCTGGGATCCCACGGCCCGCGGGCGTGCTCGGTCGGCTCGAAGCGCCCCTCCCCCGCGGGGAGGAAGACGCTTTCGGCGTCCGTCCCCATCCCCGCGATGTCATCGGCGCCCGCCACGGCAGTGCTCTCGCCCATCGTCGCGGGGATGCTATCCCCCACGCGCCGCCGCGAGGCGCCTCACCGCGGCAGGCGCGCGACGAAGTCGGCGAGCTTGCGGGGGTTGCGCAGCGGGGCGCCGTGGCCGAAGCAGGCCAGCGTCGGTTCCAGGGCGGCGAGCCGCCGCGCGGAGTCGCGGTTGCGGGCGGGGTCGGGGGTGAACAGGTCCGGCGGCGTGTGCAGGCCGGGGACGCCGGTGATGAAGTTCATGTTGCCGAGCACGTCCCCGACGATCAGAACGCGGTCGGACTCGCGCCAGAAGGACACGTGCCCGGCGGAGTGCCCGGGGGTCTCCAGGACGGTGAAGCCGGCGAGCACGTCGCCCTCGTGCAGCGCGCGGGCCACGGGGTGGGGCGGTCCGGTCCAGAGGCGCTGCTGCACACGGTTCAACCAGGCGGGGGCCCTGGGGTTGACGACCCCGCCGGGGGTCTCCATCGCGGGGACGTCGCCCCCGCCGCACCACAGCGGAATCCCGAGGCGCTCGCAGAGCATGTGACTGCACCCCTGATGGTCGGGATGGGCGTGGGTGAGCGCGTGCGCGGTGAGCGTGTGCCCCTCGATCTGGCGCAGGATGCGCCGCTCGGCCCGGCGGGTGGCGGCGTCGATCAGCACGTCCCCCACGAGGTACACGTTGATCGCGTTGCGCGGCCAGCCGCCCAGCTGATACACGTCTTTGGCCAACTCCTTCAAGGTGTCCCCCTGTCGTATGTCATGTCCGCGCAACCAATGTCGTCAGCCGCACGAGTCATCTCAAGCTAGACCGAAACCGTGGCCTCCGCAGACGTGTCGCCCGGCAAGCCCCTACCAGAAGAGGCAAGGAACTGTGCGTGGTGGCGTAGCTGTGGATACACAGCGCTTCCTTTTGCAAGCGTCATGAGCGCTGCTCCCAGGAGAAGCCGCGCACGGCGAAGTACAGCCCGAAGGCGCCCCACAGCGCGATCACGGCGAGCGCGTCGAGATTGCCGCTGAGGCTCGAGCCCGTGACCATCGCGCCGGAGAGCCCGTCGATCAGCGGCTTGAGGGGCAGGGCTTCGGCGATCGTGCGCACGAACCCGGGGACGCTTGAGGAGTCGAACGCGTAGAAGGAGATCCCTACGACCGGCATGAACACGGCGTTGACGTACGCGGCCGTCGACTCGAAGTTGGGGATGACGTGCGCGAACGCGACGCCGAGCGCGGCGAAGCAGACGACGCCCGCGAGCACGAACACGATCAGCGAGCCGGTGTGCACGGGCCACCCGATCCCGAAGAAGATCCGCCCCGCCGTCACCACGATCGCGATCTGCAGCGCCGCGTTGGTCACGGCGTTGGCGGCGACGCCGCCGAAGTAGGAGATGCCCGGCAGCGGCGTGCCGCGGATCCGCTTGAGCACGCCGCGCTCGCGCAGGAAGACGATGTTGTAGGCGAGCGCGGCGAAGGTCGTCGACATCACGCTCATCGCCGCGATCATCGGCACGAGCTTGTCGAGCTGGCGCTGGTTGCCGACGAGCGCCGCCCCGGCGCCCGCGAGGAACAGGAGGGGCAGCAGGAAATTGAAGAACGCGGCGCTCGGGTTGCGCCAGAACATCCGCCGCTCCAATCGGTACTGGCGCCAGGCGAGCACGACGGTCTCGCTCATCGTTCGTCGCCCCCCCCGGAGGACAGGGCCGCGGGGGTCCCGGGGGAATTGTCGCCGGGCGGCGCGTCGGCCTCGGCATCAGCGGGCGCGTCGGCCTCGACATCCGCCGTCAGCTCCAGGTAGACGTCCTCGAGCGACGGCTGCCCGACTGTCAGCTCCTCCAGCCGCTCGCCGCGCGCGAGCGCCTCGCCGGTGAGTGTGTGCAGCAGGCTCGTGGGATCCTCGGTCTCCCGCTCCACCAGCTGCCCGTCGAGGCCGCGCCAGGCGACGCGGTAGTGCGCGGCCCCGGGTGGGTGGGGTCCCAATTCCCGCGGCGGGCCGATCGCGAGGATGCGGCCCTCCTTGAGGATCGCCACCCGGTCGGCGAGCGCCTGCGCCTCGTCGAGGTAGTGGGTCGTCAGCACGATCGTCTTGCCGAGGTCGCGCAGCGAGCGCACCGTGTCCCAGGCGGCATGGCGCGCCTCCGGGTCGAATCCGGTCGTCGGCTCGTCGAGGAAGATCAGCTCGGGGTCGCCGACGAGCGCGAGCGCGAAATCGAGCCGCCGCAACTGCCCGCCGGAGAGCTTGCGGCTGCGCACGTCGGCCCGCTCGCGCAGGCCCGCCAGATCCAGCACCTCCTCCACCGAGCGCGGGCGCGGGTAGAAGCTCGCCCAGTGGCGCAGCGCCTCGCGCGGGGTGACGTGGCTGTAGATCCCGCCCGACTGCAGCACGATCCCGATGCGCCGCCGCAGCTCGATCGAGCGGCGCGCGGGGTCACAGCCGAGCACCGACACCTCGCCGCCGCTGCGCGCGCGGTAGCCCTCGAGGATCTCCACGGTGGTGGTCTTGCCGGCGCCGTTGGGACCGAGCAGCCCAAACACCTCGCCCCGCTGCACGGTGATGTCGATCCCGCGCACCGCCTCGTACTCGCCGTAGCGCTTGCGCAGGTCGTGCACCTCGATCGCGGGGACCATGGGCATGTTGTATTATACTACGGCAATGTTGACCGTTCCGCAGGTCGCCAAGCGCACGGGCCGCAACCCCGAGACGGTCCGTCGCTGGATTCGCGAGGGCAAGCTCCGCGCGAGCAAGGTCGGCACCCAGCATGTGATCGAGGAGCGCGATCTCGAGGCGATGCAGGTCGGCCCGTATCCGGACATGCTGCCACTGCCGAAGGGGTGGGAGAAGACCTTCTGGGGCGAGCCGATGCCCAATGTCGCGGCCTGGATCAGGGAATCGCGTGAGGGCCACTGAGGCTCGGTGCTGGTCGTAGACGCCAGCCTGGTGGTGGCGTGGTGTCTCAACGCTGAAGACGACCTCGCAGGGCTTGCGCCCGGCGAACGCTGTGCACCGCCGTTGCTGTGGTCGGAGGCACGCTCTGCTTTGCACGAGCGCGCCTGGCGGCGGGAGCTGGGCGCTGGGGAGACCGACCGTGCGCGCGCCCGCCTCGAGGATGCCGAGGTTGAGCTCAGGACCCACTCCGGTCTCGCGGATGAGGCGTGGCGGATCGCCGACGGCCTCGGCTGGGCGAAAACCTATGACGCCGAGTACGTGGCGCTCGCGTCGCTGCTCGGGTGCCGGCTCGTGACCGTCGACGCCCGGCTTCGCCGCGGGGCGGACAGGCTCGGCTTCGTTGTCGGGCCGACCGAGCTCTGATCCGTGCCCCACCCACCCGGGAGGCCCCGCGCGCACGTGCCCGCTGGCGGCACTCACTCACGCGGACGATCCCAAGGCAAAACCGCCCGAATCGCAGGCGGCGCGGTCCCTACCAGTGCACTCCGCGGGTGAGCGTCGCCATCGCGATCTGCTCGAACGACGCCCGCTCCTCGGTGTCGCGCTCGCCGCGGGAGGCGGCGGAGTCGGGGAAGACGCGGTAGGCGAGGTGGAGGATGCGGTCGACGGCCTTGGGGGAGAGGGCGTAGGCGACCTCGCCGACGGTGCCGAGGCGGGTGCCCATGTGCTTGGGACGCTTGCGCAGCGCCTCGCAGATCATGTCGGCGGCCCGCTCGGGGGCGATCGCGGGGAAGGCGTCGTACATCTTCGTCGGGGCGATCATGGGGGTGCGCACGAGGGGCATGTGGATCGTGGTGAAGGTCACCCCGTCGCCGATCGTCTCGGAGGCGACGACGCGGGTGAAGGCGTCGAGGGCGGCCTTCGAGGCGACGTAGGCGGAGAACCGCGGGGGATTTGTCTGAACGCCGATCGATGAGATGTTCACGATGTGCCCGAAGCCGCGCTCGCGCATGTGCGGGAGCAGCCCGATGATCAGGCGGATCGCGCCGAAGTAGTTGAGTTGCATCGTGCGCTCGAAGTCGTGAAAGCGGTCGTAGGAGAGCGCGATCGAGCGGCGGATCGAGCGCCCGGCGTTGTTGACGAGCATCTCCACGGAGCGGTGGTCGGCGAGCACGCGCTCGACGAGCCCGTCGACGGACTCCATGTCGGACATGTCGGCGGCGTAGACGTACGCGGCGCCCCCGGCGGCGACGATCTCGGCGCGGACCTCCTCGAGGCGCTCGACGTTGCGCGCCACCAGCAGCGGGACCCCGCCGGCGGCGGCGACCTTCAGCGCGGTGGCGCGCCCGATCCCGGAGGAGGCGCCGGTGATCAGCACGCGCCGGCCCTCCACGGCCTCGCTCAGCGTGCGGGCGCGGCTGAGGTTGGGGTCCATCTCGCGCTCCCAGTAGTCCCAGAGGCGCCCCGCGTACTCGTGCAGGGCGGGCGGCTGCTCCAACCCGGTCCCCGCGAGCGCGAGCTGCGTGGAGCGGCTGTCGAAGCGGGGGTGCAGCTCCATGTTGGCGAGCACCTCCTCGGGGATCCCGAGCTCGCGCAGGGTGAGGCGCTGCAGCTGACGCCAGGGGGGGAGCTCGAGCGCGAGCGAGAGGGGCCAGGTGGGCAGCGCGCGGGTGAGGCGGCGGTCGAGCGTGATCGCGATGCGCGGCGCGTGGGCGGCGGTGGCGA
This sequence comes from uncultured Solirubrobacterales bacterium, assembly GCA_963813765.1. Lineage (GTDB taxonomy): Bacteria > Actinomycetota > Thermoleophilia > Solirubrobacterales > Solirubrobacteraceae > Palsa-744. Next base: position 491,297 of record CAWFAB010000004.1, read on the forward strand.
GCTCGTTGACGAGCGCATCCACGCGCTGCGGGCGGGGGTCGGTGAGGTGGAAGGCCGAGCCGTCGAGGTCGGGCTGGTGGATGAGGTGCTCCATCGCGGCGGCGACCCAGTCGACGGGCACGACGTTGGTGTAACCGAGGTCGGGGCCCACGAGGGGGAGCCATTCGGGCAGCAGCCGGCGCGCGCGCTGGATCGCCTTGAAGAAGTAGTAGGGCCCGTCCACCTTGTCCATCTCGCCGGTGCGGGAGTCCCCGACGACGATCGCGGGCCGGTAGACGCGCCAGGGCACGAAGGGCTGCTCGCGCACGATCCGCTCGGCCTCGAACTTCGTGCGGTGGTACGGCGAGGGGAGCTTCTGGCCCTCGTCGAACATCTCCTCGGAGAAGGTCCCGCGGTAGGCGCCGGCGACGGCGATCGAGGAGACGTGGTGCAGGCAGCGGGCATCCAGCGAGCGCGCGAGCTCCACGGCGTGCGTGGTGCCGCCGACGTTCGCCGCGTTGTTGCGCTCGGCGGGCGCGGTCATGTCGTAGACGGCGGCGAGGTGGACGAAGTGCTCGATCTGACCCCGCAGCTCCTCCAGGCGCTCCTCCTCGACTCCGAGCAGCGGCCGCCGCAGATCCCCGATCACGGGCTCCACGCGTTTGGCGGCCGTCGGCCCGACGGCGGCGCCCCAGCGGTGGATCAGATCGTCGAGGCGCCCGAGCGAGCTCTCGCGCACGAGCACGTAGACCTTGCCGTGGCGGTTGGCGAGCAGCAGCTCCACGAGGCGGCGCCCGATGAAGCCGGTGGCGCCGGTGACGAAGTAGGCCATGTGCAGCGAGGATAGACCGTCGTGCGTGTGAGAGGCCCGCTTGCCGCTAGCTGCGCCACCGCGCGCATTGCAACGCCCCTTGTGCTACGCCCCGGCGCCCGCGCCGCCGCGGCCCTCGCCTGAGGCGAAGCGGGCGGCGCCGCGGATCGCGTCCTCGAAGACGTCGGGGCCGGCCCGGGCCTCCAGAGCGAGGCCGTCGGGGAGGAAGGTGCCGAGCCCGTGGATCGCGGCGCTGCGGTCGGCGAGCATCGTGCGCTGGGGGAAGCGCGCCAGGCCCTCGGCGAGCTCCAGCGCGCGCTCGAGGTGGCGGCCGGGTGCGACGAGCTCGTTGACAAGGCCGATCGCGTGGGCCTCGTCGGCGTCCATGATGCGCCCGGTGAGGATGAGGTCGAGCGCCCGCCCGAGCCCCACGACGCGGGGCAGGCGCTGGGTGCCGCCGTCGATCAGCGGCACCCCCCAGCGGCGCTCGGGGAAGCCGAGGCGGGAGTCGGAGGTGGCGATCCGCAGGTCGCACCACAGCGCGAGCTCGAGGCCGCCGGCGAGCGCGAAGCCGGAGATCGCGGCGACCGTCGGCTTGGAGGGGGTCAGGCGGGTGAAGCCCATCGGCCCCTCCGGCGCGGTGAGGCGCCCGCCGAAGGTCTCGAGCGCCTTCAGGTCGGCGCCCGCGCAGAAGGCGACCCCGCCGGCCCCGGTGAGCACCAGAACGCGCGCCTGCACGTCGGCCTCGAAGCGCAGGTACGCCTCGTGCAGCGCCACCGCAGTGGGGCCGTCGACGGCGTTGCGCCGCTCCTGGCGGTCGATCGTGAGCACCGCCGCAGCCCCGCGGCGCTCGTAGCGGACGGGCGCAGCTCCCCCGCCGGCGGGCTTGGCCGTGGTGGATTCGGTGTCGTTCTCGCTCATCCCGGCCTTCGCACCGCTCAGGGTCCGCGGGCTACCAGCCGCCGCGCCAGCGGTCCTCGCCGGCGTGCGAGTGCTGCGCGGCGATGCGCGCGTCCTTGCGCTTTTCAAGGCGCCGCTGGAGGAGGCTCATGAGCAGCACGAAGGTGGGGAAGAAGACCACCAGGATGAGCCCCGCCTCGGTCACGACCTTGTCGTCGGTGGCCCCGTAGAAGCCGCGCCCGTCGTTTTCCGCGAGGGCCGCGGGGGCGAGGAGGAGCAGCAGCACAGTGCAGGAGGCGAGGCTTGCGAGCAGGCGACGCAACATGGGCGCATCGTACCGGAGCACGCGGAAGGCTGCGGGCGGTCACCTCACCCATCCCCGCCTACCATCCATCACCGATGGCTGTGCTGATCGCATCCGACCTCCACAAGGACATCGCGGGCAAGCCGCTGCTGCGGGGGGTCTCGTTCAAGTTGGAGCGGCGCGAGCGGATGACGATCGCGGGGCGCAACGGGGCGGGCAAGACCACGCTGCTGCGGATGCTCGCGGGGGAGACCTCTGTCGACCGGGGTGAGCTGAGCTTCGCGAAGGGCGCGCGGGTGGCGCTGCACGACCAGCGCCCGCCGCGGGAACGGGGGATCGCGCTGCGGGAGTACGTGCTCTCGGGCTGCACGCAGGAGCTCGCGGCGGAGCGGGAGCTGGGGGAGCTGGAGCGGCGCATGGGGGAGGGCTTCAACAATTCCCCCGGGAAGGGATCCGCCCCGAGGAACGACGACGGGCGGACCCGGGAAAACGAAGTGCTGCTCGACCGCTACGCCCGCGCGCAGGCGCGCCTGGAGGCGCTGGGAGGCTACCTGTGGCGCGACCGCGCGACGGTGATGACGCGCGGCCTGGGCTTCTCGGAGGGTGATCTGGAGCGCCCGCTGGACACGTTCTCGGGGGGGCAGCTCACACGCGCCTCGCTGGCACGCGCGCTGGCCTGCAACGCGGACGTGCTGCTGCTGGACGAGCCCACGAACCACCTCGACATCGAGTCGCTGGAGTGGTTGGAGCAGACGCTCGTGGGCCTCGATGCGGCGGTGGTGCTGGTGGCGCACGACCGCTGGTTCCTGGAGGCGGTGGGCACCTCTGTCCTGGAGCTCGATTTGGGCCCACCCACCCCACGCTCGCGCTTCTTCGCGGGCACCTGGCACCAGTGGCGGCGCGAGCAGGCCGCCCGCGAGATGGCCCTCGGCAAGGCGATCGACAAGCAGCAGGCGGAGATCGCGCGGATGGAGCGCTTCATCGAGCGCTTCCGCTACAAGGCGACGAAGGCGCGCCAGGCGCAGTCGCGGGTGAAGAAGCTCGCGAAGATCGAGCGGATCGAGCGCGGGGCGGGTGGGCTCGAATCGGGTCAGGGCCTGGAGTTCGCGTTCAAGCCGCCGGAGCGCTCGGGGCGGGTGATCTTCGAGCTGCAGGACGCGCGCGTCGAGGTCGGCGCACCGCCGCTCGTCCTGCTGGAGCATGCGGAGCTGTGGCTGGAGCGCGGGGAGCACGTCTCGCTGGTGGGGCCGAACGGGAGCGGCAAGACGACGCTGATCGAGACGCTTGCGGCGCGCAGGCCGTTGGCGGAGGGACGCCTGAGCACGGGGCACAACGTGAAGGTGGGCTACCTCTCCCAGCACGCGGACGAGCTCGGGGCGGGCGGCCCCCCGGGCCAGAGCGTGCTCGATGCCGCCCAGCGCGCCACGGGGCTCACGCCGAACAAGGCGCGGGCGCTGCTCGGGGGCTTCCTGTTCTCGGGGGAGGAGGCCGAAAAACCGCTCGACGGCCTCTCCGGGGGGGAGCGCAGGAGACTCTCGCTGGCGGTGCTGGTCCACTCCGGCGCCAACGTTCTGATCCTGGACGAGCCCACGAACCACCTGGACATCGAGAGTCGCGAGGCGCTGGAGGACGCGCTGCGCGCCTTCCAGGGCGCGGTGCTGCTCGTCTCCCACGACCGCGCCCTGCTCGACGCGGTGGGCACCCGCACGGTGGCCGTGGAAAACCGCTCCCTTCGCAGCTACATGGGGGGCTGGCCGGAGTATGTGCGCGTGCGCGAAGAGACCGAAGCCGGGGGACACTCGCCTTCGGCGAGCATCCCCGTTTCGGCCAGCGCGGCGGGGGAGGCGCTCGACGGATCGGACAGCCACCCCAACGGCGCGGCAGGCGGCCCGAGCGGTCGCAATGGCTTGGGATCGGGCGGCGGGGCGGGCTCCTCCGCGAACGGCGGGGTGTCGATTGGGAGCCCGCCCGCCCGCCCGTCCGCGCAGACCCTCGCCAAGGCGAAGTCGAAGGCGGCCAAGGCGAAGCCCAGAGCCAAGCCGAAGGGCCCCTCGAAGAACCGCCTGAACGACCAGCAAAAGGCCGAGCTGGCCGTGGAAGAGGCCGAGGCCGCGCTGCTTGCGGTGGAGGACGCGCTCGTGGACCCCGCGGCGTGGGCGACCAAGTACGAGTCCGCCAAGTCCGAGGCCCGTCACACCGCCGCGCGCCGCGCCGTTGAGGCCGCCTACGAGCGCCTGGAAGCGCTGGTGGAGTAGCACTCCCACCGGCCTCCACGCGTAGCGCTCTCACTGTCTCCACGCCGGTGCACGCCCGATTGGAGCAGCTGCGGTGGGCGTGACCGCCCGCAACTAAACTGGGTACGGATGGACGACCGCATGAAGACCGCGCGCAACGTGGCGATCCTGCTGGCGCTCGCGGCGGCGGTGGCGTTCCTGCCCGGGGGCGGGCGCGCGGCGAACACGTTCGCGACGATCCTGAGCGTGGTATTCGGCGCGGGGTTCGCATACGCCGGCCTGTGGTTCTACCGCCGGCGCCGCGTGGACATCTACAGTCTCGGGGACCAGCGCCGCGGGCTGGTGTACGGGGTGATCGGCGTGGGCATGGTGACGCTCGCCGCCAAGACCCGCATGTGGGAAACCGGCTTCGGGGAGCTGGTCTGGTTCGTGCTGCTCGGTCTCGTGGCGTACACGCTGTTCGCGGTCTACCGCTACTCGCGCAGCTATTGACCGCGACCCTCGCCGACCGAAGCAGGGAGACACTCGCTTGAGCGAGCATCCCCTTTTCGACCGAAGCAGGGAGACACTCGCCTCCGGCGAGCATCCCCTTTTCGGCCAGCGCCGCGGCCTGCCCGACCAGCCGGGCGTGTACCTCTTCCGCGACGGGAGGGGCCGCGTGATCTACGTGGGCAAGGCGAAGTCGATCCGCAAGCGGGTGGCCTCGCACTTCTCGAAGGCCGAGGTCCCGTCGAGCCCGGGCCACGCGGAGATGGTGGGCAGCGTGGAGAGCATCGAGTTCGTGGCGGTCGCCTCCGAGGCGGAGGCGCTGCTGGCGGAGCAGAGCTTCATCAAGCAGTACCGCCCCCGCTTCAACATCCGCCTGCGCGACGACAAGTCCTACCCGTTCATCGCGATCTCCCTCGACGAGGACTTCCCGCGAGTTTACTTCACCCGCGAGCGCCACCGCCCCGGGCGGGCGTACTTCGGCCCCTACTCCAACGCCAAGCGCGTGCGCGGCACGCTTGACCTGCTGACGAAGATCTTCATGTTCCGCTCCTGCACCGGCCCCGAGCCCGGCCGGCGCAGCGGCAACCCCTGCCTGGACTACTACATCAAGCGCTGCGAGGCGCCCTGCGTGGGGTACGTCTCCAAGGAGGAGTACCGCAGGAACATCGACGGGGTGATCGACTTCCTCTCCGGGCGCTACCGCGCGATCGAGCGCGACCTGGAGGCGCGCATGAAGTCCGCGGCGGCGGCGCAGGAGTACGAGCAGGCCACCCTGGAGCGCAATCGCCTGCGCGCGGTGCACTCGCTGCTGGAGCGCCAGCGCGTGGCCAACGAGTCGATCGGCACGCTCGACGCGGTCGCGGTGGCGCTCGACGGGACGGAGGCCAACGCGCAGGTCTTCCAGGTGCGCGACGGGGTGCTCTCCGACCGCCAGTCCTTCTACCTGTCGAACGAGGCCGAGCGCGCCCTGGCGGAGGTGGCGGAGGAGTTCATGCTCCAGTTCTACGCCGGGCACGGCTCGATTCCCGCGCAGATCGTCGTCCAGCGCGAGCTCCTCCAGACCCAGCCGCCCGCCCACCCGGCCCGCCCGCCCGGCGAGGGTCGGCGGGAGATCGGAGCCCACCCGCCCGAGCAGGGCGCTGCCGGCAACGGCGCGGCGGGCCTGCGGGCGCTCGCCGAGGCGCTCGCGAGCCGCCGCGGCGGCCCCGTGGAGCTGCGCGCGGCCGAGCGCGGAGACAAGCGCAGGATCCTCGAGCTCGCGGAGCGCAACGCGCGCCTGGCGCTCGACCAGGAGCACCTGCGCGCCGAGCGCCGCCGCCAGAGTCGCGTGGAGGCGCTGGAGGGCCTGCAGCGCGCGCTCGGCCTCGACGTGCCGCCGGTGCGGATCGAGTGCTTCGACATCTCCAACCTCGGCGGCACCCACACGGTCGCCTCGATGGTCGTGCTGGAGGGCGGGGCGCCGAAGAAGTCCGACTACCGCCGCTTCAAGATCCGCACGGTCGAGGGCTCCGACGACTACGCCGCGATGGCCGAGGTGCTCGCTCGCCGCTTTGCCCGCTGGGAGCGCCAGGCCGATATCTCCCCCACGACCCCGAGTACGACGCGAGCTTTGCGGCGTTGCCCAACGTCGTCGTGATCGACGGCGGCCAGCGGCCAGCTCGCGGCGGGCGTGCGGGCGCTGCGTGGCTTCCGCGAGCGCGGCGTGGCGGTGATCTCGCTCGCCAAGCGCATCGAGGAGGTCTTCGTCCCCGGCCGCCGCGCCCCCCTCCTGCTCGACCACAGCACCCCCGAGCTGCAGCTGCTCCAGCGCGCCCGCGACGAGGCGCACCGCTTCGCGATCGCCCACCACCGCACCCGCCGCGACCGCGCGCTGACCAGCTCGCTGCTGGACGAGCTGCCCGGCATCGGCCCCGCGCGCAAGCGCGCCCTGCTCGCGCACTTCGGCTCACCCGAGGCCGTCCTCGCCGCCTCGCGCGAGGAGCTCCAGGCCGTGCCCGGCCTGCCCGCGAAGGTCGCCCGGGAGTTGCACGCTCGTCTCAACCGAGCCGGGTGACGCCGGCGTCCGCCATACGCGGCACAATCAACTTGTGTCCGTATTCAGGCCGCTGCGTAGTCCTCTGCGCTCCTCCGGCAAGCCGGCGTTGGAGTCGAGCCTGAAGGAGCTCGTGGTGATCACGGGCTTCTCCGGCGCGGGCAAGTCGACCGCGATGAACGTCTTCGAGGACGCCGGCTACTTCTGCGTGGACAACCTCCCCCCGGAGATGATCCGCTCGCTGGTGGACCTGTTCGTGCACGAGGGCTCCAAGGTGGAGCGCGCCGCGGTCGTCTCCGACGTGCGCGGGGGCGTCTACTTCGAGGCCCTCCAGGCGGTGGTGGACGATCTCAAGTCGCTCGGCCTCGACCATCACGTGCTCTTCCTGGAGGCCGCCGAGCAGACGCTGGTGAACCGCTACAAGGAGACCCGCCGCCGCCACCCGCTCGCCCCCGACGGCTCGCGTCGCCGCCGGCGTGGCGGCGGAGCGCGCGCTGCTCGAGCCGCTGCGCAATCGCGCGGACTTGGTGATCGACACCACCGGCATGTCCGCCGCGATGCTGCGCGGCAAGATCGCCGACGAGCTGCTCCCGCGCCGCGCCGCCGGGCGCCTCGCGGTGACGTTCATGAGCTTCGGCTTCAAGCACGGGCCCCCGCGCGAGGAGGACCTCGCCTTCGACGTGCGCTTCCTGCCCAACCCCCACTACGTGCCCGAGCTGCGCGAGCTCACCGGCGCCGACCCCCGCGTGGTCGGGTACGTCGGACGCGACGGGCGCCTTCAGGAGCTGTACGAGCGGCTGTACGCGCTGCTCGACTTCCTGCTCCCCCAGTACGTCGCCGAGGGCAGCGCCCACCTCGTGGTCGCGGTCGGCTGCACCGGCGGGCGCCACCGCTCGGTGGCGGTCGCCGAGCAGCTCGCCGCGCGCTACCGCGACCGCGAGGATCTCGCAGTGGCGGTCACCCACCGCGACATCGACAAGCGCTCGCGCGACGCCTGATCGTCAGACGCCGTCATGATCGACCACCTGGGAGTAGAGGTGAGCGACCTCGAGCGCTCCGCGGCCTTCTACGACGCGGTCTTCTTCGCGATCGGGGTGCGCCGGATGCACGAGGGGGAGCACGCGATCGCATACGGCGTGACCGCGCCGGTTTTCTGGATCGTAACCCGCGGACGGCCACCCGCGCCGGGCTACGGCCACGTCGCCTTCCGCGCCGCGGGGCGCGTGGCGGTCGACCACGCCTACGCCGCCGGCCTCGCCGCGGGAGGGCGCGGCGACGGCGAGCCGGGGCTCAGGCCCCGCTACGGCCCGCTCTACTACGCCGCCTACCTGCTCGACCCCGACGGCCTGCGCGTCGAGGTCGTCGCCAACTCCCGCTGAGGACCCCCTGACGTCCCTCCAGGTGGGCGCCGCGCCGTTGCTGCACGGATCGCGGGCGGCTGACGCTAGTCGAGCCGTCCCGCCCATTCCGGTGCGGTCCGATAGCCTTCCCCCGGTTTCGCCGGGTCATGGGAAGCGAAGCTCCCGAGGTCCGGCATCGTTTGTTTTGGCCCCCATCGTTCGTTTTATGCCCCAGGAGGCGGTGAAGAGATGCCCGTACGTGTGGGAATCAACGGATTTGGCCGGATCGGCCGCAACGTGCTCCGCGCGGCCAAGGCCCGCGAGGACACCGGGGATATCGAGTGGGTCGCCGTCAACGACCTCACCGACGCCCCGACGCTCGCGCACCTGCTCAAGTACGACTCGATCATGGGCCCCTACAAGGGCACGTGCGGGCGCTCGACGGCCACGCGATCGAGGTGGACGGCCGCGAGCTGAAGGTGCTCGCGGAGACCGACCCCGCCAAGCTGCCCTGGGAGGAGCTCGGGGTCGACGTGGTGATCGAGTCCACCGGGCGCTTCACCGACCGCGAGCACGCTGCGATCCACCTGGAGCGCGGCGCGAAGAAGGTGGTCATCTCAGCCCCCGCCGGCGACCCCGACGTGACGGTGGTGCTCGGGGTCAACTTCGAGACCGCCTACGACCCCGCCGCGCACCACGTGATCTCCAACGCCTCCTGCACCACCAACTGCCTGGCGCCGGTCGCGAAGGTGCTCAACGACACGGTCGGCATCAGGCACGGGCTGATGACCACGATCCACGCCTACACCGCCGACCAGCGCCTGCAGGATCTGCCCCACAAGGACCTGCGCCGCGCGCGCGCCGCCGCGATCAATTTGATCCCGGCCTCGACCGGCGCCGCGAAGGCGATCGGTCTCGTGATCCCCGCGCTCCAGGGCACGCCTGCACGGCTTCGCCGTGCGCGCGCCTGTGCCGACCGGCTCCGTGGTGGACCTGACCGTCGAGTGCGAGCGCCCCACGAGCGTCGAGGAGGTCAACGCCGCGCTGAAAGCGGCCTCGGAGAGCGGGCCGCTGCAAGGGATCATGGCCTACACCGAGGATCCGATCGTCTCCACCGACATCGTCGGCGACCCCTACTCCTCGATCGTCGACTCGCAGCTCACCGCGGTGATGGACGCTACGATGCTCAAGGTCGTGGCCTGGTACGACAACGAGTGGGGCTACTCCAACCGTCTCGTGGACCTCGTGCAGAGGGTCCTCGGTGGGATCGTCAGATGGCCGAGGCGGGCGCCAGCGCAGACGGGCGGACGCGCCGGACGCGCGACCGTGGTGGGGTGGATCGAGGCGCGATCGCAGGCGGTCCGATGAGGAGCCTCGACGACCTCGACGTTCGCGGGCGGCGCGTGCTGGTGCGCGTGGACTTCAACGTGCCCCTCGCCGTCGGCGCCGACGGGGAGATCGAGATCGCCGACGACACCCGCATCCGCGCGGCGCTGCCCACGATCGAAGAGCTGCGCGCGCGGGGCGCGCGCCTGGTGCTGGTCTCGCCACCTCGACCGCCCCGAAGGGCGCCGCGTCGCGGGGCTGTCGATGGCGCCGGTGGCCGAGCGCCTGCGCGAGCTCACTCGGGATCGAGGTGACGCTCGCCCCCGACGTGGTCGGGTCCACAGGCGCGGGCGCTCACCGAGGCGCTGGGCGACGGCGAGATCCTGCTGCTCGAGAACGTCCGCTTCGAGCCGGGCGAGACACGCAACGACTCCGAGCTCGCGCATGCTCTGGCGGAGCTCGCGGACGTCTACGTCAACGACGCCTTCGGCGTCGCCCACCGCGCGCACGCGAGCACCGAGGGCGTCGCCCACCTGCTGCCGAACGCCGCCGGGCGGCTGCTCGAACGCGAGGTGCGCACGCTGAGCGCCGTGCTCGAGCACCCCGCCCGCCCGCTGGTGGCGGTCATCGGCGGCTCCAAGGTGGCCGACAAGATCGCCGTGATCGACCGCTTCCTGGGGATCGCCGACACGGTGGTGATCGGCGGCGCGATGTGCTTCCCCTTCCTCTCGCGCCCAGGGCCACGCGGTCGGCGAGTCGCTGTGCGACGCCGCGGACGTCGCCCACGCCAGGCACGCGCTCGCGCATGTCGCGGCCGGCGGCGCCCGGGCGCGCTTGGAGCTGCCGAGCGACCTCGTGATCGCCGACCGCTTCGCCGCGGACGCCCAGCGGCGCGAGCTCGAGGGCGTGGAGGTCCCCGCGGGCTGGATGGGCCTCGACATCGGTCCCCGCACCGCCGCGCGCTACGCCGCCACGATCGAGGCGGCCGGCACGGTCTTCTGGAACGGCCCGATGGGCGCCTTCGAGCTCGAGCCGTTCGCCGGCGGGGACGCGCGCCGTCGCCGAGGCCGTCGCCCGCGCGCCCGGCACCACCGTCGTCGGCGGCGGGGACTCCGCCGCCGCGCTCGCCCACTTCGGCCTGGAGGACGCCGTCGACCACCTCTCCACCGGCGGTGGCGCCACGCTCGAGCTGGTCGAGGGTCGCACGCTGCCCGGCGTCCACGCGCTCGACGGCGCGGGGGTCGCGTGATGCCGCGTGGGGCCAGGCCCGACAAGGGCAGCGCAGGGGGCTCCCCACGGCGCGGTCCGGGCGGTTCGCCGGCGCGTGGTCCGGGTGGTCCGTCGGGACGTGGTCCGGGTGGTCCGCCACGGCGCGGTCCGGGCGGTTCGCCGGGGGCCCGGGTGCCGCTGATCGCGGGCAACTGGAAGATGTACAAGACCGAGGCGCAGGCCGAGCGGTACATCCAGGCGCTGCTCCCGCTGCTCGCCGCGGTCTCCGGCGTGGACGTTGCCCTCTGCGTGCCCTTCACCGACCTGCGCGCGATGGTCGACTCCGCGCGCGGCTCCCGCGTGGAGCTGTACGCCCAGAACATGCACTCCGAGGCCGAGGGCGCCTTCACAGGCGAGGTGTCCCCGCCGATGCTCGCCGAGATCGGGGTCCACGGGGTGGTGCTCGGCCACTCCGAGCGCCGCTCGCTCTTCGGCGAGACCGACCGCGCGCTCGCGCGGAAGGTCCCCGCGGCGCTCGCCGCCGGCCTGCGCCCGATCCTCTGCGTGGGGGAGACCGAGGAGGAGCGCGCCGACGGAAGAAACCGAGCGCAAGCTGCGCCAGCAGATCCGCGAGGATCTCGCCGAGCTCTCCGACGAGCAGCTCCCCGAGGTCGCGATCGCCTACGAGCCGATCTGGGCGATCGGCACCGGCCAGATCGCCACGCCCGAGCAGGCCCAGGACGCCGTCGCATTCATCCGCGCGCTCGTCGCCGACCGCGTCGGCCCCGAGCCGGGCGAGCGCGTGCGGATCCTCTACGGCGGCTCCGTCAACCCCGAGAACGCCCGCCGGCTGCTCGCGCTCCCCGACGTCGACGGCGCGCTCGTCGGGGGGGCCTCGCTGGAGGCGGACTCGTTCGCCGCAAATCGTGGCGCGGCAGGCGCGCCGGTCTTGACGGCTGCCGTCCCGCGCCTGTGCCTGGTGGTGCTGGACGGCTGGGGCCTCGCCCCGCCCGGCCCCGGCAACGCGGTCTCGCTCGCCCGCACGCCCGTGTTCGACGAGCTCTGGGAGGCATACCCCCACACCACCTCACCGCCTGCGGCCGCGCGGTCGGGCTCCCGAGGGGCAGATGGGCAACTCCGAGGTCGGCCACCTCAATCTCGGCGCCGGCGCCGTGGTGCGCCAGGACCTCACCCGCATCGACGACGCCGTCCTCGACGGGGTCGCTCGGCGAGAACCCCGCGATCAACGCACGCTCTCACGTGCTCCGGGCGCGTCCACCTGGTCGGACTCGTCTCCGACGGCGGCGTGCACTCGAGCCTCGCGCACCTCCAGGCGATTATCGAGCTCGCCGGCGCCTCTCCGTGCGCGACCTCGTGATCCACTGCTTCACCGACGGCCGCGACACCCTCCCCGAATCCGGGGTCGAGCACGTCGGCCTGGTGGAACGCTGGTGCCTCGAGCTCGGCCGCCCGGGGCGCTCGGCAAAGTCCGTGTGGCCTCGGTCGTCGGGCGCTGGTACGCGATGGACCGCGACCGCCGCTGGGAGCGCATCCAGGCGGCCTACGACCTGCTCGTCCACGGTCGCGCCCCCCACCACGACGAGACCGGCGTGGAGGCCGTGCTCGCACGCCTACGACCGCGGCGAGACCGACGAGTTCATCGACCCGACCACCGTCGGCGACGAGGGCCTGATCCGCCCGTGCGACAGCGTGTTCTGCTTCAACTTCCGCCCCGACCGCATGCGCGAGATCACCCGCGCGCTCGCCGAGCCCGGCTTCGGCGAGAGCGATGAGGATCTGCCCGGCTGGGAGGGCCGCGGCGGGATCGAGCCCGTCGAGCAGTACACCACCCTGACCGAGTACGAGGAAGACTGGACCTACCCCGTCGCCTTCCCCCCCGAGCGCCCCGCCGTCACGCTCGCCGGCGTGCTCGCCGACGCCGGCGCCCCCCAGCTGCACGTCGCCGAGACCGAGAAGTACGCCCACGTCACCTACTTCTTCAACGGCGGCGAGGAGGTCCCCCACGCAGGGCGAGCTCCGCAGCTGGTCCCCTCCCCGCGCGAGGTCCCCACCTACGACCTCAAGCCCGAGATGAGCGCCCGCACCGTCACCGACGCGTTCGTGGCGGCCTGGCGCGAGCAGCGGAGCGCGCGTCGGTTCGCGATCATCAACTTCGCCAACGCCGACATGGTCGGCCACACCGGCGTCATCCCCGCCGCGGTGCGCGCCATCGAGACCGTCGACGAGTGCCTCGGCGAGGTCGTCCGCGCCGTGCACGACGCCGGCGGCGCCTGCCTCGTCACCGCGGACCACGGCAACGCCGAGCAGATGCTCGAGCCCGACGGGAGCCCCAACACCGCCCACACCTCCAACCCCGTGCCGCTGGTCGTCACCCTCCCGGCGGTCGCGCTCCTGCAGGGCGAGGGCATCCTCGCCGACGTCGCCCCGACCGTGCTCGCAGCTGCTCGGCATCCCCCAGCCGGAGGAGATGACCGGGCGCTCGCTGATCCTCGAATCCCACACCACGCGCCCAGATTGAGCGCTCCACTGCTGCTATGTTCGACTGAGTAGAGAGAGTCGGCGCGAGAGCCGACGCCGTGTCCGCATCGACCGCTATGGCAACAGCGACAGCCATCAAGACCGACTCCCCCGTGCCGAGCGCCGCCGTGGGGGAGCAGGCACTCAGCGAGGGAGAGCTACGCGCCTGGCGCGGCCTCAAGCGCGCCCACGCCTCGCTCGCCAAGCGCGTCGACGCCGAGCTCGAACGCACCCACGGGCTGTCCCTCACCTCCTACGAGGTTCTCCACCACCTCGTCGAATCCCCCGGCGGGCGGATGCGCATGTGCGACCTCGCCGAGCACGTCCAGCTCTCCCGCAGCGGGCTCACCCGCCTGGTCGACCGGCTCGAAAGGGGCGGCTGCTCGAGCGTTGCTCCTGCGAACACGACGCCCGCGGCGCCTACGCCTGTCTGACCGAGCTCGGCCGCGAACGGCTCCGCGCTGCCCGCGGCACCCACCTCGCGGTCGTGCGCGAGCAGTTCCTCTCCCGCTTCTCCGAGGGCGAGCTAAGCGCGCTCGCCGAGCTGTGGGACCGCATCGCCCCCTGCAGCAGCTGCAGCGCCGTCGAGGGCTCGAACGCTCCCTCGCTGCCTCCGCCGCCTGTTGGATGCGCTGCCGGCGCCGATGGCGAAGGTGCAGCGCGAGCACTCCCCCGAGCACCACCACGACCGCCGCGAGGCCGTAGATCCCGAACGTCGTGATCGCGCTACTCGCCGACTGACCCACGAAGTAGGCGATCAGCCCCACGGTCGTCGCCCAGCAGATCCCGCCGAGTGCGTTCCACAGGAAGAACGTGCGCCAGCGCATCTGGCTGGCGCCCGCGAGCCACGAGGCCCACACGCGCAGGCCGAGGATCCAGCGGCCGAAGAACACCGCCTTCGGCCCGTGGCGCTCGAAGAACGGCTCGCCGATCCTCAGCACCGCCAGGCGCTGGCGGTGGAAGCGGCCGGGCCGCTGCAGCAGCCAGCGGCCGCCCTTGCGGCCGATCTGGAAGCCGATGTTGTCGCCGATGATCGCCGCGAGCGCCGCGAGCGCGATCACCAGCACGATCTAGAGTTGCCCTGACTGGCGGCGACCCCGCCGAAGATCACCGCCGTCTCCCCCGGCACCGGCGCCCCGCCCGACTCCGCCATCACCAGCAGGAAGAGGACGGGTAGCCCCAGAGTTCGACCAGGTGGCCGACGTCGATCAGCGAGGCGAGCACGAGTGTTCACTGAGGCCGTTCGCGAGCACGCTCGCCAAGTTTCCGCTGGACACAACCGTTCGCAAGCCGTCTCGCAATCTCTAGGATGCCGCGATGCCCGCGCTGCGCATCGATCGCCCGCGACCCCGCGTCGCGCGCGCGCGCCGGCGTGCTGCGGACCGCCCACGGCGAGGTCCGCACGCCGGCGTTCGTGCCGCTCGCGACGAAGGCGACCGTGCAGGCCTGCTACGCCGAGGAGGTCGCGGCGCTCGGCTACGAGATGGTGCTCGGCAACACCTTCCACCTGTTCCTGCGCCCCGGCGGCGAGCTGATCGAGCGCTCGGCGGCCTGCACCGCTTCATGGGCTGGGAGCGGCGCGATCGATCACCGACTCCGGCGGCTTCCAGGTCTTCTCGATGGGCCACGGCACGGTCGCCGACGAGATCAAGGCCCGCCCAACCCGTTCGGGCCGCGGCGGCGACGGCGATGCGGGCGGGGTCCAACGCCGGGGCGATCCTCGCGATCGAGGAGGAGGGGGTGCGCTTCCGCTCCTACGTCGACGGGCGCGAGCGCTTCCTCTCGCCCGGAGAGCTCGATGGCGGTGCAGGCGCAGCTGCGCTCGGACATCGTGCTCGCCTTCGACGAGTGCACGCCCTTCCACGTCGACCGCGACTACACCGCGCGCTCGACCGAGCGCACCCACCGCTGGCTCGAGCGCTGCCTGCGCCTGGCGCGCCGAGCACGGCCCGCGCGCCGTCGCTGTTCTACGGGATCGTGCAGGGCGGCGTCTACGAGGACCTGCGCAGCGCGTCCGCGCGGCGGTCGCCGCGAGCGGCTGCGACGGCATCGCGATCGGCGGCTCGCTCGGGCGCGAGAAGGCGCAGATGTACGAGGTCGTCGGCTGGACGCCACGCGCGAGCTCGAGCGGCGGCGCACGAGGCGCGCCCCGCCACCTGCTGGGGATCGGCGAGGTCGACGACCTGATCCGCGGCGTCGAGCTGGGGATCGACACCTTCGACTGCGCGATGCCGACGCGGCTCGCGCGCCACGGCGTCGCGCTCGTCCCCGACCCCGCGAACCGCTGGCGCCTGGATCTCGATCAAGCGCCGCCTGGCGCGAGCGACCGAGGAGCCGCTGCTCGAGGGCTGCCCCTGCCCGGCGTGCGCGCGGCGGCCTCTCGCGCGCCTACCTGCACTACCTCGCGCGCGCCGGCGAGCTCGACCGGCGTGCGGCTGCTGACGCTCCACAACCTGACCTTCATCGCCGCGCTGATGGCGCGCCTGCGCGCCGCGATCGTCGAGGGACGCCTCGCCGAGGTCGCGGCCGCGCTGCGCGCGGGCGGCGCCGGAGGCCGCGCGAGTGTTCCGTCCCGTGAGCCGACTCTGCCTACCGGCATCCGTGCGTGTGGGCGCACGGATACCGCACGATCAGGCGGTCGATCCGGCCGCCGGAGCGTGTTGAGGCGACGGTCGGCTGTAGCTGCTGGATGTGCAGGTATCGGCCGAAGGCGCGCTTCGAGGCCGCGCAGCGGCTCGCCGCTCCGGTGTTCTGCGGACGAGTTCTGCAGCGCGACGATGGCGACATCGGAGCAGACGACTGGCGCAGGGAGGTCCGCGTGGGGGCAGGGGCGGTGGCGAGCACGACGGCGACGATCGCGACGGCGATCAGCAGCAGGGCGACGAGCGGCGGCGAACGAGGCGCCGTCCGCGCGCGGAGCCGCGCCGGGCGGGTGTCGCCGCCGCGGGATCGCACGCGGTGCGGCGCGGGCCCGGGGCGCGGCCGGCGCGGGGCGACCGCTCCGCCGCGGCGGGATGCGCGGCCGGGGCCGGCTGCCCCGGCCGCTCCCGCGGCTCCGCGGTGAGCAGCGAGCGTGGCGGCCGTGTCGACTCGCCGCCCGCCCGTGGGCGCCCCGGCGAGGTGCTCGTGCGGGCGGGATGCCGTGCTGCGCCCTCCTCGATCGCGCGGGCCATCTCGCGCGCGGTCGGGTAGCGCTCGCGCGGGTCGATGCGCAGCGCGATCGCGACGGCGCTCGCGAGCTCGGGGGTGACGGCCGCGACGAGCGTGTCGAGCACGGCGGCTGCTCGCGCTGCTGCTTGATCGCGAGCTCGGTCAGCGAGGCGCCCTCGAAGGGGAGCCGGCCGGAGAGCAGCTGGTAGGCGACGACGCCGAGCGCGTAGATGTCGGCGGGCGGGCCCGGCCTCCTCGCCGCGCCCCTGCTCGGGCGCGAGGTAGGCGGCGGTGCCGAGCACCGAGCCCGACCTGGGTGATGCTCGACTGCTCGGTCGCCTTGGCGATGCCGAAGTCGGCGAGCTTGACGACGCGGTCGACGCGCGCGCAGCAGGTTGCCGGGCTTGACGTCGCGGTGCACGACGCCCTTGCGGTGCGCGTAGTCGAGGCCCGCGCAGGCGCCGTCATGATCGGCAGCGGCCTCGTCGACCTCGAGCCAGCCCTGCGCTCGCGCAGGATCTCGGCGCAGGACTGGCCCTCGATGTACTCCATCACGATGTAGTGCTGGTCGCGGCGCTCGTCGAGGCCGGAGTCGAAGACCTGCACGATGTTGGGGTGGATCAGGCGCGCCGCGGCGAGCGCCTCGCGCTGGAAGCGCGAGACGAACGCGGGATCGGCGGCGAGGTGCTCGGCGAGCAGCTTCACCGCGACGTGGCGCTCGAGGCGCTCGTCGAAGGCGAGGTGCACGGTCGACATGCCGCCCGACCCGAGCCGGCTCTCGAGCCGGTAGCGCCCGGCGATCTCCTCGGCGCTCACCGGCCTGCACCCCCGCTTTCGGCGCGCCTGCCGGAGCCCGGAAGGCGCCAGGCGATCTGCGCCGCGCTCACTGCCCGCCTCCGCCGCCGTCGGAGCCTCCCCCGCTCCCTGTGCCCCCGCTGCCGGCGCCTCCGCCGGCGCCGCCGTTCCTGGCGCCTTCGCCCGAGCCGCCGCCGGTGCCGCCCGGTCCGCCACCGGCGGCGCCGCCGTCCCGGCCTGGCCTTCGCCGCTGCCGACTCGCCGGCGCGGTGCCGCCTTCGGTGCCGGAGGTCTTGGTCGCGCCCGGCGTGGTGGCGGTGGTGGGGGTCGTCTGGGTGGTGCTCGTGGAGGTGGTCGGGGTTTCCGTGGTCGTGGTGGAGGAGGTCGGCGGTCGTGCTTCGCGGTGGAGGTCGATTCGCCGGTGGCGGTCGTCTGGCGAGTGAAGCTGGGCGCACAGTTCCAGCGCGAGTTCGTGCAGCTTGGCGATGCCGTGCTGCAGCCTCCCGCGCAGGCCGCCGTCGACGCTCGGCGGGAGGCGCTGGAAGTCGCGTTCGGTTGTCGAGGTCGCTGCTTCGGTCGCCGCGCACTTGCCGTTGCCTTCCCTCGCGGCCCGTTCGACTTCCTGGAAGTCGCTCAGCAGCGGACCGGCGTTCGTTCCGGGATCAGACCGGCGCCGGAGCTCCCGCAGGAGACGAGCACGGCGGCGAGCACGCCGAGCAAAGCGGCGGTGAGGAGGCGAATCGGGCGGTGCATCCTCACTGACCGTACTCCAGCCGCTCGGCGAGCGAGTCGGGCAGGCGCGCGGCGCGGATCGCGGCGGCGGCGCCGGCGATGTCGTAGTCGGTGCGGCGGTAGGAGGCGGTCCAGCTCGCGAGGTCGAGCAGCAGCCATGCCGCGCGCGGGTCGCCGTCGCGCGGCTGGCCGACGCTGCCGGGGTTCAGCAGCCATTCGCCGTTCGCGAGGTCGAGCTCGACTGCCGTCGCGGCGCGGTCTCGCCGGTCGCGGGCTCCCCGTCGAGACGCACGAAGGAGAGCGCGACGTGGGAGTGGCCGATCAGGCAGACGCGGTCGCGCTGGCGGTCGAGGCAGAGCTCGGCGAGCAGCGCCGAAAGCACGTACTCCCAGACCTGGTCGCGCGGGCTCGCGTGGTAGAGCCCGACGCGGCGCCTCCGTCCGGGGGCGCAGGCCGGCGAGGAAGTCGCGGTTGTCGGGGCTCGATCACCTCCTGGGTCCAGCGCACGGCGATGCCGGCGCCGCGCGAGAAGTCGTCGAGCGGGCAGCTTGCCGGCGACGGCGAGGTCGTGGTTGCCGGCGAGGCAGACGTCGGCGTGCTCGCGCGCGAGATCGACGCAGGCGTCGGGGTCGGCGCCGTAGCCGACGAGGTCGCCGAGGCACCAGACCTCGGTGGCGTCGCTCGCGGCGATGTCCTCGAGCACCGCCTCGAACGCCTGGCGGTTGCCGTGGATGTCGGAGATGATCGCGACCTTCATCGTTGCAGGGTAGGAGCACCGCGCGTCGGAGGCGGTTCCGCGCCGCGGCGGTCTGCGCCGGCCGGTCTTCGAGCGGTCGCGATGCTCGACGTGGGGGCGGGTGGGCTCGACATCATCTGCGCTCGCGTGCGGGCCGTTCTTCGATCGGCCATCCCATCCACGGCCCCACCGGGTGGGTGGGCCCATCCATCGACCTACTCTGGCGTGGACGTCAGGCCTCCTCCTCGCCGCCGCCGTACTCGGGCAGGTTCTTGATGCCCTCGCGGGTCGCCACTTGGAGTAGTTGTCCTCCATCGCGTCGATCAGCTCGCGCATGAAGCGCGGGGAGAGGTTGACGCGGGAGACGACGACGCCGGGGACCTCGTCGGCCTCGACCTCGTGGTCGACGCGCGCGAAGGTCATCGTGAACTCGTAGTCGGAGTGGCTGACGTTCGCGAAGTTCGCGTAGACGCCCGCCATCATCTCGGGGGAGAGGTGGATGTTGATGTGGCGCTCGGCGCCTGAGTCGTCGTCGTTCACCCGGCTAGTATCGCAACCTGTGCGGGTGACGTCGTGGTCTCGGCGGGCGCGCTGCGGCCGCCGTACGACGACGACGTGGCCCACTACCGCAAGCTGCTCTCCCGCTACGTGCGGCTGGAGCAGGTCGAGGTGCGCGACGGCGGACGGGCGGTCGCGCGGACGGGTCCCGCGGGGAGCGTTCGTCTCGCTGCTGGCGGCGGAGGGCGAGGGCTACGACAGCGTCGGCTTCAGCGCCTTCCTGGAGGAGCGCCGCCGGGTGGGGCGCGACCTGGCGTTCGTGATCGGCGGCCCCTTCGGCGCGCCGACGCTGGAGCGGGTGCGACCACCGCCTGTCGCTCGGGCGCGATGACGCTGCCCCACCAGCTCGCGCGGGTCGTGCTGCTCGAGGCGCTCTACCGCGCGCAAAGATCACTCGCGGGCGAGCCCTACCACCATTGAAGATGATCGACTCCAGCAAACCCATCGCGAGCGACCGAAGCCGGGAGACACTCGCCTCCGACCGAAGCCGGGAGACACGCGCCTTCGGCGCGAATCCCCGTTTCGACCAGCATCCCCGTTTCGGCCAGCGGACGCCGCTGGACGGTCTACCGAGGCTGTGCTTGCGGCAGCGGCTCGGCTCGCGGAGCGAGGATGGATCCGGCGGCGACGCGGGGCCCGGCGGCGGGGGGCACGGGGAGAGATCGGGCGGAGGCGTACCGGAGGGGATCACGCTCGAGCGCCCGCCGCGGCCGGAGTTCGGCGACTACTCGACGAACGCGGCGCTGCTGCTGGCGCCGCGCGCTGGGCGCGCCGCCGCGCGAGGTCGCGGAGCGGCTCGGCGAGCGGAGTTGCGGGGGCGGCTGGGGGAGGAGCTCGAGCGCTCCGAGGTGGCGGGGCCGGGCTTCGTGAACCTGTTCCTGCGCGACGGCTGGCACCGGCGGGCGCTGGCGGCGGTGCTCGAGGCGGGCGAGCGCTTCGGCGCCGGCGGCGCGGCGCGCGCGGAGCGGATCGACGATCGAGTTCGTGAGCGCGAACCCGACGGGGCCGATGCACGTCGGCCACGCGCGCAACGCGGCGTACGGCGATGCGCTGGCGCGGCTGCTCGCGCTGCACGGCCACGAGGTGACGCGCGAGTTCTACATCAACGACTAGGGCTCGCAGGTCGCGCAAGCTGGGCGAGTCGATCGCGGCGCTCGCGCGCGGCGAGCAGGTCCCGGAGGACGGCTACCACGGCGACTACGTCGGCGGCGCCTGGCCGCAGAGCGTGGCGGCGCGACCGCGTGGACCCGGCGAGCTCGGGACGCGCGGCGGTGGCGGTGATGGTGGAGCGGATCCGCGCAGGTCGCTCGAGCGCGTTCGGCGTCGACTCGACGACTGGCACTCCGAGAGCGAGCTGCACGCGGGCGACCGAGCGCGGTCGAGCGCGCGCTCGCGCTGCTCGAGGAGCGGGGCGAGACCTATCGCAGCGACGGCGCGCTGTGGCTGCGCACGACGGCGTACGGGGACGACAAGGACCGCGTGCTGGTGCGCTCGACCGGGGAGCACACGTACTTCGCCTCCGACATCGCCTACCTCGAGGACAAGCGCGAGCGCGGCTTCGAGCGCCTGATCTACGTCTGGGGCGCCGACCACCACGGCTACGTCGCGCGGATGAAGGCGGCGTACGAGGCGCTCGGCGGCGATCCCGAGCGCCTCGAGATGCTGATCCTGCAGCTCGTGCACCTGATGCGGCGCGGGGAGCGCGCGCGATGTCCAAGCGCGCGGGCGAGTTCGTGACGCTGGACGATCTGGTGGGCGAGATCGGGGTCGACGCGGCGCGCTGGTTCCTGCTGTCGCGCTCGCACGACACGACGATCGACCTCGACCTCGACCTGGCGCGGGAGCAGTCGAGCGAGAACCCGGTGTACTACGTCCAGTACGCGCACGCGCGGATCGCGTCGATGCTCGGCGAAGGCGGGCGCCGAGCGGGTCGCGGCGGCGCTGGCGGAGGTACGATCGAAGATCGGGGCGCCAGCCGAGGCTGGGCGGCTGCATCGCGCTCCTCGGAGCGGGCGCTTGATCAAGCGGCTGCTGGCGTTCCCGGGCGAGCTCGCAGGAGGCGGCGGAGCGCCGCGCGCCGCACCGGATCGCGGCCTACGCGCTCGAGCTGGCGCAGGACTTCACGGCGTTCTACCGCGACTGCCGCGTCGTCGGCGTGGAGCCGCGGCGGTGGAGTCGTGGCGGATCGCGCTGTGCGTGGCGGCGCAGCGCACGATCGCGCGCAGCCTGGGCGCCTGCTGGGGTGGGCGCGCCGCGGGAGATGTGGGGTCAGGCGGGCTCAGTCGAAGCGGGCCATGTCGGCGTCGAGGCGCGCGGCGTCGGCGGGGCTGAGCGTGGGGGAGGGGTCGCCGCGCGGCGGGCGGCGCGGCGCGGCGCGCGGCGGCGCCAGCGGGGGAGCAGGAGCGCGACGAGCGGCGAGCAGCGCGAGCACGACGAGCGGCGGGCACGAGGTAGACGGCGAGGTCGAAGCCGTGGCCGCTGGGGAGGGCGAGCACGCGTCGGGCCGTACTGCGTCGACGAGCGCGCGCTTGATCTGGGCCTCGTGCGGCCGTGGTCGATGAGGCGCTGGATGAAGACGCGCTCACGTCGGCCTGCGGGGACTGGGCGACGGTGAGCGGGATCTTGCAGGTGACGCACATCACCTGGCTTTCGACGGCGGGGAGCGTGGTGTGGCTCCCGGCCGGCCCCCCCGTGCGCGGCGAGCGCGGGGGAGGCGCTGACGGCGTGGAGCGCCACGGCGAGCAGGGTCAGCGTGAGCGTGCGAGGACTCACGCGCTCTCGCGAGCCGCAGGCGCGCGTTCGAGAAACGGTTGGTGACCCCTTCGCGGGAGAGGGCGGCGACGCGCCCGGAGGGGTCGAGGACGAAGCTCTCGGGCAACTGGTCGGTGCCGTAGGAGCGGCCGAAGTCGCCGCTGCCGTCGACGAGGTTCGGGAAGGTGAGGCGGTAGCGGCGCACGAATTCGAGCGAGTCGGAGGTGATGTCCTCGTAGGTGACTCCGACCACTGTGGCGCGGTGGCGCTGGAGCTCCCGCTGGAGGCGCTCCAGCTCGGGCGCCTCTACCCGGCAGGCCCGTACACCAGGAGGCCCAGAAGTTGAGGACGACGACGCGGCCGCGGTAGGAGGCGAGCGACCGATCGGAGATCGGCCGGCCGCTCACCGCCGGTGAGCACGGGCAGGGCGCGGGTGGCCTGCGGCGCGAGCGGATGCCGGCCGTCGATGAGGGCCTGGTCGAGTGTGCGGCTGGGGGCCTGGTGGGTGACCCCGTAGACGAGCAGCCCCAGCAGGGCCAGCGCCGAGCAGAGTCGCGAGGAGGGTCCGAGCAGTCGTTTCACTGGCATGGAAGGGTAGAGGGCTGGAGGGCCCCGGCGGAGGGCGCGGCGCCCGTCGGAGGGCGTAATATCAGGAGCGGTGCGGCGGTAGCTCAGTTGGTAGAGCACGAGCTTCCCAAGCTCGGGGTCGCGAGTTCGAGCCTCGTCCGCCGCTTTGGGGTCGTGGAGCCGTTTTCTTGGCTTCGGTGCAGGGGTTTGGGGTTGCAGGGGGTGGCTCTCGTCGGGGACGAGCGCGGTCGTCTGCGGCGTAGCGGGTCACGGATCTGCGGCCCCCTTGCGGCCACGGGATTGGACTGTGGAGCTGTCGAGGCGAGGTTCGGCGGCCGCGGCGCGTTCTGCGATGCGGGGGCTCGGTGGCGAGGTTGCCTCTGAGAGGGTCTGGGGGAGGGCGGGTGCCGGTCGGACGACTCGTGGGGGGAAACAGAGCCTCGCTCTGCGACGGGGAGCTGTGGGCACGGCGAGATTTCGAGACTTGAAGGTTCGGCTCTTGACTACGCGGGAAGCGGCTGCCGTGCTGGGGGTTCACGAGCGGACGGTGCGTCGCTATGTAGCCGCGGGCCTGCTCGGTTGTCGCAGGCTCCCGGGCGGCCACTACCGCATACCCGAGGACGCGATCCGCGACCTTTGCGCCGGGAGCGACGATGCCGGTATGCCCGGTCGTCGAACTCAGGCGGCAGAACGACGGTCGGCCGAGGCCTCGCGTCCGGCCGGTCGAGCGGGTGCGTCGCGTCGTCGTCCGCGGCTGGGCGTTGAGCGCACGGCTGTTGCTTATGAGCTTTCGCCCGAGGCTCTCGCGGCGCTGCGGTCTCGGGTGGGGGTGGGCGATGGCTAGGCCGTGGAAGAAGCACAAGCGGTGGCCGTATATCGCGAAGACCGGCAGGAAGTCCTATTTCTTGGGCTTCTACGACCACGAGGGCGTGCAGCGCACGCGTTCTTTCCCGTCCGTGAAGGCGGCTCGCGGGTGGATGGAGGACTACGTCGCGGCCGAGCGTCGAGGCCAGGAGAGTCTGCGTCGCTTCTTGCTTGATCTTGATGCGCGGGAAGCCAATGCGACGAGCGAGGTCCGGACCGTCGGCGAGGTCATCCAGCTCTACTTCGCGTTCAACGCGCCCGATACCGCGGATGGCCTGGCCGCCTCGACGTTCCATACCTACGTGTGGTCGGCGAACCGGCACCTGCTTGGCAGGGAGGGCACCGTCAAAGGCAAGACGGTGGCCCCGGCGAAATATGCCGTGAGGCTCGCCGTGGAGCCGGCGGATCGCTTCAATCACGCTGCTGCGCCGCGTGCGTTTCGTGAGGCCATGAGGCGCGAGCGGGCCGGGCAGTCCGCTCGCGCACATGCGTGGCGCGTCCTTTCGGCTGTGCTGTCTTGGGCGGCGCAGTCGGATCTCGTGCCCGAGGTCCAGACCAACGGGTGTCTGCTGGCCAACGAGAAGGTAGGCAACCGGCGGAAGTCGGTGCGCGGCGGGCCTGGCCGTAGGAGCGTCAGGCGTCGCGGGGAGGAGGTTCGCAGCTGGGCGCTCTCGCCGATGGCTGCGGAGCTGATCCGCGTGGAGATGCTCGCGCGTGCCGAGGGCGCCCGGCGGCCGCTGCGGGCCTGTCGCGACGCGACGCTGGTCTCTGTCCAGTTCGGGCTCGGGTTGCGCAACCAGGAGGTCTACGGGATGCGCTGGTCTTCGGTGGATCGCGAGCGCGCCCAAGTGATCGAGGTGCTCAGCTGGAACGAGCTGGACGAGTGGGGCAAGACAGAGCACGCCACCGGCCGCTCCCCCAAGATCCCCACGCTCCTGCAGGAGGATCTCGCGTGGTGGCGGGAACGCCTGTGCGAAGGCGGATATCGGACCCGTGGGGTCGACTTCATCATTCCCGGCGATCTGGCCGGAGAGGAGCACGGCATCCGCGACCCGGAGACCGGCGCATGCCATATGAGCGGCAACCAGGCCAAGAAGTGGGGGCCCCGGTACATGACGCCGGCCGTCAACTCGGTAGCCGACAACCACGACGGATATGCCAACGTGCGTGGCGCTACGCCATATGTGCTGAGGCGCGGTGGGATCTCGCTGCGGCTGCGAAGCGAAGACGCGCAGTCCGTCGCCGAACAGTGCGGCACAAGCCTGGAAATGCTCTCCCAGCACTACAGCTACGAGATCGACGACTACAGCCACCTCGGCCCGCAGTCCGTTGACGAGCAGTGGCGCACGGCGCGAACTGCCGCTCTGGAAGCCTCGACAAGGGCGGCACGGAAACGCCCGAAGGCCGCGGCTTGAAGGTCACTCTGCTGCTTGGCGTGCCGAGCGGTCGCAGGCTTCGCTTCGGCTCGGGCTGCTCCTCGCCGTCCAAGGAAGCACGTCAGTCTCGACCATCGCACGCCCGCTCGCGTGGAAGCGAGCACCGAGACTCGAACCAGATTCTACGCCCCCCGAGTGCGACGGCATCGAAGTGTCGTGCATCCCACCGTGAGCCGAGGCACCTAGCGAACGGAGGCGGATACGGATGGACGGATGACTACTCGAACTAGCGGTAAATCTCGTCGAGGCCGTAGGTCAAACGTCGAGCGCTCAGCCAACCGGCGCGCACGAAGATGTCGAGGATTTCGACGAGTGCGGCGCTGCACTCCGCGTCTTGTTGCAGCAAGCTGCGGTATTCGGCGAGATACCGCTCGACGATGCGCACAAAGAGATCGTCAGCGAGGTTGTCGTACTCGTAGCGCCACTTCTGCCCGCCGCGGATCGTCGCTGCGATGCGCAGAAATACGCCACGCGGATCGACGTCGATGAAGAACTCAAGAGTCTTAAGCAGGTAGTGGGCGGAGCGCGGATGGCCAACGGCGGCGAGGAGATCTGCGAGTGATCCGGCCTCGTTGTAGAAGCGCTCTTGCGCGGGCGTCGGCACGTGCTCGTTCTCCGGGACGTCGTTGTCGCGATGCGCGCCGGACGCGAAATGGAACTCCATAGTGATCGTGTCGATGAGTTGTGCGTTCGCCTTCCACAGCTCGAGCCGCTCCTCGGACCACACGTCCATGCGCAGCGGCTCTTGTTTCTCGGTCGCGTCTTGGGCGGCCAGAGCTGCTGTGAGCAGTTGGCTGATCAGCCCGATCGCGCGCACTCGCGTCGCGTCAACATCGGGCTCGGAGCTCCCAGCGCCTTCCACGGCCATCACAGCGAACGCAGCCCAGATTTTCGTAGGCGGCTTTTCCCGACAGCCACCTGGGGAGCAGGCATCGAGCGACTGAAGCGACCGGCCTGCGCCGTGATCGGGGCTGGCCCTCGGCTGGCGTCCGTGGCTCTTCCGATGGTCCCTGACCGGCCGGGCGTGGTCGGCCTCTGCCTGGCGTCGTGTATATCTTGGGTGTGTCCTCTGCGCCGCTCAACCGCGGCCGGGCGTGCCGCCACGGGAGGTTCCGATGATTCCTGGCGTCAAGGAGCGGCCTGTCGAGGGCGGGTACGAGTTCGTTGTGCGTGGCGGGGAACGCTTGGGTGCGTCGTTTTCCTCCCGCGGGCCCGCCGTGAGCGGCGGAGACGTGGTGGAAGGAGCGCCGCCGACGAGCGAACGAGCAAGTGCTGGCTGGTCCTGGGCGACGTGGTTGGTGCTCGTTGGAAAGCGCGGTTCGCGCGCTGCGCCGGGCCGCGGGACATGGAGGTCCCGCGCGGTTGCGCCTGGTTTCGGAACTGCGTCGCGCGGAGGATCTCCAACTGTCACCCTCCGGGCGAGCCGCCAACCGCATCTTTTGGCGGCGAACGGCCTGACTTCATCGAAGAGCCGGCGCACTGCTCGGTCCGGCCGCTCATCACCCAGGTACTCGCGGCCATGCGCACTTGGCTTCTGGCCGAGCGGCTGCGGCCGCGACAGCAGGAAGGCAGCGGCTCCGGCGCTCCGCCGGGGAGCGAAGCGCCGGCGCGGATCGGCGTGTGCCCGATGAGAACATGAGCCCGCCGACGGGAATGCGGTTGGTCCGCGGGGCTGCCCGGTACCCTCGATGATCGTGGAGCGCAAACCCAGCTCGAACCTGCCTCGGGTGTTGGATGTCGGCTTGCCGGATGCGAGCTATGCGGAGGTGCTCGCGGACATCAAGGCGCGTGTTGATACGGCGCGTGTGCGGGCGCTGCGTGCGGCGAACGCGGAGCTGATGCGCGTCTACTGGCACATCGGCCGGCACATCGCCGTGCAGGAGGACGCCGCGTCGGTCAAACGCGGCCGCAACGCGCCGAAGATCGTCGGGCGCCTCTCGGCGGACCTCCGTGCGGCCTACCCGGACGCGGCCGGGTTCTCGCCGCGGAACCTCCGCTACATGCGCGACTTCGCCCGCGTGTGGAGCGAAGAGGAAATGTTGCAACGCGGCGTTGCAACATTGCCCTGGGGCCACGTCGTCGAGCTGCTCGGCATCCGCGACGGCGAGGCGCGGGCCTGGTACGCCGAGCGCGCGGGCGAATGGACCCGGCCCGTGCTGCAGCACCACATCGCCAACGACCTGCACCTTGCGCAGGGGGCGGCGCCGAGCAACTTCGTGCGCGCTCTGCTCCCCGGCGACGCCGAGGCGGCGCAAGCGTTGACTCGGGACCCTTTGGTCGTGGACTTCATCCGGGGCACCCCGGGGCGCGAGCGCGACCTCGAACTTGCCCTGCTGGCCGACATCGAGCGCTTCATGACCGCGCTCGGGAAAGGCTTCTCTTTCTACGGTCGCCAACTGGCGCTCGTGGTCGGAAAGCGCGAGTTCATCATCGACTTGCTCTTCTACCACCACCCGCAACGCCGGTTCGTGGTCATCGAGTTGAAGGTCGGCGAGTTCGATCCGGAGCACGCGGGCAAGCTCAACTTCTACGTGAGCGCCGTCAACGACCAGCTCGCCGCCGACGACGACGCCCCCAGCATCGGAATTCTCCTGTGCGCCACCCGAGACGAGGCGATCACGGAGATGACCCTGCGCGGCATCTCAAGCCCGATCGCGGTTGCCCGTTGGAAGACCGGCTCGGAGATGACCCTGACCGAAGAGCCGGCGGTATCGCCGGGGATGCGAGCCGAGCTGCGGGAGATGCGCGAGGTGGAGGCGGAGCTCACCGCCTTCGCCGGCCGCCGGCTCGCCGCTCTCGAGGAGAACACAGCCGCCCTCGACCGGGACGTTGCCGCCGACGATGCAGGCCCGACCCGATCGACCTGACTGCTTCGGTCTTCACCGAAGATTGGGGGCTCGCCGCGGCGGGACTGCTGCCGGGTCGAAGTCGAGCTCGCGCATGAACTCTCTGTAAGCGACGCGGGACTTGGAGGACTCAACGGGCCTTTGGCCGCGAGACTCGGGGTGCCCATGCGGTCATCGTGCGGTCAGGGGCGCGGGACGTTGTTCTCGAAACCCGCCGATTTGCAGGCAATATATCCCGGCTTCCCAAGCTCGGGGTCGCGGGTTCGAGCCTCGTCCGCCGCTTCCTCGTCGTGCCGTTGCTCGCCTAATTTCGCTGGAGATCGCAGCAAAGAGGCTATGCCTCAGGGGCTGCCTCTCCGTGTCTCGCCGCGTCTCGCCGTAGGTCTCCAGGGGATCGTGGTCGCATATTGGTCGCAAGGAGGGGGGTCCGGTGATCGACTGCGAGTTGCGCGACGCGCTGCGGCTCGTCGTCGACAGGGGTTCATGGCTACGGCAAGACCCGTTCCTTGGGGCCGGTCGGGGCGATCGACCGGGGGGCGGGTCATCGAGCTGAGCGCCGCGACGCTGATCCCCCAGCAGACCTTCAGCGCTGAGGGGCCGGTCGCCTCTGCGGCGCAAAGGGCTATGATTCCACGTGTGTGGTGGCTAGGATCCTGTGCGTCAGATGGCTAGTGCCGCAGTGGTGCCATATCGGCGGCGCCTCGTGGATCCGCTGTTGGACGAGCTGCTCGGTCAGTTGCCGGCGGTGCTCGTGGTCGGGCCGCGCACGGCCGGCAAGACGACGACGCTGACGCGACGTGCGGCCACGGTGATCAGGCTCGACAGGCGCCTGCGGGCGGCGGCGTTCGAGGCCGATCCCGATGCCGCGCTTCGTGGTCTTGCGGAGCCCGTGCTGCTCGACGAGTGGCAGCGCGTGCCGGGCGTGCTGGGCGCGGTCAGGCGCGCGGTCGAAGCGGACCCTCACGCCAATCGCTTCTACGTCACTGGTTCGGTCCGCGCTGAGCTCGAGCACGAGGTCTGGCCGGCCACCGGCCGGCTTGTGCGGGTGGCGATGTACCCGATGACGGTGGGTGAGCAGATCGGCAGGCAGGGCCGGCCGTTCTTCGACAGGATCGCCGCCGGCGAGGAGCTGAAGGTTCCCGCGGAGTGCCCGGACCTGCGCGACTACATGGAGCTTGCCCTGCGCAGCGGTTTCCCCGACGCCGCGCTGCGCCTGACCGGCGGCGCCCGAGAGGGCGTGGCTCGAAGAGCTATGTCGAGGATCTGCTCACTCATGACATCGAGCAGATCGAGGAGAGCCCCACCAGGCGCCGTGACAAGCAGCGCCTGCGGCGCTTCCTGGAGGCGTACGCGCTCAACTCGGCCGGCGTGGCCGACCAGAAGACGATCTACGAAGCGGCACAGGTGAGCAAGGCGACGGGGAGCGCCTACGAGGATCTGCTGGCGGCGCTTCTGATCGCAGAGCGCGTGCCGGCGTGGTCGTCGAATCGACTCAAGCGCCTGGTGCGTCGCCCCAAGCGCTATCTGATCGACGCCGCCCTCCTAGCCACGACGCTCGGGCTTGACGAGCAGGGCGTGATCGCGGACGGTGACATGCTGGGGCGGGTGCTTGACACGTTCGTGGCCGCCCAGCTGCGTCCTGAGCTTGGGATCTCGAGCTCACGTCCACGGCTCTTCCACCTGCGGACCGAGGAGGGTCGCCACGAGATCGACCTGATCGCGGAGCTCGCGGGACGGCGGGTCGTGGGGATCGAGGTCAAGGCCGGCGCCGCCCCGAGCGCGCGCGAGGACGCCAGGCACCTCGCGTGGCTGGCAGAGCAGCTCGGCGAGCGCTTCCTGGCAGGTGTGGTTCTGCACACCGGCCCGCACGTCTACAGGCTCGCCGAGAGGATCATCGCCGCCCCGATCGCCGTCCTGTGGGGTTAGCCGCTCGCCAGCCGGGTCCCCTTGGGTACGGCGACGGCTGTGGAGCTGGAAGCACTGCTCCGTCATCGCCCAGATTGTGCTTCATGGCGCGCGGGCGCGTGCTCTCGCCGGCCGGACAACCGAGCTGCTTGTGGCTCACGCCCGCGACGGCGGCGGACTGCGGGGATTGCGGTGGCCCGACTGGCCGCCGCAGCAGCAAGCCGCACGATCTGAGGTCGGACCGGTAGCGGACAGGCGAGACGGACAATGGGTCAGGCGAGCTCGGTCGGCGTTGCGCGGTGAGTGGTCGCCGGCCCCAATGGTTCACGTTCCACCAGATCGGATGGCGTGGTCGGGGCGTCCGATGGGGGGCCCGGAGATGCGCCCACTCCTTGCCGGAGCTCCACCTGGGGTATGAGCCAGGACGCAAGGAACGCGATGAAGCCGATCGGCGCGGCGATGACGAACACCGTTTGAATCGACTCCGCGTAGGCGGCGGCAACGCCGTGATGAACGGCCTGCGGAAGCTTGTCCAGGATGGCCGGCGTGACGCTCGAGCTCGACAGTCCCGTTGGCAGCTTCGCATTGCCGAGATGCCTCACCAGGTTGCCGACGAGCACGTTCGAGAAAATGGCGCCGAAGATCGCGGCGCCGAAGCATCCCCCGATGGACCGAAAGAAGGTTGCGCCCGAGGTGGCGACTCCGAGCTCGGAGTAGGGAACCGCGTTCTGCGCGATGAGCACGAGCACCTGCATCACGCAGCCGAGTCCCACGCCAAGCACGAACATGTACAGCGCTGCGACGATCAGGCTCGTCCCGATCCCCACCTGCGACAAGAGCAAGAGCCCGACGGTGATGAGCGCGGTCCCGGCAATCGGGAAGACCCGGTAACGGCCGGTCTTGCTGATGACCATCCCTGATCCGGTGGAACATATGATGAGGCCAACCAGGAGGGGCAACAGCTGGAGGCCGGAGGTCGTTGGCGACTCGCCGTGCACGATCTGGAAGAACGCGGGCAGGTAGGTGATCGCGCCGAACATCGCAAAGCCGACGATGAAGCCGACGACGCTCACGACCGAGAACGCACGAATGGAGAACAGGTGCAACGGCAACACCGGCTCGGTCGCATCTCGCTCCACGACCGCAAAGATGGCGAGGAGGACCGCACCGGCGACCCCGAGGGCGATAATCGTTGGCGAGCCCCAGGGATACGTCGTGCCACCGAGGCTCGTGAAGAGCACGAGGCAGCTCGCGGAGAGCATCAGGACGGCGGTTCCGAGATAGTCGATGACGTGGTGGACGCGGCGGAGGTTGCCTGGAACCTGGACCGCCACGACGGCGAGCCCGACGACGCCGACCGGGAGGTTGATGTAGAAAATCCAGTGCCAGGAGAGCTGCTCGACGAAGACGCCCCCGAGCACGGGACCGATGACGCTCGCCACACCGAACACCGCCCCGAAGAGTCCCTGGTAGCGACCGCGTTCGCGGGGAGAGACGACATCGCCGACGATCGCCTGAGCACCGACCATCAACCCACCGGCCCCGACACCCTGAACGGCCCGGAACGCGATCAGCTCGGTCATGCTCTGGCTGAGTCCCGAGAGCGCCGAGCCGCACAAGAAGATGACGATCGCCGCCTGGAAGAAGAACTTGCGCCCGTACTGGTCGCCGAGCTTACCCCAAAGCGGTGTCGAGACGGTCGCGGTGAGCAGATAGGCGACGACGATCCAGGCGAGGTGCGACGCACCATGGAGGTCGGCGACGATCGTTGGCAGCGCGGTCGAGACGATCGTCTGATCGAGAGCCGCCAAGAACATCCCGAGCATCAACGCGCCGATGATCATCAGCACACGGCGGTGGCTGAGGTCGGGGATGGGGAGCTCGCCCGACAGTTCGATCGACGCCTCGGTCATCGCTCCTCACTGGTCTCGCTCATGCCGCCGGTTCCGAACCGGCGTGGACGACAAACGCTCTGGAGCAACATCAAGAATGACCGCCCTGGCGCTTGACCCTACGGCGACTTGGCCGCGGCGACTTGGGCGCCATGGGTACCGACAGCCTGTCGCCTGTCAGCACCCTTCAGCTCCCGCTCTATCCGCTGCACTCGTCGTCGCCGACGGGCGCTCTGCGGGTGGCTTCCTCGTGGAGGATGCGCCAGCCCTCGACGAACTGAGCGCGGGCACGCGCGGGGAGACGCTCGAGGGTGCCCCGTAGGGGGGCGAGGGCCTGCTCGGCCCATGTGCCGATAACGTCGCGGTAGTTATCATGAAGGCACACGATGGTGCGCCTGCGGTCGGCGTCATCCTCAGCACGCTCGAGCAGGCCCGCCCGGTTCAGCTGGCCAACGATCGCGCTCGTAGTCGATAGGCCGAGCCCCAGTCGCCGTGCGAGCTCGCTCACGCTGAGCGGTCCGGCCGCGGCAACCGCGAGCAACGCCGGCATGTGGCGCGGTCCGAGTGATCCGCGCGAGGCGGCGTCGCGCAACTCCTGCGGCGGCGGGCTTGAGTGCTTGAGGCCGCGAAACGTCTCCCAGAGCAACGACGAGAGCTCATCGAGGTTTTCCTCGATCGTCGGGCCTCGGTCGGTCTGTGCCGCGGCGGAAGGCATGCTCGCTCGTTATGCTACTTTCGACATCGAAGTATTTGGACTGCCAACTGTTTCTGCCTGGAGTGTATCGCGAAAGAGGCTAGCCATGAACTCCATTGGGCATTCGCAGGAGAAGCTGGGGATCGTCGCACGGGTCGCCCAATGGGCGACGAGACGCCGCCGGACTCTGGAAAACCGGCTGCCCCACATTGCCATCGACCGCGACTTGGGCACTCTCAAGCCGGCCTTCGAGGAGGGGGCGTGACTTCAGACGGTAAACCTCCAAGCGTCGTGGTCGTTGGCGGCGGCTACGGTGGGATCGCCGTGGCGAAGGCCCTCGATGAGGCGACCGACGTTGTGTTGGTCGATCCCAAAGACTCGTTTGAGCACAACGTCGCGGCTCTACGCGCGCTGGTCAACCCATCGTGGAGTTCCCGGATTCATTTCCCCTATGACGGGTTGCTCAAGCGCGGCCACTTCATTCGCGACCGTGCGGTAAAGGTAGACTCGAGGAGAGTCGTGCTCGAGTCGGGCAAGGAGCTCGTCCCCGACTTCATCGTTCTCGCCACCGGATCGAGTTACCCGTTCCCCGGTAACAGCGGCGCGGAGGATGATCAGGGGGCTGCGGCGCGCTTCCGCGACGGACATGAGGCGCTCGCCTGGGCCGATCGCGTACTGTTGCTTGGCGCCGGCCCGGTCGGGATCGAGCTCGCCGGCGAGATTGCCGCGGGCTGGCCTGATAAGCACGTGACGATCGTCAACGTCGTCGATGACCTTCTCGGCGGAAGGTTCAAGCTCGAGCTGCGACAGGAGTTGCGTCGCCAGCTTGAGCAGCACGGAGTCGAGCTCGTGCTCGGGAGTCCCCTGCGTGAGCCACCACCCACGCCCCCTGGCGTGCCAGGTGCATTCACGGTCGTCACCGAGGCTGGCACCGAGATCACGGCCGATCTCTGGTTTCGCTGCTACGGCGTGACGCCCAGAAGCGACTACCTGGCCGCCGACCTCGCAGCGGCTCGGACACCCGAAGGGTTCATCGAGGTCACGCCGACGCTCCAGCTCCCCGGCCACCCCAACGTCTTTGCGCTCGGTGACGTCTCCACCCTCAGCCCGAAGATGGCTGGGTACGCTGGCCGTCAGGCTCAACTCGTGGCGAGCAACATCCGCGCGCTGATCGACGGTGAAGCACTCGAAGCAATGCGAATCGATGCCGGAGGTCATCCTTGTAACCGTCGGACCCGAGGGAGGCGCGGCACAGCTGCCCGGACAAGACGACATCGCCAGCGCGGACGTCGCAACCCAACACAAGAGCCGGGACATGATGGTCAACCGCTTCCGCGCGATGTTCGAGATCGCCCCGTCGAGCGAATGATCCCCAAAGCAACCAGTGGTCGGGCCACCTCCCAGTCAATGTCCGCCGAGCACGGGAACGAGCACAATCACCCGAGTCCCACCGGGATCGATCAGACGCCTGCCCTGGGCTGTGTCGGCCGGTAGACGACCCTCGCGTATCCAGCGGCGCACCGTCCCTGGGCTCCTGCCCACTCGTTGAGCTGCCTCGACAACCGTAAGCACGGGCTGATCCTACGCCCCCGATCTGACGGAGGCTCCAGCGGGGTCATCGAAGCTCTGTCGGCCAGTGTCCGTGTAGGCGGTAGTGCGCGAGCTGGTAGACATTTCGTCGTCTGGTACCTCGGGGTGGATGGCCGACACCGGCGGCCACGTACTCCAGGCCGAGCTCATCGCTGTTGAGCCAAGCGAGCTGATAGACGATGCGCCAGGCGCCCGCGAAGTCCGGGATGTAGACCTTCAGGCAGCCTGGCAGGCGGGTGCCCGAGGGGTGCTCAGCGTGGCAGTGTCTGCGCTCGCTGGCAGGGACGCCGTCGCGTTCGTAGCGCGAGCGAGCCTCTTCGAGCGCCCTGCGCGCTGTCTCCGGGAGGCGTGCCAGATCGGCGGCGAAGAGCGCGTCGTCGAAGTGGACGGGAGCGTTGTCCCGTCCGACCTGGCCGGTCACCGGCGGTCAGCCCTCGTCGTCGGGCGGCAGGGACGGCCCGAAGCGCCGCTCGAACTCCTCGATGTCGGACGGGCTGGCGGGACGGCTTACGTGGCGCGCGTAGACCTCGCGCATCGTGTCGCCGTTGGGCGCTGGCTGGATCTCCTCTAGGACCCACGCGATGAAGCGGTACAGCTCGTCCTCTGGAATGCCGATGCGTTCGGCGATCTCTTTGGGGCTCAGCCCACCGGCAACGTCGCGCAGGATCGCCTGATCGCGCTCGCTCAGATCTGTAAGCGCCGCAGCTGCGGTGGGGAGGGCTCGCATGTCGAACATCGCCCTCCAAGGTTAGTACCCACCCGGCTCGACGTGGCGCCGTTCGTCCTGTGCTTCATCCCCTGCCTTGACTGCCAACTGGTATCAGAGGGCCGGCTTCACCGCGGTCACGATCTCGGTCGGGAACAGCATCTGGGTCATGTATTCGCGGCGGATCTCACGGAAGTCCAGTTCGGCAAGGACGGGCGCGGCGAGCACCCCACGGCAGTTGGCGGTCAGGTTGACTCCATGCGCGTAGAGCGCGTCCCAAACGCGGTGACGGCGGCGCTCTCCCTTGGTCATGTTTGACAGGACCAGCCGTCCCCCGGGGCGCATGACCCGCTTGAACTCCGCGAGAGCGCGAACGATGTTCCCGCGTGCGAGCAGGTCGAGCATGTACGCGTTGACGAGCAGATCGAAGCTCTCGTCATCGAACGGCAGGCGCAGCGCGTCGCCGCGGACGAGCTGAACCGAGCCGAGCTCCGCGGCCCGCAGACGCTTGCGTGTCTGGGCGAGCATCCCATCCGCCAACTCGACCCCGGCTGTACGGCCGGACGGGTTGCGCCGAGCGAGCGAGACGAGCTGTGCGCCGGTTCCGGTCGCAACCTCCAGGATGTCCTCGCCGTTGCGCACGTTCGCCAGCTCGAGCACGCGCCGGCGCGGCCGGGACTCGGTCACCCGAGCCCAGAGCTCGTAGACCGGCGCGAGCGTCGAGTAGCGGCCAACAGCAGCATCTAGCGGCCTCTTGGCCTCGAGTATCTGGGAGCGCCAGTCCGACTCGGACGCGGGATCGTCGGACATCACCCGATGACTCCTCGGAGCACGGCTCAGAGCGTGTTGATCGGTACGCCGATGATGTTCAGCCGGCGCGTGAGACCGTCGAGCGCAAAGCCGCGGAGCTCTTCGGCCGAGGCTCCCGGGCTCCATTGGCTCTCCTCCCAGTGGCGGTAGAGAGTCTGGGGGTCGTGCGGGTGGATCTCGCTCGCGGCGCTCAAGCCGGCGCCCCGGTCGGCTTGCGGGCACGGATGATCGCCGAGACGGCCTGGTCGTGCACGCGGTGGGTCTCGCGGATCTCGACGTCAACGAGGCCGGCGTCCATGAGGGCCGCCTCAAATTCAGCGCGGGTGAGCGCGCCGGCGATGCACCCTGTCCACTTCTGCATGTCGGCGCGGGTGGCGTCGTCCATGTCCTTGTCGGCGATGACGTCGGAGATCGCGAAGCGCCCACCGGGCCGCAGCACGCGTGCCGCCTCGCGGAGCACCCTGGGCTTGTCGCCGGACAGGTTCAGCACGCAGTTTGAGATCACGACGTCAACGCTGGCGTCCGGAAGCGGGATCGCCTCGATGTAGCCTTTGTGGAACTCGACGTTCTCGGCGCCGGCCTTCTCGGCGTTGCTGCGGGCGAGCTCGAGCATCTCGTCGGTCATGTCCAGGCCGATCGCCCTGCCGGCGGGTCCGACGCGGCGGGCGGAGATCAGGACGTCGGCGCCGGCACCGGAGCCGAGGTCGAGGACCGTCTCGCCCGCTTTGAGGTCGGCGACCGCTGTGGGGACTCCGCATCCGAGCGACGCAGCGACCGCGGAGTCGGGTGCATCGGCGGTCTCCTCGGACTCATAGAGCGCGCCGCCGAAGACCTGCTGGCCGGAGGCATCGGTCATGGACGCGGCTGGGCTGCAGCACGAGGATGCAGACGTGGCGCCCTGGTGCTCGGCGACGGCACGGGCGGCGGCGGCGTAGCGCTCTTTGACCTCTTCGCGAACGTCCGTCGCCTGTGTCTGCTTCGCGCTCGCGTCACAGCCGCAGCCGTCGCCGTGGCCGCAGCAGTCGGCCTTGGCGTTTGGCTCGCAGCACGTGGGCTGCTGCTCAGGCGCGCAACAGGGGTCGGTGGCCGTGTCGGCCGTGGTCATGTCAGCCATGTGGACAGCTCCTTCAGTGAGTCGGGGATTACGTAGTAGTAGGCCCACAGGCCCTGGCGCTCGGAGTCAACGATTCCGGCATCACGGAGCTTCTTCAGGTGGTGGGAGAGCGTTGGCTGGGAGATGTCGAACAGCGGGACGAGCTCGCATACGCAGACCTTGCCGGCGTGTTTGCGAAGCACGTCCACGAGCTGCAGACGGATCGGGTCGCCGAGGGCCTTTGAGACCTCGGCCATTCGCACGGCGTGGTCGCGCTGGACATCGGGGTAGACGACCGGCTCGCAGCAGCGCTCACCGGCCGCTCGCTTCTGCTTGGGTGTCAGCTCCAAATCGATGGACATCGATACAAGCATATCAATAACGATCATGGGCATCGATGTAATACGATCTGGGCGTGTACGCCGACGACACGCCCCTTGTCGAGGAGCAGCCGGGCGAGCGCCCGATTCGCTACGTGCTATTCGTCTGCAACCACAACGCCGGGCGCTCGCAGATGGCCCAGGCGTTCATGGAGCACTACGGTCCCGAGGACGTGCGCGCCGAGTCGGCCGGCACCGAGCCGGCACCGGAGGTCTGGCCGCCCGTCGTTGAGGCGATGCGCGAGGTCGGCATCGATCTTGCTGGCCGCAGGCCCAAGAAGCTCACGCTTGAGATGCAGCTACATGCTGACTGGGCGGTCACGATGGGTTGCGGCGACGCCTGCCCGTATGTGGCGACGGTTGTGGAGGCATGGGACATCCCGGACCCGGCCGGCAGGCCCATCGATGACGTGCGCGCGATCCGCGACGAAATCGAGTCGCGCGTCCGCGAGCTCGTTGACAAACGCATCGATGCCATCCGCAGCGACCGCACCGCCCACGAGCTGCGCCTCCAACGGCTGCTGCCGATGCTCGACGACGAGTTCGGCGAGACCAAGACGCCGGAGGAGATCCGTGCTTGCGCCGACGCGGTCCTCGAAACCTTCGACCATGCGCGGATACGGACACACGTCCTGACGCTGGCGCATCGCCAGACCCGCGAATGCCTGCGCCGGGACACCTGTGACGTCCTCGTCGGTCGGGGGACCCCGTGAAGGAAGCTCGCGCGCGATGACTGCACGGGTTGGCATCAACGGCTTCGGTCGCATGGGGCGCCTGGCGCTGCGTGCGGCGTGGGGCTGGCCCGAGCTCGCGTTCACACACGTCAACGAGCTGGCCGGGGACGCGGGCACCGCGGCGCATCTGTTGACGTTCGACTCGATCCATGGGCGCTGGTCTGAGGACGTGCATGGCGACGGCGAGGTACTCGCGGTCAACGGGACCGACATCGGCTACAGCTGCGCCGCCGAGCCGGGGGATGTGCCGTGGGGAGAGTTCGGGGTGGAGATCGTGCTCGAGTGCTCGGGCCGGTTCCGCACGCCGGAGCTCCTCGACCCATACTTCCGGCAGGGGGTGCGCAAGGTCATCGTCGCAGCGCCGGTCAAGCAGGACGCGCTGAACGTGGTGGTCGGCGTGAACGATGACCTCTACGAGCCCCAGCGCCACCATCTGCTGACGGCGGCCTCCTGCACCACGAACTGCCTCGCCCCGGTCGTCAAGGTCATACATGAGGGCATCGGGATCAGGCACGGGCTGATCACGACGCTGCACGACATGACCAACACGCAGACGCTCATCGATGCCCCGCACAAGGATCTGCGCAGGGCGCGCGCCGCGAACGTGTCGCTGATCCCGACCACCACGGGGTCGGCGACCGCGATCGGGCTGATCTTCCCGGAGCTCGAGGGCAAGCTCAACGGTCTGGCGGTGCGGGTGCCGCTGCTGAACGCGTCGCTGACAGACTGCGTCTTTGAGGTCTGCCGCCCCACCAGCGTGCAGGAGGTCAACGGCCTGCTCGAGGCAGCAGCGGACGGGCCCTTGGCGGGGATCCTCGGCTACGAGAGCCGGCCGCTGGTGTCAGTCGACTTCAAGGACGATCCGCGCTCGGGGATCGTCAACGCGCCCTCCACCATGGTCACAGACGACACCCAGGTGAAGATCCTGGCCTGGTATGACAACGAGTGGGGCTATGCCAACCGCCTCGTCGAGCTCGCCCGCACGGTCGCGGACAGCCTCCCGGTGGATGAGCGCGCCGCGGGCTCCGCGACGGCGGCCGATGGCTAGCAGCACCGCAGCGTCCGCCGGAACCTCCGGCTCACAGCGGCAGGGGGACCTGCGCAACTACGTGCTCGTGACAGGGGCCTACTGGACGGACACGCTCGTCGATGGCGCGATCCGAACGCTCGTCCTGTTCTACTTCGACCAGCTCGGCTACACGCCGTTGCAGGTCGCCTCGCTGTTCGTCTTCTACGAGATCGCCGGCATCGTCACGAACCTCGTCGGCGGCTGGCTCGCCGCCCGCCTTGGCCTGAAGATCACGCTCTTCATGGGCCTCGCGATCCAGGTCACGGCGCTGTGCATGCTCGGTTTCGCGCCGCAGTCGCTGCTGGTCGTCCCCTACGTGATGGCCTCCCAGGCGCTCTCGGGCGTCGCGAAGGACCTGAACAAGATGAGCTCGAAGAGCGCCGTCAAGCTCGTCGTGCCCGACGGCGATCAGTCCTCGCTGTACAGGTGGGTGGCGGTCCTGACGGGGTCAAAGAACGCCCTGAAGGGAGTCGGGTTCTTCCTCGGCGGCCTGCTGCTCACGCTATTCGGCTTCCAGACCGCGGTGCTCGCGCTCGCGGTGCTCGTGCTGATCGCCCTGATCACGACGTCGAGTCTGATCCGCGGCCACCTCGGTCGCCCCGATAAGACCGCGAAGTTCAAGCACATGTTCTCCAACAACCGCGCGGTCAACATCCTCGCGGCCGCCCGTATCTTCCTGTTCGCCGCCCGCGATGTGTGGTTCGTGGTCGGTCTGCCGTTCTTCCTGTACTCCGAACTGCACTGGAGCTTCTGGGCTGTGGGAACCCTCCTGGCCGTGTGGGTGATCGGCTACGGCGGGGTGCAGGCAGCGGCGCCGCGCTTCGTCCGCCGCAGGGGCCAGGGCCCGGACGGTGAGCCCGACGGAAGGACCGCGGTGTGGCTTGCGCTTGGCGTGGCAGTGTGCCCTGCAGCGATGGCAGTGGCCCTGAATGCGGGCGTCAACCCGACACTCGCGATCGTCGCCGGGCTCGTCCCATTCGGGGTCGCGTTCGCGATGAACTCGGCCGTGCACTCCTACCTCATCCTCGCGTATGCCGACAATGACAAGGTCGCAATGAACGTGGGCTTCTACTACATGGCCAACGCCATGGGTCGCCTCGCCGGCACGATCCTCTCAGGGCTCCTCTACCAATGGCACGGGCTCACCGCGTGCCTGTGGGTATCGACGGGGTTCCTCATCACAGCCGGCCTGCTTTCACTGCTCCTGCCGGCTGGGGCCGCGAGGAGCACGCGGCCAACCCGGCTCTCCCAGCCGGCCTAGGCGTCCCCGGAGGCGGGCTCGAATACACGGTCGCGCAGCCACAGCGACACGTAGACGAGGCCGACGAGAACGGGCACCTCGATGAGCGGGCCGACAACCCCAGCGAGCGCCTCCCCGGAGGTCGCGCCGAACACGCCTATAGCTACGGCGATCGCGAGCTCGAAGTTGTTCGATGCTGCGGTGAACGCCAAGGTCGCGGTGCGCTGATAGCCCAGCCGCAGCGCACGACCCCACGCGAACGAGGCGCCGAACATCACCGTGAAGTAGATCAGGAGCGGTGCGGCGATCCGCACCACATCGACCGGGTGGTGCGTGATCTGGTGACCCTGCAAGGCGAACAGGACAACGATCGTGAACAGAAGCCCGTAGAGGGCGATCGGCCCGATCCGCGGCAGGAAACGCCCCTCATACCAATCCGCGCCTCGTGTCCGCAGGCCCACTAGGCGAGTGAGGTAGCCGGCCGCCAGCGGGATCCCCAGGAAGATCAACACGGTCCGGGCCACCGGCCAGAGTCCGATCTGAAAACCCTGCGTGTGAAGGCCCAGCCATTTCGGCAGCAGCGTGATGTAGAAGTAGCCGAGCAAGCTGTACGCGAAGATCTGAAAGACCGAGTTGATCGCCACAAGAACAGCGGTCGCCTCACGGTCCGCGCACGCGAGCTCACTCCAGATGAGCACCATCGCAATGCACCTGGCGAGGCCGACGATGATCAGGCCTGTGCGGTAGGCCGGCTGATCGGGCAGCAGAAGCCAAGCCAACGCGAACATCAGCGCTGGACCCATCAGCCAGTTGAGCACCGCCGAGGAGACGAACAGTCCGCGCTCAGCGCGCAGCCGCCCGAGCTCCTCATAGTGGACCCGTGCGAGCACGGGGTACATCATCAGCAGCAGCCCTACAGCGATCGGTAGCGAGGTCCCCGTGACCTGCACCGAGCCCAGCGCATCATTCAGGCCGGGGACCAGCGATCCAAGGCCGAGGCCCGCCGCCATAGCCAGCAAGATCCAAACCGGCAGGAATCGGTCCAAGGGCGGGAGCCGCTCGATGACGGCAAGCTCCTGACCGGTCGCATCGGCCGGGTAGGGCGCGAAGCCTACCGGGATATCGCTCATCCCAGCCAGGCGTATAGATCTCCCAGGGCCTCCGGGAGCAGGAAGTAGTGCTTCCACAGGCCGCGACGCTCGCAGCTCACAACCCCGGCGGCCATCAGCACCTTCAGATGCTTCGCAAGTGCAGGCTGGGAGATATCGAAGAGCGGAAGCAACTCGCACTGGCATACGGCCTCCGGTGAGGCCTTCCGAAGAGCATCAACGACCCGCAGCCGCGTCGGGTCCGCGAGTGCTTTCGCGAGGGCCGCCAAGCCGCGAACGCGAAGAGCCGTATAGCCCTCGACCTGCATGCCGGCCATGCTATCCGCCATCCAGTCGGTGTTCGAGAACATGGGCTGCGGTTCGCACCTGATTTCACTCAGGGTGTAAGCTCCGCGACCTGATTCGATTGGGCTGGCAGAAGCGGTCGAGCAGCCACCCCAGGAGGCGAACCCCGTGCAGCGCAGTGATGTCACGTTCGAGTCTGACGGCACGGTCTGTGCCGCATGGCTCTACCGACCCGACGCCCAGGGCGAGGTTCCCTGCGTTGTGCTCGCGCACGGGTTTGGCGCGGTACGCGAGCTTCGCCTCGACGCCTACGCTGAGCGGTTCACCGCGGCGGGGCTGGCTGCGCTGGTCTTCGACTACCGCCACTTCGGTGGGAGCGGGGGAGAACCCCGCCAGCTCATCGATGTCGGCAGTCAGCTGGAGGACTGGCGGGCGGCGATTGCCTACACCCGCGAGCTCGACGGTATTGACTCACGGCGCATAGCTCTGTGGGGCACGTCCTTCAGCGGCGGCCACGTCGTCGCGGTGGCCGCCACCGACGAGCGGATCGCCGCGGTCGTGTCACAGGTGCCCTTCACCGACGGGATCAGCGCCGCGCGCGCCCTCGGTCTCAGGCACCTTTTGCGCCTCACGGCGGCGGCCCTACGCGACGAGTACAGGGCGCGACGCGGCCGGCCACCGTACTACATACCAGCCGTCGGGCCGCCCGGGTCACTCGCGGCACTGACCGCGCCCGGCGCCCAGGAGGGAGTCGAGGCGATGACGCCACCAGGCTTTGACCTGGACAATCGCTGTACCCCGCGCGTCGGCCTCCGAATGTACAACCCCTACCGCCGGCTCGGCCAGGTGCGCTGCCCGGTGCTCGTGTGCGTTTGCGAGAGGGATAGCACGACACTGCCCGCGCCCGCGATAGC
Organism: uncultured Solirubrobacterales bacterium; assembly: GCA_963813765.1. Taxonomy (GTDB): domain Bacteria; phylum Actinomycetota; class Thermoleophilia; order Solirubrobacterales; family Solirubrobacteraceae; genus Palsa-744. The sequence continues at coordinate 533,315 of CAWFAB010000004.1, forward strand.
CGCGGCGGAACGGGCGCCGAACGCCGAGCTTATGCGCTACCCAATCGACCACTTCGACGTGTACGTAGGCGAGGCATTCGAGCGGGCGGTGCGCGACCAGACGGCGTTCCTCACGCGTCATCTGCTCGGCGGGAACGTGTCATCGCCAGCGGCGGCGCAGACGCAGTCCGCCTGACTCAGACCCCCCCTCTCCCGCGCCAGAACTTTCCCGTGGGCCTTCAATCCTGGCGAACACCTGTTTCCTCGCAGTGACGAGACTCAGCAGCGTGGGTGGACTCGCGCCCATGGCGGAGGCGACGAGAGCGTGGAGTGGCTTGTAGGGGCGGGCTGTCAGTGTGAGGCGATGATGGCGTGCAGCATCTTCTCGATCTGGTAATGCGCGCTGTCGGCGACTGGTAGGTCTGGTATGCGCGCGAGGAGCATGTCAGCTTGGACGATCCCCGCGTTGAGCGCCTCGGTGGCGTAGTCCCAGTCGCGGTCGCGGCCGGCGGCGCATTTGGAGAGCACGAGGTCGTGCGCCTCTAGGACGGTAGGAGCCAAGGATCGCCTGGCTGCCGACGACGACGAGCTCGTCCTGGCCGGTCACCTCCGCTGCCGCCGCGAGGACGTGCTCGAACTCCTGCGGACCCATCTATGCGACCTCGCGTAGGATCCGCCTGCGCTCGGGCTCGCTGAGCAGCCCCGCGAATGGCGAGTTCTGGCGCAGGTCGTCGGCCTCCTGGCTTTCATCCACCAGCGCTCGGCGGATCTCCGGGACGGGCCGGTCGAGCAGCCGCTCCCACCGCTCGGCGTAGCGCTGGTCGATCCGCTCCTGCTCCCGCCAGCGGAACAGCACGTGCCGCGCCTCCTGCACCATCGGCTTGCGCAGTCCTCGCGCGACCGCCCGATGGTAGGCGAGGCTCCGCGCCCGCGCGCGGTCGTGAGGGCTGCGTTCGCCATGGTCGTCTACGTCATCGACGCGCAGGCGCCGCGCCGCGTCCCGCCGGCGCTCCATCGTTGGGGCCAGCACGTACCGGCGAGGATGTTCGGCGCGCTCGGCCTGCACGGCCTCGTACAGGTCCAGCAGCGCCGCCACCGGCATCTCGAAGCGGCCCGTAGACGAGTAGACGACCGCTCCGTAGGCGGTGCGGGTGTGCGACCGCGAGCGCCGCTGGCGACTGGTGATCGTCCTGGGCGCGCATGGGCCGTGGCCTGCACGGTGGCGTCATCACCGGCGAAGTCATCTTCCAGGACCAGACCGGGCCCGAAGCAGGAGGAACAGTCCAGCTCATCGTCGGACAGTTCACATTGACCGTGCCATGACCCCGAACCGAGTGCCGTCCTTGATCCAAAACCAGTCGCGCTGAGTGCGCTACGCCCAACGAGAGACGCTTGCCGTAGACGCCGCCCGAGGAGCCCCGCCTCGAGTTGTGGATTCATGCCCGTAGTCTGGGCGGATGCGGGACGAAGCGATACGGGCGATCCTACGCGCTCGCCGGCCGCAAGCGCTTCGCGGACGGCGGCGAGATGCACTTCGAGAGCCGCGCGCTCGCCGACGGGCTGCTGGCGCTCGGCTATCCCACTCACGCCGCCAAGCAGTTCAGCTGGTACGCGGCCGACCATGGGCAGCTCGCCGGTGCGCCCGGGCTGAGACCCGCCGACAGCGCCGTGATGCAGACGGCGAGCGCCCCCGACCCGGTAGCAGTCGCCGGTCACCTCGGGATGGTCGCGGCCGTGCAGCCGCTCGTCAGCGGCGGCGTATCCAAGACGCTCAACCTCCCGGCAGAGGCGACTGTCGATCAGATCGAATCCGATTCGTTCCTCTGTCGCTGAGTTGGCTTTGCGTACGGCGGGAGCTGCGACATAAGGGCCGGCCCCGGCGCCTAGACGTAGCGGCCGGCCCCAGATCCCACCTGTCCGTCAGGCGGCGGTTGGTGTGATCGTGATCGTCTCCTTCTTGGCCTCCTGCGGCAGCGGGATCGTCACCTCGACGACGCCGTCGTGCGTCTTGGCCTTGATCTTCTTGGCTTCGACGCCGGCCGGCAGCGCCATCGTGCGGGAGAAGGAGCCGTAGCGGCGCTCGCGCCGCAGGAAGTGCTTGTCCTTCTCCTCCTTGCGCTCCTCGTGCTGTCCGGAAACGGTGAGGATGTCATTCTCGACCTCGATCTTGACCTCCTCGGGCTTGATGCCGGGGACGTCGGCGCGCACGACGAGGTTGCCGTTGTCGCGTTCCACGTCGATCGCCGGTGTCCACTCGCGCCGGCGGCTGTCGATCAGCTCGTCGAACATGCGATCGAAGCGATTGCGCAGCTCGCCAAGCTCGGCGAAGGGCTCCCAACGCGTGAGTGCTCCAGGCATGACTCAACCTCCTTTACTTTTGGTTTGTCAGGTATCACGCGACGCTAACTGGCGACCGCACACGACGCATCGGGAGACCACCCTGTCAACGCTCCGTAGTAATCCCGCGAGCGCGCATCGATCATGCTCGCTCGCCCTCGGCGGGGTCTTCGGCGGGTGTGGCTGCGGCCAGCGCAAACGTGGGGTCATCACTCGCGGGCGTCAGCAGCACGGGCACGGGTGACTCGGCCAGCATTCGGCGCACGACCGCGGCGCGTCCGCCGGCGAGGTTCTGGCTCCAGCCGAGCGCGACGAGGTCACAGCGGCTTGCGCGCAGGATGTCGAGCACGTGCTCGTGCGGCTCGCCGACACGCAGCTCGAGCGCCGCGCCGGTGGCGGAAGGGCAGTAGCGGGCGATGAACTCCTCGCTCCACGCGCGCACCTCGTGCGGGAGGTGGTCGCTGAACGCCGGCAGCGACCGCTCCAGCTGGATGTGCGCCACCACGATCCGAAGCTCGGCGTTTGCCGCCAGCTCGACGATCTCCCGCAGCGCCGCTGCGCTCAGCGCGGTTCCGTCCAAGGGCACGAGCACGCTCTCGATGGGACGCTCCACGACCGCGTCCGGGGGCACGACTGCGACGGGCTTGTTCAGCGACGTGACCAGAGCCACGGCGGTGCTGCCGGCTGGGCGCTTGCCGCCGGGGGCGCCTCGCGCGCCGATCACCACCGCGGCAACGTCCTCCTCCGCCGCCGCACGGGCGAGCACCTCGACCGCTCCTCCAGCGACGGTCCTGAGCGTCACCCCCGCCTCTTGCGCCGCCACCGCCACCGCTGCTCGCTCCTCGCCCACGTGCAGTGCCTCGACGGTCGCCGAAAACAGGCCGGCGATTGCACGGGCGCTCGACAGCACAGCGCTCGCCGCCGAGTCGTCGGCGATGGCGGCGATGACCCTCGTCATCGTCCGGCCGGGGTACGGATTGATCGCAGTCCCATCGCGTCGAGCTCACCCGGTGCGTACGCCTGGACCTCGAGCGTCAGGCAATCCTTCAGCGATGCGAACACACGCTCCGCGTCGGCGGCGAACTGCGACACGACGCGGAACAGCCTGCGGCCGTCCGTGAGGTAGCTGTCCGGGACGAGCAGCACGGAACGCACTCGGCGAGGTCTGGAAGGGCGCAGTGGAGCAAGCGGCATCTCCCGCCAGCCTCTCCTTCGCGCCCGCCTCGCGCATCCGCGCACGCAACGGGTCAATGATGGGGCGAACTACGTAATCGCGCCGTTGCAGGCCACCTCGGGTGCCCGGGGCGATCCGATCCGTAGGAAGCCCCCCCACGCCGCGGATTTGCACAGATGGCCTCGCTGGCGCGAGGCCATACGGTGGGCGCGACCCGTTCATCGTATGACCCGCCCATTGACCCAGTTGCCGCCGCCGACTCGCGCATCTCGCGACGAGGACGCTCAGCCTGTGAACGCTGCCGGCGCGGGAGTTGAGGTCGAGCGGGTCAGCAGGAGCTTCGGGAGCATCGCGGCGCTGCGAGATGTGAGCCTGAGCGTGGCGCCCGGCGAGCTGCTCGCGGTGACGGGGCGCTCGGGATCGGGCAAGAGCACGCTGCTGAACCTGATCGGTGGCCTCGACCAGCCATCCGGCGGCCGCGTGCTGATCGACGGCGAGCCGATCTGGCAGGACGCCCACATCGTTAGAGCGCGCCGTGAGCTCGTCGGCTTCATATTTCAGCAGCACCTGCTGCTGAACGAGCTGAGCGCGCAGGCAAACGTCGAGGTGCCGCTGATCGGCGCCAACGTGCCGCGCCGCGAGCGCCACCGCCGCGCACTCGAGCTGCTGGAGGAAGTCGGCCTCTCGGACCGCGCCGAGCACCTGCCGTCGACACTCTCCGGCGGTGAGCGCCAGCGTGTCGCCGTCGCTCGCGCGCTGGCGAACTCGCCGCGCTTGCTGCTTGCCGACGAGCCCACCGGGTCGCTTGACTCGGTCAACGCCGCGCGCATCGTCGACCTGCTCGTACGGCTGCGCAAACGCCAGGTGATGACCGTGATCATCGTCAGCTACGACCCCGCGGTCGTCGCCCGCGCCGACCGCACAGTGACGCTCCTCGACGGGCGCCTTGACTCAGACGAGCAACGATCGCTGCGAGGTAGGGCAAGCCGATGCTCGCCATGATCAAGGTCAACCTGCTCCGCCGCTGGGGACGTACCGCGCTGACCGCGCTCGGCGTCGCCGTCGGGGTGACCACGATCGTCGCACTGCTCGCGCTCACCGGCGGCCTTTCGCGCAGCGCCGGCGACCTCGCCAAACTCGGACGCGCCGACTTCGGCGTCTTCCAGGCCGGTCTCTCCGACCTGACGGCCTCCTCGCTGCCGGCATCGGTCGTCCCGCGCATCCAGGCGCTGCCCGGCGTCGCCGCGGCGTCGCCGATCCAGATCGTTCCCAATGCGGTTGCCGCCGACTCTTCGATCCTCGTGTTCGGCGCCGAGCCGCAGAGCTTCCTGACCAAGCGGCTCGTGCTCGTGGCCGGCCGCGCGGCCACCGCCTCGGAACTGATGGTCGGCAGCGGCGCGGCTAGCCGGCTCGGCGTCACGCCCGGCCATACGCTCCTCGTCGATCAGCGAGCGCTTCCGGTTGCCGGGATCTACCGCTCGGGCATCTCGCTCGAGGACGGGGGCGTGGTGTTGCCGCTGGCGCTGACCCAGCAGCTCTCGCGGCGGCCCGGCGAGATCAGCATGGTCGCGATCTCGATCGCGCCCGGCTACCGCGAGGCCGAAGTCGAGCGCAGCATCGAGCACGCGATACCGGGCACGCTGGCGCTCGGGGACCCCAGCGAGGTTGCGCGCGTCGACACCAACAGCCGCACCATCAACAAGGCGGCGATCATCATCGCCGTGCTCGCACTGCTGCTCGGCGCCGTCGTCGTGATCAACACGATGGCGATGGCTGTCATCGAGCGCCGCCGCGAGTTCGGCGTGCTCGCCGCGGTCGGCTGGACGCCGGGCGCGCATCGCCCGACTGATTCTCGGCGAGAGCGTCGCCGTCAGCCTCGTCGGCGCCGGCCTCGGCCTCGGCCTCGGCGCGCTGGCCAGCGAACTGCTCGTCCACGCGCTCGCGGCCGCCGCCTTCATCTCGCCGGCGATCACGCTCTGGGTCATCGGTCGAGGCCTGCTCGTCGGCTTGGCGCTCGGCGTGCTCGGCGCGCTGTTCTCGCTCTGGCAGGTCATGCGTGTTCCGACTCTGAAGGCGCTGCAACGCGCCTGAGCTCAAGCGCAGCCTACGGCCTACGGCAATGTGCCCAGCTGATGACCAAGAATCGCGACAAGCTCGACCTGCTCGCACAGGCCCTCCTCGACCACGAAACGCTTGAGCAGAACGAGGCCTACGCCGCCGCCGGCATCCAGTCCGCGACCACGGCGCCGACTGCGTCCCGGTGCGAACACGCGGTGCCCGGGGCGGCCGGGCGCGTGGTCATGTTCGGCCCCCAATGGACAAACACGACGGCGACCTCGCAGCGCCGTCGCAGCTTGGCGATGTCATCCAACAACCAGCCTGGCACCCCATCGCGCAGTCGCGCATAGGCGATGCCGAAATGCTCAGCCGTGGCGGCGTATGGCGCCGGGTGATCCGCGAGTGCGAGCACGCCGACGCGCGTCCCGTCCCGCTCGACGATCGCCGGCACTCGTGCCGCGGCTCAGCAGCGCCTCGCCCACCCCACGTCCGAGTCCATCACCAGCCAGCCCTCACATCGCGTGGGTGATCGACGATTGTTGGTGTCTTCCGCGTCGGGGCTGCATGATCGTCGCCGGTCTGCGGTCAATCCCGGACGCCGTCGCGCAGTTTGCCGCGATGACCGCCCGGACGCCGACAGTCAGTATCCAAGGCTGAGAGCGTGAGTGTTCCGCAAAGGAACGACCGCCAAACCGGCCGGCGGCGATGAGCCGCAATGCCGACGGCGCTCACGCTCTCGACATGTCGCTGGTTCGGGGTTACCCGCAAGACGACAAAGGAGGCCTGATGGCTGAGACCGACGACGAGCAGGACGCCAGCGCAAATACGCAGGGACAAGGCGAGCAGAGAACAGCTGAGCCGTGGTCGCTCGCAAGCAGTCTGCACAGACCGACACAAGCTCTAGCTGGCGTCAGGCCGGACGTGATGACCGCGTGAGCACACCGATCGTCTTTCCCCTGCCGGAGCATGGCCCGCTGCTGCCATGCGAATTGACCGAGCGTTCGGTGCCCGCCCTGGGGAACTGCACGTTCTCCCGCTTTCCCAATGGCGAGCTGTACGTGCGCATCGGGAGCCCGATCGCGGGTCGCGTGTGTGGGGTGCTCGGTTCGCTGGCGCCACCGGATGAGCAGATGCTGTCGGTGCTACTGCTGGCCCATACCCTCAAGCGCCAGGGCGCGCGGCGAGTCGTAGCGCTGCTCCCCTATCTGGGCTATGCCCGCCAGGACCGTGCCGACCCCGGGCAGAGCCTGGGCGTCGCCTGGGCCGGCGATCTGCTCCAAGCGTCCGGCGTGGATCAGGTGCTCACGATCGACGTCCACAGCCGCCGGGCGGCGGCCTGCATTCCGATTCCGGTCGACTCGCTTTCGCCTGCACCGCTGTTTGCCGACGTGCTCGTGCAGCGCGGCCTGACCGATGTCAGCGTCGTGGCGCCGGACGAAGGCGCGCTGGAAAGGTCTGACGCGGTCATCCGCGCAGCGGGCATCCGCACGCCGCTCGCCCACCTGCGCAAGCACCGCGACGCAGACGGTGTGACGCACCGTTCGCTCGTCGGTACGGTCACGTCCCGAGTAGTGATCGTAGATGACATCCTCGACACCGGCGGCACCCTGGTGTCGGCGTGCGCCGCGCTTCGACAAATGGGGGCGCAGGAGATCTCTGTGTTCGTCACCCACGGGCTGTTCACTGGCCAGCGCTGGTGTGAGCTGCCGGCCCTGGGCGTGCAGCGCATCTACACCACCGACAGCATCCCCGCAACCTGGGAGCGCGGAGGGAACATCGTCGAGGTGCTCCCGGTCGGAAGACTGATCATCGACGCGTTCGCGGCGACCGCTGACAGCCAGCCCGAGCGGGCCGCCGCGCCGGCGCGCACTGCGGAGCGCTTTTCGGTCATCGAGGAGATCGAGGGCCCGGCACCGGCAGAAGACTCCAGCCTGCCCGCCGAGACTGATTGAAACCGGCGCCGGCCATCATCGCTACCCAAGGGTCCCGTTGTCGAGCTGTTGTCAAGAGCGGGGCGCGCTGGGCGCGGGGGCGTTTGGGGTGGTGGTCCGCCGTCGCTGCCGGCTGACGTGCTCGCGCTGGCGGCGGTGCGCCAGATCGACGATCTCGCACACCTCGGATGGGTGCTCGACTTTGTGGAGCACCGCGAGATCCTCCGCATCGATGCGACGATCGGCGAGCGCGCGGGCGTGCAGCCAATCCAGCAGTCCATCCCACTCGCCCTCTCCCAGCAGGATCACCGGGAAGTGGCGGATCGTCGCGGTCTGGATCAGGGTGAGAGCCTCGAAGAGCTCATCGAGGGTGCCGTAGCCCCCGGGGGCGATCACGAAGGCGCTGGCGTAGCGGACGAACATGACCTTGCGGGCGAAGAAGTGGCGGAAGCGCAGCCCGATGTCCAGGTAGGGGTTGGGCGCCTGCTCCCGCGGGAGCTCGATGTTGCAGCCGATCGATAGCGCGCCCGCGTCGCGCGCGCCGCGGTTGGCGGCCTCCATCAGTCCGGGGCCGCCTCCGGTGATGACGGCGTAGCCGGCCCCGCCGAGGCAGGCGCCCACCTCCCGGACCAGCGCATAGTGGGGGTGATCGCGAGGGGTGCGCGCGGATCCGAAGACCGTCACCGCGGGTCCCACCCGAGCCAGCGAGTCGAAGCCGCGGGCGAGCTCGGCGGCGATGTCGCGGACGCGCTCGACATCCGCCTCCTGCACCCCCGAGGGCTCGTCGCCGAGCCACAGCAGGAGCTCCTCGTCGAAGGTCGGCTCAAGTGCGGCGGGGGTGTCGGCGCCGTGTGCCATCGGCCTAGCGTATGCGACCAGATCAGCTCCCCTCCGGGAGGGATCTGCGCATGTGCGGCGGGAGTGTCGGCGTGGTCGCCATCGGCCAAGCGAATGCGACCACATCGCTCCCCCCCGGGAAGGATCCGCGGCTGGGGGCGTCCTGTGGAGCTGAGAGGCGCCGTACGGCGCGTGGGAGGGTCGGCGTCGGGCCGGCGGCCTCGATTGGCGAACCGAAAGGCAGGCTGAGATCGTGAGAATGCGCAGGCGTTACGTTCCGCTCGCGGCGGTGCTCGGGGCTGCCGTGGCCGTGCTCCCGGCGGTTGCGAGCTCGGAAACCAGCCCGACCATCGATGCGGTCAACGAAGGCGGCGGCGTGTATGGCGAACACCACCGCTGGTCGCCCTCGCAGGCGACCGTGACGGCTGGCGGCGTCGTGGCGCTGCGCAACTCGACGGCGGTGGAACACGGCGTGGAATGGGTCGGCGGGCCAGCCAAGCCGACATGCGGCAGCGGCGTGCCCGTCGGCAGCACCCCGGCTGCCTCGGGGAAGGAATGGAGCGGCACGTGCACCTTTGCGCAGGCCGGCACATACACGTTCTACTGCACCGTTCACGGCCGCGAAATGACCGGCACGATCACGGTGAACGCCACCGGGACGACCACGGGCACGACCACAACGACCACAACGACCACAACGTCCCCCACGACGACCACGAGCACGACCACACCGGCCGAATCTTCCTCCGGTCCGCCCCTGCTCGGCAGCCCCTCGCTTCGCGCCAGTCAGCGTGGCGGCTCGGTCAGAGGCTCGCTCGAGATCTCCAAATCCGGCACCGGCGACCGCCTCGAGATCGACCTGCTCGCCAGGAGCGCCTCCCTGGCCAGGGCCAAGCGCTCGACGCGGGTGCGGGTCGGACGGCTCGTCCGCGGCTCCGTGTCCGCGGGCAGGGTGTCCTTCGTCGTGAAGCTCAACGCCCGGGGACGGCGGGCGCTGGAGCGTCATCGGCGGCTCGCGCTCGCCGTGAGGATCACGCTCACTCCGGTCTACGGCGAACCGTTCACAGTCACGCGCGGCATTGTCGTGCACACCTGAGAGGAGACGATGCGATGAGGTTGCGGAGGGGATACCTGTTCGTGGCGGCCGCACTGGGCGCCGTCGTGCTCCCGGCCGTTGCGAGCTCGGTCACGAGCCCGACCATCGAAGCGGTCAATGTGGGTCTCTACAGCCACTACTGGTCGCCGTCGCAGGCGACCGTGGCGCCCGGCGGCATCGTCGCGTTGAGCAACGCGACGACGGTGGCGCACGGGGTGCATTGGGTCAGCGGGCCGGCCACGCCGGAATGCAGCAGCGGCGTGCCCGTCGGCAGCACCGCGGCCGCCTCGGGGAAGGAATGGAGCGGCACGTGCACCTTTGCGCAGGCCGGCACATACACGTTCTACTGCACCGTTCACGGTCCCGAAATGACCGGCACGGTCACCGTCGCGATCCCCGGCGCGCCCACCGCCACGACCGGCGCAGCGAGCGCGGTGGGCCAGACCGAAGTGACGCTCAACGGCACGGTTGACCCGGAAGGCAAGGCGACGAAATACTTCTTCGAATGGGGCACGAGCAGCAGCTACGGACAGACGACCGAAGAATTGCCGCTGAGCGGCGAAGATCATACTGGCCACCCGGTATCCGTGCGCTTGACCAAACTGGCGGCGGGCACTGAATACCACTTCCGGGTCCTTGCAAAGAACGCCTCGGATACCGTGCCCGGTGCGGACCGGGTGTTCACAACCACTTCGACGCCGGAACCAACGCCGGAACCAACGCCGGAACCAACGCCCGAACCAACGCCCGAACCAACGCCCGAACCAACGCCCGAACCGACCCCGCAGCCAACGCCCACGCCCATCTCGCCCATGCCGGGCGCTCCGCAGCCCTCCACGTCATCGGCTCCCACACCAACCGCGGCGACGAGCGCCGAATCCCCCGGCGGCTCGCCGATCGCGGGCGGCCCGTCGCTGCGCTCCACGCAGCACGGCGCGTCCGTGGGGGGTGCGCTCGTGGTGTCCGCGGCCGGGGCCGGGGGCCGCCTCGAGGTCGACCTGCTCGCCAAGGGGGTGTCGCCAGCGGGGACCAGGCGCTCCGCGGCGGTCCGCGTGGGGCGGCTGGTGCGCGGCTCGCTGTCCGCGGGCAGGGTCTCGTTCGTGGTGAGGCTCGACGCCGAGGCCCGCCGCGCGCTCAGACGCCTTCGACACCTCGCGTTGACCGTGAAGATCACGCTCACCCCGGAGCACGGTCGGGCGGTGACGGTTACACGCGGTGTCGTGCTGCGCCAATAGGATGGGACGTAGTGCGCGTTGAAGCAATCGCTCGTCTGCTCGGACCGATGGCGGCCGTCGTGGCATGCGTCGCGGTGGTCGGCTGCGGGAGCTCAGGCCCTGCCAAGCCCGCGGTGGGGACGGTGCTCACGACGGCGAGCTACGACGCCCCGGCGCTGCTCTCACCGCCCCACCAGGCGCCGGACTTCTCGCTGCGCGACTCGACGGGGAAGGTGGTGCGCCTCTCGCAGTTCCGGGGGAGGGCGATCCTGCTGACCTTCATCTACGACCACTGCCCCGACGTCTGCCCGTTGATCGTCGCCAACCTCCACAACGCGTTGCTCAAGCTCGGCGCACGCGCAGGCCAGGCGCAGATCGTGGCGGTGTCGGTGGACCCCAGGGGCGACACGCCGCGGACCGTCAAGGCGTTCCTCGCGGCGCACGAGATGACCGGGCGGATGGAGTACCTGATCGGGTCGTTCAAGCAGCTCGCTCCGGTGTGGAGCAGGTACGGAATCCAGGCGCAGGGCAGCCCCGACAGCCGCGAGGTGAGCCACACGGCGCTCGTCTACGGCATCACAGGCACAGGCAGGATGCTCGCGCTGTACCCGGCGAACTTCAAGCCCGCGTGGATCGTCCACGACGTCCCGCTCCTCGCGGCCCACTGACCGAGTGCGCTGGCGCTCGGTGCTCATTACCGCGGCGGCTCTGCTACTCGCGTTCCTGCTCGCCGTGCTGGTCGGCGGCAACGCCCCCCCGGTCAAGGCCCGCCCGGCGCCGGCGCTGCCGGCGCGTGTGCTCGTGGGACCGCGGGTTGACCTCGCAAGCCTGCGCGGACATCCGGCGATCGTCCACTTCTGGGCCAGCTGGTGCGGCCCCTGCATCAAGGAGGCTCCGCAGCTCGCCCGCCTCGCCGGCGAGCTGCACGGTCGCGCGACGCTAGTCGGCGTCGACTGGTCCGACAGCCCGGAATCGGCGGCCGGCTTCGTCGCTCGCCACCATTGGACGTTCCCCGTGCTGATCGACTCTTCGGGAGACGTGGGCAACGCCTACGGCATCACCGGCCTGCCCGCCACGTTCCTGCTGGACCGCCGGGGACGCATCGTCCGGCGTCTGATCGGCCCGCAGACGGCCGCCGGGCTGCTCGCGAGACTCCCCCGGTAGCTGTGCCTGTGCCATACATTGGTTTACGTGCACCAAAGCGCCGTCACAGCCCGCGTCAAGCGTCTGACGCTGGCGGCGTGCATCATCGGGTCGGGGATCGCGCTGCTCGACGGCACGGTGGTGAACGTGGCGCTGCCCACGATCCAGCGTGGCCTCGGCGGCGGCCTGGCGGGCCAGCAGTGGATCAGCAACGCCTATCTGTTGACGCTCAGCTCGCTGATCCTGGTGGGCGGCTCGCTCGGCGATCTCTTCGGCGAGCGGCGGGTGTTCGCACTCGGCGTCGGCGGCTTCGGCGCGGCTTCGCTGCTGTGCGCGCTCGCGCCCACGATCGGCTTCCTGATCGCCTTCCGTGCGCTGCAGGGCGTCGCGGGCGCGCTGCTGATCCCGAGCTCGCTCGCGGTGATCGTCGCGACGTTCAGCGCGGGTGGGCCCAGGGCGGGTGGGCTCGAGTCCGAGCGCGGCGCGGCGATCGGCACGTGGACGGCGTTCGGGGCGATCGCCGCGGCGCTCGGCCCGCTCGGCGGGGGGGTGCTGCTGGGGATCGCGTCGTGGCGCTGGATCTTCCTCATCAATCTCCCGTTCGTGGTCGGCTGCGTGGCGCTGATCCTCGCGGTGATCCCGCGTGCCGCGCCGATCGAAGGGCATCGCGCGGTCGATTCAACGGGGGCTCTGCTGTGCGCCCTGGGGCTTGGGGGGCCGGTGTTCGCCCTGATCGAGCAGCCGCGCCTGGGCTGGTCGAGCGCCGCGGTCCTCGCGCCGCTGATCGCCGGCGTGCTCCTGTTCGCGGTGTTCCTCGTGTACGAGTCGCGCGCCCCCGACCCGATGCTCCCGCTGAGCCTCTTCGCGAGGCGGAACTTCGCGGTTGGCAATATCGAGACGTTCGCGATGTACGCCGGGCTGGCGGTGCTGTTCTTCTTCCTCGTGCTGTTCCTGCAGCAGGTCGCGGGTTACACGCCGCTGAAGAGCGGCCTCGCGATGCTGCCGACCACGATTGTGATGCTTGTGCTCTCGCGCCGCTTCGGGGCGCTCGCGGACCGCTTCGGGCCGCGGCTGTTCATGGGGCTGGGACCGGTGATCGCCGGGTTGGGGCTCCTCGCGCTGCTGCGCCTGGGCGTGCACGTCGACTACCCGAGCGAAGTCCTGCCCGCGCTGTTGACCTTCTCGGTGGGGCTCTCGATGACCGTGGCGCCGCTGACAGCGGCGGTCCTGGCGTGCGTGGAGGAGCGCCAGGCCGGGATCGCCTCGGGCGTGAACAACGCGGTGGCGCGGGTCGCGGGACTGCTCGGGATCGCCGCTATCGGTGCGATTGTCGCGGTGCAGTTCGGCGCCACGCTCGATCGCCGTCTGGAGGGAGTGCGGCTCTCCGCGCCCGCTCAGGTGGCGGTGGCGCAGGCGAAGCGGCTGACGCTCGGGCGTCCCTCCGTCGCGGGCCTCGAGCCTCGCCAGGCGCAGGCGATCGTTCGCGCCGCCGACGAAGCGTCGCTGGAGAGCTTCCGGGCCGGCATCGGGATCGCTGGAGGGCTCGTCCTGCTCGGCGGGCTGATCGGCGCGGTGGGCATCCAGAATCCGCAGCGCGCGGTGAGCGCCGAGGAGTGCGCGGGCGGCCAGCTCGTGGGTGCGATCCCCGATGCGGCCGGCTGCCACGAGGGGACGCTTCCGCTGGAGCGCGAGGGTGCGCTGGCTTAAGCACCGTGTCATCCTCGCTCTGTGGACGCCCCCACCGCCATACGCCGCGCGACGCCGGAGGATGTACCGGCGCTGGCGCGGATGCTCGCGCGGGCGTTCCTCGACGATCCGGTGGCGATGTGGTCGTGCAGACCGGAGAGCATTTTACCCGGTCAAGTTTCACAAGATAGTCAATGCCCGATGTATCGGACATGGCCGCTGTCATCGACCTCGGTCACTTCGAATGGGTAGGACTGGCCGTGGACCATCGCCGTGCATGTGAAGACGATTCCTGCTTTTTGGATAACCTCGGCCGGGCACGTCACCGTGGAGCTGAGGCGCCTCTGGCTGCTGATCGACTGCCTGATCGCCTGCTCGACTCCCGCGATGTTGAGAGTGACCAGCGGGGCCTGGTTCTGGTACCGGAAGTGGCCGCTGTTGTTGGTCTCAGTCACCGAGACCGGGTATGTCCCGACGTTGAGACTGGCCGTGCATGTGAAGACAAGACCCGCCTTCCGCGGCACCTTGGACGGGCAGCGCACCGTCGCATACAGGTGGCGCTGGGTCAGGATCGACGCGGCGATGGCATGCTCCACCGTAACGGTGTTCAGCGTGGGTGTGCTACTCCCGCACCCGGAGAGGGGCGGGACGACCCAGACGGCTGCGGCCAGACCTAACAGACGAGCGCGTCGCAAGTAGCAACTGTATCGGATCGGAGGGGTCGCCGCACGCTCCGCGGCCAGCGGGCGCCCATCGCCTCGATCCGCGCCTGAAAGTCTCGATTCGCCCCTAAAGGTCTCCAGGTGGCTCGGCCGATGGATTTGGGTTCCCTCGCTCTGGCCGGAAACTGGCTGCGTGGGAGCAGCAGTCGTGGCCTCTTAATCGCCTGTATTCAGGGTACAGCATGTTGAAGACAATCGTCCACCGCTTAATTCCCGCCGCGCCTGCGGTCGTGCTCTTCGTGGGCGGCGGAGCGGTGGCTGCAACTCACTATCTGAGCAATTCTAAAAACCAGGACGGCTCACAGGTGCGCATCGCGCTCGCGGGCGGCACGAGGTCGGATAGCGGGGGGCTCGGAGTGGGCCGGAGGGGGCCGGCGGGAGTGGGAGAGAGGGGGCCCGCGGGAGTGGCCGGACCTCGGGGCCCCGGGGGCCAGCGAGGGCTGGTGGGATGTCAGGGACCACAGGGGCTCGAAGGTTCCGCGGGAGTGCCTTCGGGAGCGGCGGGCTTTTCTGGCCCTCCGGAGTTTCAGTTAATCGAAGGGTTTCCAATAGCGTTTGCGGGGATGGCAGGCTCGCCAGGCACTCCAGGTTGCACGGGCCCAGAAGGCCGGGAAGGACCGAAAGGCGAACCGGGCGCGGAGGGTAGGGAAGGATTCAGGGGCGCAACAGGCGCCAGAGGCGAACCGGGCGCGGAAGGCAGGGAAGGACCGCAAGGCGAAGCGGGCGCGGAAGGCAGGGAAGGACCGCGGGGCGAAGTGGGCGCGACGGGCCTCCGGGGTGGAACAGGCGCGGCGGGCGCCAGAGGCGAAGCGGGCACCCGAGGCAAGGAAGGGCCCAAGGGCGAGACGGGCGGCAATGGCGAAGCCGGCGCGACGGGCGCGGAAGGTAAAGAAGGACCCAGAGGCGAAGCGGGCGTCAGTGGCGAAGCGGGCGCGGAAGGCAAGGAAGGCAAGGAAGGACCCAACGGCGCGGTAGGCGCGGCGGGTCCGGAAGGTAGGGAAGGGCTGAGGGGCGAAACGGGCCCGGAAGGCAAAGAAGGCAAAGAAGGCGAAACGGGCGCGAAAGGCGCGGAAGGCAAGGAAGGGCCCAAGGGCGAAACAGGTGCGGCCGGTCCCAGGGGCGAGGCGGGTGCGGCTGGTGTCAAGGGCGAAACCGGTGCGGCGGGTTTGGAAGGCAAAGAAGGGCCGAAAGGCGTAGCGGGCGTGAAAGGCGAAACGGGCCCGGAAGGCAAAGAAGGCAAAGAAGGACCCAAAGGCGCGACTGGCGCCACAGGCGAAACGGGCGCGACGGGGCTTACGGGGGAAACGGGTGCGGCCGGTGTCAAAGGCGAAACCGGCGCGGCGGGTCTGGAAGGCAAAGAAGGGCCGAAAGGCGAAGCGGGCGTCAAAGGCGAAACGGGTCCGGAAGGCAAAGAAGGCAAAGAAGGACCCAAAGGCGAAACAGGTCCGGAAGGCAAAGAAGGACCCAAAGGCGAAACGGGCCCGGAAGGCAAAGAAGGGAAAGAAGGACCCAAAGGCGCGACTGGCGCCACAGGCGAAACGGGCGCGACGGGTCCCACGGGGGAAACGGGTGCGGCCGGTGTCAAAGGCGAAACCGGTGCGGCGGGTCTGGAAGGCAAAGAAGGGCCGAAAGGCGTAGCGGGCGTCAAAGGCGAAACGGGTCCGGAAGGCAAAGAAGGCAAAGAAGGACCCAAAGGTGCGGCGGGAGCCAAAGGCGAAACGGGAGCCAAAGGTGAAGCGGGCGCGAAAGGCGCTGAAGGCAAAGAAGGCAAAGAAGGCAAAGTGGGAGCCACCGGCGCGGCGGGGGCCAAAGGCGAAGCGGGCGCGAAAGGCGCTGAAGGCAAAGAAGGGAAAGAAGGCAAAGTGGGAGCCACCGGCGCGGCGGGGGCCAAAGGCGAAGCGGGCGCGAAAGGCGCTGAAGGCAAAGAAGGGAAAGAAGGCAAAGTGGGAGCCACCGGCGCGGCGGGGGCCAAAGGCGAAGCGGGCGCGAAAGGCGCTGAAGGCAAAGAAGGGAAAGAAGGCAAAGTGGGAGCCACCGGCGCGGCGGGGGCCAAAGGCGAAGCGGGCACGAAAGGCGAAACGGGAGCCAAAGGAGAAAAAGGCGAAAAAGGCGCGAGCTTTATCGCCGGCGAATACGGGGCATTGACGGAACGCGCGCAGAACACCGAATTTGAACCGTCTGCCGCTGAACCGGTGCAGGTCATGCTTACCGTGTCCTGTAAAACGGTGACGGAAACCACCATACAGGTCTCGGTCGGCGGCACGGTGGTAGCCGAAGACGTGAACAGCCCGGCGGCTACCGGGACGACGAACGTGGTCATCACGTTCATCGTCCCTCCCGGGAAAAAGTGGAAGGTGGCGACCAACGCCGGCATCACCCTCATCAGGTCGACCTATCTCACCCTCTAGCGACCGCGCTCTGGGTGGTCAGAGGTCTTGCGGCAGGTGGACGTCGTCGTGGGTGCGTCCGGCGGACGGTGGGTGTCTTCGTCGCCGATCCGGCCTCCGTCGCCCGAGCGGGCCGGGCTTCTGCGCTGGTGGCGATTGGACCTGTGGCGGCGCGGCGGCGCGGGCTGGTGGCCCCCACACGGGCCTCTACGATGCGTCCCGCCGCGTTTTAGTAGAGAATCCTTGCGATGCGCGTCACCGCGAAGGCCGACTACGCCGTGCGAGCCGTCGTGGAGCTGGCGGCCAGCAGCTTCGAGTCCCCACGCAAGGTCGACGAGGTCGCCCAGGCCCAGGGCATCCCCCTCTCGTTCCTGGAGAACATCCTCACCCAGCTGCGCAGCGCCGGGATCGTGCGCAGCCAGCGCGGGCCCGAGGGGGGCTACTGGCTGGCCCACCCCGCCAATGAGGTTACGCTCGCGGACGTGATCCGCGCGGTCGAGGGGCCGCTGGTGGGGGTGCGCGGCCAGCGCCCCGAGGAGATCGCCTACAGCGGCTCCGCGGAGTCCCTCCAGCAGGTGTGGGTCGCGTTGCGCGCCAACCTGCGCAAGGTGCTCGAGCGTGTCACCGTCGCCGACGTCGCCGCCGGGAAGCTGCCCAAAGACGTGATCGCCCTGACACACGAAGAGGACGCCTGGCAAACCCGCTAGGACGCCGCTGAGCGGTGCTGGCCGATCTTTGATCGGTCTGCGTCCTCGATCGCTCGTGTGCGGAGCACACTTCGCTCACTGCGTCCTTGCCTCGCTTGCTCAGCGACGCCCTAGACGGTGAGGTCAGCTAGGCTGCGAACGTGCGCGGGGCGGGGAGCCGCACCGCGAGGATCTGGCCCTCCTCCAGCTCGAGCTCCTGGGCGCTCTCGCGCGTCACCTGCGCCCAGATGTCGCCCCCGTCGGGGAGGGTCAGCTCGACGCGCACCTCGAAGCCGAGGTGCACCACGCGGCGCACCAGCGCCTCCGTCGCGCCCTCGTCGTCAGGGTGGTCCAGGATCTGGATGTCGTGGGGGCGCAGCAGCGCATCGCCGAGGTGGTTGACCGGTCCGATGAACGACATCACGAAGCCGTTGCTCGGGCTCTCGTACAGCTCCCGCGGGGCGCCCGCCTGCTCGATGCGCCCCGCGTTCATCACCACGATCTGCTCCGCCACGTCCATCGCCTCCTCCTGGTCGTGGGTGACGAAGATCGTGGTCACGTGGATCTCCTCGTGCAGGCGCCGCAGCCACTCGCGCAGCTCGCCCCGCACCTGCGCGTCCAGCGCGCCGAAGGGCTCGTCCAGCAGCAGCACCTCCGGCTGGGGAGCAAGCGCGCGGGCGAGCGCCATCCGCTGCAGCTGACCGCCCGAGAGCTGCGCGGGGTAGCGCTCCTCCAGCCCATCCAGGCGCACGAGGCCCAGCAGCTCGTGCACCCGCTCGCGGACCTGCGCCTTGGGGCGCTTGCGCACCGTGAGCCCGAACGCCACGTTGTCGTACACCGTCATGTGCTTGAACGGGGCGTAGTGCTGGAAGACGAACCCCACCCCACGCTCGCGGGCCGGGGTGTAGGTGACGTCCTGCCCGCCGATCAGCACCGTGCCCGAGTCGGGGGTCTCGAGGCCCGCGATGATCCGCAGCAGCGTCGACTTGCCGCTCCCGCTGGGGCCCAGCAGCGCGGTGAGCGATCCGTCGTCCACCCGGATGCCGACGTCCCGCAGCGCTTCGAACTCGCCGAAGCGCTTGCTCACGTCGTGCACCTCGATCGCCATCAGAGCGCCCCCGCCCGCTCGTGCTCGCTCGGCGCCGCCACGGAGCTGCGCTTCGCCATCACGCCGCCGCCCCCGCCCGCTCGTGCTCGCTCGGCGCCGCCACGGAGCTGCGCTTCGCCATCACGCCGCCGCTCCCGCCGGCTCGCGCTCGCTCGACGCCGCCGCGGAGATCTGCTCGCTCGCGAGGTCCACCGGACCGAGGGGCGCCGCGGCGGTGCTCCTGCGCGCGCGCCTTGTCAGCAGGTTCATCGCCAGCAGGGTCGCGAAAGCGAGTAGCGCCAGCACCACCGCCGCCGTGTAGGCGCCCGTGGGATCGAGGTTCTCGAAGCGGTCCTGTACGTACAGCGGCAGCGACTGCGTCTGTCCCTCGATCCGCCCCGAGACCACGCTCACCGCGCCGAACTCCCCGAGCACCCGCGCCGTCGTCAACACCACCCCGTACACCACCCCCCAACGGATTCCCGGCAGGGTGATCCGGCGGAAGGTCTGCCACGAGCTCGCGCCGAGCGTCGCCGCCGCCTGCTCGGAGGTGCTGCCCAGCTCGCGCAGCACCGGGATCGTCTCCCGCGCCACGAACGGCAGCGAGACGAACGCCGTCGCCAGCACCATCCCGGGCACCGAGAAGATCACCTGGATGCCGTGGGCCGCGAGCCAGTCCCCGAACCACCCGGTTTTGCCATACACGAGCACGAGCGAGAGCCCCACGACCACCGGAGAGATCGCGAACGGCAGATCGATCAGGAGGCCCAGCAGCGCCCTGCCGCGGAAGCGTCCGCGCTCCAGCAGCAGTGCGATACCGATGCCGAAGACCGTGTTGAGCGGCACCGCGATTGCCACCAGCTCGATCGACAGCCAGAACGCGTGCACCGCGTTCGGCGCGCTCGCCGCGCTCCACACCGCGCCGAGGCCGTGTTCGAAGGTGCGGTAGAAGATCATCCCCACCGGCAGCAGCAGCAGCAGCGCCAGGTAGCCCAGCGCCAGGAACCGCAGCCCCAGACGGCCCGCGCGACCCGTGCTCAGTGTCCCACGCCGGCTGCTGCGGGTGCGCGGCGGGCGCGCGCTATGCGCCGCGGCGGGGGAGAGGCGGCTCGCGGCGGCCCTAGCCGACATGCCTCGACCTCCGGCGCGTGAGAATCGTGAGTGCGCTCAACACGACCAGCGCGCAGAGCAGCAGCGCCACCGATACCGCCGCCGCCGCCGGCATGTTTTCGTTCTGGATCTGGCCGAAGATGTAGACCGACCCCACCTCCGTCTTGAACGGCAGGTTGCCCGAGATCAGCACGATCGACCCGTACTCCCCCAGCGCCCGCGCGAAGCTGAGCGCGACCCCGGAGAGGATCGCCGGGGTCAGGTTGGGCAGCACGATGCGGCGGAACACCGTGGACTGGCCGGCGCCCAGCGAGGCCGCCGCCTGCTCCATCGAGCGGTCGAGCTCCAGCAGCACCGGCTGCACCGAGCGCACCACGAAGGGCAGCGTCACGAACAGCAGCGCCATCCCCACCGCCGCGCGCGTGAACGTGATGTCGATTCCGAACGGCCCCCCCTTCCCGTACAGCGCCAGCAGCACCACACCCGCGACCACCGTGGGAAGCGCGAAGGGCAGGTCGATCAGCGCGTTCACGATCCGCTTGCCCGGGAACTCGTCGCGCACCAGCACCCACGCGATCAGCGTCCCGAAGAGCGCGCCCAGCGCCACCACGACCACCGAGGCGATCAGCGTGAGCTTGATCGCCGCCACCGCCTCCGGTGAGGAGATCTCCCGCCAGAACGCCCCCGCGCCGCCGGTGCTCGCCTGCGCCAGCAGCGCAGCGATCGGCAGCAGCACCAGCACGGACAGGTAGATGCCCACCAGGCCGCGGCCGAGCGCCGCGGCCGGGCGGACGCCGAGGCGGCCACCCGGCCCGAGCCCTGGGGTGCGGCTCCGGCGGGAAGAGGGCTGCCGCCGGCGACGGGAGGGACGCGGGAGCGTCAGGCTTGTTGGGTTGGGACTCATGTTCGGATTGGTGGCGCTTGATTGGGGTCGTTTAGTGGGTTGGGCTCCGGTGGGAAGTCGGCTCCCGATTGGAGACGGGCGCTTGGGGTTTGCTCTATTTGGCGGTGGAGACCCCCAGCGACTGCTCGATCTTCGTCACGATCCCCGTTTCCGGTTCGAAGAACTGCTTGTCCACCTTGCTCCAGCCGCCCAGCGATTCGATCGTGAAGAGGTTTGGCGGCGTCGGGAAGCTCGCGGTCCCCGGCACGCCCGCGATCACCGGGCGGTAGCCCTTTTCCGCCCAGATCCGCTGGCCCGCGGGGGAGAGCAGGTAGCTGACGAAGCTCTTCGCCTGCGCGCTCCCTTCGCCGCCCACCACCGCGATCGGGTTCTGGATCAGGATCGTGGCGCTCGGGATCACGTATTCGATCGGCGACCCCTTCTTCTGATCGGAGATCGCCTCGTTCTCGTAGTCGATCAGCACGTCCCCGCGACCCGCCAGGAACGTCTGCAGCGCGTTGCGCGCCGAGCTGTCCTGGCTGACCACGTGGTGGAAGAGCGCTTCCAGGTACGCCTGCGCCTGCGCCGGGGTCTTGCCTTCCTTCAGCTGCGCCCCGTACGCCGCCATGACGTTCCAGCGCGCGCTCCCCGACGTGAAGGGGTTCGGCGTCAGCACTTCCACGCCCGGCTTGACCAGGTCGCTCCAGCCTTTGATGTGCTTGGGGTTGCCCTTGCGCACGATCAGCACCGCCACCGAGCGCGTCACGAAGCCGTGGGTCGCGTTCTGGTTCCAGTTCGCGGAGACCAGGCCGGCCTTCACCAGGCGCGTCACGTCCGGTTCCAGGGAGAAGTTCACGACGTCCGCGTGCAGCCCGTTGACCACCGAGCGGCTCTGTTCCCCCGAGGGCCCGTAGGACTGGCTGAACGCCGTCCCCTTGCCTTCAGAGGTCGCCTGGAAGGCGGGAATCAGCGAGGCGAAGGCCGCCTCCGGGGTCGAGTAGGCCACGAGAGCCACGCTCTTGCCGGAGCTCGAGGAGGACCCGCACGCGGCGAGGATCACCGGGAGAGCCAGGAGGAAGACAGACAGGAGGATGGCGATTGAACGCTTGTGCATGGTCACTTTCCGCATCGGGGACATGAGCAAGAAACCGAACTAATACCAGAAACTAAGTCGAGATTGGGGCATTAGTGAGGAATTGGGTCCGTCCACCGCCCCCCGCACCGCATTCGGGCGCGCGGCGAGCGTCGCAATCGATCAGGCCACGCAGCCGAGAAGCCGGAACATTCGGCTGGGGCGGCTCGCCAATCCGGTCGCAGATGGCGCCGTTCCGGTAAGCTGTGCAGTCCTGGTAGGGGCCTTGGCCTCGCTGCGTGTGCTCCGAGCAGCGCGCGGGATCGCCGCTCACCGGCCCATCCATCCTCCAAAAAATCTTTTTCAAAAGGAGCCCCTTCGATGTCAGCCACCCCCGTCGCCGACACCACCGAGGCCGCTGAGGCCGCCGTCGAGGCGATCGCCAGTGCCGCCAACAAGGAGGTCGTCTTCTCGATGGCCCTCAGCCAGGACCAGAAGGATGTGCGCGACTGGGTCCACGGGTTCGCCGCCGACGTCATCCGCCCCGCCGCCCACGAGTGGGACGAGAAGGAGCAGACCCCCTGGCCCATCATCCAGGAGGCCGCCAAGATCGGCCTCTACGGCTTCGAAGGGCTCGCCCAGTTCTTCGCCGATCCCACCGGCCTGAGCCTGCCGATCGTCAACGAGGAGCTCTTCTGGGGTGACGCCGGCATCGGCATGGCGATCATGGGCACCGCGCTGCCCGTGGCCGCGATCTTCGGCCAGGGCTCCGGCGAGCAGATCGGGGAATGGATCCCGCGCTGCTTCGGCACCCCGGACGACGTCAAGGTCGCCGCGTTCTGCGCCTCGGAGCCCAACGCCGGCTCCGACGTCTCGGGCGTGCGCACCCGCGCCAAGTTCGACGAGGCCGCGGGCGAGTGGGTCATCAACGGCCAGAAGGCCTGGGCCACCAACGGCGGCATCTCCGACGTCCACGTGATCATCGCCACCGTCAACCCCGAGCTCGGCTCCAAAGGCCACGCCGCGTTCATCGTGCCGATGAGCGAAGCCAAGGGGATCTCCCAGGGCTCGAAGGTCTCCAAGCACGGCCTCCGCGCCTCCCACACCGCCGACGTCTTCCTCGACGACTGCCGCGTCCCCGTCGGCTACGTGCTAGGCGGCAAGGAGAAGCTCGACGAACGCCTCGCGCGTGTGCGCGAGGGCAAGAAGGGCAAGTCCCAGGCGGCGATGCAGACCTTCGAGTCCTCCCGCCCCACCGTCGGCTCCCAGGCGCTCGGGGTCGCCCGCGCCGCCTACGAGTACGCGCTCGACTACGCCAAGGAGCGCGAGCAGTTCGGCCGCAAGATCATCGAGAACCAGTCGATCGCCTTCACCCTCGCCCGCATGAAGCTCAAGATCGACGCCTCCCGCCTGCTCGTCTGGCGTGCCTCCTGGATGGGCCGCAACCAGGTCCCCTTCGAGAACGCCGAGGGCTCGATGAGCAAGCTCAAGTCAGGCGAGGTCGCCGTGTGGGTCACCGAGCGCGCGATCCAGATCCTCGGCGGCAACGGCTACGCCCGCGAGTTCCCCGTCGAGCGCTGGCACCGCGACGCGAAGATCTACGACATCTTCGAGGGCACCGCGGAGATTCAGCAGCTGGTGATCGCGCGGGCGATCTCGGGGATGTACATCAAGTAGCTCCGGGGCTGGCTTTTGGGCGACGCGGGCCGTGCCAGAGAGTGGGATCAATCGTGTCCTGTTGAGCGGGCGGCCGGCGGGTGAGCCCGATGTTCGCCGCGGTGGGCTTCAGCGAAGCCCGTGACGGCGACGGTGTGTCCGCCCGCGTGGAGCGCGCCGTGGTGGGCGATGGTTGCCGGTGACGGCGACCTGGTTGAGGTTGACGGTGCCGATGGGGCTGCTCCGTGTGCGCGGGTGGCCGGGACTCGAAGGCCGCGGGCCGCCCGGGACGGGCCGGTCGCGTAAAAGGCCTTCGTCTCCTTATCCCGACGGGGCGCGCCGAACGGGACCGATCGACCGGGTTTGGACCCGGCCAGCTGCCCCCCGAGCGGCTATCCTTGCGTCATGGCCACGCTGGTGCTCGACCCTCACGCGCCCGGGCTGGACGCGCTCAAGGAGCGTCGGCGGGTTTCCGGCCTGGACCGTCTCGACGAGGTGTGGGAGGGTGTGCTGCACATGGTTCCCGCTCCGAGCTTCGAACATGCCAGCGTTGGCCAGCAGCTGGCCGAGATCCTGGGTCCGCTGGCCCGCGCGGCGGAGCTGATTCCGACCATGCAGGAGTTCAACCTCGGCGACTCCATCGAGGACTTCCGCGTCCCTGACGGCGGTCTGCACCGCCCCGGCGCCGGTGGTGTTTGGCTGCACACCGCCGCCCTGGTCGTCGAGATCGTCTCTCCGGCCGACGAGACCTGGCAGAAGCTCCCCTTCTACGCCGCCCACGAGGTCGACGAGGTGTTGATCGTCGATCCCGAGGAGCGCGCCGTGCACTGGCTCGGGCTCGCTGGCGGCGAGTATCGCCCGGTCGAGCGCAGCGGCCTGATCGACCTCGGCCCGAGTGGGCTGGCCGAGCAGATCGACTGGCCGTAAGGGCGTATTCCGGTAGGCCGTTTGGACACCCGCGGCGGGGCTCGTTGGCCCTACCGGGATACTCGTGAATACGCTCGACCGGGCCCCGTCCGGACGCGCAATCCCCGGTGTTGCGGGCTCACGGCGAAAAGTCGGCGCGCAAACGCCCTTCCGCGACCCGCACAGCCGCGGCCGCCGGAGGGCGGCGTAGTGCCCGCGCAGACGCGCCCTCGCGCCACGGCGCGTTCGACGGGGAGCGTGCCGCGGCGGCTCTCGGGGCCGTCCTCCCGTGCGGGGGTCCCGCGGCGGCCCCCGGGGCCCTCCGCCGGCGGCGGCGTGGCGGGGACGCTGCAGGGCGGCCCGGAGATGCTCGCGCGCCGCGGGAAGATCCTCGCGCGTCTGGCGGGGGCGCTCAAGGAGGGCCGCGGGGAGAGCCTGCGCATGACCTACCGCACCGCGCGGGTCCTGGAGTGCATCGCCGAGCGGCCGGGGATCAGCAACCGCGAGGTCTCCGACCACGCCGGGATCTCAGACGCCGGCCAGATCTCCAAGCTGCTCCGGCGCCTGGAGGGCCTGGGCCTGATGGTGAACGGCAACGACGGGGGGCACGCCAAGGGCGTGCCCAACGCCTGGACGCTCACGCCGCTGGGCCGGCAGGTCGCGCGGGGGATCAACATTCACACCCGCAGCCGGAGAGAGGCCGCGTGACGGGACTCGGAAGGAACCGCAACAGCGACCGAATCCTGCCGCCTTTGACGGCGGAGGGTGTCGTCGGTGCGGCGTTCGGCGTGATCCTCAACCCGACCGGCTGCGATCCGCACCGCCCGGGACCTGCGCGCTCAGCTGTGCTTCTCGACGAGCTGCAGATGCTCGACCGGAACCATGACCAAGTCCAGGGTTTCGCCGCGGTCGCCCACGATCTCGACCTGCTTGACGTCGCCGTAGTCGCTGACGACGGTGCCGAATGTGCCGGTGGGCCAGTTGCCGACTCCGTCGATCTTTTTGATCGGCCGCTCGAAGGCGACGACGTCAACTTCTCCGATTGCTTGCTTGACGGTGGACATGGTTCCTCCAGTCTAGGGCCTTGGGATGGCCGTTACAAGTCGTGGTGGGGCGCCCGGGCGGTCGAATGCCCAGACCGTCCTGACGTTGGCGACGCGGTCGGCCTTGGCGCCGATGCCGGATATGGGCATGTCGATGACGCAGTTGACGCCGTGGGGCGCGTTGTCGCGGACGTCGGTGATCGGCGTCTCGAGGACAAGGGCCAGGATCTGGGCTTCGAGGTACTCGATCGCGTCGATCGTGATGCCCAGGATCTGTTCGAAGCCCAGTGCCTTGGGACCGCCGTCCTTGTGGGTGGGGTCCAGGGAGTACGTCTCGAGCTTGTACCGCAGGCCGAAGGCCTCCGCGGCACGCGGCAGCAGCTCGGCCACGGCGGGCGCGGTCGGGTCGATGTTTGGCTCGTCGGTCATCGGTCTCTGCACCGGCGAAAGGCCGCCGGGTCGATCGGGCAGCCCACCGTACGCATCGACCTCGATGGAATCCTCGGCCGCGAGCCGAATTCCCCGTGTTTTCGGGCCGCGCGGCACAACACCTGGCGCGATCGGGTCCTTGTCCCCGTATTTGGAACGCCGCGACGGGGATGCAGCCCGGCCGGCTGCAACCCGCACAACCGTCGATCGGACGCCCGAAGCGCCGCGAATCATTCCCGCCCCTCTCTCCTCGCCGGCCACCCGCGCGGGCGTCGGGGTCCCGGGGGTTTCATAAAACTAGACAACGGGGGCCGCCGGGAGGAATATGCGGTCAAGAGGGCGGCCACGGTCTGCGCCGGGTCGGCTCGGACCGCAAACGGGAGGGTGGGCACGTGAAGCAATTCGGGAGGAGGGATCGGGGAACAGCCGCCTCATGGTGGGATGCCGGGGCAGGACTCCGCGCGCATACGACATTTTCGGCTGCTTCCTTTCCTGCTCTTGGTCGTCCTCCCCCAGACCCTGGAGGGCGGTCAACGGGGCCAACAAGGCGGTAGCACCCTCTCCCGCCCGGTTCCCGGGGCGCCGTGGTCAACCCTCTCTGACCGTGGCGCCCACCCGTCCTTCAACCCGACCAACTGCGACCCGCACAACCGTCGATCGGGCTCCCGAAGCGCCCCGGGTACCGCCGGCGGGTCCTGGACCTCAGCGGTGTGTGTCTTTGCGCCGGAAGAGCTTGTGCACCCAGTCGGGGAGGATCTGGCCGGAGCCGAGGCCGGGCACGATCATCTGCTTGAAGTGGCGGTCGGCGGGGGCGTTTGCGGTTTTGAAGGTATTGGTGGCGTCCGTGCGCGTAGGCTCGGAGGCGGGCGGCTGGCTGACGGTGGTTGGCTCCATGGCGCTCATTGTACTACCCGTCCCGCCATCTCCACAAGGATCGCGAGCACCAGGAACGTCAGCGCCCGGTCGAACAGCCGGATTTTGCGGGCCAGGGCCCGGTCGTTGGTCTGGAGGTCTTCTTCGAGGTCGTTGAGCAGCGAGTCTTCGAGTAAGTACTCGTCCTCCTCGGTCTCGCGAGCCTTGCGCATCTCATTGATGGAAGGGCCGGTTTCCTCGGCGCCCGGGAGGCGCAGAGTCCGCACGGCCAGGCTGAGCGACAGCCCGAGCAGGAGCAGCGCGACGATCCAGAGGCCGTACGCTCCCCTGGCGCCGATGACGATCGCGGCGACGGCCGCGTCAACGGCCATCACGCCGAGCGCGCCGGCATCGAGCGCCACAGACCGCGCCGCCTGCGTCTGCAGCTGGCTCACGGCCAGCAGGCGCAGCCAGTCGGCGAGCCCGGGTTTGATCGCTTTCGTGGATATCCCTGCTCCCTATTCCGGCGAGACGCCCAAAACGGGACAGGCCGGACCGAAAGCTTTTCCGGAGCGTCGTCATGCCTGCGCGGGTGGCCGCGACGCCCACCTCTCCTCCAACCCCACCGACTGCGACCCGCCCAACCGGCATGACTGTCCGTCACGCGGCGATGTGATCCGTCCCGCGGACCTGGTTCTCACACGCCCGTTCATACAGGGTCTCGGGCGCCATGTCGAAGCCGTTGGGCCAGGCGACGGTGCGGCCCTCCGGGTCGAAGAATGCCTTGGCGAAGAAGGCGGGATCGGCGAGGGGCTCGGACACGCCCCGCCACTGCCGGCCGGTGAAGTCGATGTCGCCAACGAGGCCGTCCTTGAACGTGACGCGCAGCTTGTGCGCGCCGATGACCTCGACTGCGACGGGTGCAACGAGCTTCTCCATGGCGGGCATTCTAGCGCAGGGGAGCGATCGGGTTCAGTGGCTCTCCGCCGGTGGCGCGCTCCCAATCGGCGTTCAGCTCCTCGGCGTGAAGCTCGGCCCATGCCTGTACGAGGCGCAGTTGCCGCCTCGGGAGGTGGCCGGCGATGACTTCGCCCTGGAGGTCGAGTGAGGCTTCGTGCTCGCCGTACAACGCATGGAAGTGCGGGGTGTGGTGATGAGGCTCGTCCCAGTACATCCAGATGGCGATTCCGTAGAAGTAGCTGAGTTTCGGCATCGCTGGCCCTCGGTCCGTGAACAGGAGCAGACCACCCTACTCAGCCCTTGGGACGGCACCTGCGGTCGAAGGCTCAACCCGACCGTCTGCAAACCGCGCAACCGTCGATCAGGCTCCCGAAGCGCCCCGAGTCATTCCCGCCCTTCTCTCCTCGCCGGCCGCCCGGGCGAGCGTCCGAGTCCCGCGGGTTTCATAAAACTAGACAGGCGGTTGCGGAGGGGGGACTATGGGTATCACGATGAATCGGGAGACGGATCGGGAGCCATGATGAGCAGCGTTCTGTCGGGCCGGTCGGTTCATCCTTGCGATCTTGGTCGTTCTCCCCAGACCCTGGAGGGCGGCCAACGGAGCCAACAAGGCGGCAGCACCCTCTCCCGCCGGGTTCCCGGGGCGCCGTGGTCAACCCTCTCTGGCCGCGGCGCCCGCTCCTCCTTCAACCCGACCAACTGCGACCCGCACAGCCGTCAACCGCGCTCCCGAAGCGCCCCGGCTCGTTCCCGTCCCTCCCTCCTCGCCGGCCGCCCGGGCGAGCGTCCGGCCCCCGGGGGTTTCATAAAACTAGACAAGCGGTTGCGGAGGGGGGATGATGGGTATCCATGATAAATCGGGAGAGGGATCGGGAACCATGAGCAGCGCTCTGTCGGGTCGGTCGGTTCATCCTTGCGATCTTGGCCGTCCTCTCTCTCCTCGGATCACGGAGGGCGGTCAATGGGGCTCTGGCGTTAGCACCCTCTCGCGTCCGGCTTCCGGGGCGCCGCGGTCCTGTCAACCCTGGGCTGCGGCGCCCACCCTCCTTCGCGGGCTCACCAACGCTCCGCGCTTAAGCGCACAACAACGGGGAGGTCGCGTCGTGATGCGCTTGAAGAGATCGAATCTTGGGGCGCGCGTGTGCGCTCTCGTGTCCTTCATCGTCCTGTCCGTCATAGCCCTCACGGCCGCCCCCGCCCCCGCCCTCGCACTCCCCGAAGGTCGCGTCTACGAGATGGTCAGCCCTGTTTACAAGGGTGGGTATGGGGCGAACACGATCGAAGCTGTCGCGCCGGACGGCGAAAGCGTGGCCTTCGGTTCGCTTGGCGCGTTCGCCGGGGACCCCGCCAACAACGCTGTCACGAATATTTATATCGCTCGTCGTGGCGAATCGGGGTGGACGACGACGCCGGTGACGGTTCCTGCCGTGCTCGCGCCCCACTCGTCGGTGATCGATTATTCCTCAAATCTTGAATCCTCGCTCAGTGAAGATGTCGCTGGGCCGAACGGTGGCAGCGCAGAGTATGACACCAATGAAGCTGAATTTCTGTTGCACGCGTCCGGTTTATCGGATATGCCGGGAAACTTCGAAGTCGCAGGGGAGAAATTGATCGCGCTGAACGGGGAGCCTTTCAGTGCTAGCTACCAGGGTGGAAGTCCCGATTTCTCTCATATCGTTTTTTACCTCAGTAGTAAGGAAACAGGAGGAGAAGCGTCTTTACTCAAAGAAGCTGTCGGTACACAGTCGAGGCTTTACGATCTCTCGACGGGGGGTGGTGGATCGTTGCTGCGGCTGGTCGGGTTGAATAATTCCGGTCAGGTGATCGATCCTGCGTGTGGGGAGGAGTTGGGCGATCCTGGCAATGGAATTGAAAGTTTCGGTACTGTTAAGGGTAGTGAATTCAATGCGGTGGCTGCGGGTGGTGGGGAGATTTTCTTTTCCACGACGTATTGTTCGGTTGTTCCGCAGCAGTTGTTTGTGCGTGTGGCTGGTTCGCGGACGCTTGAAGTGTCTAGGCCGCTTGAAGTGTCGAAGCCGTTTGGGGGTTGCAGGAAGGGTGGGGTGTTGGGTGAAGTGCCGTGTGAAGGCGCCGCGGCGCGGGCTCCCGTGGAATTCCAGGGCGCCAACGAAGCCGGCACGCTGGTATTTTTCACTACCACGGGATCGCTCGTCGGCGAAGACCAGGATGGCGCCAACGACCTGTATATGGCGGAAATCGGTTGTCCGGGAGGTGAAGCGCAGTGTGCGCCGGTGGCAAAGGAGGTGCGCTCGCTCGTTCAGGTTTCTCATGATCCGCATGGTGGGGAATCGGCGGAAGTGCAGAATACGGTTGCGATCGCCCCGGATGGCTCGTATGTGTACTTCGTCGCGCGGGGGGTCTTGAGTGAGGGATTGAACGCGGAAGGTGGTGCTCCGGTGAGAGGTGCGGATAATCTCTATGTGTATGACAGCAAGACTGGGGGCGCACCGGTATTCGTCGCGGATCTTTGCTCCGGCCCGGCGCTGTCGGGCGTGGTGGAAGATCTGCGTTGTCCCGCGGGCCTCGAAGGCAGCGAACAAAACGATGTGGGTTTATGGAAAGAGTCCAAGCGTGGAGCGCAGATTGCGGGTGGTGGCAGGATTCTCGTCTTCTCAAGCTATGGCCAGTTGCTCTCCGGTGATACGGATACGGCGAAGGATGTGTATCGGTATGACGCTGTTACGGGTGTGCTCGAGCGCGTTTCGACAGGTGAAGGGGGGTCGGACGCGAATGGCAATAACAGCGCGTATGACGCGACGATCGCTCCGAACGAAGAGGGTGGACTAGTATATAGGCAACAGGGGCTGAATTCTCGTGCTGTTTCTGGCGATGGGTCGCGGATTATCTTTACCTCGGCGGAGCCCCTCTCGTCAGATGCCGTGAATGGTCTCGCGAATCTTTATGAATGGCATATTGAACCTGGTGAAACGGAAGGTCACACGTTTTTGGTTTCCTCGGGCAGTTCGACCGCGCCGGTGAAAGAAGCTGTGATCTCTGTGACTGGGAATGATGTATTTTTCAAGACGACGCAGGGCTTGGTGCCGCAGGACACAGATGGTCAGAATGATCTCTATGATGCGCGTCTGCGGGGTGGGTTTCCGGTGCAGCCTGGGCCGGTGCAGCCTTGTTCGGGTGATGCGTGTCAGGGTTCGTTGGCGAATCCCGCTCCTCTGCTTGTGCCCGGCAGTGTCTCTCAGGCGCCGGGCGAAAATGTGTCTACGCCTCCGGTCGCGCAGGCTAAGGCAAAAGCGAAGAAGCCCAAGGCTAAGAGGGCTAAGGCGAGGAAGAGGAAACGCTCGTCAAGGAAGCCTCATCGTGGGAGAGTCAAGAATGCTGCTGAGAGGGGCAGGTCATGAGCGTTAGGTCATTCCGGGGATTGTTTGGTGTGGTGTCGATGATTGGCGTGCTGTTGGTGGTTGGGGTTCAGGGCGCGGGTGCGCATGTGGGTGAAGCTAAGCCGTTTGGAGTGGCTGAGCTAACGATGCAGACGATCGAAAAGCAGAGCATCGTGAAAGTCTCAGCAGTACGCCCGGAACAGCTAGGTCTTGAAAACGTGCCGTACACGTTCACGCAGGCTGGTGGTCATCCATGGGGCTTATCGACGGTCGTTAGGTTCACTACCGAACAAGTAGGCACTAATGGAGGTGGGGAAGCGACGTTTGCGCCGACGCGTGATCCGAAGGATATCGTGGTGGATTTGCCGCCGGGTTTGTTGGGTGATCCGCAGGCGGTGCCGCGCTGCCCGTTGCAGGCTACTCTTGCGGGTGATCGTTGTCCGGCCGATACGCAGTTGGGAGTATTCAGGATCCGCTGGTTTGAGGGTATTGAAAGTATTGCGCCGATTGTGAATTTGACGCCGGAAAAAGGGCAGTCGGCAGAGTTTGGTCTGGAAACCAATAGTAATATTACGGTCGTGTTGACGGCGCACGTTGTGCGCAGCGGCTCGACGTATGCGCTGACGGTCGTCAGTAACGAGATCCCGGATAACCTCGAAATGACCGAAGTGGAAACGACGTTCTGGGGTGTGCCGGCCGATCCAAGTCACGATCCGCTACGCGGCCTGGTCTGCACGGGAGCCAGCTATATCAACAAATGCTATGGCGGTGGTTTGGGTAGTGGGTTGCCCGCGGTGCCGTTTTTGTCGATGCCGGCGGATTGTGCCGCGGGTCCTGAGAGTACGTCTGCGCGTGTGGATTCGTGGGAGGAACCGGGGGTGTATAAGGATGCGGCGGTGGTGATGGCGGGGGCGACGGGTTGTAATTTGTTGCAGTTCGATCCTGGTGTTGAAGCGCAGCCGGATACGGTGCTGGCCGATACGCCGGTGGGATTGGGAGTGAATTTGAAAGTGCCGCAGGTTCTGAGCCCTGAAGCGTCGGAAACGCCGCAGTTGCGTGATGCGATGGTGACGTTGCCGGAGGGGTTGTCCATCAGCCCCGGTATCGTTGATGGTATTCGGGCATGTAATGAATCGGGTCCTGAAGGAATCAATTTTGAAGGTCCCGAATCTGAAGAAGTGGGTCTGAATGGGGAACCGCGAGCTGGCGGCGGGTCATTGTCCTGACGCATCGATCGTGGGTAGCGCGGAAGCAGAAACGCCGTTGTTGGCAGAGCCGGTGATGGGCCACGTGTATTTGGCGCGACCCGGATGTGGCGCTCCGGGACAGGCGGCGTGCACCGAGCAGGACGCTCTGGATGGCAATCTTTACCAGTTGTATCTTGAACTTGGTGGTACGGGTTCTCTCGCGGATTCGGGCGTGAACCTCAAGGTTCGCCTAAAAACTGAGGCCGATCCCGCGACGGGACAGTTGACCACTATTGCTGAGGACAATCCACAGTTGCCTTTCAGCGAACTGCGAATCCGGTTGAATGGCGGTCCGCGCTCCCCCCTGGATAACCCCGCGACGTGCGGTCCTGCGGTAACGATGGCCGATCTCACGCCATGGAGCGCACCCGGCATCACCCCCGAAGGACAGGTTGTGACGGGCACGCCTGACGGGACACCGTCATGGTTTTTTGATGTGGCTGGTTGCGCGAGCAGTCCTGGTTTGAATCCTGGTTTTACGGCAGGTACCGTTAGTCCGCAGGCTGGCGCGTTCAGTGCGTTCACGTTGAATCTTTCACGCCAGGATCGCGAACAGTTCCTCAAGGGCGTCCAGGTGCATACCCCTCCCGGGTTACTGGGGATGCTCTCGAGCGTCCCGCTGTGCAGCGAAGCGCAGGGCGACGCCGGATCGTGCCCGGAATCCTCGAAAATCGGCACGACGAGGGTCGCCTCAGGTGCGGGCTCCCACCCCTTCGAAATAGGCGGCAACGTCTACCTGACGACTGGTTATGGTGGCGCCCCGTTCGGCCTCTCGATCGTCACGAACGCCGTCGCGGGCCCCTTCAACCTCGGCCTCGTCGTCGTTCGCGCCCGGATCCACGTCAACCCGGTCAACTCGACGCTGACGATCACGACCGACGAAACGGGGCCGTATGCGATCCCGCAGATCGTCTTCGGCGTCCCGCTGCGCCTGAAACGGATCACGGTCAACATCGACCGTCCCGGCTTCATGTTCAACCCGACCAGCTGCGCCGCCCAGCAGATCACGGCGACCGTCTCGGGCAACCAGAACGCCGTCGCGCATGTCGCGAGTCCGTTCGCCGTCGGCGGCTGCAAGAGCCTTGAATTCAAACCGCACTTCACGGTCTCGACCAGCGGCAAGACCAGCAGAGCGAAGGGTGCGAGCCTCGACGCCAAAGTGAGCTACCCGCCGTTCAAAGCCGGTAGTGAGGCGAACATCGCCTATGTCAAAGTGGAATTGCCCAAGCAACTCCCCTCACGGCTCACGACGCTCCAGAAAGCGTGTACGGACGCGACGTTCAACGCCAATCCCGCCGCGTGCCCATCGCCGTCGATCATCGGGATCGTCAGAGCCTCTACGCCGTTGTTGCCGGTCGGGTTGGAAGGCCCCGTGTACTTCGTCTCCCACGGTGGCGAAGCGTTCCCGTTGCTGATCGCGGTTCTCCAGGGCGACGGTGTTCGCGTCAACCTCACCGGGTCAACGTTCATCTCCAGGAAGGGAATCACCAGCACCACGTTCAAGACCGTTCCCGACGTCCCCGTCAACACGTTCGAGCTGTACCTCCCCCAGGGGAAGTTCTCCGCGCTGGCGGCAAACGGGAACCTCTGCAAGTCAAAGCTCGTGATGCCAAGCGAATTCGTCGCCCAGAACGGCGCCGTGATCAAGCAGGCCACGAAGATCGCCGTTACTGGGTGTCCAGAGGCGAGGAAGGCGCAAGCGAAAGCCGAGAGGTTAAAAAAGAAGTCAACTCATGGTAACGGGAGGACTAGCAAATGATCATTCATCGCCTAAAGGGCGGCCTCCCGCTCACCATCACGGTGGCCGCGATCGCGATGCTTTTCGGGACAGATGGCGCTCAAGCGGCGACTCCGCCCGTCAAGCTAGTGCCCTCAAGCCACATCACAGGCGGGCTCGGCCTTACTGAAGGCGTCGCGGTTGCGCCGGGCGGGAATATATATGTAGCCGACACCAACAACAACCGGGTGCAGGAGCTCACTCCAACTGGGGAATTCGTGCTGATGTTCGGCAAGGAAGTCAACGAAACCACCAAAGGTAACGTTTGCACGAAGGAAGAAGTCGCAAAAGGCGCCAAATGCAAGGTGGGCGTAGAAGCGGCGGACGCCGGAGCGTTCGCCCAGCCCAAAAGCATCGCGATCGACCCGGCGACGCACAACATTTACGTCGAGGATTTCGAGAACTGGCGTATCCAGGAGTTCACGGCGACCGGGGAATTCGTGCTGATGTTCGGCAAGGAAGTCAACGAAACTACCGGTAACGACATCTGTACCGCTGGAGAAATCAAAAGCACTGGGGTCAAATGCAAGGCCGGGATCCAGACAGAAGGCACCGAACACGATGCGTTTAACTTCGTCCAAGCGGCGGGGGATCTGCTGGCCGTCGGCCCAGAAAGCCACTTGTATGTGGGCGATGAACTGCGCGTGCAGGTGTTTGAAGCAGACGGCAAATGGGTTCGTGAAATCCCGCTGACATCGATCTCTTCGGAACCGTCGAGTAAGGTGACTGCGCTCGCGGTCAGCAGTACCGGCGACGTATACATCGTCTACCGAGTTGAAGGCATCAAGAACGTAATACACGAGTTCAACCCGAGCGAAGTGGAAATCGGCGAGTTCCCGATTGAGCCCAGACAGCCGGGTAGGGAAGTCAGCATCGAAGGTATCGCGCTTGATTCTGAAGGTCGTCTCGCCGTCGCGGTGCGCGAAGAAGGGCAGGGGGGGCTAGTCGTTGCGCCATCCGGTGCGCTGCTGGACGGCACCACCGGCACTCTCATCACGGAATTTACCACTGCGAGCTCGACTGATGCTCTATCGTTTAGCGGTGAAGTCAACGGCGAGCTATATGCCGCCCTGGAAACTGAAGTTGTGGGCTACGAACCAGTACGCGTCGCGGCATTGGCGACGACGCCCGTCACGTGCGTGCCGGGTGTCGAACACGACACGGATGAGACGTTTGACTGTAGTCTGAAAGGGGAAGTGAACCCGTGGAATGTGGGGGGAACCGAAGTCTGGTTCCAATGGGGTAAGACACCTGGGCTGGGCTCGGAAACGGCAAAGATTGCAGTCGCGACGGGTGAAACACCAGTGCCGGTAAGCATCACGGTACCGGCTGTGCCACCGGGTGAAACGGCATTCTACTATCGGCTCGCGGGCTACGATCAGCACGTACAGTCACCGGAATCGCCGCTGCTCAGCTCCCCGGTAGCTTCGTTCCCGACGCCGATGGTAGCGCCGAAGATCGTAGCTGAGCCGAGTGCCTCATTCATTAGAGCGTCCGCGGCCGTGATCTTCGACGAACTGAATCCTGAGAACGCGAAGACCGAATACTTCTTTGAATACGGGACAACCGAAGTACTAAAGAACTGTCCGGAGGGCCTCCGAGAAGCCGAAGAAGAGAAAGCGACCTGCACGGGCGTGTCCAGCACAAGCGCGTCGCGGTCAAAGGCGTACGGAAAGATTGGTACGACCCAAGAAGTGACCGGACTGCAACCCGATCAGACCTACCATTACCGACTGTACGCCCGAAGCGAAAGCGCCGATGGGAAAGAACAGCGTCACACGATCGGCCCCGAAGGCGAATTCGCTACGAGCCAGGCTCCGGCGCCACAGGCGCTCACGGGCACCGCAAGCATGATTACCAGCACGAGCGCGGTCGTCTCGGGCAGAGTTGACCCCGATGGGCAATCCGCGACATATGTTTTTGAACTCGGCGTCTACGAAGGTGCGCAAACGCGATACGGCGTCGTATCCTCCGGCCAGGCGGGCGCCGGCACAACGCCCCTCGAAGAGTCGCTGACGTTGACCGGCCTGCAGCCGGGGACGACCTATGCCTACAGGGTCACGATCTCCAGCGGCTACATCACCAACGAAACCCACACTCTGCAAGGCGCCCCCGCAACATTCACCACCGCCGGCCTACCATCCGTCCTCGCGCTGCCCCCCACGCTCGCTCAGCTACCCGTCCCCAGCATTGCATTCCCCGCCGAAGCGAAGGGGACCACGACCACCACCAAGACGCTGACAAACGCCCAAAAGCTCACGAAAGCCCTGAAAGCATGCAAGCGCAAGCCGAAGAAGCAGCGCGCGGGGTGTCAGAAACAGGCCCGCAGGCAATACGCCCCGGCGGCGAGGAAGAAAAAGAAGTAGGGGGGGCACCTTCATGGATCTTGGACACCGCCCACTTCCCTCTCCGGGTGGCGTTCAAGGAGGAGACCCACAAAGGCGCACGAGATCCCCTCTCCGTGCGCCGGGTTTCTACCAAACCGGGGCGTCGTGGCTTCCCTCACGCGGAGCCGCGGTGATCTGACGGGCTGAGTGAGGGGCGCGGGGCGGCGAGGCTGGCGGCGCGGGATGCGGGTTGACGGGGCGGCGAGGCTGGCGGCGTCCGGCGATCGCGAACCTCTGCAAGACTGTTCGCACCCTTACGGTTTGAAAGACCGTGGTGCGTAAGGTCCATGGGCATACCAGGCATGTTGTCAAGATGGTCGAACAGGCCGTTCCCGCCCCGCTACTGACGCCTACGAGCTCCGTGGCTCAGAACGGGGCTGGACGCGCACATCGCGACCGGCCGCTTCAAGCACTCCTCCCCGAGGGGCTATCCTTGTGGTGTGGCCACGCTGGTTCTCGACCCTCACGCGCCCGGACTGGATGCGCTCAAGGAGCGTCGGCGGGTCTCGGGTCTGGACCGTCTCGACGAGGTGTGGGAGGGTGTGCTGCACATGGTTCCCGCTCCAAACTATGGGCACGCGCGATTGACCCAGCAGCTGGCCGAGATTCTTGGCTCTCCCGCGCGCGACGCTGGTCTGGAGGCGGCGATGGGCGAGTTCAACCTTGGCGACTCCATAGACGACTTCCGCGTCCCCGACGGCGGTCTGCATCGTCCTGGCGCCGAGGGTGTCTGGCTGCACACCGCCGCGCTCGTGGTCGAGATCATCTCGCCCGGCGATGAGACCTGGCAGAAGCTCCCCTTCTTCGCCGCCCACGAGGTCGATGAGGTGCTGATCGTCGATCCAGAGGAGCGCGCTGTCCACTGGCTTGGACTCGACGGCGGTGAGTACCAACCGATCGAGCGCAGCGGCCTGATCGACCTCGGCTCAGATCAGCTGGCCGAGCGGATCGACTGGCCGTAAGCGTCGCTCACCTGATTGCTTGGTCCGCCCACAGCGAGCAGTGCCCGGATTTGTTCGTGGCCGGTTCAAGATGAAGCGCTGACTTGTCATACGATCTGATCGGGCGAGGTTGGCCCGTTTGACCTTGGGCTCCTGTCGCTGTCGCGCAGGGGTATGCTGATCCGATCGACGAGATGCCTGTAGGGTGCGAAGGAGGGCGCGAGCATGAGGGATCTGGCGGGCCTTTGCGCGAGCATCGCGCTGCTCGCGTGCATCTGCGCTGCCCCGGCTGGCGCGATCGCGGCTGAAGGCAAGCCGTTCGGCATCGCCTCCTTCTCGGTGCAGAGCACCCGGACGAGGGAAGTGGCGCACGGTCCGGGCATCCCCGGCTACGGGTTCATCGAGGAACCGTACGCGTTCACGCAGGCCGCCGGCCACCCTTATGCGCTCACGAGCGAGGTCGAATTCGCGACCG
Organism: uncultured Solirubrobacterales bacterium; assembly: GCA_963813765.1. Taxonomy (GTDB): domain Bacteria; phylum Actinomycetota; class Thermoleophilia; order Solirubrobacterales; family Solirubrobacteraceae; genus Palsa-744. The sequence goes on from CAWFAB010000004.1 coordinate 570,746, forward strand.
AAGAAGTTGGTGAAAGCCACACAATCGTTCCGACTCGCGACCCAAAGGACGTGGTCATCGACTTGCCGCATGGGCTTGTGGCGGATGCGCAGGCGGCGCCGCGCTGCTCGTTGGCGCAGCTCCTCGGCGGGATCGAGTGTCCCCCCGACACGCAGGTGGGCGTGGTCGTACTTCACCTTGGCGGCGTCGGGATCCTCGGTCCGATCGTCAACCTCACCCCGGAACGGGGCGTGGCGGCCGAGCTCGGCCTGGAGACCGGGTCCGGGTTCTCGTTCCTGCTGACCGGGCATCTCGTGCGCACGGCGCAGGGCTACGGCCTCGCGATCCTCGCCGGCGGCCTGCCCATGCTGGGAGTCACAGACCTGCAGGTGACGCTGTGGGGCGTGCCGGGCGACGAAAGCCACGATCCACAGCGTGGCCTCTTCTGTACCGCTTCCGGAGCGAATCAGTCGTGGGCCTGCACAGGCGGCGGTCTGCCGTACGGCGTGCCGCAGGCGCCGTTCTTGACGATGCCCGCCGCCTGCTCCGCGGGCCCGGTGACCGCGGGCGTGCGCGCCGACTCGTGGGAGGAACCGGGGCGCTATGTGCAAGCGCACTCGACGCTGCCGGGGATGAGCAAATGCGAACTGTTGCGGTTTGACCCGGAAATCGAGGTGAGACCGGACACGCTGCTCGCGGATGAGCCGGTCGGCCTGGATGTGGACATCGAAGTGCCGCAGACGCAGAGCACGCAGGCGGCCGCGACGCCGCCGCTGCGCGACGCTACCGTGACGCTCCCGCAGGGCGTGTCGATCACCCCGGGGGTCGCCGATGGCTTGCGGGGGTGTCCGGCGACAGGCCCCGAAGGGATCGACATCCCGACCGGCCTGAACGCGAGCGGCGAGGAGCTGGAGCCCGGGGAAGTCGGCGAAGGCGAAGAAGTCGGCCCGAACGGCGAACCGCGACTCGCGCCCGGGCACTGCCCGGAAGCGTCAACGATCGGCAGCGCCGAAGCGCTCACACCACTGCTGGCGAGCCCGATCAAGGGCCGCGTGTACCTGGCCACGCCCGGATGCGGTGGTCCCGGACAGGGCTCGTGCAGCGAAGAAGACGCGGTTGACGGGAACCTCTACCGGCTGTACGTGGAGCTCGGCGGGAGCGGTGAGCCCGATGAAGGCGTGAACATCAAGCTCGAAGGCAGGGTGCAGGCGAACCCCGCGACCGGGCAGCTCACCGTGAAGCTGATGGACATCCCGCAGTTGCCGCTCAGCCGCTTGCGGATCGACCTGTACGGCGGGCCGCGCGCGCTGCTCGACAGCCCCGCGACGTGCGGGCCCGCGACGACGACATCCGACCTTCAGGCGTGGAGCGCGACGGGCAGCACGCCGGAAGGGCTGCTCGATGCCGGAACGCCCGACGCGAACCCGTCCTCGTTCTACGAAGTGACGGGCTGCGCCGGCGCGGGCGCTTTCAGCCCCGGGTTCATCGCGGGGACCCTCGACGCCGCAAGGGGGCGCCTTCAGCGCGTTCACGCTCAGCGTCACGAGGGGCGACCGCGAACAGTATCTGGGCGCGATCCAGGTGCGGACCCCGCCGGGACTCTCGGCGATGCTGTCGAGCATGCCGCTGTGCGAAGCGGCGCAGGCCGAAGCCGGGAGCTGCCCGGAAACCTCGAGGATCGGCTCGACGCTCGCCGCCGCCGGCGCGGGGTCGCACCCGCTGCAGATGGCCGGGAGCGTGTACCTGACGGGCGGGTACAAGGGCGCGCCGTTCGGCTTGAGCATCGTGCTGGACGCCGCCGCGGGGCCGCCGACCTCGGACGGATCGTCGTCCGCGCGCGGCTCGACATCGACCCGAAACCGCCGCGCTGACGATCACGAGCGACCCGCTGCCCCAGATCGTGCTCGGCATCTCGCTGCGCCTGCAGAGGGTGACGCTCGAAATCGACAGGCCCGGCTTCATCTACAACCCGACGAACTGCAACGCGATGGCCGTCACCGGCACGATGGCTCGGCCGCCGGCGCCGGCGCCGCGGTCTCCAGCCCGTTGCGCCGCCGGCTGCAGGTCGCTGCGGTTCAAGCCGAAGTTGACGGCGCAAACGCACTCAACGGCGAATTCGCCGTGACGGCGAGACCCTGCACGTGAGGATCGCCGGCGCGGCCGGTCAGGCGAACATCCGCTCGCTGAAGCTCGACCTCCCCCAGAGATTGCCGGCGCGGCTGGAAACGATCCAGGATGCGTGTCCGGAAGATGTGTTCGACGCAAACCCCGCCGCCTGCCCGAGGGCGTCGGTGATCGGCTCGGCGACGGTGCAGACCCCGATCCTCGCCGCGACGATGGCGGGCCCGGCCTACCTCGTCTCCAAGGACGCCACGGGCGCCGCCCACCCCGGCTCGACCGCCGCGGCGGGCGCCGGCGCATCCTCCCCCAAAGCCGCCGCCGGCACGTCCGCGGCCGGCCCCGAAGCGGCCTTCCCCGACATCGTCCTGGTGCTACAGGCGCACGGCGTAAGGATCGACCTGACCGGCGCGCTGTTCGTGAGTGAAAAGAACATCACCTCGACAACATTCAAGACGATCCCCGACGTCCCGATCCGCCGCCTCGACCTCACCCTCCCCGAGGGCGCCCGCTCGATCCTGGCCGCGGGCGCAAGCCTCTGCGGCAGGCCGCTGCACATGACGGCCGCGATCGCCGCCCAGAACGGTGCGCGGGTGAAACACACCGTGAAGGTCGCCGTCTCGGGCTGCCGGAGGCACAGCCGGAAGCGCCGGCCGGCCCGGCACGCGAGGAAGAGGCACGTTACGCGGTAGCTGTGCCGGCGGGTCGGTTGATCGCTTCGGCGGCGCGGGTGTCGTTTGGGGCGGCGGGGTGTCGTTCGGTCGCGCTACACTGGCCTCATGTCAGTTCTGTCTTGGCCGACGTTGAACGAGGAGGATCAGTGGCTCACGGCCGCGATGGAGAAGCAGATCCGGAGAGCAAACGAAGTCCTGAGGAACTCAGGGCGAAGGCCCGGAGGCTCCGTGCCGAGGCCGAGCAGACAGACATCAAAGGCATCCGCGACGCCTGTCTGGCGCTCGCCGCTCACTATGAGCACGCTGCGGCAGAGCGTCTCGTGGCTTGAGGACTGTCAACTGCGGCGAGCCCGTCCGCGGAGTTCCGCCAGCTCGGCGACGATCGCATCCTGCCGGGCACGAAGCGCGGCGAGTTCGGGCGCCACGTCGGCCCAACGAACTCCGAGGGATTGGGCGGTGCGCTCTGCCTGAACGGGATCCAGCAGCTCCTGTTCTTCCCATTCGAACTCCAGGCTGCGCAGCCCACGGGCCAGTCGCGGCATCTCTCGGAGAATCACGTTCGCTGAGTCGCTGAGCAGCTTCCGGGTGTGGACGTCGGCGGCGTGCAGTTCGGCCAGCTCGTAATGCAGATCGTCGGCGTATTCATGGGCGATCCTCGCCGCGAGGAAGTAGAGGTCGAGTTGTCGTAGGGGTTCAGGGCGCTCGGTCATCGCGATCCGGCAGTCTCGCAGGCAGACATCGAAGACGTCTACAGCTCAGCGCCCGACCCGACGCTCAGCTGCCGGCCGGCCCGGCCCGTGAGGAAGCGGCGAGTTTCGCGGTAGCTGTGCCGGCGGCAAGCAGGCGGCCGAAGAAGAAGCGCCGCTCCGCCCACCGCAAGCCCCTGGAGAAGCGCCCCGCGGCCCGTCGGTGACTCGTCGGGCCACACCGATCGGTGACGCGCTGGCCCCTTGACCGGGCCGCCGGCGCTGTGTTAGCCTTTGCTTGCAGCCGGGAGGACCGCTTTGCGGTACCCGCTCCGTTGGGGCTCAGCGACTACCACATGAGCACCACCCCGGACACCGCGCTGGTGCGCAACCCCGAACGCACCAAAGCGCTCGCCCAGCTCAGAAGTCACGAAGCGGCCGTCGTCGCAGCTCGAAAGCAGAAGCTCGGCCGGCACCTCACCGCCACCCCCACCACAGACACCAAGGCGCCCGAGACGACTCTGCATGCTCCAAGCAGACCTCTACACCGCACGCGCCGAACCGCCGCGCGCTGCAAACCGTCCTGCGGCTACTGGCCTACAACGCCGAGCTCGACCTCGCCCGCGCCCTCAACACCTACCTCCAAGACCTCGACGAGTACCGTGCGATCACCCGCCACCTCCTGCACCAACCCGGACACATCCACTACACGCCCACCAGCATCACCGTCACGATCGACCCACCCCACGCACCACGCATCGCACGCGCCCTGAACCTACTGATCGACCAGATCAACAACACCCCACCCAAACTCGCCGGCGACCACCGCCAAATCACCTACCAAACCACCACCAAACCTTGACATCCCATCAACCCCCTACTACCGGAGATCTGAGCCTTGAGATCCTCGAACTTGCGCCCGGCCCGGGGAACGCCCAGACGAAGACCGTGCGGCTCGTACAGCAGAAGGCGACCAAGGCGAGGAAGCCGAGCAAGTAGCCCGACGCCCACGCTCGTCTCGGTTGCTGCGCCAGATTTCAGCGATTCTTTCCAAAAGACCCTAGTGTTTTGGAGCCTTGCCTCCAAAAGACCCTAGACTTTTGGAGCGAGCCGGTAGAATCTCAGGTCATGAGAGACGCCGAGATCGCAGACCGTTTGCGGGATCGCAACCCCTGGTGGCGGCATGTGCGTGGCTGGCAGGAGCAGGACCAGAACCTGCGCGAGGCCGCCGCGGCGCCGTTCGAGTATCGCCCGGGGGTGCTCGACGACCTCGTGCCTGGTGGTCTGTATACGCTCAGCGGCCCACGCCGGGTTGGTAAGAGCTTGGAGGTGCGTCGTGCGATCGAGGGCTTGATCGACCGCGGTGTGCCCGGCCGCAACTTGCTCTACAGCTCGTGTGACGGTTTCTCGCTGCAGGACCTGCGGCGCCTGTTCCGGGCCGGTGAGAGCCTCACGCGCGGGGTCAACGGCACGCGCTGGTGGTTCCTCGATGAGATCACGGCCGTCGGGGCGGGGTGGTCGAGCGTCGTGAAGGATCTGCGCGACGATACGTCGCTGCGCCGCGACTGCGTCGTCCTGACGGGGTCGAGCTCCCGCGAGCTGCGAGAGGCGACCAAGAACTTCGCCGGACGCCGCGGCGAGGGCGCCGAGCGCTCCGACCGGCTGCTGATGCCCGTCCCGTTCCGTGATTACTGCCGGCTGATCGGCGTGGTGGGCCTGCCCGAGATCGGGCCCCTGCACCCGGGGGAGATGCTCTCTGGCGCCGCGCGCGCAGCGGTCGCCGAGCTGTCCTTCTGGGTCAATGAGCTCCTCGATGCCTGGGAGCTGTACCTGCGCTCTGGGGGCTTTCCGCGCGCGATCGGGGATCTCCTGCGGACCGGTGACGTGACGGACGGGTTCGTGCAGGATCTCTGGGATGTGATTCGAGGCGACGCGATTCGCGCCACCAGCCTCGGCGACGCCGATCTGCTCAACCTCCTGGCCCGCATCGCGGATGGGATCTCGAGCCCGTTGAACGCGAGCGCGATCGGCCGGGATGTCGGCCTCGGGAGCCACCACTCGGTCAACGACCGCATCAACGACCTCGCCTTCGCCTTCCAAGACATGGCGATGCCACCAGTCCGATCGGCACGGTCGGCCCAGCACGGGCGCCCAGCGCAAGGTGTACTTCGTTGAACCCGCTGATCGCTCGGCTTCCCAGCCGGCGTCACGCCGCTTACCGCACGCCCGACGTGACAAAGCTCAGCGAGCAGCAGATTGGTCTCGCGCTGGCGCTCGCCGCGGCCGGCGGTCGTGCCGACCGGTTCATCGCCGGCGAAGCGGTCATGTACGAGCGCACCGCGACGGGCAAGGAGATCGACTTCGTTGGCGCGCGCCAGACCCCGATCGAGAGCAAGTACGTGGAGCGCAACTGGAAGAGCGAGGCGCGCACCCTCGCCGCCGCTCACGGCCGGGGGATTCTCGCCACGCGCAACGTGCTCGACACAGACGGCGATGTCTGGGCCGTGCCCGCGTGTGTCGTCGCCTGGCTGCTGGGAACCTGAAACGCGGCCCCGGCGTGGCGAACATTCGCTCCCTGAAGGTGAACCTTCCCCGGCATCGTCTTGGTGTTGCAGGCCCGTGGCGTGAGGATCGACCTGACCGGCGCGCGGGTGAAATGCACCGTGAAGGTCGCCGTGGCGGGGTGCGGAAAGCCCAGGCGTTCCAAGAAGAAGCGCCACGTCGCCGGACGCTATGTCCACAGCCCGCACAGCGGCACCGCTGTGAGGCGGTCGCCAAAGGGCAGGGTTCGCCTGCCGGTGTAGAGCACGACGCCTGTCTTGAAGCGGTCGCCGAGCTTGTCGCGCAGGTGGCGCAGTCCCGCGAAGTCCTTCGCTTGAACGCTTGCGGCGGTCTTGATCTCGACACCGGCGATCTCGCCGCTGCCGAGCTCGAGGACGATGTCAACCTCGCGCTGCTGCTTGTCGCGATAGTGAAACAGCGAGACGGGGCTCTCGGCCCACTCGTTCTGCCGGGCCAGCTCCATGGTGGCGAACGTCTCGAATATCGAGCCCGCGAGGGCCGGGCTCTTGACGATCCTCGCGGCATTGACGTTGATCAGGTGGGTAAGCAGTCCCGTGTCGGCCATGTGGATCTTTGGCGTCTTCACCTGACGGCTGCCGAGGTTCACGTGCCACGGCGGCAAGGGCACCACCAGAAACAGGTTTTCCAGCATCCGAGGGCGTCCTCGATGTGCGGGACCTCGCCGGCGAGGAGGCGGTCGATGAAGCTCTCGCGCGTTCCGGCCAGCTCGCCTTGGGAGAACGGCCACAACCGGACATAGTCCACGCGTCCGGGCAGCGCGTCGGCGATGCTCGGCAGGGTCAGGATGTTGGCCGAGCCCGCGAGCAGGAACTGCCCGCGCTCGTTGTTGGTGTCCAGGCGCTCCTTGATCGCCAGCATCAGATCGGGCGCGCGCTGGACCTCGTCGATCACGGCCGGGCCCGACACGTCGGCGATGAAACCGGTCGGGTCCTCCTGTCGCAATGACCGGACAAATGGGGAGTAACCATCCGGGCAGATGGGGAGTATCGGTAGCGACAACTGGGGAATTAGTGAGGCACCGCGTACGGACAACGCGCGGCGAAGGCCAGACGCGGGCGGGCGTCCACCCCTCCTTCAACCCCACCGGCAGCGGAAGCGACGATCGGGTAGCCTCCGGCGGGTGAGTTCGCTGCCGAACCGCTTCTACGACTGGATCCGGCACCCATCCGCCCGCTCGCTCGCCCGCGAAGATCACACGGTCTCTGGATTCGAGCACCTGCGAGGTCACAAGTACTGCCTGCTCGTGACATACAAGCGCACCGAGGAGGCGGTGCCGACGCCCGTGTGGTTCGGACTCCACGACGGGAGGCTCTACGTCCGCAGCGAGGCAAACGCCGCCAAGGTGAAGCGCGTCCGCAACGACCCACGGGTACGTGTCGCCCCGTGCACCGTACGCGGCAGGCCGCTCGGGCCACCCGCCGAGGGTCAGGCACGAGTGCTCGAGCAGCGCAGCGACGAGGAGGAGGCCGAGACCGCGCTGCAGGCCAACTACGGGCTCGGGCGCAAGGTCTACGAAGGAGCCCTCGGAGCCACGCGCGCATACCTGGAAATCACGCCCGCGTAGCGCCTCCAACCGTCTCTTCTTGCGAGCGGTCGTCGTCTCGGGCTGCCGGAGGCACAGGCGGGCGAAGAGGTACAAGCGGCACGCGAAGGGGCGCGAACAGGGCTCGAAGCGCGGAAGATGACAGCCTCGATTCGCGGAAGGCAGGGCATTTTGTAGCGTGTAGCGCACGGTGCTACCATGTGCTGCATGAGCAGCGCGCCGCTGAGCATCCGGCTTCCCGGACAGACCGTGGGGCGCCTCGGCGATCGTGCCGAGCGCCTGCGGATGGCGCCGCGCACCCTTGCCCAGCGGTACGTCGAGGAGGGTCTGCGGATGGACGACCATCCGTTGGTGCGCTACGCCGACGGGCCCGCCGGCCGCCGTGCGCGGCTGATCGGCGGTCCGGACGTGTGGGAGGTGATCGCGGTCGCGCACGACAACGACGGCGACCTGGAGGAGACCGCGGCGTATCTCCAGTTGCCCCTGGGGCTCGTGCAGGCCGCCGCCGCCTACTACGGGGCCTACCGGCAGGAGATCGACGAGTGGATCGAGCGCAACCGCCGGGAGGCGGATGAGGCTCACGGCGCTTTCCTGGCTGCTCGCAAGGCTCTCGGCCGGTGAGGCTGCTGCTCGACGAGATGCTCTCCCCGGCCATCGCACGCGAGCTCCGCGCCCGCGGCCACGATGTGGAGGCGATCCAAGAGCACCCTGAGTGGAAGGCTTATGATGACCCTCAGGTGCTCGACCTGGCTCGCCGTGAGCACCGAGCGGTCGTCACCGACAACCTCCTTGACATGAGACCCCTGCACTACGAGGCGATCATCCCGGGAGGGCCCGGCGACTACGGCATGGTGTTCATGCCCGGCGGGTACCGCCGCACAAGAGCCGACACCGGCAAGATCGTCACCGCGCTCGAGCAGAAACTCGAGGCATATCCCGGCGAGCGCGACCTCGCCGACGGCGAGGCTTGGCTGTAGCCGGCTCTGGCGAGCGGCGTTCAGATCGCTCCCCGACGTCCCGATCCGCCGCCTGGACGTGATCCTCCCCGAGGCCTACGCCGCGCGCTGCCCGTAGGCGGTGCGCCACAGGCGCAGGACCGGCAGCAGCAGCTCGACCAGCGGGCCGCCCGCGCGGCGCAGCTCGCGTGCGCCCGCGCGCAGCTCCGGCGCACCGACGCTGTCCTTCGACAGGTAGAAGGCGACCATGCAGGCGGCGATCACCGAGTGCCGCGCCCCTCCGGGCAGCGCCCGCGCCTCAAGGCGCGCGCGGCGCACCAGCTCGCTGACGCGCTCCACCGCGACCTCCATGCTCGGGTAGTGGGCGATGTAGCTGTGGTCGCCGTTCGCCGCGTCCTCCGCGATGTCGCCGAAGCTGTCCAGCATCGCCCCCGCCGGCGCGATCCAGAGCAGGTAGGCCGCATACGTCCGCGCCGCCTCCTCGTCGTGAGCCCGCCCAAGCGCCGCGCGTGCGGGCTCGGCGGCGAGCGCCAGCATCGCCAGCACGGTCAGCCAGGCGCTCGCCCCGGCGGTCCGCTCGAACCAGCTCTGCCGCGCGGGGTCGGCCCGCCCACGGCCGGGGAGGGTTGACGGGAGATCGCCGGGGAGGGCGGGGAGCCGATCGCCGTCCCACTCCCTCAGCGCCCGCTCGCGTCGCGCGGGGTCGGGCTCGTGGTTGAGGCCCAGCACCGCGGAGCAGCCGGCGGCGCGCATCAGGAAGGGCCTGATCGGCCCGTAGGAAGGCAGCCGCCCGCAGCCGGAACGGCAGGTCTGCACGAGCGCGCGGAGATACCCGCCGTCCTCGCGGCCGGAGTGAAAGCGGTAGTAGTCGGAGATCTCCGGGGTGGGTGGGGTGGGTGGGACCAAGTCAACCGCCTCCACGAGCGCCAGGTGCAGCCGGCGGCCGTTGGCGATGCCGAGCTCCGCGCCGCGCTCGCTCACGCAGTCGAGGTAGTCGGCCAGCACCTCGTAGGCCACGAGCACCTCCAGCAGGTCGCGGCTGCGCCGGTCGGGCAGCGTCCAGAACAGGGCGGCGCCGGCGATGTTGCCGCGCTTGCGCCCGAGTGCCTTCAGCGCGTCCGCGGCCAGCTCGGGGTCGGGGATCGCCGCGGCGTGCCGGCGCCACCGCTCGACCTCGCGCGAAACCGCTCGCAGGCCCCACGTCAGCTCGCGTCCGGTGGAGCGGGCGAGCGTCGCGCCCTGTCGGCCGAGGCCGACCGTCGCCTGTCGTCTCCCGTAACCGGTCGTTCCGGTCATTCCGGGTGGATACTGGCAGAGACGCCCGCGGCGAGGCAGCCCGGCACCGCGACGATCGCCGCCGCGGCGACGCTCACAAGCGCGACGCTCCACAACGCAACCAGCACCCCGACCGAGAAGACGACGGGAAAGCCCGTCACGCTCGCCAGCGCATGGCTGAGCAGCAGCTGACCGTAGAGCCCGAACACGGCCCCGATCGAGCAGCCGGTGCCCAGCAGCAGGCCGCTCTCGCAGATCAGCGCTCGCCACAGCACACCCCGACGGTAGCCCTGGCGCTTGAGATACGCAAGCTGCCCCCGGCGCTGCCAGATCATCGCCGCCGTCGCCCCCGCCGTCGCCAACGTCGCGGCGATCAGCACGAGCAGCGCGATCTGCGACAGCCGCGCGAGGCCCTGACGGCTGCTCGCGCGCCACCGCGCTTCGCGCGCGCCGGCCGTCTGCACCGACAGGCCCGAACGCGGCCCGAGCGCACGGCGGACTTCGGCGCTCCCGCGGGCCTGAGAGACCCCCGGCCGCAGGGCGATGTTGTAGGCGCTCGCTTCAGTCGAGCCCCACGCCCGGGCGTAGTCGGCGGCGTTGACGATCACCGCGCCGGACGGCCAGCCGACGTTGGTGGAGAGGGCAGCGACGCGAAAGACGGTGGGCACGGGTGAGGGCAGCAGGAACCGGTCGCCGATGTGCAGGCGGTGTTCGTCGGCGATCGCCTGTGAGAGGACGGCCCAACCGCCCGCGCGCAGACGTTCCCCGGCGAGCCTCGGGTTGCCTTCGAGCACTTCGCCTGAGGGGATCGGCGCCGGCGAGGCGGGCGGCGGCGCGATCACCCACGCGCGGCGGTCGCCGATGTCGAGGAAGCCGCCGCGGTAGATGCTCAGCGAGCGCACGCCCGCCGGCCGCGACAGGCGCCGCGCGGAGTCGATCGGGAACGGCGTCGTCGCCAACACGTTCGCGCTCCCCGCCGCCGAGACCCAGAGGTCGGTGACGCGGTTCATGCCCCTCGCGGTGCGGTCGAGACCGGCCTGGAGGTTGCCGCGGGCGCCGCCGATCGCGACGCTGCCGAAGACCGCGACCGCCCCCGTCGCGGCGATCGCCAACGAGCGCGTGCGCGTGGCGGCGGTGCGCAGCTCGATCACCGCCAGGCCCGTCGCGGCCGAGCGCAGCGGGCGCTGAACGCGCTCGAAGCCTGAGACCGCGACGTCGAACAGCGGCGCCAACAGCGCCAGCAGCGCCGCTACCAGAGCGACACACCCGAGGATCGCGGCGGCCGGGTCCAGGACGAGGACGATCGTGGTGACCGCCAGGCAGGCAAGACCGCCGGCGATCCGCGCCGCCGGCGGACGGCGCCCCGTGAGGCCGTCGGGCGCCGGACGCTCGGCCGGCGGTGTGCGGCGCAGCGGGCGGGAGAGCTCGCCGCGCAGCGGCGCGAGCACCCCGATGCATGCCGCGAGCATCCCGGCCCCGACCGCGATCGCCGTGCTCTGCCACGTCACCACCCGCCGCGAGCCGACCGGGAAGGCATAGGAGAGGTAGCCGGGATCGGGGCGAAACAGCGCGATCGACACCAGCTCGCCGAGAGCCAGCCCGAGCACGCAACCGAACGACCCCAGGATCAAGGCGTCGAACAGCAGCGTGTCGATCGTCATCCGCCTCGTCGCGCCGTGGCGGCGCAGCTCGCCGATCAAATCGCGCCGCAGCCGCGTGGTGATCAGCATCGCGTTGAACGCGAAGATGAAGCCCACGAGCGCGCTGATCGCCGAGAACAGTCCGGCGGCCTCGTTGGAGGGCGCCGCCGCTTTGGCGAACAGCATGCTGTCGAAGTCGGCGGGCTCGACGTTCAGAACGCCGCCCGCCAACCGTGTGAGCGCCGCGCGGACCTGCGCTTCGCGGCCGGGCTCGGTGCGCACGAAGATCCGCGTCACGCGCCCGACGGCGCCGGCGAGCACTTCGGCGTAGCCGACCGGCGCGACCGCCACGGGGCTGTCGACGAGCGCGCCGATGTCGCCTTCCTGGAGCGTCGCGCCGAGCAGCGTCGTGGTCACGCGCGTCCCGACCTGGATTTCGATCGGCAGCAGCGATTCCGCGCCGATCGCCTTGGCGACCGGCGCGGGCAGCCCCAGCTCCTGCTGGCGGGCGAGCGCCTCGGCGCTGAAGTGCCGCAGCAGCGGCCCGCCGGAGTGCGCGAAGCTCGGGTCGGAGCCGAACAGCTCGACCGACTCCCGTCCGCGCGGGCCGATCACGTCGGCCTGCTCCTCGAGCACCGGCAGCGCCCGCGCGACGCCGGGGATCCGCTCCACGCGCGCCAGCAGGCTCCGGTCAAAGCCGCGCGGGCCGCGCGCCTGCAGCTGGAGCTGCATGTTGCCCACCAGATCTCTGCTGAGCTGCGAGACGGAGCGGTTCAGGCTCGTGCTCGCGACCTGCGACGCGAACAGCAGCGCGACGCCGACGGCGAGGCCGAGCACCGCGAAGAGCTCCTGCACGAGCACCGCGCGTACGCGCAGCCGCGCCCGGTAGATCCTCAAGATGCTCGACAGCGTCATCGCCCGAGAAGTATCGGTCCGGTCAGCCCGCGCCGGCGGCGAGGCCTGAGCGCGCGGGCTCGTACGCCCCGAGCCGTCCGTCGCGCAGCTCGAGCACCCGGTCGGCGAAGGCCGCCGCCCGCGGGTCGTGGGTGGCCAGGAGCACGGCGACGTTCCGCTCCCGGCAGACCTCCCTCAGCAGCCCCAGCACTTCGTGGCCGCGCTGCGTGTCGAGGCTTCCGGTCGGCTCGTCGGCCAGCACCAGCCGGGGTTCGGTCGACAGCGCCAGCGCGATCCCCAGCCGCTGGCGCTCGCCCATCGAGAGCTGCTCGGAGCGGTGCTTCAGGCGCCCGCCGAGCCCCAGGCGCTCGAGCAGAGGCCGTACGCGCGCTTCCGCGCCGCGGCGGTCCGACAGCCACAGCTTCAAGGCGGCGCTCTCGATCACGCGTGCGCCCGGCAGCAGCTCGGCGTTCTGGGAGACGAGCCCGAGTTCGTGCAGGCGGTAGCGCGCCGCGTGCGCCTCCGACAGCGCGGAGATCTCCCGGCCGTCGAGCAGCACGGCGCCGCTGTCGGGGCGCAGCAGCGCCGCGATCAGCATCAGCAGCGTGGTCTTGCCCGAGCCGCTCGGCCCGTACAGCGCGAGCAGTTCGCCCGGGCTGACCGTCAACGAGACGCCGTCCACCGCCCGGACGGGGTCGCCTTCGCCGACCGGTAGTGCTTGACCAGCTCGCGCAGCTCGAGCACTAGAAGATGCTGCCGTGCCCGACGTCGCGGCGGCCGGACTCGAGATCGGGGAACTCGATCACGTTCCCGCCGGGTGACTGCGGGCCCCGGGTCAGCCGACCCTCGGCGAGCGTCAGTGATGCGATCGGAGAACAGCGTTGCCTGCGCGTCGGAGACGGCCATCAATACGCCCATCTGCGATTCGCCGCTCAGTGAGCGCAACAGGCCGCACAGCTCGTCGGTCTCGCGGACGCCCAGCGCGTCGGTGAGATCGTCGACGAGCAGCAGCGCCGGCTCACCCGCGATCGCCTGCGCGACCTCGGCCAGCGCGCGCTCCCAATCGCTCATGCTCTCCCACCCCTGCTCGGCGCAGCCCGGCGCCCCGACCCGCTCCAAGGCGGCCCGGGCGCGCGCGTACACATCCCGCTCGGAGCGTTGCCCGCCGGCCCCGCGCCCTGGCCCCTCTCGCCTCCCGAGCCGTCGCCGCGCGCGTCCACCCTGCCCCACCAGCAGCGGCATCGCCACGTAGTCGAGCATTCGCGTGCGCATCCGCGGCCCGCTCCTGCCTGCCCACGCGATCTGCCTGCCCAACAGGCGCGAGAGCCCGGCGTCGGAGAGCGCCGCCAGATCCTGACCATCAAAACAAACGACGCCGGCGTCGGGGCTCTCCATGCCCGCGGCGATCTGCAGCAGCGTGGTCTTGCCCTGACCGCGCGTCCCGAGCACACAGACCACCTCGCCGCGCTCCACCCGCAGGCCGGCGCCCCTCAGCACATGCAGATCCTGCCAGCCGCGCCGATAGCGCTTGCTGACGTCGGTCAGGCGCAGCAGCTCGCTCATGCCGTCCGCCGATCCCGCCGGCGCTCGCGTCGATGTTCCTCCAGCGGCGCCCGCCGCTCGGCCTCCTTGCGCAGCTGCTCCAGGTAGTTGCGCAGCTGGCGCCAGCTGCGTGATCCGCCCGCCCCAGAAGGCCGCTTCCCCGTGCACGATGCCGCGGCCCATCAGCTCCGACCACGGCACCTCGGCGAGCGCTCGGCGGCCGGCGCCGCGCTGCTCGGCGGCCGTCCGCGCGCGGATCCGTTCGAGCTCGGCGATGCACGCGCGTTCCTCCGCATAGAGCACGTCGATCAGGCGCGGCAGATCGCGCGGCTCGCACATCGCGATCTTGGCGTGCAGCTCCTCGCGCTGGATCGGACTGCCCGTGGAAGCGCGTACCCAATCGCGGAAGTGCTCGACCCCCTCCGGCGTGGCCTCGTAGAAGACCTCCTCGGCCTCGGCCGCTGTCGGATCTGGCTCGGCCACCCGCACGAGCCCGTCCTTCCGCAGCCGGCGCAGTGCGTTGTAGGCGGTCGAATAGGCAAACCGGGCCGCGGGGAACCGCTCTTCCAGCCGTTGCTCCAGGCTGAAGCCGTAATCGGGCTGCTCGATCAGGAGACCGAGCACCGCCTCTCCCGCGGACAGACCCGTGGTACGGGCACGCGACATAGCACACTGGACAGTACAACACCGGCGTGTGAGCGCGACTCTCAACCGCGTCGCGGGTTGTCGGTTAGGATCAGGAGGAGGACTGCCGATGCCGGCCAATCGACTACAGAGAAGCGCGATCGTGTCCCTCGGGACGATGCTCGCAGCCGCAGCGACCGCCCAAGCCCCTGCCGCCGCCGGCCCATCGCTCACCTCCGTCAACGAGTACGGCAGCCTCCGGATGCAGAGCAGCACGGGCGGGACGATCACCGAGAAGGGCACGGGCTGGGGCACGTTCAACTGCTCGGTGGCAATCGTGCTCACGCTGTCGGGCACGCTCGTCACCGCCAGGTACACCGCCTACCTGCAGGGCGGCTCGATCACCGGCACCGCCTCCGCGCACGTCCACTCCGCGACCACGAAGGCGGCGGCCTTCAGCGGCACGATCACGCTCAGCCGCGGTACCGGCAGCCGCTCCGGCGCCTCCGGCACCGCCGATTTCCGGGGCGCGATCAACCGCACCAGCTACGCCATGACCACGCACATCACAGGCAGGCTGCGGCTCTAAATGGGCGCCAGGATCGAGGGCGCCGGGACCGCGGGCGCCAGAATCGTGGGCGCCAGGATTGTGGGCGCAAAGATCGCGGCGCTCCTCGGCGCCCTGCTGATCTGTGGCCGCTCGGCGGGCGCCGCGGAGGGAGCGCAGAGCGCCAAGCTGCACGTTGGCCTCGATCCCGAGCGGCTCGGCGCCGGCACCACGATGTCCTTCGGCTTTACGATCGCCGCCCCCGGAGGAGCGCTGCCGCCCGCGCTCACGCTGCTCGACGTCCGCCTGCCGCCCGGGATGGGCGTCGACACGAACGGCCTGGCGACGTGCGCCTCCTCGGCGCTCGCCCACGGCCCGCGGGGCTGCTCCCGCAACGCACAGGTGGGCACCGGCAGCGTGAAGGTCCAGGTGCCGCTCGGCAACGTGATCCGGCCCGAGATCGCGGCTCTGACGGTCTTCAACGGGCCGCGCAAGGGTGGACGCACCACCCTGCTGTTCTACGCCGCCGGGCGCCTGCCGATCGCCACCCAGATCGTCTTTGCAGGAGTGATCGTCCCCGGCCCGCTCGGACAGACGATCGAAGCCACGATACCGCTGATCCCGACCCTGCCCAACACCCCCGACGCGGCGCTGACGGCGATGACCTCCACCCTCGGCACGCGTCAGATGACGTACTACCGGACGGTGGGACACAGGCGGGTGCGGTTCACGCCGAAGGGGGCGACGCTGCCCGGGCGCTGCCCGGCGGGGGGGTTCCTGTTCTCCGCCGGCTTTCGATTCAACGACGGCAGCAGCGCGACGGCCGCAAGTACCGTCGCCTGTCCGGGGTAGCCGCGGTTTCATTGTCCGAGGGCAGTTGGTCGGGTTGAACCCCGGATCGTCGCGCGCCGGCTCGCCCTGTTGCCAGCGCCTTCCGGGGGCGCCTGTGGCCGGTCACTGCGCGACCCATCGACGCCCGCGCCCCGTCACGGACGACGCAGCTTGAGCTCCCCCCTTCGGGTCAAGCCGCTCGCGCAGCCGGTCGTGACGCCCCCGCAGCCCTCCAGGCGCAGTCCGCCCCCCAAGGCACGAAACCGCAGCAGACTGTACACACCCAGGGATGCCGGCTACTCCCTCGCCCACTCCGCGGGCGGCGCACCCGGCCGGCCCCGGCGGCGAGCTCGTGCAGGCTCGGAGGGCTACGGGGTCGGGTAGGACGATCTGTAGGCGTTGGCTCATCGTGTTCGCTCCTGTGCTGGTGGTTGGACGATGCGGCTGACGGCGCGCGCGATGCCCGGTATCGGACCCTGACCGTCGAGAACGGCCAGCTGCGCTTCACGACCCCCGGCATGGGCGCCTATGTCCTCGCTGCGACTGCGCCTTGAGCGCGCGCCGGTCTCGCGCCAGTCGTAAACCGGGGGGGTTCACGACAGGTGCTCTTACCAAAACCGGGGTCCTTCTTGTAAGCTAAATCGGATGAGGGACGATGAACTGCGCGAGAGGCTCCGTGACCGCAACCCATGGTGGCGTGCGGCGGCGACGGGGGGAGACGCCCTCGCCTGGGTGGAGAGCGACCAGATGCTTCGCGCCAGAGCCGCCTATGACCTGGGCTACCGCTCGGGCCTGCTCGACGACGTGGCCGACGGCCTCCTCGACGACAAGCTCGTCGTGTTGCGTGGAGCTCGGCGGGTCGGCAAGTCCGTGCTGCTGAAGGATACGGCGGCGCGCCTGTGCGGACGAAGGGATGTAGACCCGCGCCGGCTCGTCTACGTGCCGACCGACGGGATGCGTGCGTCTGACCTGCCTCGCGTGGCGAAGCTCGGCCGGGAGCTCACCCGGTCCATAGGGGAGGCTCCTCGCGTCTGGCTGCTCGACGAGGTGACCGGGCTCCGGGGCTGGACGCAGGCGCTGAAGTATCTCCGCGACAACACCGAGTTCGGCGCCGACACGGTGGTGTGCACCGGATCCTCCTGGGATCGGGACGCCGAGGTGGAGCGCGACCTCCTCGCGGGCAGGGCCGGGAGCTCCGCCAGGAGAAGGTCGCGGATCCTCCATCCGATGAGCTTCCGGGACGTGCTCGCCGCCGCGGGCAGGGAGATTCCCCTGCCCGCTTCAATCTCGCCGTGGGCGCTCCAGGACGAGGCCGCCCGCGATGCCGCGGAGTCGCTCGAGCTCTTCGTAAACGAGCTCGACCTCGCCTGGCAGGCGTACCTCACTTCGGGTGGCTTTCCGCGGGCGGTCGCGGAGCACCACAAGACCGGCGAGGTCGGCGAGGCCTTCCTGCGGGACCTGGCGGCGTGGCTGCATCGAGACGTGGATCCGGAGGCGGGGGAGGACTCGGTGGGAAAGCTCCTGTCCGCGATCGAGGGTCGCTGCACCTCGCCGCTCAACCGCCGAGCGCTCGCCGAGGATCTCGGCTACGGCAGCCGCCAGACGGCCGACCTGCGTCTCATGCGTCTCGCCGGCACCTATGCGGCGATCTGGTGCCACCAGGTTGACGAGGACGGCCGGAGGGTGGCCGGCGCGCAGTCGAAGCTCTATCTCTGCGACCCCCTGCTCGCATGGCTTGGCTCGCGGCTGCGGGCCGGACTCCCACGCCCGGACTTCAGCCGCCTCACCGAGGCGTGTCTCGGCGTTGCGCTGGCCCGGGCCGTCGACGAGCTCGAGCCCGGGCGATGGGAGGACGACGACTCCATCGGGTACATGCGGACGGGCGGAAGCAAGGAGATCGACTTCGCCCCGGTCGCGGTGCCGAGCCCCTCGGGGGTGGCGCACACCGTGCCGATCGAGTCGAAGTGGGTGTCATCCGGATGGCGTGCCGAGGCGAGGGTGATCGAGGGGAAGCTCGCCGCGGGCATCGTTGCTACGCGGACGGTCCTCGATTCGTCGCATCTCGCGTGGGCCTTGCCGGCGCCCGTGCTCGCCCTGCTGCTCGAGTAGGCGCCGGTAGGCCGGGCTGTTCGGCCGCGCCGTCGGTGCGCGCCAGCCTCGCGCCAGTCGTGTTCTCAGCAGAACGTGGGCGCTCATGAGTGCCCGAAGCGCACGTCGGGGAGGATCCGCCGCGCCCACCGCGGCAGATACCACGCGCGGCGGCCCATCAGGCGCAGCAGGACGGGGAGCAGCAGCAGGCGGATGAGCGCGGCGTCGAGCAGGACGGCGACGCCGAGGATGATGCCCATCTCCTTCGGTGGCAGCGGCCCGGAGAGCGCGAAGGTGAAGAACACGGCGACCATCACGGCGGCGGCGGCGAAGATCACCCTGCCGGAGTGCGCCACCGCGCCGATCATGGCGTCCTTCGGATTGTGACTGTGGTCCCAATGCTCCTTTGCGGAGGAGAGCAGGAACATCGTGTAGTCCATCGAGATCGCGAAGATCATCGCGAAGAAGAACACCGGCCCCCAGGCGTCGAGGAACCCCTGCGGCTGGAAGCCCAGCAGTGAGTGCAGCGCGCCGTCCTGGAAGATCCACTTGGACACGCCGAAGGCGGCTGCGGTGGCGAGCAGGTTGGTGAGCACGCCGGCCGCGGCGAGCAGCGGGGCCTGCAGGGCGAGGAGCAGCAGCAGGAATCCGAGGCCCAGCACCACGCCGATCACCAGCGCGGTCTTGGCCGAAAGCAGCTGCTGCAGGTCGTGGTTTTCGGCGACTGCGCCGCCCACCAGGGTTCCGGCGGGAAGCTGCGCGCGGAGGCGCTCGATCGTGGCGCCGACCGCCGGGTTGGAGGGGTCCTGGCGGGGGATCGCCGTGACCAGCGCCAGCCCGCCGCTGCCGGGCTGGGTGGGCAGCACCTGGGCGATGCCGGGGTCGTGCACCGCGACCTGGGCGACCGCGGCGGCGTGGCCGGTACGGGTGAGGAGCTGCAGCGGGCCGGTGGCCCCTGGTCCCAGCGCGGCCTGGACCTCGTTGTAGCCCACGCGCGAGGAGTCCCCGACCGGCACGACCTTGATCGAGGGCATCGAGGTCTTCAGCGACAGCACGGGCATGGCCAGGACGGCGAGCGCCACGATCGCAAGCAGGCCGTAGCGCAGGGGGTTGCGCCACAGGCGCTCGCCCCAGGCGGCAAAGCGCGGCGAACGATGCTCGCTGGAGTGCGCCCAGGGCAGCGACAGGTTGTCGACCTTGGGGCCGAGCTTGGCCAGCACCGCCGGCAGCAGCGTCAGCGTGGCCGCGAGCACGAAGATGACCGCGAGCATGATGCCCAGGCTCATGCTGCGGAAGGCCGGGCTGGGGACGAGCATCACTGCGGTGAGGGAGATCAGCACGGTCAGGCCGCTGAACAGGACTGCCTTGCCGGCGGTGTCCATCGTCACGGCCGTGGCCTCCTCGGCGTCGAGCCTCGAGCCGAAGAAGGCGCCACGGAAGCGCATCACGATGAACAGCGCGTAGTCGATACCCAGCGCGAGCGCGAACATCAGCGCGAAGTTCATCGCCCAGATCGAGATCGGCAGGATCTGGGTGCCGAGGTAGAGCGAGCCGGCGGCCGCGAGCAGGCCGAGCATCGTGAGCATCAGCGGCAGGCCGGCGGCCACCAGCGAGCCGAAGGCGAGCAGCATGATCCCGAGCGTGACCGGCCAGGAGATGACCTCGGACTTCAGCATCGCCGAGCGGTTGGCCGCGTTGAAGTCCGACCACATGCCGGCCGCGCCGGTCAGATCGACGCGCACCGCGCCGCTGGAGAGCCTGTGCAGCGTGCCCTCGAGGCTGTCGGCGGCGGCGACCATGCGGTTGGGGTCGCGCGCCGCGCCGGCCTGCACGATCGCGGTGTGACCATCGCGTGAGATCGACAGCCCGGGCGTCGGCGCGAGGACGGTGCGCACCGCACCGTTCGCCCGCAACGTCTGCTCCACACGGGCGATCGTCGACCTGAAGGTAGGACTGGAGACCGTCTGGGTCGGCGAGTAGACGACCGTCATCAGGCCGTAGCTGCCGAGACCGGCGAAGTCGCGTTCGACGAGCTTGCGCGCCTGAACCGACTGCGAGCCGCTCGCTTCCCAGCCCGCACCCGAGAGCGCCTTCTCCACACGCGGTGCGAAGAACCCGAGCACCAACGCGACCAGCAGCCAGCCGGCCAGCACCGTGCGCAGATGCGTGGCCGTGTAGCGCCCGAGGTGGCCGATCGGGCCCATCCGGGGGACGTGCCGGGTCGGCGGCTCGATGGGCCTTGCAACGGGAGGCGCGGCGGTGGCGCTCATAGGGGCGCCTCCGCGGGGGTGCATGCGGTTGCAGTCATCGGGTCGCTCCTCCCGGCAGTAGTGAGTCGAGCTCGTCCAACTGGCGTCGCAGGCCACCGCAGACCTGCTCGCACAGCTCGAACACGCCCTCGTCGGCGATGGCGTAGAGCGAGAAGTTGCCCTCCTTGCGCCTGCTCACCAGCCCGCTGCGCAGCAGCACACCGAGATGCTTGGAGACGTTCTGCTGCGAGGCGCCCGTCGCCACCTGGAGCTCCTGAACGGTCGCCGGAGCCTCCCGTAGAGCGTCGAGCAGACGGATGCGCATCGGCTCGCCCAGGACACGAAAGCGCTCGGCGATCACCTCGACGAGCGGCGCCGGAAGCGGGTGCGGAACATTCGTAGCTGTGACCATGCCAGCACAGTATCACAACTATATCGTTGTATGCGACTAAAGCTGTGGATGCGAGGGGCGGATCGCGTCGACGGTGATCGCTCAGCCGACTGCTGCGTTAGCTTGAAGCCGTGGTTTCAAGCGTCCCCGCGAGCGCCGATCCCAATACCCACAGGCACGGCAGGCGTGTGCACAGCCATCCCCACACGGGGCCCCACCGCCATCTCGGACTGGCCGTGCGGCGGTCCGAGCACGTGGTCGAGCGGCACGCCCACACCCACGATCCTTCCCACGAGCACGAAGACCGCGGCCACTCCCAAGGAGAACACGGCCACTCCCACGGGCTCATACACGAGAGCATCAAGCGCTCTCGCGCAGGCATCCATGCGGTCTCGCTCTCGCTCGCGGTACTTGGCATCGCCGCGGCGGCTCAGACGGCCGTGTTCCTCGCGAGCGGCAGCATCGCGCTGCTCGCGGACCTGATCCACAACTTCGGCGACGCCCTCACCGCCGTCCCGCTGGGGATCGCGTTCGCCCTGCGCTCCCAGCTCGCGGAGCGACGGGCGGGCATTGCAGTCGTGGCGGCGATCTTCATCAGCGCCTGCGTGGCCGGCATCGAGGCCATCCAGCGCCTCCTCCATCCGACCGCGCCCACGCACCTGGCAGCACTCGCGCTTGCCGGCGCGATCGGCTATGCGGGCAACTTCCTCGCAGCCCGTATCCGCCTGAGCGCCGGGCGACGTCTGGACAGCGTCGCCCTCATCGCCGACGGACACCACGCCCGAGCCGACGCATACGTAAGCCTCGCGGTGATCGCATCCGCGATCGTCGTCGCGCTCGGAGCACCAATCGCCGATCCCATCATCGGCCTCGGAATCACGCTCGTGATCCTGCGCATCACCTGGCAGTCGTGGCGAACGGTCCGCGGACAGAATGCCCCACGAGATGCGTGAGGGGGAGGACGGCTTCGGGGATGCAGATCCGGTAACTACCAAGCCTGCGAGGTCCCACAGTGGGGACACTCCACGGTGGTGGTCACCGCGGCCGTGAATAGATAGCCGCACTGGCAGGAGTAGGAGGCGAGGTCTGTCGGGCCGCCCGCCTCGCGCACCCGCTGTGCGGCGATGTCGGGCTCCTGTGCGGCGGCGTCGGGTTCCGGCGCGGGGGCGGGTCGGTGGGCACCCCGCGTGCGGCGCGCCTGGCGCCGGTCGCCGGTCGGATGGCGGAGGCTTGGTCTCACAGCTCTCTATCCACTAAGACTCCCGTCATGCCCCAAGCCGGAGTTCCGCAGAAGTGGGGCACACGGATGCCTCAGAATGTGGCTCTGAGCAGGGGTTTTGGGCGTGGAGCGCGGTTGACCGCGTGTGTCTACGGTGCGTGGGCCGCCGGGTGCGTGGCCGGGGCGAGGTCTACTCGGGCGGGTCGGCTGTTGGGGTGAAGTCGTAGAAGAGGGGTGGCTCGGGGAGCTTGAGCGCGCGCAGGATATGGCGTTGGCGGGTGGTGAGCTCGGTGCGTTGGGAGATGGTGCCCTGGCTGGTTGAGAGCGTGACGAGGTGCATGCGGTCGAACTCGTTGCGGATGTTGCGCCACGTGTTGCCGACCTCGGTCTCGGCGACACGTAGCAGTAGCAGTGCCAGCCAGCAGAGCTGGACGTGCGCCTCGATGCGATCTTCGCGGCGGTGGTAGACGGGGCGCATGTCGATCGTCGACTTCAGATCGCGCCAGCCGCGCTCGGCTTCATAAAGCGCCTTGTAGCCTTGCGCGATGTCCTCGGCGGTGAGGCTCTCATCCGATGTTCGTAACAGGAACTTGCCGTCGAGCTTCGCCTCTTGGGCGAGGGCGGCGCGGTCGATGCGCAGCTTGCCGGTCGGTGTCTGGCGCAGCAGGCGCTTGAACGCGGGCTTGGTCTGCAGCGCGCCGTAGAGCTCACGGCGCTTGGGGGCCGTGAGCGCATCGGAACCAGCGATGCGCTCGCTCAGGCGGGCGAGGATCTGCTCGCGCACGACTTGGTCGCGGCGGGCGCGCTCGGGGTTGTGGCAGATCACGAAGCGGTCGCGGTAGGTGCCCTCATCGACGCGGACCTGCTTGACGCGCAGGTTGCCTGCCACGGTGTGGTAGCGGCCCTGGCGGGCGAGCGCGGCCCGAGCCTCCTTGGTGCCATGACGGAGCTTTTCGCCGACGATGTAGTGGCCGCCGCCGCGCTGCAGGTAGCGGCGATTGCGCTCGCTTTGAAAGCCGCGGTCGAGCACCCAGATCACGCGCGAGAGGTTCCAGTCGCGCAGGTCGTCTCTGGCCTTGCGGATGATCGCCTGGTCTGAGCTGTTGCCCGGGAAGGTCCACACCCTGACCGGGATCCCCTGGCGCGTGACGGCCATCCCGACCACGACCTGCGGCAGGTCGGGCCGATGATCCTTGCTGTGCTTACAGTAGACGCGCCGGCCGCGCTCGGTGACGCCGCGCTGAACCTCTTCCTCCGGGCCGTGCCCGTCATCGTCATCCTCGATCAGCTCCTGCGGCAGCGTGTCCGTCTCCCAGTAGGTCGAGCTGGTGTCGAAGAACAGCAGGTTGACCTCCAAGTCCAACAAGCTGGCCACCGAGAAGAACACCTGCTCCTGCAGCCCATCAAGTGCGGCGTGCAGGAAGTCCATCGCCCGGTAGCAGGCATCATCGGAGACCTCGGCGAGCCCCTCGATGAACGCCCGCTCCGCTACCCAGGTGCAGCCGGCGAGCTTCGACAGCGGCTTGACCGACAGACGGTTGGAGACCATCGCGAAGATCGTCCGCTCCACCGCCTCGGCCTCAAGACGCCGCCCGCCGCCCGCCGCGATGATCGCCCCGCCGATCTGAAGGCGCTCCCACAGCCGGTCGGCCAGCCAGCACGAGCCCATCGCCCGCGAGTCCAGCACGCGCACCTCACCCGCCGTCGTTGCCCTGACCGCGTCTGCTGGATCAAGGAAGCGGCCGATCGAGCGCACCAGCCGCCCCAGCGCCTCACGGTCGACCCGGTCGGCGCGACCGAAGCGGTGAACGATCTCCGCGCGCGGCACGCCGGTGTCAGGGTCGCGCACGTTCTGCGCCAGCGCCAGGTAGGAGACCACGCTCCCGTCCGCGTTGCGCCGCTTCGTCTCGCGCAGATACATGCACCTACAAGACTAGCGACTACTTCCGACGGAACCAAACGGTCCAGCCTGACTCGTGTGCCTACAGCGTTTCAGCCTCCAGCCGCGCCAAACCCCCATTCTTCAAGGAAAACCGGGGCCAAAAGCCCGCCGCAACCCTACGAACTGCGGAACTCCGGTCAAGGTTTCGCTGTCGAGCGGCGATTCCCTGGCAATCGTTTGAGATACTGGGCGCGATGAACCCCGCCCGCAAGCGCACGGTGCGGCTGGTGGTGGCGCTCGGCGCCGCCGTGGTGCTGGCGAGCGCCCTGATCTACACCAGCTTCAACGCCTCGAGCCCCGCGCTCACACCGAGCCAGCTGCTCCGCGAGGCGCAGCCCGGCCGCAGCTATCAGCTCACCGGGAAGGTCCTCCCCGACTCCGTGCACCACGACGGGAGGGTGCTCAACTTCAGCGTCGGGGACCCCGGGGTCAACCGCGGTCTCGGTTGCCTACACCGGCGTCGTCCCCGATCCCTTCCGCGAAGGGCGCGAGGTCATCGTCACCGTGGAGAAGCAGGGCGATCGGTACATCGGCGAACGCGACTCCCTCATCACCAAGTGCCCCTCCAAGTACAAGACCGCCCCATCCTCTGAGAAGCAGAACGCTTGAGGTGTCCTGCACCGCGCACCCCACCGTCGGCCAGGCGGGTAGGTCAACGCCCACGGGGCTCTCCAGGCGAGCTGTCGGCGGCGGTAGGGGCTGATGGCGCTCCTCGGACACGTCTGCCTCGTGCTCGCGCTGATCGTGTGCGCGTATGGCATCGCGGTCTCCATCTACGGGGCGCGCAGCGGGCGGGCCGAGTTCTCGCTCGCGGGGCGACGCTCGGTGTACGCGCTCGCCGGTCTGCTCACCGTGGCGATGCTGGTGCTCGAGATCGCCTTCCTGGGCAACGACTTCGCCTTCAACGCCGTCGCCGACACCTCCAGCCGCACCACCCCGCTGCTCTACCGCGCCGCCGCGGTGTGGTCCTCGCAGGAAGGCTCCCTGCTGCTGTGGGCCTGGCTGCTCTCGCTGTGGTCGAGCCTCGCGCTGTTCCTCACGCGCAAGCGCCTGCGCGAGGTCGCCTCCTACGCGACCGCGATCCTGCTCGGCTTCGGCGGGTTCTTCGTCTCGCTGATGGTCTTCTACGCAAACCCCTTCACCACCACCAGCCCGGCGCCCGCCGAAGGCCTGGGATTGGACCCCCTGCTGCGCTTCCCCACGATGATGATCCACCCCCCGATGCTCTACTCGGGGTACACCCTCTGCACGGTGCCGCTCGCCTTCGCGATGGGCGCCCTGATCGCGCGGCGCGTGGACGGCGAGTGGATCGCGGTGGTGCGCCGCTTCGCGCTGGCCGCCTGGCTGTTCCTCGGGGTCGGCATCCTACTCGGCGCGCAGCTGGTCCTTCTCGGAGCTCGGCTGGGGGGGTTACTGGGGGTGGGACGCCGTCGAGAACGCCTCTCTGCTGCCGTGGCTGACGGGCACCGCGTTCCTGCACTCCCTGATGATCCAGGAGCGCCGCGGGATGCTCAAGGTGTGGAACGTCTCGCTCGCGCTTGCCACCGGGACGCTAGCGATCATGGGCACCTTCCTCGTGCGCAGCGGGATCCTCGACTCGATCCACGCCTTCGGGGGGGCGACGCTCGGCGTGCCCTTCCTCGTGCTGATCGCCGCGCTGATCGCGGGCTCGATCTACCTGGTGGTCTCGCGCCGCGATGGGCTGAGCAGCACCCATCGCCTGGACTCGCTGCTCTCGCGCGAGGCGATCTTCCTGTTCAACAACCTCGTGCTCGTCGGGCTCGCCTTCGTGATCTTCTGGGGGACCTGGTTCCCCAAGATCTCCGAAGCCCTCACCGGCCAGGCCGCCTCGGTGGGGCCGCCGTGGTTCGACCGCTACACCGTCCCGCTCGCGCTGATCCTCGTGTTGCTCTCCGGCGTCGGGCCCGTGATCGCCTGGCGGCGCGCCACCCCCAGGGGGGTGCTCCGCAACCTCGCCGCGCCCCTCGCCGCGGCGCTCCTCACGCTGGCGGCGCTGATCGCGGCGGGCATCACCCAGAAGCCCACAGCCATCGCGATGTTCTGCTGTGCGGCGTTCGCACTCGGCACCGTCGCGCAGGAGCTCTGGCGGGGGGGCCGCGCGCGCCGTGCCGCCTCCGGCGACGCCCCCCGCTCGCGCTGCTCGGGCTGATCCGGCGCAACCGCCGCCGCTACGGCGGCTACATCGTGCACGTCGGGATGGCCGTCCTGTTCATCGGCGTGGCCGCCTCCTCCTCCTTCCAGCACGTCTCCGAGCTGAGCCTCTCTCCGGGGCAGTCCACGCGGGTGGGCGCCTACGCCGTCCGCTACGTGCGCCCCACCGCGACCCTCACCCCCCGCTACGACCCCACGCACACCGGCTCCATGCTCAACATCGGCGCGGTGCTGCGGGTCACCAAGCATGGACGCTACGTCACCACGCTGCGCCCCAGCGAGGACTTCTACGAATCTCAGGAAGCCTCCCAGGGCTCGGTGGGGCACCTGATCGGGGGCCAGCCCGTCAGCAGCGTGGGCATCAACGCCGGCCTCACGCGCGACATCTGGAGTGCGATCGCCCCCGAAATCGAAACGCCGCGGCTGAAGCGGATCGTCGCGATCGGCAACGAAAAGATCCCGATGACGCGACCCGACGAGGGCCTGATCGCGATCGACGTGCTCGCCCACGAATACCTCCAGCACCCGCCCCCCGCGCAGTTTCACCTGCTCGTCTCCCCGCTGGTCATGTGGATCTGGATCGGCGGTCTGATCGTCTTCGGCGGGGGCCTGCTCGCGCTCTCGCCCTCCCTTGGTTCTCTTCGCCGGCGCGCGGCTCTACGCGTTCGCGGGCGTCCCACCGGGCGCCTGCCCGCGTTCGGTGGCCGCGCGGTTGCAGAGGGCGCCGCTCTCGCGCCCGCCGAGCTCGCCGCCCTCGAACGGGCCCGCGAGGTCAAGTACCGCGAGCTGCGCGAAGCTCGAGCTCGACTACGCCACGGGCAAGCTCTCCCGCGAGGACTACGAGGCCACCGGCGGCGCCCTGCGCGCCGAGGCCCTCGCGATCCTCGACCAGCTGGAGCCGACAACCGAAGAAGAGGGGCCCGGCTCGCCGGCCTCCGGCCGGCTGCGCCACCCTCTACCAGGGCTTCTTCAGGAGCAGGATCGTGTTTCCGACGAACAGGACCGCGAAGAAGACGGTCCAGCGGTTGAGGTTGCGCTCCACCAGTGATCCTCCCCCCAGCGGGCCGGTGCCGCTGCCCACGCCAAAGGCGCCGGAGAGCCCGGAGTCCTTCCCCGAGTGCATCAGCACGAGGAAGATCAGGACCACCGAGATGGCGACCTGCAGGATCGAGAGGATCGCTTCCATGGCCTAAGGGTACAGATCCGCCGGCTCAGGCCGCTACGGGCAGGGGACCGTCGCCCGCGTGGTGCTCGTGGTGGCGTCTTCGTAGGTGAATTCAGTGGCGAACGGAAAGCCGCCGGCGGGGCATCTGGAGGGCAGCACGACCGTGTTGGGGTTGTGCTTCCTGAAGCGCGCGCCGCCGACGGTCAGCGAGAAGGAGACGGTCAACGCGTTCGGCTCGTAGGGGATCGAGGGGATCGCGGGGACCGACATCACGAGCTCTTCGCCGTAGGGGGGGTGATCGGGGAGCACGGTGGCGGTGATGACCACCCGCTCGTCGAGCGGGGTGTAGCCCTGGCCGAGGATCTCGATCGTCGGGTTGCCGGCCTGCAGCGGGCCGAGGAATGCCCACACCGTGGCTTCCTCGCTTTCGATCCCCGCACCCGCGTGGATGTCCGCGAGCGCGTGTCCGACCCCGATCTCCGATCGCGCCGGGCGGCCACTCGCCCCGCGCGCCTGCAGCCGCGCTCTCGTACAGCTGCGAAGGCTGGGTATGTGCATCTGGAGCCCCGGGGGGAGGTGCACCACCGCCCTGCGCACCGGCGAGGGCACTCCGAATTCCCCGCCCGTGAAGTGGACTGTGAAGGTGAAGGCCGCCTTCGCGCCGAGCCGGTCCGGCGAGAACGACGGCCTGATCGCGGCCGCCGTTTCCGAGGCCGCGGCGCGCGACGCGGCGCATGTCGAGAGCCCCACCGCGAGCGCTACGCACGCGACGAGGGCGTGGATCGCCCGGCGACCGAGCGGAGGCCGGACGGGGCGTATGGCAGCGATGCGCGAGGGGCCGGCTTTGAGGGGCGGGGAGCTCGCGGTGAGGTGCGGGGCGTCCACGCCGGCGCCTACCTGTGCGGGCAGGGGATCGTGCCCTTGACGGTGTTCGTCAACCCGTCGTAGTAGGTGATCTGTGTCGCGTAGGGGAAGCCGCCGCGGGGGCACTTCTTGGGGACGACGATCCCCTTCACGTGGACCAGCTTGCGCTTGCCTTTGACGGGCTCGAAGTAGGCGGCGTTGGCGGCGCCCAGCGTGATGAAGATGCTCTTCGCCGATGCCGGCGAGGCCCCGGGGAGCGTTTCGATCAGCGGTACGTGGAAGGTGAAGCCGAGTCCGTAGGGCTTGGGCTCGTTGACGATCTGCGCCTTGAGCACGAGCTGCACCGAGACGGGGGAGATCGCGTTGAGGAACGCCAGCAGCACGAGGTGCCCGTTTTCGTTGGGCGCTCTGAAGAAGTTGAGGGTGAACGGCTCTTCGCGTCTTTCTTTGGCCAGTTCGTACTCGCCCACGCCGCCTCCGAAGCCGGCTTTGGAGCTCTTTGGGCAGACGTTCGGTTCCAGCGAGGCTTCGAGCTTGGCGGGATCGCACGTGCCCACGCCCTTGACGTCCACCGAGAGGCCCGCCGGGCCCATCACCGTGGCTTCCTTGATCGGCGACGGCAGGCCCCCTTCGGTTGAGCCGATCGTCGCGGTCCCGTGGACATTGGTGGGCGAACCCAGCTTGTCCGGGGAGAAGCCCGCGGTCACTTCCAGGGTCTCCGCCGCCCACGCGGCCGCGGCGACGATGAGGCACACGCACGCGACTGCGGCTGCTACGAGAACTCTGGCTCTGGACATGCTGAGTACCTCCCCCTCGCTCTTTCCTTGGCAGCCCGCGAGCCTGGCGCTCGGTGCTCGGATGCCAATACGCACGCGGCAGCCCTCGACTGCGACCCTCGGACCGTACCCGTCCGCAGCTTCGATTGCAACTCCGTGTTGGGTGTGGAGTACATGCGTAAGCCTCTATCTTTCCAACCCGCGGGCCGACGGATCGGAGCGATCAGCCAGGCTCCGCCCGCTCGAAAACCCTGCGCTTTTGCAACAGATCCTGCGCAAAGTCAGCAATCCGGCCACGGTGGGGGGCTCCGCCTCGGGGGTCTGTACAGTGCAGCCGCCCCCGCCGATATGGGAAATCTCGGCTCGACATGCCTCCGTCCGTGCGGGCCTGTGTGTGGGCGAGATTACAAATCCTTTACCGCGAGGTGCTTCGCTGCCGATATGAACCCCAGCCGGGGCGGCGGGTCCCGCGAGTGCGGCCCGCCCTTCGGTGTGCACATGCGACACGACGACCACACAAAAGCACCGCGGGGAGGCCGCGGATGAGTTCCCCGCGCCGCTGGGGACGCCGCGCCGCGCTTGCGCTGGCAGGCAGCGGTCTCACGGCAGCCGGCTTGGGCGGGACCCTCCCGGGCGGGGCGCTCGGCGCCGAAACGCCCGCGGGCCCCACTGGGACGACCGAAACCCCGTCTCCGCCGGTCACCGCGACCAGCCCTCAGGCGCCCGCACCGACACAGGGCGGTAGCGGATCCTCCCCCGAATCGTCCACGACGACATCGACGGCGCCCGCGCCCTCCGGTCCCGCCACCGCGCCCACCAGCACCTCGACGACGCCCTCCACGCCCGCGGAAAACCCCCCCGCCTCCAGCGCTCCGAGCGCGGGACCGACGGTGGTGGTGCAGCGCAAGCAGCAGGTCACCCCCGGCAGGCGCAACGGGGCCAGCGTCACGAACGCCGGCTCCGGCAGGGAAGGCGCCGGCGGGTCGGGCTCAGGCGGCTCCAAGCCGGCTGGCGAAGGCGCTCAGAAGAACGGGCCGAGCACGGTCCCCGCCGGCACCCCCAACGGCGTGGCGCCGGCTCCTCTGGTGGCGGGCGGGGAATTGAATCCCACCCTCCCGCAGGCGCTGCTGTTTGCGAGCTCCGCGGTGTCGGCGCAGGCGCTCGACTTCTACCGCATCCCGCTCTTCCTGCTCCCGATCTACCAGGCGGCTGCGTTCCAGTACGACGTCCCCTGGCAGATTCTCGCGGCGATCAACGAAGTCGAGACCAACTACGGCACCGACCTGTCGGTCTCCACGGCGGGGGCGGTGGGGTGGATGCAGTTCATGCCCGCGACGTGGCTGCAGTACGGGGTGGACGCGACGAACGCCAGTTACGCGGACCCTTACAACCCGGTGGACGCGATCTTCGCCGCCGCGCGCTACCTGCACGCCGCGGGCGCCTCCCAGAACCTGCACGCCGCGATCCTCGCCTACAACCACTCCCAGGAATACGTGGAATCGGTGCTGCTGCGCGCGCGCCTGATCGCCGGCTACCCCCGGTCGGTGGTGGGCACGCTCACCGGTCTCGTCGACGGCCGCCCGCCAACCCCCGGGGCGCGCGTGGGGGCGGGGGGGCTTCAATAGCCGGCGGTCTTGGGGTGGCCCTGCCGGGCGGCGGGGCCGCTGGGAGTGCACCGGCCGGAATCCCCGCCCCGGGGGGGCCGTCCGGGGCAGGCGGTTCCTCGAGCGCAACCGCGGGCGCGGTGCCCTTGAGCACTGCGCCCACTCCTGCGGACGCGGCTGCGAACGCAGCTATTGGTACCCCACCCGCCCCCTCCTCCGCGCATGCCACGGCGGCGGGTGGCGCCTCCGACCCGGCCGCGGCCGGTGGGAAGCCCGCCGCGGCGGGCGCCGGCGTTCGGCCCGGCCTCACCCCGCCGCCCCCTCCACAGGTGGCGGCACGACGCGCTGAAGCCGCCGCGAACGCACCCGCCAGGGCCTCGCAGCTGGTCGAACTCCTCGGCGCTCCCGGCGCCCCGGCGGTGGCGGTGGAGAACGGGCGCATCGTGCACCTCGGACGCTCCCACGCGCTGGGCCGCTACCTGGTGCTGCGCGACATCTACGGGGATGTCTTCACGTATGCCGGCCTCGGCAGCATCGCCCCCCGCTATCGCCCCGTCCCGCCGCTCGAGCGCGCCGTTCGGCCGGCGGGGGCGTCGGGAGGCTCGTCCGCCCTCGCTCGGGGCGGCGCCAGTCAGGTTGGCTCTATGTCGGGCGGCTCAGCCGAGGCCGGCTCGGCGCGGGGCGCCGGCACGGGTGGCGAACCGCCGCGGGACCCGGCGCCGACGCTGCCCGCGAGCGCGGGCCACCAGTCGCCGGTGACCCTCAGGGTTTCCTCTCGCCAGGCGCGGGCGCTTGCGCCGGTGAGCGGGCGGGCGGGTATCCCAACTGAATCCGAAGGCGCAACGGCGCCCCCGGGGATGGGCAGGGTGCGCCTGTTTGCTCACCCCGGCAATCCGATTGCGCGGACCGCGGCGGCCCGCGCGGCGCGGTCCGCGAGTGTGGGGAACGGCCGTTGGCTCGAGCTGCGGACCGGCTCGATCGTCTCCGAGGGCACGGTGCTCGGTCACCTGAACACGCCGGTGGGCGCGAGTGCGGGGCGGCTGCGCTTCGCGGTGCGTCCCGCGGGGGACAATGGGACGATCGACACCCGGCCGCTGCTGGCGAACTGGAGGCAGCTCGACACGGCGCTGCACCCGAAGGGCTCGAGGGGCCCGGGTGCGCTGCTCGGCGCGACCGCGGGTGAGGCGCTGCTGATGTCCAAGGGAGAACTGGAGCGGGCGGTGCTGGCGGACGCGGCGATCCAGCTCAGTGCGTGCGGTCGCCGGGATGTGGCGGCGGGGACGGCCGACAGGCGGGTGCTGGCGGTGCTGGAGTTCCTCTCCCGCGGCGGCCTGCAGCCGACGGTGGCGGGATTGCGGTGCCCGCGCGACCCTCACTCGGCATTCGGCCTGAGCGTCGCGTCAGGCGTGGGCCCCGCCTCCGGGCGTACGGCGGCGCGGGAGAGCGGCACGGGGGTGGACATCTCCGCGATCAATGGCGTCCCGGTCGCAGGTCATCAGGGTCGGGGGACGATCGCGGATGCGGTGATCCGCACGCTGCTCACCCTCCGCGGGCGGTTTGCGCCGCACCGGATCGTGAGCCTCATGAGGTACCCGGAAGCTCCCACCACGCAGGCGCTCCCGTCCGGCTGGGACCACATTCACATCGACTTCCTCCCACCGCGGCCCGCGGCGGCCCACGCGGCGGCGGCCAGTCCGACGGCCTCCTCGCCGCTGGCTGTGACCGGCGATCTGAGCGAGGCGCAGTGGAGCCAGCTGATCGAGCGCATCGCGGCGCTGCCGAAGCCGACGGTCGCCGCCGGGCCGAGCACGGCGGCGATCCGCGACCCGCAGGCTGCTCCCACCAACCGCGAACTTGGCGCCCACGGCTAAGGGCCTATCCCTCCACGTGGCCGCGGGCGCCTGATCGTCGCTTCTGTCTGCCGGCTGCGCCGCTCGGCGCCCGTCCGGCGGGGGTCGCGGGGGCCGTGCGCGGAGTCGGGCGGGGGCTCGGCCCCTACCCGGTGGCGCCGGCGCTCGCGGAACTGGAGCCGGTTTTGCGCGGTGGCGTTCCGAACAGCGTGGTCCTGCACTTCATCGCGGCGGCCCGGAACTGGGGGCTGCCGGTGTTGATGCCCTTGGTGTTGAAGATCGGGCCTTTGCCGGAGGTGTTTGGTTCACCCACGTTGGCCCCGTTCTGGCGCAGGCAGGCGGCGAAGCGCGCGAGCACATTGTGGAAGCGGGCGGGGAGGGCATGGGCGGGCTGGGCAACGCGGCCGCCCGCGTATTTCACGTTGCAGCTCTTGAGCGCTTCGGCGAGCTGTGCGTGGGTCATGCCGCTGGGCATCTTGATGCCGCCGCTGCCCGCCAGACCCGCAACGCCGGGAGTGCGCTGGGGGAGGGTGATGCCTTTCTTCGACAGGCATTCACGCACCGCGGTGAAGCGCCCGGCATTGGGCTGCCCGGCGGGGTGGGCGCCCGTGGAGGAGGTCCCGGTGGAGGGTGTGCCGGGGTTCGTGGTACCGCCGCCCGTACTCGCGCCGGTCGCAGCCGCGTTGGTTGTGGTGGTGGTGCTGGAAGAGCCGCCGCAGGCCGCCAATCCCACAGCGGCGAGCAGCAGGATCAGGAACGCGGAGACCGCGGGTGCGCGGCCCTTGGTGCTGATGTGAGGCATGGGACTCCTTTGTCGGTGATGCGTCTGCGGGCCGGACGTCCCCGGCCGGGGTGGCCCCCGGGCCGGATCTCATCGCTGGACTGGACAGGCCCGTGAGGTGTGTTGCGGATGATGTGTGTGGGGGGAGTTTGACTTATGGACCTAAAGACCCGCACAAATCGATCGTGGGAATCGGCCGAAGCCCTCATCTGCCGAAGAGAGCCTGTCCGCCTCCGCCTTCCAGGCCGCCCCCGGCGCCGACGCTGATGGATTCGGCGCTGACGGCGCCGCCGGAGCCCTTGGCGCCGCGGACGACGACGGTTTCGCCGGGGTGGATGCCGTGGAGGTCGGCTTTGACGGTCTTGGTGACGGAGGAGGCGGGGGAGGTGGTGACCTTGACGGTGTTGCCTTCGGCGTCGGTCACGTACAGGGTGCTCCCGCTGATGTAGGAGACTTCGCCGACGGTGGCGCTGGAGGCGCCTGCCCCCCCGAAGCCGCCGAGGCGCCCCGCGAAGCCTCCACCGGTGGAGCCGCTGCCCGTCCCGCCGCCGCTCGAGTCGCTGCCGGTCGAAGTGGTGCTCGTGCCGCTGCCCGACGTGCCTTCGCGCAGGGCGCGGAAGCGCGAGGCGAAGCCGGCCGCCGCGCCCGAGGCGGAGGCGGAGCCGGAGGATGAGGAGGTCTGCCCCTTCTCGACGAGCACGCCGCCGATGAAGCCGCAGGCGAGCAGGAGCACGCCGAAGAGCGCGAGTTTGAGACTGGCGTCCACCCCGAGCAGCCGCCGGCGCGGCCGGCGGGGCAGCTCCTCGGGCTCCTCGAGCCACTCGTCCTGCTCTTCGACCGGCTCGTGAGCCTCCTCCCGAGCCTGGGCGGCGGAGGACTGGACGGCGGTGTTGTCGCCGGCGGGTTTCTGGTGGGGTTCCTCGCGGGGCGGGATGGGCTCCTGGGGGGGCATTGCGGGCTCCTGGTGGGGGGAAGATGGATCACTCAAAGCGCAGCGCTTCGATCGGCCGCAGCGCGGCGGCGCGGGCGGCGGGGTAGGTGCCGAAGAAGAGGCCGGAGGCGAGGGCGGCGCCGAAGGCGAGGGGGATCGAGTAGGAAGCGACTTCCGGATGGACCCCGGCGATTTCAAACTGGGAGCCGAGCACGCCGACGGCCACGCCGAGGAGGCCGCCGAAGAGCGAGACGAGGACGGCCTCGGTGAGGAACTGGGTGAGGATGTCGGAGCGGCGGGCGCCGATCGCCTTGCGGATGCCGATCTCGCGGGTGCGCTCGGTGACGGAGACGAGCATGATGTTCATCACGCCGATCCCGCCGACGAGCAGCGAGATCGCGGCGACCTCGCCGAGTAGGGTCGTGAAGACGGAGCTTGTCGAGCTCGTGGTTTCCAGGAGCGATCCCTGGTTGAGGACGCTGAAGCCCGGTTCGGCGGTGTTCTTGATCCTGTGGCGTTCGTCGAGGATCTGCGTGACCTCCGCTTCCGCGGCGCCGAGCGTCGATTCGGAGGTCGCCTGGACGGTGATCGAGCCGATCGGCCCGGTGCCGGTCAGCGAGCTCTGGACGGTCGTGAGAGGGGCCATCACGATGTCGTCCTCGTTTGTGGCGCCGTTCGTTCCCTTTTTGGCGAGCACCCCGACCACTTCGTAGTTGGCGCCGTTGATCTTCATGTTCTGCCCGACGGGGCTCGCCCCGCCGAAGAGTTCCGACAGGATTTCCTGGCCGATCACCGCGACGCGCCGGTGTTCGGAGACGTCGGCCGCGGTGAAGGCGGCGCCTTCGGCGATGCGGTAGCTGTGGGCGGAGAGGTAGGAGGGTGTCGTGCCGACGAAGGAGGAGGGTTCGTAGCTGGAGCTGCCGTAGACGAGTTTGACGCCGGAGGCGTTCACGACCGGGGAGGCGTTCAGGACGTCCGGGGCGAGGCCGGGGTTCTGAAGCGCCGCGGCGTCGGCCTTGGTCAAGGACACCGTCGCGGCCGTCGAGGCGCGCGCGCCGCCGCGAAAGCCGCCGCTGGCCTGCACGATCAGGACGTTGGTGCCGAGGCTCTGGATGCGCGAGGAGACGGCCTTGGAGGAGCCGTTGCCGACGGCTATCAGGATGATCACGGAGGCGACGCCGATCGTCATCCCGAGGATCGTCAGGCCCGAGCGGAGCTTGTTCGCGGTGATCCCGCTCCACGCGATCCGCAGTGTCTCGGGGCCGATCACGGATGCGCCTCCGCCACGGGGGGGCCGAGCGGATGGTTGACCGACATCTCCGAACCGATCATGGCCGCGCCTCGACGACGCCCGGGTCCGGCGGGCGGGGGTGAGCGGACTTCAGGTCGTGCGGCGCGGGCGGAGCGTCGTGCACGCCCGCGGAGCGGCGGTCCTCGACGATTTCGCCGTCGCTGAGCCGGATGATCCGCTTGGTCTGGGCGGCGACGTCGGGCTCGTGGGTGATCAGGACCACGGTCCGTCCTTCTGCGTTGAGGCGCGCGAAGATCTTCAGGACATCCTCGGTGGTGTGCGAGTCCAGGTTGCCGGTCGGCTCGTCGGCGAGGATCAGCGAGGGGTTGGTCACGATCGCCCGTGCGACCGCGACCCGCTGCTGCTGGCCGCCGGAGAGCTCGGAGGGCTGGTGATGGATGCGGTTGGCCATCCCCACCGAATGCAATGCCCGTTCGGCGCGCCGCCTGCGCTCGGCCCCCCTCAGTCCGGCGTAGGCGAGCGGCAACTCGACGTTGACGAGCGCGGAGGTGCGCGGGACGAGGTTGAAGCTCTGGAAGACGAAGCCGATCTTGC
This sequence comes from uncultured Solirubrobacterales bacterium, assembly GCA_963813765.1. Lineage (GTDB taxonomy): Bacteria > Actinomycetota > Thermoleophilia > Solirubrobacterales > Solirubrobacteraceae > Palsa-744. Next base: position 606,516 of record CAWFAB010000004.1, read on the forward strand.
GGTTGCGCAGGTCGGCGAGATCGTCGTCGTCCATATGGGAGACGTCCATGCCGTCGATCAGGTAGCGGCCGCTCGTCGGTATGTCGAGGCAGCCGAGGATGTTCATCAGCGTGGTCTTGCCGCTGCCCGAGCTGCCCATGATCGCCACCAGATCGCCGGAGTCGATGTGCAAGGAGACGTTGCGCAACGCACGCACCCGGATCTGGCCGAGCTCGAAGATCTTTCCGACCTCGTGCACCTCTATGACCGGATGGGGCGGCTGTCGGCCGTCGCGGCGGGGACGGGCGCCGTCGAGAGCCGTGCGCCTGACGAGGGGCTCGCCGCGGGGGGCGCGCGTGTGCGTGCGCGCGCGGGGGGGGTGCCGAAAAAGATGTCGCATCAGCCGCCGCCCCGGAAGAAGAGGGCGGCGCCGCCGCCGAAACCGCCGCCGCCGAAGCCTCCGCCGCCGCCCAGACCGCCGATGCCGCGGCCGGTCGTCGAGGTGCGGCCTGAGCTCGTCGTCGTCGCGGTGGGCAGGACGACCGTTTCTCCTGGCGCAAGGCCGCTGAGGATGATCGTCGAGCTGTTGCCGGCCAGCCCCGTGACCACGCGCTGGCGGACGTGCTTGTCGTTGCGCACGACGGTCACGGTGTCGGCGGAGATCGCGGTGGTGGGGACGTTGATGCCTTCGGCCTGCTTGACGACGACTTCGGCGGTGGCGCTCATGCCGGGCTTCAAGCCGGATTCCATCTGGTCGAGCTGGAAGGTGACGTCGTAGCTGACGACCCCGCTGTTGCTCGTGGAGAGGATCGCGACTTCGCTGACGTGAGCCGCGAGCTTGCGGCCTCCGAGCGCTTCGACGGTCACCGTGGCGATCTGGCCGACCTTGACGTTGCCGATTTCCGATTCGCTCAGCGGCACCACGAGCTCCATCGAGCTGAGGTCGCTGAGTACCGCGAACGCGGAGCTGGAGGAGCTGGAGGCGCCGGACGAGCTCGATGAGCCGGCGGAGGAGCGGCCCGCCCCGGACGCGCCCGCCCCGGACGCGCTCGATCCCGATCCGCTGGAGGAGCCGGCGGCGCTCGAAGCCCTCGTCGTCCCGCTGCCGGACACGACTTCCCCGACCTGGCCGGAGAGGGAGACGATCGTGCCGTCCTCGGGCGCGAACAGCTTGGTGTCCTGGACGGCCTCCTCGTCGCTGCGTACCGTCAGCGTGTCGCTCTTGACAGCGGCTCGCGCGGACGCCAGGTTCGCTTCGCGCGTGGCGGTGCTGATGGTGGACTTGGACGAGGAGGACGAGGAGGAGGAGGAGGAGGACTTGGACGGGGACGAGCTGGAGCTCGATTCCTTGCTTTCGCGTTCACGCGAGGTCGTCGATCCGGCGCCGGAGCCGCTCCCCGAGCTGCCTCCCGAGCCGGTCGATGCGGCGGGGGCGTTGCCGGCGCCGGAGCCGCTCCCCGAGCCGGTCGAGGTTTCGCCGTCGGTTTCTTCCTCCGTGGCGAGGTTGGCTTCGGCGGACAGAAGGGTGGCTTTGGCCTGTTCCAGCGTCACTTCGGCGCTCTGGGGGTCGAGCGTGGCCAGCAGCCGGCCCTGAACGACGTGCTCCCCCTGGGTCACATAGATGTTGGTGACCGTCCCGCTCGTCTTGAAGCCGAGGTTCAGCTGGCTGATGGGCTGGAGATTGCCGGAGCCGGAGACGGTCGACTGGACGACCCCCTGCGCGACGGTGGCCGTGCGGGTCACGGTGGTCTGGCTGCCCGACGCGGGCCCGACGACGAGCACGGCGGCGACGATCGCGCCGACGCAGAGCGCGGCGAGCAGGTAGGTGGGCCAGGGGCGGGTGGAGCGTTCGCTCACGTGATCGATCATGGGGTGGGGCCATAAAAGACGCGTAAGAAAGGCGGGGGCCGGCTTCGCGCCCCCCGCCCGGCTCCAGGTCTCGCCTCGCCTGGCCCCAGGTCTCGCCCCGCCTGGCCCCGAGTCTCGCTCCGCCCCCCGCGTGATCCTCCGGCGGATGCCCTAACGTATCGAGTGCGTTGCCCGAGCCAGTGTTGCATTTATCGATGCTGCTGCGCAGCCCGTTGCTGGATCGCACGGGGGAGCGGCTGGGGAGAGTGGAGGACGTGATCGTGCGCCTGGCGGATGGGGGGTACCCGCCGGTGACGGGGTTGAAGGCGCGGATCGGGGGGCGGGAGCTGTTCGTGCCGGTGGACAGGGTGGCGACGCTGGAGGCGAGGGCGGCGCGGCTGGCGGGCCAGAAATTGAGCCTGGGGCGTTTCGAGCGGCGCGTGGGGGAGGTGCTGCTGCGCCAGGATGTGCTGGGGCGGAAGCTGGTGAACGTGGAGGCGGACCCGCCGCGGCTGGTGAGCGCGCACGAGATCGAGCTGGCGTGCATCGAGGGGTGGTGGCGGCTGGTGGGGGTGGACCCGAGCGTGCGGGCGCAGCTGCGCAGAGCGCTGCCGCGGGCGCTGAGGAGGGTGGTGGGGGACCGGCCGTTCCTGGACTGGACGGACCTGGAGCCGTTCGTGGGCCACGTGCCGAGCGCGCGCCTGCGCTTCTCGCACCGGAAGCTGGCGAACCTGCACCCGGCGGAGATCGCGGACCTGGTGGAGGCGGCCTCGCACGACGAGGGGGAGGAGCTGATCGAGGCGGTGGGGCAGGACCGGGAGCTGGAGGCGGACGTGTTCGAGGAGCTGGATGAGCACCACCAACTGGAGTTCATCCGGGAGCGCCCGGACGCGCAGGTGGCGGCGGTGGTGGCGCGGATGGCGCCGGACGATGCGGCGGATTTGATCGGGGAGATCGACCAGGAGCGGCGGGGGCGGATCCTGGCGCTGCTGCCGCCAGCGGGGCGCAGGAGGATCGAAACGCTGATGGGCTACAACCCGGCGACGGCGGGGGGGATGATGAGCCCGGACTTCATCGAGTTCGCGCGGGAGTCATCGGTGGCGGATGCGATCGCGGCGGTGCGGGCGAGCGGGATCGCGCCGGGGATGCTGAGCACGGTGTACGTGCACGACGCGGAGGGGACGCTGGCGGGCTCGGTGGCGGTCGTGACGCTGCTGCGCTCCGAACCGGGGGCGCTCCTCTCGAAGGTGGCGGAGGGGGAGCCGGAGTCGGTGCAGACGGACGCGGACCTGCCGGAGGTGGCGCGGACGATGACGGACTACAACCTGGTGATGCTCCCGGTGGTGGACGAGCAGCAGCGGGTGGTGGGGGTGATCACGGTGGACGACGTGCTGGAGCTGACGCTGCCGGCGGGGTGGCGGCGGCGCTTCGGGCTGGTGCGCGACTGAGGCTGGGCAATGCTAGGCTGAGCCCCGAACGAGTCCTCGAGATGCGCGGAAAGGAGGCTGGGATGGATCGAGAACAGCCGCGAAGTACCCAGCCGCTCGCGCGCATGTCGGGCTCGTCCCTGCCGGCCTAAGCCGCCTTTCCCGGGATCACGTCTGCGCCCGTGTGCGCCGTTTTGACGTGTCCCAAACGCATGGAAAGGAGGTTGACCGAGATGGCCGAGAACCCGACGACGCTGGACGAGGAGCAGGCGTTGGCGAACGCGCGCGGCGCGGGCCCCGCGCAGACGCGCCCGGAGGGCGTGCCGCCCGTCCTCGACGAGGCCCACATCGGCGACATCCGGGGGGCGCTGGGAACGATCAGGATGCACGACACGGGCGCGCGCCACGGCTGGCGCTCGCGGGCGATGGCGCTGCTGGCGATCATGGGCCCGGGGCTGATCGTGATGGTGGGGGACAACGATGCGGGGGGCGTCTCGACGTACGCGCAGGCGGGGCAGAACTACGGGACGAGCCTGCTGTGGGTGCTGCTGCTGCTGATTCCGGTGCTGATCGTCAACCAGGAGATGGTGATTCGCCTGGGGGCGGTCACGGGGGTGGGGCACGCGCGGCTGATCAACGAGCGCTTCGGGCGTTTCTGGGGGTGGTTCTCGGTGGGGGACCTGTTCGTCCTGAACTTCCTGACGATCGTGACGGAGTTCATCGGGGTGAGCCTGGCGCTGGAGTACTTCGGGGTGAGCCGGTTCATCGCGGTGCCGGGGGCGGCGCTCGCGCTGGTGGCGATCACGGCGACGGGGAGCTTCCGTAGCTGGGAGCGGTTCATGTACGTGTTCGTGGTGGCGAACTTCCTGGTGATTCCGCTGCTGGTGCTGGTGCACCCGGACTTCGGCGCGATCGCGCAGCACACGGTGGCGCCCTCGATCACGGGGGGGGCGAGCTCGACGGCGGTGCTGCTGATCATCGCGATCGTGGGCACGACGGTGGCGCCGTGGCAGCTGTTCTTCCAGCAGTCGAACATCATCGACAAGCGGATCACGCCGCGGTGGATCAACTACGAGCGGGCGGACACGGTGATGGGGGCGTTCGTGGTGGTGGTCGGGGCGGGGGCGATCCTGGCGGTGGCGGCGTTCGCGTTCGCGGGTACGCCGGCGGCGGGGGGTTTCTCCGACGCGGGCACGGTGGCGGCCTCGCTGCGCCGGTACGTGGGCCCGGCGGCGGGGGCGTGCTTTGCGATCGTGCTGCTGAACGCCTCGCTGATCGGCGCGGCGGCGGTGACGCTCTCGACCTCGTACGCCTTCGGGGATGTGTTCGGGGCGAGCCACTCGCTGCACCGGGGGGTGAGGGACGCGAAGCTGTTCTACGGGACGTTCACGCTGATGGTGATGGCGGCGGCGGGAATCGTGCTGCTGCCGGGGGCGCCGCTGGGGCTGATCACGACCTCGGTGCAGGCGCTCGCGGGGGTGCTGCTGCCGAGCGCGACGGTGTTCCTGCTGCTGCTGTGCAACGACCGCGCGGTGCTGGGCCCGTGGGTGAACGCGCCGTGGCTGAACGCGGTGGCGGCGGCGATCGTGGGGGTGCTGGTGGAGCTCTCGCTGGTGCTGGTGGCGAGCACGGCGTTCCCGCGGGTGAACGTGACCCAACTGTTCGTGGACCTCTCGATTGCGCTGGCGGCGGGCCTGGCTGCGATGGCGGGGTACGTCCTGCTGCGCCGCGCACCTGCGGGCGCGGCGGTGGGGGTCACGGGTGAGGGGGAGGCGAGCATGTCGAAGGAGCGCCGCCAGGCGTGGACGATGCCCCCGCTGGCGCTGCTGGAGCGGCCCGTGTGGTCGCCGGGCCGCCGCGCGGCGATGCTGCTGCTGCGCGGCTACCTGGTGGTGGCGGTGGCGCTGCTTGTCGTGAAGACCGTGCAGCTGGGGCGCTAGGACGTCGCTGAGCGGCGCGATGCTGCGTCCTCGGTCGCTCGTGTGCTGAGCACACTTCGCTCCCTGCGTCCTTGCCTCGCTTGCTCAGCGGCGCCCTAGCAGGCTGCGTTTGGTGACGAGGTCTCATTATCAGTCCCCCGCAAGGCTCCTTGGAATCGGCAGACCACGCGGCGGGGGGTCGTCGAGCATGAGGCGGGGGATCGTCACGGGTTCGAGGCCGCGCCGGCGCAGCCCGCGGACGATGGCGGGCAGCGCGGCGACGGTCTCCGAGCGGTTCCCGCCGGCGTCGTGCATGAGGATGATGGCGCCCGGGTGGGCGCCGGCGAGCGCGCGCTGCACGATCGTGGCGACCCCGGGCAGGGCGTAGTCGGAGGTGTCGTCGGACCACAGCACCATCAGCATGTGAAGGGCGCGCAACTCCTTGAAGGTGGTGGCGTCGAAGGAGCCGTAGGGCGGGCGGAAGAGACGCGGGGTGGGGCCGCCGAGCAGCTGGATGCGGAGCGTCTGTTCGAAGAGCTGTTCGTGCTGTTCGTGCGCTGAGAGCAGCGCCATCATGGGGTGGGTCTCGGTGTGGTCCCCGACTACGTCCCCGGAGCGCAGCTCGGCGAGGGTCCCGGCGGAGAAGTAGCGCTCCTCCATGCCGACCGCGAAGAAGGTGGCGTGCGCGTGGAGGGAGTCGAGGATGTGCACGAGCTGAGCGGAGTAGGGGCCGGGTCCGTCGTCGAAGGTGAGCGCCACCTCGTTGCCCCTCGAGCCCCCCGAGGCGATCACGGGCGTGTACGAGAGGACCCTGTGGATCGCCCTTTCCTCGGCGTTCCGCTCCCGCGCGGCCAGCTGTGCGGGGGTCGGCCGCACGGCGACGGCCGCGCGGCGCGGGTTGCGGGGAGCGGAACGACGGCGAGCGCCGCCCCGGGAGTGAGTGGCGCCGATCGCCAGCAGCAGGACCGCGATCAGCGCGATGGCCGCGCCGGCGCGGCGGCGGCGGTAATGGGTCCGGGCGTGACTGGACCGCGGGGGAGGGGAGGGCATCCGGCCACTTTGTAGCGCAAAGGGCGGCGGTGCCCGTTTTTGGAAGCGTTCCAGCGAGGCCGCGCGTCGGCAGGCGCGCTGCTCGATTCTCGACCACCCCGGCCGCTGCGCCCTATGTTGAGTCGCTGTGCTGCCCTTCTGGCTCTCGATCGGAGTGCTGTCGCTCGTGCAGGGCGCGCTCGTGGCGCTGCCGGGCACGCTCTCGATCCCGTGGCTCGAGCGGCGGCGCAGCCGTGTGTGGGCGGCGATCCCGCCGCTCTCGGTGATCGCGTTCGTGTTCGTCGCGCGCGCGGCGGAGCGGGCCAGCGCGCAGAGCCTCACCTACCTTGCGCTGGTGGCGGTGCCGGTGCTCGCGGCGCTCGCTCTGGGCGTGCTGGGGCGCGGCGCGCGGCCCGTGCTTGCGCTGTTGACGCCGGCGCTGTTCGCGCTCGCGTGGGCGGACCGCGGGGAGCTGGCGGGGCACGCGGCGGCGCTCGCGCTCTCGGCGCTGAGCTGCGTGGCGCTGGGTGTGCTGCTCGCGGCGGTCACGCCGCCGCGCTGGCTGGCGGCGGGGATCGTGCTGATGGCGTGCGCGGACACGGCGCTGGTGGCCTCCGAACTGCTGCAGCGCCCCAACGAAGCGCTCAACTCGGCCCACCCCGCGGCGGGGCTGCCGCGGCTGCAGGCGGAGGCGCTGGGCTCGGCGGTGATGGGCTACGGAGACCTGTTCGTGGCGGGCCTCCTCGGAGGCCTGCTCGCCCGCGGGTGGTATCCCGGTCCCGCCCATCCCGGCTCCGCGCGCACCCGACAGGTGCGCGCCGCGGTGCTCGTCGCGGGTCTCGCGCTGGCCTTCGACCTCCTGTTCTTCGCCGTCGACGAGCTGCCCGCTACGGCGCCGGTGGCGCTGGCGCTGGTCCTGACGGGGCTCGCGCGGTGGAGGGCGGGGGAGACCCCTGGGTCAGCCTGCGCGCCATCAGCAGGCCCATGAGGGCCGCGAGCAGGCATGTCATCGCGCCCAGGCCGAGGCCGGCGCGGGCGCCGGCCTGCGCCATCACGAAGCCGACGATCGGGCCTCCGATCGGGGTGGAGCCTGGAAGGCGACGAACCACAGCGACATCACGCGCCCCCGCATCGTGGGCGCCGCGCTCAGCTGCAGGGTGGAGTTGCCGGTCGCCATGAACGAGATGCTCCCCCACCCCGCCAGCGCGAGCGCGATGAGCTCCACGGGCAGGCTGGGGGCCAGCGCGGCGAGGCCCAGCACCACCCCGAACCCTGCCGCGGCGAGGATCAGCGTGGACAGCCCCGTGCGCCCGCGGGCGGCCACCACGAGGCCACCCGCCACCGCCCCGACGCCCATCGCGGCGGTCATGAAGCCGTAGCCCGCCGCGCCCACGTGCAGCGCCTCGCGGGCCATCACGGGCAGCGAGACCTGGAACTCGTACGCGAGGCAGCCGACCAGCGCCATCATCAGCAGCGGCGTGCCCAGCGCGGGGGTGCGCCTGACGTAGCGCAGTTCTTCCCGCAGCTGTCCCGGGGCCCTGCCCGCGGGCGGGCTGGGGCGCAGCGCGGAGCGGTCGAGGGTCATCAGGGAGAAGACGACGGGCGTGAAGCTCGCCGCGTTGAACAGGAAGCACACCCCGGTGCCCACCGTGGCGATCAGCACGCCTCCCACCGCGGGCCCGATCGTGCGCGCGACGTTGACGAGCACCGAGTTGAGGCTCACCGCGTTGCGCAGGTGCTCCTCGCCGACCATCTCCAGCATGAACGACTGGCGCGCGGGGTTCTCGAAGGCGTTGTTGAGACCCAGCAGCAGCGCGAGCGCGCCGATCTGCCACAGCGCCACCACGCCGGTGACCGCCAGCAGGCCGAGGAGGAGCGCCTGCACGCCCATCAGGCTCTGCAGCGCCACCATCAGCCGGCGCTTGTCCACGCGATCGGCCACCAGCCCGCCGTAGGGGCCGAGCAGCAGCACGGGCAGGGTCTGCAGCGCCACGATCACCCCGAGCGCGGTGGCGGAGCCGGTGATCGTGAGCACCAGCCACGACTGCGCCGCCATCTGCATCCAGGTTCCCACCAGCGAGATCGCCTGGCCGGAGATGTAGCGCCGGTAGTTGGGGACCGCAAGCGCCGCGAACGTCGCCCGCGCCACGCCGCTCAGGCGCTCCGCGCGTCTCTGCCGGAACGGTGCTCCCTCAGCGTGTGCGGGTTCCTGGATGCGGCGCCGTCCCGTGGTGGTGGTTGAGCACGCAATGATATCCCAGCCACCTCGGTCGCGGGCGCCTTCGCTTTTGCGCCGGCCGCGGTTCCCACCCTTGAGCGCCCCACCGATCGCGGATCGGCCGTCGGTCCCCCACCGGGACGGGCCTTCATCGGGCGACAGTGCGGGCGGAGGGATTCGAACCCCCAAGGGCCTGAGCCCACTGGCTCCTAAGGCCAGCGTGTCTGCCAGTTCCACCACGCCCGCGCGGCGCTCCTGCCCTGCGCGAAGGACAATGCTTGCGCGAAGTCCTCCGGAGATTGTATGGTCATCTGCACAGTGCCCACCCCACCCGGCCCGAACACGCAGACGGACATCGTGATCACGCACCCGAATCGCGACAAGCCGGTCGTGCGGGCCACGCGCGCCACCGTGATCGTGCTGCTGCTCGCGAGCGCCGCGCTCGTGCTCGCGATCACCGTCGGCGGCTTCGAAGCCCTCGAGGGCGGCGGGCCGATCGCGGTGCAGGGCTTCTTCATCCTCGTCTATCTCCTGCTCGCCTTCTTCGCGGCCCGCTGGAACCGAGGGGTGCTGCCCGTGGCGGCCGCGCTCGCGGCGCTGCTCGCCACCTTCGCCTTCGTCGCGGCCCCCGCGTGGTTCAACCGCGACAAGGCCGGCTTCGCCCAGCCCGCGCTCAACGCCGGCCTGCTCGGCCTCCTCACCCTGCTCGTGATCCCCGTGCAGATGCTGCTCGTGGCCTTCGCCATGCGCGGCTTCTCCCAGGGGTGGAACGTGGAGCTCGAGCAGCGCCGTCCCCTTCCACGCTCCGGGGACTACGGCGGCGCCGCCCCCCACCCCGCCTGAGGCTTCCCGGGGGTGTAACCCCCTCTATATTTCGAGACCTCGCGTGCGGCGGTGGCGGAACGGTAGACGCGGGGCCCTCAAAAGGCCTTGTCCGCAAGGGCGTGTGGGTTCGAATCCCACCCGCCGCACCACTTGATGAGGAGGGCGGCCACCGGGCGGAGCCGCCTTCTCCTCCGGGCTCTCATGTGCGACGCGGTCGCCTTCCCGACGGGCTCAGACCGCTCGACCGTGCTGCCCGACCGAGACCGCCGCCAGACCGCCGCCAGACCGCCGCGAGGCTGCCGGCGCGCTGTTCGGAGCCGCTCCCATGACCATCGGCGCGCTCGACGTTTCTCGTGTTTGAGCAGTGGTCTTTCTGTCGGCGACTCAAGAGTATGGGCCCATGCGAAGCACTGGGGACCGCGAGCTGGACGAACGGCTGGTGCGATTTGGCGAGAACATGCGCCAGGCGCGCAGGGAGGCGGGCTTCTCCCAGATCGACCTCAGCCTCCGGGCCAACCTCGATCGCGCGGCCGTCAGCTTCCTCGAGCGCGCCGAGCGCGCTCCGGACCTCTCCACGATCGTGCGCGTCGCCGGCGCGGTCGGTGTCAAGCCGGCGGCGCTGCTCAGAGGGATCGGCCCCGCCTCCACCGCGCGGGGGCCGCGGAGCTCCGGGGAAGAGCTGACTCCAGCGGCTCGCTTCGGCGCGAATCTGCGCTGGGCGCGCGAGCGCGCCGGCATCTCCCAGGAAGCGCTCGCCAACGAGGCCCATGTTGACCGCGCCGCGATCAGCGTGTTCGAGCGCGGCAAGCGCAACCCCAACCTCCGCACCCTCCTGCGGCTGGCCCGTGCCCTGGAGCTCCCGCCCGCGGTTCTGCTGCGCGGCGTGGAGGCCGCCGCCCCGGTGCGGTAGGCCCGCGCCTCCACCACCTCAGCGCTCGTCCCTCCGCGCTCGCCGCCCACCTCGGCGACTCGCCCTACCCCGCGGTCGGCGCGGTCTCCCGCCGGCTACGGACTGGGCGCCAGCGTCTCGCGCTGGACGTACCAGGCGGCCTGGATCGGATTGAGGAAGTGCGGCGGCTCCTCGACCTGCAGCCGGTTGTCGTATTTGGCGTTATACGGATATCCGTGGACGATCGTGCCGCCGCTGACTATGCCCGTCAGTCCGTTGCTGAAGAGTCCCGCGACCGCGCCGTAGATGTTCACGTGTCCCAGCGTGGGTGTGCCGCAGTCAAAGTTATCGACGATCACGGAGTGTTTGACTGCCAGCATCGCGGCGTAGACGGTCGGTTCGTTGAGGTCTGCGGCGGCGTTGGTGGCGGAGCCGCATTCTGTGTAGCCTTTTTTGCGTACTCCCGTGAGCGGATGGTAGAACCGCACGAAATTATTCGCGATCAGGCCCAGCATCGCGTTGCTCGTGGGCGTCCCTTCGGCGTTGTGCGGGGTGGTGATGTTGCCGTTGATGACGATGTCGTTCTGGGCGCCGATCGTCAGCGCGCTGGTGTATTCACCGTGCACGTACACATTGCCACACCCGGAATCTTCGGTGTAGCCGGGGACGGGGCCGAACGGCGAGTATGCGGTCGCGCAGCTTCCCGAGACATAGATCACTCCGTTGGGCGGGAATGGGACGTTGGTTTCAGTGGTTTCTTTCCCTTTGACGCCAACATACTTCTTGACTGTCATGGTGGGGCCTGTCAGCACGATTTCCGTCTTATTTTCGTACTCATAAGGCGCTTCGACGATGTGCTGGAGTTCTTCATCGCCGGGAGGCGGCTCGATCGACGGTACTTCACTTGGAAGTATGTGATTACCCTTGAACGTAGGTTCCGCGCTGCCGCAGCCCTCGTTGGAGTAGCCTTCGTCGCCGGTGAAGCCTTCTGAGCGGAATTCGATCCTGTCGCCTTCGGTCCGCCCAAACGTTGGTTTGCCGCAGACACCGACATGGTCCTCGGTGTGCATCGGGCCGTTGACCGATTCGCCGGTGATGAAGTAGTTGTTCAGGCAGTAGCCCGGTCGTTTTCCATAGAAGTTTTCGCATTTGGTGTACTTGGTGGGTTCTAATTCGGGGGGTGCGCCGTAGATGGCCGGGTCGGCGGTTTCAAACTTCGTGTACCAGACGAAGCTGACGAAGTTGGCGTTCCTGAGGGTCGCCACGATCGTGCGCTTCTCGCTGCCGGAGTAGCCTGTGGACTCGATGCGGAAGGTCCCCGTGGCCGCGCCCTGCTCTTCGAGCATCGTTTCCACGAGATGGTTGCGGTCGCATTTCCGGTCTTTTTCCGGGGCGCTTTCCGCCGGCAGCAGCTGGATCGCGTACTGCTCGTTCGTGGGTTCGCTCGTGGTGCTTGGCACTGTGGCCCTGTGGGATGTTTCGCCAACCTGGTTCAGCGCTGGGTTGGCTGTCGGCGGTTCGGTGCAGTAGCTCAGGTAGTTGCCGTCCTCGGTGAGGTGCTGCTCGTAGTTGCTGATGCCGGCCTGAGCCGCGTAGTAGGCCTTCTTCTGCGCGGTGTCGGTGCCGGTGAGGTGGATTTCGCCAAGAGCCGCCGTGAAGGCGCCGACCAGCAGCAGCGAGGAGACGAGCATGACGCCGACGACCAGGATCATCGTGAAGCCATCCTCCCGGCGAAGGGCCGGTGGGCGATGGGACGTCGATGGGGAGATGGAGATGGACATGGTCATGTTTGCTGGGAGCAGGGAAGATTGGGGCTGCCGGATGCTTCTGAGGACGGAGCCAGGCGGAGGATCGCCGAGTCTTCCAGGACGACGGGACGATCATTGCCGAACGTGGCGCTTTCTTTGCCTTCGGGCGCGAGTGTAAAGCTCATGGTCACCTTCGCGATCTTTTCGGCTTCCACTTCTTTTACGAGCGGAACCGGGGTTGGGGTGGGGTTCAGCTGACCAAATTTGGCTCCTGCGTCACCTGTCTGATAGTAACGGTAGTATTGAAAGACCGGGACCACGGCTTTGGTTTCTGGGTTGATTGACTGCCTCACACCGGTGATCAACTTGCGTTCGGTGGGCAGTTCTGCTTCATTGAATTTGTATTCCGGCGATTCTCCAAAGCTCGGCCATGACTTTTCGGTGAGGGTGCCTTCCGTTTTGCCGGCAGCCGGCGTGTAGATGATCTCGTGCAGCCTGACCGTCGACAGCGCGGACACCGGTTCGCTGTATTTGTTCACAGGACTGGTTTCGCTGATGAACTTGATGATCTTTTCGTTGCTGCCCGGCAGGACGGGGGTGACCGTTGGCGCCACGCAGGCGGAGTGCAGCTGCAGCATAATTTTCTCCAGCGCCACGCGTCCGGTCTGGTCAACATGCGCCCGATCGGTGATGCGGGAGACGTCGCTCGTGGTGAATTCCAGGAGCCCGAAGGCGGCCATCGAGATCACAAGCCCAAGCACCATCGCGACGAGCAGCTCGATCAACGTGTAGCCCCGCTCGCCGCGCAGCGCCGCCAATGTGGATTTGGGGCTCATGGACACGTGGTGCCGCTTTCCAGTGTTCCGGGGCTCAACGGCGCCCCGGATTCCATATAGATGATGGCGGCCCCTTCGGCACTCAATTCCTGCCCGTTGGTCATCGTTTTCAATTCGCTGGGACCGCTCGGCGTATTGTTGGCGAAGGTGGTGGTGTACTTGCGTTTGGCCGCCAGGCCGCTGATCCCGCCGGTCACGCACAGGGAGTATTTGCCGAACGGCGCTCCGGGGCGTGTCAGCGCTCCTTTGGCGTTGGTTTTCATTTCATGTTTTGTGCCGCAGCCCGTATCGGTGAGCGTTGCGATGGCATTTTCCACGGGTTTGCCGGGCGACGCTTTGCTCTTGCCGCTCATCACCTCGATGCTGATCGGCGGCTCGGTCACCGTTATCGAGCCGGTGCCGCCGCGTGGGACGACGACGGAAGAATTGACTTCATTTTTTTCGATGACCGACGAGGGCGGGAGGTCGGCTTCGCAGGCGCCGGCGTATACGGTATAGGGCGATGTCGCAGGGAACGGGAAGATCGTAGTTGGGGATTCGACGGTTGGTTTGTATGTTTCGAGAGCCCCAAACTGTCTGAAGGTGGTCATTCCAGTGTTGTAGGCGACGAACGTGTCGCCTTCGGCGGCGACGGCCGCGGTCGTGAAGCTGACCGACAGCTTGCCCGCCAGCCCGAAGTTGTAGCCCTCCTTGGCGGTGGTCTCGGCGGGAAGGTAGACGCTGCGCGTGGAGCTCAGGTCTTCGTTGGAGTTTGGGTATCCGTTTTGGTCCACGTAGCCCGGCTTGCTGACGTTGAGTTCGTAGGCGCCCGGCAGCACCGCGAGGATCGCGCAGCCGTTGGCGGATGTTTCAAGCGTGATCGGAGAGGGCCCGGTGGCGTGTACCTGCGCACCCGGTACGGCCGTGCCGGATTCGGTGACCTGCACGATCAGCGCGGAGCCGGGGGGCGGGCTGATGGCGCTGGTCTCCACAACCGGCTTGCTGGCGCCCATCGACGGCCAGGTCACGGTGGAGACCGTCTGCAGGTAGTCGGCGTGGGGAGAGCTGGAGGTGCAGCTCCGCGGTGGCCGATTCGTCCGATTTGTACTGGGAGGTCGAGGTGATGGTGTACTTCGTCCCGTTCTCGGTCACTTCGCGGTTGCGGCTCAGTTCGGAGAGCTTGGCGATTGGTTCGCTGCGCGAGCCTGCTCCTCGTCGGCCTGAGCCAGCGCGTCGGCCTGGGAGCGAGCGCGGTCGAGCGCGGTGGCGCGGTTGGTGCTGTCCAGACCGGTCAATGTTGCGACCACGATGAGCACGAGCACGACGGCGCTGATGAGCACCTCGATCAGGGTGTCTCCTGTCTCGTCGGCCAGCGGAACCCATCGGCCGCTCGTGGAGGCCCGGCCCGCCGGTGGAGAGAGGCGTCTAGATACTCTTGTGCGGATCATCACAATTGCCGTGCGCTCGTCTACCCCCTCGTCTCGACAGGGACCGGCGTGAGCTTTAGCGGTCTATGACCTCCTCATCGCCGGTCGTATCCCGGCGCGCGCGGGGCGCGCGCGTGTGGGCGCCCGCAGGAGCACGCGAAAGGAGGTCTCAACGCCTGCGAGGCTTCGCCCACCCGGTAGCGCGAAGGCCGATCGGAGTGCGTGGTCAGCCGTTGGGCCGCGCCCCGTGGCGCCCCGGTGGCTCGGGTGCGTGGGTATCCTGGGGGCCGGAGGGCACGGTCGGAGCACGACCTCGCGCCTAGCGCGATGCGTACCATGCTCCGCTGAGCCCACCGTCATACGCGAAATGCCTGCAAAACAGCACTTTCGGGGGACTGGTGTAACGGTAACATGGGGGTCTCCAAAACCCTTGCTCGAGGTTCGATTCCTCGGTTCCCCGCTTCAGAAAACATGGCATATGCAGGCCAAACGCCCCGTTTGCGGGCCTTCTAGCCGAGGGCGATCTACCCCGCCGAGGCCCGTCAAGACCCATAGAGTCGTGCAAAAAGTGCAACCAAAAGTGTGACCGGGCGAGCCTGTGTTGGCCCATCTCGGGCGTGGTCTTGGGCCGGAATGAGTTAGGGCTCTATAGGCCGTATAATACGGCGCACTATGTCAGCACGACCACGGGTGGATCGACATCGATTTGAGCTCGATTGACGACGTGGGCGGGCTGGCCGACCGGATCCGTGCCGAGGTCGAGCGGCTACCGACGCTGCGGCGCGTAGCGCGGCGCGGGCGCGACATCGCGACCGGCTCGGGAACCGCGAGCGTCGAGGCGACGCTTGAAACGCTCGGGGCGAAGGACGAGGGCGAGGCGCTCAAGCTGCTGCGCGATCAACTGCAGGCGCTGAAGCGCAAACCCAGTCTCTCCAGCGCACTTCAGCTGGTCGAGCGGCGCGCGCAGCTGCAGCAGGAGGTGGCGATTGTGTTCCTTGACGAGACTTCCCACTCCCGGACATCCCCGACGGAGCGTGGGAGATCGGTCTCACAGAGCGCTTCAGGACGGCGGGTCTGTCGATCGCACCGGAGGTGATCCGCCAGATGCTTGCGATCACGGGTGGGCACCCGCAACGGACGATGTCGATCTGTGCGCACGCGCTCGCGTGCGCCGGCGGCCAGACGCTCGATACAGCTGTCGTCAAGCTCGCTCACGCTCGCGCCAAGACCCAACCGTCGTGGAACCGATGAGCGCCCGACACAACGGAGGGGAGCTGGCCCGTGAGCTGGAGCGCGAGCGCATCGAGCGGCTGTCGGAAGCGCTCGAGCGCGAGCGGTTCGTCGGCGTCACCGGCGAGGCGGAGGCCGGCAAGACCCATATGCTAGCCGCCGTCGCGCACGAGCAGGCGGGCGGGCTGCTGACGGCCACGCTCGATCTCGCCAAGACCTACGACGAATCCCACGCAGCCTGGCTCTTGTTGCGCGCCACGGCCGCTGCGCTCGTCGGTGCGGACACCTGGCGCAGGGTCGCATCGGCGCCCACCGCCACTGGGGAGGACGAGGCGTTCCTTGTCGTGCTGCGCGCCCTTGGCCCGTTGGGTGAAGTCGCGATGCAGCAGCAGCCGGGGGAGAAGCTCGCGTTCGGCGACGCGATCGCCACGCTCGCCCGGCTCGCGCGTGAGCGGCCCGTGCGGCTGGTGGTCGATCACCTCGAGGCTCCGACGCTTGCTCCGCGCAAGCCCCACATCGATCCCGCTGCGATCCTGTGGAAGGTTCGCGCCGAATCCCAGCGGGAGCCCAACCTCCAGGTCGTGGTCGCGTGCCGGCCCGAGGCTGTCGAGCTTGCCGCCGGTGAGGACGCCGCCTTCTACGGCGACGGACTGTGGTGGACGGCCGAGCGCGCCGACCTCGACAGCTGGCAGCCGGTGCCCGCTGAGCGACGGGCCGGCGTGAACCTGGACGCGATCCTCGAGCTCACAGAAGGCCACGTGCCGAGCACACTCGCCCTGCTTGCGGATGACCGCTGCGCGACCCCGGAGGGCCCGCGCCTAGTGTTTGGCGAGCTGACCAAAGCCAGCGAGCCGCTCGCCTCCCGCTGCCTGCAGCACGCACGCTCACTGCACCGTGTCGGCGCGCTTCTACTCGAGGCGGTCGCCAACCGACTCCCCCCATACGCCGTGGTGCCCAAGCTCGACGCCAAGGAGACCCACCGCGGCCTCACAACGCTCGCGGCCGCCGGGCTCATCCGCCGACCGCAGCGCGGCGAGTGGACCACGCTGAACCCGCTGGTCGGCTCGGCGCTTCGTGGCGGGACAGTACGATACACGCAGTCGGTCAACGACCAGCTCGGGCTCACCAATGCCGTCAGCGTCACCCGACGCGGGTCTCGGTGAGCCCTCGTGACGGCGCGATGCACTCCGTAGGAGCTCATAGGGCATCCTTTGGTTGCCTCCCTGATAATCGGCAGACGCCCCGTGAGCACCGTTACCGACCTGTGCTGGCCGTGTGGATGCCTGCAGCAGCATCTCGTCGTCGGCGCCAGCGGACACGTCCGTAACCGTCGCCCCCCCGGCCGGTCTCGCCGCCGCCGCTCGGCGGCTCGCCCAGGGTGAAGATCTCCAGAAACGAGGTGCGCTCTCGCGCCGGCATACACTCGGGCGGCGTCGATACCAGCGGTTCGAGCCGCGCCAGCAGGTCGTCGGGGATCACGCCCTGGTGGATGAGCAGGCACAACAGCGACCCCGCTTTGTGACTATCCCAGTCATCGCGCGCGCCCCAGTCGGGGTCGCCGCCGTACTTCGCGCGGAACCGCTCGGCGTCGAAGCGCCGCTCGGGGCCGTGCACGACCTCGGCGACCGCCGCCCGATCGAGCTCGCCGAGGCGCTCCCACAGAGCACCCAGCCGCTCGCCCTCGAGCTGGCCCGCGAGCAGCGCCACAAGCCTGGGCTTGCGTTTGGGGACAGTCGTGCAGACGAGCGCCGCGAGCCGTTTGAGCTTTTCCACGGTGAGGTCGGCAAGCGCCTCCTCGACCGTCGGCCACCACACGAGATCCTCACGACGGCTACCGGTCATGAGCGGAAGTCTTGCGCGCACCCCGGACAGGCATCGTTGTCCCTGGACATCTCCGGTTACATCCGACCGGCAGGGTACAAGCAGCCCATGAACGATCAGGAGCTGGAGCGAGCCGTGCGGGGGCTGCGCGCGGAGGGCTTGGACGTCTACTGCCTCGGCGTCAAGAACGCGCTTGGACCGCGGCGCATGCGCCGCGGCGAGCTGGGGTCCTTCGTGCGAACGTTCTTCCGCCCCTGGGACTCCGGCGGGGTGCCGGCCCCGGTCGAGCTCGCGCGCGAACTCGTGCTCGGCGCGGTCGAGTACGCCCGCACCTTGGGGTTCGCCCCGCACCGCGACTTCGAGCGGGCGCGCGGGCACCTTGGAGCGTGGGAGGGTCCGGGCGCGATCCGCTTCGGCTGCGACGGGAAGCCCTCCTTCACCCAAGGCCCCTACGACGACCCTGGGACGGTCATGCGCACGCTGGAAGAATCCGTGGGGTCGGGGAACTTCCACTTCACCGTGTCCACCGCCCCGCACTACGGGGTGCCGCTCGGCTGAGCCTCGATCGCGGCTGCGGAACCGGGGGCCCGCCACGTGACGGTCGAGACCCTGAGCAGTCCGCCAGCTGCGCCGGCTACGCCACCGAACTGGTGACGCTCACGAAGGCCCGATCCCCGGCGCAGCGGTAGGTTTCGCGCGTGGGCCAGGACGACGCCGGCGCTCTGCTCGACACGCGCACCCGGCGCGTGACGCTCGTACTCGAGGCGTTCTACGCAGAGCGAGACCACGCCCGGGCAGGCGATGAGCCAAGGTCGGCGCCTTTCCAGGGCGAAGACGTGATCTACGGCCACCGACGCGTGACCGTCGGGGACTAGCTGGTCGCATCCGAGGACGAGCCCCACCAGCTGCTCGGCGATACGTGAGGATGGTAGGCGTTCACGGGGTGTCGCGGTCGGGGTGGGGATTCCTTTGTGTGAGTTCGCGTGCCGGCTGTGTGAGCGCCGGATGGGACCTGCGGGTCAGGGGCCTTGCGCGGCGGCGGGCAGCAGCGTGGGGATCGGCTGGCGGTGGTGGGCGGCGGTGGCGCTTGTGTGAGCCAGCCGAGGACGGGGCGGTCCTGCAGGCGGCAGGTCTCGCGGACCGATTGGATGCGCTCGATCCAGCGGCTGCCCTCCTCGGACTGGGTGCCGCCTTGGAGGCGGCGCATCAGCACGGCGTGACGGACCGCTCTCTCCGCCGCATTATTCGTGGGGCTTATCGCGAGGTCGGGAACGTCGCAGAACGTCCACAGCGCCTCGTACTCCTCGAGCAGCCCGGCGGCGAAGTTCGCTGTGCGAGTGTGAGTGCCCCCGGCGCACTGCTCCAGCAGCACGCGGATCTGCGCTCGCAGCGGCGCGAGGCGCTCGGAGAGCCATTGCGGGTCGTGGCCGTCCTGTAGGTAGGTGCGGTGCGCGGCGATTACCTCGCGTGCGAGCTTGACGAGCGTCTTGCCGCGGCGGCCACTCACGCCGGCACGCTCGGAGACCTCGACGAGCTGGCGAATGACGTGACACCAGCAGAGCTGCTGCTGCAGAACGTCAAGGAAGTGATACCCCGCGTAGCGGTCTGAGACGACGAACCCGCCGAAATCCTCCCCCAACAACGCCTTCGCCGCGGCCTGGCTGCGCGTCGGGTCGATCCGATAGCACGCCACGAGCGCCGAGGCGGCGACCCACAGGTACTGCTGCGCGCCCGCGAGGCGCCATGTCGTCTCATCGGCGTGGATGACCTGCGCGTCCTGGATCGCGGTGCGCAGCTCGGCCCACGGGTCGGCCATGACCCGGCTCATCCGCATGATCGCGTTATCGACAGACCCCTTGCACGCCGGGATCCCGAACACCTCAACGACCACCTGGCGGACCTGCTCACGCGAGAGCCTGAACACGCCGGCGAGCATCGCGATATGCGCATCCAGCCTCGGCCCGAACCCCGACAGCGCGCCCGCCGAGAGCGACGCGAGCGTCGCCTTCTGACACGCCGGACAACGCAACCGCAGCCGCAGGTGCTCGAACACCAACGGGCGGACCGGCGGCAGCTCGAACTGCTGATGGCACACCGGATCACCGACGCGCTCCTCGCTGCCATCAAACTCACGCCCGCACTCACAGTAGTCCGGCAGATGATCAACACGTTTATCGACACGCTCGGGCGCGACCAGCTCGCGTGTCTTGCCCTGATGCCCGGGCTGGCCGCCGGACTTGCGCATCGAGCGCTTATAGGACTCCCGCGCCAACCTGCGACGCTCAGCCCTGGACTTCGGCGGATCAGACGACGGCGGCATGCTGCTATTCGACGAGTTCATGCCCGACTGGCGCTCGAGCTCCGCGATGCGATCCTCCAACCGACGGATCACCACCAGCACCGCATCGATCCCCTCCGCGTGAAGTGCCTCTACCTCATCCCGCCGCACCCACGCAAGATTCCATGCATCACCAAGGAACCCTGCTCAACGCCACGACACCCCGTGACCGCCTACTGAGGATGTGAACAACAACCATCTCCCTTGTCCACGCCCAACCAACCTTGTTGATGAGCGGGCCGCTTTGGGTCGCGTAGCAAAGGCCGCCGGTTTGGGCGCGGCCCTACCCGGCTGCCTTGGCGAGCAGTCCACGCGAGCGTCCTGCGCTGCGCTGAGTCGGGTGCCGCGATAACGCCGTGGCCTCGTAGAATCCGCTTGTGCCGCACTCGGCCCGTGACCGCCTCGCTGTTCTTCTGGCCGGCGCGGCAGGGCCGGGGGCGTTCAGCGCGGCGCGGACCGCCCCGCCACGCGACCTGCACCTCGAGGTGCGAGGCGTAGGGCCGATCAAGCTCCCCGTGTCCCAGGCGCAGGCGAGGCAACTGTGCCTGCTGGGCCGAGCGGCTCGACACGGGCGAGGAGAACAGACCATTTTGGACCGGCGGGTGCGAGACACGTGGGAGATCCCCAAGAGCCGGGTCAAGATCGATAAGCGCCGTTGGGGCGAGACGCTCCTGCCTGTCCTCGATCGCCTCGGCCACGAGCTCGGCGTCCCCTCTGGCCGCACGCTCAGGGCGGAGCTGCACTCGATGCTGGTATATGCGCCCGGGCAGTTCTTCGTCGAGCATCAAGACTCCGAGAAGGACGACGCCATGGTCGGGGGCGCAGCGCGCCGACTGCGACGTCGCGCTTGCGCTGGCGCACGTCCATGGAGCGCCTACGAGGAGCAGGGGGGCTGGTATCAGCGGTCGGGCTACAGCCGGTGGGACGACCGGGATGACGACGACGACTGGGACGACGATTCCGACGGGGACGGGACCGGCGACTATGACCTCGAGGAGCTGATCGAGTCCGAGGTGACGCTGGACAGCTGGATCGACTCTCGAGGCGGCCGGCTCGAGAACGCGGGCCTGTTGGTCGGCGACGACGAGGTTTGTGCCAGCACTCCGTCGGGCGATCTGGAGCCATACTCGTCTGAGTATGAGGGGTACATGGGCAACTCGGGCAACACCCTGGAGCGCTGGTACCACCGTGGGGCGGTGGTCGTGTGGCCGCGAAGCCGAGCCTTCGCCGTGCAGGCCGAGGCATCTCCTTCCTGGGCGCTCGACGAGCTGACAGCCCGCACCCGCAAGGGCGAAGTGATCGATTCCCGGGAGGCAGCCGCCACACTGACCCCGTTCTGGGATCGCGCCGCCGCTCGAGTGGAGGCGAAAGGCTTCTTCGCCAAGGCGTTGCGCACGGCGCGCCTGCTCGACGAGCCGATCCTCGCCGCGATGCTGCTGCGGCCGTTTCGGCTGGAGATGCTGACCGTGAGCCATGCCAAGCCGTTGAGCGCTCTGGTCGACTCCTACGGCGAGCGGTGGGCTGGAGAGCTCGTGGTGGCGTGGTCCGCCACGCGGCAGTTCTACCACCCCAAGGGCTCGGGCCCGGAGGCGTGGATGGCTTCGCTGCCACGGCTCTGCCTCGCTTGCCGGGAGGCTGGGGACGCTGGAGCGTCCGCGGCTCGGTTGGTGTTGCGGGATTCCTGGGGGTGGCTGAGCCAGAGCATCGACCGGGGGCTCGAACTGTCTTCACCGAGCCGCCGCGAGCAGACCCTGTCTGAACTGGGACGTCCGCTCGCGGCGATCCTGGAGGGAGCGTCAGAGGTCGGCGCAGACTGACCTGCGCGACGAGGCGGTCGGGGTCCTGTGCCGCGACGACGACTTGGTTGGTTGCGCCATCGCTGTCCTCCGGGCCTCTCCCGCTTCGCAATGGAGCGCCGCGGGCCTCGATGCTGTCGCGACCCACTGCTCGGCTGCCTTGGAGGCCCGCCTCGCCCGGCCTTCGCGCGCCAGCGAGGACTGGTCGATCGAGCTCCCCAAAGGATGCAACTGCGAGCTGTGCGCTGACCTGCGTGCCTTCCTGCGGGATTCGAGCCGAACGAAGTTCGAGTGGCCACTTGCGAAGGACCGCCGGGCCCACGTGCACGGCCGCATCGACGCTGCCGAGCTGCCGGTAGATCACCAGACCCGACGGGTCGGGCGGCCCTACACCCTGGTGCTGACCAAGACCGACGCGCTGTTCAAGCGCGAGAGGCAGCGCCGGCGCCGCGACGAGCAAGACCTCGCGTGGCTCGAACGCACTGGCGTCGATCGCGCGGGCGCCTGACGGCGGCCAGGCCTGGCAGACCCAGCCGCAGGTACTGACGATCGCAAGGCGATGTCTTTGCGTTTATTGCGTTTACGTGCTAAATTAAATTGGCCGAGTCCCAGACCTCGAACACCAGCCATGACCAACACGACCCTCCAGACCACCGACGACCTGCTCCAGGCCGCGCCCGGCGAAGGCGACGCCTTCAAGAGCCTTGAGCATCAGATCGAGGCGATCTACGATCGCCACGACTCCGCGCAACTCGTCAACGGCAACGGCAATGCGACGGAGATCCCCGACGCTGCACTGCGTGCATTCAGGCTGATCGTACGGCGGATGGCGCACGGCCAAAGGCTCGCGCTGGTCAGCCACGGAGAGGAGTTGACCACCCAACAGGCGGCCGACCTGCTTCACGTTTCGCGCCCCCACCTCGTCAAGTTGCTCGATCGGGGCGACATCCCCTCGCACAAGGTCGGCAGCCACCGTCGCGTGCAGACCGCGGACCTACTCGCCTACCGCGCCAAACGCAACACGACGCGTCGCACGAAGCTCGACGAACTGGCCCGCATCTCCCAGGAACTCCCCGGCGGATATCGATAGCTGGACGGCCTCCCCGTCCAAGCTCGACCTTATCCTTCGCTGCCGTGACACTCACAGCAGCACTCGACGCCAGTGTCCTCTACCCGCTGCCGCTGCGCGACACCCTGCTTCGAGTGGCCCAGGTCGGCGTGTACGACCCCTGCTGGAGCGAGCGCATACTCGATGAGGTGGCCCGCAACCTGATCGCAAACCGTGTCGCCACCGCGCCGAAGGCTGCCGCGATGCTTGACGCGATGCGCGATGCCTTCGACGCAGCGATCGTAGTCGCCGAGGAGATCGCTCGCCTAGAGCCAACGATGACCAACGATTCGAAGGACCGCCACGTGCTCGCCGCTGCGGCCGCCGGGCAAGCGGAGATGCTCGTGACTCTCAACCTACGCGACTTCCCATCGGCCGCGTGCGAACCGCTCTCCATCGAGGCGATCCACCCCGACCGGTTCCTGCTCGACCTCTACCAACTCGACCCCGACGCAATCCACGCGGCGCTCGCCCTTCAAGCCACAGCGCTCGCCAATCCGCCGATGAGCGTCGCCGACATCCTCGACCGACTGATGCTCACCGTTCCGGGCTTTGCGGAGACACTCCGAAACCGGAGTTCCGCAGAAGTGGGGCACACGGATGCCCCAGAATGTGGCTCTGAGCAGGGGTTTTGGGCGTGGAGCGCGGTTGACCGCGTGTGTCTACGGTGCGTGGGCCGCCGGGTGCGTGGCCGGGGCGAGGTCTACTCGGGCGGGTCGGCTGTTGGGGTGAAGTCGTAGAAGAGGGGTGGCTCGGGGAGCTTGAGCGCGCGCAGGATATGGCGTTGGCGGGTGGTGAGCTCGGTGCGTTGGGAGATGGTGCCCTGGCTGGTTGAGAGCGTGACGAGGTGCATGCGGTCGAACTCGTTGCGGATGTTGCGCCACGTGTTGCCGACCTCGGTCTCGGCGACACGTAGCAGTAGCAGTGCCAGCCAGCAGAGCTGGACGTGCGCCTCGATGCGATCTTCGCGGCGGTGGTAGACGGGGCGCATGTCGATCGTCGACTTCAGATCGCGCCAGCCGCGCTCGGCTTCATACAGCGCCTTGTAGCCTTGCGCGATGTCCTCGGCGGTGAGGCTCTCATCCGATGTTCGTAACAGGAACTTGCCGTCGAGCTTCGCCTCTTGGGCGAGGGCGGCGCGGTCGATGCGCAGCTTGCCGGTCGGTGTCTGGCGCAGCAGGCGCTTGAACGCGGGCTTGGTCTGCAGCGCGCCGTAGAGCTCACGGCGCTTGGGGGCCGTGAGCGCATCGGAACCAGCGATGCGCTCGCTCAGGCGGGCGAGGATCTGCTCGCGCACGACTTGGTCGCGGCGGGCGCGCTCGGGGTTGTGGCAGATCACGAAGCGGTCGCGGTAGGTGCCCTCATCGACGCGGACCTGCTTGACGCGCAGGTTGCCTGCCACGGTGTGGTAGCGGCCCTGGCGGGCGAGCGCGGCCCGAGCCTCCTTGGTGCCATGACGGAGCTTTTCGCCGACGATGTAGTGGCCGCCGCCGCGCTGCAGGTAGCGGCGATTGCGCTCGCTTTGAAAGCCGCGGTCGAGCACCCAGATCACGCGCGAGAGGTTCCAGTCGCGCAGGTCGTCTCTGGCCTTGCGGATGATCGCCTGGTCTGAGCTGTTGCCCGGGAAGGTCCACACCCTGACCGGGATCCCCTGGCGCGTGACGGCCATCCCGACCACGACCTGCGGCAGGTCGGGCCGATGATCCTTGCTGTGCTTACAGTAGACGCGCCGGCCGCGCTCGGTGACGCCGCGCTGAACCTCTTCCTCCGGGCCGTGCCCGTCATCGTCATCCTCGATCAGCTCCTGCGGCAGCGTGTCCGTCTCCCAGTAGGTCGAGCTGGTGTCGAAGAACAGCAGGTTAACCTCCAAGTCCAACAAGCTGGCCACCGAGAAGAACACCTGCTCCTGCAGCCCATCAAGTGCGGCGTGCAGGAAGTCCATCGCCCGGTAGCAGGCATCATCGGAGACCTCGGCGAGCCCCTCGATGAACGCCCGCTCCGCTACCCAGGTGCAGCCGGCGAGCTTCGACAGCGGCTTGACCGACAGACGGTTGGAGACCATCGCGAAGATCGTCCGCTCCACCGCCTCGGCCTCAAGACGCCGCCCGCCGCCCGCCGCGATGATCGCCCCGCCGATCCGAAGGCGCTCCCACAGCCGGTCGGCCAGCCAGCACGAGCCCATCGCCCGCGAGTCCAGCACGCGCACCTCACCCGCCGTCGTTGCCCTGACCGCGTCTGCTGGATCAAGGAAGCGGCCGATCGAGCGCACCAGCCGCCCCAGCGCCTCACGGTCAACCCGGTCGGCGCGACCGAAGCGGTGAACGATCTCCGCGCGCGGCACGCCGGTGTCAGGGTCGCGCACGTTCTGCGCCAGCGCCAGGTAGGAGACCACGCTCCCGTCCGCGTTGCGCCGCTTCGTCTCGCGCAGATACATGCACCTACAAGACTAGCGACTACTCCCGACGGAACCAAACGCTCCAGCCTGACTCGTGTGCCTACAGCGTTTCAGCCTCCAGCCGCGCCAAACCCCCATTCTTCAAGGAAAACCGGGGCCAAAAGCCCGCCGCAACCCTACGAACTGCGGAACTCCGGCGAAACGGGAGCGATGATTGAGAGCGCTGACGAGACGACAACGGCGACATCTACCTACGTTTCTACGATCATCGGCTGCCCGGCCGGGGGGAGGAGACCATGACCCGGCGGCACGTAGTCAACCCTCTGATCGTCCAGCCCAGCGCGAGCCAGCTCGATCACCTCCGGCGAGGCATCCACGGCGGTCACAGTGTCGGCGTGCCCGACCAGCCGACGAGTCCACAAGCCGTGCCACACGCCAGCTCCAGCACCCGCCCCCCCGGCCGGAAGCGCTCCAAAGCGTCCTCGACCTCGGCCACCTCGGCGAACCATCGCGCGTTCGCATCGGAGCCACGGTCATAGCGGGCCTTCTGGCCGGGCCGCGATCTACCCCACTGAGGCATGTCAAGACCCGCCGAGACGTGCAAAGCCAGCTCGGTCAAGGTGGCGCATTGCGGAGGGCACCGGCGCCGCCTCGCTGTCAGCAGCTTCGGGTGGCGTCATTCTCGCACGGTAAGCTGGGATCGATGAGCTTCACGAGGATCACGGTGCGATCCGACCAGATGGGCGGCGTTCCCTGTATCCGCGGTCTGCGGATCCCGGTCGCGACCGTGGTCGGCATGGTCGCCGACGGTATGAGCGATCCGGAGATCCTCGCCGCCTACCCGGACCTGGAGGCCGAGGACGTTCGCGAGGCGATGCGCTACGCCGCAGAGGCTGTCCGTGAGCGTGAGTTGCCGCTCGCCGCCTCCGGGTGAGGTTCCTGATCGACAACGCGCTCTCGCCGGTCCTCGCCGAGCGCCTGGAAGCTGCCGGACACGACGCCACGCACGTTCGCGACTACGGTCTACAGGCGGCCAGCGACGATGAGATCTTCGCTCGCGCCCAGCAAGAGCAACGCGTGATCGTGTCCGCGGACACGGACTTCGGGACGCTTCTCGCGCTGCGCCGAGAGCGGTCACCATCGGTCGTGCTGTTTCGCCGCGGCACCCAACGACGACCTGAGCAGCAATCGCAGACGCTGCTCGCAAACCTCGCGACGATCGAGCGCGACCTCGCCGAGGGCAGCATCGTAGTCGTTGAGCCCGACCGGATCCGGGTCCGGGGGCTCCCACTGATCCCATAGGTCAGGTCTTTCTTCGATCGGGCTACAAGCGGCATGATCGTGTGATCAGCGCCCACTCACGAAGCCCAGTTTCTGGTAGAACGAGGTCCTCACCGAGGCACAGCTCGCTTGCGCATACGAGCCGGAGAAGTCAACGTCCAGAGAGGGGGGTCGCTCGTCGGCCCACGCCCGCTTCTGCAGAGCAATGCGGAAGCCTGGTCCTGGGCGGTCGGTGCGCTCGCTGATCGTCCAATGGAGCAGCGAGCAGCGTGGCATCTTTGGCTCTCGCAATCGAGCTCGTAAGCAGAAGTTTGGCAGCGACTGCCGAGCGCGAGGCCTACTTGTCGCCCTCGGGCAGCCTGAAGCCGACCGGGCGCTTGGGCCGGGGAGGCGGGGAGATCAGCTGCCGTAGTGCTTGGAAGATCTCGTCGAGCTGCTGGTCATGCCGGCCGAGCTTCGCTTTGGTCTCGCGCTCGAAATCTTCAAGGCGCCTCTCGATCGCAGTGTAGGAGGCCGCGACGCGCCGCAGCTCAAAGAACGCCCGCATGATCGCGATGTTGACGGCTACCGCCGTCTTGCTGCGGAGAACGCTGGATAGCATCGCCACGCCCTGCTCTGTGAAGACGTAGGGCGCGTAGCGACGCCCGCCGTGCCCGTCGCTTGAGGTTGCAGATTGCGATCTCAAGGCCGTGGCCTCGTCCTTCGTCAGCTGGAACATGAAGTCCGACGGGAACCGGTCGATGTTCCGCTTGACCTGCTGGATCAGACGACCTGTCTGCACCCCATAGAGTTCTGCGAGGTCCTCATCGACCATCACGTGGCGTTTGCGAACGACCACGATGCGCTTCTGGATCGCCGGAAGCGGGATCAGCTCTAGCGAACTCTCCTCCTCGGTTCGATCGGCCATTGCGCTCAGAGTGCCACACGCGGCGGACCGCTCGCTTGAGGTTGCAATCTGTGATCTCAAAGCCGGCTGCGTGTCGCGCCGCCGGCTTCCTTGGCTTCGGTATGACCCTCAGATGCGCTTACTTTGCGCAACGAAGCGGGCGCGCGAGAACCTGCGTCGCCGGCTCTCGCCGTGGACGACGCCGAAAGAGCCCGCTCTCGGTGCGACCTCGCCCGCCTTCGGAAAACCTGCCGGAATGCTTGTCGAGGCACCGGTACCGAGGATTCTTCGCCTTGCTGGCCGCATCGCATGAAGGCCGGCCGCCCCAGTGGATATCTTGGCGCGGTGGCCGACGACCGTCCCGGTAGCCCATCCTCACTGCAGAAGCTGCTGCTCACGGTGTTCGGCGCCGTCGCATCTGGGATCGGCGTGATCGGGTTTCTGATCTTCGTGGGCGGCGCGGTGCAAGTCGGTCGCGACCGCGGCGTCGGGCTGTCGGCGCCATTTGCGGTTCCGCTCACGCCGCGCTCCCAGCTGCTGACCTTGGGCGCCGACCAGCTGTTCGGACCGTTTGTGCTGACGCTCGCCGTGGTCGGGGTCGCGGCTGTCTATCTGGCGGCGAGAAACCGACTGTCGGAGCGCTCGGACCGGTGGGTCCGCCTGCTGGCGCTGCTCGGCGGCGCCGCGACGGCGCTCATCGTCTTCAGCCACCACGCCGGCGACCCCACGCCGGCTCCCTTCGCGACGGGTGACAACCAGACGGCGTTCGCCGCCGCGATCCTCGTCCTGGCCTTCGGCGTCGTCCTCGCTCATCGCCTAGCCGGGCCTGTCGCGCGGTCGCAGCGGATCGGTGACAACCCGCGACTGCTGGGCTTTCTGTGCGTGATCGCCGTCACCGCGCTCACCGTTGTTGCGCTTGAGACATTCGCACACAACGAGTGGATGCCTCAGATGCGCCCGCTTGCTCTCCTCGGACCGACATACCCCTCTGGCCTGACCGGCGTCTACGTGGGCGAAGATTCGAGCAACGTATACGTCGGGGTCATTGACCAGCCGCTCAGCAACATCGAGAGCAAGCGCTTGCGGGCGCGCGTGCTCACGGTAAAGCGCAGCGAAATCACGGCACTATCCGTAGGCGGCCTGTTTCCGCTCACGAACTTCCAGAGCCCAAGGACACCCGGGCAGGCGGCGATGGAAGAACGGGACAAGCGACAGTTGATGCGCGCTGAGGCGGCCCTGCTTCAGGAACTACGGCCCACCCACGCATAGCGCCGATGGGCGCTGCGACTACGACGATGTTGAGATGGGAGGATTCCGCCCAGGCCAGCTAGCATTCGGCCGACTCTGGCTCGTATAGCGGTCCGGGCGCCGCAGTATAGCCAGCCATCAGACTCGCTGCTCGTCCCTTGCGGTAGCGGGGGTGGCGTCGGCAAGCCCTTGGCGAAGGAGAAGTCTGATCGCTTTGAGCTGGTGGTGCAGTTCGCGTTCCGAAGCAGCACCCTGAGTGCCACGTCGGGAGTCCCTGGATTCCGCCTTTCAGCGTGTTCGAGACAGTCGGCATGACTGGGTGTCGAGCACGCAGCAGCGAGGCGCGCGGTAGTCGCAGGGGACCGTCGAGCAGGGCTCCTTGTACCCACCGAACCGTCAGCAGGGCGCTCCCTTCAAGGACCTCCAAATGCACTCGATGACCGAAGTCTTTGGGATATCCGTGAAGAGGACGATTCTCGGGGGTTCGCCCCCGCCCTTGGTGTTCAGCTCCGTGGTAGCGACAAGTCAACCATTCTTTCCCTCTGCCACGTCGAGCGTGTACTGCTTGTTCTCGCACGACCTAGTTGTTGGTACATAGCCCACAAGAGTCACAGCACTGGCACCCATGGGCAACCGCTTTGCGTCGCTCGCAGGACACGCGCGGCCACTCGGAACGAGTTGAGTGACTTTGCATAGCCAGTCATCTGCTCCAGCGCCCGTGCACTCAACTGTGGATGTTTCCCCTACCGTTGTCGGTGTTGCGGTCTGTATTGCAGCGGCGACCGTTCGATTGGATAGGTCCGGACGCTGAACAATGAGCGCCACAACAATAAGAACAGCGACTATGACCGCAAGCCCAAAGGAGGCGATACGGAGGGCGGCGCCTGGCGGTGTCGTCAACTGGCTTTCGAGTTCCACCCGCGCCTTTTCGATCTCTTCCGAGGCGTTGGCGAGGGTCCACGGCTCGCCTCCACGACCCGGTGCGGCGATCGGCAACTCAGCTACGGGCGCTCCGGTACCGTCGGTCCTAGCCAAATTGATCGACTCGATAGAGGTGTAGGCTCTCGCCAGCCGCCTCAGCACGTGCATTCTTATCCCAGGAGGAAGATCGGATGCCGACCTTTCCCAGGCCCGAGTCGAGAGGCTACCGGTCCACCACACTGCGCTAGCAATGGCATCGCTGATTCTCATCTCTGCCGCCTCAAGCTCCGCGACCACAAGTTGGGCGGCGGCCTGAGCAGCTACGAGCCGCTTCCGTCGCTCGACGGCCGAACTGAAAACCCCGCCCAGCAGCGCCCCTGCTAGTACACCTATGACTCCAACAAGAGCGGCCGTCATGCGCCTCTTCCAGACGACCCGCTCTCGCGTTCTGCTCGGGAAGCCGTAGTTAACATGGATCGGAGCATACGCCACATCGATCGACCGCGTCGAACAAAAATTCTGCTCCCTAGATTTCCAGGTCGAGTGACAGGCGGCTCACTACGGATGCTCGAGGTCTCTGTCGGACCCCGGACTGCGGCATCGTTGGCCCACTCGCAAGCGCGGGGTGCCAATGCAAGGGCGCGCATGGTTGTCAATGCATGCCGGCGTGCGGTCTCCGGCCGTTGCAAGCCCAGCCTTGTCGTGAGTCCGGTTGGCCAAGAGCGGGAGCGCGGGCCAGAGCGCCCTTTTGAGGAGGACCTGCACGCTCGGCTGATCCGCATCGGACTTCTGCTTTTCAGGGAAGCAGGAGCCTAGACCGGCGACACCCTGGCTACTGGATTGGACGATGTCCGCCCGCCCGATGCGGCTGTGCCTGCGCGCCTGCATTCGCCAGGCGAGGCAGGCGTGCGCCCACCGGCGACTCGGACGCATTCTGTTCGTGCAAGGCGGTCGTGCGCAACGTGGCCGGACACGCACAGGAGCGTCGTGCTGTTGTACCGGGGAGATGACCGAGCCGCTCGTCTTCCAGCACGGCGCCGCCGCCACGGCTTTCGCGGTCGTGGTGGGAGCGGGGTTCGCGTTTGAGCTTGCGATGATGCTACGCCAGCGCAGGCTCGCGGCGGGTCCGCCCGCGCGGGATCGCACCGCCTTCGCCATGCTGGCCGGCTACGCGGGATCGATCCTCGCCGCGACTCTCCTGGGGCGCGAAGATCCGCTGCCGTGGCCGGGCGGGCGGGTCTGGCCCGTCCTCGCGGGCCTTGTATTGATCGCCATGGGCATCGGGCTGCGCGCCTGGTCGATCGCCAGCCTGGGGCGCTTCTTCCAGTACCGAATCGACGTCCAGGCCGAACATCGAGTCGTCAGCGAGGGGCCCTACCGGTACGTGCGCCACCCCTCCTACAGCGGGATCGCGCTCGCCCTCGCCGGGTTCGCGCTGGCCAGTGGCGACGTGCTGAGCCTCCTGGCGGTGGCGATCATCGGCGGGGCGGGGCTGGCGGTGCGCATCCCCGCCGAGGAGCGACAGCTCACCGAAGCGCTCGGAGCGGAGTACCAGCGCTTCGCCGCGGAACGCAGCCGACTCGTGCCCGGCGTGTGGTGAAGGTTCGCGGGCGCACGGCACCGCCGATCGCCGACACGCCGTCCGCACCAAGGGCGGCGTCTCGCGTGCCGCCAAGCGGACGCCTGGCCCGAGGTAGCAGCTTCCGGCCTTTGCCAGCCGGGTCACGCGCGCTCCCCTGAGCACGCCGCCGCGCTGCCGCCGGCCCAGCCGACGAGCGAGATCGCCCGTCCCGGTCGTGTCGGGTGGGAGACCCTCGACCCGAGACTGCCATGCTTCGCGTGTGAAGAGTCCGGTTCGCGAGCGTTACGCAGGGCAGCTCGACGGGCTGCGTGCGCTTGGTGTGCTCGTCGCGATCATGTGGGTCGTCGAGTTCGTCAACGCGCTCGACGGCTACCGACTCGACCGCGACGGGATCGTGCCGCGAAACCTCTCGCATCTCGACGGCATCCTCTTTGCGCCGTTCCTGCATACAGGCTTCTCGCACCTACTTAATAACACGGTTCCGTTCGTCATCCTCGGCTTCGCGATCGCACTCGCCGGGGCGGGGCGCCTGCTCCTCGTGAGCGTGATCGTGGCGCTCGTGAGCGGGCTCGGGACCTGGGTCACAGCACCCGGCGGATCCGTGACGGTCGGTGCGAGCGGCGTCGTCTTCGGCTACGCGGCCTACCTCATCAGCCGCGGGCTGTTCAACCACCGGACAGGCGAGATCCTGCTCGGCATCATCGTCATGCTCCTCTTCGGCGGTGCGCTCGTCTCGGACCTCGTCCCACACAGCGGGATCTCCTGGGAGGCACACCTCTTCGGCGGGATCGGCGGGGTGCTCGCGGCGGCGGCACTCGCCCGTCCAGCGCTCGGCCGGCCCAGCGCGCCGGGAGCCACGAGTCTGCCGGCGTCGCCGCGCTGAGTCAAGCCGGGCGCCTGCAGCCTGAGGCCATTTCCCACCGGCCTCAACCCCCGCCCGGCTCCCCGGCCAGGGACCGCCGGAACGTCAGGCACCGCAGCTCGTTCCCTTCGATCTCAACGTCCGAGTCGGTCCGGTAGGACCGGCCGTTGGAGTGCAGGTATTCGATCCGAAGCGTCGCAGCCACCGTCTTCTCGTTCTTGGGGGCGGTGGGCCAGCTGGTCGCGTCCATGTTCGCGTCAAGGAACTGGTTGCCGGCGCCGAGCGTAATCCACCGGGTCAGATCCAAGAGAAGCGGCTTCCTGCGGCAGATTAGGCGTACTTCGCTGACGAGGCCCGGCCCCGACCCGAGGTTCCACAGGCCCAACATCAGCGTCCCGACCAGCTCTACCTCCCGCGTACCGACCAGCTTCTTGGTGCGCCCCGGGACAAAGTTGATCTCTGCTCCCACCTCCCTCGGCACCGCGATCACGTACGGCATCGCCATCGCCTCCACGCTTTCCCGCTCCGCCTCCGCACTGTCCCGGGCGGCATCCGCGCTCTCCTGCGCTGCCGCGACGCCGTCCTGCGCAGCCTTGGCGCTCACCCGCGCCGCCTCGACGCCATCCCGAGCAGCCTCCGCGCTCTCCTTGGTCGCGGCGGCGCCGTCCTGCGCAGCCTTGGCGCTCACCTCTGCCGCCGCCACACTCGCCCCCGTCGCCCGCGCCAGCCTCCACGTGATTACCGCCAACGCCAACGTACCCACCCCGACGATCAACTCGCCAAGGTTGATGTTGCCGCTCAAGTGAACGGCGAGCAGAGCAGCGGAGAGGATCATCGTGACGATGCTAAACGCCCCTCAGTCCGCTTTCAGCCCCCGTTCCTCTCTCGTCTCGGGGCGGTTCAGGTTCCCTGTACGTTCGTTCGTGGCACGGGCGGGGTGGCGCCGCGCAGGAAGTCGAAGTCGCAGCCCTGGTCGGCCTGGAGGATGTGGTCGAGGAACATCGCGCCGTAGCCTCGGGTGAAGTGCGGCTCGGGGAGCTGAAGCTCGCTGCGGCGGCGCTCCAGCTCCCGCTCGGGGACGAGCAGCTGGAGCGTTCGCGCGGGGGTGTCGAGTTCGATCAGGTCGCCGTCCTTGACGAGTGCGAGTGGGCCGCCGATGGCGGACTCGGGGGCGATGTGCACAACGGTCGTGCCGAAGCTGGTGCCGCTCATGCGTGCGTCGGAGATGCGGACCATGTCCAGGACGCCCTGTTTGAGCAGGTTGACCGGGACGAGCGGGACGCCCCACTCGGGCATCCCGGGTGCTCCCTTGGGTCCGCCGCCGCGCAGGACCAGGACGGAGGACGGGTCGAACTCGGCGGTCTCGTCCATGACGCGGTCCCACATCTCGCTGGCGTTCTCGAACACGACCGCGGGGCCGCGGTGCTGGAGCAGCTCCGGCGAGGCTGCCGCCCGCTTGAGCACCGCTCCGTCGGGGCAGAGGTTGCCGGTGAGGATCACGGTGGCGCCTTCCGGTGAGATCGGGTCTGAGAGCGTGTGGATGACTTCGGGGTCGTGGATCTCGGCGGCGGCGATGCTCTCGCCGAGCGTCTCGCCTGAGACGGTCGGCGCGTCGGTGTGCAGCAGCGGACTCAGCTGCCTGAGCACGGCCGGGAGGCCGCCGGCGTAGTAGAAGGCCTCCATCAGGTGCTTGCCGGAGGGCTGGATGTCCACGAGCAGGGGGGTCGTCCGGGAGAGCTCGTCGAAGCGCGCCAGCGGCAGATCGACCTCCACACGGCCGGCGAGCGCGATCAGGTGGATGATGGCGTTGGTGGAGCCGCCGATCGCCATGTCGGCGCGGATCGCGTTCTCGAAGGCGAAGGCGGTGAGGATCTGAGACGGGCGCGGGCCTGCCTCGCGGGCGAGCCCGACGGCGCGGCGTCCGGAGTCCTCGGCGAGCGCCATCCGTCGCGAGTCCACAGCCGGGATCGCGGCGTTGGCGCTCAGTGTCATTCCGAGCGCCTCGGCGACGCACGCCATCGTTGACGCGGTGCCCATCACCATGCAGTGCCCCGCCGAGCGGTGCATCGCGTGCTCTGCGCTGGAGAGATCCTCGTCGCCGAGCATGCCGAGGTGGTGTTCGGCGCCGAGCCGGAAGACGTCTGTGCCCGAGCCGAGCTCGCGGCCGCGCCAGACGCCGCGGAGCATCGGGCCGACGGTGACCATGATCGCGGGTATGTCCGCGGACGCGGCGCCCATCAGCATCGCCGGCGTGGTCTTGTCGCAGCCGGACAGCAGGACGACCGCGTCGAGCGGGTAGGCGCGCAGGCACTCCTCGACCTCCATCGCCATCAGGTTGCGGTAGAGCATCGTCGTCGGCTTCATCAGGATCTCGCCGAGCGAGAGCGTGGGGAACTCCATCGGCACGCCTCCCGCGCTGAGCACCCCGCGCTTGACCGCCTCGGCGACGAAGCGCAGGTGGGTGTTGCAGGTCGCCAGGTCCGAGGCGCTGTTGGCGATCCCGATCACGGGGCGTCCGTCGAACTGGGTATCAGAGAAGCCGAGGCCCGCCCGCGTCCACGACCGGTTGGCGAACCCCTCCATGTCGGTGCGCCCGAACCAGGCGCGGCTGCGCAGCTCGACAGACATCCGCCCTAGACTACACGGTCGTGTAACTACTTACACAACTGAACAGCAGGGCCGGCCCGCGAGCTCAGGGCGCCGCCCCACCCCGGACGCCGCGCGGCCCCGCTCGCCACCCGGCTACGCTGCCGCTATGCCCCCGGCCCCACGAGACGCCAGCGACCTGACAGCGCGCGCCCGGCTGAGGGACGCCGCACTGGAACTCTTCGCCGAGCGCGGGATCGAGCGCTCGAGCGTCCGCGCGATCGCCGGGGCCGCAGGGGTCTCCCCGGGCCTGATCCGCCATCACTTCGGCGGCAAGGACGGCCTGAGAGCAGCCGTCGACGACGCCATGGTCGAACGCCTCTCCGCGGGCCTCACCCGCGCCGGCGCCGACCTGCCGGCCGAGGATCTCGCTGCCGGGGTCAACGCCGCCGTCGCCGAAATCGTCGGCTCCACCCCCCACCTGGCCGCATACCTGCGCCGCTCCTTCATCGAGGACACACCCGCAAGCCGCCAGCTGTTCACGCGGTTCCTGGCAATCGCCAGGACCGAGCTGGGCCATCTGCGGAGCGCGGGCCTCATCCACCCCAGCGCCGACATGCGCTGGGCGCCCTACCAGCTCATCTTCCTCATCGCCGGCCCGCTGCTCCTCGAGCCCGCCATCGAGGACGACCTCGGCGTGGCCGTGTTCGCGCCACACGTCATCCGCCGCCGGAGCGCCGCCAACCTCGCCCTGCTCACGCACGGCCTCTTCCTCGAGCACCCTTCATCCGATTGAGGGTGGCGCAACCGTCACCAGAAGTGTGACCGGACTGGCCTGCTCTCCCTGCTGCAGTAGCCCCGTCCCAGGAGGCTCGCGGTCGCTCGCGCCCAGCAAGAGCAACGCATGATCGTGTCTTCGGACATGTCCTCTAAACACGCTCCTTCTGCTCTAAACGACACCCCTTCCGACGGTTAGTAGTACGTTTAGGTAGTGAGCAGCTTTCGTGATCTGGCCCGCCACTTTCGGTCGCTTGACCTGGAAACCGTCGGGTCGCTGACCAGCATCGCTGAGGCTCGCGGACGCGAGGAGGTCTCCCGTCGCCAGAACCCGGCGGGCCTTGAGACGCTGCGCCAGGTCGCGATGATCCAGAGCACCGAGGCGTCTAACGCGATCGAGAACATCCACGCGCCAAGGGCACGCATCGAAGCACTGGTCGCCGAGAAGACAACCCCGAAGAACCGCTCAGAGCAGGAGATCGCCGGCTACCGCGATGTGCTCGAGCTGATCCACGCCAACCAGGCGAACATCCCGTTCGAGCCTCGATACGTCGAGCAGCTGCACGGCAACCTCTACAGATACGTAGGCGACAGGACCGCCGGGCACTGGAAGCGCCTGGACAACCAAGTCGAGGAAGAACGCCCGGACGGCACCAGGGTCGAGCGGTTCACGCCCGTTTCCGCGGCCGACGCACCCGGGGCGATGCGGGCGCTGCACGAGAGCTTCAACCGGGAGCTCGCGCAGGGCACCTACCCGCCACTGTTGCTGAGCGCCGCGTACGTTCTGGACTTCACGATCATCCACCCGTTCCGTGATGGCAATGGTCGGATGTCGCGGCTGATCACGCTCTGGCTGCTCTACATCGCCGGACATGATGTCGGCCGGTTCATCAGCATCGAGAAGCTGATTGACGAAGCCAAGGACACCTACTACGACGCCTTGGGCAAGTCGACCCAAGGGTGGCACGACGGGACGCACGACCTCGCGCCGTGGACCAGCTACTTCCTTGGCATCCTGGTCGCCGCATACGGCGAGTTCGAGAGCCGGGCGACCCTGCTGACCGGACGAGGATCCAAGAAGGCGCTGATTACGACGTTCATCGACTCGCTGCTGACCGATGAGTTCACCGTCGCCGCCGTCCGCCACGCGGCGCCAGGCGTGAGTGACGGCTACATCAACAAGGTGTTGGGTGAGTTGAAGAAAGCCGGGCGCATCGAACCGCTGGGTACCGGCCGCAGCGCCCGGTGGCGTCGCCTGCACCCAGGCCCGCAGCCAATGGAGCCGGCCTCGCGCCGCTAAACACGCTCCGCTGGAGCGTCGCTCACGTCTGAAAGCTCGCCAGTTGGCGAGCGGCGCGAACGACGGCCGTGAACCGCTCGGGCGCCTCGGCGGCGCGCAGCATCTCGATCGGCGTCTGGTCGTCCAGCCGAGTGTTGGTGCCGAACAGCCAGGCCTTGGCGGTCTCGGTGTCATAGGCCTCGCTGAGTAGCTCCACCACGGTTCGGGAGCGATTGTCGGGAGAGGCCAGCTTGCGCGGCAGGCGGCAGGCGGCAGGCGGCGTTCCTGGACACAGAAAGTGCAACCAAAAGTGCAACCGAGAAGCCGGTTTCTGGCCTGGTTGAGCCATAAAGTCCGGATCGCGAATGGGTCTCCAAAACCCTTGCTCGAGGTTCGATTCCTCGGTTCCCCGCTTCGGCAACACGGGCGTTTGCAGGTCGGACATGGGATCACGGTGCGATCCGACCAGATGGGCGGCGTTCCCTGTATCCGCGGTCTGCGGATCCCGGTCGCGACCGTGGTCGGCATGGTCGCCGACGGTAGAGCGATCCAGAGATCCTCGCCGCCTACCCGGACCTGGAGGCCGAGGACGTTCGCGAGGCGATGCGCTTCGCCGCAGAGGCCGTCCGTGAGCGTGAGTTGCCGCTAGACGGCGGGCCCGTCGCGGGAGACTGTTGCGTTGGCACGCAAAGCAGGAGCGAGCTGCTCGCTGCTCCCATCCCACCATTGCGGAAGGGATGTGGCGTCACCGGCAACCGGCGTCAGGAAGGGTCAGCTGCCGCTTGACTGGACGATTCCGCGCGCACGTTCGACCTCGCACTCGACGAAGCTCGCGAACTCGGAGGGCGTCATGCTCATCGGCTCCGCGCCGTGCGCGGCGAGCCAGGAGCGGAGCCGGGGAGTCTCCAGCGCGGCGGAGATGCCCTCGGACAGCGCGCTGACGATTGGACTCGGCGTCCCCGCCGGCGCCCAGGTTCCGTACCAGATGGGGAAGTCGAAACCGGTGGCACCAGCTTCCGCGAGCGTCGGCACGTCAGGCAGCAATGGCGAGCGGCGGAGACCGCTTACGCCGAGGGCGAGAAGTGTGCCGGCGACGAGGTGTGGCGCAGCGACCGGAATTGGTGACATCGCATAGTCCGCGTCTCCCGCGGCGACGCGAGCGATCGTGGCGTCGATGGCGTCGCTCGGCCGGGCGGGCACGTGGATCGCTTGAACGCCGAGATCGCGGTTGAGCTGCTCGACGCTCAGGTGCGTGCCCGTGCCTACGCCTGCGGAGATGAACGCGAGCTCCCCGGCGCGCGCCCGCGCAGCGTGCACGAGCCCCTCCAACATGCGCAGCCCCGAACGTGCACTCGCGACGAGCACGTAGGGCTGGCTCGTCACAGGGGCGATGGGGACGAAGTCCTCGATCGGGTCGTACGGGAGCTGGGCCGCGAACATGGCGCTGTACGCATGGGCGCTGGTGTTGATCAGAAGCGTGCGACCGTCCGGAGGAGCGCGGGCGACGAACGAAGGCGCCGCGGTCGCACCCTCACCCGGGCGATTGTCAACCGTCACCCGAGCCTTCAGGATCTCTGCGAGCTGGGCGGCGAGCGGACGGGCGATCACGTCAACGCCGCCCCCCGCGCCAAAGGGCTCAACCAAGACGACGGTTCCGTCCCGATTGTCCAGGGCTGCCTCTATCACCTTGCTCTGGGAGCGAGCATATCCTCGGCGCGAGTCCAACGGACCGGATTGAGCACGGACCCGTGCCGAAGCTTCGAGCCCGACGCAGACCGAGTCTCGGAACGGATCACCTCAGCACACTCGCGGGCACCGAACGAGTGGCGAGCTGCGCAGGATCCGCTCATAGCCGAGGTCTGCGTGGAGCGGGTCGCGCTCGGGGTCGTCGGCCGGCAACGTCTCAACGGCCAGGCAGCTGACCGGGTTGTCCTCGCCGAGCGTCAACTCGCCAAGCATGAGGTTGACTTCATCGTCTGACCAGGTCGCCGTGCCGAAGTCAGGGGCGGACCAGCCGAGACCTCCGAAGCCGACGGGGAGCTTCGCCGCCTCGTACTGGTCGAGGGTCGGCGTGCCGGTGTGCGCGGGATGGGCCCTGCGCTGGCTGAGCAGCACGTTGCGGAAGTCCTTGCCGTCGCTCTGGACGACCTGCGCGTACAACAGCACCCAAAGCTGGGTGGCCGGGAAGTATGGGCGGCGCGAGACGCCGTCGAGCACGGGATTGGCGAACGGAGCGCTGGCGACGATCCCGGTCGAGTCACGGGTCACGAGGCAGCTCAGCTCAGGAGCTGGATGTTGCACGCCGGTCACACGGAGTGGCGTACCGAACCGTCCGTGCGCGGTCAACCAACCGCGATCGTGCCCGACGCGCAGCTCATAGGTGAAGAAGCCAAACATCTCAGACGAATCGGCCTGGATGCCGGGCGGGAGCGGGAGCAGGAAGTGAACGGGCGAGTCCGACGGGACGAGGCGCTGCATCGCTTCCGCTCCGGCGCGGTCGTCGGATTGGCCGGGAACGACGACTCGCACTAGCTCCGGGTCGGTCGGGAGCGGCGGCTCGGGGACCTCAGGCAGCTCGACGCTGCGCATCAGGACGGGATCGGGCGCGTAGCCGAGCACCCGGCAGTAGTAGGCATCGCAGGGGTTCTCGGGAGGGCGGTCGAACTCGAGCCAAAGCGCCCGCTGCCGCGACGCGGTGCTCTCGTAACGCTCGGCGCGCTGGTAGGGGGAGAGCGCGACGCCGGCGGACGCGAGTCGCGGCACCTGCGTGGGCGGCGTGGTCACCGGTAGCTGAACGCTGAGCTCTAGTGCAGCGTCCTGCTGGCCGGGAGCGTGGACAAACTGCGGCTCGAGGCGGTAGTCGGCTGTCAGCTCGCCGGGGAACGTCCCGGGATCGGGCTTCGGGTCGATTGCGTCGATGAAGATCAGGTCGGTCTGGCGGCGGTCGGGCTCGGCGAGCGCGTCGGCACCGGCGGTGCGGACGGCCTCGATCTCGCCGACCAGTCCGGTCGTCCCGTGCGGCAAGTCCGTCCCGTCAGAGCAGCGGCGCTGGGTCAGCTTGTCGCGCCAGACGGTGATGCCCGCGTGCGCCAGGCCGTCCCACGTCCAGTCGCGATCGAGCGTCAAGCGCAGAGCGACGAGCCAGTGGCCGAGCAGATCGCCTTTGGAGGCGAACGTCAGCGTCGAGCCGTCCGGCCCGATCACGTGCCGGATCGCGGGCGAGCAGCCGAACAGCAGCCGGCGGCCGGGATGGGCGTGCAGCGTGAGGCCGTCGAGCTCGAGTCCGAGCGCCGCGGCGAGCCGCTCGGCGACGGCGCCGGTCGCCTCGCCGTCCTTGCCCGCCAGCTTCTGAGCCGCCGCCACCACCGGATCGACGGGCTGGTCGGGCTGCAGGTAGATGGCGTGCAGCTGCTCGACGGCCGCGCCGGAGGCGAGCAGGTGCCGCTCGTCGGTGGAGTGCTTGCGAGCGCTCACCGAGATCGAGGGCCCGCGGCGTACGTCTTGGGCGCCGAAGTAGGCGAGGGTCGGATCCTCGCGGCACAGCGGGCTGAGTACGAGCCTCACGTCGCGCGCCGTGGGCAGTTTTACCGGCCCGGAGGGTGGGTCCGGAGCGAGCGAGTTGAACGTGACTCGCGTCGAGCCACTCGAGCGCGAGCGTCAGCGGCTGATCGGCGGCCGCGGGGAACTCCCGGGTCGTCGTGTAGACGGTGTGGAAGCCGTGGTCGGTGCCACCCCCCGCCGCGAGGTCGAGCCCCAGCGCGCGCACCTGGACCTGGATCTCGAGCTGCGTGACGTCCGGGTCCGGCAGGCCCACCTCGCGCTTCTCGGCCTTCGCCGCCGGCAGGTCGGCGAGCAGCTCGGCCGCCGCGTTTGGAGCGCCTGTGAGCACGTATGTCGGATAGGACAGCCTGGGCCGGTCGACCTTCAGAGCAGTCGGCGGATTGACGGGATCGGGCACGTCGGGGGGCGGGTCGGTGAGGCGCACCCGCAGCGGGCGGGCGAAGCGGCGGCACGGCAGGCTCGCAACCGGTGCCGTCGCCGGCGTGGACGGACTGTCGGTCAGGCCGGGTCCGCCGCCGCTGTGGTCCATCAACCGGATGCGGAACTGGTAGGTCTTGCCGTACCGCAGCGGGAGCCCCGGGTCGAGCGCCTGGACGCGCGCGGGGTCGGTCTTGTCGGCTCCGCCGACGAGCTGGTGGCCGAGGATGTCGACGCCGACGAGCGCCGGGCCGGTCCAGCTCGCGAAGTACATCGGCAGCCAGAACGTCCCCGTCTTCTCCATCTCGAGCTGAACCGGGTGCGTCTCGACCGCGAGCTCGCCGTCGAAGTCGCCCGCGTTGATCGCGCCCACCGGGATCTGACCCTTAGCGCGGCACAGTGAGTGCCAAGGTCG
Organism: uncultured Solirubrobacterales bacterium; assembly: GCA_963813765.1. Taxonomy (GTDB): domain Bacteria; phylum Actinomycetota; class Thermoleophilia; order Solirubrobacterales; family Solirubrobacteraceae; genus Palsa-744. Next base: position 647,143 of record CAWFAB010000004.1, read on the forward strand.
AGCGGGGTCGATGGGGACACCCGGGTCAGCATCGCCGTCGCGCACGTCGATCCGGTAGCCGAACACGCCGAGCGGGGCATCGAGGGCGGCGATCACCGGATCGTCGTCGAGCTGGCGGTCGAGCCAGATCGTCACCTGCTCGTCATCCCACCCGAGCCGGATCCCGATCTCGTTCACCGGGCGCGTGCCGTCGTCCTCCTCGAATAGCGGGTTGGACCTCCTCGGCTGCATGCAGTGCACGACCTTGGCGAACCCGTCGTCGTAGTCGATCGCCTCGGCGATCAAATCGTCGTACGGTCCGGGCGGCACGGCGTCGGCGACGGGGAACAGGACCGCGTTGAACACCAGCCGCGGCGTATGCAGCGGCGGCACGCGCGCGGCGTACATCTTCAGCGCGTCCGGCAGGGCGAGCAGCCCGCCGTCGCCGCCGGGGCCCAGCGTGACGAATACCCAGCCGCCGTGGGCGAAGAAGTCCGCGGCCGGCGGGGTCACCGTCAGCCCGCGCAACAGGCCGAGCGCCTCGGCGAGCACCGGCTGGCGGAGCGCGAACGCGATCACGGCGCCCCACGGGGTCTTCGGGTTCGGGGGGTTGCGGACCGTGAACGGGTACGTCGGGAGCGACTGGAGCGCACACGAGTAGCTGTCGTCGGTGACGACCTGCGGGGTGCGCGAGCCGTCGAATCCTGCGGCCGCCACGTAGGTGAGCGGCGCGTGCTTCTTGACCCGGGTGTCCGGGCGCCGCCCGCCGCCGGGCGGGGAGGGGTCGATCTCGAACACCGCGGTCAGCTCGTTGAACAGCGACTGCGCGTGGGGCGGGACTCCCGGCGTGCCGGTGACGCTGATCGCCGGTGTGCCGATCGCGGGCATCGCGTCGAGGCCCGACACAAGCCGGACGTCGAAGGTGAAGTCGGCGGTCGCGAACGGCGGCCCGGACCCGCCGTCGAGCGGGTCGAGCGGTGAAACGCGCGGCAGCACGAGCAGGTTGAGCGTGAGGTCGGCGCCGTCCCATCGCTGGAGTTGGGGAAGGAGGCTCAGGATCGTCGCCATTCGCAGCGCCCTTCAGACGACGTCCGGGAGTGGGCAGGTGCCGGAGCCGCCGATCTTCTGCTGCCACGTCCACTCGTAGTCGAACTCGATGTCGATCACCAGCGCGATCGTGACGTGGAAGGCGACCGACGCCTTGGCGACGCCCCAGGCGGCGTTCGGTGGGCAGTCGTGGCCGACGATCGCCTCCTTGGCCTCGAACTTCGCGTCGAGCTCGATCACCTTGAAGTCGAATGCCAGCTTCGCGATCACGCCGCCGCCGAGCCCGAGCGAGTCGCCGACGATCACGAAGTTCGTCATGACGATGTACCCCGTGAAGACGCCCTCGTCGACCCCCAAGCCGGCGCCCCAAGTGATCGTGATGTTCGTACCGTCTTTGGTCGAGAGGTTGATCTTAAGCTCGAACAGGCCGACGGCCTTGAGCGGCTTGAAGTTCGTCTCGATCAGCACGGTCGCGCCGATGGTGAGCTCCGCCTCGCTGAACGGCGCGCCCTTGTCGGACTTGACGGTCTCGTCGAGCTCGAGCCCCGCGTCGGTGAACTTGACGATGTACTCGAAGTCCTCGGCGCCGGGCGGAGTCGGCGGGATCGTGAGATCCTTCCCATTATGGTCCTTGACGGGCGCGGTCAGTCCTGCCTGGAGCTTCCAGTCGTTGCTCATTGAGGCGTGCAGCGGCGCGGGTAGCCCGAGGCTCTCGAGGAACTCGAGCACGTCCTGGACGGGCTGGAATGCGCCGCCGAGCACCACCTTCGCGTTCGTGAGCCGCAGCGGCTGGCCGGCTTTCGCGTCGATGTCGGCGACTACCCGGATGACCTCGCCGAGCGCTCCCGCGCTCATCGCGAAGCTCACGCCGCTGAGGTGAACGAGCCACTGTTGGGCGGCGGCCGTGTCGATCTGGACCTGACCGACGGATGGGGTTCCGCCTGCGTCGGCATACTCGACGTAGCTCTTGATTGCGCCCTTGCTTGCGATGCTGCGCGGTCCGAAGCTGACCGTGAATGTGGGGCTCGCGAGCCCCAGGCTGAGGTTCGCGTCAGGGCCGATGTTCAGCGCCCAGTTCGGGTCGGGAATCGGGATCGCGTCGGTGATGCGCGGGAACACGCCCAGCCCGGTCGCAAGCGCGTACGGATCCGCGAGCAGCGGCCGTACGGGCGGGTCGCCAGGAGACGGCGGATAGGAGGTGATCGCGGTCGCGCCGAGCTCGATCGAGGGCTGGGGGAAGAGCAGTCGTTGCGTGCCGGTCGCATGTAGAAGCCCGTACTCGACGGCGGGCGCGGCGGGCCGGTTCACGTCGGCGGGGTCTGCGAACCGGTACGGTGCGCTGCTCGCGGGCCCTGACGCGAGCCCCGCCCGCACCAGCGGGACACCCTTGTCGCTCTCGACCGGCTCGGGTGCGTCGGTCGCGGCCGCCCGGCGGGTGAACGACCATTGGCCGCCACGCGGGAGGACCGGGCTGCCCCACGATGCCATCGCGAACTCGGGTCCTCCCATCCCGCTCGTGACCCCGACGCCGACGTGCGCGACGCGGGTGTGCGCGCCGGATCCACCGATCGCGACCAAGCAATCGACCGCGCCCCCAAGCGGGCCGTTGTCGGCGATCAGCTGTGCATAGTCGGCGCGAGTGATCGCCTTGCGCGCGCCGGGGCCAGGCGTCATCTGCACGAATCCGAGCTGGCCGCGGCTCGGCGCGGCGCCCGCCACACTGCCGGCGCCTGCGCCCTCGAGCATCACGCCGCAGTCGAACCGAACCGCCATCATCACCACCGCCGACGGTGTTGTGTACTGCTGTCCGGTCTCGACGATGTTGACGACGTCGCGCACACCGACGACGACGCCGGAATGCGTCTTGAGGTCGGGTTCCGGAAACACGTACCGCCCCTCGGTGACGGCCTGCCAGCCGCTGTCGCTGCGCCCGACGACGCCGCCGTTCTCGCGCCGGAGCACGATGCTCCTGATCACCTTGACCCCGTACGGGTATATGTGGCTCTGGATCTGGATCAGCTCATAGGCGGTGCGCCCACCGATCACGTCGAACGTCGCCTTGGTCACGATCCCGTCGGCATCGTCCGGGTTCAGCCACTCGCTGAAAGTGCTCTCGCCGTAGCCGGAGATGTCGATCCTAGTCACCGGGACCTGCTTGTGCAGTCCGGCGCCGCCCGGGGCGAAGTTGGCGTTGAACGTGATGTCCGCGGTCCCCAGCACGCTCTTGCCCTGCGGCACCCCGGACAGCCGGCCGTTACGAAGCTGGATCGCGAACCCTTGCAAGCCAGGTGTGCCACGCGGCACAACCGGTCCCTCGAGGGCCTCGATCTTCACCTGGTGGGCGCCGAGCAGCGCCTTTGCGGTGAAGGCCGGACGGTTTAGCTCGAGTCCGGCGCGGAACCCCGCGGGGCTCGGATCGACGGTGAGCTCCGCGAGGGCTACGATCCCGAACGGCAGCGTGAACAGCGCGGCGGCGGGCGTTCCCGCATCCGCGAACCCGGTGATGAGCTCCTTCAACGCGGGCAGCGGCGCAATCGGGACCAGCTCGACAGAGGAGCAGCCGATCGTCGTCGGTGCGCCGTTGTCGGCGAACGACAGCGGGGTCGGAAATGCCGGGTCGTTGGGATCGTGCCGAGTCACGACGGGCTCCCACTGGACTGCGGGCACGGTGAGCAGGCGGACGCGGCTCGCCGGACTCTCGAGCGTCATTCCCTGCACGCGCGGCTCGGTGCCGGATGGCGCCTGGTCGCGGACATCGCTCGCGGACGGCTCGCCGAACCGCACGCCGAACTGGTCGGCGTTGGTCGAACACGTCGAGCAGGATCAGGTCACCCGTCGCTCCGCCGAGCGCTCGGTCGAACAGCGCCTGCAGAGCACGCTCGCGAGCGCTGTCCTCGACCAGCGTCTTGGCCACCTCACCGTCGCCCGCCGGCTGATCGGGCGGTACCCGCGCCGCCGGCTGCGGCAGCAGCGGCCTGCGGCCGGTGAAGCCTAGTTGCGGTCCGTCGTCGGGGGTCCAGGTCACGAATGCCAGCAGCTCGCGAGCCCCGGCGTGCTCGCTCCCGGGCTGTGTAGAGAGGAGCTCCTGGCGCCGTAGCATGAACTGGTCGAACGGCGAGAAGTTGGCGGCGTATGGATCGGGCAGAGTCGGGATCACAAGCCGCGACGCGAACCGGATAACCAGCGCTCCTTGAGTGAGCCGGTCGTGGTCGAGCGTCCCGGTCACCCTGAATGCGAGCGGCGGCCCGGTCGGCAGCAGCGCGTTGCTGAGGGCGAAGATCTCGCCACGTTGCGCGTCGGGTTCGCCGGTGACCGCGATCTGCTTGGCGGCCTGCTCCTGCCACACGGCCACGGACGCGTCTTGAGCGCGAAGGGATACACGGCGGCCACGGACGGTCAGCGGCCGGTCGGCGGACACGTCGACCGCGCCGCTCAACAGCAGCGTGTCGATCCCGGCGGCCTCGGAGACGAACCGCAACGTCTCCTCGCCGGCATACCGGATTGTGATTGCCGAGGGACCCTTCTGCTCGGCCGGCCACAGCTCGAGCCGGTCGGTTGCGCCGAGCCCGTTCGCCGCCGGCGCGACCATCGTGACCCGGCCCGGCTCGACGATCACGGCCGCCGGCCCGAGTGGCGCGGGAGCGGGCTGGCTCTCCCACGTCGCGACCAGCCCCGGCCCGACGCGCAGCGCCAGCCCTCCAGCGCCGGAGGCGTCTCCGAGCGTCCCGGGGTCGGCGATCGCAACCGGGAGCGCCCATCCCGCCTCTGCGACGGTACCCGAGCCGGACGGGGCGAAGATCTCGCTGCGGGAGTCGAGCACTGCAAACTCGGCCGTGTCAGTCTGCATGGGGACAAGCAGGCTGCTCACCTCTGCCGCGTACTCCGCCGCGGCACCCGCGTAGCGAAGGTTGGCGACCGTTCCGTAAGCGGCCACGCGAGCGTCGGCGAGGCTCTCCACGCGTCCGTCGCCCGGGTCGAACACGAGGGTGACCGCGCTTGGCGGCTCGGCGGCCGCCGCCCAGGCGTCGGCGCCGGCAGGGCCTAGCCCCAATACCGTTTAGTTAAGCCGCCAGGATGACCGTGGCCTCGTGTGGGTGTCTGGTCGGCTTGGGCGGGTTACGGTGTTCGGCGCGCTTGACGTGGTAGCCGGACATCTTGCGCTTGACGACGCGAGGGTTGGCGCGCAGGCGCCGTGGCGGGAGCAGCTCGAAGAGCAGCTCTTCAGCGGCTTGCCGGTGGGCGTCATCGAGTGCTTCGGGGGGAAAAGCCCGCGTGCGAGGCGGTGGTTCGGCGGGCGGCCCTGAGGGTGCGGGTGAAAGAGATGCGGTCGGGATCGTGGCCGGCTTGGACGGCGACGGCGTGCATCAGCCAGCGGATCGCGTAGTGCACGCAGAGATGGCCGTAGGCCTCTTGGATGACGCCGTCGGGGGTCTTGGAGCGCAGCACGACCCGCGGGCCGCGCTGGTGGACCTTCAACTCGTCCAGGGCGCTCTCGAACTCCCAGCGCTGGGCGTAGAGCGGCGCGAGCTCGCAGGCCGGGGCGCGCTCGGGGTCGAGGATCGTGTCAGAGCAGGCGGTAGCGCTTCTCGGTCTGGGCCCGGCCGGGGTCATCGATCCCGTACTCGATCACGCGCACCGTGACCGGGTCTTCGCGGCGCCGGTCGCTGGAGGCGAGGAGCTCGGAGAGGTAGGAGCCGTCGGACAGGCGCCGCCCTACGGGCAGGCGGTGGTTTGACTTCGTGCGCCACAACAGCTCCGCTCCAGTCGCGCGCGCCCGGTTCCACAGCCCAAAGCCGTAGAAGCAGGCGGTCCGCGAGGCACAGCATGCCCTCCCCCAACCCATCGAGCACGCCGGCGGCCAGCGTCTGCTCGCCGGTTTTGTAGGGTCCTGTCGCGACCTTGATGAGCGCGTGCGTGCCGCACTCGCCGAGCCCCACCAGGCGCAGCTGCGGGAACGCGCCGACGCCCTCGCCACGCCCCGAGCCCGGCCGGCCGAACTCGCGCGTCGTTCGCGGGAGTGTCGGCGACATCCAGGCAGGTGCCGTCGATGCTCAACAGCCTCCAGCCGCGATAGAACGCGCCCGGGGTCCGCGGCTCGGCCAACGGACGGCGACCTGCTCAAACAGCGCCCGCAACGGCTCGGACCCCAGCCGTGAGCGCGCCTGAGAGATCGCCCCCTTCGTCGGCACGCTCCACGGCTGCTGCCACCCCGACGCCCACGAGAGCCCCTCCACCAGCATCCGCATCACCTCCTCATAGGAGGAAGAGCTGTACAGCGCCAAGCCCAGCACGTAGTAGACGACCACCCGCGCTGGCAGCAGCCGATGACGCTGCTCTGCACGACCCGCCTCGGCCACCACCCGATCGACGAGCTCCGGCGGGAACACCCGCGTCAGGACACCTATCGAGATGTGATCGGAGAGCCGCTGATCAGTCTCCGGCTTGACCCACCCAGCACGCGGCACGACCGAGACATTACAGACCCCTCCGGACGCTAACTAAACGGTATTGGGCCTAGCCCGGGAAGTTCGCCCGCCCCGGGATCGAGGTCGAGCTCCAGCCGGCAGCTCGCCGTCGGCGCCACGACCAGCTCATCCCCGTCGACAACTGCCGGCTGGTCGATAGTGAGCCGGCCCCCCCGGATGCGCAAGCCCGTCAACCCGTCGGCCGGCGCATCCGCGGCGAGCAACGGCGAGGAGAACCAGATGCTCCCGGCAGCCAGGCCAAAGCTCTCGCCGCCTACCAGGAAGCCTCTGATCGGGACGGTCGCGAACGGAGTCCCGCCCGGCGACCGCACAAGCGGCACGGTGTGCACGATCCGGAACAGGTCGATCCAGACGGGGCGACCGAAGCGGTCTGCGAACGGACCGAGGGTCTTCTCGACCGCACGTCCGGCCGCCCACGAGGGAATCGAGGCGCTCATCGCCGGCAGCTCGCGGCGGCTGGCGAGCACGTCGAGTGGCTCGCCAGCGCGGGCGCTCGCCAGCCCGACCGCCGAGGCCAACTCATCTGCGGTCGCCACCTGCCCGCCAGAGCTCGAAACCCCGGTCGGAAGCCCGCTGACCGGCCCGTGCGGGACGTCCGCGACGAGCCCGCGCGCGACCGCGAGCCGCGCGGCATCAAGCTCCTCCTGGCTGGATGGGCCGGGGGACAGGTCGCCGACCGCCCGCGCGAGCGCGCCGAGCACTCTGTCCCGGCCACTGGTCATGTGCGGATTCTATACGCCCGAAGATCGGGACGTGGAGAAACTCGCGCCCGAAAGCGATGGCACCGAGGTCTGACTGCGCCGACCGGCCCCGATCGCAAGACACGTAGTCAGCCCCTCGCCTCGCAGGGCGAATTCTCTCGTCCGGTCGGATCGCCGCCGATCAGCGTCGAGCGGAAGCAACGAGCACCGCCTTCCGCTTGCCCGATCGATGAGCCGCAGTGGTTCGCACGCATCTACAGCGTGCCGGAGCCGTTCCAGAGCGCGACTGCGCCTGAGGACGACCCACGTCGATGTAAGAGTTGCGCTCCAGCAGCATTGCGAAAACAGAGACGTGATCACTGCTGCTTAGTGGCGATGCGGGCGTCTACGAGTCCCCGATCCGGGAGTTCGCCACGCCCCTCGAACACAGCGATGCACGGGTTGCCGTTCAGGCATGAAGGGAAGCGAATCGCGGACATGCCTTGGCTGTAAAGGTCTCTGGAGTGGCCCCGTTCTGACGGACACGGCGGTGCGGAGCGTCGTCAGGCTTCGTCGAACGAGCCGCAGGCGCCGCGGGTCGGGTGGGAGACCTCGCCAGATGTCGCGCTTGGTGACCTTGGGCCAGTGCTCGGCCGGGAGGTTCGCGGAGAACAGCGCGAGGGTCTCTCCGCGCCTGCTCGCGGCCGGCGCGATGAGCCCTGCGAGTCCGAGCTGATGTGCTGCGGCCCCGACGGCTTGGCAGGCGGTGTAGTCGCCGACATCCGAGAAGAGTTGTGCGTCGGTCAGGGAGATGGCAGTGCGGGCAGATGTTGCGCGGAGATCGAGGATCTTGGGGATATCGACCTTGCAGGTGACGATGCGCCGCTCCAAGACGCTCGCCGCGAGCACGCCGGTGTCGTCGAGCTCGTCGTCAACGAGGTGGCGGTACGCCTCGATCACGACGCTGCTGCGCGGGCGCCCGAGGTAGAGAACCTCGTAGGCGCGGCGTGCACCCCAACGTCCGCCAGCGGCGCTGGGCTTCAGCTCCTCCCAGCGCAGCGAGGTGTGCCGCTCGAATGTGCCTTGTACGCGGATCGGGTCGATGCCGGCCATTGCGGCCAGCAGATCGCGCTGCCTCACATGGCCCCCGCGTGCAGGCGCTCGACAGCGTCCAGTACCTCCTCGTAGGAGCCATCGGCGAGCATGTCAACCGGCCGGCGGCCCGCGAGGCTGCGCTTGCGGCCGTGCAGCCAGATCTCGGAACCCTCGCGTGTGTAGAGGTCCCGCAGGGATCGAGTCACGTAGTGCAGCTCAAGCAGGCGGTCGCGGTTGCGTCCGCTAGGGGTGTTGCCGCCGGAGGTCCAGTTGCGGACCTGGCGTTCGGCGACCCCGATGATGCGCGCGATGTCGGCCGTGCTCAGCCCGCTGTCGCGGACCTCGCCGACGATACGCGCGTAAAGCGCCTCTGTGCGACCAGGCGAGGGGAAGTCCTCGGGGGCGACGCGATGCGCAGCACTTCCACGGGCCATTTTCATCTCCTTGACTGCACTATGGATATCATGCGAGACTTCCTATCGCACTTCCGTAGTTTAGCAGCGAAGACCCACGGTGTGAGCGCAAGATCGCCGAACGGCCCGCGAGATCGCTCACAGGAATGGCTGGCGCTCCAGTCAACCATCCCGGTTGTCTGGCGGTGATCGTTGGTTGCGCGCTTCAGGCCGCTCCGCGGACGGCGGAGGCGTTGAGACGCACGTAGTCGAGTGGCAGGCGCACCCCCGCCACCACAGCGGCCGCGAACGCCTCCCGGCGCTCCTCGGGCAGCCGCGCGAGGTGCGCCGCAAGGATCGAGGTGCGCACGAACGCGTCCACATCCCGCGGGTACGTCGGGCGCTCCTCCAACCAGCACCTGGTCTCGGTGAAGCCCGCCTCCCGCAGACGCCGCTCCGTCTCCTGAGGCCCCGCGAAAACCCACGGAGACCATTCGACGAGCTCCGGGTGGGCGTCGCGGGCGACCGCGTCGATCACCTCGCGGACGCGATCGATGTTGCCCTCGCCTCCGCACTGGACCTCGAGCACGCCGCCCGGCCGCAGCGCCCGAGCCAGCCGCGCCCCGAGGCGCTCGTGGTCGGCGACCCAGTGCAGCGTCGCCGTCGAGACGATCACGTCGACCGGCTCGTCCAGGTCGAGGTCGAGCACGTCCTGGCACCACACCTCCGCGCGGTCACCGAGTCGCCGGCGCGCGAGCGCCACCATGTCCGCCGAGGCGTCCACGGCCAGCACGCGGCCTCGTGGCACGAGTGCCGCCAGCGCCTCCGTGACACGCCCAGTGCCGCAGCCGACATCCAGCACCGTCGCGTCCTGCGGGATGCCCTCGAGTCGTGCGAGGACCTCCGAGGCCCACGCCTGCTGCGGCTCGCTCGATCGGTCGTACGTGAGTGCGTCCCAGGTGGTGCCCACCGTAGCGTCAGGCTACCTGCCGGATGCTCGGTCGTCGCCGCAGCGATGACGAGTGCTCCCACGCGAAAGCGCTCGCGCGTCCGCGTTCGTGTGGTGCTGCTGTTCGTCGTCCGAAGGAGGCATGTCGAGCTGGGTCCTCCGCGCGCTCGCTTGCGTGGTGGGAAAGCAGCAGCGGAGGAGGGCATCCGGACTGCACCGTCAGCGACGCACTCGCGGTCGCTGCGAGCGCGGGCCGCGAGATTCGGCGTGCGCAGACCGGCTCACGTCCCCTGCGGGATACTGCGGGTGATGTCTGAGGAGTCCACGACCACCGACTTGGTCGAGCTTACGCGCCGCCAATTTGAAGCTGGGAGCCGCCGTGACCTTGACGCGGTACTGAGCTTCTACGCTCCCGATGCCGTCTGGGAGGCGGTGAGCCTCGGTACCAGCTTCGAGGGCGTGGCGGCAATCCGTGGCTTTCTTGAAGACTGGCTCGGCGCTTACGAGGAGTTTGAGATGGAGCCGGAGGAGATTCTTGACCTCGGCAGCGGAGTGGTGTTTGTCGTGACCCGGCTCACCGGACGTCCGGTTGGCAGCCGTGGTAGCGCACTGATGCGGCGTAGGCCCTTGGTGTAGAGCTTTACCGACCGCGCCGAAGCCCTCAAAGCCGTGGGGCTTGAGGAGTAGCGATGTCGCAGGAGAACGTGGAGATCGTCAAGCGATTGATGGCTGCCTTCAATGAGCGTGATGTCAACGCGTTCGCCGCGATCACGACCCCCGACTTTGAATGGACCACGTCGATGACGGCTGTCGAGGGCGAGGTCTTCCGGGGGCGGGAGGGGATCGAGACGTACTTCGAGAGGATGCGCGAGGCGTGGGAGGAGTTCCGGTCACTTCCCAGCGAATATCGCGATCTCGGCGAGCGTGTCCTCTCGATCGGGCGGCTTGAGGGACGAGGACTCGGCAGCGGCGTACCCGTCGATACGGCGCTGGACATTCTGTTCGATTTTCGCGGCGGGAAGATTTCGCGGCAGCGCTCATTTCTCGACCACGGCGAGGCGTTGCGGGCGGCTGGACTCTCCGAGTAGGCGTGTCGGTAGGGCTGGTCGCTCAGTGTCCCGCCGCGTTGGAGGCGGCGAGCTCGCGGGCGCGAGCGGCGAGGTGGGCGACGCCGAGCTGTTCGTACTCGCTCGCGGCGCGCTCTAGCGATGCGATGGCGGCTTCGCGGTCGTCCTCGAGCAGTCGCTGTCCGAGCAGCAGCTCGCAGCGGGCGGCCTCCAGCGGGCGGCGCAGGCCCTGCCATGCCTCGCGCGCGCGTGCTGAGGTCCGCGAGCGCTCTGCGGCAGCGGGCCCGACGATGCCGGCGGCTTCGATCGCGGCTGCCTCGCCGACTGGGTAGCGCACGCGCTCGGCGAGCTCGACCGCCTCCTGCGCGGCCTCATCTGCCTCCTCGCTGGCGACCGGCGAGGCGGTGCAGCAGGGCCCGTGCCGAGTTGGCCTGGATCGACTGCACGATCAGGCCGGCGCGTTCGCACACGTCGAGCGCCTGTGAGAGCGCGGTCTCGGCGCCTGCGAGCTCGCCCTGGTCGCGCAGCGTGTTCGAGAGCCCGTAGAGCGCGTCGAAGCAGACCTCCGACCAGCCGATCTGCTCGGCGAGCTCGTGCGCGCGCCTGTAGGCGCTCTCGGACTCCTGCCACTGCCCGCGCGCCAGTGCAGCCGTCCGCGCAGCGCGTAGGGGAGGCAGAGCTTGCCGATCAGGCCCTCGCGCTCGGACAGCTCGGCGCTGGCGTCGCTGGAACGCTCTGACCTCCTCCCAGTCGCCGGCGTAGAGCGCGAGCTGCGCCGACTGCGGCGTGCAGCTCGATCTCGGCGGGCACGTCGCCGATCTGCTGCGCGAGCGTCGAGCGCCTCGCGGTAGGAGCCGGCGGCAGCCGCGTAGTCGCCGTCGGAGCTCTCGAGGTGATGGCCGAGCGCCATCAGCGCGAGGACCGTCTCGTGCGCGTCCGAGCCGCGCGCGAGCTCGACGGCGCGCTCGAGGTTCTCGCGCGCCTTCACGGTGTCGCCGATGCGCCCGAACACGCGGCCGAAGATGCCGTGCGCGCGGCTCGCGGCGCGAACCTCGCCGAGGCGCTCGGCGAGCCGCAGCGCCTTCTCCGAGGCGTAGATCGCGAGCATGTTGTCGCCCGTCTGCATGTACAGCCAGGCCGCCTCCTCATACAGGCGCACGAGCGCGAGCGACGGCTCGCCGTCCTTGATCAGGTTGATGCCTCGCTGGTGGTGCTCGATCGCCTGCTTGCGCTCTCCCTTGTGGGCGAGCCCGGCGCCGATCTTGCGGTGGAGCTCGGCGACGTGCTCGAGATCCTCGCGGCCGCTGTGATGATCGAGCGCCCGCTCCCAGACGTCGATCGCGGCGTCGACGCGGCCGAGCCGCAGCGCGACATCGCCCTGCTTCTCGAGGAGCCGGGCGACCGCCTGCGCATCCTCGCCGGCCTGCTCGCAGCGCGGCCTCGTAGTTCGAGAAGGCGTCCGCGTTCGAGTAGAAGGCGGTCGCCGCGTCGCCGGCGGCCTCGAGGTAGCAGAGCGCCTTGGCGCGGTAGGGCGCGATGTCGCCGGGCGCCAGGCCCAGCTCGCTGCCGAGCTCGGCCGCTCTGCCGTAGTGCTCGGCGAGCAGCGCGACGACCTCCTCGACGCGCTCCCCGGCGCGGGCCTCGATGAAGCGCGCGACCTCGAAGTGCTTCTGCGCCCGCACGGCCTTCGGCAGCATCTCGTACGCGGCGTCGCGGATCAGCGCGTGCTTGAACGCGAGCTCGGGCTCGCCGGCGAGCGCGCTGCCCTCGCCCGGCGACGAGGATGTCCTTGTCGCGCAGCGCCCGCAGCGCCTCGGCCAGATCGCCGCCCTCGGCCTCGGCGACGGGTGCGAGCGCGCCCTCCCAGAACGTCCGGCCGATCACCGCGGCGTGCGCGAGCAGGCGCCGCTGGAACGGCTCGAGCGAGTCAAGGCGCGCCGCGAGCAGAGCCTGCACGGTCGCCGGAAGCTCAGCGGCGCTCGCGCCCTCCTCCTCGGAGAGGCGACGCACCATCTCCTCGGCGAACAGCGGGTTGCCCTCCGCGCGCGCGGCCACGGCGGCGACCACGCTCTCGTTGACCCCGTCGACGCGCATCAGCGAGGAGATCAGCTCGCGCGTCTCGCTCTCGCCGAGCGGCTCGAGGAACATCGTCGTGGAGTCGCGGCGCACGCCGCCCCAGCCGGCACGGCGCTCGAGCAGCTCTTCCCTGGCAAGGCAGATCTGCAGCACCGGCGCGCGCACCCACTGCACCAGATGCTCGATCAGATCGAGCATCCCCTCGTCGGCCCAGTGGATGTCCTCCCACACCAGCACCAGCGGCCCGTCGCGCGCCAGGCCTTCCACGCATGCGCGCACAGCCGCGAAGAAGACTTCGCGCGCGCGCTGGGCGTCCTCTTGCTCGGAGAGCGCCGGATCGTCGGGCGCCTCGATCCCGAGCAGACGACCGATCACGGCCGTCTTCGACGCCGACGGAGCGGCTGTCAGACTCGGGGCCGTCGAGCAGCTCGCCGATCCGGGCCGAGAGCTTCTCCCAGGCCACCGCGGGCGGATCGCCGTCGATGATCCCGCACTCGGCGCGAATGACCTCGCCGAGCGGCCAGTAGACGATGCTCGAGCCGTATGGCAGGCAGCGTCCGTGGCGCACCAGCGGCCGCGAGCTCGTGGCCCGGCAGCTCCAGCTCGAACTGGCGCAGCAGCCGCGACTTGCCGACACCCGGGTTCGCCGATCACCGTCGCCAGATGGGCTGCGCGCCTGCGCTCGACCCGCGCGAGCAGATCGTGCAGCTGCGGCGAGCTCGGCGCGTGCGGCCGACGAGCGGCGCGCGCGCCGGGCCGGCAGCGCGAGGCGCCCGCCGCAGGCTCGCCGTCCGCGGCCAGCGCCTCCCAGGCGGGCACCGGCTCGGCCTTGCCCTTCAGCGCCAGCGGCTCCTCCAGGGCGCTGAAGTCGATCGCCTCGCGCGTCGCGCGGTAGGTGCGCCTCGCCGACCGTCACGCTGCCCGGACGCGCCGCCGCCTGCAGCCGCGCGGCGACGTTCACGGTGTCGCCGATCACCGTGTAGCTGTCGCCCGACGTGACCGGCGAGCACCTCGCCCGTGTTGATGCCCACGCACAGCTCGAACGTGACGCCGTGCTGCGCGGCCAGCGGCTCGTTGAGCTCGTCCATCGCCGCCTGCATCGCCAGGCCGGCGCGCACCGCGCGCTCGGCGTCGTCGCCGTGCGCGACCGGAGCGCCGAAGATCGCCATCACGTTGTCGCCGATGAACTTGTCGACGTAGCCCCCGTAAGCCGACGACCTCCTCGCCGAGGCGCCCGAGGATCCGCTCGAGCTGGCGCTTGACCGACTCGGGGTCGAGCCTCTCCGCGACCGCCGTGTAGCCCGAGAGATCCGCGAACAGGACCGTCACCGTGCGGCGCTCGTCGAGCGTGGGCGATGCGAGAGCGACACTCGGCTCATCCGCTGAAGCTGCGGGCCTCTGCTTTGCGGCTGGCTGGATCGCGGCGCTCACCGCATCCAGCTGTGCGCCGCACGCCATACAAAAACGTGCCCCCTCCAACGCCAGCTCACCGCACGAGGAGCAACTCCGCTGCAGCGCCGCTCCACACCCCATGCAGAACCGCGCCCCAGCGGGATTCTCCAAAGAACACGCCGAGCAGCTAACCATCGCGCTCAGCTCAAGACCGGTAGAGGATCGCTGACATCGCTGCGAGTATCACCGATCCGCCGCACACCGTCCACGCAGCCCGATCCCCGACGTCCGCCACAGCCCTCGCCTGCGAGATACTGCCAACGTGACCTCTGAGAAGCCCACGACCCCCGACCCGGTCGAGCGCCGTGCAGCCGCCGAGCGGCTTGCCGAGTCGAGGGGGTAGGCGATGTCGCAGGAGAACGTGGAGATCGTGCGCCGTGCCCTGAACGCCAGGAGGAGCGAGTTCGCTGAGCTGCTCGATCCGGCCGTGCGCCTCGACCTGTCCGAGCGTGTCTTCAACCCAGCTGTATACGAGGGCTACGAGGGCATCATGCGGTGGCATGCGGAGGTTGCGGAGGTGTGGGAGTCCTATCGGAGCGAGCCGGAGGAGTTCTTCGACGGCGATGAGGTGGTCGTGGTCTTCACACGCGAGCGCGGTCGCGCCAAGGGCAGCGGCATCGAGGTTGATCAGCACCCGACAGCGTTGCTGTGCAGGCTGCGTAGGGGTCGGGTGAGTGAGATCCGCCTCTACCACGACCGTGAGCAGGCGTTGCGAGACGCCGGGCTGGCGGAGTAGGCGATGTCGCAGGAGAACGTGGAGATCGTGACGCGAGCGATCGACGCCTTCAACCGGCGCGAAATCAACGCGTTCGTCGAGTTCGGGACCCCCGACTTCGAGTGGTTCCCCTCGACGGTACGGGACGGTCGAGGGCGCCAGTCGCTTCTCGATGGCGTGCACGCCATCAGCGAACCCAAGCGGGTCCATCACTCTATCGACCTATACCCTATGCAGAACCGCGCCCCAGCCGGATTCTCAGCAGAACACGCCAAGCAGCGACCCATCGGTGCTCAGCTCAAGACCGGGAGAGGATCGCGCACATCGCCCGCGAGTATCACCGATCCGCGCCTACCGTCCAGGCAGCCTGATCCCCGACGCTTGCCACGGCCCTCGCGTGCGGGATACTGGTCGGGCGATGTCCGAGGAGTCCGCGTCCCCCGACCTGGTCGAGCTTACGCGCGAGGTGTTTGAGGCTGTCAATCGCGGGGACCTTGACGCGTCGTTGAGCTTCTATGGCCCCGATGTCGCCTGGGACGGACAGAGTCTGAGCAAACACGGCGAATCCAGGCCAAACGAGACTCGCTCTCGGGCGTTCCCACGCGGGATCAGGGACTCCCGTCCGGCTCGGGTTGAGCCACGAGATGCTCGACCTTGTTGCGACGGATGGCCGAGAGTAGCGGCCAGTCAGGCTCATATCCGAACACGTCCAAGAGGGGGGCGGAGCCGTAGCGCTCGGTGACGATTTCGATGTGCTCGGGTGTGACGAGCGCGGGGTGCGGCACGCCGCAGGAGCGCGCCAGCGCGAGGAGTTCGGCGCGTAGTGCGACGAGGTAGTTGGCTGCGCGTGTCGACTTCAGCTCGGGGTCGAGGCCGTGCATGAGCCAGCGTGACTGGGTCGCGACGCCGGTGGGGCAGCGGCCGGTGTGACAGCGCTGGGCCTGGATGCAGCCGATCGAGAGCATCGCCTCGCGGCCGACGTTGATCATGTCGCAGCCCAGCGCGAACGCGAACAGCGCGGAGTCGGGGAAGCCGAGCCGGCCCGAGCCGATGAACACGACGTCCTCGGCCAGCCCCGCGCGCGCGAAGGTGCGGTAGACGCGGGCGAAGCCGAGCTTGAAGGGCAGCGCGACGTGGTCGGCGAACGAGAGCGGCGCGGCGCCGGTGCCGCCCTCGCCGCCGTCGATGGTGATGAAGTCGGGTCCGCCGCCGCGTGGCCGCCATGCGCTCGGCGAGCGTCTGCCAGAAGCCGCTCTCGCCGACCGCGGACTTGATGCCGACCGGCAGGCCCGTGTCTTGCGCGATCAGCTCGATGAAGTCGATCAGCCCGTCGACGTCGGAGAACGCCGAGTGCGCGGGCGGGCTGACGCAGTCCTCGCCGGCGGGCACGCCGCGGATCGCCGCGATCTCCGGCGTGACCTTCGCGCCCGGCAGCAGGCCGCCGAGGCCGGGCTTGGCGCCCTGGCACAGCTTGATCTCGATCGCGCGCACGGGCGCCTCCGCGACGCGCTCGCGCAGCCGCTCGCAGGCTGAAGCGGCCGTTCGCGTCGCGGCAGCCGAAGTAGCCGGTGCCGATCTGCAAGATGAGCTCGCCGCCGTGGCGGTGGTGTCCGCGATGCCGCCCTCGCCGGTGTTCTGCAGGCAGCCGGCGAGCTCCGCGCCGCGGTTGAGCGCCTCGACCGCGCGGGCGACAGCGAGCCGTAGCTCATGCCCGACATGTTGACGAGCGACGCCGGGCGGAACGCGTGGCGCCGCGCGATGGCCGGCGCCGAGGACCTTGCCGGCCGGGATGCTGTAGCTCGGTGGCGCCGCCGGGCTCTCCGGCGGCCGGCGCGGGCGCGGGAACGGCGAGTGCTTGATGATGAGCAGGCTCTCGACGGCCTCCATCTCGTCGTCGGTGCCGAACCCGAAGACGTTCGGCTTGCCCTCGGAGGACGCGTAGACCCAGCGCCGCTGGTCGCGCGAGAACGGCCGCTCCTCGTTGTTGGAGGTGACGATGTACTGGCGCAGCTCGGGGCCGAACGCCTCGAGCGCGTAGCGGAGGTGGCCGATGATCGGGAAGTTGCGCAGGATCGCGTGCCGGCGCTGCAGGAGGTCGTAGCCCACGACACCCGCGAGCGCGGCGGCGGCGGCACGCGAGCGAGAGCTATCGAGCATGGCCAGGGTCCCTGCGAGCGCCTCCCTGGGTCAGCGGATAGCGCCATCGGCGCGTCTTCACGCCGACACTGCGGGAGATGCGCGGCAACGAGGACGCGGCCATGCGGGCATCGTCGCACACTGCGCTCCTCCTGAGGTCGAGGCGGGCTACTCGCGGCGCCCACCGCGGAGAGTGCAGCTCGAGAGAGCTGAGGGAACTGCGCCGCGTATCCGTGGGGGGCTCGAGGGAGACGCAGCGGTGGGCGCCACAGGCAGCGCGCTTGCGGACCAACTTCCCGCGTCCCAGCCCCCCGACGGATACAGGCGCGGTTGTATCGCTTGGATGATCGGCGCCGGGTCACTTCTATCCGAAACGTGCCACCCGACGGGTTGCCGTTGAAGAGGTTGCGCTCGAAACTGTCCAATGTTGCCGGGTCGAGCCGATGAGCCGGACTCCGTGCCGGGCGAGCCCGTGCGGACGCCCCGCGCGCGCGTCGGCGCATTCGCCGCTCGCCACATGCGGCCGCCGCGCACCATGCGCGGCTTTCCTCATCTCGCTGGTCGTCGTGGGCGGGTTCTGCGCGGTGGCGGCGATCGGCGGCACCGCCTTGCAGAAATGGAGCGAGACGGAAGGCTTCTGCTCGCGATGCCACACCATCAGCGCCGGAGGTCGCCGCACACAAGCTGTCGGTCCACCGCGACGTGGCGTGCGGCGAGTGTCATGTCGCGCCGGGAGTCCTCGGCTTTGTCAGTCGAAGCTGAGCGGTGCGAATGAGTTTTTCGAGTTCATCACCGGCGCCTACCCGAAACCGATCCCACCGCCGGAGCCAGAGCGGCTTCCGCCCCCCCAAGAGACGTGCATGAGATGCCACCCCCTGAGCACCATCACCAAGGAAGGCAGCCCCACGAAGCTCGTGCTGCACGCTCACTACCGCGAAGACGCGGCCAACACACGGGAAATGGTCGCCGTCATCGTCCGTCCATATCGTCTCGGTGAAGGGAATGCGAGCCGCGGCGCGCACTGGCACGTCCAGGTGAAAATCGAATACCTGAGCCCCGACAAGAACTCCCAGAAGATCGATTGGATTCGGGTCACCTACAAGGACGGCCACACCGAAGAATGGGTCTCCCGCTCGCAGGTCGGCGTCTCAAGCGACGTACAACTGGAAATCAGCCGCCTGATGCGGACCGACACGCTGCGGACGATGAACTGCACCAGTTGCCACAATCGCGTCGGTCACGAATTCCCAAGCCCCGCCGAAGCAATCGACAGCGCGATCACGGAAGGCAAGATCAGCCAGTCCCTCCCCTACATTGTGCGCGAAGGGGTTGCGCGTCTCGGTAAGCGCTACCGATCGGTCGGGGAAGCGGACAGGGCGATCGAAGGCATCCGCCGGATGTACGGGGCGAAGTACCCGCTCCTCTCGAAGACCCGCGGGCGGGAAGTCAACGGCGCGGTCGGCCAGCTCGAGCAGACTACCCGCTGGTCGCCGACCCAGTCATGAACGCGATTGCGGCCGATTACCCCAACAACCTCGGCCACCAGTCGGGCCCCGGCTGCTTCCGCTGCCACGACGGCTCCCATTTCCAGGTCGGCCCCAACGGCCGCCTCCTGAGCACGACGATCTCCTGGGAATGCACGACCTGCCACACCTTCCCGCAGACCGGCAGGACCGTGACCAGCGTGTCCGTGCTCAACGCGCCCCCCGAACACCTCTCCAAGCTGTGGGTCTTCGAACACGCTCACAACCCCGCGGCCCTCGAACCAGGCGCCGCGAAGAACAGCTTCTGCGCGAACTGCCACAGCTCCGGATTGGCGAAGGTAACGCACGAAGAAATGCTTTACCACCACCCGCAGGCGATCGAAAGGGCCGGTCTGCGGGAGTGCTCTTACTGCCACCGGGAGGCCTTCTGCTCCCGGTGCCACAAGCAGTCGGTCCTCGGCACGAACGAGTTCGGGGCCCACAGCGAACCGGAACTCCTACCAGGCTCGGGGCCAGAATGACGAACACGCCGCAGACATCGGTTCACGAGGAGTGGCTGACGCTGCACGAAGTCCGTCTTGCGGGCCTTCTGGCCGAGCGCGATCTACCCCACTGAGGCACGTCAAGACCCCTCCGAGACGTGCGAAAAGCGCAACCAGATGTGTGGCCGGACTGGCCTGCTCCCCGCTGCGGTCACACCGTCCCTGGGATGCGTCCGATCGGCTGGCGATGATGCGGGTGTGATCGCTCTGCACGCCGTCTGGTCGCGCGACTCGCGGCTATGCCTGTGGGGGGAGGATTCCTCGCTGCCCGCATGCGTCCGCGGCCGCCCGCCGTTGAGCCCGGGTCCACGGCGCCATCCGTTCGCGTGCGGCGCCGAGGCGCTCGCGGGGGCGCTCGAGCGGCTCGGTGTGGCGCTCCCGTCGGCGGCGACCTGTCAAAGGTCGGCCGGCGGGCGCGGGCTGGCGCTGGTGCTGCCCTCCTCGCAGCTCGGCCCGCAGGCTTCGCCGCAGCTCCTGCGCGCCGTCGAAGATGGAATGAGCGTCGAGCGGGCCTCCCGGCTCGATGCGTGGGAGGCGCCCGCGATCGAGCTTCCCGCGGGCGGGGAGCTCGAGCTGCTGCTCGCGCTGCCGGCGGGTGCCCGTCGCGGGCGTGGCGGTCGGCGAGTCGCTGCGCTTCCTCGGCGAGGCGGGCAAGCTGGCGCTGGAACTGGTGGCGCGCGGGCGGCTGCTGCCCGATCTCGTGCGCCGCGGGGATCGGTGGGTGGCGCGCTGGCGGCCGATCACGGATGCGCCCGGCGACCGTGAGCGGGTCGCGGTGCTGGTGCGCTCGATGCCGGCGCTCGTGCGCGCCGAGCTGGGCTGTACCGGCGAGGGCGATGCGACCGGCGGGAGTCCACCCGCCATGATCGTCGGCGAGGTGCTCCAGGCCGTGGTGGACGCCTGTGCGCGGGAGCTTCTGGGGGATGGCCTGGTCGGCCCGGTTGTCGGTGATCGCGCCGACGGGGGGACGGTGGATGCCTGGCTGGGGGCGCTCACCGGCGGGGACCCCGTCGTGGACGGGGACGCGTGGGAGCTCGCCGCGCTCGCCGAGCAGCTCGAGGAGTGGCGGTTGGCGGGAGAGCGCTACGCGGTGCAGCGGATGTTCCGCACCTGCTTCCGGCTGCGCGCGCCCGGAGAAGCGGACGAGCGCGAGGAGCTCGAGGAGCCCGACGGGCTCGGGGAGCCGGACGAAGCGACTGAGGACGGCCTCGATCGGCGGTGGGCGGAGTCCGCTGCGGCCGCGCGCGCAAACGGGCTGCGCCGCGCGAATGGCGGCCCCGATGGGGGTGGGCGCGCGGGGGACGGGCGGGTGCCCGAGGAGGAGCCGTGGCGGGTGGAGATCCTGCTGCAGGCGAAGGACGACCCGAGCGTGCTGGTGGCGGCCGAGGAGGTGTGGGCGCGCAGCGAGCGCCTCGAGGCGCTGGGGCACATGCTCGAGAATCCGCAGGAGCGGCTGCTCGGGGGGCTGGGGTACGCGTTGCGGCTGTGGCCGGAGCTCGAGCCCGCGTTGCGCGAAGCCGCTCCGACGGGCGTCGATCTGGACTCCGAGGGGGCCTACGGCTTCCTGCGCGACGCGATGCCGGCGCTCGAGCAGGGGGGATTCGGTGTGTTGGCGCCGGCGTGGCTGGGCGAGCGGCTGCGTGTCAAGCTGCGCGCGAAACCGATGGACGAAGAGGAGTGGGAGGGAGGGACGCGGGCTGTTCGGGATCGACGGCCTGTGCGCGTACGAGTGGCGCGTGGCCGTCGGCGAGAGACGCTGTCGGTGGAGGAGCTGCGGGCGCTGGCGGCGTTGAAGCTGCCGCTGGTGCGCTCGCGCGGGCGCTGGATCGTGCTGCGCGCCGAGGATGTCGAGGCGGCGCTCGGGTTCTTCAAGCGCAGGCAGGAGCGGGGCAGGACGTCCGCGGGCGAGCTGCTGCGCGAAGGGCTGGCTCTCGGCGGCGCGGGCGCGGCGGCGGACGGGCTGGACGTCGAGATCGAGGCGGAGGGGTGGCTCGGGTGAGCTGCTGCGCGCCGACGGGGAGCGTCGGCTCGCGGGCGATCCCGACGCCGGCGTCGTTCGTGGGCGAGCTGCGCCCCTACCAGGAGCGGGGGCTGGCGTGGCTGGCGTTCCTCTCGAGCCTCGGGCTGGGGGCGTGCCTGGCCGACGACATGGGTCTCGGCAAGACGATCCAGATGCTCGCGCTGCTGCTCGCCGAGCGCGAGGCGGCCGGGGGGCAGTCGGATGGGCCGGCCCGACCAACTGCGACACAGACGCAACGCGGTGGTGGCAAGCGCCGGCGCGGGCAGGTCGGCCCGACGCTGCTGATCTGCCCGATGTCGGTGCTCGGGAACTGGCGGCGGGAGGCGCAGCGGTTCGCCCCGGAGTCTGCGGGTGCACGTCCATCACGGCCGCGAGCGCTCGAAGGAGCGTGCGTTCGCCGCCGCCGCGCGCTCGAGCGACCTGGTGCTGACCACCTACGCGCTCGCGCTGCGCGACCGCGAGACGCTGGGGACGGTCGAAATGGGA
Source organism: uncultured Solirubrobacterales bacterium (assembly GCA_963813765.1). Lineage (GTDB taxonomy): Bacteria > Actinomycetota > Thermoleophilia > Solirubrobacterales > Solirubrobacteraceae > Palsa-744. Next base: position 668,749 of record CAWFAB010000004.1, read on the forward strand.
GCGGATCGTGCTCGACGAGGCGCAGAACATCAAGACCGCGGGAGGCCAAGCAGACGCGCGCGATCCGCGCGCTGAAGGCGCGCCACCGCGTCGCGCTGACGGGGACGCCGGTCGAGAACCGCCTGAGCGAGCTGCACTCGATCATGGACTTCCTCAACCCCGGGCTGCTCGGCTCGGCGGGGAGCTTCCGGGAGCGCTTCGCGACGCCGATCGAGCGCTACCGCGACGGCGCCGCGGCGGCGCGCCTGCGCCAGGCGACCGGCCCGTTCATCCTGCGCCGGCTGAAGACCGACAGGGAGATCATCAGCGATCTGCCGGAGAAGATCGAGATGCGCGTGGACTGCCACCTGACGCGCGAGCAGGCGACGCTCTACCAGGCGGTCGTCGACGAGATGCTCGAAGAAGGCCGAGCACGCCGAGGGGATCGAACGCGTCGGGGATCGTGCTCGCGGCGCTGATGAAGCTCAAGCAGGTCTGCAACCACCCGGTGCACCTGCTCAAGGACCGCTCGCAGCCTGGACGGGCCGCTCGGGCAAGCTCGCGCGGCTGGAGGAGATCCTCGAGGAGGCGCTCGCGGAGGGCGACCGGGCGCTGTGCTTCACGCAGTTCGCCGAGTTGGGCCACATGCTGCGCGCACACCTGCAGGAGCGCCTCGGGCGCGAGGTGCTGTTCCTGCACGGCGGCACGTCGAGGTCCGCGCGCGACGAGATGGTGGAGCGCTTCCAGTCCGAGGACGGGCCGCCGGTGTTCGTGCTCTCGCTGAAGGCGGGCGGTACGGGGCTGAACCTGACGGCGGCGAACCACGTGATCCACTTCGACCGCTGGTGGAACCCGGCGGTCGAGGACCAGGCGACCGACCGCGCGTTCCGGATCGGCCAGCACAAGAACGTGCAGGTGCGCAAGCTGACGTGCGTGGGCACGCTCGAGGAGCGGATCGACGCAGCTGATCGCGGAGAAGCGGGATCTGGCCGAGCGCATCGTCGGCAGCGGCGAGGCGTGGATCACGGAGCTCGACACGGCGCGGCTGCGCGAGCTGGTCGTGCTCTCCGGCGACGCCGTGGCGGAGGTGGCGTAGTGGCCACCCCGAGCTGCCGGCCACTGCTCGAGCGCCGCCGCGGGAGCCGTTCGGCCGGCGGTGGCTTGTAGTGGCAACCCCGTACCACCCGCAGACTGGAGGGTTCGCGGCCGCTGCCGGCCCGCGAGGGCATCGCGGCGCGCGGCCTCGACGGAGGCGACCGGCGAGAGCTGGTGGTCGCGGCGCTTCATCGAGCTGCTGGAGTCCTTCGGCGTGGGCTCGCGGCTGGAGCGCGGCCGCGACTACGCCCGCGGCGGCCAGGTGACCGAGCTCGAGGTCGAGCCGGGCATCGTGCTGGGGAAGGTCCAGGGCTCGCGCTACACCCCTTACAGGGTGCGGATCCGCGCCGAGACGCTCTCCGAGCACCAGTGGCGGCGCGCGGAGAAGGCGATGGCGGCGCAGGCGCTCTCGCTCGCGAAGCTGCTCGCGGGGGAGATGCCCCACGACATCGAGGAGCTGTTCGCGGCGTGCAGGCTCACGCTGCTCCCGGCCTCCTACGGCGAGCTGAAGGCGAGCTGCACGTGCCCCGACGAGGAGAACCCCTGCAAGCACCTCGCGGCCGCCTACTACATCCTCGCGGAGCGCTTCGAGGAGGATCCCTTCCTGCTCTTCACCTGGCGCGGGCGTACCCGGGAGGAGCTCATGGAGAGCCTGCGCATGCGGCGCGGAAAGGCGAGCGCGAACGGGGCCGCCGCCACGACAGCGGCCACCGCGGCCGCGTCCACCGATGGCGACGCCCCGCCGCTCTCGGCGCTGCTCGACTGCTTCTGGAGCAGCGGCCCCGAGCTCTCGACGCTGTGCATCAGCCCGCTCGCCGGAGAGGCCCCTGATGCGCTGCTGCGCCAGCTCGGACCCGCGCCCATCGAGAGTGACGGGCGCGACATCGCCGAGCTGCTCGCCCCCGCCTACGCGCGGCTCGCCGTCGCAGCCGAACGGCGAGCGCTCGCGGAATAGCCCGGGCCGCCTTGACTGCGACGGCTCAGGTCACGAGATTGCGAGCGGGACAAGCGGTTCGGACGAGCCAATCCCAGCCGCAATAGGTCTGTTCCTAGCCTTTACCTGCGCCCGACCGCACAGAAGCTCTGAGTCCTCAGATTGTCCCAAGCAGCGCGCGGGTTCAGACGGTGTTCTTCTCGTTCGCGGTCCGCTTCGCGCTGCTCGAGCCATGTGGTGTATGGGTCGGCGGATACGGTGCGCGCGGTGAGCATCTGCGTGTCATGGCGGCTTGCCGTCTGGTCCGGGCCGTCTTGTGCGGATAGTTCGATGCTCTGCGGGTGTGCGATGTGGTAGGTTGATGTAACGTGTTGCAGTGAGTGTCTGAGCGCTTGAAGCGGTCGCATGTAAACAGTCTCCTGACTCAGTCGTCGCTCGTTGGTGAGTGTGCGGTGGTCGATTCACATTTCGCGAAGGCGCACTTTGAGGCGCTGCCGGCGTGCGGTCGAAGAGGGCAAGGATGCACGCTGTACCGACAATTTCCAGGAGTGTTGGACGAACGACGTAGGGATATTCTTGGAAGCCATACGCACATGTCGGTCGGGGTGTCCAACTAGTTGCCCGAATCGGGCAATTTGTGTGGTACTTGAGGCCTACAGATCACCGAGGCACATATGCTTCGACGGTCGCCGGCGGGTGGCATGAGTGCTGCCGGCCGCGCGTGGCAACTCTGGTGAAATAGTGAGATGCACTCCCGAAGTAGCAGGAGGGTTATGCTGCCGCCTGCTGCTCAGCCAAGGTCAACAGCGGAGCTCGAGAATGCAACGATCACGCTTTGATCTTTCAGCTTCGCTGGGCTTTCTTCAGGAGCCCGATGCCAGCAGGAACAGGTCAAAGATCGACATGGCGGTGCAGGCGAGGGTCAGCGCGATCACGATCAGGGCGTTCGCTCGCTCGGTGCGCTCTTGGACTGCCGGCTTGTGCATCGGGGGCGGCAGGTAGGTCGGTGTGTCGGGGCGGATCCACTTGACGTCCGGCGAGCCGCTCGCGGAAGCGAACCCGACGCGGCCGGACTGCCCCGCGCTCAGGTCAAAGGGGCTCATAGCCACCAGCCTGACAGCCGGCGTGCGGCCCATCCCCGGCGCCCGTTCCACCCAGAGCCGCATCCGTGAGCCTCTGCATCAGGCCGGCGTGCGTGTCGCGGCTGGGCGTGAGCAGCTCGCGCACCATCAGCCCCTGGCGCGCGAGCACCAGCGCGATCAGCCCGAACGCCATCAGCCAGGCCGCGTGGTCGAGGCGATGGCCGAGTCTGATCTCCACGGCGGCGACGGTCAGCGCGAGCAGCACCGGCAGCAGCGGGGATACGAGCGCCGCGAGCGATGGCCTGGACTGCTCGGCCCTCGGCACCACGGCGCCGCTGGACCGCGAGCTGAACGCGGCGAGCGCGATCCCGAGATACGCCGCGACCCAACCGGTGTCGATCAGGTTCCCGCTCGTGTACTTCGCCACCTCGGTGAGGTAGGTGAAGGTGCTGTCCGAGAGCGCCATCACCAGCAGGGCGGCCAGCAGGCACCACAGCGACAGACGGTCTGCGCCGGTCATCCCGCGGATGGCGAGCACGATGAAGAAGACGATCACCACGTCACCGAACGGGTAGGCCAGCGTCACGACACCGGCCCATGTGCTGAGATCGGCGCTGCGCCACAACGGGCCGAGGACGAGCGTCCAGCTGAGGAACAGCAGCGCCGTGGCGACCACCAGGCCGTCGAACACCGAACGGGTCTTGCGTGTGCCGCTGCCTCGCGTCGCCGGGTGCACGACGAGCGCCGCGACCGCGAGCGGGATCGCCGAGAGGTAGCCGACATCCGCCCAGGAGGGCACGGGTACTTCCGCGTCGAGGATCAGCGCGTAGTAGCCCCAGACGACCTCGGCCAACGTCCAGGATGCCATCGCCAAGCCGAGCAGCGTCCAGAACAGACGCATCCGCCCACCGTGCCGAGCGCGGGCGCGAAAGCACAGCACACAGGCGATCAGCGCCGCCAGCGGGGTGAGGACATCGTCGACCCAAAGCGTCACCCGGGCGCCGCCGATGCGCAGCCTGATCCAGGCCCCGACCAGGACGGTCACGAGCGCGACAACGCCTGCGGCTCCGAGGAAGCGCCGGCCGGTGAGGGCGTATTCCATCAGTCAGGTATCGACAAAAGACTCAGACTCCTTGACTGCCAGCGCTCGCCCCCTACACAAACAGCAGTCGCAAGTCTGACTGGCCGCCCGACCCCGGCCATCACGCCACGGCGACCCCCACTCGCAACAACCTCAACACACCCCCTGACACGGGCGTCCGTCTCAGGACGGCCGCCGGTAGCGGTAGCCGAAGCCGCGCACCGTCTCGATCGGCGCCGACTGCGGCGCCGCGGGGTCGAGCTTGCGGCGCAGATAGCCCACGTACAGCTTCACCTGCTCGGGCGACACCCCGAGCGCGTCGCCCCACACGAGCTCCAGCAGACTGCCCGCGGCTGAGCACCTGGTTGGGGTGGCGCACGAATGTCGCAAGCAGCTTGAACTCCAGCGGCGTCAGCCGCACGTCGCGCTCGTCGCAGCGAACCGCGCGCTGGGCGAAGTCGATCGCCAGGTGCGCGTCGGCGTAGGTCTGCTGCTCTGAAGCCCGGGGACCCGCGCGACGCAGCAGCGCCTGCACGCGCGCGACGAGCTCCTGGTGGCCGAAGGGCTTGACCACGTAGTCATCGGCTCCGCCCCGCAGGCCGCGCACGCGCTCGAGCTCGGTCTCGCGCGCGGTCAGCATCAGCACCGGCACGTCGCTGAGGTCGCGGATGCGCTCCAGCGTCGCCCACCCGTCCAGCTCGGGCATCTCGACGTCCAGGATCACGAGATCGGGGGAGGCCGCGTACAGGTCGCGCAGCCCCGCGCGCCCGTCTGGGGCCTCACGCACCTCGTGTCCGGCGCGCTCGAGCATTCCGCGCAGCAGCTCCCGCGCGACGGGGTCGTCGTCCACCACCAGGATCCGGGAGCGGCTCATACCCCGTTCATACCACCCGACCCCCCGAAATCCAGCGTGCCCGGCCGATCATCGGTACATGGCACGAATCTTGATCAGCGAGTCCCACGATGCCGTCCGGCGACTGCTGGAGCGCATGGTCACCCGTCTGGGCCACGAGCCAATCGCGGTCAGGGTGCCGGCTCCCCAGCACCTGACGAGCGCCGACGTGTTCGTGGTCGAGCCCGCGGCGCCCACCGGCGCGGTCCTCGCGCTGGCGGCGTGCATCGCCGATCCATCGCTGCCGCTCATCTGCGCCAGCGTCGCCGCTCCCCCGCCTGAGCTCGCCGAGCTCGGTGTCGTGTTCGCGGCCTCGCTGGTCAAGCCGTTCACCCTCGAGCAGCTCGGCGCCGCGATCGACGAGGCGCTGCTCGCTCGCCGAGCGCACCGGAGCGATCGGCCCCACGAGAGCCCGCGCCGTGGGGACCGCGCCGCGTAATCCGCTGATCGGCAAAGCTCACGGAGCCCAATGCCCACGCCATCCTCAGTCGGCATAGGCCTGCCGGATGGCCTCCACCTCGGGCAGCGCGAGGAAGAACGCATCGAGCAGCTCCGGGTCGAAGTGATGGCCACGCTCGTCTCGCATCATCTCGATGGCCGACTTGACGGGAAGCGCGGCGCGGTACACGCGATCGCTGGTGAGGGCGTCGAAGACGTCGGCCACCGCGGCGATCCGTCCCTCCGCCGGGATCTCCTCGCCGGCGAGCCCGCGGGGATAGCCGCTCCCGTCCCAGTGCTCCTGGTGGGTACGGGCGATCAGCGCGCCCATCTGCACAACCTCCGAGGCTGAGCCCGAGAGCATCTGAAACCCCGTCTCGGCGTGGCCCTTGATGACCTCGAACTCCTCCGGGGTGAGCTCGCCCTGCTTGAACAGGATGCTGTCGGGGATCGCGATCTTGCCGACGTCGTGCAGCTGGCTCGCAAGGCGCACGAGCTCGCAGCGCTGCTTGGAGAACCCCGTCCGGCGGGCGAGGACCTCGCAGTAGGAGCTCATCCGCCGCAGGTGGTGCCCGGTCTCCTCGTCGCGGAACTCGACCAGGCGCGCCAGCCGGAAGATCGTTTCGGCCTGGGACACCCATACCTTGGTCTCGGAGAGCTCGAGATCCTGCAGCGCCTCCTCCAGCTTGTGAGAGCGCTCCTCGACGGTGGCCCGCAGGCGCTGCACGAGACGGCCGTTCTCGAGCTCGCGCCGGCGGCGATGGAGGGCGTTGGCCACGTTGATGAGCAGCTCGCCCGATCCGACCGGCTTGACCAGGTAGCCGTAGGCGCCGTGCTCGATCGCCGTCATCGCCAGCTTGGTGCTGTCCTCGCCGGTGACCATCACGACCGCCACCTCGGGATGGTCGCGGCGGATGTGAGAGAGCAGCTGCATGCCGGACTCGCCCGGCATGTTGATGTCGAGCAGCGCGAGCTGGTAGGAGCGCCGCTGCAGGTGCTCCCGTACGGCGTTCGCGTCGGCCGCGCCGTCGCAGGAGTAGCCCTCCTCGCGCACGATCCGTTCCTCCCAGCGCCGCAGCGCCTCGTCGTCGTCGGCTATCAGCAGCTCCGGCACTGCCCTCACCCCGTACGCTCGATGACCTGGGCGACCTTCGCGAGCAGCCCGGGCCCGGAGAAGGGCTTCTCGATGAGGGCCATGCCATCGTCCAGATGCCCTCCGGCGTCGAGGATCGGCTGGGCGAAGCCCGACATCAGCAGCACGCGCATCGAGGGCCGCTGCGCCAGCAGCAGCTCGGCCAGCTGCGGCCCGGCCAGCTGCGGCATGATCACGTCGCTGAGCAGCAGGTCGATCGGACCGGCGTGCCCGCCGGCCGCCTCGAGCGCCTCGGGACCGTTCGCCGCGACGATCACCCGATAGCCGGCTCCGGTCAATATGCGACGGGTGACCTCGCGCAGCGCCTGCTCGTCCTCGACGAGCAGGATCGTCTCATCGCCTCGCGGCGCCGGGGAGTCGGCCTGTCGCTCGGCGTGTGCGATCGCCTGATCGGTTGCCGGCAGCAGCACCGTGATCGTGGTGCCGACACTGGGCTCGGAGTCGATCTGCGAGCATCCGGAGGCCTGCTGGACGACCCCGTACACGGTGGCCAGCCCCAGGCCGGTCCCCTGACCGGGCGGCTTGGTGGTGAAGAACGGATCGAAGGCGTGCCGCACCGTCTCGTGGGGCATGCCCTCGCCGGTATCGCTGACTCGCAGGCGAACGTGGGGACCGGGCGAGAGCTCGGCCCGCGCCGCGGCACAGTCCTCGTCGACGTCCACGTTGGCGGTGTCGATCCTCAGCACGCCGCCATCGGGCATCGCGTCGCGTGCGTTCACCGCGAGATTGACCAGGATCTGCTCCAGCCGTCCCGGATCGATGAGCACGGGGCGCAGGTCGGCGGCCAGCGAGCTGTGGAGCTCGACCTGCTCCCCGAGCGTGCGGCGCAGCAGCTGCTCGACGTCGCCGACGACATGGTTGACGTCGACGACCTCCGGCTGAACGACCTCGCGGCGGGCGAACGCGAGCAGCTGGTGGGTCAAGTGCGAGGCCCGCTCGCCCGCGAGGCGGATCTGCTCGACGTCTTCGCGCGTGCCACGCCAGCGGTCGTCGCCGTCGATGCCGGACGCCGCGTCGAGGTCGTTCGCGATGAATGCCGCGTAGTTGATGATCACGGCCAGCAGGTTGTTGAAGTCGTGGGCGATGCCGCCCGCCAGCTCCCCGAGGCTCTCCAGGCGCTGGGCCTGGTGCAGCTGGTTCTGAAGTTCCTCCCGTTCCGCGCCTGCCTCCAGCCGCTCGTGCTCACGCGCCGCCGCCACGCGTTCGTTCGCGTCACGGACCGCGGCGTCCGTGAGCGTGCCGCGGACCGCGGCGTCCGTGAGCGTGCCGTCATCGGTCTCGACGGTGATGTTCGCAAGCTCCCGCGACCGGGCCGTGGGCTCGGCCTCAGCGGGGGCGACACGCCGCCTCGATTGGCCTCCATACCTAAGGCCGGAGTTCCACATCCCGGGCCTTTCCACTCTCAATAGAATAGCACTATACGAGCGCTATTCAGCCGGCCCAGCCATAATTGGTTTGTCCGATTCATTGTAATTGCCATGATCAGCCCGGGCCATCTTTGAGAAGCCGCTCAAGTTCGCCTGGGAGAGTGAGCGGGTCAAAGGGCTTGGCGATCACACCGGCCGCACCCAGCGAGCCGAGGCGCTGCCGATCTGCGGTCTGCGCCTTCGCGGTGAGGAAGACGACGGGCGCCTCCGCCGCGAGTCCGCCTGCTCGCAGTCCCTCGAGCGTGGAGGGCCCGTCCATGCCGGGCATCATCACGTCCAGCAGAACCACGTCGAAGGGCCCATCGCTCTCTGCGGCCTCCAGCGCCGCCTCGCCGGATGCTACGGGCACGACCGTCCAGCCGCCGACACGCTCGAGGCTCATGCACGCAATCGTGCGGATGTCCTCCGCGTCCTCGACGAGCAGCAGTCGCGGGCTCATGCGACACCGCTCCCCAGCCGCCCCCGGAGCTCACCGACGCGCCGCTCGGCATCTCGTGCGGTGGCGTCGCCGTCGCTGAGGAGTCCCCCGCCCCCCTCGGGAGGCAGCTCGCCCGCGCCGAGCCGCGAGGAGTCGCGATCCTCCCCGGCCACGGGCAGTGTGAAGCGAAACGTGCTGCCCCCGCCCTCGCGACTCTCAGCCCACATGCGTCCCCCATGTTGATCGACGATGCCGCGGGCGATCGGCAGACCCAGACCGGTGCCGCCCTTCTCGCGGGCGTCGGATGCGTCGACCTGGCGGAAGCGCTCGAAGATCCCCTCCAGCCGGTCGGTCGGGATGCCGCGGCCGGTGTCCCGCACGGAGAACAGCGCGCCCTCCCGCATCCGGCTGACGGTGACCGTCACCACGCCCCCCCGGGTCGAGAACTTCACCGCGTTGCCAAGCAGGTTGACCAGCGCCTGGACGATGCGGTCGGCGTCGGCGAAGACCGTGACGCGGGCCACCTCGCCGCGCAGCGTCACCCCGGCCGCGTCAGCCGTGGCCTGGAGCACCCGTATGGATTGGCTCACCAGCTCCGCGGCGTCCACCGCGGCCGGCTCGAGCGCGAGGCGGCCGGCGGCCATGCGCTCGATGTCGAGGATGTCGTCGATCAGCCGCACTAGCCGGTCGGTGTTGAGGACCGCCACGGCCACCATGTTCGCCGCGTCCTGCGGCAGCTCCCCCAGGACGTCGCCCTCGAGCAGTCCCAGCGAGCCGCGGATCGAGGTCAACGGGGTCCGCAGCTCATGTCCCACGATGGACAGGAACTCGTCCTTGGCGCGCTCGCTCTCCCGCAACGCCGTCTCCGTCTGGATGAGCTCTCGCTGCGCGACGTACTGGCGAATGGCGACCAGCACGGCGAGCGCGATCACTATCAGCACGAGGCTCACGTCTGGGAAGAACCGGTTGCCCCGCTCCACGCCGAGCAGAACGCCGAGCCCGATCGCCACGCTGAGATAGGGGAGCCAGCTCGCCTGCGATCTGAATCGCCTGGAGCCGTCCACCACGGCGCCCGGGTCTCCCCGCCGCACGGAGCGCTGGCCGGCGCCCGCCAGCGCGAACGCCGCGAACTCGAGCACGTACAGGGTGTCGATGAAATCGCCGGCCCTGTAGGTGCTGTGCAGCTCCCCGTATCCGTAGAGGACGTCGGCGCCTATGCCCAGCAGCACCGCGGCTGTGATCAGCCGCAACGGGACATGGAGCGCGACGGGACTGTGGCGCAGCTGCACCGCCGCCAGGCCTGCCAGCAGGAACAGGTCGCCGACCGGAAAGGCCATCGAGACCCCCATCGCCAGGGCGCCCTGGCCACTCTCGACCGCCGTGGGCCCCAGCACGAAGTACCACACCACAGCGCCTCCGCCCACGACGATCGTGGCGCCGTCGAGCATGGTCTTGGTGAACTTCACCCGCGTGACGGCCGCGACCGGCACGCGCAGCAACGCCAGCAGCAGCAGCGGGTAGAAGGCGAGATAGAAGGGATCCGCCAGCGACGGGTACGGCGACTGGTGAAGACCGACGTCGTACACGGCTTGAACGACGTCGCCGATCGTCTCGGCGGCCAGCGCGATTGCCAGCAGCCGCCAGAACGACCGCAGCCGACTGGACCCCGTGCAACGCCGCGACGCCCACCATGCCGCACAGACCGCGGCCGCGTTGACAGGAAGCAGCAGGAGATCTCCGACACCCTGCGTGCTGCCGGGAATCCAGCCGAGCAGCTGCCAGCTCAGATACAGGAGCAGGAACGCGCCGAGCGCGACGGCCACATTGCGGAATCGGGTGAACTCCACCACATCGCTTCGTTATCGGCAACCGCAGGGAAGATGTGGACCGTATTCCACCGCAGTAAATACGAAAGCGTCTACTTATCAGCAAAATACGAACACCCCTGCTCATCATCTTCACCGCAACTGCCGATGCTGAACTTGATCTCCCATGCAATCCGTAGAGGACGCGACGCGAACCAGAGAATCCGGCGAGGAAGGCACCGCCTGGACAGTCGACGCGCTGCGCTCGGTCTGGGAGCATCAGCAAGGCCGAGTCAGCGATCGGATCGGTGTGATCGAGCGCGCGATCGCAGCACTCGCGAGCGACCGTCTCGACACAGACCTCAGACGCGACGCCGAGCGCGCCGCGCACATGCTGGCCGGCTCGATCGGGATGTTCGGCTTCATGCGTGCTTCAACGGCAGCTCGTGACCTCGAACTGCAACTGGCGCATCCGACGCCAGACCGCGCACCGGCGCTGTCAGCGCTGCTGCTGAGGGTGCGGGGCGGAGTGGGGGGACCGGTGGTCCTCTGTTCGGACATCGCCGCCACCGAAGAAGGGGTACACGAGGCGCTCGGCTGATAGCGTGCGGCGATGTCGTACGGGTGGCCGACGGTTTCCTATGAGCGGTGGAGCGCGACCTGCGACACGCTGCATGCGCATACCCAGGTCCTTGGCAAGCTCGCGGCGGTGCTTGCCCCACCCGAGCCACAGCTCCAGCACGCGGCGCTGCATCTGAGCGCGCGAGGCTGGGAGACGGCTCCGCTGCCGGCGCCCGACGGCTCGGGGGCGATCGTACTCGCGCTCGACCTGCGAACGCACGAGGCGCTCGCCGAGCACAGCGACGGAGGGGTGCGACGCGTCCCACTCACCCCGCACCGACCGGTCGGGGAGGTCACGCGTGAGGTACTCCAGGCGGTCCGGGGGCTGGCAGGCGACGTCAGGATCGACCCGACCCCGCAGGAGGTGCCGTGGAGCGTGCCGCTCGACGAGGACGATGAGCACAGGCGCTACGACCCTGCCCAGGTCGCTTCCTACTTTGCCGCGGCGACCCGAGCTGCGCTCGTTCTCGCCGCGTTCCGCGCGCCGTATCGCGGACGGTCGACGCCGGTCAACGCGTGGTGGGGCTCGTTCGACCTCGCGGTGAATCTCTTCTCCGGCGAGCCGGCCGACCCCCCGTCGGAGGACTTCATCATGCGCAACGCGATGGACGCCCAAGAGGTCGCCGTCGGCTGGTGGCCCGGCGATGCGCGATACGCCAAGGCTGCCTTCTACGCCTACGCGCATCCGGCGCCGGAAGGGTTCGCATCCGCGGCGCTCTCGCCCGCGGCTGTGCGCTGGGACGCGGTGCTCGGCGAGTACATCCTCGACTGGGACGATGTTCGCTGTAGCCCCAACCCGCATGCGGTCGCGCTCGACTTCGCGCGCTCAGCGTTCCGCCATGCCTGCGCGGTATGCGATTGGGATCCGGCGCTCCTCGCCAGCGTGGACGGGACGCCGCCGCCCGTCGCGTGAGACGCGGGGCGGTTCACCGTGAGTGGCGCGTGCTCAGGAGAGCGGCGGCCCGTGGGCGCTCGTCGACGACTGTGGGATCTCCGCCGGCGAGCCCGTGCTGTACAGCGCCGAGGTATCGAGGTCGGCGACCGACGTCCGGCCGGTGAGCCCGAGCGCGGTGTCGATATCGGCCCTGAGGACATCGAGCATGTGACGGACGCCGGCCTCGCCGCCGGCTGCTACGGCCCACGCCCACGCTCGCCCGACAAACACGGCTCTCGCCCCCAGAGCGATCATCTTGACCACGTCGAGCCCTGTGCGCACGCCGCCGTCGACCAGCACCTCGACTTGATCGCCGATCGCGTCGAGGACGCCCGGCAGCGCGACCGCCGTCGAAGGCACCGAGTCGAGCTGGCGGCCGCCGTGGTTGGAGACGACGACGCCGTCGACGCCAACGTCGGCTGCCCGCCTGGCGTCCTCGGGGTCGAGCACACCCTTGACGAGGAGTCGGCCGCCCCAGTTCTCGCGCACCCAGGCGATGTCCTTCCAGGTGACGCTCGGGTCGAACTGCGCGTCGACCCAGCCCTTGAAATCGGCGGGGCTGCGCGCGCCGGGAACGGCCTTCGCGAGGTTCCCGAACGTGAGCGGCCTGCCGCCGAGCGCGACGGCGGCGATCCAGCGGGGATGCGTCGCCAGATCGAGTCCGCGACGGATCTTCGCCCAGGCCGACGGTTCGCCGATCACCGCGTTGCGCGTGTCGCGGTGGCGAGCGCCGAGGACAGCCAGGTCGATGGTCAGGACCAGGACCGGCGCGCCTATCGCCTGCGCGCGCGACATGAGATCCTCGGCGTAGCCGCGATCGCGCATTACGTAGAGCTGGAACCAGGGTGGCGTCGACGTTGCCTTCGCAACCTCCTCGATGCCGCAGATCGAGACGGTCGACTCGACGAAGGGCACACCAACGGCCTGCGCAGCGCGCGCGGCCTGCACCTCGGCCCGCCGCGCGAACATGCCCGCCAGGCCGACCGGCGCGAGGATGACGGGGAGAGCCAGTTTCTGGCCGAGCACCTCGGAGGATTGATCACGCCTCGACACGTCCCGCATCACGATCTGCCGCAACAGAACGCGCTCCAGGTCGGCGACGTTTGCGCGCATCGTGGCCTCCTCGTAGGCTCCGCCGTCGATGTAATCGAACAGCTGACGAGGGAGCCTTCGGCGCGCAAGCTCGCGGTGGTCGAGCACCGTGGCCGCTGCGACGCCAAGTGGACGGTCGGCAGCAAAACGCATCGCGTAAACGTAACCGACGCCCCTTGATCGTGCGCGCCGAATAGCCGCATGCGCGTAGACCTGGGTACGCGCCGCCGCTATTCGGTCGCCGGCGGCGATCTGTGCTTGTTGACCTTGCCCGCACCAGGTGCAACACTCCGGCCATGACCGCCGTGCCTGCGAGCGTCACCGGTGGGTTCGTTGACGCGATCCTTGCCAGAGATTGCTCCCGCCACGACGCCGCGGCAGGCAATCAGACTGCATGATCCAGGCTGGCGAAGCTACAGCCAGATGACCAAGCCATTCCAGGGCCCGGTGTCGTGGGCCCCGCGCGCGTTCAATGTGCTCGCCAAGCCGACCGGCTCGCAGTGCAATCTCGACTGCGACTACTGCTTCTACCTGTCGAAGGAGATGCTCTACCCGGGCAGCCGCTTCCGGATGTCCGATGAGCAGCTCGAGGACTACTTGCGGCAGCTGATCGAGGCTCACGCGCGGGTGCCCGAGGTGACGATCGCGTGGCAGGGTGGCGAGCCGACGCTGATGGGACTCGACTTCTTTCGGCGCTCGGTCGAGCTCGCCCGGAAGTACCTGGGGCCCGGTCAGCGCGCGATCCACACGATCCAGACCAACGGCACGCTGATCGACGCCGAGTGGGCCGCGTTCCTCAAGCAGAACGATTACCTGGTCGGGATCTCGATCGACGGTCCGCGCGAGATCCACGACGAATACCGCGTCACCAAGGGCGGGCGCGGCAGCTTCGAGAACGTGATGCGCGGCCTTGGCCATCTGCGCGCGGCGAGCGTCGAGTTCAACACGCTGACGACGCTGCACGCGGCCAATGCCGAGCGTGGCGCAGAGGTCTACCGGTTCCTGCGCGACGACTGCGGCGCGCGCTTCATGCAGTTCATCCCGATCGTCGAGCGCGTGGGCGAGGCTTCGCTCGATGGGACGCTGCCGTGGTCTTCGTGGCGCGACCGGCCGCTGTACGTGCAGCGCGGCGAGGCCGTGACGGGCCGCTCGATCACAGGCGAGCGGTACGGCCGCTTTCTGATCGACGTTTTCGAGGAATGGGTGCGCCGCGACGTGGGCATGGTCTTCGTGCAGATGTTCGACGTGGCGCTGGCCAACTGGGTCGGGGAGCCGCCGGGTCTTTGCGTGCACTGCGAAACCTGCGGCCTGGGCCTCGCGCTCGAGCACAACGGCGACCTCTACGCCTGCGATCACTACGTCGAGTCCGACCACAGGCTCGGCAACATCGGCGAGACACCGATGCTCGAGCTCATCGCCTCGCCGCGCCAGCGCGACTTCGGTCGGGCCAAGCTCGACGCGCTGCCGCGGCAGTGCCTCGACTGCGAGGTGCGCCTCGCCTGTCACGGAGGCTGCCCCAAGAACCGCTTCATTCGCGCCGCAGACGGCGAGCCCGGGCTCAACTACCTCTGCGACGGCTACAGGGCGTTCTTCGATCACGTCGATCGGCCGATGCGGGTCATGGGGGACCTGCTCGCGCGGGGACGCCCGCCGGCTGAGATCGTGCGCATCTACGCTACGGAGGACTCCAAACGCCCCCGCAACGACCCCTGTACCTGCGGCGGCGGCCGGAAGTGGAAGCACTGCCACGGGAACGCGCGCGCAACGGCCGCCGGCGGCGCGTAGATCGGGTTTATGCGCCTACGGGCGGAATGAGATCAGCCGGCGCCGGAGCTGGGCTCGAAGACGAGATGACGAACGGGCACGGCGAACCGCTCGCGCACGAGCCCCCCAAGCCGTGGCTCGAGCCCGCTCAACGACTGCTCGCGGTGAGTGGAGACGACGACTTCATCCGCTGCGAAGGTGGCGAACGCGTCCTCGATGGCCTCGAGGGGGTCGGCCTCGGAGATCTCGCCCGCAACGTCGAAGTCGTGGTCGATGCGGTCGAGGGCCGCCTCCAGGCGGACGCGCGCCTGATCCAGGGGACGGTCGATGGCGCCTGTCAAGCGGGCTCCAGGGGAGATGAGCGCGGGCACGAGTAGGAGCACGTGCGTGCGCGATTCGGAGGCCAGCCTCTCGATCTCGCTGAGGAGCGCCTCCTCGCTGAGCGTGTCGTTGGCGACGACGAGGACGCGGCGCTCCGCCGCCGGGCCGAGGTGCGCGGGGGCGCTCTTCAGCGGCAGCTCGAGACTGCGGCGGCGGCGTATGCGCAGTTGCGCCGTGCGCATCGCGAGAGCGCCGAGTACGACCGCGAGCACCGCGAGAGCGAGCCACGTCGGGCCGAGGGCGGCGGCGAGCACGATCGGGAGCAGGGCCACTATCAGCAGCAGGAGAAGGCGGAAGGCCTCCGGCTCGCTGCGAATGGGGCTACGCACCGGCGGGGCCCTCTCCGGTGGCCTGGCCGAGCAGGCTCTGCACGGCGGCCACGATCTGCTCGGTGCTCGCCGGCGCCGGCAACTGGTGGCAGCCGTCCAGGAGCTCGCGCAGGTCCGCGTCCATGTCGGAGGGCGTCTCGACCAGCAGCGGCACGCCGGGACAGCGCGTGCGCAGCGCTCGCAGAACCTCTCGGGCCGCCTCGCGCTCGTAGCCCAGGGAGCAGACGACGAGATCGGCATCGTGAGCGGGGGCGCACCCCTCGGGCCCGGTCAGCGGGCACTGCCCGAGTCCCGGCGGGCCGGGACAGACGGCGACCGCGTAGCCGGCGAAGCGCAGGCCGGAGGCGATCGCGAGGCCGGCCGCCTCGTCCGGGTGCTCGACAAGCACCCGCGGGTGGCTCCAGCGCCAGGGCTGCGGTCTGATGTTGACTGCTCGCGCGTGCGCCGTGGAACCTCCGGTGGGCGTCTCCCGGCGCCCCTGCATTGCCACTGTCGGTGAGCGGTGCATGGGAGCCTCCATTATGACGCGCGGGAGCGGGGACGTAGCGGTTGTCGGGGCGCGGGCTGCTTTTTGCGGACGCCGGGGTCCGTCACACCCTGTTTCCTTGTGTTGCCGGAACGGCTCTACCTCGACGGCAGCGCCTCGACCAGCACCTCGCCTCCGGCGAGCATCCCCCGTTCGGCGAGCATCCCCGTTTCGGCCAGCGTCCCCGTTTCAGCCAGCAGCGGCCGATGGCGCGCGGCGGCGGCCTCTTCGAGGATGCGCAGCATCGCGGAGGCCGCCGGGGTCATCCGCGTGTTGGCGCCGACCCGGCCCGGCAGCGCCGCGATCACACTCCGCACCGGCGGGCGGGGAGAGAGGGCGCGTACCACGATGTCCTCGCGGATGACCGAGAGCGCGAGCTCCGGGATCAGCGCCACCCCCACTCCCGCGGCCACCAGCCCCTGGACGGTCTGGTAGTCGTCGCTCTCGAACGCGACGTTCGGCTCGAACCCCGCCGCGTGGCAGCAGCGCACCACGTGGCGGGCGCATGGGCTCGACTGTGAGGTCTGCACCCACGCCTGCCCATGCAGCTCCTCCAAACGCAGCGCGCGCTTGCCCGCCTGCGGGTGGTCGTGGGGGAGGGCAAGGTACATCGGGTCCTCGAGCAGCTCCACCCGCTTCAGATCCTCCTCCGCGTCGCCGAACTCGAACAGCAACGCCAGGTCGAACTCGCCGGCGCGCAGGCGCGGGGCGATCTCCTCGGGCTCGCCCTCCGCGAGGGTCAGCTCGACCTCCGGGTAGGAGGCGCGGAAGGCCGCGATCGCCACCGGCATCAGCGTGGCGCCCGCCGTGGGGAATGACGCCATCCGCAGCTGCCCCCCGCGCAGGCCGGCGAGCGCGGCAAGCTCCTCCTCGGCGGCCTCCAGGCGCGCGAGGATTCCCTCGGTGTGCTCCACCAGCGTGCGGCCCGCCCCCGTGAGCCGCACTCCGCGGGAGCCGCGTTCGAGGAGCGTCATCCCCGTCTCGGCCTCCAGCGCCGCGATCTGCTGGGAGATCGCGGACTGGGTGTAGGAGAGCGCGTCAGCCGCCGCGGAGAACGAGCCCCGCTGGGCGACCTCCCTGAGGACACGCAGACGGCCCACATTGAGCATAAGCACAGCTTATCCCTTCCATCAAGAGAATCACTGGCGCTGATGGCAGGAAGGTGTCACGTTATGAGCGAAATGAGGCTACGCGACCACGACACGAGGCCACCCCGGGAGATCCGCCCAGGAGAGCCGAGCACCGTGGCCCCGCCCTCACAGACCAACGCCTCGCCATACGCGAACCCGTCCCCACCCAAAAAATCTTCCCACCGACCCCCACACCCGCAACGACACAGGAGCTAGAGCAATGTCCGCCACCAAGTTGATCGTTTCCTACGACGGCACCAACAACGAGGACGACGCCGTCGCCCTCGGCCGTCTCTTCGCGCAGGCAGGCGCCGAGGTGGCGCTGGCGTACGTGCGCCACACCCACGAGCCCGAGCCCGACCGCGAGGTGCTCGCCCAGCACGAGGCCGAGGCCCTGCTGCAGCGGGGCGGCGAGCTGCTCGGGATGCCCGACGTGGCCCGCTACGTGGTCTCAGACCGCTCCACCCCCGAGGGGCTGCGCGCGCTCGCCGAGCAGGGGGGGGCGCAGGGGATCGTGTTCTGCTCGGACTCCCACACCGCCCCGAACCACGTGACCGTGGGCAACTCCGCGCAGCGCCTGCTCGACGGGGGCCGCTTCGCGATCGCGATCGCCTCGGCGGGCCTCGCCGACCGTCAGGCCGGCGTCCGGCGGATCGCGGCCACCGAGGATCCCACCGACTCCAGCGCGCAGAGCACCGCGCAGGCACTCGCGCAGGCACTCGGCGCGAACGTGAGCCCCGCCGTTCGCGGCCACGGCGCCGACCTGCTCGTGGTCGGCTCCCGCCCCGAGGCCGGGCCCGGCCAGGTCGCGCTCAGCGCCGCCGCGCTCAACCTGATCGAGGACGACGCCGGCGCGGTGCTGGTCGTGCCTCGCGGCGTCGCGCTTGCCTTCGCCGCGGTCCCCGCGCTGGCCGAAACGGGGATGCGAGCCGAAGGCGAGTGTCCCCCGGCTTCGGTCAGCGCGTAGCCACACTCAGGGTCGGCCGGCGCGGCGCGCGAGCAGATAGCGCACCAGCGCCTGGGTGAAGTCGAGCCCGCCGCCCACGAGGTGGCCCACCGGGCCGGTCCACAGCCATCGCTCGGTGCGCCGCAGCGCTCGCATCGGGTGGCACGGTATCGTGGCGAGGAAGCCGATGCCGAGCGCCCTGACGACGACAGTCACGCAGCTGCCCGAGTCGCGGGTGCGCGTCCAGGTGCAGGTGCCGGCGGGCGAGCTGGAGCAGCGCATCGAGGGCAAGGCGCGCGAGCTCGGCCGCAAGCTGAAGCTACCGGGGTTCCGTCGCGGCAAGGTGCCGGCGCCGCTGGTGATCCAGCGGCTCGGCCGCGATGCGGTGATGGAGGAGGCGGTGCGCGACACGCTGAGCAGCTGGTACGTGGACGCCCTGGAGGCCTCCGGAATCGCTCCGGTGGGCGACCCCGAGGTGGACCTCGGAGAGCTGCCTCCCCGCGGGGGGGGCCTCGAGTTCTCCTTCGAGATCGGAGTGCTCCCGCGGGCCACGCTGGGGGAGTACCGGGGCCTGGAGGTTGGCCGCGCCGAGCCGGTCGTGGAGGAGGAGCTCCTGCAGCGCGAGATCGAGGGGCTGCGCGAGCGCCTCGCGCGCCTCGAGACCGTGCAGCGCCCCGCGGGCAGCGGCGATTACGTGGTGCTCGACTACCTCGGCGCCCTCGTCGGGGAGTCGGACCGAAGCCGGGAGACGCTCGCCTCCGACGAGCATCCCCGTTTCGACCAGCACGAGCCCTTCCAGGGCGGAGAGGGGCGCGACCAGCTCGTGGAGTTGGGATCGGGCAATCTGATCGAGGGCTTCGAGCAGGCGCTCGAGGGGGCCTCCGCAGGGGAGAACCGCACGCTTGAGCTGACCTTTCCGACGGACTACGCCCGCGAGGAGCTCGCCGGTCAGAGGGCCTCCTTCGAGGTAACGGTCAAGGAGGTCAAGCGCAAGGAGCTCCCCGAGGTGGACGACGACCTCGCGATCGACACCGGCTTCGACACAGTCGAGGAGCTGCGCGAGGACATCCGCCGGCGTCTGGGCGAGGCCGAGGAGAAGCGCATCGAGGGCGAGTTCCGCGAGGCCGCGCTCGACGCGGCGGTGGAGCGGGCGCAGGTGCAGGTGCCCGCGGCGCTGATCGAGGCGCGCGCGCGGGAGATGTGGGAGCGCGTGCTGCACGCCATGGCCCACCGGGGTATCTCGCGCGAGGCCTACCTGGAGATCACCGGCCGCGGCGAGCAGGAGATCCTCGCGCAGACCGCGCCCGAGGCCGAGCGCGCGTTGCGCCGCGAGGCGGTGCTCACCGCGGTGGTGGCCGCCGAGGGGATCAGCCCCGGCGAGGAGGAGCTACTGGAGGCCGTTCGCCCCGCCGCCGAGCGCGAGGAGCTCCCACCCGAGCAGCTCCTGCAGCGGCTGCGGGACTCAGGGCGCGTGGAGGAGATCCGCGAGGATCTCGCCGCGCGGCGTGCGATGGAGCTGATCGCCGCAGAGGCCAAGCCGATCCCGATCGAGCAGGCTCGCGCGCGCGAGCAGCTGTGGACGCCGGAGAAGGAGCGCGCCGAGCGCGACCGGGAGGAGCAGGTTCAAGAGGTGGCGCAGCGCCAGGAGTATGGAGCCCCATCCGCCCCCGGCGGGCTATGGACGCCGACCGATCAGAGATCGGCCAGCTAGGCTCTATGGGATGCCGTGGAGGAATCCAGCCGGTGAAGCGAAACTGAAGCGAGGACGATGAGCCCACTGGTTCCAATGGTTGTCGAGCAGACCTCTCGCGGAGAGCGCGCGTTCGACATCTACAGCCGCCTGCTCAACGAGCGGATCATCTTCCTCGGCACCCCCGTGGACGACCAGATCGCCAACCTCGTGGTCGCCCAGCTGCTGCACCTGGAGTCCGAGGATCCCGAGAAGGACGTCTCGCTGTACATCAACACGCCCGGCGGCTCGGTGTACGCGGGCCTGGCGATCTACGACACGATGCAGTTCATCAAGCCCGACGTTCAGACCATCTGCGTGGGGATCGCGATGTCGATGGGCGCGCTGCTGCTCGCGGGCGGCGCCAAAGGCAAGCGGATGGCGCTGCCCAACGCGAAGATCCTGATCCACCAGGTCTCCTCGAGCTTCCAGGGCCAGGCCACCGACATCGAGATCCACGCCAAAGAGATCATCGACGTGCGCCACCGCCTGGATGAGATCATCGCCAAGCACACCGGCAAAGAGCTCGATCAGGTGCGCCAGGACACCGAGCGCGACTACTTCATGAGCTCCGAGGAGGCGCGGGAGTACGGCATTATAGATCGCGTGATCTCGGAGCACTAATGGCCCGGCCCACCGATTCCAACGAGCAGCTTCTCTGTAGCTTCTGCGGCAAGTCCCAGCGGCAGGTCAAGAAGCTGATCGCGGGGCCCGGGGTCTACATCTGCGACGAGTGCATCGACCTCTGCAACGAGATCATCGACGAGGAGCTCGCGCCGACGCCGATGTTCGACCTCGAGAAACTCCCGAGGCCGCGGGAGATCTACGAGGTGCTCGACGAGTATGTGATCGGCCAGGAGACCTCCAAGCGCACGCTCTCGGTTGCGGTCTACAACCACTACAAGCGCGTGCAGATGATGCAGTCCGGCGAGTCCGACGTGGAGCTGCAGAAGTCCAACATCCTGCTGCTCGGCCCCACCGGCTGCGGCAAGACGCTGCTCGCGCAGACGCTCGCGCGGATCCTCAACGTGCCCTTTGCGATCGCCGACGCGACCGCGCTGACCGAGGCGGGGTACGTGGGCGAGGATGTCGAGAACATCCTCCTGAAGCTGATCCAGGCGGCGGACTACGACGTGAAGAAGGCGGAGACCGGGATCATCTACATCGACGAGGTCGACAAGATCGCGCGCAAGGCGGACAACCCCTCGATCACGCGGGACGTCTCCGGCGAGGGGGTCCAGCAGGCGCTGTTGAAGATCCTCGAGGGTACCCAGGCGTCGGTGCCCCCGCAGGGCGGGCGCAAGCATCCCCACCAGGAGTTCCTGACGATCGACACCACGAACGTGCTGTTCATCTGCGGCGGGGCGTTCGCGAACCTCGACAAGCTGATCGAGCGGCGCATCGGGAGCAACGGAATGGGCTTCGGCGCGGCGATGCGGGCGAGCGTCGATCGCGACACGGGTGAGGTGTTCGAGCAGTGCCTCCCGGAGGATCTGATCGAGTACGGGCTGATCCCCGAGTTCATCGGCCGCCTGCCCGTGATGAGCGCGGTGCACCAGCTCAGTCGCGAGGATCTCGTCTCGATCCTGGTCGAGCCCCGCAACGCGCTGGTCAAGCAGTTCCAGCGCTTCTTCTCCTTCGACGGCATCGAGCTGGTCTTCGCCGAGGACTCGCTCGCCGCGGTCGCCGAGCGGGCGCTTGAGCGCAACACCGGCGCGCGCGGGCTGCGCTCGATCATCGAGGAGATCCTGCTGGAGGTCCAGTTCGAGCTCCCCTCGCGGCGCGACGTGAAGAAGTGCGTGGTCACGCGGGAGACCGTCGAGCAGGGCCGCCCCCCAACACTTGTAACGGAGGCCGCCCCCGAGGCCGCCGAGGAGAAGCCCAGCCCGCGGCGCCTGCGCGAGGAGTCGGCCTAGAGGGTGGCGCAACTGGCCGCAAGGCCGGCTGGCCGAAACGGGGATGCGAGCCGAAGGCGAGTGTCCCCCGGCTTCGGTCGGGCCCCTCTCTATTCCAATCAACGTTATGCACGACGAGTTCCGCGTACAGGTGCAGACGCAGTCGCCGGGTGCGGTGCTCGACGCGCTGAAGGGCCTTCAGAACGGTGAGGACGCCGGCCGCGGCTCACCGCGACTGGCGGTCACGTACGAGGGGGATCACATCTTCCTCTACGCCGACTCGCTCCAGGCCGCCGAGCACGCGCGCGAGGTCGTGCAGGATGCGATCGCACGGCGTGCCATCCCGGGAGAGATCGCTCTATCGCGCTGGCATCCCCTGGAGGAGTGCTGGGAGGATGCCACCAAGCCGCTGCCCACCACCGACGCCGAACGCAAGTCCGAGCACGTCCGCCTGGAGGAGCTCGAGACCGAGGAGTCCCAGCAGGCCGGCCACGCAGAGTGGGAGGTTCGCATCACGCTGCCCACCCACCACGACGCACGCGCGTTCGCCGAGCGCCTGCGCAGCGAGGGCATTCCCGTCAACCAGCGCTGGCGCCATCTGCTGGTGGGAGCCAACGACGAGGACGACGCCGCCGCGCTCGCGGAGCGCCTGCGTGTCGAGGCGCCCGCGGGCAGCGAGATCCTCGCGCAGGGCAACGGCTTGGAGTATTGGCAGATGCTTCACCCCTACGCCATCTTCGGCGGCCTCGCCAACTGACTTACACTCCCGCTCCCATGAGCGAGCGTTTGGGCGAGCTTGAGAGTCGCACGCGGTTCGAGCCGGCGGAGGTCGAGCCGCGCATAACCGAGCGCTGGCTGCAGAGCGGACTGTTCCACCCCGAGCCGGAGGGGGAGGCCGAGGAGAACTACTCGATCGCGATCCCGCCCCCCAACGTGACGGGCTCGCTGCACATGGGCCATGCGCTGAACGGCTCGATCCAGGACGTGCTGATCCGCTACCACCGGATGTTAGGCCGGCGAACGAAGTGGATCCTGGGCACCGATCACGCGGGCATCGCCACGCAGGCGCAGGTGGAGAAGGCGCTGCGCGCCGAGGGGACGAGCCGCCAGGAGCTCGGCCGCGAGCGGTTCGTGCGGCGGGTGTGGGATTGGCGCGAGCACTACGGGCACACGATCGTGGAGCAGTTCAAGCGGCTGGGCGCCTCGTGCGACTACTCCGAAGAGCGCTTCACGCTGGACGAGGACTACCACCGCGCGGTGGTGGCGGTGTTCGTGGCGCTGTACGAGCAGGGCCTGATCTACCGAGACCGCTACATCGTCAACTGGGACCCGGGCAGCCACTCGGCGATCTCCGACCTGGAGGTGGAGGAGCGGCGCGAGCACGACACGCTGTACTCGATTCGCTACGACCTCGAGGGCGGGGGCGCGGTGACGATCGCGACGGTGCGCCCGGAGACGATGCTGGGGGACACCGCGGTGGCGGTCCACCCCGAGGATGAGCGCTACCGAGAGCTTCAGGGGCGCATGGCGGTCCTGCCGCTCGTGGGCAGGCACCTGCCGATCGTGGCGGACGAGTACGTGAAGATGGATTTCGGCACCGGCCAGCTGAAGATCACCCCGGCGCACGACCCCAACGACTTCGAGATCGGCCAACGCCACGAACTCGATCAGGTCTCGGTGATCGGCGAGGACGGGCGCATGACCTCGGAGGCGGGGGAGCGCTTCGCGGGGCTCACGGTGATGGAAGCGCGTGCTGCGGTGGTGGAGGCTTTGGAGGCCGAAGGACGCATCGTGGGCCGCGAGGAGTACGAGCACGAGGTTCCGTACTCGCACCGCTCCGGGGAGCGCATCGAGCCGCTGATCTCGCTGCAGTGGTTCATGCGCATGGACGAGCTCGCCGAGCCGGCGATCAAGGCGGTGTTGGATGAGCGGGTGCGGATCGTTCCGGGCAACCACCGGCGGGTTTACCTGGATTGGATGGCGAACATCCGCCCGTGGTGCATCTCGCGCCAGCTGTGGTGGGGGCACAGGCTGCCGGTGTACTACTGCGAGACCTGCGGCCACGTGCACGTCGCGGCGAGCGCGCCGGAGCGCTGCGAGGCGTGCGGGGGGGAGCTGCGCCAGGAGGAGGACGTGCTGGACACGTGGTTCTCCTCCGCGCTATGGCCCTTCGCCACGCTGGGATGGCCCGATCCGACCCCGCAGCTGCGCGCCTTCTACCCCACCGACGTGCTCTCCACCGCGCGGGACATCCTGTTCCTGTGGGTGGCGCGCATGATCATGATGGGCCTGCGCTTCACCGGGGAGGCGCCGTTCTCCGAGGTCTACATCCACTCGGTGATCCAGGCCCCCGACGGACGGCGCATGTCGAAGTCGCTGGGCACCGGGATCGACCCGCTGGAGGAGATCGAGCGCCACGGCGCGGACGCGGTGCGCTTCGGCCTGCTCGCGATGTCCTCCTCCCAGGACGTGCGCTACTCCGCGGAGAAGGTGCGCCAGGGACAGGCGCTGGCGAACAAGCTGTTCAACGCCGCGCGCTTCGCGCTGCTGCGGATCGCGGGCATGGATCGGGACCCCACCCACCCAATCGATCCGAGTGCGATTGAGCCCGCGCCGCGACCGCGCACGATCGAGGACCGCTGGATCCTCTCGCGGCTGCAGGAGATCAAGGCGGACACGGCGGCGCGGATCGAGGACTACGACTTCTCCCACGCCGCACTGGGGCTGTACGACTTCGTATACGCGGAGCTGTGCGACTGGTACCTGGAGATCGTCAAGCCCCGGCTGGCGAGTGGTGACGGGGCGATCGCGGCGGATGGGGCGCCGCTCGCCGGCGGGGGAGTCTCGGCGCCCACGGGAGAAGCCCTCGCAGCCTCGGGCAGCGAGGAGGACCGCCGCGCGCTCGCGGCGACGCTTCTGCACGTGCTGCGCGAGACGGTCGCGCTGGCTCATCCGGTGATCCCGTTCGTGACCGAGGAGCTGTGGTCATATCTCGAGGGCTCGGGAGAGCTGCTCGCCGGCTCTCGCTACCCGCGGGCGGACGAGGCGCTGATCGACCCCGATGCGGAGATCGAGTTGGAGCGTACGATCGAGGCGGTCACGCTCGTGAGGGGCTGGCGGGACAGCGTGAACGCACCCCCCGGGATGATCGTGCCTGCGCGCATCGACGCCGAGGGGTACGAGTCGACCGCCGCGATCCTCGCCAATCTGGCGCACCTCGATTTCCAGCCCTCCGAGGCCGAGCCCGTGGCGTCGATCTCGGTCGCCGTGCGGCGCCATCGAGGTGCTCTCGGATGAGGGTCTGGATTTCGCGGCGGCCGAGCGGCGCCGTGCGGCCGCGCGGGAGAAGCTGGGCGGCGAGATCGCCCGCGTGCAGGGCGAAGCTCTCCAATGCGGGCTTCGTCGCAGAGGGCGCCCCGCGGAGGTGGTGGAGGGCGAGCGGACCAAGCTCGCGCGCCTGCGGACCGAGCTGGAGGCGCTGTGATGGCAGCGGCCTGGAGCGGCTGGAGCGGGACGCCGAGCGCCACCTGCGCTCGCTGGAGCTGTTCGGGATGCGCTTCGGCCTGGACCGGATGCGGCGGATGATGACCGCACTGGGCTCCCCGCAGCGGCGCTTTCAGACGGTGCACGTCGTGGGCACCAACGGGAAGACCTCGACGACGCGGATGATCGCGGCGATCCTCGAGCGCCATGGGCTGCGCACGGGCGCCTACCTCTCGCCGCACCTGGTCTCGCTACTCCGAGCGGGTGCAGGTCGAGCGAGCGCGAAATTTCCGGTCCGACCTTCGCTGCCGCGGTGGCGCGCGCGGCGTGGGCGGCGGAGCGCGTCGAACCGCACGCTCGCCGAGGACGACCACGTGACTCAGTTCGAGCTGCTGACCGCCGCGGCGTTCTGGGCGCTGGCGCGAGCGGGATGTGGAGGTGGCGGTGGTCGAGGCGGGCCTCGGCGGCCGCTACGACGCGACCGCGTGGTGGAGTCGCGGGTCGACGGTGCTGACCAACGTGGGCCTCGAGCACACGCGCTGGCTCGGCCCGACGGTGCGGGACATCGCGGCCGAGAAGCTGCGGTGCTGCGTCCCGGGTCGACGCTCGCGCTCGGTGGCGACCTGCGATCCCGAAGCGCTCGCCGTCGCCCGCGCGGTGGCGGCGGAGCGGGCGGCGCGCATCGTGCGGGTCGTCCCGCGAGCGAGCTCGCCGCCGCGCCGCGCGGCCACTGCCTTCCAACGGCGCAACTTCGCCCTCGCACGGATCGCCGCGGAGGCTTATCTGGCGAGCGCTGGGGTTGCATTGGACAGTGAGGCGGTGCGGGCGGCGGCGCGCGGACGGAGGTGCGGGGACGCCTCCAGGTGGTGGCGGAGGACCCGCTGACGGTGCTCGACGGCGCGCACAATCCCGACGCGGCGAGGGCCTTGGTGCGAGTCGCTGACGGATGTGGTCAAGGGCGCCGTTGTCGCTGGTCATGGGGGTGCTCGAGGACAAGGACGCCGCGAGTATGCTCGCCGTGCTGCTGCCGCTGTGCGACGCGGGCGTGGTTCACGGCTCCGCCGAGCAGCCGCGCGCTCTCGCCGGCGGCGCTGCAGTCGCTGGCGCGCCAGCTCGGCTTCGAGGAGACCGAGTGCGAGCCCAACCCGCGGCGGGCGCTGGCGCTGGCGCAGGGGTGGGCGCGCGCGCAGCCGGGGGAAGGCGCGGTCCTGGCGACCGGGTCGATCTACCTGGTGGGCGACCTGCTGGCCGAAACGGGGATGCTCGTCGATTCGGGGATGCGAGCGAAGCGAGTGTCTCCCGAATCGGTCGAAGGCGAGTGTCTCCCGGCTTCGGCCGACCTCGCGGAGCGGGAGGCGGCCAAGGGGGATGCGGCGGGGGAGCGCGCGTGAACGACGATGGTCCGTCGGTGATCGCGATGGTCGGCGCGGTGGCGCTGATCGTGGCGCTCGTGATCCTGGTCTTCTTCGCGCTGGGATACGCGTTCGGCAGGCTGTTCCTGGGATGACGTTTGCCGTGCAAATTGCGGCCTCTTCGGTGAGAGTGTCTAAACTCGGCTCCCCCATGACCCGGCCGGGAACCCTCTGAGGCGATCGATGCTGCCGCTTGCGTACTTCGGAATCGAAAGCAACGCATTCAACCTGGTGATGGACCTGCTGATTCTGTTCGCGGCGGTCCTGTACCTCTCGTTGATCTACTGGACCTACGCGGACGCGCGGCGGCGAATCGTCGGACCCGATGCTGATCGGTTGCGCGACGGCGGCGTCGCTGTTCCCGTTCGTGGGCACGCTCGTGTACATGATCCTGCGCCCGCCGGAGTACCTCGAGGACGTGCAAGAGCGCGAACTGGAGATGCAGGCGGCGGAGGCGCGCCTGCGCCAGCTCGGTCCCGGCCTGTGCCCGCACTGCGACTATCCGATCGAGCGGGACTTCATCCGCTGCCCGAGCTGCCTGCGCAAGTTGAAGGAGCGGTGCGTGAGCTGCTCCAAGCCGCTCGGATCGGGCGTGGACGATCTGCCCGTACTGCGAGACGGAGGTCGCGGATGCGACCCCGCGCCGTCGTGCCGGCCGATCTCCGATCGGTCGGCGCAGCCCCACGGCGAGACTCGGCCGCGGAGGGCGAGGAGCTGGCGGTGGCCACGTACGAGGACGGCCGCACCGCGGCGGGCGACCCCGGAGCCGGCGTCACGGTCCCGGAGCTCCGAGCCGCGCAAGCCGATCTCCGATCGGTCGTCCCCGTCCGAGCGCGGGACGCACCGAAGACCTCGTGTAGAGACCCGACCGCAAAGGAACCCATGGACCGAACGCTGATCCTCGTCAAGCCCGACGCCTTCGCCCGCTCGCTGACGCGGCGAGATCCTCGCGCGCTTCGAGCGCAAGGGGCTGCGCATCGTGGCGCTGCGCCAGATGACGATGACGCGCGAGCTGGCCGAGCGCCACTATGCCGAGCACGCGCGAGAAGCCGTTCTTCGGCGAGCTCGTCGACTTCATCACCTCGGGCCCGCTCGTCGCGATGGTGCTCGAGGGCGCCGACGGCGGTCGGCGCGGCGCGACAGGTGATCGGCGCGACGAACCCGCTGGAGGCGGCGCCCGGGCTCGATCCGCGGCGACTTCGCGGTCGAGACGGGCGAGAACTTGGTGCACGGCTCGGACTGGCCGGAGTCGGCGGCGCGCGAGGCGGCGCTTGTTCTTCCCGGGGCTGAGCGTGAGCGCACCGCGCGCTCGACTGTCTGGCCTCGCGCCTCGCCGCAGCGGCGGGCGATCCTCGAGCGTCTCGGCGTCGCCTTCACGGTGCGCCCGGCGGAGGTCGCGGAGCTCGAGCGAGGGCGACCCGGCGGAGGTCGCGCTGGAGAACGCCTTGCGCAAGGCGCGCGCGGTACACGCGCAGGCGGCGGGGGTAGGGCGCGACGGGCGCGGGCCGGCGGTGCTCGGCGTCGACACGGTCGTGACGCTCGACGGGAGGATCTACGGCAAGCCCGAAGACGAGGCGCAGGCGCGGGAGACGCTGCGCGCGCTGAGCGGCGCCACGCA
This sequence comes from uncultured Solirubrobacterales bacterium, assembly GCA_963813765.1. GTDB lineage: Bacteria > Actinomycetota > Thermoleophilia > Solirubrobacterales > Solirubrobacteraceae > Palsa-744. The sequence goes on from CAWFAB010000004.1 coordinate 696,913, forward strand.
ACGGTCGTGAGCGGCGTGGCGCTGCTGCGGCGGCGGGGAGCGAGTCACGGCGCTGGCGCGCACGGCGGTCATCTTCGCGAGCTGGACGAGCGAGCTGATCGATTGGTACCTGGCCACGCGGCGAGTGGCGCGAGCGGGCGGGCGGCTACGCGATCCAGGGCGCGGGCGCGGCGCTCGTGCGGGCGATCGAGGGCGACTACGAGAACGTGGTCGGGCTGCCGCTGGCGCGCTGCTGGCTCGGACCTGCTGCCCGAGTGCAACTGCGCTTCTGTCCCGCGGACTGCAGCGAATACAGCTGTGCAGGCGCTAACTGCGGCCCGCGCGAGCAGGCGTCCGCTAGACTGCGCCGGCGCGACCGTCGGCGCCGCGCGCTGCGCGGCGGCCGAGCGCGCCGTCCGCTCCGACTCCCATCCGAAATGGGTATCTTCAGCTATCTGACCGGGTTCGGCGGCCGCGACATGGCCGTCGATCTCGGCACGGCGAACACGCTCGTGTACGTGCGCGGGCGCGGGATCGTGCTCTCGGAGCCGAGCGTCGTCGCGATCGACTCGCGCACCGGCGAGGTGCACGCGGTCGGGATCGAGGCCAAGCGGATGCTCGGCCGCACGCCGGGCACGATCCCGGCGATCCGGCCGCTGAAGGACGGGGTGATCGCGGACTTCGACGTGACCGAGGAGATGCTGCGCCACTTCATCCAGAAGGTGCACCAGAGCCGCTTCGCGCACCCGCGCGTCGTGGTGTGCGTGCCCTCGGGGGTGACCGGCGTCGAGAAGCGCGCGGTCGAGGAGGCGTGCCTGTCGGCGGGCGCGCGCACGGCCTACCTGATCGAGGAGCCGATGGCGGCGGCGATCGGCGCGGGCCTGCCGGTGGGGGAGCCGACGGGCTCGATGGTCGTGGACATCGGCGGCGGCACCTCCGAGGTGGCGGTGATCTCGCTCGGCGGGATCGTCGTCTCGCAGTCGATCCGCGTCGGCGGCGACGAGATGGACGAGGCGATCATCAACTACGCCAAGAAGCGAGTACAAGCTGCTGATCGGCCAGCAGACGGCGGAGGAGCTGAAGCTCGAGATCGGCTCGGCGTGCCCGATGGCGGAGGAGCTGCAGGCGGAGATCCGCGGGCGCGACATGGTCTCGGGGCTGCCGAAGACGGTCGTGCTGACCAGCGAGGAGATCCGCCAGGCGCTCGAGGAGCCGCTGGCGCAGATCATCGACGCGGTCAAGGAGACGCTCGACCGCACCCCGCCGGAGCTGGCCTCGGACATCATGGACCGGGGGATCATGCTCGCCGGCGGCGGCTCGCTGCTGCAGGGCCTCGACGAGCGCCTGCGCGAGGAGACGCAGATGCCGGCGCACCTCGCGGAGTCGCCGCTGACGTGCGTGGCGGTGGGCTCGGGGCGCTCGCTCGAGGAGTTCGAGGCGATCCACCGCTCCAACCGCTCCAGCCGCAACGCACGCCACCGGCGGCGGCGGTGAGCGCCCGCGCGGTAGCGGCGGGGAGCGTCGTGGCTGGGCCGGCGGCCGGCGTCGGCGCTCGGTTGGCCGCGGTCGGCGCGGGAGCGCGGGGGGCGACCGAAGCCGGGAGACACCGGCCTGCGGCCGGAATCCCCGTTTCGGCCAGCGCGGCGGCGCGGTGGAACGTCCAGCGGGCGGGGTGCGTACCCTTTGACAAAGCTCTGGAAGGTTTCCGCTCGTGTACGACAAGACTGTGCGGCGGCGGCGAGCGGTGCTCGTCGTCCTCGTTGCGCTTTCCCTGATACTGCTGACCGCCTACTTCGGCGAGTCCCCGAACGGGCGCCTGCACGCGGTGCAGCGCGGCTTCCTGACGGTCGTCTCGCCGATCCAGGAGGGCGCCAACGCGGCGCTGAAGCCGGTGCGCAACCTGTTCGGGTGGTTCGGGGACGCGCTGCACGCGAAAAGCCAGCGCGATGAGCTGCGCAAGCAGAACGCTCGGCTGCGCGCCGAGCTGATCGGACGCGAAGACGACGAACGCGGCTACCACCGCCTGCTGCAGCTCTACCACCTCGACGGGGGCCTGCACATCTCCGACTACCGCCCGGTGGCGGCGACGGTGCAGGCGCAGTCCCCGAACCTCTGGTACAGGACGGTCAACATCGACAAGGGCACCTCTGCGGGGGTGCAGGTCAACGACCCGGTGATCGACGGGGAAGGCCTGGTGGGCAAGGTCACGCTGGCGGCCTCCGACGGCGCCCAGGTGAGCCTCATCACAGACAGCTCGGTGGCGGTCTCGGCGATGATCAACAGCACCGGGGCGCCGGGGATGGTGCTGCCGAAGGTGGGGGACCCGAACACGCTGCTGATGCAGTACCTCCCGGCGAACACGCCGGTGAGCGTCGGCGAGTACGTGGTCACCTCGGGCACGATCTCCAGCCGCGGCGACTCGCTGTTCCCGCGGGGGATCGCGATCGGGCAGGTGAGCGTGGTGGGCGAAGAAGCGCCGTACAAGACGGTGGAAGTGCGCCCGCTGGCGAACCTCCACGGCCTCGAAGCGGTGCAGGTGCTGACCCACACGCAGGGCTCGGCGCCGGCGCGGGCGAGCAGCGTGGCCGCCGCGCTGCCTCCCGGCCAGTCAACGGAACCCGCGGGTGGGGGCGGGGAAGGCCAGCTTGCCTCGGCGGGGAGCGGGAATTGATCGGGTCCCACCCATCCGCGGGCACTCCCTCCGGCGCCCTCCTCGCGCGCGTCGCGGCGCTGGCGGTGGCGGTCGTGTTCCTGCAGACGGGGATCGTCTCGGAGGTGCCGATCCTCGGGGTCGCGATCGACTTATCCCCGCTGGTGGTGGCCTTCGTGGGCCTTCAGTGCGGCTCGGTGGCGGGCGCGGCGACCGGCTTCGGGATCGGGCTTCTGGTGGACCTCACGCTGGTGCAGACCCTCGGTCTGACCTCGCTGATCTTCACGACGATCGGCTACGGTGCGGGCCGCCTGCGCGAGCTGCGCGACCCGCAGGCGGCGCTGACCCCGCTGCTGGTCGGGGCGGCCGCGGCGGTGACCTCGATGGTGGGGTACTCGCTGATGGAGTTCATGCTCGGGGTGGACGCCCCGGTGAGCCTCGAGCTGCTGCGCCAGATCGTGGTGGGGGTGGCGATCGACACGGTGGCGGCGCTGCCGGTGTGGGTGCTGGTGCGCCGCTGGCTGCAGCCAAGCCTCCCAGAGGACCCGCGACGCCGCCGGCGCCGCGCCTACACCACGGGCGGCCTCAGTCCCCTGTCGAAAGCATGAGCTCGCTGGAACGCGTGCGCACTCCTGAGCCGCGGACTCCGCCGGTCTCCTCGCAGCTTGGGCTGCGGGTCGCGGTGCTGGGCGGGCTTGCGCTGATCATGTTCGGGATCGTCTTCTTCCGCCTCTGGTACCTGCAGATCCTGAGCGGCGAACAGTACGTGCAGCAGGCCGCGCAGAACACGCGGCGCGAACTGCCGATCGCGGCGCCGCGTGGGCAGATCCTCGGCCGCGACGGCGAACTGCTGGTCACGAGCAAGGTCACGAACGCGGTGCAGATCGTCCCCTCCGAGCTGCCCCCGGCAGGGCCGCGACGCCGCGGGCTCTACCGTCGTTTGGGGAAGCTGCTCGGGATGGCGCCGGGGCGGATCGTGAAGATCGAGAAGAAGGGGCACAGAGAACTGCCCTACGCTCCGGTGACGATCAAGACCGACGCGGGTCGCGGGGTGCTGACGGAGCTGGGGGAGCGCCAGAACGAATACCCGGGCGTCAGGCAGGAACAGGTCTCGATCCGCGAATACCCCTACCGGGAGATGGCCGCGCAGGCGTTCGGCTACGTGAGCCAGGTGACCAGGGAAGAGAAGGAACCGCGGAACCCCGGGTACTCCCACTTCAAGGGCGTCAAGGCCGGGGCGATCGTCGGCCAGGAGGGCTTGGAGTACCGCTACGACCGCTACCTGCGCGGCACCCCGGGTGTGCAGCCGGTGGAGGTCAACGCCGAAGGCCAGGTGCAGAAGGCCAAACCGCCCGTGACCAAGCCGCGCGTGGGCTACAGCCTGCGGCTGACGCTCGACCTCGCTCTGCAGAAGGAGGGCGAAATCGCGCTGCGCAAGGGCAAAGAACTGGCCCGCGGCCTCGGTCACCCGGGCAACGCGGGAGCGTTCCTGGCGATCGAACCGCGCAGCGGGCAGATTCTCGCGTCGGGCTCAGAACCGAGCTTCGACCCCAACCGCTTCACCAAACCGCTGACGGAAGGCGAACTGAGGGAAGTCGAGCAGATCGGGACGGGCACGGAAGGCCCCAACCCGCCCGCGCCGCTTACCGATCGGGCGACCGAAGGCCACTACCCGACAGGCTCGACGTTCAAGCCGATCACCGCGATCGCGAGCCTCGAAGCGGGGCTGCTGGACCCCAACGCGGGGATGGGGGCGGGCCAGTGCATCGTGGCGCCGGGCGGCAAAGAATTCTGCAACGCCGGCAAGGTGGACTACGGCGCGGTGGGGCTGGTGCAGGCGCTCACGGTCTCATCGGACACGTACTTCTTCGAAGTGGGCGAGCACGACAACAGCCACGGCCCGGTGATCCAGGCGATGGCGCACAAGCTGGGGATCGGACGGCCGACGGGGATCGACCTGCCCAACGAATCCGAAGGCGTGCTGCCCTCGTCGAAGTGGCGCGAAGAACAGAACCGCAAGCAGGCCAGATGCTTGCGCCATCCCCCCCGCGTGGGATGTGGCTACGTCGCCGAAATCCGTCCCTGGGAGCCCGGAGACAACATGAACCTCGCGGTCGGCCAGGGCGACCTGCAGACCGATCCGCTGCAGATGGCGGTGGCCTACTCGACGCTCGCGAACGCGTTCATGGACGGCGGCGAAGGCGCGGTCCCGACCCCGCACCTCGGGATGGCGATCGAAAGTCCCAGCGGGGGGATCGTGCAGTCGCTGAGCTTCCCCCCGGCGCGGCGGGTGAGGTTCGACGACGCCAACCTCAACCTCGTGATGGAAGGCATCCACGACGCGACGTTCGCCTCGGGGGGCACCTCCGCCGACGTGTGGAGCGGTTGGAACCAGGCGCAGCACCCGGTGTACGGCAAGACGGGCACCGCGGAACGCGCGGGCCAGGTGGAACAGGCGTGGTACATGTGCTTCCTGCCGGACCCCAAGCGGCCGATCGTGATCGCGGTGACCGTCGAACAGGGCGGCTTCGGCGACCAGGCGGCGGCGCCGGTGGCGCGGCTGATGGCCTCGGAGTGGTTCCATGAGCCGCTGAAGCTCGTGAGCGGATCGAACCCGGATCATTGATGGCCGCGCTGAGTCCGATCACCGCCCCCGAGACCGACCGCCGCGCGCAGGCCCAGCAGGAGGTCCGCACGCGCCCCCGCCTGGCGCTCGATCCGCTGCTGACGCTCACGGTGATCGGGCTGGGGCTCTGCTCGGTGAGCATCCTGGGGTCGGTGACCTCGGGCATCGTGCCGGGCCAGCCGCGCTACTACTCCGAGCGCCAGGCGATCTACCTCCTCGTGGGCGCGGCGCTGATGGTGGTGCTCGCGCGGATCGACTACGCGCGCCTGCGCCGCTTCAAAGTCGCGATCTACGCGACGCTGATCGTGAGCATCCTCGCGGTGCTGGGCGCCGGGCACGGGGCCAACGGCGCGCAGCGGGCGATCAGCTTCCCGCTCTTCTCCTTCCAGGGCTCGGAGCTTGGCAAGGTGCTGCTGATCCTCTCGCTCTCCGCCCTGCTGGTGGACCGCTCGCGCCGGCTGCGCGAGCGCGAGACGACCGTGCGGGTGATGCTCGCGGCGCTGGCGCCCGCGATGTTCGTGATCGCCCAGCCGGACCTGGGCTCGGGCCTGGTCTACGTGACGATCGCGCTGACGCTGCTGTTCGTGGCGGGTGTCCCCTGGGGCCACCTGGCGGGGCTGGCGGCGCTCGGCGCGACGGCGATCGCGCTCGTGCTCGTGGTCGCCCCCGCGGTGGGGGTGCAGGTGCTGCAGCCCTTCCAGGTGCACCGCCTGACGGGCTTCCTGAACCCCTCCAGCGACCCCAACAAGCCCGGCTACCAGCAGCTGGAGTCGAAGATCGCGATCGGCTCGGGGCAGCGCACGGGCCGCGGCGCGGGCTCGACCCAGACGAGCTTCGACTACGTGCCCGAGTCCAACACGGACTTCATCTTCGCCGCGATCGGCGAGCGCTACGGCTTCGTGGGCGCGGCGCTGGTGCTCTCGCTGTACGCCCTGTTGATCTGGCGCACGCTGCGGATCCTGACGATGGCGAAGGATCTGTTCGGGACGCTGGTGGCCGGGGGAGTAGTGGCTATGCTTATGTTTCAGGTGTTCGTCAACGTGGGCATGGCCATCGGCATCATGCCCGTCACCGGCGTAACGCTGCCGCTCATGAGCTATGGCGGCTCGTCGGTGATCGCAACGCTGCTGGCCGTGGGCCTGCTGCAGTCGATCTACGTTCAGGCGCGCGCCACCGAGGCTTTGAAGGGCCGCGTGCTGCGGTCCTAGCCGAGCGAACAGACACAATGCTCACCGAGAACCCCAGATCAGCCTGCAGGGCTCCCGCACCGGGAGGCCTCGTCTGGGGCTCGGACCAAACCGATACCGAAAGACTGATCTACATTGAAAAAGCAAGTACTTGTCAGCGTCGATCGCGCGGAGACGCGCGTGGCGCTCATGGAGGCGACCGGCACACCGGCCGCCGCAGGGACGAACCCCGGCGGGCGGCGCAGGCGCGGGAGCGCCCCGCCGGGCGCCGGCTACCGGATCGCTGAGCTCTACATCGAGCGCCGTGGCGCGCGCTCGATCGTGGGCAACATCTACAAGGGCAAGGTCGACAACGTGCTGCCCGGCCTGGAGGCGGCGTTCGTGGACATCGGCCTGGAGAAGAACGGCTTCCTGCACGTCGATGAGATCGTGCTCCCCGGCGTGGAGGCGCCGCGGCGCGGGCGCGGCTCCGGGCGCAAGATCTCAGAGCTCCTGAAACCGGGCCAGGAGGTGGTGGTGCAGGTGATCAAGGACCCCCTGAAGACGAAGGGGGCGCGCCTCTCGATGGAGCTCGCGATCGCCGGCCGCTACATGGTCTACCAGCCTACGGGAGAGGGCGTGGGCGTCTCGCGGCGCCTGGAGGACTCCGAGCGCGAGCGCCTGCGCAAGCAGACGACGAAGCTCGACCTCGGCAGCGGCGGCGCGATCGTGCGCACCGCGGCGCACGGCGCCAAGCGCGAGGACTTCGAGCGGGAGCTGCTCTACCTGCACAAGCTCCACGAGGTGCTGGTCAGGCGCGTCGAAGAGACGCCGGCGCCGGAGATGGTCTTCCAGGAGGCGGACCTCTCGGTGCGGGTGGTGCGGGACATCTTCTCCGAACACTTCGAGCGTGCGATCGTGGACGACGAGCAGCAGTACCGCCGGCTGGTCTCGTTCTTCACACGCACCGCGCCGGAGCTGGTGGAGCGGGTCGAGCTGTGGCAGGGGGAGGAGCGGCCGCTGTTCGAGGTCTACGGGGTGGAGCGGGCGATCGAGGGGGTGATGTCGCGCCGCGTGGACCTCCCGAGCGGGGGCTACCTGATGATCGACTACGCGGAGGCGCTGACGGTGATCGACGTGAACTCCGGCAGCTTCACCGGCCGCGGGCGCAGCGCGGGCCTGGAGGAGACGATCACGCGCACGAACCTGGAGGCGGCGGAGGCGGTGGTCAACCAGCTGCGCCTGCGCGACATCGGGGGGATCATCGTGATCGACTTCATCGACATGGCGCGCGCGCGCAACCGCGACGCGGTGATGAAGACGCTGCGCAAGTCACTGGACGAGGATCGCACGAAGACGTTCACGGCGGAGATCTCAAAGCTCGGCCTGGTGGAGATGACCCGTCAGAACGTGACGGAGGGGGTGCGCGAGATCATGAGCCGCCCCTGCCCGACGTGCGACGGCGACGGGGTGATCCGCTCGGAGGAGACGATCGCGATCGAGTTCGAGCGCCGCCTGCGGGAGATCGCCGCGGAGAACCCGGACGCGGAGGCGTTCCTGGTGCAGGTCCATCCGCGGGTGACGGCGCAGTTCACGGGCCAGCACTCGCGCGTGCTGCACGCGCTGGAGCACGACACGGGCAAGTCCTTCCACTTCGAGGGCTCCGAAGGGCTGGCGCTGGACCACTTCGCGATCACCTTCCAGGGCAGCCGCGAGGAGGTGGAGGAGCGCGCGCTGCCGTTCCACGCGGGCGACGAGGTGCTGGTGGAGATCGTGGAGCCCCACATGTACGACGTGGACGACGCGGTGGCGAAGATCGACGGCTACATCATCTCGATCGCAGGGGCCTCCCCGCACGTGGGGGAGAAGCGGATGGTGCGCATCGAGCAGGTCGGGCGCACCGCGGCGAGCGCACTGCTGCTGGACGAGAACGGCGAGGTGGTGCGCCCCGCCCCCCGACCGATCGGAGATCGGCCCGCGACGCCGCCGCGGCGCCGCTCCCCGCGCAAACCGCGCGCGGCTGCCAGGTCCAAGCCGGCGCCTGCCGCGCCGGAGCCAGAGTCGGTGGATGCGCGGACGCGAGACGCCGAGCCGGAGTCGAGCCCCGCCGAGCCCCAGCCGATCATCGCGGGGCGCCCCGCGGGCGAGCCCTCGGCGAACGGCGCTTCCGATCGCTCGGAGCCGCCCGTGGAGGTTGCGGAGGAGGATGGCGTACAATCCAAGCCTCGGCGCCGAGGCCGCAGGGGCGGACGGCGCCGTTCGACTGCCAAGGCAGAGGCGAGCACGGAGTAAGACGACATGTATGCGATCGTGAAGACGGGCGGCAAGCAGTACCGCGTGGAGCGCGGCCAGCGGCTGCTGGTCGAGCGCCTCCCCGAGGAGGAGGGCGCGAGCGTGGCGCTGCAGCCGCTGATGTACCGCTCCGAGGAGGCGCTCTTCGACAGCAAGAGCCTCGAGCAGGTGCACGTCACCGCGAAGATCCTCGCCCACGAGCGCGGGGAGAAGCTGCGCGTGGTGAAGTTCAAGCCGAAGCGCGGCTACAAGCGGCGCACCGGCCACCGCCAGGAGCTGACGCGGATCGAGATCACGGAGATCGGGCTGGGCGCAGCGAAAGCGGCGCGCAAACCAGCGAAACCGGTCGCTGCCACGAAGGAGGCGAGCGAGCATGGCGCATAAGAAGGGCCTGGGCTCCAGCCGCAACGGCCGCGACTCGAACTCCAAACGCCTGGGCGTGAAGACCTTCGCGGGCCAGACGGTGGCGGGCGGGGAGATCATCGTGCGCCAGCGCGGCACCCGCTTCAAGCCCGGCGACGGCGTGGGGATCGGCAAGGACGACACGCTCTACGCCCGCGCGGCGGGCACTGTGCAGTTCACGATGGGCCGCCGTGGCCGCGTGGTGAGCGTCGTGTCCGACGGCGCCGGCTGATCCCACTCGCAATGCTTCACGATCGCGCGCGCATCCACGTTCAGGCGGGCGCGGGGGGGGACGGATGCGCGGGCTTCCGCCGCGAAGCGCACGTGCCGCGCGGCGGCCCCGACGGGGGCGACGGCGGGCGCGGGGGAGACGTGGTGCTGCTCTGCGACGACTCGCTGCGCGACCTGCAGAGCTTCACGCGCCGCGCCCACCACCGCGCCCCACGCGGGGGCAACGGGGAAGGTGCGCTGCGCCACGGGGCGGACGGGCAGGCGCTGGTGTTGCGGGTGCCCCCGGGAACCCAGCTCAGCGGAGGGGACGGGAATCTCGCGGGCAGAGGGGACGGCGACCTCGCGGGCCGCCGCTGGGAGCTGCTGCGCCACGGCCAGCGCGCGCTGATCGCGCGCGGCGGCGCGGGGGGGAGGGGCAACAAGCGCTTTACGACCCCCACCCGCCAGGCGCCGCGCTTCGCCGAGCGGGGCCTGCCGGGCGAGGAGGGATGGTTGGAGCTGCGACTGAAGCTGCTCGCGGACGTGGGCCTGGTGGGACTGCCGAACGCGGGCAAGTCCTCGCTGCTCGCGCGCCTCACGCGCGCGGCGCCGAAGATCGCCTCCTACCCGTTCACGACGCTCGAGCCGGTGCTGGGCGTGCTCGAATCGGACGAGCGCCAGCTGGTGGTGGCGGACATCCCCGGCCTGATCGAGGGCGCCAGCGTTGGCGCGGGCCTTGGCCACGAGTTCCTCGCGCACGTGGAGCGCACGCGCCTGCTGGTGCACGTGCTCGACCTCGCCCCGTTTGATCTGGACCCCACCCACCCCGGCGAGGAGGCGGATACCCTCGTCAACTACGAGGCGATCGAGCGCGAGCTGGCCGCGCACGACCCGCGCCTGGCGCGCCTGCCGCGCGTGCTCGCCCTCTCCAAGGCCGACCTCGTCCCGCCCGCGCGCGCGCAGGAGTCCGTCGCGAAGTGGTCGCGGCGGCTGGGCGGCGGGGTGCCGGTGATCGCGACGTCCAGCGCCACCCGCGCCGGCCTCGCCGAGCTCGCGGGCGAGCTGTTGCGCCGTGTGCCGGCCGGCGATCGGGACGCGGCGGGTCAGCCTGCGGAGGAGGCGGCGAGCTCCCGGGACACAGCAAAGCCCGAGCAGCTTGCCGAGCACATGGTCTTCCGCCCGGCGCAGCGCACCGGCTTCACCGTGGAGCGCGTCGGTCCCGGGGCCTTCGCGGTGCGCGGCCGCGTGGTGGAGCTGCTGCTACAGCGCTTCGACGTGGAGAACGAGGATGCGATGGCCCACGTTGAGGGTCGCCTGCGTCGCCTCGGTGTGCTGCACGCCCTCGAGGCCGAGGGCTTCCAGCCGGGCGACGAGCTGCAGATCGCGGGGATTGCGCTGGAGCTGGACTCCGTGGCGTAGGAGCCGGTCCACCTCGCCGGGCCGGCCAACACAAGGATGCAGCTCCTACCCCTGCTGCGCGGTGGGGCGGATCAGGATCTCGTTGACGTTGACGTGGGGGGGCTGGGAGACGGCGTAGAGGACCCCGCGGGCGATGTCATCCGCCTCCAGTGGGTCGGTGGGGCGGTTCTCGAAGAACGGGGTGTCGGTCATGCCGGGCTCGATCACGGTGACGCGGATGCCGCTGCCGTGCAGCTCCTGGCGCGCGGCCTCGCCCATCGCGGTGACGGCGTGCTTGGTGCACGAGTAGAGCGATCCCGGGATCACGCGGCGGCCGGCGACGCTCGAGGTGAGCAGGAGGTGCCCGTGGGTGTCCTTGAGCGCGGGGATCGTCGCGCGCAGCGTCAGCGCCGCGCCGTAGACGTTGGTGAGCACCATCTCCCGCCAGTGCTCGGGGGTGTCGTTGAGGAAGCCCCGCGCGGCGCCGAAGCCGGCGTTGGCGAACGCCACGTCGATACGCCCGAACGCCTCCAGCGCGGCAGCGACCATGCGCTGCTGGTCATCCCACTCGGTCACGTCGCACACCACCGCGAGCGCGCGCTCCGGGCCGCCCAGCTCGCCGGCGAGCTTCTCCAAGCGCTCGCGCGAGCGCGCCGCGAGCACCAGCCGGTAGCCCGCGTCCGCCGCGAGACGGGCGGTGGCCGCGCCGATCCCCGTGGAGGCGCCGGTGATCAGGAAGACGGGGGCGTCCGCTGGGGGTGTGGGGCTCTCGCTGCTCATCGTCGCCGGCTCCTTCGGCTCGGGGGTGGGGGTGCCCGTCTATATAGCCGAAGCCCGGCCATCCCACCCAGCGACGGGCCTGCGGGCGAGCATCTACGCTCCAGGGCTCATGCGAACGATCGTGATCAAGCTGGGCTCGAGCATCGTGGCGCGCGAGGACGGCGAGCTGCGCGGGGAGGTGCTGGGGCGCATCTGCGACGTCGCCGCCGCGCTGCACGCCGCGGGCGAGGAGCTCGTGCTCGTCTCCTCGGGGGCGATCGCGCGGGGGGTGCGGATCATGGGGCTTCCCACCCGCCCGACCGCCATACCCGAGCTGCAGGCGGCCTCCGCGGTGGGGCAGGGCAAGCTCTACCGGACCTACGACGAGCTCCTGCGCGAGCGGGGGCTCACGAGCGCGCAGGTGCTGCTCACCGTCGGGGACCTCAGCGGGCGCGCGCAGTACGTGAACGCTCGTCACACGCTGCGCACGCTGCTCGACTGGCGGGTGCTCCCGGTGGTCAACGAGAACGACACGACCGCGACGGACGAGATCTCCTTCGGCGACAACGACTTCCTCGCCGCCCTCCTCGCGGTGCTGATCTCCGCGGAGCTGCTCGTGCTGCTCACCGACATCGACGGCCTCCACAGCGCCGACCCGCGCCTCGATCCCGGGGCGGAGCTGATCGGCGACGTGCACGATCTGGCCGAGCTGCGGAGCCTTCGGATCGGGGACTCCACCTCGCCGCTGGGCTCCGGGGGGATGCGCTCGAAGGTGCTCGCCGCCGAGATCGCGGGCGCCGCGGGGATCGCGGCGGTGATCTGCAACGGGGTGCGCCCCGGCGCGCTGGAGGCCGCCCTCGCGGGCGAGCCCGAGGGCACGCGCTTTCACCCCGGGCCCGCGCGCCACTCCTCGTTCAAGCTCTGGCTGCGCTACGCCAAGCCCGCCCACGGCACGCTCGTGGTGGACGCCGGGGCCGCGCGCGCGCTGCGCGAGCAGGGCACGAGCCTGCTCCCGGTGGGGATCGTCGAGGTCCGCGGGGACTTCGACGCCGGCGACGCCGTCGAGATCGCGCAGGACGGCGGGGCGATCGTCGCGAAGGGCATCTGCAACTACTCCGCCCCCGAGCTGCGCCGCGCGCAGGGACTGAAGTCCGAGGCCGTGCGCGAGCTCCTGCCGCACGCCACCGACGAGGCCGTGCACCGCGATCAGCTGGTTTTGGCGTAGGCCCTACCCTTAGGCATATGGCAACGGCCGCCACTGCAACATCGATCCCGGAGCTCTGCGCCGCCGCCAAGCGCGCCGCGCGAGAGCTCGCACTGGTCGAGACCAGCGTCAAGGACGCGGCCCTGCTCGCGATCGCCGACGCGCTGGTCGAGCGCACCCCCGAGATCCTTGCCGCCAACGAGCTCGACACGCTCGCCGCGCGGGAGGCGGGGGTGGGGGAGGCGCTGCTCGACCGCCTCGCGCTCGACCCCGCCCGCATCGCCGCGATCGCCGCCGCGGTGCGTCAGGTCGCGGCGCTCCCCGATCCCGTCGGCGAGGTGATCGAGGGCCGGCGCCTGCCCAACGGCCTCGACATGCGCAAGGTCCGCGTGCCGCTCGGCGTGGTCGCCGTCGTCTACGAGGCCCGCCCCAACGTCACGATCGACGCCGCCGCGCTCTGCCTGAAGGCCGGCAACGCGATCGTGCTGCGCGGCTCCTCCACCGCCGCGCACTCCAACGCCGTGCTCGCCGCGATCGCCGCCGAGGCCGCCCTCGAGGCGGGGCTGCCGGCGGGCTGCGTGAGCCTCGTCGCCGGCGGCGGGCGCGAGGAGCTCGCGGAGCTCGCCACCCAGAGCGAGAGCCTCGATCTCATCATCCCCCGCGGCGGGGAGGGCCTGAAGGCGGCGCTCTCGCAGGTTGCCACCGTGCCCGTGATCTACGCCGCCTCGGGCAACTGCCACGTCTACGTCGACGCCTCCGCCGACCTCGACCACGCGCGGCGGATCGTGCTCAACGCGAAGGTCCAGCGGCCCGGTGTGTGCAACGCCGCCGAGACCCTGCTCGTGCATGAGGCCGTGGCCGCGGAGCTGCTACCGCCGCTCTCCGCCGCCCTGGGCGGCGCCGGGGTGCGCCTGCGTGCGGACGAGCGCGCGATCGACCTTGTTGGTCCTGGCGGCGAGCCCGCCGGCGAGGAGGACTGGGCCACCGAGTACCTCGCCCTCACCCTCGCGATCGGAGTGGTGGACTCCCTCGAGGAGGCGATCGAGCACATCGGCCGCTACGGCTCCGGGCACTCCGAGGCGATCGTCACCCGCGACACCGCCGCCGCCCGCGCCTTCCAGCTCGGCGTCGACGCCGCCTGCGTGTACGTCAACGCCTCCACCCGCTTCACCGACGGAGGGGAGCTCGGGATGGGCGCCGAGATCGGCAACTCCACCCAGAAGCTCCACGCCCGCGGGCCCATCGGGCTGCGGGAGCTCTGCACCTTCAAGTACCTCCTCGAGGGCGACGGACACGTCCGCGCCTGAGACCTCCGTGACATCCCCCCGCGAAGCGCCCGCGCCCGCTGCCGGTGACGCACCGACGCCGGCCCCAGCCGGCGAGGCGCGGCCCGCCCGGGTCGGTGTCCTGGGCGGCGCCTTCAACCCGCCGCATCGCGGTCATCTCGCGCTCGCCCTCCACGCCAGAGACGAGCTGGGCCTGGAGCGTGTGCTGCTGATGCCCGCTCGCATCTCCCCCGGCAAGCCCGCCTGCGAGGATCCCGGACCGGGGCGCCGTCTGGAGATGTGCCGCCTGGCGGTCGACCGCGTCGATGGACTGCGCGCCTGCGCTCTGGAGCTCGAGCGCGACGGCCCGTCGTACACAGTGGATACCCTGAGGACACTCCATGCCGCGCACCCCCACACTCCGCTCACGCTCATCGTGGGGGCCGACGTCGCTCGCACCATGCCCACCTGGCGCGAGCCCCGCGAGCTGCTCGCGCTTGCCGACCTCGCCGTCGCCCTGCGCGCCGGGGTCGGGCCGGAGGAGGTTCGGGATGCCCTCGCGCCGCTGCCCGTCTGCGAACGAGGCCCCTGCGGGGCTCTACGCTTCCTGAGCATGCCCACGATCGACGTCTCCTCATCCCTCGTCCGCGACCGCGTCCGCCGCGGCCTGCCGGTGGACGAGCTCCTCGAGCCCGCCGTGGCCGCCTACATCGCCGCCAACGGCCTCTACCGCGAGGCGCACGCCGAGGCGGTGGCGAGGTGAGTCCCGCGGCCGACCACCTCGCAGAGCACGGCAGCGGGAGCGCCGTGGCCTGCGGGGTGCGGGAGGGAGAGGCGCCCGCGGGCATCCCCGAGCCCCGAGCCGGCCGCGATGGGCGGAGCCTGCCCCCGGGGGAGCTGGCCCGCGAGATCGCGCGGTACGCCCTGGAGAAGAAGGCTCACGACGTCGTCGAGCTCGACATGGGCGCGCTGGTCGGCTACACCGACTACTTCGTGATCTGCTCTGGAAACACCGACCGCCAGGTGAAGGCGATCCACGATGCGATCCACGAGGGATGCAAGCGCGAGCACGGGATCTTTCCCCGCCGCGTGGAAGGCGTGAGCCGCGCGCAGTGGATCCTGATGGACTACCTCGACGTCGTCGTCCACATCTTCACCCCCGCCACCCGCGAGTTCTACCGGCTGGAGCAGCTCTGGGGCGAGGCCCCCGTGCGGGTGGCGGAGTAGCCCCCGGCTCCGAGCATCAGATCCTCGGTCGCTATCTTGGCGAGCGACATGCCCGAAGCGATCCAGGCGGCAGACCTGGTCAAGACGTACCCCGGCGAGGTGCGCGCGCTCGACGGCCTCAGCCTCGAGGTGCGCAGCGGCACGATCTTCGCCCTGCTCGGCCCCAACGGCGCGGGCAAGTCCACGGCTGTGAAGATCCTCACCACGCTGACCAGGCCCGACTCCGGGTCCGCCCGCGTCGCCGGCGAGGACGTGCTGCGCGAGCCCGACCGCGTGCGCCGCGCGATCGGGGTGGTGGCCCAGCGCTCCGGCGTCGATCCCGAGGCCACCGGACGCGAGAACCTCACGCTCGCCGGTCAGCTCTACGGGCTCGGCGGGCGGCGCGCTCGCCGAGCGGGTCACCACGCTGCTGGAGCGCTTCGGCCTCGCCGACGCGGGCGCGCGCCTCGCGCGCACCTACTCCGGGGGATGCAGCGCAAGCTCGACGTCGCCATGGGCCTCATGCAGCGCCCGCGGTGCTGTTCCTCGACGAGCCCACCACCGGCCTCGACCCCGAGGCGCGCGCGGACATGTGGCAGGAGATCTCCCACCTCGCCGCCGACGAGGGCCTCACGATCCTGCTCACCACCCACTACCTCGAGGAGGCCGACCGGCTCGCCGAGCGCCTCGCGATCGTGGACCGCGGGCGGATCGTCGCCAGCGGCGCCCCCGAGGAGCTCAAGGGCGAGCTGCGCGGGGACGCCATCCAGGTCGAGCTGGAGCGGCCGCTGACGCCGCGTCTGCGCTAGTCGCGCTCGAGGCGCTCGCCGGCGTTGAGGGCCTGCGCGAGGTGGTCCTCGACGGCCGCTCCCTGCGCGCCCGCGCGGACGCGGGCGCCGTGCGCTGCCCGCCGCGCTCGCCGCACTGGAGGGCGCGGGCATCGGCGTGCGCCTCCGCGACCGTCGCCCGGCCCTCCCTCGACGACGTCTACCTGCGCTACGCCGGGCGCGCCTTCGGCGAGGCGGACGATCCCAAATGAATGGCGGAATGAGCTCGCCGCCCACCTGGTACATGACCCAGCGCAAGCTGCGCACGATCCTGTCCGCCAGCCCTGGTACCTCGCGATCACGCTCGTGCAGCCGATCATCTGGCTGCTGCTGTTCGGGGCGCTGTTCAAGCGATCGTCGACATCCCCGGCTTCGAGCGGCGGCTCCTACATCGACTTCCTCACCCCCGGGATCGTCGTGATGACCGCGCTCTTCTCCGCCGGGTGGAACGGGATGGGGATCATCGACGACATCGAACGCGGCGTGCATGGACCGCTTCCTCGTCTCGCCCGTCCGCCGCTGGCCGCTGATCGCCGGGCAGCTGATCCAGCTCGCGATCGTGGTCGTGATCCAGTCGCTCATCATCGTCGGCCTCGGGCTGCTCGTCGGCGCCTCCTTCCCCGGCGGCGTCGCCGGCGTGCTCGTGCTGATCGTCGTCTCCGTGCTGCTCGGCGCCTCCTTCGGCGGGATCTCCAACGCGCCTCGCGCTGCTCGCCCGCCGCGAGGAGACGCTGATCGCGGCCGTCAACTTCATCGTGCTGCCGCTCACCTTCCTCTCCGCGACCTTCATGCAGGAAAACCTCATCCCCGCGTGGATCCAGGAAGTCGCGCGCTTCAATCCCGTCAACTGGGCCGTCCAGGCCGGGCGCAGCGCGCTCTCCGCGAACCCCGACTGGGGCCTCATCCTCTCCCGCGGCGGCTACCTGCTCGTGCTCGCGCTGCTCTGCGGCTGGTTCGCCACACGCGCGTTTCGCTCCTACCAGCGCTCGATCTGAGCGGCCGGCAGGGCCTCCGGGCGGATGGGGGCGACCACCGCGGGGGTGGCCCCCGCTGGGGCGATCGCGGAGGGCCTTGCCGCGGCGGCAACGCTGCATGCGGTGAGGGCGAGCCGGCCGTGGCGGGCGCTCCGCTGAGACTGTAGGTTGCGCGCATGGCGCAGCCCGTGCTCGCAACCGACCCCTCCCCGGGCGCGCGCCGCGACCGGCTGCTTCCCTGGATCGCCGCCGAGCGCGGCTTCAGGGGGCTCTTCCTGATCGTCCTCGGTGTGGTCCTCATCACGCACCCCCACACCAACTGGGCCGGGGAAATCACTCATCTGGCGCACCAGTGGGGCCTCGACCCCAGTCGCAATGTGGTGCGCAAGATCATCGACGCCGTGCGCAAGGTCCCCGCCGGCGAGAACGTGGTGTTCGGAGCGATCGCCCTGGGATACGGCGCGCTGGAGGGCGCCGAGTCCTACGGATTGGCGCGGCGCAGGCCATGGGGGGAGTGGCTGACGCTCCTAGCCACCTCGATCCTGCTGGTCCCCGAGATCTGGGAGCTCGCCCGCAAGGTCACGCCCCTCAAGGTGGGAGCGCTGATCGTGAACCTGCTCGTGGTGGGGTACCTGTACCGGCGCCTGCGCGCCGGACGGTCATGACCTGCGTGTGCGTCCGCGGTCGAGCTCCTTGCCGAAGGCGACCTCGACGGCCTTGGTCATCGTCGGTCCGAAGGCGGCGGTCAGCGACTCCGAGACGAGCGGGCGGAGCTGATCGAGCGTCGCCCGCACCCGCGGCCAGTCGGCCTCGGGCCGGCCTGAGTCGTCGAAGGGCTTCCAGATGTAGTCGAGGAAGATCTGCACGAAGCTCTGCGCGATCCGGTCGGTGTCGCGCTTCAGCTTGCTCATCGTGTCGAGCACGGCATCGAGCGGCACACCGAGCGCGACCAGCCGCTCCCCGGCGGCGAGCAGCGTCGGGCTCGGGACTTCGAAGCCGTTCTCCGAGATTGCGATGACGAGCCCCAGCTTTTCGGCCTTGGGAACGAACCCTCCGTCGAGCGCGCCCCCAAACCGCTCCGCGAGGTCGGCCCGCTCGACGACCTCGGGCGTCTCGGTCTCGAACGGGGCCATCAGGGAGCGCGTGAAGCCGAGCACCTCCTCCCCGACGCCGCGGGCATCCTCGAGCATGTGGGCGATCGCGGCGAGGTTGAACCCCTGGGCCTGCAGCTCGCGGATCAAGTGCAACCCCGCCAGGTGCTCGGCGCCGTAGTAGCCGACCCTGCCCTGCACCTCCGGCGGCGCGATCAGCCCGCGCGACTGGTAGTTGCGCACGTTGCGCACGGTCAGCCCGGCCGCCTGGGCGAGCTGGTCGATCGTCAGCCGCTGCTCGGGCTCCGGGCCGTGTGTCTGCGCCGTCGGCGTCGCCGTCGGTGGCGGTCCGCCCTCCCGGCCGCTCGCCCTTCGTGGGGGTCATCTCCTGAGCATATCTCGATCGAAGGGACACAAATCGATGTGACCTGAATCTATGTTACATTATACAGAGACGGGGTGGAGGGTGGAGTTCACGGTCGACGATCACCACCCGGGAGCAAGCGATGAGCAAGACATACGAGCCGAACGGCACCGCGCGCGGCCGGCGCCTGTGGGCGACTTTGCTCGCGTGGGCAGTCGGGCTCGCCGTGCTCGCGTTCCTCGGCACAGCTCTCGAAGGCCGGCTCGCGCCGATGTCGCTGGCGGTGCCCGGCTCGCCCTCTTCGCGCGCGGAAGCGACGCTGAAGGCCGAGTTCGGCCCCACGATCCCGCTCAAGATCCTGCTGCGCGGGCCGCCGGCGGAAGTCGAACGGGAGGGGCCGCGGCTCGTGGCCGCGCTGAAGGCGCTCGGGCACGTCCAGGTGCTCTCGCCGTGGGCCGGCGCGGCCTCCCCGCGGGCGCTGCGCCCAAAACCCGGGGCCGCGTTCGTGCTCGTGAACTTCGAACGGCCCGAGTCCGAGGCGATGGCCACGGTCCCGGCCGCCGAAGCCGTGATCGCCCGTACCGTCCGCCGGCCGGTGCGCTCCTACCTCTCCGGCATCCTGGTGATCGGACGCGCCCTGCAGCAGACCACGCTTGCGGAGACCGTGCAGGCCGAGCTGATCGCGCTGCCGGCGTTGATCCTCGTGCTGCTGCTCGTCTTCCGCTCCCCCGTGGCCGCCGCCGTGCCGCTGGCGATCGGCGGCGCGACCGTGATGGCCGGCCACGGCCTGCTGTGGCTGGCGACCTTCGTCACGCCGATCAACTCGCTCGCGGTCTCCGTCGCCGCGATGATGAGCCTCGCGCTCGGAGTCAACTACGCGCTGCTGATGGTCTCGCGCGTGCGCCAGGAAGCCGCGGCCGGCTGGGATTACGACACCGCGGTTTCGATCGCGAGGCGCACCGCCGGGCGCACGATCGTCGCCGCCGGCGGCACGCTCGTGTTGACGATGATCGCGGCGAACGCCGTGGCGACGCCGGGGATGCTCGCCCCCGTGGCGACGGGAGTGATCTGCTCGGGGCTGCTCAGCATCGCGCTCGCGCTGACCGCGATGCCGGCGCTGCTGCGCCTGATCGGCCCGAACCTGAACCGCTGGGAAGTCCGGTTCAGGCACTCCGGCGCCGCGAGCCGCCTCACCGCGGCGGGATCGTTGGCCGAGCGGCTGCTCGCCCACCCGCGAATCGTGATCCCGCCGATCCTCCTCGCGGCGATTTTTGGCGGCCCCCGCCGCCGCGCTGCGGATGGGCCCGCCCGATGTCGCGCAGCTTCCCGCGTCGAATCCGGCGCGCGTCGCGGTCTCGATGGTGCAGCGCACGATCGGCCCCGGTTGGACGGCGCCGTTCGTGATCGTCCTGCACAGCAAGGAGGGCGCGATCACCACGCAGGGGCGCCTGCGGGCGCTGATCCGCGCGCAGGAAGGGCTCGCCCGCGAACCGGATGTGGCGGCGGCGCTCGGCCCGGGGTCGATCACCGGCGCCCAGCACGAGCTCGACGAAGTCCACGCCGCGGCGGCCTCCGCGCCGGGGCGCCTGCAAGGGGCGCAGGCGGGAATCGAACGGCTGCGCTCGGGACTCGGCCGCGCGAGCGAAGGCGTCGCGCGTCTGCGCTCCGGACTTGCCTCCGCGGCGGCTGGCGCGAGCGCGCTCGGCGGCGCCGGCGGAAAGGCCGCGAGCGGCGCCGAACTGCTCGCCGCCGAAACCGGCCGTGCGCACAAGGGCGCGACGCTGCTGGCGGGCGAAACCGGCAAGGCCGACGCGGGCGCGAAGCGGCTCGCGGCCGAAACGGGCCGTGCCCACAGGGGCGCGGCGCTGCTGGCGAGCGAAACGGGCCGCACGGGCGCGGGCGCGAAGCTGCTGGCGACCGAAGCCGGCCGCGCGGACTCGGGCGCGAGCGCGCTGGAGAACGGTCTCACGGCGGCGTCGAGCGGATCCACGGCGCTCGCCTCCGGGCTCGACGAAGCCGACGCGGGCGCCGAACGGCTCGCGGGCTCCGACGCTCAGCTCACCGCCGGCGCCGCGCAGCTGGCGGAAGGGATGAACACGCTCGACACGACGGTCCACACGGCGCTCGCGCCGGTGACGGCGCTCACCGAAGCGCTCCACGTGTGGGTCGGGCGGCTCGAAGCGCTGCGCACCTCCGACGAACAGCTGCGCGCGCGGCTCGGCGAAGCGATGCGCGAACTCGGCGCGATGACCGTCGGCCGCGCCGACCCCCGCTACCCGGCGCTCGCCCGGGATCTCGCGGCGGCCGTGGAATTGGCCGAACAGAACGGCCTCAGCCGGCTCGCCTCCATCCAGCGGCAGCTCTGCGCCGGCCTGGAACGGCTCATGGAACTGCCGGCCGAGGTATCCAAGCTCACCGGCGGCCTGGACCGGCTCACCGCCGGGGCCGACCGGCTCGCAAGCGGCACGCGCGAATCCGAAGAAGGCGCGCACAGCCTCGGTTCTGCGCTGCACCGCCTCGCCGCCGGCGGACACACGCTGAGCGACGGACTCGAAGGGCTGAGCGGCGGCGCCGGCGAACTCGCGGGCGGCCTCGGGAAGCTCGCGGCGGGCAACGGGCGCCTCGCGGGCGGCCTTACAAAGCTCACCGCGGGCGCGAATCGGCTCGCGGGCGGCCTCGGAAAGCTCGCCGGCGGCAACGGAAAGCTCGCGGGCGGCCTCGGCAAGCTCGCCGCCGGCAACGGGCGCCTCGCGGGCGGCCTCGGCAAGCTGCAGGCCGGCAACGGGAAGCTCGCGGGCGGACTCGGCGAACTCGCGGGCGGCGCGGACCGCCTCGCGGGCGGCCTGCAGGCGGGCGAAGGGCGTGTCGGCGCGCTCGCCTCGGGACTCGGCGGGGCGGGGAGGCCGCTGAAGAGCTACGCGGGGATGCTCGCGAACTACCGGCGGGAGTATGCGCTGATGCACAGCGAGTCGCCGAACGCGCTCGAATCCGGCTACCTCGTGCTGACGGCGCTCGACGGCACGCCGACGCCGATCCGCGAACAGGTCGCCCAGCTCGTCAACGTCAACGGCGGCGGCGGCGCGGCGCGCATCATGGTCGTCGCGGCGAGCCCGCCGGCCTCGGCGGCCACGGCGGCGCTGAGCGCGAGGCTGCGGCGCGACCTCCCGGCGCTCGGTGCGTCGATCGGCGGCACCGCCGAGATCGGCCAGGGCGCGGAGTACCTGCTCGACTACCAGGCCGCGAACACCGAACGCTTCCCGTGGCTTGTGGTCTCGCTCGCGGTCATCGCCGTGTTGACGTTGATTGTGATCCTGCGCGCGCTGCTGCTGCCGCTGATCGCCGTCGCGCTGAACCTCGTCACGATCGCGGTCGCCTACGGGGCGCTCGAGCTGCTGACCGCGTTGCGCGTGCTCGGCGGGCCGGGCTACATCGACGCCACCTCCGGCGCGGGCATCCTCGCGATCATGTTCGTGCTGTCGATCGACTACGAGGTCTTCCTGCTGATGCGGATGCGCGAGCATTGGGTGTCGGAGGGCGACTCCGACGGCGCGATCCGCCACGGCCTGCGCAAGACCGCCGGCGTGATCACGGGCTCCGCGGCGATCATGACCGCGGTCTTCCTCGCGTTCGCCGGCGCCGAAGTCGTCCCGGTCCGCCAGTTCGGCGTCGGCCTGACGATCGCCGTCCTGCTCGACGCGACGATCGTCAGGCTCGTGCTGCTGCCGGCGATCATGCGCGTGGCGGGCCCGCGCATATGGTGGATGCCGCGCTGGCTCGCGCGCAGGCTCCCGGCCATGGAGTGAGCGCAGGCGGACTCCGCGAACCGAGGCGTCGCTCGTCTCCGCTCAGGAGCCCGACCGGCGCGGGTGATCTGAGCCTGGGTGCGTAGCTTGGGCGCGGCCACGTCCGAACTCTCTACGGATGGCGCCGCCCGCGGGCTGACCTATGGTCGTAGCAGAGACGGTGGCCGCGAAGCGGATCCGCGGGTGGAGTGTCGGCTGAGCGGCTTCCGTGAATGCAGTGGTAGCGGGACGCACGTCCCGCAAAGGAGGTTCATCCCCAATGCCAGAGACCAAGGCTCAGCGCCGCCCGCCGGCACCCAAGGCGGCGGCCCACAACGGCCCCGCGGAGGGTAAGAAGCGCGAGCAGGCGGGTGCGGCCGACCGGACTGCCGTGCTCTCCGACGAGGTGCTCAAGTCGCTCGAGTCGGGGCAGCGCGCCGCGATCGAGGCGGTGCGCAAGTTCGTCGACACCGTCGACGAGAAGCTGCCGGCGCTCGGCGAGCGTCCGTCCAGGCGGCAGGAGATCGTCGATGCCGCCATGGAGATGGCCGACCGACTGGTCCACACGCAGTACGACTTCCTTCGCAACGTCGTGCAGAGCGCCGGGAAGGCGCTCGGCGGATCGGACGCCGGGAAGTAGGGCGCTTCCGCGCGGCCGGCTCCGGGTCGGCCGCGCCCGGCGCCCGCGCCGCCGCGTCGCACAGGCGTGCTACGATCGTGCACATGGCGCGAGAGGTTTCTGTACGAGATCTGCGCAACAGCACAGCAGCTGTTGTCGCAGCGATACGTGGGGGTGAGCAGGTGACGCTCACCGTCAACCGTGATCCGGTCGCGGATATTGTGCCGCACATCGAGCAGCGTAGCCCGTGGGTGCCCTCGACGGTGCTTCGGGAGATCAGCCGCGATGCGCCGAGCGATGGAGGCCTTCTGGACGATCTCGCTGAGGTGCGCGGCGCGCTACTGGAAGACGTGTGAGTCGAGCGATCGCCGACACCTCGGTCTTTGTGGCACAGGAGGCTGGGCGCGAACTCGGCGAACTGCCGGACGAGATCGCCATATCGGTGATCACGGCTGCGGAGCTTGAGTTGGGCGTGCTTCGCGCCAGGGATGCCGAAACGCGGGCTCTGCGCCTGGCCACGCTCTCACGGGTGCGCTCGACCTACCCCCTTCTACCCGTCGATGCCGCGGTCGCCTCCTGCTTCGCTCGCATCGCCGCCACCGAGCTGAATGCCGGGCGGCGACTGCGTCGCCACGACGCCTGGATCGCCGCGACTGCCCTCAAGCATGGAGTGGCGGTAGTGACGCAGGACGGCGATTTCTCGGCCCTTTCGTCGATCACCGTCATCCAAGCCTGAGTTCGCGGGGGTCCGGGACCCCCGAGCTGGTCGAGCGGCCGCGTCGTCGGCGGTTTGCAGCGGCGTGGGTCCCGTCACTACGGCTAGCGTGGATCGCTGCTGTAGGCGACCGACCGGTGGCGGATGGTGGCGACTCGGACCGTCTTGTCGTTGTCCGAAAACTGGTAGATGATCCGGTACGAGCCGACTCGCAGCGAGTACAGGCCGCGAAGCCTGCCACGCAGCGGATAGCCGGCGTGTGGCTCGCGCTGGAGCAGTACCAGGGCTTCCTCGGCGGCGTCGATCAGAGGCCAGTCCGGTCAGAGGGCCTCGTTCGGCGAGCACGTCGCGTAGGCTCCGCATGGCAGGCCGAAGCGTTCCCGCATGGTCGGTGGCGGCCTACGTCCGCGCGACCCTCTTGAGCGAAGTATCTGAGCCGATCTGAGTATGCCGTGGCTTGGCCATGCCCAATAGGCTACCGCTTGCCCGAGACGCTTCGTCCTCGGCTACCGAGTCCGCTCCCGCGTGGCGCGGAGCTCGTGAAGAAGCGCGTCGCGACGGCCGCGCCTGCGCTCGGTGCCGCCTCGGGGCGGCCGGCCGTCGTAAAGTGCGCGGTTCATCGTTCGGGATCTTGTCGATCGAGAGACCTGGGCATCGCAACACCGACGGAAGGACACGTTCGATGAGGCATACAGGATGGTGGAACCGTCCAACGCACGCGGGTATACGCGCGGCGGCCCGCGGGAGGCGCATGCGCCGGCTGGCGGGCGCGGCCGCGCTCGCGACGATGCTCGCGTGCTCTTTCGGGCCTGCGCTGGCCGCGGGCGAAACGACGAAGGAGCCCGCGCCGGTCAACACCTCGGCGCCCACCGTGACGGGCACGCCGACGGTCGGCGCGATGCTCACCTGCTCGACCGGAGTCTGGACGAACAACCCGAGCGGCTATACCTATGCGTGGCTGCGCAGCGGCAGCCCGATCGCCGGCCAGACGGGGAGCACGTACGTCGTGCAGAGCGCCGATGCGGGCCACACCATCTCCTGCCAGGTGACCGCCAGCAACTCCGGCGGCGAATACACGATCTCGGGCTTGCCGAGCGGCTCCTACAAGGTCGAGGTCTCCGCCTTCGAAGGCGGCAACTACCTGCCCCAGTGGTACAGCGGCAAGCCTTTGGAAGGTGAAGCGACCCCGGTGTCGGTGACCGCGCCGGGTACGACCTCGGGGATCGACGCCGCGCTGTCGGCCGGCGGGCAGATCACCGGGAGGGTGACCGCCGCAGCCGGCGGCGCCGCGCTCGCCAACGTCGGTGTCTGTGCCGAGGACGTCAAAGTCGGTGGTGGCTGCGCGACCACGAACGGCGCTGGGGAATACACGATCCAGAGCCTGCCCAGCGGCACCTATAGCGTTGAATTCTCAGCCTTCGCGTGCGGGGAAACGGGCTGCGTGCAGCAGAACTACCTCGAGCAGTCCGTCGGCGGCGTGTCGGTGACCGCGGGAAGCACGACCCCGAACATCGACGCCACACTGGCGGCCGGCGGGCAGATCACCGGGAAGGTGACCGCCGCCTCCCACGGAGAACCGCTCGCCAAAATCGAAGTGTGCGCCGAGAAGACGGGCGGTGTCGAATTCTTTGAATTCTTCGGTAACTGCGCAACCACGCACAGCGGCGGCGAATACACGATCCAGGGGCTGCCGAGCGGCTCCTACGATGTCAAGTTCATCCGAGGCTTTGAAGGCGGCAACTATCTCCCCCAGTACTACAAAGAAGAGCCCTCGCTTGAAAAAGCCGAATCGGTGAAAGTGACCGCGGGGGTTCCGACGTCGAGCATCGACGCCGCGCTGGCAGAAGGTGGGCAGATCGCCGGGAGGGTGACCGCCGCCTCCGGCGGAGCCGCGCTCGCCAACATCGAAGTGTGCGCCGCAGAGATTGGCGGCAGCGAATTCTTCAGTAACTGCGCGACCACGAACGGCGGCGGCGAATACGCGATCCCGGGCCTGTCCAGCGGCGAATACAACGTCGAGTTCTCGGCATTTGGGTGCGGGGAAACCGGCTGCGTGCAGCAGAACTACCTCGAACAGTCCGTTGACGACAAGGTGGTGGCGGCGCCGGGCACGACGTTGGTCAACGCCGCGATGCTCTCGGGCGGGCAGATCACCGGGAAGGTGACCGCCGCCTCCGGCGGCGCCCCGCTCGCCGAAGTCGAGGTGTGCGCCGGCGAAGCCAGCGGCGATCTCTTCAGGTATTGCGCGTCCACGAACGCCGGCGGCGAATACACGATCTCGGGCGTGCCGAGCGGCGCCTCTTACGACATCTCGTTCTCCTCCTACGCGGAAGGCGGCAACTACCTGTCCCAGTCCGACAGCGGGGTGGCGGTGACGGCGCCGAACACGACATCGGGGATCAACGCCGCGTTGCCCCCCGGCGGGCAGATCTCGGGGAGGGTGACCGCCGCCTCCGGCGGAGCCGCGCTCGCCAACGTCGAGGTCTGTGCCGAGGACGTCAAAGTCGGTGGTGGCTGCGCCACCACGAATGGCGGCGGCGGCTCGGCGAGCGCGACCAGCAACGCGCTGGCGGTGGCCGGGAACAGCGAATTCTCGCTGGTCAAGGCGCCGGTCTTCGACGCGAAGACCGGCGACCTCGACTTCTACTTCCAGTTCGTCGAAGCCGGCACGCTGCGCTGGAGCCTGTACTTCAAAAACGCCGATGTCGGCTTCGCCGCCTCGCTGGGTCTAGATGTCGGCGGCGGCGGCCTGACGGGCGCCGACCCCGCCCTCGCCGAAACGGCCAAGAAGAAGAGCAAGAGGTGCAAGCAGGGCAACGTCAAGCACAAGGGCAGGTGCGTCCGCACGCTGGTGCCGTTCGCCAGCGGCTCGAAGAGCGCCAAGGCCGGCTCGGTCGAGGTCCAGGTGCACCCCGACGCCAAGGCCCTCAAGGCGCTGAAGGCAGGCCGCACGCTGCACGTGAGCGGGCAGTTCACGTTCCAGTCGGCGCTCGGCGGCCCGTCGGTCACCCACACCGTGTCAACCGTGGTGCACGGGCACAAGAAGAAGCGCAAGAAGAAGGGCGGCAAGAAAAAATAGAGGGCACGCTACCGCTCGGAAGCGGAGCCGTCGAGATCCTTGTGCGCGGGAATCTTGAGCGAGACGCCAAGGACGAGGCCGGCCTCGGCGACCTTCGCCGCCAGCGATCGCCAGGCGTCGTGGACGGTGTCGATGTCGAGCGGACGCCCCGCGCCCGACGGGGCCTGCCCGCTCGCCGGATTGATCAGCCCGTCGATGCGGATCGGCGGACGTGCGAACCACAGGTCGCTGTCGCCTGCGGGGCGCGCTGGGACGAAGCTGAACATGCCGCCGACCCGGTCGTCGAACGTCGCTCCGCGGTAGAGCGTGAACTCGGTGTCGGCGTCGACAGCGCCTTTCGGCGTGGCGGGCTTCGGCCCGCAGCCCGGCCCGCAGCCTCGCCCACAGCCGTCGGAGCACGCAATCGCCCGCGCTGTGCACGTCAGGAACGCCTCGTTGACGTCAAGCTTGTCGGCGCCGGCGGCGAACGTGTCCTGCGCTCCTACCCGCCCGGCGGATAGAGCCCTCGTGCGGACGATCCGCTCAACGAATCCGCCTTGAGTCGCGATGCAGGCAAGCGGAGGGTATTCGAACCAAGATTCTGGCGCGATCGACAAGATTGTGTCGGAGCTTCTGGCGGCGCTGTCGGCGCAAGAGGCTCGGTCGGGGTTGAGTCGCCTGGCCAAGAAGCTGGCTGGTCTCAGGGCCAGCGGTGCCCGGCCACGGGCCATCACGAGCCGGAGGCTACGGGCTCGTCGTCCAGGCTGGGTGCTGGATGCCGTGCGTGACGTGATGGCCGACCAGGCGGGGCCGATGCGGGTCGCGCATGTCCATGCAGCGGTCGAGGCATCGCTCGGTGAGAGGGTTTCGGCGAACTCGGTCAGTTGGGTGCTCGCCTCCCATTCCGCGGGTACGTCGCCGCTGTTTGTCAGGGTCGCGAGGGGTAGGTACGCCTTGGCGTAGACCATCACGGACATCGCTGCTCCCTCTACCGCCGAGGGATGCGGCTGCGGCCCAAGTAGATGTCTGACGATTCAGTATACTGATACAAGTAGATCAGAGCGCGGGCCAGGTTGGTGCGCGCCTCAAGCGAATCGTTTGCAGGTGGGCGGAGGCGCCCGCAATTTCGATGACTGATGATGAGAAGCGATCCGCTAACCGGACTACATTGGTGGGCGTCTTTGATAAGGTGCTCGCCAGCGTTCTTGGTATCCAGCACGTCGGGGGTGGAAAGCGGTGAAGAGGCGACTCATGGATGCCCGAGGAGGAAGAGCTTGGCGCCACTGGCCCGGCTCGGCGGCCGCTGCCGGCGCAAGCGCAGCGACTGGGGGTCTCGGCGCATCGCAACCGGCTCGCGGGTGCGGCGCTTGGGGAAGGACATCGTGAACGAGACGGGGATCTACCTGATCGCGGGCGCAGCGGTACTCACTTGCCTGGTCGTCGTCCAGCTGATCTCCTTGGTCGGGCACAAGTGGCACAAGAGCTTCCTCTCGACGGTCATCCTCGGCGAGGACGGGCGCACCTCCACTTCCAAGACGTTTATCCTCATGTGGACGCTGCTCGTCAGCTGGGCGCTGATCGCGCTCTTGATCGCAGGGGAGCTGATCCACACGCACGGCTGCGTCACGCCGAGTGACCTCACAAAGGCTGCTGAAGCGTGCAGCAAGAAGAAGGGCCACGACGTGGGGCTCCTGCAGGTCGGCTGGTTGCACTTCCTCCACACTGGCCTGTCCGGGAGCTACCTCGTCCTGCTCGGAGTGCCGGCGGCCGCAGGTGTGGCGGCGAAGGGGATAACCCAGCGCGAAGCGAGCGGGACGGGGTTCAAGACCCCGAACGCGAACCCGGGGCGCAACCCGTTCGCGAGGGTCGCCGAGATCTTCAGCGCCGACGATGGGACAACCGACCTCGGCGACTTCCAGTACATGATCTTCAATCTCGTCACGGCGGTGTACTTCGTGGTCCAGTTCGTGCACCCGGACGGCACCGGATTGCCGACGATGCCGGACACGCTGCTCGGGCTGACAAGCGTATCCGCAGGTTTGTATGTCGGCAAGAAGGCGGTGTCCCGAAGCCAGCTCGCTGTGACAGGCGTCTTTCCACAGCCGGTTCAGGCGAACATGCGCTTCACGATCGTGGGGGAAGGCCTGACGGCTGAACCGACATCGCCGACGAACGTCCCGCCCCAGGTGAGCGTCGACGGCGTTGCGGTTGACATCGTCGCGATCGACGGGACGAGCATCGTCGCCGTGCTCCCGGGTGCCCTCGGGGGAGGGGGCGCGACATGCCTGCGCCACCTGCAGGTGAAAAACCCCTACGACGGGATCACGCCGAGCTTCGACATCCAATGCCGCTAGCGACCTGTAAACCGCGAGCGGCGCCGGAAGGCCAACGCTCGACTGGCACTGACCAAGGAGCATCATGACCGCAGTCACGCAGACAGACCCGAACTTCACCTTCAGGGACCCGACTGCGTTCGCGGTCGGTGTCGTCCCGATCCCGGCGCACCCCGGGGGCGCGCTCGGGCCGCTCGCGCAGCTGCCTGGCATCTGGGAGGGGCACGGCTTCAACACGATCTGGCGACCACATCATGGAGGGCAGGACCGCTTCCTCGAGCTCAACCTCACGACCGAGAAGCTCGTCTTCACCACGATCAACGGGGCGATACCCAACCGCGGGCTGCTGATGCCGGACATCGAGATGTTCGGGCTCACCTACATGCAGCAGATATCGGATACCGCAAGCGGAGCGGGGCTGCACATCGAGCCGGGGATCTGGGCCCACGTCCCGGCAACGACCAACCCGAGCGAGCCGCCGACCGTCGTGCGGATGGCCTCGATCCCGCACGGGACCGCGATCCTCGCTCAGGGAACTACACAGTTCCATGCCGGCGGGCCGCCGCAGATCCCAGACAACAACATCATCCCCTTCCCGATCGGGAGCGCACCTCCGCCGAACACGGATTTCGACTCGGCGGCGCGGGTGTTCACCGAGCTCGACCTCGCGAAGCCCACCCCGTTTCGCCAGAGGCCGCCCGACGTCACGCAGGCGATGGTCAAGAACCCGAACTCGACGCTCCAGAACGCCCTGGCGGGCGAGCACGTCACGAGCCGGACCTTCATCAGGATCTCGACCACCCAGAACCCCATCAAGGGAGGCGGCACGGCCAACACGGCGTTCCTTGAGAGCGCCTCGAACCCTCCTGGGGGAAATGCCCGCGCGGCGGAGGTCGATGCCATGTTCTAGATCGAGACCGTCGCCGGCGAGCCAGGCCAGCCCGACCGGCTTCAGCTGCAGTACAGCCAGCTCGTGCAGCTCGACTTCAACGGCCTGCGCTGGCCCCATGTGACCGTCGCGACCCTCCACAAGCAATGAGCCCGGTCCTCGCGCATGCCCCGATCCGTGGCGCCGGAAGCCTGCCTTACCCCGCCCGGAAGCCCGGCGCGGTCGACGACACGATGCCGTTCGACCACATCGTCGTGGTGATGATGGAGAACCATTCGTTCGACAACCTGCTGGGAGCGCTGCCGCTGACGAACCCCGCCGTCGAGGGCCTCACGTTCGAGCACGGCGAGGCAACCGACAGCAATCCGGGCACCAGCCACACGCCGGCCGAGGTGCCCTCGTTCTCCCTCACGACCACGGCGCAGACGAAAGACGTCACGCAGAGCTGGAAGGCGACCCACGAGCAGATCGCCGACGGCGCGATGAACGGCTTCGTCAGGTCGTCGGGCACGGTGGCCCCGATGGGCTACTACACGCCCGAGCTGCTGCCGTTCGCGTACTCGCTCGCCAGCACGTTCACGGTGGCGGACCACTGGTTCTGCTCGGTGCCGGGACCCACATACCCCAACCGCCGCTTCCTGCTTGCGGGAACCGCGTTCGGCGGCACTGTGACGAGCCCCGAGACGCTGCTCGACCCGCCGCCCCCGCACGGCACGATCTTCGACCGGCTCTCCGACAACAACATCAGCTGGTGCGATTACTTCACCGACGTGCCGATGACCGCCGTCATCCCGTCCATCATCCTGAAGCACGCGGGTCATCACGCGCCGATCAGCAAGTTCTTCCACGACTGTCAGGCCGGCACGCTCCCTTCGGTCAGCTTCGTCGACCCAGGTGTTGGGGTCGTGTCCTCGATCGTCTCGGCACTATCGTCGCTTCCGTTCCCGATCAAGGAGATCCTCGAGATCATGGGAGCCAACTTCTCGGACGCCGCGCCCGCCGAGACGGAGGAGGACCCGCAGAACATGTACTACGGGGAGGCGTGGGCGCACAGCGTCGTCGAGGCGATCCTTCAGTCGCCGAAGTGGAACCGGACGTTGCTCATCTACACCTACGACGAGCATGGCGGCTACTACGACCACGTTCCTCCGCCGGGCGCCCTACCCCCTGACAGCATTCCGCCGAACCTGCAGACAGGTGACCCTCCAGGCGGCTACGACATGTATGGGCCACGGGTGCCGGCGATCGTTGTCTCCCCGTACTCCAGACGCGGCGGGGTGAGCAACCTCACGTACGACCACACGTCGATCCTGGCGACCATCGAGCGCAAGTGGAACCTGCCCGCGCTGACCGCGCGAGACGCCAACGCGAATCACATCATGGATTTCCTCGACCCCGCAGGTCCCGTCCTACTGGATCCACCATACATCAAGGCTCCGCCGAAGCCTCCAGGTCTGTGAGCAGCCCCAGGCGGGGCATGAATATCGCAGGGGGGCACCCGATTAAGGTCACGGCCACCGTCCCTGCGCGACGCAACCGTCCCGCACTGCTCTTTCTCGACGAGCTCGATGCGCTCGGCCGGAAGCGCGGCGCGATCTTTGGTGCCGGGCGGACCGTCGTCAACCAGCTGCTGGCAGAGTTCAACGGCATCGGATCTGATAACGAGGACGGCGAGCGAAGGCCTGGTTCGAACAACGACTATCGCCTTCCGAAAATGCGCCCGAGTGGACTCGAACCACCACGGAGAACAATCTCCACAAGGCCCTCAACCTTAGACGGGCGGTGTAGACCCGTTCAGGGGCGTTCAGATGGTCCATTTTGCGGGGTTTCAGAGACCTACTGGACGCATTGGACGGTACGGACGTTGCCAAAGTGTTGCCACGGATCGATGGGTTTCGGCTGCGCGGGCGTAGCGGGCGAGGATGTGACGGCTGGGGTCGAAGCCCAATGGCAGCCGAGCTGATGGCTAGATTCCGCGCGGATGCCGAGTCGTCTTTTTCATTACACGACGCGCGATTTCGCGCTTGAGTGCGCGGCGGATATGGAGATGGGTCGGCCGGTGATGGTGGAGGTCTGGGA
Organism: uncultured Solirubrobacterales bacterium; assembly: GCA_963813765.1. GTDB lineage: Bacteria > Actinomycetota > Thermoleophilia > Solirubrobacterales > Solirubrobacteraceae > Palsa-744. The sequence goes on from CAWFAB010000004.1 coordinate 728,801, forward strand.
TGGCCTCTACGGTCCCGGCTTCTATGCGCTGGACATCGGCTTCGAGGATGCTACGCGCGACCAGTTGCGCTGGGAGTGCTTCGGTGACGCCAGGTCAGAGCACCCGATGGATGGTGTCTTGGTGCTCGACCCGAACCTCGCGGACGTGCCGTTCAAGCAGGTCGACGGGCACACCTGGCTGATGGACGCCTCCTGGGGATCGCGTGCGCCGATCGAGGGCATGATCGTGGCGGTTGGCGCGTGGGAAGGCGGCGAGTGGCGGGTAGATGAGTACGAATGAAACCTAGCATCCTGATCCCATGTTTGCTAGGCTGTCGGTGATGACCGAGACGCGCAAGGGCAAGCTGCGGCGCAGCACAGATCCTCCGGGCTACTGGCTTGGGGAGGCGTTCCATGCCGGGTTCCATGACGACCAGTCGCTTCCCGAGGGCTTCAGGCGGCGCATCGCCACCTGGGCGCGAGCCGCGGGCGCTCTCTCCGACTCCCAGCGCGCGCTGCTGGAGCAGCGTCCAGAGCGAGAGCTATCCGAGGCGCAGCGGCGGGCGGAGGCGCTTGCCGGACCCCAGGCGAGCCCTATGTGGCAGTACCTCACCGAGGAGGAGCAGGGGATGGTGCGTGATCCCGCAACCCATCCGAAGCTCGCGGGCGTGAGCTATCCGCTTGGTATCGGCCAGCTCGCGACGCTTACCGGCTCGACGCAGGATCAGATCCGCCACTGGCACGAGCTCGGTCTGCTGCGCGCACGGCGCAGCAAGGGCGGGCACCGCCAATTCTTCGCCAACGCGGCGCTGCGGGCGTTCTTCCTGCGTCGGAATATGCCCCAGCCGTACATCACGGTTCTGCGCGACATCAGCAAGCTCAAGGGCGCGCCGCTGCTAGCCGGTATGGCTACGCTCCTGCAGGAGCAGGCATCCCGCTTCGATGCGATGGAGCACGCCCTGCTCACGCAGACTGCACACGATCTTGAGCAGGTCAGCGCGGTGTTCGCCGGGCGCTCAGGCATGACGCCCTGAACGCTCGGCCGCAGTGCTGGCGGCGTCGGCGCCGCTACGTCGTGGGGAAACAGGGTGCAGCGGGTCGATGAGCTCGCTCTTGAGATGATCCGCCGCGTCCTGGCCGCGGGCGCTCAGCAGGGCTTTTCCAATGCGCCCGAGTGGACTCGAACCACCACGGAGAACTATCTCCACAAGGCCCTCAACCTTGCGCGTCTACCAATTCCGCCACGGGCGCAGAGGTGGGCGAGTATAGCCCCATGCGGCTGGCTCCTTCTCGTTGCCGGTTGGCCGGGCCCGCCCCTCGCCGGAGGACCGCCGAGTCGGTGCCGGCGTGGTCGATCGTGCGGTGGCCCTTGCATCCGTCCGTGGGGGGCGCTACTGTACGAACACACGTTCGTCCCATCCTTCCATCCAGCCGACCAAGGACCCAGAGACCATGGATCTGACCAAGCGCCAGCAGGAGATCTTCGACTTCATCCGCAAGTACTCCGCCAAGTACGGCTACCCCCCGACCGTGCGTGACATCGGCAAGGCTGTGGGCCTCGCCTCCTCCTCGACCGTACACGCCCACCTTGCCAACCTGGAGAAGATCGGCCTTCTGCGGCGCGATCCTTCCAAGCCGCGGGCGATCGAGCTGCTCGACCGGGCGGTTGGCAACGCGGTGGACAGCGTGCGCTCGATCGTACGCTCCGATGGCCTGCCTCTAGTCGGCTCCGTCGCCGCGGGCCAGCCGGTGCTGGCGGAGGAGAACATCGAGGATTACATCTCTGTCCCGGAGGTTGCGGGGGGCGAGGACGGCCAGTATCTCCTTCGGATACGTGGTGACTCGATGAAGAATGCCGGCATTCTCGAGGGCGACTTGGTGGTGGTGCGCCCCCAGGACACTGCGCAGGAAGGCGAGATCGTGGTTGCCCTGCTGGGGGAGGAGGCCACCGTCAAGCGCTTCTTCCGCGAAGCCGACCACATCCGTTTGCAGCCAGAGAATGAGACCATGGAGCCGATCCGCAGCAAGGAGGTCAAGGTTCTGGGGCGCGTGGTCGGACTGCTCAGGAGCTTCTGATGGGCGCCGCGGCTCTCCAGAGGCGCCGTTGCCGTCAGGCCTCCAAGTGCCTTTCCTGGGTTGGGCGTAGGGCAGGGGGTTTGCCCTGAACCTTCGCAGCAGGCGCTGGGTGCGCTAGGTTGATTGTGCAGGTCAAGCAGCCGCGGAGGCCTCTGGCCTTCGAGGAAAGTCCGGACATCACAGGGCAAGGTGGTCGAGATCGACCCGGGGAAACCCGCGGGAAAGTGCCACAGAAACAAACCGCCGACGTTGGCCGTCCCACGTGAACGGCCAACGGGTAAGGGTGAAATGGTGCGGTAAGAGCGCACCAGCGTCGCGGTGACGCGGCGGCTGGGTAAACCCCACCCGATGCAAGGCCAAACAGGACCGCTTGCAGGCTGCCCGCCAAGGTCCAGGTAGGCCGCTCAGATGGATGGCTGCTCACGACAGAATCCGGCTTATCGACCCGCTAAGGAAAAACCCCGCTCCGGCGGGGTTTTTCTATGTATGCAGTTCTCAGAGACTCGACACGCGCCAATAGACCGCGGCTACGGTGAGGCTCCATCCTTGACGTTCTTGCATCGTATGACGACCTGTGGTATTCTAGCGTCATGGCCGTCAAGGAACGTCCCGAGGTTTTCGAGGCGCTGGATCGTGCCGAGTCGGCGCTGCGCGAGGCCACGTCCGACCTGGAGCGCACCAGGGCCTCGGTTCTTGAGATGGTCAGGGAGAAGCCGGGCATCACGGTCGCCGAGCTGGCCTCGCAGTTTCATCTCTCTGAGGACGCTGTTGTCGCGTTCGTGCAGGCTGTGGGTGAGCTCCTCGGAGCGGACCGTAGCCTTAGTGTTGAGGCCGCCCGCCGCGGTGGGCTGCTGGCCGCCGCGAGCCAGGCGTGGGAGAACGAGCTTGGGCCGCTGCTGGGCACCGCCGAGGTGCGCCAACTACTCGGAGTGTCCCGTCAGCGTGTGGACGAGCTGCTGCGCTCTAAACGGCTGATCGCACTGTCCGACAGCGCCGGGCACCGTCAGTACCCGGTGTTTCAGTTCCACGACGGCCAGCCGCTCCAATCGCTGGTCGCCGCGTTCTGGACGGTCGCCGACGCGTCGATCAACCCGTGGACCGCCGCTTCTTGGTGTATCGCACCAGACGATGATGCGCTCAACGGTCTGTCGCCGGTGGCGTGGGCGCGCGGCGCGCGCGACGACGCGGATCTGGCCCGAGTCGCCCGCCAGGACGCGGCGCGACTGGACCAGTGAGCCTAAAGGGCTTCCCGCGGCGAACGCTGCGGGGCGAGAAGACCATCTATCGCATCCACAAGTCCCTCAGGACCCCGTGGTGGTTCTCCTCCACAGGGAACGGTCGTTTTGATCCCTTGGGCACCGGGATGGGCGCCTGCTATCTGGCGGAGGCCCCACTGGGCGCCTGGGTAGAGGTCTTCCGTAAGCGCCAGCTGCTGGCAGAGGCCGAGATCGCGAACCGGTCGCTGTTGACCGTCGCGCTGAAACGAGACCTGCGCCTGGCCGACATCACCGCCCGCCGCACGCTGAGCTTCGGGATCACCGCGTCGCTCGGCGCGGACGAGCAGCACGAAGAGAGCCAGACATTCGCCGCCCAAGCATTGGAAGACGGATTCGATGGCGTCCGCTACTTCGTCCGCCACGACCCCGCCCAGAAGCTCTACGGCGTCGCGCTCTTCGCCCAAGCCGGGACTCCCGAGCCTGCCGATCCGCGATGGCCGGCCAACAGCGGGGCTATTCCCGATGCTCTCGTTAGGGACGCCGAGCGCGTTTTCGGCTATCGCGTGCTACCGACACCGTGAGCGAGATCCCTTGACCTGGGGATCTTCAGGCCCTCGCGGTGCAGCGCCCGTTCGATCTCGCCGTTGACGGTTTCGAGCACGTGCACGCGCGCGTAGTGCTTCGACTCAGCCGGGACTATGTGCCAGCGGGCGTGCTTGGCGTCGGTGCGCTCGAACATGTCCTCGAGGGCCTGTTCGTAGACCTCGCGCTCGCCGCGGTTGCGCCAGTCCTCCGGGCTGAGCTTCCAGCTCTTGAGCGGATCGTTGGCGCGGGCTTCGAAGCGCTTGAGCTGCTCAACGCTTGAGATGTGCATCCAGAACTTGACCAGCACCACGCTCTCCGCGGTGAGCATGCGCTCGAACTCCTCGATCTCGCCGTATGCCCGCGTCCACTGCTCCTCGGTGGCGAGCTTGTCCACGCGCTCGACCAGCACGCGCCCGTACCAGGAGCGGTCGAGCACGGCGAGCCCGCCCCGGCCCGGCAGAGCGGGCCAGAAGCGCCAGAGGAAGTGGTGGCGCTTGGCGGCGGCGTCGGGGGCGGCGAACTGCGCGACGCGCACGTGACGCGGGTCGAGCAGCGCCACGAGTCGCTTGATCGCGCCGCCCTTGCCGGAGGCGTCCCAGCCCTCGAAGAGGACGCACACGGGCGGGCCCAGCTGCCCGTCGTCGCGCAGTCCGGCGAGGGTCAGCCGCAGCATCAGCAGGCGCTGTTGAAGCTCGGGCAGGCGCCGCTCGGACTCCGCGCGCGAGAGCGAGAGGCTCAGGTCGACGTCGTCCAGCCGTCCCATCAGCGGAATGTTCGCAGCTACGTGCGCGTGTATGCCTACGCGTGCAGCTGCTGGCCGGCCGTGGCGAGGCCGGCTTCGCGCTGGAAGCCCTCGAGCACGGAGAGCATCGTCTCCATGTCGCAGTGCACCTTGTCGGGCCACGGCTTGGAGGGGTGGTCGTAGAGGGTCTTCAGCCCGTTGCCGGTGATGATCGCGACCACCGTCTCATCCGGGTCGAGGCGTCCTTCGGCGGCGAGCTTCTTCACGACCGCCACGGTGGTGCCGCCGGCGGGCTCGGTGAGGATGCCCTCGGTGGCGGCGAGCAGGTCGATGCCGGCGAAGATCTCCCTGTCGCTCACCGCGGCCGCGGTGCCCCCGCGGCTGCGCACCGCGTCGATCACGAAGACCCCGTCTCCGGGGGAGCCGATCGCGAGCGAGTGGGCGAGCGTGGTCGGCTTGACCGGGTTGATCTCCGAGGCGCCCGTGAGGATCGCCTCGGCGATCGGCTGGCAGCCCTCGGGCTGGGCGATGTCGATCTTGGTCCGGGCGGTCTCGGCGAGCCCCACCATTTCGAGCTCCTGGAGGCCCTTGTGGATGCGCGAGGAGAGCGTCCCCCCGGCGGCCGCGGTGACGATGCGGTCGGGGGCGCGCCAGTCGAGCTGTCGTACGATCTCATACGCCACCGTCTTGGCGCCCTCGGCGTAGAAGGGGCGCAGGCTGATGTTCGCGAACTCGAGGCCGGTCGCTTCCGCGAGGGCGCGGCACGCTTTGTTGGCTTCGTCGTAGTTGCCCTCCACCTGGCACACCCTCGCGCCGAGGGCGCGGCAGGCGTGGGCCTTGGTGCTCTCGAGGCGGTTGGGGTAGAAGACGTACGCCGCCACCCCCGCCTTCGCCGCCAGCGAGGCCACGGCGGTGCCGACGTTGCCGGTGGAGACGCACCCGATCTCGCTGCGGCCCAGCTCCAGCAGCCGCGCCACCGCGGTGCTCACGACGCGGTCCTTGTAGGAGAGGCTTGGACGGGAGGTGCTGTCGTCCTTGACGTAGAGGTTGCGCAGGCCCACCGCGGCGCCGAGCCGATCGGCCCTGATCAGCGGGGTGAAGCCCGCGTACTCGCCCACGCGCACCGTCCCCACGGCGTCGAGGATCGGCAGCAGCTCCTCCAGGTACCAGATGTTGAGCGGGCGCTCCTCCATCGGCGTCTCGCGCAGGCGGCGCGCGGCGAGCTCGTAGTCGTAGTCGACGTCCAGGCTCTTGCCGCACTGCGGGCAGTACGCCCCGCCCTCCGCCAGGGGGGAGCGCAGCTCGCATTTGCGGCACACCAGCTCGGTCGCGCAGGAGCGGGTCCGCTGGAAGTCCCCGGCGTGGTCTCGTGCAGTGCTCATCCGCTTGCTCTCCTCACATCATCGCAGAGGGCGACGTCGACTCGATGGTCATATTCGGTGAATTTCCGCAGAGTTGGGCGAGCGCGCGGACTGTCGCCTCGCTCCGGGCTGTTTCTCTCTGGTGCGCGACCCGGCGGACATCGATCGCCTCTACTCCTCGCCCGCCGGCGCCGGATCGGACCTCGAGCCGCAGGACCCCGCGGCCACAGGGCTGGGGGCCTGCCGCGACCAGTCGCCCTCCCGCGGCCACGGGGGGTCGACTCCGGGCTCGGCGAGGCCCGAGGCGAGCCACAGCTCCTCCCCGATGTGCGGGGCGAAGGGGGCCAGGACCCGCGCCATCAGCCCAAGCGCGTCGCGCAGCGCCTCGTGGTCCTCGCGGCAGAGCGCGCCGCTGCGCTTGATCACGCGCGACTCGAAGTCCTTGATGCGGTCGAGCAGGCGGATCGCGTTGCGCACCGCACTGTGCATCTCCAGCTCCGCCAGCTCCTCGGTGATCTTCGCGACGGCGGTCTCGCACCACTTCTCCAGGCGCCTGCGCAGGAACTCGGTGCTCGCGGGGTCGAGCTCCTCGGAGTCCTCCACGCGCTGGGCGAAGCGCGCGTGGGAGTACGCCCAGAGGTTGTGCAGGAATCGGTGGCAGAACTGCACCGCGCTGTCGCTCCAGTTCAGCGACTTCTGCGGACGCGCGGCCCACAGCACCGCCATCCGCACGGTGTCCGCCCCGAAGGCGTCCACGAGCTCGTCGGGGTCGACGACGTTGCCGAGGTGCTTGCTCATCTTGCGCCCGTCGCGGATCACCATCTCGTGCATCAGCGCACCCGCGAAGGGCTCCCCGTCGGCGAGGAACGCGAGCGGGCCGATGTCGCGCAGCGCCTTGGTGGTGATGCGCTGGTCGAACATGAAGTTGCCGCTGTCCGAGCCCGCGACCAGCCGCTCGGAGGGCAGCCACGCGCGCAGGTCGCCGAGCGCGAGGATCTCCTCCAGCGGGCGCTCGCGCTCGGACGCCGGGACGCACGCGGGGATCCACAGCCACAGGGCGTCGAAGTGGCAGTCCAGCGTGTCGGTCTCGCGCTTGGCGGGCGCTCCGCAGCGGGGGCAGGGGGTGTTGACGAAATCCTCCCGCTCCGCCAGCGGGTTGCCGGCGCCGGTGGGCTTCAGGTCGAGCGGCAGCGCCACGGGCAGCTGCTCCTTGGGCACGGGCACCGTTCCGCAGCCCTCGCAGTAGACGATCGGGATCGGCGTCCCCCACGAGCGCTGGCGGGAGATCGAGAAGTCGTTCGCCTTGTAGCGCACCGCGGGGCGCGGGGTGGGGCGGGCTTTCAATACTTCACCGCCGGGTCCCGCGGGGAGGATGTCGGAGAGCCGCCGGGCGATGACCTCGTCGGTGCGGTCGAGCTCGGGAATTCCGAGCACGGCGGTGGCCCCGAAGCGCTCGTCCACGACGGGAGAGATGAGCAGCGGCAGAGCGCCGGCGGAGGGGTGGGCGCCGGATAATGTGAGAGCGCACCCGGTGTCCACCAGCGCGATCGACTCCGCGCCGCGCGAGCTGCGCTCCCACCCGCCGAGGCGCATCTCCTCGAGTTGCTTGCGCATCGCGGGGTCCGTGGCGAAGCGCTCCACCTCGGGGTGCTTGGGGGACATCAGCACGAAGCGCGCAAGGCCGAGCCCCTCGGCGTGGGGCGTGAAGACGGTCAGCTCACGGCCGTCCGGAGAGCCCGCCTCGATCTCCACACCGTCCGTGCGCCCGAGCACGAAGCGCTGGCTGGCGAGCGAGGTATCGTCCCAATTCTGGAGCTCCGCGAGGCGGCGGTCGTTCTCCTCCAGGTGGGCGCTGATGCGCAGGTACCACTGGGGCCGCTGGATCAGCCGCACGGGGTTGTGGCAGCGCCAGCAGGCGCCGTTCTCCACCTGGATCGTGGCGAGCGTGGTCTGGCAGGTGTCGCACCAGTTGACGCTGCCGCTGCCGTGGTAGATGAGGCCGGCGTCGAGCAGCGTGAGGAAGAGCCACTGCGACCAGCGGTACATCACGGCGTCGGAGCTCATGAAGGTGCGCTCCCAGTCGAAGGAGAACCCGAGTCGCCGCAGCTGGCCGGTCATGTGCTCCGCGCAGCGCGTCACCCACTCGCTGGGGGACTCGCCGCCCGCGATCGCCCCGAGCTCCGCGGGCAGCCCGAAGGCGTCGAAGCCGAAGGCGAACAGCACCGACTCCCCGCGGGCGCGCTGGAAGCGCGCGTAGGCGTCCCCGATCGCGTAGCTGCGCACGTGGCCGATGTGGACGTTCCCCGAGGTGAAGGGGGCGGAGGCCTTGATGTAGATGCCCATCCGCTGGCCGAACCGGGGATGCTCGCCGGAGGCGAGTGTCTCCCGGCTTCGGTCCTCGACGGGGGGCGTGCGAAAGGCATCCCGCGCATCCCACTCCCGCTGGCGGCGCTCCTCGATCGCGCGTGCGTCGTAGCCCGCGGGCGTCCCATTGCTCACACAGCGAGGATATCCGAGCCCTCGGGAGGGGCACGCTTGCGTTGTGACGGGGCCGATTGCTATGCTCAGATCCACTTGGCCGCCGTCTCCGACAGGCACCCCTCGGCCCTCCGCCGACCCCCCTTCGGCCCCGCCCTGTGCGGGGTCTTCTCGTCCGCCCCGACTGCAAGGATTCTGCAATGGAGATAGAGATCGGACGCGGCAAGAAGGCCCGTCAGGCGTACGGCTTCGACGACATCGCGATCGTGCCCTCGCGGCGTACGCGGGACCCGGACGACATCGACATCTCGTGGAAGCTCGGGCCCTACCAGTTCGAGCTCCCGATGATGGCCTCGGCGATGGATGGGGTGGTCTCGCCCACCACCGCCGGCATCGTCGGCCGCCTCGGGGGCCTGGCGGTGCTGAACCTGGAGGGTATCTTCACTCGCTACGAGGACGCGGACGCCCAGCTGCAGCGGATCTCGAAGCTGCCCAAGGAGGCGGCGACGCGGGAGATGCAGGAGATCTACCGTGAGCCGATCAAGCCCGAGCTGATCGCCCAGCGGGTGCAGGAGATCAAGGAGCAGAAGGTGGTGGTCGCCGCCTCGCTGACCCCGCAGCGGGTGCTGCGCTACCACGAGATCGCGATGGAGGCGGGCCTCGACGTGCTCGTGATCCAGGGCACGGTGGTCTCCGGCGAACACGTCTCCACCATCTCGGAGCCGCTGAACCTCAAGGAGTTCATCCCCTCGCTGGAGGTGCCGGTGGTGGTGGGGGGGTGCGCCTCCTACCACACGGGCCTGCACCTGATGCGCACGGGCGCGGCGGGGGTGCTCGTGGGGGTGGGGCCGGGCGCGGCGTGCACGACGCGCGGGGTGCTCGGCATCGGGGTGCCCCAGGCGACGGCGATCGCGGATGTGGCGCATGCGCGCTCGACGCACATGCTGGAGACGGGCGACTACTGCCACGTGATCGCGGACGGGGGGATGCGCAACGGGGGCGACGTGTCGAAGGCGATCGCGCTGGGCGCGGACGCGGTGATGATCGGCTCGCCGCTCGCCCGCGCGTACGAAGCGCCGGGGCACGGCTTCCACTGGGGGATGGCGACCTTCCATCCCACGCTCCCGCGCGGCGCGCGCGTGGCGACGGCGCAGAACGGGACGCTCGAGGAGATCCTCGTGGGCCCGGCGCACGAGAACGACGGCACCTTCAACCTCTTCGGGGGCCTGCGCACCTCGATGGCGACGTGCGGCCACAAGGACCTCGCGGAGTTCAACCGTGCGGAGGTGGTGATCGCCCCGGCGCTGCAGACGGAGGGCAAGGCGCTGCAGCGCGACCAGGGCGTGGGGATGGGCGCGGTCAACGGGAAGGCCGCGGTCCTCGTGAATCAGCCTTCGTAGATGACTGAGTTGGTCTCGGTATCTGCCCCCGCCGTCGAGGAGCGGGTCGAGATGCCCGTGGCCGTAACCCCCGAGATGCCTCACAGCCGAGTCCCTCCAGGCGAAGTCGGGAGGAGCTCGGAGGTAGTCGTGCTGGATTACGGGGGCCAGTACTCGCAGCTGATCGCGCGGAGGGTGCGCGAGTGCGGGGTGTTCTCGGAGCTGATCCCCCACCACGTGCCCCTCGCGGAGATCGCGGCGCGCAAGCCGCGCGGGATCATCCTCTCGGGGGGGCCTGCGTCGGTGTACGCGCCGGGCGCCCCGCGCCTGGAGCGGGGCCTACTGGATCTTGGGGTCCCGGTGCTGGGGATCTGCTACGGGATGCAGCGCTGGTGCACGAGCTGGGCGGCCGGGTGGAGCAGGCGGAGGTGGGCGAATTCGGCCGCTCGGACCTGATCGTGAGCGAGCCGGGGGTGCTGCTGAGGGACACCCCGCGGGAGCAGACGTGCTGGATGTCCCACCGCGACACGGTCTTCGAGCCACCCCCGGGCTTCACCGCGCTGGCCTCCTCGAGCGCCTCGCCGGTGGCGGCGCTGGAGAGCGTGGAGCGGGGGATCTACGGCATCCAGTTCCACCCGGAGGTGGTGCACACCCCCTACGGCCAGGAGATCCTGAGCCGCTTCCTGCTGGAGGTGTGCGGCTGCGAGCCGACGTGGTCGCCGGCGTCGATCGTGGAGGACCAGATCGCGCGGATCCGCGCGCAGGTGGGGGAGGGGAGGCTGATCTGCGGCCTCTCCGGCGGGGTGGACTCCTCGGTGGCGGCGCTGCTGGTGCACTGCGCGGTGGGGGATCAGCTGACGTGCGTGTTCGTGGACCACGGGTTGATGCGCAAGGACGAGGGGGAGCAGGTGATCGGGGCGTTCCGCGACACGTTCAAGGTGCCGCTGGTGGCGGTGGACGCGGAGCGGCGCTTCCTGGAGCGGCTGGAAGGGGTCACCGACCCGGAGGCCAAGCGCAAGGCGATCGGGGCGGAGTTCATCAGGGTCTTCGAGGAGGAGGCGGCAAAGCTCGCGGGGGTCCCCGGCGAGGAGGGCGCCAGCGCGGCGGATGATGATGGCGGGGCCGCGCGCTTTCTCGTGCAGGGCACGCTGTACTCCGACGTGATCGAGTCCGGCGGGGGGACGGGGGCGGCGAAGATCAAGTCCCACCACAACGTGGGGGGCCTCCCGGAGGACATGCGCTTCGAGCTGGTGGAGCCGCTGCGGACGCTCTTCAAGGACGAGGTGCGCGCGGTGGGCACGGAGCTGGGGCTGCCGGAGCGCCTGGTGTGGCGCCAGCCCTTCCCCGGCCCGGGCCTGGCGATCCGGATCGTGGGGGGCGAAGCGACGAAGGAGCGCCTGGACGTGCTGCGCGAGGCGGACCACATCCTGCAGGAGGAGATCCGCAAGGCGGGCCTGTACCGGGAGCTGTGGCAGTCCTTCTGCGTGCTCCCGGACATCCGCACGGTGGGCGTGCAGGGGGACGAGCGGACCTACGGGTACGTGGTGGTGATCCGCGCGGTCACGAGCGACGACGCGATGACCGCGGACTGGGCGCGACTGCCGTACGACCTGCTGGAGACGATCGCCTCGCGGATGATCGGCGAGCTGCGCGAGGTCAACCGGGTGGTGCTCGACATCACCTCGAAGCCGCCCGGCACAATCGAGTGGGAGTAGCCTCGCCTGAACCGCAGGGTCAGGCGATTTTCCCTATCATGCGTTCTCTCGCGCCTCGCGCCGTTCTCGCGTGGCGCCTTTTTCACATTCAGATGATGAAGACCTACGTCGCCAAGCCCACAGACCGCGAGCGCAACTGGCTGCTCGTCGACGCCAACGGCAAGACCCTCGGCCGGCTGGCGACGCAGCTCGCGGATGTGCTGCGGGGCAAGCGCAAGCCACAGTACACCCCGCACATCGACACGGGGGATTTCGTGGTGGTGATCAACGCGGAGAAGATCGCGGTGACCGGGAAGAAGCGCACGGACAAGCGCTACTACCGCCACTCGGGCTACCCGGGGGGTCTGCGCTCGCGCAGCTTCGAGGAGATGCTGGCGCGGCGGCCGGAGGAGATCATCCGGATCGCGGTGAAGGGGATGATGCCCCGCAACCGCCTCGCGCGCAAGCAGATCACGAAGCTCAAGGTGTACGCGGGCCCCGAGCACCCGCACGCAGCCCAGAAGCCCGAGCCGCTGGAGATCGAGACCTGATGGCCGAGGAGCCGACCCACGAGGAGCCGATCGAGGAGTCCGCCGACCGATCGGAGATAGGCCGGCAGGCGCCCTCCGAGGAGACCGCGGCGCAGGCGCCGGCCGCCGAGGAGCTTGTGGCGGAGGAGCTTGCGGTTGATGAGGCCATCGTCGAGGAGCTTGTCGAGGAGCTTGTTGCGGAGGAGGCCGTAGCGGGGCTTGTGGCCGAAGAGTCCGCCGCCGAGGCCGTCGCCGCGGAGGAGCCCCCCGCCGAGCCCCCCGCCGAGGCGCCCGCGATCGCCGAGCCCGTAGCCGAGGAGCCCGCAGAGGAGCCTGCAGTCGTTGCCGAGCCTGCCGCGGAGGAGCCCCTCGCCGAGGAGCCCGCCGAGCTCGAGCAGCCAGCCGCGCCGGCCGCTGCCGCCGCGGAGGCGGAGGCCGAGGAGGAGGACTTCGAGGAGGAGGAAGAGGAGCCCGCTCCCCGGGTCAAGCCCGCCGTGCCGGGGGCCCACCTGGAAGTGGACATCGTTCCCGAGGGCGTGGACCCGCTGGCCCGGGAGGCCCCCGCGGATCCCTACGCGATCGAGGAGGACCTGGAGGAGGCCGCGGAGGCCCGGGAGGGGGGCGAGGAGGAGCAGCTCGCCGCAGCCGATCTCCACCGCCGCCATCGATCTCGCCGCGGGCGCCCGCTACCGCGCGACGGGCAAGCGCAAGACGGCGATCGCGCGCGTCACGCTGCGTCCGGGGAGCGGGGCCTACCTGATCAACGGGCGCACGCTCGAGGAGCACTTCCCGCGGACCACTCTGCAGCGCAACATCCGCCAGCCGCTCGAGACGGTGGGCTACGAGGACCGCATGGACGTTGTCGCGCGCCTGCACGGCGGCGGCATCTCCGCCCAGGCGGGCGCTCTGCGCCACGGTGTCTCCCGCGCGCTGCTCGAGGCCGATCCCAACCTGCGTGGCGAGCTCAAGCGCCGTGGCTTCCTCACCCGCGACTCCCGTGCCAAGGAGCGCAAGAAGGCCGGACTGAAGAAGGCGCGCAAGCGTCCGCAGTTCTCCAAGCGCTAAAAGGGCATGACCCGCAAGCTGTTCGGAACCGATGGCGTGCGGGGCGTCGCGGGGGAGCTGTTGAGCGCCGAGCTCGCGCTCGGCCTGGGCCGCGCCGCCACCGCGCTCGCCACGGCGCCGCGTCCCCAGGTACTCATAATCCGCGACACCCGCGAGTCCGGAGAGATGCTCCAGGCGGCGCTCGCCGCCGGGGTGAGCGCCGCCGGCGGGGACGCCCTGCTCGGCGGGGTGCTGCCCACCCCCGCGGCGCCGCTGTTGATCGCCCGCTACGGCTTCGACCTGGCGGCGGTGATCTCCGCCTCGCACAACCCCTACCGCGACAACGGCATCAAGTTCTTCGGCTCCGACGGCTTCAAGCTCTCCGACGAGGCCGAGCTCGAGGTCGAGCGCGAGCTCGAACGCGCCGGGAGCGCGGGCGCCTCCGGGCTCGGCTCGAAGGACGCAGAGCGCGAGGGGCGCGGCGCCGGTGAACAGGCGGAGAGTAAGGGGCGCGGCGCCGGCGACCCGGGGGGGAGTGAGGGGCGCGGCGCCGGTGAACATGCGATCGGGCGCGTGCGCGAGCTGCGGGGCACGCGCGAGGACTACCTGCGCGAGCTGCACACCCGCTTCGCCGACCTCGATCTCCACGGACTGAACGTCCTGCTCGACTGCGCCAACGGCGCCACCTACCGCGTCGCCCCGGAGATCTTCAGGCGCCTCGGCGCCACGGTGAGCGTGATCGCGGAGCACCCCGACGGGCGCAACATCAACGCCGGCTGCGGCTCCACCCACGTGCAGGAGCTCGCCCGGCACGTGCTCGCGGGCGGCCACGACGTGGGCTTCGCCTTCGACGGCGACGGCGACCGCGTGCTCGCCGTGGATGGCGCCGGGGAGGTCGTGGACGGGGACGAGCTGATGGCGCTCGCCGCGCTGCACCTCAAGCGCACCGGCCGCCTCGCCGGCGGGGGCGTGGCGGTGACGGTGATGACCAACTACGGCTTCCACTCCGCGATGCGCGACGCCGAGATCGCGGTTGTCTCCACGAAAGTCGGCGACCGCTACGTGCTGGAGGAGCTCCGCGCCCGCGGCTGGGTGCTCGGGGGGGAGCAATCGGGCCACATCATCGACATCGGCTTCAACCGCTCCGGCGACGGCATCGCGAGCGCGCTGCTCGCGCTGGAGGCGCTCGGCGGCGCCCCGCTGAGCGAGCGCGACGCCATGCACAAGCTCCCCCAGCGGCTCGTCAACGTGCGCGTCCGCGACCGCGGGGCGCTGGAGGGCGCTCATACCGTGACCGACGCCGTGCGCGCCGCCGACGAGGAGCTCTCCGGTCGCGGGCGCGTGCTCGTGCGTCCCAGCGGCACCGAGCCGCTCGTGCGGGTGATGGTCGAGGCGCCCACCGACGAGGAGGCCGACGCGGTCTGCTCCCGGCTCGTGGCGCTCGTCGAGCGCGAGCTCGCCTAAGCGTCCATTCCGCTGAATCCTGCAGAGGGTCGCTGGTATCGTCGGTGCCGTGTGCGGCATCGTTGGCTACGTCGGCAGGCGCTCCGCCCGTGAGCTGCTGCTCGCCGGCCTCAAGAAGCTCGAGTACCGCGGCTACGACAGCGCCGGCATCTCGGTGATCGCCGAGGACCGCATCGAGGCCGTGCGCGCCGTGGGCAATCTCGGCGCGCTGGAAGCCAAGCTACGCGAATCCGATCCGGCGGAGGGAGCCGTGCAGGCGCCCGTAGCCACCCTCACAAGGCCTCCCACCATCGGCATCGCCCACACGCGCTGGGCCACCCACGGGCGCGTGAGCGAGGAGAACGCCCACCCCCACTACGACAGCGCCGAGCGCGTGCACGTCGTCGTGAACGGGATCGTCGAGAACTACATGCCGCTGCGCGAGCGCCTCATCGCGCAGGGCAGCACCTTCACCTCCGAGACCGACGCCGAGGTGATCGCCCACCTCATCGCCCACCACTACGCCGGCGACCTCGCCGACGCCGTGCGCGCCGCCTACGCGGAACTGCAGGGTCACTTCGCGTTCGTCGCGATGAGCCTCGACGAGCCCGAGACGCTCGTGGGGGCGCGGCGGGAGTGCCCGCTGGTCGTCGGCCGCGGCGAGGACGAGCAGTTCGTCGCCTCCGCCGTACCCGCCTTCCTCGCCCAGACCCGCACCGTGCAGTACATCGAGAACGGCGAGATCGTCGTGCTCGAACCCGACGGCGTCACCATCACCACCCCCGCCGGGGTCGAGGTGCAGCGTGCCACGGAGACCGTCGACTGGGACGAGGAGACCGCCGAGAAGGGCGGCTTCGAGACCTTCATGCTCAAGGAGATCCACGAACAGGCCGACGCCGTCGCCGACACGATCGCCGACCGCACCGCGCGCGGCGACGGCGTGGATCTCGACGAGCAGGGCGCGCTCGACGAGGCGATCCTCGCCGGTGTGGAGCGCATCGTGATCGTCGCCTGCGGCACCTCCTACCACGCCGGCCTCATCGGCCGCTACGCGATCGAGGAGTGGGCGCGCGTGCCCGTCGAAATGGACGTCGCCTCCGAGTACCGCTACCGCAACCCCGTCGTCGGGCCCGGCGACCTCGTGATCGGGATCTCCCAGTCCGGCGAGACCGCCGACACGCTCGCCGCGATGCGCCTCGCCCGCGAGCGCGGCGCCACCGTGCTCGCGATCACCAACGTGATGGGCTCCCAGGCCACCCGCGACGCCGACGGCGTGCTCTTCACCCGCGCCGGCCTCGAGATCGGGGTCGCCGCCACCAAGACCTTCGTCTGCCAGGTCGCCGTCCTCTACCTGCTCGGCCTGCGCCTCGCCGAGCTGCGCGGCGCGCTGCCCGCAGCGCGCCTCGCCGAGCTCGTCGCCGAGGTCAAGCGCCTGCCCCACTGCATCGCCCGGGTCACCGGCTCCCCCGACGGCGCCGGCGGCGTCGTCCCCCAGGTCGAGCGCGATCGCCGCCCAGCACGGCGACAGCGAGTTCTTCCTCTACATCGGCCGCCACGTCGGCCTGCCCGTGGCGCTCGAGGGCGCGTTGAAGCTCAAGGAGATCTCCTACATCGCCACCGACGCCTACGCCGCCGGGGAGATGAAGCACGGCCCGATCGCCCTGCTCGACGACTCCACCCCCGTCGTCTGCGTCGCCACCGACTCCCCCGTGCTCGAGAAGGTCGCCTCCAACATCCAGGAGGTCCGCGCCCGCGGCGCCCACGTGATCGCGGTCACCACCGAGGGCAACGCGCAGATCGTCGAGCACGCCGACGCCGCGATCCCCGTGCCCGCGATCGACTGGATGCTGCAGCCGATCCTCGCCGTGATCCCGCTGCAGCTGCTCGCCTACGAGATCGCCCGCCGCCGCGGCCTGAACGTCGACCAGCCGCGCAACCTCGCAAAGACCGTCACGGTCGAGTAGCACCGTCCCGGCCGCGAGGTCGACCGATCTCGCTGTCTTGTGAGACCGTCACTGTGAAGTGGGTATACGTTCCTGTGGAGTTGGTCCATAGACACTAGGATCGCAACCATGGAGCCCTCCCCACGTGGTGCCTGCCGCTGCCCGACGCCGCCACGATGCGCGCGATCGACCGCTGGGCGATCGACGATCGAGGGCCAGCAGGGGGTTCCCTCGCTCGAGCTGATGGAGCGCGCCGGGATCGGCGTCGCGCGCGCCGTGGAGCAGCTCGCGCCCGACGGCCCCGTCGCGGTCCTCTGCGGCAAGGGCAACAACGGCGGCGACGGGCTCGTCGCCGCGCGCCAGCTGCGCGAGGCCGGCCGCGAGGTCGCGGTGCTCATCGCCGGGCTCCCCGAGGAGCTGCGGGGCGACGCCCGCGAGAATCTCCTGCGCCTGCCCGGGGAGCTCGCCCCGTCGCGAGCTGGGACCTGCGGGCGAGCGCGACGCGCCCCTGCGCAGGTTGCGCGGCGATTGTGGACGCGCTGCTCGGCACCGGCTTCACCGGCGAGCCCCGCGGGAGCGTCGCGGAGGCGATCGACGCGGTCAATGCCGCTGGGGCGCCCGTGGTGAGCGTGGACGTGCCCAGCGGCGTGGATGCCTCCACCGGCGTCGTCTGCGGCGCGGCGGTGCGCGCCGCGCTCACCGTCACCTTCCACGCCGCCAAGCCCGGCCTCTGGATCCACCCCGGCAAGGCCCACGCGGGGGAGGTGCGCACGCTCGACATCGGCATCCCCCGCGGCGCCCCCACCACCGCCGACGTCGGCCTGATCGCGGCCTCCGTGCTCACCCTACTCCCGCGCCGCGGGGCCTCCTCGACGAAGTTCTCAAGCGGCCACGTGCTCGTCGTGGGTGGCTCCCGTGGCCTCACCGGCGCGCCGCGCATGGCCGCGCACGCCGCGATGCGCGCCGGCGCCGGCTATGTCACCGCCTGCGTGCCCGCGCTCCCTGCAGGAGGTGCTCGCCACGGGTGGGCCGCCGGAGATGATGACCCGCGGCCTGGCCGACGAGGACGGCTCGCTCGCCGCCGCCGGCTTGGAGGACCGTGCTCGCGGCCGCACCGCGCCGCGGCGGCGCGCTCGCGCTCGGGCCCGGCCTCGGGCGCGACCCCGACGCGCTCGCGTTCGCCCGTGAGCTCGCCCGCCGAGGCCCCCGTCGCGACCGTGATCGACGCCGACGGGCTGAACGCCCACGCGGGACGCCTGCGCGAGCTCGCCGAGCGGGAGGCCCCCACCGTGCTCACCCCCCACGCCGGCGAGCTCGGGCGGCTGCTGGGGCTGCCCAGCGAGGAGATCGAGCGCGAGCGTCTGCGCCACGTCCGC
Organism: uncultured Solirubrobacterales bacterium; assembly: GCA_963813765.1. Classification (GTDB taxonomy): domain Bacteria; phylum Actinomycetota; class Thermoleophilia; order Solirubrobacterales; family Solirubrobacteraceae; genus Palsa-744. The sequence goes on from CAWFAB010000004.1 coordinate 746,648, forward strand.
GGCGCCGCCGCGCTCGCCGGCGCCGTCGTGGTGCTCAAGGGCGACGACACCCTGATCGCGGACCCCTCCGGCGCCGGCGCGGTGGCCGTCAGCCCCGGCGCCAGCCCCGCGCTCGCCACCGCCGGCGCCGGCGACGTCCTCACCGGGGTCATCGCCGCGCTGCTCGCCCAGGGCCTCCCCGCGTTCGCCGCCGCCGCCGCGGGCGTCTGGCTGCACGCCGCCGCCGGGCGCGCCGCCGCGCGTGCGGCTGGGCGCCACGGAGGGCGTGATCGCCACCGACGTGATCGCCGCGCTGCCCGCCGCGCGCAGCGGGGCGGCGTGCGATCCAGCTGACGCGTCAGGGGATCGCGCCGTCGCGCGCGTCAACCTCGCCGCGATCGAGCGCAACTGCGGGCGGCTCGGCGCCGAGCTGCGCGAGGGCGTCCAGCTGTGCGCGGTCGTCAAGGCCGACGGCTACGGGCACGGGCCCCGGGAGCGCCCGCGCGGCGCTCGCCGGGGGGGCGACATGGCTGGCGGTCGCGAGCGTCGCCGAGGCGCGCGAGCTCGTCGACGAGGTGCACGCCCGCCTGCTCGTGCTCGGGCCCCTGCGGCCGCTGGAGGTCGAGGAGGCGGTCTTCCTGGACATGGAGGTGGTGGCCTGGCAGGAGAATCTCGTCGGTCTCGCCGGCGAACTCGCGAGGGACATGGGCAAAACCGCCCGCGTGCACGTCAAGCTGGACACCGGGATGGGGCGCTTCGGCGTGCGCGACCCCGAGCGCGCCTCCCAGGTGGCGGCCGCCGCCGCGGCTGACTCCCACGTGGAGCTCGCCGGGGTCATGACCCACTTCGCCACCGCCGACGAGCGCGGGGACGCCTTCTTCGACGGGCAGCTCCAGCGCTTCACCGGCTGGGCGCAGGCCGTCAAGCGGGAGCACCCCGAGGTCATCGTGCACGCCGCCAACAGCGCCGCCGTGCTACGCGAGCCCGCCGCCCACTTCGACATGGTGCGCTGCGGAGTCGCCATCTACGGCATGGACCCCTTTGGAGAGGATCCCCTCGTGCGCGGACTGGAGCCCGCCCTGGAGTTGAGCTCCTACGTGGCCGCCGTCAAGCGCTGCCGCGCAGGGGAGAGCACCGGCTACGGCCGGCGCTTCATCGCCGCCGCGCGACACCCACCTCGGCCTGCTCCCGATCGGCTACGGTGACGGCTGGCGGCGTGGGCTCTCGGGCGACGCCGAGGTGCTCATCGCCGGACGCCGCCACCCGCTGGTGGGCACCGTCAGCATGGACAGCGTCGCCGTCGATCTCGGCCCCGACCCGATCGCGCTCGCGCTGCTCGATCAGCCCGCAATCCTGATCGGCAGCCAGGGCGCCGAGCGGATCGCCGCCGAGGAGATCGCCCGGCGCCTGCACACGATCAACTACGAGATCACCTGCGGGCTCACCGCACGGGTCGCCCGCGTGCACCACAGCGACGACGGCGTGGCGCAACTTGCCGGCGACTGATGAGCCGCTCGAGCTGATCCGCACGGCGCTCGCCGGCCGGCGAGCGTGGCTGGTGGGCGGAGCGGTCCGCGACCGTCTGCTCGGCAAGCTCACCCAGGATCTCGACGTGGTGCTCGACGGCGATCCCGGCGAGGCCGCGCGCGCAATCGCCCGCGCCGTGCCCGGGGCCGCCGCGTTCGCGCTCTCCGAGGAGTACGGGGGCTGGCGCGTCGTCGCCCGCGATGGCGCCTGGCAGGTTGACGTGGAGCAGCTTCGCGGCGCAACGCTCGAGGAGGATCTCGCGCTGCGCGACTTCACCGTCAACGCGATCGCCGAGCCGCTCGGCGATCCGGCGCGGCTCGAGTGCAGACGATCGACCCGCTCGGCGGCCTGCGCGACCTCGCGGACCGGCGGCTGCGCGCGGCCGGGCCGCGAGCGTTCGCCGAGGACCCCCTGCGGGTGCTGCGCCTCGTGCGGATCGCCGTCGAGCTGGACTTCGAGCCCGACGCCCCCACGCGCGCGCAGGCGAGCGCAAACGCCGAGGGGCTGCGCGCAGTCGCCGGCGAGCGCGTGTTCATGGAGCTGCGCCGCATCCTCGACGCCCCCCGCGCCGTGCAGGGCGTGGAGCTGATGGGGGAGGTGGGGGCCACCTCCGTCGTGCTGCCCGAGCTCGACGCCACGCGGGGAGTGCAGCAGAGCCGCTACCACCACCGCGACGTCTACGGCCACACCCTCGAGGTGCTCGACCGCACGATCGCGCTCACCACCGCCTGTGCCCGCGGCGCCTCGGACCTCGCCTCGCTGCTCGCCGAGCAGGCGCAGCTCGACCCTCCTCTGCTCGCCCCCGCTCAGATCGCCAGGCACGCGTCCTCCCTCGCGGCGCTGCTCGCCGAGCCGCTCGCGGACGGACTGACTCGTGGGGGCGCCCTGCGCTGGGGGGCGCTGCTGCACGACGCCGCCAAGCCGCTCACCCGCGAGGTGTCGGGCGACCCTCGATCGACCGCCGGTGGGCGCGTGACGTTCATCGGACACGACCGCCTCGGGGCCGACCTCGCCGGCGAGGTGCTGGGGAGACTGCGCGCGAGTGGGCGGCTGCGCTCGCACGTGGGGGCGCTCGTGCGCAACCACCTGCGGCTCGGCTTCCTCGTGCACGAGCCCCAGCCGCTCGCCCGTCGAGGAGTGTTCGCCTACCTGCGCGCCTGCGAACCCGTGGAGGTTGACGTCACGCTGCTCTCCATCGCGGACCGTCTCGCCACCCGCGGGGACCGCGCGCAGGAGTCGATCGCCGCCCATCTGCGCCTCGCGCAGGGGATGCTCGACGACGCGCTGTGCTGGCGCGCGGGCGGCGGTCCTCCGCAGGCGCTGTGGCGCGGGGACGAGCTGGCGCACGAGCTCGGCATCCCGCTCGGCCCGCGCGTGGGGGAGCTGCTGGAGGAGCTCGCCGCGGCGCAGTACGCCGGGGGAGCTCCTCACCCGCGCGCAGGCACTCGGATCATGCGCGGAAGTGGCTAGCATTGCCAGCTCGATGACCGACCCCGACTGCATCTTCTGCAAGATCGTCGCCGGCGAGCTGCCCGCGACGATCATCGACGAGGACGAGCTCACGGTCTCCTTCATGGACATCAACCCCGCCACCCGCGGCCACGCGCTGGTCGTGCCCCGCCGCCACGCACGGGACCTGCTGAGCGTGGATCCCGAGGATCTGCGCGCCACGACAGTCGCGGCGCAGCGCCTGGCCGGGCGGATGAGCGAGCGGCTGGAGGCGGATGGGGTCAACCTGATCAACTCCTGCGGCGCCGCCGCGTGGCAGACCGTCTTCCACTTCCACCTCCATGTGATCCCGCGTTACGCCGAGGACCCCCTGCGGCTGCCGTGGACCCCGCCCCGGGGAATGCGCAGGAGATCGCGGCCGCCGCGCAGGAACTTGCCCTCGGACAGCGAACCGCTACATAACCCTTTCCCGCGTGTTCAATGCCCCATATGCGACGCACATCGATAGCGCTCCTGGCAGGCATCGGCCTCAGCCTGGTGCTGCCCGCCGGCTCCCTGGCGAAGCTCTCCGAAGTGGGGGTCATCCCGGAAACGACTCCCCCCACCACGCCGAGCTGCCGCCAGCTCGTGTCTCGCCGTGACCCGCACAACCGGCTTCCAGGTGAAGGTGGGGAGCACGCGCAGCCTCCTCGCTGCGCCCCGCGAAGGAACGGTGGTGGCGTGGACGATCACACTCGGCAAGCCCACCGCCGCGCAGGTCAAGTTCTTCAACGCCAACGAGGGCGGCGCCGCATCGGCCGCGCTCGCCGTGCTGCGGCCCCAGCGCAAGCCGAACCTCGCCTACAAGCTGGTGGCGCAGAGCCCGCTGGTGCAGCTGACGCCCTACTTCGGCAAGACCGCCCAGTTCCCCCTCGCCAGCACGATCCCGGTCAAGAAGGGCGACGTGCTCGCGCTCACCGTCCCCACCTGGGCCCCCGCGCTCGCGCTGGGCTTCACCAACGAAACCTCCTGGCGGGCAAGCCGCCCCCACAACCAGTGCTCGAGCACCAGCGCCCAGTCCACGCAGACCCAGGTCGGCGCGACGGTGCAGTACGCCTGCCTCTACCGCCAGGCCCGCCTCACATACAGCGCCACGCTGATTTCTACACCGTAGGACGCCGCTGAACTGCGCGCTGCGGCGTCCTCGATCGCTCGTGTGCCGAGCACACTTCGCTCACTGCGTCCTGGCATCGCTTGCTCAGCGACGCCCTATGTACTGCGGACGGGAGGCTACGGGGCTCCGGCTCCGCCCGTGGGGCTGCTGGTGGCCCCCGAGGAGCCGCCTTTTTCGCCGGAGGGTTCCGAGCTCCCCCCGCCGGTGCCGCCGCTGGAGCCGGAGCCCGCTTCTGAGGATGAGGAGGGGGTCCCTTCCGCTGAGCCGCCGCCCGAGCTTGAGCTTTCGCTGCCTGCGCCCGCCGACTGTTCGCTGGAGCTCGAGCTTTCTTCGCTCGAGCCCGCGGCGGAGCTCGAGCCGGTCGTGGAGGTGGTGGTGGCGGTGGTTGACGTCGAGGTGGTGTGCGTCGCTTCGTTTTCCGGCTGCGTGCTGCTCGGGGGGGTGATTTCCGGGGTGCTGCGAGGCGTCACGTCGGCGGTGTTGCCGCCGCCTCCGCAGGCCCCCAGCGTCAGGCCCGCCAGGAGCACCGCCGCGCCCGCGAGGACAGGGGTGAGCGATCGGCGGCTGACCGACGCCCAACCGGGGGCGCCGTCGCCGACCAAGCCCTCCGGGCTGTGTGCCCCGGTGGTCGGCCGGTGCCCGCTCACGAGCCCAGCGGTCCCATCCGGCGGCCGCAGGTGGGGCAGTCGTTCAGGTCCTTCTGGGCGAGCTGCTCGCACCAGGGGCAGAGGCGCAGGTTCTCCACCGCCCATGGAAGCCGCGAGGCGGAGGGCGCGAGGGGGAGCAGCTTGCCGACGACCTCCATCGGCTCGCCCGACTCCCGGTCGAGGTAGATCTCGCCGGGCTGCGCCTCGAGGACGATCTCTCGCCCGCTCGCCGGGTTGCGCAGGCGGTACCGCTGCTGCACGCTCATCGCGAGGACTCTACCGAAGCCCGCGGAAGGAGCGCGCATAGGCGCGCATACAGAGGCTCAGCGGATGGCGTGAACACAGATGACCGCCGGGGAGGGGGCGTGGATAGGCTGGCGCGGGTACGCGGATCCTGATCTTCCACGGCTACCTCCTCTCCGGGACCGGCTCGAACGTCTACAACGCCCGCCTCGCGCGGGCGCTGGCGGAGCTCGGACACGAGGTGCACCTGCTCTGCCAGGATCGCCACCCCGAGCGCCAGCCTTTCGTGGACGCCGTGGGCGACTGGGAGCAGGGTGCGCTGCGGGTGCGGCCGCTGCGAGAGCCGTCCACGGCCGCGAAGTCCCCGAGCGCCGCTCCCCGCCGCGACGCTCCAGGTCGGCCGGGGCGCTGCACCGTGTACAGGCCGGAGATCGGGGGCCTTCTGCCGGTGTATGTCGAGGATCGCTACGAGGGGATCGAGGCGCGCACCTTCGCTCGGTGCAGCGAACAGGAGATCGCGCGCTACCTGGAGGCCAACGTCTCCGCGGTGCGCGAGCTCGTCGACCGCGTGCGACCGGAGATCGCGCTCGCCAACCACCTCGTCATGGGCCCCGCGATCCTCGCCCGGGCGCTCGCCGCCGGCGGGACGCCCTACGCGGTGAAGGTGCACGGGAGCGCCCTGGAGTACACCGTCAAGCGGAACCCCGAGCGCTTCCTCGGCTACGCCCGCGAGGGCCTCCAGGCCGCCGCCGGGATCCTCGTCGGCTCGCTGCACACCGCGCTCAGCCTGTGGGAGACGATCGGGGACCCCGCGCTCGCGCGGCGCACTCGCCTCGGCCCCCCCGGCGTGGATATCGCGCGCTTCCGTCCCCGCGAGGGGCGGGAGGCCGCCGATGCGGTGCGCGCGCTGGCCACGCGGCTGCGCGCCAACGCCTCTGCGCCGATGGAGGGAGAGGGCGCGTTCGCCCGCGACGATCTCGCTGCGGCGGCGGCGCTCGAGCGTCTGCAGCCAGGGCGCGACCGTCTGGTGGCGTTCGTGGGCAAGTTGATCGTCAACAAGGGCGTCGATCTGCTGATCGCGGCCTGGCCGCTGGTGCTCGAACAGGTCCCTCGAGCGAGGCTCGTGATCGTGGGCTTCGGCGCCGATCGCCGGTGGCTGGAGGGCCTTTGCGATGCGCTGGCGGCGGGGGATATGGAGGGCGATCGAGGACTGTGCTCTGGGACCCGCGGGGGACGGCGCTCTGCGTCATCTGCCGGCATTCCTGCGGGAGCTGCGGGGGACCGAGCGGGAGCGCTATCTGCACGCCGCCGGAGCGATGCCCGAGCGTGTGGTCTTCACCGGCCGACTCGACCACGAGGAGCTCGCCGAGCTGCTGCCCGCCTGCGAGGCGCTGGTCGTGCCGAGCACCTTCCCCGAGGCCTTCGGCATGGTCGCGGCCGAGGGGGCCGCGTGCGGGGCGTTGCCCGTCAGCGCCGCGCACTCCGGCCTGGCGGAGGTCAGTGGCGTGCTCGCCCGCGCCGTGCCCGCGGAGGCCGCCCGCCGGCTCTCCTTCCCGGTGGACGACCGCGCCGTGCCCGCGTTGGCGGAGCGTCTCGTCGGCTGGCTGCGCGCCGACCCCTCGCTGCACGCGCGAACCCGCGCGGGGCTGGTCGCCGCGGTGCGCGAGCACTGGTCGTGGGAGGGTGTCGCGCGGGGGGTGATAGCCGCCGGGGGCGAAGGAGCCTGCGAGCTGGAGGCGCTGTCCAAGCCGGAAGACGCCGCCCGCTCCTTCGGATAGAGTTCCCGCCGTCGTGAGGGGCTTACCGCAACCACGCCGGAACGCTGCTCGCGGCGAGCGGCGCGATGCTGCTGGCGGCCAGCGGCTGCGGCTCTGTCAAGCAGGCCGAGAACCCCAACCTGATCCTCGGCAAGCAGCAGTTCGTCGCCAAGTGCGGCGCCTGCCACACGCTCGCGCGCGCCGACACCAAGGGCACCGTCGGGCCCAACCTCGACGAGGCGTTCCGCGCGAGCCTCGCCGAAGGCCTCGGGCGCAGCTCGATCCACGGCGTCGTGCAGTACCAGGTCGAATACCCCAACCCCGAAGGTGTGATGCCCAAGGACCTGGCGAGCGGCAATGCGCTGCGCGACATCGCCGCCTACGTCGCCTACGCCGCGGACAACTCCGGCGCCGACAGCGGCCTGCTCGCCAGCGCCGTGGCCCCCGCGGGCGCCGGCAAGCCGGCGGTGGAGAAGGCCGGCAAGCTCGAACTGGAAGCCGACCCGGGCGGGCAGCTCGCCTACACCGCCGGCAAGGCCACCGCAACCGCCGGACCGGTGACGATCGCGATGAAGAACACGTCCGGGCGTCGTGCACAACGTCGCGATCCAGACCGGCACGAACGGCCCCGTGCTGGGCGCGACTCCTCTGCAGGCGAAGGGCACCGCCTCCATCTCCGTCAACCTGAAGCCCGGCGCCTACACCTTCTTCTGCCAGGCCCCCGGCCACCGCGCAGCGGGGATGTTCGGCACGCTGACGGTCAAGTGACGGCCGTGGACGCTGCGCATGCCGCGTTCGGTCGCTGCTGCAGCACGCCACGCTCCCGCGTCCTGGGCCTGCTGGTCACGCGTCATTGGGCGCGTGAGGACTCAGGAGATCGCGCGGACGATCAGGATCAGCGCGATGATGACCGCGAACACCACGATCACGTAGATCAGCAGGCGGAACATCTCGCCCTCGGAGCGCAGCGGGTTCAGCACGGCGCGCTGCCGGTGCGTCGAACGCCGGCCGGCGCTCACCGGCGCGGCCGGCTAGAGGACGTAGACCGTCGTGTACACGACGATCCACATGATGTCGACGAAGTGCCAGTAGATGCCGGGCACCTCGACGCCGCGGTGCTCCTCGGGGCAGAAGTGGCCGCGGAAGGACCGGATCGTCACGATCAGCAGCAGGATCAGGCCGATGCAGACGTGGCGCCGTGCAGGCCGGTGAGCGAGTAGAAGATCGTCTGCTGGGCGTGCGTCCTGGGGGGCGAAGCCGATGTTGGCGTACTCGTTGATCTGGATGAACAGGAACGTGCAGCCGAGCAGGAACGTCGTGAGGATGCCGGCCTTCAGCCCGAAGCGGTTGCCTTTCTTGATCGACGTCTGCGCCCAGTGCAGCGTGAACGAGGAGGACACCAGGATCAGCGTGTTGACGCCCGCCACCCCGACCGGCAGGTGTGGTGCCGGGCGCCGGCCACGGGTCGCCCTGGGCGACGCGGATGAAGAAGTAGGCCGTGAAGAAGGCCCCGAAGATCATCACCTCGGAGATGATGAAAAGCAGCATCCCGAGCAGCTGGGGGTCGACGCGCGAGCTGCGGTGGGCCGGCGGCGGGCCGTGGTGCTCGTGCTCTGCGGCGGTGGCGCGTGGGCGGCCGGCTGGGCGATGCTGGCGGCCTCCATCGCGCTCTCCTAGCTCTCCGCGGCGGCGCGGCGGCCGTGGCCGTTGCCTGGAGGTCGACCACCACGTGCTCGACCGGCGACGCGTGGCGCCGCGCACACGCTCGATCAGGTTCGCGCGCAGCCAGCCCGAGCGCTCGCCCGGCAGCGTCGAGATGACCACGTCGTCGACCCTGAAGAGCTCCAGCGCGTTCATCGCCGCGGTGTAGGGGTCGGGGTCGCCGATCATGCCCGAGCTGAGCAGCCCGGCGGCGCGCAGCTGCGGTCGAGCATCGCCGCGAGGCGCGCGCGCGCCTCGCGCGGCGCGGCGCCGCTGCCGTCCTTGCTGGGGCACGACCGCGATGAACAGGTGGCGCTCCGCCGTGGGCGGCCTTCTGCCTGAGGTGCTCGATCAGCTCCTCCCCGGTGGAGGTCCTGTTGGCGACCACGAGCGTCACGCGGAACGGCAGGCCCTCGTGCTCGAGGTCGGTGACGACGTGCTCCACCGGCAGCCCCGAGGCGTTGTGGATGCGCTCGATCAGGTCGCGCCGCAGCCAGCCGGAGTGCGTGGCGGGGTGCGTGGAGATGATGATCTCGTCGCGGGCGGCGCTCGCGCGATCGCGTCCATCGTCGCCAGGAACGGGTCGGCGTCGCCGACCTCGCCGCTCGCCTCGATGCCCTCTTCGGCCAGCAGCCGAGAGCGCGAGGTCGATCCGCACCTGTGCGGATTCGCGCACCGCCTCGTCGTAGATCACCAGGCCCGAGCGAGGGCTTGCTCTGGGGCACCACCAGGCGGAAGCGCACAGCGCCGGACGCCGCGCGCTCGCGCACCGCGGTCGAGCAGCTTGCGCGCCGCCGAGCGTGCGGTTGGCGACGACCAGGATCTCCTTCATCTGCTCAGGACCCCTCTCACTCGCTCGCCGCTGGGTATCGGCACGCTGTCTGCCGTCTGCGTCCCGACCTCCGCCGGCGCCGGCGGCGGCGCGAAGATGCCGTGCACCGCGCCGGGGACGCCGTACTCGTACGGGCCGCCGACGACCGTCGGGACCCGGTCGAAGTTGAAGATCGGCGGCGGCGAGGAGACCTGCCACTCGAGCGTCAGCGCCGCGCCACGGGTTGGCGACGGCGCGCGGGCCGCCGCGCCAGCTGGTGACCATGTTGTAGACGAAGATCAGCGTGCTCAGGCCGAGCGCCGAAGCTCGCGATCGAGATGAACAGGTTCAGGTCCGCGAACTGCGCGGCGTAGGTCGCGACGCGGCGCGGCATGCCCTGCAGGCCGAGGATGTGCATCGGCGCGAAGGTCAGGTTGAAGAAGACGAACGTGCGTCCAGAAGTGCCATTTGCCGAGGCGCTCGTCGTACATGCGCCCGGTCATCTTCGGGAACCAGTAGTAGACGCCGGCGAAGATCGTCATCAGCGAGCCGCCGAACAGCACGTAGTGGATGTGGGCGACGATGAAGTAGGTCGCGCTCACGTGGATGTCGAACGGGACCATCGCGAGCATCACGCCGCTGATCCCGCCGAGCGTGAACGTCGTCAGGAAGCCCAGCGCGAACAGCATCGGCGTGTCCAGGTGCAGCACGCCGCGCCACAGCGTCGCCAGCCACGAGAAGATCTTGATGCCGGTCGGGCACGGCGATGATCGCGGTGGTGATCGCCATCGGGATGCGGATCCAGGCGGGCATCCCCGAGGTGAACATGTGGTGCGCCCAGACCGTGAAGCCGAGCACGACGATCGCCAGCAGCGAGAAGGCCATCATGCGGTAGCCGAAGATCGGCTTGCGCGCCTTCACCGCGATGATCTCGCTGATGATCCCGAAGCCGGGCAGCATCATGATGTAGACCGCCGGGTGCGAGTAGAACCAGAAGACGTGCTGGTACATCAGCACGTCGCCGCCCTTGCCGGCGTTGAAGAAGTTGAAGCCGAGCGCGCGGTCGAGCAGCACGAAGAACTGCGAGGCGGCGATGAACGGCGTCGCGATCACGACCAGCAGCGAGGTCGAGAAGTTCGCCCACACCAGCAGCGGCATGCGGAAGAAGCTCATCCCCGGCGCGCGCATCGTGATGATCGTGACGAGGAAGTTGAGCGCGGTCGCGATCGACGAGGCGCCCGCGAACTGCACGCCGAGCGAGAAGAACGTCTGGCCGATCGGCGCGTCGGTCGAGAGCGGCGCGTAGGCCGTCCAGCCGTCGGCGAAGGCGCCGCCGGGCGCGAAGAAGCTCAGCAGCATGATCACGCCGGCGAGCGGCAGCAGCCAGAACGAGAGCGCGTTCAGGCGCGGGAACGCCATGTCGGGCGCGCCGATCATCAGCGGCAGCACGAAGTTGGCGAGGCCCGCGAACACGGGGATCACGAACAGGAAGATCAGCAGCGACGCGTGGACCGAGAAGAGGCCGTTGATAGGTGTTCGCGTCGACGAACTGCGCGCCCGGCTGGGCGAGCTGGGCGCGCATCAGCATCGCGATCAGGCCGCCGACGAGCAGGAAGAAGAACGAGGTGACCACGTACTGGACGCCGATCACCTTGTGGTCGGTGTTGACCCGGAAGTAGTCCTTCCAGCTGTGCGCGCCGTGGCCGGAGTGGTCCTCCGGGCGCGTCGGGCGGCCGGCGGCCCAGTAGAACCAGTAGTCGAAGCCGCCGATGCCGACCAGGAAGGCGAGCGGCGCGGCGATCAGCGAGACCGTCAGGATCGCGTCGCCGTCGAGGTAGTGGTGGAAGGTGGCGTGCCCGGTGGAGCATGCGCACCAGCCAGGTCAGCGCCGGCCGCGAAGCGCGACGCCGCAGCACCATCGACCAGGACGGCGCGGTAGAAGCCCGGGGCGCGGAGCCTCGCGGCCATCAGCGTGTCTCCCGTGACCGGTCATCTGATGCCGCACATTATCCCGTCGCTTCCCCGGTGCTGCGCCGCTCGGCGACGCCGACGCTGCCCGTCGAGGCCGGTGCTCAGCTGGCTCGTGAGCCACGCCTGGAACTGCGCCGGCGTGACGACGTGGACCGTCGAGCGCATCAGCGAGTGCCCGAGCCCGCAGAGCAGGTTGCAGACGATCGGGTAGGCTGCCGAGCCGGTCGGGCGTCGCGCGGTAGTGGGTGGTGATGCCGGGCACCACGTCCTCCTGCAGGCGGAAGGCGGGGATCCAGAAGGCGTGGATGACGTCCTTGGAGTGCATGCTTGAAGTAGACCGACTCGCCCTCGGGCAGGTACAGCTGGTAGCTGTTGACGGGGCCCCGCCGGTCACCGACGGCGGGTACTGGTAGGTCCAGAAGAACTGCTGGCCGGTGACGCCGATCTGTGATCTCCCTGCCGGCCGGCTTCTTCTCGTTGTCGTGCAGCACGACGAACGAGTAGGAGACGAGGCCGAGCATCAGGACCGCGGGGAGCGCCGTCCAGAAGACCTCCAGCCGCGTGTTGCCGTGGATCGGCGGCCCGTCCTTGAGCTCCTCGCCGGGCCGCATGCGGAACTGCCAGACGGAGTAGAGGATCACCGTGACCACGAGCACGAAGATCGGGATCGAGGCGATCACGAGCACGTGGTAGAGGCGGTCGGTGTTCTGCGCCTGCGTCGAGGCCTGCGACCGGGAACCAGTGGATCACGAAGCTCAGCACGATCCCGATCGCCGTGGCGAGCACGCCGGCGACGGCCGTCCAGACGAGCGAGCGCTGAAGCTTAGGCATCGGCGGCCAGCGCCCCTGGCGGCGACGATTCGACGTTCAGAGGCTGGTCCTCATCCATCGCGGCGCGGAATCCTATTGCCTTCGCCCGACGAACGGCGGCTCGGACCGGGCCCTCCGGACCACATCTCCAGACCGCGTCCCTTGACACGATGGCCCATCTGCACTACATTGAGGCAATCGTTGCAATCCTCTGCCGGGCGACTACCCGGGGCGGACTCGAGAAAGGAGCTGTGCATGCAGGTCCATGAAGGGATGAGCCCGACGGTCCTGGCGGTCGGACCCGGCCACACCCTGCGCGACGCCGCGCGGCTGATGTCCGAGCGCAGGTGGGCGCCGCGGTCGTGATCGATCCCGACGGGCACGGCCCGGGAATCATCACCGAGCGCGACATCCTGCGGTCGGTCGGCGCCGGGCAGGACCCGGACGGGGAGCTGGTCGCGGAGCACCTGACCAGCGACGTCGTGTACGCGGCGCCCGACTGGTCGCTGGAGGAGGCCGCCGCTGCGATGGTGCGGGGCGGCTTCCGCCATCTGATCGTGGTCGAAGCGAGGGGAGACCGTCGGCATCCTCTCCGTTCGCGACATCGTGCGCTGCTGGACCGACGACGGGGCGATCTGTCCCGATGCCGGCGAGCGCGCGGTGAGGTGAGGGACCTGAAGTGGCGAGAGGGCCCGTCCGGGTCGCGCGCGGGAGGCAACCGCGCGGCGCCGCCGCTACGGTCAGCTCGAGCGGAAGCTCGTCGATCTCGCGGCGGGTGTCTCCGATCCAGCGGACCACGCAGACCGACCGTAGAGGATCACGCCGACGACGGTCAGCTCGATGAACGTGGTGATGCCCACGAGCGCCAGCGTGATGCCGACCGCGGTGAGCAGCGGCAGCAGGCTCGGGCCGGGGAGGTGGATCTCCTCGCCGACCGGGCGGGATCTCGGGGTCGAGCGGGCTCACGAGACGTAGACGGCGGCGACGACGAAGGTGAGGCCGAACATGAACATGCAGATCGCGCGCGACGATCAGGCCGGTGCGGATGTTCTTGCGGGCGAGGCGGCGGGTCATCGTGACGATTGCGGGCGTCGGTGCGCGGCGGAAGTCTATACATGGACGTGGGCGTCGAGCGACCATCGCGCAGAACAGCAGCGCGAGGTAGGCGAGCGAGAAGAGGTAGAGCTGCGAGCGCCGCTGCGCCGGTCGGCCCGGCGGTAGAGGCGCACGGCGCCGGCGATGAAGCCGAAGCCGAGCGCCATCGAGGCGACGAGGTAGATCGCCTCCGAAGCCCGCCGGCGCAGAACGGCAGCTGGGTGACCGCGTAGAGCAGCACCGTGTAGAGCAGGATCTGCCGGCGCGTCTCGGCCTCGCCCGCGCACGACCGGGAGCATCGGCACGCCGACCTTCGCGTACTCGTCCTTCATCAGCAGCGAGAGCGCCCAGAAGTGCGGCGGGGTCCAGAAGAAGACGATGAAGAACAGCAGCACCGCGGTGCCGCTCACCGAGCCGGTGCACGGCGGCCCAGCCGACCAGCGGGGGCACCGCGCCGGCGGCGCCGCCGATCACGATGTTCTGCGGGGTGCGCCGCTTCAGCCAGACCGTGTAGACGAGCACGTAGCCGAGGAAGCCCGCGAGCGACGAGGCTCGCGGCGAGCACGTTGACGGTCAGCGAGAGCTCCAGGAACGAGAGCGCCGCCAGGCGCGCAGCCGAACGCGAGCGCGGCGCGCGGGGAGATCGCGCCCGGCGGGGATCGGGCGGTCGGCGGTGCGCGCCATGCGCGCGTCGATGTCGCGGTCGAACCAGTGGTTGACGGCGCCCGCGCCGCCGGCCGACAGGTAGCCGCCGAGGCAGGTGAGCGGCCACCAGCAGCGGCGAGGGGTCGCCCGCCACGTACATCGTGGCGATCGTCGTCAGCAGCAGCAGCGACTGGACCTTCGGCTTGGTCAGCTCCAGGTAGTCGGCCGGCAGCCGGCGTGTGCGCGGGGCCATGCCGAGCCGCGCGGCGTCGATCGGCGAAGCGACGAGAGGCGTGCCGGGGAGCCGTCCATCGGGACCTGAGTCACGCGCGGGCGCCGGAAGGCACGCTACACGCCCACCTGCGTGGCCCCGGCGGGCACGGTCGCGCGCGTCGCCCGGTGCCCGCCCGCCGCCGTAGTGGCGCGCCGCTCGATCTCCCGGCGGATGTCCTTCATCGGCTCGGCCGAGCGCACGCGCGGGATCACGTCGAAGTTGTTGGCGGGCGGGGGCGAGGTGGTGAACCACTCGAGCGTGTTCGCCTTCCACGGGTCGGGCCCGGCGACCACGCCCGCGCTTGAGGCTGCGCACGACGTTGACGACCGTGACCAGCACGCCCGCGGCGAGGATGAACGAGCCGACCGTGGAGATCAGGTTGTAGAGCGCGAGGTGGCCGACGTTGTCGTACTCGTACACGCGCCGCGGCATCCCGTCGAGGCCGATCACGTGCTGGATCAGGAAGGTCGCGAGGAAGCCGACGAACATCAGCCAGAAGCTGAGCTTGCCGAGGCCCTCGCTGAGCATCCGCCCGGTGATCTTCGGGAACCAGTAGTAGATCGCCGCGAAGATCGTGAACACGGAGCCGCCCATCAGCACGAAGTGGAGGTGGGCGACCACGAAGTAGGTTTCGTTGAGCTGCCAGTCGACGGGGAAGACCGCGAGGAACATGCCGGAGATGCCGCCGATGAGGAACAGCGAGATGAAGCCCGCGCAGAACAGCAGCGGCGTCTTGAATTCGATCGTTCCCCGCCACAGCGTGGCGATCCAGTTGAAGATCTTCACGCCGGTGGGGACCGCGATCAGGAACGAGCTGAGCATCACGAAGATCAGGATGACCTCGGGGATCGGCGTCGTGAACATGTGGTGCGCCCAGGTGAGGAAGCCGAGGAACGCGATCGCCACGGTTGCGGCCGCGATCGCCTTGTAGCCGAAGATCGGCTTGCGCGCGAACACGGGCAGGATCTCCGAGACGATCCCGAAGCCGGGCAGGATCATGATGTAGACCTCGGGGTGTCCGAAGAACCAGAAGAGGTTCTGCCACAGCAGCGGCGAGCCGCCCTGGGCGGGGTCGAAGAAGTGGGTGCCGAAGTGGCGGTCGGCGAGCAGCATCGTGACGGCCGCGGCGATCACGGGCATCGCGAAGATGATCAGCACCGAGTAGGTGAGCATCGCCCACACGAACAGCGGCAGCCGGCCCCAGCTCATTCCCTGCGCGCGCATGTTGGCGGCGGTCGCGTAGAAGTTGATCGCCGCCGAGGATCGAGGAGAGCCCGGTGAGGTGGATCAGGTAGATCCACGCGTCCTCGCCGCCGCCGGGGGAGTAGAAGGCGTTCGCGAGCGGCACGTAGCTGCTCCAGCCCGCTTCCGGGGGGTTCCAGAAGATCGAGGCGTAGAAGACGAGACCGCCGGCGAGCAGCAGCCAGTAGGAGAGCGCGTTCAGGCGCGGGTAGGCCATGTCGCGCGCGCCGATCATCAGCGGCAGGAAGTAGTTGCCGAGCCCCGCCATCATCGGCACGACGAACAGGAAGATCATCGTCGTCCCGTGCATCGTGAACAGCTGGTTGTAGGTCTGGGGGCTGACCAGCGTGTTCCCGGGGGCACCGAGCTGCAGGCGGATCATCAGCGCCTCGACGCCGCCGAGGATGAAGAACACGAAGGTGGTGACCATGTACATGATCCCGATCCGCTTGTGGTCGGTGGTCGTCAGCCAGCTCGTCCAGCCGCGGGCCTCGCGCTCGGCGCGGTGGGCGACTATCTGGGGTGCGGGGGCGGCGTAGGCGGCCATGATCGGTGCTTGATTCTCTTCTCTCTCGGGCGGATCTATCCGTGGGGTGCTGGGTCCGGGTCTGTTCTCGTGGTGGCTGGGCTGGTGATTGCGGATGGGCGGGGGGTCAGGGGTTCTCGACCTGTCCGGGGCCGCTCTGGCCGCGTAGCTTTGCCCGTTCGATCTTTGCGTCGGCGTTGGCTTCTTCGATCAGCCGCTTCTGTTCGGCCAGCCACGCGTCGAACTGCGCGGGCGGGATGGCCCGCACCGTGGCGATCATGCGGGCGTGCCCGCGGCCGCACATGTTCGCGCACTGCCCGCGGTAGACGCCGGGCTTTGAGATCTTGAACCACGCGTAGTTGTGGTAGCCGGGGACGGCCTGGAACTTGCCCCCGAGCGCGGGGATCCACCAGGAGTGGACCACGTCCTCGGAGACGATGTCGAGCGTGACGGTGGTTTCCGTGGGGACCACCATTTCCTCGTAGGAGTACGGCGCCCCCAGGCCATCGGGATTGTTGGGGCCCGGATAGACGTACTGCCATAGGTACTGGCGGCCGATCACGGTGATGTTGAGCGATTTGCCGTTCGGCGGCAGGTGGCGGCTGGCGGTGGCGTACAGCTGGCCGCTCTGCCCGACGAGCGTGTCGCCGCTGGGACCTGAGTTCTGCGGATCCTGGATCGAGGAGAGCTTGAGGAAGGTGATGATCGCGAGCACGACCAGGATGAGTGCGGCGCCCACCGTCCAGCCGACCTCGAGGCGGGTGTTCCCGCGGATCTGGGCCGCCACGGCGCCCCTGCGCGCGCGGAACCTGTAGAGCGTATACCCGAGCGCCCCCTCGACGCCGACGAAGATCACGAGGGCGATGTAGAGGGTGATCTTGTAGAGGCTCGCGATTTCGTTCGCGTTCGGCGAACCGCCCGACTGCGGGGTGAAGAAGGCGAGCGTTGAGGGGATGAGGTGGCTCAAGGCGCGCGGGATTCTATTCAGGCTCGCCCGGAACGCGCGTCAACGCCCGTGGAACCGGGGCGGGCGCTTCTCCACGAACGCGGTGACGCCCTCGATGAAGTCCTCGCCGCCGGCCATCTCCCGCTGGATCTGGGCCTCCAGCTCGAGCTGCTCGGCCATGCGCGCGTAGAGCCAGCTGTTGAGCTGGCGCTTGGCGCCGGCGTAGGAGCGCGTGGGTCCGCTCGCGAGGCGCTGCGCCAGCGCGGCGGTCTCCTCCTGGAGGCGCTCGTCGGGGAAGACGCGGTTGATCAGCCCCCACTGGAGCGCCTGCTCGGCGGAGATGCGCTCGCCGAGCATCGCCATCTCGGTGGCGCGCGCCATGCCGACCCGGGTGGGCACGAACAGCGAGGAGCCCCCGTCGGGCACGAGCCCGATGTTCACGAACGCGAGCAGGAGGTAGGCGCTCTGGGCGGCGAGCACGAGATCGCAGCAGAGCGCCAGCGAGCAGCCGATGCCGACGGCGGGGCCGTTGACTGATGCCACCACGGGCTTGGGAAGCTCACGGATGGCGTGCATGATCGGGTGGTAGCGCTCGGTCAGCGTTTTGTAGACGTCGGGACGGCCCTCGGGGGTCAGCTGGGCGCCGAAGTCCTTCAGGTCGGCCCCGGAGGAGAACGCGCGCCCGGCCCCTGTGATCACCACGGCGCGCACCGCACCCTCCTCGCCCACGCGGCGCAGCGCGGCGAGCAGGTCGAGGCCGAGCTGCTGGTTCCAGGCGTTGAGGGCCTGCGGGCGGTTGAGCTCGATCGTGGCGACCCCCTCGGGGCCGCTCAGCAGATTGACTGTCTCAAGGGTGGCGCCGGCGTCGGTCTCGCTCATCGCTCTGCTCCTCTCGGCGGGGTGGCGTGCGTGTTGGCGATCCTATGGTGTTGGAATGTCCCGTTCGGTGATCGGCATCTGCGCAGCATTGGAGCGCGCGCGCTGGAGCGTGTGGGATCAGCAGGCGATGCTGCTCCCGCGCAGCTACGTCGACGCGGTGCAGAACGCGGGTGCGCTGGCGGTGATGATCCCGCCGGACCCGGTGCTCGTCGAGGATCCGGGCGAGGTTCTTGACCTGCTCGACGGGCTGATGCTGGCGGGCGGCGCCGACATCGACCCCGCGAGCTATGGCGCCGAGCCTCATCCCGAGACGGTGGGCACGGTCCCCGAGCGCGACGTCTGCGAGATCGCGATCTTCCGCGAGGCGCTTGCGCGCGAGCTGCCGGTGCTGGGCATCTGCCGGGGGATGCAGCTGATCAACGTGGCCCTGGGGGGCACGCTCCTGCAGCACCTGCCGGAGCGCTTCGGCCACCACGAACACCTCTCGGTGCCGGGCTCGTTCGACGGCGCCGACCACGAGGTGCGCCTGATCGAGGGCTCGCTGGCGGCGCGGGTCGCGGGCGAGACCCTGCACGCCACCAAGTCCCACCACCACCAGGGGGTGGACTGCATCGGCGACGGTCTGCGGGTGAGCGGCTTCTCGGTGCGCGACGAGCTGCCCGAGGCGATCGAGCTGCCCGACCGGCGCTTCGTGCTGGGCGTGCAGTGGCATCCCGAGGCAGACCCGGGGAGTCCGTTCGTGGACGCGCTGGTGGAGGCCGCGGCCGCCTCGGGCAGCGGCGGGCGGCTGACGCTCAGCGCGGGCGGCTGAAGGGGCTGGGCGGGGGCCCGTATACTCCCGGCCCTGTGCGGCGGTCGAGGGCGATCAGAGCAACCGCCTGGGCAGTGGTCGCGGCGGGCGTGCTGGCGCCGCTGGTGCGCAGGAGGGTGAGCGCGCCGCCGCTGGTGACGCAGACGGTGGCGTTCTGCGCGCCGATCGGCCTGTGCGTGGCGGTGCGGCGCTCGCGCTCGCGCGACGTGGCGACGTGCTGCCTGCAGATGTGGGCGTACATGGCGGCGTACAAGTCGCCCTATGACGACCCGGCGCGGCAGACGCGGCGGGTGCACGTGGACTACCCGATCGCGATCGACCGCGTGCTCGGTCTGGGGGAGCTCCCGACGGTGCGCCTGCAGCACCGGCTCGCGCGGGTCGGTCCGGAGGGCCCGCGGTGGCGGACTCTGGACAGGGCGCTGGTGTGGGCGCACTGGTCGTGGTTCATGGTGCCGCACGGCGCCCTGGCATACATCCTCCTGCGCCATCCCAGCCGCTTCGAGCGGGCGGCGGCGTTGACCTACGCGGTGTTCGACATCGGCGCGATGGTCTACTGGGTGCTGCCGACGGCGCCCCCGTGGTACGCGGCGTCGGCCCCGGAGAACGGCCTGGCGGGTGGGGTCGCTGGATCAGGCGAGAGCGAGGGGGCGGGCGAGGAGCATCGGGCGCCGCGCGGGATGATCGAGGTGCGGCGGATGATGGTGGAGTACGGGGCGTCGTTCTGGCGTGACGGCTGGGGGCCCCTCTACAGTGTGTTTGGAGGCAATCCATTGGCTGCGATGCCCTCGCTGCACTTCGCGACATCCGTGATGGCTGCGCTGCTGCTCGCCGAGACGGGAGCGGTGGCGGGCGCCGTGGGGTGGGCGTACACCTCGACGCTGGGGTTCGCGCTGGTGTACCTGGGGGAGCACTATGCCGTGGACCTGCTCGCGGGAGCGGCCCTGACGGCCGCGGTGCGCCGTCTGGGACCACGGGCGGGCCCGGTCCTCGAGCGCTCCCGGCGTGCGGTGGCGGCGCTGGAGGCGAAGGCGCACGGGGCCGGGTGAGGCGGGAGCGAGGTGGAGGCCAACGGGGTGCGGAGCAAGGCGCGGAAGGCGAGGGGAGCGCAGGTGGACCCCGAGCGGGTCGCGCCCGCCGCGGCGCGCGAGGAGGAGCACGAGAGCCCCGCGCAAGGGCGGGCAGGTGGGCGGATGCGGGCCGCGGCGGGGAGCGCGGAGGGGGAGGGGGCCTCGGTCTCCGCGCAGGGGCAGGCCGGGGGGGCGTCGAAGGAGACGGGTATGGCTCTGCTGCAGGCGGAGGTGCTGACGGCGGATGGCGCCCGGATACGCCCGCGCGGCGACCGATCGGAGATCGGCCGGCGGCCGCGGCGGGTGGTGGATTCCGAGCTCTCCCGACCCGGGTCCGCTCGCGCGGAGCGGGTCGGTGGTGACTCCGAGCGCGAGGAGATGCCGCGCCTGGGGATGACCCATCGGCGGATGCTGGGGATCGCGGCGTTCGTGCTGGCGGCGCTGGCGTTCCTGTACGTGGTGCTTCCCCAGCTGGGCGGTGTGAGGCACACGTGGGACCGGCTGGGCGAAGGCGACGCGTGGTGGATCGCGGTGGCGCTGCTCGTGGAGCTCGTCTCGATGGCGAGCTACATCGCGATCTTCCAGGGGGTGCACGTGCCCCCGGGCTCGCCGATCCGGTGGCGCCACAGCTACCAGATCACGATGGCGGGCCTGGCGGCGACGCGCCTGTTCGCGGCGGGGGGCGCGGGGGGGGTGGCGATCACGGCGTGGTCGCTGCGCCGCTCGGGGATGGAGGGCCGGGAGGTGGCGCAGCGGATGATCGCCTTCCTGGTGCTGCTCTACGGGGTGTACCTTGCGGCGCTGGTGGTGTGCGGGGTGGGCCTCTACACGGGCGTCTTCGAAGGCCCGCACCCGTTCGCGATCACGATCGTCCCGGCGATCGTGGGGGCGGTGGGGATCGCGGTGTTCCTCGCGATCGCGTTCGTGCCCGAAGATCTCGAGCGCCGACTGGAGCGCCTGAGCTCGGGTCGCGAAGCGAAGCTCGGCGGGCGACCGGCCGGGAGCGCGAGCGGATGGTCCGCGGGGTTGGATCACGAAGGGCTGGGTTGGCTGGCGCGCTGGCTGCGCCGGTTCGCCAGCGGCCCCGCCTCGATCTCCGCGGGGGTGCGTTTCGCCTTTCAGAAGCTGCGCCACCCCGACCTGGCGATGATCGGGGTGGTGACGTGGTGGGCCTTCAACATCGCGGTGCTGTACGCGTCGTTTCGCGCCTTCGGGGAGGCGCCGCCGGTGGCGGTGCTGGTGCAGGCGTACTTCGTGGGGATGCTCGCGAACCTGCTGCCGCTGCCGGGCGGGATCGGCGTGGTGGACGGGGGCATGATCGGCGCGTTCGTGGCGTTCGGGGTGAGCCCGAGCCTGGCGGTGCCCGCGGTGCTGGTGTACCGCCTGTTCGCCTTCTGGCTGCCGAGCATCCCGGGCGCGATCGCGTACTTCCAGCTGCGGCGCACCGTGAATCGCTGGGGTGTGGGCGACGAGGCGGAGACGGCGCCCGCGGGGTAGGCGAGCCTCAGCGCGAGGGCGGCTCGGCGCTCACGCCGCGCAGCAGTTGCCCGGGTGTGGTGTCGAGGCCGCGGGCGAGTTTTGCGATCGTGGTGAGCTTGGGATCGCGTTTGGCCTTCTCCAGCAGCGAGATGTGGGTACGGTGCAGCTCGGCGGCGTCGGCGAGGCCTTCCTGGGTCATGCCCCGAGCGAGGCGCTCCCGGCGCAGATTGCTCGCGAATCGCTCCACCGTCTCCATGGGGGAAGCTTCGCGGTGCTCGGACAGATAGTCTACAGACAAGTCGCTACGGGGGCCTCGGGGGGAGCTCGACGCGACCACGCGATCGGCGGCGCCGAAGGGAGCGGACGGCGCCCCGCAAGCTGCCGGCGGTGATAGCTCCAAGGGTCCGTCATGCGCCGGCTGGCCGGCGCCGGGGTACGACTTCCTCCCCGGCGCCGGCCGCCCTGCCCGCTCCGTTGGTGTCGCCCTGCCCGCTTCGCTCGACCCTCGAGCGCTCGACCGATCGAAGATCGGCCGGCATGCCCGTGTCGAAGGCCCTTGCCCGCTTCGTTTGGCGGTGGGGGAGCGGGAGAGATAGGGTGCGTACCTTGGCCGACCGTGTGCTGATCCTCTCCTGGGAGTACCCGCCCGTGATCGAGGGGGGCCTGGCGCGGCATGTGCGCAAGCTCGCGGAGGAGCTGGTGCGCCAGGGCGTGGCGGTGGATGTGCTGACGCGCGGCACGGGGGACACCCTGGAGGTGGAGGAGCGGGCGGGGGTGAGCGTGTACCGCGTGCGGGAGCCGCGCTGGCCGCGGGACCTGGACCGCTTCGTGGGGTGGGTGGAGCGGATGAACGAGGACATGCTGGCGGCGGGGGAGGCGCTGGCGGAGGAGCGCTCCTACGAGCTGGTGCACGGCCACGACTGGCTGGTGGCGCACGCGGGGGCGGAGCTGGCGGAGCGCCTGGGGGTGCCGTACGTGACGACGATCCACGCGACCGAGCACGGGCGCCACCAGGGCTGGGTGCAGGAGGAGCCGCAGGCGCACATCCACGGGGTGGAGCGGTGGATGGCGCGGCGGGCGGACTCGGTGATCGTGTGCTCGCACTACATGAGGGGCCACGTGGCGGACATCTTCGACATCGAGGAGAGCCGGCTCGCGGTGATCCCGAACGGGATCGACCCGCGGGACCTGCGGCCGGTGGGGGACCTGGAGGCGCTGCGGCGGGAGTTCGCGGCCCCGGAGGAGCGGCTGGTGGTGCTGGTGGGGCGGCTGGTGTACGAGAAGGGCTTTCAGCTTGCGCTGGACGCGCTGCCGGGCGTGATCGAGCGGGTGGGGAGCGTGCGGTTCCTGGTGGCGGGCAGCGGCACGCACGAGGAGGAGCTGAAGGCGCAGGCGCGGCAGCTGGGGCTGCTGGGGCACGGGAGGTTCCTGGGGTGGATCGGGGACGACGCGCTGCACTCGCTGTACCGGATCGCGGACCTGTGCGTGGTGCCCTCGCTGTACGAGCCGTTCGGGCTGGTGGCGCTGGAGGCGATGGCGTCGGGCTGCCCGTGCATCGTGGCGGACACGGGGGGCCTGCGCGAGGTGGTGCCGGCGGGGGAGCGGGTGGGCCTGCGCTTCAACGGCGGCGACGCGGCGCACCTGGGCGTGATGATCGAACGCCTGCTGACGGACACGGAGCTGCGCGACCGCCTGGTGGCGGAGGCCTCGGAGCACGTGCTGAGCTTCGACTGGAGCGACGTGGCGCGCCGCACGCGCGGGATCTACCGCGATCTGAGCGCGGGCTGGCGAGCTGGCCGAAACGGGGATGCTCGCCGGAGGCGAGTGTCTCCCGGCTTCGGTCAGCGCGTGTGATGTGCGCGGGGTTTTTGTTTGGATGAGGACCCCCACAAGGGGGGTCAGGGGTGGGGTCGGGTGATGCGCTCCGTACGCGTGAAGGTGATGCAGCGGTGCTACCGCGTGGCGTGGTGGGGCTTGCAACTGCGCGCGTCGGTGTGGCGGCGTCGGAGCAGCGGCGTGAAGTGCGCGCTGACCCATGGGGAGAAGGTGCTGCTGGTGCGTCACACCTATGGGCGGCGGGACACGTGGTACCTGCCGGGCGGGGCGGTGCGTCGCGGGGAGCCACCGCTCGAGGGGGCCGCGCGGGAGATGGAGGAGGAGCTGGGGCTGCGCGAGTTGCAGCTGCGGGAGGTGGGGATGTTCGATACTCGCCTGGACCGGCTCGCGGTGCGACTTACGTATGTGCGCGCGGAGCTCCCCGACCCCGCGCGGGTGCGCGCGGACCCGGTGGAGATCGCGGCGGTGGGGTGGTTCGCCCTCGACGCGCTGCCCACGCCGCTGGGCTCGGAGGAGCGGGCGCTCATAGGTATGCTGCGGTGACCATGCTCGAAGGGCTGATGCAGAACGACTTTCCGCTGACCCTGCAGCACGCGCGGCGGCGGATGCGGGACTGCCATCCCTCCGCGGAGGTGGTCACGCTCACGCAGGGGGAGCCGGTGCGGGCGAGCTTCGGAGAGGTCTCCGAGCGGGTCGATCGCCTCGCCCGCGCGCTGCGGCGGCTGGGGATCGAGGACGGGGACCGGGTGGGGACGTTCGCGTGGAACAACCAGCGCCACTTCGAGTTGTACATGGCGATCCCGTGCGTGGGGGCGGTGCTGCACACGCTGAACATTCGCCTGTTCGCGGAGCAGCTGACGTACATCGTCAACCACGCGGAGGACCGGGTGATCTTCGTCGATGACTCGGTCGTGGGGCTGCTGGAGCCGCTCGCCCCGTCGTTCGAGGGGGTGCGCCACTTCATTTTGATGGGCGATGGGGATTCGAATCCCGCCCACCCCTCATTGCCGAACGTGCTGCGCTACGAGGAGCTCCTGGAGGAGGCCGGACCTGGCCCCTTCGACTACCCAGAGCTCGACGAGCGCCAGGCGGCGGCGCTGTGCTACACGAGCGGCACGACGGGCAACCCGAGGGGGGTGCTGTACTCGCACCGCTCGATCTGCCTGCACGCGACGGCGTCGCTGATGGCGGACAACCTGGGGCTCTCGCGGCGCGAGCGGGCGCTGGTGGTGGTGCCGATGTTCCACGCGAACGCGTGGGGCCTGCCGCACGCGGCGGCGCTCTGCGGGGCGGACCTGGTGATGCCCGACCGCTTCCTGGGAGCGGAGTCGCTGGCGCGGGCGATCGAGTCCGAGCGCCCGACGGTGGTGGGCTGCGTGCCGACGATCTTCGCGGACCTGCTGCGCTACGCGGACACGCGCGAGGTGGACCTCTCCTCGCTCACGAACGCCGTGTGCGGGGGCTCGGCGGTGCCGCGGCAGCTGATGAGGGACTTCGAGGAGCGCCACGGGGTGGTGATCCACCAGGGGTGGGGGATGACGGAGACGAGCCCGGTGGCGACGTTCTCCGACCCCCCCGAGGACCGGGGGCACGACGAGCGCTACTGGGACGAGCGGGCGCTCCAGGGCAAGCCCCTGCCGTGGGTGGAGCTGCGCCTGATGGGCGACGACGGGCGGGAGGTGGCGTGGGACGGGGAGTCCACGGGCGAGATCCAGGTGCGGGGCCCGTGGATCGCGCGCAGCTACTACAACGACACCTCGGGCGATGAGAAGTTCGAGGAGGGGTGGCTGCGCACGGGGGACATCGCGGCGATCGACGAGCAGGCGTTCGTGCGGATCACCGACCGCGCGAAGGACGTGATCAAGTCCGGGGGGGAGTGGATCTCCTCGGTGGAGCTGGAGAACGAGCTGATGGTTCACCCGGACGTGATCGAGGCGGCGGTGATCGCCAAGCCGGACGAGCGCTGGTCCGAGCGCCCCCTCTGCTGCGTGGTGCTGCGCGAGGGCGCGACGGCGACCCCGGAGGATCTGATCGAGCACCTGCGCCCCCGCGTGGCGAAGTGGTGGCTCCCGGACGAGTTCGCCTTCATCGCGGAGGTCCCCAAAACGAGCGTGGGCAAGTTCGACAAGAAGGTTTTGCGCGCCCAGCTGCAGGAGGGGGAGCTTCAGGGGCGCGTGAAGGCGGGGGCGCCCGCCTCCGGAGAGCGGTGAGGCCGCGCACGGGAGCAGGCGGGAGAGCCGCGCGGGCAGGAGAACCAGACTCCGGGTAGAACCCGAACAGGACGGCAAAGAAGCGATCCTGGCTTCGCAATAGACTTCGCCTGACCCCAGACAGCGGTCCCGCCCCCGCCGGGGCCACAACCGAACACCGAACACGGGAGGTGCGCATGATGCGGACCCATGAGATGACTTCGAGCAGGTCGCAGACAGCAGGTGCAGCATCGGTCAACGAGACCTCCAGCCGTCGACCGATCGAAGATCGGCCAGCACGCCGCGGCCGGCGGCGCATCGCGCGCCGCGAGCTGCTCGCACTGCCGGCTGCGCTGGCGCTGATCGTCCCCGCCGCGCCCGCCCTCGCGCAGACGAGCAGCGGGACATCGAGCAACGGGACCTCCGGCTACAGCCAGACAGCGCCCACCCCCAAAACCAACACCGAACCGAAAAAAGAAGTCGAACCCTCTAAAGAAGCGACCAAAACCACTCCCACCACCGCGCCCACCACCACGACCCCCACGACCGCGGTGACGCCGAAAGCGTCCACGCTGCCCTTCACCGGGCTGAACCTCACGTGGGTCGTCGGCGCCGGCGTGCTCCTGCTCGCCGCGGGCCTCTCCATCCGCCTCGCCCAGCGCCGCCGCCCCGGCGCGGGCCGCTGAGCGGGGTGGCCTGGGCAGTACCGCCCCCGCACGGCTGCGGCCCCGGTTTCGGTCGGGGACCGCGGCGCGGGGTGTATAGTGGTGTATATGGGTCGCACACAGGTATACTTGGGGGATGAGGAATTGGAGCTTCTCGATCGCGCCGCGCGCGCGGTGGGGGCCACCCGATCGGAGCTCATACGGCGTGCGGTGAGGGAGGCGTTCGGCGTGGCGGGCAAGGCCGAGAGGAGCCGGGCGCTCGCGGCGAGCGCGGGCTCCTGGCGCGGCCGGGGCTTCACGGGTGCGGAGTACGTGGATGCCATCCGGGGAAGCTTGGATGAGCGCCTGCGGCGGCACGGCCTGCAGTGAAGCTCCTGGATACCGCGGTCGCGGTCAACCATCTGCGCGGCGCCGAGCCAGCCGTGGAGCTGCTGGGGCGGTTGGCGGAGGAGGATGAGCCGCTCGCGGCGAGCGAGCTCGTCCGCTTCGAGCTCCTGGCGGGAGTGCGACCGGATGAGCTGGACGGGCTGGAGCAGTTCCTCTCGGCCTGCCTGTGGCTGCCCGTCGATGAGGACGTCGCTCGCACTGCGGGCTCACTCGCGCGCAAGCACCGCAAGGCGTTCAGCGGGATCGACGACGTGGACTACCTGATCGCCGCCACGGCGATCGTGTTCGACGCCGAGCTCCTCACCACGAACGTCCGCCACTTCCCCATGTTCGCGCCGAGCCTTCGAGCACCGTATTGACGCGCAGGCGGGGCGTCCGACCTGGGGCGCCCGTTGCCGTGCGCTACGGGGCGAGCTTCACGGGGAGCGTCTTGAGCTGGTTGATGAACGCCGACTCCACCACCGTCTGGCGGCCGTCGAGCTCCATCGCCGGGAAGCGCCTGAGCGTCTCCTCGAACATGACCCTCAGCTCCAGCCGCGCGAGCGCGGTGCCCAGGCAGAAGTGCCGCCCGCCCGCGCCGAACGCCTGGTGCTCGGGGTTGCGCCGCACATCGAAGCGGTCCGGGTCCTCGTAGCGGCGACTCGTCGCGGCTCGAGGAGGCGTACCACATCACCACCTTCTCGCCCTCCTTGATCTGCTGGCCCGCGAGCTCCGTGTCGCACGTCGCAGTGCGCCGGAAGTGGGCGAACGCGGGGAACATCCGCAGCGACTCCTCCACCGCGCCCGGGATCAGCGACGGGTCCTCGAGCAGCAGCCGCGCGCTGCTCGGGGTTTTCCATCAGCGCCCGCATCCCGCTGCAGTACGTCGCCTTCGTGCTGTCGTTGCCCGCCGCCACCAGCAGGAAGAAGCCCATCACGATCTCGTGCTCCTCGAGCATGCTCGCCCGTCGACCTCCGCGTGCACCAGCACGCTCGTGAGATCGTCCGTCGGGTGCTCCCGGCGCTCGGCGATCATCTTCTTGCAGCGCTCGAAGATCTCCGGGATGTCCCGTTCGAGCGACGCCCTCGATGCCCTCCGGGTTGAGGTCCGGGTCGCCCGCCCCGAGCGTCGAGTTCATCAGCCGCGCCCACACCGCGTCGTCCTCCTCGCGGGATCCCCATGAAGCTCCCGATCACGCGCGAGACCACCGGCTGCGCGACGTCGCTCACGAGGTCGCACCGCTCGCGCCCCTCCAGCCGGTCGAGGACGCGTATGGCGATCGCGCGGATCTCGCCGCTCGTGCGCCGCGATCCGCTTCGGCGTGAAGCCCGCCTGGAAGAGCGCCTTCACGCGGTCGTGCTTCGGGGGGTCCATCCCGATGAACATCGCCCGCGTCAGCTCGATCGGGAAGACCGCCGAGGACCAGCCGTCACCCCGCCCAGTTCCGAGGAGTACGTGCGCCAGTCGCGGCTCACCGCGTGGATGTCCTCCGGGCGCGTCACCGACCAGAAGCCCTCCTCGATCGGGAACTCCGGGATCTCCCGCGTCCAGTGCACCGGGCACTCCCGCCGCAGCCGCCCGAACAGCTCGTGCGGCGGCCCCTCCCTCCACCGCTCGCGCTCCACCACGAGCACCTCCTCGAGATCCTCACTCCCCGCCCGGGGAGCGCCGCTGCTCAGATCGCTGCCGACCGACGCCATAGGGGCCTCCGTGATCGCTGGTGCACGCTCCATCGATCATACTGGCCGGCTGGCCAATGTGTGGGGGGCCACCCGCCCGCGCCGGGGAAAGCCAGCGCCAGAGCAGCTCGCGCGCGAGCCGTGCGCAGCTGTCCAGCTCCCGGCTGCATGGCGAGGACGTAGAGGGCTGGCCTCCAGAGCCAAATACGGTCTCGGGTACAACGTCGGAACCTGGATGGCTTCCTTGGGGATCTCATGGAGCCGGTCGCTCGGCAAGCTCGGCGAAGGACGGTGGAGGCGATTCAGGATCTGATGGTTGACGGCCTGGTTTGAACTCTGCGGCCTCGACAAGCGAGGGTTGTTACGAAACTGCGAATCAGCCGGGTAGACCGAACGGGCGGCACCGTATTGGAGTATGGTACCATGCCGACACCTCGAAAGATCGCGATCAGGGGGTAAGCAGATGAGCACAGCAGCAATCCCGGTGCACGTCGCGCTGGTTGACGCCACCGGCAAAATCGATGCGGCGCGACTGGCAGAGGTCGCCGGAGCGCTCAACGAGCAGATCCAGGCCGATGTCGCGCCGGTCTGGAAAGTCGCCGCGAGCGTTGGCGCCTATGCGGAGGCGCCCGCCGGTACCTGGCGCGTTGAAATAAAGCTGGTGACCGGAGATGAAGAAGCCGCCGGCTACCATGCCGATGAACATGGCCAGCCCTACGCCATCGTCGGGTTTGAAGAGGGGAACTGGACCGTCACCGCCAGCCACGAGCTGATCGAGATGTTGGTCGACCCCTTCGGCTCGCGCCTGCACACCGCTGCGGCACTCCCCAGCTGGGTGGGAACAAGTCCCCGTGTCCGCTACCTGATGGAGCCGGGCGACCCCTGCGAGGAAACCAGCTACCAGGTTGGTGGCGTGCCACTCAGCGACTTCGTGCTCCCCTCCTACTACCGCACTCCGGCCTCGAAGGCTGAAGGCAAGTACTCCCACACCGGCGCCGTGACCAAACCGCTGGAAATCCTCGAAGACGGCTACATCAGCTTCTTTGACCCGAAGACCGGCAGAGGTTGGCAGCGCTTCGTGATACATGGCGAGGTCCATGACCGTGAGTTGCCCCCCGAAGAGGGGCGGATCCTCAACCTGCGCGAGTTCTGCGACGCACAGGCCCGCGCGTTCCGCCGCTCGCGGCGCTGACGCAAAGAGGTTGACGCCGGCCAATGATGCCCCGCCCCTGCTGGTTCACCGGCGGGTCCGTTGAGTCGCACAAGCGGCACTGTGTCGCTCTCTTCGCGGCTGGAGCTCAGCCGGGCTCACCACCAGACGAACCACACACCACTTCGACGACCGTGCCGGTGCCCGCATGGCCCGGGTCGGGCGCGTAACCGGAGTCGGTCTTGACCACGACCACCTTCTGAGTGTCGCCCGAAATCGTTGACCCCAACTGCGTGACGTGACTCGTGACGATCACATCAATGAATTCCGGCAGCGGACCGGGCGGGGGGCCCGAGCTGTTGCCCGGTCCGGTTAACCAGTTGGTCCCGCACGCGGGTGACGTTTCCGGAGTGTTGGCGAAGCCCTTGAAGGAGGCTGGCGCCAAGCCACCACTGAGCGTGTTCGCCGTCCACCACTGCGCTCCCCAGAACGTGACCGAGGTCCCGATGCCTGCGTTGCCATCGCCGATTACGAAGCTGCCCGCTGAACCTGAACCGCCCCCAACTGTCGCTGCTGTGGCGGAAGCGGCGAATGTCAGTGCTGCCAACGCCACCAGCATCCCAAGTATCAGGATGCACCTAGCTACCCGTACATTTTGCCTCGATACAACAACCATTTAGGACCCCCTTTTTGGTAACGCCGTGCCCTGCACGCTACTTATCTGAGCACCTGATTGGAATCGAACATGCGTCTAGAGCCCGAATCATTCGTTAACGACCGTGCGCGGGTGGTCCGGGGCGCGGAAATGTCCGACTGAGCCTTCTGGTCAGGCGAGCGATGGCTCGACGGCTGGCGGGGGCTCGACGTCGCCTGTGCGCGGGGTGGTCTTCCAGGAGGCGCGGGCGCCCACCAGTGCGGAGATGGTGGACTCGATGATCACGAGGTACATGAGCTGGCGGTAGACGAACTGCTGCAGGGGCAGGGCCCAGAGCGGGCGCAGCGACTCGCCGTCGAGCCGGAAGGCGATCACGGCGATCACGAGCTGCAGCAGGTTGAAGCCCAGCCAGAAGGCGAGGACCGGCACGGCGTCGTTGAAGACGAGGCCGTAGAGCGCGAACAGGTCGATCATTGGCGCCACGAGGGGCAACAGAATCTGAAACAGGATCATGTAGGGCAGCGCGCGCAGGCCGATCCGGCGGTCGTTCCGGTCGCGGCTGACGATCGCGCCCTTGTGCTTCCAGACGGCCTGCATCGTGCCGAACGACCACCGGTAGCGCTGGCGCCACAGCCCGCCGAGCGTCGAGGGCGCCTCGGTCCATGCGCGGGCGTACTCGGTGTAGAGCACCCGGTGTCCGCGCCGGCCGATGGACAGCGTCAGGTCGGTGTCCTCGGCGAGCGTGTCGCTGGAGACGCCGCCGACCTCGACCAGGACGCTGCGGCGGAACGCGCCGATGGCGCCCGGCACGGTGGGCATGCACTGCAGCACCTCGTACATGCGGCGGTCGAGGTTGAAGCCCATGACGTACTCGATGTGCTGCCAGCGGCCGAGCAGGCCGCCCCGGTTGCCGACCTTGGTGTTGCCCGACACCGCGCCGACGGCTGGGTCGGCGAGCGGCTGCACGAGGTTGGTGACGGTGTCGGGCTCGAACACGGTGTCGCCGTCAACCATCACCACGACCTCGGCCTCGGTGGCCAGCACGCCGGTGCTCAGCGCGGCGGCCTTGCCCCCGTTGGCTTGTCGGATCAGGCGGACGCCGGGCAGCCCGAGCGCCTCGACGAGGTCCCCGGTGCCGTCGGTGGACCCGTCGTCGACCACGACGACCTCGAGGTCGGGGTAGTCGGCTCCGATCAGCGAGCGCACGGTCCGCTCGATCCCGACGGCCTCGTTGTAGGCCGGCACTATGACCGCGACCGACGGCTGGAAGTCCACGGAGGGTCGTGATCGCGTGCGGTGGACCTGGACCCGGGCGAGCGCCAGGACGAACAGGGCGCGGGCGACGACGAGGATGCCGATCGCGACGATGATCCAGCCCAGCGCGCTGGTCACCCAGAACGCCATCTCGACGGCCCACAAGAACACGGTGCCGCGGGCGCGATCGAGCCACGGGGCAGCCGGCTCTGCCTCCGCGCGCGTGAGGCCGAGCATGTCGCGCAGTGCCACGAACGAGTAGCCCTGCACGCGGAGCTTCGGGATGACCAGCGCGAGCGCCGCGACGGTCTGGCTGCGGTCGCCGCCGCCGTCGTGGAACATGATCACGCCCCCGCGTCCCGCCGGTGGCGTGGCGTTGCGGACGATCTTCGCGACGCCCGGCCTCTCCCAGTCACGGGAGTCGTAGTCGGCCAGCGCGATGATGTACCGCCCGCCCGCCGCCTTGGCCAGCGCGCGCTCGGTCCTCGGTGTGACCGCGTCGCTGGTCGCCGAGTACGGCGGGCGGATGAACCGCGGGTAGCGGCCGGTGATGCCGACCAGGACGGCCTCGGTGAGTTCGACCTCCGCACGGCGCAGCCAGCCCGGGCCGGTGGACATCCCGGCGTGCGTGAAAGTGTGATTTCCGATCTCCTCACCGGCCCGCTCGACATCGCGCACGAGATCGGGGTGCCGGGCGGCCTGGCTGCCGACCATGAAGAACGTCCCGGGCACGCGTTTGCGCCGGAGCACCTCGAGGATCTTGGGCGTCCACCGCGGGTCCGGGCCGTCATCGAACGTCAGCGCGATCCGCTTGCCGGGATCTGGCTGCGGTGAGCGCAGCTCCTCGCCCCGCGCCACCAGCAGCGGTCGCGAGCCACTCAGCGGCGCTCCGGCCCGCAGGTCCGCAGACGCCTCGGTACCGGCCCCGATGGTGTGGGTACAGAAGCCCTGGAAGGCGATCAGCGCGCCGAGCAGCACAAGGCAGACACCGAGCAGCTTCCAGTGGCCGGGCGGGTTCCTGAGGCGGGAGCGCAGCGCGGCGACCCGCCGAGGGCCCTCACCTGGATCGACCGTGCCCATCAAGGGGTCCTCACCGTGCCCTTGGCGCCGTGCGCGTTGCCGCTCCCGCCGGGCGTTGTGCCGGGCGTGGTGGTGGGCGGACCCGGTCCCGTCTTGGTCTGCCCGGGCGCAGTCCGTGTCTGTCCGGGCGCTGTGGTCGAACGGGCTCGTCCCCGTCTTGGTCTGCCCGGGCGAGGTCCGTGTCTGCCCG
The DNA here is from genome assembly GCA_963813765.1 of uncultured Solirubrobacterales bacterium. Taxonomy (GTDB): domain Bacteria; phylum Actinomycetota; class Thermoleophilia; order Solirubrobacterales; family Solirubrobacteraceae; genus Palsa-744. The sequence continues at coordinate 778,725 of CAWFAB010000004.1, forward strand.
GGCGCCGTGATCGACGGGCTCGTCGTGGTAGGGGAGGGCGCGGGCGCGGGCGCCGGGGACGTGGGCCCGCGGCTGGGGGTCGTCTTGGTGCGCCCGGGTGCCGGCGCCGGCATCGTCCGCGCTGGCTGTCGCGTCTTCGCACGCGACGGTGCGGTGACGGCCGGGCGGCGCGACGGGACGGGCACGGTGCCTACCGGCGTCTGCACCGCTCCCGTCGTCGGGGCGACGGTGGTGTGCCTGGCCACGGCGGCCTGCACCCGCTCGGGCAGCGCCGGAGGCGCGGCCTCACGGACGCCGAGGTGGCCGACGACCGGGAGGCCCGCAAGCGGCTGCAACCCGAGCCCGCCGAGGATCAGCACAATCGGCCACAGCCCCAGGGCCGTCGTCGCGACGCGCCCGGCGATGGCAAGGCGACGACGACGGCGACCCGTGGGATCGACGAGAACCTGATGGCCGAGGATGGCGGGGGGGTCAAGGTCTGGCATGGGCAGCGGATCCCACTCGCACAGCTTGCGGGGTGGTCAGGCGATCCCGTGCTCGCATGCGTAGCGGACGGCTTGTGCCGAGCGCCAACGGCAGCCGCGCGAGGGCCATCCACACCGCTGATCCCGCGGCCAGCTCGGTCGCGCCGCGCGGCTGAAGCGCGGCGAGCGTGACACCCGCCACGCCCATCGCCGCAAGGACCGCGACCTGCGCGCCGTAGCCGCGCCGCGTGAACCGATCGCCGATCGCCAGCGCGAGCGTCACGACAAATACACACACGGCGAGCGTCACCGCAGCGGCCTTGCCCTGCAGCCCCGGCGCAGGATGGCCGCTCACAGTCCCGGCCGCGACGACCAGCATGACCGCCCAACCCAGCGGTCGCAGCGTGCCACGCTGACGAGCAAGGCGCTGCCCGGCGCGCTCGCGGGCCTCAGCCAGACGCCGACTCTCGCGACCCGAACTCGCGGGCCTCTCGACCGCCCTCGCAGGCTCTCCCATCGCGGTCATCGGCCGCAAACCGGACATTGGCTGCAAACGATAGACCGCATCCGGTCCGCCAAAGACGGGCCGGATGCGAAGCGCCGTGCCGAGCGGATCACGCTGCGACAGCGGCGGCGATCGGGGCCGTGGCCTGTGTGGCCGTCAACCGGCGGCCACGGAGCTGAACCGTGACCAGGCGAGCGGTGACCTCGCACAGCGCCATCGACACCAGCGCAACCGGCCAAGCCGCGGCGCCAATATGGTGAGCGATGCTGAAGCTACGAATCGCCGACTCGCCACCGTGGCTCACCGCAAACACGAACACCATGCGCGCGCAGATCCCAGCGATCAAGAGGCCGCCCGCAAGCCAGCCGACGCGCGCGAACGCGACAACAAGAACGAAAACCGCGTTGATGAGATAATCGATAGTAGTCATGCCGCCATGATCGCCCGCTCCAAGCGTCCTGTCGTCGGAGCACGGGTTGAACCACGGGTTGAACCCGCCTCAACCCCCGGGTTGACCACCGCCACGCTCCACCCAGGCAAAGCGGCCGTCAGCGCCTACGGTCCCTCGATCACCTCGGCCATCTCACCCCCGACGCTCCCCCCACCCCAGCGCTCCGAGACCCTCAAAACGAAAGCCTTCGGATCATCCTTCCCCGGTCGTTCAGGCCCATCGCGTGCAGGAACAAAGTATGGACGAGCGCCGCCGAATCCAAGCTCGCGGCTATGGCGTTACGGTGAGCTCCGAGCGGTTGCGACCTGCGGTCTTTGCGGCGTAGAGCGCTCGATCGGCGTTGAGTACCGCACCGCGTAGGTCGGCGCCGAGTGGTGCGCCGCCGATGCTTACCGTTACCTCGCCGCGGCTCATCTCCAGCACGGCTGCGCGGATGTGCTCGGCGACGCGGTGGGCCTCGACCTGCGTGCACTGCGGTAGCAGGACGGTGAACTCGTCGCCGCCGATGCGCGCAACCGTGTCGCCGGCGCGAACCGCGCTGCGGATCGCCTGCGCGAGCCGGCGGAGTAGTGCGTCACCGGCCTCGTGGCCCTGGGTGTCGTTGATCTCCTTGAACTCGTCAACGTCGATCACGAGCAGCGCGTTGTGTTGCCCTGGGCGACTGAGTGCGATCATGTGGTCGTCGAACGCGCGGCGGTTCGGTAGCTCGGTAAGCGGGTCGCGGTAGGCGAGGTAGCGGTATTCAGCGGCCCGCCGCGCGTAGCGGCGGGCGACCTCGCTCGCGTCGGTGACCTCAGCGGCAAGACGTTCATCCTCGACGGCGCTCGCGGGCGGTGACGGCCGCGTCTGCGCGATAGTCGAGCGCAGCCGTGTCATCGCCGGCGGCGGCTTCTGAGGCGGGTCGTGCAGCAGCCCCTCGACTGCGTCGAGCACGGCGGCAGCGTTCGGCACCCACGGATACGGCGCATCACGCCACTCGTACGGCACGCCGCTGCCGCCGAGCATGACCCGGCACGAAGGGTGAGCGTCATGGATCGCGAGGATCGCCTGAGCGAGATGGGGTGTGTCGCATGCCTGCGTGGAGGTCAGTCCAATGACGGCCGGCATGTGCTCGGCAACGAACGCCCGCAGCGCACTGGACGGGACATCCGCCCCGAGATAGAGCATGTCGAAGCCCGCGCCCTCCAGCACATCGGCGACCATCCGCAATCCCAGCACGTGCGCCTGCCCCTCCACGGCGGCGAGCACGACGCGCTCACGCGAGCGCGGCGACGCAGTCTGCAGCGGCTCTTGGAGAGGCAGCAGCGCCCGATAGCTGAGGCCCGTCGCGACATGCTCGTCAGCGACCGTCATCTTCCCCTGCTCCCACAGTTCCCCGATGCGCTCCATCGCGGGCGTGATCACACGGACCTGGATCGTCGTCGGCGCAACGCCAGCAACCAGTGCCTCCGTTATCACCGCCTCTGCCGCCGGCGCGTCGGCGGCGCACAGCGCTTCGCAGTAGCGTTCGCTGAGCGCCGCGAGCCGGCGATCACTTGCCCGCCGCGATGGGTCGCTCACCGGTCCGGCCCCACCGCAAGCCAAGATGGTGGCGTCCAAGCTTCGCACGCGAGGCAACGGCGATGCGATGCGACATCTACTTCAGGCTCTATCAGCAGCCTCCAAAGCACTCGACCTGACCGGTCAAGCTTATCGACACATGGGTACAGGAGCGGTGGCCGGTCGCGGAGCGCTGCTACGGGTTTTCCGCAGCTTGCTTGACGGTTCGCCGCAGTATGGCGGGGTCGCCTATCGCGATGTCCTTTTCATGCCGATGGACAGGGGAAGCAGTTTTTCGAGGTAGCCCAAGCCCGCGGCTGTCGCCTTGGAACCTCAGCATGAGACGTATGTGCTGGATGACGGACAACGACTTTGGGTGCGCGCGATGGCCGCGTCGCTGGGCGCGCGCTATATCACTCGCGAGGAGCGAACCCATGCGAAGGCCGGCAACCTCAATCATGCTCTTGCTCAGCTCGATCTCGATGTGATTGGAGTTCTCGATGCCGATCACATCGCCGACATCGGGTTCTTGACCCACACCCTCGGCTACTTCGAGGATCCTCAGGTGGCTGTTGTTCAGACGCCTCAGGACTTCTACAACCTCGATTCATTCGAGCATGACAAGAACCGATCGTGGTTCTGGCGTGGGCGGCGGTCGATCTCGTTCAACGAGCAGCGGCTCTTCTACCGGGCGATTCAACCGGGAAAGAACCGTTGGAAAGCTGTGTTCTGATGCGGGACGAACGCCGTCGTGAAGGTCAGCGCAATCCGTGAGATCGGCGGCATCGCCTGCGAGACCGTGACGTAGTGGTCAGCGGCTGGGCGATCGAAACGATCTCGGAGCCCGAACGAGCCCTACGCGAGTGCGCACGGGTGCTCAGACCCGGTGGCGTGCTGTGCGCCTACTGCTCGATGCCCACCGGTCGGGTTCGGCAGGCGACCTCGGTATTGACCAGGCTGGTCATCGATCGCCGTGTAGTCCGGCCGATCAGTCGTCCGGTGCCTGCTTCGCGTCGGATGCGACAGCGAGCCAGGGAGCCGGGAGGACGCATGCAAATCGTCCAAAGCGCTTGTCTCATCGCCCGCGTTTGAGATGCCCCCTTTTCGCGCGAAGCGCAAGTAGAGCCGATCATGGGCCGGCGGCCAGCTCGACGCACAGGTCAGCGCACTGGCGCATGTAGCGCGCCCACGCGGTGCGCACGAACACCTTCAGCAAGACCGCCGGCAAGCGCCGTTGCGCCTCAAACGAGTAGGTCCATCGAAAGCTTGAGCCACGCTCGGTCCTGGTGAACTCCCATGAGCCGATCGCGTGATCGACAAGTCGCCCGAGTGGGTTCGTGAAGCGATCGACCCGGTATTCGAATCGCTGCGGGCGCTCCCAGCTCAGGACCCGCTCGTGGGCGGTATTGCCGTCCTCGAGCAGAACGGTTCGCTCGGAGCCCGGTGTGTCCCACGATCCCGTCAGATCGCGCGTCCCTGTGACTGCGGGTATCGGACCCCAGCGATGCAACACCCGCGGTAGTACATCCTCTGCAACGACGACATCGAAGACACGCTCCACGTTAACGTTGAGCTCCTTGCGGACGGTGTGAGACGTGCGGTACAACGCTCGCACGTTATCGCGTGGCGCGTGTCGGTGGCCAAAGCGCGTCTCGCGCAAAGCAAGACCCAGTCCTCACGTAGGATCTTGATCTATGGCCGATCGCCGACGCCCACTTGCCGACCGCCTCGAGGTGCGAGCGCCACGACTGGCCGCGCTCGGAGCACAGGTGGCCGGGTGGCCGCCTGGATCTCTGCGGCAGAGCATCCTCCAATCCGCTTTCGATCGTGCTCGCGATGCTTCAACCGCGGAGACGTTGAGGTGCCCCGCGGCGCTAGACTCGCGGCGGAGCCCACGAACCGGAGGAGGAAGATGGCCGAGACCCAGACGCTGTTCGTTTGCCACGGCGACGATGGCGGCCCGCGGATGCATCCGTGTCGCCGCGTGCAGGAGGCGCTCCGCGCGGCGGGCATCGAGTACGAGAAGGTGATCGCGGGCCACGGCAGCCCGCTCCCCTTCCTGCGCAAGGGCTCGCGCGAGGAGCTGCGCGAGGCGACCGGAGCGACGAAGCTGCCCGCGCTGAAGCTCCCCGACGGGACCGTCATCACCCACTCCCGCGCGATCCTCTCCTGGATCGGCCAGCAGAAGTAACCGCCACGGCGCGGGCCCGCGCGGATCGCGTTCGTCGCGGAGTTCCTCGGCCGTCGCCTGGTTTACACCGATGAGGTCAGGGAGCTCGTTCCCGCTGAGCGCTTTGTGATGAGTACCGCCGAGGGGTCGTTCCCGATGGAGACCACCACGACCTATACCTGGCAGGACAGCCCGAGCGGCGGCACGCGGATGACGTCGCGAAACTGGGGGACCCGGCGCCTTCGCGGGCCATCCGCGGGTATCGTTGCCACGCCCGGGTGGCCTGCTGCAGCCCCTTCCACCCGTCTCTGCCCAGGCCGTCTGACCCGCGCAGGGAGCCGGTGCGCCGTGGTCTTATAGAACGCCTACGGGTGTCATAGCCGGGCGGTCATTCGAACCCCTCGGGCTCAGTAATCCAACAAAGGGATCTGTCTCACCTCACCTCGGCAGAGAGGGGAGGACGATCTGCCGGCCGATCCGTTCGCGTGACCGTCGCCCGCTGCGCGACTGGCGAGCGCGGGTTCGCTGAACCGCGTTCAACGCTCAGGTTTTGCCGCAGCACTTCTTGTACTTGCGTCCGCTCTCGCACCAGCAGGGCTCGTTGCGGGAGGGCGGCCAGGGCCTCATCAGCCCGCGCTCGACGAGGTCGGTGGCGTAGTCGGCGCGGGTGGTGGAGCTGTCCGGGTCAAAGTCGCGGGCGGCGCACCAGGCGAGGTAGTCGTTGACGACGATCTCGACGAGCCCGACCTGGTCGGCGATGCGCTTGCCGTTCACGTCGCGCAGAACGGACTCGAGGCGTGCGCAGTAGGCGGCGTACGGGGCCTGCTCGTAGTCGGCCGCGAAGCGTGGCAGGATCGCCAGCGCGCGCTCGTACTCGGGTGCCGGATGCCAGCCGATGCCGAGTGCTCCCATGGCGCGCTTTCCGCGCTGCAAGCGCCTCGCCTGCTCGGATTCCAGGCGTTCCTCGCGGTCGAGCAGCTCCTGCGAGCGATGCTGCAGCTCGTCGTTGCCCCCGCGCTCCTGTGCCAGCAGCCAGACGATGTACGTGTCGTCGCCGGCGAGCGCGAGCTCCAGGCCGGACGTGCTCCACCGCCATGCCTCCTCGTGCAAGCCGGCGCGCTCATAGGCCTCGCTCGCGTGGAGGTGAATCAGCGGGTCCGAGGGACTGGACGCGAGCGCCTGCCCGAACGCTTCGCGGGCCTCCTCGGTGCGTCCGGCGCGGACCAGCAGCTCGGCGATCAACGCGGTGGCGTTGGGATAGTCGGATACGTCCTCGTCCCTGAGCCCTGCGGCTACCGCGTCGCGCATCGTGTCGACCGCGTCATTGAAGCGCCCGAGCTGCTCGTAGGCCCACGCCAGCTCGGAAAGGTGGTTCGCGCGGTCCGGCTGGGCAAGTTCCAGCGCGAGCGCCTCGTGGAGGAGGCGCTCGATGGTTGCGTAGTCGTCGGCCGCATGCGCGGCGTCGAGCCGGCGGCGCACTTCGGCGAGGCGGTCGGCCACGAGAGGCTCGATGTCGGCTTGTACTCCGGCGTGGGTCATGTCAGCCCCTCGAGCTTCGTGACGAGGTTGCGCTTGCGCGAGTAGCGGTCGCACAGGTCTGCCCTGTAGGCCGCGAAGTCGGCGGCGCTCATGAGTGCGCCGGCTTCCCGAACCCGCGCGATGGCCACGTCGTAGCGGTGCTCACCCTTGCGCTCGATCGCTGCCTGTGCGAGTCGTTGGAAGACGCCTTGAGCGTCGACGGTGTGCTTGTCTCGGCGGCGTCGCGCAAGGGATAACGGCTCGGTAGGTGGCGATCGTCCTCGCGGTCTCGGGGTCGGCAGTCGTTGCCGACAGCGTCACGCGCTGAGCAAACCGCACGTCGGAGCGAGTCGCCTCCACGACGAGGTTGACCAACTCCTCACCGGACAGCGAGCCGAGATAGGCGCGCAGCTCGCGCGCAGAGATAGCGGTGGCCGTTCGTCGCACGCTCACGGTGGACATGCGGGTGAAGTCTGGCGCCCGCGCCGGACGGGTGGGCCGACGCGTCGCGGCCGACCTCGATGTCGATCGGGAGGATGCGCCCTCGCGCGAGGAGTCGTTCGTGCCACGACGAACGTCTCCCATTCCTCCTCGGTCAGGTCGGGGATGTCGAAGTGCTCGTAGACCTCGATGCAGGAGTCCAGATAGGGCGGGATCTCGTGCAGGCGCAGGTAGTCGCGCTCGATGTGCGCTCGCGGCAGGCGCTCCATGCCGACCGCCGGGTTGGCCGAGGTCATCCGCGAGGTGAGATAGCGGCTCGATGCACGGCCGTTACTCTCACCCTACCTGGTACTACCAGCGGTGATACCATAGGTGGGCCGATGACGAAGATCAGCATCAGTCTCGAGGATGACCTCTACCAGCAGGTGCGCGACGCAGCTGGATCTGACGGCGTGTCTGGCTGGCTAGCGGCTGCGGCAGCCGCCCGCCTGCGGGTGGAGGCTCTGGGCGCTGTGGCCAATGAGATCGCCGAGGCGACCGGCGGTCCCTACACCGAGCGCGAGATCAGCGAGGCCCGCGAGTGGCTGCCCTCGTCTTCGACGCCGGTGGGCTGATCGCCCTCGATCGCGGCAAGCGAGAGGTCGGCGCCCTACTCGCCGTGACCGCCGAAACCGGCGTCGATGTGGTGACGTCGGCTGCCTGCGTGGCTCAAGTGTGGCGCGACCCAGCCCGTCAGGCAAGACTCGCTCGCGCGCTCGCCGGCTTCGTGGAGCGTTCGCTCGATCCGCCAGCCGCTCGTGACTGCGGCCTCCTGCTTGCCCGTGCACGAACCAGGGACATAGCTGACGCAGCGATCACACTTCTCATCGAGGACGGCGACACCGTTGTGACCAGCGACCCCGACGACATCGCGCATCTGCTCAATACCGTGGGCACACGGGCACGAGTGCGCCCAGCATGAGCAACCTGTCGAGATGAGGTCTCGGGTACAACGTCGGAACCTGGATAGCTTCCTGGATAGCTTCCTTGAGGATCTCATGGAGCCGGTCGCTCGGCAGGCCCGGCGGAGAGCGGCGAGCGCGATTCGCAACGGGATTTGAGATGCCTCGGCTGCGGCGCGCGGGGGGCCGAACGCGTGGGTATTGACCGGCAAGGGCGGGAGCTCTCGGGTGCGATCACGCAGACCGGGAGTGTTCTTGACGCGCGCGCCGACCTTGGCACCCCGCCTTCACGTCCCCGGCCCGGTAGGTATATATCTGCGCTTGATGGTATATACTGGTCGTGATGGCCAAGCATCTGGTGGACATAGACGAGCGGGCTCTACAGGATGCACGGGCCCAGCTCGGCGCCGGCACGATCAAGGAGACGGTCAACCGCGCGCTCCGCCTGGTTGGTGGCGATCACAGCGCGGCGGTGACGGAGCGCCTGGACGCGCTCGCCCGTGCCGATCTCGCGCCGCGCGAGCAGGCATGGCGCTGACGCATCTCCTGGACACGAGCGTTCTCACTCGCCTGCGCGAGCCGGCGGTCCGGGAGGCGATCGAAGAGAGGGCGCAGCGTGGGGAGCTTGCCCGCGCGGGGATCAGCGACCTCGAGATCGGCTTCTCGGCCCGCAACGCCGCCGAGTGGGATCGCCTCGCCGACGCCGTGGAGGTCTTCGAGCTGGTGGAGAGCACCGCCGAGCATGTGCGTCGTGCAAGGCAGGCGCAGCGTCTTCTCGCGTCCAGTCACCAGCGCGGTCGCAAGGTGCCCGACTTGCTCGTCGCCGCTGCCGCCGAGGCTCGCAGCCTCACCGTCCTGCACTACGACGTGGACTTCGATCTGATTGCGGCCGTCACCGGACAGTCTTGCCGGTGGGTCGTCCCGGCCGGTTCGATCGACTGAATCACCCGAGGATCTCGGATGGTTCTGGGGAACTCGAACCGCGTAAGCCCTGGAAATCCGCGGGTACATGAAGCTCATGTTCTGGCGCATGTTCGGCTTTTTGGCTCTACAAGCCATATTTCTGAAAAGATGCGGACAACCGGAGTTCTATCGAACTACCAGAACCAGGCGTCCTTGGCTCATCTGGCCAAGCGGCTGGCCGGATTGCAGCGATGGATCTCATGGAGCCTGTGGCTCGACAGGCCAGGCGGCCTGTGATCGAGGAGATCGACGGCGCGGACTGTTGATTGTCCTGCGGCTACTCGGCGGCCTCGCTGTCACCAACGGTCGATGAAGATGTATCGGCTGTTGGTGCATCCCGAGTGGAGTCGATTCTCATCGAACATGGTGTCTTGCCGTTGACGACAACGCATTGCGCCGGAACGGTTCTTGGTCAGCTTCGACTAGATCGTGGGTCACGACCGGTGGAAGGAAGCAGCATCATCAGGGTGAGCGGGTCGATTGGTGACTCGACGAAGCCGTGATGCCGGTAGAAGCCCTTTGCCTGCTCGTCCTTGGCGTGGACGAGGACGAGCCTCACCCCAACAATCTCTGAGACCTCGATCGCCTTCGTCATGAAGTGCTTGAGCATGGCTCCGCCGAGGCCCTTGCCCTGGTGGCGGCTGTCGACGGCCATTCGCCCAAGCAGGATCGCCGGCAGATCGGCGGGCTGGTCCCGGGCGGTGCGCCGCGGCGCCGCGGCGCGCATCATCGAAGCGGTAGAGGATGCGTAGTACGCCACGACGATCCTGGCCGGCTCGTCGATCACGACCCACGTGCGACTGGTGCCGGTCGCCTGGTTGCCGAGCGCTCGGCGCGCGAGCCAGTCATTGAGCGCGGGCTCGCCACAGCCGAACCCCTCCAGCCTGTGCTCGCTGGTCAGCAGGGTTGGGCCGCTGTAGGTCAACGTGGGGGTCGCTCGAGCACCGACTGCTGGGAGAGCAGCCTGGCCATCGCTGGCGGAAGCTGCGATGGCGTCGCGGAGAGCAGGGCACTTGGTAGGACGGCTCTCAAACCCCTCGGCCCCGTTGTCGGTGGCGCTCGAGGCGGCGAGCGTCGCGCGGCGGCGACCGGCAGCGCTGCAGGGGCCGATCGCTGTGGAGCCGGCGTTGCGGCGGCTGGGCAACGGTGTGGTGCAGCGAGCAGTCGTCAAGGTTCTGGCTGTCGCCTCGCGACCGATGCGTGGGTTGGAGGTCCAGATAGCTGTCGAGGAGTTGCTCGGGCATCCTGTATCCGAGCATTCGATCAGTTCGTGCTTGGCTTCCGGTGTGCGCAGGAAGGAGCCGTTGTTCGCGAGGGTGACGAGGGGGCGGTACGTGCTGGTATCGCGCGGCGCCTGAGAGGAGATGTCGTGCGCTGTTGATCCGCGAGGCAGCGGCTTTTGGGGCTTGGGCTGCGCTATCCGGCGTCCAGACGCTATCCTGTGGCCGTGGCGCCCTCGATCGACTTCACGATCGCCTTCGACGAGCCCGAGGATGGCTGGATTGTCGCGCGTGTGCTGGAGGTTCCGGGAGCCCTCAGCCAGGGTCGCACGCGAGTGGAGGCACGGGAGAATGTGCTCGATGCGCTACGCACGGTGCTCACGCCGGACGATGAGCTCTCCGGGCGACGCCTGAGCGAGAACCTGGAGCATCTTCGGTTCGTCGCCGCGGCGTGAAGCGTCGCGATCTGGAACGTCACCTACGCGAGCATGGCTGCCATGAGGTGGGCGGCTCAAAGCACGCCAAGTGGCGTGGGCCGAACGACGAGGTCTCGGCCCTCCCGCGGCACAGGCTCAAAGCACGCCAAGTGGCCTACGTCACGGAGATCCTACGAATCGTCGAGCAGCAACTACGCGGCCGAGTGATGTTCAAGGGCGGTACGAGCCTGTCAAAGGGCTGGGGGCTGATCAATCGCTTTTCAGAGGACATCGACCTGTTCGTTGACCCCCAGAAGTTCGAGCCGCGCCCCGGCAAGAACCGTGTCAACCGGGATCCTCAAGCAGCTCACCGAAGCGGTGAGTGAGCATCCAGCCCTGACGTGGCTTCCCGACGAGGGCCGCACGATTGGCGGGCTGGGCCGAGAAGACCACTTCCGGTACGACACCGAGTTCAATCTTTTGCCAGGCGTTCCTTCCACGGTGCGGTTCGAGCCGGGCGTGCAGAGCGGGACATTCCCGAGCGAGATCGTCCCGATCACCTCTCTTGTCGCTCAGTTCCTTCTGGAGCGCGGCCAGGCCGACATGGCGGAGGACCTTGGCGGATTCGAGATGCCGCTCCTGCATTACCGGCGTACCTTCGTCGAGAAGCTGTTCGCACTCCACGGCAAGGTGGTCCGTCTCCTCCGAGGAAGGTCACCCACTCGCGCGTGACGCCCGCCACTACTGGGATCTACACGCTCTCGCGGGCACGCACGAGGTCCGTGCGATGCTGGCCACACCCGAGTACGACGAGATCCGCCGCGACTACGACCGCAAGAGCCGCGAGTTCTTCCCCAAGAGCCACCGGCCGCCGCCCGGGCTCTCGTTTGCCGCAAGTCCAGCGCTCTTCCCGGACGACGAGCTGCGTGCCCAGGCTCGTCGATGACTACGACACCCAGTGCCGATTGCTGTTCTCAAACAGCGACTATCCGAGCTTCGAGGAAGTGCTCGCCCGGTTCGAGGAAATCCGCGAGTTGCTGTAGCAGGCTGATGATCCGAGGTCGGAAGGCTCATCGGGCAACGGCGTGCCGCAGCGAGCTGTCGTCAACGTGCTGGCGATGATGGATCGTCCCATTCGGCGGACCCAGAGCAGATCAGTCAGGTTCCCTCAAACGGTGTCCACTCCATCTACGCTGGAACGCGACAGTAAAGTCTAGGAAGAGTTCCTCGATGGCGTTATCCGGTCGATCGTGAGCCGTCTCCACCGTGTCGCACGAACGGTATTATAGTGGCAAAAAGAGCTACGCCATAGTAGTGCAACGACTCCTGAGTTCGGGCAGGACCCTGAGCAGGGCGAGTGCCGCCCAGCCCAATACACGCGTTTCGGGTAGCTGGGTCGAACGTGCCACATCCTTCAACGGCAGGCGCTGAAGCATCAGCATGTTCAGGACGATCTTCTCCGGGACTGCCAAGTCTGGAATGAGGTCGCCTAGAACTGCCAGTCCCATAGGACCCAGGGCGTTCGTCTCTGCCGCGAGAGGCCGATAGAGCTGCATCAGCATCTCGAACACTTCATCAATCGACACTCCCAGATGCCTTTCAAAGTCCGCTGGCAGGGGAGCCCAATCAAGCTCGCCAGTAAGCCGCGCCAGAACCTCCTCGAACTGACGCAGGAGCCCAAGAAGATCCTGCTGCTGCCTTGTGTCACCGAGCATGCGGTAAAGCGTGGCGCGACTCACGCCCGTCACTTCTACAGCCTCGTTGACCGACATGCCGGCTTGAAGCGCCGCCGGGAGTAGCTGCTGGATGCGCCGAGTTTCTTGCTCTGCCGCCGCAAAAGAGGCACTACGGCGACCAGCTCGACTTATGGAGCTCACGGCGATAGAAGGCGAGCTGAGTCGAACGACTGCGCCTAGCGCGGGCGTCTCGCTCTCGGTACAGGGTCGCCATGCGGCAAGCGTATCACAAGCTGAATTTTATGTCTCATGGTGAGACGCTATCAACGAGTTACGGCCTCGCTGTTCTAGCTGCCTCTGGCTCGCGCGCGTGATTGCTTGCTCGGTAACTGTCGTCACGGGGCCACGGGGCAATGCCGACATCCTCGATGCCGACACCCTGGTGGCAGGCGATGGAATAGCGACGTAATCGCGATTGCGTGGTATGCTTGCCCAGTGAGTCCGTTGCTTGAAGAAGCTCGACACGTCCATGATCTCGCCGGCCTGTCGGATCGTCTGATTGCGCTGGCGACGGGTGCCAAGCCGAGCACCGTGCGGGGATGGCTTGCCGGTCGCAGCGAGCCGACAGGGGTGCGGGCTCAGCGCCTGATCGAGCTCTCGGAGATGGTCAGGCGTCTGGCGCGCGTGCTAAGAGCGGAGTCGATCGCGCTGTGGCTGCAGCGGCCGGTACTCGCGCTCGATGACGAGAAGCCGATCGAGCTGATCGCCCGCGGAGAGTACAGGCGCGTGGCGAAGCTGATCTCCGAGATCGAGTACCCAGGCATCTCCTGACGGTGGCCCTACAAGTCGCCGCACGCGCTGTCGAGGGCGTATGGGTCAGGCATGTTCCGCATGGCGCGGATCTTCTCGGAAAAGCAAGGGTTCCTGCCGACGGCCGCTGGCAGCGCGGGGAGGTTGTTCCCGGTTTGTACTTGGCGGACTCGATCGAGACGGCAACTGCGGAGTGGTATCGCTCGCTCGCGGAGTGGGGGCTCTCTCCGCAGGATCACGTCCCTTATGACCATCACGAGTGGCGCGTGGATTTGCGGTTGGCCGATCTCAGCGATACCGAACGGCTGCGTAGTGTCGCTTTGCCCGCACCCGGTGCCGGATCGGCGCACGTGGCCGGCATTCCAACGCGTCGGCGAGCAGCTTTGGCGGGAGGGGTGGGCGGGTCTCGTGGCTTCGAGCGCCGCGCGACCAAAGGCGCTTGTCGTATGCGTGTTCGCCGCCTCTTGGCCACCGGATTGCTGTCTGCCGCTGAAGGCCAGCACCGTCGTCGCGGTCCCGCCACCCCCGCTCGGGATGCGCACGTGAGCCGAGAAGACCACGGCGCTGCGACTGTACGACCTGTGAGATCGCATATCGCCTCCAAATACATGCGTGCCGGCAGTCGATGGCGTGCTCGGCCAGCCCGGCATGTGGTGTGCGAGAATCTGTCCATGGCTTCGTCTTCCAAGCGGATCACCCTGAGTGAGCCCGATGTGGCCGGGTCGTACGAGCTGGTCGAGCGCCGGGCCGATGGCTCGCTTCTGCTGCGGCCTGAGCGTGAGCGCTTGTCGGATGTGTTGCGGGAGACGGACGGGCGGGTCTTTCGTGACGAGGAGTTCGCGGCGCATCTTGAGCGAGTAGCTGCGAGCGAGGACGATCTGCCGGCCGATCCGTTCGCGTAGGCGTGCCAACGTTCGAGCGTCTGCCTCGCTTCGATCGCGAGTGTTGTCGCCTGCCGCAATGGGCGGTTCGCTGAGCCGCGTTCAACGCTCAGGTTCTGCCGCAGCACTTCTTGTACTTGCGTCCGCTCGCGCACCAGCAGGGCTCGTTGCGGGAGGGTGGCCAGGGCCTCGATCAGCCCGCGCTCGACGAGGTCGGTGGCGTAGTCGGCGCGGGTGGTGGAGCCGTCCGGGTCAAAGTCGCGGGCGGCGCACCAGGCGAGGTAGTCGTTGACGACGATCTCGACGAGCCCGACCCGATCGGCGATGCGCTTGCCGCTCACGTCGCGCAGAACGGACTCGAGGCGTGCGCAGTTTGCGCGCAAGCGCCTGCCCAAATGCCTCACGGGCCTCCTCGGTGCGTCCGGCGCGAACCAGCAGCTCGGCGATCAACGAGGCGGCGCCGGGATAGTCGGACACGTCGTCGTCCCTGAGCCCTGTGGCTACCGCCTCGCGCATCTTGTTGACCGCGTCATCGAAGCGCCCGAGCTGCTCGTAGGCCCACGCGAGCTCGGAAAGGTGGTCAGCGCGGTCCGACTGGGAAAGCCTCAGCGCGAGCGCCTCGTGGAGGAGGCGCACAATGGTTGGGTAGTCGTTGGTCGCATGTGCGGCGTCGAGCCGGCGGCGCACTTCGACGAGGTCATCGGCCGCGAGAGGTTCGACGTTCACCTGCAGCTCGGTGTGGGTCATGCCAGCCCCTCGAGCTTCGTGACGAGGTTGCGCTTGCGCGAGTAGCGGTCGCACAGGTCTGCCCTGTAGGCCGCGAAGTCGGCGGCGCTCATCAGTGCGCCGGCTTTCCGAACCCGCGCGATGGTGACGTCGTAGCGGTGCTCACCCTTGCGCTCGATCGCCGCCTCTGCGAGTCGTTGGAAGACGGCTTGAGCATCGACGGGGTGCTTGTCGCGGCGGCGTCGCGCAAGGTCGAGCCACAGCGCCTCGTCGCAGTCCCCCTCGACGGCTGCCGACCACGCAGCCTCGACGGCTGCCGACCACGCAGCCTCGACGTCCTCTTCGCTGAGCAGGATCTCTACCAGCGCCGAGAAGTCGGCTGGCCCGCGCCACGGGTCCGGCTTGCGGCTGGCCTGCCTGCGCGCGGTTGCGAGCCGGGCGCGCAGCCACGCACGGGCCTGGTCGCGGACCTCGGGCCAGCGGTCGCCCGCCTGGGCACGCTCGCGCAGGGCGTGATAGGAGTTGATTGCGGGACGGTCCTGGAACTCGGCGCGCGCGATCGCGATGGCGTCGTCGTGCCGGCCGCGACGGGCGTACTCGGCGGCCAGGAACGCGCGCAGCTGCGAGCCCGGGGCGTCCCCGAACGCGTCCAGAGCGTTCTGGGCCCATGCCAGTGCCGTGTCGTGCTCGTCGGCTTCGGCGTACAGCTCGGCGATCTGCACGAAGCGCTCCGGCCGCGACAGGTCGCGACTCTTGACGGCGACGAGCGCGTCGAGGTCGTTCCCGGCGAGCGCCTCCATGATCGCGGCCAGTCTGGCGGCACGCCGGTCGTGGCGGTCCTCGCCCGGCGCGCGCTCAGGCACCTGCTCCCACTCGGACTCCGCGAGCTCACGCAGGCGTGCGCGGCCCGGCTTGCCGAGCACGGTGCGGTAGGTGTGGGCGGCGCCGTCGAACACGCCCCACTCGCCGCTCAGCTCGCGGGCGAGGAGCCGCTCGGCCAGCGCGACGCGGTCGGGCTTGGCTTTCCGGCAGGCCGCGAGGTGCAGCTCCGACAGCCGCTCGAGCACCATGGTCATCTGATCGCTGTCGTCATGGACGCGGTCGATCGCGTCCTCGACGAGCGCGATGAACTCCTCCGTGAGCTCCACGACCGCCGCCGCGCTGCCGGTGGCAAGCAGCGCGTCGATCGAGTCCACCGTCGCTTCGAGATCCGACGTGTAGTTCCACACGTCGTCCCACTCGACGAACCCGTCGCCGACGGCCGCCCGGATAGCGGCTCGGTAGGTGGCGATCGTCGTCGCGGTCTCGGGGCCGGCAGTCGCCGCCGACAGCGTCACGCGCTGAGCAAACCGCACGTCGGCGCGAGTCGCCTCCACGACGAGGTCAACCAACTCCTCACCAGACAGCGAGCCGAGATAGGCGCGCAGCTCGCGCGCAGAGACAGCGGTGGCCGTTCGTCGCACGCCCACGGTGGACATGCGGGTGAAGTCTGGCGCCCGCGCCGGACGGCGATGGCCGCGCTGGCGCTTGTGGGAGGGCAGGCGGTCACGATCACGCTCCCTGGTGAGAGGCGATGGGCTGTGTACGATTCTTTGGGAGCGATGGCGAAACGCAACCCTTATCCCGGTCGCTGCGACGTCTGCAAAGCGGAGATACGCGCGCTGGAAGGCATAGTCGAAGAGCGCGACGCTTGGCCCTGGTATCAGATCCTCTGTCT
The DNA here is from genome assembly GCA_963813765.1 of uncultured Solirubrobacterales bacterium. Taxonomy (GTDB): domain Bacteria; phylum Actinomycetota; class Thermoleophilia; order Solirubrobacterales; family Solirubrobacteraceae; genus Palsa-744. Next base: position 795,163 of record CAWFAB010000004.1, read on the forward strand.
CGAGCACGCCCCTGCACATGCCCTCGATCCCCCGCGTCCGCCCGACGCTTCGAAACTGCCATCTATTAGTGCTTTGGTAGGTTGTCACTCGTCTTGTGGTGGTCGGTGGAGGGGTAGGTCGTCGAGGTCGATCGTCTGCTGACAGGTGGTGCAGCGGCCGGTCCAGCACTTGAAGATGGGCTGGAGCAGTTGGACTGCCCTGGGGAGGGTCAGGCCGGCCGCGGGGCTTTTGGGTTCTGCCGCTCCAGGGTTAGGAAGCCATGGGCGGCGGTGACGAGCGCGGTGTGGTGATGCCAGCCCAGGTAGGAGCGTCCCTCGTAGTGGTCCAGGCCGAGCTCTCCCTTGAGCTGTTTGTAGTCCAGCTCGATCTTCCAGCGCAGCCGGGCCAGCCGCGCGAGCTGCTCGGGCGGGGTGTCCTCGGGTAGGTTCGAGATCCAGTAGTCGCTCGGTTGATCGTGGCCTTCGGGCCACTCGGCGATCAGCCACTCCTCTCGCGGTGGCCACGGTGTGCGCTTCTCGGCGTGGTTGGCGGCGCGGACGCGCACGAAGCAGAAGCGCGAAGTGACGGGCTCCTCGCCGTCGGGCCCATCGCGAAACGTGACGGTCTGGAACTGCTCATCCGGGAGATCGGCGACCAACTGGGCGATCGCGACCGGGTCACGGTCAGGACGCGGCCGGCTGCGCGGGCGGCCCGTGGCGCCCTGGCGCTCCGGGACCGTGAACGTCGTGCCAGGCTTGAACACCTTCGTCTCGGCGCCCACGGACAGCACGTACTGAAGCCCTGAGTCGTGCAGGCGCTTGCGCAGCACGGTGTTATCGCCGTAAGCCTGGTCGCCGAGCACGGGCGCCTTGGCGATCTTCCATCCCGCGGCGCGCTCGATCAGATCCACCCCCAGCTCAGGCTTGGTCTGAAACTCGACTTCCTCGGGGATCTTCGCCTTCGCTCGACGCCCAGGGTCCTCGCACCACTCCTCGGACAGGTACAGCGCCCACCCCAACGGGACCGTGCCCTTCGTGCCGACCGCATGCACCGAGACACCGATCTGACAGCTACCGATCTTCCCCAGCGTGCCCGAATACTGGCGCTTGACCCCCGGCGAGCGCTTCCCGTCCTTGGGGAACCCCGTGTCATCCAACACCCACGCCTGCACATCGATCTCAGGCGCGACCCGCTCGGCCACGGCACGCACAACCAGCACCGGGTCCCACGTACTCACCGCCATGAACTGCTGCAAGCTCTCATAGTCAGCCTCACCACCCAGCCTGGCGACCATCGGTTCAAGCGACTTGCGAGCACCATCCTCGATCAGCCCCCGCAGATACAACCCACCGTTGCGCAACTGCACCGGCCGGTTCACAGCCTCGCCCAGCACCTCGATCCCAAACGCCTCCAAGCGCTCACGAACCACCAACAGACCATCCACCTCCTCCAAGGAGCCTGCCACTGCCACAGCCACCATCATGACCTCCAAGCATCGGACAACCAATGCCAGGAGGGTTCGCCGTGACCACCACGAACTCCTACCAGAAAGCTACCAAAGCACTACTATCCACCTTGGGGACGAACGGTTCGAGCGTTGACGTGGTGTGCGCGACTTGGTCTGTGCTCCGTGCGGGCATCGTCGATCCAGCGTTGGAGGTCTTCGGGGATGAAGCGGAGTGGTCCGTCTGGTCCGCCGATCCGGATGGAGGGGATGCGCCCTGTCTTGGCGGCGTCGCAGAGCCACGTTCGTGAGACGCCGAGCTGGGCCGCCACGTCCGTAGGTCTGAGCAGCAGCGTCAGGTCCGGCGATTGGCCTCGCGTGCCCGCTGTAGGACCGCTGCGGCCCTCGCTGGCCGTGCGGCTTCCTGGGTGCTGCTGTTGGCTGGGGCTCGCGGTCAATGGACGCCGTCGGTCGTGGTTTCGCCGAGCCAGTCTTGGGTTGTCCTGGCTGGTTGGCGCTGGTGAAGATCGGTGCGTAGGGCCCGTCGCTGGTGAGCTGCTCGAGTGTCACGAAATGCAGCGGGATCGCGTCGAGGCCCCGGGTCGCTGGGTCGAAATGCCAGAGCGCGATGAGGTGTCCGATGCTCCAGCCAGCTTGAGCTCGCGATCGTTAGATACGTCGCGTGGTTCAACAACACCCGCCTGCACGAAGCCCTCGACGACCGCCCGCCGCGAGAGACCGAGGAACTCTACGCTGCGCAAAGCTGGGCAACTACACCCACAAAATAAAGTTAGGAAACCAACCAAAACGGTCTCCGTGAAACCCAGGGCGGCTCATCATGGAAGCCCTCAACGAGGCCCTGACGATCGTCGGCCGCTGCCACGAGACCTATCTCGCGGCCGACCACATGCTCCGACGGGCTGATGAACCAGGCCATCTTCGACGGGCTACACATAAGCACCGACGGGCTCGAAGGCAAGCGCCAGCCGGTCTTCGGCCACATCGCTCGCCTCGGCCGTGCCTGCCAGGCCCCCGCCGCCCGGCGGCCCCGGAACGGCCAAGGCCCCCATTCTTCTGGGGGCCTTGGTTCCAACGTAGACCAAATGGTGCAGGCAAGCGGAGGGTATTCGAACCAAGATTCTGGTGCGGTCAACAAGATCGTGTCGGAGCTTCTGGCCACGCTTGCGGCGCAAGAGGCCCGATCAGGGTTGAGCCGCTTGGCCAAGAAGCTGGCTGGTCTCAGGGCCAGCGATGCCCAGCCGCGGGCCATCACGAGTCGACGGCTACGGCCTCGCCGTCCGGGCTGGGTGTTGGATGCCGTGCGTGAGGTGATGGCCGACCAGGCTGGGCCGATGCGGGTCGCGCAGGTTCACGCGGCGGTCGAGGCGTTGCTCGGTGAGGCCGTCTCCAAGGACTCGGTGAGTTGGTGCCTGTCCGCCGGTGCCCGCAGGAAGGAGCGGCTGTTCGTGCGAATCGCGCGAGGGCGGTACGTGCTGGCGCGTGATGCGCGGCACGCGGAAGGTGCAGGCGCAAAGAACACAGTCGTCCGCGGTTCGGCGTACGGTGCTCGGTTGTGTCCTTCGAGCATCCCCGGGCAAGCGACCCCGACGGGCGGGAGGTGGTGTTCGACGTAGGCTCCAGGCTGCACCTGGGAGAGCGGCGTCCCTGGCTACTCGACCACATCGACGTCATCCTAGATACTGTCGCTCGCCCCGACTACCGGGTCGTGGACCCCATCCCGAACCGCGAGCGGTTCTATCGCCAGCACATCGAGCCCGGTCGTTGGTTGCGGGTCGTCGTAGACTACGGTCAAGATCCCGCGTGGGTCGTGACCGCCGTTGAGCAGGTCAACGATCCGCGGATGACGTCATGATGATCACGATCGCCGGCATCGACTTCGATTACCTGGACTACGACGAGCGGGGCGATGTGCTGTTCCTGCATGTCGGGAAGCCCACGGAGCCGCCTGCCAAGGCGTTCGAGACGTCGGAGGGGCATACCGTCGAATACGACGAGCATGGCGCCGTGGTGGGCTTGGAGCTGATGGGTGTTCGGCGAGCTGTCGAGAGCGGCGGTGAGCTACAGCTCACCTGGCCGCCGGCTCACGTTGCGGCCAGCGCCCTGTTGGACGCCATCGCCGCGTAGGCTGCCGGCACCTGGATTCCGCGGCCTGCGGCCATGAGCGCGAGTGTGGTTCGAATAGCGACATTCAACCCTCCGAAAATGCAGGCGAGCGGAGGGTATTGGAACCAGGATTCTGGCTCGATCGACAAGGTTGTGTCGGGGCTTCTGGCGGCGTTGGCGGCGCAAGAAGCCCGGTCGGGGGTACCCCCGTTTTGTCCACACCCGACCTGTAGACCTTGGGGGATGCTTCATCTCAGCTCGCCCGAGTTTTTCGCCCTTATTGGCCTGGTCGCGGCGTGGCGGTTTCCCGATTGGGTGCTCAAGCTGCTCGATCTCGCCGAGGCGTTGAGACGCTTCCGCTCGCGTCGGCCGCCCCGCAGGAGCAGCCGCGGTCATCGATCTATTTAGCGGGAGCGGACCCCTGCTACCGAGGCGTTGGCTGATCGTATCCGGCCTTCGATCTGCTGCTACGGTTTCTTGTTGTGACCAAGACCGAGTTGCACGAGCTGGTGGATGCCCTTCCAGACGAGTCGCTGCCCGCGGCTGCGATCCTGCTGCGCCGTGCCCGAGATCCGGTGATCGCCAAGCTCGACGCGGCGCCGTATGACAACGAGGAGGTCAGCGAGGAGGATCTGCAGGCCATTCGGCAGGCGCGAAGCGAGCCCGGCGTCCCTTGGTCTGAGGTCGAGGCGGAGCTGAGCGCTGGCTGAGCCGCGCGGATGGCGGGTCGCGGTTCGCCCGGCCGCAATGAAGTCTCTGCGACGGCTCGGCCGGCGGGACCGGGAGCGGATCAGCGCCGCGATCGGCGCGCTTCCCTAGGGGGACGTCAAGCTGCTGCGCGGTGCCGAGCGTCTGTGGCGGCTGCGTGTAGGTGAGTAGCGCGTGATCTTTGATCGTCGGGATGCCGAACGGGTGATCGACGTTCTCGCAGTCAGGCCACGTGGTCGCGCATACCGACGCTGATACGGACGCGAGCGGCTCCTGGGAGCCTCCATATTCCCCTGCACGGCGGGCTGGAATAGGTTCCAGCGTGGTTCGATTAGCGGCGTTCAACCCTGCCGAAATGCGGATGAGAGGACTCGAACCTCCACCTGGTTACCCAGACACGGACCTGAACCGTGCGCGTCTACCAATTCCGCCACATCCGCGAGCGAAGGGCGAAGATATCGCACGGGCCGCCCTGTGGGCCGGCAAGTTCGTCGGTCCGGCAGGCTCCGCGGCGGCTTCCTTTGCTAGCCTCGGACACTCCTCGCATACGCCGCCATCGTCTAGGGGACTAGGACGCCGCCCTCTCACGGCGGTAACACGGGTTCGAATCCCGTTGGCGGTATAACCAAAAGCCCTGCAAATCGCAGGGTTTTCTCGTTCTAGGAGGCCCTGCGCGCCAGTATGCGCGCCAGTTCTGCACGCGGGGCGTCGAAACCGAGCGCTGCGGAAGGGTCCGGGCCGGACGATCCGGCGCGGGGCGCTGAGGCGTCGGCGTGTGGTGGGATCATGCGCCGCTATGCCCAAGGACCGGACTCGTGCGCGGTTCGTCGCTCCTGACGTGAGCATCGTCATCGAGCGCTCGAGCGACCACCCCGTGCGGTACGCGATCATCCTGCGCGTCCTACGAGACGGCCGCTGGCGCGCGGTGCGCACGTTCGACAACGCCCACGACCCGGGCGAGCATCACGAGCACCCCTACGTCGGCTCGGAGAAGCAGGCCCCGATCGTCACGCATGGGCCGGTCAACGAGGCGATGCACGCCGCCGAGCTCAAGCTGCTGGGCGGCTGGGGCGATATCGTTCACGAGTGGGAGCGCACCCGATGAGCACGATCACCGACCGGACCGACAGGCTGTTCATGGAAGCGTCGCTCAGCGACGATGACCTCGGCTACCCGGCCGAGGTCGCGTTCGTTCCGGCCGATGAGGAGTGGGCCGACGAGGTTCTGTGGCGCACCCTCATCGAAGGGCGCCCGACGGTCCTAGTCGGTGAGGAGATCGAGTTGTTGTTGACACCGCTGCGCCGCGGGCCGATCGACCGGCTGCGGGGGCGCGTGCCCGTCAATGTCGCCCACCGGGTGCACGGGCACGCCGCGCCGTATGCGACGCCGAGCCGGCTGGGACGCCACCCGGTGCGGCAGATGCGCGAGCTGGCGCACGCATAAGGCGCCGGGCCGCGACTCACTGTGGCGTCGGGGCCGTGCGGTGGGGCCGCTGGCTTGGGCCAGTCTCGCGCGCGAGATCGTCCCGGCACTGCGGCACCCCCGACGGACCTCGGCGAGAGCGACACCATCGAGAACCCCGACCGGGCGCGCTAGGACCGGGCCACGCGCTGCTGCCTTTTCAGATCAGCCCTTCCGCGCGTAGGCGAGCGGTCGTCCTCAACCGCGCTTCGCGTTGCCGTCAACTGAGGCCAGTGCGCCAATCGAGCAGACGCTCGACGGTGCCCTCGTGTTGCCACCAGTCTTCTGAGTAGTCCAGCCGTTCCCCGAAGTCACACCAGGGCCACGCTCCGAGCTTGCGCCAGAGCACTCTCCCCTGGCGTGCCGTCCTGCGGGTGGAGCTCGCGTCGCTGTACTCGAACAGCTCGGTAATCTCAGGGATGGTGAGTGCGAGGATGTCGCGCTGCGTGGCCACGATCAGCCTCCGAAGAGTGGCGGCGTTGCGCTGGTTCTCGATCGCCAACCATGCGGCATCCGGATCGCCCCACCGGATGGCGACAAGAACTGCCCGCGGCATGGTGGCCGGAGGTGGTGGTCGATTGAACGCGATCCCGTGCAGGGCTGGCACGACCAGGCCGTCTGGGACGTTCAGGGCTGCTGGCACGACCAGGCCGTCTGGGACGTGCAAGCACGGGCGCCCGGCTCGCCGGCCATCCTGAATGAATCGCGCCAGGTGGGGCCCTGGCTTCGGTACGAAAAACGCGCGCGCGGAAGGGGGGACCGCAAACCTGCCCTTGCGGTCCTTGTCAGCAGGCCGTTGGACCGGCACGCTGTTTGTCATGGACCCGACCTCACATCGAGCAGTATCCGTGCACCCGCGGACAGGTCGCTACCCGGTGTCCCACCTCCGGCGAATCCGGCTGACGGCCGGCCTGCGTCAAAGGGATGTCTCGGAGCTCGCGGGCGTCACGAGGGAGACGGTGGCGCTGCTTGAGGCCGGAGGCCGGCGACCGTCGCTCAAGACGGCTCGGGCGATCGCGGCCGCGTTGGGAGTTCCCGTCGAGGCTGCCTTCCCGCTCGACATCGCCCACAGCGACCACGAGGGCGCAGCGGGCGGCGATGACAGTCGATGACGTGCCTCTCGCGGCTGATGGACCGATGAGGACCGGAGTCGCGATCGTCCGTCTGCGCGACGGCTCGATCCGCGAGGGCGAGTTCTCAATCGACGGCCCGTGGGTGACACTCCGCGGCAGGCGTCGCATCGTCCAGGCGTCCGGCGATGTCCTCCTCGGCCCTCCGCGCACATGGACCTGGCCCGAGCGCCGAGTCAACGAGATCAGGGCCCGCGACGAGGTTGACCTGGCGGCATGACCGGGGCTCTGCTTGAGCGCGTGGGCGCGCTGATCGCACGGTACATCGTGCTCCCCAGTGGGGAGGCGAAGACGGTGCTCGCGCTGTTCGTGCTTCACACCTGGGCGATAGAGGCCGCGCACTCGACCCCATATGTGGCGATCGTCTCGGCCGAGAAGCAATCCGGGAAGACCCGGCTATTGGAGGTCATGGCGTTGGTGGTACGGGAGCCCTGGCACACCGCGAGCACGACCGAGGCGGCGCTGTTCCGCAAGATCGAGACGGTAGAACCGACTCTGCTGCTGGACGAGATTGATGCGATCTTCGGATCGGCAACAGAGCGCACGGAGCCCTTGCGGGCATGCCTGAACGCCGGCAACCGAAGGGGCGCGAGTGTTGCCCGCTGCGTCGGCAAGGGCACCAAGATGGAGGTCCAGGACTTCTCCGCCTTCTGCCCGAAGATTCTCGCCGGGATTGACACGGGTCGGCTGCCAGAGACGATCCAAGACCGTGCGGTGATGCTCCGCGTGAAGCGCCGCCGCGACGGCGAGCATGTGGAGCGGCTGCGTTATCCCGGAGTTCCGCAGTTCGTAGGGTTGCGGCGGGCTTTTGGCCCCGGTTTTCCTTGAAGAATGGGGGTTTGGCGCGGCTGGAGGCTGAAACGCTGTAGGCACACGAGTCAGGCTGGACCGTTTGGTTCCGTCGGGAGTAGTCGCTAGTCTTGTAGGTGCATGTATCTGCGCGAGACGAAGCGGCGCAACGCGGACGGGAGCGTGGTCTCCTACCTGGCGCTGGCGCAGAACGTGCGCGACCCTGACACCGGCGTGCCGCGCGCGGAGATCGTTCACCGCTTCGGTCGCGCCGACCGGGTCAACCGTGAGGCGCTGGGGCGGCTGGTGCGCTCGATCGGCCGCTTCCTTGATCCAGCAGACGCGGTCAGGGCAACGACGGCGGGTGAGGTGCGCGTGCTGGACTCGCGGGCGATGGGCTCGTGCTGGCTGGCCGACCGGCTGTGGGAGCGCCTTCGGATCGGCGGGGCGATCATCGCGGCGGGCGGCGGGCGGCGTCTTGAGGCCGAGGCGGTGGAGCGGACGATCTTCGCGATGGTCTCCAACCGTCTGTCGGTCAAGCCGCTGTCGAAGCTCGCCGGCTGCACCTGGGTAGCGGAGCGGGCGTTCATCGAGGGGCTCGCCGAGGTCTCCGATGATGCCTGCTACCGGGCGATGGACTTCCTGCACGCCGCACTTGATGGGCTGCAGGAGCAGGTGTTCTTCTCGGTGGCCAGCTTGTTGGACTTGGAGGTCAACCTGCTGTTCTTCGACACCAGCTCGACCTACTGGGAGACGGACACGCTGCCGCAGGAGCTGATCGAGGATGACGATGACGGGCACGGCCCGGAGGAAGAGGTTCAGCGCGGCGTCACCGAGCGCGGCCGGCGCGTCTACTGTAAGCACAGCAAGGATCATCGGCCCGACCTGCCGCAGGTCGTGGTCGGGATGGCCGTCACGCGCCAGGGGATCCCGGTCAGGGTGTGGACCTTCCCGGGCAACAGCTCAGACCAGGCGATCATCCGCAAGGCCAGAGACGACCTGCGCGACTGGAACCTCTCGCGCGTGATCTGGGTGCTCGACCGCGGCTTTCAAAGCGAGCGCAATCGCCGCTACCTGCAGCGCGGCGGCGGCCACTACATCGTCGGCGAAAAGCTCCGTCACGGCACCAAGGAGGCTCGGGCCGCGCTCGCCCGCCAGGGCCGCTACCACACCGTGGCAGGCAACCTGCGCGTCAAGCAGGTCCGCGTCGATGAGGGCACCTACCGCGACCGCTTCGTGATCTGCCACAACCCCGAGCGCGCCCGCCGCGACCAAGTCGTGCGCGAGCAGATCCTCGCCCGCCTGAGCGAGCGCATCGCTGGTTCCGATGCGCTCACGGCCCCCAAGCGCCGTGAGCTCTACGGCGCGCTGCAGACCAAGCCCGCGTTCAAGCGCCTGCTGCGCCAGACACCGACCGGCAAGCTGCGCATCGACCGCGCCGCCCTCGCCCAAGAGGCGAAGCTCGACGGCAAGTTCCTGTTACGAACATCGGATGAGAGCCTCACCGCCGAGGACATCGCGCAAGGCTACAAGGCGCTGTATGAAGCCGAGCGCGGCTGGCGCGATCTGAAGTCAACGATCGACATGCGCCCCGTCTACCACCGCCGCGAAGATCGCATCGAGGCGCACGTCCAGCTCTGCTGGCTGGCACTGCTACTGCTACGTGTCGCCGAGACCGAGGTCGGCAACACGTGGCGCAACATCCGCAACGAGTTCGACCGCATGCACCTCGTCACGCTCTGCACCAGCCAGGGCACCATCTCCCAACGCACCGAGCTCACCACCCGCCAACGCCATATCCTGCGCGCGCTCAAGCTCCCCGAGCCACCCCTCTTCTACGACTTCACCCCAACAGCCGACCCGCCCGAGTAGGCCTCGCCCCGGCCACGCACCCGGCGGCCCACGCGCCGTAGACACACGCGGTCAACCGCGCTCCACGCCCAAAACCCCTGCTCAGAGCCACATTCTGGGGAATCCGTGTGCCCCACTTCTGCGGAACTCCGGTTATCGCTTCGCCGTCGAGGAGGCCGCGCCGCTGCGTGCCGATCTGGAGGCGTGGGCAGCCGGGGCGGTCGAGGGGCTGCGCGACGCGATCCCCGAGCTATCAGACGAGCTGGGCGACCGCATGGCGGACGCCTGGGAGCCCCTGTTCGCCATCGCAGACCTCGCGGGGGAAGATTGGGGCACCCGTGCCCGCGCCGCGGCCGTGGAGCTGAGCGCCGGCGGAGACGGCGACGAGGTAGGGCGCGGAACGCGGCTCCTCGCGGCGATCCACGTTGCGATGAGCGGCCGGAGCGCGGTCGCAACGGTGGACATCTTGGAGGCCATCAACGGTGACGAGGAGATGCCGTTCGGCGCGTGGCGCGACGGCTGCGGGCTCGACGGCCGGGGCCTCGCACGCCTGCTCCGACCCTACGGGGTAAATTCCGAAGAAAGGCGGAAAATAATCATTGAACAATATAAAGAAATAACAGAAGCGTGGGCGAAGGGAACTCTGGTCGCCGGAGTGTGCTTCAAGGGTGGCCCCGTATCGGGTGTATGTGAAGCTCTATTCGAGCCGGAACCAGCGGAATAATAGTGTCGTTGGCCCCGTGCTTTCGTCTACCCTGATCGAGGGTGTAACCTTACTCTCCGAGCCGCCTTTTGAGATAGGTTCTGAGAGGTCGATCCGTACCCCCCAGCCCCAACCACGCCATCCGTAGCACGCCTCTTAGAACCTGGATGCCACCAAGGATAAACAGTCCGAGGGCGAGAGCTTCACATAGCCCACCAACCTTGGCGAGGCCCAGGATTATGCCTATTGCTGACACCAACGCATAGCCCCCAATTCCTCTCCACGTCAAGGGAGGCGCTCGCTCTATGAGCGATCGTCGCAGCAGATCGTCGTCCCACGCGGGCGGTTGTCCCACGAATCCCAGTATACCGCCGGATCCATAGAAGGATGAACCTTGGCGTCGCTCTGGCTGGCATTCCCCAAGAGGTCGATTCCAGCGGGGTCCGAGGTCGATTCCAGCGGGGTCCGCTCGTATCAAGGCCCGGTGTGTTTATGGTTAGACGATGCTCTGGCGATCCGGGTGGCCATCCGGGTTGGCTACTTTTGGCTCGGGTCCGGAATCTGGAAGTCGTCGTAGAAACGGCTGGCCCAATACGAGTTTGGCTTGGCGGGCCGAACAGCTCCGATGATCCAGAAGATGGGAAGGAAGACACCCAAGGCGACGAAACCCGACTTGCCCTTCATCGCGCAGAGCGCTAATTCTAAGCAGCCGAGGGTGATTGCAGACGCCACTATGTAGCCCGCGAGATGCATGGCGTCCGTCTTATCGACCGCTTTGCTGGCGCACTTGAGTGCGCGCCATCGCCGACGCGCTGAGCGTGAGCTTGGTGGAGCTGGCCGCGACTGTCGAAGCCGAGCGCTAGGCCCGCCCCCACGGCGTTCGACCCCGCTTGCGCCCGTTCACGCCGGCTGCCGTGGCGTAGCTGGAACGTTTTGTCGCCATGACGCTCGGCTAGGCAGGCCGGTCGCGTTTGGGTTTCCGCGGCTGCCGCAGACCTCGCGGTGGGCGCCGCTGAGAGAGCGCACCGCGGTCGGGGGCATCGTTGGCGCGTGAGAGTGCGCGCCAGTTGTGCGCCAGTGACACACTGATTCGGCCGGATTCAGCCGCACTCAGCCGGATTGGCGATCTAGGCGTTTCCCTTGCAACCAAGCCAGATTAGGCTCTACCGCTAGAGATTGAGCGATGCGCGACTAGGCTTCGAATCCCGTTGGCGGTACTCAAGGCCCAGGTGGTCGAACCCTTGGGAACGAAAAGGTCGGGTAGATCTCGGCGCGGCTGACGACCCGGACCTCGGCGACCAGTGCCTGGAGGAGCGCCTTGCGGGTCGGGGGGCGCGGTCGCGGATGACCTCATCCACGTAGTCCTCGAGGGCGGCGAGTTCGTCGGCGCTTGGCGGCGCGGGCTCGGGGTCGTCGTGCAGGTCGAGGTGAGGCTGCAGCCAAACCTCGAACCGCCCGCCCACGGGCCGGTGGCCGCCCAAGCCCTCGCGGAGCTCTTCGAGCGGACCATCCGCGCCTCCTGGCAGGGCACCGATAGGATGGGAAGATGAGCAAGAAGGCACTGAATGACGAGTTCAGCGACTACGACGGACCGACCGGCCTCTACGTTGCCACCGGCGAGCAGATGCTGCCGCTGAACACGCCCGAGGCGCTCGCTGCCCTCGGACACTCCGCCATGCTCCTCTCGCTCGGTGCCTCGTCGCTCGCCGACGAGTACGAGGGTCTCGTCAAGCAGCTTGCCCGCGCGGCCTGAACGCCTTCAAACCGAACGGCTGGCGTGACACCGTTCGTGACACCATCTTGAGCGGATCTGAGATGAACTCAGCGAGCTGAGAGCCCCGGATACGCTTGGGGTGCGCTGTCGGCTGCGCGCTCGGCGACGGCGATCGTGGCGGCGTTGGTGTTGTTCCCTTCGACGAGCTCACGGGGCGCGCGACCTTCGAGGCAGAGCCCTGCAGGCAGTGACCGCCGACGACACAGCCGTGGGAATCCTCGGCACTCGCGGCACGGGCAGGTCCAGCCTCATCGCCGAGGACGCACTCCACCAGACTTCAGACTCGGTGGATTTGTCAGGGACTCCCCTGTCAGGCGTGCGCCCCGCCGGCGAACCGCTGCCTCGCCGCCTGCCGGGACACTCCCAGGGCCAGCGCGATGTGGTTCCATGACCGGCCGTGCGCCCGCGCGAGGATGACAGCCTCCCTCAGACGGGCGTCGTCCGCGCGCACCGCCTCGGCGGCTGCGGCGATCTCGCGAAGGTCGTCGGTGTGCTCGGCCGCGGCGGTCGCCGGGTCCAGTGTGTCGGCAAGCTGCTCGAATCGCCGTGCGGCCTGCTCGATTTCGTTGTCTGTGTGTCGGGTCATCGTCACCTCATCCGAGGAACTTGTGGAACTTGGGCCGTAGCGGCTGGGCGTGGATCACGACCGGGTCACTCCCGTCGATGTCGAGGACTCCGATCTCCAGCAGCGCTCCGTCGGACTTCGGCCCGATGAGCATGACCAGGTCGTCGTCCACGGACACCAGCCGCATGGCATTGCGAACTGCGTGCCATATGTCCGCGTCGGCGACGCCATGCTTTCGGGCTGGCCCGCCGATCCGCATTTAGACAATATAGCTTGTCTGCCTGTGTCGCGCGCGCATAGAGGTCGGTTGGCTTCGCCTTGGGCGGGCCGATGCGAGACGCGCACGGCAGATCCCGTGACACCGTTCGTGCTCGGTGTTGCGGGCGTTGAAGGCGTCGGCTACGCGTATGTTGCGCGCGATGAACGGGCAGGCCATGAAGAGTGAGGGGCCGGTCAGCCTCATCAGCTGGCACCATCCCCTGGAGATGTCGTTGGTGGCGGGGTCCTTGACGGTGGAGTAGGTGCGCTCTGCCGCTGAACGTCGGGCGTAGGAGAGGCGGTGGGAGCGGGAGGGGTAGTCGTGCTTCTGCTGTGTCTTGGCGTTCGCGCCCGCCGGCACGGTGAGCGTCTGCTGGGCACAGCGGGCGGGTGCTCGGGCGGGCAGAGCACCTGCGGGCGGGTGTGGGGCAGCTCCATCGATGGGGGACGCAGCTCACAGCGCAGCTTGCCCTGGACCGCCGGGCAGGCGAGGCGGTGGTAGCCGTCGTGGTCGCAGCCGGTGATCTTGGCGAGCTTGTAGCGGGAGAGCTCGGCGGTCAGCCGCTCGCCTGCAGGGCCGCCTCGCTTACCGAGCATGGGCGGTAGGCGGCGATCACGGCCGCCGGCGGCGGGGCGGAGTGCCTCGGACCTGTAGGCGATCCACCGGCTGGCGATGTCGTCAAGCTGGCGAACGTCACCTGCGGGCAGTGGGCGAGTAGCGCGCGATGCGCGACACGGAAGCCACCGTGTGAGCGCACAGCTCGTGGACACGAGCGTGCTCGCCGGCGATGTCGCACCCCAGGAGCCCGGAACCACGATCCGCTCATCCCGCGTCGGCCCCTCGCGCGGGCTCGGTGGCTTCGATCATCTGTCGGTGGGCGCAGGGTCAGCGCTGCGCAGCTCGCCGGGGCCCGGCGGCGGGTCGCCCACGAGGGCGATGTGCAGGCTGGGGCCGGCGGCGACGATCCTGTCCACCAGCGAGCGTCCCGGTCGCCTGAGCAGCCGGCGCGGGTGCGGTATGCCCATGACGACGTGGGTCAACCCGCAGCGCTCGGCCACCCGCGTGACCGCCCGGGCGATGTTGCGGTCGCGCTCGACGATCAGGTGTGCGCCGAAGACGGCGGCCAGGCGACGCAGATCGTCCACGCGCCGATTCGCCTCCGGGTCATCGGCCTGCTGGGCGGGCGCGACCCACAGGAGATCGAGCGGACCGCCCAGGCGCTCGCTCATCTCCCAGGTGCGCCGGATGATGCGGTTGGCGCTCGGATCCGGCTTGACGAGACCGAGGAACCGGTGGCTGCGCTCGGCGGCGACGTTGCTGATCAGACGGTCCCGGTCCTCGAGCATCTCGGCCGCCAGCCGGTGGGCCTCGACCTCCTCGACGATCTGCAGCAGCGCCATCTCGCGCAGCACGTCGAGGTTCTCCTTGGCGAAGAACCCCTCCAGCGCGATCGGCACGCTGCCGGCCGGGAAGACCTTGCCCTCCACGATGCGGGCCTGGAGCGCCTCCGGACTGAGGTCGACGACGACGACCTCGTCGGCCTCGTCGATCACCCGGTCGGGCATCGTCTCGCTGGCGGCGATGCCCGTCTTCTCCGCGATGCGCTCGCTGACGCTCAGCAGGTGCTGCACGTTGACGGTGGAGAGGACGTCGATCCCCGCCGCCAGGACATCCTCGACGTCCTCGTAGCGCTGATGGTGCTCGAGCCCCGGCACATTGGTGTGCGCGAGCTCGTCGATCAGGCACGTCTGCGGGGAGCGGCGCAGGATCGCGGGCAGGTCCATCTCCGCGATCGTCGCGCTCTGGAAGGGAACGCGCCGGCGCGGGATCAGCTCGAGCCCATCCGCCAGCGCGGCCGTCTCTGCTCGACCGTGGGTCTCGAGCAGGCCGATGACGACATCCTGTCCCTCGGCGGCTGCCGAGTGGCCCTCCTGGAGCATGCGGCAGGTCTTCCCGACGCCGGCCGCCATGCCGAGGAAGATCTTGTGAGTGCCGCGTGGCATCCGCGTCACGCGCCCAGCACGCCGTGCAGGAGCAGGTCGATCAGCTTGATCCCGATGAACGGCGCGATCAGGCCTCCGACGCCGTAGATGGCGAGGTTCCGGTACAGCAGCCCGCTGGCCCCCAGCGGCCGGTAGCGCACGCCGCGCAGCGCGAGGGGCACGAGCGCGGGGATGATCAGCGCGTTGTAGACGATCGCCGAGAGGATCGCCGACCGCGGGGAGCCGAGGCCCATCACGCCCAGGCGCGCGAGCGGGCCGTGCGCGACGCCGGCCGCCGCGTAGGTGGCCACGAACACCGCCGGGAGGATCGCGAAGTACTTGGCGACGTCGTTGGCGATCGAGAAGGTCGTGAGCGCGCCGCGTGTGATCAGGAGCTGCTTGCCGACCTCCACGATCTCGATCAGCTTCGTCGGGTCGGAGTCGAGGTCGACCATGTTGCCGGCCTCGCGCGCGGCCTGGGTGCCGCTGTTCATCGCGAGCCCCACGTCGGCCTGGGCGAGCGCGGGCGCGTCGTTGGTCCCGTCGCCGGTCATCGCGACGATCCGGCCGCCGGCCTGCTGCTCGCGGATGAGCGCGAGCTTGCGCTCGGGGGTCGCCTCGGCGAGGAAGTCGTCGACCCCGGCCTCATGCGCGATCGCTCCCGCGGTGCTGGGGTTGTCGCCGGTGATCATCACGGTCTTCACACCCATCCGCCGCAGCTCCTCGAAGCGCTTCTGGATCCCCTCCTTGAGGATGTCGCGCAGGTCGATGACGCCGAGCACGGTCTCGTCGCGACAGACCGCCAGCGGCGTGCCGCCCTGGCTGGAGATGCGCCCGAGCTGCCGGTCGAGCTCGGGCGGCGCCTCGCCGGAGCGCCGCCGCACGTGCGCGATGATCGCCTCGCCGGCTCCCTTGCGCAGCTCGTGGCCGTCGAGGTCGATTCCGCTCATCCGCGTCTGGGCGGTGAACGGCACGAAGCGGGCGCCCGCCGCGGCAAGGTCGCGCTCGCGCAGCCCGTAGCGCTTGGCGAGGATCACGATCGAGCGGCCCTCCGGCGTCTCGTCGGCCAGCGAGGCCGCCTGGGCGGCGTCGGCGAGATCGCGCTCCTCGATCCCGGGCATGGGGATGAACTCCCGCGCCTGGCGGTTGCCAAGCGTGATCGTGCCCGTCTTGTCGAGCATCAGCAGATTCACATCGCCCGCGGCCTCGACGGCTCGGCCGGAGAGCGCCAGAACGTTGCGGGCCACCAGCCGGTCCATCCCGGCGATGCCGATCGCCGACAGCAGCGCGCCGATCGTCGTCGGCGCCAGCGCCACAAGCAGGGCGATCAGCGTGGCGAGCGAGACCGCGGTGTGGGCGTAGTCGGCGAACGGCCGCAACGTGACCACCACCGAGAGGAAGATCAGCGTCAGCCCCGCGAGCAGGATCCCGAGCGCGATCTCGTTTGGGGTCTTGCGGCGCTGCGCGCCCTCGACGAGCGCGATCATGCGGTCCAGGAAGCTCTCGCCGGGCCGCTGCGTGATCTCGACCGTGATCGCGTCGGAGAGCACCTGCGTCCCTCCGGTCACCGCGCTGCGGTCCCCGCCGGCGGCCCTCACCACGGGGGCGGACTCGCCCGTCACGGCCGACTCGTCGATCGAGGCGATGCCCTGCACGATGGTCCCGTCGCCGGGGATCTGCTCGCCCGCGACCACCTCGACCACGTCGCCGGGGAGCAGCTGCGAGGACAGCTTGGTGGTGCCGTCGCGCAGGTGGGCGGGGGTGTCGGTGCGCATCCCTCGCAGCGCGTCGGCCTGCGCCCTGCCGCGCCCCTCGGCGACCGCCTCGGCGAGGTTGCCGAAGTAGGCGGTCAACCACAGCCACGCCGCGATCGCCCCCGTGAACCAGCCGGGATCGCCGGCCGTCCCGCCCACGTCGACTCCGCCGACCTGCGCGAGCCACAGCAGGGTCGTCAGGGTCGCGCCGACCTCGACGGTGAACATCACCGGGTTGTGGAGCATCAGCCTGGGGCGCAGCTTGCCGAGCGCGGAGCGCAGGGCGGGCAGGAGAATCTCGCCGCGCAGCACGCTCGTCTGCGGTCCGCGGGTCGCCGGTCTTGGGGCCGCCGGTCCGCGGGTGCTCGCTCTGCGGCTCACGGCGCCCGCCTCGAGTCGAATGCCGGGTTCGGGGTGAGCGGGGTCACGGCGCCTGTCCCGCGGAGAGCGCGAGGTTCAGGGCGAGCACGTTCACCCGGGCCGGACCGAACAGGCCTCCCACCGAGCTCTGGGTGCTCTTGGGGATCAGGCGCACCACGGCGCGCAGCGGGAGACCTCTCACGGCGGCGACGCGGTGCGCCTGGATCAGGGCGTTGGCGACGGAGATGTCGGGATCGACCCCGGACGCCGAGGCGGTGACGGCGTCGGCGGGGACGGCGGCCGCGGTCAGGCCCCGGTCATAGGGGCGCTCGCGGCGCAGGAACGCCGCCAGCCGCGCCTGGATCTCGTCTCGCAGCCTCGCCGAGTTGGGGCCGAGGTTCGATGCCGCGGTGTGGGCGGGGTCGTATGCGCTCGCGGAGGGTCTGCTCTGGAAGTAGCGCGGCTCGCCGGCGAATTCCTGCGCGATCAGCGCCGAGCCGACCACGCGCCCGTGGAGGCTGACGCGGCTGCCGTTCGCCTGGTGGCGCCACAGCAGCTGACCGATCCCGGTGATCGCCAGCGGGTAGGCGAGGCCGAGCAGTACGCTGAAGAGGATCAGCGCCAGCACCGCGGAGCGCAGTTGGCGGAGCATCAGAGCTCCCTCCCGACCAGCGCCCGCACGCGCGCGCCAAGCATCAGAACACCCTCGGGGTCAGCGCCTGCACGAGCGGTCCCAGCATCAGCGAGGGCACGAACGTGAGCAGCGCGACGATCGAGATGGTCGCGATCAGCAGCAGCGCAAAGATCGCGGTGTCGGTCCGCATCGTGCCCTCGCCGGCGGCGATCGTCCGCTTGCCCGAGAGGGATCCCGCGACCGCGAGCGCGGCGAGCATCGGCAGGAAGCGCCCGATCAGCATCGCCGCCCCCCCGGCGAGGTCCGCGAAGGCGATGCCGTGCGCGCCGACGTTGCCGGGCGCGTGCGGCTGCACGAACCCGACGTAGCCGGCGAACGCCGAGCCGTTGTTGTTGGCCTGCGAGGTGTAGGTGTACAGCGTCTCGGAGAACCCCTGGGGCCCGGCATTGAAGATCGAGCGCATGCCATATCGGGTGCTGATCGCCCAGGCGGTCATGAACAGCACGATCAGCGGGACCGCGATCGCCCCGATCGTGACGAGCTTGATCTCGCGCGCCTCGATCTTCTTGCCGAGGTACTCGGGCGTGCGTCCCACCATCAGCCCGGCGATGAACACGGCGAGCAGGACCATCAGCAGCATCCCGAATAGGCCCGAGCCGACGCTGCCGAAGATCACCTCCCCGGTCATCATGTTCGCCAGTGGGATTGAGCCGCCCAGCCCTGTGAACGAGTCGAGCGCCGCGTTGGTCGTCCCGTCGCCCACCGTCGTGGCGGCGACGGCCATGAGCGTGGAGTCCGATGCCTGCAGGCGCTGCTCCTTGCCCTCCATGTTCAGACCGTGGACGCCGGCGGCCCGCATCGCCGGGGACGGCCGGCTCTCGGCCGGGTAGGTGACCGCCGCCGCGCCGAGGAACATGACGCCCATCACGGCGTACAGCGCCCAGCCCTGGCGGCGGTTGCCGACCATGCGGCCGTAGGTTGCCGTCAGCGCGGCCGGGATCGCCAGGATCATCAGCATCTCGACGAAGTTCGCCACGCCGCTGGGATCTTCAAACGGGATCGCCGAGTTGACCGCGTAGAAGCCAGCGCCCGACGATCCCAACAGCGTGATCGACTTCTGGGACGCGACTGGTCCGAGCGCGAGCGTTTGCCTGCCCCCCGCCAGGGTCGAGAAGTGAACGTTCCCCGCAAGCGTCTGGATTGCCCCCTCGCTGATCAGGAACAGCGAGCCGGCGACCGCCAGCGGCAACAGCACGTACAGCAGCGCCCGGATCAGGTCCACCCAGAAGTTGCCGAGCTCCTTGCCCGAGCGGTTGGCAAATCCGCGCGCGACCGCGAGTCCGGTCGCGAGCCCCACCGCCCCGGAGAGGAAGCCCTGCACGGCGATGCCCGCCATCTGGGCGAAATTCGACAGCGTGGTCTCGCCCGCATAGAACTGCCAGCCTGTGTTGCTGACCAGCGACGAGGCCGTGTTGAAGCTGACGTCCCATGGTGCGGAGCGAAAGCCCTGAGGGTTCAGCGGTTGGATGGACTGCGTGCGCAGAACGAGAAACAGGGCGAGCCAGGAGATCGCGCTGAAGATCAGCACGCTGCCCGCGTACTCCTTCCAGTCCTGGCCCTCCGGCTGCGCTCCGGCCAGCAGTCGGGTCACCCGTCGCTCGGCCGGTCCGAGCGCTCGCGCGAGCAGCACCCGCCGGCCGCTGAACACTCGGTGGATGTAGGCGCCGAGCAGCGGCGTGACGGCGGTCAGGACCGCGAGGAGCGCGACGATCTGAAGCCAGCCCGACGCCGTCACCTACAGGCGCTCTCCGCGCAGGAGCGCGAATATGAGGTAGAGGAACAGTCCCACCGCGACGGCCAGCGCGATCGCTTCGCCGATGCTCATTTGAGATCGTCCACGTGAGTCGGTTGCCTCCCGGGCGCGTGGGCGCGGGGCCTCCTACCCCGCGGCGAGACGTGATGCGTCCGTCCGGGGGTGCTCATTGGGCATCCTTTGGTTGCCTCGGCCGTCGCCGGGAGGGAGGCGGAGTTGCTTGCCGTCTCATATGCGATCCAGGCCCGCCAGCAGCGCCGCGAGCAGGAGGAAGATCAGCAGGGCGAGCGCGATCGCGAGGACATCCACGCCTCAAAGGGTCCCACGCGGGGCCGACACGAGTTCGGCGTCCTGGGGCGCGCCGAGTCCGATCCGCTGGTCGAGCAGGCCGAGGAGGTCGGCGAGCAGCGCCTCGGGGGGGCGGTCGCCGCGCAGGATGATGTGCGCATCGGGTGGCGCCTCGTCGAGGGACTCCCAGGTGGAGCTCTCGCGCACGACGACCGGCAGCGAGGCGTCCGATGGGCCCTTGGGCTTGCGATCGCGCAGCAGCGCGTGCCTCGCGAGTGCGGCCGGCGGCGCGCGGCACTCGATGAGCAGCAGCGGCGCCGCCCGCGCAAACGCCTGTGCGAACGCGTCGCGATCGACCCGATGGCGAAAGGTCGCATCGACGAGCGCGCCGCCGTGGGCGGCCACCTCCCGCGCGGCGCGGCGCCCGAGCTCGGCGTAGGTGAGCCTGTTGGAGTCCGGGCTGTAGAGCTCGGCCGGCGCCCGCTCGTGCGACTCGATGCCGGCGAGACGCTTGCGGATCACATCCGAGCTCAGGTGCGCGAGGCCGCTGGACGTGGCGAGCGCTTGCGCGAGATGCGACTTGCCGCTCGCCGGGACGCCGCAGAGGACGATCACCAGCGGGAGTCGCGCCCGCCAGGCAAAGCGCTCGGCGAGCGCGAGCAGGTCCCTCGCGGCGGCGCTGTCGTGGCCGTGCGCAGCGCTCGAGGGGGGCTGCTCCGCGGCGTGCAGCAGTGCGACCTTCGCCCGTACGAGCGCGCGATAGGCGGCGTAGAACGCGATCAGCCGGTCCTCGCCCGGGTCTCCGCCGGCCTCGCGATACGCCTCCACGAGCGTCCGGGCGAAGCGCTCGCCGCCGTGCGCGGTGAGATCCATCGCCAGGAACGCCAGGTCGTCCGCCACGTCGAGCTCGCGCAGGGCGCGGTCGAACTCGACGCAGTCGACGACTCGCACCTCCCCGTTCAGCAGCACGTGCTCGGCGCGCAGATCGCCGTGGACCTCCCGCACGAAGCCGTGCCGCGCTCGGAGATCGAGCATCTGCGCGTGAGCCACGACGAACGCGTGCGCAAAGCGCTCCAACGCAAGCACCCGCTCAACCTCGTTGCGCTCCTCGACGATCGCCAGCAGCTCGTGGAAGTTCTCGGCCATCCGTCGCTCCAGCGCCGGCGCCGGCACGCCCGCGGTCCCAACCTGCCGCGCTCGTGCATGGAACTCCGCCAGCCTGCGCGCCACAGCGAGCACCTCACCATGCTTCAGCTCGCCGCTCGCAAGGCGCGCCGCCAGCGTATGGCGCTCGTCGTAGCGGCGCATCTCCACGAGGTAGTTGACCGCGCGCGGATCATCCTCCGCCGCCGGCTGCAGGCCGTCTGCGCCAACCGCGACCGCGCGTACGCCCAGATAGACGTCGGCCGCGAGGCGGCGGCCCAGACGGACCTCCTCGTGGCACATCGCGCGCCGACGCTGCGGCGTCCCGTAGTCGACGAACGGGAGTACGATCTCCTTCTTAAGCTTGTAGGCACGATCCCCGGCAAGGAACACCCATGAGATGTGCGTCTCGCGGACCTCCACGCGCTCGGGGTGGGAGGGATAGAAGTCGGGGCGGCCCAGGGCGGCCCGCAGCTCCTCGGTTGTGCTCACCACACCGCAGAGCGTTGCAGCCCCCGTGTCGAACGCCATCCGTAGAGGCCCGCGGGCGCTCGGGCTCGCCGGACGAGGGGCGACCGCGGATCGTCTGTCGGCCGCTCGCGTTACGATCGTTCCATCACTGTCAATGACATCGCATTGACAATGTCGCCGATGCGTGGTCCCGTTCTCCAGCGAATCAAACCACCAAAATCTGATTTATCAGAATGCTGGTCGTCCGTCGAAAGCTCGCGTGAGCGAGTGGGAGACGCGCCTCGACTTCTTGGCGTCAACCCATGAACCTTTGCGGACAGCATCAGGGGGACCGCCGCCGCCGACTTCGGGCGCCGATCCCCGCCGGGGGCCGTGACGCCTATGCGCTACAGCGCCCACCGTATCGTCCAACAGTGAAAAGACTGACCGATTAGGCGGAATAAGATGGCTTCAAAGGATAAGACGCGCTCGACGGGCCCGCGGCTGCGTTCCGGTCCCAATGGATTGCCGCGTGGACAGGTTTCGGAGATTCAGCGCAGCCGGATGCTTGCGGCGGCGGTGGAGGCGGTTGAGGAGGTCGGCTATGCCCGGTTGACCGTCGCCCAGGTGATTGCCCGGGCGCGGGTCTCCCGCAAGACGTTCTACGACCTCTTCGAGGATCGCGAGGACTGCTTCCTCGCAGCATTCGACCAGGCGCTCGACCAGTTGAGCGCGCTCGTCGGCGACGCCTATGAAGGGGAGTCCAGCTGGCGCGACGGCATTCGCGCCGGCCTGCTCGCGCTGCTGCGGTTCATGGACGACGAGCCCGGCCTCGCGCAGATCTGCGTCGTCGAGGCGCTGGGGGCGGGACCCCGTGTGCTCAAGCGCCGTACCCAGATCCTGGGTCGGGCGAAGGAGGTTGTCGACCAGGGCCGCTCGAGTGCCGGCGCCCGCGTCGCTCGCGCCACCGAGGAATCACCCGACGTCACCGCCGAAGGCGTCGTGGGCGCGGTCTTCGCCGTCCTGCACGCCCGGCTGCTCGCCCGCAGCCACGAACCCTTCGTCTCCCTTCTGGGACCGCTGATGAGCATGATCGTGCTTCCCTACCTCGGCGCCCGCTCCGCCAGCAATGAGCTCGCTCGCAAGCCTCCCGCTCTGCCCAGGCGCAAGATCTCCCGGCGGCGCTCCGCCAAGGACCCGCTCGAGGGTCTCGACATGCGCCTCACCTACCGCACTGTGCGCGTTCTCACCTTCATCGGTGAGCATCGCGGGGCAAGCAACCGCGAGATCGCCGAAGGCGCGGGCATCGCCGACCAGGGACAGATCTCAAAGCTCCTCACCCGTCTGGAGCGCCTGCGGCTGGTGAACAACATCGGGGAAGGCCAGATCAGGGGGGCCTCCAACGAGTGGTATCTCACCGACCGCGGCAGCCAGGTCGAGCGAGCGACCCGGCCGCGGTAGGGGCCCACCAGGAGCCGACCTCCATGGACGCGGGCGCTGATAGCGTTTGGGCAGCGCGAAATCCTGGTCTTTCCAATACGGACCAACTCTCGCCGCGCCTGCTCGAGGTTCTACCGTGAAGGGAGCCGATGGCCACAACCGGACACAGGGTGGACGAGGAACGCCCCGAGAGCGACGCGGAGGATGACGGCGTGCGGCGCCTGAGCGCCTCCCCCGGTGTGCTCGGCGTGCAGCCCCCCGCGGGGCTTGCGGCGCTCGTCCACGAGGTCGCCGAGCTGCGCAGGGCGGCCGAGGCGAAGGATCTGCTGCTCTCCGCCAGCGCCGCCTTCGACGCCTCCCTCGACCCGCTGCAGACCATGCACACCGTTGCCGGCACCGCCGTTCCACAGCTTGCCGACCTGTGCGTCGTTCAACCTCCTGCGCGAGGACGGCACGATCGGCGACTCCGTGGTCGCCGCCGTCGAGGAGCGGCTCACACGCCGCCTGGAGGAGCTGCGCGCCCGCGAGCCGCTCGACGTCACCGGCTCGCACCCCGTGGCTCGTGCGCTGCGCTCCGCGGAGCCCGTGTGGATGCACGACCTCATCGACCCCGTCACGCTCCAGGAGGCCGCCCAGAGCGAGGAGCACATGCGCTTCATGCGCCACGCCGGCTACCGCTCCGCGGTGGTCGTCAAGCTCATCGCCCGCGGCCGTGTGCTTGGAACCCTCTCGTTCCTGCGTACCGGCAATGGACGCGACCTAGACCCCGACCATCTGCCGCTCATGCGGGATCTCGCCAACCGCGCCGCGATGGCTCTCGACAACGCGAACCTCTACGCCGAGCTTGCCCACGTCGCGCGCACGCTGCAGCGCAGCCTGCTGCCGGACGCCCTTCCCGAGGTGCCCGGCGTGCAGCTCGCCTCCGCCTACCACCCCGTCGGCGAGGGCGCCGAGGTGGGCGGCGACTTCTACGACGTCTTCCAGGTCCCCTCCGGATGCTGGCTCGTCGTCGGAGACGTCTGCGGCAAGGGTACCGAGGCGGCGGCTGTCACTGCGCTCGTGCGCCACAGCATCCGCGCGCTCGCGCTTCACCGGGACAGCCCCGCCGATGTGCTGCGCTCCGTCAATGAGACGATGCTCAGCCACGAGCTCTCGTGGCGCTTTGCAACCGCGATCCTCGCCCGTCTGGAGCTCTCCGGCGGCGGCCCCGTGCGCGCCACGATCGCAAGCGCCGGGCACCCTCCACCGGTGCTGCTGGGTGCCGATGGACGCGCATGCTGCCCGGATGTCTCCGGCGCCCTGCTCGGCGTGCTCCCCGAGGCACGCTCCCACGACGTCCTCGTGACACTCGAGCCCGGCGCCAGCGTGGTCCTCTATACCGACGGGCTCACCGACGCCGGCGCCCCCCTCGGCGCGATCGGCTCCGAGGAGCTCTGCGGCCACCTCGCCCGCGGCGGGCCCGCCGAGCCGAGCGTGCTCGTAAAGCGCCTGGAGGAGCTCGCCGGCGCTCACAGTCGCGGACGGCTCCGCGACGACATCGCGATCGTCGCCGCCCGCGTCGACCCGTAGCGCCGTCCACACGTGCGGGCCTGCCGAGATCGACATCGGTCGGTCTGGGCTTCGCCCCGCCCGTCCCGTTCGGCGGCTCGCGGTCGGAGCAGAGAGAGGAGATGCTTGCGCGTCTACTGCTCTGGCGACTGCTCGGATCGGCGGCCGTCCTCCTGGGCCTGGCGGTGATCGCGTGGCTGCTCCACGGCGGCCCGGGGGCGGCGCTGCGGGGCGCTTCGATTCCGCCCCCGGTCCCCTCGTCGCGAGCATTGCACACCTCCGGTGCGCTTCCCATCGCGTCGCTGGCGGAGCTGCCGGCCGCGCTCGCGCTCGGCCTCCTCGTGCTGCTCCTCGGGGTGCGCCGGCGGGCGCGCCGGGGGCGGCGCTACGTGCGTCTGCGCGTGGAGGCCTACCGCACGGACCGCACGAGCGTGGAGGGGATCGTGGCGATGTTCGAGGCTCTGCACAAGCGCCTGCAGCGCCGCTGGTGGCGGCGCCTCTTGGGCGGCCAGCCCTCGGTTGCGCTCGAGGTGCACCACGTCCGTGGCGAGGGCGGCGTCGGGAGTGCGCTGCTCGCCGTCGCGTGTCCCGCCGGCTCGGAGAGAATGGTCGAGGCGTCTTTGCGCAGCGCCTACCCCAACTGCCGCCTCGCGCTCGCCCGCGAGGCCCTCTCACCCCGGGCGAGCACGGGAGTGGCCGGCTCGATCGAGCTCCACCGGCTCGGGGTTGACGCCCTGTGCGCCACGCCCGGCCCCGCCGGCTGTGTGCCCGGCGGCGGCGGCGCCCCCGATCGCCCCCGCGCGCTGCTGCGCCTGAAGAAGCAGGCGGGCTTCATCAAGCGCGTCAAGCAGCTCGACCGCTACGAGCTCGCGCGGGAGCCACCGATGGACCGGCTGATGACCGTGATGGGCGCGTGCGGGGAGGACGCCTTCGTGCAGCTCGCGCTGACGCCCGCCCCGGCGCTGTTCGAACGCTACGCCAAGTGGCGCTACAAGCGCCACGAGGACCACCTTGCCCGCGAGCGCCGCGAGCACCTGTTCGTGCGCGACCGCTCGCTCGTGGAGGAGGCCGAGCTGCGCGGCGGCCTCGAGGTCCAGCATCGGCCGCTGTACTTCGTGGACCTCCGCGTCGCGGCCCCCTCGCGCGGCGTGTGCGAGCGGATCGCCTCCGAGCTGCGCGCCGAAGGGGCCGAGAACCGTCTCGTCGAGCGCGGGACGGCCGTGCGCCACGGCCTGCTCGGGCTCTACCGGGAGCGCGTGGTGCGTGGCGAGGGCAACCCCTGGCCCTCGCTGCGCAGGGGAGTGCTCGCCTCCACCGAGCTCTCGGCCCTGTGGCATCTGCCCTCGATCGACTACGCCACCGTGCCGTTCGCCCGCGGCGCCCTCCCGCTGGCGCCCGCGTCCCCCGCGATCATGCGCCCCCAAGCAGGGGAGGGGCTCCTGCGCGACGCGCTCGGGCCGGTCTCGATCCACCCCGGGATGCGCCGTCAGAACACCGCGGTGCCGGGCACCGTGGAGCAGGGCAAGTCCAGCTACCTCACCGCCACCGTCGCCGAGGATCTGCGCCGGGAGCGCTGCGCGGTGATCGTGCTCGACCCCAAGGGCGACGCCGCCGAGGCCGCCGTGAGCCTCGTGCCGCCCGAGCGCACGTGCACGCTGCTGGACTTCTCCCACCCCACCTGCGGCTTCAACCCCCTCGCCGTGCACGCGCCCGCGGACGTGATCGCCGACTACGTGGTGGGTGCGCTGAGAAATCTCTTTACCGACGCCGATATCCGCGCCTCATCGGACCGCTACCTGCGCAACGCGATCATCGCGGTGCTCGCCCACGACCCCCGCTCCACGCTGTGGGACGCCGCGCGCCTGCTCTCGGTGGGTGAGGAGGGCTACTCCTACCGCGCCCGTGTGGGGGCGCACGTGCGCACGCTCCCGGAGTTCAAGGAGATCGCGGAGTTCTTCACCGCGGAGCTCTCGGCTCAGCTCGCGGACGCGCGCAGCATGACCACCGCCAAGCTCGACGCACCCGTCAACAAGCTCGCCCGGCTGCTCAACTCCCCCTCGATCAAGCGGGTGCTGCTCAACGACTCCCTCGCGATCGACTTCGACAGCGTGATCTCCGGGCAGGAGGTGCTCATCGTCAGGGGCGCCCTCGGGGCGATGGGCGCAGGCAACACCTCGGTGCTGATGCAGCTGCTGATGGGGATGCTGGACGCCGCGCTGGCCCGTCAGCAGGACGCCGTTCCCGTCGACCGAAGCCGGGAGACACTCGCCTCCGACCGAAGCGGGGAGACACTCGCCTCCGGCGAGCATCCCCCGTTCGACCAGCATCCCCGTTTCGGCCAGCGCGTGGCCGTGGCCCTCAAGGTCGACGAGGCTCCCCTCGTGCTCAACCGCGGGTTCGCCGAGACGCTCGCGTTGAAGCGCTCCGCGGGCCTGGAGACCGTGGCGTGCTGGCAGACCGACGCCCAGTGGACCGACCGCGAGGTGCGCGCTCAACTCGACGCGCTGTTCGCCCACCGCGTGTACTTCGCCACCGCCTCGGTGTCCGACGCGCGGGACGCGGCGAGTCTGATGATGGCCGAGTACTCCGACGTCGTCCGCCCGGACATCCTCGGCCTCTCCGCGCTCGGGCACCCCGACGCCCGCCTGCACCTGCCCAAGCACCACGCGATCGTCAGCTGGGTCACCCCGCAGGGCCGCCAGGCCCCGTTCATCGCCCGCACCATCCCCCTGCACGTCGACCACGAGTGCCTCGCCGTGCACGCCGCCCGCCAGGCCCAGCGCGGCGGGCGCTATCTCGCGGACCTCAGCCAGCCCCACTGGGAGCGCCGGGAGGCAGATCCGGCGCCGCGCTGCGTGGGGGACGGGAGGGAGTCTTTTGGGATCGTCCGCGTGGGTCAGGGGGGCGGCGAGGCGCGTGGGCGCGGGGCCTCCCTGCCCCGCGACGGCGGTGGGGAGGCCGACGAAGGGGTGGGCAGCGAGAGCGTGGGCAGGGAGGGCGTGGGCAGGGAGGGCGTGGGCAGGGAGGGCGTGGGCAGGGAGGGCGTGGGCAGGGAGGGCGTGGGCAGGGAGGGCGTGGGCAGGGAGAGCGCAGGTACTCCAGGAACCGCGCCCGCTCCCGCACCGCTCCCTGAGGCCGCCGCGGAGAGCTACGCCGAGCTGGTTGACCTCGACGCCGCCCACCGCCTGCGCTGGGCGCGGGCCGTCGCCTCGCCCCGACCGCTCGACCCCGACCCGCTCGATCTCGAGATCCTCGCGCTCGTCGCCGGCGTGCGCCATGTGCTCACGACCCAGATCCACCGCCGCTTCAACCCCCAGCGGGCCCTCACCACCACCCAGCGGCGTCTGAAGCGCCTCTCCGACGCCGCGCTCGTGGAGCGCTTCCAGTTCCACCGCCGCGACGGGGGCGGGGCGCCCATGTGCTACGTGATCGCCCCCCGCGGACTCGAGCTGCTGCGGGCTCACGGTCGCCTCGAGGATCTCGAACGAGGCGCGGTCGGGGTGGAGCGCGACCCCTCCCCCAAATCCTCCTCTCCCACCCCTCCATCGCCCGCCTCGCCCCAGTCGTCGTCGCTGTCCGTCGCGGGTGATCGCCGGCTGCGCCAGGCCCGCCACGATGTGCACGTCACAGGCTGGGCGCTCGCGCTGGAGCGCGCCCTCGGTGGGACGGCGCTGAGGTTGAGGGGACCCGAGGAATCGGTGCTCTCCCCGCCGTTGCGCTCGACTCCAGCGGGGCGCGTGGCGATCGGCCCCGGAGACCTGCGCCTGCCCGGCGGGCGCGCGTCGCACGACTTCCTGCGCACCGACCCCACCGGCGGGAGGCTGG
The DNA here is from genome assembly GCA_963813765.1 of uncultured Solirubrobacterales bacterium. Classification (GTDB taxonomy): domain Bacteria; phylum Actinomycetota; class Thermoleophilia; order Solirubrobacterales; family Solirubrobacteraceae; genus Palsa-744. The sequence continues at coordinate 823,188 of CAWFAB010000004.1, forward strand.
AGGTGGAGCGCTTCGAGACGGTGCGTCCCGACGCGACCATCGAGGTCCCCGCGGGCGCGCTTCCCGCCGGGGCTGTCGGGTCCGCCGGGATCTGCCTGCTCGTCGAGCTCGACGATCGCCTCGCCGCCGGGTCCCCCCGGGCGGCGGCCGCCGCGAAGATCGAGCGCTACGACCACCTGCTCGCCGGCTGGTCGGTCTGTATGCCGCGCTTCACCCGCCGCGGCGCGGGCGGGCCCCTCGTGGTGTTCCTCTGCCGCGACCGCCCCCGCGCGCGGGAGTGCGCTCGGAGGGCCGACCACCTGTTGAGCTCAAGCCGCGCCTACGCCGGCGAGTACCCCCGCGATTGGGAGTACCCCGGGCGTGCCGCGATCGTGTTTGCCTCCGAGCGCGACGTCCACGAGGGGGTGCTGCTCGCCTACGGCGTCCCTTCGCTGCCTCCCGATGTGCGCGCCTCCGTCCGCGCGGACCCCCGCGCCCGCGAGGCGACGGTCGAGCTGCGCGACATCTTGCCGGGGTCGGGGCGGGGGTAGGGGGGGTCCTCTGCGCGTCTCGACGGACTGATACTAGTTGTCAGTCAAGGCAGGGGATGAAGATCACTCCACAATTCAATCCCTCACCAACCGCCCGTGGATCACGTCCCTCAACTTGACCGCAGCTTGGTATGAGAGCAATTCCACAAGCTCGTATCGGCACAGGCACTCTCCCGCCGCCGGCCCATCGCTCTCCCCGGCGGGGTCAGACGGCCGCGCCCGCGGTCAGACGGCCGCGCCCCGGTCAGGCGACCGCGAGCTCGTCGGCCAGGACGAGCGCTACTGCCCGGCGCCGCGGTCTGTCGAGCCGGTGCGCGAGCCGGCGGATCTCCAGCGCGTCGTTGAACGCCCGCAGGAAGGCGCTCTCGGAGGTGTCGGGGAGTGGCTCGCCGAGAGTCTCGTCGAACCACTGCGCGGCGTCGGCCCACCGCCACACCCTCGTGCGGGCGTCGATCCGTCCGGCTGCCGGCGGAAAACCCCCGGGGCCGCGCCTGCCGGCGACGAGCAGCCGGACGCTCTCCGGCGTGCGGCCCGAGCGCTTGGCGATGTCCGCCATCGTGGCGAGGTCGTCCTCCTCGACGCGCAGTACCGTCGCGTCGGGAACCGTCCGGACCAGTTCCTCGAATGCCCCGACGAGGGCGCGGGGAAGGCCGCCGGCCCGCCGGTCGAACTCGAGCAGGAACGACCCGTCGTCGTCGGGTCCCATCAGCGAGGCCTCCTCGATCCGCTCGTAGATGCGCGTCGAGAGATCTTCGGCACTCCGGCCGGGCGCAATGAACCGCAGGGTGAAGGTGTAGTCGTTCATGGTCTCTCGTGGGTACAGCGGGCGAGGAAGCGGTCGATTCGCCGGGCCTCGTTCTCGGCGTTCCGCGGAGAGCCGTTGATCGAGAACGGGGGGCACCTGCCCGTTTCGTCGCCGGGGCAGTGGACGATCCCCTAGTGGCCCCGGTTCGACTCGACCCGGAAGCCCTGGTCCTCTGCCCTTTTGAGTGCCGCCTCGACCGGCCTCTTTGGATGTCTTTCGCGCATGATACACCATCTGTTGTGAGTTGCCAACACCCCACGCGTCGTCGCGGATTCGCGAGCCTACGTCGCGCTTCGCCGAGCACCCGGATGTCGAGCTCGACAACGACGACGGCGACGCGCTCGTGTGGTGGGGACGCGAACTCGACGAGCTGGAGCGCGCGACGTCGCTCGCCGAGGTGCGCTCGCACCTGCGGGCACGCGGCGAGCGGGCCGAGTTCGCCGAGCCCGATGGTTTGCGGCGCTGGCTGCGCGGCCGCATCGAGCGCCGCGACGGCGCCTTCGAGGTCGAAGTGAACTCGAAGGAGCGCTTCGAGCGCTTCCTCGGACTGCTCCGCGAGCTGGGCGAGGAGCCGAGCGTCTCGGGCAAGCTGGTGATCGACCCCGCACAGGACATGGCGCAACTGCGGTCGGGCTCGATGCTTCCGATGTCCGGCTCCGAGGAGGCGAACGCGGCGTGGCTGGAGCACTGGCCCGACCAGAAGCTGCCCGCGCTCGGCGGTCGAACGCCGCGGCAAGCCTCGTGTCGCGTCGCCGACCAGCCGCGGCTGGAGGCGCTGTTGCGGGAGTTCGAGCACGACGCCGAGCTGCTCGCGCGCCGCGGCCTGCCCGCGCTCGACATGAGCCGCCTGCGCGCCGAGCTGCGGATGCCCCTCGACGCTTGGCTGTGATTGCCGCCGGGGTTTTCGCCGGCGGGGGAGGGCGTCGTGCGTGCGGGCCGGCGGGAGAGGGCGTCGTGCGTGCGGGCCGGCGGGAGAGGGCGTCGTGCGTGCGGGCCGGCGGGAGAGGGCGTCGTGCGTGCGGGCCGGCGGGGGAGGGCGTCGCGCGTGAAAGCCGGCGCGAAAAGATGCGTGCAGTCGGCGTCCCGTATGTGCAGTCGCCCCGCCCGGATATGCGTTTGCCCCCTGCCGCTCCCGCCCGCTCGTGCAGCCGCCCGACCGCTTCGCCGGCACCCGACTGCGCGACGACGGCCCCGCGGAACGCCTGCCCAAGCCGGAATGCGCCGCTGCGGCGGGGGCGACTGCGCTGCCGCGTCCGTTCCGAGAGCCGCGGAGCCCGAGGGCTCGCCCCGCGCCGCGCTAGGATCGCCGCTCTCAATTTCCTTCGCCCGCCTCGCAAAGCAGCCTCTTAGCCTCACCCCCCCGCGCCCCGCTCCTCCGATCGGAGATCGACCGGGGCAGCGATCCGATTCACGATCGGCCCGCCCGCCCGCGCTCGCTTGCGGTCTGTCCGTCCGCACTCCGTCGGTGTCTGTCCGTCCCGGCTCCGTCGGTGTCTGTCCGTCCGCACTCCGTCGGTGTCTGTCCGCCCCGGCTCCGCCGATGTCTGTCCTCCGGGGCTCCGTCGATCTCTGTCCGAGTCGCGCTCGAAAGCCCCCGGCTCCTCGTCCGAGCGCACTCTCCGCGGGTGCCTGTTTGGACCCGTTCGCGCCAACTTTGAATTCCCGCGACGCCGCGGCGTGAACTCCGAGATCCCCTAAGGGGATCTCGCTCATGCGCGGTCGTCCACGCGCGCCCCTCGTGCCGCTTGACGGCGCTCCGCGGGAGCCCTACAAGCCGCCTCCACCCGACCACCTGACGGCGGCCCACGCGGGCCAGGAGACACGCCATGACCCTCACCACGCTCCCCGAGCAGCCAACCCGCGCATCCCGATCCCACACCCCTCAAGGGGTCCGCCCGCCGGTACGCGCCGGCCGCCTCGCCGCCCACGACCGGCGCGAACCCGCGGCCGGGCGCCGTGCGCTCGGGCGCTACACAGACTCCGGGGGGCGGATGCGCGAAGTCCTTGCGCTGCCCGGGCACGCCGGCAGCGTGCTGGTGATCGACCGCGACGCCACCACCCTCGGCGATCGCCGGCTCGTCGCTCACCTCGCCGCGGACGAGCCTGCCGAGAATGCGAGCCTCGTGTGCCGTCACTACCTGCACGACCCCCGCCGCCGCGGGTGTCGCCCGATCGTCCCCGAGGATCTCCTCACCGCCCCCTTCTCCGGCGGGGGCGCACAGAAGCGCTTCGCACCCGGAGTCGCCCTGGCGCTCGAGACGGTGGAGCTGCTCGATCGCCACGGCCACACCCACCGGCTCGAGGCGCTCGATGCCGGCATGTCGATCCCGGAGCTGCGCTGGCGCCGGCGCCCTTCGCGGGGAGATGGCGGCGAGCCAGAGCCGGAGAGCGTGCGCGACGCGGTCGCGTACATGGAGAGCTACGAGCCCGTTCGCGCCCTCACCGCGAGGGCGCTTGCACGCCATCGCCTGGATCCCGCGGTCTCCGTGGCGGCGCTCCGCGCCGAGCTGCAGCGGCTCGACGGGAGCCGCATCGTGCTCAACCGGGGGCTGCGCCGGGCGGTGCTTCGGGCGATGCGCACCCAGGGGCTCAGCTTGAGCGAGATCGCCTTTCGCTGCGGGCGGATCAAGCGCGACCGCAAGGGCAACGCGAGTGGCGAGACGAGCTGGCTCGCCCGCCGTGTGGGCATCTCGCCGGAGAGCGGCGCCGGCGTGCCCACGCCGTGGATCCACAGCGAAGTGCTCGCCCTGATCGCGCGCCGCGGGCTCGGCGTGAGCCCTCGCGAGGTCGAGCTTTGACCGTCGGCGGGGACCGCTCGGATGGACCGCCGCCGGTGCTGGTCGTCGAGCACGACCCCGGGATCGGCCGCCCGATCGTCGATCAGCTCGCCGCCGACGGCTATCGGGCGCAGCTGGCCCGCACCGCCGAGCACGCGCGCGCCATCGCGCGCGCTCGTCCGCCGGTGCTCGCGCTGCTCGGCGACCTTGAGTCCCCACGCGCCGCGCTCGAGCTGTTGGAGGAGATCCGCGGCGCCGGCGCCGGCCTGCCCAGCTGCGCCGAGGACTGCTGGTCCGCGGACCTGCCGGTGATCGTGATGAGCTCCCAGGCTCAGGAGCCCGACCTGCTGCGGGCCTTCGAGGCCGGCGCCGACGACTTCCTCGTGCGCCCCGCGCGCTACCTGGAGCTGCGGGCGCGCCTGCGCGCGCTCCTCGGCCGCGCCGAGGGTGGGTGCAGCCAGCGGCGCGTGGAGGTGGGTCCGCTCGAGATCGATTCTCGCGCCCATGCCGTGCGTCTCCACGGCGCTCCGGTGCAGCTGCGCCGCATGGAGTACGAGCTGGTCCTGCACCTCGCCCGCGACCCCCGGCGCGTGTTCACCAAGCAGGAGCTGATGAGCGCCGTGTGGGGCTACGTCTCGCCGGGTTCCACTCGCACTCTCGACAGCCACGCCAGTCGCCTGCGCCGCAAGCTCCGCGCGGCCGGCCACGAGCGGTGGGTGGTCAACGTGCGCGGCGTCGGCTACCGCCTGATCTGAGCTTCCTTCCTGGGCCCGACGGGCCCTCGATCCATACGTCCACACGTCCCGACCTCCCCGTGGGTGGGGTCGGACATGTGGCGCCCAGGGCCTGTCCAGATAGGCCCCAGGCAGCGCCCAACGACGGCGAGCCCTCGCGCTCGCCGTCGCTCGTCAACCCTCGCGCTCGGCTCTGCCGGGTGCTCAAGAGCGAAAGGAGGGGCCTCGATGCCCCGATCGAACGAACCCAACCTCAATCCCAACGAACCCAACCTCAATCCCCAGGCCGACCCGCTGGCGCCGCTGGAGCACCTCCTCCGGTGGCCGGCCGGCGCGGCCCTTCATATCGTCCTCGGCGCGCTTCTCGGTCTCCTCGCGGCGCACCTCATGCGCCGCCGGCACCTGCACTGGAGCTGGGCGGCCGGAGCGCTCGCGCTCGTCCTGCTCACCCGCGCCGCGCTCGCGGGCTCCGCCGCGACGCTGGGGGTGGCCGCGCTCGTGGCGACAGTTCGCGGCCGGCGTTGGCACGGCGAAGACCTGCAGGCCGGGCTCGACCTCGCGGAGATCGCCGCGAGCCGAACGAGCCCGGCGGACGTACTGCGCCTCGGCGCGCACGGTGCGCGCCGGTGGCTTGCGAGCAGCCGGATCGCGGCCGCGACCGCAGAGCTGTGCGAGCGCTGGAGCGAGCGCCTGCTCACCCGGTGCGGCACGCATTTGGACCAACTCTCGACCTCGCATTCGAGTACGTCCTCGACCGCATCGCGTCCCGTTCGCGGCGAGCGCAAGGGCGGCAACCGGTGGTTCGACGGTGAGGAGTTGACGGTCGGCGGCGACCGCCGCGGCCGCTCCGTCTCGATCGAGCTCGGCGGCGAGAGCGGCGGCGCCCACACGCTGGTGGTGGGCGCGACAGGCTCGGGCAAGACCGTCACCCAGACCTGGATCGCCACGCGGGCGATCGCTCACGGAATGGCCGCGATCGTGATCGATCCAAAGGACGACCGCGCGCTGCGCGAGCAGGTGCGCCACGCCGCGCTCGCCGCGGGGAGGCGCTTCATCGCGTGGACACCCGAGGGGCCCTCGGTATACAACCCCTACGCGCGTGGCGGCGAGACGGAGATCGCCGACAAGGCGCTCGCGTCGGAGCGCTTCACCGAGCCCCACTACCAGCGCCAGGCGCAGCGCTACCTCGGGCACGCGGTCCGCGCGCTGCGCGCCGCGGGGCGCGAGGTGAGCCTCGCGGGACTCGTGGAGGTGCTCGACCCCGCGCGGCTGGAGTTGCTCGTGAGGGACCTGGAGCCGGAGCGCTCGCGGGCGATGCACGCCTATCTGGACTCGCTCACCGCTCGTCAGCAGAGCGACCTGACCGGCGTGCGAGACCGCCTGGCGATCATGTCCGAGTCCGACGTGGGTCGCTGGTTGGATCCCGCCGCCGGCGATGCGGAGTCATTTGACCTGCTGGAGGCGGTGCGAGCCGGGGCGGTGGTGTGCCTCAGCCTCCAGGCCGACAGCCGGCCGCTGCTCTCCCAGATGCTGGGGGGCCGCGATCGTGCAGGACCTGCAGACGGTGGTCTCCGCGCTGCAGAGCGCTCCGGCGCCGTGCCTGGTGGTGATCGACGAGTTCTCGGCCGTGGCCGCGGAGCACGTCGCGAGGCTCTTTGGGCGGGCCCGCTCAGCGGGGATGAGCCTGCTGCTGGGCACACAGGAGCTCTCCGATCTGCGTCTGCCGGGTCGCGAGACGCTGTTGGAGCAGGTGCTCGGCAACCTCACGAGCCTGATCGCCCATCGCCAGGTGGTCCCCGACTCGGCTGAGCTGATCGCGCGGCTGACGGGAAGCAGGGGCGCCTGGCGCACCACCTGGAGCAGCGACGGGAGGGGCACCCGCACGAGGGTGCGCGAGCACCTCATCGCTTCCGACGAGGTGATGAGCCTCACGCGGGGCTGCGCCGCCGTGATCCGTCTCGGCGGCCGGCGTGGCGTGGCGATCGCGCGGATGCACTCGCCGGAGCGGGAGCTCTGAACAGCAACGAGATGAACAGCAACGACCTCCAACGACGACAAGAAGGGAGGACCACCCGATGGTCTCCGCAGGCATCCACACCCACTACGACAACGACACCTGTCACGAAAGGGACACCCACCATCACCACGACACTCCCGGCGGCCGCGAGAACCCCAGCGGCCGCGAGAACCCCAGCGGCCGCGAGAACCCCAGCGGCCGCGAGAACCCCAGCGGCCACGAGAACCCCAGCGGCTGCGAGAACCACGACGGCCACAGCGGCCCAAACCACGATAGGTGCCGTGGAAACCGCATCTCGCCATCTCCCGAGCGCATCGCGATCTTACGTTGGGCCGCGGGCCTCGGCGCGGTCACGGCGGAGGCCCTGGCGGAGCGTCTGGGCGTCACCGCGGCCTCGGCGCGGGCGCGGCTGCTGGCGGCCGAGCGCGAGCGGCTGCTCGAGCGGCGCCGTCCGTTGGTGGGCCGGCCCGCGCTGTACACGGTCACGCGATCCGGCCTGCGCGCGGCCGGCGTTAGCGGCCTGGACCCTTGCCGCGTGAGCCCCTCGAACACTCCCCACCTGATCGAGTGCGCGCGGGTGGCGGCGGCCCTGGAACGCTGCTACCCCGACCACCGGGTGCAGGGCGAGCGGGATCTGCGCCGCGAGGAGCGCGAGCACGGCCGCGCGCTCGCCAGCGCGGAGCTCGGAGTGGGTCGCCGCGGCGACCGATCGGAGATCGGCCAGCGCCGCCACCGCCCTGACCTCGTGCTTGGCCATCGGGACCCCTCGGAGGCTCTCCGGTGGCGGTCGAGGTGGAGTTGACGGTCAAGGCGCCGGAGCGCCTGGAGGAGATCTGCCGGGGGTGGGCGCGGGCGCGCTGGGTCTCAGGCGTCGCTCTACCTCGCCTCGCCCGATGCACAGCGTGCGGTGGAGCGCGCAATCCATCGCACGCAGGCCCACGAACGAGTGGTGGTCGTCCCCCTCGAGGCGCTGCCGACGCGGCCGATCGAGCGTACCGTCCCAAGCAGCGCGTAGGTTGCCGGGCGGGGCAGTGGCTTACAGCAAAGGAGACGAAGCAATGTCGTATGCGAACATCAACCGCGTTGTGCTGGTCGGCCGCTTCACGCGGGACCCCGAGCTGCGCGAGCTGCCCTCGGGTCAGAGCGTGTGCAACCTGAGGCTCGCGTGCAACGGCGTCCGACGCGACGCGGACGGCGAGTACCGCGAGAAGCCGCACTTCTTCGACGTCGCCGCCTTCGGGGGGCTGGCGGAGAACGTGGCTCGCTACATGCGCCGGGGCAGCCTCGTCGCGATCGACGGGCGCCTGGAGTGGAGCGAGTGGGAGACCGCGGATCAGCAGAAGCGACAGGCGGTCAGCGTGGTCGCCGATGCGGTCCAGTTCCTGGAGCGGGCCGGCGGCGAGCGGGACGCGGGCGAAGCCAATGGCGAGCTGGCCCCAGACGACAACGAGCGGGAGCTCGTGGGCGCCGGCGCCGGAGAGGTCGATCTGGTCTTCTAGATCGCATGGTGCGGCTGCGGGACGCCGGTTTTCCGGCGTCCCGCGGGCGGCCCTGGGCCGCTTTTTGGATCTAAAGGTGGCGTCGCTAAAGGTGGCGTCGCGGGGGTGCACCGGGATATGCCATAGACTGCCGCGCCGCAAGCCCTCCCCCGTGCAAGGAGTCCAATCAGGTGCCTGTGAACAGCCAAGCGGTAGGTAAGACCTACGAGCCCACGCTCTATGCGGTGGGCCGCGAGAAGATCAAGGAGTACGCCCGGGCGGTGGGCGAGACGAACCCCGTGCATCTCGACGTGGAGGCGGCGCGAGCCGCGGGCTACGCGGATGTGGTGGCGCCGCCGATGTTCGCCGTCGTCTACTGCGCGCCCTCGATGGGACCGCCGATCTTCGACCCCGAGATCGAGCTGAACTTCGCGATGATGGTTCACGGCGGTCAGGAGTTCGTGTGGGGCCCGCCGGTGGTCGCGGGCGACGAGATCACCACGACGGCGAGCGTCAAGGACATCTCCGAACGGGATGGGCGCGGCTACTACGTGTTCGAGTCGATCTCCACCAACCAGCGTGGCGAGGAGGTCTCGCGCGGCACGTGGACCAACATCGTCAGGGGAGTGTGAGCGCAATGGCCGATTTGAAAGTGGGGGCGCAGATACCCGAGGTGAGGGTCACGCCCGACAAGTACCTCACCGCCCGCTACGCGGGGGCCTCGGGTGACTTCAACCCGATCCACATCGACGAGGAGTTCGCCCGCGCTGTGGGTCTGCCCGGGCGCATCCTGCACGGACTGTGGACGATGGCTCAGGTGGCCCGCGCGCAGACCGAGGCGGCGGGGGGGCCCGAGCACCTGCGACGCCTCTCGGTGCAGTTCCGCGGCATGGGGGTCCCCGAGCAGGAGGTCGTAGTCAGGGGAACGGTGCGCGAGGCGCAGGACGGACGCGTCCTGATCGACACGGTTGCGGTGCAGGGGGACAAGGAGATCATCCGCAACGCCGAGGCCGAGCTGAAGGTATAGGCGATGCCGGCCCCTGGTGGCCCGACGTCGAAGACCCCATCCTCCGCCTGAGGGCCGCTCCCCCGGGACGCACGCCCGATCGGGACAGGCCTCGAGCGTGAGTCGGCCCTCCAGGGCGATTGTCCACTCCCCGGCGGCTCCTACAATCAAATTCATGCTCACAAGCAGGCAGGAGCTGATCCTGTGCAAGGTGGTGGATGGCTACCAGCGTACGGGCCAGCCGGTGGCTTCGAAGGTGATCGCGGCCGACCCCGCGCTCGACTGCGGGTCCTCCACTGTCCGCAACGAGCTCGCGCTGCTCGAGGAGCACGGTTTGCTCGCTCACCCCCACACCTCCGCGGGGCGTGTGCCCACGGATGCCGGCCAGCGCTATGTGGTGGACAGGATGCTCGCCTCGGGCGAGGGCCTGGTGCCCGCTCCGCGCCTGGAGCTCTCGCTGACCCGCCAGGAGGTGGAGGAGGCGATGCGTGCGACGACGGAAACCCTCTCGCAGGTCACGGACCTGCTCGCGGTGGTCTCCGCCCCCTCGGCAAGCACCGCCACGATCCGCCGCGTTGAGGTGCTGGCGCTGCAGTCGCGGGTGGTGGTGGCGGTCATCATCACCTCCACCGGCGAGGTATCCAAGGTGTTCGCGACTTTCGAGGAGCACCTCGACGCGGGCCTGGTGGCGTGGGCGGGGGAGTACCTCAACGACCGTCTCGTGGGCCTGGGCCTGGGGGCGCGGATGATCCATCAGCGTCTCGTGGACCCGACTTTGCGGGCGATGGAGCGGGCCTTCCTCGATCGCCTGATCCCGGCCTTCGGCGATCTGGCGGCGGAGTCCGAGCACGTGCTCTACCTCGACGGCACGGCGCGGCTCTTCTCGGAGGCGCACCTGCGCGACGTCGGCCAGATCAACGAGCTGATGGAGCTCCTGGAGCGGCGGGTTGCGCTGCTGAGCGTGCTGCGCACCGCGCTGGGCGAGCCGGGGGTGTACGTGCGCATCGGCCACGAGAACGAGATTCCGGCGATGCGCTCGCTGGCGATGGTGGCGGCGGGGTACGGCGTGGCGCAGCGCCGCCTGGGGATCGTCTCGGTGATCGGCCCGGTGCGAATGAACTACGCGTACGCGATTCCCGCGGTGCGGGAGGTGGCGCACGAGCTCTCGCGCTTCGTCGAAGAGACCTATGCGGAGAGTTGACCTCGCAGGTCCGGGTCCCTTGCGAATCGCCGGCATCCGTTCGCCGCCGAGCCGGGTATCCCGAGCATCGCCAACCGAGCCCCTACTGTGTCCGTCAGCACCCGACTCCTCATGTCCACAACCGTCCACCCGCAGAAGCCGTGAGCCGCGCCTCCACGCCGCGTGATCCCTACGAGGTGCTGGGCGTCGCGCGCGACGCCTCCGAGCAGGAGGTCAAGAAGTCCTTCCGGCGCCTGGCTCGGGAGCTGCACCCGGACGTCAACGCGCACGACCCCCAGGCGGAGGAGAAGTTCAAGGAGGCGGCGGAGGCGTACGAGATCCTCTCCGATCCGGAGCGGCGCGCGACCTATAACCGCTACGGCCACAAGGGCCTGCGCTCGGGGGGGTACGCCCCGAACTTCGATGCGTTCGGCTCGATAGGCGACCTGTTCGACGCCTTCTTCGGCGGCTCGAGCTTGTTTGGTGGCCCACCCACCCGCTCCGCGGGGCCGGCGCAGGGCGGCGACGTGGCGGTGCGGCTGGAGGTGGATCTGCCTGCGGCGGCGCGGGGCACGAGCGCGGAGGTCTCCTACGAGGTGGTCGAGCGCTGCGAGCACTGCCGCGGCAACGGCGCGGAGCCGGGCACCCCGATCGAGACCTGTGCGCGCTGCGGCGGGGCGGGGCAGCTGCAGGCGGTGACGCGTACCCCCTTCGGCCAGATGATGCGCACGGTGGTGTGCGACACCTGCCACGGCGATGGGCGCTCTGCCAGCCAGCCGTGCGGGGAGTGCCGCGGCCGCGGCCGCCGCGCGGTTATGCGGACCGTCACAGTCGACGTACCGGCGGGAATCGCCGATGGCCAGCGGATTCGCGTCGGCGGCAAGGGCCACGCGGGCGGGGCGGGCACCCCCGCGGGGGACCTTTACGTACTCATGGGGGTGCGCCCGGATGAGCGCTTCGTGCGCGAGGGAGATGACCTGATCACGGCGCTGGACGTCTCCGCACCGCTGGCGGCTTTGGGGGCGAGACTCGATGCGCCGACGCTCGAGGGGACGACTGAGGTCCAGATCCATCCGGGCACCCAGCCGGGTGAGGTGCTCACGGTGCGCGGCCAGGGGATGCCCAGCCTGCGCCGCGGCCGGCGGGGCGATCTGCACGTGGTGGTCAACGTGGTGGTTCCCCGCCGGCTGAGCTCCGAGCAGCGGGAGCTGCTGGAGCGCCTCGATGGCACATTGAGCGAGGAGAACCTGCGCACCGAGGAGTCGGTGCTCGCCAAGCTGCGCCGCGTGCTGCGCCACCAGGCGGCGTGATGCCCTGCGTCCTGCATCGCCAGGTGGCGTGATGTTGCGCGCCCTGCGCCGTCAAGTACCGTGATCCGTCTCGCGGTTCGCGTGCGCCGTGAGGACGCGGAGCTGGTGCTGGCGGAGCTGCTGGAGCTCGCGCCCTCGGGCGTGGAGGAGGCGGAGCTGGGGGAGGGCCTCGTCGAGTATGCGGTGTACGGGGCGGCGGGGGAGCTGCCGGAGCTGCCGGACCTGCGCGCCGCGGCGGGGGAGGCGCTGGTGGAGATCGCCACCAGCGAGCTGCCGGATGACTGGTCGGAGCGCTGGAAGCGCTTCCACCGCCCCGTGCTGATCGAGGCCCCAAGATTGCAATCCCCCTCCACCCTTGGATCTCCCTCCACCCCGGGAACCTCACTCACCCCGGGATTTCCGCCCGCCTCGAGATCCCCGCTCGTCCCGCTGGGCGGCGATCCTGTCCCCGGCCTGCACGTGCGGCCGCCGTGGGAGCCCCCGAGCGATCGCGCCGACGTCGAGGAGATCGTGATCGACCCGGGTCAGGCGTTTGGGACCGGAGCGCACGCGACCACCCGCCTGTGTCTGGAGCTGCTGCTGGAGCTGGCCGCAGGCGAGGAGCGACGGGGGCCGCTGCTGGACGTCGGCACGGGCTCGGGTGTGCTCGCGATTGCGGCAGCGCGCCTTGGCTTCGCGCCGGTGCTCGGCCTCGACCACGAGCGGGAGAGCGTGGAGGCGGCCCGCGAGAACGCGAAGGTCAACGGGGTGGCGGTGGAGGTGCGCAGCTTCGACCTGCGCCGCGGGCGACTACCGCCCTTGGGTGGCGTCGCGGCGTCCACGGTGCTCGCAAATCTGCTGAGGCCGCTGCTGCTCGATCTCTCGCGATCGATCGACAGCGCCCCTGCCGACCTGATTGTCGGGGGCCTGCTCACGGAGGAGGTCGACGAGGTGGTGCAGGGCTTCGCTCTACGCCTCGGTTTGCGCGAGCGCGAGCGTCGCACGAGCGGTGAGTGGGCGGCGGCCTGGCTGGTCGCAGAGAGCGTCTGAGCCGGCTCAGACGCGGTCGGGCAGCTCGGTGACGGCGCGGGCCATCGCGCGGTAGAGCAGGTCGATCGCGGGCCGCACCCCATCCTTGCTCTGCAGCAGGGCGGCGGCGGCGGTGAGCGCGGAGCCGATCGTCTGGAGGGCCTCGCCGACCTCTCCGGGCTCGGGGTCGCGGCAGGCGGCGATCGCCATTTCGAGCATCGCGAGCGCCTGCTCGGGGACGCCGGCGAAGAGGGCGGGCCCGGTGAGGCTGCCATAGCCGTACACCCGCGCGAGGCGCCCGGAGAGCGTGATCGAGGGCCCGCGGCGCGGTGGAGTGATCGGGGGCAGCCCGCGCCCGTCGAAGAGTCCGGCGACTGTCTCGCCGAGCAGCCCGCGGGTGGCGGGCTCGTCGAGGTCGGCGTGGGCTGCCATGCGCAGCGCCATGTAGAGGGCGCTCTGGGGGCGCCCGTAGGGGGGATCGGAGGCGAACACGATCCGCTCGGCGGGGACGCGGGCGAAGAGCTCGAGGACGTCGAGGGCGAAGAAGCAGGAGATGTCGTAGAGCACCCCGGGGTGATCGGCGAGCATGGAGGTGAGGATCCCCTGGTCGCAGATGGCGCCGTGGGCGAGGATCATCACGACCTCGGGGTGGCGCAGCGCGAGCTCGGCGAGCCCTTGGGCGATCGGGGGCAGACCGCGACCTGCGTGAATCAGGATCGGCACGCGGGCCTGCTCGGCAACCTCGAAGATCCCCTCGAGCTCGTGCCCGTCGAAGGCGAACTCCTGGGCGCGGGGGTGGAGCTTGAGTCCCCGGGCCCCCGCGGCGAGGCAGCGCTCGGCCTCGGCGATGGGCCCATCGAAGGGGTCGAGCCGGCAGAGGGGGATCAGCCTGCCCTCGCTTTCGCGCGCCCAGGCGAGCACGCGGTCGTTGGGCGCGCTGTAGGCGGGGCGACGCTCGGGGTCGTGCAGGGGGAAAACGCACGCGCGCCGGGCTCCTGCCTCGTCGAGCTGGGCGAGCAGCTCCTCGAGCGTCAGGGAGCGCCCGTCCTCGTCGAGTCCGAGGTGGGTGTGGGCGTCGAGCACCTCGGCGTCGGCGGGGAGCATGCGCTGCGTTTCGGCGAGGAACGGCGCGAGGGCGTCGGCGTAGAGCGATGCGTCCATGGCGGGCACCCTAGTGGGTTGGGCTCGTGACATTGGTCTCTACCGCGATCGACCTCTAGCGTGCGGGGTGTGGCGTGGGACGTGGTGATCGCGGGTGGCGGCTTCGGGGGCTTCTACGCCGCGCGGACGCTGGAGCGTGTGCTGTCGCCCAGCAGCGCGCGGGTGACGCTGGTGAGCGACGTGAACTTCCTGCTGTTCACGCCGCTGCTGCCGGGGGCGGCGGCGGGAACGCTGGAGCCGCGCCACGTGGTGGTGCCGTTGCGGGAGCAGCTGCGGCGCACGGACCTCTCGATCGGCCGCGTGGCGGGCGCGGACCCGCAGCGGGGGCGTCTGCTGGTGGATGCGCCGGACGGGGGGCGCCGCGAGCTGCGGTACGACCAGCTGATCGTGGCGCTGGGGTCGATCTCGCGCACGCGGCGGGTCCCGGGCCTGGTGGAGCACGCGATCGGCTTCAAGACGCTGGCCGACGCGATCGCGCTGCGCAACCGGGTGATCTCGATGCTGGAGGCGGCGGAGACGATCCACGACCCGCAGGTGCGCTCGGAGCACCTGACGTTCGTGTTCGTGGGCGCGGGGTACGCGGGCCTGGAGGGGATGGCCGAGCTGCAGGACTTCATGGGGGACGTGATCGACCTGTATCCGCGCTGCCGGGTGCAGGGGATGCGCTGGGTGCTGGTGGAGGCGCAGGGGCGGGTGATGGGAGAGGTGGCGCCGAGCCTGGCGGCGTTCGCGGAGCGGGAGCTGCGCGGGCGGGGCATCGAGATCCGCACGGGGACGACGATCGCAGAGGTCACCGACCGCACGGTGCGCCTGAGCGACGGGGAGCTGATCGGCGCGCGCACGGTGGTGTGGACGGCGGGGGTGAGGCCCAACCCGGTGGTGGCGCGCCTGGGGCTGGCGCTGGGCGAGGGAGGGCGGATCGAGGTGGATCGCACGATGCGGGTGGTGGGTCGGGAGAACGTGTGGGCGATCGGCGATGCGGCGGGTGTGCCGGACCCGGCGCGCAGGGGACGCGCATCGCCGCCGACGGCGCAGCACGCGATCCGCCAGGGCCGGCGGGTGGCGCGCAACGTGGCGGCGGAGCTCGGCGCGGGCGGCCGGGTGCGGCCGTTCCGGTACAGGACGCTGGGGGTGTTCGTGGACCTGGGCCGCCACCAGGCGGTGGCGAGCACGCTGGGGATCCGGTGGCGGGGCTTCCCGGCGTGGTTTCTCGCGCGCACGTACCACCTGGCGAACATGCCGGGCTCAAAGCGCAAGCTGCGCCTGGTGGTGGACTGGACGGTGGCGCTGCTGTTCGACAGGGACACATCGGAGCTTGGCCAGCTGGGCCACCCCCCGGGACTGGAGCACGTGGAGGAGGAGACGGCCGTCTGACGGATGGCCGGCACGGGCCGGCCGGCGGCTCGCGAGGCGGACTGCGGAGAGGCCCGATCGCCTAACTGACCCGCCGGATGGGGCCGCGACAGACCCTCCGCGCGGCGCTACCCTGCGCGGACTGTGCGTTTCGCGGTGAAGTTTCTGGGCTGCAAGGTGTCCCACGCGGACGCGATGCTCGCGCGCCGCCGGCTGCTCGAGGCGGGGCACGAGGAGGCGCCGGAGGAGGAGGCGGAGCTGCACGTGATCAATACGTGCTGCATCACGGGCGAGGCGGAGGCGAAGTCGCGCCGGTCGGTGCGCCGCTCTTTGAAGACGGCGCGGGAGGTGTACGTGGGGGGCTGCGCGGTGAACCTACGCTCAGAGCAGTTCGCGGAGATCGATGCGGCTGTGAGGCCGTTCGCGGGCACGGCGGAGGATGTTGCGCAGGCGATGGCGGGCGCGCTTGGGGGGTGCGTGGACCTGAAGCACGAGCCTCTGGTGGGCCGCGCGCAGCGGCGCTCGGCGATGAGCCTCGCGCAGCACCCGGTGGGGGGTCGTACGCAGCAGCACCCGCCGGAGGGCCGCGTGCGCCGGCCGGAGGGTCGGTCCGCGTCGGCTCGCACGCGCGGCTTCGTCAAGGTGCAGGACGGGTGCGACTGCCACTGTGCGTACTGCATCATCCCGACTGTGCGGGGCGGCGCTCGCTCGCGCGCGGCCTCGGCGGTGCTGGGCGAGGTGGCGGCCCGCGTGGCGCAGGGCCAGCCGGAGGTCGTGATGACGGGGATCAGCGTGGGGGACTACCGGGATCCGGAGCGAGGGTCTGGAGCTGGGCGAGCTGATGGTGCGGGCCGCGCGGGTGGAGGGCGTCGAGCGGGTGCGGCTCTCCTCCGTGGAGGTGATCCACGTGCGGGACTCGCTTGTGGAGGCGCTGCGGGAGGAGCCGAAGGTGTGCCCGCACCTGCACGTGCCGATGCAGTCGGGCGACGACGGGGTGCTCGGAGCGATGGGGCGCCACTACACGGCGGGGGAGTACCTGGAGGCGATCGAGACGCTGCGGGGAGCGGTGCCGCGAGGTGAACGTGACGACGGACATCATCGTGGGCTTCCCCAACGAGGACGAGGCGGCGTTCGAGCGGACGCTCGACGTTGGTGCGGGAGGCGGGTATCAGCCGGGTGCACGCGTTCTCCTACTCGCCGCGTCCGGGAACGGTCGCGGAGGCGCTCGGCGACAGGGTCCCGCCGGAGGAGAAGAAGCGCCGCTCGCGAGAGCTGCGGGGACTCTCGGAGGTGCGCTCGCGCCACCACCGCGTCGAGAAGGCGGGCGGCAGCGAGCGAGTGCTGGTGGACAAGGTGGCGGACACCCAGTGCTCGGGCTACACCGCGGACTACACGCGCTGCTACCTGCCGGCGGGCGCGGCGAGCGCGGGGGAGCTGGTCGAGGTGAGCGTCGAGGAGCTGTACGCGGATGGCCTGCGTGTGACGCCGGTGTGAACCACTCGGACCCGGCAACCTCGACGGAGTACGCGCCACGGCTATCCTTGGCCCCACAAGTGAGTGTCGAAGAGCAGCTGAAGAGTGACCTGGCCGCGGCGATGAAGGCGGGGGAGAGGGAGCGCGTGGGCGCGCTGCGGATGGTGCTCTCGGAGCTGCAGAAGGACGCGAAGGAGGGCGGTGGCGACGAGCCGGCGGTGCTGCGTCGCGAGCGCAAGCGGCGGCTGGAGGCGGCGGAGGCCTACCGCGAGGCGGGGCGCGCGGAGTCGGCGGCGAGCGAGAAGGCCGAGGCGGAGCTGATCGCGGGGTATCTGCCGGCGGAGCTGGGAGAGGCGGAGCTGCGTGAGATCGTGGAGCGGGCGGTGCGCGACAGCGGAGCGGAGTCGGTCAGAGACATGGGCCGCGCGATGGGCTTGGCGATGGCGGCGGTGGACGGCCGCGCGGATGGCAAGCGGGTCTCCGGGCTCGTGCGGGCGGCGCTTGGCGGATGAGGGAGGCCGCGAGGTCGGGCGCCCTCTGCCCGCGCCCGTGGGCGGCGGGACAGCTGTGCGGCGGTGGTCTGAGGCGGGCTTCGGGGCGGCGGGGATGAGGACCCAGATCGAGCTGCCGGGCGATGTGGCGGCGGAGCTGGCGGGCAGCCAGGATGCGGTGCTGCGGGCGCTGGAGGGGCACCTGGAGTGCAGGGTGTTCCTGCGGGGCAACCTGCTGACGCTCGACGGTTCGGAGGGGGAGATGCGCGCGGGGGAGCGGGTGGTGCGTGAGCTCTCTGAGCTGATCGCGCGCGGGCACGAGATCGGCCCGGGGACGATCGCGGCGGTGACGGGGGCGCTGGATGCGCACGAGTCGCCGGCGCGGGTGCTGGAGGACGTGGTGTGGCGCCACCGCTCGCTGCGGGTGGCCCCGAAGACGGTCAACCAGAAGCGCTACGTGGACTGCATCCGCAAGCGCACGATCACCTTCGGGGTCGGGCCCGGCGGGGACGGGCAAGACGTTCCTGGCGGTGGCGATGGCGGCGGCGGCGCTGTCGCGCAACGAGGTCAACCGGATCATCCTGACGCGCCCCGCGGTGGAGGCGGGGGAGCGGCTGGGCTTCCTGCCGGGCGACCTGATGGCGAAGGTGGACCCGTACCTGCGCCCGCTGTTCGATGCGCTGCACGACATGCTGGACCCCGAGCAGGTCGCCCAGCACCTGGAGCGGGGGGTGATCGAGATCGCGCCGCTGGCGTTCATGCGGGGGCGGACGTTGAACGACTCGTTCGTGATCCTGGACGAGGCGCAGAACACGACGCCGGAGCAGATGAAGATGTTCCTGACACGCCTGGGGTTCGGCTCGCAGGATGGTGGTGACGGGCGACATCACCCAGGTCGACCTGCCGCCCGAGCAGCAGTCCGGGCCTGATCGCGGTGGGCAACGTGCTGGGAGCGGTCGAGGGCATCGAGTTCGTGCGCTTCGGAGGCGAGGACGTGGTCCGCCACAAGCTGGTGCAGCGGATCGTGGAGGCGTACGACGAGCACGCGCAGCGGGACGCGCCGCAGCGATCGCAGACCGGCGCGCGAGACGCGGATCGCCGGAGGTAGATCCGTGGTCGAGGTCGAGGTGCTCGGCGCGGAGGCGCTCGGAGCGGATGCTCCGTCGGAGGTGCGGCTGCGGCGCCTGTGCGTCCTCGCCGCGGTGTCCGCCGGGGTGCAGGAGGGCCACCTGGCGATCGAGTTCGTTGACGCCGAGCGGATCACGCGGCTGAATGCGGAGCACCGCGGCAAACGTGCTCCGACGGACGTGCTCTCGTTCCCGATCGACGGCGCCGCGCCCGTGGGGGGGTCTCGCGGGAGCTGGGAGACGTGGTGATCTGCCCGGAGCACACGGAGGATCTGTGCGAGGCGATCGTCCACGGGGTGTTGCACCTTGTGGGGATGGACCACGAGGCGGACGAGGGGGAGATGTTGGCGGTGCAGGCGGAGCTGCTGCGGTGGGAGGGCCTGCCGGCAGGCGCCGGGGCCCCGGGGACATGATCGGCGTGCCCGCCGCCGCCGCTTGTGTGCCGGTTCGCGTCGAGCACCCGGCCGGCGCCGGTCCGCCCGCCGCGACCGACTCTGTGCCCGCCGGCTCTCCTCGGAGAGCCGCTTGACCCGCGCGGGCTTCGTGGCGCTTGCGGGGCGCCCCAACGTGGGCAAGTCGACGCTCGTGAACGCGGTGGTGGGAGAGAAGGTGGCGATCGTCTCCGACCGCGCACAGACAACGCGCCGGGCGATCCGGGGAGTGCGCACGGCGGGGGAATGCCAGATCGTGCTCGTGGACCTCCCGGGGGTGCAGCGTCCGCGGGACGCGCTGACCTCGCGCATGGCGCGGCGAGTGCGCGAGGAGCTGGAGGGCGCGGATGCGTCGCTGTTGGTCCTGAGCGGCGAGCAGGGGGTGGGCCCGGGGGATCGCTTCATCGCGCACACGCTCGCGGGCGCCGGAGCGCGGACGGCGATCGCGGTCAACAAGGTCGACCGGCTGAGTCGCGCGGGCGTCCTGGCGGCTCTGACAGACGCGGCCGGCCTGGGGTTGGAGGGGGATGTGTTTCCGATCTCGGCGCGCACGGGGGAGGGGCTCGAGGCGCTCCTCGAGCATCTGGAGGGGCTGCTGCCGGAGGGCCCCTTCCTGTTCGACGCGGACGAGCGCTCCGACCAGCCCCTGCAGCTGCTGCTGGCGGAGCTGATCCGAGAGGCCGCGATCAGGCGCACCTTTCAGGAGCTGCCCCACGCGGTGGAGGTGGTGGTCGAAGAGCTGACCGATCGAAGATCGGCCAACCGATCGGAGATCGGCCAGCGCGGCGAGCAGATGCGTGTGAGGGCGCTGATCTGGGTGGAGAGCGCCTCCCAGAAGGGCATCGTGATCGGTGCGGGGGGGCGGATGATCGGGGCGATCGGCAGCGCCGCCCGCCGGGAGCTTCAGCGGGAGCTTGGCTGCCAGGTGCACCTCGATCTGTCGGTGCGAGTCCGCAAGGACTGGAGGGGAGACGAGGGCCTACTTGATCGCCTTGGGATCGGATAGGGCTCTGCCGTCCGGGGCGAGCGCCCTCGCTTCGGGGGCTTCGCCGGCGCTGGTCCGACTGATGGGAGGTTGGACAGTAAGGATCAATATATGAACCATCTATCAGGATGTTTGAACCAATGATCCTACGGCTGCACTTGATCTCAGTTTGGTGTACTGTTTATGTAATGCTCCGTTTTGGCATGGAAACATCGCCATACGGTGGGAGGTCATTTACAAGAGTCAAGTCGCCAAGGGGAGCCGGCGGGGAGAGATGTCCGCGAAGATCGCAGTGCTGGGACTGGTCATCGAGGAGCCGGGCCCTGCCCATCGACTGACGGCGAAGCTGCGCCAACGCCTCGCGTCGGCGGGCTTCGTCGATTCCAACGTGTACTCGGCGCTCACGCGCCTGGAGCGAGACGGGCTGGTGCGGGCGATCGGGGAGCATCCGGCCGGGGAGCCCGCACAGGGCGCCTCGTCCTCCCGACGGATCTTCACGACTGCGCGCAGGGCCGCCTCGAGGTCGCAGCCGGCAGCCGCGGGGTCGCAGCCGTCGTGCGCGGTACCGCAGCGCCCGCCATCGCGGCGCTCGCCGGGCTCGAGGGCGGACGCGCGCTCCTTCGAAGCGACTCCCGCGGGCGTCAAGCACTTCGAAGAGTGGCTGCTCAGCTCCTCCACCGTGCCTCCGCTGCGGGACGACCTGCACATGAAAGTGGCGCTCTGCCAGCCCCGCAACCTGCCGCGGCTGGTGGAGCTCGTATACGGACAGGAGCTGCTCTGCCTGGCTCGTGTGCAGGAGCTCAAGCGCTCCTTCGAGGGGGTGCGCCCGCCCGCGCCGGACAGGTGGTCGGGGCTGGTGCTGGTGCACATCAGAGACGCCGAGCTCGCCTTCTGGGAGGCGCGGCTGACGTGGCTGCAGGGCGTGCGGGAGTCCCTTGAAGATATGCACGCCGAATACGAGCGGGCGACCCGAGGACGTCCGGGACACTGACGATGGACCCCCTGCTCTCGCTCAAAGCGGTCAGCAAGAGCTACTGGCGGGGGGACTCGGAGGTCAGGGTGCTCAGGGATGTCTCGCTGGACGTGCGGGCGGGCGAATTCACGGCGGTGTGGGGCACGCGCGGCTCGGGCAAGACGACGCTGCTGAAGCTCGCTGCCCGCCTGGAGACGGCGGACAGCGGCACGGTGCGCTTCAACGGCATCGATCTCGCGAGCCTCTCTGTCAACCAGCACGCGCGGCTGATGCTGGAGCGGATCGGCTGGGTGCGGCGCACGGGGCCGAAGAGCGATCTGAGGATGCTCGACTACGTGGCCCTGCCGCTGCTGGCTGAGCACGGCCGCCGTCAGGCGTATTCGCGTGCGGGTGAGGCGATCGAGCGGGTTGGGGTCGCTGCGCACTCCCGCCAGCGCTGGGGAAGCCTCTGCGATGGGGAGCGCGCGCTGATCGGGATCGCCCACGGGATCGCGCGGGCGCCGCAACTGCTGCTGGTGGACGACCCGACCGCCAACCTGGACGTCTTCGAACGCGAGCGGGTCACGGAGCTCCTGCGCTCGCTCGCGGAGGAGGGGGCGATCGCGGTGCTGATGACCGTCCCTGACATGCCCGCGGCGATGCGCGCCCATCAGATCGTCTCGCTCGGCGCGGGCCGGCTGGCGCGGGCGTCCGAGCCGCCGGAGCCGCCCGCGGTGCAGACCGAGCCGGGCAAGGTGATCCACATGCGCGGCAGGCAGCGGTCGGCGTGATGCCCAGGCTGGGCGAGCCTACGAGGTCAAGCGTCCCCACGCGCCGCCGGAGCCCGGCCGATCCGCGCGATGCTTGAGCTGCGCGATCTGGTCAAGCACTACCGGCTTGGGGAAGACGAGCCGGTGCGGGCGGTGGACGGGGTGGCGATGTCGGTGGCGGCGGGCGAGCTGGTTGCGCTGTACGGGCCGAGCGGCTCGGGCAAGACGACGCTGCTGATGCTGATCGCCGCGCTGTTGCGGCCGGATAGCGGGAAGGTGTTCGTGGGTGAACGTGATATCTCCGCGCTCGGCGATCAGGAGGCTGCCGAGTACAGGCTGCGAGACCTTGGATTCGTGCGCCAGACGATCAACCTGATTCCGGGCGTGAGCGCGCTGGACAATGCTGCGCTGAAGCTGCTGGGGACCGATCTCAGCCCCCGCGAGGCCCACCGCCGCGTGAGCCCGCTGCTGGAGCAGTTGGGGCTCGGTGAGCGCTTGCGCCACCGGCCGGAGCAGCTGTCGATGGGCGAGCGACAGCGGGTGATGATCGCGCGGGCGCTCTCGACCGAACCCAAGCTCGTGCTCGCCGATGAGCCCACCGGCAGCCTCGACTCGCGCCGCGGCCGCGAGGTGCTGGAGTTGCTGACCGGCATCTGCCGCGAGCGTAACGTGGCGGTGGTGCTCGTGACCCACGATCCGCAGGTGGCGGGGTACGCCGACCGCGTGCACTCCCTGCACGACGGACGGCTGGAGGATCATGCGGCCATGCCCGTGCTCGCATCGCTCGATGTGTCATAGCCTGACTTCCTGGCGGCGATGAGGCTGCGCAACGTCCTCCTGCTCTACCGCGTGCGCCTGCGCGCGCGGCTTGTGCAGGAGCTGTTCGCGGTCGTTGGGATCGCGGTGGGGGTCGCGCTCCTGTTCGCCTCCCAGATAGCGAGCACGAGCCCGGATGGCTCGGTGCAGCAGTTTGTGAGCGGGATCGTCGGCGACATGCGCTTCCAGCTCGCCGCGCGCGGTCCGGAAGGGTTCGATCAGAGGCTGCTCGGCGAGGTGCGGCGCCTTCCGGGCGTGCAGTCGGCTGTGCCCGTGCTGGAAGCGCGCGCCAATGTGATCGGGCCGAAGGGCGAGCAGGCCGTGGACCTGCTCAGCACCGATCCGCACTTCGCTCACTTCGGCGGACCACTGCTGCGTCGCTTTACCGCCGCGCAGATCGAACATCAGCAGGCCTTTGCGATGCCTCTGCCGCTCGCGAAATCGATCGGCCTGGCCTCGCTGCAGTCTGCCGAGATTCAGATCGGTGCCCGTATCGAGCCCGCGTTCCTCGGTGCGGTGCTGCTCAGAAGCGACATCGGCGCGCTGGTCAACGGCTCGCTCGCGATCGCGCCGATCGCCTACGCACAGCAGCTGGCTGGGATGTCGGGACGGCTGACCAGCATCTTTGTGCGGCCCCACGTGGGGCGCGATCGCGAAGTGCGGGCAGGCTTGACGCGTCTGGCCGCCGGTCGCCTCAACGTTCAGCCGGCCGACTACAATTCCAGGCTCTTCCGCCAAGCGGCGGAGCCGGCGAACCAATCGGCTCTGCTGTTCTCCGCGATCAGTGCCCTGGTCGGCTTCCTGTTCGCGTTCACCGCGATGCTGCTCACGGCGCCCCAGCGTCGGAGCCTGGTGGAAGACCTGCGCCTGGACGGCTATCCCCGCCAGATGGTCCTCGAGATCCTGTTGTTTGACGCGCTTGTCCTCGGCGTCGTCGCCTCGCTGCTCGGCCTCATGCTCGGGGACCTGCTATCGCTTGTGCTCTTCCGCGCGAATCCGGGTTACCTCTTTTTCGCATTCGCGCCAGGCTCGCTACGGATCGTCACCTGGCAGAGCACTGCGATCGCCGGGGGCGGGGGGCTGTTGGCGGCGCTCGTCGGCGTGCTGGCGCCCCTGCGAGCAGATGTGTTCTCCTCTCTGGAGCTGCGCGGAGTGCAGGGACGCTCGAGCCTCGGCGCCATCGTCGCTGCGCTGTTCGGTGGGACGGCGTGTCTTGCGCTCACGACGGTCATCCTCGTGATCGCGCCGCAGGCGGCGATCCTCGGCACCGCAAGCCTGGTCGTCGCGCTGTTGCTGCTGTTGCCGTCGTTGCTCTATGTGATGGTTCTTGCATTCGATCGCCTCCAGCGCTCCATCGGCGCCGCGGCTTCGCAGCTGGCGATCGTCGAGCTCAGGTCTGACGCCAATCGGGTGCGATCTCTGGCGATCGCGGCGACGGGGGCGATCGCGGTGTTCGGCAGCGTCGCGATCCAGGGCGCTCATGCGAACCTCCAGCGTGGCCTTGACGAGGCCACGCACGCGGTGAACGCCTATTCGCGGTGGTGGGTCTCGCCCTCGGGGTCGTCCAACCTTCTGGCGACCACGCCGTTTTCAAGCGCCTCCGCGGCGGTGCTCGCGAGACTGCCGGGAGTACGGACGGTGAGAGTCTACCGGGGAGGCTTTCTCGACTATGGGCCTCGGCGTGTGTGGGTTATCGCGCCGCCGCGCACGGCCGCTTGGCCGATCGCTTCCAATCAGCTCGTGCGGGGCGACCTCGCTCTCGCCACGGCTCGCTTTCGCGAAGGTGGCTGGGCGGTGATCTCGCAGGCGATTGCCCGCGAACACAACCTTCGCATCGGCCAGTGGCCGACGCTGCCCTCGCCGCGACCCACCGCTTTTCGCGTGGCGGCCCTGATCACGAACGTCGGCTGGTCGCCGGGCGCGATCATCCTCAACGCCGAGGACTATGCGCGCGCATGGGACAGCGCCGACGCCAGCGCGTATAACCTCGCGCTCGCGCCGGGGGTGCCGCCAGGACGGTTTCGCCTCGAGGTGCGTGACGCCCTGGGGCCCGCGTCGGACCTGGTCGCGGAAACGATGAGACAGCGAGAAGAACGCGGCCATGTGACGAGCCACCAGGGGCTCTCGCGACTGACGCAGATCAGCGTGCTCGTACTGCTCGCCGCGATGCTGGCGATGGCGGCGGCGATGGGGTCGATGATCTGGCAGCGTCGGCGGCGGCTGGCGGATATGAAGGTTGACGGCTTCGGCAAGGGCATCCTGTGGCGTGCGCTGCTGATGGAGAGCGCGTTGCTGCTTGGTGCGGGCTGTTCGATCGGGGCAGTCTTCGGGCTCTACGGTCAGCTGCTGCTGAGTCACGCGCTCGCTGCGGTCACCGGGTTCCCGATCGTGTACTCGGTCAGCGCGCTTGTGGCGCTCGGCAGCTTCGGGCTGGTCACGACGGTCGCGGTCCTGATTCTCGCGGTGCCCGGATATCTCGCGGCGCGCGTGCGTCCCGCGATCATCCTCCGGGATTGACAATGCGAGCCGCCTCGGGTGAACCCAGGTATGGCGTCCATCGTAGACGGCGCGATGGCTCGCTTGGAGACTTGGACTCCAGTCTTCGGGAAGATCGGGTGTCGAGCTGGACCTGGCTGGGCCGGGGCTCACGGCAGGTGGGGCGCGCGTGGTTGAGGAAAATGCGCAAAGCTGCGCATCGCGCGTCATACCGGCGGGTTCGTCATCTAATCTTGAGATCTCGATTCCTGGCGAGTTTTCAAATCCAACGCCGCTCTCTCCCAGGCAGCTCTGGATACTGGTCGCTGCTGCGACGCGCGAGCTGCTGTGGGGGCTGCGCACGGCTTCGCGCGAGTTGAACGCGTGGCAGCGCCGGGCGCGAGCGATCCCGGATGCACCGATTCGCGAGGATGCGCTGGGCTCCCTCGTACGCAAGCGGACTCACGCCGACGGCGCCGCTCTCTTTACGATCCTGCCGCGTCGTCGCAACCCACGCCTGCTGGGCCTGCTCGTCGGATACGAGATCGTCCTGGACTTCCTCGACGACGTGAATGAGCGCGAGGCAAGCACGGCGAACGGCCACCAGCTTCACGTGGCTCTGATTGAGGCGCTGAACCCGGATGGTGGCCTCTCGGACTACTACCGCCATCACCTCTGCAGGGATGACGGGGGCTATCTGCGAACGCTTGTGGGGGCCTGTCGAGAGGCCTGCGCCCTGCTGCCGGGGTACTCACAGGTGCGTGCTGCCCTCCTGCGTGAGGGAACGCGCGCGCTGGTGCTGGGAATCAATCACGATCTCAACCCGCTGGAGCGCGACACGGCGTTACGGCGATGGGCGCAGCGAGAATGCCCGGATTATCGCGACGCAAGCTGGTTTGAGCTTTCCAGCGCGGCCAGCGCGTCGCTCACGGTGCATGCCCTGCTCGCGTTGGCGGCCGACTCGGGGGGCTGCGAGCACGAGATTGCAGCAGTGCACGCGGCGTACTTTCCATGGTTGTCCGCCACGAGCACAATGCTCGACAGCTACGTCGACCAAGCCGAAGACGCGGCGGTCGGCAACCATGCGTATATCGAGCATTACCCAACCGACGAGGCCGGTGTGCGGCGTGTGAGGGAGCTCGTCGGGCGATCTGCGTGGGAGGCACGCCGTCTGCGCAATGGCCACCGACATGCTGTGATCGCAGCCGCGATGATCGCTATGTACCTCTCCAAGGACAGCGCCCGGGCCCCCGCAATGCGCGAGAGCACCCGCGGGCTGGTCTGTGCGGGGGGCTCCCTGACGATGCTGCTGCTACCGGTTCTACGGATCTGGCGCGCCGCCCACGCGTTGCGCTCAGCCTAAGGCGGCGGCACCAGCCGCATGATTTTTTCACTTGTGCATTGAGTACCGCGCAGCGGATGGGCGATCATCCGCCTGCAATGTGGGGCGGAAGAAATGTCAGCCTACGGGTCATGGCTCCTCGGCGAGGTGCGGATACGCGGTGTTCTACGCGACACGCGGCCGAGGATGCCAGGGTTGGCGGGATCCGCTCCCGAACCGCCCTACCGCGGGTCGGGCGCTGTATTCGGCGTCCGACCCGCTCCCCGAGCCCTTTGCGCACCCCGGCGTCGTGGGGAAGTACTTGACCTGCCTCCAGGGGAATTGCCCTTGAGCAAGCAGCCCGGGGGGTCCACCAACCGCAACGTAATCGGTCGCGCCGGCGGGGAGCTGATCGAGGAGGAGGGACGCCGGGGGCGGTTCTCCTCCTCGCTGCAGGCGGGTCTCGCGATCCTCAACTGCTTCAGCGCGCAGCAGCCTGTTCTTGGCATCGCCAAGCTCGCGGACGAGTTGAACATGAGCCGCTCCACCACCCACCGCTACGCCTCGACGCTGGTCGCGCTCGGCTACCTCGAGCAGGACCAGGCGCGCCGCTATCGCCTGGCTCCGCGGGTCGCCGACATGGGCATGTCGGTGCTGGACTCGATGGCGCTGCGTGGCAAGGCCCGCGAGCACCTGCGCGAGCTGCGCGAGCAGACCGGCCGCACGGCCTCGCTGGCGGTGCTCGACGGCGGGGAGGTCCGCTACGTCAACCGGCTGCGCGGCTGGCGGCGCGGGCAGCACGCCGTCGACCTCGACCTCGGGGCCGGGGCGCGCCTGCCGGCGCCATGCACGGCGATGGGCAAGGTGCTGCTCGCATACCTGCCCGAACCGGAGCGTGACCGGGTGATCTCGAGCTTGAATCTGAAGCGGCGGGGGCCCAACAGCATCACCAGCAAGCGGGCTCTGCGCGCCGAGCTGGAGCAGGTGCCGAGGAGGGTGTGGCGCTGGGCGACGAGGAGCTTGGCCCCGGAGTGCGTACGATCGCGGCGCCCGTGATCGGACCCGACGGGGAGGTCGTAGCGGCGGTCGGCATCCCCGTTCCCGCCGACGCGTTCTCGCTGGAGGAGCTCCACAAGCTGCTGGGCCCTCCGTTGATCGCGGCCGCCAAGCGCATCTCCGACGCGCTGCGGGTCTGAAAGCCTCTTGATCCCCTCCGTCCGGCCCTGGCGGGCCGTCCGGGATCCCCGATAGGGGGAGTAGGGTGGTGCGTCTAGCGCTCGCCCCGGCCGCCAAGCGCATCTCCGACGCGCTGCGGGTCTGAAAGCCTCTCGATCCCCTCCGTCCGGCCCTGGCGGGCCGTCCGGGATCCCCCGTAGGGGGAGTAGAGTGGTGCGTCTAGCGCTCGCCCCGCCGCCAAGCGCATCTCCGCGGCGCTGCGGGTCTGAAAGCCTCCTACCGCTCAAGCCCTGGCTCCAACCTGTCGGCGATGCGCTGCAACGCCTCGAGGTCGAGCTCGGAGCGGAAGAGGAACGGAACGCTCAGCACCGGCGGTGAGCCGGACGACCCCGCATCGCGACGCAGGCGGGCGATCTGGCTCTGCTGCGAGCGCGCGCGCTCGTGCACCGCGTGCGCAGCGCGGACGGCGGAGCGCATGACAGTGTGTCTGCGGGTCTCCGCGCCCGCTCTCCTGTCCGTTCGAGCGCCGGTCGGCTCGGCCGGCGCCCCGCCGAGCCGCGTGCCGTTCAGCGCGACGATGCGCTGCAGCTCCCCGCCCTCGAAGCGCCGCGGCAGGGCGCCGTTGACCACCACCGCGTCGAGCTCCCGGCCGAGGTCCCGGCGCAGTCCCTCGCGCAGCTCGAGGGTCTCGGTGACCGCCATCTCCGTGGCGTGCGCCACCGCGAGGTACGCGGAGCGCTCGGGATCCTCGAGGAGATCGCGCACCTGCTGAGACTGGCGCGCGATCGGACCCACCCGCGCGATCGCCGAGAAGGTCCGCGGGGCGCGCAGCATCGCCAGGGCGTGGCCGGTGGCGGGGGCGTCGAGGATCGACCAGGTCGTAGTCGGCCGCGCCATCGGCCGTCCTTCCGCCCCGCGATCCGCGATCCGCCGGGCGCCTGCCCTCGGCGAGCTCCCACACCTTGACCATGCTGATCATCTCCCGGGTCCCGGGCGCGGCGGCGATGAGGTGCTGGAAGCTCAAGCTCGAAGGTGAGCACGCGGGCCGGCACCCGTCCACCGATCGCGCGCAGCCACTTCGGCGAGGACGCGGTCGCGGTCGATCGACAGACCCCACAGCAGGCCGTCCCGCAGCTCCACCTCGACACCATGGGCGGCGTCTCGGAGTGGCCGAGCAGCGCGGCGAGCCGGCCCGTTCCGCGGCCTCGCCCTCCTCGGACCCGCCGATGACCTCCACCACGATCGTCCGCAGCCCCCGGCGCGCCGCAAGCAGGCCCAGCGCGGCGGACATGGTGGTCTTGCCGACGCCCCCCTTGCCGGTGACCACGATCAGCTTGCGCTCCAGCATCGACGCCATCCCTCCCATGATGACGCGCGCGAACGGCTGCACCGGGGTGGGGTGGGTGTTGATTGCCGCGCGCGAACGGCTGCACCGGGGTGGGGTGGGTGTTGATTGCCGCGCGCGAGCGGCCGCGCCGGGTGCGGGGCAAGGCGGGGGTGGGAGGGACACCATTACCGTTCGGCCGCACTGTGGGGACCCAAGCGCCGCCTACAATCCTCTGCATGAGCGACCCCACCGCGGAGACGATCGACGCGCTGCCCGAAACGGTGACCGATCGGGGAGACACTCGCTCCGCCGAAGCCGGGGGACGCTCGCCTTTGGCGAGCATCCCCGTTTCGGCCAGCATCCCCGTTTCGGCCAGCATCCCCGAATCGGCCAGCGCCGCAGGCGCGTGTCTCCCGGCTTCGGTCCTCTACGACGAGCGCGGCCTGGTGCCGTGCGTGGTGCAGGACTGGGGCAGCGGGGAGGTGCTGATGCTCGCCTACATGAACGAGGAGGCGCTGCGGCGCACGCGCGCCACGGGGGAGCTGCACCTGTGGAGCCGCTCGCGCGGGGAGCTGTGGCACAAGGGGGCCACCAGCGGCGCCACCCAGGCGGTGCGCGCGCTGCGCGTGGACTGCGACGGAGACACGCTGCTCGCGCTGGTGGAGCCCGCGGGGCCGACGTGCCACACGGGGGAGCGCACCTGCTTTCACCGCGGGGACCGATCGGAGATCGGCCAGCAGCCGCTCGCGCCCCACAGACGCTGCCCGCGCTCGAGCGCGGGCTCGCCGAGCGCGCCCGCGAGCGCCCGGTGGGCTCCTACACCGTGGCGCTGCTCGATGACCACCCGCGGATCGGGGCGAAGGTGATGGAGGAGGCCGAGGAGGTCGCGCGCGCCGCGCGGGAGGAGTCCGATGAGCGCGTGGACGAAGAGGCCGCGGACGTGCTCTACCACCTGCTCGTGCTGCTCCACAGCCGCGGCCGCGCCCTCGCCGACGCCGAGCGGGTGCTCGATGCCCGCCGCCGCTGAGACCCTCACGCGCTCGCCGCCGGCGGCGCTCGAAGATCGAGCCGACGCTTGAGCGGCGCGCGAGCTCGCGCGCGAGCACAACCTG
>CAWFAB010000005.1:0-106659 GCA_963813765.1 uncultured Solirubrobacterales bacterium
ATATCGAGGGCTTCCGCCAGGTTGCACACCTTCGTCCAGGTGGGGTTGCTGAGACCCCGCTCGATCGTGGAGAGATAGGTGGGGTGCATGTCGGCGTCGGCGGCGAGCGCCTCGACGCTGAGGCGGCGCGCGATGCGCAGGCGGCGGACTCCGTGCCGAAGATGGGCATTCGAAGGCGCGCCTGGGCTCACACCCCGGGACGGTTGCTGTTTGGTGTCTGTATGACAACAGTGCATAGTCGGTACGGGGACAGGGGAAATCCGTGTGCGCAGGCGGCATACCCTGCCGCCGCGGACAATGCGCTATAATCTAGTCGTCGTCTTTTCGCCGGGATTGTGACTTGCGCGACGAGTTCATGGCCGATCTGTGACTTCTTTCGACAAACCGCGCGTCCGCACATTGCAGGGAGCGCGCGCGCGCGATCTACGCGGCTACCAGGTTCGACGCGCAGCTGGAGGTGCGGTTCACGGCGAGCGAACACGCGCTCCTGGATGACCCGGCGCCGCACCGCGCTCGACGGGACGCGGTGCGGTACAACAGACCGATGGCGCCACGCCCCACCGCCACTACGCGCACCACACGCGTGCGCACCCGCCCCACCCGGCCGGCGGGCCTCACCGTCGCGGTCACCGGTCCCACCGGGGAGATCGGCCAGGCGGTGGTCGCGGCGCTCGAGCGCTCCCGCGAGGTGGGGCGCGTGCCGGGGATGGCGCGGCGGCCGTTCGACCCCGCGGCGCGGGGCTGGAAGAAGGTGTCCTACCGGCGCGGGGACGTGCTCGACCGGGAGGCCGTGGCGGACCTGGTGAAGGACGCCGACGTGGTCGTGCACCTCGCCTTCATCATCATGGGCGGGGCCGCGGGAGAGCTGGGCGGTGAACCTCGCCGGCTCCCGCAACGTGTTCGAGGCTCGCCGTCGCAGCCCGCGTTGGGCGCCTGCTCTACACATCGTCGGTGGCCGCCTACGGCTTCCACCGCGAGAACCCCCAGCCGCTCACCGAGGAGGTCCCCGCGCGCGGCAGCGCGCGCATGGACTACTCGGCCCAGAAGGCCAAGGTCGAGGCGCTGTTGCGCAGGACACCTCGACGGCGGCGCCACCGCGGCGTACGTCTTCCGTCCCTGCATCGTCGGCGGGCGCGACGCGCCGATGCTGATCGACAGTCTGCCCTACACCCAGATCTCCGAGCGGCTGCCCGGCTCCGGTCCTGCGCCTGCTCGACGGGGTGCCGATCCTCAAGCCCGTGCTGCCCGATCCGGGCGTGCCCTTCCAGCTGGTGCACCACGACGACGTGGCCAGCGCGATCCGTGCCGCCGCGCTCGGCCGCGGCGCCCCCGGCGTCTACAACCTCGCCGGGCCCGGCCGGCTAACCGTCGCCGAGCTGGCCCGTGAGCTCGGCTGGTATTCGATCCCGGTGCCCGAGCTGGCCGTGGACGCGGTGGCGGAGATGGTCGGACGCCTCGGCTTTCTCCCCGCCCAGGCCCAGTGGGTCAGCGCCTTCCGCGAGCCGGTGATCATGAGCACCGCCAAAGGCACGGCGGGAGCTTCGCTGGCGTCCGGGGCACAACGCCCTCCAGACGTTGCGCGAGACGATCACAGCCGCGCGGACGGGTCGGCTCATTCGGCAGTACCCGACGTAACGAAACGCTGGGGGACGTCGGCAAGCGCCGCCTTCAGCAGCTTCTCCCTCGCCGGGCGAGGTCTAACGGGGTTGCTCTGATCGTCGTCTGTCCGATGACGACTTCGCCGCTGTGGAGGAACGCCGACATGGTGGAACCTTCTCCGTAGATCACCTTTAGTTCGACCGTTTGCCCGCAAGCGTTGGCGAAGATGTCGGGTAGGCGTTCACGGGGTGTCGCGGTCGGGGTGGGGATTCCTTTGTGTGAGTTCGCGTGCCGGCTGTGTGAGCGCC
Organism: uncultured Solirubrobacterales bacterium; assembly: GCA_963813765.1. Lineage (GTDB taxonomy): Bacteria > Actinomycetota > Thermoleophilia > Solirubrobacterales > Solirubrobacteraceae > Palsa-744. Next base: position 1,908 of record CAWFAB010000005.1, read on the forward strand.
GGATGGGACCTGCGGGTCAGGGGCCTTGCGCGGCGGCGGGCAGCAGCGTGGGGATCGGCTGGCGGTGGTGGGCGGCGGCGGCCGCTTGTGTGAGCCAGCCGAGGACGGGGCGGTCCTGCAGGCGGCAGGTCTCGCGGACCGATTCGGATGCGCTCGATCCAGCGGCTGCCCTCCTCGGACCGGGTGCCGCCTTGGAGGCGGCGCATCAGCACGGCGTGACGGACCGCTCTCTCCGCCGCATTATTCGTGGGGCTTATCGCGAGGTCGGGAACGTCGCAGAACGTCCACAGCGCCTCGTACTCCTCGAGCAGCCCGGCGGCGAAGTTCGCTGTGCGAGTGTGAGTGCCCCCGGCGCACTGCTCCAGCAGCACGCGGATCTGCGCTCGCAGCGGCGCGAGGCGCTCGGAGAGCCATTGCGGGTCGTGGCCGTCCTGTAGGTAGGTGCGGTGCGCGGCGATTACCTCGCGTGCGAGCTTGACGAGCGTCTTGCCGCGGCGGCCACTCACGCCGGCACGCTCGGAGACCTCGACCAGCTGGCGAATGACGTGACACCAGCAGAGCTGCTGCTGCAGAACGTCAAGGAAGTGATACCCCGCGTAGCGGTCTGAGACGACGAACCCGCCGAAATCCTCCCCCAACAACGCCTTCGCCGCGGCCTGGCTGCGCGTCGGGTCGATCCGATAGCACGCCACGAGCGCCGAGGCGGCGACCCACAGGTACTGCTGCGCGCCCGCGAGGCGCCATGTCGTCTCATCGGCGTGGACGACCTGCGCGTCCTGGATCGCGGTGCGCAGCTCGGCCCACGGGTCGGCCATGACCCGGCTCATCCGCATGATCGCGTTACGACCAGACCCCTTGCACGCCGGGATCCCGAACACCTCAACGACCACCTGGCGGACCTGCTCACGCGAGAGCCTGAACACGCCGGCGAGCATCGCGATATGCGCATCCAGCCTCGGCCCGAACCCCGACAGCGCGCCCGCCGAGAGCGACGCGAGCGTCGCCTTCTGACACGCCGGGCAACGCAACCGCAGCCGCAGGTGCTCGAACACCAACGGGCGGACCGGCGGCAGCTCGAACTGCTGATGGCACACCGGATCACCGACGCGCTCCTCGCTGCCATCAAACTCACGCCCGCTACTCACAGTAGTCCGGCAGATGATCAACACGTTTATCGACACGCTCGGGCGCGACCAGCTCGCGTGTCTTGCCCTGATGCCCGGGCTGGCCGCCGGACTTGCGCATCGAGCGCTTATAGGCCTCCCGCGCCAACCTGCCGATGCTCAGCCCGGGACTTCGGCGGATCAGACGACGGCGGCATGCTGCTATTCGACGAGTTCATGCCCGACTGGCGCTCGAGCTCCGCGATGCGCATCCTCCAACCGACGGATCACCACCAGCACCGCATCGATCCCCTCCGCGTGAAGTGCCTCTACCTCATCCCGCCGCACCCACGCAAGATTCCATGCATCACCAAGGAACCCTGCTCAACGCCACGACACCCCGTGACCGCCTACGATGTCGGGGAGCCGCTTTCGAACGACTTCGCCAGCTCTGACGTCGCGGTCGATCGGCGTCACGCTCGTGCCCGTGGCATGGGCTGGGCTGCGCGATCGAATAGCTGCTCAGGGCGTTTGCCACGCGGTAGGGAGCGGTGAAGGTCACGATCGCGGTATCGCGTCCGGGGCGGTCGGTTGCAGTCTCACCCACACAGGCCGACGGAGGCTGCGCGGCGCGGCGGGCAGCCTGCGGTAGTGCGGTTCGGGGCACTTGCCCGGCACCCCGCGCGGTCCTCTGGTGCGGTGTCTGTGGCCTGCTCGTCTCCCGGCAGACGGTGTCCCGACGCGGTAGGTGATCGCCGTCAGTGGTCCCGCTGGACTGATGGTGGTCCTTCGCCAAAGCTGCCTCCGCCTATCTCCCCGAGAGCGCCGCGCCGCGGGTCGGGCAGGACGATCAGGTAGGCGCGGGTGGTGGGCTCGACGGCGATGGTGCGCGAGTGTCCATCGACGCGGTAGGTGACGCTCTGCGCATGGGGGCCAAGTAGACCAAAGGAGATCAAGCGCCTCTCGGCGGACCCTACCGTTCCTCGGCCATCCTCCTGCGAGTCCGCTTTGCGGAATGCCCACGATTTCTCGTGAGGAGAGCAGCCCCGGAGGCTGGCAGTTACTGACTGCGAGCCGGCGAGCCAACGCCGAGGTCTCGGCGAATCGCATCCGGCGGCAGCGGGTGGAAGCGTCCATCGTCCCCGAACGCACCATCACGGCCCAGCAAGCCGAGCTCACCGTGATAGAGGCGCCCGATCTGTACGCAGACCAAGTCCCTTGTGGTGTGGACGATCCGCATGCCCCAGGGCAGGCCCCCCGCGGGGTCGGGAGCGCTCACCGCCAGCAGCCGCGAGCCTCCGCGCGCAGGCATCCCGAGTCCTGCCGTCGGGGACAGTCCGCGGGTCGGGCGCACCGCGGGGCCGGTGGCGAGGATGCCGGTGAAGGCGAGAGCGGTGGCGGTCACCGCCAGCAGCAGCACCGCCACGATCAGACCCAGGGGGATACCTCGGCGGCGCGTCGGCCGTCGCGGGCTCGGCTTCTCCATCGGGTGTGGCACGGCCTCGATCAGTTGCCGTTCGAGCCGGTCAAGGTAATCGGTCATTTCGGTGCCTCCATCGCTCCGCGCAGCGTCTGCAGGGCTCGGCTTACACGCTTGCGCACGACGGCCTCGGAGCAGCGCAATTGGCGTGCGATCTCCGGATAGCCCTGTTCTTCCAAGATGCGTGCCCGAAGCGCGGCGAACTGCTCCCGTGGCAGGAGCTCCGCGAGCTTGAGGGCGACATCCGTGGCGTCGATGAGCTCCTCGATTCGCCGCAGATCCTCGTCATCGACGCTGAGTGGCGCCAGCGCGAGGCGCCTACGCGCCACCTGCTCGACCTGCCCGCGCCGCCGCGAACGTCTCCGCCAGTAGATCGGCCGCCAGCTCCGGATTCCTGACGCGCTGTCCCACATAGGCCAGAACCAACGCCCGATGGCGGCGATAGAAAGCCCCAAACGCCTGTCCGTCACCAGCGCGCGTAGCGTGCAGCAGCTCAAGATCGGGGCGTCGCTCTATGGGCATCTCTGCCTTCATTGACGCACGATCACCCAGTTTGTGACATGGGCGAGGCCATCAATGCTCCGGCGGAGAGAGGCCCACATCTGCGAGTCGCGCCATCAGCTCTCCAAGGTCATGAGATCCGAGGCGGAGCGACCCCGGCGTGGGCAAGCGCGGCCTTCAGCAGCTTCTCCAGCGCCTGCTGAGCGTGGAAGCCAATGAGGTCGTCCGGCACGTCGGGATCGTCGGCGAGCTCTCCAGCGCGATCTCATCGCTGCGGGCCTTACGCGCGAACCGGGCAGCGAGGTCGTGGAGATCATGTTTCGGCGAGGACACGTCCCTCCGTCAGCGCATCGTGAAGCATCGTCCCAGGCACGTCGCCCCATTCCTCCACGTACGCGCGCGGGACGACCACAACGTCTGCGGCGACCCTGAGCGGGCCAAGCGCACCCCGCAGGCGCACCATCTCCTTCGCCTTGCTGGAGACAGACGGCTCGATAACGAGAAAGTCGAAGTCGCTGTCGGCCCTCGCGGCGCCGCGGCTATGCGATCCGAAGAGGATCACCTTCAACTCGGGAGGCGCCGCATCGGCCAGGAGGCGGCCGGCTCGCTCAACGATCTCGGATGTCGTCATAGCCTCGAAGCTACCGCAGTTGGCGCCCGGCGAGGCGCCGCTAGGCTGCGTCGTCACGGAAGAGTCGTTCGCCGTCGCGCCGGAGCGCGTGGGCGTCCTCGCGCAGGGACCCCAGCCCCCGGCGGACAAGCGGGGGGACAGGCCGGCCGCGGCCGAGCACCCGGAAGACAGAGGCCACGCCACTTGAGAAGCCAGCACGGCGAGCTCGCCCCGACCCGCGCGCGCCGCGAAACGTTGAGAGTGCTCATGGCGTAAGTCTAGGGAACCCGCCCGGCAGCGTCGATCGCTGCACGAACAACCCCAACGCGGGCACCGAAGGAGCGTGCCTTCGATGCCCACCGGAACCCACGGCCGCCGCGACCGTTACCCTTCACGCAGAATACAATCCCCGCCTCTCGCCGACAGTTGGACCGATGAATGGGTCCCCGACCAAGGTGACCAGGGAAACCCGCGAGAGGGTGAGATGAACCAGTTCAGCAACTACTTCAAGTTCCTAGAGGTGGCCGAAGACTTTCTCAAGGAAAGGAAGGACGCCAAGCGGTCGGAGGCCGAACGGATCGAGCGACGGCCACGGCCGGAGCAGTTCGAGGCGGTTGAGCCGCCGCTCCCGCCCACGCAATGGTGCGACAACGATCTATTTACGGCCGGCTACCCGGCCGGATGGTTCGAGACCACGCCGACAGAGCCGCCAATCGAGGGCTCGCCAGCGGTGCTCGTGCTCCGACGCGACCAGGTCACCGGTGTGCCGGATGACCTCGGCTCGCGCGGCGTCATACGGTGCTTCCGGATGACGGACGGTGCGAATGAGGAGGAATTCCTCGACACGGCGTACGGGATGGCGGAGGTCCGCGGTCGGTCACTCCGCGCGACCGTTGTTGACCCCGAGCGTTTGCTGTCCGTCGATGGCGCCTACAGCTACACGCTTCGGGTCCAGGGAACGCTCCAGATCAGACCCTTCCACACCGTTCCGAGTGCGATCACGGAGGTCTTCCTGTTCCACGCGAACCAGGTATTCATGATGCAGCTCGAGAGCGACCCGCAACCCCACGACGACTACCGGCCCGCCCTCGCTACCGTACTCGGCACGCTTCGCTGGAAGTGAGCATCGTCGCGGGCACTGGCCAACGTGAGTTGCGATCTCGCACACCGCTCTACCGGCTCGCCACGACTACGCATCACCACTGAACGGCCGAGCACGCAACCCTCACATGGGATAAAAACTGCCTCCAGAAAACCCGAGGCGGTTCGATGGAATCAGCCTCACGTCGGTCTCATGGGGTCCGAACCGCTTCAACGGGTAATTGATAAGAGAGAGCAAGGGATGGATCACCGTGTAGGTCGTGACGACCGTCTCGCGACGAAACCGTTGGGTCTCGACCATGTCAACCCAGTCAGGAGCGATCTCTGCCTTCTGCGGGTCAGGCCACTGGTCCCCGTGAATCTCCTGCATGACGGCGAAGCCGTTGCCAAACCGACCCTGTCTGGCGACATCGCTGGCTGTCCACACGAATGATTGATCGTCGCCACGGTCGCCCTTGTAAGCCATCTCGGAATACGCGTGATTGTGGGCGCCCATCGAGATCAGAAATGTGGCCCAGCGAATTGCTCCGGATCGAGCGGGTCCAAGTCGGTGAAGGTTGTATGACCGAGCTAGAGGCGCGCGAGTCGCGCGTAGCGGTCTGGGCGACGGCCAATGGTCCTTCGCCACAACGTCCGTGCCGCTCCTCCGATGGCAAGAAGGCCAGCGAAGCCGCCGACTAGCGCAGCAGCGTGTCCGATGTCGGACACGCTGATCGTCGCGATAGCCATAGCCGAGTATCGTCTCAGTCGGCCAAGACGGCAGGCCGCGCCCACAACCGCGTTTGTTCGGAGGTTGCCGATCGTCTGTCCTGGGACCTCGCTACCCATGATCGACGGCATCCGCGTACATGCCCGCGACGACATCAAGTCAACCGTCCGGCAGCGGGTCGCGTTGACTACGGCTATATGGGTGATCCTGGATTCGAACCAGGGATCTCTTCCTTATCAGAGAGTGCCGCAGGTTTGGGTGATTTGGGCGTTTCCCCTATATCTAAGCCAAAAACGGCCTTGCCGCTGCCACCTAAATTCGGCTGATTTGGGCCCAAGTCGGGGGGGTTTGGGCCCATGAGGGGGCCCATGGGCCCAAACGTCCCGGTGCTCTCACGCTCTGCGAGCCAGGTATACGTATCGCAGCCAGCGGCCGTCGATGGCGCCCCAGTCGAGGCCCGTGGGCTCGAAGTAGGCGGCGAGGAAGCGGCCGAAGGTCACGGCGAGGACATCGTGACCTTCGTGCTCGTAGTGGTGCTCGTGGCGGTCGGGGACGATGTCGAGGTCGTCGCTGATGAGGTAGTCCGCCCCCCCGAGCAAGGCGGTGTAGACGATCGGGTCATCTCGGCGGTCTCCTGTGAAGGCCGGCGCCTGCGCGGTGTCGAAGGGAGGTGAGGCCGCCACGCAGATGGCCTGCATCTGGTGGCGCAGGGCTCCCACGTCGGCTTTGCGCACGTTGGGGTTCAGCCGTTTTCCGATCTCGCGCACCTTCCGCTCGTACTCTTCGAAGAGCGCGGCCGAGCCGAGGGCCACCCAATGCTCGGGAGCATTGTGAGGTAGGAGTTCGCGGAGGATCGCACGTTGCCGTTCGGCTGTCTTTGCCTCTGCGGCGGCCTGCCGGAGACCGACCGGTTGGGCGCCGATCGTCTCGGCTTCGACGCGCAGAAGGTCGAGATCCATGCGGTGCTGCTCGATCTGGTGGGTGAGGGCTCCGTAGGCGAGCAGCACCCATAGCTTGCGCGCCATCCCCCTCGGGCTGAGCGTCGCCGGCAGGGACACACTGGTGTCGATGACCACGCTGGGCACAGTGCGCCAGCGTAGGGATGACCGCCGACGGGTCGGCGCTACGTGCCGTCGGCGAGCGCGGCGCGGACCTGCTCCTCAGTCACCTCGGCGAAGCGCTCGTCGAGCTCGGCCAGCTCGCCCGCGAGGTCGTAGTTGCCGCGCAGGGCCGCCAGGAGAGAAGCCTGGGGTATGCGATAGCCGCCGCCGGGGAGCTTGAGATAAGGAACCTTCTCCGCCTCGATCCAGCGGCGAACCGTGCGATCGCTCACGCTGAGCAGAGCGGCAGCCTGCGCGACTGTCAGGAGCTGGGGTCGTGAGACGGTGAGTTCCATGAGAAGACCGGGGTGCGGACGTCCATAAGCATAGCGGACTTTACGGTCAGGGCGGACATTATGGACATTGAGCCAATACGGTCGCCTCGGCTTGGGCCCGCTGGCCTCGATCCTCCCGAAGTCGCGCCAGCCGAACCGGGCCTCTAGGTTCTTCAGCTACTGGCCGTTCTTATCGTCGCCGACTGCGGGCCTCTCGTCGTCTGTGTACTCCGGCAAACCAGGGATCGGTTTGCCAGTCAGCTTGAAAGCCCGCAGTCGCTGACGTACGGCGAGGACATCGTCGACGGCGGCTCTCTGTTCAGCACGGTCAGCGGGCTCGGCCGTGTCTCCGGCCGGCGGCAGTTCTTGCGCCTGTAGATCGACCCTATAGCCGCGATCTATACGCCTAGCAAGCTCCATAGTCTGCTTGGTCAGATCCGTGCGCAGCTCCCTCGACAACGTCTACGCGCACGCTATGGACCTCGGTGCGATGCGTATCGGCGACGGCCCCAAGGCCCGGCTGCGCTTCGACCTCCACACCGCGCGCCAGGCGATGCAAACCCGCAAGCAGCCTCCGACAATCGTCGCCAGGCGCCGGTAAGGTGGAGGCACCGCGAAAAAGCCGGGGCACCGCGGCTACGGCCCCCGGCACGACACCGGGAGGTTCACCCGATGCACCCCAACCGTACACACCACCCACGCCGGGGGCACTGATCCCCAGACCCACCACCGGACAGGTCACAGAACGACCCTGGGGCCAACGGCAAGACGATCACCTTCGGCGCACGGCTCTACGCCTATGACAAGCGCCGTCGGCTGACGTTCGGCACCAACCGCCAGGGCTGGAACCGCACCCGCGCCGACATCGAGCTGGAGGACATCCTGCAGAAGGTCGAGCGGGGGACCTGGATACCGCCCGAGCAGCGAACCTCGGTCAAGCAGTCCCAGGGCGCTCAACCGGACGGGCATCAGCCCTTCGGGCCCTTCGCTCGAAAGGTCGTCGCCTCAAAGAGAGCCCACGGTCTCGACGACGACACGGTCGCAGGCCTGGAGTGGCGGCTGGGCTATCTCCTCGGCGAGTTCGAGCACCTCGAGTTGCTGGAGATCGACGTCGCTCGCGTGGATGGCTTCCGCGACGAACTCGCCGAGCGCTCCAGGATCATCCGCGACGCAGCCGCGCGTGGCAAGCCGCTCATGGAGCAGATCACACCGGAGGCCGGTAGGCGCTACAAGCGGCGAAAGCGGGCACTGTCCAACGGCTCGATCAACGAAATCCTGGCCTTGCTCAGCCAGATCCTGCAGCGTGCCGCCGACTACGGCTACATCGAGCGCAACGCGATGCGGGTCGGCGAGCGCAGGGAACGGTTCCTGCCGACGAGTCGGACGCGCAGGACGTTTCTCGAGGTCGACGAGTTCCACGCCCTGCTCGACGCCGCCGGCGAGCTCGATCGCCAGGCGCGGCGCGACCATCGCGTCGGGCGCCGCGCGGCGTTGGCGACGCTTGGCCTCGCCGGGTTCAGGATCTCCGAGTTCTGCGGCCTGCACTGCGCGCAGGTGGATCTGGCGCGGGCGCGCTTCAAGCTCGCGGACGCCGGCGGGCCTCGCGACCCCGACCGCTTCCGTGACCGCATCCTCGGCCGCACATGGGGTCATTTGAGCCAGAACACGGGCTTGACGTGCCCGGCGAGGAGAGTTGAGATTTGGCTCCACACCACGGGATTCTCGTAGTGGGCGATCCTGGATTCGAACCAGGGACCTCTTCCTTATCAGAGAAGCGCTCTAACCGACTGAGCTAATCGCCCGCGGGTCGATTCTAGCGGCCGACTCTTCGCCGGTGCAGCCTCCAGGGAGTCATGCGGCGCCATGCGATGCCGCCATTGGCTGCCAGCTCAGACCGATGTACTGACGCTCACTCGCTCGGCGAGCGCTAGCGCCTCCTCGCGGGAGTCGAAGGAGAGCTCGACCCTGTAGCCCCCGTCCGCTTGGGGGCGTGCCTTGACCTCGGCGCCCAGCGCCTCGCCCAGCGCCGCCTCGATCTCCACCGCCGCGGCCGCCTGGTCAGGGTGCACGCCCCGGGCCCTCCTGGCCCGAGCTCGACTCTCCTTCCCGGAGTCCTCCCGCCCCTCCTCGTTGCTGCCCCGCGCGCGCTCCTCCGCGGTTCGCACCGACCAGCCGTCCGCTGCCGCCGCACGAGCGAGGCGCCGGCGGGCGGCGTGGTCCTTGGCCAGCAGCAGCGCGCGGCCGTGGCCCTCGCTGATGGTCCCCTCTTCCAGCAGCTCCAGCACCTCGTCCGGGAGGTCCAGCAGGCGCACAAGATTGGAGACCGCCACCCTCCCTCGCCCCACGCGCCTGCCCACCTGCTCGCGCGTGAGTCCCAACTCCTCGACCAGCGCGGCACACGCCCGCGCCTCCTCCACCGGGTTGAGATCCTCCCGCGCCATGTTCTCGATCAGCGCCAGCTCCAACGCCGCCGCGTCGTCGTGGGGTCGCACCAGCGCCGGGATCGTCTTCATGCCCGCGATCTGCGCCGCCCGCCAGCGGCGCTCCCCGGCGATCAGCTCGTATGTCCCCTCCGGCTTGGGCCGCACCAGCACCGGCTGCAGCACCCCCCGCTCGCCCAGCGATCCCGCCAGCGCGTTCAGAGCCTCCTCCTCGAAGCGCCGCCTCGGCTGGCGAGGGTTGGGTGAGATCGATGCCACCGGCACCTCCCGCAGCTCCTCGTGCGTACCCGGGGACGAGGACACCGACAGGATCGCCTCCAGTCCCCTGCCCATCCCTCGCCGTGGGCTAGCCACGGGCGGCCACCTCTTTTGCCAGCTCAAAATATGCTTCGGCCCCCGCGCTGTGCGGGTCGTGGTGGGTGACCGGCAGACCGTAGCTCGGGGCCTCCCCGACACGCACATTGCGCGGGATCACCGTCTGGAACACCAGCTCTCGAAAGTGCTCGCGCACCTCCCGCTCCACGTCACGCCCCAGACGGGTGCGGCTGTCGTGCATCGTCAGCAGCATCCCCGCCACCGTGAGCCCGGGGTTCAGCTCGCGGCGCACCAGCTCGAGCGTTTCCAGCAGTCCCGCCAAGCCCTCCAGCGCGAAGTACTCCGTTTGCACCGGCACGATCACCCTGTCGGCCGCCACCAGCGCACTCACCGTCAGGGGCCCCAGCGACGGCGGACAGTCCAGCAGGACGTACTCGAACTCGTCCCTCACCGGCTGGAGACTCTTGCGAAGAGCGCCCTCGAACCCCTCCAGGCGGGGCAGCTCCACGTTGGCGCCCGCCAGGCCCGGGCCCGCCGGCAGCAGCCGCAGGTCCGCGATCGTGGTCTCCACCAGCGCCTCTCCCGCAGCGCACACACCCGTCAGAACCTCGTACAGGCCCGGCGTCTGCGTGCGCCGATGACCGAGTCCCACCGTCGCGTTCGCCTGAGGATCCACATCCACAAGCAGCGTCTTGTAGCCCGCCTCCGCGATACACGCCCCCACGTTCACCGCCGTGGTCGTCTTGCCCACCCCTCCCTTCTGGTTGGCGATCGCGTAAACCGTGCCCATCGTGGTCCGCACGCTAGCGCCGATCGCGGTCGAAGCGCCGCCCGCCTCCGGTGGGGCAAGACAGCTCCCGAGGAGCATCGGGCCTCATGCAAGCGGCCGCTTGCGCGCCATCCCAGCCCTGCGCGGGAATCTCTCCGGCGTCTCCCGAACCTTCGAGTAGAGGTGCAGGTGATGGTCGCGGGCCCCCGGGTAGGGCGCCACGCGGAGGATCTCCACCAAATCCAGGCCCACTCGCTCGCCCGCAACTGCCGCAGAACGCTCCTCCGCCACGTCTCGACGCCCCCGCCAATCGACCAGGGCGCCGCCCATCCGCATGAGCGGCGCTGCGTACTCGATGACGACCGCCTGCGGCGCCAGCGCGCGGGCGAGCACCACGTCGTTGGCCGCCATTCCCTCCACCCACTCCTCAGCCCGCGCGCAGACCACCCGCGCATTGGCGATCTGCGCTGAGGCGCAGATCGCCTCCACGAAGGCGCACTTGCGTGCCTGCGCCTCCACCAGCCGGACCTCGCTCTCCGGCAGCGCGACCGCCAGCACCAGACCCGGGAAGCCAGCGCCGGCCCCAAGGTCCGCGATACGCCTCGCCGACCCCCACACCCCCAGCTCGAGGGCCACCAGCGAGTCGGCCAGGTGCACCTCCACCGCTCTCGCCGGATCGCGCACCGCCGTCGGAGCCCGCTCGTCGGACGCCAGCCCCCGCAAGATCGCACCGAGCTGTTTGCATTGGCTCTCGCTCAGGCCGTAGCGGTTACACAGCCCCTCCAGGCGTGCCACCTCGGGCGCAATCGGATCGCCTGCTTTCACGTGAAACACACTCCCGGCACAAACTCAGGACGCATTCCACACATGCATCCCCGATCCCGGCTTCGCCCGCCTGGCGCGCTCGCCCCACGTTCGGGCCCCCGCGCTACCCCTCCAGTGGAGAAACCACCAGATACCGCTCGGGCTCCTCGCCCTCGCTGTAGGTGCGCACATCCCCGCGGTCGCGCAGGTGTTCATGCACCACACGCCGCTCCGACGCCGGCATCGGCGCGAGCTCCACAGCCTCGCCCGATCTCAGAACCTCCTCGGCGGCGTCGTCGGCGTCCTCGCGCAGCGTGCGTGCGCGCCGCTCGCGATAGCCGTCGACATCGACCACCACTCGCGCCCTCGACTCGCCGCCGTGGAAGACGATCCGCTGCGCCAGGTGCTGGATCGCGTCGATCGTCTGGCCGCGACGGCCGATCAGGAGACCCACATCCTCGCCCTCCAAACAGCCGCGCAACACACCGTCCCGCGTCTCCACGCTCACCTCACACTCCAGACCGAGGCCGTCCGCCACCTCCTCCAGCAACTCGGCCAGCAACTCGGCTGGATCCTCCTGCGCATCCTGCCCGGCGGGCGTCAAATCGCTCATCGCCGCCGCCCCGAGCGTTTCTTTTTCTTGCGTGGCGGCGGGGGAGGAGCGACACCGCCTGCTCCCACGCCCGCCAGCGCAGGCTCTCCCTTCGGCCCCTCCGGTCCGCCGCCCCTCCCATTCGACGAGGGTGGCGCGGGCCCTTGCCCGGAGGAGCGGCGCCCCTACCCGGCGGGGAGGTCCCCTTGTCCGGCGGTGGCGGGGGTGGGCCGATGCTGCGGCGGACGAAGTAGCCCTGCACGATCGTCCACAGATTTGTGGTGATCCAGTAGATCAGCAGGCCCGCCGGATACCTGAACAGGATCACCACGAAGATCAGCGGAAGTCCGAGCATCAGCCAGCGCTGGCTCGGCTCGGCGCTTGCGCTCATCAGCAGAGTCGAGACGATCTGCGAGGCCAGGTAGAGAACGATCAACACCACCAGCACGGCGCCGGTCGCCTTCGCCGTGATGTCCGGCACGAACAGGAACTTCGCCGAGTGGGGCGCGACCTGGTTGCAGCTCGCTTTTTCGATCGCCTTGGTGGTGACGATCCCATGCGCCTTCAGCGCCGGCCCGCAGATGTGCTTCTTGAGGTCCGTCCGCAGCATGTAGAACAGGGAGATGAACACCGGGAGCTGCAGCGCGAGCGGAAGGCAGGAGGCGAAGGGATTGACCCCCTTCTCCTTGTAGAGCTTCATCATCTCCTCGTTCTGGCGCTGTTTGTCCTCCTTGTACTTCTCTTTCAGCGCCTTCAGATCCGGTGCGAGCAGCTGCATCTTGCGCATCGAGCGAAACTGGCTGAACGTGGGCGGCAGCATCACCGCGCGCACCACAACCGTGAGTCCCACGATCGCAAGGCCCCAACTGGCGCCCACGATGTGGTTGTGGATGAACACCAGAATCGCTTCGAACAGGCCGATCAGCGGCGAGAACGCTTCCTCGATGATGTTCGCGAGAATCGGCATGTATGTGGAGAGCTCTCTGCGTCGTTGCCCGGAGCGGGGTCAGTGCCGAGCGTGGGCCGGCGGGCCGGCTTTGAACATTCGCTGGGCCCCCACCGGGTCGTACCCGCCGGGGCTCCACGGGTTGCACCTGACCAGCCGCCAAGCGGCGAGCACCAAGCCCCTCAGTATGCCGTACTCCCCGATCGCCTGTACCGCATAGCGGGAGCACGTCGGCTCATACCTGCAGCGTCGCGGAAGCCCCGGCGAGATCACACGCTGGTAGGCCACAATCGGCAGGCTCGCCACGCTGCGCAACGGGCGTGCGGCTCGGCTCGGCGGAACCTCGCGCCCGTCGCCCGTGGTGGGGCTCACCGGTCCTCCTCTCCCCGCTCGAGCTGCCCCGCCCACAGCCCGGCACGGTCGAGTAGCTCTCCCAGCGCCGCATCGACGCCCGTCACGCCCTCGCGCTCGGCCAGCTCCCTCACCGGCGGGCGGGCAACCAGCACCACGTCCTGGCCGGCGCTCAGATCTCCTTCCACGCGGCGGAACGCCTCACGCAGGAGACGCTTCACGCGGTTGCGATCGACGGCGCCGCCAACCTTGCGCGAAACCGACAACCCGAGGCGCGGTCGCTCCGCCGCCGGGTTGGGAAAGCTGTAGAGCACAAGGTGACGATTGGCAGATGAACGCCCCTGGCGGTAGACCCGCTCGAACTCGGCGCTCCGAGAGAGGCGATCTCGGTGGGCAGCGCGGCGGGGCGATCGCGGCGCCATCTGCTCAAGCCGACAGGCGCGTGCGGCCCTTGTCGCGGCGGCGCTTGAGGATCAACCTGCCGCTGCGGGTGAGCATACGCGCACGGAATCCGTGCGCTCGGGCGCGCTTACGCTTCTTGGGCTGATAGGTCCGCTTCATCGATCGTCTTTGTATCGCGGGACATCACGCCTGCGACACGGCGATCCGGCCGTGCGGCAGCGAACACCCCATCGCGCTCCAGTATAGACCCCCGGGCACCGCGGCGGTTCTGTCCCATCGGACTTCTATCGAGCGCGGATTTTCTCGCCAATTGCGGCACCGCGTGGTGCTCGGCGGGAGAGCGCCCGCCGGCTTTGGGTATATTCGTCCGGCCGGGTCCCCGAGGATCCTCTTTTGAAAGTCTCTTCCCAATCCCACTCCCCCAGGAGCGGATCGACGCTGCCGTGAGCACCGAGTTGGAGCAGATCTGGTCGCAGGTGCAGGGCAAGCTCGTGGCTCGCCGTCGACGAATCCACCTATCGCGTCTGGCTCGAGCCACTGCGTCCGCTCGAGCTCTCCGCCGAGACGCTTACGGTCGCGGCGTCCCCACAGGCCCGTGGATGGGTCTCCGAACGGTTCGGGAGACTCCTGCAGACCTCCGCTGCCGCCATCCTCGGACCCAGGGTCACCGTCGATGTCGTGTGTGGCGAGGCCCCTCCCCCCACCACCGAGGTAGGACGCAAAGCGAGAGTGGACACCGATCCCCATACACCGCCCCGCGCCGCTCCGGGGCCGTGGCGGGCAGACAGTCGCCATCGGAGCGGGCGGGCTCCTCATCGCCCATGGGCAACCCCCGGTTCAGCTTCGAGCACTTCGTCATCGGGGACTGCAACCGCCTCGCCCACGCCGCCGCGCTGGCGGTCGCAGAGTTGCCCGGCCAGGCCTACAACCCGCTCTTCATCTGCGGTCCACCCGGAGTCGGCAAGACCCACCTGCTGCGCTCGGTGGCGAGCATGGTGCTCAGCTACAGCCCCGGCTTGAGCGTCCGCACCAGCACTGGGGAGGCCTTCACCAACGAGTTCCAGCTTGCGCTCGGCGATGGGCGGATGGATGGCTTCAAGGCCCGTTTTCGCGACGTCGACGTTCTGCTTGTCGACGATGTCCAGTTCCTCGAGCGCAAGGCCCGCACCGAGGAGGAGTTCTTCCACACCTTCAACACCCTCCATGAAGCCGGAGCGCAGCTCGTACTCACCTCGGACCGCCCGCCGCGCGACCTCCAGGCGTTGGAGGATCGTCTGCGCGAGCGCTTCGAGGCCGGCCTCGTCACCGAGATCCACCCACCGGACATGACCACGCGCCTCGCGATCCTCCGCAAGCGCGTCCACCACGACGGGATCGAGCTTGGCGACCCCCTCACGCTCGACACCATCGCACGCCGCGTGGTCCTCAACGTGCGCGCATTGGAGGGCGCTCTCATCCGGATCGTCGCTTTCGGCTCGCTCACCAGCCGGCCGTTGACTCCAGAGCTCGCTGCCGAGGTACTCGACAGCCTCTACCCCCGCGTACCCTCGAAACCGCGCTCGCTCGCCGAGATCCAAACCGCCGCCTGCCGGCACTTCGAGCTCTCCCCGGAGGAGCTGCTCTCCCCATCGCGCTCAGCCCGCGTCACCTGGCCGCGACAGGTCGCCATGTACCTCGCCCGAGAGCTCACAGGCGAATCGCTACCCGCGATAGGGCGCCACTTCGGAGGGCGAGACCACACGACCGTCCTGCATGCTTGGCGGCGCATAGAGGCCAAGATCCACACCGACCCGGCCTCTCGACAAGCTGTGGACACCTTGCGCGAACAGCTCGAGCAAGGCAGCTGTTGACCGACAGACTTGAGAGACTTCCACACTCCACCCACAGCCACCACACCTCGAACCGCCCTACCCATCCCCCAATCCCCATCCTCACAGCCCCTACTCCTACATAGTCCCTCCATAGCGATCGCCAAGATGAAGCTCTCCCTCTCCACAGCCGACCTCCTTGCTCAACTACAAACGGTCACCCGTGTCGCCTCTACGCGCAGCGCCATCCAGGCGCTGTCGGGCGTAATGATCGCAGCCGAGGCCAACAGCGCTGAGCTGCTTGCCACCGACATGGAGGTCGGTCTCCGGATGCCGCTACCGGCAAACGTCTTCCGGCCAGGTAGGGCGCTCCTACCCGCTCGCCTTCTCCTCGATGTGGTTCGCGCCCTACCCGCCGAGGAGATCACCATCGAGCTCCGCGTCCCCGAGCAGGACGTCGAGCTGCGTTGCGGTGGGGCCGTCTTCCACCTGCGCACGCTACGAGCCGAGGATTTTCCCTCACTTCCCACCACCGCGACGGATGCCCGTGTGACGATGCCCGTCGAGGCGTTCGTGCGGACCGTCGAGCGCGTCGCGCGCTCCGCGTCGCGCGATGAGACCAGGCCGGTTCTCACCGGCATCCTGATCTCAGCTGCGGACCACGAGCTGCGGATGGTCGCAACCGACTCCTATCGTTTGAGCGTCAAGCGAACAACCCTCGAGGCGCCGCTGCAGGGTGGTCTCGAGGCGAACGTGCCCGCCCGCGCCCTGCAGGAGCTGTCCCGCATCGCCCAGCAATCACAAAGCACCGAGCTCACCGCCGGCGTGGGGCAGAACCAGGTGGTCTTCGAGCTCGACGGGGCCGTTCTCTCCTCCAGGTTGATCGAGGGCCAATTCCCCAACTACCGCCAGTTGATTCCAGAGTCCGTGGACCACGAGCTCCGGATCTCCACCTCCGAGCTCGCCGATGTCCTGCGCCGCATCAGCCTCCTCGCCCAGAAGAACGCGCCGCTACGCCTCGCCTTCAGCGAGGGTCAGCTGACCGTCTCCGCCCAGACCCCCGACGTGGGTGAGGCCAGTGAGGCGATACCCGTTCCCTTCCGCGGGGAGCCCTTTGAGATCGGCTTCAACCCAGAGTTCCTACGCGACGGCGTGGAGAGCATCGACACCGATGAGCTCGTGATGAAGCTGATCAGCCCCCTGCGCCCCGGCCTGATCGAGACCCCCGACTCAGGCGATTTCGTTTATCTCGTGATGCCCATCCGCCTCAACATCTAAGGCCGTGCCCTTCGGGTGCCAGCCGTGCGCGTGACGAGCATCGAGCTGCGCGACTTTCGCACCTACCCTCGCGCCGAGGCGCGTCTTGGCGAGGGCCTGACGATCGTCTACGGGCCCAACGGCGCCGGCAAGTCGAACCTCCTGGAGGCGCTCTACTTCGGCTGCACCGGACACCCGCTGCGCACGCGCAACGAGCGCGAGCTGATCCGCTTTGGGGAGCGCGCCACGCGGGTCACCGTGGTCGTCCGCGACGAGGCGGGCCCACACGAGCTCAGCGTGGGCTATGGCCTGTGCGATGGCACCGAGAGGCCGACCAAGCGCATGTGGGCCGACGGCGCTGCCGGTGGAGCGCCTGCTCGATGTCGAGACCCGGCCTTTGCTTGGAGTGTTCGTTCCCGACCGCCTCGAGCTGCTCAAAGGCTCCCCGGCTCCGCGCCGCGCCCACCTCGACCGCCTCGTTTCTGCGCTCTGGCCGTCGCGCTCCGCCACGCGCCGCGCCTACGCTCGCGCTCTGGCCCAGCGCAACGCGCTGCTTGCCGGTATCCGCGGCGGTCGCGCGTCGCGCGCGACCCTCCCCACCTGGGATCGCGAGCTCGCCCGCCACGCGATCGCGCTGCGCGAAGACCGCGCCCGCGCGGTGGAACTACTGCGGGAGCTCTTCGCCGAGCGAGCCGAGCGAGCTCGGACTGGGCGGCGAGGCCGCTCTTCAGTACCGCCCGCGCTCCCACGCAGCAACCCCCGACGAGTTCGTAGCCGAGCTGCAGAAGCGCCTCCCCGGGGAGCTCGAGCGCGGCTTCAGCGCCCACGGCCCGCACCGCGATGAGCTGGCCTTCCTGCGCGACGGCCGAGAGCTGCGCAGCTACGGATCCCAGGGCGAGCTGCGTCTTGTCGCTGCTCGCCCTGCTGCTCGCCGAGCGCGCCGTGCTCGCCACTCACCGCGGGCGCACTCCGCTGCTGCTGCTCGACGATGTGATGAGCGAGCTCGATTCGCAGCGGCGGGAGCTGCTCGCGCTCGAGCTTGCGGCCGGCGGGCAGAGCGTGCTCGCCACCACCGACCTCGCCCACGTTCCCGACGCCGCGGATGCCGCCCACGTCACGCGCCTGCGCGTATCTCCCGGAGCGATCCTCCAGGAGGCTCTGGCCGCGTGAGCAGGCCGGCGCCCCGCCCAATCTCACTGGCGCTCGAGCGCTACGCCGCGGCGCTCGAGCCGGCGAGCAACCTCGCCCGTGTGCAGGCCTGCTGGGAGGCGACCGTGGGCGGGGCGATCGCCGCCGCCGCCCGCCCCGCCGCCGAGCGCGACGGGGTGCTGAGCGTGCAGTGCGATGCGGCAGTCTGGGCGCAGGAGCTCGACCTGATGGCCCCCGAGCTGCTGGCCCGCCTGAACAGCGCGCTCGGCGAGGATTGCCTGCACAAGCTGCGCTGCCGCACCACCTGACCAGAGGTGTGCGTTTTGCCTGGTATTTGCAGGCATTTGGGCCTCTCGGGCAAGCTGGGGGAGGGAGCCTTTGTGCTACTATTCAGTCAAAAGGTACGCGCCCCGGTCCGCGGTCTAACGCACCCGGAATCCGGGGCTTTCTCACGTCATGGAGTGGAGGCCCATTGGCCGCAGGCAGCAATAGAGGGTGGCGCAGTCGGTCGAAGGCCAACGAGCCGGGCCCCTCTTCTTCAATCAGCGGAGGGTGGCGCAGTCGGTCGAAGGCCGACGAGCCGGGCCCCTCTTCTTCAATCAGCACAGACCGGCCCACCGATTCAGGATCAGGCAGCGTCAACGACCCGTCGATGGCCGCCGGCGGCAGCTACGACGCACAGGACATCACCGTGCTCGAGGGCCTCGAGGCGGTCCGCAAGCGGCCCGGCATGTACATCGGCTCGACCGGGGTTATGGGCCTGCACCACCTCGTCTACGAGGTCGTGGACAACTCGGTCGACGAGGCGCTGGCGGGCTTCTGCACGCGAGGTCGCGGTCACGATCCACCCCGACAACTCGGTCACCGTCGTGGATAACGGCCGCGGCATCCCCGTCGCCATGCACGAGAAAGAGGGCCGCCCCGCCGTCGAGGTCGTGCTCACCGTGCTGCACTCCGGCGGCAAGTTCGGCGACGGCGGGGGCTACAAGGTCTCCGGCGGGCTGCACGGCGTCGGCGTCTCGGTCGTCAACGCGCTCTCCGAACGCCTCGTCGTCGAGATCCGCCGCGATGGGCACGTGTGGACGCAGGAGTACTCGCGCGGCGCCCCTCAGGGCGAGCTGCAGCGTGGCGAGAAGCTGTCCGGGGATGCGCCCACCGGCACCACCGTCACCTTCCTCCCGGACGCCGACATCTTCGAGACGCTGTACTTCGACTTCCGCACGCTCGAAGAGCGCCTGCGCGAGACCGCCTTCCTCACGCGCGGCCTGCACATCTCGATCGTCGACGAGCGCGCCGAGGGCCACTCCGCCGAGTTTCGCTACGAGGGAGGGATCGAGGACTTCGTCGCCTACCTCAACGAGAACAAGGAGACCGTCCATCGCAAGGTCATGTTCTTCGCCGGCGAGAGCGAGGAGGGCGCGGTCGAGGTCGCGATGCAGTGGAACTCCTCCTACCAGGAGTCGATCCACTCCTTCGCCAACAACATCAACACCTCCGAGGGCGGCAGCCACCTCTCGGGCTTTCGCTCCGCGCTCACGCGAACGCTCAACAAGTACGCCCGCGACCACGCGCTGCTCAAGGAGAAAGAGGACAACCTCTCCGGCGAGGACGTCCGCGAGGGGCTGACCGCGGTGATCTCCGTCAAGCTTCGCGACCCCCAGTTCGAGGGGCAGACCAAGACCAAGCTCGGCAACCCCGGCATGGCGGGCTTCGTCGAGTCGATCGTCAACGGCGGCCTGGGTGAGTTCCTCGAGGAGAACCCGAGCGAGGCACGCGCGGTGATCATGAAGTCCGTGCAGGCCCAGCGCGCCCGCGAGGCCGCCCGCAAGGCCCGCGACCTGACGCGCCGCAAGTCGGCGCTGGAGAACTCGACCCTCCCCGGCAAGCTCGCCGACTGCTCGGTCAAGGACCCCTCGCTCGCCGAGCTGTTCGTGGTCGAGGGCGACTCCGCCGGCGGCTCCGCCAAGCAGGGCCGCGACCGCAACACCCAGGCCGTGCTGCCGCTGCGCGGCAAGATCCTCAACGTCGAGAAGAGCCGCATCGACAAGGTCCTTCAGAACACCGAGGTCCAGGCGCTGATCACGGCGATCGGCACCGGCGTGCGCGACGAGTTCAACATCGAGAACGCCCGCTACCACAAGGTCGTGCTGATGACCGACGCCGACGTCGACGGCGCCCACATCCGCACGCTCGTGCTCACGCTGCTCTTCCGCGAGATGGAAGAGCTGATCAGGGCCGGCTACGTCTACATCGCCAAGCCGCCGCTGTACAAGCTCAAGCAGGGCTCGCGCGAGCGCTACATCGAGAAGGAGTCCGAGCTCGAGGAGATCCTGCTCTCCGACAAGTGGGAGAAGCTCGAGATCTTCGACCGCCACGGCACCCAGTTCAAGCTCACGGACGGCCGCTGGCAGCGCTTCACCCGCCTGCTCAAGCAGTACGAAGGCTGGGCCTCCTCGCTGCGCGCCGCCCACGGCCACGACATGGTCCAGTTCCTCGAGGAGTCCTCGCTGCTCGGCGAGCAGGTGATGAGCGCCGAGCAGGCGATCGAGCTGCTCTCCCGCGCGGGCCTCGAGGGCGAGACGCACGCCACCGAGCTCGTCGAGCAGGACCCGCTCGAGCTGCGCGTCAAGGCCGTGGAGACCCGCACCGGCTTCGCCCGCACCCACCGCATCCGGCGCACCCTGTTCGACTCTCAGGAGTACCGCCAGCTCGCCTCAGTGCACGAGCAGCTGATCGAGCTCGCCGGCACTCCCGCCTTCGAGGTGCGCCTCGGCGACGCCCGCGAAGACGCGCCCTCCTTCGAGGCGCTGCGCCAGGCCGTGTTGAACGTCGCGCAGAAGGGCGTCAAACTGCAGCGCTTCAAGGGGCTCGGCGAGATGAACGCCGAGCAGCTCGGCGAAACGACGATGGCGCCGCAGACACGCACGCTCGCTCAGGTCACGATCGAGGACGCCGCCGCCGCCGACCGCATCTTCTCGATGCTGATGGGCGACCAGGTCGAGCCGCGCCGCGCCTTCATCGAGGACAACGCCCGCGCAGTGGTGAATCTCGATGTGTAGGTATCACGAGTCCATGCCCCTCAGGATCAAGCAGATCAAGGACGCAAGGAGCGTGGCGTGCTGTGCACGCGAGCGACTGAGGACGCAGAGATGCGCTGATCATGAGGAGGCATGGTGGCGACGCCTGACACGCTGACCGGCGGCAACATCGAGCCGCGCGCGCTCGAGGACGAGATGCGCACCGCGTACCTCGACTACGCGATGTCGGTGATCGTCGGCCGCGCGCTGCCCGACGTGCGCGACGGGCTCAAGCCCGTGCACCGCCGCGTGCTCTACGCGATGAACGAGCTCGGCCTCGGGCCCACACGCTCCTATGCGAAGTGCGCCAAGATCGTCGGCGAGGTGATGGGCAACTACCACCCGCACGGCGACTCGGCGATCTACGACACGCTCGTGCGCATGGCCCAGGACTTCTCGATGCGCTACCCGCTCGTCGACGGCCAGGGCAACTTCGGCTCCGTCGACGACGATCCGGCAGCCGCGATGCGCTACACCGAGGCGCGGCTCGCGCGCATCGCCACGGAGATGCTGCGCGACCTCGACATGGACACGGTCGACTTCGTGCCCAACTACGACGGCTCCCGCCGCGAGCCGCTCGTGCTGCCCGCGCGCTTCCCCAACCTGCTCGTCAACGGCTCCTCCGGCATCGCCGTCGGGATGGCGACGAACATCCCGCCGCACAACCTCCGCGAGGTGATCGACGCGACGGTCGCCTACATCGACGACCCCGACATCGAGGTCGAGGGCCTGATGAGGCACATCAAGGGCCCCGACTTCCCGACCGGCGGGATCATCCTCGGGCGCGCCGGCATCAAGGACGCCTACGAGACCGGCCGCGGCCGCGTGCGCGTGCAGGCCCGCGCGCACATCGAGCCGCTCACCCACGGCAAGGAGGCGATCGTCGTCACCGAGCTGCCCTTCATGGTCAAGAAGGGCGGTCCCGGCAACCTGATCGAGAAGATCGCCGAGCTCGTCCACGACAAGCGGATCCCCGAGATCTCCGACCTGCGCGACGAGTCCGACAAGCGCGGGATGCGCCTCGTGATCGAGCTCAAGCGCGACGCGATCCCCAAGGTCGTGCTGAACAAGCTCTACAAGCACACCCCGATGCAGACCACCTTCGGCGTCAACATGGTCGCGCTCGTCGACAGCGTGCCGCGCACGCTCAACCTGCGCGCGGTGATCCACCACTACGTCGACCACCAGCGCGAAGTGATCGTCCGTCGCACCAAGCACGAGCTCTCCGAGCAGGAGGCCCGCGCGCACATCCTGCTCGGGCCTGCTGATCGCGCTCGACAACCTCGACGCGATCATCGAGCTGATCCGCGCCTCGCGCGACCGCGAGGCCGCGCGCGAGCAGCTGGTCGAGCGCTTCGAGCTGAGCCGGATCCAGGCGACAGCGCGATCCTCGACCTGCGCCTCTCGCAGCTGACCGCGCTCGAGGCCGACCAGATCAAGCAGGAGCACGCCGACGTCATCGAGCGGATCGCCGAGCTGCGCGCGATCCTCGGCGACGAGAGGCGCGTGCTGGCGGTCATCAAGGAGGAGCTGGGCGAGATCCGCGAGCGCTTCGGCGACGAGCGCCGCACGGAGATCTCGCACGCCGAGGGCGACATCGACATCGAGGACCTGATCGCCGACCAGCAGATGGTGATCGCGATCACCCACACCGGCTACATCAAGTCGCTGCCGCTCGACACCTACCGCCAGCAGCACCGCGGCGGGCGCGGCGTCACCGGGATGGACATGAAGGACGGCGACTTCATCGAGCACCTCTTCATCTGCTCGACGCACGACTACCTGCTGTTCTTCACCAACCGCGGCAAGGTCTACCGCTCGAAGGTCTACGACCTGCCCGAGGCCTCGCGCACCGCGAAGGGCCGCGCGCTCGTCAACATCCTGCCGCTGCGCGAGGGCGAGCGCGTGCAGTCGGTGCTCTCGACGCGCGACTACAGCGAGGGCCGCTACCTCGTCTTCGCGACCCGCGACGGGATCGTCAAGAAGACCGAGTTCGCGCGCCTACAACACGCCGATCAACGCCGACGGGATCATCGCGATCAAGATCCGCGACGACGACGAGCTGCGTCGCCGTGCGCCGCGACCAGCGGCGAGGACGACATCCTGATGGTCTCGCGCTCCGGCCAGGCCGCGCGCTTCCACGAGTCCGCAGGTCCGCGCGATGGGCCGCGACACCACCGGCGTGCGCGGCATGAACGTCTGGCAAGGCCGGCAACCGCGTGCTCGCGATGGACGTCGCCCGCGACGACCAGGAGCTGCTCGTCGTCACCGAGAACGGCTACGGCAAGCGCACCGCGCTCGAGCGACTACCCGCGCAAGGGCCGCGGCACGATGGGCGTCAAGACGATCGCGCCTGACCGAGAGCAAGGGCGCGCTCGCCGGCGCGCTCGTCGTGCGCGAGCACGAGGAGCTGGTGTTCATCTCCGCCGGCGGCATGGTCCAGCGCACCCCCGTCCGCGGCATCAACCGCTACGGCCGCGCCTCGCAGGGCGTGCGGCTGATGAACCTCAAGGACGACGACACCGTCAGCGCCGTCGCGCTGGTCGTCGGCGAGGGCGAGGACGCCGGGGTTGAGGTGGAGCCACTCATTGCGGATGTCGGCGGCGAGGACATCGATTAGGAAATACGCCCTTGCTCGCCGTCGCCCCCGTCCGCTACTCTGGCGAGACCAGAGAAAGGAGGTGGTCCTACGTTGGGTGACAGTTCTTGCGGGACTCTGGAGGTGACCGGCCGCTAGGTCGGGCAGGCTGGACCCGCTTAGCGGAATCCAACCCGGGACACCTCGTACCGGCCGCCGGACCTGGTCCCTCCGGCACGCACAGCTCGTCCAGTCGTGCGGCATCGTGCCTGTGCGGCTTCGTCCAGCTCGCGTTAGCGAGGGGCGCCCCGCGGGCGCCCTTCGTGCCGGCGCCCCTCGTGCCGCTGCTGGGCGTCTCAGGCGCGCCTAGCCGCCTGCGGGCAGGTACTGCGCGCCAGGCCGCCGGGATCGTCGGGCTCGCGACGTGGATGAAGATCTCCGCGCGCGGCACCCGCGGCGCGTGGCGCGGGTGCATGCCCGCCTGCCGCGGCAGGCGGTCGCCCTTGCGGCGGTTGCACGGCGCGCACGACGCGACGATGTTCTCCCAGCTCGACGGGCCCCCCTTGGAGCGGGGGATCACGTGGTCGACGGTGAGGTTCGAGCGCGAGCCGCAGTACTGGCAGGTCCAGCCGTCGCGCGCAAACACCGCGCGGCGCGTGATCTTGCGACGGTGGGCGTCGCGCGGCACCCGCACGTAGCGTCACGAGGCGGATCACGGACGGCCGCGCGAGCGTGGTGTTCTCGGAGTGCAGCTCCCACCGCCCGCGCTCCAGGACCTCGGCGTTCTCCTTCAGCAGCAGCACCATCGCGCGGCGCACCGAGCACACGTTGATCGGCTCGAAGGTCGCGTTCAGGACGAGCACCCGGCCACTCGTCAGGCCCGCGTCGCCGGTGCTCGGGCGGCGGCGCGGACCGAACTGGGTCTGGTGGAACGGTGGCATCCATCCGTGCGCCGCAGTGTAGCGGCGACGCGGGCCGCCCGCAGCCGTACACAGGGGCTCGCGGCCCCCAGGGCCTGTTTCAGAATAGGCGACGCGGACGCGCCGATATTTCTGAATCCGGTTCAGGCCGGACCCTCGCCCGCCGGGTAGGAGCCGAGCACGCGCACCTCCTCGCAGACCGCGCGCAGGCCCTCCAGCGCCTGCGCCACCCTGGGCTCGCCCGCGCTCCCCTGCAGGTCGGCGAAGAACATGTAATGGCCCAGGCTCCCCCGCCGCGGTCGCGACTCGATCTTCGTCAAGTTGATCCCGCGCCGGGCGAACTCATCCAGGCAGCGCACCAGCCAGCCGGGACTGTCCGCCCCGGCGCCCCAGAAGACCACCGATGTCTTCCACCGGGTGGGTGGGCTCCCAATCTCCGGTGGGCTCTCGATCTTCACCCGCAGAGGAGGTCTGCCGATCCCGCCCCCCGCGGCTCCGCCGGGTGGGCTCTCGGTCCGCGCCAGCCACACGAAGCGCGTCACGTTGTCGTCGCGGTCCTGCACCCCCTCGCGCACCACCGTGGCCCCATAGATCTCCGCGGCCAGGCGCGTGCCCAGCGCCGCGTATCCCCGCCTGCGCTCGGCGGCCACCAGCCGCACCGCCTCCGCCGTGGAGCTCGCCGGCAGCACCCGCGCGTGCGCGAGCTCCCCACGCAGCACGCGCGTGCACTGGCCCGGGACCTGGGGGTGGGAGATGACTGTGTCGATCTCGCTCAGCGCCACCATCTCCGCGGCGATGAGCGAGTGCCTCACCGCCAGCAGCACCTCTCCCACGATCTCCAGGTCTCCGTGCTCGTCTACCGAAGCCGGGTGACACGCGCCTTCGGCGCTGGCCGATTCGGGGATGCTGGCCGAAACGGGGATGCTCGCCAAAGGCGAGCGTCCCCCGGCTTCGGCGGAGCGAGTGTCACCCTGATCGGTCCCCGTTTCGGCCAGCAGGTCGAGCGTCACCGTCACCGACCCGTCGAGCGAGTTCTCGATCGGCGCCACCGCCCACCGCACGTCCCCCCTGCGCACCGCCAGGACCGTGTCGTAGATCGTCGCGAACGCCACCGGCTCCACCGCATCCGCCCGCGCGCTCGCCAGCAGCGCCTCCTCGCTGAAGGTCCCCGCCGGACCCAGGAAGCCGACGCGCGGGCGCTCCTCGTCAGGACCGGCGGGCATGGCTCAGGCGGAACGCTGCGCGTTCGCGGCCTCTTCGCTACCCGCTGGGGAGAGCGCCAGCCGCACCGCCTCCGCCTCCTCCGGGGAGAGCTCCAGTTCGCTGCGGCCCTCGTGCACCTGCTTGGCGTACACACGCGCCTGGTCACGGTGGTGGATGCACGAGAGCACCACCCCCGAGCGCATCCCGTCGAGCAGCGCGATCGACACCGACTGCCGCCCCGAGAGCTCGTTGTAGGCGTCGTAGCGCACCAGCGCGCGGTGTGCGATCGCTCCCCGCACGCCCGCCTCCGCCGCGGCAAGGCGCTCGTCCAAGCGCTCGGCCACCTCGCCCACGTACTCCCGCAGATCTTCGAAGCCCCCCTGCAGCGCCGCCGCGTGGGCCACCACGTCGCGCTCCCCATCCCCCAGCACGACCCGCTGCGCGCGTACGCAGGCGGCGCACTTTGAGCGCCAGCGCCACGCATCCCAGCAGCGCCACCACCGCGATCGCCGCCGCGGCGAGCGCGAGGATGCCCTGGGTGCCGGTCAGGCTCGAGGCGGCCACGGAAGACAAGCTATCGCGTGAGCAGGAGCGACCGGTCGCATGGAGCCGCCCCGCCCTTTGGACGGGGTTCGAGCCGGTGTCCGACCGGAGACCGAGGCGTGTCGCGGTTGGAGCGTGCGGCCCCATCGAGATAGGCCCCTACCGCCCGAACACCGCCAGGTAGGCGCCCTTGTTGTTTTCCGTGTTCGTCTCCCCCGGGACCGGCCGCACGTAGACCGTGATGCTCGCCGCGACTTCCAGGGGAACTCCTTCCACGGGGATGTCCACCTTCGAGGTGACCCCGGGTTCGGTCTTGTTGATCGTCCTGATCGACTTGTACTGCTTGCCTCCCGCCGTCACCGCGACTTCTACTCCCACGTCCGTCTCCGAGTTGCTCCCCGAGTCTTCGACCATCACCGTGAACGTCGGGTTCGCCCCGCCGCCGATGTGGTTCAGCGTCGGGTCGACGCTTCCAGCGTGGTCTTGCCCACGCTCACCCCCGTCAGGGAGCGAGCCGTGCGTGCCCGGCGCGATCTGGCTGCTCTGCGCGGAGCCCGAGGACTTGCCGGTGAGGCGCTCCTCGACCGTGGTCGGGTCCAGCCACCCGAGGTTCGGCAGGAACTGCGTGCCCGCCGTGCTCTGGTCGTGGATCCCGTCTGCCGCGAGCGCCTGCTGGATCAGCGGGGCGACGCGCTGGGAGTAGATCACGTCGGAGGCCAGGAAGCATCTCCATCGCACCCGCGATTAGGGTGCCCGCCTGCTTGCTCTGCCCCCCCAGCGCGGTGCGCACGAGCGCTCGCGATCTTCGCCAGCGCTTCCGCGCGCAGGTTGAGCACCAGCAGTGAAGTTGCGCTGCGCCGCGTCCATTTCGCCGGGACGCTCAGCCGCTTCGCCTGTTCGGACTGATTCTGCGCCTGTTTGCGCAGTTCGTCGATCTGCACCTCCACGTTGAGCGGCGGTTCGCCCGATGCCCCCGCCAGCGCGGCGAACAGCGGGTGGGAGACCTGCTGGTCGGATTCCTGCACGATCTGGCCCGCTTCGCGGTTGTAGTCTTCAACGCTTCTTCCCTGCCGCTCTTCAGGCAGCCGTTGATGAGCAGCACGATCACGATCAGCAGCCACCACCCCGACGCCCGCGGCGATCGCGGCGGCGCACCATCAGTCGTGTGGCGATCCATGATGCCCGCCCGCCGCCGGCCGGGCGCTGTGGCCGCCGCGGGCGCGGGCGCCCGCCGGCCGCTCCGCGACGGTTCCCGCGGACGCCGGCCGCGGCGCTCCTCCCTCGCCATCGTCGAAGAACGACAAGCGACTCCGCTCCTTGCAGGGACTTTCCTTGAGGAAGGGCACCAGTATGACCGCCGTCCGCCCGGCCGTCCACGCCTTCCTGGTGACCTCTGCAACTTCTCGCTCACTCGCGCATTCTCCTGCCCCGTCGCGGCAGGTGCCGGTACGGACCCGCGGCGAACGCAGGAGGCGGTGGACTCCAACGACACCCTGATCGCGCCCTTCCGGGCGCTGGGCGCCCGGGCCCCGTGGAGGGTGCGCGGGCCCGGGGCGATGCGGGCGGGGCGGAGAGGCTCACATCGACTCCTCGTGCTCGGCCGCTACCGCCTGCTCGAGCGCCTCGGCGCCGGGCGGCTTCGGCGTGGTCTGGCGCGCCCACGACGAGCTGCTGCACCGCGAGGTCGCCGTCAAGCGCGATCTCGCTCGCCCGCCGGCGGAGACAGCGAGCGCGCCACCCGCGAGGCGCTCGCCGCCGCGCGCCTCGGCCCACCCCGCGATCGTCGCCCTGTACGAGGCCTGCGCCGAGGACGACGCCTTCTACCTGATCTCCGAGCTCGTCCACGGCGAGACGCTCGCCGCGCTGATCGCCGCGGACGCGCTCAGCGACGAGGAGATCCTCGAGATCGGCCTCGCGCTCGCCGACGCGCTTCTGCACGCCCACGCGCGCGGCGTGATCCACCGCGACATCAAGCCCCAGAACGTGCTCGTCCCCGGCGTCCACGCCCGCCGAGCCCGCCGCGCTCGCCAGAGCCGGCTCAGCTCCGCCGCCAAGCTCACCGACTTCGGCGGCGCGCAGCCTCGCCGGCGAGGAGGCCCTCACGCGCACCGGCGACGTGCTCGGCACGCTCGCCTACATGGCTCCCGAGCAGAGCGAGGGCCGCGAGGTCGGCGAGGAGGCCGACCTGTACTCGCTCGCGCTCGTCCTCTACGAGGCGCTCTGCGGCGTCAACCCCGTGCGCGGGCCCACCCCCGCCGCCACCGCGCGGCGGATCGGCCGCGACTGTCGAGCCGCTCGAGCGCCGCCGCCGCGATCTGCCCGCGCGAGCTCACGCGGGCGCTCGACGCGCGCTCGACGCCGCGAGCCCGCGCGAGCGCGGCGACGCTCGCCGGAGCTGCGCGAGGCGCATCTCGCACGCGCTCCGACCGCGGCCTGCGGCGGCGTCGGGTCGTGCGCAGCGCCAGCGCGAGCGTGCCGCGAACAGCGCCCGCCGACGCCCCGCGCAGGCCGGCCCGGACGGGCCGGCCCGATCCCAGCTCCAACCCGGCCGCACGCCGCTCGCGCCGGCTGAGGGTCCGCCGCTCGCACGCGCTCCGAGCCCGCCGGCGAGCCGCCCCAGGCGAGCGGCTGGCTCACGCCTCGCCGCGGCTCGGCTGGCTCGGCGGCGACGCTCGCGGCGTGCATCTGGCAGATCGCCGCCGGCCGCCCCGGCGTCGCGCTGGTCGCGCTCTGCGCGTGCTGCTCGCCGTCGTGCTGCTCGCTCCTCGCCCCGGCGCCGCGCTGGCTGGCTCGCGGCGCGCTCGCGCCCGTGCTCGGCCTCGCCGGCCTCGCCGGCGCCTTCCCGGCGCTCGCCGGGCAGGCCGCCCGCTGGCGCTCGCGCGCGCTGCTCGGCGCGCTCGGCTACTGGTGGCTGCTCCTCGCCGAGCCCGCTCGCTGGCCCACCGGCGCCTGTGGCTCGGGCCCGCCCGCGGCGATCGCCGCGCCCGCGCGGCGGCTGGGAGGGCGTCACTTCGGACTCCGAGCGCCGCCGTCCACGTGATCGCCCCGCTGCTGAGCATCGGCGTGCTGCTCGGCGCCGCGCTGTGGGCGCCGCCGCCGCGCTCCTGCCGTTGATCGTGCGCGGTCGCAGCGCCGCGCTCGACGTCGCTCGCCGCGATCGCTCTGGGCCGGCGCGCTTGCGGCCATCGCGCCGCTGCTGGACCGCGGCCTCGCCTTCGCCACACCGCCACGGCCGGCCTGCGGGAGTCGGCACGCGGCCCGCGCGGCGCCATCCTGGGGGCCGTCCTCGGGCGGTGCTCGCGGTCGCCGCCCGCGCGCTGCGCGGCCCCGGTGAGCCGGAGCGCTAGCGATGGCTTCGCCCCGCTCGCGAGTCGCGACGGTCCGCCGACCGGCTGTGGTGTCCACGGTCCGCGAGGCTCCAGCCGCTCACCGCGCCGCCGCATACCGCCAATGAACCTGCTCAAGAGCGTCGAGACCACGCATCGCCAACCTCGTCGAGGGCGCCTTCGGGCGCGTGTTCCGCTCGGAGGTGCGCCCGATGGAACTCGCGCGCAAGCTCGCCCGCGAGATGGACGAGCACCGCACCGTCTCGGTCTCGCGCGTGTACGCGCCCAACGAGTACGTCGTGTGGCTCTCGCCCGGAGGATCGCGCCCGCTACGAGGGCGTCGAGGAGGAGGTGATCGACGAGCTCTGCGCCTACCTGCTCGAGCACGCCCGCCGCGAGGAGCTGATCGCTCGCCTCGCCATCCGCTGATCACCTTCCACACCGACGAGCGCCTCGCGCTCGGCGAGTTCGGCATCCAGGCGCGGTTGGTCCGCCCCGACGGTCAGAGTCAGCGAGGGCGCCCCGACGATGGCGCCGAGCCGCCGATCCGCAACCGGACGAGGAGCACGGCAAGACGATGATCTACAGCACCTCCGCCGCGTGCGCGGGCCGTCGACGAGGCCGCCCGCGCCGCGCGCCCGCCGCGCGCGCTGCTGCTCGTCGGCGGCCGCCGCCTGCTGCTGCCGCCCGCGGCGGCGATCGATCGGCCGCAGCCGCGACTGCGACATCGTGCTCGACGACGCCGGCATCTCCCGCCACCACGCCCAGATCCGCCCGACCGCCGAGGGCTGGACGATCGAGGACCTCGGCTCCACCAACGGCGTGCTCGTCAACGGCCAGGCGATTCGCGGTCGCCAGCCGCTGCACGCCGGGCGACCGCATCGAGCTCGGCTCGACCGAGATCGTCTTCGAGCTGCGATGAACCACGCTCGCAGCCGGTATCGGTCGCGCTGAAGTTCGGCTTCCTCGCCGTCCTCTACCTGTTCCTGCTGTGGGTCGCCCGCAGCGCGCGCCGGGATCTCCGCGGCGCGCGGCCGCGCCGACCGGCGTCCGACGGAGTCGCGCGGGCGCGATCCCGCGCCGACGCGCACCGGCCTGTACTCGGCCTCGGCGCTCGGCCGCGCCGACGTCGCCAACCGCGCGCCGCGGCTCGTCGTCGAGCGCGCACCCGGCCACGAGCCCGGGATGATCTACGACCTCGACGGCGACCTCGTGCTCGGGCGCGGCGAGCAGGCCGAGATCCGCCTCGAGGACCCCTTCGCCTCCTCGCGCCACGCGCGCATCTACGAGCAGGGCAGCATCGTCGTGCTCGAGGATCTCGGCTCGACCAACGGCACCTACCTCAACGAGGAGCTGCTGGAGACGCCCGCGGCCGCTGCACCCCGGCGACCGCGTGCGCATCGGCGACAGCGAATTCGCCTTCGAGGTCGACTGAGATGCTGCGCGTCGCCGAGCAGTACGCGGGCACCGACACCGGGCGCCAGCGGCGCGCCAACGAGGACTCGCTGCTCGCCCGCTCGCCGCTGTTCGTGGTCGCCGACGGGATGGGCGGCGCGCAGGCGGGCGAGGTCGCCTCGCGGATCGCGGTCGAGTCCTTCCAGCGCCGGCCTCGCCGACGCCGCCGAGCCCGAGCTGGCGCTCGCCGCGCTCGCGCACGCGGCCAACGCGCGCATCCACGAGCTCTCGCACGCGCAACGCCGAGCAGGCCGGCATGGGCACGACGCTCACCGCCGTCTACGTCGGCGAGCGACGAGGTCGCGATCGCCCACGTCGGCGACAGCCGCGCCTACTGCCTGCGCGACGGCGAGCTGCTGCGCCTGACCGACGACCACTCGCTCGTCGACGAGCTGATGCGCCAGGGCCGGCTGACGCCCGAGGAGGCGGTCGAGCACCCGCAGCGCTCGGTGATCACCCGCGCGCTCGGGCCCGAGGGCGACCGTCGAGGTCGACACGCGCTCCTTCAGCGCGCGCGCCGGCGACGTCTACCTGCTCTGCAGCGACGGCCTCACGACGATGCTCGCCGAGGACGAGCATCGCCGAGATCCTGCTCGCGCGCACGCCGCGCCTGCGCGACGCCGGCGAGGCGCTGATCGCCGGCCGCCAACGCGCGCCGGCGGCCGCGACAACATCACGGTCGTGCTCCTGCGCCTCGAGGAGGTGCAGGCGCGCGAGCGGCCGCCGGCCGAGGAGCAGCGACGCTGACCGGTGCCGGAGTCCGCCCGCCGCCGGCGCTCGGCCGCCGCGCACGACGATGCCGGCGCGCCCGCCGTCGGCGCGCCGTGGCCGCGCGCCGCGCCCGCGCCGTCCCCGCGTCGCCGCGCGCCCGGCCGCCGCCGACGCCGGCGCGCCGGCGCTGTCGCCGGCGCCGCGCCGGCGTGCTGTCGCGGTCGCTGGCGGTGCTCGGCCTGCTCGGCGCCGGCGCGTACCTCGCGTCGCAGTCGGTCTACTTCATCGGCACCAACAACCGCGGCCTGGTGACGATTTACCGCGGCGTGCCCTACAGGCTGCCCGGCGAACATCAAGCTCTACAGCAGCGACTACGTCTCGGGCGTCAGCGCCTCCACGCTCACGCCCGCGAACGCCGGCACACGCTGCTCGACCACTCGCTGCGCTCGCGAAGGCGAACGCCGCCGCGCTGATGCGCAGCCTCGAACTGGGACAGCTCGAATGAGGCCGACGCGATGAACCGGCCGATCGTCCGCCTCTACGGGCTCGTCGTCGTGCTGTTCGCGCTGCTCGTCGCCTTCACCTCGCGCTGGACGGTCTTCGAAGCGTCCTCGCTGCGCGACAAACCGCTCAACGCGCGCGCGCTGCTCGAGCAGCAGCGCATCGAGCGCGGGCCGATCCTCGCCGCCGACGGCACCGTGCTCGCGCGCAGCGTGCGCGGCCGCGGAAGGCACCTACGAACGCACCTACCCCTCCGGCGAAGCGTTCGCGCACGCGGTCGGCTACTCCTACCCCGACACGCTCGGGCAGCACCGGCATCGAGCGCTTCCGCAACGCCGCGCTGAACGGCCAGACCGGCAGCGAACCTGCAGGCGATCCTCGACCAGCTCCAGGGCAAGCAAGCCGCGGGCGATGAGGTCGTGACGACGCTCGACCCGCGCGCGCAGCAGGTCGGCGATCGAGGCGCTCGGCGGCCAGCAGGGCGCGGTCGTCGCGCTCGAACCGCGCACGCGGCGCGGTCACGGTGATGGCCTCCTCGCCGAGCTACGACCCCAACGCGCTGCGCTCGCCGCGCGCCTACGAACGGCTCTGCGCACGACGGCGACGGCAACCGCTCGTCAACCGCGCCACCCAGTTCGGCTACGCGCCGGGCTCGACCTTCAAGGTGGTGACCGCCACCGCCGCGATCGACACCGGCGCCTTCACGCCCGAATCGACCGTGAGCGGGCGCAACGGCATGCCCATCTCCGGCGTGCCCCTGCAGAACGACAACAACGACAGCTTCGGGCAGATCACCCTCACCCAGGCGCTCGCCGAATCGGTCAACACCGTTTGGGCGCAGGTCGCCGAACGGCTCGGCAAGCCGACGATGGCCCGCTACATGAGCCGCTTCGGCTTCGACCGCAAGCCGCAGCTCGACTACCCGTCCGAGCGAGATGTCGGCGAGCGGCGAGTATCGCCACGGGCGGCTGCTCCGCCCCACAGCCCCGCTCGTCGACGTCGGGCGCATGGGCATCGGCCAGGACAAACTTGCAGGTCACGCCCCTGCAGATGGCCGAGGTCGCCGCCGCCGTCGCCAACCGCGGGCGGCTGATGGCCCCGCACCTGACCGACCGGATCGTCGACCCCGAAGGGCGCACCGTCGCACACGATCGCCCCCCGCGTGCAGGCGGTCGTGATGAAGCCCTCGACCGCGGCCGCCGTGACCTCGATGATGGAGGCCGTCGTCAACGAAGGCACGGGCACCGCCGCGCAGATCCCCGGCGTGCAGGTCGCCGGCAAGACCGGCACCGCCGAGACGCAGATCGGGACCGCGATCAACAACGTGTGGTTCATCGCCTTCGCGCCCGCCGCGAACCCGCGGGTGGCGATCGCCGTGACGCTCGAAGCACGTCCCCGGCTTCGGCGGCGCGTTCGCGGCGCCCGTCGCCAAGCGGGTGATGGAAGTGCTGCTGCATGACTGACAGCCCGCACCCCGCTCGGCGCCGCGGCCGCTCGCACGGCGCCCCAGCCACGCCACGCCCGTTCACGGGAGGCCCACGCCATGATCGACCCCGGGACCATGATCGACGGGCGCTACGGGTGCTCTCGCGCATCGGCTCCGGCGGCATGGCCGACGTCTACCTCGCGCGCGACCAGCTGCTCGGCCGCCAGGTCGCGGTCAAGCTGCTGCACCACCGCTTCGCCGAAGACCAGGAGTTCGTCGAGCGCTTCCGCCGCGAGGCCTCGAGCGCCGCGGGCCTCTCGCACCCCAACATCGTCGGCGATCTTCGACCGCGGCGAGTGGGACGGCACGTACTACATCGCGATGGAGTACCTCCCCGGCCGCTCACTGAAGGCGATCGTGCGCGAGCGCGGGCCGATGGCCCCCGCGGCGGCGATCGACATCGTCATCCAGATCCTGCACGCCGCGCGCTTCGCGCACCGCCGCGGGGTGATCCACCGCGATCTGAAGCCCCACAACGTGATCCTCGACGAGGAGGGCCGCGCGAAGGTCACCGACTTCGGGATCGCCCGCGCCGGCGCCTCGGACATGACCCTGACCGGCTCGATCATGGGCACCGCCCAGTACCTCTCCCCCGAGCAGGCCCAGGGCCACGCGGTGAGCGCCGCCTCGGACATCTACGCGTGGGAATCGTGCTCTACGAGCTGCTCACCGGCGTGGTCCCGTTCGACGGCGAGACGGCCGTCACGATCGCGCTCAAGCAGGTCTCGGCGCCGCCGCGCGCCGCCGAGCGCGGTCAACCCCGCCGTCCCGCCGGCGCTCGACGCGGTCGTGCTGCGCGCGCTCGCCAAGGACCCCGCGGAGCGCTTCGCCGACGCGGAGGAGTTCATCGCGGCGCTCGAACACGTGCGCCACGCGATCCCCGGCGAGGGGGGCCGGCCGATGGCCCCCGGCGGCAACGGCCCGGTGGCTCCCGCGGCGGCCACCGCCGCGCTGCTGCTGCCCCCTGTTCCCGACGCGGGCGGGGATTTGGTCTGGGAGGATCCGGAGGCCGCCGCGCGGCGACGCCGGCGGCGCTGGTGGTGGATCGGCGGCGCCGCGCTGCTCGCGCTCGCGGCGGCCGGTGTCGCGCTGGCGCTGCTGCTGCCCGGCGCCAAGCGCCAGGCGACCGTGCCCGACGTAACCGGCCGGCCCATCGCGCTCGCCGAAGCGGCGCTCAAGGTGCGGGGCCTCACACCGGTCCCCCTCCAGGCCGCGAGCACGAAGGTCGCCGCGGGCCTCGTGATCAGCCAGAGCCGGCCCGCGGGGAGCGTGGTGCGGCGGGGCACGCGCGTGGGCATCACCGTCTCCACCGGCCCCGGCAGCGCGGGGGTGCCCGACGTCGAAGAACCTGACGAGCGCGCAGGCTGTGCAGAAGCTCACGCAGGCCGGCTTCAAGCCCACGGCGCAGAGCCGCTCCAGCGCAGCCGTGCCGGCGGGCAAGGTGATCGACACCGAACCGTCTCAGGGTGTGGAGTTGCAGGCGGGCAGCCCGGTGACGGTGTTCGTCTCCAGCGGGCCCGCGCAGATGAACGTGCCCGAAGTGACCGGCCAGAGCGAAGCCGAAGCGCGCGCCTCGCTGCGCGCCGCGGGCCTGCACGCGGGCGCCGTCACCAAGCAGGAAGCTCCAGGGCAGGCTCCCGGCACGGTGCTCTCGCAGTCCCCGTCCGCGGGCAGCCCGGTGCGCAGCGGCGAAGCCGTGAGCCTCGTCGTGGCGAAGGCGCCGCAGGAAGTCACGGTTCCCCGCGTCGTCGGGAAAAAGCAGGAACGCGCCGAAGGCGAACTGATCGGCGCGGGCTTCGCCGCAAAGTCGATCACGCGCACGGTCACCGACGAAGCCGAAGCGGGGATCGTGCTGCAGCAGAGCCCCGCGGCGCGGACGCAAGGCCAAGCAGGGCGCCACAATCACGATCACGGTGGGTGCGCTCGGTCAGCAGACCACGCCCAGCACGACCACGACGACCACGCCCGCGCCGAGCACCACCCAGACTCCGCCGGCCGCCGCGCCCGCCGCTCCATGACGCTCACCGTGGCGCTGCTCGCGGGCGGACTCTCCTCCGAGCACGAGGTGTCGCTCGCCTCGGGTCGCGCTGTGCGGGAGGGGCTGGAGCGGGCTGGGCACAGGGTGAGCTGGGTGGAGATCGGCCGCGACGGCGCGTGGCGCTGCGACGGAGCGAGCGGTTGAGCCTGCATCCGGGGGAGGGGCTGCTCGACGCGGACGTCGCCTTCCCCGTGCTCCACGGCCCGTTCGGCGAGGATGGCACCGTGCAGGGGGTGCTGGAGACGCTCGACGTCGCATACGTCGGCGCCGGCGTGGCGGCCTGCGCGCTGTGCATGGACAAGGTGCTCTTCAAAGAGCTGATGTCCGCCACGGGGATGCCCCAGGTGGACTACGTGGGCGCACGCGTCGAGCGCTGGAGAAGCGCCCCGACGGAGGTGCTCGGGGAGATCGCCGACCTGGGGCTCCCCGTGTTCGTCAAGCCCGCGCATCTGGGCTCCTCGGTGGGAATCGCCAAGGTCACCGAGGCCGCGCAGCTGGGGGAGGCGCTCGATCGGGCCTTCGCGCACGACGCGCTCGTGATCGTGGAGGCGATGGCGCACGGGATCGAGGTCGAGTGCGCGGTGCTCGGTCCCGGCGCTCGTCTCCGTGCCCGGGGAGATCGTGCTCGAGGGCGAGTGGTACGACTACGCGGCGAAGTACGACGCCGGGGGGATGGAGCTGGTGGTGCCCGCTCGCATCTCCGCCGCGGCCCGCGCGCGGGTGCAGGAGCTCGCGCTTGAGGTGTTCGCGTACACCGGCTGCGAGGGCCTCGCGCGGGTGGACTTCTTCGTGGAGGGCGAGCGGGTGCTCGTGAACGAGCTCAACACGATGCCCGGCTTCACCCCCACGAGCGTGTACGCGAAGCTGATCGAGGCCTCCGGGGTCCCCTATCCGGAGCTCGTGGATCGCCTCTGCCGGTTGGCGATCGAGCGCTGGGAGGCGCGGCGGGCGCTCAGGCACTGAGCAGCAGATCCACGAGCACGCGCGGATCGCGACGGACACGAGGCGCCAGTTCGCCGGGGGATCTTTTTTTAAAATTGATTTGGGATGGGTCGCGTAGTTTGTGCAGGCGGCCGGTTTGAATCAGCCGCTCGTCGACGGCCCCGAGGCGGCCCTCGAAGGTGGTGTAGACCGGGACGCCGAGCGCGACGGCCTCGCGGTTCATCGTGCCGCCGGCGGAGATCACGAGGTCGGCGTGGGCGATCAGCGACTGCGCGTCGATCGCCTGCTCGGGCACCGTGAAGCCGCGCACGCCGCGGAGCTCCGCGCGCTGCGCGTCGGTGCGGGGCAGCACCACCGACTGCACGCCCTCGCCGCCCGCGGCCTCGCGCAGGCGCTCGAGCACCTGCGCGAAGAGGTCGTTCTCGAAGCGGTGGTAGAGCGAGACCTCCGGGGGGGTGCGCACCACGACGATCGGGCGCCCGGGGTCGAGCCCGAGTTGCGGGAGGATTGCGGGGTCGGCCTCGAAGTCCGCGAGGTAGTACTCCTCCTTGAGCCCCTCGTACGCGCGCACCTTGCCGTGCGCCCCGTAGCGGTCGAGGCGCTCGGGCGGGATCGCGTCGGGCACCACCACCGCGCGGGCGAGCCGGCAGTTGACGTGGTGCTGCACGGCGGCCCACTCGTAGTCGAACATCGTGGCGCTCGGGATCCCCAGCAGCGCGGCGGCGACGCTCACGTCGTTGGAGCCGTGGCCGAGCGCGATGTCGAAGCGTCCGTCGGCGCGCGCCCAGCGCACGAGCGCTGCGGAGCGCAGCGCGAGGCCCCCGGCCTTCGCCGCGAGCCGCTCGCCTCGGTGGCGACCGATCGCGGTGTGCGGGATCCGAAAGCGGTGCAGCAGCCCCAGCGTCTGGGCGAAGTCGCGCGCGGTCACCCGCACCTCGTGGCCGTCGCGCTCCAGGATCTCGATCACCGGGCGCATCACGAGCACATGCGGACTGTTGGTGAGGTCGATCCAGACGCGCATCGCGGTGGACGGTATCGTTGACGCGCCCATGCTCGTCCTCGCCTCGGTCACCGAATCGGTTGTCACCGCCACCTGGCACTTCGTCCGCGACGGGGGCCTGCCGGCGGTGTTCGTGCTGATGGCGCTCGGCTCGGCGTGCATCCCGATCCCCTCGGAGGTGGTGATGCTGTTCGCGGGCTTCGCCGTGGCGGACCCCGGGGGCTCGGGCGCGCACCACCACCTGACGATGACCGGGATCGTGCTGGCGGGTCTGCTGGGCACGCTGGTGGGCTCGTGGGTGGCGTACGCGATCGGCCGCGGCGGCCGCCTGGAGCTGATGGAACGCCACGGCCACCTGGTGCACATGGGCCCCGCCCAGATCGAGCGCGCGGACCGCTGGTTCCAGCGCTACGGCGACTCCGCGGTGCTCTTCGGCCGCATGATCCCGCTCGTGCGCGCGTTCGTCTCGCTGCCGGCGGGCGTGGCGAAGATGCCGCTGCTGCGCTTCTCCGTGCTCACGATAATCGGCTCGATCCCCTGGGTGCTCGCGCTCGCGCTCGCCGGCCACGCGCTGGGCGGCGAATGGACGAGCGTCCGCAAGGGCTTCGAGTACTTCGACTACGTGCTGCTCGCGTCGATCGCGGTCGGCGTCGTCTACTGGATCGTGCGCCGCCGCGGACGCTCTCGGGCGACCGTCTGAGTGGCCTGAACGCCGCGCCCATGCCGTCGAGGCCCTCCCTGCGCCACGCGATCGTTCTTGGCCTGGTGCAGGGCCCCACGGAGGTGCTGCCGGTCTCCTCCTCGGCGCACATCGCGCTGATCCCCCGCTTGGCCGGCTGGCCCGAGGCGCAGCTCGAGGCCGAGCTGCGCAACGCCCTGGAGGTGGCGCTGCACGCGGGCACCGCCGCCGCGCTGTCGATCGCGCTGCGCGGCGAGCTGGCGCAGACGCTACGCGAACTGGACAGTCGCACCTTTGGATTGGCCACCCTCGCCCTCGCTCCTCCGGCGCTCGTCGGGTATCTCCTGGAGCAAGGGTTGGAGCGTCGCCCGAGCGGCACCCGCGCGCTCGCCACGGGCCTCGCGCTCGGCGGCGCGGCGCTGGCACTCGCCGACTCCCGTCCGGGCATGCGCAAGCTCGCGGACGCGGGACCCCGCGACGGTCTCGCGCTCGGCATCGCCCAGGCGCTCGCCCTGCTCCCCGGCGTCTCTCGCAACGGCGCGACGCTCGCCGCAGCCCGCGCCCGCGGCTTCGCCCGCGCGGACGCCCAGGCCCTCTCGTGGCGCGCCGGTCTCCCGGTGATCGCGGGCGCCGCGGCTTTGAAGGCCCGCCGTCTAGCCCAGCGCGGCGCGCCGGCCGCCGCGGTCCCCGCCCTTACCGCCGGAGCCGCCGCCGCCTTCCTCTCCACGCTGGCGAGCGCCCCACTGATCCGTCCCGGACGCCGTGGCCGCGCGCTGTGGCCGTTCGCGCTTTACCGCGCTGGGCTGGCGCTTGCCGCGGTGGCCCCGCCCATCCTGCGCCCGTGCAAGACCTGGCGCTATCGCGGCCCCGACGATCACCCCAGCGTTAGCTGATCCCGCTCGACGTCACCAGCCATGTAAACCTTTCGGGGTCGCTTTTTGACCTTCACGAGCCCCTCGTTAACTGCGCGCGTGAGCCATATGCGGGCCTGTGTGGGCTGCAGGCGCAGAGCCTCCGCGACGTCGCGCTCACTATGTGGCTCGTGCAGACATGCGTTGAGAAGTGGCCATACCGCCCAGAATGCATCGCTCGTACCTACGGGTTCTGGCTGATCCGGAGATCCGGGTGCAACCGTGGGCGGTGGCTCATCGAAAAGGCTCTGCACGTCGATCTCTTCGACCGGGCCAGGCGAAAGTGGGTGGGCCCCCGCGAGCGTTAGCTCTCGGCTACCCGCGTCCCCGTTGGCTCGTACGTACACCGGCACCCAGTGGTGCTTGATGTTCTCGATCGCCCCAGCCCACGTTCCGCCGCTCTTGGCGGCCGTGGCCACGACGACCGCCGCCTGGGACATCGCGTACACGAGTCGGTTGCGTCCCATCGCGTTACCCACATGCCAGCGGGTGGAGGGGTGGTAGGGAGTCACGAGCGTCAGCGAATCCTCGCCAATTGCGGCCCGGAGAGCGGGGCGGCGTACGAGGCGTTCCAGCGGGTCCACGGTTACTCCGACCGCTATGCCGCCTGCCTCCAGCGCGCCCGTCATCGCTTCCACGTTGACCCCCCGCGCGGCGCCGGAGACAATCGCCACGCGCCGCCGCGCGCAGTGGCGACCGAGCTCGCGCGCGAAGGCGACCGCGGTCGGGTCGGCGTCGCGAGATCCGATCACCGCAAGCGCAGGCGCGTGAAGCGCCTCTCGCGGTCCCGCACCGTAGAGCAGCGGTGGGGCCTGCGCACCCAGGAGCTTCTTCAGGCGCTGGGGATATGCCTCATCGGCACGAGTCAAAACCCAGATGCCGCGGCTTGCGAGCCGGTCCACCTCGAACGCCAACTGACCACCACGCCGCAGCAGCAGCGACAGGCGCTCCGCCGTGTCTGCCGCGATACCCAGCTCTTGACGCAGTTCGGCCGGCCCGCGCCCAAGCAGCTCACCAGGACGGCCCCATGTCGAGCGCACGAGCGCCCCGCACAGCCGCTGCCACTCGCTGGCGGTGAGTGGCTTGAGGGAGCGCTCATCTGCGAGTGCGAGGCCGGAGCACGCGAGTGCGATTGCCTGGCTGTCGGTGCTCAGCTGCGTCGTCGTCACGTCTTTGCGCCCTTCGTGGTCTCGGCCAGCGCAAGCGGCACAACGGGGCCGGAGCCCGCCTCGCACAGCAGCACGCCACACACAGTGAGCGACCATCGCGAGTTGACCATGTCGTCCACCAGGAACACCGGCTCGGGGATCACCGCTGTCGGGAGCGCACGGAACGATTCGAGCACGTTCCGTGCCTGGTGGTGGCCGTTCTGCATCCTCTTCTGGGGGGGCGTGTCGCGGACCTTCTTCGAGCGCCTCACGGAAGGGGAGCCCGAGGCGCTCCGCCAGTCGCCGCGCAAAGCTCGGCACGAGGTCGGGCGCGCGCCGGGAGGGGACCGCGGTCACCCAGGTTGGTGTCACATCGGGCTGCCAGTATCTCTCGAGCATTTCGGCCAAGGCTCCGACGAGCCGCTCGTCGAAGCCACTCTCACGATACTTGCCGGCCTTGACGAGCTGACCCCAGCCGGCGTCCCCGTAGACCGATAAGGCGCGACCCTCGATCAAGCGATGCTCGCGCGGAATGCCTCGAGGGCGGTGATCGAGGTCCGCCGGCCACTGCTTACGGGGGAGGATCGGCCGATACGCGCGGCGCAGGAATCGCACGGCGTCCTCGACCATCTCCCGCTTCGGTTCGATCGGCGCGAACGGCCCGACGCAGTTGGCGCAGCGCCCGCACGGATCCCCGGGAGGATCGTCGAGCTCCGCGCGTATGAACGCCATCAGGCAGCCGCGCGTGGTGACGAGCTCGGCCATCCGTTGGCGCTCGTGTCCGCGGACCGCTGTCACCGCTGCGATGCGATCCGCGTCCAGCGACCAACGGCTCGGCGTTCTCGTATAGCGATTACCGTCCCGGGCGACGGCGCCGTCCACCTCGAGAACCTTCAGCGCCCGCGCGATTGCGCTCCTATGGAGGTTCAGGCGTTGCTCCAGCTCGCCCTCGGTCGCCTGTTCGACGTTCTCGAGCGACCCGAGCACGTCGCACAGATCCTGCTCGGGGGGGAAGGCGCTTTCGATGAAATAGTCGGCGATCTCGTCGTCCTCCTCGCCGGCTAGGAGCACCACCTCCGCGCGGTCCAGCGCGCGACCGGCTCGGCCGATCTGCTGGTAGTAAGCGATCGCCGAGCTGGGCCGCTGGAAATGGACGACGAAACCCACATCGGGCTTGTCGAAGCCCATACCGAGCGCGACCGTGGCGACCAGCGCCTTGACATCGTCGTCGAGCAGGCGCCGCTCCAATTCGCGGCGCACCTCGTCGTCGTCACCGCCGGTGTAGGCCGGCGCATCGATGCCGCAGCGCCTGAGCCAGCCACTCACTCGCGCGGCGTCGGCTTGAGTGAGCACGTAGATGATGCCCGAGCCCTCCACCGAGGAGAGGTACTGGGCGAGCCACGCGAGCCGTTCGGCCTGGCTGGGGAGCTGGAGAACCTGCAAGTGCAGGCTGTCTCGGCCGAGGGGCCCACGGACGATCCGGAGGTCTGGGCCAAGCTGCGCCACGACATCCGCGACCACTCGGTCGTTGGCGGTGGCCGTCGTCGCCAGTAGCGGGACGCTCGGTGGAAGCCCCTGCACAAGATTGCCGATTCGCCGGTAGTCGGGCCTGAAGTCGTGGCCCCAATCGGAGATGCAATGGGCCTCGTTGACCACGAACAGGCCGATCCCGCGAGGGATCCCGGCGAGCGTCCGGGTCCTGAAGCGCTCATTCGCCAGTCGCTCTGGCGAGACAAGTAGGACGTCGATGAGGTCGGCTGCGAGCGCCTCTTCGATCTCGCCCCAGCGGGCTTCGTTCTGGCTGTTCAGCGTTTCGGCGCGGACGCCGAGACGATCCGCCAGACGGATCTGATCGCGCATGAGCGCGAGCAGCGGACTGATGAGGATTGTCGGGCCGAGGCCCCGTGCGCGCAGTAGCGCGGTCGCGAGGAAGTACACGACGCTCTTCCCCCAGCCAGTGCGCTGCACCACGAGGACGCGTGCCCGATCGTTGACGAGGGCGAGGATCGCCTCGAGCTGACCCGGGCGAAACGGGCTTTCACGACCGAAGGCCCGTTCGAGAAGCGCTTGTGCGTCCTCAGCGGAGCCCATCGAGGATCGAGCCCGCTACCCAAGTCTTCGCATAATCCATTTCTACGGACACTACAGCGAACTGGTGGAGCGTACACGACGGCGGCCGACCGCGGCCAGCTGTCGCTCGTGTCGGTCCTGGGCTCGCTGTTCCCGGTCGTCACGGTCGGCCTCGGCGTGGCTCTGCTGGGCGAGCGGATGTCGCGCGCGCAGGCGATCGGCGTCGCCGCGGCGATCACGGGCGCCGCGCTGATCGTGCTGTAGCGCCGGAGCCGCCACCGGACCGCGCACAATAGAGGCCAATGACCGACACGCTGCTCGGCGCCGCGCTCGGCGGGCGCTACCGGCTCGATGCCCAGATCGGGAAGGGGGGGATGTCCACGGTCTACCGCGCTTTCGATACGGTGCTCGAACGGCCGGTGGCGATCAAGCTGATGCACCGCGAGATCGCCTCGGACTCCGACCAGCTGGAGCGCTTCCGCCGGGAGGCGCGCGCGGTGGCGCAGCTCAGCCACCCGCATATCGTCACCGTGATCGACGCCGGCGAGGAGCCAGAGGCGGGTGGGGGCGGGACTCCGTACATCGTCTTCGAGTACGTCGACGGCGAGACGCTGAAGGCGCTGATCCGCCGCACCGGGCCGCTCGAGATCACCGAGGCGATCGCCTACGCTATCGAGATCGCACGGGCGCTTGGGGCGGCCCACGAGCGCCACATCGTGCACCGCGACGTGAAGCCCCAGAACGTGCTGCTCACGGCGGAGGGCTCCGCGAAGATCACCGACTTCGGGATCGCCCGCACGCTCACCGAGCAGGGGCTGACCCTGGACGGGCGCGTGCTCGGGACCACCGACTACGTCTCCCCCGAGCAGGCGCTCGGGCACGCGGTCACGGGGCAGTCCGACATCTACTCGCTCGGCGTGGTGCTCTACGAGATGCTCACCGGCTCGATCCCCTTCACGGGGGAGAACCCAGTCGCCGTCGCGATGCGCCACGTCCGCGAGGAGATCCCCGACGTGCAGCACCGCCGGCCCGAGGTCTCCGCCGCCACCGCCGCCGTCGTGGACCGCGCGACCGCCAAGGATCTCGCGCGGCGCTACCCCGACATTCCCTCCCTGCTCGCCGATCTCGAGGAGGTGCTCGCCGTCGAGGCCGCCCGCGCCGGGCAGGCCACGGGGGAGGTCACCACTGTGCTGCGCACGCTCCACGCCCCCGCCCGCGGCCGGCTGCCATGGCGCATGCGCCACCCGGTCCGCTGGCTCGGCTCGCTCGCGCTGCTCGGCGGCCTGCTCGCTTTGGGGCTCGTGCTCGCCGCCGGCCACACCCACCGGGGAGGTGGCCCCCGACGTGGGCGCCAAACCGGGTCTCTCGCCGGTGCCCCTGCAGCAGACCGCGGCCCACGGCTACAACCCTTTCGGGACCGAACCCGAAGACCCCACACAGGTGGCGAACGTGGTGGACGGCGACCCCAACACGGTGTGGAGCACCAGCACTACCTGAACAACACGCTGGGGCGCAAGCCGGGGACCGGGGATCTACCTCGACGCCGCCCCGGGCCTGCGCGCCCGCGCGCTGGAGATCCAGACGCCCACGCCGGGGTTCACGCCGCCGTCTACGCCGCGGGGGCGTTCGACTCGGGCCTGCCCTATGGGGCGCCGCAGAGCCTCTCCGAACGCGGCTGGGCGCAGCTCGCCCCGCCGCGGACGATCGAGGCGCAGAGCACCATCCCGCTGGATACGCACGGCGCGCGCTGCGCTACTACCTGCTGTGGATCACCCGCCTGCCCCCCGGCAGCGAAGCCGCGGATATCTCGGGCATGACGCTGTTTCGGTAAGAGCTGCGCCAACGCGCGCGGGGAGGGGCACCTCTACAATCTGACGGC
Source organism: uncultured Solirubrobacterales bacterium (assembly GCA_963813765.1). GTDB lineage: Bacteria > Actinomycetota > Thermoleophilia > Solirubrobacterales > Solirubrobacteraceae > Palsa-744. The sequence continues at coordinate 46,088 of CAWFAB010000005.1, forward strand.
GATGCGCCGAAGTCTCCGCTCGGCGGGCGGGTGGGCCCCCATCCCCTTCCACCGGCACATGCTGCCCCAGATCGCTGTGGACGGGGTGCTGGTCGCGCTCGCGTACTACCTGGCCTTCCAGCTGCGCTTCGACGAGCGGCTCTGGCACCGCTACGAACTGCTGCTGGAACGCACGATCTGGTGGGTCGCGTCGGGGGGGTGCTGGTGCTGATCCTTGCACGTGTGTACCAGCGCAGCTGGAGCTACTCGGGGCAGCGCGACTACGAGGCGATCCTGCGGGGGGTCGTGGCGATCGTGCTGCTCGCGGTGGTTGGCGTGGCGGTGGCGCGTCCGGTGCAGATCCCCGTGCAGACTCCCCACCACACGGCCACCGACGTGGTGGATCTCCCGCTCGGCGTGATCGGGATGTTCTTCCTGCTGGCGCTGATGCTGCTCGTGGGCGTGCGGGTGCTCGCCCGCGCCGTGCACGAGCGCCGCCTGCAGGGGGCGTTTCGCGGTGTGCGCAAGGGCGAGCGCGGGGTGCTGATCGTCGGCGCCGGCGACGGCGGACGGCTGGTGCTGCGCGAGATCGTGCGCAACCGCCAGCTCGGCCTGGCGCCGGTGGGCTTCCTCGACGACGACCCGCGCAAGCGGGGCATGCGGATCGACGGGGTCAGGGTGCGCGGCAACACCGAGGCCGATCTGCCGCGGATCCTCGAGGAGGCGGAGCCCGAGGAAGTGATCATCGCGATCCCCTCCGCCCCGGGCTCCACCCGCGCGCGCGTGGTGCGCGAGTGCCGCGCCCGCGCGATCCCCGTGCGCACGCTGCCGACGGTCTTCGAGCTGCTCCAGAACGACGGGCCGGGAACGTATCGCCCGGCAGGTGCGCGAGGTGCGCGTCGAGGACGTGCTCGGTCGCGAGCCGGTCGTGATGGAGCTCGACCGGGTGGGCGCCTACCTCGCGCGGGACATGATCGTGCTCGTGACCGGCGCGGGCGGCTCGATCGGCGCGGAGCTGTGCCGCCAGATCGCGCACGTGGGGCCGCAGCGCCTGGTGTTGCTCGACCACGCGGAGGACAACCTCTTCGCGATCCAGCGCGAGCTGCTGGACGAGCGCCACGTGCCGCCCGCGGCGCTGGCGGCGGTGCTGGCGGACTGCAAGGAGGCGGAGCGGATGCGCGAGGTGCTCGAGCGAGCACCGCCCCACCGTGGTGTTCCACGCCGCCGCCTACAAGCACGTGGGTCTGATGGAGGCGAACCCCGTGGAGGCGGTGCGCAACAACGCGATCGCCACGCGCCTGATGGCGCTCGTCTGCGGCGAGCTCGGCGTGGGGCGCTTCGTGCTCGTGTCCACGGACAAGGCGGTCGCCCCGGCGACGGTGATGGGGGCCTCCAAGGCGCTGGCGGAGCTCGCGCTGGAGGGCGCCGCCGCGCGCTTCCCCGAGACCGTCTACAAGGCGGTGCGCTTCGGCAACGTGCTCGGCTCCTCCGGCAGCGTGGTGCCGATCTTCCGCCGCCAGATCGCCCGCGGCGGTCCGGTGACGGTCACCGACAGGCGCATGACGCGCTACTTCATGACGGTCCCGGAGGCGGTGCAGTTGATCATCCGCGCCGGCTCGCTCGTCAGCGCGCGCCCGGCGAATCGGAGAACGGCCGGCGGCACTGGGCTCGCGCGATCCGGACCTGCCGTCGCCGCGCATCGCCCCTGGGGGAGATGGGCGGCGACGTCGCCGCGGCGCGCGCGGCGGAGGTGCTGGTGCTCGACATGGGCGAGCCGGTGCGCATCGTGGAGCTCGCGCGGGCGATGATCGAGCTTTCGGGTCTCGATCCCGACCGCGACATCGAGATCGAGGAGGTGGGCCGCCGACCCGGGGAGAAGCTGCACGAGGAGCTGTTCAACTCGTACGAGCGCCGCCTGCCGACCTCGGCCGAGAAGATCCTGCTCGCCGCGCGCGAGCCGCTTGCGCCGGAGGTCGTGGAGGAGATGTTCGCGGAGATCAACCTGCTGGTGCTGGAGGGCGACGCGGCGGGCCTCGCGGCGAAGGTCGCCGGCCTGACCTCCGCGGCGCGCCGCCGTGTGGAGGAGAAGCCCGTCCGCCCGGAGGCCGCTCGTCCGGAGTCCGTCCACCCCGAGGCCGTCCGCCCGGAGGCCGCTCGCCCGGGGTCCGCCGACCCGGAGCCCGCAACCGCGTCCGCGTCGCCTGTTCCCCTCATACACTCTGCGGACGCATGACCGCACCGCTGCTCGCGCTCTCGCTCTCCAACAAACTGCTCGATGCCGGCGCCGTGGCCGCCTTCGCGGCGCCTGCTGGGGATCGCGGTCCTCTCGCTGTTGGTGTTCTCCCAGGCGCGCGAGATCAAGCGCCTGCGCGAGTGGGCCGGGCGCGCCCCCGAGCGCGCCGCGGAGCTGGAGCAGCGGGTCAGCGCCGAGGCGGCCGCGCGCATCCAGCGCTCCGTCCAGCCGGCGCCCCGGCCCGCCGGGACGGTCGTGCCTCGTGCCACCCCGGTGGTCACGCGCGCGGCGGCCGCCGCCGGCCCCGCAACGCACGTCGCGACCGGCGCAGCGGTCACCGCCGCCGGTCAGCCTGCACCCACTCCGGGCCAGCTCGCCACCGCCCCGGACCAGCCTGCACCCGCAACCCCCGGCCGGCCCACGCCAGGCCACCCTCCGCCCGCGACCCCGGTGCCAGGCCAGCCTGCGTTCGTGCCCACGGCGCAGGCGGCCGTGGCGGCCGCGGTCAAGCAGGAGGCGCCGCCCGTGCCGGAGCAGCCTGTGGAGGGCCCGAAGCCCGACGAGGCCCGGCCACCGCCTGTGGCCGAGGAGGACACCTCCGGACCGCAGCCGGCCGCCTCGGAGGATGCGCGGGGCGAGCCGGCTGCGGCGGATTCCGCACGGGGCGGGATCGCGCCGTTGACGGTGGCGGCGCTCGCCGCCGCCTCTGCGCCGGCCGCGGTGGCGAGGAGCGCCGCGGGACCGGCTCCGCGCGCGCCGGCTCCACCGGCCCCCGCAAAACCCGCGACGCCGGCGCCCTCGCCCTCGCGTCCCCCGCTGCCCCCTCGTCCGCCGGCGCCCCGGCGTTCTGCCCCGGCTACGAGCGCGCCGGGTGGAGCGGGGTTTCAATTCCTGCGCGAAGAGGAGCGCGCGCCGCGGAAAGCGACGGCGCTGATCGTGGGTGGGGTGGTGGTGGGCGTGCTGGTGCTGGCGGTGCTGGCGACGTCGCTGCTCTCGAGCGGGGGCTCGAGCGGTCAATCCCCGTCCGCCACGAGGGGCTCCGCCTCCTCGGGAACCGGCGCCCATCGATCGCACCGCGCCCGCACCGGCTCGGCGGTGGCGAGCCCGGCGGAAACGCATGTGGTGGTGCTCAACGCCACGGAAACGAATGAGCTGGCGCACAAACTGTCGGGGAACCTGCGGCGGAGCGGCTATACGCGGGCGGCTGCGCTGAGCGCGCACCCGGCGAGCGGCCGCCCGACATCGGTGGTGGAGTACGCGAGCGGCCATCGCTCCGAAGCGCAGCAGGTGGGACAGACGCTCGGCATCGGCCAGGTGGCGCCGCTGGAAGAAGCGATCGCGCCGCTGGTCGGCTCGGCGACGGTGGTGGTGATCGCGGGCGCCGACCAGGCCGCCCTGGCAGGCTCGGCCGGCGCGGGAACGCCGGCCGGCGACGAAGCGGCCCCCGGCGCGGGCCAGTGAGCGACCCTTGACGAGCCCGGCGACCCTGACGGCGAGCTTCCTCGACATCCCGGAGCGCTCGCGCAAGCCGCGCGAGCGGGGCCTGACGCACGTGCTCGACCGGGGGCTGTCGCTGGCGGAGGTGGAGGGCCTGATGGAGACGGCGGGGGAGTGCGTGGACATCGTGAAGCTGGGGTGGGGGACGGCGCTGGTGAGCGAGAACCTGCGCGCGAAGCTGGAGCGCTACGCGGCGCACGGGGTCCCGGTGGTGCTGGGGGGCACGCTCACGGAGCTGGCGGTCCGCCAGGGCCGGGTGGAGGGGATGGTGGAGTGGCTGCACGAGCTGGGCCTGCGCCACGTGGAGGTCTCGGACGGCACGATCGAGATGGAGCCGAGCGCGAAGTGCGAGCTGATCGAGCGCCTGGCGCGGCGGGTTCACGGTGCTCTCGGAGGTGGGGAGCAAGGACGCGCAGACGATCATGGCGCCGTACGTGTGGATCGAGCGCATCGAGGGCGAGCTGCGGGCGGGCGCGTGGAAGGTGATCGCGGAGGCGCGGGAGTCGGGCACGGCGGGCATCTACCGGGCGGACGGGGAGGTGCGCAGCGGGCTGATCGACGAGATCGCGCACGCGGTGGACTGCGAGCGGATGATCTTCGAGGCGCCGCGCAAGGAGCAGCAGGTGTGGCTGCTGGAGTTCTTCGGCAGCGAGTGCAACCTCGGCAACATCGCCCCGAGCGACGTGCTCTCGCTGGAGACGTTGCGGCTGGGGCTGCGCTCGGACACCGTGGAGCGCTTCGCACGGGACGGGCGGGATTGATTGGGATGGGCTCCGGGCGGGCGGGTCCCAATCCCGCAGCTCCGCCGGTGATGCGTTCGCGCGGCGAGACGGGGCAGGCGCAGCGGCTGGCGCGAATCGTGTTTCGCGGTGCTGGTGGTGGCGTGCTTCGCGGCGTTCGTGGCGACGCAGCGGCTCAAGCACACGCCGACGGCGGTGCAGGACTTCAAGATGGACCCGGCCTTCACGCCCGCGCGCCTGCCGGCGGCGGCCTGCCGGGGGCGGGTGCCGAGGTGGCTCGGTCGAACGCGCGGCGCCCGGAGATCGAGTACCTCTCCTTCAAGACGGCGCAGGCGGACGAGGCGACGGTGGAGATCATGGACGGGGCCGACCACAACGTGGCCACGATCGTGCGCGACCTCCCGGTGGACCGCTACAAACAGGTGTCGCTGTGCTGGAACGGCCAGCGCGGGCCGGCGCAGCGCGGCGCTCTGGCGCCGGCGGGGAGCTATCGCATGAGGGTGACCCTGCGCAGCCAGAACCACCCGGTGTACTCCACGCGCAGCTTCGCGCTGGAAGCCGCCCGCCCGTGAGTGGCCGCGGCGTGTGAGGATTGCGCTCGCCATGACTCCTCCGACGACCGCGACCGCGAACCCCGTACGGTGGGCGCGATGAGCGCCCTCTCGATCCTCGCCGCCGCGCACGGCGTGGGCGAGGCCGCGGAGAAGCTCGGCGTGATCGCGGTGGCGTTGCTGGCCGCGGTGGCCATGCTCGCCCGCCCGCCGCGGCTCTCCGAGCGGGCCTGCGCGGCGGCGATGCTGGCGGTGTTGATCGTGGCGCCGGCGCTGCTGGTGGTGGACATCTGGCACACCTCGCAGCTGACCCATCTGCGCCACCAGCCCGCAAAGGCCGGCGCGGCGGCGGTCCTGGGCCTGCTCGTGGTGGTCGGGCTCGCAGCGCTCGTCCACAGGCGCCCCCGGGCGTTCCCGCTCCTGGCCGTGTTCGCGCTCCCGTTCCGCCTGCCGATTTCCACGGGGGGCGGCGCCTCGAACCTGCTGATCCCGCTCTACCTGGTGGTGGGCGCGGGTGCGCTCGCGTATGCCGTCCCGCGCCTGTCGAGCGCGCGCCCCGACACGCCCGATCCGGCATCGGACGGCGCTCCGGCGCGACTCGACGACCTCGTCGCGGCGGGCCGGTGGGCGCGCCTGATCTCCCCGCGGGGCCTGGAATGGCTGCTGGCGGCCGCGGTGGTGCTGTACGGGTTGCAGGCGGCCTACTCGGCGGACTTCTCGAAGGCGCTGGAGAGCATGGTCTTCTTCTACGTGCCGTTCGCGCTGCTGTTCGCGCTGCTGCACCGGGTGCGGTGGACGCGGGAGCTGTTGCTCCAGTGCCTGGCGGTTGCGGTGGCGCTGGCGGTGGCGTTCGCGGGGATCGGGTTCGTGGAGTACGCGCGCAAGCAGCTGTTCCTCAACCCGAGGGTGGTGGCGGCGAACCAGTACGGCAACTACTTCCGGGTGAACTCGCTGTTCTTCGACCCGAACATCTACGGGCGCTTCCTGGCGCTGGTGATGGCGGCGGCGACGACGGGGGTGCTGTGGAGCGTGCGCCGCCGCGAGGTGCTGCTCGGCGGGGCGGTGCTGCTGTGGCTGCTGGGGGGCCTGGTGACGAGCTTCTCGCAGTCGAGCATCGCGGCGCTGCTGCTGGGCCTGGCGGTGCTCGCGGCGTACCGCTGGGACGTGCGCTCCACGGTGTACGTGGCGGCGGCGCTCGCCGCGATCGCGCTCGTGGTGGTGGTGGCGGCGCCGCCGAGCCTGCACCTCGGCCTGAGCGGCAAAGGCGGCTCGGCGAGCAACGCGACGAGCGGGCGCACGAAGCTCGTCGAAGGCGGCCTGCGCCTGTTCGCCGACCGGCCGCTTGAGGGCTTCGGGCCGGGCTCCTTCGCGCAGGAGTACCGCGAGCACGAAGCGCACGTCACGAGCACGAGCGCGACCTCGGCCTCGCACACGATCCCGGTGACGGTCGCGGCGGAGCAGGGGGTCGTGGGCCTCGCGCTGTACGTGGCGCTGCTCGTGTCCGCGTTCGCGGTGCTGTTCAGAGGCGCGGGCCGCTCGCCTCCAAGGATCGCCGTGGCCGCGTGCTTCGCGGCGCTCGTGCTGCACACCTTCACGTACGCGGACTTCCTGGAGGACCCGGAGACGTGGCTGTTGCTGGGGATCGGCGCGGCCCTGGCTGCGAGCGGCTTGCGGCCCACGTCGCCGGGCGATCGCGGGGCGGCCCGGACGCGTTCCGCCGAGCCCAGCCGTTCGTCCGCCGCGCACGCGGCGTAGCCGTCGGCCCGCCGCATTCCGCGCCCATCGCCCTCCTCCCGGCGGGCGAGGTAGGTTGCAGCGGTGCGCCACTACCTGAAGCGCCTTCTCACCACCGGCGCGGCCTACCAGGCGGCGGACCTCGTGGCGAAGGGCCTCGCGGTGATCCTGCTGCCGCTGTACACGCGCCACGTGCCGAAGGCGGGCTACGGGGCCTACCAGACCGCTGCTGACGATGGTGATCCTGTCGAGCATCCTGCTGCGGGTGGGGCTGGGGGAGGCGTTCGTGCGCTTCTACTTCACCGACGACGACGAGCAGCGCCGCGCGCGGATCGCGCGCACGGTGACGGCGACGGTGGCGTGGAGCACGACGGTGGCGGCGCTGGTGGCGCTCGCGTTCTCGGCTCGGATCTCTCGCAGCTCGTGCTGGGCTTCCGCGATCCGGAGCTGATGGACTGCGCGATCCTCGGGCTGTGGGCGTTCACGAACCTCGAGATGGCCTACGCGCAGCTGCGCGTGGACGAGCGCGCGCGGGCGTACCTGTTTGCGTCGATGGCGAACGTGGCGATGACGGTGACGTTCACCGTGCTGCTGGTTGTGTTCGCGAACCAGCAGGCGCGGGGCCTGCTGCTGGGCAACTTCGGCGCCTCGGCGGTGGTCGTGCTGGGCCTGTGGTGGGTGCTGGGGCGGGCGCGGCGCTTCTCGCTGCGCCTGCTGGCCGATCTTCGATCGGTCCACGACCTGGGCGGCGATGCTGCGCTTCGGCGCTGCCGACGGTGCCGGCGGACGCGAGCGTGTACGCGCTGCAGGTGGTGGACCGCCTGTACCTGTTCCGCGAGCTACTCGGAGGGCGCGGCGGGCCTCTACTCGATCGCGCTGCAGCTGGCGACGGTGGTGTTCGTGGCGGTGCGCGGCTTCCAGTACGCGTGGCCGCCGCTGGCGTACTCGATCGAGAGCGACGCGGAGGCCGCGCGGCTGTACGCGCTGGTCACCACCTACTACGCGCTCGCGACGGGCGGCGGTGGTGTGCGGCGTGGCGCTGCTCGGCCGCTGGCTGGTGCGGCTGCTGGCGGCTCCTGGCTACTTCGGCGCCTACAGGGCGCTGCCGTGGCTGGCGCTGGGCTGGGCGCTGTACGGGCTCTACCCGGTGCTGATGGTGCTCGCCGGCCGAGCGGGCGTGACCACGCGCAACTTCCCCGCCGGCGGCGGCGGGCCTCGCGGTCAACGTGGCGCTGCTGCTCTGGCTGGTGCCCGCGGGCGGCGCAAACCTCGGCATCGCCGGCGCGGGCCTCGCGCTGTGCGGCGCGTACGCGGTGATGGTGACGGTGCTCTACCTGCTGACGCGCTCGCTCTTCCGCGTGGAGTTCGAGTGGGCGCGCCTCGCGCAACTGGTGGCGATCCTCGCCGCCGTGGCGGTCTCCGGCGAGCTGCTGCTGCCCGACCAGCGGCCGGGCTGGCCTCGTGCTGCGCGCGCTGTGGCTGGCGCTGGTCCCGGCGCTGCTCCTCCTGACCCGCTTCTTCAGACCCCACGAGCTCAGCGGGGCGCGCGGCGCGGTCGGTCGCCGGGCGGCTCGCGCGTTATAGGCCTGGGCGGCCTCGCGCAGGCCCTGACCGCGATCCGGGCGCAGCGCCGCGGTGACGTGGCGCCAGTAGCGCGCTGCGGAGTGGCCGGGGAGCACGAGCGCCGCGAGCGCGCGCAGCGCATAGGCCCAGGCGGTCAGCCAGCGCACCGCGCGCGCGGCGGCGGGGGAGTGGTGCTTGCGCATGTAGAGGTCGCGGCCCCGTGCCATTTCCACGATCCGCCGCTCGGGAATCGCGGCGGTGGAGAGCTGCTCGTGGTGGATCGCGACCGCGCCGGGCGCGTACAGGCTGCGCCAGCCCGCGTCGCGCAGGCGCCGGGCGAAGTCGACCTCGTCGGAGTAGACGAAGAACGCGGGGTCGAGGTAGCCGACCTGCGCGGCGGCCTCGCGGCGCACGAGCAGCGCGGCGGACTGGCACCAGTCCACCTCGCGCGTGCGGGTCCCGCCGCTCTGCACGACCAGCCAGCGGTGCAGGAAGAGCGCGCCTGCGAGCGCGGTGAGCGGCGTGGGGAAGCGCCACGCCGAGGCCTGATCCTGCCTGCCCGCGGTGCCCGGTCCGGGCCGGCGCAGCGCGGCACCGGCGCAGGCCGCGTCGGGCCGCGCCTCGAGCGCCTGCTACAGCGCGAGCGCGGCCCCGGGCTGAAGCTCGGAGTCCTCGTTGAGCAGCAGCGCGTAGCGACCCCGCGCGCGGCGCAGCAGCTCGGAGTCGTTGAGCGCCTTGCCGCGCCGCTCGCCCAGCGCGATCACCTCATCGACCGCGGGATGCGCGCGCGCCGCCTCCGCCGACCCATCGCGCGAGCCGTTGTCGAGCACCAGCACCTCGGTCGCGAACGGCAGCCCAGCCCGCTCGCGCGCGATCGCGTCGAGCCCGCGCAGCAGCAGCTCCCGCTGGGAGGTGTTGACGACGCAGAAGGAGATCTCGACGTCCGGCACCGGCCGGACCCTACCGTGTGTGCTTCACGCCGCCGTGTCCGCCACGTAGACTCCTGCGCCGCCCGGCTCCGGGATAGGCGGCGCCTAAAAGTGTCTCCAAGTGCCACGGTGTGGTACGGTGGCAGAAGATGGCCGAGACGACCGATCACTTCACCCTTCGCTTCCGCCCCGGTGGGGAGCGGCTGCGGGCGCAGGCGCGGCGTGTGGGCTATGCGCCGAGGACGCTGGCGCAGCGCTATGTGGATGAGGGCCTGCGCCGGGACGAGCATCCGCTGGTGCGCTTTGCAGACGGCCCGAGCGGACGGCGCGCGGCGCTGGTGGGCAGCGGGCTGGACGTGTGGGAGGCGATCGCGGCGGTCAGGGAGAACGGGAACGACCTGGACGGGACCGCGGCGCTGCTCGAGATCCCGGTGGGGCTGGTGCAGGCGGCGGTCGCCTACTACGGGTCCTACCAGGAGGAGATCGACGCGCAGATCGCCGCCAACGAGGCGGAGTGGGAGCGGGGCCACGCCGCGTGGGAGGCCGGGCGGAGGGCGCTCGGCGGGTGAGGGCGCTGCTCGACGAGCAGCTCTCCGGGCAGATGGCGCGGCTGCTGCGCGAGCGCGGCCTGGACGTGGAGGCTGTGGTGGAGCGCTCGGACCTCCTGCAGGCGGCCGACCGCGAGGTGCTCGAGGCGGCGGCGCGCGAGGGCCGGGCGGTGGTGAGCAACAACATCAAGGACTTCCGTCCGCTCGCGGCGGAGCGCACGACGGACGGCCGCGGCCACGCCGGCCTGATCCTCCTGCCCGCCGGCCGCAGCCGCAGCCGCGACGCGACGGGAGCCCTCGCGGACGCGATCGAGGCGGTGATGCGCGCCCACCCCGATGGCATCTCGAGCGCGGAGCACTGGATCGCGCCACTGTAGGCTCCCTGTCCGCTCCCATGCGCGTCCACGTCGTCGACCCCTCGGCCTACACGCCGCCGTACGACCACGCGCTGTGCCGGGCGCTGGGCGCGGCGGGGGTCGATGTGGAGCTGTTCACGAGCCGCTTCGCCTACGGCGCCGTCCCACCCGCGGATGGCTACGTGCGACACGAGCTCTTCTATCGCCTCGCGCATCGCGGCGCCGCGGGCGGCCGCCGCTCGCGGGCGCGCCTGGCGTTGAAGCTGGCCGAGCACGTGCCGGACATGCTGCGCTATCGCCGTGCGGCTGCCGCGGCCGATGTGGTGCACTTCCAGTGGTTGACGGTGCAGCCGCTGGACGTGCACCTGCTGCCGCGGCGGCGGGCGAGCGCGGCGGGCGCGCGCCCGAAGCTCGTGCTGACCGCGCACGACGTGCTGCCACGCGAGCCGCGGCCGGGGCAGCTCGCCGCGCAGCGGCGGCTGTACGAGCGGATGGACGCGGTCGTCGTCCACTCCGAGCACGGACGGCGGCGGCTGACCGAGGAGCTCGGCCTCGACCCCGCGCAGGTGCACACGATCCCGCACGGGGTACTGCGGCCGTGGGAGGGGAGCCCCTCTGCCGCCGAGGGCTCTGCCGCCGAGGCTGCCGAGCGATCCTCCACGGCGGCCCCGATGACGAGACTTCCGGACGGAGAGCTCGAGCGGCTGCTGCCCGCAGAGCTGCGCGGGGCCGCGGGGCCGGTCGTGCTGTTCTTCGGCCTGCTGCGGCCGTACAAGGGCCTCGACGTGCTGCTCGAGGCGTGGCGGGGGCCCGGCGGCGAGGCTCCCGGGGTCGCGGGCGCGGAGTTATGGATCGTAGGGATGCCCCGCATGGACCTGACGGCCCTGGACGCTGCGCATGGCGGCGTCCTCGATCGCTCACCGATCGAAGATCGGCCAGCACAGCACACTTCGCTCCCTGGGTCCTGCCCCTCCGGGACCCGTCACCAGGGCCGTCAGCAGGCGCATGGATCGATCCGCTTCGTCTCGCGCTTCGTGAGCGACGCGGAGGTCCACGCGCTGATGCGCCGCGCGAGCCTCGTGGTGCCGCCCTACCGCGAGATCGACCAGTCCGGGGTCCTGTTCACCGCGCTCGGCGCGGGCCGGCCGCTGCTGCTCAGCGACGTCGGCGGCTTCCCCGAGATCGCCGCCACGGGCGCGGCGCGCACCGTCGCGGCGGGGGACCCCGCCGCGCTGCGCGGGGCGCTGCTCGAGCTGCTCGGCGACCCGGCGGCACTGGCCGAGATGACGGCGTGCGCCCGCGCCGCCGCGGCCGGGCGGTACTCGTGGGAGGCGGTCGCCGCCGCCCACGTGCGGCTGTACGAGCGGCTGCTTGCGGATTGAGCGGCCGGCCCGCGCTCAGGCTCCGCCGCGACGCTTGACAAGTGCCGCTTGCGGCGTCCCGCGGGCGATCTCCCGTATGAGACTTGACAAGTGTCTCATGGTATGCGTATAGTAGTCTTACCTCGGGGGATCTGATTTATCTGATAGCTTGGCGGCATGGTTCGGATGAGCACGACAGAGGTCGCCAGGAACTTCTCTGCGGTGCTCAACCGCGTCGGGGCGGGCGAGGAGATCGAGATCGTTCGCAACGGCGCGCCCGTCGCCGAGCTGCGCCGGCCGCCGCGCGCGCGAGGGATCACGGGGAGGGAGCTCGAGGAGCTGATGGCAGGCCTACCGCCGGTCGACGAGGACTTCGCGCGCGACGTCGAGGAGGCGCGCAGGAGGCTCGGCGCGCCCGGCTCCGCATGGCCTTCCTCCTAGACACCTGCGTCCTGGTCGATGCGGAGCGCAGCGGCGGGCTCGACGAGCACGCCCTCGCGGCGCGAGAGCCCGAGCAGGAGCGTTCCATCAGCGTCGTCACCGTCAGCGAGCTGCTGCACGGCGTCCACAGGGCGGTGGGGGATCGCGTGCGCGCACGGCGCCTGGCGTTTGTGGAGGGAGTGCTGGCGAGGCTCGAGCCGATCCCGATCGGCCCCGAGGTGGCGCGCATCCACGCGGAGGTCTGGGCGCGGCTCGAAGCCGAGGGCGCGATCGTCGGCGCGCACGATCTGTGGATAGCGGCCACCGCGCTCGCGCACGGCCTGACCGTCATGACGTCCAACGCCCGCGAGTTCGAGCGCGTCCCGGACTGGCGGTGCTGGCCGTCTGAGCTTCGTGCTGACCGCGCTGGAGATCCTCTTCTGGCTGTCCGCTGCGCTGATCGTCTGGACGCAGCTCGGCTACGCGCTCGCGCTCGCGCTGATCGCGCGCTCGCGGCGCCCGCGCGCGCGGAGCGCCGGATGGCTCGCCGGACGCCGCCCGCGCTCCCCGCGGTCTCGCTGATCGTCGCCGCGCACGACGAGGAGGCGGTGATCGCCGCGAAGGTCGCCGAACGCGCTCGCGCTCGACTACCCGCGCGAGCGGCTGCGAGGTGATCGTCGCGTGCGACGGCTGCTCCGACGCGACGGCCGCGCGCGCGCGCGCGGCCGGCGCCGACCTCGTGCTCGAGCTGCCGCGCGGCGGCAAGGTCCGCGCGCAGGACGCCGCCGTCGAGCGGGCGCGCGGGGAGATCGTCGCGTTCTCCGACGCCAACGCGCCTGGGAGCCCGACGCGCTGCGCGCGCTGGTCGGCGCCTTCGCCGATCCGCGCGTCGGCTACGCCTGCGGGCAGGTGCGCTTCGTGCAGGCCGCCGCGGGCGCCGGGGCGACAACCAGGAGGGCGTCTACTGGCGCTACGAGATGGCGGTGCGCGCGCTCGAGTCGCGCCTGTGCTCGATCACCGCCGGCAACGGCGCGATCTACGCGACCCGCCGCGAGGCCTACATCGTCGTCGACCCGATCATGGGCCACGACCTCTCGCTTCCCGTTCAACATGGTCAAGCGCGGCTGGCGCGCGGTCTACGTGCCCGAGCGCGCGCGCGAGCGAGAAGATGGTGCCCTCGCTCGAGCGGCGAGTTCGCGCGCAAGCGGCGGATGATGAGCCACACCTGGCCGATCGTCCTGCGCGGCGGCATGCTCTCCCCGCGCGGCTACCCGCCGGGCTACGCGCTGATGATCCTCTCCCACCGCGTGCTGCGCTACGCCACGCCCGTGCCTGCACGCGCTCGCGCTCGCCGCGAACGTCGCGCTCGTGGCGCTCGCGCGGCGCGCGGCGCGCGCTCTACGTCGCGACGCTCGCGCTGCAGCTCGCGCTGCTCGCTGCGGCGGCCGCTCGGCCGGCGCGCTGCGCGCGCGCCCGCTGCTCGTCGCGCGCTACTACGTGCTCACCACCGCCTCGCTCGCCGCCGGCCTGTGGGACTGGCTGCGCCACGGCACGAGCGCCGCTGGGAGGCCGCCGAGGGGACGCGCTGACGCGGGCTCCGACCGCGGACCGTGGTCGATGATCCGCCGTGCCGTCGACATCGCGGCCTCGCGCTGCTGCTCGGCGCTCGCCTCGCCCTGTGCTGGCGCTCGCGATCGCGCGATCCGCCTGGAGTCGCCCGGGGCCGGCGATCTACCGCCAGCGGCGCGTCGGCCGGGACGGGCGGCCGTTCGACGTGCTCAAGCTGCGCACGATGGTGCGGGCGCCGAGCACATCGGCGCCGGGCCTGGCGGTGGACGACGAGCGACCCGCGCATCACCCGCGTCGGGGCGCTCCTGCGGCGCACCTCGCTCGACGAGCTGCCGAACCTGCTCAACGTGCTGCGCGGGGAGATGTCGCTGATCGGCCCGCGCCCGACGCTGCCCGCGCAGGTCGCGCAGTACACCGCGCGCCAGCGCGGCCGCCTGGCGATCAAGCCCGGGATCACCGGCTGGGCGCAGGTCAACGGCCGCGCCTCGCTGCCGTGGGCGGAGCGGATCGAGCTCGACCTCTACTACATCGAGCACCGCTCGCTCGCGCTCGACCTGCGGATCCTGTGGCGCACGCTCGCGATGGTGCTCGGCGGCTCGGGCCTCTACAAGGGCGAGACGCGGCGGCTGGGAGGGCGAGCTGTGAGCCCGCCCGCGATCCTGCTGACCGGGCGTCGGCAAGCGCTACGACATCGTCTCCTGCTTCGCCGCGCTGACGAAGACGGTCGCGGCCGATCCCACCCGCTGGCCCCCGCGCAGTACGCGGCGCACGTGCGCGCCGCGGTCCCGCTGATCGACGACCCCGGCTACGTGCCGGCGCTCGCAGAGCTGTGCGAGCAGCACGGGGTGGGCGCGGTGATGCCGCTGACCGACCTCGACATCGAGGTGCTCGCGCGCGCCCGCGAGGACGGGCCGCCTGCCCGCGCTCGTGCCCTCCCCGGAGGTCGCGCGCGCGACCTACGACAAGTACGAGGCCCACCTGCTGCTCCAGCGCCTCGGCCTGCCCTCGCCGCCGACGGTGCTGCCCGGGCGAGGACTCGACGCGCTCGCTACCCGGTGATGGTCAAGCCGCGCGCGGCTCGGGCGCGCGCTCGATCCACCTCGCGCGCGACGCCGCGCAGGCGCGTTCTTCGTCGCTACGTCGCCGAGGGCGGGGTGGCGGGACCATCCGCGGGCGAGCCGGTGATGGTGCAGCGCGCGATGGGCGGGCCGGAGCTGTCGATCGACTGCCTGGGCGACCTGCGACGGGCGCTGCCTGAACGCGATCCCGCGCACGATGCTCGAGTCGCGCGGCGGCGAGTCGATCAAGGGCGCGGGCGATCCGCGACGACGAGCTGATCGAGCTCGGGCGGCGCGTCGATGGAGGCGCTTGCGGTGCGCGGCCCCGCGACGATCCAGGTGTTCCGCGACCCCGAGATCGGGCTCGGGATCACCGACGTGAACACCCGCTTCGGCGGCGCCTTCCCCGCGCCCGCCTACGCCGCGCTGCCGGGCCGCACCTACCCCGAGCTGATCGTGCGCATGGCCGCCGGCGAGCGCATCGCGCCCGCACGTCGGCGAGTTCCGCGCGGGGCGCACGTTCACGCGCTACTACTGGCAGCTCGAGCTCGACGAGGATCTGAACCCGACCGGCCGCGAGATCGTCCCCGGGGGGCCCCCGTCGCCGCGCTGAGGCGCCGCACAACGGGTCGGCGCAAACCCGTGATCTCGGGGTAGACTCGGTGGCAGTGACCACGTTGCTCGCCGATCCTCCGGCTGCATCCGGTACCGAGCAGCCGTCCGCGTCCGGACCCCCGCCGGCTGCGCCCGACGGGGCGCCCGAGGCCGCGACGCCCGCGCAGGCCTCGCATCGGCCGCCCCAGCCGCGAGTGCGCGAACTGCGGCGCCCCGCTGCCGGCGGGCCAGGAGTGGTGCCTGCAGTGCGGCGCCTGCGCGCCCGGCAGCCTCGGCGAGCGGCCCGACTGGCGCTCGGCCGCGCTTGCGCTCGCCGCCACGATCCTCGCCGCCGGCGCGGCCGTCGCGGCCGCCGCCGCGCTCAGCAGGCACAAGGCCGCCGCACACCCGGCCGTGGTTGCGCTGGCGCCCGCCACGCCGGGGGCCGCGACTCCCCCGGTCACCACCCCGACGACGCCGAGCCTTCCCACGACGCCCGGGGCGGCCGGCGGGGCGGGGGGAACGATCGCGCTCCTCCGGCGAAGGTCCGCCGGCGGCCTCCTGTTCCCGCCCGCCGGCGCCGCCAAGCCGCCCGAGCTCCCGACCGCCGCGCCCACGCCCAAAGCCACCGGCGGCTCGGGCTCCTCCGGGAATCGACGGGCGCCGGCAGCGAACCACGACCACGCCCGCGAAAGCCAACACCACCGAAACCGGCGCTCCACCACGAATCGAAATCGGAAGGCTCGGGCAAGAGCGAACAGCCCGACCCGATCCTGCTGGACACCAACGCGGCCACCACGTACAACCCCTCCAACTACCCCGTGGCCGGCTTCGGCGACCCGGCGCTCGCGATCGACGGCGAACCATCCACCGCGTGGACCGCGCAGGTCCAGGCGAGCTCCTTCCCGAAAATGGCGGAGGGCCTGCTGATCGACCTGCGCAGCCCGACGAGGCTCGGGAGCCTCGAACTCGCCACCCCCACCCGCGGGATGACCGTGCAGGTGTACGGCGCAAACGCCGGCAAGGCGCCCGCGCTGATCGTCGATCCCGGCTGGACCCAGCTCAGCGGCTCGCACGTCGCTGAAGAAGAAGGTCACCCACCTGAAGCTCGCGCGGAAGGCAGGGCGTTCCGCTTCCTCGTCGTGTGGATTGTCAAGGCGCCCGCCGCCTCGCAGGGCAGCGCCCAGGCCCCGGGGCACGTGGCCCTCAACGAAGTCGCGCTCTACCCGCCCGCCTCATAGCTCCGCCGGGGCCCGGGCCTCATGGCGGCGCCGGCCCGACTGGGCAGAGCCCCGACTCTCGCAGAGGCCGGCTGCCGCGTGCGGCTACGCGGAGGCCGACGGTCTCGACGCGCGGGCCCGCCGCGCCGGACGCTTGGGCCGCGCCTTGCGCTCGTCCCACACCTCATCCAGGAAGGCCGCGATCTCGCCCGTGAGCCGCTCCGGGCTCAAGCGCAGCTCGATCGGCGAGTCCGCCTGAAGCAGCCGCCCGTTGGGGAGCTCCTCGGCGAGCATCCCCGCGTCGGAGAAGGGATGCACGGGGTCGCGCCGGTGGCCGATCACCAGCGCGGGCGTGTCGAACGTGCGCCGCTCGGTGCGGTGGGGCGCGATGCGCCCGAAGAAGAGCCCCTGCAGCACGGCCGCCCCCGGCCCCGGTTCCTGGCGGACCAGGTCGAGCAGCACGTTCCCGTAGTGCGGCAGCACGCGCCGCGGGATCGCGCGCGCCCCGCGCGCCACGAGCTTCATGATGGGCTCCCCGAACGTCAGCGCCACCAGGATCGGGGTGAACGTGAGCGCGCTCGCGAGCAGCCCGTTGTCGAGCACCGGCATCTCGATCACCATCCCCCGCAGCCGCCCCGGCGCCTCCAGGGCGACCTCCAGGGCCGCGTTGGCCCCCAGCGAGGTGCCCATCACGACCGCCTGCTCGAGCTCCAGGTGGTCCATCAGCGCGACTATCTGCTGGGCGAAGAAGCGCATCGAGTAGCGCCACATGTCGCGCGGGCGGTCGGACTCCCCGTGGCCCAGCAGGTCCACGGTCACCACCCGGTTGCCCCTCGCCGCGAGGTCCTGCGCGAGGGGGCGGTCCATCGCCTGGGAGAGCAGCAGCCCGTGGACCAGGATCAGCGGCCGCGCCGCCGCGGCCGCGGAGTGCGCGGTTCGCCCGCGGCCACCCGAGGGGGTCAGCGCGGCGGGCCCGCCGCCGTACTCGGTGTAGGCGATCCGCTGGCCCTCGAACTGGAAGTCCGCCATCCCTCAAGCGTACTCCCTTCCGCCGCCGGGCAAGGAGGCCCGGCGCCCAGGGCCGTCGCCGCCGACGAGGCTCACGCGGACGATCCCAAACCCCCACCACCATCTCCCCACCCTCCCACTTCCTTCACGATTCAGACCTCCCTTGAAAGGTGCGGTAGCTTTCCTGTCGTGGCCAAGCAGCCCCGCATCATCGCCGGACAGAGCGCCGCGATCACCGGCGGCGCGCGCGGCATCGGCCGCGCCACCGCGCAGGCGTTCCTGGCTCAGGGGATGAAGGTCGCGATCGGCGACGTGGACCTCCCCGCCGCCGAGCAGACCGCCGCGGAGCTCGGCCCGCGCACGGTGGCGCTCCCGCTGGACGTGACCGACCGCGACTCCTTCGCCCGCTTCCTCGACGCCGCCGAGGAGCAGCTGGGGCCGCTGGACGTGCTCGTCAACAACGCCGGGATCATGCCCCTCGGCCGATTCGTAGACGAGGACGATCTCGTCGCGCGGCGGATGATCGACATCAACCTCCACGGCGTGATCTTCGGGATGAAGCTCGCGCTCGCCCGGATGGTCCCCCGCGACCGCGGGCACATCGTCAACATCGCCTCCCAGGCGGGCAAGTTCGGGATACCCGGCGGGGCCACCTACTCGGCGACCAAGCACGCCGTCGTCGGCCTAACCGAGGCCGTGCGCGGGGAGCTGCGCCTGATGGGCGCCCACATCGACCTCAGCTACGTGATGCCCTACATCGTCAACACCGAGCTCGGCGGCGGCCTCGGGGAGGCGCGCGGCTTCAACAACCTCGAGCCCTCCGAAGTCGCCGACGCGATCGTCGAGGCGCTCCGGCAGGGGACCGTCGAAGTGTGGGTGCCGAAGGGCACCAGGCGCACCTACCAGCTCGGCACGCTGCTGCCGCGCTCGCTCTCCGAGGGCATCGGCCGCTTGACGAAGACCGACCGCGTGCTCGCCGACGCCGACGTCGCCGCGCGCCGCGGCTACGAGCTGCGCGCCGCCCGCTCCGAGCCCGCGCTCGCGCCGGCGCCCGAGCAGCCGCAGCTTCCCGAGCAGTCCGGCTAAGACGTCAGCCACTCGGCGACGATCGCGCCGATCTCGGGGCCTTTGTCCTCCTGCAGGAAGTGGCCCGCGTCCGCGATCGTGCGCGGCTTCTCCTTGCCGATCGCCGCCGCGAAGTTCTCCGCCACCGACAGCGGCAGCACCGGGTCGGAGTCGCCCCACAGCATCAGCGTGGGGCGGCGGTCCTCGCGCAGCGCGTGCAGCGTGCGCCGCCCCTCCGCCGCGCCGGGGGCGTCGGGGTCGAACGGGATCAGCGCGGGGAACGCTCGCGCGCCCGCCTTCGAGGCCGCGTCCGGGTAGGGCGCCTCATACGCCGCGATCACCTCGTCCCCCGGGTCGTTCTTGCAGCCGCCCCGCACCAGGAAGCCCACCGGCAGATCCTCCGTGCGCGCCGTGAAGTCGCGAAACGCAATCCACGCGTCCGTCATCTTCTGGCTGCCCGTGAACAGGCCCGTGTCGAGGATCACCAGGCGGTCGATGCGCTCGGCGTGGTCGACCGCGATGCGCAGCCCGATCGGCCCGCCCCAGTCGTGCACCACGATCGTCGTCCCCCGCAGGTCGAGGTCCTCCAGCAGCGTCTCCATCAGCGCCACGTGGCGGTCGTAGGAGTACCACCCCATGTCCGTCGGCTTGTCCGAGCGCCCGAAGCCCGCCATGTCGGGAGCCACGCAGCGGAAGCCCGCGTCGCGCACCGGCCCGATCACCTTGCGCCACAAAAACGACCACGTCGGCTCCCCGTGCATGAAGATCACCGGCGGGCCCTCCCCCTCGTCCAGATGCGCCAGGCGCAGGCCCTCCACCTCGCGATAGTGCGCCGCGAACGGGAAGTCCGGCAGACCCTCGAAGCGCTCCTCGGGTGTGCGCACGATCTCGGGCATCTCGGGCAGCATATCCGCGCCCGCGATCTCCGGGCTCGGCGCGCCCGGCGGGGTATCGGAGCCGCACCGGCGCGATGTCCCACCGAGACGCGCCCCGATGCGTTAGGCTCGCCCGCGATGCACGCGGCGATCCTGCAGCTGGCGCCCATCCTCGCGGCGGCGAAGAGCAGAGTGCCCTTTTACATCGCGGGCGGCCTGCTGGTCTGCTGGGCGCTGCTCCTCTCGCTGGGCCTCGGCCTGCGCAAACACAACTTCCCCGGCGACCGCGCGGGGGAGCGCATCGTGATCGGGACCACCGCGGTGCTCGTCGCCGCTGCGATGGTGACCGCGGTCGCCACCTCCGGCGGCCCCGGGTAGTCCGGGCGGTCCCGCTCTCCGGCGGGAGCCCCCATCCGCGGGCCCCGCATCGGCCGCAACGCTCTTCCGTCGGCACATCCTCCGGGGGCGAGGCGATCTCACCCTCCCCGGCGCTCCAATTGGGGGAGTAGCAAACGACCCATACGGGAAAACTAGGAATGCGGAGGTTCTCTGCCGCGATCTGTGCCCCGTCCCAGCAGACAAGGAGGATGAGATGTCCGACAGCGATCTGGCCTTCGAGGCGGTGGAGCGCCTGGAGCACTCCGACCCGCCCCGGGGTGAGCGGGCCCCCGGGTTCGACCGGCGCGCGTTCCTGCGCCGCACCGCGCTGACCGGCGCGGCCGTGGGCTCGGTGAGCGCGCTGCTGGAGGCGTGCGGCTCGAGCGCCAGCTCCTCGAGCAGCAGCTCCAACTCCATCTTCGGCTCCCACCCCACCTACAAATTCGTGTTCGTCAACCACGTCACCACGAATCCGTTCTTCACCCCCACCCAGTACGGGATCGCCGACGCCTGCAAGCTGCTCGGCTGCTCGTACGAGTGGACCGGATCGGAAACCAGCAACGTCAACCAGATGATCAACGCGCTCAACACCGCCGTCGCCAGCAAAGCCGACGGGATCGCGGTGGCGCTGATCGACCTGCACGCCTTCAACGCCCCCGTCGAAGCGGCGCTGAAGGCGGGCATCCCGGTCGTCGCCTACAACGCCGACGCGCCCACCAACCCGCGCCTCTCCTACATCGGCCAGGATCTGAAACTGGCCGGCGAAAAGATGGGCGTGCGGATCGCCGCCGCGGTGGGGTCGGGCGACGTGGCGCTGTTCATCGCCACCCCGGGCTCCGCCAACCTGCAGCCGCGCATCGAAGGGGCGGTCAAGGCGATCAAGGCGTCGGGCAAGCCGATCACCGTGCACGAAGTCGCCACCGGCGCCGCGGTGCCGGGCGAGCTCTCGACGATCGAAGCCTACTGGGTAGGCCATCCCACCACGAAGGGGATGTACGCGGTCGACGGCGGCTCGACGGAAAGCCTCGCAAAAGTGATGCAGAAGCTCGGGCTCGCGGCCAAGGGCATCAAGGCCGGCGGCTTCGACCTGACCGAAAACACCCAGAAACTGCTCAAGGAAGGCAACATCGAATTCACGATTGACCAGCAGCCCTACCAGCAGGGGTTCATACCGGTCCTGCAGCTGTTCTTCTGGCAGGTCTCGGGAACGTTGAGCGGCATCACCGAAACCGACACGGGCCTGAAGTTCCTCAACAAAGAAACCGTAGTCCCGTACGTCAATCCAAGACGCGCTACGAGGGGACCTCCGCCGAAGCCAAGGTCGTACCGATTCCGACGGGCACGGTCGCGTAGTCAAGGTCTCCGACCGTGGCCAGCTTGTCAGATGGCGGGCCGGCTCCGGCCTCGGCGCAGAGATCCCTCCCGCCGGCGGGAGGCCCGGAGCAGGCGCGCCGGGCCCCCCCGTCGATCGGGCGCCGAGCTGCTCGATCGCGCCCTCGCCCTGCGCGAGGGCAGCATCATCGTCGTGACGCTGATCACGGCGATCTACTTCTCGGTCAACACCAGCACCTTCCTCACGACCGCCAGCTTCAAGACGCTGCTGCCCTACTTCGCCCCGTTCGCGATCCTGGCGGCGGGCGAGGTGTTCGTGATGATCCTGGGCGAGATCGACCTCTCGATCGGCGCGATGTACCTGTTCGCGCCGTTCGTCTTCTACAAGCTCACCACAGCCGGGATCCCGCTCGTCCCGAGCGTGATCCTCGCGCTGCTGGTCTGCATGGCGGTGGGGCTCGCCAACGGCTTCTTCGTGGCGGTCGTCGGCATCAACTCATTCGTGGCGACGCTCGCGATGCTGTTCACCTTCGAGGGGCTCGCGCTGATCATCTCCCACGGCACGCCCGTCTCCACGCCCGGCGCCGGGATCACCAACGGCGGCAGCCTGAGCACGTTCGCCGAGATCTTCGGCGCCGGCACCTACTCGGAGCTGATCTGGGCGCTCGCGATCATCGTGATCCTGCAGGTCGTGCTGACGTTCACCCGCTGGGGGTTGTACACGGTGGCAATCGGCTCCAACAAGCTGGGCGCCGCCGAGGCCGGCGTGCGGGTGCGGCTCGTGACGATCCGCAACTACATCCTGTGCAGCCTCACCGCCGGGCTGGTCGGGATCTTCGAGGCGGTGCGCTCGGGCACCGTACAGCCCGATCCCGCGGGCGCCAACGAAATCCTGTTCCTCGCGGTTGCCGCTGGCGTGATCGGGGGGACGCTGCTGACCGGCGGGCTCGGGGACGGTGGTCGGTGCGCTGATCGGTGCGCTGTTCCTGGGAATCCTCAAGGACGGCCTGATCCTGCAGGGCGTGAACGCCAACTACCTGCTGTTCTACACCGGCCTGGCGATCATCGTGGCGATGACCGTCAACGTCTACGTGCAGCGCGCGCGCAAGGGGCGCGGCGGTGGCTGAGCGGCCTGCGGTCGAGCCGATCGTGGCGCCGTCCTCCGCGCCGGACGATGTGCTGCGCGTCGAGCACATCGCCAAGCGCTTCGGCCCGATCACCGCGCTGCGCGATGTCAACCTGCACCTGCGCAAGGGCGAGGTGCTTGGCCTGCTCGGCGACAACGGCTCGGGCAAGTCGACGCTGATCAAGATCATCTGCGGGTTTCAGAAGCAGGACTCCGGGAAGCATGTTCCTGCACGGCGAGCCCTACCAGCCCAAAAGCGTCGACGACGCCCGCGCGCAGGGCATCGACACCGTCTACCAGGACCTCGCGCTGATCGACGAACTGTCGATCTTCCACAACCTCTTCCTGCGCCGCGAGCGCGTGCACCACCCCCTGCCGCTGCTCTCCAACCGGCAGATGAAGCGCGAAGCCCGCGCCGCGCTCGATGAGATCGGCATCAACATCCCCCGGATCGACGTTGCGGTCGCGCGCCTCTCCGGTGGCCAGCGCCAGGCGATCGCGGTCGCGCGCACGGTCAACTCCGACGCCGACATCCTGCTGCTCGACGAGCCGCTGGCGGCGATGGGCGCGAAGGAGGGCGCGATGATCCTCGACCTCGTCGCGCGCCTGAAGGCGGAGGGTAGAGTTTCGATCATCATGATCCTCCACAACTACGTCCACGTCCTGGAGGCCTGCGATCGTGTCAGCATGATCCAGGACGGCGTGATCGCACTCGACAAGCCGACCGCGGAGACATCGGTGGAAGAGCTCACGGAGATCGTGGTGAAGGAGTACCGCCGCGCGCGCCTCGCCGAGCAGGCGGCGCGGGGGGCTTGAGAGCTGGCGCCGGCACCCGGGCGTCGGCGCTGTGCGCGACGTTTGCGGCAGCCCTGTGTGTGGTGCTCGCGGCAGCCCTGAGCGCGGCGGGCGCCGCGCATGCACGCTGGTCCGTGCCGGCGCGACTCCCCGGCTGCGCGGCGGCGCTCCCGACCGCAGCGCCTGGAGGTCCGGCGGCGCTCGCGTACCCGGCCGTGCCGCTGATCGTCTTTCCCAGCTCGGAACCCCAGAGTCGCAGTGGGCCGGGGGCATTGCTGTGGAGCGCGCCGCGCGGCTGCGCCCCCGACGCGGTTGCCGCCGAGGCATTCGGTGCGACGCTCTCGACGGACGACCTACCCGGTCGGGGCCGTCCGTTGGCAAACGGCGTGGGCGGCCTCGCGGGGGTCGCCGCCGCGACGGGCACGGCGGCGGGGCAGGTGGTGGTGGCCGGCGGCAGCGCCGCTGGGGGCACGTTCGCGGAGGGCCGGACCGTGGGCGCGTTCGCGACGCGGCCCCTCGGCGGTCCGGCGGCGCCGACGGCGGCCTCCAGCTCGTACCTCGGCGACACGGCGCTCGCCTCCCCGGTGCGGACACGGAAATCGGGGTGGGCCATCGCGGTGCGCGTGCAGCGCCACTACAGCTCCGCGCTCGCGCTCCCGCGCGTGGCGCCCGCGGGCCCCGGCCCGGTGAGCGCGGTGGCGGCGGCGATGGACTACCGCGCCGACATCCTCCTCGCGTGGGCCGCCGGCGGCGCCGTCTACGCGCGCGAGATCGCCGCAGCGGGCACGATCGGCTCCACGCGCCGGCTCGGGGAGCGCCGGCTCGGAACCGGAGATCGGGGCGCTGATCAGCGACGACGGCCACGCGATCGTCGCGTGGCGCAGCCAATCCGCCGCGCCAGAGGGCGCGTCGCGTGGCGGCCAGTCCGCTGCGCGGGGGGGCGCGGGGTATGGCGGCGGGCAGCGCACGACGATCGACCTGAGCTTCTCCGAAGCGAGTTCCGGCGCGGTGCTGAGCGCGCGCCGCCCGATGTTGGTCGAACGCTTTCGCGACCCTCCCGGCCTCGTCCCGCCGGTGGGCTCGCCGCGGCTGATCCGACTCTCCAGCGAGGCGGTGATGATGGCGTGGACGGGGACCAGCCTCGGCCGCTACGCGGTGCGGG
Source organism: uncultured Solirubrobacterales bacterium (assembly GCA_963813765.1). Taxonomy (GTDB): domain Bacteria; phylum Actinomycetota; class Thermoleophilia; order Solirubrobacterales; family Solirubrobacteraceae; genus Palsa-744. The sequence goes on from CAWFAB010000005.1 coordinate 70,181, forward strand.
TCTCACCGGTCTCGCTGCGCCGCGGGGCGTGGGCGCCGGTGACGATCTCGGGCCCGACCCCCGGCGCGGGCGCTGCTGCCCGCTCCGGCGCCTCGGCCACCGCGACGCGGGCCTCCGGTCCAGCCGAGGCTCGCCGCGCCACGTCGGCCGGCGCGGTGGACGCGGTGCTGGCGGACCTCGTGCCGGGCCCCCACGCGGAGGCGCTTGCGCTGTGGAGCGCCGCGCCGCGCCTGCCGGGCGGGGGGCCCAACCCCCGGCGGCGAGCGATCCTCGCCGCGCGAGGCCACTACGCCGGGGCGGGCGAAGTGGCCTTCGCGGCGCCCGAAGCGGTGGCGCCGGCCGGCCCCAACGGGACGCCGGCGGCGGCGGTCGATCCACAGACCGGCCGGGCGCTGGCCGCGTGGGTTACGCTCGCGGGCGGGGCGAACAGCAGTCGGATCGCATACGCCCTGCGCGCCGCGGGGCCGGCATCGGCGCCGGCGCCTGTGGCCGCCATCGCGCAAGGCTCCCGCCGGGGCGCAGGCGTGGGGATCGCGACCGTCCTGGGCGTGCTCGCGCTCGCCGTGGCGGGCGCCTTCGCGGGACGGTTGGCGATCCGCCGAGGCGCCGGCGGGTTGCGCGGGTGCACCCGCGTTCGCCGAGGTTGATCAGTCCTTCGCGCATTTTGCTTGCCGCCGCCGCGGGAGCGCCTCTGCGAGGTGGGCAGTCCGCTCGCCCTACGCGAGCATCGAGAGCAGCGCCATGCGGATCGGGACGCCGTTGGCGGCCTGCTTGAAGTAGAGGGCCTCCGGCAGGTGGTCGACCTCCTCGGCGATCTCGTGGATGCGGGGGAGGGGGTCGAGCAGCAGCTTGATCTCCGAGTCGCGCACGTCCTGGGCGGCTATGCAGTAGCGCTCCCGGTAGGTGGCCGCCGTCTCGGTGTCCTCGATGCGCTCGACCTGGAAGCGGTTCACGTACACGACCTCGCGGGCGAGCAGCGCCCGCATCTCGGTGCTCTGCTCCACCCGCAGCCCCCGCTCGCGCAGATCGCGCAGATCGTCCTCGGCGAGCCACAGCTCCCGGGGGCCGACGAGCAGGACGTCGTTGTCGGGGTAGTGGCTGAGGCCGCGGCAGAGCGAGTGGATCGAGCGGGAGTGGCACGGGTCGAAGCCCATCCCCACCCGCAGCGAGCTGAGGCGGCCGAGCTCGCGCTCGATCGTGTACATGTCGATCAGCGCCTGCGTGGGGTGCTCGTTGGGGCCGTCCCCCCCGTTGACCAGCGGCACCGGGCTCACCTCCGCCGCCCGCCGCGCCACGCCGGCGGCCTCGTGGCGCAGCACGATCAGGTCGGCGTAGCTGCCCACCACGCGGATCGTGTCCTCGATCGACTCCCCCTTCGACAGCGAGGAGGACTCCACCCCGCGGTGGGAGATCACCGCCGCCCCCAGCCGCGCGGCGGCGGCGCTGAAGCTGAGGATCGTGCGCGAGCTCGGCTCGAAGAACAGCAGCGCCACCACGCGCCCGCTGAGGCTCGAGAGGCGCGTCGGGATCCGCAGCGCCGCGGCCATGTCGTCCGCCGTCTGAAAGATCTCGCGCGCCAGCACGTCGTCAACCTGGTCGATCGAGATCAGGTGACGGAGCATCCAGGGGAATATATGCCCCTGACCGGGGAGGAGGGGCCCGGCTCGCCGGTCTCCGACCGACTGCGCCACCCTCTACGCGAGTACCGACACCCCGGCCTCCAGCGCGAGCAGCCGCCGCTTGCGGGGGAGGCCTCCGCCGTAGCCGGTGAGCGAACCGCTCGCGCCGATCACGCGGTGGCAGGGGACGACGATCGCGATCGGGTTGCGGTTGTTCGCGCCCCCCACCGCGCGCGCCGCCCCCGGCTGCCCCACCGCTGCGGCGACCTCTCCGTAGGAGGCGGTCTTCCCGTAGGGGATCTCCCGCAGGGCGCGCCACACCTCGAGTTGGAAGGGCGATCCGTTGGGGGCGAGCTCCAGATCGAAGTCCTGAAGATCTCCCGTGAAGTATGCGTCGAGCTGGCGGCGCAGCTCCGCGAATGGGCGCTCGTCGGAGATCCACTCCCGCCCCCGCGGATCGTCGCGGTCGAGGAAGTGCAGGCCCGTGATCGCGCCCGCCTCGTCGGCGCACGCGAGCAGCCCCCCGACGGGGCTCTCCAGCACGGTGAAGCTGGTCTTGTCGGATGAGTCGATATTTGTCATAGCGAGACTCTGCCACGTCCGCGCGCGGGAGTCTGGCGGAAATCGGACCCCGTAGCCGTTGGGATTGTCACTGTCCGAAAACCGCCAGCTTTGCGGTTCATACTGCGGCCTATGGCAAATGCGCGGGCTATCCATGGGCCAGTCGGGCGAGGCGCCCGCGACACGGAGGACTTCGAGGCACGCTACCGCGTGCTCGGCAGCCGCGACCGCCGCTTCGACGGGTGCTTCTTCGTGGCGGTCACCTCCACCGGGATCTACTGCCGGCCGAGCTGCCCCGCGATCGTGCCCAAGCGGCGCAACGTGCAGCTTCTACCCGACGGCCGCGGCGGCTCAGAGCGCGGGCTTCCGCGCCTGCCTGCGCTGCCGGCCCCACGCCGCGCCCGGCTCGCCGGAGTGGAACCGCCGCGGCGACCTCGCCGCGCGCGCGATGGGGCTGATCGCCGACGGGATCGTCGACCGCGAGGGCGTCTCCGGGCTCGCGCGGCCGCCTCGCGTACAGCGAGCGCCAGCTCACCCGCCAGCTCGCCGCGGAGCTCGGCGCGGGTCCGCTCGCGCTCGCCCGCGCCCAGCGCGCGCAGACCGCGCGCATCCTGATCGAGACCACCCGCCTGCGCCTGATCGACGTCGCCCACGCCGCGGGCTTCGCGAGCGTGCGCCAGTTCAACGACACGATCCGCGCGGTCTTCGGGCGGACGCCCAGCGAGCTGCGCCGCCGGCCGCCCGCAAATGGCTCCCGCGTGGCGAGGGATGACGACGTTGCACGACCGCGCGGTGGTCGCGGTGTTACGCAAACACAAACGGCGAGCGATAGCCACACAACGCGACCCCGCCCGGCGCAGCCCCGGAGGGGGCGGGGCCAATCCCCATCCCAATCCAAACCCTCCACGTCCGCGGAAATCGACAGTTCGACCGCGCTCCCCGACGGCGGGCCGGGGGTGGGCGGGCTTCCCATCTTGTGCGCCTCGCCTACCGCGAGCCGCTCGATTGGGGGCGGCTGCTCGGATTCCTCGGCGCCCGCGCGATCCCCGGCGTGGAGGAGGTCGTGGGGGATCTGCTACCGGCGCACCCTGCGCCTCCCCCGCGGCCACGGCGTCGTCGCGCTCGCCCCCGCGGACGGGCACATCGAGTGCCGCCTGCGGCTCTCCGACCTGCGCGACCTCACCGCCGCCGTGCAGCGCTGCCGCCGCCTCCTCGACCTCGACGCCGACCCCGCCGCGCCCGCGGAGCACCTCGGCGGCGATCCCCTGCTCGCGCCGCTCGTGCGCGCCGCCCCCGGGCTGCGCCTCCCCGGGGCCGTGGACGGCGCGGAGCTCGCGATGCGCGCCGTCCTCGGCCAGCAGGTCTCCGTCGCCGCCGCCCGGACAGCCGCGGAGCGGCTCACACACACGCTCGGCGAGCCGCTGCCCGCGGTTGATGGTGACCCATCCACCCTCACCCACCTCTTTCCCCACCCCGCCGCGATCGCCGCGGCCGATCCCGCCGCGCGGGGGGGTGGGTTCGGGATCCCCGCGCGGCGGCGACTCACGCTGCAAGCGCTCGCGCGGCTGCTCGTCGAGGGGGAGATCGCGATCGACCCCGGCAGCGACCGCGAGAAGGTCCGCGCCCGCCTGCTCGCGCTCCCCGGGATCGGGCCCTGGACCGCCGACTACATCGCGATGCGCGCGCTCGCCGACCCCGACGCGTTCCTGCCCACCGACCTCGGCGTGCGCCGCGCGCTGGAACGGCTCAGCCGCTCCGAGCGCGGCCGTTCTGACCCTGCTCTGCGCCGTGGATGCACCCCGCGCGACGCCGCCCGCGTGGCCGAGCGCTGGCGGCCCTGGCGTGCCTACGCGCTCATTCACCTCTGGGGTGCTCAGGAAAAGGCCCTCGATTTGCACTTGGCCCTCATTTGCACTTGGAGGAGCTCGACCGTGAGACCGGCGAGCCCGTGTAGTAGGCGAAGTCCGATTTCACCGTGAATTTCTGCTTCTTGCACTGACCGGCCGTCACGAACGCCTGCTTGCCCGAGCCGAGCGTTTTGACGCTCAGGCTCAGTTCGGTGATCACGAACGTCAGCCCGCTCTTCACGAGGGACGGCACGGTCGTGGTCAGCTTGTTGGCAGGCACCTTTCCTTCCAGCCGGCAGCGTTTCGCCGACCGCCGTCGTTGGCACCAGCAGGAACAGCAGGTCCCCTTCCCCACGTACACTGTCGCGTTCTCGGGGATCTTCGGGTAGATCGGCGCGCCGTTGGTAATCGCGGTGCCCGTGCCGATCCTGCTCTTCGACCGGGCACACCGCGCCCTTGGTGCCAACCAGTTCCGCGGGGGTCGCCTTGCACTGCTTGATCGCCTTGCTCTTGAAGTTGAACTTCGTTTCTTCGGGAACGTCACCGTCAGGGTCTTCAGCGCCTGCGGCTTGCCCGTTCGGGCCGCCCGGGTCTTCGGAGGCGATATGCGCCTTGAAGCCTGTCGAGGTCCCCGCCTTCGTGGCGGTGAGCGCGATCTTGGCGGTCTGCTTGAACTGCGAGCTCGCCAGCGCCACGCCTGCCCCCACCAGCGCAGACACGGCGACCACCGCACCCACGGTCCGCAGGGCGTGTCCTCTTCTCAGCAGCTTCCTCATCGCTTTGCCTCCTTCGTCCGTGGTCCTTTCACCTGCACTCCACCGAATCTAAGACCCCGCCGCCCGCCGCCCATTGTGGTGCTCTGCGGCTTGTGCCTCCGTATATGTGTGCACTTCGTCGGCCACCAGCCCGCCAGCCCAGCACCTCCACCGCCGCGGGCAGCAGGACCGGGCGCACCAGGAAGACGTCGAGCGCCACCGCCACCGCCATCCCCACGCCCAGCTCGCGCACCGTGATCAGCCCGGTAACCGCGAACGGGATCGCCGCCGCGATCATCAGCAGGCCCGAGCCCGTGCTCGCCGCCGCCGTGCGCCGCAGCGCCGATGTCCAGCGCGCTGTCCACGTCCTGCCCGCCGTCAGCTCCTCGCGGGTCCGCGCGAGCAGCACCACCAGGTAGATCAACGAGATCCCGAACACGATCGTGAAGATGCCGACGATCGACATCGGGTCCAGGTACCCGGGGCCGCCGAACGGCGGGTTGGAGCCGCTGAACAGCAGGCTCAGGACGCCGAACGTCGCCGCCGCCGTCAGCAGGTTGAAGATGACCGCCACGACCGGCAGCGCCACCGCGCGCAGCGCGATCCCGAGCGTCGGCGCCACCGCGAGCGCGAGCGCCACAATTACCCACGGCAGGCGCGCGTTGGTTGCGCTCGTGAAGTCCGCCAGGTTGCCCGCCGGGCCGCCGAGCGCGACTGCACGCGGTTGGCACGCGCGAAGCCGCTCGCGGCTGCGCTTCGAGGCGGTCGCCCAGCGCGCGCCGCTGCGGCGTCGCTCGAGGAGTAGCGCGAGATGACCACGATCTGTCCCGCGGTGCCGCCGCGCGCGAGGTTCACCGCAAAGCTCGCTTCGTTGCTCGAGGCCGCCGGCGCGCGCCCGCGACCGCGGCGAGCAGGAAGTAGCCCGAGTTGAACAGCCCCGGCGACTGGCGCTGCAGTTCTTCCAGATCCTTCGGCGAGGGCAGCTGGCCCGTGAACTTCGACACCGCCGCCTGCATCACCCCGAGGCCGTTCACCAGCTGGCCCGTCGGCCCGACCCCGCCCGCCAGGCCGCTCTGCAGTTCGCCGGTGCCGCTGGTCAGCTGGCCGAGGCCGGCTTCCAGTTCGCCCGCGCCGTTACGCAGCTTCGTCAGGCCCGCCGTCAGCTGGCCCCCGCCGCCCGCGAGCTTGTCGACCCCCCCCGCCAGCTGGGCGTTGCCGGCGTGCAGCTTCGCAAGGCCCGCCTGCAGCCGCGTCGCGCCGCTGCTTCAGTTCGCCCAGCGCGCTCGCCAGGAACGTCGTCTGCGACGGCCGCCTTCGAGGCGATCCCCGCCGCGCTCGCCGCGTTCGGCGCGGCGCTCGCGGCGCCGCCCGCCACCGCGCCCACCGAGCCGCCCGCACGCCGCAGCGCCGCGAGCGTTTCGTCGTAGTGGGGATCGCCCTTGGCCGCGCCGCCCATCCCTTCCAGCGCCGCGATCGCGCTCGCCACCTCCCCCGCCGCGCCCTGCGCCTGGCCCTGCAGGGCGCTGAGCGCGGTGCTCGTGCCCGCGGTGAGCGTCGCCAGCTGCTTGATCGAGGGCACCGCTCTCCGCCGCCGGGGCGTGCACCGAGCTGAGGCCGCTGGCCAGTTCCACCGAGCCCGCGAGCGCCTGGCTGGCCCCGGTCTTCAGTGCGTTGGCCCCCGTGAGCGCCTGCTCCAGGCCGCCCCCCAGCTGCGCCGAGCCGCTGCGCGCCGCCGCCAGTCCAGCGTGCAGCTGCGCCGCGCCCGACTGCGCGCTGCTCGACCCGCTGTGCAGCTTGCCCGCGCCCGCCGTCGCTTCCGCGAGGCCGCTCTGCAGGGTCTGCGCTCCCGCCCCCGCCTGGCCGAGGCCGTTTGCGAGCCGCCCGAGATCGCGCTTGCCGCCCTTCAGCAGCTTCCCCGATTCCTGCAGCGACTTCGGCAGCTTGCCCAGCGGCTTGGTCTGAGAGCTCAGTGCGCCCGGGCCCGCGACCGAGGCGACCGCCGGGTCCTTTGCGATCTGCTTCTGGAACCTGTCGAGGCTCGCCAGCATCGACGCCGTGGTGATCGGCCCCGCGGGGTTCACCACGATCAGGTCGTACGGGGTCGGCCATCCCGGGCCCATCACCCGCGCGACCTCTTCGAACGCCACCCGCGCGGAGTTGCCCTTCGGCAGCTGGCCCACTCCCGGGGGCCCCGTCTTCAGCGAGAGCGCCGGGATCGCGAGCACCACGAGCGCCGCTGTAGCCACCGCGCCCGCGCCGATCGCGTTGCGGCGCGCCCACGCGCCCGCGCCCACCAGGCGGTCCCAGTCGCGTACCAGCCCCGCCGGGGCGTTGCGCCCGACCGCGACGTCGCGCCCGAAGAGGACGAGCGCGGCGGGCATCACCACGACCGCCGCCCCCACCGCGAGCGCGGAGCACAAAAGCACACCGATGCCCAGCGAGGTGAGGATCTTCGTCGGCGCGATCGCCGTCGCCAGCAGCAGCGCGAGGATCAGACCCGTGCCCGCAAACAGCACCGCGCGGCCCGTGCCCGCCACCGCGCTCGACGCCGCCGCCGCCGCCTCGCGCACGCTCCCCGGTGTGGCGAGCTCCTCCTGATGGAAGCGGTCGAGGATCAGCAGCGAGCAGCCCACCCCCAGTGCGAGGCCCGTCATCGATGCCAGCGCCACCGCGATCGGGTCGGTTTCGATCACCTTGCCGAGCAGCGTCATCAGCCCGAAGCCCGCGAGCACCGTCCCCTCGCCCAGCACCGCCACCAGCAGCGCCGCGAGCGGCGCGCGCAGGCCGATTAGCAGCGCCAGGAAGAGGATCGCGACCGCGATCAGCTCCGCGCGGCGCGTACTCGAGAGCGCCTCGTTCTTCAGCGCCCGGTCGATCGAGGGCTGCCCGGTGACGCTCGCGTGCACAGGACGGGTGACCTTGTCGCGCCACCAGCGCCTCGATCTGCGGCTGGTCGTGGTTGACCACGTCCTTTTCGGGGCGGTCCACCGAGACCACGATCATCGCGGCGGTCCGCGAGGGGCGCAGGCCCTCCGAGGCGGCTCCCGTGTCCCACGCGGAGAGCACGCGCGTGTGCGGGCGCCTCGCGAGCGCGCGCACCAGCGGCGGGCCCTGCCGTTCCAGCTGCGCCTGCGGACCCTCCAGCAGGATCGGCGCCAGCTGCGTGGGGCCGAACTGCGCTTCGTAGAGGTGCTGCGCGTGCGAGGACTCCGTGCCCGGCACGATCACGATCGAGGGCGAGAGCGAGCGGTCCGCGCCGAGGCCGATCACCGCGAGGGCCGCCGCCACGACGGTCCAGCCCACCAGCGCCGCGAGGGGCCTGCGGATCGAAAGCCGCGCGAGGCGGATCACCGTGTGCCTCCCTCGGGATCGCGCTGCTCGGCGCTGCGCTTCATCGCTGCGAGACCTCCTCCGCGGTCTTTTCTCGAAATGCTGAGAAGAACGTAGATCCCGCCCGTGCGCCCCCCATCAGTGGTCGCTGCTGGTTGGGCTCAGTAATAAGCCCTACACTGCGAGCGTGAGCTTGACCGACGCGATCCAGGGTCCCCTCCTGAAGCTCCACCAGCAGCTCTACGAGCGCAGCGACGGGAGGGTGGGCCACGGGACGATCGGGGTGCCCACGCTGCTGCTGCGGAGCACCGGCCGGCGCAGCGGTGCGCAGCGCTGCAACGCGCTCGTCTACGCCGCCGACGGCGACGACTACGTGCTGGTCGCCTCCAACGGCGGCTCCGATCGCGCGCCGGGATGGCTCTACAACGTACGCGCCAAGCCCGAGGTCGAGATCCAGGTCGCCCGCACGAGGAGCCCCGGAAACGCGCGCGTCCTCGAACCGGGAGACGAGGAGTACGACCGCCTGTGGCGGCTCGTGAACGACAACAACCACGGGCGCTACGACGCCTACCAGCGCAAGACCGCTCGCCCGATCCCGCTGGTTCTCGTCAGCCCCGCGTGAGGGGCGAGCGAGGCTCAGCAGCGGAGCACCCAGGCGCAGATCGATCGCTTCAGCGCCGGCGACCGCCTCGACCGCGAGGAGCTGCACCGGCGTGCGGTTCGTTGACACCAACGTCCTGCTCTACGCGATCTCCCGCGACCCCGACGAGCGAACGAAGGCGGCGCGAGCAAACGAGCTCCTCTCCGCCAGGGACGTGGGGCTCTCGGTCCAGGTGCTCCAGGAGTTCTACGTCCAGGCGACCCGCGAGACCCGAACAGACCGTCTGACCCACGAGCAGGCCGCGGCGCTGGTGGACTCCTTCCGGCGCTTCCCCGTCCAGGAGACAACGATCGGCGTGATGCTCGCCGCGATGTCCACGCGGCAGCGATTCGGGATCTCCTACTGGGATGCGGCGATCCTCGAGGCCGCGCGGGCGCTCGGCTGCGAGGTCGTCCTCTCCGAGGACCCGAACGACGGCCAAGACTACGCTGGAGTACGAGTCGAGAACCCGTTCGGCGACTGCTGACGGCTGCTCCGTGTCGTCGCCCAGCAGCGGGTAGACCCCCATCACGTGGTCTCGCTACCGCTGGCCAGAGATGATGGCAGGAGGCCCTGAGATGCGCTCTGGCCGTCTGGCGACGCGAACCCGCCGAAGTTCCAAGATAAGTTGGAACACCGGCGCCTCAAGGCGATGGCTAGAATCGCCAAGGCTGATCGATCGGCTGTGGGGAGGGCCTTTACGTCGGGGGCACGGCACGGATGTCCGCGTGGCGGCGCCGTTCCCGGCAGCCCGCCCGTCGCCTTGCCTTCCTCTATGAGCGTCGAGGCGGCGGTTTCGCGCACGAAGCGCAGGTGCGCCGTGTCGGTGATGTTCAGCGCCCGCGCTGTTCGGGCTCGTCTGCCCTCGGATCTCCGCACGGCGCCGGCGGTGAGCGCTCCCGCCGGCGCGGGGACCGCCGGGACCGCCGCCGCCCCGGCAAGCATGGCGAGGGCGCATGTGATCGCTGTTCTCATCGGGGTCCGGCGCCGGCGGTCGGCCGCCGGCCGAAGGGGAGTGTTCTCGGGCCGGCGACACCGCCGCGCGCCGCCAGCGTCGTGCGCTGCCTGCCTGGGAGCGCCTGCCTCAGCAGCTTGGCCGCGCGCCACGCGCGCATCACCGCCAGGGTCGGCGCCGCCAGTGCTCCAAGCTCGTCGTGGACGCGGTGCGTCAGCGGCGCCGCGATGCCCTGCGTGGCCTCCTGCGCGCTCGTGTAGTAGGCCACCACGCCCACCAGCGTCATCGTGTGGTGAGCGGCGCCCGGCAGCGTCTGAACCTGCTGTCTTGCGTCCCTCATCACCGCCACGATTCGATCGGCCAGGGCTGAGCGGCTGTCGTAGTGGCGCACGTACCACGCCTCGCCGGTCGCGCTGTCCCGCTCGTAGTCGATCACGCCGTCCAGCATTGTGCTCAGCGCGCTGATCGACAGATACGCGGAGTCGATCGCGGCTGCCTCGGCGGGGGTGGTGCGCTCGTCCGCGGCGGCGGCGATCAGCGCATGCACCGCAAGCACCGAGGAGACCGCCCCGGCCATGAACTCGCGCCACTCAAGGGCCGTGCCCGCCGCTTGCGCTCTTGCCCACTCCTCCAGCTGCGCGGCGCCCGCCTGTGGCGCCGCGTGCACCCGCACCTGTGCCTCCGCGCACCGCGCCGCGCTCCCCCGCGCCGCGGCCGACACGGCCTCCCACGCGGGCAGCGCTCCCACCGCGGCTCTCACCGCGGCGCTCAGCTCGGCCAGGTAGCCGCCGTCGTCGGAGGGGTGCAGGCGGAAGTAGTCGCCCGCTCGCGCGGGCGCGGCGGCGAGCGCGTCGGTGAAGGCTCCGAACAGTTGACGGCCGCTGCGCAGCGGATCCCGCGCCGGCTGCTCGGTGAGGCCGTCCAGGTAGTCGTACATCAGCTCCAGCGCCACGATCGCCTCCACCGCGTGTGCGCGATGAGTACGCGGGGCGAGCGTCGCGAGCGTCGCGGCCATACGCTAGTCGCTTGTACTGCGAGACGCGGCGCGCTGTCGAGCCGGCCGTTCGGCCAACTTGAGATCCAGCCTGCGGCTGCGACAATCCGTCTGGCTGCAGTGCGCGGGTGCAGCGAGTTCGCACGCGGGAACTCTCCTATCGAGATCATTGCTGACAGGCCCCCAATCCGCTCCCATGACGTCAGAGAGGACCATCTGGCGAGACCCGGCGCCGCGGGCCTGCTCCCTGGCGTGCTCCGGGCCACACGCGCCGGGCGACTCGCGATTCGGCAACTTGTCCTTGCTGGCCCGGGGGTTCTCGCCTGTGGGCGTCATTGGGCGATGCGTCGAGGTGTCTGCGCGGTGTGGTCGCTGCCGAGCTGTCGAACCTTGGCGTAGTCGCGCTCGCTGAAGATGGTCCCGCTCTTCTTGCGCATCCCAGCGATCACGGCAATGGCCGGTCCAGGTAGGCCACGCACGGCCAAGGTGCGTGTGTCGGCGTTCTCCAGCAGGCAGAAGAGCCGGAACTGCTCGCGGCCCGGGCCGGTGACGCGGATCTCGTAGTAGCCGCCCATGTCGCCGTGCATGGCCTCCCACTTTCCTCCGCCGGAGAAGGCGGGTGGCGGGGCCGCCGCGACCGCGTCGAGCACGGCCAGAATCGTTCCCCGAATCTTCGCGGAGCAGCCATCGATGAAATCCGCGCCCGGCACGGAGCCCTCGGCGGTCGCATAGAAGACGATGTCCCAAGCCACCACGGCAGCCGGTGGCCGTTTCGGGGCGCGTCAGACTCCCACAGCGCGGTGCCCACGCCGCTTGCCGGTCGATCTCCGTGAGCGGGGCCTGATCTCGACGCTGGCGTCCAGGGCGTTGGCGATCGAGATGATGAGCGGCAGCTCTGGGCGCGCCTGCTCGGCCGTGAACAGGCGCCTGATGCTGGCGGGGTTGCGTCCCACACGCCGCGCCAGCTCTGCCTTCGACATCCCCGCGTCCTCACGTAGCTCGTCCAGCGAGCGGATGACGGCGTCGATCTGCTCGATCTCGTGCCGCGCGCGCTCGTACTCCGAGCGAGTGTCCTCGTCTGCAAGCCAGTCGCGGCGGCGTCTGTCGTAGTAGCTGGTGTTGAGGAGCTTGGCCATGATGGGAGGCAGGTCGGATCGGGGCTGGTGCCCGTGTCGCCCGGCGGACCAGAGTGTAACACAGACGCTACAGTCGATCGCCAGCGCAGCGATCTATCCACCGCTCGGAGCCTCCCTGCGCGCCCGAATCTCGATGCGGTGCCGGACGTGGGTTTGACCCCCGTTGCCGCCGCGATTCAATGGAGGGAGCCCGAAGGTCAGCCCAGCGATCCAGCGACGGGGGCGCCGGAAAGGTCGGATCGCCTCCTCCTCCTCTAAGCGATGCTTCGTCCCCGCTTCGTCCCTGCCGGTATCCCGCCACTGCCGTGAGTCTCAAAACAGGCCAATTAGCAGGCATTTCTCAAGTGGAGCCAGCCGGGATCGAACCGGCGACCTCCTGCTTTCAAAGCAGGGGCGGGCTTGCTGGAGCCAATGGATACGGGGATTTGGGTCGGCCAAAGTGGCGTTATAACTGGCGAAACTGACTAGTGTGGTACTCAAAGCGGTACTCGGGGCCACGTGGTACTCACGTGGTACTCTGTATTAGAATGGCGAGTGAAGGTAAGCAAAGCGGCGGTGATCCAACCGGCGCGCTCGTAGTTGCGGGCAGCGCGAACAGGCCCGCCTACGAGGCCAAGTGGCGGCGTGCAGGGCGACAGGTGAAGCGCCGCATAGGACCAGCGTGGCTTGAGCGGGCGGCCGACGACAGCGGATGGGTCACGCGGCGCGGGCGAGTACCGGATGGCTATTTCGACGAGAAGCGCGCGACGGTGCGCATGGCCGAGCTGATCGCCGAGCACGACGAGGAGGAGCGCGCGATCGAAGCAGGCGAGCGAGAGCGCCGCGAGCGCGGCGTGACATTCCGCGAGCTGGCAGCAGAGTGGCTGGAGCACCTGCAGCACGAGCGCGGCGCCAAGCCGTCAACCCTGAGCGACTACCGCTACATGCTCGCCGAGCCCGGAGCGCCGCACCGCCGCGGCAAGGGCAAGAGCCCCGGGGTGCTCATCGCCGCGTTCGGCGACCGGCCCGCGGCGAAGATCACCACACGAGAGGTTTCAACGTTCCTGCGCGGGCTGGACCGCCAGGGCGTCTCCCCCCGCTCGGTCAACAAGAACCGGCAGGTGCTCTCCGCGATCTTTGGCTTTGCCTGCCGCGCGGACACACACAATCTGCCATCCAATCCCGTGGCGGCGACGACCAAACGCCGTGAACCGCCACCGGCGGTGCTCGACTTCTACGAGCCGGAGGAGGTGGAGATGATCGCCTCCGCGGCAGCCGACGGATCGCATCGCGGCGCACAGCCGGCCAACCTGAGCGCCGAGGAGATCATGTGGCGCGCACGCGAAGACGCACAGGACGGCGAGCTGTTCCGTCTCGCCGCTTACACCGGCCTGCGCCTCGGCGAGCTGATCGCGCTGCGCTGGGAGGACATCGACTTCGACACGCGCCGCATGGTCGTCCACCGCGCGGTGTCCGCCGGCGTGGAGGGGCCGACCAAGAGCTGGCAGGCGCGCTTCCTTCCGCTCGCGGACCCAGCGGCAGAAGCCCTCGAACGTCTGCGGGCCCGCGGCGACTACACCTCACGTGAGGACTACATCTTCTGCTCCCGCCTTGGCCGACGCCTTGACCCCTCAGCCGTCCGCCACCGGTTCAAGGCGGCACGCGCCGCCGCCGGACTGCGCCCGCTGCGCTTCCACGCACTGCGCCATGCTGCCGGTAGCCTCTTGGCCCGGCACGCCGACGCGCGGTTCGTGCAGGAGTTCCTTGGGCACTCGCGGATCACGACCACGGAGCGCTACATGCATGCCAAGGCACGCCCCGAGGATCTTGAGCGGGTCAATCTGGCGTTCGCGGCCCGGCCGTCGAGTGAACAGGCGAGGACCGAGGCCGAGCGCTGATCGTCGGAACGCTGACCATCGCCACACAATTCGTACAAGGTGGCGGTGATTGGCAGAGTACGGCAGTGATTGGCAGAGTACGGCAGAGTTACTTCACGCGCGACGATAGAAGCCCGTCTTTGGAGAGCCGACAAACTCGATGACCTCTGCGTCTCGAAGGCGACGAAGGTTGCGTCCCAAGCTCCGGGTCGAGAGACCAGTCTGTCGCTGGATGTCAGCCGTATTGGGTCGCTCTAGATTGTCGATTGCGGCCAGAACGGCGGCGTCTCGCTCCTCCACCGTAAGACGTGACCGTTCCCGCCCTCCACGTGGACCGTCGCTTATCGGCTGGGCGGACAAGTCGCTGCTCGGATGCGGCCGGATGACGACCTTGATCTGCGGCCCGTTCTCAATCCATTCAGGCTCGGGGTAGCCATCGTCACGGCAGGCCGCGATCACACGGTCGTATCCGCTCCCGTAGCCCTCGATGACGCCCAGTCGCATCAGCACTCGCGAGATGGCCTTGTTGCGGCGCAGGCTCACGCCGGATTCGAAGTCCTCGCGAGAGAAGCCCGGCGGCCACGTCCCAGGACTCGATATCTCAAGGCGATCGGAGCACAGGGCAACGAAGATCGAGGCGCCCTCCACGGCGTAGTCCGCATTGGCGACCGCGTTGTTGAGCACCTCGCGGACGGCAGGACGCGGATAGAGATCCAGCTCTTCTCGCTGCGTGCGCCCCGTGACCCGCACGATCCGGTCGGTGTTGCGCTCGATGAACCGGATCGCCGCCTCGATCCCGTCGAGCACCGTGTCGTCGCGGTCCTCGCTCTTGACCACCGGCTTGCTCTTGTCGGCTCCCCGAAACTGCACGCATCGAATCTGCGCGTCAGGGAAATGGATGGCCTGCTCTCGCCCGAACAAGATGATCCCAGCACGGGTGGGAGCCAGCTGACCGGCGTACTCGGCGAACGATCGGGTCGAGGAGTGCATGGAACACATTCTTGCGGACGCTGAGACGGCCGGCCTCCTCCGAAGCATGAGCGGGGGCAAGTGGGTGGACATGACCGGGACTCCTGCTTCCACTTCGGAGGAGCAGGCCGAGCAGGCCGACGAAGGAGACGACGGGGAAACAGGTGCTGTCGAAAATTCGACATCTACTGAGGGTGAAGGCATCCCGGCGCCCACTGAGCCCGAGGCACTAGCTGCGAGGAAACGACCTAATGCGATCTTCGTTGGACACGGCAGGAATAAGAAGCCCCGCGACCAGCTAGTAAAGATTCTCACTGAGTATGGGATTCCGCACAAGGTGGCGGAAGACGAGCCAAATAGAGGACGGCCGATTCCAACAAAGGTCAAGGAGACTACGGAAGAATGCGGTGCGGCCATTCTCATATTCTCGGCCGACGAGGAGCTGTTCGATAAGGACGGTCAATCCCTTTGGCGTCCTAGCGAGAACGTGGTTCACGAGCTGTAATGGGTGCTGCCTCGGCCATGTACGACAACCGCATAGTGGTCTTCCGCGAGGACGGTGTTGATCTTGCAACCAACTATGAGTCGATCGGATACATCACCTTTGAGAAGGATGACATACCAGCAAGGGCAAATGATCTGTTCCGAGAGCTCATTGCCTTCGGCATCCTCAAGGTGTCAGTAAACGCCGACTAGGTTCCAGGTCTCGCCGTAGGGTCGCAAGTCTCAACGTGTTCGTGCCTGGTAGTTGAGGGTAGTCAAAAAAAGCTCAGGAAACGGTCAGCAACTCCACATCGCGTCCCTGGCTCAGCGCCAGCACTCCTGCATTGAAGGTTACAAGGCGCACTCCGCGACGACGAGCAAGTGTCAGCAGGTGCGCATCTGTCACCTGGCGGTGACCCGTGATTGCTGGGACATCGCTGTCGCTGAGCGATACGTCGTCGGTGAGAAACCGGTGGGCATCGCGCGCGCGCAACGCGGACAGCACAGCGCGCGCTGCATCGATACCAATGGCGGCCGGGAGCACCTGGGGGTGGATGACACTCGCACAAAGCCGCTCTCAGTGAGCGGACAGGTCGCCCATCCATCCGAGCTGTTCTCGGCGAACCACGCGCGCATTCTCGCATGGTGCACATGAGAGTCCCACGCGAGCGCGATCAGCGCGTTGACGTCCAGCAACGCCATGAGAGCGCGTCAATCCTCATTGAGGGCGCGCCTCACCATCTCTGGGGTGATGGGCGGGGTGCCGGATGGCACACGAATCACCGGCAGGCCATCGTCGGCCTCCACCCGCGCAGGCGTCAGGCCCTGCCGCGCTAGAGCGGAGATGACGGAGCCAAGCGAGCGGTGCTCGCAGGCGGCCAGATCTCGAAGACAGCAGCAACTACGTCATCGTCGATATCGAGCGTCGTGCGCATCGACTTGATGCTATCGCATCAACGCATCAACAGCAGGAGCCTGCTGCTGCGCCCCAAGCAACGAGGGTGACCCATCAGCCAATCCCGACCGCTGACGCCGCCATCAGCGCCTGGTTTGCGCGCCGAGAAGTTTCGCCCACCCAGCTGGTATCGAACCAGCAACCTCCTGCCTGCAACCCGCCAAATCCCAAATCCCCCGCAAAATAAGACCAGATGTGGTACTCACCTGCGGTACTCTCCGCCAAAACCGAGTACCAATCGGATACCACCCGCCCCCCCGAAACCCACCTATTTGCAGGTACTTCCTCCGATGGAGCCAGGCGGGATCGAACCGCCGACCTCCTGCTTGCAAAGCAGGCGCTCTCCCAGCTGAGCTATGGCCCCAGGGGCAACCGAGTCTAGGGCAACGATTTCAGCAGGGAAGTCGGCGAGGGGCTACCGGTCAACGCCGAGATCGCGCACGGGCTGGCGATCGAGCCAGAGGCGCTCCTGGCCGCGGGTACCGCGCAGGGAGTCCGATGCTCCCGCGAGGACATCCCCGACCGGCACCTTTCTGGCATCGAGGACCCGGTGCGCGGGTGCAGACTCCTCCTCGCGAAGCCGTCCGCTGAAGCCGTGCCTGCGCTCTCCCGGGACCTCCCATTCCAGGGAGTCGCCCGTCGCGCCCGCACCCGTGGCGGAGAACTCCACCCTTGCGCGCGATGGAGCCACACTGTGTGTCACGAACGCTGAAGGAGGAGCCGTGTAGAAGACCCCTTACATAGTAGTACTTTGGGATCTTGTTGTAGGGTTTCGCTGTGGGTTTGTCGAACCCTTCTCGTGTCTGGGTGTTGACATGAGGAGGCGTGATGGCAGTGATCGTGGCAGCGGATGTCGAGGTCGAAGATGTGGATACGCCGATGGTGGTGATGGAGCGCTTGGAGGCGTTCGGGAACTCGGTGTTGGCTGGGGCGATGAACCGGCCGGCGCAGATGGTGAGCGGGGGGTGTATCTGCGCGGGCTGCTTGAGCAGGGTGCTCGTAAGTCGTTGTGGCCGATGGCGGAGCGGCTGGGTGGGGAGGCTGACTACGAGGCGCATGCAGCACTTCCTGGCTGACAGTCCGTGGGATCCGGCGGTGGTCGAGCGGGCGGTCGCTGAGCGGGTGGCTCCGGAGATCGATGTGCAGGCGTGGGTGCTCGATGACACGGGGTTCGTGAAGGACGGCAAGTATTCGCCGGGGGTCAAGCGCCAGTACTCGGGGACGCTGGGGAAGATCGGGAACTGTCAGATCGCGGTGTCGCTGCACGCCGTCGGGGAGCACCGGGACGGTGCCGCTTGGGCTGGGCGTTGTATCTGCCGGAGGATTGGTGTCGAGGATCCTGAGCGTCGTCGAGAAGGCGAAGATCCCCGCCGAGGTCGAGTTTCAGACCAAGCCCGAGCAGGCCGCGTGGTCTGGTCGAGCGGGCGGCGGCTGGGAGGTCCGCCCGCGCCGGTGCTCGGCGATGAGGCGTACGGCAAGAACACCGAGCTGCGCGACGCGTCTTGACCGGGCCGGACCAGTACGTGCTGGCCGTCAACGCCGAGCCCGCGTGTATGACGCCGGAGACCACGTTCAGCGGTCCCGCGCGCGGACCGGCTCAGCGAGGGCCGGGCGCCGAGCGCCCTGGCCAGCGCGGACCGCGAGCCGGCGGCGATCAAGGCGATCGCCGCGCCTGGGCTGGGCGCCGCGGAAGTGTCAGACGTTCCGCTACCGGACCCGCGACGGCGAGACGATCAGCTCGCGGTTCGCGATGCGTGCGCGTGATCGCGCCGCACCCGTAGATCCCCGGCCGCTGTGCCGCCGCGCGAGGAGTGGCTGATCGTGAGTGGCCGACCGGCGCGAGCGAGCCGCAGCGACTACTGGATCAGCAACCTCCCCGCCGACACCCCACCCGAGCGCCTCGCGCGCCTCGCCCGGCTGCGGTGGATAGATCGAGTTGGACTACCGCCAGCTCAAGGGCGAGCTCGGGCTTGACCACTACGAGGGCCGCTCCTACCTCGGCTGGTATCACCACACCGCGCTGGTCACCGCCGCTCACGGCTTCCTGACCCTGGAGCGGCAGTACCCAAATCACCCGCGGCCGGCCTGACACTCCCGAAAGCGGTACTGCTCCTGCAGCCGCTCTTCAAGTGCTGGGACGGCCGCTGCTCCACCTGTCAGCAGGCCATCGAGCTCGATCACATTCCGCTCACCCCGACCACCCCACAGACCGAGTGACAAGATCCCAAAGTACTAATAGGTGGAGCTGTGCGAGAGATGGAGGATCGTCGGCCCTCCGGCGTCGGCCCTGCGGGGGCAGGCGTCAAACGCGATGTCGTCTCGCAGTGGCGCAAGCGGTTCTTCGAGCAACGCATGACCGGCCTGGAGGACCGACCCCGGCGCGGCAGGCCGCCGACTTTTCCCCCCTCAGGTACGCGCTGAGGTGATCTCCGGGATCACCGTCTGGCGCTGGCTCTCAGAAGATGCGATCAAGCCGTGGCAGTACCGCTCTTGGATCTTCCCCCGCGATCCCGACTTCACCGCCAAGGCCGGCCGGATCCTCGACCTGTACGCGGGGCGCTGGGAGGGCGAGTTGCTGCACCCCGGCGACTACGTCGTCTGCTGCGATGAGAAGCCATCGATCCAAGCCCGCGACCGCAAGCACCGGACGCTGCCCGCCACCCCAGCCGTCAAGCGCGGCCAGCGCGTCGAGCACGAGTACGAGAGACGCGGCGCTCTGTGCTACTTCGCTGCATGGGACGCACGCCGCGCGAAGCTGTTCGATCGGTGCGCACCCGCCGACGGGATCGTCCCGTTCGACGCGCTGATCGAGCAGTTCATGAGCGCCGAGCCCTACAGCAAGGCCCGACGCGTGTTCGTGATCGTCGACAACGGCTCCGCGCACCGCGGCAAGGCATCGATCAGACGCCTCCAAGGCAGGTACAAGAACCTGATCCTGGTGCATACCCCCGTGCACGCCAGCTGGCTCAACCAGGCCGAGATCTACTTCTCCGTCGTCCAGCGCAAGGTCCTCACCCCCAACGACTTCCCGGACCTCGCCAACCTCGAACAGCAACTACTCGCGTTCGGCCGCCGCTACGAGCAGATCGCCCAACCGTTCGAGTGGAAGTTCACCCGTGCCGACCTCGACCGCCTCGCCCAGCGACTCGACCTACCCGCCACCAAAGCAGCCTGACCTACGAATACGTCGGCGAACTTCCGAGCCAGAGCACTAAGCCGCACAGCCCGGGGGTCAGGGTGCTAGGTGTGCCCACGATCGCGGACGGGGTGGCTATGACGGTCGCGGCCATGTATCTGGGGGAACGGGCGGAGCCGAGGTTCCACCCGGACTCCTATGGCTACCGGCCGGGCAAGTCGGCCCTGGAAGCGTTTGGGACATGCCGGCAGCGGTGCTGGAAGTACGACTGGACCATCGATCTTGATGTCCAGAAGTTCTTGGTGCCATCGTCACACTGCCTGCATGCTGATGGGGGTGGTGTCGAAGAGGGTGTTTTCGGGGGTTGGGACCAGTATTCGCAGGCCTTTTCGGCGTCCGTTGCGGACGTGGAGTGCTTGCAGCTCGCCGCGCTTGACACGCTGCAACACTGTTTGGCGGGAGACGCCCAGGGTTCGCATCGCGTCGACGATCGGGACGTAGCCGGCGGGGGCGTCCTCGACGAACAGTGCGCGGAGCTCGTCGTTGACGCGGATTCGCCAGGGAGCGCCGGGGGTCTGCTGCTCACCGGGGATGAACCCGGCCTGCAGCCAGCGGAAGATCGTGGATGCCGCGACACCGAGTACGTCGGCGGCCTTGCCGACGGGGAGCACTTCGCCGTCGGGTGCCTCGGCGGGCGGCTGGTGGCAAGGGATTTTCCAGTGGGTACGCAGGCTGGAGACGATTTGGATAGTGAAGCGTTGTCCCTTGGCGGAGCGTCGGCCTTGACGGTTGAGGATCCCGGCGATTTGAGCGTCGGGATAGTGAACAGCGAGACGGCGCAAGAGCGCGAGGGTGTCCTCGTCGGTGCGGACCGCGGGTGTGTGATGCGGGAGCGGGACGACGAGCTCTGTGAGTGCGCCGCCGCGCCAGCGTATGGTGAGCGTCGCGCGTTGCTCCTCGCGGATGACGTTGAGGATAACTTCCTCGATCAGTGTTCGCAGGAGTTGCTTGCGGTCGCGGTCGGTGGTGGTAGGTGCCGACCAGACACGGCCGAGGTCCGCGCCGAGCGCGAGCAGCTGTGTGTGCTCGGCTGGGGTGAGGGTGCGTGGGCGTTGGTGTTCGCGCAGCTGGAGCTCGGCCTCAGCGGTGTGAAGCGCTGTGAGTGTTTGCTCCCACTCGCGCTCCAGGCCACGCGCGACGAGGCGGTGCTCGGGCTCGACTTGGCGGTAGCGCCGCTCGGCTCGCTCGGCTTGGTATTTGGCGTGCTCGACTTGCAGGCGCCACTGCGCGAGCGCAGCGTCGTGGTCAGCCTCGAGTGTCTCGGCCGCTGTGAGCGCGGCCTTCACACCTGCTGGAGTGAGCGCGGCCAAGAGCGCTTCGGTGACTGCCTCTTCGATTCGCTTGCCGCCGATCCGCAAGCACCACTGCCCGCGACCTTCAACGATCACGCTGCCCGGGCAGTGGTAGGCCGGGCTCCTGTGGCCGCGTTTGCCCTGGTAGTGCACCTTCAGCTTTCGTCCACAGCGTCCGCACACCGCGATTCCTTGCAAAAGTGCTTGGCCCTCGCGGACCGCGCCGCCCGCTTCGTGTGCGCGTGGGCGTGTGTTGCTCGCGAGGCGCGCGCAGTTAGCGTCGAAGGTCTGTTGGCTGATGAAGCCAGGGTGGTGATCCCAGATCACGACCTCCCAGTCTGCCCTGGGGAGGTGACGGACGCGCTTGCGCGTCTGGCCGTGCTCGTCGACGTAGCGTTCCTGGCGCGTCTTGCCGTAGACGTAAGCGCCGGCGTAGACCGGGTTGGTGAGCACGTTATGCACCTGGTGGTAGGTTGGGGTCACCCACTCGATCTCTCCGGTCTGGAAACGCTGCAACGGGAAATTAACCTTTTCGCGGCGCAGCCAGACCCATACCTGGCGTGCGGAGCCGAGCTCGGCGAACCGCTCGAAGATCACCGCGATCGCGCCATGGATCGCTTCGTCGGGGTGCAGGAGCACTTCGCCGTCCTGCTCGCCCCAGACGAAGCCGACGGGCAGCCCGCGGCGCAGCTCGCCGCGTTTGGCCTTGTTACGAATCCCGCCATTGAGCCGGGACCGCAGGACGTGCAGCTCGGCTTCGCTCATCGTGCCCTTGAGCCCCAAAAGCAGGCGGTCGTTGAACGATCCTGGGTGGTAGAGACCGTCAGCGTCACCGATCACGGTATCTGTCACACCGCACAGATCCAAGAGCCGGTACCAGTCGGAGTTGTTGCGGGCCAGGCGGGAGACTTCCAGGCCGAGCACCAGCCCTGCGTGGCCGAGCGCGACCTCGGCCGCGAGCTTCGCGAACCCGGAGCGGTCGGTCTCCCCGGAGCCCGAGATGCCGAGGTCTTCGTCGATCACGACGACTTGCTCGCGTGCGAAGCCCAGCTCGATCGCGCGCTCCACGAGCGCATACTGACGCTCAGTCAACTCTGTGTTGCGCTCCACCTGCCCCTGCGTGGACTGGCGGATATAAACAAACGCTGCTCGTTGCAGGTGAGACGCGGTCACCTTCGAGGTCTCACTCATCGTCTGTCTCCTCCTGCTCGCCCGCCACGCTCTGCGCGATCATCGTACTCAGCAGCAGCATCGCGCTGCGGCGATCGTCCTCGTCCAGCAGCTCCCACAGCGCCCCCGCGGGCGCTAGGCTCTCGGCGAGACCGAGGTGTAGTTGCACAGTCGTCGGTGATCTCCTCGCTGCTTGGCCGCCCAAGATCATGCTCCCCGGCCAGGACGGCATCGCGCAGCACACCGTCGAGCACCCGCCGCGCCGCCAGCAGATCCTCCAGCGACCCCAGCGTCCCCACCCGCGCTGGCTCCTCGACCGCCGGCGCCTGCAGGTCAGTCCATGCCGCCGGGATCAGCGAGGTGCTGCCATCCGCCAGCACCAAGATCAGCTCCAGCCGGCCGTGCCGGCGCATCCAACCCATCACCCCAAGCGACTGGCCCTCCAATGCATGACGCGCTCGCACGATCCGCACCGCCGGGGGAAACCCATCGAGATGGGCAGTGTGTCGTGTCTTCCTTCGATGAGGTGCCGTGGGACCTCGTGGTCAAGGCGGTGGAAGCGGTCACCGACTGCCCGTGGGTGCTGCTGTATGTGAAGCGGTGGCTTGCTGCCCCGTTGCAGCAGCCGGACGGCACCCTTGTTGAGCGAGACAGGGGAACTCCGCAGGGGTCGGCGGTCTCGCCGATCCTGACGAACCTATTCATGCACTTCGCGTTCGACGCCTGGATGGCCCGGAACTTCCCGGGCTGTCCGGTTGAGCGCTACTCCGATGATGCTGTCGTGCATTGCACGAGCCGGTATCAGGCGGAAGAGGTGCTTGCCGGGATTGTCGCGCGGATGAGCGAGGTGGGCTTGCGGCTGCACCCCACCAAGACGAGAGTTGTCTATTGCAAGGACAGCAACCGTCGGCACGGTGGCTTCATATTGCACCTCACGCAGCATTGGCTTGGGCTTGGGTAGGGATGTGAATAGAGTTGGTGATACGCTCACGGCACGCCCGCTCGACGTCAGCGTCGAAGGTGATGCACAGCTGGTTTCTGGGGCCGCGGCGCGCTTGGAGCTGGCCGTGGCTGATCCAGTAGTAGACGGCGCCGCTTGAGACGCCGAGTCGCCGGGCGAGTTGCTCGACTGTCAGCTCGCCGTCTTGTGGACGCCAGCCAGGTGGCGAGGGAATCTTGTACTGCCAGCGCAGCCAGCGCACGGTCTTGAGGTCGAACTTGCGGCCGGTGCCGGTGCGCAGGCCGGCGGCGTGCAGCTCGGCGAGGAGTTCCTCGTTGGTGCTGGACGGGCCGAGGCGCGTGAGTATCTCGATCGCTGCCGGGGGTGTTCGTCGTGCCTGCGCGGCTGTTTGTGGTCGTTTCACTGTGTGTTCTTCGGCTGCGCCTGAGCGCCAGCGGATCCCGACGCGTACCTCACGGTTCTCCGGCTCGGAGGTGAGTGTGACATCGCTGATGAGTGTGCGCAGCAGCCGCTTGCGGTCGCGCTCCGCGGTGGTCTCGGCGTTCCATAGTGCGGGGATGTCACGCGCGAGCTGCTCGATCTGCTCACGCGAGGGCTCGAGCGCCGGCGTGGCTTGCTCGGCGAGCTCGGCTTCCGCGTCGGTGAGCTCGCGGAGCTTGGTCTCCCAGCGTGTCTCCAGGCTGCGAGCGACGAGGCGGTTCTCGGGCTCACAGGCATGGAAGGCACGCTCGGCGCGGGCGGCCTCGTAGCGAGCGCGCTCAACTCGCAGCTCGATCGCTCGCCTAGAGCGCGTACGCCGCTCGGAGACCTCATCCGCGGCAGCGAGCGCGAGTGCTATCTCCTGCGGCGTGAGTGCCGCGAGCAGGCGGTGCGCGAGGAGCTCATCGACGACGCCCGCGGAGACGGAGCGGCAGGCAGGCGTAGCGGTGTGATCCGCACGGGAGTGTGAACATTCGTAGTAGCTGCCCTGCCGCCGGTGCGAGGTCAACATCATCCGCCCGCAGCCACCGCAGCGCACGATCCCCTGGCACAGCGCGCGGCCCTCCCTGGCCGGACGCGCACCCTTGCGGGTATTGTTGGCCTGCAAGCGCCGCTCGTTGCCAAGGAAAGTCTCCCAGCTGATATAGCCGGGATGGTGCGACTGGATCACGACCGGCCACTCCGAGCGAGGCAGCTCACAGAGTTTTACCTTAATCGTGCCATCGGGTAAAACGACGCGGCGAGAGCGGAAACGCCCGAACACGTACGCCCCGGCGTACGCCGGGTTTGACAGCACCCCGATCGCGCGTGAATGCGTCAAGCGTCCCCAGCGCAGACTCGCCGGCCCACGCACCACCATAGGCGCGCTTGGGGAACCGCCGCCCGTCAAACTCGCCTACCACCCCGTACGCCGACCCGGTCTTCGCGAACGCCAAGAACACCTCCGCGACCGCGGCCCTGACCTCTTCATCGGGATCGAGGATCGTCTGGCCGTCCTCGTCATAGACGAGGCCGACCGGCAGCGGGAAGCGTAGCTCGCCACGCTCAGCTGCCGCGCGCTTGGCGCCCTGCAAACGGCCCGCAAGGATGTGCAGCTCGGCCTCTGACATCGTTCCCTTCAACCCGACCAGCAGACGATCGTTGAAACTGCGCAGATCATAGATCCCGTCGGAGTCTACGATCAACGTGTCAGTCAGGCCGCACAGCTCCAGCAGCCGCTGCAGATCCGCGGAGCTGCGCGCCAACCGCGAGACCTCCAGGCCGAAGATCGCGCCGACCTCGCCGACGCACACCTGCCTGACGAGATCCTTGAACCCCTCCCGCTCGCTCGCGGTACGACCCGAGACGCCCAGATCCGAGTCGATCACCACGACCCGCGACTCCTCCCACCCCAGCCGCACCGCCTCCTCCACCAGCCCGTACTGGCGGTCGGTCAACTGCGTGTTGAACCGCACCTGCGCGAGCGTCAACTGACGCACATAGACCACCGCCAGCCGCTCGCGGTGCGAACTCGTGACCTTCGCCTGGGCGCTCACCGGCCGCGCTCCCCGCGAGCGCCGCCTCCAGCATGTTGGCCAGCGCATGACACGCCTCGCCATCCATCCCGGCGCCCGCCCATCACTCCAGCGCCCGCCGGCGCAACAACTCGAGGTTTATCTGTGAAATCTCCGCCAACACGGCCTCGCGCCGCGCCGTCGCCTCGACCAGCGCACCGACCGTCCCCGCCATCGCCCCCGGCACGTAGATCGACCGGCCGCCCCCATCCCCGTGAACTGCCAGATACAGGTACGGGCCATGCAGCTCGCCCCGCGCGCAACGGCACTCCGCGCGACCGCAACGCCTGCCCTGACGCTGCAACGTGCCACGCAGCGTCGCCTGCGGATCCTCGACCGATCGCGCCAAGCGCCGCCGCCGTGCCCGCAGCTGAGGGACACTCAGCTCGCTGAAGCCCACACCGCTCGCCATCTTGTGCTCTATTCGCGCACAACATCAGCATTCCTTCCTCGCCACCAGCGACCCACCGATCGCGCCCACCACAACGACGAGTTCGACGAGCACCTCCACCGTCAACGGGCCCGAAGCTGGCTCCCCGCCACGATCCGTCGCATCCTCGGGCAACGACACACTCCCCAACGGCCCGCCCTCGCACACATACACACGCGAACCCGCAAAGCGGCGCATGAACAAGACCGGCAACCGCTCCCCCGCAAGCGGGTGAAACGGATGCGTCACCACCAGCGAACCCAAAGACTCGTTGGACGACGACGCGGTATGACGTGACCGTGGGGGTGAGCACAAGCACATCTCCTTCACCTTCCTCGGGTTTGCCTTCCGTCCGCGGGGGGCAATCGGCAAGAACGGCAAGCACTTCACGTCGTTCCTGCCGGGAATCAGCCCCGAGGCACTCAAGGCCAAGGGCGAACGACTCCGCGAACTGCGGATTCATCGCCAAGTCAACCTGTCGCTGAACGACCTGGCGAAGTGGCTGAACCCCATCGTCGCCGGGTGGATGAACTACTACGTCCGGTTCTACCGGACCGCGCTATATCCCCTCCTGCGGCGCGTCAGCATCTACCTGAGGCGCTGGGCTGGGAAGAAGTACAGGCGGCTGAGGACCTACAAGCGGTTCAAGCGGTGGTGGACCGGGCTGCTCAAACGAGAGCCTGGCCTGTTCGCCCACTGGCGGTGGGTCCCCTCGCCCTGATAGCTGGTGAGAAGAGCCCGGTGACGCGAGAGTGTCACGCCGGGATCTGTGGGAGCCGGGAGCTGCGATGCTCCCGGCGACCCGACCATTGGAGATAGACGATCTGGCTCCGCGTGGCCATCGCCCTCCTCGATCGACTCCGCCTCCAGGACCGCCCGCATGTCCAGCTCCACGGTCTCCTGGCTCAAGTGCGAGAGATCCGGGTCCGAGTGGACCTCGACCTTGTCGAACACACGGCCCTCGCGGACGGCCGAGGTCTCTTCGGGGTCGGCCCCGTGCTCCACAAACGCCGCGCTCTCACCACGGTGCGCGGGTCCCAGAGCGTCTTGCTCTTCGCGGGCCATCTCACTCGGATCGACGCCACGAAGGCGCTTGAGCTCAAGGTGCTCGCGGATGGCGTCATTGAGCAATCCCATTGCGCCCCCAAACCATACCTGGCCCATCTGCCGTCTTTTTTGGGACCATCGATCGGGCCGCGGGAGCTCGGGGCTTCGAGCCTTGGCGATGGCGCGAGCGCCAGAGCTTCCAAGGACCTGTCTTGGACATCGCGGCCCCGCCGGATCTTCTGGCGGACGCTCCGGCGGCATCCGTGCCACTACACTTGCCCCACCACGCCTTCGCGACGCGTGGGGCTATAGCTCAGTTGGGAGAGCGCCTGGATCGCACCCAGGAGGTCGGGGGTTCGAGTCCCCCTAGCTCCATTCCTAAAGATCCCTGCAAATGAGCGATTTTCGGTGAGGGTCGGGGACCGCCACGCGGGGGGCTTTTTCGGCCGGTGGGCCAACTGGTGGGCCAAAATCGCGGGTGTCCTGCTGCGTCTCCGGCTCGTAGAGGGTGCTGGGAGCGACGGTTTGCACTGGCCCCGGCGCGGCCGGCTTGAAGCGGCCACCACCTCATGCTCGCAGCGCTCGCGCGTCTCGGGATGGCCCGCCAAGAAGCCCTCGGCCTCCGTCATGGCGCCGGGGAGCAAGCGCACGCTCGTGTCGCCGGTGCCGAGCCGCCTGCCCATGCGTCACGGTCTGGGACTATTTCGATCAAAAGCTATCCTCCGCTGCCAACGGAACGCTATACTTTCCTGAAGAAACTCTCCAACTAGCAGCAATGCCCGTCTCCGTCCCCAGCCAGCCATACCCCCATGTAGAGGATTCCCCCCTTGAGAGGGAGATCGATGTGCTCCGCCGCGCGCTCGCATTCGTCGCGCAACGTCTCCCCCCGGCTGGCAGCTTGACGTAGAGGAGGAGGCACGGCTCGGAAATCTACGCGTCGACGCCCTGGTGGAGCTGCGGGCACCCGACAAGAGCCGTGTGCTGCTGCTGGTCGAGGCCAAGCGCCTGCTCGACGCCCGCGATGTCGCGAGCGCGCTGGAGCAGCTCGAGCGGGTCCGCACGCGGATGGACCGGCGGGCCAACGTTGCGCCGATGTTGGTCGCGCGCTACCTGTCTGCCTCGACCCGCGAGCGGCTCGAGCAGCGCGGTGTGGCCTATGCGGACGCCACCGGCAACCTCTGCTTGGCATTCGAGCGGCCCGCGTTGTTCATGCGCGACGTGGGCGCCTCGCGCGACCCCTGGCGCGGACCGGGCCGCCCGCGAGGGAGCCTCAAGGGCCCACCGGCCTCGCGTGTCGTGCGGGCGCTCGTGGACTTCACCCCGCCCGTCACGGTCCCCGAGCTCGTCGAACGAAGTGGGGCCTCCACAGGAGCCACCTACCGCGTCGTGGAGTTCTTGGAACAGGAGGCGCTCATCGAGCGCCAACCCCGCGGGGCGATCACGACCGTCAACTGGCGAACACTCCTCGAACGCTGGAGCCAGGACTACGGCTTCCAGCAGAGCAACACCATCGCCTCCTACCTCCAGCCCCGCGGCCTCCCCGCCCTGCTCGAAGCGCTGCGCTCAACCCCCGAGTTGCGCTACGCCCTCACCGGCTCGCTCGCCGCCGAGCGGCTCGCACCCTACGCACCACCGCGGCTGGCCATGATCTACGTCGAGCGACTCGACCAAGCCGCCGAGCGGCTCGACCTGCGCGAAGTCGACGGCGGCGCAAACGTTCTGCTCGCCACAGGCGACTACGACGTCGCCTTCGAGCGCACCCTGGAGATCGACGGGCTGCGGATTGTCGCGCCAAGCCAGGCCGCCGTCAACCTGCTCACTGCCCCCGGCCGTGGCCCCACCGAGGCACAGGCGCTGCTCGACTGGATGAAGGCCAATGAACCAGCCTGGCGACGCTGATCTACTCACCGCGGCTCGCTCCGCGCTGCTCGACGCACTCCAAGCCCTCCAACCACACCTCGACGCGGTAGTTGTGATCGGCGCTCAGGCGATCTATCTCTGGAGCGGGGGAGCGCAGGTCGCGCTCGCCGAGACAACCAAGGACAGCGACCTCGCGCTCGACACCCGCGCCCTGTCCGACACTCCGCTGCTCGAGGACGCGATGCGCCAAGCCGGGTTTCGCCTCGACCCCGACTCCCCACAGCCCGGCTCCTGGCTGAACGACGACGGCGTTCCTGTTGATCTCATGGTCCCGGAGTCGCTTGCCGGTGCCGCGGGCCGCCGTGGCGCGCGCATCCCACCACACTCAAAGCACGCCGCCAGGCGCGCCAACGGCCTGGAGGCCGCGATCGTGGACCACATACCGATGCGTGTAGCCGCCCTCGATCCCAACGACCCGCGCACCTGCACCGTCAACGTCGCCAGCCCCGCCGCGCTGCTCGTCACCAAGCTCCACAAGATCGCCGAGCGTGCCGAGACACCCGATCGCCTCCTCGACAAGGACGCCCACGACCTCTACCGCCTCCTCGTCGCGATCCCCACCGACGAGCTCGCAACGGCCCTCCAGCGCCTGCGCGCGGATACTCTCGCTGGCGAGGCCACCCGGCATGCGCTCGGGTTCCTCCACATGCTCTTCGCCAACGGACCAGAAGCACTCGGTTCGATGATGGCCGGCCGAGCCGAGCAAGGCATCGGCGACCCCCTGGTCGTCTCGACATCCGCCGCCACGCTCGCCGCTGATCTGCTCGCCACCTTACGCATCGAGAACCTCTCTGGATGAAGCTGGGCGGGCTCGCACAGTAATGCGCGAGTCGGGTTTGTTGAGCCCCAGGTAAGGCTCTCCCGCCCTTGGAGGTGATCCCCCTGGGGCTCCGTGACCTCGGCTTCTGTCGACGGCTCACGACCCGTGCGTCCATAACAGCGACGGCCGTAGAGGCCGTCAGACGGCTCTTGGCCAGGTAGCGCTCGCGGTGGTCTAAAGGGAGACAGCCGCCGTCTCAAGAGCCAACACCTCACTGCCGATTCCCGACCCACACAATCAAGTGTGGGTCGAATCTTCACCGGGACTATGGGATCAACCCCAGCCGGCCTTGATAGGTGCAAGCCCACAGGACGAAAGGAGGCCCGAGGGGTTATCAGAAGCTTCTGATAACCCCGCGGGCCTCCTCGCGGAGCCCGTCGATCCGCTCGACCGCTTCCTCGCGGGTCCGCCTCCAGGCCCGATGCTGGGGAGACTCCGGCAGCGCGACGGTCCGGCGTGCCCGCGCTGCCCGCCTGCGCCCCTTCTCGGTCAGCGCCCACCAGACCAACCCATGCCGGCGCATGCGCTCAAGCGCCCCGGCCGCGACGAGCGCTTCAAGTCGCGGCCGCAGGCCGCGCGTGGTCCAGGAGGCGTGGACGAACCCAAGGTGTTCGGCGACGGTGGACATCGTCGCGCCCTCGCCCCTGTGCGCGCCGTGGCGTTCC
Source organism: uncultured Solirubrobacterales bacterium (assembly GCA_963813765.1). Taxonomy (GTDB): domain Bacteria; phylum Actinomycetota; class Thermoleophilia; order Solirubrobacterales; family Solirubrobacteraceae; genus Palsa-744. The sequence goes on from CAWFAB010000005.1 coordinate 99,815, forward strand.
GCCCGGTCGATCGCCGCGAGCACCACCGTCTCGGAGACGGGCTCGAAGCGGCGCATCTCCTCCAACGGCTCGACAGCGGCGCTCATCGCGCCCCCCCTTCTTCCACCAGCCGCGCAAGGCGCGCGAGCTGCCCCGCACGCCGCTTGGCCGCGGGCCTTCTCGGCCTTGGACGCCCTCCCGTCCGCCGCCACGTCGCTGTCGCTCTCCAGGCGCGTCTTCAGCGCCCGCAGGAGCGCCTCGCGGTGCTCGCGCACGTCCACCTCGACCGGGGGCGGCCCCTCCTCGGGCTCGTACCAGCCCACGACGTCGAGCACGCGCCGCGTGGCGTCCGCGCGGGCGAGTCTCTCCCCGACCTCGCCGCGGATGTCCCCGCGGCGGCGGGGTTCGACAAGGGCGCCGGTCTCGTCCACTTGGCCCTGCAGGTCGAAGAACAGCCCGTCGCGCAGGGGCTCGACGAGCTCGGGGGGGATGGTCAACTTCGCGTTCACGGGAGTCTCCTTCCGGTCGAGGCACCGGAAGAGCCCCCGTTTTCGAGCGCGCACGACAGCACCCGAGAGCACGGGATACCGTTCTCTGCGGCATCGAAGGCTACGTCTTCGGTGCCATAGGCCGGGCGGTGCGCCTTCAACGCCCGCCCGGCCGCTGTTTGGTTTGGATGCGGACATCCCTAGCTCGATCCCGCGGGAAGGTCAAGTCCTTCTTGCGCAGGCGTCCGGGCGCCCCGCACCGCCTGCCGCGACACGGCGCGCACACGCGCGGAACGGGGCCGCCACGGGCCCGGCGGCGGCATGCGCGGTCGGGGGCGGCCGGGGCGGGAATGCCTCCGTCGGAGCGCCGCACGCGCCCCGGACGGCGACCGCGGGCCGGCGCGGCGAGGGGACTTGATCTTTCCCGCGGGTCGAGGTAGACGTGTGCGACGGCAACCAAGACCGACGCGAAGGAGCCCCTGTGCAGACCCCAACCGATCAGCAACCGGCGAGCGCACGATGCTCAAGGACGCCCGCGCGATGACCGCGCTGCTCAGCCTCCTGGCGACCGCGGTGTTCGTCGCCCTCGCGTGCTGGTTGCTGGCCGGGGTCCTGCTCCGCGTCGGCGGGGTGCTCCTCTTCGCCTGCGGGCTCCTGGTGACCGCCGCGACGGGCGCCCCCGCGGCGGCGCTGGCGACCGTCCTCGGCGCTCTGGCGTGGCTCGCCGGGCACTGGCTGTTCGCGGCCCGTCACCACTTCTTCGGCTCACCCCTGGCGCGGCGCATCTTCCTCGAGGCGCTGCCCCGGCCTTTTGACCCCACCCGGCGGTGGGGCATCCCCAACGTGCCCACGAACCGCCGATAGGCCGCGGCGGCAACAGCAGGCGCACCGCTGGGGCTCGGGTTGGCGCTACGTGACGGCCGCTGAGAGTGGTGGTAAACTCGGGTTATCCCCCCAGTCGCCTCGGTGGCCGGGTGCGAGGCCCGCGACAGCGGGCCTCAGCGATTTAAGGGTGTCGGCGCCTGGCCCTACCAGGATGAGGGCTTGCGTATCTTGCCGCGGGCGTCGTTGAGAACGGGCGGGAACTGGCTGGCGGCGATCGGGCCGCGGCGCAGTTGCTTGAAGAACGTCGGCTGCAGATCGAGGCTCCTGCGCTCGGGTGGATGTGGGTTGAGCACGCCGACGCTGATCCCGAACTCGTCCTTGGCGATCTCGATCGGCGCCTTCAGGTCGGCGTCGTTTGAAACCACGATCGCCGTCTCGCAATCGCCTCGGAAGGCGTCGAGCAGGAGGTAGGAGGCCAGGTTCACGTCGGAGCCCTTCTCCTCGGTGCGCAGCACCCGGGCGGTCTTCGGTCCCGTCCTCGGTGGTGTCGCCAGGGGAAGTTGGACGACCCGGGTCTTGTACTGGCCGAGGTGGATGGAGAGGTTCGGGACTGTCCGCAGCGCGCGCAGGTATGCCTGCTGGTGCGCCGGGCGGCGCAGGTCCGATGGGCGCGACTCGACGATCGCCGTGAAGTAACGGATGCGGTTGATCTCGTTGCGGGGGAACACCAGGCCGAACAGCGCTTGCAGATCCAGCCAGCGATGCGGTGTCCCCTTCAGGCAGCCGTAGTAGAGGTTGAACGCGTCTACGTAGAAGTTCGTCTGCACGAGCAGTGAGCCTATCCATCCGGGCGCCGCCGACGCCGTCGCCGGTGGCGCCCAGAAAAATTCGTTGGCCGGTTTGGGCTGTTCGTGGTCAGTAGCTTTTGATGGGACCACGAGAACCAGTCGGGATGGGTCTGCCGAGGCGGCTTCGCCGGCGCGTGTTGCCGGGGTCGCGTGTGGGCGGGGCTCTTGGGGGGAGCCTTCGCGGGCGGCCGGGCCGCTGCGGTCACCCGGCCCGGCGCGGCCTTCGTGGAGGCCGGTTTGGGGGGTCTGCGGCCGCGGGCCGGATGGCCGGGGGAGGGCCCCGGCGGAGAGGAGGGCGAGCGGATGGTCGGCGTGCCGCTCGCGGACACGTTCTTCTCCTATGTCTCGGGGCGCTCGCGGTACGGCAAGACCGAGCTTGCGATCAGCCAGTTCCTGCACCTGGTGCGCTCGGGGCACGGCGGGCTGTTCCTGGATCCCCATGAGGACGCGATCGCGAAGATCAAGAGCTGCCTGACCGAACCCGAGTTGGCCGGGAGGGTGATCGAGATGGATCTCGTCGGCCCGCGCTCGCGCGAGGGGCAGCCGGGGTGGAACCTGTTCGCGGTCGGGGGCCTGCCGGCGGAGGCGCGCGAGCGCAGGGTGCAGGCGATCGTGGACTCATTCGCCTCGGCGCTGCAGTGGGATGAGCGCAACAGCCGCGCGTTGATGATCACCACCCAGGCCGCGGCGGCATCGCACCCAGGAGGTCGGGGGTTCGAGTCCCCCTAGCTCCACTCGTAAAAAGCCCTGCAAATGAGCGGGTTTCGGCACGTCCTAGCGGTGTCGGCCGGCGCGGCGTTGGAGCGGTAGTCAAGTCTTGGTCAAGTGCCCCATCGCAGGGCCGCCCGTCGGCGTGCCGTAAGGGTCGGCGGCGCTGTGCCCACCGGCCTCGGCGCGGAAAGGAGCGTGACGTCCGCACCGCCGGCCGGTGCTCTGGAGGGCTCAATCAGCGCGGCGAACGCGCTGGCGGCCATCTTCGCCTTGACCTCGTCGGCGTGGCGGACCTGGTCGAAGAGGTGGGTGTAGACGTCGAGCGTGATCGTCGCGCTCGCGTGGCCGAGGATCCGGCTGACCTGCACAACATCGAGCCCGAGATCGATGATCAGGTGGCCGGCAAAAATGTGTCTGTTATGCGGAATTCCGCATAAACGCCATTAGGCGGACGGCGGGGTTATGCGCCCTGCCGGGCTGTTTGGGTTGGTTGGGGCACTGCCGGCGGTGATCTTGTCCGCATAACGCGAGCGGGTGTTTGAGCGAGTCGAGCCAGGCGATCAGGGCTGTCGCGGGGTGGCTTGCAGCTTGCTGGGTGCTGCCGGGATCGGTGTAGAACCGCTGTCGGTTCATTGCACTACCGAGCAGAGGGGTGGTTCTTATGGGAGAGGCAGATGTGCACGATGCCGTCGGCCGTGTGTTGGCGGTGTTGCGCGAGGCTGGGAGGACGGAGCGAACGGTCCGATGCCACCAGGTCGTGCTGGAACGGTTCGCCGCCTTTTTGGACGGTCGTGGTCTGAGCGCGGTGAGTGAGCGGGTGTGCATCGACTTCGTCGAGAAGCAGACCGGGGTCAGGTTGGGGTCGTTGCGAGAGCCGGTCAACGACAGGGATGTGAAGGCGGTCCGCCGGCCGGTGGTGCTGCTCGCGGACGTGTTGGCCGGCCGGCCGGTGGAGATCGATCGGTCGGTGATCCCCGTCAAGGATGGTTGTCCCGCCGGGTTCCGTCTGCTGCGAGATGACTACCTTGCCTGCTGCCGTGCGCGCGGCAACGCTGAGGCGACCGTGGTCGCGAAGGACAGCGCGGCCAGCCGGTTTCTGGGCTATCTGGAGGAGGTGGGCGTGGATGATCTGGCTGCGCTCAGCGTCCGGGACATCTCGGGCTTCTTCGTGCGCCAGCGTCGACTTGGGCGCAAGACGATCGCGGTGATGAGATCGTGTGTGGCGGACTTTCTGGCGTTTCTGGCGACCACGGGCCGGACGCCGGAGAGTCTGGCGGACCGGCTGCCACCGCACCGGCATGTCCGTCACGAGTCCGAGCCGCACCTGTGGACGGTGGAGGAGATCCGGCGGGTGCTAGCCGTGATCGACCGTCAGTCCGCAGCCGGCAAACGTGACTACGCGATGATCTTGGCGACTGCCCGGCTCGGCCTGCGGATCTCCGATCTGCGCCAGCTCGAGCTGAGCGACCTGGACTGGCGGGCGAAGACGATCACGGTCGTCCAGCACAAGACGCGCCGGCCGTTGAGCCTGCCGCTGTTGGACGACGTTGGCTGGGCGATCATCGACTATGTCGGGCACGGCCGCCCGGAGACCGCCTGCCCGAAGGTGTTCGTCAAGCACCGTCACCCGTTCGACGCGTTCGGGAGCGCCTCGTCGGTCGCCTCACGGCTGTCGCGGCATGCTGCCCGCGCGCGGATCACGTTCGCGCCGGGCGAGGTGTGCGGGATGCATTCGCTGCGCGGCGCGCTGGCTGTCGCGATGATCGGCAACGACACGCCGATACCGGTCGTCTCAGCCGTGCTGGGACACGCCTCATGCGACACGACCCAGGCGTACTACCTGCGGTTCGACATCGACCGACTGCGCTGTTGCGCGTTGGACGTTGAGGACGTCATCTCAACACGCCAGGGCGGGTGAGCGTGATGCATGAGAGCACGCTGCCGGGCCTGGTCGCCGACCTGGTCGCTTTGCGTCACGCCGGCGGATACAGGTTCAAAGTCCAAGAACGGGTTCTGCGCCAGTTCGCGGAGCACTGCCAGCGGGAGGGCTACCCGGACGGGTCGATCACCAAAGAAGCCCTCGACGGGTTTCTCTACGGCCGTCACTTGCGAGCGTCCACGGTGCGGCGCAACACGCTGGCGCTACGCCAGTTGGCCGAGCATGCCCACGCCGCCGGCTGGGATGCTCACACCCCGGCCGCGATGGCCCGGGTCCGTGTCCGTAATCAGCCGCCGTATGTGTTCAGCGACGAGGAGCTCGGCCGTCTGTTCGCCGCGATCGACTGCCAGGGCATGTCCTCCTACTCGAACAAGGCGCTGGTCGACCCGGTGTTGTTCCGAGTGTTGTGCGGTACTGGGCTGAGGATCTCCGAGGCGCTCAACCTGCGGTTGGCGGACGTGGACACGCGTGCCGGCACGCTACGGATCCGTGACACGAAGAACGGCGAGAGCAGGACAGTCCCGATCACCCACCGGCTCGCCGCAACCCTGGACGGGTATGTGGCGGCGGCGCACCCATCGCCCGAGAGCAGTGACTACGTGTTCTACAGTCGCGCAGCGGGCAGGCCGATCAACCAGGCGACCGTCTACATGCGGTTCCGCGGCTACCTGGCCGACGCCGGCATCCCGCACTTCGCCGGCGGCCCGCATCCGCATTCGCTGCGCCACGGGTTCGCGGTCGCGAACTTGAGGCGCTGGGCCGCGGATGGCAGCGATCTGGCGGTGATGTTGCCGTACCTGGCCTGCTACATGGGTCATGCCGACCTGCGGGGCACCCAGTACTACCTGAGGTTGACCGCGGACGCCTACCCCGACGTGATCGCCAAAGCGCAACTCCGGTTCGGCTACGTGATCCCCGCGGCGCTGGAGGTCCAGTCATGACCTCGCAGCGCACACGCCCAGAAGACCTCGCGGGGCGCTGGCTGACGAGGTTCTTCATCGACCATCTGGCCGGGGAGCGCGCCGCGTCGCCGAGGACCATCGCCTCCTACCGGGACGCGATCAAACTGCTGCTCACCTGGTTCAAAGACGCCGAGCGGATACCGCCGGAGAAGCTGCGCTTGGCCGACATCGACCGGCCGCGAGTGCTGCGGTTCCTGGACTGGCTGGAGGCCGAGCGGGGCTGCTCGACAGCAACCCGCAACCAGCGCCTCGCTGTGATCAAGTCGTTCTGCCGCTACACCGCCGTCGAGCAGCCTGACCACCTCGAGCAGGTCACCCAAGTCCTCGCGATCCGGCAGAAGAACACCCCAGGCCCGCAGCTCGGGCACCTGACAGCAGACGAGGTCAAAGCACTCCTCGCCGAGCCTGGCACCGCCAGCGGCCGTGCCGTCAGGGACACCGTCCTGCTCACCCTGGCCTACGACACAGCCGCCCGCGTTCAAGAGCTCTGCGACCTCGATGTCGCAGACATCCGCACCGCCAACCCAATGACCGTGACGATCCACGGCAAGGGATCCAAGATCCGGTACGTGCCCGTCATGGAACCAACCGCCCGGCTGCTCGATGACTACCTGAAACACCTCGACCCGCACCCCGGCCTCGGCGCCGACGCGGACCCACTGTTCCACGGGCCCCACCACTCCAGACTGACCAGATCCGGGATCGCCAAGCTCCTGGCCCGCCACGTCCGCGCCGCCCGAGCGCGCGGCCCAGGCTGGGCGCCCGGACTGCCGGTCACACCCCACACGCTCCGGCGCACCAGAGCGATGCACCTGATCCAGGCCGGCGTCAACATGATCTACATCCGCGACATGCTCGGCCACGCCAACGTGTCCACCACCGAGATCTACGCCCGCGCAGACGCCGAAACAAAACGCAAAGCGATCGAGAACGCCTACGAACCCCTCGCTCCACACGCCATGCCGGACTGGACCTCAGACCCATCCCTGATCAGCTGGCTCGACTCTCTCGGGCGCTAACACCGACCCGCCGTTATGCGGACAAGATCACCGCCGGCAGCGCCCCAACCAACCCAAACAGCCCGGCAGGGCGC
>CAWFAB010000006.1:0-1040270 GCA_963813765.1 uncultured Solirubrobacterales bacterium
GGTGTCCGCGGGGGTAGGCGTTCACGGGGTGTCGCGATAGGGGCGGGGATTCCTTTGTGTGAGTTCGCGTGCCGGCGTGTGAGCGCCGGACGGGACCTGATCAGGGGCTTTGTGCGGCGGCGGGCAGCAGTGTGGGGATTTGTGGCGGTGGTGGGCGGCGGTCGCGGCGTGGGTCGAGTAGGCCGAGGCGGGAGCGGTGTTGCAGGCGGCAGGTCTCGCGGACCGATTGGATGCGCTCGATCCAGCGGCTGCCCTGCTCGGACTGGGTGCCGCCTTGGAGCTGCGCATCAGCACGGCGTGACGGACGGCGCGTTCGGCTGCATTGTTGGTCGGGTCGATCGCGAGGTCGGGAACGTCGCAGAACGTCCACAGCGCCTCGTACTCCTCCAACAGCCCGGCGGCGAAGTTCGCGGTCTTGGTGTGAGTCACCGGCGGCGCACTGCTCCAGCAGCACCCGGATCTGCGCTCGCAGCGGCGCGAGCTGGTCGCTGAGCCAGTCGGCGTCGTGGCCGTCGGTCAGGAACTCGCGGTGCACGGCGATCACCTCGCGCGCGAGCTTGACGAGCTGGGTGCCGCGGCGCCGGCCGCGCCCGAGCGCTGGGAAACCTCGACTAGCTGGCGGATGACGTGACACCAGCACAATTGCTGCTGGAGGACGTCCAGGAAGTGATAGCCCGTGTAGCGGTCTGAGATCACGAACCCGCCGAACTCCTCCCCCAACAGCGCTTTGCCGCGGCCCGCTGGCTGCGGGTCGGGTCGATCCGAAAACACGCCACCAGCGCCGACGCGGCGACCCACAGCCACTGCTGCGCGCCCGACAGGCGCCACGTCGTCTCGTCCATATGGACGGCCTGCGCGCGGCGGATCGCGTTGCGCAACTCGGCCCACGGGTCGGCCAAGATCACGCTCATCCGCATGATCGCGTTGTCGATCGACCCCTTCGACGCCGGGATCCCGAACACCTCAACGACCGTCTGACGGACCTGGTCGCGCGAGAGCCGAAACACGCCGGCGAGCATCGCGATGTGCGCATCCACCCGCGGCCCGAACCCCGACGCGGCGCCCGCCGAGAGCTGCGCGAGCGTCGCCTTCTGACACGCCGGGCAGCGCAACCGCACCCGCTGGTGCTCGAACACCAACGGGCGGATCACCGGCAGCTCGAACTGCTGATGGCACACCGGATCACCGACCCGCTCCTCGCTGCCATCAAACACATGCCCACAACCACAGCAGTCCGGCAGATGCTCGACACGGTCGTCCAGTCGCTCGGGCGCGACCAGCTCCCGCGTCTTGCCCTGATGCCCAGGCTGGCCACCGGACTTGCGCATCGAGCGCTTATACGCCTCCCGCGCCTACCGGCGACGCTCAGCCCGCGACTTCGGCGGATCTGACGACGGCGGCATGTCGCTATTCGACGAGTTCGTGGCCCACGCGACGCTCGAGCTCCTCGATGCGATCCGCCAACCGACGGATCACCAGCAGCACCGCATCGCTCCCCTCCGCGCGAAGTGCCTCTACCTCCTCCCGCCGCACGCACGAAAGATTCCATGCATCACCAAGGAATCCTGCTCAAAACCACGACACCCCGTGAACGCCTACCCGCGGGGCGCTTATGAAAGTCAATGCTTTACGTACTTGATGTAAAGCATTGATTATTCACCTAACGCGCGCTTGTGGTGTTCAGGCGGGGTGGTGCTTACTGTCGCGGCATGAGTTTCTTTCGTAGGACGACTTCACAAGAAAACGAGCCGAGTCCTGGTCGTTCGCCGGCCGGTGGCGTTACTCGCCTGGCTCGGTTCGCGGGACGGGTGTTGTTGTGGGGGTGTGTGTTGCTGCTGCTCGTACGCGGTGCGCTTTCTCTACTCAGCACTGGCTCGCGTGTAGCCAGGACCACACGCGGTGTAACGGTGACTGTCACACAGCCCGTTAGTGCCGAACCGTCGAATGCGCGGAGGAAGTGATCGGTATGTCACACAAACGGGCGGTCTGGATCATCTGCTGGGTGGCGAGTTGGGCGTTGGTGTTGTTTCCGGCGGATGCGTTTGCTTCGGGTAACAATGTCGGCGCGAACGTCGCCAACCTGTTGAAGGGCTACGCGGGCGATTTGTACGGCGGGATTGTGGCCGTGATCAGCCTCACGTTCTTGCTTAATCGCAGGTACACCGAGCTCGCGGTATTCCTCTTCGCCGCGATCGTGGTGGCGTGGATGGTGTTCGCGCCCAGCGAGATCGCGAAGGCGGCTGAAGCTATCGGCAAACAGGTCTTCGGTTAATCGGGGGGCTTGGGAGCATGAGTGACAGCTCGCAGCCGATCCGCTCCTACCAGCGGATATTCCGCCCGGACCGGCGGATCTACCAGGTCGACGGACGGCGCCTGCCGGTTCCCGGTGGGGTGCCGCTGGAGTGGTTGGCGTGGGCGTTCGGTGCGCTTGTGGCGATCCTGGTGTTGAGCCAGCGCTCGATTTTGTTGGCGCTGGTACTCGGTGCGATCAGCGCGCTGCTCGGCGCCAGCTCGCACGGCTGGGTCGGTGCCGTGATCGCGGGCGCCGCGGGGTTCGCGCTGACGTTGATCGCGGGTGTGCTGTTGGGTTGGGTGGACTGGCCGCTGCGGCTCCTGGTCGCGCCTGCGATGCTCGCGACGCTCGCCGGCCAGGCGTCGCCGGACGGCCGTCCGGCTCACCGCTACTTGACTTCCTGGGTCGCGGTCAGGCTACGCGCAGGCCGGCATTCGCTCGACCGGACACTCCCTGCTGATGGCGAGGTGGATGTGTGGGCGCCGCGGGTGTGGGTCGCCCCCGACGAGCACTCTCCCGTCTTGCATCACGGGCGTGTTCGTGGCCCGGCGCGGCTGGTGTTCGGCCGACCGGTCGTCGTGATCCCCGGGCGCGGGAGGTTTCTCGTGCGTCCGTGTGAGGGGCACCGGATGCGTCGCGGGGAGCGCCGCGCCGAAGTGATCGAGCTCGGTGACGGGCAGGTCGTGGAGGTGCGGCCGTGAGCTTCCCGTTGCGTTACGCGAAGGGCAACGTGCTGCTCGGCCGCGGCGGTGAGGCCGCCGGCCTTTACCGGCTGGCGATGAGCTCCTACCCATATCTGCCGACGGGTGAGAAGTGGACGCTGCAGCGTCGCCTGCAGCGTCTCGCGCACACGATTGGTGCCGACTTCTCCTTGTGGCGTGTGAATCGCGCCTACCCGGCCGAGCAGTACGTGGCGCACACCACCGGGTTGCTCGATGAGCGCCATCAGGAGCCGCAGGTGTGGGAGGCGTTCCTTGCGGGGCATCGGGAGCGGCTGCGTGAGCTGGGATCGCATATCCCCGAGTGCTATCTCGCGGTCTCGCTCGCCGGGGGCTCCACGGCCAGCCTGGGGTCGGGCCTTGTGCGCGGCGTGGATCGCGTGCGCCGCTGTGTGGAGGAGCTGGCCGGGATCGACGCGGCGTCCCCGATCTCCGGGGGCGAGCTCTCCGAACTTGCCACGCGGGAGCAGCGCGTGTACGAGCGGCTGAACGGGGTGCTTGCCGTGCGGCGCGCGAGGACCGTCGAGCTTCAATGGCTGCTGCGCCGCGCCGCCTGCCGGGGAGTCTCCGAGCCAGACCTGGACAAGCACTGGCAGCCGGACGCGCTGATCGTCGATGCCGCCGGTGGCGGTGTGGCGTTTGCGCCCCTTGGTCACGACCTGGCGCGGTGTGCGAATGCGGCGATCACCGAGCAGCAACAGATGCTGATCGTGGACGGCGAGCAGGGTCGCTGTTTTCAGGCGATGCTCGCACTCGGCGCGCTCGCGGACGCGCCGGAGTTCCCCGGCTCGACCGCCGAGGTGCTGTTCGCGCCGCTGGAGGCCGTCGGGTTCCCGGTCGACGCCGCGGTACACGCGAGGTGGCTTGGTAATAGGCAGGCGCTCGCGCAGGTGCGTAAGCGGATCACGGATGTCGAGCATGCCTACCACGAGCAGGTGCAGGGCGCGGCGCATGGGCCGAGCCTGCTCGCCGGGGAGGACCGGATGCTCGCGCGCGAGTATGAGGCTCAGTTGCAGGCCGGTGGTCATCCGCCGATGCTCTATGCGCAGATCAGCCTCGCGGTCGGCGCGGCGAGCGAGGAGGAGCTGGAGCAGCGCGTCGCCGCTCTGAAAGAGCAGTACGGCGACATTCAGCTGCATCGCCCCGCCGGATTGCAGCGGGAGATGTTCTTCGAACACTTGCCGCGAGCGGACGGGTGGTTGTGATGCGCGACTACACCCAGCAGCTCACGGTCGAGCAGTTCGGCGGCATGGTCGCCACCGCGACGCGCACGGTCGGCTCCGCGCGAGGCCCCTATCTCGGGTACACGCCGACGGGCGCGCCGTTGCCGGTGCGCTTTGACGCGACGCAGGCGCCGAGGGAGGACCGCGCGTCGGGCGTTTTGTTGATCGGGACTTTGGGGTCGGGGAAGACCGTCGCGGCGCAGGCGATCGAGTACGCCGCGGAGCGTCGCGGTTCGCTGGTGGTGGATTTCGATCCGAAGCCCGACCACGGCCTGCACGAGCTGGGAGAGCTGCGCGAGCGGATACAGGTGCTCGAGCTGTCCGGTGACCCCGAGCAGCAGGGCCGGCTGGACCCGCTCGCGATCGGCCTTGACGATATGCGGGAGGAGCTGGCCTGCTCCTACCTGCTGGAGCTGCTGCCCGGCCAGGCGAGCACTTGGGAGAACGCGGTCAGTCTCGCCGTCAAGGACGCGGTCCGCGAGGGCTCCAAAAGCCTTTTGCGTGTCGTCGAGCTGCTCGGCGAGAGCGACCGCGCCGGCGCACGTGAAGCGGGCGAGGCGTTGGAGGTGATCCGCGACTTCGGCCTCGCCAGATTGGGGTTCGGTGACGGCACGACAACGATTAACCGCACGGATCGGCCGGTCACGACGATCCGGATGCCCGGCCTCTCACTCCCGGAACCCTCAGCCGCGAGAGATACCTACACGCGCGCGGAGCGCGTCTCCGTCGCGACGCTCTCGTTGGTCGCTGCGTACGCGCTGAAGCTGATCTCTGGTGACCGTTCGCGGCACAAGGTCGTCGGGCTGGACGAGATCTGGTTTCTGCTCGCCTCACCCCAGGGGCGCCAAGTCATCAACCGTCTCGTGCGGCTCGGTCGCGCGTTCAACGCGACGCTGTTGCTCGGTACTCACAGGATCGGTGATCTCGGGGACCTCTCGGATCTGATCGGGGTGGTGTTCGTCTTCGGCCAGGACTCTGATGACGCCGCCCGTGCGGCGCTGCGGTTCATCGGCCTCGATCCGACCCGCGAGCTGGTCGGCCTCGTCCGCGAATTCCGGGCTGGGCGGTGTCTGATGCGCGACCTGAACGGCCGCGTCGGCGAGGTACAGGTCGATCTCGTCTACCCGCACCTGCTGCAAGCGCTCCAGACCACTCCCGGCCAGCCGCAGAGGAGCGCCGCATGAAAACCACCATCCTCCGCTCGTCCCGGCTGGCAATCCGCCGACGCCCACGGGCTTTCACCTTCCTGTTCGCGTCGGTGGCCGCTCTGCTGTTGTTCGCCGCGCCGGCGCTCGCGGGTGACGTGTACAGCAACATCGGTCCCGCGCCGCAGCTGCCGGCCGGCGGGCTGGTGGGGCGTTATCCGCTGGCGAATTACTCCCTGGATCAGTACTTCCCCGCGATCAGCGTCGGGCTGACGAGCGGTGTGGATGCTTCGGGTGTCGCGCCGATGATGGCGTACTTCGCCGCGCAGGTCATCTGGCTACTGACCGCGTTCCTCGCGAACGCGGTGATCACCCTGTTCGGGTTCGCGTTCAGCCTGGACTTGGTCAATGGGAACGGGAGCCCGGGGTCCGGTGCGCTGACGCCGATCTCCGATGCGATTCACAACCTGTACGCGAGTACGTTCGGGGCGCCGTGGCTGATCGTCGCGGTCGTGCTGGCGGGGTGCTGGGCGATGTGGAAGGCGCTCGTGCAGCGCCGCTAACCGAGACCGCCGGGGCGCTCGCCGTCTCCCTTCTCTACTGCGTTTTGGCGATCGGGATCGTCACGCAGCCCGAACGGACGATCGCGCCGGTCAGCAAGCTCTCAAACCAGCTCTCCACCGCGCTGCTCTCCCTCACCAGCCAGGGCAGCATCGGTAGTGAACAGCAGGCCAAGAGCGCCGCCAGCAACCAGCTCTTCCAGCTGCTCGTCCTCGACCCCTGGACCGTTCTCGAGTTCGGCGGGATCGAGCACTGCACCACCACCGGCGCGGCGACCCGGTCGGTTGCGGTCCGTCCGCTGAGCGCTGACCCGGCCGAGGACTCGCGTCTCGCGGCGCAGCTGGAAAGCGGCACCGAAGTCCACGCTGAAGGGAAGACGTGCATCAACGACCGCAATAAGTACGCGCCTCATTTCCTGGCGTACGAATTCCAGTCCAAGCAAAGAAACTCCGAGCACGAAGCGCTCGAACACGGCGATACCGGAGACCTCCCCAGCTCAGACCCGGGGAAGACGAACGGCTCCTACCCGCTCGGCGCGGCGGATAAGTCCGCCGCGGAAGCGATGGGCAAGGGCGGCCAGTACCAGCGGCTGCTGCTCTCGGTCGTGATCCTTGCGGGTGAGCTCGGCGCGTTCCTGCTGCTCGGGGCGCTGGCGCTCGGCGTGATCCTCGCGCAAATCCTGCTCCTGTTGTTGCTCGCGTTCGCGCCGGTCGCGCTCGTTGTCGCCGTTTTCCCGGGCCGGGGCCATGACTTCTTCAGGGCGTGGCTGACGAAGCTCGCCGGGTACCTCGCGCGGAAGGTCATCTACAGCCTGATCCTCGCGGTGATCCTCGCCGTCTGCCAAGCGCTGGACGACGCGACCTCGAACCTCGGGTGGCTGCTGGCGTTCGTGCTGCAGGCCGCGTTCCTGTGGGCCGTGTTCTTGCAGCGCAACCGCCTAGCCGCAGATCTTCTCACCGCGACCACCGGAGGGTCCGGGGAGGACGGGGCGAGCCGCCTGCAGAGCCTCTACTACACCACCCGCCTCGCGCGGATGGCCGCTCTGCACCGGCAAAGCCCACAAGCAGCACCCGCGCGGGGGCGCGCCCCAGACACCGGCGCGCCCCCGCCCCCAACTCCCGAGCAGAGCCCACCCGAGACCCCGGAGGAACCCGCATGAGCTGGCGCATCGAAGAAGCAGACGCACTCGTCCTCTTGCGGGAACTGCCGGATCGGTGGGCGCAAACGTGCGTCGCTCGCCCACCGCGCGGCGGCGACCCCGAACGTACGCTCGCGATCCTCGACGAGGTACGCCGCGTGCTCCGCGACGACGGCACGCTGTGGGTTCTCCTCCAACGCGACCAGCTGTTCCTTCCCGCCGAGCTGCGCGAGGAAGGCTGGACGCAACGGCCCGCGCCGGAGTGGGCGGAGCGCGCCACAAGAGATGCCCACGGCGAAGCGGCACGGCTGTTCCTATTCACCACGCAGCGCCAGCATTTCTTTTTCGACGCCTATACGATCGCTGCTCGCCCCGGAGCATCGAGCGCGCTCTGCGTGAGCGCGAGCCGTCAGGCGCGGCGTGTCCAGACTTGCATTCCCGCGCGCGAACACGAGCGCGGGCTGCAGCTCATCAAGCGCTGCATCCTGGCCAGCTCTTCGCTGCTGGCGTGTAGGACGTGCGGCGCGCCCTACCAGCGCACCCGGCCCGGCGAGGACGCTCTCGGAATCCGGCGTCCGACGTGCGCGCACAACAACCCCGGCGGGTGCTGTCTCGTACTCGACCCGTTCTATGACCGGGCCGGCATCCCGACCGCCGAGGCGGCGCTCCACACCGGACGCAGCTTCCTCGGGATCACCGAGCCCGCAGAAGAGGGTGAGCGCCGATGACGGCGTGGCTCACATCGCTGCGCGACCGGCCGATCGCCGAGTCAGAGCGCGCCGCCGCGATGGCGACCGTGACCGTGCTGCTGCTCGCGGCAGCGATCCTGCTCGCGCTCTCCCGGCCCTCCAATGGGCCACGGCCCACGCTGCAGAGGCATCCAGGCCCGAGCGTCGCTCAGCACACGCCGTCCGTAGTCGCGCAAGCGACTGAAAGCAGCACGGCGCCGCTTACGCCGCTCGTCGCGCGCGCGGCGGACCTGTTCCTTGCCGGGTACCTCGGGTACATATACGGGCACGCCCCGGCGAGCGCGATCGGCGGCGCCATGCCCGCGCTGCTGCGCTCGCTGCGAGCGCAGCCGACGCGAGTCTCGCCAGGGATGCGCGCCCGCCGGCCGCACGTCTTGGCGTTGCGCAGCACGTCAGCTTCCTCGGGTCCGCTCCTGGTAAGCGCGGTAATCAACGATGGCGGTCTCGTCGACTATTCGATCGGGCTGCTCCTCGCCGTGCACGGTGGCCGGCTGCTCGTCAGCGGACTGGAAGGCGGCGAGTGATGCGCGCGCGCAGACTCGCACAGAAGAAGCTGTGGCTATGGCTGCTCGGCGCGCTCGGTAGCTCCGGCCTGGCGTTCGTCCTGGTCTTCGGTCTCGCCGCCGCGGTACTCGGCGCGAGCTTCGCCGGCTGTGAGCCGGGCAGCGAACCGGCGCTCGCCGCCACGTCAGGGCCTACACCTTCGGCGTACGCGCTGCAGAGCATCCCGCCCGAACGCCTGCGGCTCTACGAGCAAGCCGGCACACGGTTCGACATCGACTGGTCTTTTCTGGCGAGCATCGGTGCGCAGGAGTGCGGCAACAGTGACTGCGCCGGGACCAACTCATCCGGGTGCGCCGGCCCGATGCAGATCGCCTACGTCCGCGGCAGCCCGTGCAGCCCGGGCCCAGGACCGACGCTGTGGGAACGCTACGCCGTCAGCGCCCACCCCGGGCAGCCGCCGTCGGTGAACGATCCGGCGGACGCGATCGACACCGCCGCGAGGATTCTCCGTCAGGACATGGGCGCGCCGGCGGCCGGCGGCAGCTTCGCCGAATACCACGAAGCCGCGTGCCACTACTACGGCGCCTGCGCCGACTCATCGGTGAGCTACGCGGACGAGGTGATGGCCCGCGCCGTGCAATACGGGTTCACCGGCACCGGCTCCCCCACGCCGACGAGCCCACCCCTCGCAGAACCAGTATCGAGCGGCGGTTGCAGCGCCAGCGTCTTCGCCCCCGAAGCAGCCGGCAGCTCACAGATCGTCAAGGTCGCTGAAAGCCAGGTCGGCCAGGGCGAACACCCCGAAGGCTCCAACTGCACGATCTACGGGCCCTGCGAGGAATGGTGCTCGCTGTTCACGGCATGGGTGTGGCAGCACGCGGGCGTACCGCTGCCCGGCTCCACCGCCACGTATGGATACAGCGGGTCGCTGTACACCTGGGCCAAAGAACACGGCGGCCGAATCCTTCCGCCGACGGCGACGCCAGCGCCGGGGGACGCGATCTTCTACGGCTCCGGGCCGAGCGACAGCGCGCACGTCGGGATCGTCGCCAAGGTCCTTTCGATGGTCAGATCGTCACGGTCGAGGGGAACTACGCTGGGCACGTTACGCGCGTCGGCCCGTTCTCCCCGGCCGACCCGGTCGGTGAGGCCGCGCCTGTGTATGGGTATGCGCAGCCGCCTGCAGCCAACTCGCCGAAGGCGAGGGGCGTGATGGCACCCCCACGCAAGACGACGGACGCCAGTACGGCCAGCCGCGTGAGCGCACGCAGACAGCCAGGGAAGATCCTCGACCTGTTCGCCGGCGCTGGCGGTTGGGAGGAGGGCCTGCGGATGCTCGGCCTGAACGCGCTCGGGATCGAGACGGAGCCGTGGGCCTGCGAGACCGCGCGCGCCGCCGGCCACGAGCGTCTGCAGGCCGACGTTTCAGAACTCGACCCTCACGAGTTCTCGCCAGTGTGGGGGCTGGTCGGCTCCCCGCCGTGCCAGGCGTACTCCACCGCCGGCAAGGGATTGGGTCGCGCTGATAAGCCGCTGGTGATCGCGTGCGCGCACGAGCTCGCCGCCGGGAACGACACCCGCGCCGTACGCCTGAAGGAGTGTCGTGATCCCCGGTCGCTGTTGACCGTCGAGCCGTTGCGGTTCGCGCTCGCGCTCAAACCGAGGTGGGTCGCGCTGGAGCAGGTCCCTGCTGTCCTCGAGCTATGGACACTCCTCGCCGGCCTGCTCTCCGCTCACGGGTATCAGAGCGCCGTTGGTGTGCTCAGCGCCGAGCGCTACGGCGTGCCGCAGACCCGCAAGCGCGCGTTCCTGCTCGCGTCACTCGACGGGCCAGTGAGCCTGCCCGAGCCGACGCACCGCTCCTACAACGCTCGCCGCAAGGAGACACCAGAGGACGAGCAGGCGCTCCTGCCGTGGGTCAGCATGGCCGAGGCGCTCGGCTGGACACCGTCCGAGGAGGTCGGGTTCCCGCGCCGCAACGACACCCCGAGCAACCATCCCAGCAAGACGGACACCGGGACCTACCGCAAGCGGGACCGTCGCCCGGCCTGCAACCCCGCGCCGACGCTGACCGCGAAGACCCGATCCTGGACGCGCAAGCCGTGCGTTCAGATCAGGCGCAGCGGCGAGCGGATCACCGAGGGCTTCGATCCCACGAGCGCCCCAGCTCAGGCGGTGACCACGCGAGTCAATCGCTGGCAGGCCAACGGCGTCGATGACGGCTGGGCTTGGCGCAACGGCAACCAGCCCAACGCGGCAGTCCGCGACAACTGAGGAGCCCGCACCGACGGTCCACTTCGGGCATGCGCTGAACCAAGTCGAGTGGGTGCCCGCATGGGCCGGGCGGCGTCCCGCGACGACCGTTGCCTGCGACCGGCGGGTCCATCCCCCGGGCCACAAGCAGAACGCCAGCGACCCCCCCGGCCGCTACCAGCAGCGACGCGGCGCGAACGCCGTCCGGGTCACCGTCGAGCAGGCGGCAGTCCTGCAGGGCTTCCCGGCGGACTACCCCTGGCAGGGGACGAGGACCCGCCAGTTCGAGCAGGTCGGCAACGCCGTCCCGCCGCCCCTGGCACGAAGGGTGCTGGAGCAGGCGATCCAGTCGAGCGAGCCGGTCGGCCGACCACGAGCAAGGAGGAGCAAATGAGCACACGAGCAACGACGGCTTCCAACGGCCGCGCCCAAGACCCGGACGATGTCGTCGCGCTCGGAGCGCGAGATGCTGAAGGCGCTCTACCCGGACTGGTTCGCTGGGATCGAGGCGCTCGAGGCAGAAGCGCGGGCGGCCGGTGTGCGGTGGTGCCGGTGGGGCGGATACGACATCGACGGCAACCGTGCGGGCGGAGTGTCCCGGCAGAAGCCTGGGTTGCTGTGCGAGTCGTGTGAGGGCCGCCAGCACCAGGCGAGGAGCCCGAGGCAGCGCAAACCGAGGCGACCGGCGCCGCGCTGTGCTCGGGAAACACGCAAGGCAGGAACGTGAGCGTCATGGTCCGTCTCCAGGTCCGTCTCTACGTCCGCCTGTACGTCCGTCTATGGGGCCGTCTGCGTGTCCGTCCGGTGTTCCCCGAGGGTGTGGCGTGGTTGGCGGGTTTCTCTTGTGTTCGTGCGGGTTTCCGGTGCGGCGCGCTGTGCGACATCTCTATACGCGCAGGTGCCTTGTGAGTCCGCGCCCTGCTCAGGATGTGCGCCCGCTGGTGGCCGTCGTGGTCGGTCTCGTGGTCGCTCTCGTCGCTGGTGACGTTCACTCGCTCGTGGGGCTCGTCCAGCGGCTCGGCGCGCTGGCGTTGCGCCCGTTCGTTCTCCTGCCGGTGGCCGGTTGCCCGTTGGCGCTGCTCGCGTGTCGTGTCGTCGCTACTCGTCGTTCGTTGGCTTCCCGGACGCGGCTGGTGGTGCTCGCGCCCGATACGTTCGACCCGCCGCTTGACGGCGTGCTGCGCTGCGCCGCGCAGCTCTCCCGGGTCCGCCGTGTCGTCGGCGGGTGGCTTGATCCGCGCGCGAGCGCGGTGCGGGTGCTGCTCGATAGCGATCGCGAGGGGCGCACGCGCTATTCGCTGGTGGTGCCCGAGCGCTCGCTGCCCGCCATCCGCGCGGCGCTCAGCGTCTACGAGCGAGTTGAGATCCGCACCCTCGATCCAGCCGAGGAGGCACCCGCCGCCCGGACACCCGAGAAGAAGGAGGGGGACGGGGAGGAGAAGAGGGCGGAGCAGGAGATGGGAGTCGTGCGAGCCGAGCTGCGTTTGGCGCGGGCAAGCAGTGAGCCGCTGGCGCAGCTCGCGCTGGACCCCGACCCGTTGCAGAGCTTCGCGCAGGTGCTCGCCGGCCTTGACCATCGCCACGGCGAGCGGGCGCAGATCGCGGTGGACCTGCTGCCGAGCACCGCGGCGACGCGCAGACGGCTGCGCCGCCGGCTGCTCAAGGAGGCTCAGCGCAACGGCGAGCAGCCCTCCTCGCAAGGGCTACTCGATGTGCTGCGGGGTCCCAGGACGGGTCGCCAGCCAGCCGCAGAGATGGTCTCCCAGCGCGCGGCGCGGGAGGAGATCGCAGCGAAGCTGTTGCAGTCAGAACCCCTTTTTGGTTTGCAGGTGCTGGTGCGCTGCGAGTGTCCCGAGAAGGGCAGGGCGGTGGAGTGCTTGCAGGCGCTGCTGGGGTGCTTTGACGGTTTCGCGGCGGCCAACTCGTTCCGCGTGATCGGGGTGCGCCTGCTCGGCCTGGCGTTCCTCGGCTCCGATCTTCCCGGCCGGCGCGGGTGGTTTGAGCGGCGGATGCGTACCGGGCTGTTCAAGCCCGCGCGCAAGGATCTGGTGAGCGCGCGGGAGGTCGCGGGGTTCCTGAAGCCCCCGAGCGTGCACTGCTCGGCAGCGGACGTGCTGCGCCTCGGCGCGGCGGTGTATCCGGCGCCGAAGACGCTGCCGAGCTTCACGGGCCCTGAGCAGAGCGGCCTGGTGCCGCTCGGGCGGGTGCAGACCCGTGACGGGCAGCGCATGGTCGGCCTGCCGTTACAGGACACGTTCTTCGTGTACACCTCCGGGCGCTCACGGTGGGGGAAGACCGAGCTGGCGCTCACGCAGTTCCTGCACCTCGTCAGGGCCGGGCATGGCGGCCTGTTCCTCGACCCTCACCAGGACGCGATCGCGCGCGTGAAGAGCTGCCTCACCGAGGAGTCCTACGCCCGGCGGATAGTCGAGCTTGACCTCGTCGGCGCGCGCTCCCGTCAGGGACAGCCGGGATGGAACCTGCTCGCCGCCAGGGGTCTTTCCGCGGAGCTGGCCGAGGGCCGGGTCGAGGCGATCGTGGACTCGTTCGCCAGCGCGCTGGGGTGGGGGAGCGCAACAACCGTGCGCTGATGCTCACCACCCAGGCGACCGCCGCGCTGATCGAGCTCGCCCGGGTCCTGCCCGACGGGTTGCAACCGACGATCTTTCAGGTCCCGACGATCCTCGCTGACGAGGAGTGGCTGAAGGTCGCGTTGCCGTTTCTCTCCCAGCCCCGCCGGCAGTTCTTCACCCAGCGCTTCCCGCGTCTCTCAGAAGAGGCGATCACCCCCGTCACGAACCTGATCGACCGGTTGCGCTCCAGCACCCCGCTCGCCGCGCTGCTGGGCGCACAGACCACGACGTATGACATCGCCAAGGCGATGAACGAACAGAAGATCGTGCTCGCGTGCCCCGGTGCGGGAGGAGCACGCGACAAGCTCCTCGCCAACCTCCTGGTCTATGACCTCCTGCACGGCGCGAAGAGCCGCGCGCATATCCCACCCGAGCAGCGCAAGCCGTTCTACGTGTTCCTGGACGAGGTGCAGACCTATGACGGTGCGGCGTCGGGGAACCTCGCGGCGCTGTTGGAGCAGACCGCGAAGTACGGCATCCGCGGGTTCCTGCTCAACCAGAACCCCGAGCGGCTGACCCCGGCGACGCTGAACGCGCTGACGACCAACCGCTCGCACCTGATCACGACCGCGCTGAACGCGCACGCCGCCGCGCTGATCGCCAGGGAGTGGGGTGGCGACCCGCCCGCGAGCGCGATCACCGGCCTTGAGCGCTATGCGTTCCTCGCGCAGGCCACCCACGACGGCAAGCTCACCCGCCCGTTCCTCTTCCACGGCGTGCCCGTCGCCGAGCAACTCGGCGACGCCTGCAAACCCGACCGGGTGGCAGGGATGCAGGCCACGATCGACGAGGCGTCCGGGAGAACAGACGCCGCGCAGACGATCAAGGCGCTGGAGACCCTCGATCAGCGCATCAAGGAGCACCTCTCAAAACAAAAACCACAGAAGGAAAATGAAGAGGGGGAGACGGCAGGCGCCGAGGGCTCCGAGACAGACGCCGTGCAGCCTTGGAGGGGAACGCCAGCCCCGCCGCAGCCGGCGGACACCGGGGGCGAACCATGAGCGCCCCGGTCGATGACCACGGGCCGCTGCCCGGCGTCGCGCTTGAGATGATGGCGAGCCTCTACCAGCACCGGCTGCTCAGCACCAAGCAGCTACGCGCGCTGCACACCCCCGAAGCGGCCCCGCACACGAGCAGGCGCATCCTGGCGCCGCTCCTACGCAGAGGGCTCATCGACCGTGTCCGAGGCCCGGGGACGCTCTCGCTGTGGTATCTCACCGAGCACGGCGCCGAGACCCTCCAGGCCGCCGGCACGCTCGCCGAGCCCCGCCGGCGCCTGCTGACCCCCGCCCAGGCAGCCGGCCCGCTGCGCGCGCATACCCTCGCGGTCAACGACGTCGGGATCGCGTTCGTGCGGGCGGCGCGCGAGCGTGAGGATGAGTGTGGGCCGGACTCCTGGCGGCACGAGATCGCGCACCCGATCGCTCCCGCGCACGGACGGCGGCCCGCCGAGCTGGTAGTCGCCGACGCGCTGCTGACCTACCTGCAGATCGCTCGGGACGGGGCGCTCGTCCTGCACCAGCGCTTCATCGAGCTCGACCGCGGCACCGCCCGCCCCGCCGAGCTGCTCGCGAGCAAGATCACCCGCTACGCCCGGCTGCTCCACTACACCGGCGCCACGTCCGCATCCGACACGCCCGGCCAGCCGTTCTGGCGCAGCTACTACCGCTCCTTCCCGCACCTGCTGATCGTGCTCGCCGACCAGTCCCGCGAGCGGATGCACCAGCGCATCCAACGAACGCTCCTGCTGCACCACTCCGACCCCGCCAAGGACCACGAGGGGACCGTTCCCGTCTCCTTCGTGACCCTCAACGACCTCGCCAAGCAGGGACCGTTCGCACCCATCTTCGTCTCCGCCGAGCACCCCGGGCAACCCGTGGACTGGCTCGGCCAACCACAACCCAAGGACAGGTGAGCATGGCTCCCACGAGATCAGCCAAGGCAACGCGAGCGCGAGCCGTCAAGCGAGATTCCTCGCCGCGAGCGAGGCGTCCCCGACAGCGCCAAGCCTGCGATGCCACAGGCTGGGTCGGGACCGGCACCGCTGATCTCCCGCTCGCGGTATGGCCGTGCGCTCAGCGCACAAGCCAGTGGCAGCGTCACGGGCGCTACACGCCCGAGTCAAGCGGCCATCCGGCCAAGATGCTGCCGGAGATCGCGCGGCGCGCGATCGACTTCTACAGCAAGCCCGGGGACCTCGTCCTGGACCCGATGTGCGGGATCGCGACCACGCTCGTGGAGGCCATCCACCTCGAACGGCGTGCAGTCGGGATCGAGCTGGAGCCACGCTGGGCCACGCTCGCCGCGAAGAACATCGTGCATGCCCGCGAGCAGGGAGCCCGGGGGCAGGCGATCGTGCTCAAGGACGATGCGTGCCGGCTCGGGCGCGGCCTCCTCGATGAGTACGCCGGGACGGTCCAGCTGATTCTCACGTCCCCGCCCTACGGAAACGCGACGCTCGGCGACCCGCGGGGCGGAAAGGGAATGGCCCGCGCCCGCGCATGCGAAGGACGCCGGATGAGCGCGACCGACCGCGCTCACGCGGCCCAGGCGCCGAATTGGTGCCGTTATGGCGACAGCATCGGGAGCGTCGCGCGGCTTCGCTACGGCACGACCGACGAAGCACTCGGTGCCTCCCGAGCAGGGGAGAGTTACCTCGCGGCGATGGCCGCGATCTACACGGCCTGCGCGAGGATGCTCAGCCCCGGCGGGTACCTCGTCCTCGTCACGAAGAACCTGCGCGCCGACGGGGCGCTGCGGAACATCGCCGGAGACACGATCACTCTCTGTCAACAGGCCGGGTTGGTGTTTCAGCAGCACATCATCGCGCTGCACGCGACCCTCCGCGACGACGAGATCCTCCCACGCCCCTCGTATTTCCAGCTGACGCACGTCCGTCAAGCGCTCGCACGCGGCGAGCGCACGCATCTCGTCTGCCACGAGGACGTCCTCGTCTTTCAACAGCGCGACCCCAGGAGGTAATCATGAGCCGCCCATCACGCACTCCCCGCCGCTGGCAAGTCATACACGGTGACTGCCTGAAGGTGCTCCCGAAACAGGACGCCGCGACCATCGATTCGGTGGTCACCGACCCCCCATATGGCATCGGCTTCAACGGTATGAAGTGGGACAATGCGAGGAAGCTCGACCCGGCGCGGCCCCCGGGGCAGTACCACTCGCGCACGCGCCCGAGTATCGCGTTTCAGACGTTCTGCGCCGAGTGGGCCAGCGAGTGCCTGCGGGTCCTGAAGCCTGGCGGTCACCTCGCCGCGTTCGGAGGGACACGGACTGCCCACCTGTTGGCGTGCGGCCTCGAAGAAGCCGGGTTCGAGATCCGTGACACGCTGATGTGGATACAAGGTCAGGGGTTCCCCTCCTCCCCCGCGCTTCCCAAAGGTCGGGGCGTCCGCCTGAAGCCAGCGTATGAGCCGATCCTCCTGGCCCGCCGACCCATCGAAGGCACTCTTGAGCAGAACCTCGCCCGGTACGGCACCGGAGCGCTGAACATCGACCGTTGCCGCATCCCCGACTCCGCCCAGCGGTGTACGGCTGAGGGACGAACACATCGACGTCCGTATTCGGCGAGCGAGCGGGGTCGCTGGCCCGCGAACCTGCTCCTCTCCCACGGCCGCAGATGCACCCGTGACCGATGCGAGCGCGACTGCCCGATCGAGCTGCTCGGAGAGCGCCACCGCTTCTTCTACGCCGCCAAGGCACCCCGCCGCGAGCGAGAGGCCGGCTGCGAGCAGCTACCCAGACGCATCGTGCAGACCTTCAAGATCGGCGCGAAGAACGAGCAACTATGCAACGACAATCCGGTCGCGAACATCCACCCGACGGTCAAGCCAATCGAGCTGATGCGCTGGCTCGTCCGGCTCATCACCCCACCAGAAGGACTCGTGCTCGACCCGTTCGCGGGCAGCGGCAGCACCGGCGCCGCCGTCGTGCTCGAGGGCGCACGCTTCCTCGGGATCGAGCGCGAAGGCGACTACGTGCCGATCGCGAGGGCGCGGATCAGGCACTGGGCGAGAACCGCCCAAGGGGCAGGCGGGTAGCGGGTTATGTCTGCCTCACCATCCGGCGCCGACACGCGCGCCCTCGCGGTCGAGCTCGCCGCGCTGATCGGCCAGCAGGCCGTCGCGCCGCTCCTCGACGCCAGCCAGGCTGCGGCTCTCTTCAACGTACCGGCATCTTGGCTACTCGCGCAGGCTCGCGCAGGGCGCGTCCCGCATGTTCGCGTTGGCCGCTATGTCCGCTTCCAACGCGACGAACTGCTTGCCTGGGCAGACAGTCGGCAGACCGGTCCGCGCGGCCGCCGGGACCGGTCATGAAAGTGCCAGCTGCCGCACCGTGGTTGCTGGGATGCGCGCAGGCGTCTCAGCGCTTCGGCGGTCGTGCTTCTCGACCTCGACGGCCATGTCGCTGGGGCTGGCATCGATCGCTTGCGGGAGCGATATCGAGCTATGCTTGCCAGACAGAACATAGTGCCGGGGCGCGGCTGGAACCGCCCCCGGCGTGGCACCGAGAGTAAGGGCTCCCGGCGCGCCAGTCACGCTAGCAATCGAGCCAGCGTGGCTTCCTCGCCAGACCTTCTCCGGCGCCTCCAACACAAGGAGGAATCGAAGATGAGCAAGATGACCACCCAGCGCCGCTCCTACGGGACAGGCGCGCTGTTCGAGCGGGCCGACAGCGCTGGCCGTCGAAGCTGGTACGGCAAGTGGCGACACAACGGCGTGCAGGTCAAGCGCCGGGTCGGTCTGAAGCGCACGGAGGGCTCGCGCGAGGGCCTGACGCGCCGCGCGGCCGAGGCGGAGCTGCGCCGGCTCATCGCCGAGGTCAAGCCGATCGTCCCGGCATCCGAGGCGCTGACGATCGGCGAGGTTGGCCGACGCTATTTGACCTACCTGGAGCGGATGGGCCGCAAGCTCTCGACACGGACTGCGGTGGAGTCCACGCTGCGCGTCCACCTGGAGCCGTTCTTCGCTGAGCGGGCGCTCGGCGCGATCCGGCACGAGGATGTGGTCGACCTGATGATGGTGATGGAGAAGGGGGGTGTTGGCCCGAAGTCGATCCGCAACTACATCGGTACGCTCTCCGCGCTCTACAAGTTCGCAATGCACCCGCGCCGCCGGTGGGCGACAGTCAACCCGTGCGAAGGTATCGAGCTCCCAGCGGTGCCCGATCACGTCGGCATCCGCTACCTCGAACTCGACCAGGTCGACTCACTTGTCGAGGGTGCCCAGGCTGGCGAGTATGAACTACTCGACCGGGCGCTGTATCGGACGGCCGCGATGACGGGCCTGCGGCTCGGCGAGCTGATCGCGCTGCGCTGGCGCGACGTGGACTGGGCGGCTAGCGCGATCCGTGTTCGCTCGAACTATGTGCTCGGCGAGTTCGGCACTCCGAAGTCGAAGCGATCGACCCGCAGCGTGCCGATGGCCGACGAGGTCGGCGGGGAGCTGGAGCGCTACTTCAAGGCGTGCAGTGAGCCTGCGGACGGCGAGCTGGCGTTCCCCGACCCTCACACGGCTGGCCCGCTGGACAAGGCTGGGGTCCTGCGTCGTATGCGTAAGGCGCTCACGGCCGCGAAGCTCGATGAGACGCACCGTTTCCACGATCTCCGCCACACGTTCGGTACGGCAATGGCGGCCGCTGGCGTACCGATGCGCACGTTGCAGGAGTGGATGGGCCATCGCGACATCGAGACCACGCAGCGTTATGCCGACTACGCGCCGCGGACGCGGGATGCGGAGTTGGTCGCCTCGGCGTTTGCTCGCCCGTCAACAGAGTGCGCGCAGAATCTCACGGCGCGGTAGCCTGTCGCCGTGCCCGAGTGTCCACCTGCAAAGGGAGCCGCGTCTGTGTCAATTGCCTCGGCACGGGGTACACGAGCGGCGTCGTTCGACGGGAACGGCCGTTGTGGTAGCTGCGGTGGCACAGGCGAAGTGACCGGTGAGCAGACTCGCGATGCTATCTCCCCCCTCGACCGGGGTACCACTTGAGGTACCATCTTGAGCGAATCTGAGGTCATCTGAGACGACCTGAGCCCAGCAAACACGCGGGATGTCGCCTCGCATGACCTGTCTAGGCCGTTTCGAGCCCAATATCGCCCATCGCAGAAAAACCCCGCAAATGCAAATGCGGGGTTTTTCTTTGAGAGGATGAGGCCAGCGGCAAGCCCCAGGTGGCCGTTTTCCCACATTCTTCCCACAAACCGCTCGCGTTACCTTCGGCGGGTTCGGGCGTTCATGGTCGCCGCCGGTGTGCATGAGGAGGGTGTGGTCTCGGTTACGCTGTCGGCTGAGGCGGTGCCGCTGGTGCGCTCGGGGTCGCTCAGCGAGCTGGGCCGCACGGTGGGCGAGATACAGGACGCTACGATCCGCCGCGGTCAGCCGTTTCGCTGGGCGTACAGGGAGCCGTTGGGGCGCGTGGACGCCACACGCGCGCTGCTTGACGAGATCGGCTGGGATGACGTCGAGAAGCAGCAGCCGGTGAGGGTCTATCTCGATATTCACCGCGACGCGGTGCTGTGCGCCGTCCGCCGTGAGTGCGACAGCCAGACCGGGCGGGCCGAGGACCCCGACACGCCGGCTGAGGCGCGGGCGAGGGCCGAGGCGAGCCGGGGCGCTGCTGGAGACGCTACTCGCTGCGATGGGGGGTGAGTGAGCCATCCTGTGTTTGACGGAGACTCCGCGGAACCCTGGGCGGCTCACGCAGACGCCCTTGAGCGTGGTTTGCCGGCTCGCAGGGCTGTCTCGTTCGCACCTGCTGGCGTTAGGCGGCCTTGTTGATGCCTTCGCGCGTGGCGGCCTTCAGGATCTTCTGATCGAATGAGGCGACCGCCGAGCTCGTGTGCTTCGCGGTCGCGAGGCAGTAGGCGTCGGGGAGGCTGATCGGATGCCGTTGTCGCAGGCGCGCCGCCTCGACCCCGATCGCCTCGTTCGGCTGGTGCACGGTGACGCCGAGGGCGGCGATCGCCTCCCGGGCGGCGGCGAGCTTCGACACGTCTGCCGAGGGAGCGATCAGCACCTCGGTCAGGTTCACGACGCTGACCGCGCAGGCGTCTTGGTCGTCGCGCCACTTGGTGAACAGCGCGCGAGCGCGATGGTGATGCGGGTCGCTGCCGTCAAGCGCTCCGATCAGGACGTCCGCGTCGAGGAGCAGCTTCACCGCCGTTCATCTTCGGCGTCGAGCTGCTCGAGATAGCCGGCAGGGTAGGTGCCCGTCAGCGTCCCGAACGCATCCTCGAAGGTCGTGGTCGTGCGGCGGATCCGCAGCTCCCCGTCGCCGGCCGGCTCGACCGTGACTCGCTCGCCGGCGTGCAGCCCGACCTCGTCGAGCGCCGCGACGGGGAGCGTGATCTGGTTCTTGGTCGAGATTCGCGCCATCCCTTTACTCTAGCAGTAAAGGCACGGTCTCCGTGCCGCACGACCCGGGTGAGAACTGTCTCCGCCATGACTCGCCGGTGCTCGTCCTTCCCGACGGCCTGGAGACCCCCAAAGGGGAGAGGGCTTGGATTGGTCGTGAACCTCGGGCGGATGCGCCCCAGAACGGGCTCGTTCCAGGCAGCCGGTCCCGTGGTACTTCCCGTGGTACTTCAGTGAGCGAATCTGAGCTGATCTCAGAGAACCTGAGAGCAGCAAGCAAGCCTGATATCACCTGAGCCGAGGTCCGGGGGCGAGTTCGAGCCCAGTATCGCCCATCGTAGAAAAGCCCTACAAATCGACGTGTTTTGGTGAATTGGGGACGGGATGTGTGGACCATCTCGTCCCGTGGGTACCACCCGTGGGTACCAAGCGTCTGGGTCCGCAAGGCTGTGCGAATCTCCACCCCGAGAACCGGCAGGTGTACGGCTCCCCCAGGGTCCACGCCGAGCTGCGCCTGGCGCATCGCATCCAGGCGCTTGGCGAGCGTGCCATCTGGTGAGCGTCAACGCTGCGCACGCTGACGCCGGACGGGCATGGCGTCCGCCACGACGCGAACGGCAAGGTGATCGGCGTGACGGTCATCAACGCTAGGCGCGTCATCGAGCATGATGGGCACCTCACGATCACGCTCCCGCACGCTGTACGGGTCGAGGCGGGAGAGCTTGCTGCCGCGCTTGGGTAGACGCACTAGCGTCTACCGCGGGTTCACGCTCTGCGGTCGGTCAGGCTGCCGCGAGGATCGGCTGGAGTTCGTCGGCGGCGAGGTGCTCGGCCGGTAGGCTCAACGTAAGCTGTCCCTCCCGTTCGAGGGTGTGGCGCACGTTGAGGAGCGTGATGCCGATGACGGCGCCGGACTCGTCGTAGTGGATCGCGTGGCCGTCGGGTGTCTCCAGGCCGCGTGCGGCCGGACGCGGTTCGCCGACGTTGAGGTAGAGCACGTCGCCGCGCTCGTCGTAGTGGTGGTGGTCGAACGGGATGCCGGCGATGGTGATGGCCATGGCTTCCAGTCGCGTGGTGGGTTCTGTAGCTCGATTGGCTACGGGATGAGACTGAATGCGTGGTCCGCGAGGATGCGGGCTTCACCAACGTAGTTCTGCGCTTCGTCTGCCAACTTCTCAAGTTGCTGGGCGTCGTTGGCCTGAGCTGCCATGTGTGCCGCTCGTGCAGCGGCAGTCGCCGAGGCGGCGGCTTCGTCCGCCTTCACCGCGATGCCAGCTATCTCAACAAGGTGCTTCGAGCGCCCTGAGGTGAGCGCCCGTGCGAGACGCGCAAGAACGGCGCGAACGTCGCTCTCAGCGACCAGGGGTTGCGTCCTTTGCCTCACGGGCTCGACGAGCCAGGCGGTCGAGATTGGCGTCGCGTGATCGGGTATGCATGTACGCATGATCGCAAGTCGTCGGTGCTTTTCGCAAGTGCCGCGACAAGCGCCAACTGCGGCTCCAAGCTTGGATGTGCGGAGAACACCATCAGGTGGCTCGGCCCGAACGCTGCCTTGCCTGGCGATGTGCCCGCAGTCCGGCGCGGGGTGCGACGGCGAGCCAGCGGCACTCGGCGGGCGCGCCATCGGACGGCTCGTTGCGGTAGATGAGCCGGAAACGCGGCTTGCCCTGGTGCGTGGGAATATCGAAGCGAACCCTTCGGCAGTCCGCCAGCTCAGGATGACGCCCAGGACCCATCAGCTCGCCGATGTAGGGGTTCGCCTTGCATTCGACCAGCGGCTCTGCGATGCGGCGCTTCAGGGCTTCGACATCGGACTTGCTGGCCTCGTCGTCGTGGGCCGAACTCGCAACAAGGCTCGCCACGTCGTCGCGTACCCCTTCCGCAAAGGTGACGGGCACCTCGCGGCTCCCCTCCTCGCTCATGGGTCAGTGCGTATGGATGCCGAGTTCCGCCAGAGCGTGGGCGCCGTCCCGCGTGCGCTCGGCGGCGCCGCTTCTGATGCGCTCGGCGGCGAGCGCTTCGGCTTCGTCGTCGGCACGGCGCGTCTCGAACTCCTCAGCGATGGCGTCCAGTCGGGCATCGATGTCAACTTGCATACTGCGCATCTGGTCCTGGAGGCGACCCAGCATGTCCAGAACCTCCACTGGACTTCGTCTTTAAAGAAGGGCCATCCCGACAAGCATACCTCGCTCGCTGACCGCTTCACGTCCGGTCGAGGCGGACAGGCGTTCCGTCGGGGCGGATGAAGGAGATGTCGATGCCGAGTCGCATTGCGTTGGCGATGTTGGCGAGCTGGGCAAGCGTGAGGTTGCGCTTGCCTGCTTCGACCGCGGAGAGGTAGGAGGCCGAGACTCCGAGGCGCTCGGCGACCTCGGCCTGGGTGAGTCCGAGCGCCTGACGGGTGTCGCTGAGCTTGCGCCCGACGACCTTCGCGTGGATCTCGGATGCCGCGGTGCGCGGCATGGCGCTCAGGCGGCGGTGGAGTAGTGGAAGGCCGCGCCCGCTGGCTCGGCCGCGGCGACCTCGGCGACCTCGACCTTGAGGTCTCCGCTGCGGTAGGCGAAGGGCTGTAGCCGTGCCCAGCGCTCGGCGCCGTCGGCCCGCGTGACCCGCTCCGCGGTCGCGGGGTCGATGATCGCCAGGTCGGGGCTGATCCAGTCGGCGTGCGGCCCACTGATAGTTACGTCGTCGTCGTCGCCGTCGGCGATGAGCTGCGCGACGGGCAGCTCGATCCACTCCTTGGTGTCTCGGTTGCGCTCGAAGGTTGTGAAGTTGACCTGGATCATGGAGAGGCTCCTTCAGTATCGGATGCTCAGGTTGACCTCTTGAGTTATGATGCTATCACGTCGGGCGGAACGTAGGGTGGCCATCTCAGAACTCCCCGGCGAGCAGGCCCGCGGCACCGTACTCGTGGCGGGCCACCACGAAGTCGGAGTAGTTGAGGACGGCCCCCGGCAACGCGAATGCGTATCCGTAGTCGATCAGCGTCAGCCGCTTGGCGTCCCAGCGCCAGTTGCCGGGGTGAAGATCCTGCTGGGCGATCAGTGAGTCGAAGAACGCCGCGGGTAGGCACAGGGTCGGGTTCAGGGTCGGCGCGGCGTCGCGTGGCCATCCGCTCGCCTGCAGCGAGAGCGAGCCGTCCTCGCCGGCGTGCTCGCGCAATACGCACGGCGCCACAAGCTCCTGCCACGGTGGCCCGAGCGCGGAGGCAAGCCGCCACGCGACCGCCTCGTGCAATGGCGGTGTCTCGCCGGTCTGTCCGAAGGCGATTGCATTGGCGACGTCCACACCCGAGAACGGCTTGTGACACACGATCTCGCCACCGGCGAGTTCCAGCTGCATCGTCGTGTTCATACCAGGCGAGCTCGTCGGGGCCGCGGAACCGGAGAACGCCTCGCTGAGCATCCGCTGCTCGATCGTAAGAGCGCCCTGGGTCGCCTTGACGGCGGCTATCTGCGAGTCGATGTTCACGAGCGAAGTGTGCCCTGGCTACAGGACGGGCCTTCGGCGTGGCTGAACACAGCCGGAGCCCAGGGTCGGGCACCATCGCGATCCCTGATGGTTGAGCCGACCTGCAACATTCTTGCTGTATCGCTCAAGTCACCAGGAGTCGGATCGATTCTGCTTCGGCGGGACCGTCGTGCGCGGCGCGGGTGGCGGTGAAGCGTGCTCGTGACCGCGAGCTCGTGATCGAGCTTTGCGCTGACGTGGATCGTGGCGTGCGCCGCCGTGCGGGGACCGAGCTTGAAGGTCGCCGTCAGCCGCCCGTGCTTGAGCGCCACGGTCTTCGCGCCCCAGGCGACCGTCCGGCCTCCAAGGTGGCCCGTGAAGCTCACGCGGACCTCTCCGGTCGCAGGTCCGCTCACATGCACGACGAGCTCGCGCCCGTGCAGCGTCTCGCTGACGTGGATCGTCGCCTTCGGAGCCGAGGAGCCGCCGCTACCGCCAGAGCCGCCGCTGCCTGAGCCACCCGATCCGCCGCCGCCCGAACTGCCAGCCGGGACCGTGAGGGTCGTGTGCGCCGCGTTGGCGGCCGTGCCGTTCCTCAAGAACCTCCAGGCCCAGGGCGCGCCACTCACCGGCGAAGAGATCGCCGAGGCCGAGTTGCGCGCCGCCTGGGAGGCCGCGACGAACGTCATTCCCCTCGTGCCGCGCCCCAGGCCGATCGAGCCCATCAAGCCGCTCGGGGGAAACCGTGCAGCTGGAGCTGTTCGCGGCATAGCCTGCCAGGCTGGGCGAAAGCGCATCGCGCGCTGAAGCTGGTCGCGGCAGCCTGAGACACCAAGGCCCGGCGGGCGCTCTCGTGTCCGCCGGGCCTGCAACCGACCGATGGAAGTCACCCGCGTCCTCCCCTACAATGAATGGTCAAGGAGCTAGCCCACGCGGCCGATTCCTCCGAAGGAGCGCTTCCCAAATGGCTACCCGAACCGACAACGAAATCCGCGAGCTGACCCCCGAGCAGGGCCTGCAGCTCCTCGACGACAAGGCTCGTCAGTACCTTGGGATCTCCGGGGAGGAGTTTCGGACTCGCTGGGAGGCCGGCGAGATCGACGCCGATGACGAGCCGGACGTGATGCGAGTCGCGATGCTGCTGCCCCTTGCCGGCTAGAACCCCCGCCGAGGCCGTCCAGACGTATCGCGGTCGCATATCGCGTTTGCTGTCGTGCCTCACAACCGCGCACGTCGATGTCGGAGGCGGCTACGCCCCGTCTGCTACTCCACATGCCCTCATCATGGCCGGCAACGAGTAGGCGTTCACGGGGTGTCGCGGTCGGGGTGGGGATTCCTTTGTGTGAGTTCGCGTGCCGGCTGTGTGAGCGCCGGATGGGACCTGCGGGTCAGGGGCCTTGCGCGGCGGCGGGCAGCAGCGTGGGGATCGGCTGGCGGTGGTGGGCGGCGGTGGCTGCTTGTGTGAGCCAGCCGAGGACGGGGCGGTCCTGCAGGCGGCAGGTCTCGCGGACCGATTGGATGCGCTCGATCCAGCGGCTGCCCTCCTCGGACTGGGTGCCGCCTTGGAGGCGGCGCATCAGCACGGCGTGACGGACCGCTCTCTCCGCCGCATTATTCGTGGGGCTTATCGCGAGGTCGGGAACGTCGCAGAACGTCCACAGCGCCTCGTACTCCTCGAGCAGCCCGGCGGCGAAGTTCGCTGTGCGAGTGTGAGTGCCCCCGGCGCACTGCTCCAGCAGCACCCGGATCTGCGCTCGCAGCGGCGCGAGGCGATCGGAGAGCCATTGCGGGTCGTGGCCGTCCTGTAGGTAGGTGCGGTGCGCGGCGATTACCTCGCGTGCGAGCTTGACGAGCGTCTTGCCGCGGCGGCCACTCACGCCGGCACGCTCGGAAACCTCGACGAGCTGGCGAATGACGTGACACCAGCAGAGCTGCTGCTGCAGAACGTCAAGGAAGTGATACCCCGCGTAGCGGTCTGAGACGACGAACCCGCCGAAATCCTCCCCCAACAACGCCTTCGCCGCGGCCTGGCTGCGCGTCGGGTCGATCCGATAGCACGCCACGAGCGCCGAGGCGGCGACCCACAGGTACTGCTGCGCGCCCGCGAGGCGCCATGTCGTCTCATCGGCGTGGATGACCTGCGCGTCCTGGATCGCGGTGCGCAGCTCGGCCCACGGGTCGGCCATGACCCGGCTCATCCGCATGATCGCGTTATCGACAGACCCCTTGCACGCCGGGATCCCGAACACCTCAACGACCACCTGGCGGACCTGCTCACGCGAGAGCCTGAACACGCCGGCGAGCATCGCGATATGCGCATCCAGCCTCGGCCCGAACCCCGACAGCGCGCCCGCCGAGAGCGACGCGAGCGTCGCCTTCTGACACGCCGGACAACGCAACCGCAGCCGCAGGTGCTCGAACACCAACGGGCGGACCGGCGGCAGCTCGAACTGCTGATGGCACACCGGATCACCGACGCGCTCCTCGCTGCCATCAAACTCACGCCCGCACTCACAGTAGTCCGGCAGATGATCAACACGTTTATCGACACGCTCGGGCGCGACCAGCTCGCGTGTCTTGCCCTGATGCCCGGGCTGGCCGCCGGACTTGCGCATCGAGCGCTTATAGGACTCCCGCGCCAACCTGCGACGCTCAGCCCTGGACTTCGGCGGATCAGACGACGGCGGCATGTTGCTATTCGACGAGTTCATGCCCGACTGGCGCTCGAGCTCCGCGATGCGATCCTCCAACCGACGGATCACCACCAGCACCGCATCGATCCCCTCCGCGTGAAGTGCCTCTACCTCATCCCGCCGCACCCACGCAAGATTCCATGCATCACCAAGGAACCCTGCTCAACGCCACGACACCCCGTGACCGCCTACGGCAACGATGCCGTGGCACTGCGAGGCGAAAGTCGCCTGACGCTCGCCGTCAGCGAGCACTACAACATCACGGACGACCCCGACACGGGCTGGCAGGTCCAGAGGGCGGCCTACTTCTATGCCATCGGCCTCCACGACACCGGCGAACTGCTCGCGTATCACTGGCACCCACTCGGCAAGAGCCCGGTTGTCAGTCCGCACCTACACGTCCGCGCCAACATCCAGCTCGGCGAGCGCTGGCTCGGCAAGGTCCATCTCCCTACCAGCGCGATCGAGCTGGAGGACGTTGTGGCGCTGGCGATCGAGGAGTTGGGAGCGAAGCCGCTGCGTGAGGATTGGGAGCTGTTACTGCACGAGAACCGTGCTCGATGATCTGACTGCGCAGCGACCTGGATGTTTGCGCCGGTGGAATCGAGAGCTACCGCTTCGGTCTGGCGCGACGCGATGCGCGGCGATGGAGCGTGCTCCTCACGGCAAGCTCGTGATCGAGCCTTGCGCTGACGTGGATCGTGGCGTGCGCCGCCGTGCGGGGACCGAGCTTGAAGGTCGCCGTCACACACGATGGTCGCGCTGCACGCGCTCGCGCCGAGCCTTCACCGTGTGCTCTTCGAGGAGACCCAGCTTCCCCAGATACAGGGCGCGGTTCGTGCGCCACTTCGATGCGTAGCGCCCAGGTATCTTGGTGTGGTGTCGCGAGCTGTGAGGGACGATCGGCGATGAGTCGCCTGGAAACCGGTTTCAGGGACGTGGACGCCGCCGGCGACGCGGAGTCCTACGCGGATTACCTGAGCCACGTGAACGGTCTCGAGTCGGTCGCGGCCGGCAAGCGGGAGCGGGCACGACTGCTTGGGTTGCGTGCCGGTTCGAACGAGCCGGACTGGGGCACGCTCGCGAGCACGGGTCGCCCGCGTGAGCTCGTCCGCGCGATGCTGGATGTCGCCGAGGAGCAGATCCGAAATCCGTGGATCGGGCGCGAGCTGGCCGGCCTGTTCGTCGATGCGGGGCTCACGGACGTGACGGTCCAGGCCGAGGTGTTGCTGGTCCGCGACTTCTACCCGGACGTCATCATCGATCTGCCGCTCCTCGCGGCCGATCTGCGCGCACAGGGGCATGAGGGCGTCGAGGATCTGCTTACAGCCGCGGAGGACGATACGCGTGTGGGTCGAACCGTTGCGGCTCTTACGCTCTTCACTGTTTTCGCTCGCCGATAGCGAGCGGGACCGGAAGTTGCGGTACTCGCTCAGTGAGGTAGTGCGTCTCGCAGCGGCTTGACGCCGATGAGCAGGGCCATCTCAAGCCACTTCCAGTAGCAGTCCACGTCGTCGAAGCCGAGCGCGCACAGCCATTCGAGTTGGGTCTGGACGTCGAGTAGGCGGTCGGATGGGTCCTCGTCCGCGATCGGCTCGCCGATGGCCTCAAAGAACGCCAGGTGCAGGCGTTGGGTTGGCGCCGCGTCGGGGGCGCCCGTTTCGGTCTCTGTGGCGCACGGTGGCGCCGATAGTCTTCCGGGGGAGGCGGAATCCTTCGATGCCGGTGTTGTGGCGCTCGCGCTCTGCACGGTGCCCAATCAGCGGTCGGCGCTCGCGGAGCTCTACCGCGTGATCCGTCCCGGCGGCGAGCTGCGCTTCTACGAGCATGTGCTCGCCCACTCAAGATGGGAGGCTCGCTTTCAGCGGTTCTCCGATGCCACCTTCTGGCCCCGCCTGGCGGGCGGCTGTCACCTGGCGCGCGACACGACGACCGCGATCGAGCGCGCGGGGTTTCAGATCGAGACGTTCGAGCGCTTTCGCTACAGCCCCGCCCCGTTCCTCCCGTCCGATCCGCATGTGCTCGGCGTGGCGCGTCGTGCCTGACCGTGGACCTGCCGCCTCGAACAGCGCCTCGGTGAGCT
This sequence comes from uncultured Solirubrobacterales bacterium, assembly GCA_963813765.1. Lineage (GTDB taxonomy): Bacteria > Actinomycetota > Thermoleophilia > Solirubrobacterales > Solirubrobacteraceae > Palsa-744. Next base: position 28,812 of record CAWFAB010000006.1, read on the forward strand.
CGGTCACTCTGCCTTGGCCTGCTTGATGCTTGCGGCAAGTGCGGCGACTGCCGGCTTGATGGCGGCGGGTGTGAGGTTGGCGTAGCCAACGACGACTGCGGGGGTGTTGGTGCCGAGTCCCTCCAGGGCGATGCCCCGCGAGCGCGCTTCGGCGAGCACTGCCTGTTCGGTGAGGCCGTCGGGGAGGTGCAGCACGACGTACAGGCCGGCGGCGGCGCCGTGGACGGTGACCTCGGGGAGCTTGGCGGCGAGCGCGGCCAGCAGTTCGTCACGCTGGCGCCGGTATCGTCGGCGCTGGCGGCGCAGGTGACGGTCGAGTTCTCCGCGCTCGATCAGATCGGCCAGCGCGAGCTGTCCGAGTGGTGCTGGCATTCCTCCGCGTACGCGTTGGCGGTCGGCGATTGGTTTTACAAGGTGCGGTGGGAGGGCCAGCCAGCCAAGGCGGACCGCTGGGGCCAGTGTCTTGCTCGTCGAGCCGCCGTACACGACGCGCTCGGGCGCGAGACCCTGCAGCGAGCCGATCGGCTGGCGGTCGTAGCGGTACTCGGCGTCGTAGTCATCCTCGACGATCAGCGCATCCCGTTGTTGTGCCCACGCGAGCAGCGCGACCCGACGGGGTGGGGAGAGCACCGCGCCGGTGGGGTACTGGTGGGCGGGCGCGACGGCTACCGCGTTGACGTCCTCATGCTCCAGACGCTCGACGATCAGCCCATCCCGGTCGACCGGGAGCGCCACGACCTCCAGGCCGGCGGCGCTCGCGGTCTCGCCTATCCCTCGCCAGCCGGGGTCCTCGGTGGCGATGCGTCGAGCTCCATTTGCGGCGAGGGTCGCCCACAGGAGGCCGATGCCCTGGCGCAGACCGTTTGTCACCACGATCTGCTCGGGGTCGGCGCGCACGCCGCGGACTCGCCCGAGGTAGGCTGCGAGCGTGACCCGCAGCTCGGGGGCGCCGGCGGGGTCTGGGTAGGCAAGGCGCTCGTCCGGCACCGTGCGAAGCACCCGTGTCAAAGCGGAGGACCACGCCGTTCGCGGGAAGCGGCTCAGCGCCGGGCGGAACGGGCTCATGTCGTGGCGAACCGGCGGAGTTGGCGTGGCGTTGGCCGGCAGTGGGCGGTCCAGTGCGACCGTGGCGGCGACTGTCGTTCCGCCGCCGCGCCGGGTGTGCAGGTAGCCTTCGGCTGCCAGCTGGGCGTATGCGTCTACGACCACGCCCCGCGACACGCCGAGCTCGACGCAAAGCGAGCGCGTGGGGGGGAGCCTCGTGCCCGAGGGGAGGCGTCCGCTGCGGATGGCCTCACGCAGCGCGTCCTCCAGGCGGGCTCGCAGCGACCGCCCGGCGGCAGCAGGAAGATCGAGGTGGAGGTCCATTGGCCCCAGATTTTGATGTCTACTTGGCCCTGTTTGGCGGGCCAACTCTTGGGTAGCGTATCGAGCGTGACCTTCGATTTCCCCAACCAACCGCGAGCCCATTGTGTGTTCGCTGCGTGCGCTGTACAGGCTGGATGTGGAACGGGCTGACAGCGCGTCTGGAGGGGCAGTTGGTCGTGTTGGAGCCGCTACACGCCCGTCACCGGGAGGGCCTGTTCGCCGCGTCACAGCACCCGGAGATCTGGACTTGGACAATCCCGAGAGGCAAGAGCTCAGAGCACTTCCAGCGTTGGTTTGAAGCCACTCTCGCGGCATGTGAGGCCGGAAGTGAGTGCGTATTCGCAACTCTGGATCGCGCCAGCGGGCGGCCAATCGGCAGTACCGGCTACCACGAGTTGCGCCCAAGCCACCGGGGTCTTGAGATCGGTGGAACATGGCTGGAGCCGTCGGCTTGGCGCACCGGGGTGAACATCGAAACGAAGCTGCTGATGTTGGAGCACGCGTTCGAGCGCCTCGGCTGTATGCGCGTGGAGTTCAAGACCGACAGTCGCAACGAGCGTTCCCGCGCCGCGCTTGCCGCGCTGCCGGCTCGCTTCGAGGGCATCTTTCGCCAGCACATGATCATCGAGGACGTCGGCGTGCGGGATTCCGCCTACTACAGCGTGATCGACGATGAGTGGCCGGCGGTTCGTGAGAACCTGGAGCGTCGGCTGAGGGCCGCGCGGGGGCGCCACCGGCGAGTGTCTCGATGAACGTGCCCGTCAACCTTCCGCTTGGCGAGGAGCTGGATTGGAAGCCGGTCCCACGGCCGACCTCTATGTCGCTGCGTGGCGCCCACATCCTGGTTCGTCCGGTCAACGCCGAGAGCGACGCCGTGCCGCTGTTCTCCGTCTCCCACCCGCCCGACGGTGACCCGGCGATCTGGACCTATCTGCCCGACGGCCCGTATGAGAGCCCTGACCACCTGCGCCAGACGCTGGCATGGGTCGAGACCTCGACGGACCCGCTCCTACTTCACGTTGGTGCGTGTCGCCGACGAGCGGCCCCTCGGCCTCGCCTCCTACCTGCGCATCACCCCGGAGTTCGGCGTCGTCGAGATTGGCCACATCTGGTTCGGCGTGCCGCTGCAGCGCACAACGGCTGCCACCGAGGCGATCTACCTGCTGATGCGCCACGCGTTCGACGACCTGGGTTATCGCCGCGTCGAGTGGAAGTGCAACGCGCTCAACGCGGCCTCGCGGCGTGCCGCCGAGCGCTTCGGGTTCGCCTTCGAGGGCGTCTTCCGCAAGCACATGGTGGTCAAGGGCCGCAACCGCGACACCGCCTGGTATGCGATCACCGACGATGAGTGGCCGGCGATCCGGCGCGGATTCGAGGCGTGGCTCGCGCCCGAGAACATGGACGACGAGGGCCGGCAGAGACGGTCGCTCGGGAAGCTGCTCGACCAGGGACGTAGCTGATCAACGATCCAGGACGTCGCGGATATGTCGGCCCAGTACGGGTACCCACCCTGACGTTGCGGTGGGCCCGTCGCGATCGGATGCGAGCCTCAGCGAAGGTGGGCCTTAACGAGACGTACCCCCACGTCAAGCGCGGTCTGCGTCCGCAGCTGTCCATAGCGACGATCCCACTCGCCGCTGTCGAGGTCCCGGCGGAGCCGGTCCAGTCCGCGGTCGACCACCGAGGCTGGCAGCAGGTGCCAGATCGATGAGGCCCGGCGCACGGCTGGGTCGAGGTGGGCCTCGGGCCGGCTCCAGAGAGCAACACAGAAGCCATCCGTGCAGTCGGCGGGCACGGGAACCGTGTCGACCTCAAGACAGGGAAGGACGTCTTGGAGGTGGGCGATCGTCGGGAACGTCTCGCGGTCGTGCTCGACGATCTCTGGCAGGTAGTCGCGACAGAGCCACATCTCCGCTGTCACGTCCAGGTCGAGGGTGAGGAAGACGATCCGCTCGCGAGTGACCCGGAGCACCTCGGCGAGCCCGCGGTCGACGTCATCCCAGTGCTGCATCGTGAAGACGCCCATCGTCGCGTCGACGCTCTTGTCCTCCAGCGGAAGGGACTCGGCGACTCCCTGGATCGCGGGCGCGGCGTCCGCTGGGCGCTGGGCGATCATCACCGGGGAGGGCTCGACCGCAATGACCTCGCGGTCGCTCGGCTCGTAGGAGCCGGCGCCGGCGCCGATGTTGAGGACGCGCTTGGCGTCACCGAGCGCCTCCCGGATCGCTGCCTCGAAGCGTGGGTCGGCGTGACGGACCTCGCTGTAGCTCGAGGCCGATGCGGTCGTAGGCGGGAGCGCTCACCGCTTTGCGCTCGCGCGGCGGCGGGGCGGCTTCTCTGAACGGCTCTCGCGCATGAGGGAGACGAGCAGCTCGACGAAGTCGCCGTAGAGGTCGTGGCGCACCGCGTCGGGGCTGACAAGCGATTCGATCGCGAGGCCGATGCCGAGCGCGCGCAGGACGAGCGCGAGGTCATCGACGGGCATGGCGAGCTCCGCTCCGGCCTCTTGCTGGTAGTAGGTGATGTAGCGCGCGACGGCCTCGCGCATCGCCGCGGAGCGGGTGCCAAACCGCCTTGCGAGCTCAGGGTCGCGGTCGGCGTGGGCGATGAACTCGATGTGCAGGACAAGCGACTCGCGGTCCCGCGCGAGCCGGTCCATCCACTGATCGGCCAGCGCTCGGGCGCGGACCTCGAGGGGGGCGTCGGCGGGAAGCGCGGTCTGCGTCTCGGCCAGCTCGCGGACCCGCTGCGCCATGTAGTCCTCGAAGACAGCGAGGAACAGGTCGGCCTTGCCCTCGAAGTTGGAGTACACGGCGCCGTGCGAGTAGCCAGCCTCCTCGGCGATCTCCTCGACGCTCGCTGCCTGAAAGCCACGCCGAGCAAACACCTTCGCGGCGGCGTCGATGAGCCGAGCACGGGTCTGACCTAGATCGGTGAGTAGCGGCTGCTGTAGCTGTTGCTCGCGGTGACGACGGGCCACCCGCGATAGCCCTGGAACGTGGAAAAGCCCCGTAGACACGGGGCTTTCCGTCCGACTCGACTGCCACAGTTCGGGTTGTGAAAGCAAACTTTGACGGTGAGACGGGCTCACCCACCGGGTGATGTCCGTTCACTTTGCCAGAGGGCCCGGACGGATCGAGTTTCGCGCGGATGATCCGTCGCTGACGCCCTACGCGGGGCTGGCGATCTCCGGTGAGCTGACGCGCACGCTGCGGCTCGCAGATCTGGTCGATGCTGAGCTTTGCACGGTGGGTCGGGTGGCGCCGGTCAAGCGGCGCCGGCGGGGGCTGTCTGCCGGCGAGCTGGTCGTAGCGCTCGCCGAGTCCCAGCTCGTCGGCGGGGACTGCTTCGATGACCTCGAGCGGGTGCGGGCCGATCGGGCGGGCGCGCTTTTGCGGGCGGTGGCCGATACGCCATCGGCGCCGACCGCGCGGCAGCTGGCGTGCCGCTTCAGGCCGAGCCACATTCGCGCAATCGAGCGCGCCATGGCTCGGGCCGGCAACGCGCTTGACAGCCGTCTGGGTCGCGACCTGACCGAGACTGTGACCCTCGACCTGGATGCGACCGAGAGCGATGTCTTCGGGCGCAAGAAGGCAGGGGCCGGGCGCAGCCGCTCGGGCCACCTGGGCTACAACAGCTACGTGGTCACCTGGGCGCAGCGCGGGCGCGGGCTGACGAGCGAGCTGAAGGGCGCAAACCAGGCGCGGATCAAGGCGAGGGAGTCAAGCCGGATGATCCGCCGCGCCGAGCGACTCTTGCCGCTCGAGCACGGGCAGATCACGGTGCGGGGGGACTCGGGCTTCTACGCGGTCGAGCTGATGATGGATCTGCGCAAGCAGAAGATGCGCTTCACGTTCTCGGCGACGCGCACGACGCTGATGTGGGCAAAGCTCGCCAAGATCGCAGAGGACGCCTGGGCCGATGCGATCGACATGCACGGCGCACAGGTCACCGAGATCTCCTTCACCCCGGAAGGCTGGAAGCACGAGCCACTGCGGCTGGTCGTTCGCCGCGTGCCGGTCAGCGCGGAGGAGCTGCGTGCGGGCAGCCCGAAGGCAAGGCGGCGCAAAACGATCCCGCCCGAGCAGCTGCAGATGGTGCTCGACGGCGAGCTCGACTCGACGTTCGCGTATTCGTTCATCGTGTCCGACATCCCCGCCTGCGAGATGACCACGGCGGAGATCGAGCACTTCCATCGCCAGCGCGCCCAGATCGAGGAGCGTTTCAAGGATGTGAAGCTCGGCATGGCGCTGCGCCACCTGCCCTCCGGCAACCTGGCTGCCAACTCCCTGTGGCTCACCTGCTCGCTGCTAGCCTTGAACTTATCCGCCTGGATATGCGACCTCAGCCCGGCGGCGGGCGCCTCCGGTCTAGCCGATGAGGACACGCCGCTGCGCCGTCACGCCAAGGCCCTGCGGCGCATCCTGTTCTGCGTGCCGGGGCGGATCGCACACTCGGCCCGCCAGATCATCGTGCACCTGCCAGAGGACTTCCCCGACTTCGACCTCTTCAACGCCACCTACCACGCTGCGCTCGCGCTGCCAGGCCCCTAGCGCCCGGTCAGACCGCCCCCGAAGGTCAGCATCCGCAGCGCCGCCCAAGGTTGGGCACCCCGCGAGTCTCCGACTCGCACCTTCACTGCACCCGTTCGCGGCCGCCAAGAGTCACTCTGACCGTCTATCGCCATGTCAATGGTGCACATCACCAGCTCCATTGGCACTGTGACTGTCACATCCGACACTTGACGGCTGCGACCGAGGCTTACTCACCGATCTAGGTCTGAGCCTGTTGCTCGGCTCGTGTCAGTCGTCGTGCGGCAGCCATCTTCAGATGAGCATACCAACTCAGATTGTGGTTATAATCCACCCGTGCCCCACGACATCGAGCAGCTCCTCGCCGAGCAGGCGCACTATACGACGTGTGCTTCTTCGGCTTCTGGCTCTCACACGTCCCCGAGGATCGCTTCGAGGAGTTTTGGGACAAAGTCAGGCGCGCGGTCGGACCGGAGGGCCGCGTGTTCTTCGTCGAACAGCCTGCGCAGCGACAGGGCGTCAGCCGTCAACCACAAGCTCCCCGAGCAGAGCGACGAAACGATGCTCCGCCGGCTCGCCGACGGCCGCGAGTACCACATCGTCCATCTCCGAGCGCTACCCGCTGCTGGTCGCCGAGTTGGATGGCCGGCTCGTGGGTTGGGCAGGGCTGGCTCCCTACAGCGAGCGAGCGGCGTATGTCGGCATCGCCGAGTGCAGCATCTACGTGTCGAGCGACGCGCGTGGTCGTGGGGTAGAGACAGAGCTCTGCCAGCGGCTCGCGCAGGAGGCGGCCGGCTGGGGACTGTGGAAGCTGATCGGCAAAGTCTTTCCGGAGAATCTGGCGTGCGTGCGGATGGTCGGCCGCTGCGGGTTCCGTGAGGTCGGTTTGCACCACCGCCACGGCCGCCTCGACGGCGAGTGGCGAGACGTGCTGCTGGTCGAGCGGTTGCTCGGCGACGCAGCCAACGCAGCGGCCGGCGGGAGATAGTCGCCGCTCATGGGCCGGCGCGGCCAGGCGTGTGCCGCTTGACGAACTCGCTCTTGGCCTCGGTGTACGCCTCGCGGTCGTCGGAGTAGCGCTCCGCGAGCGCCCGCTTCAGCGCCGCGTACTCACTCGCAAGGGCGGGATCGGCACGCAGGCGGTCGCGAAAGCGCAGACGACGCTCGAGCTCCCCCGACTCGTCCACGAGATGCACGCTGGGAGAGCAGGATCAACTGTTTGATACCTGGCAGCACTTTGCGTTTGCGAGCAACCACACCGAGCCGCTGGCGGTCGTGGAGTCAGAGCACCGCGAGCACGCCGTCGTCGAGCTCGCGATCCGCGACCTGAAGGACCAGGCGCTCGCGCATTTTCCTTCCTATGTCCAGTCGGTAGTTATCTGAAGTGGCTGGATAATTTCCCCGCAAAGTGCGTGGTTGGGCGTCTGGGCTACTTCAGATAATTTCGTGCTCTGACGATTGCGTCTCCTGTCTTTGTTGTCGAGTGTGGACGGGAGGTAGTGATGGGCGCATGGGTTTGGGCTCCGAAGGTGTCGGGGCCGTTGGCGCCGTTCGCGGAGGGCTTTGAGTGTTGGCTGTTGGCGCGTGGGTTCACTCGCTCAGCGATGAGCAACAGGGTCTGGCAGCTTGCTCAGCTCAGCGGCTGGCTGGAGCGCGAGGGGCTTGCGGCGGGTCAGCTGACGCCCGACCGGATCGAGCGGTTCGTGGCGGCTCACCGCGCGACGGGGCATGTGATGTGGGGCTCTGTGGCGAGCGCGAGGTTGCCGCTTGAGTATCTGCGCGAGATCGGGGTCGAGCCGGCGCCGGCCCGGCTGCCGGATGGCGCGCTCGAGCGGTCGCGACGATCGAGCAGGCACGAACCGCGCTCTTCAGCTACATCGAGGTGTTCTACAACCGCTCACGACTGCACTCCACGCTCGGCTACCGCACCCCCACCGAGGCCGAGGACGCCCACTACGAGCAGGCCACGTGCGCCTGAGCGCCGTTCACCGCCCGACCGGGGGCGAACCCGGCCGCACCCCGCGACCCCGGGGGGGTCCCGGCGGGCCGCGCCGCGATTTCATCCCGCTGCGGCTCGCCCTACGGGCTCACCTACGCGGGATGAAATCGCGCATCACAGCTTCTCGCTGGTGTTCCGTCCGGAGGCCTGGTTACAGTTCGTCAGGTCAAGTAAACGCATGTCCATCAAACGGGGGCCGGTCCACTTGGCGATCACTCGGCCTCCACCGAGACGCTGACGCGCTACACCGTCCATGCCAAGCGCGGCACCGAGGCGATGGACGATGCCGGGGTGCTTCCCAAGTTTCGGGGCACCGCGGTACACGACAACTACGCGTCCTACCGCTCCTACACCAAGGCGACCCACGCGCTGTGCGGTCCTCACCACCTGCGGGAGCTGATCGCCGCGCACGAGGCCGGCCAGTCGTGGGCCTCGGGCATGGGCTGCCTGCTGCTGGACACAAAGGATCTGGTCGAGCAGGCCAAGGCGGCAGGCCGCAAGCGGCTGGGAAAGAGCGCGCTAGGAGAACTTCACCTGAGCTACCGCGCCGTGATCGCTCAGGGCTTTACGGAGAACCCCGGCCTGGCCGAGCACACCGGTGAGAAGATCAAGCGCACAAAGTCCCAGAACCTGCTGCTGCGCCTCGACCGGCACGAGCGCGACGCGACGCGCTTCGCCCACGACTTCTCCGTACCATTTTCGAATAACCGAGCGGAGTCCGACATCAGAATGGTGAAGCTCCAGCAGAAGATATCCGGGTGCTTCCGCACCAAAGAGGGCGCCGAGCGCTACCTGACCGTGCGCTCATACATCTCCACCGCCAGAAAGCAGGGCCAGGACACCCTCGGTGTGCTCAGCGCATTGGCGCAGGGCACGCCCTGGCTGCCGGCCGCCGGGGAGACCTGACGCACACCCGTCCGGCGCGGCGGCGATCATTCACTCCACGATGGGCAAACGCTCCCGCCGAAGCCGACCGCAACGCCAGGCGCCGAGGGCCGCAAACCCCACCCCGCCGCCGCACAGCGAGCCGCCGCACGGTCCGCCGGCCATCCGTGAACGGCTGCTGCTCCAGGCGATCGCGGACGGCGAGCTCGACGACCACCTGGGAGCGCTCGCCGACGCGATCCACGCCCGCCACCACCTGCTGCACACCGTGCGCACCGCGACCGCGCTTTCAGCACTGTGCGTCGGTGACCAGGTGCGCATCAACACGACGATCAAACCCCGTTACCTGCACGGCGTCCACGGCAAGATCATCGACATCGACAACGAAAGCGCCACCATCTGCGTGCACCGCCCGATCGGACGCTTTCACTCAGGCCACATCCGCTGCCCGCCGCTCGCCCTGGAGAAGCTCAGCGGGCCATCGAGGTCCTAAACAGTTACGGCGCCCCTCAACGGCCACCAGCACCCCGGCCCAGCCGCCTCACCCCCGATCCGGGCCGTCAATCCCTCGATCGACGCCCTCCACGAGGTTATGCGGTGGATTCAGGCTCAGGCTTGCCGAGACCCCGCGCCGCTCGTCGCTGGGCAGCGAACCGCCCGAACTCGATCAGCCGCGTCTTCTCGGCGTTCAGCTCCAGGTTGAACTCCGCAAGCCTTCCGCGAAGCTCCTCCTGGAACCGTTCGGCGTCATCCCGGTTCTCGAAGCCCACCACCAGATCGTCCGCAAAACGCACAATAACCACGTCACCGCGCGCCTTCCTGAGCCTCCACTGGTGTGCCCACAGGTCGAAGACATAGTGCAGATACACGTTCGCTAGGAACGCCGAAACCGACGCGCCCTGCGGAGTGCCCTGCTCTCGTCCGCGACCACTCCCCGTCCTCGATGACCCCCGCTTTGAGCCATTTCTGGATCAAACGCAGGACCCTCTTGTCCGCAATCCGGTGCCCGAGAAACCCCTCCAGCCACGATTGGTCGAGACTGGAAAAGTAGTCGCGGATGTCCACGTCGAGCACCCAGTTCACCCTCCTACGCGTGATCCCGACCGCGAGCGCATCCAGCGCATCATGCTGGCTGCGACCCGGCCGGAACCCGTAGGAGAAGCCGAGGAAGTCCACCTCGTAGATGGCGTTTAGCACCTCGACCGTCGCCCGCTGGACGATCTTGTCCTCCAACGCGGCGATACCGAGCGCACGCTGGCGCCCGTCGGCCTTCGGTATGTACGTCCTGCGAGACGGCTTCGCTCGGTATGCGCCCCTGTGCAGGCGTGCGTGCAGGTCCCGCAGGTCGCCCTCCAGGTCCCGCCCGTACTCCTGCCACGTCACGCCGTCCACCCCCGTCGCGGCCCTCGGGTTCAACGCCCGGTAGGCCGCCCGCAGGCGATCGACATCGACATGGTGCAGGAGCGCGGTGAACCGTGCTTCCCTGTCCTTCTGTGCTGCCCGGCGCACGCGGTCCAGCCCGTTTGACACGCCCAGATCGGCACTGCGTCCGGGGCGTGTTGCGCTGTCCGCGTTCTCCTTGGCCGATCCCCTTCCCTCCACGGCCTCCGCCGCCCCGCCTTGGGCGTTGTTCGGCCGCTTCTCGGGTACTACGGGGTAGGCGGTCACGGGGTGTCGTGGCGTTGAGCAGGGTTCCTTGGTGATGCATGGAATCTTGCGTGGGTGCGGCGGGATGAGGTAGAGGCACTTCACGCGGAGGGGATCGATGCGGTGCTGGTGGTGATCCGTCGGTTGGAGGATCGCATCGCGGAGCTCGAGCGCCAGTCGGGCATGAACTCGTCGAATAGCAGCATGCCGCCGTCGTCTGATCCGCCGAAGTCCAGGGCTGAGCGTCGCAGGTTGGCGCGGGAGTCCTATAAGCGCTCGATGCGCAAGTCCGGCGGCCAGCCCGGGCATCAGGGCAAGACACGCGAGCTGGTCGCGCCCGAGCGTGTCGATAAACGTGTTGATCATCTGCCGGACTACTGTGAGTGCGGGCGTGAGTTTGATGGCAGCGAGGAGCGCGTCGGTGATCCGGTGTGCCATCAGCAGTTCGAGCTGCCGCCGGTCCGCCCGTTGGTGTTCGAGCACCTGCGGCTGCGGTTGCGTTGTCCGGCGTGTCAGAAGGCGACGCTCGCGTCGCTCTCGGCGGGCGCGCTGTCGGGGTTCGGGCCGAGGCTGGATGCGCATATCGCGATGCTCGCCGGCGTGTTCAGGCTCTCGCGTGAGCAGGTCCGCCAGGTGGTCGTTGAGGTGTTCGGGATCCCGGCGTGCAAGGGGTCTGTCGATAACGCGATCATGCGGATGAGCCGGGTCATGGCCGACCCGTGGGCCGAGCTGCGCACCGCGATCCAGGACGCGCAGGTCATCCACGCCGATGAGACGACATGGCGCCTCGCGGGCGCGCAGCAGTACCTGTGGGTCGCCGCCTCGGCGCTCGTGGCGTGCTATCGGATCGACCCGACGCGCAGCCAGGCCGCGGCGAAGGCGTTGTTGGGGGAGGATTTCGGCGGGTTCGTCGTCTCAGACCGCTACGCGGGGTATCACTTCCTTGACGTTCTGCAGCAGCAGCTCTGCTGGTGTCACGTCATTCGCCAGCTCGTCGAGGTTTCCGAGCGTGCCGGCGTGAGTGGCCGCCGCGGCAAGACGCTCGTCAAGCTCGCACGCGAGGTAATCGCCGCGCACCGCACCTACCTACAGGACGGCCACGACCCGCAATGGCTCTCCGATCGCCTCGCGCCGCTGCGAGCGCAGATCCGGGTGCTGCTGGAGCAGTGCGCCGGGGGCACTCACACTCGCACAGCGAACTTCGCCGCCGGGCTGCTCGAGGAGTACGAGGCGCTGTGGACGTTCTGCGACGTTCCCGACCTCGCGATAAGCCCCACGAATAATGCGGCGGAGAGAGCGGTCCGTCACGCCGTGCTGATGCGCCGCCTCCAAGGCGGCACCCAGTCCGAGGAGGGCAGCCGCTGGATCGAGCGCATCCAATCGGTCCGCGAGACCTGCCGCCTGCAGGACCGCCCCGTCCTCGGCTGGCTCACACAAGCGGCCACCGCCGCCCACCACCGCCAGCCGATCCCCACGCTGCTGCCCGCCGCCGCGCAAGGCCCCTGACCCGCAGGTCCCATCCGGCGCTCACACAGCCGGCACGCGAACTCACACAAAGGAATCCCCACCCCGACCGCGACACCCCGTGAACGCCTACACTACGGGACCGTCCGACTGCCCACCCTCGTGCATCACGGGATTACGGCCTTGACCTTCCCCGCACGACCCGCCGCCCACCGACCTGCCACCCCGCGATCCATATAGGGCGGGGCATCATCGACAAGCACGGGTGAGGATGGGCTCTCCCGGTTCTCGAACATGGAGAGATCGCACGCATGCACGGGTTCTTCGACCCCGCGGGGTCCACCAAAGGCTCGCGAAAACGCCCAAAGCAGTGTTGCCTTCCGCACTCCGCGACGGCGTCGGCACCCCAAATGAGGATCTTTCGAGGCTCAATAACCGGCCTGCGTGCACCCCTGGCCAACGCTTCGCTGCGCCCTCGCGGAACGCCAACGCATAGCTCGGGGCCACCGCGATTCGCTAGATCTTCGATGTACGACTCCTTCCTTCGCTTCTCCATGCCGGTTTATCCCGGCGCTTTCCGCGGACGATCCCAAAGCCAACCCGACATGGCCCACCGCTGCTCTGGTCATCGTCGCCGGCGCGATCGATCCGTCGGTACCCGCTGATACACCTGCGTGCGTGCTTGTCGAGCTGCGCGTCGAGAATCTGCTGCTGATCGAGCGGGCCGAGCTGCGGCTCGCGCCCGGCTTGAACGTGCTCACCGGCGAGACCGGCGCCGGCAAGACCGTGCTCGCCCACGCGCTCGACCTGCTGCTCGGCGGACGCGCCGGGAGAATGGGAGGGCCCACCATCATCCGTCCCGGCGCCGCCGAGGCCTACGTCGAGGGCGTCTTCACGCTGCCCGAGGCGCTCGAGGGCGAGCGTGGGGAGCTGTTGCCCGCCGACGCCGAGGAGGTCGTGCTCGCCCGGCGCGTCGCCGCGGACGGGCGCACCCGCGCCTACGTCAACGGACGCAGCGCCGCCGTCGCGGACCTGCGGCGGATCGGCGAGCCCCTGCTCACCTTCTACGGTCAGCACGAGCACCGCAAGCTCACGCTCGCCGCCTCCCAGCTCGAGATTCTCGACGGCTTCTGCGGCCCCGAGCAGGCCGCCCTTCGCGCCGCCTGCGCCTCCGCCCACCGCGAGGCGCGGGGGCTGCGCGAGCGGTTGGAGCATCTGCGCGAGCTGGATGGCGCGCGCGAGCGGGAGCTCGACCTGCTCGAGCACGAGCTCACCGAGATCGACGGCGCCGCGCCGCGGGAGGGCGAGCCTGAGCGCCTGCACTCGGAGCGCGAGCGCCTGCGCCGCCTGGACGCACTGCTCGCCGCCGCCGCTCAGGGGGCCGAGGCCCTGGCGGGTGGGCTGGGCTCCGAGGGTGGGTGGGGCTCCAATTTCGTCGCGCTCAGCGCGCAGGCCGGCGCGTGTCTCGATGGCGTCGCGGGCGTCAACCCCGCGCTCGACGCGCTCGCCGAGCGCGCCCGCGCGCTGGCGATCGAGGCCGACGATCTCGCGGGCGAGCTGCGCGGCTACGGCGAGCGGCTGGCGGACGAGGCCGCGGGTGCGCGGGGCGAAGGCGTGCGGGACGGGGGCGTGCAGGGGCAGGCCGGCGCGCTGCACGCCGTCGAAGAGCGCCTCGCCGCGCTCGAGCGCCTGCTGCGCAAGCACGGGCCCACCATCGCAGCCGTCCTGGAGCACGCCGAGCGCGCCCGCGCGCGGCGCGAGGAGCTGCTCGGAGCCGCCGTCGCGCTCGAGGAGACCACTGCGCGTCTGCAGGCCGCGCAGCAGACGCTGCAGGAGCGCGTGCACGCGCTGCGCGCCGCGCGCGAGGAGGCCGCGCCGCGTCTCGCCGAGGCTGTACGCGAGCAGCTCGCCGCGCTGGCGATGCCCGGGGCCACCTTCGCCGTGGAGCTCTCCCCGCGTGAGCCCGGCCCCAAGGGCGGCGACGCGGTCGAGTTTCAGATCGCGCCCAACCCCGGCGTCCCCGCCGGGCCGCTGCGCGAGATCGCCTCCGGCGGGGAGCTCTCGCGTGTGATGCTCGCGCTGATGAGCGTCGCCAACCTCGGCTCCGAGGCCACGCTCGTCTTCGACGAGGTCAACGCCGGGATCGGCGGCCACACCGCGCGCGCCGTCGGCGAGCGCCTGCGCGACCTCGCCGCCGCGCGTCAGGTGCTGTGCATCACCCACCTCCCACAGATCGCCTCGCTCGCCGCGCGCCACTTCTCCGTCGTCAAGGAGTCCGCCGCCGGCGACACCCGCACCAGCGTCCTACAGCTCGCCGAGCCCGACGTCCTCTCCGAGCTCGTCCGCATGCTCGGCGCCCCCGAGCGCGACGTCTCCGCCCGCCGCCACGCGCGCGAGCTGCGCCGGGCGGCTTGAGGCGCTTTCTTCGCTCTCGCCGGGTGCGTCGGCCGGGCTGCTTGCAAGTCCCTTGGAGAGCAGGTCTCGGGTGTCGCAGCTGACAAGCGTGCGGTCTCCCTCGCCGGCCGCCGCGACGTAGGCGGCGTCGTAGACGGAGATGGCGTGCTCCTCGGCGAGCTCGGCGGCGTGTCTGAGCAGAGCCGTCGTGGAGGCGAGGGCCCCGCCGTCGCTTGCGATTCGCTCGATCGCTTCGAGCAGCGGCGCTACGCGGGCCGGCGCCCGCCATGCGCGGATGGCCACGTTTGCGACCTCGTAGCGCGCGAGGTCGAGCGTGGCGAGCGTTACCGCGGTGTCGGCGAGGATCGCGCGGCTGGGCTCGTGATGGGCGTCGTCGCTGTCGAAGGCCGCGAGGATCACGCTTGCGTCGAGCAGCAGCGTGCTCAACGCGCGGGCCTTGTGGCCTTCACGTTCTCGGCGGCGCCGCCTCCGTGTCGCGCGGCGGCTCTCAAGAGCGTTCGCATCGCCGCCGCTCGGTCGGCGCGACGCTTGCGCAGCGCGGCATCGGCGAAGCTTCGCAGCACCGCGCTGCGGGTAGTGCCCGTCCGACTGGCCTCGGCATCGACCTCGTTCAGCAACTCATCCGGCATGGAAACCATCACCTTCGCCATATCCATAGTATACCAGGGTATACCATCAGCGGGTGCGATTGGACGAGCAAATTGTCAATCGTCCAACCGAGCCGCGTGGCCGGTGGCGCTTTAGCTCAGCTTTAGCTCAGTTCGGGCGCTCGCCGCCGGAGGCAGGTTCGCAGAGCAGCTGTGAGCCGTTGCTCGACACGACCGGCTCGAGGCCGCTCGCGCAGGCAGGTTCGGAGCCGTCTTCGCAGGTGAACCTGTCGCTGCCTTCGGCTTCGGGGGCGGCGCCGTCTTCGCAGAGCGCTTCCGGCGCGCCGGCCGAGGATTCCTGCGCGGTTCCGGTTTCCCCGGTTTCTTCTGCGCCTTCGCCGCCTTCCACGGACGCGGGCCGCTTGCCCCGATGCTTGGTGTGATGCTTCGAGCGAGTGTGGGACCTGCCGCTCTTGCTGTGCGATTTGCCTGTGCTCCCCGAGCCCGAGCCCGCGCATGGGTGCGCGCCGTGCCTCGAGTGGCCGGCTGTGGAGTGCGTGCAGGCGGCGCCGCGCGCCCGCGCGCCCGCCTGTGGGGAGAGCGCCAGCGCGAGCGCCAGCGCGGCGGCCGTGAGAAGGACCGCGAGGGTCCCCGCGCGGATTGAGATGGCGGCGGTCATGGGTCGGGCATCCATCGTCCACGTCCGCCCCGGGCGCGAGCGCGCGCGGGGATCGTGGACGAGGTGTGGAGCGCACAGAGCGGGGCGGCGTCGCTTCGAGGGCGACGGGGGAGGCGAAGCGCGGAGGACCGAAGACCTCTCCCCCCAGCGGCCCCCCGGCCGCGACATGCTGGGGCGACGGGGGAGGCGAAGCGCGGAGGACCGAAGACGGGTTGGACACAGGCGCGGGCGGCGCGCGCAGGATTCCGGGGCGGCGGCGACTAAACTTCCCGAGCAGGTACATGAACCGCCCCGCGCCAGACCGCCACGCCGACCCGCCGGCCAAGACCCGGTTCATCTTCGTCACCGGCGGCGTCGTCTCCTCGCTCGGGCAAGGGGATCGCCGCGGCCTCGATCGGGCGGCTGCTGGTCGCGCGCGGGCTGACCGTCGGGCTGCAGAAGTTCGACCCCTACATCAACGTCGACCCCGGCACGATGTCCCCCTACCAGCACGGCGAGGTGTTCGTCACCGAGGACGGCGCCGAGACCGACCTCGATCTCGGCCACTACGAGCGCTTCACCGACGCCAACACCACCCGCGCCTCCAACGTCACCGCGGGGGGGATCTACAACACCGTGATCCGCCGCGAGCGCCGCGGCGACTACCTCGGCGGGACCGTCCAGGTGGTGCCCCACATCACCGACGAGATCAAGCAGCGCATCGCGCTGATCGCGGAGTCCAGCGACGTGGACTTCGTGATCACCGAGATCGGCGGCACCGTCGGGGACATCGAGTCGCTGCCGTTCCTCGAGGCGATCCGCCAGTTCCCCGTGGACGTCGGTCGGCGGCGCTGCATGTTCATCCACCTGACCCTCGTCCCCTACATCGGCCACGCCGGGGAGCTGAAGACCAAGCCGACCCAGCACTCCGTCAACGAGCTGCGCGCGCATCGGGATCGCGCCCGACATGCTCATGTGCCGCTCGGAGGGCTCGCTCTCGCAGGAGATCCGCAAGAAGATCGCGCTGTTCGCGAGCCTCCCGCCGAGCGCGATCGTCTCCGCGTGCGACGTCAACAACATCTACAAGGTCCCGCTCACCTTCCGCGAGCAGGGCGTCGACGACTTCATCCTCGAGCACTTCGGGGTGGAGGCCGCCCGCGCCCGACCTCGCCAGCTGGCGGGAGCCGATCGAGCGCGCCGAGCGCGCTACCCGCACGGTCCGGATCGCGCTCGTCGGCAAGTACGTGCAGCTCGAGGACGCCTACCTCTCGGTCGCCGAGGCGCTGCGCCACGCCGCCGCGCTGCAGGACGCGCGCGTGCAGATCGAGTGGGTCGACTCCGACGGCTCGAGGGCTCCGCGGGACAGAACCGCGGGGAGCGCGAGCGCGCCCGGGAGCTTCTGGGCGGCGCCGACGGCATCCTGATCCCCGGCGGCTTCGGCGGCCGCGGGATCGAGGGCAAGATCGCGGCCGCGCGGTACGCGCGCGAGCAGCGGCATCCCCTACCTGGGGATCTGCCTCGGCATGCAGGTCGCCGTCGCCGAGTTCGCCCGCAACGTCGCCGGCATGGAGGGCGCCAACTCGACCGAGTTCGACCTCGAGACCCCCTACCCGGTGATCGATCTGCTGCCCGAGCAGAAGGAGATCGCCGACCTCGGCGGCACGATGCGCCTGGGCGCCGACCCGATCAAGCTCCACGAGGGCACCCGCGCGCGGGAGATCTACGGCGAGGCCGTCATCTACGAGCGCCACCGCCACCGCTACGAGGTCAACAACCTGCTGCGCAAGCGCCTCGAGAGCGCCGGGCCTGGGCATCTCCGGGACCTCGCCCGACGAGCGCCTCGTCGAGGTCGATCGAGCTGGCCCGACCACCCGTTCTTCGTCGCCTCCCAGTTCCACCCCGAGTTCAAGTCCCGCCCCGAGCGGCCCGCGCCGCTCTTCCGCGAGTTCGTCGCGGCGCGCGCGCTCGGAGCGGGCGGGACGGGATCCAGGGCGTCCGCGGGAAGGCTCGTGCCAGGCGCTCCCCCGGCAGCCGGCGAGCACGCCCGGTGACGCGCGCCGCAGCGAGGCTGGAGCGCCGGCGACCTGCACGACACCTTCGCGGAGCTCTGCCGGATCGCGAGCCCGTCCGGCCGCGAGCGCGCGTGCGCGACGCGTGATCGCCGGAGCTGCGCGCGCTCGGCGTCGAGGTCGACGAGGACGGCGCGGGCGCCGCGCGTCGGCGCGGACAGCGGCAACCTGCTGGCGCGGATCCCGGGAGCCGCCGACGCGCGGGACGCCCGGGCGAGCGGCGACGGGCGCGCCCGGTGCTGCTGCTGCGCGCACCTCGACACCGTGCCCCTCGCCAGGCGCCCGTCGAGCCCGTCCTGCGCGACGGCGTCTGGGAGAACGCCAGCGAGGGGATCCTCGGCGCCGACAACAAGGTCGCGGTCGCCATGCTGCTCACGCTCGCCCGCCGCGTGCGCCGCGAGATGGAGCGCCCCCCGGTCGACGTCGAGCTGCTCTTCACCGTCGGCGAGGAGATGCTCCCTCGCGGGCGCCAAGGAGTTCGAGCGTCGGCCGCCTGCGCAGCCCTTCGGCTACGTCTTCGACAACGCCTCCCCGTCGGGGAGGTGATCGTCGCCTCGCCCACCTACTACCGCCTCGCAGGCCGAGCTTCGCGGCGTCGCCGCCCACGCCGGCCTGCGCCCCGAGGAGGGCCGCAGCGCGATCGTCGCCGCGGCGCGCGCGATCGCGACATGCGCCTCGGACGGCTCGACGCGCGAGACGACGGCCAACATCGGCACGATCGCAGGCGGCACCGCGGTGAACGTCGTGCCCGAACGCTGCACGATCCTCGCCGAGGTCCGCCAGCGCGACGAGCGCGCCGAGGAGATCGCCGCCGAGCTGCGTCGACCGCGTGCCCGAGGCCGCCAACCGCCCCGAGTGCGAGTGCGACGTCGATGTCAAGGTCGAGCGCCTCTTCGACGGCTACCGCGTGCGTCCTCCAGCCCCGCTGTGCGCGCCGCCGAGGCGCGCTGCGCGACTGCGGCTACGAGCCGTGCGGATCGCGAGCGGCGGCGGCAGCGACGCCAACGTCCTGTCGCCGCCGGCTTCCCGGCGGTCAACCTCGCCAACGGCACCGAGCGAAACCACGAGCCCGGCGAGCGCGTCAGCGTCCTGCGCTGGAGGCGACGCTCGAGATCGCGCTCGCCCTCCCCGCGGCGATCGCCGCCGTCACGCAGGAGTAGCCCGGCCGAGGGCGAAGCCTGCGGTTGTGAGCACGCCGACCGCCGGCGGGGAGCTGGAGCGCCTCTCGCTCGACTTCCTCGCCTACCTGGAGCTCGAGCGTGGGCTGTCGCGCAACACGCTCGAGGCGTACCGCGCCGACCTGCTCCAGCTCGGCGCAGTTCCTGCGACCGCCGCGGGGTGCGAGCGCTGGACGCCGGCCACCGCGACCTCGCCGGCGTTCCTCTCCGAGCTCGCCGCCGGCACGGCGAGCGCCCGGGTCGCGCCCGCCACGCTGCAGCGCAAGGCCGCCTGCCTGCGCTCCTTCTACCGCCACCTGCGCCGCGAGGGGCTGATCGAGCACGACCCCACCGCCGAGCTGCGCGGGCCGCCGCAAGCCCAGCGCCTGCCGCGGTGCTCACGCCGCGACGAGGTCGCCGCGGCTGCTGCGCGCAGCCGCGCAGGCACCGAGCCGCGCGCGCTGCGCGACCGCGCGCTGCTGGAGCTCATGTACGCATGCGGGCTGCGCGCCTCCGAGGCGATCGGCCTGGAGCTCCCGACGTGGATCTCGAGGAGGGGATGCTGCGCGCCCGCGGCAAGGGCTCCAAGGAGCGGCTCGTCCCGATCGGGCGCCAGGCGGTCGCCGGCGCTGCGCGCCTACTGCGCGCGCGGGCGCCCCGCGCTCGTCGGGCCGGAGCCCGTCGCAGGCGCGCACCTGCTTCGTCAACCGCCGCGGCGGCGCGCCTCACGCCGCCAGGGCCTCTACAAGATCGTCCAGGGCCACGCCCGCGGCGCGGGCCTCGCAGGAGCGCATGAGCCCGCACACCCTGCGCCACACCTTCGCCACCCATCTGCTCGCGGGCGGCTGCGACCTGCGCTCGCTGCAGGAGATGCTCGGCCACGCCGACCTCGCCACGACCCAGATCTACACCCACCTCTCCGCCGAGCGCCTGAAGGACGTCTACTTCAACGCGCACCCGCGCGCGCGTCACGCGAGCGCACTCGAGACGCTGAGGGCGCGATGCCCGAGCTTCCCGAGGTCGAGACGATCCGCCGCCAGCTCGCGCCGCTCGTTGAGGGGCGGCGGCTGCGTGCACGTCGAGATCCTCGACCCGCGCTGGTCGCGCCCGCTCGCGCCCGAGGAGCTCGCGCGACGCGCTCGCGGGGCGGCGCGTCGAGGCGCTGGGCAGCCGCGGCAAGTACCTCGCTGTGGAGCTCGAGGGCGAGGTCCACCTGCTCAGCACCTGCGCATGACCGGGCGCGTGCTCTGACGAGCCCGAGCCGCCGATGCCGTGCGCATACGCGCGCGTGCGGCATGCGCGCGCTCTGGCGACGCGCCGACGACGGCGGCGCCTGGTGATCGTCGACCCGCGCCGCTTCGGCACCGGCGAGCTGCTGCTCGGCGAGCGACGCGCTCGACGCGTTCTTCGCCGCGCGGCTCGGCCTCGAGCCGCTCGACGAGCGGTTCACCGCCGAGCACCTGCGCGCGCTCGCGCGCGGGCGCACGCGCGCCGATCAAGGCGTTCCTGCTCGACCAGCGCCGCATCGCCGGCGTCGGCAACATCTACGCCGACGAGGCGCTGTTCCGCGCGGGCATCCATCCGCTGCGCCCGGCCGGGCAGGCTGACGCGCGCGCCAGTACGCGCGCGCTGCGCGAGGCGGTCGATCGAGGCGCTGCAGCGCCGGGATCGACGCGCGCGGCGCGACGATCGACGACTTCCGCCACCTCGACGGCGTGCGCGGCTCCTTCCAGGACCACTTCCTCGTGCACCTCCGCGAGGGCGAGCCGTGCCCGCGCTGCGGCGACGACGATCGTCAAGATCGTCGTCGCCGGGCGCGGCACCTACGTGTGCGAGCGCTGCCAGCCGCGCCGCGCGGGCGCGGCGCGGTCGAGCGGCGCTCGATCCGCGGCAGGCCGCGAGCAGCTCGTCGAGGCCGGCCGTCTCTCGAGCGCGGCCGCCTGCGACGTCTCGTTGAAGCCGCCGAGCGAGCTCGTCCGTCGATGATCACCTGCGGGAAGGTCATCATGCCCGTCTTGCTGCGCGAGCTCCGCGCGTCCCTCGGGTCCTTCGCGAGGTTGACCTCGTCGAACTCGATGCCGCGCGCTTCAGCAGCGCCTTCGCGCGTGGCGCAGAAGCGCGCACGGCTCGGTCGTGTAGACGGTGATCGCGCTCATTACTTCACAAAGTATAGCTGCCCTCGCGGTCATCTTCGGGATGCCGCCGCCGCCGATCCTAGACTCGGTCATGCCCGGGCCGCTGAAGACCGAGGCGGTCGTGCTGCGCTCGATGCGCTACGGCGAGGCCGACCGGATCCTGCACCTCTACACGCCCGATCGCGGGCGCGTGGGCGCGATCGCCAAGGGCGTGCGGCGCACGCGCAGCCGCTTCGGCGGGCGCCTGGAGCCGTTCTTCCGCGTGCGCCTCGAGCTGCACGAGGGCCGCGGCGAGCTGCTCACGGTCACCGGCGCGCAGACCGTCGCGGCGCACGCCCGCCTGCGCGACGATGCGCGCGCGCTCGACGCCGCCGCGCGCGCGTGCGACGCGGTCGCGCGGCTGTTCGAGACCTCCGAGCCCCACCCGGGCGTCTTCAACCTGCTGTGCCGCAAGCTCGCGCTGCTCGACGAGCAGGCCGCGAGCCCGGCGATCGCGGCCCACCCGACCGACGAGGTCGGCCGCCGCGCGCGGCGCTCGCGTTCCGCCTCAAGCTGCTGCTCGCCGCGGGCCTCGCGCCGCAGCTCGGCGCGTGCGCGCGTGCGGCGAGCGCGAGCACCTCGTCGGCTTCTCCGGCGCCGCCGGCGGCGTCGTGTGCGGCGCCTGCGAGGCGGCTCGTTCCCGCTGGGCGAGGACGCCCACGGCTTCATGACGGCGGCGCTCGGCGCGGCCGCTCGCCGAGGCGCCCGGCGCGCCCGAGCGCGGCGCTGCGCCAGGTCCGAGCGCGCGATCGCCGAGACGCTCGAGCACCACGCGCACCTGCGGCTGATCGCGTCGGCCGGGCTGACGCCGATGCTGGGCAGCGGCCGGTGTAGCGCGGCGCGGCACGGTCGCACGTCTGGCGCCCGAGCAGGACGCTTCCACGGCGCGATCGCCGCCGACGGCCGACGTGCGCGCGGACGGCATCCTGCACGACAGGCGATCGCAGTCGACGCGGCGTCGAGCCTGCCTGCCGAGAGGCGGGCGCGTCGACGAGGACCCGAGTACGGCGGACCACAGTCGGGACCTGGCGCGGTGAGCGCGAGCCGAGCGTTCGCGGCTGGCGGCCGATCGCGGTGCGCATCGCAGTGAGCTGACGGACGCGGCCGCTCTCGCCGCTGCGGCGCGGCGCGCTCCTATCCCGCGCGGCGCGCTCCTACCGGCCAGCGAGCGCCGAGGATGACTGCGGCTGCGCACGCCGTTCCAGCGCGACCGCGACCGGATCGTGCACTGCAAGGCGTTCCGCCGGCTGAAGCACAAGACGCAGGTGTTCGTGGCGCCGCGGGGCGACCACTACCGCACGCGGCTGACCCACACGCTCGAGGTGACCACGATCTCGCGCACCGTGGCGCGCGCGCTGCGGCTGAACGAGGACCTCGTCCGAGGCGATCGGGCTCGGCCACGACCTCGGCCACCCGCCGTTCGGGCACATCGGCGAGGAGGTGCTCGACGCGCTGCCTGCGCGAGCGCTTCGGCGGCGACTTCCGCCACTACGAGCACTCGCTGCGCGTCGTCGAGCAGCTCGAGCGCGACGGCGCGGGCCTGAACCTGACCGAGCAGGTGCGCGACGGGATCGCCCGCCACTCCAGCCGCGCGCCGATGCCGCGCGACGCTCGAGGGGCGGATCGTGCGGATGATGGACCGCGTCGCCTACATCAACCACGACATCGACGACGCGCTGCGCGCCGGCGTGCTGCGCGAGGGCGACCTGCCCGCGGAGCCGATCGCGGTGCTCGGGCGCCGCGGCTCGGCAGCGGATCGACGCGCTCGTGCACGACATGGTCGAGCACTCCGCAGCGCGCCGGGGAGATCGTCCAGGGCGCGGAGGCCGGGCGCGGCGATGGCGCGCTGCGCGACTTCATGTTCGAGCGCGTCTACCTCGGGCCCGGCGGTGCGCGCCGAGCACGCGCGGATCGAGGGGGTCGTGCGGCGCCTGTTCGAGCACTACGTCGCGCACCCCGAGCTGCTGCCGCGGCTCACCGTCCGGCGACCGGTCGCCGGCGGCGAGTCGACCTGGCGCAGCGCGTGACCGACTACATCGCGGGGATGACCGACCGCTACTGCATCCGGCAGTACACGGAGCTCGAGGTGCCGCAGGCGTTCGCGCGCGTAGCGTAGCCGCCGTGGCCCTCTACACGGACGAGTCCAGGGACCGCGTGCGCGACGCGGTCGACTTCGTCGAGCTCGTCTCGGCGCGCACCGAGCTGCGCCGGGCGGGGCCGAGCACGCTACGAGGGCCTGTGCCCGTTCCACGACGAGCGCACGCCCGTCGTTCGGGATCGACCCGGCGCAGAAGGTCTACTACTGCTTCGGCTGCCAGGCCTCCGGCGATGTGTTCACGTTCGTGCAGGAGACCGAGGGGGTCGACTTCAAGGGGGCGCTGGAGCTGCTCGCCGACCGCTACGGCGTGGAGCTCGAGCGCGAGCAGGAGGATCCGCGCGAGGCCGAGCGGCGCAGGCGCCGCGAGCGGCTGCTCGAGCTGCTCGAGCGCACGGCCGCCTACTACGAGCGCTACCTGTGGGAGTCCGACGAGGCGGCGGCGCGCGCGCGAGTACCTGGCGGGCCGGGGCCTGGGCGAGGAGATGCTGCGCGAGTTCCGCGTCGGCTACGCGCCGAGCGCCTGGGACCGGGTGCTGATGGCCTCGCGCCGCGGCGGGCTTCTCCGAGCAGGAGCTGTACGCGACCGGGCTGGCGCAGCGCTCGCAGGAGAACGGGCAGCTCTACGACCGCTTCCGCGCGCGGATCATGTTCCCGCTGGCCGACATCCGCGGCCGGGTGCTCGGCTTCGGCGCGCGCGCGATGCGCGACCGGACGCGTCCGGGACGGCGCAGCGGGCGACGCCGAAGTACCTGAACACCTCCGACAACGACGTCTACCACAAGGGCCTGCCACCTGTACGGCGCCGACCTCGCGCGCGCGCACGCGGCGCGCGCCGGGCGAGGTGATCCTGTGCGAGGGCTACACCGACGTGATCGCGCTGCACCAGGCGGGCATGCGCAACGCGGTGGGGCTGATGGGCACGGCGCTGACCGCCGAGCAGGTCGGAGAGCTCGCGCGCATGGCCCAGACGGTGCTGCTCGCGCTCGACGCCGACAGCGCCGGCCAGGAGGCGATGCTGCGCGCGTCGCAGCTCGGCGGCGAAACGCACAGCTCGAGCTGCGGGTCGTGCCGCTGCCGGCGGGGACCGACCCGGCCGAGCTGGTCCAGCGCGACGGGCCGGAGGCGATGCGCGGCCGCGGTCGGCGAGTCGGTGCCGTTCGTGCGCTTCCGCGTCGAGCGGGTGCTCGCCGCGGCGATCACTCGAGCGCCGAGGGCCGCGACCGCATGATCGAGGAGCTGCGCCCGGTCTTCGCCGAGCTGCCGCCGAGCGCGATGCGGATGGAGCTGACGCGGATGGTCTCCGGCCGCCTGGAGCTGCCCGAGAGCCTCGCCGAGACGCCTGGCTCGCCGCGGCTGCCGCAGCGGCGGCGCAGCCGCGCGGCGAGCGCGGCGCGCAAGGCGCGCGCCGACGGGCGAGGCGACGGTCGGGCGCCGAGCGCGCGCGCGAGCGGTCGCGGTGGCGAGCTCTCGCGGCGCGAGGAGCACCGAGCGGGCGTTCCTCGCGCTGTGCATCGCCTCGCCGGAGGAGGGCGCGCGGGCGCTCGCGAGCCTCGACCTCGACGAGCACTTCACCAGCGAGCTGCTGCGCCGCGCGGCCGGGCACCTGCGCGCGGGACAACCTCTGCGAGCCGATGGCCGACGCGGCCGCGGAGGACGCGAGCCTGGAGACGACCCGGAGCTGAAGGCGCTGCTGGCCGAGCTCGTGGTGCAGGCCGGCCGCGAGTCGCGGCGCGACCCGGCGATGCTCGAGGTGCAGCGCCTGCAGCTCGAGCTCGCGCGCCTCGACCGCCGGATCCAGCGCGCGCGCGGCGCAGGGCAGCGGCGAGGTGAGCGAGCTCCCAGCGCCGCGCGGAGGTCAAGCGCGAGTTCGACCAGGCCTACGAGCGGGCGCTGGCGGAGACGGGGGTACGGGAGCGGCTAGGGTGCGCGCGCGGGACGAGAACACGACGTTCGCTGTGTTCGCGTCCATGCGTCCGAGCGCGGACAATACGGTGCATGGATCGTGCGTCACTGGAGCAGCTGCTGAGCCAGGGCCTGTCGCTGGCGGAGATCGGGCGGCGGCTTCGGACAGACACGAAGCGACGGTCGCCTACTGGGTCGAGAAGCACGGGCTCAAGGCGGTGAACCGCGAGAAGCACGCCGCGCGAGGCGGGCTCTCGCGCGAGGAGTTGGAGCGCTTGGTCGAGGCGGGCGCGTCGATCGCGGAGATCGCGGAGGCGGTTGGTCGGAGCAAGGCGACGGTGCGGCATTGGCTGCGCGAGTACGGCCTGAAGACACGGAGGCGGACGATGCGTCAGGTGCGCGCCGAGCAACCGGCAAGGCTGCGCAGCCGACTGCAGATGACGTTGAGTGCCCCCATCACGGCGCTACCGAGTTCCAGCTTCGCGCCGAGGGTGGCTATCGGTGCTCAAGTGTCGCTCCGACGCTGTCACCGCCGCCGGCGCAAGGTCAAGCGAGATGCTCGTCGAGGAGGCGGGCGGCGCTGTCAGCTCTGCGGCTACGACACGGTGCGTCGCGGCCCTGGAGTTCCATCATCTCGAGCCGGCGGAGAAGCGATTCGCTCTGAGTCATCGCGGCGTCGCCCGCTCGCTCGCGAAGGCACGCGCTGAGGCTGCAGAAGTGCATGCTGCTGTGCGCCAACTGCCACGCCGAGGTCGAGGCTGGAATGCGTCGGCTCAGCGTAAGAATGTCGATCGCTCGAGGTAGCTTCTCCGGGGTAGCACGATCCGGGGTAGCTCAATTGGCAGATGCGCTCGGCTGTTAACCGAGAGGTTGTGGGTTCGAGTCCCACCCCCGGAGCTTCTCTCAGAGCGCGAGCGCTCTACCGCGCGCTCGTCGCGCCGGCGCTCGTGCGATCGCCGATCGCCGCGGCCAGCCGCTCCACCAGCGCCGCGGCGGTGCCCGCGGGATCGTGCGCCGCCGCCCAGCCGGCCAGCTCCCGCGCGCGCGCCGGATCGCGGGCGTCGCCGAGCGCCCGCTCGACCGCGAGGCGCAGCGCGCGCGGGGCGACGAACCGCCGCGGGAGGCGCACGCCCGCCCCGGCCCAGTCGAGGCGCGCGGCGTTCTCGTTCATGTCGCCGACGGCCGGGCAGGCGACGACGGCGCAGCCGCAGGCGAGCGCGCGGGCGAGCGTGCCGTGGCCGGCGTGGCAGACGACCACGTCGCAGCGGGGCATCGTGCGCGCGTAGGAGACCCACTCGACCACGCGGGCGTTGGCGGGGACCGGCAGCGGGCGGGGCGGCAGGCGGCGGTTCCAGGTGGCGAGCACGCGCACCGGGGCGTCGGCGAGGCCGCGCAGCGCGGCGCGCAGCAGGCGGTGCTCGGGGTCCTGGGCGGTCGAGGGCGCGACGAGCACGAGCGGGCATCGCCCGGCGGGCAGCTCGACGTCGTCGGTCGGGCGGCTCCCACATCAGCGGGCCGACCACGTGGACGTGCGGCCGGCCAGGCGCGCGGGTACTCGAGCTGCGGGAAGGTGCCCACGAGCGCGAGCTCGCGGCTGATGCCGCCGTGGACGTGGTCGAGCGGCGCCAGGCCGAGGCGCGCGCGCGTCTCGTTGAGCTCCTGCCGGCCGCGCTCGAGGCCCGTGCTCGACGGGCGCGCTGCGCGCGCGCGCCAGAAGCGCGCGGCCGAGGGCGGTGCGCGGCAGGCGGGCGCCGAGCGAGTAGATCGGGAAGCCCGGCGCGGCCGTGCGGGTAGACGTGGGGGATCAGCGTCGCGCACGGGACGCCCTGCGAGCTCGGCGGCGAGCGCGGGGGCGAGCGTGAGGATGTCCGCGACGACGACGTCGCGGCTCGCAGCTCGCGCACGAGCGGGAGCGTGTCGCGCGTGGCGTGCACGACGGCCTCGTAGAAGTCGAGCGGCTCGGGCGCCGCGTGGGGAAGACGTGGTACTCGGGCGCGGCCGCGAAGCGCAGGCCCTCCGCCTCCACGTGCGCGCGCCAGCGCTCCCACGTCTGCAGCGTGACCTCGTGCCCGCGCGCGGCGAGCGCGCGCCCGAGGGCGATCATCGGGAAGGCGTGGCCCGGGTCGCCGAAGGCGCCGAGCAGCGGCAGCCGCATGCTCCGAGCGCGGTCAGCCGGCGAGCTCGGCGACGCAGGCGCAGCTGCTCGAGGCGCTCGGGCGCCGTGAAGCGCGATCGGGGTGATCCCGAGCGTGCCGACGCCGGCGTCGCGGTAGACGGCGAGGCGCTCGCGCACCACGTCCTTCGGGTCCGCACAGGGAGACGGTGTCGATCAGCTCGTCGGGGATCGCCGCCATCGCCTCCTCGCGCTTGCCTTCGAGGTAGAGGTCCTGGATCGTCCTGCGCCTCGCGCCTCGAAGCCGTAGCGCTGGACGAGCTTGTTGTAGAAGTTCTGCTTGCGCGAGCCCATCCCGCCGACGTACAGGGCGATGAACGGGCCGCATCGCGTTGCGCGCGCGCCTCGAGGTCGTCGGTGACGAACACGTTGACGGTCGGGGCGATGTCGAAGCCCTCGAGCGATTCGCCCGACGCGCGCGGCGCCCTCCTCGAGCAGGGGGCGCAGCTCGGAGACGTGCTCGGGGGAGAAGAGCGTGGGGATCCACCCGTCGGCGATCTCGCCCGCGAGCGCGGTGTTCTTCGGGCCGATCGCCGCGAGGTAGATCGGGATGCGCTCCTGCACCGGGGAGATCGTGAGCTTCAGCGCCTTGCCCGGGGCCGTCGGGGAGCGGCAGCTCGAGCGTCTCGCCGTGGAACTCCACGCGCTCGCGCGCGAGCGCCATGCGCACGACCGCGACGTACTCGCGCGTGCGCTGCAGCTGGTTGGCGAAGCGCTGCCCGTGCCAGCCCTCGGCGACCTGCGGGCCGGAGGAGCCGATGCCGAGGATCATGCGACCCGCCGGAGAGCTGGTCGATCGTGGCGGCGGTCATCGCGGTCATCGCCGCGGAGCGGCCGGGCATCTGGAAGATCCCCGAGCCGAGGCGGATCTTCGAGGTCTGCCCGGCCGAGCCAGCCGAGCACGGTCGCGGCGTCCGAGCCGTACGCCTCGGCGGCCCACACCGAGTCGTAGCCGAGCCGCTCGGCCTCCTGCACGATGTGCAGCTGGTCCTCCGAGCTGAGGCCCAGGCCCCAGTAGCCGATGTGCACGCCGAGCTTCATCGTGAGGGCACCCTACAGGTTGTCACCGGGGCGCACGAACATCATCTCGGGCACCACGCACGCGGGGGAGACGCGCAGCATGTAGCGAACCGCCTCGGCGATGTCCTCCGGACGGATCATGTCCTCCGCCTTGACCTGGCCCTTGACGAAGTCGGTCATCGGGGTGTCCACGAACGCGGGGCACAGCGCCGTCGACTTGATCCCCTCCGCACCCAACTCTTTGTTCATCGCTTCCGTCCACCCCACGACTCCGTGCTTCGTCGCGGAGTACACCGACAGCCAAGCCTCCGCGCGCTTGCCCGAGATCGAAGCGGTGTTGACCACCAGCGCATTGCGGTGCTCCGCCCCGGCCGCCCGCAGCATCTCCAGGCATTCGCGGTAGAAGAGCATGATCGCCCGCAGGTTGATGTCCAGCTGCATGTCCAACCGCTTGGTCTGAATGTCTTCAAGCGGCGCCCCGATCCCCACGCCCGCGTTGTTCACGAGCACATCCAGCCGTCCATAGCGCTCGCGGTGCGCCGCCACGACCTTCTGGATCTCCGCCTCGTGGGAGACATCCGCGGCCACGCCGTGCACCTCGAGCCCCTCCCCGGAGAGCTCCGCCACCGCGCCCTCGAGCTTCTCCGCGCGCCGCGCCGCCATCGTCACCGCATGGCCCTCCTGCCCCAGCACCCGCGCAATCGCCAGCCCGATCCCGCTGGAAGCCCCCGTAACAATCGCCGCCCGCTCCGCCATCTCCGCGCCGTCCCTCCTGGTCGTTGACAGTCGGAATCAAACCATCTGCGGCCCGTGCCCGCACTTCAGAGCAAAGCGCGAGGTCTCCTCGCCCGGCTCTCCCGCGACGCCCGCGACGCTGCTCCCACGGCACCCCCACGGGACCGCCCCCACCGCCCAGATCGCGCTGGTAGCGTCTCCCTCGCCGGCGCCCAACAGCGCGGCACGGGCCCGTAGCTCAGCTGGTTAGAGCTGGCGACTCATAATCGCTAGGTCGCAGGTTCGAGTCCTGCCGGGCCCACAGCGCGAAACCCGCACAACCATGCGGGTTTCGCGCTTTCAGGGGTCAACGCCGACCGGCTCCGGAAGGCCCTGGGGCCACCCTTGGGGCCACCCGCCCCGCCGAGGCGTCCCGCCGGCGAGGCCCAATGAGCCCTCTCTGCCATCGCCCACCGGTGTCGAGGTGGGTACGTGGTCTGCTCGGATGGACGCGGCCGCTGGCCCTCGGCGCTCTCGGCGCGGCTGTTCGCACGCCTGCTCGGCGACCGTAACCCGGTCACGCGGATCGAACGGCCCGCGGTCCTGATCCTCTCGCGCTGGCGGCGCTGACCGCCGACACCCCGGCACCCTCCCTCCAACGACCCTCCGCACCCGAACGGCAAGGCAAACCCGCCGCTTGGCTCCGCTGCACTCCGCCTCACGGCACGCAGGTACTCAAACGAACCGCCTCCGACGAACCCGTGGCGGTTCAATCCGTTCGCTCAACCTGTATCCTTCAAACTTCAGCGATCCGATCGTGGAGGTTCGTGGGTGAGCAAGGCGAACAGAGAACAGGCGATTAAGCTCGGCATTGGGTGCCGCAGAACCTGCGGGTGTACGGGTCACGCACTACCCGCCCGGCCAGGCGCCGGAAACGTTCACTCCCGGGGACTTCAGCCTTCACCGTGCCACGACGACCAAAGGACGCGAAGGCGCGACTACCACGCTGGGGAAGCTGATCCAGGCCGGCGAGCGCGCCCGGTATGGAGACTGCGACTACGCGCGCTGGACGCACTCGGCCTTGATCGTCTCGCCGGAGGGCAACATCTGCGAGGCGGTCGAGTCCGGCGTGGTGGAAGACAACATCGAGAAGTACCGCGGCAGCGACTACATGATCGTGCACGTCACCGCCCTTCCGGAGCAGCGCGATCTTGCCTGCGGCTTCGCCAAAAATCACGTAGGCCGCGAATACGACTTCGTCGACTTCGTCGCCCTCGCCTTCCAGGCGCTGTTCGGCTGGACGCTGTCGGTTCACATTGAAGGCCGGTTCATCTGCTCGGGGCTGGTCGCACGGGCGACCGAGAAATACATCGAGGCCTATCCCCGCAGCCCGGAGGACATGATGCCCGGCGATCTCGCCTGCTTCTGGGGCGCGAAATCCGGCGAGCCGCTCCCTGCGTTGGGATTCTTTGGCCGGCTGCTCAACCTGCTCGTGACCTTCGTCGATCTCTTCCGCCGCCACAGCGGCGATCCCGCACCGGAAGCAGGGCAGTAGGGTCTGCTCTACGCTACCCGCGCTCGCCAAGCGCCTGAACACCAACGGGCCGATTCAGTCGCCCGCGATCGAAGCGTTCGCCAGCTCTCTCGCCGCTGCCTCTCCGCTGGCCTGATCCCCATGGCCGCGCTGCCGACGCCCCCACGATGCGCCCATCGTCCCCCCGGCACCCTCCCTCCGACGCCCTCCCGCACCCCAACGGCAAAGGCAACCCGCCGAACGGCAGGCGGTACGCTCCGACTCACCGATGTCCATGCCCGTACTCCCGGATTACCTCGCGCCTGGTCTACGGATCGTGTTCTGTGGGACCGCCGCTGCTACCACGTCCGCAGCGCGCGGCCATTACTACAGCGACCCACGCAACGAGTTCTGGCTGCTCCTCAAGGAGTCTGGGCTGACCCCCAAACGCCTGGCGCCCGAAGAAGACGCGCGCGTTCTCGACTTCGGCATAGGGCTGACCGACCTGGCCAAGCACACTGCGGCCAGCTCGGACGCCGGTCTCGGCGGCCATTACGCCATCCCCGGTTTCGTCGCCAAGATCGAGCGCGTTGCGCCCCGATGGCTTGCCTTTCACGGCAAGGCAGCGGCGAAGGCGGTATCACGAGCCCGCGGCCACGGCTCAGCGGTCGCCCTCGGTCCACAGAGTTGGACAGTGGGCACATCGTCGGTGTTCGTCGTACCCAGCGCGAGTGGGTCAAATCGCAATCCCAAGCGGCTTGAGGGTCGAGCGAGTCGCGCTGACTGGTTCTGCGATCTTGCGGCTCTCGCTGTTTGACGTCGTCTTGGTTCCCGGCCGTCCTCATCCTCCCGCGCTGGCGCCGCTGACCCGCGTCGCTCCCTGCGCGCTCGTCCTCGCGCGTGCGGCGGCTGTACGGCCGCGGCACCGGTGCCTTCCCACCCGCCCGCGCCGGTGTCGCTCTCTCAGCGATCGACGCGCGCATCCCCCCGCGCCCCAGGGTCATCCAACGGCGGCAAGCCAACCGGGGTTAACCTTGAGCCCCGTGACCGCTCCCATCACGCTCCATCTCGGGGATATCACCGGGGACACGGAGGCCGAAGCGATCGTCAACGCGGCGAACCCGCGCCTGCTCGGCGGCGGGGGCGTGGACGGAGCGATCCACCGCGCTGCGGGCCCGGAGCTGCTGCGCGAATGCCGCGCGCTCGGCGGCTGCGAGCCGGGCCGGGCGAAGATCACCGGCGCCGGACGGCTCGCGGCGCGGCACGTGATCCACGCGGTCGGGCCGGTCTGGCGCGGCGGCGGCCACGGCGAGCAGGCGCTGCTTGCCGGCTGCTACACGGAGGCGATCGCTCTGGCCGCCGGTCACGGCGTCCGTCGGGTCGCCCTTCCGGCGATCTCCGCGGGCGTCTACGGCTATCCGCTGGAGGCTGCCGCCGAGGTCGCGCTCACGGCAACGGCGGCGGCGCTGGACGCGCACCCGGCGGTGGTGGAGGCGCGCTTCTGGTTGTACGACGCGACCGCGCGCGCGGTGTTCGTGGCGGCCGTGGCGAGGCTTTGAGGATCACGCCTCGTGGTTTGGCTGGGATCGATCGTCGCCGGGCGGGATCGTGCCTCGGCGGTAGGTGTCCGACGTTGATCGATACGCTCCCTGCTCGTCCGTTGCGAGCGTCATGCGTTTGATCGCCAAGATGCCCGCTCCACGCAATAAGCGAGTGCGTGTGAGCCTCCATCCCAGCGCGAAGTCGGTTAGCTCCCGCCGACGCTCGAGAACCCCCGCGGCCCCCTTTGCCCGCGTTCGCCCTTCAGGCCGCGTTCGCCCCGACTCCCCTGAGCGCCCCGTTCGCCCCTGGCGCCGGCCCTGCCGGTGGCCCCGCTCTTTCCCGTGGGCCCAGTATTGCCCTGAGGGCCGGTCTCGCCTCTCGGTCCCGTCTTCCCGGTGGGGCCGGTCTCGCCCGGCGGTCCAGCCTTGCCCGTCTTTCCCGTCGTCCCGCGCTCCCCTTCCGCTCCGCGCTTGCCTTCGGGACCACGTTCTCCTGCTGGCCCACGCTTGCC
This sequence comes from uncultured Solirubrobacterales bacterium, assembly GCA_963813765.1. GTDB lineage: Bacteria > Actinomycetota > Thermoleophilia > Solirubrobacterales > Solirubrobacteraceae > Palsa-744. The sequence continues at coordinate 61,240 of CAWFAB010000006.1, forward strand.
TTCCTTCCCTTCCCTACCTTCGGGTCCCGGAACTGCAATCACCGGCGGATCTACTTCAGGAGCCGAGCTGTCGCCGACAAGGGGATATGGCGCAAACGGACCCGGATGAACGGCGCTCGCCGCCTTCGCACAGGTCTCGGCGCTGATCGGACGTGCCGGGCCGGACGGACCGATGACCTGAATGCTGGAGATCACGAGCGACGGAATCTCGATCAGGCGGTTCTCAGCCTGACCGCGCGCGGTTCTGTCCGCACGCCCAGCCAACAGCACCTCGTCGCTGTCTCGCACGAGCAGGGTTCCCGACACACAGGTGCCGTTGGTCATCGTCACGCGCGCCGCCCAGAATCGGTGGGACTTGCGCGATTCGACCGCGCCCCAGGCAAGGACGGCCGCTAGGAGCAAGGCCGCGACGACCGAGCGCCAGCGGGAATGGCGCAGTAGCGCGACCCGTTTGGCCTCCGGGACGCTGTGCTCGCCGCGTACCGTCCATCGAAAGACGCCCGCCGCACGTCCGAAGTACTCCCCTTCGCGGACGACGTCGCGCCGCCAGAACATCTCGGCCACCGACCACACGGCGACGACAACGGCCCCGCTGGCCGCAATCAGCCCAACCAGCTTGCCCGGATTGATCAGCAGGAGCTCGAGCCCTACTCCAAGGGGCGCACCTACAACGACCGCGATCCCAATAGGGACCAGTTCGTCCTCGACCCCCAGCTCCGGGAGGCCAAGGCGGGCCAGCACGATGACCGGAATCGCGAGCAGCAGCAGCGTCACCACCACGCTGAGGGCTTCCGAATCGAGCTGCCAAATCCCCGCGAACAACACACCGATCATGGTGCTGACAACGAGCACGCCCAGAGGCCGGCGTGGGTCTTCCCGAACCGTCGAGCCGATGCCAACGATCGCGAGAGCGAGCATCAGCCCCAAGAGGAGCCACACCGCGAGAGTCTCGAAACCGAGCCCGAGCAGTTCGTTGCGCGGCATGTCGGCGACCACACTGATGGCGGGAACACCGATGGTCCGGACGTCGAGCCATGCAACGACCGCCCCGACCAAGAGGACATAACCACCGAAGGTGACCACGCCAGCCAGAACGGTCACGACATCGCCCAGCGTGACACGTGATGTTTGCCCTGACGTCCGCATCTCCCAAATCGGTCAGTCTGATAGTCAGAACGCGAATCGTATCGCAGATGCTGTGCGAGGTGAGACTTTGATCGCCCTCCTCAGAGAGCATCACTGGTTCCGCGAGGGTCCTCCTCGCGGAACCAGGTTGCGGAGCGCTAGATCCATCCGTTGCGCCGACCGGTCACTAGCAGCCGGCCCAGCGCGGCGAATGTGAGGATCACCCGCAGCAGCCACTGCCATCGATCCATCGCCTTCTCCTTTCGCTGACGGTTTGCGTGTGATCACGACGGTGGCACGCCACGCGCCGGATGTCTGGCGCAACGGCGAACATGCGAGATGTTGACGGGCTCGATGTCATCCAAGGCGGATTCGTTCGCAGTTCGTAGGCCGAGCATCGATGATCTCGTGGCAATCGCACGCGCCGCCGGGCGGGTTCGAACCACCAGACGCACGATCCGTCACTGGGTTGACCGGGGCTTGGTGGATGGCCCGGTACGGTCGGGCCGCGATCCCTGCTACCCCTTGCGCACCCTCGGACAGGTCAACACGCTCGCGCGCCTACCGATCCGGACGCACGGGATCGAGATGGTCCGCTTCGCGTTGTTCATCGAGACTGACAGCGTCCCGGTGGCGGATGCCCTCAACATTGCGGCAACGCGCATCGATGCCTTGCGGGCAAGCGTTTCTGCCTCCCGCGAGCAGGCGGCCCGCGATCCTGAGCTTCTGCGAGCCGAGGTCAAGCGCGCCGCCCGGCTGCGGGTACGCAACTCCGTCCTCCCGCGGGAGGTACGGATGTCGCTTGACGAACGCGAACAGGCACTCGCCCAGCTTGTCGGGCTAGCGCTGGGGGTGCAGCTCGTTGGCGTGCCGACCGGGATGGACGCGATCGAGCGGGCGCTCGGGCTGCGCAGCGGGCGCGGCGGCGCCAGCCGCGAGACGCCGCTCGCCCTCACCGAGAAGGATCTCGCCGCGATCGACCCCGAGACCATGTACGAGGCCGTTCTGGCCGCCACCCCGACCCGCGCGCGGATTGCGCGCAACCTCGTCGAGCTGCTCTGCCTATGGTTCCCGGCGCTCGTCTCGAGTCTGCTCATGACCACGAACACGACCGAGCGGAAGTTCCTACAGGTCGTCCGGGCCTGGGGCGACGAGCACAATCCCGACGCGTACCTCGCCACGTTCACCGGGCTGCTCGCCAGGCAGGCGCCGCTTCCGGATGAGCAGCTGCGCGCCATCGAGACGGCGCTGCAGCCGGCCGCCGCGATGGTTGAAATGCTTGCCACTCAGCCACCTGGCGACCTCAGCGGTGTGCTCTCGCGGCTGAGACCGCTGCAGCGGCTGAAGCTCGAATCGACGATCGCCCTCACCGCGCGCCCACGAGTGCGGTGATTGGGAGCAGCCGTGCCCTCGCGCGGGCGCGCAAGACCCGCTCCGCCCACGAGGCGCTACTGGAACAGCAGCTTGATCGCCCGCAGCTGGTCAGCCGCGCCCAGCAGCGAGATCGCGCGCAGCGCGTACACAGCACGCAGCGCCTGTGGGGCGCGGGCGCTGATCTGCGCGAACCGCGCCAGCGCGAACTCCACCGGGTCATATCGCGGCGACTGCGCGATGTACGTATCGAGCCTGCGCAGCGCGACAATCACTGCGCGTAGCAGGGTGCCGTCGCGCTCGGGGGCCGGGCTCGTCCAGCCCCACACAGTGGCGAGCAGACCGAAGCAGAGGATGTCGAGCTCTACGTGGGGGAGCGCCCGTTTGGCGGCGTCGATCACGCGCGCGACCCACCGCTCAAGCTTCTCGTGCGCTTCGCCGTGCACGACCGCCAGGAAGCGCACGGACACCGCCCACGCGGGCGCCGGGTCGTGCACCCAGAACGCCGGGTCGGTGAGCAGGCAGTAAAGCGCACGCGAAGGCTCGAACGCCGCCTCGCGTGCGAGTGCCGCTAGCTCCTCGCTGCTCGGGTGGAGGCCGAGCGCACCGCGGCGCAGCAATCGCTCGCGGGCGTCCGCCAGCACGGCCTCGTCCACATCACCGGCTTGTACGAGCACCCGCAGCAGCGTCTCGGTGCTGAAGTTCGGAATGCCGCTCTGGCGAGCTGAGATCCTTACCCTGCGGTCGTCGCTCAGCACCGGCAGGCCGGTGCGTGAGGCCACTGCGAGCGTCGCGGCCCACGTCGAAAGGGCCCGCTCGATCCCGCCGTCCTGGCCAGCCAGTGCCTTTTCTATCTCATCGCGCGGCTCGGGGTCCGTGTCGGGCTCAATCCGCAGCGTCCGGGCGATCCGAAGGTGCTCGCGCTGATGCTCGGCCTGGCGCGCGACCTGCGTCTCGTCGATCGGGACCACCGTCGGCTCGCCCGTGCGGGGATCCCGCGCCATGTACGCCGCGGGCCCAACGGGGTCGCCCAGTGGCCCGGCGGCACGGTCGGCGTCCTCGAGGGTCGCCTGGGCGATGACCGAACCTGGGAGCGCCCTCAGCGCCGCCTGCTCGATCTGGCCACCGAGCCCGGCGAGTACCGACAGGCTGGTCGGGTCGAGCACCGCCGGGGCGGCCAGCGCCTTGCGCGCGTCCTGGTACTCGAGGTCGTCGAGCATCGCATCGCCGAAGGAGGTAGGCAGCGGGTCCAGGAGCGTCCACAGCTCGGCGACCGTGCGTCCGTGGAAGGCGGCCAGCGCGGCTGTGACGATTGTTCCTTTCTCGATCCCCTCGATGATCTCGCGGTCGTGGCCGGCAGCCGGCGCGAGCTCGTCCAGCAGACGCCGGACGCCCTCCTCGGTCGTCGGTATCCTCGAGGCGGATCACCAGCTTCGAGTCCGGGAACCGCTGCGGGAACGTCTCGTAGACCTCTTTGATTGCCGCCTGCGTGTCCGGGTCGAGCCCGCGGGCACGCGGAGCCATCGTGATCAGCAGCGCCTCCATCGGCTCGGGCCTGCCGAAACGCGCGGACAGATCCAGGTTGCGCCGCAACGCGTCCGGCAGCGGGGCGGCGAGGTAGAGAAGCCTTGCGAGCAGTTCCGCCTGTGGCAGCGTTCGCGGCTGGATCTGCGCCGCGTCGAGGTCCGCGAGCGCCTCGTCGTGGCGGCTGCGCATGAACCGCGCCTGCGCGCGGCCCCAGTGGAAGTCCTCGTCGCTGGCGCCCGCAGCGAGCGCGTCGCTGCACAACCGCTCCATGTCGTCGTAACGCTGTAGCCGCCGCGCGAGCTCGACGGCTTGGTGGAAGGCGCTCTCGCGTTCTGTGGGCAGCAGCGGCCCGCTGCCGCCGGCAAGCTCGCTGAGTTCTTCGAGTGCCTCCGCCTCGCGCGCAGTCGCCCGTAGAAGCTGCGCATGCTGCAGCCGGGTTTCAGGGGTGCGCCGGGCCTGTAGGAGCGCCTTGGAGCGGCGCAGTGCGACATCGAAATCCCCTGCGAGCGCGGCGGCGTTGACGAGTGCGGCGAGCGCCAGTGGCCTCGCGGCCAGCGGTCGCAGCAGTGCCTCGGCCTGCTCGAACTCCCTGTGCGCGAGGCACGCCCGGGCGCGCATGATCGTGGACAGAGGCTCGTCGCGCTCGGCGAGGATTTCGCCCGCGCGCTCGGACCAGTCGGCTGGCTCGCGTGAGGCCAGGCACGCGACCGCGCGTGTCAGCGCAGCCTCGACGCGTACCTCCGCGTCCTCGGAGTTCAGCAGTTCATCGAGCGTCGCCAGCGCACTCACTCGCTTCTCGGCGACGGGCGAGTCGATGCCGACGGATGCTTCGATCAGGCTTGCACGTGCGCTTGCGGGACCACCGCTGGCGAACTCGAGTGCGAGTTCGGCTCGGCCGCACATCAACGCCCGCTGGGCGAGGTCGATGCGGGCGTCGCTGGTCCGCTCCTGCTCGGTGGCCTCGTTGAGCAACTCGCTTGCGCGCGTGAGCTGCTTTGCCAGCAGATGAGCATCGGTGGCTCGGGCGAGCATGACCGCCGACTGGACGTGGTGGCCGTGGCGGCGAAGCTCCTCGCGCAGGCCCAGGAACTGTCCCGACGCGGCGTGCAGGTCCTCGAGATCGACGGCTTCGCCCTGGACGGTCGCGCGATGACCGCGCTGGAGTCGCCAGATTGCACGCAGCTCTCGGACCTGGGGCTCGGTCTGGTCCACCCGCTCCGCCGCCACCAGAGCCTCCTCGGCTTTCTTGAGGTCTTCCGCGATCAGGTGCGCCTGTGCCCTGGCGACAGCGAGCCCGAGCCGGTCGGCGTCGGTGACGGCCTGGACGTTCTCAAGCCGCTTCAACGCCTCCGCCGGTGAGAGGTCGCCGTGCTGAATCTCGGCGATCGCGAGCGCCGGATGCGAGGCATCCGCGATCTTACGGGCCTGGTCGAGGTGGGCGCGCGCACGCTTTGGTTTGCCAGCGTGGAGCGCGGCGTTCGCCGCTCGAACCCACTGCCTGGCCGGGTCCTCGCTGTCATCCTGCTCCGCCACGAGGAACAGCTGCTCAGCGGCCGTGAACTCGTCCTCGGCCATCAGCAGCCGGCCCACATGCACGAGGACGTCCACGCCGCGTTCGTGCAGCCGGGGCACGCTGCTCGCGCGCCCAGCTCGCGAGGGCCGACCTCCCGCCCCCGGCCAGGGCGGCGCCAGCCTCCTCGCCGATCGTCCTATCGGCGCCGCCAAGGTCCTTCAAGACGCTCGGGGTCTGGGAAGAGAAGATCTCCTCGCCGGTGATCAGCGCGAACACGCCGCGCCCGGCCCCCGCCGAGCGGAGCTCCCCGATGATCCGCCGCTCGGTTTCCTCGATCACCACGGTGCCCGTGTCGATCCGCTCACCGATCTCGCCGAGCATCTCGCTCGCGGCGAGCTGCTCCTGGTAGATAACACCGAGCGCCCCGGTCTCGTCGCGCTTTGCGGGGATCACGTTCGCGCGTACGGCAACCATGAACGCTTCGAGCACAGCGCTGTCATCGACGTCGACGTAGAAGCGCAGCAGCTCGCTCGCGCGCTGCTCGAGTGCCGGCAGCACCGAGCTGTGACCATCGAGCAGGGCCTTCAAGCCGCCACAGACCGTGGGGTTGACCTGCATCCCGCGCACCGCCCTCAGCACTTCCTTCTTGTGCGCGGCCGGGACGCGATGGTCGCTTTGCAGCGCCACCGGGAGGGCGTTGAACAGATTTCGGACCTGGTCGCGGCGCCTCAGCTTGCGCACCTCGTTGTACGCCAGCGGCAGGATTTTCGATGCGCTCGACGCGCCTGTGACTATCGGGTCCACGGGTGATCAGGATTCGATGAGCTTGAAAGTGGATATAGCGCACCATGCGCGGGCACCGATCGGCACGCTCGCCGCTCCTCCAGACGCGCGTTGCGTTACCTCTCGACAAGCTAGCCCCGGCGTCTGTGCGGCCCGGCTGTCGCCGCCGGGTCGCCGACAGCCGGGAGGTCGGTCCAGTCCCCGGGAGGGGGAGGTGCTGAGGCCGACCGCGCGATCACGCCTGCTTCCGAGGAACACGAGGGAACGGAGGCGTCTCACGTAGCACCGAGCAGACCCCCCCAATGGACGAGCCGCAGCACTCTCGCCTTGAGTGCGCGAGACGAACGCTCCGGTTGACAACCAGCCCGCGATCACCGGCGACCGGCGGGCACGACGATCTCGCCCATCGTCTCGGTCGTGCCGAGCGTGTGCCGGCGGGCCGTCGCGGCCGCGTCGATGACGTCGCGCTCGCCGTGGTTGGCGCGCGCCGGTACGCCCCCCAGGCCGAGGGTCATCAAGCCCTGTGCTCCACGCCGATTGCGTGCGGCAGCCCTACTCGCCGTGCCCGGCGTCGCGTAGAGCGTCGAGCAGGTCGCCGGTCGTGAAGACCTCGATGCGAGCGTCGGTGTGGTCCTTGTCCTGGGTCCAGACCGGGAGGTCGAGCTTGAGCGCGAGCGCGACGGTCGGCCAGTCGTCGGGGTCGCGGTCCGCGATGCGCTGCTCGGCCTCTTCGCGGTGGGCGTCGTACTCGCGCGCGGCCTTCCACTCGATCGGCATGACCTGGAGCGCCGCGAACAGCAGCGCGGGGTCCAGGTCGCGCTTTGACGCCAGGCGCGGGATGTGCCGGGCGATCTCGCCGGCTACGGCGTCCACGGCGATGCACCGCGGTCCGTGCGCGGAGGCGATCACCAGACGCGCGCGCCCGCCGATGAGGGCCGAGAGGACGACGTTCGCGTCAGCTACGACTGCGGGAGGCAGCGAAATCGCTGAGCACCTCCGGCTCGCCGGCGCCCTTCGCCTTCAGCTCCGTGCCGATCTGCTCCGACAGGCGCAGGAAGACCTCGCGGCGAACCTCGACCGGCAGCTCGGGCGTATCCCAGGGGAGGAAGAACCCGGCGGGGGTGCCTTCGCGCGTCACGAGGATCACGTCGTCGGAGCGGAACATCTCCGTCGCGTGGTCGCGGAAGTCGCGTACCGTCACGACCTTCATGTGGGCACCTTGGTGGTCACAACTTGATTGTAGCGGTAGGGGCCGCCGATTTCTGCGCGGTATGGCACGGCTCTGGCGATCGTGAGTCCCGCGCTTTTGTCGCGCTCCGCTCGCTCTCCCGCGCTCCGTCCTCCCTTCGTCCGACCCGCGCCGCTCCCTGAGCGCTCGACGCGCGCACCCCCGCGCGCCTCTCGAAGTCCTCGCGTCCCTCGCTCTCTCGCGCTCCTCCCTCCTGTCGCTCGGCTCCCGCCGATGCCCCGACGACGCGCCCGTCGTCCCCCCGGCACCCTCCCTCCGACGGCCCTCCGCGCTCCCACGGCAAAGGCCACCCCGCCGCTCGGCTCCGCTGCGCTCCGCCTCACAGCACACAGTTGCACCTAAAAAGTGCTTGTTATGCTATTTTGCTCACGGATGCTCTCGATCGGAAAGATCGCCTTGGGTCAGCACCGCTACTACGAGCAGCAGGTAGCCCAGGGCCAGGACGACTACTACACCGGCCGCGGGGAGGCCCCGGGCGAGTGGACGGGCGCCGGCGCGCAGGCCCTCGGCCTCCAGGGTCGTGTGGGCGCCGGGCAGTTCGGGGCGCTGATCGCGGGCCACGACCCACGCGACCCCGCGACACGACTGCGCTCCAGCGCGCACGACCCGAAGGTCGCGGCATACGACCTCACATTCTCGGCGCCGAAGGCGCTCAGCATCCTGTTCGCGATCGCGCCGGAGCCGGTCTCGGGTGAGCTCGTGGGGTGCCATGAAGAGGCGGTCAGGGCGGCGCTCGGGTATCTGGAGGACACGGCGGTGATGGTCCGCCGCGGGCACGCCGGCGAGCGGGTGCAGCCCGGTGAGGGTTTGGTCGCGGCGGCCTACCGGCATCGGATGAGCCGTGCGCTTGACCCGCAGCTGCACACGCATGTCGTCGCGGCGAACCTCGCGCGTGGCCCGGACGGCCGGTTCACGGCGCTGCATGGCGCGGAGCTCTACCGGGCGGCGAAGACCGCGGGGTTCCTCTACCAGGCGCATCTGCGGGCACTCGTCACCGAGCGGCTGGGGTTGGAGTGGGGGGAGGTGCGCAACGGTGCGGCGGAGCTCGCGGAGATCGAGCGGCCGGTGGTGGAGCACTTCTCGCAGCGCCGCCAGGAGATGCTGCGCGAGGCCGAGGAGGGCGGGATCGGCCTTGGGTCAAAGAGCGCGGCCGAGCACGCGGCGCTCGCTACACGGGAGCGCAAGCAGTACGGGCTCGAGACGCACACGTGGCGGGAGGAGGTCAGGGCCCGCGCGGGCGAGCAGGGCCTCGGCGCAGGCAGGGTGGCGGAGCTGCTGCGCGCGGGCCGGGAGCGGCTGGTGCGCGGCCTCGCCAGGTGCGGCGGCGTGGACGAGCGCGCGCTCGGCGGCCGGCTGGCGGGTGCGGACGGTCTGACGGAGCGCAGCAACACCTTCGATGATCGCGTGGTGCTGCAGGAGTTCGCCGCCGCCGCCACGGCGGGTGCCCTGGTCGGCGAGGTGCGCGGCCAGGCCGAGCGGTTCGCGGCGCGGGCGGATGTGATCGCGACCTGCGGTGGCGGGATGACGACCGCGGAGCTGGTGGCCGTTGAGCGGAGGCTGATCGCAGCAGCGGTCGGCCGCGCTGGCGAGGAGGCCGGCATCATCGATCCATCACTGGCCGAGCGTGCGATCACCGCGGCTGACCGTCCCCTCACCGCCGAGCAGGCGGCAGCGGTGCGGGCAGTGAGCGGCTCGGGGCACGGGGTGAGCGTGATCCAGGCGCTCGCGGGTACGGGGAAGACCTATACGGCTGGGGTGCTGCGCCAGGTGTACGAGAGCGCGGGCTACACGGTGCTCGGCGTGGCGCCAACCGGCCGCGCTGTGCGCGAGCTCGCCGAGGAGGCCGGCATCCCCACGCGCACACTGGACCGGCTCCTGCTCGACCTTGAGCAGCTCGGCGACGAGCTGCCGCAGAACGGCGTGCTGGTCATTGACGAGGCTGGGATGGCTGCGACCCGGCCCAGCGCCCGGCTCCTGGAGGCCGCGGAGCAAACGGGCGTGAAGGTGATCGCGATCGGTGACCCCGGGCAGCTCGCCTCGGTGCAGGCCGGCGGCTGGCTCGGAGCGGTCGGCCGTGCGCTCGGCGCGCAGCGGCTGACGGAGGTGATGCGTCAGCGCGACTCGGCTGAGCGCCGGGCGCTCGGTGCGCTGCACGACGGCCACCCACAGCGCTACCTCGACTGGGCCGAGCGCAAAGCGCGGATCGAGACGTTCAGCGACCCCGCCGGCGCGTGCAAGCGGGCGCTCGCCGAGTGGGCGCACATGGCCGTCGCGGCCGGGCCCGCGCAGACGGTGATGATCGCCAGGGACAACGAGACACGCGAGCGGCTGAACCGGGGGGCGCGCGAGCTGCGGCGCGGTCTCGGCGCGCTCGGCGAGGAGCACTCCTACGGCACCGTCGAAGTGGCGGCTGGGGACCGTGTGATCTGCCGCCGCAACGACGGGCCGCTGGACGTGGACAACGGGATGAGGGGCACCGTGCGCCACCTCGACCCTGAGCGGGTAGTGATCGACACCGATGGCGGGCTGGTACGCGAGTTGCCCGCGGGGTACGTCGTCGAGCACGTGGAGCACGCCTACTCGCTGACCGGCCACGGGATGCAGGGCGGGACCCTCGAGGCTGCGCTGGTGGTCGCCTCGCCGCGGGACTTCACCGCGGGCTGGTCCTACACCGCGCTCTCCCGGGCAAGGGGAACCACGCGACTCCTGGTCTACGACGACGACCTCGTGCGGGAGCGCAGCGAGTTCGCGCCCACAGACCAGGCCCCGACAGCAACCCGGGACGAGCTGCTCGCACGGGTGGGACGGCGGATGCTCGAGCGCGATGACGAAGACCTCGCGATCGAGCAGCTCCCCGGTGTGGGCCGCGCAGACGACCCCGATCTCGCCGGCGCCCGGGCGCTCGCGGCGGAGCCACCGCAGGAGCATGCAGCCGCCCGCGCAGAGCCCACCCCGCTCGCCGCGGCGACCCCGGCGCGGCTGCGAGAGCTGCGAGAGCGCGTCGAGCAGCTCCAGGCGCAGCTCGCGGCGCTACCGACGCGCCAGCTGCAGCGCATCGAGGATCTCGACGCGCGTGCCCTCACGCTCACCACCCAGCGCGAGCAGCTCACCGAGCGCCTCGCCGGCCTACCCGAGCCGCGACGGCGCCTCGGGCGCGAGCAGGACCCCCACGCCGTCGAGCGCGCCCATCTGACCAGCGCCCTACAGGCCGGCGAGCGCGGACTGGACGCCGTACTCGCACAGCGCGGCCGTCTGGAGCGTGAGCTCGGCGACCCCGTCGAGGCCCGCGCCGAACGCGAAGGCCTCGAACACGCAATCACCCACGCCACCCGGGAGCACACCGCGCTGCGCAACGAGCTCGCCGAACGCGAACTGCGCACCCCCGCAGCATGGGTGAAGGCGACCTTCGGTGAGCGGCCCGACAGGCCCGCGCAGCGCGAGGCGTGGGAGAGCGGAGTGCGCCAGGCCGCGCGCTACCGCACGCAGTACAACGTCACCGACCCCACCGATGTGCTCGGGCCGCGGCCGGAGCGGCGCGCGCAGCAGCGTGACTGGGAGCGTGCCCGCGAGGCTGTCGAGCGTGCGGAGCGGCGCCTCGGTCGCGGCTTGGAGACCGGGCGCGGCGTGGACCTCGGGATCGGGCTGTGAATGGTCGCGTGAGGTGGGCGGCGATCGGACGTTGGGTGGTGGCGCTGCATGGCGCTCGGCGTCTTCGGGGTAGGCTTGACGTCATAGCGCCTCGATAGCTTTTGGATTCCGGCCTGCTGGACTATTCGACTTAAGGCTGATCTTTGGTTTAGGATTGCTCGCGATCTGTGGAGCGACGCTGAAAGGGGCGGTCGAAGGCGATGGCTGCGAAGGACGTGGTCTTGGGATTGATCGTGGAGCGCTCGGATTACGGCTACTCGCTGGTGCAGCGTTTTGAAGAGCGGTTTGGCTATGCGGCGTTCGCGGAATCGATCGTCTACTCGGCATTGGATTCGCTGAGGGACGAGGGCCTGATCGAGCCGCTGGAGGAGCGTAGGAGGGTGGCGGGTTCGCGGCGGAGAAGGCGCTACGGGGCTACGCACAACGGCATTGAGCGTTTTGAGGCGTGGATGGCGGACTCCACGCCGCTGGCGCCGGTACGCGATGAGCTGCGGATGAAGCTCGCGCTGTGTGCGCCGCGTCATGTGCCGAGGTTGATCGATTTGGCGTGGGCGCAGGAGCAGCAGTGCATCGATCGTCTGGAGGAGCTGCGCCAGTCGGAGGGCAGGGTGGCGCTTGACGAGGGTACGACGCTGCCGGAGGTGTTGGAGGCGGTGGCGTGGAACAATGAGACGAAGTTCTTGCAGGCGACGGTCGAGTGCTTGCGAGAGACGCGGCAGGCGCTGCGACGGTTGAGCGGCGGTCAGGGTGGGGGGCGTCTGGGGCCGGGTCTGCGGGGGGTGTGAGGATGGGCCTGCTCGAGCTGGTGGGGGTGCGCAAGAGCCATTGGCGTGGGCCGCATGAGGTGTCGGTGTTGGACGGCGTTGACCTGGGGGTCGAGGCGGGCGAGCTCGTTGCGGTGTGGGGCAGCCGCGGGTCGGGCAAGACGACGTTGCTGCAGGTCGCTGCCGGTCTGCGGGCGCCGGATGGGGGGACGGTCAGCTTCGAGGGCGTGGAGCTGGCGAGGATGTCTCGTGGGGAGCTTGCGCGGCTGCTGTTGGAGGCGCTCGGCTGGGCGCAGCGCGCGGGGCCGATGGATGAGGGGCTCCAGATGCTCGACTACGTGGCGGTGCCGCTGCTGGGATGTCGTGGCCCGCGCGGCGCGCGACGGGCGGCGTCGGAGGCGTTGACGCGCGTCGGGCTGCGTGGGTGCGCGGGCAAGGAGTGGGCGCAGCTGACCGATGGGGAGCGCACGCTGGTATCGATCGCGCATGCGCTGGTGCGCCGGCCGAAGCTGCTGGTCGTGGATGATCCGACGGCGAACCTCGACATGATCGAATGCGAGCAGATCATGGGGCTGTTGCGCTCCGCGGCCGAGGAGGGTGGCCTGGGGGTGCTGGTCACGGTGCCGGATATGTCGGATATGCTGCACGCGCACCGGATCGCCTCGTTGAGCAACGGGCGGCTGCTCGTGCCGAGCGGACGGGCCGGGGACGGGGGAGAGGTGATCGACTTCCCTGACCGGCGGTCGGCGTGAGTGCTGGAGCTGCGCGAGTTGGTCAAGCGCTACCCGGTCGGGGACGGGGAGCCCGTCCACGCGGTGGACGGCGTGTCGCTTCAGGTCGCGGCCGGGGAGCTGGTGGCGCTGTATGGGCCGAGCGGGTCGGGTAAGACCACGCTGTTGATGATGGCCGCGGCGCTGCTGGCTCCCGACAGCGGCGCGGTGCTCGTGGACGGGCGCGAGGTCTCCTCGCTCTCGGCGGCGCGGGCCGCACGCTATCGGCTGCACGAGCTCGGGTTTGTGCGCCAGTCCCTTGAGCTGATCCCGGGGGCGAGCGCGGTGGAGAACGCTGCGCTGAAGCTGTTGGGGGCGGGCGCCACTCCGCGTGAGGCTGCCCGGGGGGTGACGCCGCTGCTTGAGCGGCTGGGTCTCGCGGGCCGGCTTGAGCATCGCTCCGAGCAGCTCTCGATGGGCGAGCGTCAGCGTGTGATGATCGCCCGGGCCTTGTCGACCGGACCGAAGCTGGTGCTCGCGGACGAGCCGACGGGGAGCCTGGACAGCGAACGCGGACGCGAGGTGCTCGAGCTGTTGAGCGGTGTCTGCCGCGAACGCAAGGTCGCGGTGCTGCTCGTCACGCACGATCCGCAGGCGGCGGGCTTCGCCGACCGCGTGCACTGGCTGCGCGACGGGCGGCTGGAGGGCTTCCAGGCGGATCTCGCGCTGGCTGCGGTGAGAGGGAGATCGGGGGCGCTCCGGTGAAGTTGCGGGGCATCCTCTACCTCTACCGTGTCCGTCTACGCTCGCGGCTGGCACAGGAGCTGTTCGCGCTCGTGGGGATCGCGGTCGGTGTCGCGCTGCTGTTCTCCTCGCAGGTCGCCAACACGAGCCTCCTCGGCTCGGTGAGGCAGCTCACCGCCGGGATCGTCGGGCAGTCGAGGTTTCAGCTGGTCGCGCGTGACCCGCGGGGCTTTGAAGAGCGGCTGCTGGGCGAGGTGGCGCGGCTGGGGGGTGTGCGTGCGGCGGTGCCGGTGCTCGAGCAGCGGGTGAACGTGATCGGTCCGGCCGGCCAGCGGTCGGTGGACTTGATCGGCTCCGACCCGCGTCTTGCGCGTCTCGGCGGCCCGTTGCTGCGCCATTTCACGCGCGCGCAGCTCTCTGCGCTGCGGGCGTTCGCGTTGCCCAGGCCGATCGCGCAGGCGATCGGCGCCGAGATGCTTCAGACGGTCAAGCTCCAGGTCGGCGAAGACGTGGTCCCGGCGTTCCTGGGCTTCGAACTGGGCGAAGAGAGCATCGGGGCGCTCGTGCACAGCCCGATCGCGCTGGCTCCGTTGACCTACGTGCAGCGGCTCACGGGCTTGGCCGGTCGTGTCACCCGTATCTATGTGCAGCCGTGGCCTGGCCGCGATCGCGAGGTGCGGGCGGGGCTCGAGAGGCTGGCGGCGGGATACCTGAATGTCGAATCGGCGGACTCCGATGCCGTGCTCTTCGGCAACGCGGCCAAGCCCACGAGCGAGTTGACGGGGTTGTTCTCTGCGATCAGCGCGCTCGTTGGGTTCCTGTTCGCGTTCAACGCGATGCTTTTGACGATGCCGGCCCGCCGGCGCCAGATCGCCGATCTGCGCCTCGATGGGTACGGTCCGTGGACGGTCACGAAGATCCTGCTCGTCGACGCGCTGATCCTGGGAGCGGTGTCCTCGCTGGTGGGCCTGGTGCTCGGCGAGGAGCTGACCCGGAACCTCTTTCAGGCTGTCCCGGGGTACCTGTCCTTCGCTTTCCTGGTCGGCTCGCAGCGGATCGTGACGTGGCAGAGCGTCGCGATCGCGCTGGCGGGGGGCGTGCTGGCGGGGTGTATCGGTGTCCTGACGCCGCTTCCCGACATCTTCTCGCGGCGACCCCTGGCGGCGGTGGAGCGCAGGAGGATGGGGCTGGGGAGGGTCCGCTGGTCTGTGCCGGTAGGGGTGATCTGTCTGGCGGCGAGCGCGGCTATCGTCGCTTTGGCGCCTCAGATGGCGGTGCTGGGGGTGGTGTGCCTCATCGCCGCGTTGCTGGCGCTGTTGCCGGGCTTGATCGGGGTGGCACTCGATCTGGTGTCGCGTCTGACGATCGATCTGAGGGCGTCCGCGCCTTCGATCGCGGTGAGCGAGCTGCGCTCTCGGGCGGGCAGGGCGCGGACGGCCGGGGTCGCCGCGATCGGGGCGTTGGCGGTGTTCGGCAGCGTCGCGATCCAGGGCACCCACGCCAACCTCCAGCGCGGCCTCGATCGTCTCTTCGGCGAAGTGTCTTCGGTAGCGGACGTGTGGGTGGTGCCTCCGGGCGTACAGAACCTGCTCACGACGACGCCATTGCAGGGCAGGTCCGCTTCCCGGCTTGAGCGACTTGCGGGCGTTCGCGCGGTCGGCCTGTATCGCGCGGGGCTGCTCAACTACAGCGGGCGTCGCGTGTGGGTCCTCGCGCCGCCGGCGACGGCCGCGTACCCGATACCCGCCAACCAGCTCCTCAGCGGCAACCTCGCGCTCGCGACGGCGAGGATCCGCGCGGGCGGCTGGGCGGTGCTCTCGCAGACGATCGCCGATGAACGCCACCTGCGCATCGGGCAGTCCTTCACGTTGCCCGCGCCGCTGCCGAGCACGTTCCGGGTCGCGGCGCTCACCACGAACATGGGGTGGTCCTCCGGCGCGATCATCCTCAACGCCGGTGACTACGCTCGCGCCTGGAAGAGCGCCGAACCGAGCGCGTACGACGTGACGGTCGAGCCGGGCGTCTCCACCGCACAGGTCCGCAGGGAGATCCAGCGTGCGCTCGGACCGGCCTCGGGACTGATCGCCGAGACCGCGCAGCGCCACCAGGAACGCCAGCAGGCGACGAGCCGTCAGGGCCTTGCGCGCCTGACCCAGATATCGATGCTGATGCTGATCAGCGCGATCCTGGCGATGGCGAGCGCGATGGGCTCGATGGTCTGGCAGCGCCGCGCACGCCTGGCGCAGCTCAAGCTCGACGGGCTCTCCGACGGCGCGGTATGGCGCGCGCTGCTGCTGGAGAGCGTCCTTTTGCTCGGCGTGGGCTGCTCCGCCGGCGCCCTCTTCGGGCTCTACGGCCAGCTCGTGATGACCCGTGCCCTGGTCGCCGTGACGGGCTACCCCGTGATCTTCTCCTTCGGCCTGCTCATCGCGCTCGGCAGCTTCGCGCTCGTCCTGACCGTCGCGGTCGCGATCGCAGCGGTACCCGGATACGTCGCAGCGCGTGTGCACCCCGCCGTCGCCGCCTGAGCAGAACGGCGCTTCTACCATCCAGGAGTATGCAAAGAGGCTGAGAGCCCCGCGCCGCTGAGCCCAGAACAGGTCTCGGCGCTCATGGCCGCCGCGGCGCGCGAGCTCATATGGGGGCTGGGAGCGGTCGCCGGTGAGATCGATGCGTGGCGCCGCCGCGCCCGGGTCGTCCCCGACGCGCCGATCCGCGAAGACGCGCTCGACTCGATCGCGTCTAAGCGCGCCAACGCCGAGGGCGCCGCGCTGTTCTGGACCCTGCCACGACACCGCGACCTGCGTCTGCTCAGGCTGCTGGTCGCCTACCAGACGGCATGGGACTACCTGGACAGCGCCAGCGAGCACGGAGCGAGCGCAGGAGAGGCCAACGGCCGCCAGCTGCACCGCGCGCTCGTCGCGGCGCTCGACCCCCGGACACCCGATCTCGATTTTCACCGGCTGCATCCCTGGCGAGATGACGGCGGCTACCTGGCAGCGCTCGTGAACGCCTGCCGCGAAGAGTGCGTCGCGCTGTCCGGCTATGGGCTGGTGCGCCCGCTCCTACTCCAGGCAGCCGGCCGGTGCGCGGTGCAGGCGCTGAACCACGACCCCGACCCGCACGAGCGCGACGCCGCACTGAAGGCCTGGGCGCAAAGGGAATGCCCCGGCCGCGGGATGCCCTGGTTTGAGCGGACCGCAGCCGCCAGCGCATCCGTGGCGCCCCACGTCCTGCTCGCGCTCGCCACCGAACCCCGCCACGACGATGAACGCGAGATCGCCCGCGTGTGCACCGCCTACTTCTGGGTCGCGCTCGCGATAGCGATGCTCGACAGCTACGCCGACCAGGCCGAGGATACCGCCACCGCCAGGCACAGCTACATCTCCCACTACCCCAACGCCGAGACCGCCACCAGGCGCTTGGCCGAGATTATCGACCAGACCATGCGCGCAGCGCGTGCCCAGCCAAACGGCCACCGTCACGCGGTGATCGCCGCGTGCATGATCGCGATGTATCTCTCCAAGGACGACGCGCGCACCCCGACCGCGCTGCCCGCGACGCGGCGACTGGTCGCCGCGGGAGGATCGCTCACCAGGCTGCTGCTGCCGATCCTGCGCCTGTGGCGCACCCTATACGCTCTGCGCTCGGCCTGACCCTCCTCGTGCCCCCAGCGAAACACGCGCCCCAGCGGCACTATCAGGAACACAACGCCCTGTCTACTCAAAGCTGAATAGTCAGTCCTGTCTATTCCAACGGAACCCCGGGCGCCAAGATGGGCACCACGATGCCCCACCCCGGTGATGCCAGCCGAGTCGGCCAGCCTGATACTCGTGGCGGGCCGAGCCGCGCGGGCAGGGGTCACACGGGCCGGGACGCGTCGAGAGAGCGGCGGGCCGGGCGCCTCCTGGCGCGTCCGGCCTGCCGGCCGGCGGGGTGGAGCGCGCCGTGAGCTTTCCGGGGGTCACGATCGCGTTGAGCGCGGACCAGGTCGCGGATGTCGCGTTGGCGGCGGCGGGCGGGCGCCGGGGGGCGCCCGTTTTCACGCTCGACGGGATGCCGCAGGTTCCCATGCTGAGGCAGCCGCGCTTCTCGCAGTCAGTGGAGCGTGGCCTGGCGATCCTCTCCTGTTTCACGCCGGAGCGGCCGGTGTGGGGGATCGCGAACATCGCAGACGAGTTGGGGATGAGCCGCTCGACCACGCACCGTTACATGAGCACGCTCACCCGGCTGGGGTACCTGACGCAGGACGCTGACCGCAAGTACCGTCTCGCGTTGCGTGTCACCGCGCTGGGGATGTCGGCGATGAGCGGCTCGAGCCTCCAGGAGCACGCGGAGCCCTACCTGGCTGAGCTGCGAGAGCGGATCGGGTTCACGGTCGCTGTTGGAGTGCTCGACGGGCCGAAGGTGCTGCTCGTGGACCGTGTGCGTGGCGACCGCCGCGGCCAGCGCCACATCGACCTCGACCAGGCGCCCGGCGCAAGGCTGCCCGCGCACTGCACCGCGATCGGCAAGCTGCTGCTCGCTTATCTGCCCGAGCGCGAGCAGCGTAGAGCGATCTCAGAAATGAAGCTCGCCCGGCGCACGCCGAGCACGATCACCACCAAGAACGCTCTGCAGGCGGAGCTGCAGGGCATCCGCGAGCAGGGTCTCGCCGCGGCCGATGAGGAGCTGGCGGGCGGCCTGTACTCGATCGCCGCACCGGTCCGTTCGGCCTCCCGCGAGACGGTCGCGGCCGCCGGGATGGACGCGCACACCTCGATGATCCCGCTGGAGGAACTGGTCGACGCGCTCGGCCCGCACCTGATCTCTACCGCTGACCGGATCTCCGCGCGGCTGGGATACCGCCGCGATGATGAGCTGCCCGGCCCGGGCGTCTACTCCTTGAGCGTGGTCGAGGCGGGCAGGCGATGACCGGCGAGCTGGCGTGTACGGGCCGGCTGGCCGGAAGTGCAGAGTCGGTGAAAGCGACCCGGGGAGGAAGAATGTCCGGAAATGGCGCCATATCCCACTTTTTCGTACAGACCCACGGGTCTTTTCTTTGGAAACCACGAGTGAGAAACACCTCTTTTGTTTAACGGCGGGCATAGGGTAGCGTTTGCGCAACATCGGCAAAGGGGTAGGAGTGTCCCTGAGCGGCGGGCTTCGCGGCAGGGGTTCGAGAACCAAGTGAAGGAGTGGCGGGCATGAGGGTATGCGTTGCATCGCGGTCGGTGATGGGATTTGTACTTTGCGGTCTGGCGAGCCTGGCCGTGTGCGCACCGTCCGCGGGCGCGGAAGAATCCTCGGCGCTGGGTGGAACCGGCGGCGCGCCGCTTGAAAGCCCGCTGGTGGTCCCCGAAGCGCAGTCGCTGCTTGGCGGCCAGAGCGTGGCCGCGGCCGAAGAAGCGAGCCTGGCGAGCCAGGAAGCGGTGGCGGCAAGGAGCGCGAGCGCTACGGCGTACGAGGGCTTGAACGCAGAACAGGCGGCGAAGCTGGCCGAAGAAGCCTTCCCGGGCTTGATCGATCATCCTGCGGGTGGTCCGCCGCAGCTGCCCGAAGGACAGACGATCACCGGCTTCGTCGGTGCTGACGCCGCTCAGGTGGCCGGGGGTGGGAAACATGAGGTCATCGAATCAACCGTGCCGATGGCTGTCCACAGTTCCTCCTCGGGTCAGTGGGTGGCGGTCAATCTGGGCATGATTGAAGCTGGGGGCGGATTCCAGCCGGCGACCCCGGTTGTGGGGGTGCAGATCCCCAAGCGGCTGGGGGAAGGGGTGCGTCTGCCGGGCGTTGGCGTGTCGCTCACGCCGGTTCGACGGGTTCGGTGCCCCGCTGGGCGGGTCACAGGGTGCCATCGTCGGCGCGACCGTGCTGTACGCTAATACGCAGACTGACATGGATTCGGTGATGAAGCCCATGACGGCTGGGTTTGAGGCCGATACGCTGTTGCGTTCGGTGGAAAGCCCGCAGAAGGTCTACTTCCGAGTGGGGGTGCCCGAAGGCGCGAGTCTCGTGCAGGCGAAGGACGGGTCGGGTGCCGTGGAAGTCCTCCAGGAAGGCACGGCGATCGCGGCCATTTCAGCGCCGAGCGCGGTGGATGCCGCGGGGACGATGGTGCCGGTCTCTATGAGCGTCTCGGGAAAGACCCTCGCCCTGTCGGTCGCGGACCATTCGGGGGAATACCAGTATCCGGTCGAGGTTGACCCGACAGTGGACACTCATCTCGCCGGCAGCGAAAAAGTCACGTACACCACCTGTGTTACGAAACCGAAGGGCACGAACTGGTTCTTCTGCGCGGAAAAACCGAGCAACTTCACTTCGACCGGCTGGGGCGGCTCTGAAGGCTTGACCGATAAACCGGCTGGTAGCTATCTAATCAATGAACACGCGTATTTCACTTATGAAGCGCATGGGGAATCGTCGATCACGAAGGCGAGTGTGAAGGCATTGCTTTCGGATAAAAACGACAATATAGTAAACACCCTTATGATAACGGATCCTAAAAAAACCGAAAAAAAAGAACTGCCCGAATCGAATGAAACGTCCACCTGGTATACAGTGGAAAGCGGCGCTGAACTGGGCAGCAATGCTACGTTTATGCAGACCGCGGTCGGTTCTGGGACCACCTTCTCGAATACGATCTCCAACGCGGAAGTGACCGTCTCTCAGACGAACGGGCCGACAGCCGGCGTCAATACGAGTGGCCGGATTGGCCCGTATTCTGGGTCGTTCGAAGTCACGAGCAAAGATCCCGGGGTCGGTATCAGCTATTTGAGTGCGAAAGCCAGTTCCGGGGGGTGGGAATCCAAACACGCTTGGTATGAAGAAGGTCTGTGCGCGGGCGTGTACTGCGCCGGATCTGAGAATGAAGTCTATGGTTACAACACGAAACTGCCCAACGGTGAAGACACGGTCGAAGTGGTCGCGAAAGACGCGGTGGGTTTGGAAGGCAAAGCCACGGCGAAAGTCAAAGTTGATGCTGTTGCGCCGCATGGGTTGGTGTTGACCGGTCTTCCCGCGAATAGCGTAATCGATGAAGAGTCTTATCATGTGCGTGCGCAGGCGAGCGATGGCTCGGAATCGGAAGGCAAGCCGAGTGCTGGGATCAAGTCGATCAAGCTCGCGGTGAATGGTCAGGAAGTATTGGGCAAGGCGTCGGGGTCGTGTACGCCGGGTCCGTGTACCGCGAGTGGTGAATGGAACCTCCTCGGGGATGGTCTGGGTGCCGGCAAGGATATGCTGCTGGTGATCGCGGAAGACTATGCGGGCAACGTTGAAGTCAAGAAATATGAAATCACGGTGCGGCATTCGAGTCCGGAGGCGTTGGGGCCGGGGTCGGTGAATCCGACGACGGGCGCGTTTGATTTGAGCGCGACGGATGCGACGGTCGGTGGGCCTGCGGCGGCGTTGACGGTGACGCGGAGCTATGATTCGCGGCAGTTGACGGCTGGTGCGTTTGGTCCGCTTGGGCCGCAGTGGACCCTTGGGGTGGGTGTTGAGCAGAAGCTGGTCGAAAGCTCGGAAGGGAGCGTCACGGTGGTCGCCGCGGGTGGCGGGGCTACGACGTTTGTGAAGAACTCGAAAGGGGAATACGAAGCGCCTTTCGGGGACGAAAACTTGACGCTGTCGCATAGCGGCAGCGAATTCTTGTTGAAGGACCCGACGGCGGGCACGACCACGAAGTTCTCTCAGCCGACTGGTGCTCCTGAACGGACGTGGCCGCCTGCGGCCGTTGAAGGCGTCGTTTCCGCGGGGAACATGACGTATACGTATACGACGGTCGAAGTCGAAGGGGCGAAAGTCGCTGAGCCCGCGATGGAGCTCGCGCCCGTCCCCGCGGGTGTGTCGTGCGGGAAAGAAATGAAAGAACTGAAAGCGGGCTGTCGAGCGTTGATCTTCAGTTACGCTGAAACGACCAAAGGAGCGACGGGGGAAGGCCCTGGAGAATGGGGTGAATACAAGGGGCGTCTGTCGAAGGTGTCGTTCATGGGGTATAGCCCCGTGACGAAAAAAATGCTGGAAACCCCGGTCGCGGTCGCTGAATATCATTATGACAAAACGGGTCGGCTGCGCGCGGAGTGGGATCCGCGGATCTCGCCGTCGCTGCAGACGAGCTATGGGTACGATGCGGAAGGGCACGTGACGGCGATCTCGCCTCCGGGCCGGCAGCCGTGGCTCGTGCACTATGGCGGGATCGCGAGCGATCCGAGTAGCGGCAGGGCGCTGTCGATCGTCCGTCCCGCGGCGTCCAGCGCGAGCGAACTGAAAGAAGCCAAAGAAAAGCCCGCGCCGGTCAACACGGGCGTTCCGACGCTCTCGAGCACGAGCCCGGAAATCGGCGTGACGTTGAAAGCGGCTAGCAACGGTGCCTGGAGCAACAGCCCGCAGGCGTACAGCTACCAGTGGGAGGATTGCACGGGGTCGGTGTGTAATCCGATCCCGGGGGCGGTGAACGAAGGCTACACGCCGCAGGCGCACGACGCGGGCTATACGCTCGTGCTGCAGGTCAGCGCGACGAACGCGGACGGCTCGACGGTCGCGTCCTCGGCGGCGAGCAGTCCGATCGCGATGCCGGCGGACGCGTACTCCTCGACGTTCGGCGGCAAAGGCAAAGGCGAAGGGCTCTTCGAAGGCCCCACCGGGGTGGCGGTGGACGCGAGCGGTGGAGCGTCGAGCAACGACATCTGGGTGGCCGATAGAGCCAACAACCGGGTGGAGCGCTTCTCGCCGCTGCAGAAATTCGAACACGAATACGCTGCTGAAGGGCTCTCCAAACCGGCGGGCCTCGCGATCAACCAGGGCACCGAAGACGTGTACGTCTCCAACGATGGCGTTGGCGCCAACGACATCGTGGAGTTGGGCCCCGAAGGCAAATATATCCGTAAGTGGGGTCATGAAGGGAAAGGCGACAGCGAATTCAAAGAACCCGCGGGCGTAGCGGTTGACTCCGCCGGGAACGTGTGGGTCTCGGACAGGGGCAACAACCGGATCCAGGAGTTCACGGGCGAAGGCGCGTTCCTGGGCGTCTACGGGTCTGAAGGGACGGGCACGGACCAGTTCAAAGGCCCGGTCGGGATCGCGTTCTCAGGCGAAGAGCTGTTCGTGAGCGACTCCGGGAGCAACCGGGTGCTGGAGCTCTCCTCCTCGGGCGCGTTCATACAGGCCTTCGGCTGGGGCGTCAGCAACGGCAAAACAGAATTCCAGGCGTGCACGAGCAGTCTGCCGGGCCGGCCTGTCGGGGTCGGGCAACGGAGAGTTCTCAACGCCGCTGGGCGTCGCCGCGGACCCGGGGACGGGCGACGTGTACGTGGTCGACCACGGCAACTACCGGGTGCAGCAGTTCAACCCGGCAGGCACGTTCCTCGACAAGTTCGGAGAAAAAGGCGAAGTACACGGCAAGCTCGACGGCCCGGAATACGACGCGGTGGGCTCCTCCGGCGACGTGTTCGTCAGCGACGGCGAACCGAACAGCTGGGTCGGGGAGTGGGCGCCGTCCTACCTCACGAACAATCCGCTGCCCGAACCGCCGCCGCTCGGCGAAAACGCGGTCTGGACGGTCGACTACCAGGTGCGGCTCTCGGGCGGCGAAGCACCGTATGAAATGAGCAAAGCGGAACTCTTGAGGTGGGGGCAGGAAGACGACCCGGTGGAAGCCACGGCGATCTTCCCGCCGGACCGCCCGGAGGGCTGGCCGGCGAAGGAATACACGCGCGCGGGCATCGACTACCTCGACGGCCTGGGGCGGACCGTCAACGTCGCGTCGCCGGGCGGCGCGATCTCGACCACCGAATACAACGAATACAGCGAGGTCAAGCGCACGCTCTCCGCCGGCAACCGCGAAGCGGCCCTGAAAGAAGGCAGCAAATCCGTTGAAGTCGCGGTTCTGCTCTCGACGGAAAACATCTATGAACTGCAGAACGGCGGGCGCCTGGAAAGCTCGCTCGGGCCCCAGCACACCGTTAAGCTGTCCACGGGCGGCGCCGAAAAGCTGGCGCGCAATCACGTTCATTACTATTACGATGAAGGCGAACCGTCCGAAGGCGGCCCGTACCAGCTCGTGACGAAGAGCACCGACACGGCTCAGGTCGCGGGCAAAGACGAAACGGAAGGCTTGCGGACCACCACGACGTCCTACAGCGGCCAGGGGAACCTGGGGTGGAGGCTGCGCAAGCCGACTTCGGTCACGACCGACCCAAACAGGCTGAAGCTGACGGCGACGACGCTGTACAACGAAGCGACCGGGGCGGTGCTGGAAACCAGGCATCCCACGGCGGAATTCGCGGCGAGCTACTCTTCGCAGTTCGGCGCCGAAGGCACCGGGGGCGGCCAGTTCAAGGCGCCTGGCGGTATCGCGTTCGCGCCGAACGGGAACGTGTGGGTTGTTGACACCACGAACAATCGCGTGCAGGAGCTCACGTCGAGCGGGACGTTCGTCGAGGCGATCGGCTGGGGTGTGGGCGGCAAAGCGGAATTCCAGGTCTGCACGAGCAGCTGCCAGGCGGGCACCGAAGGTAGCGGTAACGGGCAGTTCAAGAAACCGGAGGGTGTGGCTGTCGCCGCGAACGGGACGGTGTACGTCACCGACGCCGGTAACGAGCGTGTGGAGGAGTTCTCAAGCTCTGGGGCGTACCTCGCGAAGTTCGGCTCTGAAGGCGCTGGCGGCGGCCAGTTCGGGAAACCGGGAGAACACCCCGCGGACGGCATCGCCGTCGCGCCGAACGGGACAGTGCTGGTCGCGGATACCACGAACAACCGTGTGCAGGAGCTCACTTCCAGCGGGACGTTCATCCAGGCGATGGGCTTCGGGGTGAGCGACGGCAAAGGTGAATACGAGATCTGCACGAGCAGCTGCCGTGCAGGCGTCTCCGGCACGGGGAACGGGCAGTTCGCGGAACCTTATGCCGTGGCCGTCGCACCCAACGGGAACATGTACGTGGGCGACAGAAAAAATGAACGTGTGCAGGAGTTCTCCGTTTACGAGGAATACGTGACCAAGTTCAACACGAATGGCAACCCGCAGGGCGTGGCCGTCGCGCCGAACGGGAACGTGTACGTCGCCACCAGGAAATTTCTGCTGGGTTTCTTTGTTCAGGAGTTCTCTCCCGCGGGCACGTCTCTGGCGAAGTTCGGCAGCTTAGGTGCTGGCAACGGGCAGTTCGGCGAACTCGGAGCCGAAGGTATCGCCGTCGCGGCGAACGGGCGCGTGTATGTCGCCGATCCCAGCAACGACCGTGTGCAGGAGCTCTCGATCCTCCTCGCGGCGAGCCCCGCGCCGTTCGGCAGCGAAGGCGCCGGCAACGGCCAGTTCAAGAAGCCGGACGCGGTCGCCGCCGCCCCCAATGGAAACGTGTACGTCGCCGACACCCAGAACAGCCGAATCGAGGAGTTCTCGCCGTCTGGGGAATACTTGGCGAAGTTTGGCTCCTATGGGTCCCGCCGCGGGCAGCTGACGCACCCGGATGGGATTGCCGTCGCATCGAACGGGAATGTGTACGTCGCCGATACCGGTAACAACCGGGTTGAGGAGTTCTCCCCCTCGGGAGAATACATCGCCGCTATCGCGCTTTTCTATCAGCCCGAGGGAGTCGCGATCGCTCCAAATGGGAGTATCTATGTAGCCGATACCCTCAATGGAAGGGTTGTGGAGCTCTCCAAATCCGGTGAATACATAATGGCGTGGAAAGTCGAACACATGGGGGTTGTACTTCCACCTACAGGCATAGCGGTAGCTCCGAATGGCAATGTGTATGTCGTTGCCCCCCTCCAAGGTAAAGTGATGGGGTACACCGCCAGCGGCGGGCTTACTACGGAATTCGGCTCGTCCGGGAGGGCAGAAGGTGGGCAGTTCTATGAACCGAGGGGAGTGGCGATCGCGGCAAACGGCGATGTATATATCACCGATGCCGGCAACAATCGGGTGCAGGAGTTCAGCTTGAGCGGATCGTTCATCCAGGCGATGGGTTTCGGGGTCGGCAAAAACAACAAAGAAGAATACGAAATCTGCACTACTGCCGGCAGTCTGCCACGAAGGCAAAAGAGGCACCGGGAACGGTCAGTTCACGGCGCCCTGGGGTGTGGCGGTTGCCTCGACGGGGAGCGTATATGTCGCGGACACCGAAAACAGCCGGATACAGGAGCTCTCGTCATCCGGCGCCTACGTCACGAAGTTCGGATCGGAAAGCACGACGACGATAGCGCATCCTGAAAGCGT
The DNA here is from genome assembly GCA_963813765.1 of uncultured Solirubrobacterales bacterium. Classification (GTDB taxonomy): domain Bacteria; phylum Actinomycetota; class Thermoleophilia; order Solirubrobacterales; family Solirubrobacteraceae; genus Palsa-744. The sequence continues at coordinate 86,867 of CAWFAB010000006.1, forward strand.
GGCTGTCGCCCCGAACGGGAACGTGTACGTAGCCGAACGCGGCACCGAATACACCGGTGGCCAGGTGCAGGAGTTCACACCCTCCGGTGAACTGGTGACACATTTCGGCTTCAATGCCCGAGGTGTTGCGGTAGCTCCTAACGGGAACGTGTACGCCGTGAGTTCTGAACAGGTATCCGAGTACACGGCGTCCGGTACGCTCGTGACGTCCTTTTCGGGAGAAGGAGAAAATCGGCTGAGCAGAGCGGAAGGCGTGGCTATCGCTCCGAATGGGAATGTGTATGTCGTTAATTCCACCCAAAATGCTACCCGGGTGGAGGAGTTCTCGTCCTCGGGCGCATACCTGACGCGATTCGGCGGGGAAGGCACCGAAAACGGTAGGTTCAAAGAACCGGTGGGTGTGGCCATCTCTCCGAACGGCAACGTGTACGTGGCGGACACCGGCAACAATCGCGTGCAGGAGTTCTCTTCCTCGGGCACATACCTGGCGAAGTTCGGTTCGGAAGGCACCGGCAACGGCCAGCTCAAGGAACCCGACGGCGTAACCATCGCCCCTAACGGCAACGTGTACGTGGCGGACACCGGCAACAGTCGTGTGCAGGAATTCACCGGCTCCGGCGAATACGTGGCCCAGTTTGGCGACTTCGGCACAGGGAGCTGGCAGGCCGATCGCGCGACTGGTGTGGCTGCCGCTGCGTACGGATACACCACGAACGGGAGCGTGTATGTGGCCGATGAGAGCAACGGTCGCGTGCAGAAGTGGGTGCCGGCGAGCGAGAACCCGCGCAGCACCCAGACGGTCTACTACACCGCCGAAGTCAACCCGTTCGTGTCCGCGTGCGGAGGGCACCCCGAGTGGGCCAACCTGGTCTGCCAGGCCCGGCCCGCCGCGCAACCAGAAACCGGGCCGAAGCTGACGGTCACCACGTACACCTACAACATGTGGGACAGCCCCGAAACCATCACCGAAGAAATCGGCACCTCCACTCACAAAAAGATGGAGACATACGACGCGGCGGACAGGTTGCTGGAAAGCGAAAAAACCTCCGGCCGGGGAGTAGAAGTCCAATATGTGGCATATGAATATGGCTCCGAAATAGGGTCAGTGGTCAAGCAGACTGGAACAGACGAACTACGGAGCAAAAGGAAGACGATCACCAGCGCCTACAACACGCTGGGGCAGCTCACGAGTTACACCGACGCGGACGGAGGCGTCACAAAATACACGTACGACATCGACGGTCGAACCCACGAAGTGAGCGTCCAAGAAACGGGCGAACGCAAACACACCCAGACATACTCGTACAACCCGACGACGGGTGCTCTGACGGAACTTGTAGACTCGGCCGCGAAAACGTTCACGGCGACGTACGACGTCGAAGGCAAGATGCTCACCGAGAGCTACCCAAACGGCATGAACGCAACCTACACGTACAACGCGGTAGGCCAAGCGACCGGCCTGGAATACGTGAAGACGACGCATTGCGTGGAAGAAGCAGAAAAATGCAAGTGGTTCAAGAACGCGATCGTCCCGTCGGCCCACGGCGAAACGCTGAGCCAGACCAGCACCCTCGCCAACGAGAGCTACACCTACGACGCCGCCGGACGGCTCATCGAAGCCCAGGAAACCCCGACCGGCGAAAGCTGCAAAACGCGCCACTACAGCTACGACGAAGACTCCAACCGCACCACCCTGACCAGCCAGATAGGCAAAAGTTGCGCCACCGGCGGAGAAACGGTCGAAAGCCACGTGTACGACAGCGCCGACCGGCTGATCGACCCCGGCGTGGAATACAGCACAGAAGGCGACATCACAAAGCTCCCGGCGAGCGACGCCGGCGGCAATGAACTCACGAGCAGCTACTACCAGAACAACCAGCTCTACACCCAGGAACAGAACGGCGAGAAAATCTCCTACTACATGGACCCCAGCGCCCGCGTGCGCGAAACGGTCTCCTACGGCAAAACAAGCTCGACAGTCATCTCCCACTACGCCGGCCCGGGTGAAGCCGCCGCGTGGACGAGCGAAACCTCCGAAAAATGGACCCGCAACATCGGAGGCATCGACGGCGCCCTCGACGCGATCCAGACAAATAACGAAACACCCGTCATACAGATCCACGACCTCCAGGGTAACATCGTCGCCACAGCGCAGGATCTCAGCGAAACCGAAACGACACTCCTCACGAAATACAACAGCACCGAGTTCGGCGTACCGACCACCAGCAACCCGCCCAAGTACTCATGGCTCGGGGCGGCGGGCGTAGCAGCCGAATTGCCGTCGGGTGTCATCGCCCAAGGCGGCTCATCCTACGTGCCAGAGCTCGGCCGCCAACTGCAGACCGAGGGTCTCACGCCCGTCGGCGACGAAAACGGCACCTTCACCGGCGCGCCCTATACAACCCCGATTCCGGTCGCAGCCATCGCCTCCGCAAACGAATGGGCTGGCGGCGTGGTCCAAAGCTATTTGGCGGCACAGGCGGCGAAAGCGCAGCAAGAAGAAGAAGAACGAGAACGCGCAGGCACGCCGGTAGGGAACGTGCCGGGGCCAGAAGGAGGAGGAGACCCGTGTACGACTTCCTTTGCACAAGGCCACGTGTCACTACTTGGCAAGCAGTTCATCTCGGCGTGGACTACTATCTCGTGGTGCTATAACGGTCATGAAGTTTTCAATGCGCACCTAAAGAACCACGGTGTGCACGTTCACAACCACTGGTGGTGGCCAGAAGAATTCGAATTTGTGCGATGGATAAATAGAGCCGAATGGCTCTCATATAGGGTAGGCGAGATTTGGTTCATCGAACGAACAGCTGAATTCAATGCAGAAGTCCCAAACGCCCCAATACCCAGCGAGTTTGAGGGTGGTGTGAATCCACACACGATATGGTATATCCATCTCGTGTTCGAATTGTTTCCCAACGGAGAAGCACGTGCGTTTAGTACAGTGTCGTGCGAACCAATGTGTTAGGCGGAGAAGGGCACGAATCATAAGCTTATGACAGCGAACGATCTGAGGAATAGTGTGAAAAGGAGCCGTCATCCTAACCGCTGGGCTATCGCAACAATCAGTCTTCTTGTTGTGTTACTAGCGTTGGTGTTCTGGATTATGTTCGCGCCTCACCTGTTACGACCGGTTGGGCGTGAAGGAAAGCCAAACGTGAGTGAAGTGCAGCGCGATGTGCGCGAGTCCTTAAGAGGCGAAGGGGAAGTGACCGGTATGAGGTGTCATCCCGAAAAAATGGGTGTGTGGAGCTGCACCGTTTTGTTTGCCGACAGACGGGTCGATCTGATAAGGGCGGTCTGGTACCAGTCTGAACGTACGCTAGGCGTCTCGGTGGTGCACCGTTTCGCACGGTGATGTCAGCATGTCGAAGTGATGAGGCGAGTCACACGACGGAGGTTGCGCCATGTCGCAGGACTTCAATAGATAGGAGGGGACGATGAGAGCCATACCCGTTGGACGATGGAGCGTTACGGTTGCGCTGGCAGCCACAGCCGTGGCCTTGGTAGCGGTCCTGGCTGGGACGCTGGGTGGAGCCGGCCCGGCCTGGGCGGCCGGATCGTCGCCTTACTTCAGCCAACTGCCCGAATCGGGCGGCACCCGGGGAGTAGTGGTGTGCCAACCCTCAAATACTGGGGGTTTGAAGAGCCAAAAATATGACCACGAACTATAAGAGATGCCGGCGGTCGCTGGCGACGTTCTGCAGGTCGCGCGGCGCTGCATGGGCGCCGGCAATGATCGCGTGCGCGAGTGCGTTGGTCATGTGCGGATGTGGGGAATCGTCTGCGACCGTGATGGTGACACGGCAGGCGGGTGCGGAAGTGCTGCTGTTGCCGGTTTTGAGAGGCGGCGCCGCAGGCTGGTGTATAACGGTGGCCCCTGGGGGTGGGTGCCCAATCTTCCGGCTGAAGCGTGGTCCGATAGTTGCAGAATTTTGGATTGGCGAAGGAGCCAGCAATCGCGCCGAAGGCTTTGCGCTGACGACAGGTGCCGTGGCGGCAGTGGCGGTGGACGGAGAACAAACCTATTGCGACACGCCGCGGGCCGGGGCTGCCGCAGCGCCTGCGGGCGGTCGCGGTCAAGATTCACGGCGCGTGGGCACCCGAAGTGGAGACGCCGTCGCTGTTCGGCCGGCCGTCGCATATGGCGCCGGCACGCCTGCCACGATTCACGCCATTGGATCGAGCAGGAAAGCCTCTCGCGCAGAAGAATGAAGAAGGTCCGCTCGTGGAACACGAAGTCGCGGGTCGGAGCTGGAGCCCGCCGGCGCCCGAGCCTGCCGGTGCGTGCGAGCTTCGCGCCGCCCAGCTGCACGGGCTCGTCACGAACGCAGGGTTCGTGGTTACGCGCGCCAAGCCGGTCAACGGCGTTATCGGGCGACCGTTTCTTTCGTGTGCAAGCGCGTCCTACTCACTCGAGGGTTGGCCGATGGTGGGCTGCGTACTTCTCGATGCTCGTCAGCCGGGGACTCGGCCGGATTCGCTTCCGGGCGTGCGAGCCGTCACAGGCTCTACAGACGTATTCGATGCGCTCGGTTCGAACGGTCCGATGGTGGCGCGCCGTGTCCCGGGAGCGTGGCTCGTCGTTAGCGGCGGTGAAGGAGAGGCGCAGCGCCGGACGTTGCTCGAACGCCTGCGCGCCAAGGTCAACCTATGATTCTTGCGGGGCTGGACTCAATCGCTCGGGCTCCATTCGCTGACGACCCACTCGTCGCTGACATGTGTGACGCGGCCCAGCGTGACGTGCGTAGATGCCGGGAGGCCCGCGTAGGCCCCGGTGCCGGTGGTCTGCTCCTGGGTGACGACGACCCACTGGCCGTGGCCGGGTCCCTGCCCAGGGGCAACCGCGAGGACGACGCCTCGATTCTGAACGTGGTCTGCGACGAGGCTGACGGCGCCGCTCGCGGAGGCGGCGGTCTGTAGCGCCGCGAGTCGCGCGGCCCCGACCCCAAGCGAAGCGAGCCGGCGCTCGTGCGCGCCGAGCGTGCTGGCCTGCCAGTTGGTGTAGACGAGCGCGTAGCGCCGTAGCGCGGCCTGAGGTGTAGGGCCACCCGAGCCGGGCGAGGGCGCATTCTCACTTCCGGCCAGCGCGGACGGAACCGTCCCCCGCGCTCCGAGGCCGGGTCGCCAACGGGCGCGGCAGCGGAAGTGGTCCCCACGGACCCCGGCGCCCCCCCGAGCGCGCGCCCAAGCGGAACGCTCCCCCCGCTGGCCGACCCGCGCCCGCATCCCCCGAGCGCAACCACCGCGAGCACCGCGACCGTGACGCGCACCCAGCTCATAGCCCCGCCGGGTGCCGAGCAACATACAAGCTCCCGTCTGTGAGGTTGGCGAGGGGTTCGCGCGTGCCAGCGTGGCCCCGACCCAGCGGGGATCGGTGGGCCGCCGTAGTCGGCGGTGTCGAGTGCGATCCCGGCGACGACGATCCAGGCGTGGGTGGGGTTGGCGTAGATGGTGATCCAGCGTCCGGGGCCGGGCTGCCCGTAGGTCTCGAGTTCGCTGGAGTCCAGGGCGGTGGGGCCGAGGAGCCCGGCGGCGTAGAGCACGAATGAGGTGGCGCCGGAGCAGTCGTAGGCGGGCCAGAGTTTGGCGAGGGTGCCGTAGTGCGACGTCGGGTTCGGGGTAGGGGAGGGTGTGGATCAGGTTGCCGGCGGCGATCGCGAGCTTGACCGGCGGCGGGTGCTTCCGCTGGGCGCGGCGGCGCTCCCGTCGGGAAGGATGCGCGCGGTCTGCCCGGCGGTGAGCCCGAGCGTGCCGGCGGTCTCGGCATCGGCGCCTTTCGCTGGTGGCGGGTGTGGGTGCGACGCCGTCGAGGAGGTTCCCGTGCCGGGGTGCGGAGGCGGGGGTGACGGTGACGTTGCGGGTGCCCCAGGCGTTTTGGCTTGCGCGTCCTTGCCAGTCGTAGATGTCGATGTGCTGGCCGGTGATGGCGGCGCCGGTGTCGCCGGCGTAGAAGGCGCTGGTGGTGTTGAACGGGTTCGGCTGGACGTAGACGTAGCTGCCGAGCGGGATGACGCTGGGGTCGACGGCGATCTCGTAGGCGGCGGGGCCGCTGGTGAGGTCTAGGCCGGTGGCGGTGATGCCGTCGCCTTGGATGCCGCCCCAGGGTGGCCCGTAGGCGGTCGCGATCCACGCGCCGGCGGGCGTGGGCTCGGTGGCGTGCTCGCCGGGTAGCTGGCAGGCGCTCGCGCCGGCGCCGGCGCTGAGGAGTAGCGCGAGGAGCGGAGCCCGAGCAGGGCGGCTGCGAGTAGCCCGGTGAGCGCGAGGAGCCGCCTTCACGGGCGGCTCCGCGCGCTGGCTCCCCCGTGAGCCTATGCGTAGGTATCGACGGCTCGATGCTAGACTATTGCTTGTTTGGCTTATTTGGTGTATATAGCGTGGTTCTGGGTCCTCGAAGCAGAGGTGGAGGTGAGTCATCGGATCGTGGGATGATGCTTGCGGCGTCTGGTTTTACGTTCAAGGTGTCCCCGGAACCGGGGCGGGCGCCGGGGGCGGCGGGGATTCAGAGCGCGATCAACGTGGTCGCCGTGTACACGCTGCTGGCGTGCCTGGCGGGGTTCTTGATGGGCGGCGCGGTGTGGGCGATCGGCGGGCGGGTCGGTAACGAGGCGACCGCCGTCGAGCGGCAAGATCGGGATGGCGGTTGCGTCGGTGTGGCGTTCCTGGTCGGGGCGGCCTCGGCGATCCTGCAGTTCGCCTACGGCCTCGGCTAGATGCGCGAGCGAGCATGCCACCGTCCGCGCTCGTGGCCGTCGCGGTCGTGCGTCCTCGCGCTGGTGGTGCTGCTGGGCGTGGTCCTGGCGCACGGCGGCGGCGCGGACGCGGGCGGCCAGGCGCGGTCGAGCTCGTCGAGGGCGTGCCGGTCGGCGTTGAGCGCACGCCAGGCGGGCGCGCTCGCTGCGGCGGACGAGTATCTGGTCGCGTCGCGTCGCAGTCGGTCGAGCAGGACCCGGCGGTGTTCGCGGCGCTGGTGCGCGAGGTCTACGCGCCCGGGGTCCGCGACGGGCACGCTCGCCAAGGCCGGGCGGCTGCGCGCCGGCGACACGCAGAACATGAGCAACTACCGCGAGGGCGGCCGGGGGATCGCGGTGGTCGCGGCGCGGCGGCTGGACACCTACACGCCCGCGCGGGCGACTGTTAGGAGCTGGCTCGGGGGGCTCGTGTGGGGGCCGGGGTCTGGCGCCGCGCCAGACGTGGAGCCTCGTCGACACGACGCTCTCGTGGCAGCGCGGGGCGCTGGCTGGTGGAGGCCTCCAGCACCGACCCGGCGCCGGCGCCGGTCCCGTCGGTCGTGTACGTGAAGGGCGCGAACGATACGTGCGGGCGCGTTCGCGCGTCTGGCGGGGATGAGCGGCGCCGTTCTACGGCGCGCGGAATGACGATGCTCGCACCGCGTCGGATGATCTGCGGGCTGCTCGTGCTTGTGCTGCTGCTGCTGCTGGGGGTCTGCGGGAGTGCGCGGGCGGATGGTGCCGGCGGTCGGTGTGCAGCCGGGGCGCCCGGTGCAGGCCGCGCTCGGCCTGGGCACAGTCTGCTCGGCGGCGAATCGTGCGGCGGTGAGGCCGGTGATCGGCGAAGCGGTGAACGAAATCACCGGCGGTGTCTGCGCACGCGGCGGGCTGCGGCGCGGGGAAGCCTCGCGGGAAGCGCGGCGAGCGCCGTCGGGGACGGGATCCTCGATGTGGTCGCGGAATGGATGATCGGCGCGGCGACACAGGTCACGAGGTTCGTCGCCGCGGAGATGACGCAAGACGACCACGCCGCAGCTGGAGTCGGCGTGGTTTGAGGCGCAGTTGGCGGCCGATGGCGGATCTCGGCGCGGCGCTGGGGCTGCTGGTCGCGCTGGTCTCGCTCGGCTCAGCGGCGGTGCGTCGCAGCCCGGAGGTGCTCGCGGCGACGCTCGCGGGGATCGCGCGGGCGGGCATCGGTACGGGCTGGTGGTCGCGCTGACGCGCGATCGGCCTCGGGATCGCCGATGAGGTCTCGAGCGCGGTCCTGGCCGGCTCGCCGCATGACGTTCTGGGCGGCGGCGGCGCACGCGTGGGGCACGGGCGGGTTCGGTGGGTTCGGCTCCTCCGCGTTGGCGACGCTGATCGCGCTGGTCGAGGTGTTCGCGGCGATGTTCGTGTGGCTTGAGCTGATCGTCCGGGACGCCGCGATCTATGTCGCGGTCCTGTTCTTCCCGGTTGTGCTCGCGGCGTCGATCTGGCCCGCTCTGGGCTCGTGGCCGGGCCGGCTGGGCAGGCTGCTGTTGCTGTTCGTGATCCTCAAGCCGGTCGCGGTGATCGTGCTCTCGCTGGCGGGCAGCGCGGCGGCGGCGGGCCTGTCGTTCGGCGGCGGGGTGTCGGGTTCGGTCGGGACGATTCTCGCGGCGACGGTGATCTTCGCGCTGGCGGCGTTCGCGCCGTGGGCGTTGATGTACCTGCTCGCGGCGGACGCGGAGAGCGCATACATGGCCGCGGGTCTGCGCACAGCCGCGGGGTCCGCGGTCGCTGGCAAGGAGGGCCGTTCGGTGCGTAACCTCGGCGGGCTGCGCGACATCGGCGGGGACGGTGGTGGTGGTGGTGGTGGTGGTGGTGGTGGTGGTGGCTTCGGCGGGTCGGGCGGCGGTATGCCCGGCGGCGGTCTGCCGGGCGGCGGCGGGTCGGGCGGCGGCGAGCTTCCGGGCGACCTCGGCGGCGCGGCCGGCGAGTTCGGGGCGGCCGGCGAGTTCGGGGCGGGCGCGGCCGGCGCGGCCGAGGGCGGGGCGCTGCCGATCGCTGGCGCCGCGATCGGTACCGGGAGCGTCGGTGCGGCTGCCGGCGTAGGTGCGCTCGCCGCGTCCATAGCCACAGGCGGCGCACACGCCCCCGGTGTCGATTCCGTGCCGTGGGGCGGGCCCGCCGCGATGGACGCCGAGGCCGCGGGCGGAGGCGGCGGCGGCGAGAGTTCCGGCGGTACTCCCGGCGGCGGTGCGCCGGGCGGCGGGGGTGCCCCCGCACAGGCCGAACCGAACGGTCGGGTTCTCTCCGCGGATGTCGCCGCGCTGGCCGGCGGCGGCTCTTCCGGGCAGTCCGCGGGGCTGCCGGCCGGGGAGTTGTCGCGGCCGGGGGCCGCGGGGTCGCTTTCGCGCGGCGGGGAGAGCGGACCGGCCCCAAGGTCCTCGCCGGGCCGGGGAGGCACGCCCGGCAGGCCGACGTTGACGCTTGTCTCTCCGCCGCCGGACGCGGCGGGCGGGCCTGGTGAAGAAGGGGAGCGGGAGGCGTAGGGATGCCCGAAGCGACCTACCGTTTCGCGCCGCACCCCACGGGCGGGTTCCTGCTCGGGTTGCGGATACCGCAGCTACTCGGGTTCGTGCTCGTGGGTGCGTTGGCGCTCGGCGCGCTGCGGCTCGGTGGGCTCGGCGGTATGGCGCTCGCGCTGGTGCTCCTCGCGCTCGCCGCGGGCGTGCTGATGGTTCCGGTCCGTGGGCACACGCTTGAGCAGTGGGCACCGGTGACGGTGCGGTTCCTGCTCGGCCGCTACACCGCCCGCGCGCGCTTCCAATCCCAGCGCGCACAGCTCGGGCACATCGTCACGCTCCCGACCGGGGAGCTCGACCCGCAGCGTCTGATCGAGCCGTGGTCGCTCCCCGCGGAGCTCGCTGACATCGAGCTGCTCGAGGGCGAGCTGGTGCGCTACGAGCACGCGCGCTTCGGTGTGGTCAAGGACCGCCGCGGACGAACATTCACCGCGGCGCTGCGTGTGCGGGGCCGCGCGTTCGCGCTGCTCGGCTCAGAGGAGCGCGAGCAGCGCTTGCAGGACTACGGGGCGGTGCTCGCCGCGCTCGCGCGCGATGACACTGCGGTGCGGCGTGTCGCGTGGATCGAGCGGACGCTGCCGGGGGACGGCGACGCGCTCGGGGACTACCTACTGGAGGCCAAGCGAGCCGACGCGACGCTCGCGGACCCGCCGGAGGAGCTGATCTCCTACCTGAACCTGATCGGCCGCGCCGGGGATGTCGCGGAGGAGCACGAGCTGCTGTTCGCGCTGCAGGTGGACTCCGGGCGCCCGGCGGCGCGGCGCGCGATCAACCGGATGGGTGGGGGAGATCTCGGCGCGCTGGCGGTCCTCGGTGGGGAACTGGGGCAGCTGATCGAGCTGCTCGACCGTGCGGCGATCACCCCGACGGGTGTCCTGACGCGCCGGGGTTTGGCGGGTCAGGTCCGTGACGCGTATGACCCGTGGGGGCGGCGCGCCCGCCAGCGCCAGCTCGACCGCACCCTCCTCGGCGACACGGGCGTCGCGCCGCACACGGCCGCGCCGATGGTCCGCGCTGAGCACTGGTCGCATATCGCGGCCGACGGCGCGTTGCATTGCACGCTGTGGGCGGCGGAGTGGCCGCGGATCGATGTCCGCGCGCTGTTCCTGCAGCCGCTGCTGATGGACTCGCGGGCGACGCGGACGATCGCGATGTGCATGGAGCTCCTCGGGCCGAGCCGCGCGATCCGCCAGGCCGAGCGCGCCGCGACCGAGACCGCGACCGAGCGGAGCCTCCGCGCGAGGGTGGGGCAGCGCACCAGCCAGCGCCAGTCCCAGCGCGACCGCGCGACCGGTGAGCGCGGAGCGTGAGCTCGCCGAAGGTCACGCCGCGGTCCGCTACGCGGCGTATGTGACGGTCAGCGTGCCCTCCGGGGGGCCCGACGCGCTCGCGGAGTTGGAGAGCGACGTCTCGCGGGTGGAGCTGGAGGCCAAGCGCGCCCCGTTGCGCCTGGAGCGGATGTGGGGCCAGCAGGCCGACGCGTTCACGTTCGGCCTGCCGCTGTGCCGGGGGCTGCGGTGAGCCGCCTTCGCGAGCGCCGCCGGCTGCGCCAGGTGCGCCTGGACGAGCGGACGGCACGCCGTGAGCAGCGCGCCCGGCGGCGCCTCGCTGCGGCGTGAGCTTTCCCAGCGCGCAACGGGTGGCCTGGGGCGGCTACAGCGTCCGGGGGAGCGCGCCGGGCACCAGGTCTCCACGGCGCATTTCCAGGCGGCGTACCCCGCGGTCGCGGAGGCGGGGTTGGGCGCCCGGGGTGTCTACATCGGCTCGGATCTGCATGGCGGCTCGTTCGTGTATGACCCGTGGCTGCTTTACCAGCGCGGGGTGCTGTCGATCGCGAACACGATCGTGCTGGGGATGCCCGACTACGGCAAGAGCTCGCTGACCAAGAGCTGGCTGTACCGCTCTCGCGTGTTCGGCCGCCGCTGCGAGATCATCGACCCGAAGGGCGAGTACGGCGAGCTCGTGCGCGCCCTCGGCGGCGTCGTGCTGCGCCTGGAGCCCGGCGGCAGCACACGGCTGAACCCGCTCACGCGGATCGGGACCCCGGAGATGCGCGAGGGTCTCCTGCTCGCGGTCGCGCACGCGATGCTCGGCCGGCCGCTCGGGCAGGCCGAGGCGGTCGGTGTGGTCGAGGCGCTCGCGGCAGCCGACGAGCGAACCCCCGGGGAGGTGTGCGTCGGGCACGTCGTCGAGCAGCTGCGCGACCCCGCGACGCGCGTCATGCAGACACTCGACCTGACCCACGACGCCGCACGGGAGCACCTACGCGAGGTCGCGCTGGCGCTGATGCGTCTCTGCCACGGGCCGCTGCGCGGCATGTTCGACGCGCCGACCAGCCACGGCGAGAACGTATGGGACGCGCCCGCGCTCTCACTGGACATCTCCAGGGTGGCGGCCGGCAGTGCCACCTCGGATCTCGCGCTGGCGATCACGATGGTCTGCGCCACCGCGTTCCTGGACGCGAAGCGGATGCGCCGCACACTGGAAGCACAGGCCACGGGCGAGGAGGCGCAGAAGACGATCCGCGTCAGCGACGAGGGGTGGCGCGCGCTACCGATCGCCGGGCTCGGCGCCTACTACCAGGCTGCATTCAAGTTGGGTCGCGCGACCGGTGTGCAGCACTGGATGGTGCTCCACCGCCTCACAGACCTCGACGCCGCCGGCGACACCGGCAGCCGCCAGCAGGCGCTCGCGAAGGGCCTGCTCGCGGAGACGGGGACGGTGGTCGTCTACCGCCAGCACCCCGAGGAGACCACCCGGGCGAAAGCCTCGCTCGGGCTCTCCACGACCGAGGCGCAGCGGATCGGGCACTACCCGCAGGGCGTCGCGCTGTGGCGGATCGGGGGGCGCTCCTACGAGGTGCGCCACATCCGCTCCCAGCGCGAGCGGGCACTCACCGCGACCGACGCCGCGATGGCCCCACGCGAACCACCCGGCACCCACGCCGAGCACACCCCGCTGGGAGCACCGGCGTGAACACCACGCGCATAGCCGCCGCCGCATCGTTGGGAGCCCCAGCGCGAGCGGCGCACACGGCACAGCACGGGTTGCGGGTAGCACTGGCATGAGCGATCCGCAGGCACAGCACCCCGCCGGGCACGTGCTCCTCGGCCCGCCACCCACAGCGCTCTACCTCATCGGGGTACTGGCGCTGCTCGCCGGGACGCTCATCCTCCTCACATGGCGCTCCCAGCGCGGCAAGGGAGACCGGGCCGCGCGGTTCGCGGCCCGCGGCGAGCTCGACCCGCTGCGCGTGCGCGGCCCCGAGCCGGGCAGGGTGACGCTCGGTGTCCACCACGGCGCGACGATCGCCGCGGAACCCCGTGCGTCGGTGATGGTGCTCGGCCCCTCGCAGTCGGGCAAGACCACAGGGATCGTCGTACCCGCGCTGCTGGAGTGGGCCGGCCCCGCGCTGTCCACGTCGGTCAAGAGCGATGTCGTGCACGACACGCACACCGCGCGGGCCGCGAGGGGCGAGGTCCGTATCTTCGACCCAACCAGCTCCACCGGACTGCCCCACACCCCGTGGTCGCCGATCCTCGCCTCGCGCACCTGGGAAGGCGCACGCCGCACAGCCGCACGGCTCCTCGGGGTAGGAGACCACGGCCCCGCAGGCAGCGCGGACGAGACATTCTGGCGACCTGCGGGCGCGCGGTTCCTCGCGCCGCTGCTGCTCGCCGCCGCGCACGGCGACCTGACGATGCGCGAGATCCTCTCCTGGGTCGCGACCGCAGGCGAAGACGAGCCGACCGAGCTGCTCGAGACCTGCCGCTCCCCCGGCGCGAAGCCCGCCCTCGAAGCACTCCGCTCCGTCTGGGACGCCGACCCGCGCTTCCGTTCAAGCCTCCTGCAGACGATCGCAACAGCGCTCGACCCGTGGCAGGAGCCCACGATCGCCGCGGCCACGATGGGCGACAGCACGATCACCGCCGGCTGGCTGCTCGACGGGCCGAACACGCTCTACCTGATCGCCCCCGCGGATGACCAGCGCCGCCTGCGCGGCCTGTTCACCGCGCTGGTAGCCGACATCACCGCGGGCGCGTTCGAGCGCTCCACCCAAACCGGCAAGCCGATCGACCCGCCGCTGCTGCTCGCGCTGGACGAGGTGGCGAACATCGCGCCGCTGCCGAACCTCGACGAGATCGCCTCCACCGGCCCAGGCCAGGGCGTCCAGCTGTTGACGGTCCTGCAGAACGTCAGCCAGGCATCCGACCGCTGGGGCCGCGACCGCGCCGAAACGATCATCGCCAACCACCGCGCCAGGCTCTTCACCCCAGGGATCGGCGACCGCGCGACCCTCGAGTACCTCGGCCACACCCTCGGCGAGGAGGAGATCACCCGCGTCTCCACCCACCGCCCCGGCGCCTTCCAGCCAGGCTCAAAAACGATCAGCAGCGACTTCCGGACGCTCGCGACTCCCAACCGGGTCCGCCAGTCCGACCCCGACACAGCGCTGCTGATCTACGGCCGTCTCGCCCCCGCATGGCTGCGGCTACGCCCGTGGTACGCGCACCCCGCCCTGCGCGCCCTCGCAGAAGGCAAGCCCGCACCGAGCGCGAGACCCCGCCGCGCCCGGCGGCTCCTACGCGACTTCCCTCACACCCCCCGGCTCGGCCGCGCCGCGCGGCGGCGGGGCGGGGCACGTCAGTCACATCAACACAACGACCCTCAAGGAGGGATCACATGAACAGCATCAACATCACCGGCCGTCTCACCCAGGACCCCGAGCTGCGCGCACTGCCCAGCGGAGACCCGGTATGCAAGCTACGTCTCGCCGTCAACGGTCTCGCGCCCGGCCGCGAGACCGGGTACATCAACGCGACGTGCTTCGGCGGCGGCGGTGAGGCCGCCGCGCGCGTACTCAGCAAGGGTTGGCTCGTCGCGGTCAGCGGGCGCATGGAGTACCGCGAGTGGGAAGCCCAGGACGGCTCCAAGCGCCACGACTACGGGGTAGTCGGCCACGTCGAGTTCCTCGCCGCCCCACGCGGCAGCGACCCGGAGGCCTCCGAGTCCGAGGAGGAGCAGCGAAAGGTGGCGGCCGCCGCCTGAACACGGGCCGGCAGCGCGCGGGACCAAACCCCGCGCGCTGCCCAGGTCGCTGAGGCAACCCAGACGAAACCCGTGATCCTCGACCCAACCAAGCCGCTCGGCGCCGCCGAGCTCTACCTGCGAACCCTCACAGCGTTCGCGCCGCCACACGCGCTGCTCGACGTCCGCTACCGCACGAGCGGACACGACCTCGGCCAACTCTTCATCGACGCCGACGCCCACAACGCCGCGCACACGATCATCCGGATCGGTCAGTGGGCCGACGTGTACGTCGGCGTCGCCCCCAGAGTTCGCCGCCGCGGCACCCGTGAAGACATCTCGCCAACCCCACTCCTATGGGCCGACTGCGACAGCCCCACAGCGCTCGCCGCACTCCACTCCTTCCAGCCCCCAGCCACCATGATCGTCACCACCGGCACCGCCCAGCACGCCCACGCCTACTGGGCGCTCACACGCTCACTGAACGCCGGCGAACTCGAGAGCGCCAACAGCAGGCTCGCCGCCGCGCTCGGCGCGGACCCCAAGTGCACAGACGCCGCCCGCATCCTCCCCCCCGGGCACCCTCAACCACAAGCACCGGCCGCCACGCCCCGTCGAGCTCCAGCAGTACACGACCATGCGCTACCGGCCGGTGGAGATCCTCGCAGCCCTCCCACCAAAGCCGTGCCCTCAAGCCACAAATCACACGCGACGCCCGGCGCAACCATGCCGCCACGGCGACCCGCTGCTCGCGATCCCGCCCGCCGACTACGTGCGCGTCCTCACCGGCCGCCAGCCCGGTCGCGACGGCAAGATCCTCTGCCCCCTGCACCCCGAGGACACCCCAAGCTTCCACGCCTACCCCACCCCCCAGCAAGGATGGGCCTGCTTCGGCTGCCCAACACCCAACGGCAGGCCCCTCGGCGGCGACATCTACACCCTCGCCTCCCACCTCTGGCACATCCCCACGGGCGGCCGCGCGTTCCGCGAGCTACGCCACTGGCTCGACGCTCTCTTTGGAGTCCAACGCGGCTGAACGCCAGATCACGTGGCCGCAGCGTGAACCGCCAGAGCACACGCCGTTGCGCCTGGACGAGAACCACAGCGCCGGCCTGCGATCTCGTGTTCGGCAGGGATCATCCGCGCGGGTCGGTGTGTCACCCTGGCGCACGTGCGCGGGACCTCCATGTCCCGCGTCGACGCGAAGGGCGCCACCCGGGCGAACGACGAGTTAGGCCCAATACCGTTGACTTATGAGCGGAACCACCGCCTGCAGGCTGCTGCTTGGCGCGGAGAGCGAGCGCAGCGTCGGAGCGTCGGCTTGCGGCGATCGTTCACGAGCGCGTAGTCCGGCGGCGGAGGGGACGCAGTAGCGGGAGAGCCGGCCGGCCCGGTCGCTCCCGGAGGACCGGCCACACCCTGCTGGTTCCAGCTCAGCGCGGTCTCCCCGGCCAGGCAACTTCCACCCGACTGTGGATCGACAACGCGCAGCGCGCCTCTGCCGTCGTAGCAACCATGGATCGTGCCGCTGGCATCTGGGATCGTCGCGTAGGCGACCCCGCCGATGGCGAGAACGAGCGCGACCGCCGCGACGACGAGTCCTGGCGATGGCCGGCGGAGTGTGCGGCGAGGCATGATGTCCCCCTCAGATGGGCGCCGCGGAGCGATCGTCGCTCCGCCTTGTCGTCGAAGCATAGTTGCGGCGGGCCTTTCCCAAAGCCGACGCCCGGACCCGAACCGGGGACCCCGTCCAGCAGCCGGCTATCCATCGTCCGTGTTCGCAAGCACCCGAGGCACAACGCGTAGAGCGCAGCCCGCCCAGGGCTCCGGCCGCGCCGAGGTGTCGTGCCGCTCGCCGATCCGCGTTCTAGGGCGACGTCGCGGCCCAGGTCCCGCCGTCGGCGAAGAAGCCGCTGCCGCTGGAGCTCACCGTGAACAGGGCGCCCCAGGCGTTGGAACCAGTGAGCGCGGCGCCGGGCGTGTTCGCCGCCCATCCGGCCGAATACAGGCAGAGGTTGCCCGGCTGCGCCGTCGGGTTGACGTTCGTGCCGCCCGAGCAGCCGGGAGGTACCGACACGGGGCCGGGCACGTAGTGGAACGTGGGGGCGGAGGCGAACGTGAAGCCGAACGAAATCGACTCGTAGGCCGTACCGGCCGCGCTGGACCCGCCCGCCCAGTTGCCACGCACCGTGATCCCCCGTGGGAGCACCCCCGGGAAGGGACCCGGTGCTCCGGTGTCGCCTTTGGGTCCCGCGGGCCCGGCCGGCCCCACCGGCCCGATGGCGCCATCCCTGCCCGCCGGCCCCTGCGGGCCGGTCACGCTCAACTTCAGGCCCTTGTCGTGGCGAGCGCACTTGCGGGCGATGTAGAGCCCGCCGCCCTTTTGATGAACGCATGCGACGATCGCCCCCGACGAGCCCGTCGCCGCAGCGTAGGCGCCACCCGATGCGGCAATGACGAGCGCGGCGAGGGATACGCCCATCGCAGGAGTGAGATGCACTCTTCTCAAGGCAAACCCCCTTGTGGAAAGCTGACGGCGAGCGCGAGGCGCGCCCGAAACGACCGTACCGTATCTGGCACCTGAACACCGCGATCCCGCGGGCCGGCGATCCCTTTCGGCGCCGCACAGGATTGGGGCTCGCGTCAAGGCCATGCGACGCGGTCCGGAGCGAACCGCCGCGCTGCTGCTCTTCGACGAACGACGACAGGCCTCCTCGCCTCCCGGCTCGCTCTCGCATCCGACGCAACCCGGGAGTCTGGGACGACGGCCAGCGGACGCTCGCATCTCGATCAACCTTCGCGGGTGCCCGAACGTCCCTATGGGCGGGGCGCCACCCACAGCTTGCGGTTGGCGAATGCCGCGTTGCCGGCGCCGGAGATCCTGTATTGCAGCTTGAACGTGTGCGTGCCGGGGGTGCTCGTGATCACTACCGGCGCGGCCACCAGCGGCTATTTGACGATCGTGAAGGTCAGCGACTGTGGCGCGGAGCGCTTGCCTTGGGTGTTGGTGGCGGTGATCTGGAGTGTGTAGCGGCCGGTCTTGAGCTTCTTGGTGCGGGAGATGCGTCCGGCGAAGCGGACCTTGTTGGTGCCCGGATGGCCGGTGAAGGTGAAGCTGCCCGCGAGGATCGTGCGAGTGCAACGCGGCTTGCGGCGGTTCTTGGCGCTCGGCGCGACGCACTTGCCATGAACCTTGCGCCCGGCGGCCTGCTGGGTGAAGCTGAGCGTCACGGTTGCCGGCTCGTTGAGTGCGAAGGAGAACGTGGTGCCGACCGGGAGCTTCCGCTTTTTGTTGGCGCTGATGTGGGGGCGCGTGTTGTTCTCGCGCCACGTCTTGGACGTCTGTCTCGCGCCGCTGATGATCGGTGCCGGCGTCACAGCCGCGACGACGGCGTAGCTGACGCTCTGGGTGGCTGTCGCGCCGTCGCTGTCTTGGGCGTTGACGGTGAACGTGTGTGATCCCAGCGCGTGCGTGTCGATCGCGGCGCCGTTCGCGACCGGACCTGCGCAGGCGGTTACGGTGGCGCCCGTGGGCGCGGTGCAGGAGTAGGCGGCCGTGACCGCCTGACCTTGGGTATTGGTCGTGCCGTTCGCCGGGGATGCGATCGCGATCGACGGTGGAGCGACAAACGCATACACCACGCCCTGGGCCGCGTTTGAGCCCACGTAGCGGCCGGGCGCTCCGGCGATGACAGTGCTGTCCGACATAGCGACCGAGGCGCCAAGAAAGTCTTCCGCGGCGCCGTCGCTCGCGGTCAGCTCGGCGGTCTGCGTCACCGAGCCCGCCCATCCCGAGACGGGCATCACGAACACATACGCCGCGCCCTGTTCGATGTTCGGACCAATCTTATGGCTGCCCACGCCGGCGATGACCGTGTTGCCCGACACCGCAACGGAGAAGCCGAGACTGTCGCTTACGGCGCCGTCGCTCGCGGTCAGCTCGGCGGTAGCGGTCAGCGAGCCCGCCCAGCCCGAGGGGGGCATCACGAACACGTACGCCGCACCCTGGTTTGCGTGCAAGCTAACAGCGTGGTGGGGGGCACCGGCGACGACCGTGTCGCCTGAGACAGCGACCGAGTTGCCGAAACGGTCTTCTTTGGCGCCGTCGGTGGCGGTCAGCTCGGCGGTCTGCATCACCGAGCCCGCCCAGCCCGAGGCGGGCATCACGAACACGTACGCCGCGCCCTTACCGACGTGCGAGGGGGCGCCGGCGATGATCGTATTGCCCGAGACAGCGACCGAATTGCCGAGGCGGTCTTCTTCGGCGCCGTCGCTTGCGGTCAGCTCGGTCGTCTGGGTCATGGAACCGGCCCAGCCCGAGGCGGGCATCACGAACACGTACGCCGCGCCCTGGAACGCTTTCAAGCCCACCATGTGGTTGGCGGCGCCCGCAACGACCGTGTTGCCCGAGACAGCGACCGAGTTGCCGAGACGGTCTTCTTCGGCGCCGTCTTTGGCAGTCAGCTGGGCGGTCTCGGTCCGCGAGCCCGCCCAGCCTGAGGGCGGCATCACGAACACATAGGCCGCGCCCTGTTTAGTGTTCAAGCCGACAGTGTGGTAGGGGGCGCCGGCGACGACCGTGTTGCCCGACACAGCAACCGAGTTGCCGAGACGGTCTTCTTCGGCGCCGTCGCTCGCGGTCAGCTCGGCCGTCTGGGTTGCGTTCGCCCAGCCCGAGGCGGGCTTCACGAAGACGTACGCCGCGCCCTGTGCCGCGTTCGAACCCACCTTGTGGCCGGGGGCGCCGGCGACAATCGTGTTGCCCGACACCGCGACCCTGCCGAGAAAGTCGTTAGCGGCGCCGTCGCGCGCGGTCAGCTCGGCCTGCTGGACGAACGGGTCGACACGCAGCGGGTAGACCGCGCCTCGATCGTCCACGCGAATCAGGACATGGCCTCGGACCAGCTCGAGCCAGGAGCGCAACACGCGCCCACGCGCATCGGTGGCCACGAGACCCCCGTAACGAAGCGCGACACCGTTGC
Organism: uncultured Solirubrobacterales bacterium; assembly: GCA_963813765.1. Lineage (GTDB taxonomy): Bacteria > Actinomycetota > Thermoleophilia > Solirubrobacterales > Solirubrobacteraceae > Palsa-744. The sequence goes on from CAWFAB010000006.1 coordinate 106,157, forward strand.
CCGCGAAAGTCACCGAGCCGTGGTCGAGCTTGGCGTGAAGGTTGCCCGACAGGGCGAGCGAGAACGTCAACGGGCCGATACCGCCGCCCGGGCGCGCCGCGACATCAAAGCCCTGCTCCACGCCGAGCGGACCGTTCGCATACCACTCCCTCAACGATCCGCGCCCGTAGCTGACACGATTCGCGCTCGCGACCGGAGCGACGAACGCCAGCGGTCGCAGGGCGCTCGAGTAGCCATAGGACGCAAGCGCGATACCAAAGCGCGCCCCGCCCGAAACGATCGCGACACCCGAGCGCGAAAAGCCCACACGCAAACGCTGAGCGGGGTTGCGGGCACGCAAGCCGACAACGCGGTAGACGCGCTCATTGCGCCCAAGCGCAGCCGAGATCGGACCCTGCGCAGCCGCCGGCAGGCTCGCCAAGCCGCTGCGAGCGCCCGCTGCGTGCTGAGCCGCAGAACCCGACAGCGCCACCAACGCCGCCGCACCAACAGCAACCGCAACCGCAACAATCGCCAGCGGACGCGCCAGTCAACAACGCAACCAGTCGCTTCGCCCCCGCACCGACTCCAGTCGCCGAACCCCACCTCGCGAGGCCATCACACCGCTCACCATCGGCCCAGCATACGCGACACCCGCCGCACGACTCTTCGCCCGAACCCGGGGGCGGTCCAGATGGGACGTCGTCGCCAGGCTTCCGCTTCGGGGCTCAAAGGAGAAGTAGACGGTCGCTGCCGCTTCGCGAGCCGAGCGAGCGCGCCACAGGCGTCGCGTTAGACTCTCGGTACGGACGAGGCCCAAGCCAGCGGTTGAGGATCGGCGCGCGCCCGCTTGCATGAGCGAAGCGGAAGCGCTTGCCTCGCCGCGCCTCAGACTTGGTCCTCGTCCGGAGCAGCACTCCAACGCGACACTGGCGAGGACTCCCACATTGCGGGGGAAGCAGCAGCAAGCCGGGTATGAGCCGAGCCGAGCGTGCCGCGACCCCTCCAGGCAGCACTCCAGCGCCGGTCACCGGGACAGCAAGCGTGGATACTTGTTACCGTCTCTCGGGGACGGTCCCTGAACGGTCAACTTCGCCGCCGTGAGCGACCCAGCCGAATGCTCGGCTTCCGCCCTTTCGCCCTCATGCAAGGGACATTGCCTCGGGCTCGCGCCCAGAGGCCTCAGGCACCAAGGAGGCTTTCCATGCTGCGTCATCGCATACCCACGTCTTCCCTTCTGGCCGCGTTCTTGCGCGCGTCCATTCTCTCCGCCGTCGCCTGGGCGGTCATTGGCGTCGGCACCGCCTCCGCGGACAAGCGCTCGGTGACGGTGATGACGCAGAACCTCTACCAGGGCACGGAGTTCGCCCACATCCGGGTGCTCGCACAGAGCAAAGAACCCGTGAGCTTCAACCAAGCCATAGCGGCCACGACTGCGGACTACGCGACCTACCTCGCCACCCGCTTCAAAGACCGCGCCAAGCAGATCGCCGCGGAGATCGCCCAGAACGAACCGGCGCTCGTCGGCCTGCAGGAGGTCGCCACCTGGCACAAGGGAGCATTCGATAAAAACAACCCATTTACGCTGCCGCCGGAAGTCAGCGAAGACTTCACGAAAGTGCTCGTCGACGCACTCGAAGCAGACGGGATGCATTACCAGGCCGTCTCCACGACGGCCCGCCCGGAAGGCAACTTCACGCTCGCCTTCCCGGTCGCCCCGGGCCCCCCTCCCTATGGGCTTACCGCCGTCGGCATGGTCGAACGCGGCGTGATCCTCGCCCGGACCGATCTTCCCCCGGGGCAGCTGAAGCTGTCCAACCCCCGGTCGGGCACCTACAGCTGCGAATACTGCAAAGTCACGCTGGAAAACCCGATCACCAAAGAAGTCATACCATTCACCGACAGCTGGGAGTCGATCGACGCAAAGGTGCGCGGCAAGACGTTCCGGTTCATCACCACACACCTCGACGCGCTGGAGCCCTCCGGGATCGTGCGCTATCTGCAGGCGAAAGAACTACTCGAAGGGCCGGCCAACACCCCGCTCCCCGTAGTCGTTACCGGCGACATGAACGCGGGGCCAGAAACCGAACCCGCCATAACGGGTCCTGCGGCCTACGGGGCGTTTATCGCGGGAGGCCTCTCGGACACCTGGACCATAGCGGGACTGGGCGCCCCGCCGCTGACCTGCTGCCACCTGGCGTTTGAAGATCTCGTCAACGACCCGAAAGCGGAATTCACGGCAGGCCAGGAACTCGATCACGTGTTCAACCGCGGGGACTTCACCGTCCTCGACGAGCACCTGGTCGGCAACACCGTGTCGAAACCTGCGCCGGAACCGTTCATCTGGCCCTCGGATCACGCCGGCATGGTCGCCACCCTGCAGATCGGACCGTGAGGGGCGCATGGACCGGATCATGGGCCGGCGGACTGCTGTTCGAGCATCCCTGTTCACGTGAGCACGATCCGCGTGAGCACATGGCCGGGCATCCCGAGACGCCGGAGCGGATCGAGGCGATCGACGCGGCGCTCGCCGCGGTCGACTGGCTGGGGTGGGAGCGGCGTGTCGCGCCGCCGGCGACGCGCGCCGAGCTCGAGACCGTGCATGCCCCGGAGCTGATCGACCAGATCGAGGGCCTCTCCGCGGCCGGTGGTGGCGCGGTGGACGGCGACACGTTCGTCGGGAAGGGCTCCTATTAATACCGCGCCGCGCTGCACGCGAGCGGCGGCGCCTGCGCGATGGTGCGCGCACTGGCGGCCGGCGATGCGCGCGCGGGCTTCGCGCTGGTTCGCCCGCCCGGACATCACGCCGAACGCACGCGTGCGATGGGCTTCTGCCTGTTCAACAACGTCGACCGTCGCCGCGGCGCTCGCGATCGCGGAGCTCGGAGTACAGCGCGTGCTGATCGTCGACTGGGACGTGCACCACGGCAACGGGACCGCCGAGATCTTCCGCCACCGCGACGACGTGCTCTACGTGAGCATCCACCGAGAGGGCTTCTACCCCGGCACGGGCCCGCTCACCGACGTGGGCTCCGGCAGGGGTCTTGGGTATACGCTCAACCTCCCCGTCCACGCCGGTACCGAGGGCGAGGTGTGGCGCTCGCTGCTCGAGCACGTCGCGCTGCCGGTGGCGGCCCGGTTCGCGCCCGAGCTCGTGCTGATCTCAGCCGGCTTCGACGCGCATCGCGCCGACCCCCTCGATGGCTGCCGGCTGCAGAGCGAGGACTACGCGCAGATGGCCTGTCAGGTTCGCGACCTCGCAGCGCGCTTCGACGCGCCCGTGAGGGCGGTGCTCGAGGGTGGCTACGAACCACGCGCACTGGCCGAATGCGCTCTCGCGACGATGCGCGCGCTGGCCAGCGCGCGCAGAGCCGAATCGGTAGCTCCCGACCCGACCTGCACGCAGCGCGCCGCACCGCACATCGGACGCCGCTGGGAGCTCTGACAACCAAGCAGAGCAATCGCCGCGAGGGGTTCGTATTACATTGCCGCTACGTGATCCCCGACGCGCCGAAGGAGCTGGGCACATGGCTGGAACGTTAAACGACGACTGGCGAGAGCGCGTGCTCGAGGTCAGGCGCCCGCCCGCGGAGATCCCCCGACTCTACAGCCGGCTTGCCCCGGTGTACGAGCTGTGGGCGCGGCTCGCCGAGTCCAGGCCACGCCGCCGAGTGCTCGAGCTGGCCGCGCCCGAACCGGGCGAGGACGTGCTCGAGGTGGCGACCGGCACGGGTGTGCAGCTCGTCGACCTCGCGCGCCGCAATCCACACGGGCGCACCGTCGGTGTGGAGCTCGCCGACGGGATGCTCCGTCGCACCCAGGCGCGCCTGCAAAGCGCTGGCCTGGACCGGGTCGAGCTGCTGGCGGGCGACGCGCGCGAGCTCCCCCTCCCCGACGCGAGCTTCGACCTCGTGGTCAACAGCTACATGCTCGATCTCCTGCCGCGCGAGGACATCCCCCGTGTCCTCGCGGAGTTCCAGCGCGTGCTCAAGCCGGAAGGGCGCCTGGTGCTCTCGAACATGACCAAGGGCGAGGCCCGCCCCCACCGGATCTGGGATGCGCTCTACGCCCGCGGGTTCGTGCTGACGGCGAACTGCCGCGGCGTCCTCGCCGTGCCGGTGCTGGACGCACTCGGCTTTGCCGAGTGCAGGCGCGAGTACATCGCCCAGATGGGCTTTCCGACTGAGATCGTCACGGCACGAAGGCAGAGCGCATGAACACGCACGCTCGCAACCCAGCGGCCGCGAGCCGACTCGGCTCACTCCCACATCCGCTCTGACAGCGAGCGTCCCACGCGGCCATCCGAGACCGCCGCCCAGAACGGGGTCTTGGGCGCGGGAGGCGCGCGCTTCCGCCTCGCCCGGCGCAAGCGAGCGTGATCCGGGCGGCGGCATTCGCGCTTCCTGCTCGTCCCGAGCGAGCGTGATCGCGGACCTCACTCGGACGCTCGCTCGACCAGCAAAGCACAAGCGAGCGCCCGGTCGCCCGACCTGACGAGATGAGCCTACGAGAAGGCCACCGTCCCGCTTAGGTGCAATACCGTAAAGATAAGCCGGCCGGCCGGGCTCGGGCCCCGTGTTTTGGGGGCGCGCCAGCTCCGTTCCTGCCGTTTCGTTCCCAAAGTAAACGGTATTGCGCTTAGATTAGGTGGGCGCAGTATCTTGCGTCGCGTCATCCGCAGCACACTTGTCGTCGAGCCTTCGCAAGGCGCGGCGTTGGGCTCGCCGCTGCGCGATGGAAGACCCGTCGATGACCCACGGGACGGGCCAAACCGCCGGGGTTTGGTGCGTCCCGGCTGCCCAGCCGGGTCCGCGAGGCACCACTCTGCGTGGTCAAGCGACATCCGCCCGCCAGGCACCTGCACCGCCCACCCGCCCAGCAGCGGGGCGGCTCGTCGGCGTGGCGTCAGTCCTGCCTCTGCGCCACCTGGAGTGTCTCGCTGACGACGACCTCGATGATGCGGTCCCGCTGCGCAGGGGGTGTCGCGTCGGTGCTCCGCAGCTGTACGAGGACCGTCCGCGCGAGAACCTCGGCGGCTGGCTTCGGGGTCCTCTGCTCGAGGTCCGTGTAGACGGTCCACGCGAGCGTGGCGACGCTGACGATCAACCCTCCGAGGGAGATCGGATCGAGGTATTGCTCCGGCCGCTGTGCGAGCTCCCGCCGGTGCAGCGCGGCCTCCACGTCGGCCACGATTCGTGGCTCCAGCTCCGCGGCCAGACGCCGCGCGGCGGCCCGCGCGCTCTCGGACACGGGATCGCTCACGGGCATCGGCTGCTGCTCACCGGTCATCTTCGGGGGATTCCACGAAATCACGAGCTGCCTGCGGTAGGTCCTGGCCGGTGACCTTACGCCATGAGGTCTCGAGCGCGCCAATTCCCAGCTTGGCGGTGAGGCGCGCCAGATGCATGGGACCGGGGCCGGTCGCCGGGTGGGGGAACTCATCGAACAGCGCCACGCACCTGACCGTCCACTCCAGCGCTGCCGGGTCTTGCCCGTGATCCTCTGCGAGTAGACCCAGTTGACCGTAGGTGCTGGCCATCGCTGGCCGGTTGCCAAGTGCTTCCTCGATCGCGAGGGTTTTGCGGTACCAGTCCTCGGCGTCGTCCAGGTGCCCGCGTTGCTGAGCCGCCATGCCGAGCTGGTGAAAGCTGCTGGCTATCTCTGGCTGGTTGCCGAGCTTCTCCCTGATCGCGAGAGACTTGAGGTACCAACCCTCGGCAATGTCGAGGTGCCCGCGCTCTTGGGCGACGATGCCGAGTTGGTGATAGCCGCCGGCCATCAGCAGCCGGTCGCCGACAACTTCTGCGATCGCGAGGGTCTTGCGGTACCAGCCTTCGGCGTTTTCGAGGTGCCCCCGGTGCTGTGCCACCGTGCCGAGTTGGTAGTAGGTGATGGCCATCTTTGGCCGGTCGCCCAGCGCCTCGCTGATCGCGAGGGTTTTGTGGTACCAGTCCTCGGCGTCGTCCAAGCGCCCGTGCATCTGGGCCACTCTGCCGAGCTGGTGGTAGCAACCGGCCATTCCTCGCCGGTTGCCGAGTTTCTCCTCGATTGCGAGGGACTTGTGGTACCAGCCTGCGGCGTCGTCGAGGCGTCCCTGTTGTTCCGCCACCGTGCCGAGCTGGTGGTAGGTGACGGAGAGGCGCTCCTGCTGTTGAGCTGCGGATGGTTGGGACTGGAGCATGTCGAGAATCTCTCGGTAGGCGCTCTCGGCGAGCTCGAGTCGGTAGGTGATCGTCTGGCGTTTGCCCTCCGCGCTCATGTAGAAGAGCCATAGTGCGCCGGCGGGGCTGTCGAGGTTTGGCGGCACGCCGTCGCCCTCGAGGGCCACGCGCGCTCGGTCCACCCACCCCCGCGCCTCCTCATATCGCCCCCGGACATCGAAGTAGTCGTTGAGGGGCCCAGCGATCGCTCGAGCCTCCTCCCACCTACCGGTGTCGAGCGCGAGGCCGAGGAGATGGGCGAGCGTGCGACGCTGGCGGTCGACGAGCGCGAATGCGAATCCGGCCTCACCGGTTTGGATCTCCTGGCTCAGCCATATGCCGAGACTCGCGTACGCTGTGAGCAGCGCTCGGTCAGCGGCCTCGCGTTGATTCTCGTATCCGTCGGCCTCTTCGCTGCGCCACTGGGCGGCGAGGTACGTGGGTAGAGCCGGGTGGATCTGGTAAATGCTGGTGCTCAGCATGCGCAGCAGCCCCACCCCGGTTGCCTCGTCGAACGCTTCACTCCAGATCTCTCTGGAGAACCCCGAGAAGCGTTGGGGGACGTCGGGGACTTGCGAGAACTCGCGGAGCACGTTGGTGTCGGCCACGCCCTGGAACAGGCAGACCGCGACCAGCAGGGTTCGCGTGGTCTGGCTGAGGTGCTCGAAGGAGTAGTCGATGCAGGCCTCCAGCGAGGAGGTTCGCCCGCCGTCCTCGCCGACGACGCCCGGCAGCTCGCCGGCGCCCTGGAGGGCAGCCAGCAGCGCCCCTGGCTCGGTCGTCTGCAGGTGGGGCAGCACGAGGCGCATGCTCAGGGGGTGCCCGTCGAGCCATTCGAGCAGCTCGGCGAAGGTCCGTTCGGCTCGGCGCGGCGTCGCGGCCGGGTAGGGCGCGAGGATCTGGTCGGCATACTCGATCGCCTCGTGGGGGGCCAGCCCGCCCAGCTCGATGCGGCGCAGTTCGCCCAGCCAGGCCTCATCGGTGCGGCTCGTGACGATCGCCGCGCTGCGCCCGCCGGCGGCGAGCCGCTGGAGGAACGCCCGCAGCTCGTTGCGGCCGGTTTCGTCCAGGGCGGGGGTTGCCTCGGCCGGGTCGGGCATCGTGAAGACGGTCTCGAAGTTGTCCCAGATCAGGAGCAGACGTTTCTCCTTGAGAGCCCGCTCGACCTCCGCGAAGCGGTCGGGCGGCTCGAGGCGCGCGAAGTCGGCGCCGCAGACCGCGAACCCGATCTCCGCCACCACCCCGTCGAGGCCGAAGGAGTCCACGCCCGGCTCGAAGGAGTGCACGATCACCCACTCGGGCCGCTCCACCCCGCCGGTGTCGCGCCACCAGCGCCCGAAGGCCTTGGCGAGCTCGGTCTTGCCGGTCCCGCCCTGGCCGTGCAGCAGGACCACGCGCTGCAGACGGGTGGCCACCTCCAGCTCGTAGAAGAGGGCGTCTCGCCCCACGAACGATTCCACGAGCTCCAGCAAGCCAACATCTGCTCCGGCGTGCTCGTGCCCGTCGCCGCGCCCTCCTCGCGCGACCCTTGATCGGCCGGCTTCGTCTGCAGGTCGGGAAAGTGAACCTCTCGGCGCATGTAGTGGACCGGCACCACCCAGTCCTCCAACGGCATCTCCCCCTTGGGGCTCGGGCGTTTGTTGTGCCGGTGCAGATGGCGCCGACCAGCGCTGACGGCCGCGGTCACTCCGTCACCGGCAAACAGGCGCTCGTAGAACGCGGCCATGAACTCGGCTGCTGCGACGGCGTACACGGAGTAGGCCATCGCCACCGCCGATCCGACCCCCTCCTGCAGGAGCCTGGTGGCGAGCGCTGCCTCCAGCTCCTTGCCCACCGCCCCCGATTGGCATGCGTTGAGCACGACCAGGGGGACCTGGCCGGCCTTCATGACCTGGGCCACCCTGTTCGTCGGTACTTCGTCCGGCCCTCCCTCCGGCTTCTCGAAGATCAGCACCCCCTCCGCGCCGGATCCCTCCAGAGTGACCGGTGCCCCCAGGTCGCCGGCCGCCGAACGGCGGCCGGCGAGCACGCCGTGACCGTCGAAGTGAACCACCTGAAACGGCCTGCCCTCGGCCAGCGCGCCGGCCAGCGTCTGTTTGAGCGCGTCGAGCGTGGGGGGCCGCAGCACCACCAGCTCGACGCGGCCCCGCACGGCCTCCAGCTGCTCGAGCAGCGGGCGAGCGATCATCCGGTAGCCCACATCCTCGCCGGCGGCCGGTCGCGAGATCACCATCAGGACCCGCAGCTGCTCGCCCGTGACGGCAAACGCCTGACCAAGCTGGGCTGTCGGGATGCTGCGCGTCACGTCCACCCCGTCGAGGGCCACCGGCGTTGGGCGCGAGGGGTCGTGCAGCAGCTCCCACGGCAGCCCGAGCGCAGCCGCCGCGGAGGATCGGAACACGATCTCGGTGCCCGTCTGCGCACGGGCGCGCGCCTGCACGTAGGCGTCGCGCCCCGGCCCCGATCCGAAGACCGACTCGAACACCGCCCTGCCCCACCCGGCCAACGCTGCCGCCACCTCCGGGCCCCGCTCTTCATACACGCCGTAGGGCGCTCGCAGGTAGTCCTCCAGGTACCAGCGCAGATCTTCCAGGGCGTTCCCGTCGAGGGGCCACACGAGCTCGAAGGGCTCGCCGGCCGGGCTGGGCAGCTGCTCGCCCTCCGGCCAGCTGCTCACCGTGACTTGCCCATCCGAGCCGAGGTCAACGATCAGCCAGTCGGTCACGTGACGATTCTCGCGTAGTCTCGCGGTGGCACGCGCATTTCCCATCAGCGACCGGTGAGTGGAACCCTAGCGCACCGAGCATCGCAGAAGGCTTTCCTGGATCAAGCTCGGTCGTTCAGGACTCGGGCCGGACCGGATGGTGCGCTGCGATTACCTGCTGTCCAGCCACTGATGATGTCGAACACCCCAAGAGGATGAGCGCTTCGCGCGCTTTGCGAGCGTCTCGGGCGGCACTCAGTGCGCTCCCGCATCGGACGAGCCGCGAAAGCCTGGGTCGGCCCTTGGCTGGCGGCTCCTTTCTACCGGGAGCGGAGGCCGGCTCCGGCCTTCAGTAAACGGCATTGGAGTCAGGCCCGGCCTGCGGCCGGGGCGAGCAGAGCGGCCCACCCGTGACGATGCCCCGAGCCGCTGGCGGACGAGAGGTCCGTGAGGAGCTACACCCCCGAGACCGGCGCGCTCACGCGCGCCTCCCACGCACAACCCAACCTCCAGCCCGACGCGGGGAGGGCTCGGGCCCTGAGGCCCTCCGGCGTCGCTTCGCTCCAGCAGGTGGAGGTCTCGGGCTACCATTCCGTAGATGCTCAAGGTTCTCACGACGGCCAGCAGTCCAGTCGAGCAGAGCCTTCTCCTGGCTCGCCTGTCGGACGCGGGCATTTCCTGTATGCGCGGTGCCGGAGGTGCGCGAGTTGCGTTCGGCAGCGGACGCGACATACTCGTCGAGGAGGAGGATCTGGCCCGGGCCCAGGAGATCCTCAAGGAAGACGACGAAGGCTTCGACGAAGAGGAACTCGCCCGCCTCAGCGAAGAAGCGGGCCGGCAGACGGCCGGAGCGATCCCGCCGCTCCCCCAGTCCGCTCCAGACGATCGAGCCGGTCCACCGACGCCCGTCGAGGCTCAAGCGCCGGCAAAGACGCACGGCCTCCTCAAAGCATTTGAGAGGCTCACCGGGGACAAGCACGCAGCGGATAGCCCGTTCGGGCGCTGAGAACGCCAGAGCCACCCCCAAGCGCTCCGACGCGGACCACGCGCGTGGTCTTCGCTCTCGTGTTCGGTGGGGATCGTCCACGTGGGTGGGTGTGTCACCCGGGCGCACGGGCGCGGGACCTCCATGTCCCGCGTCGACGCGAGCGTTCCATCCCGGGCAAACAACGAGTTACGGTCGATCGTCCGCCGCTCCCCAACCAGGCTGCGCCTGGCCGGGGGCCCCGACCGCGGCGGAGCGCAGTCCCCCGGCCCCCGTCCGCGGGGGAGCGTGACACACCCTGTCAACCCACAAGGGGTACGGCCCTGGCGGGCCTTGACAGGGTGTGCGGCGGGAGCCGGGCCGGGGGCCGGCCGACTGCTCGATCGACGATGGGATCCCCGAAGGACAGAGGGCATCCTGCGGGTGATGCGCCCTGGGATGGTCGTGCCCGAAGGATCGATGGCTGAGAGCGCCTCAGGTCAGCGCTCGAAACCGAATTCTCTTGCTGCTTTGCTACTGGTGCCTCGCCTGCGGAACTCGCGGTGGGCACCATCAGGGTCGTCGGCACCGCGGGCGAGGATCCCGTGGTCTGCGGCGTGCTGCTGCTCGCCGGTTCTCCCGCGGGGACCCCGGAGGACGCCGAAGCAGGCGCCGAGCTCTCCTGGACGGTGGCCGGCGCGCCCGCGCTGGTGCTCGCCGGAGCAGACTCACCCACGGTGGGTGTGGTCCCCACGGCAGGATGTGTCGCCGCCGCGCGGTGGGTGTGCCGATCCTGCGTGCTGTGCGCGCGGCGCGCCGCGCCGGCGGCACGCGCGCGGCGGGATGCCGTCGAGCGTGGCTTGGCGCTTTCGTGTGCAGCGCGGGCCGGCACGCGGCCGCGCGAAGCTGAGGAGCCCGCGTGCGGGCCGCCATGCTCGGCCTGGGTGAGGAGGAGCCCGCCGACGACGAGCGCCAGGGCGACAATGGCGACGGCTGCCACTGCCATCGCTGCGGGCATGAGCGCCCAGCGAGCCGCCCAACCCTGGTGGGCGCCGGCGCTGGGGGCGGGGGTGTCCGTGGACCAGACGGAGTCGGGTAGCGGGCGGCGGCGCAGCTCGGGCATCGGCTGATCCCAGACGGAGCGCTCCGTGGGCGCCGGCGGCTCGCGCGGCGGGTCGAGAACCTCCCTGGGCCTGCGATCGGGGCTCCGCGCCGGGGCGATCGGGCCGGCGCGGCGGCGCAGGGGGATGATCTGCGCGACCAGCTCCTCATCGCCGGTGCCGTCGCGTGGTGGCATCATCGTTCCTCTACGCATTCCGGCCATCGCTGCTTTATCATACGCCCTCCCAAGCAAAGATGGTTTGGTTTATTTGGCTATGGCTAGGCAAGAGATATTGACCGTTCCCCAGGTCGCCGAGGAGCTCCAGGTGACCGCTCAGACGATCCGCAACTGGATCGACAGCGGGGCGCTGCCGGCCGCGAAGATCGGCCGCTCCTTCCGGATACGCCGCGAGCACGTGGACGCGCTGCTGGCGCGGGCGCAGGCGGACAGTAGCTCGCTGGCGACACGCCGCGACCTGTGGGCGCCGGAGACCCTGGGATTGCCCCACCGCCGCCGAGAAGCGGAGCGTCCGGCATCGGTGTGGGATGAGACGGGCGTCCCGGTGCTGCCGTCCAAGCGCTCCTGAACGGGGGTGCGCGCGCTCACGAGCGAAGCGGCGGTGTTGCCGCGGTGCGCGCGAGCGACGGGGGTGTGCGGCGCGATTGGCGTTGGAGAGATCCCTCCTACGAACCGTTCGGCGCGACGCTCCCCAACCTGGTGCGAGGCGCGCCCCGCTACCCGGCAAGGATAGCCCCTTTTCGGGGTTGGTCTACATAACGGAGTCGGCAAGCCGCCCACTACACCGCCCGCCGCGGATGCCCTGACCCTGGGCGCGGAACTTCCCAGGGAGCCCTGCGGGCTACGCCGAGCGGCGCGCGCGGCTGCGCGGCCGAGAACTGCTCGCCTTGCCTTCGCGCTCGATCGCGTCCGCGAGCTCCCCGGCGGCGGTGGCGAGACCCTCGTAGGCGCGGGCGACCTCGAGCATGTTCTGGCCGGTCGCGACGGTGTTCAGCTGCGCGACGGCTTCATCGAAGCGCCGCCAGAGGCCCTCGGGTCCGCGGCGCCCGGTGCCGGGCTGAAGCTCATACGGGGGCCGGGAGTCCGCGGCGCGGTGGGGCGGCCAGTCAAAGCCCGCGGCATCCGCGGCCCGGCAGACATTGGCCTCCTCACCCGCGGCGCGAGCGAGACCCGCAAGGCGGACGCCGAAGTTGTGATCGGGGGGCGCCATGCGATGCGCGTCGAGCGCTCCACGCCAGCCATCGAGTGCTTCCCTGAACTCGCTGAGCACACGCTCCTCATCGCTGATGCTGCTAGTTGTGTTCATTTGCTCATCGTAGCGCGTGCCCGGACGAGATGCAACGCGACCCCTCCGGCGGCCGCGGCGGACCCTGCCTTGAAGGCCGGCAGACCGCTCGCCCACTGCATGGGCGCCGCGCTGCGCGTCGCCTGCGGGGTACCCCTGACGGGCGCGCTCCGGGATGCGCAAGGCGACTCACTTCGGCAGGGATGGCCCTGCCGAAGTGAGGCCAAGGCGAATGATGGAAACCTCGATGCTCTCAGCTGGTCACGAGCGCGAGGGCGAATCCGTCGTGGCCCTTGGCGCCGACTGTCTGGATCGCCGTGGCGCTGAGGCGGGGCTCGGCGGCGAGGAGCTCGTAGAAGCGCCGTACGCCCTGCACCCCGCCGTCTCCGAGCTGCGGGTCGCCGGCGTCGGCATCAAGGATCGCCCCGTCGCGCACGACGTTATCGGCGACGATCAGGCTTCCGGGGCGGGAGAGCTTCAGCGACCACTCCAGGTAGCCCGGGTTGTTCTGCTTGTCCGCGTCAATGAAGATCAAATCGAAGGGCTCGCGCTCCTCGGCGGCCAGCTGGGGGAGGGTCTCCAGGGCGGGGCCGACGCGCAGCTCCACGATCTCCGCGAGGCCGGCGTTCGCGATGTTCTCGCGGGCGAGGTCGGCGTAAGCGGCGTTGGCCTCAAGCGTCACGAGGCGTCCGCCGGGCGGGAGCGCGCGGGCAAGCCAGATCGTGCTGTAGCCACCGAGGGTCCCGAGCTCGAGGATGCGCCGCGCACCGTGGATGCGTGCCAGGAGCTCGAGCAGCTTGCCCTGGTTGGGGGTGATCGCGATCGGCGGGAGGCCGGCGGCGTCGCTCGCGCGCAGCGCGGCGTCGAGCACGGGGTCCTCGGGGAGGAGGTGATCGCAGATGTAGCGATCGACCGCGGTCCATAGCTCTTGGGTCATGGTCGGCGAAGCGTATGCGCTGATCGCGACGCTCGCCAGCCGCCGCGGCGGGCCGAGATGGTTCCGGGATCCCGCCGGCAGTACAGCCCCACGGGGGAGCACCGAGCGCAGCACACGTTAGACATTAGATATTGTTTGTTTTGCTTATTTGGTCTATGATAGGACCACCCGACCCCCCGATGAGCTCGACAGTATCCGTCCGAGCTCCCGAGCAGACCGGATGACCACGAACGCAAAGCCAACCGAGTATCCAACGCCGAGACCGCAACCGTCGCACGCGAGGGCTGCGGCGAACTCGGCAGAACCAAACGGCGTCGCGCTCGCACTCGATGTGCCGGGCGCGCTGGTCGAGCAGATCGCCCGGCGCGCCGCGGCGATCATGGTCGAGCACAAGGCGCCGGCCGCTTCACCTTGGCTGACGGTCGGCGAAGCCGCGGAGTACCTGCGCTGCCCGAAGTCGAGGGTCTACAGCCTCGTGAGCGCCAGGCGAATCCCGTTCGTGAAGGATGGCTCCAGGACGCTATTCAGCCGTGGTGAGCTGGATGCCTGGCTTCACAACGGGGGAGGCAAGCGGCCGTGATCGACCGCGTGTGACTGGCTGTCCGGGGTGGGGAGGCGCTCGCGGAGCCGGGTCTATGGGGCGGCTGAGTCCTGTGCTTCGACCGTGGCGGCGAGCTCGCTGATGGTCAGCTCGAGTGCGTCTGCGACGGCGAGGACAGTGCTCCAAGCGGGGTCGGATTGTCCAAGCTCGAGGCGCGCAAGGGTGCCGGTGGTGAGGCCGGCGTTGACGGCGAGCACTTCCCGCGAGAGCCCACGTTCCTCGCGTAGCTGGCGCACGGTCGTGCCGAGGGTGCGGTTGCGGGATCGTGGCATCGGAGGAGAGCAGCCTCTCAAGTGCGCGTGCCTTTGTCCACGCGGGATCACACATGCTGGATATCGCGTGCTGGATCGAGTATGCTATCGGGTAGCCGATTAACACATATGGGGGCCGCGACGGATGAGCGCCCGGCCCCCTGGCACCGAGAGCGCGAACTCCCGGCACAGCGAAACACCCTACCGACCGACATGTGGGGGTGTTCTCCTCGCCAGAAGACCGCCCCCGGGGCCTCCAACCACAAGGAGGAACCGAAGATGACACGCAGGTTGAGCAGGGCGCAGAAGTTGTGGATGGCTGAACGGGCCATCGTGTTGCAGGTGCTCCGCGACGACCACGCGGAGCTGTGGACGCTGGAGGAGCTGGAGCAGGAGATTGAGGACATGCCCGCTGAGATCGTCCGGGGAGCCGTGCGGCGCCTGGGGGGTGTGGGCGTGGTGGTGCTCGGCGAGGAGGCGTGCAAGGCGTCACGGGCCGCGAGGCGCATCGACGCGCTGGAGCTGATCTCGATATGAGCGCCGCGAGCAGGGTCAAAGTCCCGGCCGGGATCGTGGACGTGCTGCGCGAAATGGTGGAGTGCGGACAAGGCGCGGCAATCGTCGGGGCGCTCCGGGAACGGGAGGCGTTCGAGCGGCTGCGCGTGATCGACTCCGACGATCCCGGGCAGTGCCGCCGAGGGCGGATCAATCTCCGGCGGATCGCGACGTTCCTGGCGAGCGTCGGCGTGGAAAAGAGCGACGGCGTGATCTCCGTCACGGTCCCCTCCAAGGCGGTAGCGCTGGTGCGCTCCGGCTTGCTCAGCGAGCTGGGCGACGCGGCGGGGGAGGTCAACGAGGCGGTAGGACTGGCGGGCTACGACGAAGCGGCCGAGCGGTACGCGGAGCCGCTGAGGCGCATGGACGCCGCGCGTGCGCTGCTCGACGTGATGGGCTGGGAGAACGTCGAGACGCCCCGAGTGATGACCGTCTATCTCGACGTACACCGGGAGGCGCTGCTGCGCGCCGCTCGCAACGAGCTCGATCACCAGGTCTGTCGGGCCGAAGGCCGCGATACCCCGGATGAGGCGCGGGCGACGGCCGAGGTGAACAGGGCGCTGTTGGAGAAGCTGATCGCGGCGATAGGGGGCGAGGTGTGATGCCGACCAACGCTCAGCTCGGGCGCGTACGTAGGACCCTGACGGGCGTGCTGTACCGGGCCGCAAGGCTGTCCGCGACCGGGCGGTCGCTTCGGGCGACCCGAAACGGATGGTGCGCCGCGCCAAGAACATCGCTGTAGATCAGGCGCTCGGACGCGCCGGTGTGTGGCGTAGGTTGTGGAAATGACGATCGAACGGAGGCAGTGATGGACGACCGCACCCTTGAGAAGACGAGCACCGCGGGCATCTACCGCCGCCACGCGAACGGCTGCAAGCGACGCGGGCGCTGCGGCTGCCCGTATGTGGTGCGCTGGAAGGCGCAGGGCCGCTCGCACAAGCAGATGTTCCCCACGCTCGACTTGGCGCGCGAGTTCAAGGGCGGGGTGGCGTCCGGGAAGACGACCCGCCGGCCGCTGTCCTCGGAGACCGTCGCCAGCTACTACGAGGGATGGATCGACGGCTACCGGGGCCGCACTGCCCGTGGGTTGGAGGAGTCCACCCGCCGGGCGTACAGGATCAGCTTCGAGGGGTACGTCCTGCTCCTCCCGATCGCGCGGCTACGGATGCGTGACCTCGCGGCTCCCGATGTCCGGGACTGGCTCGGGCAGCTTGAGCGGCGCGGTGCCTCGCCTGCGACGATCCGCCGCGCCAAAGCGGCGCTGTCGGTCATGCTCGCGTGCGCGGTCGAGGACGGCGCCCTGGGGTCCAACCCGGCGTCCGGCGTGCGCTACGTGCCGAGCGCGGAGGCCAAGCGTGCTCACCCGAAGTGCAGGCACCGGGAGCTGACCGCCGCGGACGTCGTGGCGATCCTGGGCGCGATGCCGGAGGAGTGGCGCGCGTTCTTCACGCTGCTCGCACAGACCGGCGTGCGGATCGGCGAGCTGCTTGGGCTGACCTGGGCGCATGTCCACCTGGGCGATGACGCGCACATCATGGTGGCGGAGCAGGTCTACCGCGGCGAGCGCAAAAAGCTGAAGACGGACGCCAGCATGGCGCGCGTGCCGCTGTCCTCGACGATGGCCTCGTGGCCGGTCGAGCTGCGCCCGGGGGACCCTGGCGACGCTCCGGTCTTCCCCTCAGCGACAGGGGGGCCGCTCAATTACGCGAACGTGTACAACCGCGTGCTCAGGCCGGCGCTACAGGAGGCGGGGATCGCCGTGCAGACGGGCACGGTGACGGTGCGCAGGCGCGGGAAGGACATCGAGGAGCCAGTGTGGGATTACCAGGGCGTGGCGTTCCATGCGTTCCGGAAGGCGTGCGGGTCGCTGCTGTTCGCGCACGGCAAGACGCTCAAGCAGGTGCAGGGCTGGCTACGGCACTCCCAGCTCACGACCACGATGAACGTCTACATCAACCAGGTGGACGACGGTCTCGGTGCCGCCGACGTATGGGACGACATCCTGCCCGGCAACGGGGCCACCTGGGGCCCCCCTGGGGCCACCCAACGTCCGGAGGCAGCCCCAAACCAGGCTCCGGTCGAGACCCCGGAAACCGTGTCGTAGAACCAAAACCGCGAGCATCCATACGCAGCCGCAAGCGCTGTGGCGCACTCATAATCGCTAGGTCGCAGGTTCGAGTCCTGCCGGGCCCATTGCACGGAACCTAAAGGTCGTTGTGCGAACCATCGGGCAGGCCGTTCTGCCGATGCGGCTTACGCGACAGCCAGTTCGGTCGTCCGCCGAGCAGACAAATGGCTCGCGCAGCCGCCGAAGCGTGGTCAAGACACGACTCGGGGTAGGCGCTGGTCATCAATCCCCGTCCGGCCCTACGATCTCGGTGTGGCTACAAGCCCTCCTGCATACGTGAAGCCGGAGATCCTGCGCTGGGCGCGGGAGTCGATCGGCTACGCACTCGAGGACGCCGCTGGAAAGATCGGCATTCGCGCCGAGAAGCTCGCTCTAGCCGAGCAGGGAGAGCAGCTCCTCACAATCCGCCAGGCTGAGAGGGCAGCTCATGTCTACGAGCGCCCGCTTGCTGCCCTCTTTCTTCCGGTTCCCCCACCGGAGGAGGCGCAGGAGACGCAGTTTCGGCGTCTGCCGGGTGCCCCAGAGCCCCCTTGGCCTTCGGAGATGATCGCGCTGGCCCGGCGCGTCAGGGCCAAGCAGGAAGCGGCAGCGGAGCTATACGACTTGCTAGACGAAGACCCTCCCTGGCCGGAAGCTCTCGCGCGACTCCGAGTCGAGCGCCCCCGTCTCCCGGAGGTCGTGCGCGACCTGCTAGAGATCAGTTTCAACGAGCAGGCAAGTTGGCGCGATCCGGCTGGCTACACCCCTCTGCGGCACTGGGTGGATGCTGTTGAGAGCCTGGGTGTGCTCGTCATGCAGGACGGCACGATGTCGGTCGACGCGATGCGTGGTTTCGCTTCGACCCACGAGGTTGCTCCCGCAATCATCATCAACACGCAGGACGACCCGCGCGCGCGGGCCTTCACAGTCCTGCATGAGTTTGCACACCTCTATCTTGCAGCGCTGCGGGAGCCAGACGATCCGGCCACGGAGCAGTGGTGCGACAAATTTGCCGGCGAAGTGCTGATGCCAGCTCAGCTCTTGGAGAACGCCTACGCAGGCCTCAGAGCAGGCGATACCCTAAATGCAATCGATGAGCTAGCTCTAACGTTTGGCGTCACGCCCCGTGCCGCCACCGTAAGAGTCGTTCGGGCGGAATTGATCTCTCAGTCCGAGGCGCGGGAAACCCTTGAGCGAATTGGCAAGCGCGGCGAGCGGACCGCTGCTGGTGGCGGGAACTACTACTGGACTAAGCTCGGGCGTCTAGGTCCGGCCTTTGTCCGGCTCGTGTTCTCCGCTCTCGATAGCCAGGCTTTGACATACCCCGTCGCATCGGGTCTACTCGAAGTCAAGGTCAACAATTTTGACAAGCTACGTAGTTACACCGACAGACGCGCGGATCTGCCGTAGTCATGCTTGTCTTCGACACGAGCGCCTATCTCAACGGCTGGCGCGACCACTACCCACCAAGTACATTTCCGAGCGTCTGGAAGCTCATTGGGGACGCGATGGCGGACCAGCGGATCATTGCGCCGCGAGAGGTACTCAACGAGCTCAAGCATAAGGATGACGAAGTTGCATCCTGGGCGAAGACACGTGCGGAGCTCTTTGTTGAGCCCAGCAGCCAGGTCCAGAGCGAAGCCGGGATAATCCTGGCAATGCTCCCCAGCCCAGGAATACGAGACGGAGCAGACCCGTTCGTGGTTGCCGAGGCCAAAATTCGGAGAATGACCGTTGTGACCTACGAGGGGCGAAGCTTCAGCGGTGTGCCGACAAAGAACTGGGCCAGACGCATGCCTGGTATATGCAAGAAGGTTGGGGTCGAGTGCCGCACAGTACCGGAAGCTCTTGCAATGCTGGGAGCGTCGTTCTGATGCATCAACCCCTGCCCACTGGAGGAGCACATGCCTGATGCGCCAAGCATTTCCGGTCCGACAGCACCCGTTCCAAAGGACCCCCAGCCAAGCGTCGATCGGATCGATGGCCTGGCCACACGCATCCTAAACGGCGACATCCTGCTCCCGAAGTTCCAGCGCAGCTTCGTCTGGGAGCGCCCGCAAATCATCTCCCTGCTCGACTCCGTGAGTCGTGGATACCCCATCGGTAGCGTACTTCTCTGGCAGACCCGCCAAGAGCTGCGTAGCGAAAACAGCATTGCTGATCTAGCGATTCAACTACCGAAGCCCGACTACCCTGTCAACTACCTCCTGGATGGGCAGCAACGCCTCTCCACAATATGCGCCGCGATGCACTGGAACGGCACTGATGCCAAGAGTCGCTGGAATCTCGCCTATGACCTTCGGCAACAGCAGTTCGTTCATCTTGAGACTCTTGATGATCCTCCGCCGCATCAGATTCGGCTGAACAAGCTCCCAGACCCGGCAAGGTACTTCGCTCAAGTTGCTGCACTTGACGGCTCGTCGGCAAAAGATAAGAATGAGCTCAAAACCCGAGCCGAAGGACTGTTCAATCGCTTCAAGGACTACAAGGTGGCCACGGTCACACTCGGCGACATGGCGATCCAGGATGTGGCCCCCATTTTTGAGCGCATTAACAGCACCGGCACGCCCCTGACTATCGTTGACCTCATGAGAGCGGCGACTTGGAGCCCTGAGTTTGACCTCATCGACACCATCGATGCACTGCTTGCAACTCTGGAAACCAAGGACTTTGGAACCATCGACAAGAAGGTCGTGCTCCGCAACCTTTCGGCAGCCGCCGGCCGCGGTTTCTCTGCTGAGAGCATTGATGATCTCCGCAAGGACACAACTGACGGCTTGAAAAAGGCAGCCGACTCCACAGGAGCCGCCTACCTTGGGATGGTTGACTTCCTGACGACACAGATCCGCGTGCCTCGCGCTCAGGTGGTCCCTTACTCGAATCAACTCACGGTTCTTGCGGAGGTCTTCCGACGGGTTCCGTCGCCGACTGCTGCTCAATATGCAGCAATCAAGACATGGTTCTGGCGCACAGCCCTTAGCGGTTACTTTAGCGGCTGGAATACGGGTATGATGGCTTCTGACCTTTCTGCCATTACCGCCTTTGCCGACGGCAAGAAGGCAGAGATCGTCGCGTCGGTCCAACGTCCCGATGCAGCTATGTGGACCACTCGCGCGTTTCGGTCTAACAACGCGCACGCAAAGCTACTCGCCATTATTCTTGCCCATCGGCAACCGATCGATCTTCTGACGGGTCAACTGATCGACACGGGCGACGCCCTCGCTTGGGTCAATCAGAAAGAGTTTCACCACTTCTTCCCTCGTGATTATCTAGCAAACAAGGGCATCGCTAAGCAACGGATCAATTGCCTTGCCAACATCATTATGCTGACATCTGACAGCAATAAGAAGATCTCTAACCGCGCCCCCTCGGACTACGTGAAAGACGTCGAGGCAGCAGCCAAAGGCGATCTCGCCGACTGGCTAGCTCGCAATTTGATCTCTATGGATGCCTTTCAAGCTGCCAAGAAGGACGACTTCGAGCAGTTCTTGTCCCTCCGCGCCGCAGCTATCGACGAAGCAGCGTCGGCGGAGGCAGGATGGTTGACGCCAACGACCGGCCAACCCCCCGCGGTTGACCTCGCAAGCGACGATGCCGAGGCGCTGGTGGGATCGGAAGAAGACCCCGACTACACCTTCGAGACGTCGGATATCGACGCCGTAGCACCAAGCGAATCCGCTGCGGCCGAGTCCCGGTAGCCATAGACCAGCTGTGCCAGCACGTACCGCCCCCTCGCAACCCGCACGAATCGTGGTGAGGAGCCCGAAACGTTGGAGGCCAAAGCGCCCTTGACGGAGCTCCACGCCACCGCCTCCCCCAGCATCGCTTCGGCCGCTGCATGGATCTCCCGAGCCCGCATCGGCTCCCCTCGTCCACCCAAGACCTGAACCAGAGCATCGACCACCCACCCCGGCCGTCGACATCGAAGCCGCTGGCTCGCAACTACCCGCGGTTGCGCTCCACTGGCCCGCACCACCGCTAGCTTCCCGGCCAACCGGCCCAACGACCCCTGTAGATCATGGTTCGATAGAACTCCGATTAGGTCCACTGCCCCTTAGTAGTGCTTTGGTAGGTTGTCACTCGTCTTGTGGTGGTCGGTGGAGGGGTAGGTCGTCGAGGTCGATCGTCTGCTGACAGGTGGTGCAGCGGCCGGTCCAGCACTTGAAGATGGGCTGGAGCAGTTGGACTGCCCTGGGGAGGGTCAGGCCGGCCGCGGGGCTTTTGGGTTCTGCCGCTCCAGGGTTAGACCCTATGGACTGCCGGTCGCTCGGCGGTTGAGTCAGGGTCGGTCGGCACCCCGCGCATAGGTTGTGCGGGGACTGGGCGTCGGGGTGTTCTCGGCGCCGACACCCCAGCTATGGGAGGTGCCGACCATGTCGGAGAGTATGGCTTTGGTAGGGCTTGATGTGCATCAGGCTCAGTCGGTCGCGGCGGTGCTTGATCCGGTGAGTGGTGAGCTGCGTGTGGAGCGGTTGCGTGGTGCGCCGGATGGTGTGGTGCTCGCGTTCCTTGAGGGGCTCGGGCGGCCGGTGCGGGCGGTGTATGAGGCTGGCCCGACGGGGTTCGGGCTCGCTCGCGCAGCGAGGGCGCGTGGTCTGGATGTGCAGGTCGTTGCGCCGGGGTCGATCCCCAGAGCGCCGGGGGATCGGGTGAAGACTGACCGGCGGGACGCGAAGCGACTCGTGCGGTTGTTCGTGGCTGGGGAGCTGTCGTTCGCGTTCGTGCCGAGCGTGGAGGACGAGCGTTTCCGTGATCTGGTGCGCTGTATCGAGGATGTCCGTAAGGATCTGATGCGTTCGCGTCATCGCCTGTCGAAGTTCTTGCTGCGCCGCGGGTTGCGTTTCGCGGGGCGCTCCTGGACGCAGCCGCATGGGCGCTGGTTGCGTAACCTCGTCTTCGAGGATGTGCTCTCTGGGGCGACGTTCGTCGACTACTGCTGTGCTGTTGATGCGCTCGCTCAGCGTCGTGGGGCGCTGATCGGTGTGCTCGAGGAGGCAGTCCCCGGGTGCTCTCACGCGCAGGCGGTCGCGAGGTTGCGCTGCTTCCCGCGGGATCGACACGCTTTCGGCGGCCGGGCTGTGCGCTGAGGTCGGCAGCTTCGAGCGGTTCGCGAAGCCGAGCTTGCTGTCGGGGTTCCTCGGGATCGTGCCGAGCGAGTACACCTCCGACAGTAAGCGCGTGCAGGGCTCGATCACGAAGGCCGGTCCGCCGCACGCGCGCAGGCTGCTCGTCGAGGCGGCGCACCACTACCGTCACCGTCCCGCTGTCGGTGAGGGCATCGCAGCTCGCCAGGCCGGCCAGGACCCCAGGGTCGTGGAGATCGCGTGGCGCGCGCAGCAACGCCTGCACGGACGCTGGACACATCTCGGTAAGCGCCGCGGTAAACACACCGGGATCGTCGCGATCGCCTGTGCACGCGAGCTCGCCGCATTCTGCTGGGAGGCCGCCACACTCGACTGAGAACACCCCACCACATAACCCCGTGCGCCGGCGGCTGCCGGGGCGCGCACGAGCATACGAAGGCCGCTACGTCGCCATCCACGGGCCCGCGAACACAGGCTATGGGCAACCCAGCCACACCCTTGGCTGGGCGGCGCCCGTTCTTAGAATGCAAGCCCGGCGACGAACAAGGGTCTTGAGGTAACCAGCCCTCGTATATGAGCCTGACCAGATCGGTCGAACACGCTGGCCCTTCGCTCGTGGCGCCCCGGGAGCCGCCCACGCCACCATGCCCGGACATCACGCCCCGACCCGCTGCCAGCTGACTCGCGAAACGAGTACGCCCCGACACCCCGACGCGTGCACGGACGGTACCCAACGACAAACGACAAAGGCAGCGACTAAGGCCGCCCGATGGGCGGCGAATCCCTATTATCTGCCCCACAAAGTCCAACCGCCGCCAGCGTCAAGGCCAAGCCCTCCGGGCGGCCTACGGCCGGCCTTGACCCCGGCTCCATCAGTCTCCTTCAGCGTCTCCTCGGTACCCAACCCCGATGCCGATCAACACCCCCACACGAACAACCCCAACGCCGCCCTTGACAAACCCTCATCCATATGAGCCTGGATGGTCGGCGGGGAGTTTGTCCACTAGTTTCGTTGTGAGCGGGGCGAGTGGGCGGCCGGCGATGAGCTGGTGGCGTGGGGCCTGTGTTGTGTCGGGGTAGGGCGGGCCTCAGCGGAATCAGTGGACTGGTTCTGCGTAGTGCGTGATCTGGTTGGCCGGCGCGGGTCGGCAGCCAGGGCCACAGATTGGGCGGGTTTGCCGTGGTGGGCGTGATCGTGGCGACGATTCCGTCCGAAGCCACTGCAACAATACCCGTAGGTTCGTCCACCAATCGCATTGAGAGATGGCCCGTTCGGGACACGAGCGCTTCACCGAGCCGACGCTCGCCGCGCAGCGTCGTTATGAGGCGCTGCGCGCGTACTGGGTCGAGGAGCGCTCGGCCGGCGAGATCGCTGAGCGGTTCGGCTACACGAAGGGCAGCGTGCAGACGTTGATCTCCCGCTACCGCGAGGCGGACCTCACCGAGCTGTTTGCCGTACCACGCCCTGGTCCCAAGCGCCAGCCCAAGAAGAACGCCGCCCGCGAGCGGGTGCTCCGGCTGCGCCGTGAGCGGCACGGGATCGAGGAAATCGTCGCAGAGCTTGCACGGGCACAGACGCCTTTGTCGCGCACCGCGGTGTGGGAGATCCTGCGGGAGGAGGGGCTCTCGCGCATGCCCAGGCCGGCCTCGGCACCGAAGACGGACCCGGAGCCCGAGCGGCTTGCCGCAGAGAAGGTGCGCGTGCTCGAAGAGGGCGAGTGGCCCGAGACGGGGCGTCTTGAGACCCAGCACGCCGGGCTGTTCCTGTTGATCGGGGACCTGATCGAGCTCGACCTGCCCGGGCTCATCAAGGAGGCCGGCTGGCCGTCCACCAGCCAGCTCCCTGCGCTGCGCTCGGTGCTCTCGCTGATGACGCTCAAGCTTCAGGGGCGCCGCCGGCGCAGCCACGTGGCAAACGTGGTTCATGACCCGGCACTCGGCCTGTTCTGCGGGCTGAACGCGCTGCCCAAGACCTGGCATCTGAAGACCTACTCATACCGCACCACCCGCGCCCAGCAGGTCGCGTTCTTTGCGGCGCTGCAGCCCCGGCTGCGCAAAGCGGGACTCTTGGGCGAGCAGGGCCTGAACCTCGACTTCCACGCGATCATGAGCTACGGGCAGGAGACGATCCTTGAGAAGCACTACGTTCCCCGCCGCTCACAGCGCACCCGCTCGGTCTTGACGTTCATCGCCCAAGACGGGCAAGAGCACACGATCATCTACGCCAACGCCGAACTGACCGCGCGGGCGCAGTCCGGCGAGGTGATCGAGTTCTGCCGCTTCTACGAGAAGACCCACGGCGCCCTCCCCAAGCTGCTGGTCTTCGACGGCAAGCTCACCACCCACGAGCACCTCGCCGCGCTCGACGAGATGGGCGTCGGCTTCATCACCCTGCGCCAGCGCTCCCCGAAGCTGATCGCCGCGCTCGGAGCTCTCCCCGCCAGCGCGTGGACCAAGACCCGGCTCGACCGCGCAGGCAAGCACAAGACCGCCAGCTACCACGAGCAACCGGTCACGCTCAAGGGCCGCACCTTCCGACAGCTCGCCGTCAAGGGCCTCGGCCGCGACCAGCCGACGCTGATCCTCACCAACCGCCTGGACATGACGCCCAAGCAGCTGATCGAGCGCTACGCCAAGCGCTGGGGAATCGAGAACCAGCTCGCCGAGCAGATCCGCGCCTTCCACCTGGACTCGCTGTGCTCCCAAGTGCCGCTCGCCGTGGACTTCGACGTCGCGCTCACCGTCCTGGCCGACACCATCTACCGGCACTTCGCGCACGGGCTGCACGCCGCCTACCACCGCCAGACACCCGACACCCTCCGCGGACAGCTGATCGAAGGGATCGGCGAGCTGCGCTTCAGCCCCGGCCACGTCGAGGTTGCGCTGCGCCGCCGCACCCACACCCCTGCGCTGCTCGACGCCGGCTACCAGACCAAGAAGATCGAGGTCCCCTGGTGGGGCGGACGCACCCTCAGCTACAGCTTCCCCGCCCGATAGCCAAAAACGCCAGAATCCTCAATCGAATTATCGAACCGACAATCCAGGTTAGGAAGCCATGGGCGGCGGTGACGAGCGCGGTGTGGTGATGCCAGCCCAGGTAGGAGCGTCCCTCGTAGTGGTCCAGGCCGAGCTCTCCCTTGAGCTGTTTGTAGTCCAGCTCGATCTTCCAGCGCAGCCGGGCCAGCCGCGCGAGCTGCTCGGGCGGGGTGTCCTCGGGTAGGTTCGAGATCCAGTAGTCGCTCGGTTGATCGTGGCCTTCGGGCCACTCGGCGATCAGCCACTCCTCTCGCGGTGGCCACGGTGTGCGCTTCTCGGCGTGGTTGGCGGCGCGGACGCGCACGAAGCAGAAGCGCGAAGTGACGGGCTCCTCGCCGTCGGGCCCATCGCGAAACGTGACGGTCTGGAACTGCTCATCCGGGAGATCGGCGACCAACTGGGCGATCGCGACCGGGTCACGGTCAGGACGCGGCCGGCTGCGCGGGCGGCCCGTGGCGCCCTGGCGCTCCGGGACCGTGAACGTCGTGCCAGGCTTGAACACCTTCGTCTCGGCGCCCTGAAGCCCTGAGTCGTGCAGGCGCTTGCGCAGCACGGTGTTATCGCCGTAAGCCTGGTCGCCGAGCACGGGCGCCTTGGCGATCTTCCATCCCGCGGCGCGCTCGATCAGATCCACCCCCAGCTCAGGCTTGGTCTGAAACTCGACTTCCTCGGGGATCTTCGCCTTCGCTCGACGCCCAGGGTCCTCGCACCACTCCTCGGACAGGTACAGCGCCCACCCCAACGGGACCGTGCCCTTCGTGCCGACCGCATGCACCGAGACACCGATCTGACAGCTACCGATCTTCCCCAGCGTGCCCGAATACTGGCGCTTGACCCCCGGCGAGCGCTTCCCGTCCTTGGGGAACCCCGTGTCATCCAACACCCACGCCTGCACATCGATCTCAGGCGCGACCCGCTCGGCCACGGCACGCACAACCAGCACCGGGTCCCACGTACTCACCGCCATGAACTGCTGCAAGCTCTCATAGTCAGCCTCACCACCCAGCCTGGCGACCATCGGTTCAAGCGACTTGCGAGCACCATCCTCGATCAGCCCACGCAGATACAACCCACCGTTGCGCAACTGCACCGGCCGGTTCACAGCCTCGCCCAGCACCTCGATCCCGAACGCCTCCAAGCGCTCACGAACCACCAACGGACCATCCACCTCCTCCGAGGAGCCTGCCACTGCCACAGCCACCATCATGACCTCCAAGCATCGGACAACCAATGCCAGGAGGGTTCGCCGTGACCACCACGAACTCCTACCAGAAAGCTACCAAAGCACTATTAGGCGCATCAGAAAGCCCAATCTTGGTGCCACCGCCGCCCCTGGCGTTGGGGGCGAGAAGGCCTGATCGCACAGGCGCGCTTTCATCGACGACCGGGCCTTGCCGCCGAGACCGTAATCACCCGCGAGGCGTCCGCGCCGGGGAGCCATGGCGCGGCTTCCAGGGTCACGCGGGCGAGCACAGTCGCTTGCTTGATGGTTGGCTGCTGCGCCTCCGCGACCTCGACCTGGAGGTCATATGGGTGCCGTCCGAGTTCGTATGAGGGGTCCAGCCGCATCCTCCCTTCGTAGCCCACCACGTGCACGCCCCGCCGCCGGAGCGAGTACTTGACCAGCGGCTCGAGTGGCAGTGCAGCGAACCCTCGCTGCGTGAGCAGGACCGTCCTGCCGCGCCTCACCGCGCGATCGAGGCGGGTGGTGATCGTGCGCAGGGGCCGAAACTCGGGCTGGTGAGCGTCGGTGCGCTCGGTGGCCGCGACGGCAAGCGCGCATGCGGTGAGCGCACCCATGGCCCCGAGCGGCCACCAGCGGCCCGCCGCTCGCGTCAGCGAGGCTGAGTGCCCCGATGACCGCCTTCGCCTTCGCCCCGTCGCCCAACCGCGCGCCAGCACCGCGCTCGACCACAGCAAGAGCAGCCACACCCACATCCCGACCAGCGACCCCCACCAGAGCGTGTAGCCGAGCGAATGGACGCCACGCGCGGGCGTCGCGCTCGCCAGCCCCGCGAGCGACCCGCACAGAAGCGCGCCGATGACGCCTCCGGCCACCAGGTCGCCCCGACGCGCGCGGATGGCGGCTAACCTGGATTATCGGCAGGGGGTAGCGTCCACTCGTCGGGCTGAGGTTTGGGACTCGCGCGTGGGTCGGGATGCTTGGTGGTTGGGGGTGCGTACGCGGGTGGCCTGCGGAGTGCTTTAGCGGGATTAGTGGACGGGTTGCGCCCGTGTTCATGGTGGTCCGGTGGGGAGCGTCCTTGCTATAAAGGGCGCGTAATCATGGTCAGGGCATCTTTCCGTCCGGGGAGTGCGCCATCATATCGGGAAGGATGTCCACTAATCGCGTTGAGTGATGCCGCCTCGCTCCGGACACGAGCGCTTCACCGCGCCGGTGCTGCCGGCGCAGCGCCGCTACGAGGCGCTGCGCGCCTATTTTGTGGAGGAGCTCTCCGCGAGCGAGATCGTCGAGCGCTTCGGCTACGGGAAGGCGAGTGTGCAGACGCTCATCTCGCAGTACCGCAAGGACGATCTTTCGGGGCTGTTCGCACAGGCCCGCCCGGGACCCAAGCGCCAGCCCAAGAAGGACGCCGCCAGAGACCTGGCGATCAGGCTGCGCCAGGGGCGTCACGGTCTCGATGAGATCGTTGCTGAGCTCGAGCGGGCCGGTACGCCGCTGTCACGCACCGCGCTCTGGGAGGTCTTGAGGGAGGCGGGGCTCGCGCGCATAGGAAAGCCGGCCGCGCCACCGCCGTCCTCACCAGAGCCCGAGCGGCTCCGAGCAGCGAAGGTCCATGTCCTTGGCGAGGACGAGTGGCCGCAGGCCGGCAGCGTGAGCACCGCACACGCCGGCCTGTTCCTACTGCTGCCCGAGCTGCTCGAGCTCGATCTCCCGGGGCTGGTCAAGGCGGCCGGCTGGCCGTTGACCAGCCAGCTTCCAGCGCTGCGCTCGGTGCTCAGCCTGCTGGCGCTCAAGCTCTCCGGCCGCTGCCGGCGCAGCCACATCCGCGATGTCGTGCACGACCCAGCGCTGGGCCTGTTCGCCGGCCTGAACGTGCTGCCCAAGACCTGGCATCTGAGCACCTACTCATACCGCACCAAGCGCGCCCAGCAGCTTGCGTTCTTCGAGGCGCTGCAGCCCCGTCTCTGCGACGCCGGGCTGCGGGGCGAGTCAGGGCTGAACCTCGACTTCCACACGATCATGAGCTACGGCGAGGACACGATCCTCGAGAAGCACTACGTTCCCCGCCGCAGCCAGCGCACCCGCTCGGTGCTCACCTTCATCGCCCAGGACGGCTCCGAGCGCACGATCATCTACGCAAACGCCGAGCTGACCGCGCGGGCGCAGTCCGGCGAGGTGATCGAGTTCGCCCGCTTCTACGAGCGCACCCACGGGCAGCTGCCAAAGCTCTTGGTGTTCGACCAGAAGCTCACCACCCAGGAGCATCTCGCCGAGCTCGACGAGATGGGTGTCGGCTTCATCACGCTGCGCCAGCGCTCCCCGAAGCTGATCGCCACGCTCGGAGCGCTTCCTGCCGAGGCATGGACCAAGACCCGGCTCGACCGCGCCGGCAAGCATCGCAACGTCACCTACCACGAAGACCCCGTGACGATCAAGGAACGCCCATTGCGCCAGATCGCCGTCAACGGCCTCGGCCGCGAGCAGGCCACCCTGATCCTCACAAACCAGCAGCAGCTGACCGTCAAGCAGCTGATCGAGCGCTACGGCCAACGCTGGGGCATCGAGAACCAGCTCGCCGAGCAGATCCGCGCCTTCCACCTCGACTCGCTCTGCTCCCAGGTCCCACTCGCCGTCGACTTCGACGTCGCGCTGACCGTCCTCGCCGACATCGCCTACCGGCGCTTCACACGGGGACTCCACGCCGCCTACCACAACCAGACCCCAGACACGATCCGCAACCACTTCATCGACAGCATCGGCGAGCTGCACTTCACCCCCCGCCACGTACAGGTCCGCCTACGCCGCCGCGCCCACACCCCCGCCCTACTAGACGCCAGCTACGAGGACCGCCGCATCGAGATCCCCTGGTGGGGCGGACGCACCCTCAGCTACAGCTTCCCCGCCCGCTGACCCCAAAAACTCAGTCGAATTAGTGCACCGATAATCCAGGCTCATATGGATGAGCGTTTGTCAAGGGCGGCGTTGGGGTTGTTCGTGTGGGGGTGTTGATCGGCATCGGGGTTGGGTACCGAGGAGACGCTGAAGGAGACTGATGGAGCCGGGGTCAAGGCCGGCCGTAGGCCGCCCGGAGGGCTTGGCCTTGACGCTGGCGGCGGTTGGACTTTGTGGGGCAGATAATAGGGATTCGCCGCCCATCGGGCGGCCTTAGTCGCTGCCTTTGTCGTTTGTCGTTGGGTACCGTCCGTGCACGCGTCGGGGTGTCGGGGCGTACTCGTTTCGCGAGTCAGCTGGCAGCGGGTCGGGGCGTGATGTCCGGGCATGGTGGCGTGGGCGGCTCCCGGGGCGCCACGAGCGAAGGGCCAGCGTGTTCGACCGATCTGGTCAGGCTCATATACGAGGGCTGGTTACCTCAAGACCCTTGTTCGTCGCCGGGCTTGCATTCTAAGAACGGGCGCCGCCCAGCCAAGGGTGTGGCTGGGTTGCCCATAGCCTGTGTTCGCGGGCCCGTGGATGGCGACGTAGCGGCCTTCGTATGCTCGTGCGCGCCCCGGCAGCCGCCGGCGCACGGGGTTATGTGGTGGGGTGTTCTCAGTCGAGTGTGGCGGCCTCCCAGCAGAATGCGGCGAGCTCGCGTGCACAGGCGATCGCGACGATCCCGGTGTGTTTACCGCGGCGCTTACCGAGATGTGTCCAGCGTCCGTGCAGGCGTTGCTGCGCGCGCCACGCGATCTCCACGACCCTGGGGTCCTGGCCGGCCTGGCGAGCTGCGATGCCCTCACCGACAGCGGGACGGTGACGGTAGTGGTGCGCCGCCTCGACGAGCAGCCTGCGCGCGTGCGGCGGACCGGCCTTCGTGATCGAGCCCTGCACGCGCTTACTGTCGGAGGTGTACTCGCTCGGCACGATCCCGAGGAACCCCGACAGCAAGCTCGGCTTCGCGAACCGCTCGAAGCTGCCGACCTCAGCGCACAGCCCGGCCGCCGAAAGCGTGTCGATCCCGCGGAAGCAGCGCAACCTCGCGACCGCCTGCGCGTGAGAGCACCCGGGGACTGCCTCCTCGAGCACACCGATCAGCGCCCCACGACGCTGAGCGAGCGCATCAACAGCACAGCAGTAGTCGACGAACGTCGCCCCAGAGAGCACATCCTCGAAGACGAGGTTACGCAACCAGCGCCCATGCGGCTGCGTCCAGGAGCGCCCCGCGAAACGCAACCCGCGGCGCAGCAAGAACTTCGACAGGCGATGACGCGAACGCATCAGATCCTTACGGACATCCTCGATACAGCGCACCAGATCACGGAAACGCTCGTCCTCCACGCTCGGCACGAACGCGAACGACAGCTCCCCAGCCACGAACAACCGCACGAGTCGCTTCGCGTCCCGCCGGTCAGTCTTCACCCGATCCCCCGGCGCTCTGGGGATCGACCCCGGCGCAACGACCTGCACATCCAGACCACGCGCCCTCGCTGCGCGAGCGAGCCCGAACCCCGTCGGGCCAGCCTCATACACCGCCCGCACCGGCCGCCCGAGCCCCTCAAGGAACGCGAGCACCACACCATCCGGCGCACCACGCAACCGCTCCACACGCAGCTCACCACTCACCGGATCAAGCACCGCCGCGACCGACTGAGCCTGATGCACATCAAGCCCTACCAAAGCCATACTCTCCGACATGGTCGGCACCTCCCATAGCTGGGGTGTCGGCGCCGAGAACACCCCGACGCCCAGTCCCCGCACAACCTATGCGCGGGGTGCCGACCGACCCTGACTCAACCGCCGAGCGACCGGCAGTCCATAGGGTCTAACGTCATCACGGCCAAGGCACAGAGGACGAGCAGGGCAGAGATGGTGCCGAGGGCGCTCGGGGCGGCCCAGACGTCACTCAGGCGCGTGTCGCCGTAGTCGCCGCCGCTGACGACGCCAACCTGGCGTCCACTGTGGTCGTAGACCTCCCTTTCGGGCGCTCTCAGCCAGCGCGGCGGAACGCCCACCGCGCGCGCAAGGACACGCCAGCCGACGCTTGCGCCCTCGGTCTTTCCTCGTGCGCCGGCGGCCGAGGCGAGCACGCTCAGGTTCCCCGGGGAGTGCGTGATCTCCTCGACGACCGGAGCGCTCCAGCAGATCAGCGCCACCAGCAGCCCCGCGAGCGCCGGGCGCCATAGCGCACCGCGGCGGTGCTCCCCGCGCCCCGTGCACGCGGCCCCGTCGCCATCTCGACGGGCACGGAAATGCGCTCATCGTCAGCGTGAGCGCTACGGGACCACCAAATCGCGCCGGCAGCGCGAGCAACCAGTACAGCATCGGTCCCGGGGCGTATGCCCGGTGGCCCACCACCCCCGACGCCATCGAGTACTGGCGCTCACCGGGGTGCGTCAGGCTCCTTCGAGAATCCAGACCGTGAGCGGTTCGGCGCCCCAGCCGACCTCGCCGAACGATCGCACGAGGTACCTGCGTCTGCGTCCGGCGATCGTCACCGGCCCCGAGGCGGGCAGGCGGACGCGCGTGGCGGCGCCCAGCGATGCTCGCACGCGCCCGCTTGCGCCGCGGACCAGCACCTGAGCGTGGGTGAGGTTGTGCACGAGCTTCACGAAGCCGGTCACATCCTGGATCGACACCAGGAGCGTGCCGAGAGGGCGGCCATGCAGGCGCAAGACGCGCATTCCCGGTGCGACGACGAACACCCCATCGGCGTTCACCGTGGCGTTGACGAGCACCCGCGATCCGCGGATCACGCTGATGCGGGTCACGTGGGCGAGGTGGTTGGCGGGGCTTCGCAGCTGGGCGTCCGCCTCGGCCTGCGCGCCGGCCGCGTCGCCCCGCCCGAGGGCGCTCAGCAGGGCGCCGTTGCGGGCGATGCGCCCGAGCTCCTCGAAGGAGCTTCGGTCCCTTGATCTCGTTTTCGTAGGTCGCCTTCGCCGTGTCGAGGACTCTTTCGATGCGGCTCGGGCGAGGATGTGGTCGCTGCGCCGTTGCGTGCCCCGCGGCGGCGACAGACGATGAAGGTGGCGGCGGAGCGGAGGTGTGAGCCGAGAGGGTCGCGGACGACGATGACGGCGGCGGGGGCGAGGTCTGCCCAGATGGGGTTGAGCCGCAGGCGGCGAGCAGCGCGATCGCGAGGGTGGGGAGCGCGATCAGAGCCAGGCCGGTTCCTGCGGCGTGTCTGCGCTCTGGGCGAGCGGTCTGTCCTGTCGATCGCCTCCGAGACGGCCGCCGCTGCGGGTGACCGCCGGTCTCCTCTGCCGAAATCTGTTCACGGTACCTGCGGATTTGTCCAAGCTAGCTGGATCTCCGAGAGGTCAGGTTGCTCTGTGTTAGCGTCCTATGAAGGACGCAACAGGAGCAAAGTTCGAGGATCGAGTTCCCGGTGCTTCGGAGAAGGTTCGCCGTCGCCGCGGGATCCGGGAGGTATCGAGTTCCATCCCATATGGAGGAGGCCACACGATGGCACGCAAGATCGCAGACTGCCGGCGCTTTGAGAGCGAGAGCAACTGCTCGCTGACGATCATCGGCGAGGAGGAGGAGGTCATCGATACCGCGGCGCGGCACGCCGCGACCGTCCATGGCCACCAGGACACCCCCGAGCTGCGGGCGCAGCTGCGCACGATGCTCGAGGCCGAGGAGAGCTACATCCCTGGCACGCGTCAGCCGGAGCCCTTCCCGGGGTAGGGACGCTCTTCAGCCGGGGACGCTCTTCAGCCGGCCGCTTCACGGCCGATGACTCCGGCTGTCGGTGAGAGGAGTCTCATCGTTTGATGGGCCCTGCGACCGGGTAGCCTCAACGGCAGGTTCTGAGGATCTGCGGATCGGGTGACGGCGTGGGTGGCGTCCTGCCGGCTATCCGGTGGAGAGCGTCGAGCCCTTCGAGCTGGGGCTCAGTGGAAGGAGTGCAACGAAGGCATGGCTATGGAGCGCGACGGCTTGGCGGGCACCCTGACGGCGCGTCGCGCGGGAGTGCGCGAGCGGCCGGCGGAGCCGGCTGCGCGCGAGGCGGTGCCGCAGGCGCCTCTCTCCCTGCCCAAAGATGAGGTCGTGGCCCGCCTGTTCGAGGCGTTCAGCCGCCGGGACCTACCGAGCGCGCTGGTGCTGGTGCACCCGGAGGTGGTCTTCCAGCCGGTGACCGCGGCGGTGACGCAGGCGGGCGAGCCCTACCGCGGTCACGAGGGCATCCGCCGCTACGCGGAGGACATCGAGTCGCATTGGGAGGAGTTGACGATCCACCCCACGCAGATCCGCGCCGCCGGTCGGGCGGTGGTGGCGCTCGGCCTGGTCAGCGGGCGCGGTCCGGGAGGATCGTTCCGGGACGCGCCGACCACGTGGGTCGTGAAGTTCAGGGACGGCCTGGTGGCGCACGCCCAGATCTTCTCCGACGAGCGCAACGTGGTGAACGCGCTGGTCGGCGAGGACGCCTGAGCCTGGATCCACCGATCCCGGGGTCGCCAGGCACCGTCTGGCGCTTCGCCAGGACCCACCGCCGTCGCCCCGCGCGGCCGCGCGGGGAGCCCTCCGCCGCGCGCAATACGCTCAGAGGGATGCAGTCGAGCGGGCGCCTCGCCGTGATCGACCTCGGCTCGAACTCCTTCCGGCTCGTGGTGTTCACCGCGGCGCGAGGGGTGGTGGCAGCGCACGGATGAGATCTACCAGGCGGTGCGGATCGGCGAAGGGATGGCGGCCACCGGGAGGCTGGGCGAGGAGCCGATGCGCCGCGCGCTGGCGACGCTCGATGTGTTCGCCCACTTCTGCCAGGCGGCGGGGCTGGAAGGGAGGAGCGCGGTCGACGCGGTCGCTACGAGCGCGATCCGCGACGCCGAGAACGCGGGGAGCGTTCCTGCAGCAGGCGCGGGAGCGCGACGAGCCTGCCGATCCGCGTGCTCAGCCGCGAGGCAGGAGGCGCGTTATGGATACCTGGCGGCGGTGAACTCCACGACGTCGAGCGACGGCTGCGTGCTCGACCTCGGCGGCGGCTCGATGCAGCTCGTGCGGGTGGCGGATCGCCTGGCGCGGGAGTCGGGCTCGTGGCGGCTGGGGGCGGTGCGCATGACCGAGCGCTTCCTGCTCGGGAGCGGCCCCGCGAAGCGCCGGCAGATCGAGGAGCTGCGCGAGCACGTGGCGCGCGAGCTGGCAGCGCCCCGTGGCTGGGCGCGGGCAGACGCGGCCGGCGCCTGGTGGGCATCGGCGGGACGGTGCGCAACCTCGCGGCCGCCGCGCAGCGCGCGGCGGGGCTGCCGAGCAACGGCGTGCAGGGCGCGCTCGTGACGCGGGAGGCGCTGGAGGAGATCGTGCAGCGGCTGGCGGCGCTGCCCGGCGGCGGAGCGCGCGAGCGTGCCGGGGATCAAGCCGGCGCGCGCGGACCTGATCCTCGCCGGCGCGGTGGTCGTGCAGGGGGTGCTGCTGGCGGGCGGCTTCGACGGCGCTGGAGGTCACCGAGGCGGGGCTGCGCGAGGGGGTCTTCTTCGAGCGCCACCTGGGCCGACGCGCGATCCGCCGCTGTTCGAGGATGTGCGCCGCGCCTCGCGTGCTCAACCTCGCGGCCCGCTACCACGTGGACCTCGCCCACACCGGCCACGTGGCGGCGCTCGCGCTGGGGATGTTCGACGAGCTCGCGCGTGGGCCTGCACGGGGCGAGGCGCGCGAGCGGGAGCTGCTGTGGGCGGCGTGCATGCTGCACGACATCGGGATGTCGGTGGACTACGACGACCACCACAAGCACTCGCGCTACCTGATCCTCAACGCGGGCCTCCCGGGCTTCTCCCCGACGGAGGTGGCGATCATGGCGCAGGCGGCGCGCTACCACCGCAAGGGGCATGCCCGAGCCGGGGCCGCTGGCGCCGCTGTTCGGGGCGGGCGACGCCGCGCGCCTGGACCGCTGCGCGGTGCTGCTGCGACTCGCGGAGGATCTCGAGCGCTCCCGCGACCAGCTGGTGCGGGACACGATCCTGAGCGCGCGCAACGGCGAGGTGCAGCTGCGGCTGGTCGCGGAGGGCGGAGCGGAGGTGCCGCGCTGGGCGGCGGGGCGCGAGAGCGAGCTGTTCGCGCGCGCCTTCCAGCGCGAGCTGGCGGTGGTGGCGTAGGGGCCGACGCACGCCGCTATCGGGAGAGGCCCGCGCCGATCGAGGCTCAGGACGCCGCGAGCCTGCGCTCGGCCCTGGCGCAGTCGTACAGCGCGAGGCTGTAGATCGAGTAGCGCGGGGCGTGCAGCCAGACCTCGGAGGGGATGTAGCGGCAGGCGCGGATCACGGCCAGGGTGGCGCGGTTGCCGCCGCGGCTGGCGTAGGCGCCGCCGAGCACGACGTAGCGGGCTTCGCGGCGGGCCACCAGACGCGCCAGGCCGGGGCCGTCGAGCGCGGGGTCGGTGCCGCTGTAGCCGCCGACGGCGCCGGCGCGGAAGCCAAGCAGGATCAGGGAGGCGGAGGTGTTGGAGGAGACCGTCAGAACTTCCCACTTCCGGGTGGGCCGGCGGGCGTCGACGTAGCGCATCAGGTCGCGGTCCACGCGCACGTTGTGAGCGGTTATCCCGTAGGGCCCGAGGCCGCCCGCCACGCGCGGCCCGGCGGCGGGGAAGGTCCCCTCGACCGGGATCGACCAGGTTGTGGTCGAGAACGCCGCGGGGGCGACCAGCAGCGCCGCGAGGATCAGCGCCGTCGCGGGAACCGCGAGGCGGCGCACCGCCAGCAGCGCGAGCACCCCGGCCGCGCAGGCACCGATCAGCAGGGGGGGCAGCCAGTGGGCGTAGTGTTCGCGGTGCAGCAGCACGAGCTGCGCGGCGATCGTCGCACCGACGGCGAGCACCAGCAGCGCCACGCGCCAGTCGCGGCCGCGGGCGAACTGCGCGAAGGCGACCGCGCCGGCGCCGACCATTGCGGCGACCCCGGGGGCGAAGGCGGAGACGTAGTAGGGGTGCACGATGCCCTTGGAGAAGTCCAGCACGAGCGCCTCGAGCAGGAACCAGCCGCCGAGCACGAACAGACCGGCGGTGCGCTCGTCGCGCCGCAGGCGCTCAAAGCGCGAGCCGGCCGGCTGGGCCTCGCCCCCGGTGGCTCCCCGCGGGGGCCAGAGAACGCTCAGGGCGAGCGCGAGCAGCCCGAACAGCGCGAAAGGCAGCATCCAGCCGCCCTGGCCGCCGAGGCCGTAGGAGAAGAGGCGCAGCGGGCCGGTGGCGCCGCCGAAGGGGGTGGGGTTGGCGTAGTGGCCGTCGGGCAGGAGCGGGTTGGGGCGTCCTTTCGGCGCGACGGTCCGCTTCGCGCGGAGACTGGTGTGGACGCGCGGCGAGAAGGGCGCCACCGCGCCGAGGCGCACGAAGATCTGGCCGGGCCCCCCGATCTGCCCTTCGACCCGGCCGAAGCCGTTGTAGCCGAAGGTGAGGTTGAGCTCGGTGTTGTCGGTGGGCCCCCCCACGTAGGGGCGCTGCGAGGCGGGGGTCGCTTCGACGATGGCGATCCAGGCGAGGGAGACGGCGGCGAGCAGCACGCCGGCGGCGAGCAGCTTGAGCATGCGGCGCAGCATCGATCCCGGGGCGCAGAGCAGGTAGCCGAGGACGATTCCGGGGATCACGGGGAAGGCGGCGAGGGTCTTGGTGTTGAACGCGAGCCCGACCAGCACCGCGCATCCGAGCAGCGCGGGCCAGCGGCCGCCGCGGATCGCGCGCAGGGCGGCGCCGCAGGCGAGCAGCATGAGCAGGACCAGGACGGGGTCGACGCCGTTGTCGCGGGAGACCGCCACGAATGAGGGGAAGACCGCCAGCGCCAGCGCTCCCCCGAGCGCGGCGAGCGGGCCGAAGGGCCGGCGCATCACCGCGTAGAGCACGGCCACCGTGAGCACCCCGATGATCGCCTCGGGGAGCAGCAGGCTGAGGGGAGAGAAGCCGAACAGCTTGGCGCTCGCCACCTGCACCCACAGCGCGAGCGGGGGCTTGTCGACTGTGATGAGCCCCCCGGGGTCGAACGAGTTGAAGAGGAAGTTGTGCCACGAGCCGAGCATCGACTTGACGCCAGCGGAGTAGAAGACGTTGGCGTAGCCGTTCTGGGCGAGCCGGTTGGTGTTGAGCGCCGTGGAGAGCGCGAGCACCGGTGCGAGCGGGAGCCAGCTGAGCGTCGCGTGCAGGCTCGGCTTGGGGATCGCCCGCCGCGCGTGCCCCGCGGCGGGCGGGGCCTGCACGGTCGAGGTGTCCGAGGAGTGGAGGCCCCGCCCACCCGCGGGGGGCTCGGAGACGGGGGCTGAGGGGCGGGCGTCTTGGGTGGCGAGGTGCTCATCGGCTGGCGTCGGATAATCGGAGAGCGCGGCGAGAGCCTCGCGCACGCGTGGAAAGCAAAGCGGAAACCGTGCTAGGAGAGCATTAAGACGCATCCAGCGCGTCGAGCAGCCTCTCACCCCCCTCCGTCCGACCCTACCGGGCCGTCCGGGATCCCCCGAGGGGGGCGAGAGATGGGATCGGCCTCACCGATCCAGCGCGTCGAGCAGCCTCTCACCCCCCTCCGTCCGACCCTACCGGGCCGTCCGGGATCCCCCGAGGGGGGCGAGAGATGGGATCGGCCTCACCGATCCAGCGCGTCGAGCAGCCGAGCGAGGTCCCGCTCGTCGTTCCACGCTCCCACCGAGGCTCGCAGCCAGGGGCGCCCGGGGATGTCGCGCAGGACGATCCCGAGCTCGGCGAGGCGCTCGCGCTCGGCGAGGGGGTTGGGGCTCGAGAAGGAGACGAGGGTGCCGCCGCCCCGAGCGTCGGCCGGCCGGCCGACGACCTCGCGTCCGCGAGCGGCGAGCCGCTCGGCGAGCTCGACGGCGAGCAGCCGGGCGCGCTCGTGCAGAGCCGCCCAGCCGGCGCGCTCGAGCACCCGAGAGGCCGCCAGCGCGCACGCGACGGTCTCCGCGCTGAGCGAGAGGGTATCCAGGGCCCGGGCGTCGTCGTGCGGGCGGGCCTCCAGGCCGGCGTCGGGGTCGGCGAGGTTGGCGTAGCCTCGGCGGCCGATGGCGAGCCGCTCGCGCAGCTCGGGAGCGAGGAAGAGCATGCCGGTCCCGTCGGGGCCGCACAGCCACTTCTGGCCCGCGCCGGCGTAGGCGGCGCAGCGCAGGGCGTGCA
Source organism: uncultured Solirubrobacterales bacterium (assembly GCA_963813765.1). Classification (GTDB taxonomy): domain Bacteria; phylum Actinomycetota; class Thermoleophilia; order Solirubrobacterales; family Solirubrobacteraceae; genus Palsa-744. The sequence goes on from CAWFAB010000006.1 coordinate 144,197, forward strand.
CGTCGGTGGGGATCGCGCCCACGCCCTGGGCGCCGTCGAGCAGCACGGGGACCTCTATCTCGGCCAGCTCCGCGGGGGCGAGACGCCCGGTCATCCAGCTCACGTGCGAGCAGGCCACGAGCCGGGTGCGGGGGCCGATCGCGTCGGGCAGCTCGCGACCACGGCGCGGCGCGGATCGCCACTCCGCGAAGCTCGCGCTCGACGGAGAGCGCGCCGATCAGGCCCGGGTGCTCCTCGTCGCTCGTGAGGATCTCATCGCCGCGACCGAGCTGCAGGCCGCCGATCACGAGCGCGAGGCCCTCGCTGGTACACGTGGTGAGCGCGATATCCTCGGGGGCGCACCCGAGGATGGAGGCGTAGGCGGTCCGCAGTGAGTGGCTCAACTCTCCACGACGCTCGAAGTGATGGCGGGAGCGACCCTCCTGCGCCTCGCGCCGAAGCTCCTCGGCGGCTGCCTGTGCGGCGGCGGCGGGCAGCGGACCGTCGGTGCCCGCGTTGAGGTACGCGATGCGGTCCAGGACTGGGAACTGCGCGCGCAGCGCGAGTGCGCTGGCGGGGCTCAGGGGGCTCGCGGGGCGCGTGGGAGTGGGGGCGTCCACCGGTGGGCTATCGGTCGCAAGCAGGCGCGGGGCATCCGGCGAGGTGGGTGCGTTCACGGTTGAGGAGGATAGCCGCGCGCAAGCCGGCGGGCTGACATACTGAGATTTCATCATATCGAATTATTAGGTATGAGTCGAAAGAGTGGAGGGCGGCGGGGCCGTCACGCGGGCGCAGGGAACGAGCGGTGGAGGGGTGCGCGATGGGGTGGAACGAGGTCGGATTGAGAGAGAAGCTGCGATGAGCTGTCCCGATCGGCGGGCGCCGCTGTGGGAGCCGACCCCGGAGGACCGGGAGCGCGCGAGCATGACCCGCTTCATGCGCTGGGTGGGGGAGCGGGAGGGCCTGGTGTTCGAGGATTACGAGCAGCTGCGGCGCTGGTCGGTGCAGGAGCTGGAGCGTTTCTGGGCGAGCATCTGGGAGTTCTGCGGGGTGCGCTCCTCGCGCCCCTACGAGCGGGTGCTGGAGTCGCGCACGATGCCCGGCTCGCGGTGGTTCGCGGGGGCGGAGCTGAACTACGCGGAGAACATGCTGATGCGAGACCGCGACTCCAACGCGGTGGCGGTGCTGCACTCCTCCGAGCTGCGCGACCTGGGGGAGCTCACGTGGGGGGAGCTCTCCGCGCAGGTCGCCGCGGTGGCGGGCGGGCTGCGCGCGCTGGGCGTGGAGCGGGGAGACCGGGTGGTGGCGTACATGCCGAACATCCCGGAGACGCTGATCGCGTTCCTGGCCACGGCGAGCCTGGGTGCGATCTGGTCGAGCGCCGCGCCGGAGTTCGGGGCGCGCAGCGTGATCGACCGCTTCGGTCAGATCGAGCCGAAGGTGCTGCTGGCGGTGGACGGCTACCGCCACGGGGGCAGGGACTTCGACCGTCGTCCCGTCGTGGAGGAGATCCTCGCGGAGCTGCCCACCGTGCGCCACACGGTGCTCGTGCCGTACCTGTTCGAGAGCTCCTCCATCGCGCCGGAGGCTCCCGCGGGCTGGCCGGGCGCCCTCACGTGGAGCGAGCTGTGCGAGCGCGGCGCGACCGATCGAAGATCGACCGAAGCCGGGGGACACGCGCCTTCGACCGAAGCCGGGGGACACGCGCCTTCGACCGAAGCCGGGGGACACGCGCCTTCGACCGAAGCCGGGGGACACGCGCCTTCGACCGAAGCCGGGAGACACTCGCCTTCGGCTCGCATCCCCGTTTCGGCCAGCATCCCCGTTTCGGCCAGCGAGCCGGCCTTCGAGCGGGTGCCCTTCGACCACCCGCTGTGGGTGCTGTACTCATCGGGCACGACGGGCCTGCCGAAGGCGATCGTGCACGGCCACGGGGGGATCCTGCTGGAGCAGCTGAAGAAGAGCCACCTGCACCTCGACCTGCGCGCGGGGGACCGCATGTTCTGGTTCACGACGACGGGCTGGATGATGTGGAACTTCCTGATCGGCTGCCTCTTCACGGAGGCGGCGATCGTGCTGTACGACGGCAGCCCGGGGCACCCCGACCTGGGCGCGATGTGGGCGCTGGCGGAGCGCACGGGGATGACGTGCATGGGCGTGAGCGCCGGGCTGCTGGCGGCGTGCGAGAAGGCGGGGGTCAGGCCGAGCCGGGACTTCGATCTGAGTGCGCTGCGCAGCATCGGCTCGACGGGCTCGCCGCTGGCGCCGGAGAGCTTCGCGTGGGTCTACCGGGAGGTGAAGCCGGACGTGTGGTTGTTCTCGACGAGCGGCGGCACCGATGTGTGCACGGCGTTCGTGGGCGGCTGTCCGCTGCTGCCGGTGTACGAAGGAGAGCTGCAGTGCCGCGTGCTGGGGTGCGCGGTCGAGGCGTGGGACGAGCAGGGGCGCCGCCTGATCGACGAGGTGGGGGAGCTGGTGCTGACCGAGCCGCTGCCCTCGATGCCGCTGTTTTTCTGGGGAGACCCACCCGCCGACCCACCCGCGGACCGGCCTGTCTCGCCCGCGGATGCGTCCGCCGATCGATCGACCGATCCGCCCACCGCGCCGGGTCCGCCGGCGCGGGTGGAGGTGGGAGAGCGCTATCGCGAGAGCTACTTCTCGATGTACCCGGGGATCTGGCGCCATGGGGACTGGATCAGGATCACGCCGCGCGGGGGCGCGGTGATCTACGGCCGCTCGGACGCGACGATCAACCGCCAGGGGGTGCGGATGGGCACGAGCGAGATCTACCGAGCGGCGAGTGCGGTGGAGGAGGTGGTGGACGCGCTCGTGGTGGACGTTCCGTCCAGGATCGAAGCCCGCCCACCCGAAGCCCGCCCACCCGAAGCCCGCCCACCCGATGCCCACCCACCCGAGCTGGAGATGTGGCTGTTCGTGGTGCTGAGCCCCGGGGCGAAGCTGGACGACGCGCTGGCGGGCGCGATCAAGCGGCGCATCCGCGAGGACTGCTCCCCGCGGCACGTCCCCGACAGGATCCTGCAGATCGAGGAGGTGCCACGCACGCTCTCGGGCAAGGTGCTCGAGGTGCCGGTGAAGCGGATCCTGATGGGCGTGGCGCCGGGGGAGACGGCGAGCGTGGACTCGCTGGCGAACCCGCGGGCGCTCGACTACTTCGTGCAGCTCGCGCAACGCCTGAGCTGAGCCTGGATCCACGGATCCCGGGGTCGCCTGCGCACGGATGGCGCTTCATCAGGACCCGCTGCCGGCGCCTCGCGGGATCACCCCGTGGGCGCTCCGTCGCTGGGGAGGCTTGGCCCGACATCGTGGACGGTTGGGAGGAGTCCGAGCCGCGGACGTCGAACAACGGGGCCGATGAAGCGAACCGCCTCCGCAACGACGGCCGAGCCACCCGTGAGCGGCACGGGCGAGCACCAGAGTCTCTCCAAGTACATCCAGATGCGCTTCGAGGGGTGCTCGCGCTCCCAGAAGGACGTGGCGCAGTACATCGTGGACCACCTCGACGAGGCGGCCTTCCAGACCGCGGAGGAGCTTGCGCGCCGTGCGAACACCTCGAGCTCGACGGTGGTGCGCTTCTCCCAGGCGCTCGGCTTCGAGGGCTTCCCGGAGCTGCAGGCGGCGGCGCGCGAGGAGTACCGGCGCGTGCATGCGAGCCCCGTAAATCAGTCCGCGCACGGCACCTCGACCCCGCTCTTCTCGCTCGACCAGACCGAGTTCGAGGCGGCGCTGGCGGCGGATCACCTGAACGTGGAGGAGACCGCGCGGAAGGTGTCGAGAACGTCGGTGGACGCGCTGATCGACGCGATCTCCAGCGCGGAGAAGGTGCTCGTGGCGGGCACCGACCAGATGGCGTTCTTCGCGAGCTACCTGCGCCACCTGCTGATGCTGCTGGACCTGCGGGTGGACGTGGTGGCGAGCCCCTCCCAGGAGGCGCTGAGCCGCCTGGGGCGGATCGACGAGGGGACGCTCGTGATCGGGCTCTCCGCGGGCCGCCCGCACCCGCTGGTGGTGCGCGCGATGAAGCTCGCGCGCCACCGCAAGGCGCGCACCGCGGCGATCACCGACGCGACCCTCTCGGAGGTGGCGAAGCTCGCGCAGATCAAGCTCTACTACTCCTCCAACAGCCCCGCGTACGTGCGCTCGCACGCGGCCCTGTTGAGCCTGATCCAGGCGCTGGCCTACGGGGTGTACTCGCGCGACAGCGCGCAGTACGAAGACCGCATCAAGGCGTTCCGGCTCAAGTAGGAGACTCTTGGGGACCCCGCCACATGTGGCGGGGTCGGCAGGGCCACATGTGGCCCTGCCTGGAACGGCCACATGTGGCCGTTCCCCGGGGCCGCACATGTGCGGCCCCGCCGGTCGGCGCATGCGCCGACCGGCACAGCTTTATTAGTCACATGTGCGGTTCGCCGCCGATGTCGGCGCATGACCGGAACGGCATCCCATCCAGGCGCGTGCGCGGACCCGGATAGACTTCACCTCATGCGCGACGAGGCGACATTCACGGTCAAGGCGGGCCTGGCGGAGATGCTGAAGGGCGGGGTGATCATGGATGTGGTCACCCCCGAGCAGGCGAAGCTCGCCGAGGACGCGGGCGCCGCGGCGGTGATGGCGCTGGAGCGCGTCCCCGCGGACATCCGCCGCGACGGGGGCGTGGCGCGGATGTCGGACCCGGAGATGATCGCGGCGATCCAGGAGGCGGTGAGCATCCCGGTGATGGCGAAGGCGCGCATCGGGCACTTCGTGGAGGCGCAGGTGCTGGAGGCGCTCGAGGTCGATTACGTCGACGAGTCGGAGGTGCTGACCCCGGCGGACGAGGCCAACCACATCGACAAGTGGGCCTTCAAGGTGCCGTTCGTGTGCGGCGCGACGAACCTCGGCGAGGCGCTGCGCCGCATCGGCGAGGGCGCCGCGATGATCCGCTCCAAGGGCGAGGCGGGGACGGGCGACATCGTGGAGGCGGTGCGCCACATGCGCCTCATCACAGGCGAGATCCGCCGCCTCGCCGTCCTTCAGGAGAGCGAGCTGGCCACCGCCGCCAAGGAGCACGGGGCGCCGCTGGATCTGGTGCGCACGGTGGCCGCGGAGGGGCGCCTGCCGGTGGTGCTGTTCTGCGCGGGCGGGATCGCCACGCCGGCGGACGCCGCGTTGATGATGGCGCTCGGCGCCGAAGGGGTGTTCGTGGGCTCGGGGATCTTCAAGTCCGAGGACCCCCCGGCGCGCGCGCGCGCGATCGTGGAGGCGACCACCCACTGGCGGGACCCCGCGCGCGTCGCGGCGGCCTCGCGCGGCCTCGGCCCCGCGATGGCGAGCCTCGAGAGCTCGAAGCTCGGAGACGAGCAGCTTCTCGCGCAGCGGGGTTGGTAGCGCCCCGAGCGCTCGGACGGGTGCAGTGGGAGACGACGCGCCGCCGGCGCCGCCGGACAAGCCGATGGTGGGGGTGCTGGCGCTGCAGGGCGGCTTCGAGGCGCACGCGCGGATGCTGCGGGGGCTGGGGGCGGCGGTGCGCGAGGTGCGCGTGCCGGCGGACCTCGCGGGCATCGAGGGCCTCGTGATCCCCGGGGGGGAGTCCACCACGATGACGCTCGGGATCGAGCGCGAGGGCCTCGCCGAGCCGCTGCGAGAGCTCGAGCCGCGCCCCCTCTTCCGCGGGGTGCCGGTGCTCGGCTCGTGCGCGGGGCTGATCATGCTCGACCGCGAGCACCTCGGGCTGATGGACATGCGCGCCCAGCGCAACGCCTTCGGCCGCCAGATCGCGAGCTTCGAGGCCGAGGTGAGGATGCGGGGGTATCGGACCCGCCCGCCCCCCGCTGCCGGGAGTCTTCATCCGCGCCCCCTGGATCGCCGAGCACGGCCCCGGGGTGGAGATCCTCGCCGAGGTGGACGGCCATCCGGTGGCCGCGCGCGAGGGGGATCGCATCGCGGTGGCCTTCCACTCCGAGCTCACCGACGACGACCGCGTGCACCGGCTGTTCCTCGACGCCGTGGAGCGCCGGCGCGTGGGTGCGGCGGCACACTGAGACGATGCGCATCGCCATCTCAGCCGATGAGCGGGTCGGAGTCGCAGGCGCCCTCCCCGCCACGCTGGAGCGGCGCGGGCACAGTGTGATCCCACACGGCGCCCTCGCGCAGGGGGAGCGCGAGGACTGGGCCTGGGCCTCGGAGGCCGCCGCGCGCGAGGTGGCCCAGGGACGCGCCGACCAGGCAGTCGTGTGCTGCTGGACCGGCACGGGCGCGTCGATCGCCGCGAACAAGGTCGCCGGCGTGCGGGCCGCGCTCTGCGCCGACGCGGCGACCGCGGCGGGGGCGCGGCGTTGGAACGACGCGAACGTGCTCGCCCTCAGCCTGCGCGGCACCTCCGAGGCGGAGCTCGAGGAGATCCTCGACGCCTGGTTCGCCGCCGAGCCCTCCTCCGAGGCGACTGACCGGGCGAACGTGGAGCACCTCGCGGAGATCGAGCGTTGAGTGCGGCGCCTACCGCTTGAAACCAGACGCCCGCGCAAGGATCCAAGCGAAGAAACGTTGGAAGTCGTGATGCGAGGCATTCTCACCCAAAGCGGCTATCTTGTCCCTGATGGCGTCGACCTCCTTGATCGCTGCGCTCTGCATAAGTTAAGGCTACGCACGCTCCCGTCGCCGCCGAGTTGCTTCGCCGGCTCCACCGTCATCTGGTCGCTTCGAACCGCGCGATCCCGTCGTGCTCCCGCTCCACCGCGCGGCCGCTCTCGAGCAGCATGTCGATGTGGCCGAGGACCTCGGAGATCGTCAGGTAGGCCTGGGTGACCGCCACGTTGCCCCACATCTCGTATGCCAGCTCGTAGGCGGTGCGGGGCCGATCGGCGACCAGGCGGTGGATCCGCTCCGCGCGGCGCTCGTGCAGGCGCAGGCGCTCGTCGATCAGCGCGACGTGGTCGGTGATCGGGGGCCCCGTGGCCGGAGAGCACGAGCTCGAGATCCATCGCGCGGGTCTCCTTCAGGGACGCCAGGTAGGTGAGCAGCGCCTGCGGGCGGGGCCCGTCGTAATCGCCCTCGGCCTCCAGCGGCCGGGCGAGCAGCGGGTTGGAGGATATGCGCGCGAGCAGGTGGTCCGCCGCGATCAGCAGCGAGCGGCGCTCGTCCCAGAAGACGGTGTCCGAGGGGCTGTGGCCGGGTCGGCGCAAGACTCGCAGCGTGCGCTCGCCCAGTTCCAGGTTCTCCCCCTCGGCGAGGGAGCGATCGACCTCCACGGTGCAGCCCCACGCGCGGAAGCTCGCCGAGACGGCCCGCAGTGCGGTGACGACGTCGGTGGGAACCCCGTGGCGCAGCATGATGCGCCCGGCGAAGCGGTCGTCGAGCTCGGCCTCCGTGCGGAAGTCGCGCAACCTGCGATCGAGGCCCTCCAGGGCGGCCACCTGTGCCCCCGAGCGTCGCGCGAGGATCGCGGCGAGGCCGAAGTGGTCGATGTGCTGATGGGTGATGACCAGGAGCTCGAGGTCCTCGATCGCGTGCCCGCGCGCGGCGAGGGCCCGTTCGAGCTCGTCCAGCGCCTTCGCCGAGTTGGGCCCCGAGTCGATCAGCGTGAGGGGCTCGTCCTCGATCAGGTACGCGTTGACGCGCCCCACCGCGAAGGGCGTGGGTATCGCAAGGCAGTGGATCCCCTCCCGAGCGGCCCGCTTCAGCGCGGCGGTCGCAGCGTGCTCGTCCTGCTTGGCGTCCGCTTCCTCGGGTCGCTTCCCGGCGGTGGACTTGGCGGATGCGCGGCCGCGGGGGCTCATGAGCGGATCACGGCGAGCACCTCGTCGCGGCGGCGCTCCATGTCCTGCAGGGAGCGCAGCGACTCCAGGCAGAGGCGCAGCAGCGGCTCGGTGTTGGAGGGCCGCACGTTGAAGTGCCAGTCCTCGTAGTCGATCGAGATCCCGTCGAGGCGCTCCTGGCGGGCGTCGGCGTAGTGCGCGGCGATCTCCTCCATCTTCGCGTCCTGGTCTGAGACCTCGGAGTTGATCTCCCCCGAGATGAAGTACCGCTCGCGGTAGGGCCTCAGCAGCTCGGACATGCGCTTGCCCGTGACCGAGAGGTGCTCGAGGATCAGCAGCGCCGGCAGCGTGCCCGAGTCGGCGCAGTAGAAGTCGCGGAAGTAGTAGTGACCGGAGACCTCCCCCCCGAACAGCGAGCCCTCCTCGCGCATCCGGGTCTTGAAGAACGCGTGCCCGACGCGGTTGACGTACGGGACCCCACCCGCGCGGCGCACCGTGTCGGGTACCGCCCGCGAGGCGCGCACGTCGTAGAGGATCGCCTCGGGGTGGGTGGGGTCGGATCTCTTTCCAAGCAGCGACTCCGCGAGCAGCGCGGTGAGGAAGTCCCCGTCCACGAAGCGCCCCGTGTCGTCGATGAAGAAGCAGCGGTCCGCGTCCCCGTCCCACGCGATCCCCACCTCCGCGCCGGTCTCGCGCACCCTGTCGATGACGAACCGCCGGTTCTCCGGCAGCAGCGGGTTGGGCTCGTGGTCGGGGAAGTCGCCGTTCGGGGTCCAGTAGGTCTCGATCAACTCGAGCCCCAGGCGCTCCAGCAGCGGGCCCACCATCGGGCCGGCCATCCCGTTGCCGCCGTCCACCACCACCTTCAGCGGACGCACCGCCGCGGGGTCGATGAAGCGCAGCGCGGCCGCCTGGAACTCCGCGCTCACGTCCACCTCCTCGACGGAGCCGCGCGGGGCGGGCGGGCTCTCATCCCCCTCCAGTCCCGCCTCTATCAGCCGGCGGATGTCCTGGATGCCGCTCTCCCCCGACAGCGCGAGCGCCCCCCCGCGCACGAGCTTGCAGCCGGTGTACGCCTTCGGGTTGTGCGAGGCGGTGCACATCAGCCCGCCGTCCAGGCCGCGGGAGCCGACGAGGTAGTAGAGCATCTCGGTCCCCACCTGCCCCGCGTCGAGCACGTGCGCGCCCTCGGTGCGCAGCCCCTCCCGGTAGCGCCCCGCGAGCTCCGGCGCGGTCAGGCGCATGTCGCGTCCCAGCCCCACGCGCAGCTCGCCCACCGGCTTGCCCTCCAAGCCGGAGAGCACCCGCGCGAACGCGCGGCCGATCAGCTCGGCGATCTCGCCGTCGATCTGCTCGCCGTAGAGGCCGCGGATGTCGTAGGCCTTGAAGATCTCGGGGGAGGGGAGCACGCATGGCGTCTCTGCATCCCGTAAGCTCTACGCCATGTCTGGGCACTCCAAGTGGTCGAGCATCAAGCACAAGAAGGCGATCGTGGACTCCCGCCGCGGGGCGGCCTTCACGAAGCTGGCACGCGCAGTCACAGTGGCGGCACGTGAGGGTGGGGGGGATCCCGATTCAAACGCGGCCCTCGAGAACGCGATCCGCAAGGCGAAGGCCGCGTCGATGCCCAAGGACAACATCGAGCGCGCCATCGCCAAGGGCACCGGCGAGGGCGGCGACGCGGACGCCCTGGAGACCGTGATCTACGAGGGCTACGGCCCCGCCGGGGTGGCGCTGCTGGTGGAGACCGTCACCGACAACCGCAACCGCACCGGTCCCGACGTGCGCAACCTCTTCACCAAATACGGGGGCTCCCTCGGCGAGCCCGGCTCGGTCGCGTACCTGTTCGACAAGAAGGGCGTGATCGTCGTGGACGCCTCGCGCTACGGCGAGGACGACCTGCTCGTCGCCGTGGAGGCCGGCGCCGAGGACATCTCCGAGGACGAGGACGTCTTCGAGGTGATCACCGCGCTGGGCGACTTCACCGCGGTGCGCCGCGCTCTGGAGGAGGCCGGGATCGAGCTCGAGAGCGCGGAGCTCACCCACCGGCCCTCCAGCCTCGTGCCCGTCCAGCACGAGGGCCAGGTCGTCAAGCTGATGAAGCTGATCGACGGCCTCGAAGAGAACGACGACGTCGCGGCGGTGCACGCCAACTTCGACGCCCCCGCCGAGCTGCTCGCGCGGGCCGTTGGCTGAGCGTCGCGCGCGCCGCCCGGTGCGTTCCGTGAGCGAGGATGCCCGGCCGCCTGTCGCGATCCTCTGCGGCGGGCGCGGCACCCGGCTGCAGGAGCACGCCCAGGCGATCCCCAAGCCGCTCGTGGAGATCGGGGGGCGCCCGATCGTGCAGCACGTGATCGAGCTGTACGCCGCCCAGGGCTTTTGCCGCTTCCTGCTCGCCACCGGCTACCGTGGCGAGCTGATCGAGCGCTTCGCCGCCGACTGCCGCTGGCCGGACGGCGTGGGGGTGGATTGCGTGGACACCGGCCTCGACACCCCCACCGGGGGGCGGATCAAGCTGCTGGAGGGGCTGCTCGCACGACGAGCCCTCCTTCTGCGCCACCTACGCCGACGGGCTCGCCGACGTCGATCTGGTGCGGCTGCTCTCCTTCCACGACGGTCACGGGGCGCTCGCCACGATGACCGTCGTGCGTCCCGAGCTGCAGTTCGGGGTCGCCGAGCTCGACGGGCGGGACGGCCGCGTGCTGGGCTTCCGCGAGAAGCCCCGCTCCGAGCACTGGATCAACGGCGGCTTCTTCTGCTTCCGCGCCGGCGCGCTCGCCTACCTCCGCGAGGACTCCGTGCTCGAGCGCGAGCCCCTCCAGCGCCTCGCCGTCGACGGCCAGCTGCGCGCCCACCGCCACGAGGGCTTCTGGGAGTGCATGGACACCTACAAGGACGCCATCGCCCTCAACGACCTCTGGGTCTCGGGCGCCGCGCCCTGGCGCCAATAGCAGGCGTCCGACCGCCCGCGCAGAATCCTTTCCTGTGATCGTCCTGGGAATCGACCCCGGCCTCGCCAACGCCGGCTATGGCGTGGTGGCTCGCCGCGGCAGACGGCTCGCCGCGCTTGACGGGGGCGTGATCGACACACCCGCAGGGGCCGCCCTGGAGTCGCGTCTGGCCACCGTCCACGGGCGTGTGCTGGAGCTGATCGATGAGCATCGCTGCACCGCGATGGCTCTCGAGCAGCTCTACTTCGGGCAGAACGTTCAGACCGCCTTCGCCGTCGGGCATGCCCGTGGGGTCACGATGCTCGCCGCCGGAGAGCGCGGGGTGCCGTGCTTCTCCTATACCCCCCAGCGCGTGAAGTCCTCCGTCTGCGGCAACGGCCGCGCGCCCAAGGACCAGGTTGCGCGGATGGTGCAGACGCTGCTCGGCCTCCCCGAGCTGCCCACCCCCGACCACGCCTCCGACGCGCTGGCGGTGGCGCTCTGTCACATGAACGCCGCGCCGCTCGCGGGCGCCGTCGCCGAGGCAGTGGGGGCACGATGATCGCGCCACTGCCGCAAGGCCTGGGGACGCATCGATGATCGCCCTCCTGCGTGGGGAGGTCGCGGTGCGCCGCTCAGACCATGTGGTGATCCTCTGCGGCGGGGTCGGCCACCGCGCCGCCGTCTCCTCGGAGACGCTGCGCCACGTCCCCGCGGTCGGCGGCGAGACGACGCTGCACACCCACCTGATCGTGCGCGACGACGCGCTCTCCCTGTACGGCTTTCACTCCGAGCAGGAGCGCGACCTCTTCCTGATGCTGCTCTCCGTGCAGGCCGTCGGCCCCAAGGTCGCCCTCGCCGTGCTCTCCGGCGGCCCCCCGCGCGAGCTGATCGCCACGCTCGCGGCCGGCGACGCCGCGCGCCTGCAGGCGGTGCCCGGGATCGGCAAGCGCACCGCGGAGCGCATCATCGTCGAGCTGCGCGAGAAGGTCGGCGTGGTCGCCGGCATCGACGTGGGCGCCGGCGCCGAGAAGGGCGGCGATCCGATCCAGGCCCGCCGCGTCGAGAGTCCGCGCACGCTCGCCCGCGACGGGCTGCTCGAGCTCGGCTACGCCCACGGCGAGGCCGAGGAGCTGCTGCGGGACGTGACGGGCCAGAGCGCCGGGGAGCTGATCGCGCAGGCGCTGCGCACGGCGCGTGCCCGGTGAGGGTGAGGCGATGACCCGCATCCAGACCCCCCACCTGGACGAGCGGGACGAGCTCGAGGAGGAGCTCGAGCGCTCGCTGCGCCCGCGCCGCCTGAGCGAGTTCGTCGGCCAGCGCGCCCTGCGCGAGCAGCTCGCGGTCGCGATCGAGGCGGCGGCCGCGCGCGGGGAGGCGCTCGACCACCTGCTGCTCGCCGGCCCCCCCGGCCTCGGCAAGACCTCGCTCGCGCAGATCGTCGCGGAGGAGCTCGGGGTGCCGTTCGTGCAGACCGCGGGGCCCGCGCTGGAGCGAAAGGGAGACATCGCGGCGTTTCTCACCGCCCTGGAGCCCCGCAGCGTGTTCTTCGTCGACGAGATCCACCGCCTGTCGCGCACCCTCGAGGAGACCTTCTACCCCGCGATGGAGGACCGCCGCCTGCCGATCACCGTCGGCCAGGGGGCCGGGGCGCGCGTGGTGACGCTCGATCTGCCCCCCTTCACGCTCGTGGGGGCGACCACGCGCAGCGGCCTGCTCACCACTCCGCTGCGCGACCGCTTCGGCATCCAGGCGCGCCTGGAGCCCTACGCGATCGAGGAGCTCGCGACGATCGTAAAGCGCTCCGCGGGCATCCTCGAGGTCTCCCTGGAGGAGGGCGGCGCGCAGGCGATCGCCGCGCGCAGCCGCGGGACTCCGCGCGTCGCCAACCGTCTGCTCAGGCGGGTGCGCGACTACGCGGAGGTGCGCATGGAGGGCGTCCTCAGCGCCGACGCCGCGCGCGCGGCGCTGGAGCTGCTGGAGGTCGACGAGCGCGGCCTCGACCGCCTCGACCGGGAGATCCTGCGTGCGATCTGCGTGAAGTTCGACGGCGGCCCGATCGGGCTCTCCACGCTCGCGGTGGCGGTGGGGGAGGAGCAGGACACGATCGAGGACGTCTACGAGCCCCATCTGCTGCGGGAGGGCCTGATCAAGCGCACGCCGCGGGGCCGCGCCGCAACCCCCGCGGCGTTCGCCCACCTCGGTCTGGAGCCTCCCGCGGGGTGGGCGGGCTTCAATACAAGGCGGGCAGAGACGGCGAGCAGCGCCGGCCCGCCGCTCTTCTAGCCCGCCGGGATACGCGCTTCGTCTCGCGCTCCGTCGAGCCTCTCGCCTGGCGCCCGCCGAGCCTCTCGCCTCGCGCTCCGTCGAGCGGGGCCTCCGCTCGACGGCTCCCCTACTCTTATGAGAGCCCGCCCATGACCCATCCCTTCATCTGCCCCAACTGCGGCCATCGCTACAGCGAGCTCGACCGCAACCTCGGCTTCACCCGCCAGCCGAAGGGCTGCTCGAAGTGCGGGTTCGCGTTCCTCTTCGAACTACTCGACGACTACTACCCCGCCCCGGACGCGGCGTTCTTCGTGTGCGATCGCGAGGGTCGCGTGATCGGCTGCGGCAAGAACTCCTTCGCGCTCACCGGCCTCGAGGAGGAAGCGGTGATCGGCCGGCCGGTCGCGCAGGCGCTTGGCCTGGAGTTCTCAGGCGGCGACGACCCCGTGGGCACCGTGCTCGAGTGGGGGGTGCGCGCGCTGGGCAAGCCCGTGCGTGTCAACGGCGACCGCGACATGCCCGCGAGCGCGCACGCCGACATGTTCCCCGCATACGACGACGATGGTGGGCTGTTGCTCGTGCTCACTCCCGACAAGTAGGATTCAGTGGTGATCGCCTCGCGCTCAACCACGGTCTCACCCACCCACCCGGCCAGGCCCTCGACCGGGCGGCGCCACCGCTGGCGCCGATGCGCCCCGGCGTGGCGAGCCCCCCGCTGAGATGGGCGATCGTCGCCGCAACACCCTGGTCCTGCTGGTCGTCGCGCTGCTGCTCGCGGGCTCCGCGGTCGTGATCGCGACCAAGCCGACCCGTCTGGGCCTCGATCTGAAGGGCGGGGTCTCGCTCGTCTACAAGGGCATTCCGACCGCCCAGGCAAAAGTGGACAGCGAATCGCTCGAACGCGCGATCGACATCATGCGCAAGCGCGTCGATCAGCTGGGTGTCGCCGAGCCTGAAATCCAGCGCACGGGGTCCAACGAAATCAACGTCTCGCTGCCGGCGGTGAGCAACGCCAAGCGCGCCCAGGACCAGGTCGGCAAGACCGCCCAGCTGAACTTCTACGACTGGGAGCCGAACGTGATCGGCCCCGAAGGCGCCCCCGCGCCGACCGACCGCGCCGCCACGGGCGGCGCCAATCCGGCCTCGGTCGCCTCCGGCCTGCCGGAGTACCGGGCGATCCTGCGCGCCGCCAAACGCCCCACGATCATCCGCTCGACCGACACGACCTCGGGGCAGGGCTGCACCCCGGCGCAGGTCAACGGCTGCATCTACGGCGCGTGGTATCTGATCGACACCAAGCACGAAAAGGTCCTCTGCGCCGGCGGCAAGCCGGTCTGCGGCCCGGCGGACACCCAGGCGGAGCTCTACGCCGACAACTACAAACCGCCGGCCGGCGCGAAGGTGAAGGCGGTGCACGTGAATCCGGGGACCGTGCTCGTGGAGGCGCGCCCCGAAGAATTCAGCGGCAAAGTCAACAAGCCGGAACCGAACAGCTTCTACGTGCTCAACGACGAACCGGTGCTGAACGGCAGCGACATCAACAACCCGCAGCAGAGCTACCAGAACGAAGGCGGCGGCTCGGGCCTGCCGGACGTGACCTTCGGCTTCTCCTCCCACGGACGCAAGGTCTTCGAAGAGGTCACCAAGCGGATCGCCAACCGCGGCCTCAACGCCCAGCTGCCGGGCATCACCAAGCCCAACGCGCTGCAGCACTTCGCGGTCGTGCTCGACGAACAGGTGATCACGGCGCCCTCGATCGACTACACGCAGTACCCCAACGGGATCGACGCGAGCAGCGGCTCGGAGATCACCGGCGGCTTCACGCTCACCTCCGCGCAGAACCTCGCCGGCGAGCTGCAGTCGGGCGCGCTGCCGATCAAGCTCGAACTGATCTCCCACGAGCAGGTATCGGCGACGCTCGGCAAGCAGGCGCTCAGGCAGGGCCTGATCGCGGGCCTCGCGGGCCTCCTGGTCGTGTGCCTCTTCCTGCTGACCTTCTACCGCGTGCTGGGCGTGATCGCGGTCGCGGGCCTCGCGATCTACAGCATCTACTACTTCGCGCTGATCAAGGCGATCCCGATCACCATGACGCTGCCCGGCATCGCCGGCCTGATCCTCACGATCGGCATCGCGGCGGACGCGAACATCGTGATCTTCGAGCGCGTCAAGGAGGAGATCCGCTCCGGGCGCTCGATTCCGGCGGGGATCGCCGCTGGCTACAAGCGCGGCTTCGCGGCGATCGTGGACGCCAACGTGGTGACGTTCATGACCGCGTTCATCCTCTTCGCGCTGGCCACCTCGGGGGTGCGGGGCTTCGCGTTCACGCTCGGCATCGGCACGCTGCTCTCGCTGTTCACCGCGGTGCTCGCCACGCAGGCGGCGCTCGGCGCGATGGGCCGCTCGCGCCTGGTCGGCCACCCCGCGATGCTCGGCGCCGCCAAACGCCGGGGCGCGCTGCGCTTCGACTTCATGGGGTCCTCGCGCTGGTTCTTCTCGCTGTCGGGCACGATCCTCCTGATCGGGGCGCTGGCGATCGGCGGCAAAGGGTTGAACTTCGGCATCGATTTCAAGTCGGGCACCCGCATCCAGACGTCCTTCGTGAAGCCCGCCGGCGAGGCGCAGATCCGTTCGGTGCTCGACGCCAAAGGCTTTCACGACGCTCAGATCCAGAAGCTCTCGGGCGACAAGAACGTCGGCGGCAGCGGCTACCAGATCTCGCTCAAGCACCTCAAGCAGACCGACGTCGTCGCGGTCGAGAGCGCGCTCAACACGGCGTTCACCCTGCGCCCGCAGTACACCTCCGACACCTCGATCGGGCCGACCTTCGGCAAGACGGTCGCCAACGGCGCGGTGGTTGCGATCATCGCCTCGCTGCTGGTGATCTCCGCGTACATCGCGCTGCGCTTCGAGTGGAAGTACGCGGTGCCCGTGCTGATCGCGTTGATGCACGACCTGCTGATCACGGCGGGCGTGTACTCGCTCACGGGCCGCGAAGTGACGGTATCCACGGTCGCCGCGCTGCTGACGATCCTGGGGTATTCGCTGTACGACACGATCATCGTGTTCGACCGCGTGCGCGAGAACGTCCCGCGAATGCCGCGCGCGGCGTTCTCGCAGATCGTCAACCGCTCGATGTCGGAGGTGCTCACGCGCTCGCTGGCCACGAGCCTCTGCACGCTGCTGCCGGTGCTCGCGCTGCTGCTGTTCGGTGGGGAAACGCTGAAGGACTTCGCCTTCGCGCTGATGGTGGGGATCGCCTCGGGGGCGTACTCCTCGATCTTCATCGCCTCGCCCGTGCTGACCCACTGGAAGGAACGCGAGGGCTCCTACCGCAACCGCCGCGCGCGCCTGATCCGCGACCTGGGCCACGTGCCCGCCTACGCCACCACGCTCGACGGCTCGCCGATCGACGTGGAACCCGCCAAGCAGAAGCGCCGGCGCAACCGTCAGGGCAGTCTGATCGCCCCGGAGGAGCCTGGCGAGCAGGTGTCCAGGGAGGAGTTCGAGGAGATGGTGCGGGACCTCGACATCGAGCGCGACGGCGAGCAGGCTCCGGCTCGTCCCGCCTCTCGCCGGGGCGCCCGGGGCAACGGCCGCCGCGGCCGCGGCGGCGGAGTGGGCGGGCCCCCATCTTCGGGTGCGGGCACGGGCACGGTGCCCGCCGGGAGGACCTCCGCGAAGGCCGCCTCCGCCGCGGCGCCGGCTGAGCCGACGCCCCCGCCGGCACCGCAGGACCCCGCGGCGGACCTGACACCGGAGGACCTCGTGCTCAAGGGACAGCCCAAACGCCAGAAGCGCGGGGCGGGCGGGCGTCGCAACAAACGCCACGGGAGGTCACGCTGATGGGCCTGCTCGGCTGGGTGATGATGGGCCTCGCGATCTGGCACTTCACGATCTTCCTGCCGGACCGCTTCTGGGGCGGGATCGTGGGCGCGTTCGTCGGCTCGCTGCTCGGCGCGATCGTGATCGGCACGCTGATCTACAGCGTCAAAGCCTCCGTTCTGGAGATCCCGGGGGAGAAGGCGACCGATGTGGCCGTGGTGCTCTACGCGGTGCCGGGCGCGCTGATCGGGATCGCCGCGGTCTACATCGAGGGGATGCGCCGCGAACAGAGCCACGCGGGTTAGTTAGAGAACCCCCCGCCCCTTCCGTCCAGACCCACCCGTAGTGTGGGCGGCGATGGAGAAGACTCGCCGCTTTGAGATCGCGCCGTGCCCGGAGCCGCAAACGCGCGTGCTCGGACGCGAGCTCGGGGTGAGCGACGCGCTCGCCCAGGTGCTTGTGCGCCGCGGCCTCGCGGAGCCCGAGCACGCGCGGGCATTCCTCGCGGCTGATGAGGAGCACCCGCCCACCGCGTTCGCGGGCATCGAGACTGCGATCGCGACGATCCTCGACCATGTGCGCGCCCGCACTCGGATCACCGTGCACGGGGACTACGACGTGGACGGGATCTGCTCGACGGCGGTGCTCGTGCGGGCGCTGCGGGCGCTGGGGGCGGACGTGGACTGGTATCTGCCGGACCGCGCGAGCGACGGCTACGGGCTGAACGCGCGCACGGTGGAGCGCCTGGCGGCGCGCGGCACGCGCCTGCTCCTCACTGTGGACTGCGGGATCACGGCCGTCGAGGAGGTGCGCCTCGCGCGGGCGCTGGGAATGGAGGTTGTGATCAGCGACCACCACGCCCCGCGCGCGGATGGCGCGCTGCCGCAGGCGCCGATCGTGCACCCGGCGGTGTGTGGATACCCATGTCCCGACCTGTGTGCGACCGCGGTCGCCCACAAGCTGGCGCTCGGGCTCTGGGAGGACGCCGGAGGCGCCGGTGCTTCGAGCCCGCCCGCCCGCTCCCGCGGCGTGCGCTATGACCCGCGCGAAGATCTCGACCTGGTGGCGCTGGCGACGATTGCGGATGTGGTGCCGCTGCTGGGAGAGAACCGCGCGCTGGCGCGTCGCGGGCTGCGGGCGCTGGCGGGAACGGCCAAGCCGGGCCTGCGCGCGCTGCTCGCGCTGGCGCGGGCCACCGCCGGCGAGGTGAGCGAGCGCACGGTGGGCTTCGCGCTGGCGCCCCGGCTGAACGCCGCGGGGCGGATGTACCGAGCGGACGCGGGTCTCGAGCTGATCCTGACCGAGGATCCGGAGCGCGCGCGCCAGATCGCGGAGGAGCTCGACCGCGCAAACCACGAGCGCAGACACGTCGAGACGCGCATCCTGTTCGACGCCGAGCGCCAGGTGGCGGCGGCGGGCGAGCGCGCGGCGTACGTGCTCGCGGGCGAGGGCTGGCACCCGGGGGTGATCGGGATCGTCGCCTCGCGCCTGGCCGAGCGCCACCACCGCCCGTTCGTGCTGATCGCGCTGGAGGGCGCCTCCGGCAGGGGGTCGGGCCGCAGCATCGCGTCCTTCGACCTGCTGAGCGCGCTGGATGCCTGCGCGGGCTACCTGGTGCGCCACGGCGGCCATCGAGCGGCGGCGGGCCTGGAGATCGAGCGCGAGCGATTGGAGGGATTTGGAGCGGCGTTCGCGGCTCATGCCGAGCGCGTCATGAGTGCATCTGCACTGGTGAGGACCGAGCGCGTGGATGCGGTCGTGCGGGGCGGCGAGCTGGGGATGGGGCTCGCGGAGGAGCTGGGGGCGCTGGCGCCGTTCGGGTGCGCCAACCCGGCGGTCTCGCTGCTCCTGCGGGGCGCGAGGTTCGCCGAGCGCCGTTCGATGGGGGAGGGCCGGCACGTGCGCTTCACGGTGCTCGCGGACGGCGCCCGCGCGCGCGCGGTGGCATTCGGCGGCGGCGCGAGCCTGCCGGTGGGCGACGGGAAGCCGGCGGACGCGACCTTCGCGCTGGAGGTCAACGAGTGGCGCGGCGTGAGCGAGCCGCGCCTGGTGCTGCGCCACGCCCAACCCGCTGCCGCGCCGGCCGATCGCGAGACATCCACTGAGGAGAAGCTCGTCCTCTTTGCCTGACGTGGTCGAACCCCTACCCTTGAGGGGATGGCGATACCTCAGGATCAGAAGAGCCCGGTGAGGGAGCCGGTTCAGCAGCTGAACGAGCTGGAGCGCCGGCTGCTCGGCGACCTGTTCGCGATCGTCTCCGAGCACGCGGACTCCGCGGTGCTGGCCGATCCCCGATCGGTCGACCGCGCGCGGGTGGAGGAGGCGTTCGTGTTCGCCTGCGAGCACCACGCCGCGCAGCGGCGCAAGTCGGGCGAGGAGTTCATCGTGCACCCGGTGGGGGTGGCGCGGATCTGCGCGGGGATGCGCCTTGACACAGAGACGCTGTGCGCGGCCCTGCTGCACGACACGGTGGAGGACACCTCGGCTTCGATCGAGGAGGTGCGCGAGCGCTTCGGCGAGGAGATCGCGAACGTGGTGGACGGCGTCACGAAGCTGACGGGCATCACCTTCCACTCGCGCGACGAGGCGCAGGCGGAGAACTACCGCAAGATGATGGTGGCGATGGCCACCGACGTGCGGGTGATCCTGATCAAGCTCGCGGACCGGCTGCACAACATGCGCACGATCGAGGCGATGCCCAAGCAGAAGCAGATCGAGAAGGCGAGGGAGACGCTCGAGATCTACGCGCCGATCGCGCACCGCCTGGGGATCCACGCGATCAAGTGGGAGCTCGAGGACCTCGCGTTCGCGACGCTGCACCCCCGCAAGTACCAGGAGATCAAGGGCCTGGTGGCGCAGCAGCGCGACGATCGCGAGCACTACGTGAGCGAGGCGGGCGAGTACCTGACGGGCGAGCTGCGCCAGCTGGGCATCGAGGCGCAGATCGCGGGGCGCGCGAAGCACTTCTACTCGATCTACTCGAAGATGACCAAGAAGGGGAAGGAGTTCAACGAGATCTACGACCTCACCGCGATGCGCGTGATCGTGGACTCGGTGAAGGACTGCTACGGCGCGGTGGGGGTGATCCACTCGTTGTGGAAGCCGCTGCCGGGCCGCTTCAAGGACTTCATCGCGATGCCCAAGTTCAACATGTACCAGTCGCTGCACACGACGGTGATCGGGCCGGAGGGGCGGCCGCTGGAGATCCAGATCCGCACGCACGAGATGCACGAGATGGCGGAGTTCGGGGTGGCGGCGCACTGGATGTATAAGCGACCCGCCCACCCAGGACCCGCCCACCCCGCGCAGGGCGGGAGCGCGATCT
The DNA here is from genome assembly GCA_963813765.1 of uncultured Solirubrobacterales bacterium. Taxonomy (GTDB): domain Bacteria; phylum Actinomycetota; class Thermoleophilia; order Solirubrobacterales; family Solirubrobacteraceae; genus Palsa-744. The sequence continues at coordinate 164,272 of CAWFAB010000006.1, forward strand.
CCTCGGGAGCCGCCGTGCCCGCGGGCGGGCCGGGCAGGGAGGCGGTCTCCTCGTGGCCGGAGGACGCGAAGCTGAAGTGGCTGCGCTCGATGCTCGACTGGCAGCAGGACATGTCGGACCCGCACGAGTTCATGAAGAGCCTGAAGGACGACCTCTTCGAGGACGAGGTGTATGTGTTCACCCCCAGGGGCGAGGTCAAGTCGCTCGCGGCGGGCGCCACGCCGCTGGACTTCGCCTACGAGGTGCACACCGAGATCGGCCACCGCTGCGTGGGGGCGCGGGTGAACGGCAAGATCGTGCCGCTGCACTACGAGTTGCGCAGCGGGGACATCGTGGAGATCCTCACCACCAAGCGCGAGCGCGGCCCCTCGCGGGATTGGCTTGCGATGGTGAAGACCACACGTGCGCGCAACAAGATCAGGGCGTGGTTCAAAGCGGAGTCCCGGCAGGACACCGAGCACACCGGCCGCGAGGTGCTGCAGGAGCACCTGAAGAAACAGGGCCTCCCGGCGCAGCGGATCACCGGCTCGGCGCTGCTCGCGGACGTGATCCGCGAGATGGGCTTCCGCAAGGCGGACGACTTCTACATCGCCCTGGGCGCCGCGAAGGTCTCGCCGAAGATCGTGGTCAACAAGGTGATGCAGCGCCTCAAGCGCGGCGAGGCGGCCGACGGGGGGGCGACGGCGGCGAGCGATCTGCTCAGGGTGGGGCGCTCGACCCGCCGGCCGACGCGCTCCTCGGGGCAGTACGGGATCCGGGTGGAGGGCGTGGAGGACGTGATGCTGCGCCTGGCGAAGTGCTGCCGGCCGGTGCCGGGGGACCCGATCGTCGGCTACATCTCCCTCGGCCGCGGCATCACGATCCACCGCGAGGACTGCCCGAACGCGACGGTGCTGCGCAAGAACCCGGAACGTTTCACCCACGTCTACTGGGAAGGCGAGCAGGCGGCGGCGTTCGTGGTCGAAATCCAGATCGACGCCTGGGACCGCCACCGGCTGCTGGAGGATCTCTCGCGGGTGTTCTCGGAGTCGGGCGCGAACATCGTGGAAGCGCGCTGCCTGTCGAATCCCCCGATGGTCAAGAACCGCTTCGTGGTGGAGGTGGCGGACGCGCACTCGCTGAAGGGCGCGATCAACCGCCTGCGCAACACCGAGTCGGTGTTCGACGCCTACCGGGTCACGCCGGGCGCGGCGGGGTAGTAGCTGGGGGAGGGCAGGCCCTCCCCCAGAGCCCCCTCCCGGACCGACCGTCGCCGTCTGGACGGTTCACGCGACGACGTTGAGCGCCTTCGGCATGATCGAGTAGCGGATCTGAGCGGGGGGAGGGCGGGCCCTCCCCCCGAGCCCCCTCCCGTTCCGGGGTTGAACCGTTCAGGCGACTACGTTCAGGGCCCGAGGCATGATCGAGTAGCGGGCCTCGGAGACCTCGCCGAGGTAGTCACCGTCGACCTGCAGCGGCAGCGGCTCGCCGTCGGCGCTGCGGACGGTCAGCTCGGTGGCGGGTGCGAGGGCGGTGATCTGGCGGTGGCGCGTGAGGCGCGCGCGCCTGGAGAAGGCGCGCCAGGCGATGAACGGCATGTCGATCGGCCGGGCGCGGCGCAGGACGCAGGTGGAGAGGGTGCCGGAGTCGAGCTTTGCGTCCTCGGCGATCTCGATGGGGCGGTTCTTGAAGTAGGTGAACGGGGAGCCGTTCTGCACGACCGCTGTGACTCCGGGGTACTCCTCGCCGGCGAGGACGGTGGTGAGGCGCGGGGGGTGCAACAGGTAGCGACGGGCGAAGGTGGTGACGGCGACCCAGGTGAAGAACCAGGGGCCCCATCTGGCCTTCCGCCGCGGGTTCGCGTCCACGCGTTGCACGACGGAGGCGTCGAGGCCGAGGCCGGAGGCGAACGTGAAGCAGCGCCCGTTGACGACGCCGAGGTCGACCTTGTGGATGCGCCAGTCGTCGGCCATGCCGAGCAGGTGCTCGGTGGCGTCCACGAGCTCCCCGGGGATGCCGAGCATCTTGCCGAACACGTTGGCCGAGCCGCCGGGCAGGCACGTCAGCGGGGTGGGGGAGCCGAGCAGGCCGTTGGCGGCCTCGTTGACGGTGCCGTCGCCGCCGAAGGCGACGACCACGTCGTAGCCCTCGTGGGCGGCCTCGCGGCAGAGCTCGGTGGCGTGGCCGCGGGCCTCGGTGTCCACGGCGTCAACCTCGAAACGCCCCTGAAGCGCGTGCACGACGAGGTTGCGCAGGCCGTCGGATACGGTGGAGGCGTAGGGGTTGACGATGATCAGCATCCGCTTCTTGGGGGATTCGATCCCGCCCGCCCGGTCGAAGGCCTCCTCGCCCTGCCCCGGGCGCCGCTTTGCGTCGGGCACCATGGTGCTCATCGACCTGCGTACACCGCGCGCGCAGGAGCGTTACCAGGCATTGTGTCTTTCCGCCGCGCATCCGATATACTGCCTCATAGCTGTACACATCCAGAGGGGTGGAGGGACTGGCCCGACGAAGCCCCGGCAACCACCGCGTCACAGCGGGAAGGTGCCAATTCCAGACAGATGTGTGGCGGGCTTCGTGTTCTTCGCCACACCGTGACATTGGCGAAGACCATGGAAAAAGGAGCCCGAGATGGCTGCTAGGAACCTGAAGTGTCGAGAGTGCAGGGCGGAGTATCCGCTGGAGGCGCTGTACGTGTGCGAGCGGTGCTTCGGCCCGCTGGAGGTCGCCTACGACCACAGCCGCCTGGCGGACGGCGGCGTGGACGAGCTGCGCCGGCGCATCCAGGGGGGGCCGCAGAACATCTGGCGCTACGCCGACTTCCTCCCCCTGGCGGGCGGGCCGCCGGGCCCCTCGGGCCGGCTCGCCTCGCGCGCGGGGCTGCCGGCGGGCTGCACCCCGCTGGTCCGCGCCGACCGCCTCGCGCAGCGGCTGGGGCTGGGGGAGGTGTGGGTCAAGAACGACGCGGCGAACCCCACGCACTCCTTCAAGGACCGCGTGGTCTCGGTCGCGGCGGCGCGCGCGCGGGAGCTGGGCTTCCAGACGATCGCGTGCGCCTCCACCGGGAACCTGGCGAACTCGGTGGCGGCGCACGGGGCGGCGCTGGGCCTTGAGTCCTACGTGTTCATCCCGGCGGACCTGGAGGAGCAGAAGGTGCTCGCCACGGGCGTCTACGGCACCCGCCTGGTGGCGGTGAGGGGCAACTACGACGACGTCAACCGCCTCTGCACCGAGCTCTCGGCGGAGCGGGATTGGGCGTTCGTGAACGTCAACCTGCGCCCCTACTACGCGGAGGGCTCGAAGACGCTGGCGTACGAGATCGCCGAGCAGCTCGGCTTCGAGCTGCCGGACCGCTGTGTGGTGCCGATCGCGTCGGGGTCGCTGTTCACGAAGATCGCGAAGGGCTTCGAGGAGTGGCGCGAGCTCGGGCTGGTGAGCGGGGAGCCGCCCACGATGAACGGCGCGCAGGCCGAGGGCTGCGCGCCGGTGGCGAGCGCGTTCGCGGCCGGCCAGGAGGTGTGCAGGCCGGTGAAGCCCGACACGATCGCCAAGTCGCTCGCGATCGGCAACCCCGCGGACGGCCCCTACGCGCTGGAGGAGGCGCGCCGCAGCGGGGGCTCGATCGACGCGGTGAGCGACGAGGAGATCCGGGAGGGCATCGCGCTGCTGGCGCAGACCACCGGCATCTTCACGGAGACCGCGGGCGGAGTGACCACGGCGGTGCTCGCGAAGCTGGCGAAGCGCGGGGAGATCGACCCCTCCGAGCGCGTCGTGCTGGCGATCACCGGCGAGGGCCTGAAGACGCTCGACGCGGTGCGGGACACCTTCGAGACCCACACGATCGCTCCAAGCGTGGAGGAGTTCGAAACCAAGGTGGAGACTCGTTTCCAGACGGCCGGGAGGGATGTGGCGCTCGCGCGAAGCGGCGTGAGGGGCTGAGGCCGATGGCTGTGACGGTGAAGATCCCCACCCAGCTGCGCGCCGCGGCCGAAGGCGCCACGGAGGCGCAGCTCGAAGGCGCGACGGTGCAGGAGGTGCTGGACGGCCTGTTCGACCGCTTCGGCGAGCTGCGCGAGCGGATCTCCGACGAGGACGGCTCGCTGCGGCGGTTCGTGAACGTCTATCTCAGCGGCGAGGACATCCGCTTCCTCGACGGCCTCGCGACGCCGGTGGCCGACGGCGCGGAGCTGACGATCCTGCCCGCCGTCGCTGGAGGCTAGCGCGAGCTGGCGGAGTGAGACGCGGCGGGTGCGACGGCCGGCATCGAGGACCCGCTGACCCCGACCGTCGAGACGAGTCCAGCGGCGCACATAGCACCGACCGTCAGCGCACGCATACGACGGGGCGTGAGCCAACCAAGGCGGTGGGTCTGAAGCCAACTCCGAAACCCACTGGCAGCCGAAACGGCAGCCATTGCGCATCCGACGCACATACCGGGATCATAGTCAAGCAGCGTCGAAACCAGCTCCATAAGAGGAGGGGGGAGGGGGGAGGGTCACCCTCACCCCTCCCCCCTCCGGAGGCGACTCATCGCCAGCCTCCACACGGCTCTCCAGCCGCCGCCGAAGCTCCGCGCCGCGCCCAGCGGAGACGGCACGGGCAACGCGCTTCTCGCTCACGGGGAGGCCATGCAGGCGAGCGAGGTCGAGCAGCTCCTGGCGCTCCTCGGCCTCGCGAGCGGTGCGCAAAAAGAGCCAGCAGAAGAGGCCGATGGTGAGGAAGCTCCCCTCGATCATCATCACCGCCCCAGCAAGATTCTGGTCGGCGACGGGGGAGATGTGGTGCTGGGAGTCGCCAGGGAGGTAGAAGGGATAGAAGACGGTGCCCGACCAAAGGAAGATGTTGCCAAGCGCGGCGCCGGTGAGGCGCACGGCAACGATGTAGAGAAGCTTGCCGAGGTTGCCGAACCAGGCGGGCATCGGCAGCGGCCCGAACAGGCACATCCACATGTTGATCCCGAGGCCGAGGAACATGGTGTGCTCGAGGATGTGCACCCCGAGGTGTTCCAGGGCGCCCTGGTAGAGCGCGGGGAGGTGCCACACATAGAGGTCGATCGCCCAAAGGGGAAAGGCGATCAGCGGATTGGCGAGCACGCGCAGGCGATCGAAGAAGCGGACCGATCGGAGATCGGCCATCAGGATCGGGGCGATCAGCGGACCGGTGAGGCCGAGCACGATCAGGAGCGCCGCGATGTCCCCGAGCAGCAGGTGCTCGATCATGTGCGCGAATAGCAGTTCATCGCTGGCCTGCCCAAGGAGGAGGAGCGCGGTGCCGATCGTGGCGCAGCCGGCGTAGAAGCACGCCTGGCGCCAGCCCGGCACCGGGTGGCTGCCGGCCGCGAGGGTTCGTACGCGCCGCCCGTAGAGCAGGCAGAGGAGCGCCAGCGGCGCGAGCTGGATCACGTCCTCCGGGTGGATCGAAACGACAATCACGTTCGCGAGCGTCATCGGCTCTCAGCCTACGTCGGCGAGGCGCCAGGCGTAGAGGAGGGCGGCCACCGAGGTGGCGAGGTTGAGGCTCGAGACTCCCTCGCGCATCGGCAGGCGCACCAGCGCGTTGGCGCGCCTGGAGAGCTCTTCTGAGAGCCCGTAGCGCTCGCCGCCGAACGCGAGGACGGCGCGTGGGGGCAGCTGCGCGGGGCGAAGCTCCTCGCCGTCGGGGTCGATCGCGACCAGCGGGCGGGAGCCGTCCTTGACCATGTCTGCCCGGGCGCCGTCACCGACTGCGCTCGCCCCCGCGCCGACGCTGCCCTCGGCGCGATCTGTCCGGCCTCCCTGCGCTCCCCCCAGCCGCCCGAGCGCATCCTCGCCGAGGTGCGCGACGGGCAGCGCGAAGTGCAGGCCGGCGCTGCCGCGCAGCGCGGCTGGGTCCCACGGGTCGTGCACGCCGGTGCTGAGCACCCCTGCGATGTCGGCGGCGGCGGCGACGCGCACGCATGCGCCGAGGTTCCCCAGGTCGCGGGGCTGCTCCAGCAGCACGATCGGCGCGGGACCCTCCTCCGCCAGGAGCGCCTCGACATCGATCTGCGGGCGCCGCGCGATCGCGATCAGGCCGGTCGAAGGCGCTTGGGGCGCGAGGCTCGCGAACACCTCGGGAGAGACGATCTGCGCTTCGGCGAGGACGCGCTCCAGTACATCGGGCGCGAGCGCACCCGCGAGCGCGCACACCCGCTCGGGCTCGGTAATGACCACGTGCTGCACATCGGCGCCGAAGCGGAGCGCGTGCTTGAGCGCGTGCAGGCCCTCGAGCACCGCCAGCGCCGGGTCCCGGCGTGCGTCGCGGAAGACCCCTTTCAGGCCGTGAGTGGAGGTTCGCGAGTGGGTGTTAACGGGAGGTCGCACGCAGCTATCTTCTCAGCCTGGATCGGGATCTCGTTCCGATCAGCGGCAGCTCGGACATCGTCGCCTGGTTCTTGCGATCAGCGACCGGCCGCGCATCGGATAGACCGGCGTCGGTTTGACAACTTGCTAGAACTATGCTACTTATTAGCAGATGGTCTTATCAGACGTCCGAATGATCGGCCGCTCGCGGCCGCAGCCCCATCAAGGATACGCAGTCTGATGAGGATTCTCCTTCGAGAAGATTCCGCTCGGCGTGCGCCGATGCGCGGCGCAGAGGCTTGAGAGCATACGTGGCACCTCGCTGGGCTCGGGAGCCGACGCTGCCCGGATCCATGAGGAGGCCTGCCCCATCTACCGGCCGGACGTTGAAGGCGTGGCCTATTACGAGTTCGAGTTCGTGGACGGCTCGTCGTCGCCCGTACAGCTGGTCACCGCCCGCGCGACCGCCCTGCATGTCTTCGACCGGGAGCTCAAGACCGGGCCAGGCGCCGGGCGGCGTCCGCAGAAAGGCGCCGGGCATGGCTTCCTGATCGCGTCCGCCGGACCGCACGACTTCCCGATCCCCCACTGGAGCCTCGAGGGGCTGCCGCCAAGCCGCCTCCTCGAGCGGCTCGCCGTGGGCCAGGAACAGCGAGTCGCGCGCGTCGTCAAGCTCGATGCTCTTTCGTACGTCGGCGAGAGCGAGGAGGGCGAGCGTGTCGCAACGTTGGGCGACCTGCCGAAGCTCGTCGCCGGCCTGCCGCACGATCTAGGTAGGAAACGGCGCGGGATCTCTTCCCTCACGGCCCGACCGCCCGGCGAGGGCAGCGACGAGCACCCAGAGGGCGAGCATCGGGTCGAGCGGACCGGCCCCGAGCCGCCGAAGCTCGAGACGGTTGACGTGAAGAGCTGGCAGGAGTTGAAGGAACGCTACGCCGACGCAGTGGGCCCCTTCCTCGACGACCTGCGCCGCCGCGCCGCGGAGGCCTGGCAGATCGATCACCTCGTCGAGGAGTTCGGAGAAGGGATCATCGTCGGGGAGACGCATCGGGTCGCGCTTCTCGACGACCGTGCGAAGATCGACGTCCACGGTGAGGCGGTCGGCTCTGTGGAGATCAGGCTCTTGGAGCGCGCGCCCGGCCCGGCGGCTGTGGAATTGCGCGCAGTTTCGCTCCCGGCCAGCCCACGTGCCGATCTTGAGCTTCGCATCACTTACGCGGAGGGGGAGACGGAGCGGCTCCGCTTCTTCGTCGTGTCGCGTGAGGTCCCGTCAAACCCGCGCGGGCAGCGCCCGCCCACCAGGGAGGAGTCAGAGTGAGCTGGACCTATTACTGGACGGCGGGTGGAAACGCCGCGCAGCCGCTCTACGAACAGTTCGAGGACGGTGGTTGCGCAGTGGGCTGCGGCCCGGTCGCCTGGACGATGCTTTTCTGCTGGGGCGACTACCAGGCGGGAACGGGCAACGCGTATTGGGCGCCGCGCTTCGGCCTGTACCGTCAGAATGGCGGCTACGGAGCGAACGTCGTCGCTCCGCTCTCAATGGACGACGGAGTCCGGAATGTGATCCGTGAGATCCACAACGATGTCGGCACGTTCTGCCTCTTCGGCCAGGGGGCGACCTTCCCGTGGAGCATGCCCGATGCGTGGCACTACTTGAGCGGACGCACCTACACGGAGCTGCAGGCGCACTGGGATAGCCTCGGCATCCATGAGGACGGCCTCCGTGACTGGGCGGCGAACCAGATCATCTACCGCCAGACGCCGGTCGTGATCGGGACGGGCTGGCTCTCACACTACCCGATGGCATACGGATTCGCTTGGCAGAGCCGGGTCGTCCGCAGACTGCTTCCTCTGGTGGTGCTGGGACGAAACCGTCTACGACCGCTGCTTTTACGTGAACCAGGGTTGGGGCGGCGGTGGCAACGGCTGGATCACGGCGAGCACTTGGTTCGCCGGGTCGATCTTCCCATAGGCCGCGTGACACAGCCAGTCACTCAGGCGAGATGCGCGGTTCAACCACGGCTCCGCCGCCCTCTCAAAGCGCGCCCGCCGAGACGCTATCCAAACTCTCATGGATCGAGGGATTCGTCAATGACCTGCTCGATCCGGCGGGCCGGGAGCGGCGGGCAAAGGCGGTGCGGGGCCTTCGCCGCGAGCGAACTGAAGGGGCGCGGGCGGTATCGCTTGGCCTCCGACGGTCGTGCGCCGCGGCCTCCCCGTGGGACCCGGTAGTAACGACTGACGGTGCCGAAGCTACGCGGCTACGGCTACACCCGCCGGGACGTAATGCTCAAAAGTCAAGTCCGTGGGCGCGGGCAGACCCTGCTCCTCAGCTGCGCAGGCCAATGCGAACCGAGCGGCCTCCTCGGCGTGAGCGGCGTCGTAGGCGTCGGTGCCGCCGGTCAAGCCTAGGATGTCCGGTGACTCGAAACTCCAGCCAAAGCCGGGGGCGTGATGGTGCAGGATGCGAATGGTGTCCATGATCCTTCCTCCTCAGAGTAGCCGCAGAGCCTCGTCTTCCGCAAGGCCCACGTGATTGACGAGGACGCGCCGCACCTCGCCTGGCGCGAGCGTTCGTCCGTCATGGAACGCCCATGTGAGGGCAGGGCGCCCATCGGCTTGGAGACGGCGGTGTGATCCTGACTGGCGAGTGACCCTATAGCTCAGCGGGTCGGATGTCAGGATGCGCAACAGCCGCTTCGCCTTCATGGAGGGGAATTGGGCCACACACGGAGCCTACGCATCGCTTGAGGCGCAACTCTCGGGCGGGCCCCACGCACTCTGGTCTGGATCAGCCCCAGCGCCAACAACCTCGGCTCACGGGTGGTCGGCCGCCAACCATCCGTACAGCTCGACCGTGGCGGCATCGGTGCGGAGCATGTTCGGTTCGGCCTGGTGGGCGGACATGTCGCTGCCGTCCCATGCCTTCAGATACAGGCCTGTGCTCGGATCACGCGAGTTGGCCTGGGCATCTTCGGCGAACTGAAGCGCCATTGGCGCCCAGCGGCCGTCGCCGGTCTGCTGGGCGTAGACGAGCATCCAGTGCAGGTAGATGGTGTCGAACTGGGGTCCCATGTTCAGCCGGTAGGCGAAGCGCTGATACGCGGCGCCGGCCAGCTGCGCGGCTTGGACACAGTAGGAGTTGCCCGCTGGCAGCAGCTCGCACAGCAGCTCCTTGGCCTCGATCTCCGGTCCGGCGACGTAGGGCATCGGAGTGGGGTCGCCCTGGGTTCGTGAGTAAAGGCCGTTGGAATCGGCGAAGTTGGCGTCGCCCCAGCCCAAGAGCTTCTGGACGTTCTGCAGGTCCCCCACCGCGCTGGCCCGGTCGGCGCGACCAGCCGCGCCGCCGGCCGACTCCGCGGTGTTCTGCCAAGCTTGGGCGAGCATCGCGCCGAGCAGTGCGCCGGCCGCCAAGGCCTCGCCGGACTTCTGCCCTGCGGGAATGTGCGCGGTGTTCCACCACAGCCCGCCCCCGGCTGGATCCCAGCCGCGGCTGGTGATGAAGTCAAAGGCGGCCTGCGCGTCCATCAGGAAGCGGGACTTGCCCAGCGCTCGGTAGGCGTCCATGAACGCGATACCCCACCACGCGTTGTCGTCAAACCAAGTGTTCGCGGGACCGCGGTCGCCAGGGTACGGGGCAAAGGCGTGCATCGCGGGATCCCAGTAGGACTCGGCGCCGCCGAACACCGCGAGCGTGCCGCCACCGGAGCCCGTGCGCCTGTGGCGCGTGGAAGCCCGAGTGGCCGCGGGCGAGGCGGTGCTCGTCCCTGGCGGGTGGGAGGCGGGATGAGATCCCTCGGCGAACGCGTCGAGCGCGGCCCGGTTGGCAACCGTCGGATCGGCGATCGCGACAGCAGAAAGCGCCTCGAACAGTGGCACCGATCCCCAGATGGTGGCCAGCGGGTAGCGGACGTGATCGTGCAGTCGCTCGTCGTACCACGGCAGCGACACGTTGCGGTGGCCGTTCCAGACCCCTTGCGAGCTGTCCTTGAACGCGCTCTGCGCCTGGCCGATGCCCTGCTCGGCCAGCGTCAGGAACCGCGACTGCTGGGGGGAGAGGGCGCCGGCCGGCGCCGCCCCCATGACCAGACCACCCGCAAGCAGCGAGCATGCAACCCGCATCAGCACCGGCGATCAGGCTACCACCAAACAGAAAACGCGCCCGCGGAGACGCTATCCAAACTCTCATGGATCGAGGGATTCGTCAATGACCTGCTCGATCCGGTGGGACGGGAGCGGCGGAAGCAGGCTGTCCAAAGCATCGGTCACGGAGAGCCAGCAGGCAGGTCGAGGATGCTGGCTCCGGTGGCCAAGCCTCGGTGGGGTCGGGTCTTGGCGGCGGTGACGGAGATCCTGAACGGCGCCTGCGAGCCTATGCGAGTTCGGGCGATCCATGCAGCCGCCGAGGAACTCGTCGGCGAGTCGGTGTCCTGGTCGTCGGTCAGGAACTGCGTGGCCGCGAACATCGGCGGCGAGACGGCCCGGTTTGAACGCGTAGGGCGCGGGCGCTACCGTATGTCGCATGACCGCGAAGGAGAAGCTCCGGCAGACCATTGACGACTTGTCCGAGGTCGAGGCGCAGGATGCCCTCGGCTTCATCGTCCGTCGGCGCGGACAGCGCGACGCCTTGGGGAAGATGCTCGAACGCGCCCCCCTCGATGACGAGCCAACGACGCCCGAGGAGAATGAGGGAGTCCGCGAAGCGCGAGCAGAGATTGCGCGCGGGGATGTGCTCTCGGCGGATGAAATCAGGCGTGAGGTCGCTTGAGCGCCAGCGGCGGCTGGATCTTCTCGGCGCGGGCGGGGCGTGACTTCAAGCGTCTCGACCCTCCTATCCAGCGCCGCGTCGTCGGTGCCCTCGACCGGCTCACGGACGACCCACCGGCCGGCGATGTCGTCAAGCTGGCCAACACCGACGAATGGCGCCTGCGGGTCGGCGACTGGCGGGTGCGCTTTGAGCGAGACGCCGAGACGGGTGTGGTCAACGTCCTGCGAGTCTTGCCGCGTGGCCGTGCATACAGGGATTGACGCCGCCTCGTTCCGTGACTTGGTCCTCGATCTTGGATCTAGCTGGGATCGTTGACGACGAGCGGTGTTCCGCATCATCCTACCTGTCGGATCAGTCAAAGAGCAGCGTCCGCCCTCTTGATGCCAGGTAGCGCCCCGTAAATCTCTCGAACAGCATGGACTCTGTACGCACATCCGCCGACCAGCGCCGCCTGCTTGTCGCGACTATCCGCGAGGTGGCTGACTGGCGCGGCCAAAAGGCCTATGAGTTCAATGACGACCACGTGGCTCGGATGAGGGGCCTACGTGCCAAGTACGCACTGCGCCGTCTCGCAAACTTCGTTGAGGAAATGCCAGATGACGACCGGGACCTCAATCTGCACGCCCTGTGCCGCGCCAGTGAATGCGGTGGACGGTTCAAGCTCACGCCCGACAGCTTCCACCTCCTTTCCCGTTTCGGACTCGACAAGGGGGCATGGCAGTTCACGAAGCCAGTGGAGAGCCAGATGCGAAACGTTCTACGCCGCGTAGACGGCATCGAGGCCAGAGAGCGGCATGCTCGCAAGCTACGTGCGGAGATGGGCTACGGCGACGAATGAAGGCGACCCGACCCTCGGGGGCGATTTCCGGGGCTTTGGGCGTATACGCCTATTCCGATTGGGCGACTTCCCTTCACTGTCGTGAGGCAACAGGTCGCACGCTGCCGTCCTTTGCCGCCAGCCGTTCGCTGTGCTGTCGGGACGGCAAGTGCGTATCGAGTCGGGCCGCGCGCGCACGCAAAGCGTTGGGCGGCATCACATCGGCGCCGATAAGACGGCTACCATGAAGCGTATGAGCAGCCTCGGTCGATATCAGTCCCGGCGAACGCGAGCAGATGCATGTGGACTTCTACCGGCGCATCGCGCGCAGGCTGGTTTTCTCCTCGGTCGCCGTGCGGCGCGACCCTGAGCGGCGAGACGCCTGGTTCCTCGATGTCGGAGCGACTGGGCCGGTGAACGTTCCGTCCAGCTATCGCGGGCTCACGGTCCGAGTCAAGCAAGCGCACGGCGCGATCAACGCCGTGGCCCGCCTCGACCAAGTCGTCTGAAGCTGGCGCCGCGGCGTGTCAGCATCGGTCCGGGCGACCGCATCTACCCGGGCGGTCTGAACCGCTTCGGGCAGCTTCACGAGGTCGGCTCCTACGGGGCGCCGGTCCTGCGCGCCGACGGAAGCGGTCCGCTGGTGCTGACTGCCGCGCACGTCGTGGGAAGCCTCTCTGCCGCGTATCCCCTTGGTCAGCGCGAAGTGCTCCTCGGCACCGGCGTGGGCGCCGCGTCCTCGGGAGATCCTCGGATCGACGATGTCGTTGAACAGCCACCCCGCCGAGCCGTGCGAGGAGGTGCGGCTCGACGCGAGCCTCGTACTTGTTGACGGCCATGTGACGCTCGGGCACGTCGTCCGCGAGACGGTCATCTCCGGGTGTGCACGAAACCTCGAAGGGCACGACGATCTCGTCACCGTCTTCAAGCGCGGGATCAACACTCCCGGCCTGACCCAAGGTCTGCTGGACCCGACGCCGGAGTCCCTGAAGGTCGTGCTCCCGCAGGCCGGCGGATCGCCGATCGTCCGAGACTATCTCCGCGGCTGGTTCGTCTACGGCGACGGCCAACCCTTCGCGCGCCCCGGCGACTCCGGGTCGATCGTCGTCGACGCCGACGATTGCGTCGTCGCCATGATCGCCGCGCTGCGAACCGAGCCCCAGCGCGAACCCCAAGCCGAGGATCCGGCGTTCGTCATCCCCGTCCTCGACATCCTCGACGGGTTGGCGGTTCGCCTCGCTGGGCCTGACCGGGCTTGTGTGTTGGCGTGAGGCGGCGTGCCAGAGCCCGATAGGCACGCTCCGCGCCATTCGACGGGGTCATATACAGGAGATGCATGAACCTACGTGTCGTCCCACGAGATCAACGGGCCGAGGCCGCCGTCGCAGTGGTCGATGTACGTGCTCAGCCGCTCGGCGCTGAAAAGGCGCTTGAGGTCCGGCGGCGAGAGCTGTGGATCGGGGGTAGTCATCCGGGGGTCGCCCGCGCTACCATAGAAGGCGAAGACCCCGGAACGGTCCCTGTGCAGCCCCCTCGGGGGCAGGCCAAACCGCCGGGGTTTCGTTCGTCCCGGCTCACTTCGCTGCTCGTCGAAGGCGCTGTTTGGGCGAATACGGGCGAACAGGCCGGTCTGGAGCCTTCGGAGACGGACGACCGGAGGGCCGCTTAACAAGCGAATCCCGCACGGTTGCACGGGATTCCCCAACGCGCCCGGGCCGATTCGAACGGCCGACCTCTCGCTCCGGAGGCGAGCGCTCTATCCACTGAGCTACGGGCGCTGGCGACGCTGCTTTGCGGCGAGCGTCTGAGCACAGCCTACCCGGTCGGCCCGGAACCTTGGGGTGCGCGGGCAAGGCGCGCGAGCCTCCCATCGCCGTGCGCCGCTACCGTTGCCGGCATGGACATGTCGCTGTTCTTCGCGGGCACGGGCGGCTCGGTGCCGAGCGCTCGGCGGGGGCTGCCCGCGGTGCTGGTGCGCCGGGGGGGCGATCGGCTGCTGTTCGACTGCGGGGAGGGGACGCAGCGCCAGCTGCTGCGCTCGGTGGGGCTGGCGGACGTGGAGTGCGTGTTCATCACGCACTTCCATGCCGACCATTGGCTGGGATTGCCCGGGATGCTGAAGTCCTTTGCGCTGCGCGACCGCGATCAGCCGTTGACGGTGTATGGACCGCCGGGGTTGAACGAGCTGATGTCCCAGACGCGCTTCATCTACGGGCGGCGCCTTCCGTATGAGCTTTCGATCGTGGAGCTCCAGCCGGCGCAGGCGGTGGAGCGCGAGGGCTACCGGGTGGCGGCGATCCCCGTGCGCCATCGGAGCGCCTCGGCGGTGGGGTACGCGATCGTGGAGGACGCCCGCCCGGGGCAGCTGGACCCGGCGCTCGCGGAGCGGCTGGGGGTGAGGCCGGGTCCGGACTTCGGGCGGCTGGTGCGCGGGGAGACTGTGAATGGGGTCTCAGCCGAGCAGGTGGTGGGCCCGACGCGGGAGGGCCGCAAGGTGGTGATCTCGGGTGACACCTCCCCCTGCGAGGCGCTCGCAATCGCGGCCCACCAGGCGGATGTGCTGGTCCACGAGGCGACGTTCACCGAGGAAGAGGCGGAGCGGGCGCGCCAGACGGGCCACAGCACCGCGCGCCAGGCGGCGGAGCTCGCGCGCGAGGCGGAGGTGAGGATGCTCGTCCTCACGCACCTCTCCACGCGCTACGCGGGCGGGGAGGTACGCGATGAGGCCCGGGCGGTCTTTGCAGCGACGGAGGTGCCCCGGGACTTCGATGCGGTCGAGATCCCGTTCCCCGAGCGGGGGCCGGCGAAGCTGATCCGCTGGTCCAACCGCCCGGCGCCGGGCCCTGCGGAGGGGGTCGGTGGGCGCGGCGGGGAGCACGCGCAGGACACGCAGGCGGTGGCGTCCTCGATAATCCAATGAGCTTGCCTCACCGCACAGAACCGAGTCCCCGCCGGGAGAGCTCATGAGTGGCTCGCCCGCACTCGTTCGTTCTCCCGCCCGTCCTGCCGAGCTGCTGCTGCGGGATGTCCACCTGTTCGATCCGCGCGGCGGCCTGGACGCGCGGCACGACCTGTTGGTGCGGGAGGGGGCGATCGCGCAGATCGGCGCACCGGGGACGCTTCCGGCGGAGGGCGACGTGGAGGTGCTCGAGGGAGGCGGCAGCCTGCGGGCGCTGCCGGCCTTCTTCGACCCGCACGTGCACCTGCGCAGCCCCGGGCAGGAGCACAAGGAGGACATCGAGAGCGGCACGCGCGCCGCCGCGGCGGGGGGCTTCGGGGCGGTGATCGCGATGCCCAACACCGTTCCCCCGATCGACTCCGCGGAGCTGCTGGGCTCGGTGCGAGAGCTCGCCTCCCGGCGGGCGCACGTGCCGGTCGGCTTCCTCTCGGCGCTCACCCGTGGCCTCGACGGGGAGCGGCTGACGGAGATGACCGCGCTGCGCGAGGCGGGCGCGCTGGGCTTCACCGACGACGGGCATCCGGTGGCGAGCGCGGGGGTGCTGCGCGAAGCGCTCCAGCTGCAGCGCTCGTGCGGCGGGGTGATCGCGCTGCACGAGGAGGACCGCTCGCTCTCGCGCGGGGGGAGCATGCACGAGGGCGCCCTCAGCGCGGAACTCGGCATCCCGGGAGTCCCGTGCGCGAGCGAGGCGACGATGGTCGCGCGCGACGCGGTCCTCGCGGGCTGCGAGGGGGGCCGCGTGCACTTCCAGCACCTGAGCTGCGTCGCCTCGGTGCAGGCGCTGGCCGCCGCGAAGGCTCACGGCGCAGCGGTGAGCGCGGAGGCGACGCCGCATCATCTGCTCCTCACTGAGGAGGCGGTGCGCGAGCGGGATACCCGCGCGAAGATGAACCCACCGCTCGCCACCGAGGCGGATCGGCTGGCGCTCGTGGAGGGACTGCGCTCGGGCGCGATCGACTGCGTGGCCTCCGACCACGCCCCGCACGCGCGGGCGGAGAAGGAACTGCCGTTCACCGAGGCCCCGATGGGTACGACCGGCTTGGAGACCGCGTTCGCGGCGCTCTACACCGGCCTCGTGCTCCCCGGAGTCCTGGGGCTGGGCACGCTGGTGGAGCGGATGACCGCGGGCGCGGCCCTGTTCGAGCTGCCCACCCCGAGGATCGCGACCGGCGAGCCCGCGAACATGGCGCTGATCGATCTGGAGGCGGAGTGGACCGCGGGGGAGCACGGTTGGGAGAGCCGCTCGGAGAGCTGCTGCTTCGCGGGCCGGCGCCTGCGGGGGCGGGTGCTGTTGACGCTGGCCGCGGGCGCGGTGGCCTACCGGGCGACGGCCCGTGCGGCGGTGGCGGCATGAGGTATGTCTGTGCGCAGACCCGCGGCGGCCGCGGTGGGGTGGCGAGTCGGAGGACCGCCGTTGACGGGCGGGGCGCTCGATGAGCCTGCTCTCGAGGGAGCGCACCGCGCTGGTGGTGGTGGACGTCCAGGAGGCGTTCCGCCCGTACGCGTCCTTCGCGGGCGTGGCGCAGTCCTGCGCGAAGCTCGTGCGGGGCGCGCGCATCCTGGGGCTCCCGGCGCTGGTCAGCGAGCAGTACCCGAAAGGCCTCGGGCACACCGTGCAGGAGGTGGGCCTGGAGGATGAGCGGCGCATCGAGAAGAGCGTCTTCTCGGCCGCGCGGGCAGAGGGGTTCGACCTGGGGGGCCGCGAGCAGGCGGTGGTGTGCGGGATCGAGACGCACGTGTGTGTCTCGCAGACGGTCCACGACCTGCTGGAGCGTGGGGTGGAGGTGCACGTGCCGGCGGACGCGGTGGGCTCGCGTCACGCGCTCGACTACGAGCGCGGCCTCGAGCGCTTGGAGCGCGCGGGCGCGGTGGTCAGCACGGTGGAGGCGGTGCTCTTCGAGCTGCTCGAGCGCGCGGGGACGCCGGAGTTCAAGGCCGTCCAGAAGCTGATTCTATGAGCGACCCGACCGCTTACGTACTGCTGGAGGACGGCGCGCGCTTCGACGGGGAGGCGTGTGCGGCGGCGGGCCACGCGGTGGGCGAGGTGGTCTTCACGACGGGGATGTCGGGCTACCAGGAGTCGATGACCGACCCCTCCTTCGCGGGCCAGCTGATCACGTTCACCTACCCCCACATCGGCAACTACGGCGTGAGCGGGGAGGCGATGGAGTCCGAGCGCCCGTGGGCGCGCGCGGCGATCATGCGCGAGGCGTGCGACCGCGAGGACTCCCCGGGCGCGGAGGGGGGGTGGCTGCAGTGGCTCACCGACTGCGGGGTGCCCGCGATCAGCGGGGTGGACACGCGCGCGCTGGTGCGCCACATCCGCGAGGCGGGCTCGATGCGCGGGGGGATCTTCCCCGTGAGCGTCTCCCCCGAGGAAGCGCGAGCGCTGATCGAGGCGGAGCCGCGGATGGACGGGCAGGACCTCGCGGCGGTGGTGAGCCCGGGCGAGGTGAGCCATCACGGGGACGGACCGGGCCCGCGGATCGCGGTGCTGGACACGGGGATCAAGGGCTCGATCGTGCGCCACCTCGTGGCGCGGGGCGCGCAGGTGGCGCTCCACCCGTGCGCAACCCCCGCGGCGGACCTGCTGGCGGCGAATCCCGATGCGATCCTGCTGGCCAACGGCCCGGGCGACCCGGCGGCGCTGGGATACATAACGGATACCGTTCGCGAGCTGATCGGGCGCAAGCCGGTGTGGGGGATCTGCCTCGGCCACCAGCTGCTCTGCAGGGCGCTCGGCCTGAAGACGTTCAAGCTCCCGTTCGGCCACCGCGGGGCGAACCACCCGGTGAAGGACCTGCTGACGGGACGCGTCGAGATCACCTCCCAGAACCACGGCTTCGCGGTGCTGGGACCGGGGGGCTCGGGCACGATCGAGGGCTCGCGCCCGGTGCGCTGGCACACGGATTTCGGCGCGGCGCAGCTCTCGCACGTGAACCTCTACGACCGCACCGTGGAGGGCCTCGAGCTGCTGGACGTGCCGGGCGGCTCGGTGCAGTACCACCCCGAGGCGGGCCCGGGACCGCACGACAGCGTGTACCTGTTCGACCGCTTCCTGCGGCGGATCGCGGAGGCGACAGCGTGATGCGGGTGCGCGGGAATGGATTTTTTGATGAGGACCCCCCAAGGGGGTCCCGCAGGGTCGGTTTGCGCGGATCCGTGGGTGGGAGCTAGTGCCCCGGCGCGAGGACATCCACAAGATCCTGATCCTCGGCTCCGGACCGATCGTGATCGGGCAGGCGGCGGAGTTCGACTACTCGGGCGTGCAGGCGTGCAAGGTGTTGCGCGAGGAGGGCTACGAGGTGGTCCTGATGAACTCGAACCCCGCGACGATCATGACCGACCCGGAGCTCGCGGACGCCACCTACATAGAGCCGCTGCTGCCGGGGCCGGCGGCGCAGGTGATCGAGCGCGAGCGCCCCGACGCGCTGCTGCCGAC
This sequence comes from uncultured Solirubrobacterales bacterium, assembly GCA_963813765.1. Classification (GTDB taxonomy): domain Bacteria; phylum Actinomycetota; class Thermoleophilia; order Solirubrobacterales; family Solirubrobacteraceae; genus Palsa-744. The sequence goes on from CAWFAB010000006.1 coordinate 182,557, forward strand.
GCTGGGGGGGCAGACCGCGCTGAACCTCGCGAAGGCGCTGCACGACGACGGCACGCTGGAGCGCTGCGGCGTGGAGCTGATCGGGGCGAACTACGAGGCGATCTCCTGCGCGGAGGACCGCCGGCTGTTCGGTGCGGCGATGGCCCGGGCGGACCTCGCGATGCCGACGAACGCGGTGGTCTCCAGCTGGGACGAGCAGGAGCAGCGCTTCGACGTGAAGCGCGGGGTGGGGCGGGCGCAGGGTGTGATGCACGAGGTCGGGCTGCCGTGCATCGTGCGCCCCGCCTTCACGCTCGGCGGACGCGGGGGCGGCGTGGCGCGCACCGTCGAGGAGTTCCGCGCGATCGTGGCGCGCGGCCTCGAGGCCTCGCCGATCGGGCAGGTGCTGCTCGACCAGTCGGTGCTCGGCTGGGGGGAGTTCGAGCTGGAGGTGATGCGCGACCGCGCGGACAACGTGGTGATCGTGTGCTCGATCGAGAACGTCAACCCGATGGGCGTGCATACGGGCGACTCGGTCACGGTGGCGCCCCAGCAGACGCTCTCCGACCGCCTCTACCAGCGCCTGCGCGACCAGGCGATCGCGGTGATTCGTGCGGTCGGCGTGGAGACGGGCGGCTCGAACGTGCAGTTCGCGGTCAACCCGCGGACCGAGGAGGTGCTCGTGATCGAGATGAACCCCCGCGTCTCGCGCTCCTCCGCGCTGGCCTCCAAGGCGACGGGCTTCCCGATCGCGAAGATCGCGGCGCGCCTGGCGGTGGGGTACCTGCTGGAGGAGATCCCCAACGACATCACCAGGCTCACCCCCGCGAGCTTCGAGCCGACGATCGACTACGTGGTGGTCAAGTGGCCGCGCTTCGCGTTCGAGAAGTTCCCGGGGGTGGAGTCCACGCTCTCGACGCACATGAAGTCAGTGGGCGAGGCGATGGCGATCGGGCGCACGTTCGGCCAGGCGTTCGCGAAGGCGCTGCGCTCGCGCGAGCTCGACAAGCCTCCCCGCCTGCGCGAGGTGTCGCTGGAGGAGCTGCTCGACGGCCTGAATACCCCCGCTCCGGAGCGCTTCGAGGCGATCCTCGAGCTCTTCCGCCGTGGCGTGGAGATCGAGGCGGTCCACGAGCGCACCGCGATCGACCCGTGGTTCCTGCGCGAGCTGCGCGCGCTCGCTCAGGACCCCGAGGCGCCCTTCGCGGGGGAGCGCACGTTCAAGGCGGTGGACACCTGCGCCGCGGAGTTCCCCGCGAGCACCCCCTACTACTACTCGGCGTGGGAGCGCCCGCGGGCATCCTCGGTCCACCCGGGCGCGCCTGCTGCGGCCACCGAGCAGGACGCGCCAACCTCCAGCGGCGACAGCCCGCCGCCGGCGGGCGAGGACTCCGCGCTCGCGTCCGAGCCGAGCGCGCCCGCGCACGAGGTGGAGCGCGGGGAGCGCCCCTCGGTGGTGATCCTCGGCGCGGGCCCCAACCGCATCGGCCAGGGGATCGAGTTCGACTACTGCTGCGTGCACGCCGCGATGACCGTGCGCGAGTCCGGTCGCGACGCGGTGATGATCAACTGCAACCCGGAGACGGTCTCCACCGACTACGACACCTCCGACCGCCTCTACTTCGAGCCGCTCACGCTCGAGGACGTGCTCGGCGTGGTCGAGGTCGAGCGGCCGGAGGGCGTGATCGTGCAGTTCGGCGGGCAGACACCCCTGAAGCTCGCCGCGGGGCTCGCCGCCGCGGGCGTGCCGCTGCTGGGCACGAGCGTCGAGGCGATCGACCTCGCCGAGGATCGCGGACGCTTCGGGGAGCTGCTCGGGCGCCTCGGCTACCAGGCCCCGCCGTACGCGACCGCGCGCTCGGTGGAGGAGGCTCTGCAAAGAGGCGAGGAGGTCGGCTTCCCGCTGCTGGTGCGCCCCAGCTACGTGCTGGGGGGCCGCGCGATGGAGATCGTCTACTCGCGCGAGGGCCTCGCCGACTACCTGCGGCGTGAGCTGCCGCCGGAGGTCACCACCACGATCTTCCTGGACCGCTTCCTGGAGAACGCGATCGAGGTCAACGTCGATGCGCTCTGCGACGGGAAGGAGACCTGGATCGGCGGGATCATGCAGCACGTCGAGGAGGCCGGGGTGCACTCCGGGGACAGCGCCTGCGTGCTGCCCCCGCACTCGCTGGGGGGGGAGATGCTCGAGCAGATCCGCGCGGCCACCCGCGAGCTCGCACTGAACATCGGGGTGGTGGGCCTGCTCAACGTGCAGTACGCCGTGGTCGCGGGGCAGCTCTACGTGTTGGAGGCCAACCCCCGCGCCTCGCGCACCGTGCCGTTCGTCTCGAAGGCCGTGGGGCTGGCGCTCGCCAAGCTCGCCTGCCGCGTGATGCTCGGCGAGTCGATCGCGGCGCTCGATCTGCCCCGCGAGCGCGAAGGGCTCGGCTTCGGCGACCACGTCTCGGTGAAGGAGGCCGTGCTCCCCTTCGACCGCTTCGAAGGCGCCGACGCGGTGCTCGGCCCCGAGATGCGCTCCACCGGGGAGGTCATGGGGATCGCGCGCGACTTCCCCACCGCCTTCGCCAAGGCCCAGGCCGCCGCCGGGTGCCCGCTGCCGCTGCGCGGCACCGCGTTCATCTCCGTCACCGACGCCGACAAGGCGGGTGCCTTCGCAATCGCCCAATCCCTGCACGACAACGGCTTTCGCATCCTCGCCACCCGCGGCACCGCCGAGGCGATCGCGCGCATGGGGATCCCCGTGGAGCCGCTCAACAAGGTCGGCGAGGGCTCCCCCCATGTGGTCGAGTGGATCGAGCGCGGCGACGTCAACCTCGTGGTCAACACCCCCACCGGCTCCGGCGCGCGCACCGACGGCTGGCAGATCCGCCGCGCCGCCGTGACCCGCGGCATCCCCTGCCTCACAACGCTCGCCGCCGGTGTCTCCGCCGCGCGCGCGATCTCCAGCACCCGCCAGAGCGGCCCCCCGCCGGTGCTCTGCCTGCAGGAGCTTCACCGGGGGCGCTGGCCGATCTCCGATCGGTCGCCCGCGGCGAACGCAACCTCCGCCTCGCGCGGGGACTCCCCCGACCGCCCTGGGGCCGGGGTGGCGTGAGCCGGCAAACGGCCCCCTTCGGTCGGCGCCTGCTGCGCGTCACCGGCAACGAGGAACTGGGCGCCTACAGGGTGCTGCGCTTCGCCGATCCCCACGGCCCCACTCCCGATCCCGGCCAGTTCGCGATGCTCGCCGCGGCGGAGCGCTGGGGGGGGGGGAGGACGAGCGCCCCCATCTGCCGCGCGCCTTCTCCTTCGCCCGCTTCACCGCCGGGGGGGAGGCGCACTTCCTGCTCGAGGACGTCGGGCCCGGCACGCGCCGGCTGTGCGAGCTGCGCACTGGGGAGCAGGTGTGGCTGCTGGGGCCGCTCGGTGTCGGCTTCACCCCTCCCGCCGATGCGCGCCGCGCGATCCTCGTGGGTGGCGGCGCCGGGATCGCGCCGCTCGCGATCTGGCAGGATGCGCTCCTGGGGAGCGGGCCCCTCGAAGCTCGCGATGGCGCTACTCGCGCTCCCACCGTGCTGCTCGGCTTCCGCGACCGCCGGCACGCCGCGGGAGCCGCGCTGCTGGGAGACGCGCGCGTGGCCACCGACGACGGCTCCGTGGGCAGCCGCGGACTTGTCACCGAGCTGCTCGCGTTCGAGCTCGAGCGCGACCCCCACGCGACCGTGTACGCCTGCGGCCCCGCGCCGATGCTCGAGGCCGTTCGCGCGCTCTGCGCCGAGCGCTCCGAGCCCGCCCAGCTCGCGCTGGAGTCCGGGATGGCTTGCGGCTTCGGCGCCTGCTTCGGCTGCGTCGTCCCCCGCCGCGGCGGGGGCTACCTGCGCGTGTGCGTCGAGGGCCCCGTGATCGACGCCGCCGAGCTCGAGCACGTGGACGCCCACGCGGGAGCCCCGGCATGAGCGCGCATGGCGGCGCTGGATCGGCGTCCTCATGCGTCGTGTTTTGCGGCTTGGAGCTCGCGCACCCGGTGATCAACGCGTCGGGCACCTTTGATGCGATCGCCGCCCGCGCGGTCTTCGGCGAGGCGCTGCACCGCGAGTTCCCGTTCTCCGCGTTCGTCTCCAAGACGATCACGCTCGAGGCCCGTCACGGCAACCCTCCGCCGCGGCTGTGGGAGGCGCCCGCGGGCCTCGTCAACTCGATCGGCCTGCCCAACAGGGGCCTGGAGGGCTACCTCGCCGATGACCTCCCCGAGCTCCCCGAGCGCTGCGCCCGGCGCCGCTGATCACCAACGTGATGGGCTCCACAGCCGCGGAGATCGCCACGCTGCTGGAGCGCTGCGAGGAGCGCCCCGAGATCGCGGCGCTCGAGCTCAACGTCTCCTGCCCCAATGTCAAGACCGGCCTCGACATCGGCGCCGACCCGGCGACCCTGGAGAGAGTGGTGCGCGAAGTTCGCCCCCGAACATCCAAGCCGCTGATCGTCAAGCTCACCCCCAACACCGCCGACGTCGCGCGCTGCGCGCGGGCGGCCCAGGAGGGCGGCGCCGATGCGGTGTCGCTGATCAACACCCTCCGCGCAATGGCGCTCGCCCCACCGCGGGCGCGGCGGTGAGCGCGCCTCCGGTGGCCTGACCCCGCCGTGGCGCCTGCCCGGCGTTCGAGCGCGCCATCCGTGGCTCGGCGTCGGCGCCGGCGGCCTCTCCGGCCCCGCGATCCGCGCGGTTGCGCTCGCCCAGGTGGCGGCCGCCGCGGCGGCTGTCTCGATCCCCGTCGTGGGCATGGGCGGGGTGCAGAGCGCCGCCCACGCCCGCGACCTGCTCGATGTGGGGGCCACGCTCGTGGCGGTCGGCACCGAGAGCTTCCGCGATCCTCTCGCGGGCGCGCGCATCGCGCGCGAACTCGCCCGTTGACTGGCTGCGCAGCCAGCGAATTCGTGGACAAAAACCCCTGCAAACGCGCCGTCGCACCATCCACCAGCCTCCACATACTTCGACCTCAAGTCGAGCTTTAGGTGAATTCGGTGGCTCGCGCCTTGATCGCCGGCTGCGGGCGTGTAGACTCGCCGCCCATGGCGATGGCGACGGGCACGACGCCCTCCAAGCATTCAGCCGCTCCTGAGCGCTCACTGAACCAACGAATGGACGCCCTCGCCAGGGCCAACCGGATTCGCACCGAGCGCGCCCGGCTCAAGCGCGACCTCAAGGCCGGGCGGCTCTCGATCCACACCCTCCTGCTCCACCCCCCCGAGTACGTCGAGACCGCCAAGGTGTTCGACATGATGCTCGCCGTCCCCAAGTACGGGCGCGTCAAGGTCAACAAGATCCTCGCCCACTGCCGCATCGCCCCCAGCAAGACCATCGGCGGGCTCTCCGAGCGCCAGCGCAGCGAGCTGATATCGCTTCTGCGCCGCTAGGGCGGGTCGGCGGTGTGGCGCGTGTCTTCGTAATCACCGGCCCCTCGGGCGTGGGCAAGGGAACGCTCATCCGCGGCCTGATGGAGCGCCTGCCGCAGCTGCAGCTGTCGGTCTCGGCGACCACGCGCTCCGCGCGGCCCGGCGAGCGGGATGGGATCGACTACCACTTCCTTACCGCCGAGGAGTTCGAGCGGCGGGTGCGGGATGGGTCCTTCGTGGAGCACGCCGACTACGCCGGGCGCCGCTACGGGACGCTGCGCGAGGAGCTCGACGGGCGCGTGCGCGCGGGTGTGCCCGTGGTCCTCGAGATCGAGGTGCAGGGCGCCCGCCAGGTCCGCGCCGCGATGCCCGAGGCGCTGCAGGTCTTCATCGCACCCCCCTCCCTGGAGGCGCTGCGCACCCGCCTGATCGGGCGCGGCGCTGATGATTCCGAGGAGGTCGAGCGGCGCCTGCGGGTCGCCAGGCAGGAGCTCGAGGCCCAGTCCGAGTTCGCCCACGTGGTCGTCAACGACCGCCTCGACGAGGCGCTCGAGAAGCTCGTCGAGATCGTCTCCGACGCGCTGGAGCGGTAGGGCTCCTCGGCCGGGCCTCTACACTGGGGCTTCAACTACGAAAGGGCGCACCCACAGTGATGATCTTCCCCCGCATCGACCGTCTGCTGGAGAACGTCGACTCCAACTACGCCAGCGTCCTCGTGGCCGCCAAGCGCGCGCGCCAGATCAACAGCTACTACCATAACCTCGGCGAGGGCACCTTCGACGAGTTCCCGCCGCCCATGATCGAAACCACCTCCAAGAACTACCTCACGATCGCCCTCGAGGAGGTAGCACAGGGGAAGATCAAGTACCACTACAGGTAGGTCTCCCGGCAAGCCGGCAACCAGGGCTTGCCAGTTTCCCTTCGGCGCTCTAAAACCCGGGTATGTCCAGAATCCTGCTCGGGGTGAGCGGCGGGATCGCCGCGTACAAGGCGCTCGAGTTCGTGCGCCTCGCGACCGGCGCCGGCCATTCGGTGCGGGTCGTGCAGACCCCCGCCAGCCGTCGCTTCGTGGGCAGCGCCTCCTTCGCCGCGCTCACCGGTGCGCCGGTGCTCCTCGATGAGTTCGAACGCGACCCCGCGCGGGGGGCGTTCCCAGACCAACAGATCCCTGCGCATGAGCCGATCAGCCACCTGGAGCTTGTGGGCAACGCCGACCTCTACCTGATCGCGCCCGCCTCCGCGAACACGATCGCCAAGCTCGCCCACGGCCTCGCCGCGGATCTGCTCTCGAGCGCCGCGCTCGCCGCCACCTGTCCGCTGGTGGTGGCGCCGGCGATGAACAACCACATGTACGAGCACCCCGCCGTGCAGGCCAACCTCGAGACCCTCCGCGCGCGCGGCGTCAACGTGGTCGAGCCGGACAGCGGCCGCCTGGCATCCAGGGGCGAGGAGGGAGTGGGGCGCCTGCCCGACCCCGCCCGGCTGCTGGAGATCTGCGAGGCGCTGCTCGCCGGCGGGGGCGCCCCGGTCGATTCGTGGCGCGGTCTGCACGTGCTCGTCACCGCCGGCGGAACCCGCGAGCCGATCGACAGCGTGCGCTTCCTCGGCAACGGCTCCTCCGGGCGCATGGGGCTCGCGCTCGCCCAGGCAGCCCGTGCGCGCGGGGCCGAGGTGGGGGTGATCGCCGCCAACGTCGCGCTGTCCCGTCCCACGGGGCTCGCCTGGCATGAGGTCTCCACCGCCGCCCAGCTTGCCGAGGCCTGCGAGCGGGAGTTCCCCGCCTGCGATGTGCTGCTGATGGCTGCCGCCGTCGCGGACTTTCGCCCCGCCGAGCCTGCGAACGGGAAGCTCAAGAAGGCCGGCCGCGAGCACCTGCGCCTGGAGCTCGAAGCGACTCCGGATGTACTCAGCGCACTCGCCGCGCACCGGCGTCCCGGGCAGACGCTCGTGGGGTTCGCCGCCGAGCACGGCGCCGGTGCGATCGAGTACGGGCGGGGCAAGCTGGAGGACAAGGGGCTCGACGCGATCGTCGTCAACGACATCTCCCGCTCCGACATCGGCATCGGAGCCGTCGTCAACGAGGTCACGATCGTCACCGCCACGGGCGAGGAGCACGTTCCGCGCGCACCCAAGGAGCAGGTCGCCGAGGCGATCCTCGACGCGGTGGAGCGTCTGCGGGCCGCCTGATGTCGATCCGATCGGGCGCCGCCCTTTGGCGATCGTGCATGTGGCGGGCGCCAGGTGAAGCGGGACCGCCCGGATCGGCTTCCGAGGCGCTTCTAAAGTGAGTGGGACCATGGACAGCGTCTACGACCTCTACAGGCGGGGGTGCGATCTGCTCCGTCACGGCGACCACCAGGCCGCGATCGTGCCGCTCACCCGCGCACGAGACCAGGAGCCCGACAAGGCCTCGATCCGCGAGGCGCTCGGCCGCGCGCTGTTCGGAGCGCAGCGCTACGAGGACGCCGCCGCGGAGTTCTCACGCGTAGCCGCGCAGGCACCCACCAACGACTACGCGCTCTTCTGCCTGGGGCGCGCCATGCAGCAGCTCGGCCGCCACGAGGAGGCCCGTCACCCGCTCGCGCTCGCCTGCTCGCTGCGCCCCGAGCGCCGCGACTACCGGGTCTACCGCGACCGCGCGAGCCGCGCTGCCCACGGCTCATAGACCGCCGATGCTATTCTCGACCCACAGCTTTCGTGCCGGCCGAAGCCGGGAGACACTCGCCTTCGGCTCGCGTCCCCGTTTCGGCCAGCGGACGCCGGCTGTCGTACCGGAAGTGGGCGGATCGCCCGCTTTTTTTATTTCAGGAGGGCCCATGGCAACGTTGCAGACAGAGATCGAAGGGCTGCTCGCCGAGCGCGAGCCTGATGTCGAGGTGCTACTCGCCGAGGTGGTCGGCGGGGGGACTCTGAGAGTGTTCATCGACCACCCCGAGGGAGTCGCCCTCGCGCTCTGCGAGCGGGTGACCGGCGCGCTGCCCGAGCTGCGCGAGCGTTACACCTTGGAGGTCTCCTCGCCCGGCATCGAGCGCCCCCTGACCAAGCCCGAGCACTTCCGCCGCTTCGTGGGCCGCCGCGCGCGGGTGCGCACCCGTGGTGACCAGCCGGCGCCCGCCGGCCGAGCTCCGAGTGCTCGGCAGTCCCCGCACATGACCCGGCGCAGCTACACCGGGGAGCTCGTGGGCGCCTCCGACAGCGAGATCACGCTCGCCGCGGACGGCGCGCTCGTCACGATCCCCTACGCGCAGATCCGCCGCTCCAATCTGGTCGAGGAGTAAGCACATGTCACGCGAGATCCTTGAAGCAATGCACGCGCTGGCCCGCGAGAAGGGCATCGAGCCCGAGAAGCTGATGCTCGCGCTGGAGGACGCCCTGCTCTCCGCCTACAAGAAGCAGCCCGGCTCCGCCAAGTACGCGCGGGTGGAGATGGACCGCGAGACCGCCGATTTCCGCGTGATCGAACTGATCATCCCCGAGCGCCTCGAGGCGCACCTGATCGTGGAGACGATCGACGAGGGCACCACCGTCGATCCCGAGACCGGCGAGCAGCGCGAACCGGAGGAGCCCGAAATCGACCCCGCCAAGTTCGAGCAGTACCGCGACCAGATCGGCGAACAGGACGTGACGCCTGAGGACTTCGGCCGAATTGCGGCGCAGACCGCCAAGCAGGTGATCCTGCAGCGCATCCGCGAGGCCGAGCGGGACATGATGTTCGAGGAGTACCGCGACCGTGTGGGGGAGCTGATCACGGGCATCGTGCAGCAGTCCGATTCTCGCTACACGCTCGTGCAGCTGCGCGAGCGAGTCGAGGCGCTGCTGCCCAAGTCCGAGCAGGTCGACGGCGAGCGCTACGACCACTCCCAGCGGATCAAGGCCGTCATCAAGGAGGTCTCCCCCTCCACCAAGGGGCCCTCGATCATCGTCTCCCGGCGCGATCCGGAGCTGATCAAGAAGCTCTTCGAGCTCGAGGTCCCCGAGATCGCCGACGGTCTTGTGGAAATCGCCAACGTAGCGCGCGAGCCCGGCTACCGCTCGAAGATCGCCGTGATCTCCCACGCGGACGGCGTGGACCCCGTCGGCGCCTGCGTCGGCCCGCGTGGCTCGCGCGTGCGGATGGTCGTCTCCGAGCTGCGCGGCGAGAAGATCGACATCATCCCCTTCAACGAAGAGCCCGCCCGCTTCGTCGCCAAGGCGCTCTCGCCCGCGCGCGTGCGAGAGGTGCTGGTCGACGACGAGGCCAAGCAGGCCACCGTGATCGTGCCCGACGACCAGCTCTCGCTCGCGATCGGCCGCGAAGGGCAAAATGCGCGTCTGGCCGCCCGCCTCACGGGCTGGCGCGTGGACATCCGCTCGGAGACAGAGTTCGCCGCCGAGGAGGCCGAGCACGGCTACGAGGAGGAGGAGGTCTCCGGCCGCTGCGCCGCGATCCTCTCCAACGGGCGGCGCTGCCCCAACGCCGCGCTGAGCGGCTCGCGCTACTGCGGCCTGGAGACCCACCAGGCGCTGGCGGGCATCGCCGGCGACCGCGTTGCGAACCTTTCGCAGAGCTCCGAAGCCACCCCCGAGACGATTGCGGACACATCGGCTGCAACGCCCCCGGTGGTGGAGATCGCGGAGGCGCAGAGCGGCGCTGGAGGGCAGGCGCCATAGCGGGCCACGTGCCCCGACGCCGCTGTGTCGGCTGCGGTCGGATCGCGCCGAAGTCCGAGCTCGTGCGCCTCGTGGCCACCGATCGAAGATCGGCCAGCGAGGGCGACGGACGCCCCCGGCGTGCGGTGATCGACCCCGCCGGCACGCTGCCCGGCCGCGGCGCCTACCTCTGCGGCGCGGACGCCGCTGGGACGACTCCAAATCGGGATTGCCTGCGGCTCGCCGAGCGCCGCCGGGGCATTGCCCGCGCGCTGCGCTGCGCGGTGACCCTTGGGCCCGAATTCGTAGAATCGGTGAACTGATGAGCAAGAAGCGCGTACACGAGATCGCCAAAGAGCAAGGTATCCCCAGCAAGGCGCTGATCGAGCGGCTGATGGCCGCCGGGGTCGAGGTCAAGACCGCCTCCTCCTCGGTCGATGAGGTCCTCGCGCTGCGCGCGCTCGGAGGCGACGGCAACGACGGCAACTCGGGCGCATCCCCACAGGCCGGCTCTACCCCCACGCCGGTGGCTGCACCGCCCACCACCGCCCCGCCGGCGCCAAACGCGCAGGCCCCTGCGTCAATTCAGGTGCCCGTTCCCGTCCAGACGCCCCCCGCTCGCACCGCGCCGTCCGCGGTGGCGGTCTCCGATCCCGCTCCCCAGGCGTCCGTAGCGACCGCGCCGCCAATCGGGGATCATCCGGCGTCCACGTCGCCAGCCGCTCCGGCTGACCCGGCCGCCGGGGGCGCGGTCCAGAACCCCGCCGATCGAGTGCGCCCCACGCGCGACTCGCGCACCGGCGAGCGGGCACCCGGAGGCGCCGGCCCGCCGGGGCGCCGACGCGTGGTGATCGACTCCCAGGCGTCGCGCCGCCAGCAGGCCGGGCCCGCCAACCAGCCTCAGCGGCGCCCTCGCCGCGGCCGGCGGCGGCGTGGGACCTACGACGACACGATCGCCCCGATCGACAACACCGCCGCGATCAGGGACGCCAACCTCGTGCGCATCAACTCCGGCTCGACCGTCAAGGACGTCGCCGAGTACCTCGGCGTGCCGGTGCCCGAGGTGATCAAGAAGCTGATGAGCCTGGGGGAGATGGCCACGCTCACCCAGACGCTCTCCGACGATGCGATCCAGGTGGTCGCCGAGGAGCTCGGCAAGGAGATCGAGATCGTCCATGCGGCCGACGACGTCGAACTGGAGCCGGTCTTCGAGGACGCCGAGGAGGATCTCATCGAGCGGCCCCCGGTGGTGACCGTGATGGGCCATGTCGACCACGGCAAGACCTCGTTGCTGGATGCGATCCGCGAGACCGAGGTCGCCGCGGGGGAGGCCGGCGGCATCACTCAGCACATCGGCGCCTACCAGGTGCACCACGCCGGCAAGCAGGTCACCTTCCTGGACACCCCCGGCCACGAGGCGTTCACCGCGATGCGAGCCCGCGGCGCGCGTGTGACCGACCTCGCGGTGATCGTGGTCGCCGCCGACGACGGGGTCAAGCCGCAGACCGAGGAGGCGATCGACCACGCGCGGGCCGCCGACGTGCCGGTCGTGGTGGCGGTCAACAAGGTCGACAAGGAGGGCGCCCAGCCCGACCGGGTGCGCACCGAAATGGCCCAGCACGGACTGCAGCCCTCCGAATGGGGCGGGGAGATCGAGTTCGTGGACGTCAGCGCCAAGACCCGTCAGGGCCTCGACGACCTGCTCGACACGATCCAGGTTGTCACCGACCTGGAGGAGCTGCGCGCCAACCGCGAGGCGGAGGCGTCCGGCACCGTGATCGAGTCCAAGCTCGACCCCGGCCGCGGGCCGGTCGTGAGCGTCCTGATCCAGCGCGGAACGCTGCACGTGGGTGACGCGCTGGTGGCGGGCGCCCACTTCGGACGGGTGCGCGCGATGCACGACTTCACCGGGCTGCGCACGAAGCGCGCGCAGCCCGGCGACCCGGTCGAGGTGCTCGGCTTCGACGGGGTCCCCGAGGCCGGCGAGCTCGTGCGGGTCGTGGAGAACGAGCGCCGCGCGCGCCAGCTCGCGGGCGAACGGGCCAACCGCCTGAAGACCGAGGCCCTGGCGCGACGCTCCGGGCGCAAACTCTCGCTCGAGGACGTCTTCAAGCTCGCCCGGGAGGGCGCCGTCAAGGAGCTCGGCCTCGTCATCAAGGCCGATGTGGCCGGCTCGCTCGAGGCGATCGAGGACGAGATCGCCAAGCTGCCCCAGGAGGAGGTGAAGGTCAACATCATCCACCGCGGGGTGGGCGGCATCAACGAGTCCGACGTGATGCTCGCCGCCGCCTCCGAGGGGTTGATCCTGGCCTTCAACGTGCGCCCCGTCGGCGACGCCCGCCAGCTCGCCGAGCGCGAGGGGGTGGAGATCCGCTCCTACGCGGTGATCTACCGCGCGATCGAGGAGTTGCGCGCCGCGATGCAGGGCCTGCTGGAGCCCGAGGAGGTCGAGAGCACGCTCGGCCAGGCGGAGGTGCGCCAGCTGTTCCGCGCCTCGCGCATCGGAGTGATCGCGGGCTCCCACGTGATGGAGGGCAAGGTCACGCGCGGCGCGCGCGTGCGGGTGGTGCGCGAGGGCACCGTGATCTACGACACCACGATCGCGAGCCTGCGCCGCTTCAACGAGGACGCCCGCGAGGTCGCCGCCGGCTACGAGTGCGGGATCGTGCTCGCCAACTTCCAGGACCTCCGCGAGGGTGACATGCTCGAGACCTACGAGACTCGCCAGGTCGAGCGCCAACTAGCCTGACGCAGGGGTTGCAGACCCGACGTGTGGGGGGAGTAGGATGAGTTCTGGCCGCATGCGCCGCGTCGATGAGGCGATCAGGCAGGTGATCGGAGGGGTGGTGGCAGGCGAGTTGAAGGACCCGCGAGTGGGCTTCGTGACCGTGACCGATGTAAGAACAAGCGCTGACCTCAGCCATGCCCGTGTGTACGTGAGCGTGCTCGGCGACGAGTCTCTGCGCGAGGCGACGCTCGAGGGGCTGCGCAGCGCACACGGCTACCTGCAGCGGCGCCTCGCCTCCGAGCTGCGCCTCAAGCGCACGCCCACGCTGAGCTTCGTCTACGACGACACCACAGATCGCGCGATGCGGCTGGAGGAATTACTGGACCCCACCCCCCGTCGGAGGCGGACACCGGTGAGTGATAACGGCGCGGCGACCGAGCGGGAGGTGGCGGGGACCCGCGAGCTCGTGCTGGAGCGCATCCGCAGCGCCTTGCGCTTCGTGCTCGCCACGCACGAGAACATGGACGGCGATGCGATCGGCTCGCTCCTCGCCATGCAGGGGCTGCTCACCGCGCTCGGCAAGGACTCGCTCATGTTCATCCCCGCCGGAGAGCCTCCGCTGCCCAACGAGTACAGCTTCTTAGAGCTCGACCGCGTGATCCAGGCGCCGCCGGCGGACATCGCGCGGCGCACCGTGGTGCTCCTGGACTGCGGCAACATCGATCGCAACTCGGCCGAGGTGCTGCGCGACGGTGCGCACCTGCTGAACATCGACCATCACCACGACAACACCCGCTTCGGCACCCTCAATCATGTGGTGGCGGACGCCTCGTGCACGGCGGAGATCATCTGGGATCTGATGCGCGGGCTGGGGGTGAAGCCGACTCCGGCGGTCGCGCAGGCGCTCTATGTGGGGCTGGTCACGGACACGGGGCGCTTCATGTACGAGAACACGGGTCCGCGCGCCCACAGGATGGCGGCCGAGCTGATCGAGGCGGGCGTGGACGTGCAGGCGATCTACCGCCGGCTCTACGAGGAGATGCCCTACCCCAAGCTGACGCTGCTCGCGCTGGCGCTCGGGCAGGTGCGCCGCTTCGACTCGGGGGAGCTCACGCTGGCGTTTTTGAGCGCCGAGGACTTCCGGCGGGCCGAGGCCGAGGACAGCTACTCGGAGGGCATCGTCGACCACCTGCGCGCCGTGCAGGGAACCAGGGTCGCGGCGCTCGTGCGGGAGCTCACGGCGCCGGAGCGCCGTGGCGAGCGCAAAGTCTCGCTGCGAGCCATCGATGACGACGTGGATGTCTCTGCGATCGCGCGCGCCCAGGGGGGAGGCGGGCATCGCCGCGCCGCGGGATTCTCCACCTCGCTCGAGCCGGAGGAGCTGATCCAGTTCCTGCGGCGCGAGATCGCCGCACAGCTGCACCCCGCGCCGGCGCCGGCGTGAAATCTCTCTCCCTCTCTAAACTGGGAGGGGGCCCTCAACGGGAGGGGGGCAGGCCCCCCTCCCGACCTCCCCAAAGGATCAGTCCCGCCCCCCCCGGGCCTGCCCTCCCCCAGGCCAACGGGGTCCTTCTGATCGACAAGCCCGTGGGGATGACCTCGCACGACGTGGTCGCCGCGGTGCGTCGCGCGCTGGGGGGCGTGAAGACGGGGCACGCCGGCACGCTCGACCCCTTCGCGAGCGGCCTGCTGCTGGTGCTGGTGGGGCGGGCGACGCGCATCCAGGAGAAGCTGATGGGGCTCCCCAAGCGCTATGAGACCGTGGCGCGGCTCGGGGCTGTGTCGAGCACGGGAGACCCGGAGGGGGAGATCGAGTACACCGGTAAGCTGCCGCCCGACCCGCCGGTGCTGCCAACGGGTGAGGTGCGCCAAAGGCCCCCGATCTACTCCGCGGTGAAGATAGGAGGCGAGCGCGCGTACAAGCGCGCGCGCCGCGGCGAGCGCTTCGAGATGCCCGAGCGCGTCGTCACCGTCTCCCGCTTCGAGCAGCTCTGGAGAGAAGAGAATCCCGCCCACCCAAATCCCGCCCACCCGCGCGCAGGTTATCTGATCGAGTGCTCGTCCGGCACCTATGTGCGCTCGCTGATCGCCGACCTTGGCGATGCCTATTGCGAAGAGCTGCGGCGCACCGCAATCGGGCCCTTCGGGGTGGAGGAGGCCGTGGCGCCGCCGCGGCGTGGGGAGCCGTGGGAGGCGCCCGAACCGATCTCGATCGAGGATGCGCTCGCCGCGGCGGAGCAGCCTCGCAGCAGCGAGCAGCGCCGGGAGCGAAACGGGCCGGCTGTCGAAGATGGCGGGCAGGCTGCGCCCGGCGAACAGCATTAGGCTTCCCGTCGGTGAAGATCACCTGGCTACCCGATGTGCGGCGCCGTGAGCGCCAGGTGGCGGTCGGCACCTTCGACGGCGTGCACCTCGGCCACCGCGAGGTGATCCGCGGTTCGGACAGCGTGCTCACGTTCGAGCCCCACCCGGTCTCGGTGGTCTCTCCGCAGCACGCGCCGAAGCTGCTCACCCGCCTGGATGCGAAGGCCGAGCTGATGGCTGCGCTGGGCGTGCAGGAGCTGATCGTGATCCCCTTCGACGCCGACTTCGCGGCGCGCAGCGCGCAGGAGTTCATCGACGAGGTGCTGGTTGCGGCGCTCGGGGCGGTGCGGGTGTCGATCGGCGAGAACTTCCGTTTCGGCAACCGCG
Source organism: uncultured Solirubrobacterales bacterium (assembly GCA_963813765.1). Taxonomy (GTDB): domain Bacteria; phylum Actinomycetota; class Thermoleophilia; order Solirubrobacterales; family Solirubrobacteraceae; genus Palsa-744. The sequence goes on from CAWFAB010000006.1 coordinate 197,957, forward strand.
CGCAGGGCGACACGCGGCTGCTGGCCGCGAACGAGCGCTTTCAGACGACGGTGCACCCGCTGCTGGAGGTGGACGGGGAGATCGTCTCATCCAGCCACATCCGCGGGCTCGTGCTGGCCGGTGAGGTAGATCAGGCGACCCGCTTCCTCGGCGATCCCTTTCAGCTTCGGGGCGAGGTGGTGCGTGGCGACGAACGCGGGCGCACGCTGGGCTTTCCGACCGCGAACCTGATCCCCGAGGAGGAGCTCGTGTGTCCCGGCCACGGCATCTACGCCTGCCTTGCCGATGGCCGCCCGGCAGCGGTCAACGTCGGGGTGCGCCCCACCTTCACCACCGGCCGCGGCGAGCTGATCGAGGCCTACCTGCTCGACTTCGATGGCGACCTCTACGGCACGGAGATGCGCATCGACTTCCTGCACCGCCTGCGCGGCGAGCGGCGCTTCGCCACTTTCGAGGCGCTGATCGAGCAGATGCACCGTGACGTCGAGCAGACCCGCGAGATCCTCGCCGAGCTCTGACGGACGCAATCCGGTATGCATGGCGCTCTTTGCTACCGTTTGCGGCCGCCGATGACCCTTACCACCGAGAGAAAGCGCGAGCTCACCGCAAAGTTCGGGGCGAACGAGCGCGACACCGGGAACGCGAAGGTGCAGGTCGCGCTCCTGACCGAGCGCATCAACCACCTGACCGAGCACCTGCGCGAGCAGAAGAAAGACCACCACTCGCGTCGCGGCCTGCTGATGCTGGTGGGACGTCGCCGGCGCTTTCTGAACTACCTGCAGCGCAACGACCTCGAGGGCTACCGCGCCCTGATCAAAGAGCTCGGCCTTCGCAAGTGAGCTGAGCCGGACAGGTCGCGGCGCGCGTTCCGCTAAGCTCACAGCGTTCGGAACAGAGAATAAAAAGACAGCTCCGCCGACCGACGGGCGGACGAGGAAGGTAGAACATATGAGCAGCGACGCCGTGACACGGGTCTCCGTGGAGATCGCAGGCAGCGAGATCTCGTTCGAGACCGGCAGGATGGCCAAGCAGGCCTCCGGCGCAGTGGTCGTCCGCCAGGGCGACACGATGGTTCTTGCGACCGCCACCGCGGGCAACCCCCGCGACGTAGATTTTCTCCCGCTCACCGTGGACGTGGAGGAGCGGATGTACGCGGCCGGGAAGATCCCCGGCTCGTTCTTCAAGCGCGAGGGGCGCTCGGGCGAGAAGGGGACGCTGACCGCGCGCATGATCGATCGCCCGCTGCGGCCGCTGTTCACGAAGGGGTGGAACCGCGAGACCCATCTGGTCGCGATCCCGCTCTCGGTGGACCACGTGCACCCCTATGACATCCTCGCGATGAACGGCGCCTCCGCGGCGCTGATGATCTCCGATGTGCCCTTCGCCGGCCCGGTGGGCGCGGTGAGAATCGGCAAGGTCAACGGCAACTTCGTGGTGAACCCCGGCGAGGAGCAGCTTCCCGGCGGCGGCGGCGAGGTCTGCACCGACCTCGATCTGGTGGTTGCCGGCTCGGAGGACGCGATCCTGATGGTGGAGGCCGGCGCGAACGAGATCTCCGAGGCGGAGATCCTCGACGCTCTCGACATCGCGCACTCGGAGATCAAGAAGATCTGTGCGCTGCAGCGCGAGCTCGCGGCGCGGGTGGGCAAGAAGAAGATCGCGGTGCAGCCCCCCGTCGTGGACGAGTCGCTGCTCGCCGCGATCCGCGCCTCGCACGGGAGCGCGCTCGACGCGGCCACGCAGGTCGTGGAGAAGCTCGAGCGCCAGGACGCGACCGCGGAGGTCGAGCAGGCGATCCTCGAGCACCACGCCCCCCCGGCGCCCGAGGGCGCGGGCGAGGAGCAGCTCGAGCAGGCCAGGGCCCGCCGGGCCGCGGTGCAGCTGACCTTCGACAAGCTCGAGAAGGCGATCATCCGCGAGCGCATCGCGGTGCACAAGAAGCGCCCCGACGGCCGCGCGGAGGATGAGATCCGCGACATCTCGATCGAAGTGGGCGTTGCGCCGCGCACGCACGGCTCGGCGCTGTTCACCCGCGGGCAGACCCAGGCTCTGAGCGTTGCGGCGCTCGGCACGCTCAAGGAGGAGATGCGCCTGGACACGCTCGGCCTGCAGAGCAAAAAGTACTACTTCCACCACTACAACTTCCCGCCGTTCTCGGTCGGGGAGGCCGGTCGCCTGGGCCCCAAGCGCCGCGACATCGGCCACGGCGCGCTCGCCGAGCGGGCGCTCACACCGATGGTGCCCACGATCGAGGAGTTCCCCTACACGATCCGCGTGGTCTCGGACATCTTCGAGTCCAACGGCTCCTCCTCGATGGCCTCGGTGTGCGGCTCCTCGCTTTCGCTGATGGACGCGGGCGTGCCGATCAAGCGCCCCGTGGCGGGCATCGCGATGGGCCTCATCAAGGAGGGCGAGGACTACGTCGTGCTGACCGACATCGCCGGCGTGGAGGACCACCTGGGGGACATGGACTTCAAGGTGGCCGGGACCGAGCGGGGCATCACCGCGCTGCAGATGGACATCAAGATCTCGGGCGTCACGTTCGAGATCCTGCGCGACGCCCTCACCCAGGCGCACAGGGCACGCTCCTACATCCTGGGGCGGATGGCCGAGGTGATCGAGGGTCCGCGCTCGCAGCTCAGCCAGTACGCCCCGCGCATCCAGACGATTCAGATCGATCCCAGCCAGATCGGCCTGCTGATCGGCAAGGGCGGGGAAACGATCAGGGGCCTCTCGGAGGAGTTCGAATCCCAGATCGACGTCAACGACGACGGCCAGGTGCTGATCTACTCCGCCAACGGCGAGCTCGCCGATGCGCTGGTGGAGCGGGTGCGGATGATGATGAAGGAGGTCGAGGTCGGCGACGAGTTCCTCGGGAAGGTCGTCAAGACGACCACCTTCGGCGCGTTCGTCGAGCTGGCGAAGGGCACCGACGGCCTGCTGCACATCTCCAACGTCTCTCCCGGCGAGCGGATCGCGAGCGTCGAGGAGGTGCTCAACAAAGGCGATGAGATCAATGTGCGCGTGGTCGAGGTCGACCGCGAGCGCGGCCGCATCGGCCTGCGCCTCGCCCACGATCCGGAGATCGCGGGCAAGTCGGTCGAGGAGCTCGCCGCCGTCGGCGCCGGCGGGGGATCTGGATCCCGCCCACCCCGAGGGTCCGCCCGGCCTTCATCCTCCTCGCGCAACGGCCGTGAAGGTCGCGGTCCCGGCGATCGCGACCGTTCTCGCAGCGACCGTGGAGAGCGCGGCTCCGGCCGTCCCCGCCACGGCTCCGGCCGCGACAGCGACAGGTATTGAGCACAACAGCCGAGGGCCATCGCATCACCACCCTGGACTCGGGCGTCCGGGTGGTGAGCGAACCGATGCCGGCGGTGCGCTCGGTTGCGCTCGGGTTTTGGATCGGCGCGGGCTCGGCTTTGGAGCGCGACGAGCACGCGGGGATCTCGCACCTGCTCGAGCACATGCTGTTCCGCGGCTCGGAGCGCTACGGCTCGGAGGAGATCGACCAGATCTTCGACGCGATGGGCGCCGAGCTCAACGCGGGCACCGACAAGGAGGCGACGTCGGTGTACACGCGGGTGCTCGACAGGCACCTGGAGCGCGCGTTCGACGTGATCGCTGACATGGTGTGGCGTCCCCGCATGGGGGAGCTCGAGGCCGAGCGCGAAGTGGTGCTGGAAGAGATCGCGATGTACGAAGACGACCCGCAGGACCGCGTGTTCGACGTGCTCGGCGAGGCGGTCTTCGGCGAGCATCCGCTCGGTCGCGCGGTGATCGGGCGTGCCGAGGTCGTCAGGTCGGTCACGCGCGGGCAGCTGCGGTCCTTCCACGCCGAGCGCTACACCCCCGCCGGTGTGGTGATCTCGGCGGCCGGCTCGGTCAACCACGACGCGCTCGTGGAGATGGCTCGTGCGGCCGAGACAGCGCGGATCGACAGGCCGGCGGCCGCCGCACAGCCGCGGATCGGCGGGGTGGGTGGGCCTCTATTCAAACGGCGGGTGCGCTTTCTGAGCAAGGAGACCGAGCAGTACCACCTCTGCCTGGGCGGCCAGGGGATGGCGCGCGACGACGATCGCCGCTTCGCGCTGCGAGTGCTCGACAACGTGCTCGGCGGCGGCGCCTCCTCGCGGCTCTTCCAGGAGGTGCGCGAGCGCCGCGGTCTCGCGTACTCGGTGTTCTCCTTCTCCAACCTGTACGCCGCCACCGGCGAGGTGGGGCTGTACGTGGGCACGCGCCCGGAGAACCTCGAGCAGGCGCTCGAGGTGATCGCGGCGGAGCTCAAGCGCTTCGTGCGCGAACCGGCCGACGCGCAGGAGCTCGAGCGCTCGCGGGAGAACGCCAAGGGCCGCCTGGCGCTCTCGCTGGAGTCCACCGCGGCACGCATGAACAGGCTGGGGGCCTCCGTGTTGTGCGAGCTGCCGATCCTCTCGGTGGAGGAGATCATCGCGCGGATCGACGCCGTCACGGTGGACGACCTGCAGGAGCTCGCCACGGATCTGTTCCGTGGGCCGGGCCTGTCGGTCGCAGCGATCGGCCCGGACGAGGATGCGCTGCTGAAGGCGCTGGCGCCCTTGGAACTCGAACCCGCCCACCCGACATGATCCGGGTGGCGGTGGCGGGCGCAGCGGGCCGCATGGGCCAAGCGGTGGTCGCGGCGGTGCAGGGCGCCGGGGACATGGAGCTGAGCGGCCGCGCCGATCCGACGCTCGGCACGGCGTTGGCGGAGGTATTGCCGGGTGCGGATGTGGTGGTGGACTTCACCCGTCCCGACGTAGCCCTGGAGAACGCCCTGGAGTGCGTGCGGGCGGGGGTTCACGTGGTGATCGGCACCACCGGCTTCGACGTGGAGCCGCTGCGGGAGGCGCGCACCCCGGAGGGCCTGCCCCGCGCGAACGTGCTGGTGGCGCCGAACTTCGCGATCGGGGCGGTGCTGATGATGCGCTTCGCGGCACAGGCGGCCCGCCACATGGCCAAGGCGGAGATCGTGGAGCTGCACCACGATCGCAAGCTCGACGCCCCCAGCGGCACCGCGGCGCGCACCGCGCGGCTGATGGCGCAGGCGAGCGGCGGCGCGGAGCCGCCGATCCACTCGGTGCGCCTGCCCGGCCTGGTGGCCCACCAGGAGGTGATCCTCGGCGATCTCGGCCAGACGCTCACGATCCGCCACGACTCGATCGACCGGGAGTCGTTCATGCCCGGGGTGCTGCTCGCGGTCCGTAGAGTGGGCGCGCTCCAGGAGCCGCTGACAGTGGGTCTGGAGACACTGCTGTTCGATGATGCGGGCGGCGTGTGAAGGCAGGGGGAGGGCAGGCCCTCCCCCTGAGCCCCCTCCCATTGGGATAGCGTGTGATAATGGCCGGGATGGGGAACCTGGGAACGATCCTGACGGCGATCGTGACGCCCTTCGACGCGGACCTCCGCGTCGACGAGGAGGCGTTCGTGGCGCTGATGCACCACCTGGCGGCGCACGGCTCGGACGGGTTCGTGGTGGCGGGCACGACGGGGGAGGCCTCGACGCTGACCGACGAGGAGCAGCTCGGGCTGATCGGGCTGGCGACGCGCGAGCGCCCACCGGGCACGACGATCGTGGCGGGCACCGGCACGAACGACACCCGCCATGCGGTGTACCTGACCGAACGTGCGACGGAACTGGGGACCGACGCGCACCTGAGCGTGACCCCCTACTACAACAAGCCGAGCCCGCGTGGCTTGAAGCGGCACTACGAAGCGATCGCGCAGGCGACCGACAGGCCGATCATCCTCTACAACATCCCCGGGCGCACCGCCACGAACATGGGGCCCGAGCTGCTCGCGGAGCTGGCGCAGATCGAGAACGTGGTGGGGGTCAAGCAGGCGAACGCCGCGGAGCTGCAGTTGATCGACGGCCTGGAGGTATACGCGGGCGACGACGGCACGTTCGCGCGCACGCTCGACATGGGTGGCGCGGGGGGCGTTCTGGTGGCGAGCCACGTAGTCGGAGACGAGATGCGCCGGATGGTGGATGAGCCCGAGCGCCGCGCGGAGATCGACGCGTCGCTGCGCGACGTGTACGAGACGCTGTTCATGACGGCGAGCCCGACGTGCACGAAGGCCGCGCTGAACCTGCTCGGCCACCGCGCCGGGGGCCTGCGGCTGCCGCTCGTGGAGGCGAGCGCGGAGGAGCTCGCGGCGGTGCGGGCGATGCTCGTGCGCCACGGCCTGCTGCCGGCCGGCGAGGCCTCCACGGCCGGCGGGGCCGGCGGGCTTTCGCGCGACGGCGCAACCCCGAGGGCCGGCAGGATCTCGGGGTCGGCGAGCGAGACCTCCGTGCCGCCGGCGCGGGCGCAACACGCGTGAGCGCGGCGCTGCGCGTCCTGCCGCTCGGCGGCCTGGGCGAGATCGGCAAGAACATGACCGTCGTGGAGCACGACGGGCGGATCGTGGTGGTGGACGTGGGCCTGCGCTTCCCGACGCCGGAGATGGTGGGCATCGACCTGGTGCTGCCGGACTTCTCCTACCTGCGCGAGCGCGCCCGGGAGATCGAGGCGATCGTGGTGACGCACGGCCACGAGGACCATCTGGGGGCGCTGCCGTGGGTGTTGCGCGAGCTGGCCGAGCAGGCCGATCTCCCGCCGGTGTACGGGGGGGCGCTGACGATGGCGATGGCCCGCTCGAAGCTCGAGGAGCACAAGCTGCGCGACGTGGAGCTCGTGGACGTGGCGCCGGGGGAAGTGCTGGAGCTGGGGCCGTTCTCGATGGAGATGGTGCACATGACCCACTCGATCCCCGACTCCAGCGCGGTGGCGCTGGGGACGGAGCTGGGGACGGTGCTGATCACGGGCGACTACAAGTTCGACCAGACCCCCGTGGACGGGCCGCCCGCGGACGTCTCGCGCCTGGCGGAACTGGGGCGCGAGGGGGTGCTGCTGCTGTGCGGGGACTCCACCAACGTGGACCGCGAGGGCTTCTCCCCGTCGGAGTCGGTGGTGGGGCGCCACCTGGAGGAGGTGTTCGCGCGTTGCGAGGGGCGAATCGTGGTGACGAGCTTCGCCTCGAACATCCACCGCGTGCAGCAGGTGGTGGACGCGGCGCAGGCGCTGGGGCGCAAGGTCTCGCTGGTGGGGCGCTCGATGCGCAAGAACGTGGGCATCGGTCGCACCCTCGGCCACATCGAGGTGCCCGAGGGGTTGCTGGTGGGAACGCGGGAGATCGAGAACTTCCCGGACGAGCGGATCGTGATCATCTCGACGGGCTCCCAGGGCGAGCCGCTCTCGGCGCTGCGGCGGATGGCCTACCGCGACCACCCGCAGGTGCAGCTGCACAGCGGGGACACGGTCGTCTTCTCCGCGACCTCGGTGCCGGGCAACGAGCGCGCGGTGAACGAGACGATCGACCGGCTCTACCACATCGGCTGCGACGTGGTGACCCCGCGCGACGCGCCGGTGCACGCCTCTGGGCACGGGTACGCGGAGGAGGTCAAGCTGATGCTGAACCTCGTGCAGCCCCGGTACGTGATGCCGTTCCACGGGGACTTCAAGCGGATGCGCCTGCATGCCCAGCTCGCCGAGGCGGTGGGGATCGCCCCGGAGGACATCTTCCAGGGGGACAACGGCCTGCCGCTGGACCTGGATGGACGGAGGGCGCGCTTCGGCGAGCACGAGCAGTCGGGCATGGTGTTCGTGGACGGGGTGGAGATCGGCGACATGGCCGACGTGGCGCTGCGCGACCGGCGGATGCTCTCGGCGGACGGGATCTTCATCGTGGTGGCGACGATCGCCGAGCAGGACGGGCGCTCGGTGGCCGACCCGGAGGTGATCTTCCGCGGCGTGCCGTTCCTCGACGAGGCGGGGAAGCTGGTGGAGGAGATCCGCCTCACGGTGGAGAAGTCGCTGCGCCGCGCCGCGGAGGAGGACCTCCACGAGGTCAACCTGATCCAGCAGGCCCTCCACGACGACCTGGCGCAGCTGGTCTACGACCGTCTGAAGCGCCGGCCAATGGTGCTGCCGGTCGTGGTGGAGGTGTAGGGCAGCGCGCGGGCTTGGGGTAACCCACCCGCTGGCCCGCCGCTGGCCCGCCGCTACTTCTTGGTCTTTGTGCGTCGTTTGTGTTTGTGGCGGCAGCCGCTGACGGCGATCTTGGTGGACTGCTTGATCCGGGCGCCGTTCTGGCCGGTGATGACGGTTGGCATCTTGAGCGGCTTCGCGCAGAGGTTGCCAGTGGCGGTGAGCACGGAGTTTGGTCCCTGGGGCAGGAGGAGGTCGAAGTTGCTGATCGGCGCATCGGGCAGCGAGCTGAAGGTGCTGCTGGTGATTCCCTTGGTGATGTGGGTTGCGCCGGTCAGGTCGATCGTGACGCCTTCGCCCTGGAGCACGACGACGAGGTCGGGGAACGCCGCGCCGCCGTGGGAGACGAGGTAGGCGGGCCCTGTCAGGGGGACGCTAAGCACGGGTGTGCGCGCGGTTGCGGCGCCCACGTCCGACGCGGCCGGGCAGGAGCTCGGGTCGGCGTTGAACGTGGCTTCCAGGCAGGCTTTGTGGAGCGTCGTGAGCCTGGAGGGGAGCTTCTTCGGCAGTTCGACGTGCACCGAGGCGATGTTGGCCTGTCCCGGAGTGGAGGTCACGACCACGTGCAGGCTCGTGCCGGTGGCTTTGGATGCCCTGGTTTTGGTGGAGACGGAGAACTTGGGTTTGAACAGGAGGCTTCTGCAGCCGGCGACCGCGAACGGGCTCGCGACGTTCGCGCTCGCGCCCTGGGCGCTTGAGATCGTGCCCGTCACGCGCATCTGCGAGCAGTTCGTCGGGTTGAACGTGAACCCGCCCGGCCGGTTGACTTCGACGTTGACCGTGCGCAACCGGAACGGCACGCCGTCCTTGGACTGCGGGAACGGGTCGCTCACGACCGTGACCTGCGCAGTGCTCGGGTCGATGCGGATCGAGGCGCGGACGACGACGTTGCCGAGGTTGAAGGGGCCCGCGACCGCGGGCACCACTACCGAGAGACCGAACGGCTGACCCTTGTATCCGGTCGTGAGATACACGCGACCCCCGGGGACATACAGCGGGTGTTCACCGGGGCCGGCGAGCACGCTCGCGCTGCCGATTTCGCTTTCTGAGCCGCAGGACCCGGCGTTCGCCTGCGCTTCTGCGCACAACGGGACACCCGCGATCCTGCCCAGCAGCCCCGGCGGCAGCGTCACGCTCAGGCCCGAGAGATCCTGTTCACGATCCTGGCGGGAGAACGACAGCGTGAACGGGCTGAAGGCGCCCGCGGTCGGGATGGTGGTGCCCGCGGTGAACGTCGGGCTGAACGGCAGGCTCGCGGGGCATGCGCCGCCTTTGCCGTCCCAGTCCACGTTGAAGGACGGCGACGTGCTCTGTTCTTCCTGGCCCGCCCACGAGGTCAGGGTCGACGTCGTCGCGAAGGATCCACAGCTCTGCGGGTTCGCCAGCGGCGCCCGCGGGCCGCCCTTGAGCTGCAGCTTCAGCTCGCCGAACGGGAGCTGCGGGTTTTCGTTGAACGTCGCCTGGAGCCGGCCGGTCGCGGGGTTCGCGGACACCGTGCCCGGGAGCTTGACGATCACGCCGTCCCCTTCGACTTCGATGTAGAGCCCGTACAGCCTGCCTTCCTTGGTTGCTCCGCCCTTGCCTTCAGCGTAGGCGTCGGTGCATTCGGGCTGAGCGGTCCCTCCACATTCGGGCTGCGCCAGGTAGACGTGGCCCTGCAGCGGCGCGATGGCGTCGTGTTCTTCACACGCCTTCTCGCCTTCTTCTTTGACGCCTTCCCTGTTGGCCCGGTTGGGAAGCAGCGGCGTGCAGACCTCGACCGTGCCGAGCGTCGAGGCGCCCGGACAGCGGCCCTTCGCCTGGCGCTTCAGGCCATCCGCTCCAACTTCTTCGGACCCGGGCCCGGAGATGTTGATCGCTTCCGGGCCTTCGGCCGGGCAGCCCTCAAGGCCCTGCGCGGCCGAGGGGGAGACCGACACGCCTTCGGGGAGCGTGACCGTCGCATCCTTCAGCTCCGGGGTCGCCAGTTCGGAGAACGCTTCGGTCTGGGGGAGCTTCAGAGCAAAGCTGTAGCCGGAGGACTCGTCCGCCTGGGTGGTGCCGCCTTCAGGCGCCGCGCTTGGCGCGAGGGTGAGCGACGGGTTGAACTGCAGCAGGTTGCACCCTGTCAGCTGCGGGTAGACCGTGGAGACTTCTTCCACCGGGTGTCCGGGATTTTCCCATGATTCCACTTCGGCTCTGGCCTTCTGCGGTTCCGTCGTGCAGCGCGTCGGGTTCGTCAGGAACGCCGCTTCGGAGGATTCTCCTTCGATCTTCGCGGGCTCGCCATAGAACGTGAACGCCCCGCCGAACGCTCCTACGGCATCCGGAAGTCCCGGATTCGCGATGCGCAGACGGTAGCCCGAGGAGCTATGCACCACGCTCGCATACAGGTAGATCGGAGCGGAGCCAAAGTACACGAACCCGAACTCCGCGGGATAACCACCCTCGGGCACCATGTTGTAGAGTGCCGAGGTGTAGGAATTGTCATGCGAGAACGAGAAGCGATCGAGAGTCAATTCTGCGCCGATCTCGACCGACCCCACACTGCTCCCCGCCGGACATTGTCTATGTCCGAGCTCGGCCTGCGTGCACTTCGCCGCCGCCTGCGGGTCGCCGAGGAGGCCCAGCGGCAGTTCGACGACGACATCCTTCATGCTTTCTACAGGCTCAAATAGTTCCCCTTCAGAACCAGGAAGTTCGACCACTGGGATCTCAAAGCTCGTCGTGACCTGCCACGGGTGAGCGGCGGCCTGCGCCGAACCGGTGCCGTCGGCCGCGCCCACTTCAAAACCTAGTTCGCTCAGGCCAAACGGCGGCGGCTGCGCGCTGATGAGTGTTTCCTCGCTCGTCGAGGCCACAGCAGCCGTGCCCCCGCCAGTGATCGACACTTCGTTCTTCAATGAGCCCGATGCCGATACGCTCGGAGCCGTGACAAAGACCGTGATCGGATACGCATCCCGACCCGCCAGGACCGGTTCTTCGGACGTACACGTCACCGTCGTGCCTTCCGTACAGACCCATTCGCCGCCTACACTTTCCGGCGTCTGCGCGGTGGTGATGCCCGGCGGCAGCTTGTCCGTCACCGTGATCGGCCCACTGGACGCCACATCGCTCACGTTCGCCGCGAGCAACTGGTAGCGATCGCAGTTTCCGCTGTACTTTTCGCACCTCGTGGCGTCGTGGTGGGAGAAGCGCGTCGGCTGAGGCACGCCACGAATCGTCCAGGCGACCGTGTCCGCCGCCGACGCCGAGGACACACCGAGCGACACCACAAGCGCCGCGAACATCGTGAGGACCACCGCGGTCAACCACGCTCGCACGGCGAGGTAATGGTGGTTTGCCGTGCAGAAGTTAACCCTGATCATCACTTTACCCCCCGGCCGTTGCCGGCCTTCTTGGCTTTGGTCTTCTTCTTCGGGGTCTTGACCCTGACACATCTGCCGTGCTTCTTGACGAAGCCCTTCTTACACTTCTTCGGCTTCGGCTTGGGCTTGGGGGTCACCGGCGTCGGTACAGGCGTGAGTGTGGGAGTCAGATTGCCCGAGCCGGAGACAGACGCGCTCCCCGGCGCACCGAACGACGGCGGCGCGGAGACCGCGCCCTGACACGCGTCGCCGACGCACGCCGCCGGCGCGCGCGGCGCCGGGAACCCGCCGCCCACCCGCGCGTCGTAGATATCGAGCTGGGTGTCCACGTCCGAGGGCAGCAGCGGGTCCGCCGTCTGGAAGAACGCATCCGCACCCGAGGGGCTCAAGCCGAGCGGTTCGGATTCCAACGCGTTCATGCCATCGGAGATCAGATACACGTTCCCGTTCTCGATCAAGCCGGTGCTGCGATACTCATACACGCTTTCTGCATGCGCGGCAGCCGCGCCTTCGGTCAAGGCGCCCGGGCTGGAAAAGAGCACGCGCGAACCATCCGCCGACACCGCCAAGTGAGTTGAAGGTGCCGTAGGCAAACTTTCACCGGAATAGCTCTGGGAGGAGATGAGCGAGTAGCTCGCGTTTGCGTTCGCGCCCCCATCGGGGTAGCCTTCCGCGCCGATCGAGACGCGCACGAGCTTCTCCGTCAGCGCGTCGTACTCGAAGACCTGCGGCAGGGTGCTCGTATCTCCGGGCGTCAGATCCGCGCGGCTCTCAAACACAAGAAAGCGGCCATCGGGCGTGGCCTGCACCCGGCGCTGGTCTTCCTGGCTCCAATCTTGGGAATCAGCTTCGAACAACGTGGCGATAAATTCCGTGCGCCCGTCCGGGTACGCGGCATCGCGCTCGAACACGTACAGGTTGTTCGCGCCGGACACCGGCGACTTACCTTCAGCATTTACGCCGGTCAGAACCCCCTTTGCGACGAAGTACACGTGCGACCCGTCCTCCGATACGCGCGCCACACCCTGCACTTCAGAGGATCCACCCGAGACCCGCACGATCTTTTCGCCTTTGGGGTTGTTGAAATCGTACTCGTAGAGATTCTTGGTGGAATCCCCAGCGAACAGTTCCTGTTCGGTGAGGAAGAATACCTTCGATCCGTCTTCGGAGGCGCCCTGAAAGACCGCCGGCCTCCTCCCTTCCGCCGCGGTCGCCGGCGTGTTGCATTCCGTGCACTGGCCATGAGAGGGCTCGGAGATCGCGACCGTCTGAAACTGGTCGAGACGCGCATACAGTTCGCTGACTTCCGGCGCCGCGACCGATCCTTCGCATCCACTTTCGACATTGTGGCCGACGGCCGTAAAGAACACCGCTTCCCCGCTCCCCGACACCGCGTTGTACGTGTCTTCTCCCGAGCCCAGCGCCGTTCCGCAGTTGCTGATCAGATGACCTTCGCCGCTTGGGCAGGAGCCACCCATGCTCGAAGTACAGAGTCCCACCAGCAGCGGATGCGCGTTGCCGGTGCCCACATACTCATAGAGCGAACGCTCCCTGGTTGGCGTTGTCGTCGTATCGCCCGGCCAGAGGACCGTTGGGTCCCCCGCAACGATGTTGAACAGCACATGCGACAGATCGTGCGACGCGCCGGCGAATTCCTCATGGACATAGAAGTGGCCACTGCTGCCCTCCGGCGGGCCGTCCGCGGCCGCCGGCGGGACCATAGGCCCAACCTTGACGAACGAGCCATCCGCTTCATGAACATCGAGATCTGCCGAATACACCGACTTTGACATGCCGTGCATCTCCCACAGCACCCTGGTGGCATCCGCGCTGACGCCAAACAGGTTGGCGCCGGAAGACAGCGATGCCGGTGGCGTGACGGGGGACGCCACCCACCCCGACCCCGAACGCGTGAGCTCGTACACGGCGCCCGCCGTCACGTCGTAGGGATCGCCTTCGGTGCCCGCAAAAGCACCGAGCGAGCTGACGATCACCTGCGACCCGTCGCTCGAGATCGCCCGCACCTGCGGAGGGGAGCCATCCTTGAACGGGGGAGTAACCATCTCATAGGCGCGGCAATCGGGCAGGTAGGCCCTGAAGCCTGGAGAACTTTCGGTCGCCACCGAACATTCCGGTTCGTTGGCATCGCCTAAGGCAAACACAGGACCCGAGGCCAGCAAAGATACCAGGACAGCGGCGACAGCCGGGCCGACTGAGGACACACGCCTGGGCACAACTCCACGATCAACACTGGACCCCATATTGCCTCCGATATCTACAACAAAAACTAGACATGGTGTGGGGCCGGATCCAACCGGCCCCACACCACCAGCGAAACTTCAGCCTCAATTACCACAGACTAGTAAGAGCCTCAAACTATCCACCAGTCTTGCCCATCTGTCAGGCCAATCTTCGATTTACCTACATAGGTTGCTCCCGCGGTTAGCAATTCGAGTTTTTTGAGTTTTTCTTCTTTTGGGCTTCCTGCGACTTGCAGCCAGTATACTTTTATTGCGGTTTCGGGGCAGTTGAGTTCATGTTTTACTAGATGTGTAGCACCTTCGACGTTTTCACAAGCGACTTCGCCTTTTACTGGGAGTCCGATTTTTTCTAGAGTTCCGCCCCCAGGGCATGAACCTCCAGCTTCCTTTTCTAATTCTAGTTCGACAAATACTTCTTTAGTTTGTGGTTTGAAAACGGTTACTGTTTCTTTTTGATTTTCTGTTTCCTCCGCTCCTTTGGTTTTGTAGCCTAAACTTGAGCTTAAAACTCTTGTTTCAATTGTTCCCCAATGCCCGGCTTTTGGTGGTCCCTGGACTTTACATGTCGGAAAATTTACGACTTTGCATTCTTCATATACCAGTATCTCTTGGTCGGTGCCGGGTTCGCCACCTATGATCTGCGCACCAGCCTGGACACTGAGTTTATTGCATAGTATAGTTACTTCTGCGCTCCTTAGTTCCTGCGAGCCGTTAGCTTCAACCGATATTCCCTTCGTTTCACCTTTAGTTAGTTCTCTTGCTTCCCAATTCCCTGTTCCTCCTTTCGTGCATTGATTATCTTCGAAATGACCTGTTCCAGCAGGAACTGGGTTACATACCGCCCACCGCGGGTTCCTTCCCGCCGCCGACGCGGACGTCAACGCGACCGCGCTCAGCGCCATGGCGGCGATGAAGCACAGCCCTAGGATCTTCATGCTCATGCTTCGCATGATCTTGCTTCTCCTTGTTTGTGTTGGGTTGTCTGCCTCCGCGGGGCGCCCCATCTTCAGGCAGAGACGCCCCGGCATCGGCTTGATGGTGCTGTCGTGCCGCACAAAGGCCCCGACTTCGGGGGTTCGATAGGAACAACAGTGCCATCGAATCCGACGATACCCCGCCGTCAATCTTTTGTCTAGCACTGTTTCTTACTCGGCCCCCCTCTCCGGCCGGCGCCGGCGCGCGGGGCTCCGATCGGGGCCGTGCGCCGCCGGGCACGACCATGGGCGAGGCGCCCGCTCCCGAGCTCGCGGGCCCGGCCGTGGGGGCCACGGATACGGCGCTTTCGCCCGGCGGGGCCTGCAAAGCCGGGCGTTCGGCCGCTTGGGTATCATCGACGTGCCCAGCCGGCCTCCTTACCGGCGTGGGTTGTCGGCTGGCGCCGGGGAGCTCATCTTCAAGGCAGAGACCCCCGGCGCCGGCTTTTGCCCGAAGACCGGGCAACGTCTTCTTATCAGGACGCGACGAAAAGATCAAACAGGGTGGATCGGCCCATCGAGATGGCGGTCCGGCGGGCCCTGCGGACTCTCCTGGTCAGGGCCCTCCGGCGTTGGGGCGCCTTTCGATCCCTGCGCCACCCCGGGGAGGGCCCCGCAGATCCTCAGTGGGACCGCGCGCCCTGCAGGGCCGCCGGCGTCACCACCGCCGCCGGCTGCGCGGCGAGCGGCAGGCGCACGACGAAGCGCGCGCCGGTGGTGGGGCCGTCGCGGTGGGTGGGCTCCAAGGCGACCGAGCCGCCGTGGGACTCGGCGACAGCGCGCACGATCGCGAGACCCAGGCCGAAGGAGCCGCCGCGGTCGCCGGCGCCGCGGACGAAGCGCTCGAACAGGGTGGGGGCGAGCTCGGGGGAGACGCCGGGGCCGTCGTCCTCGACCACGAGCAGGACGTCGCCTCGCTTGCCGCCCGGGCCGGGCGCTCCGTTTGCGCCCACCCTACGGGACTCGACCGCGGTGGACACCCGGATCGCGGTCCCCGGCGGGGTGTGGCGCAGCGCGTTCTCGAGGAGGTTGAGGGTGAGCCGCAGGAGCTCGTCGTGGTTGCCCTGCACGACGGCGGGGTGGGCGTCGATGGAGAGCTGGTGCTCGCCGCTGAGGGGGCCGAGCTCGGCGGCGGCGTCGAGCACGACCCGCGCGAGGTCGACGGGCTCGTGCGCGACGGCGCGCTTGACGTCGGTGCGGGCGAGCAGCAGGAGGTCGGCGACGAGCCGGCGCATGCGCCGGGAGGAGCGCAGCGCGGAGCGCGCGGCCTCGCCCTGATCGCCGTGGAGGGACTCTGCGAGCAGCTCGAGATTCGCGAGCACGCTGGTCAGCGGCGTGCGCAGCTCGTGGGAGGCGTCGGCGAGGAAGCGGCGCTGGCGGACGAGCATCGCCTCGGTCTCGGCGTGGGCGTCGTCGAGCGAGCGGAGCATCCCCTGCAACGTGCGGGCGAGCTCGGCGACCTCGTCGTCGGCCTCGGATTGGGGCACGGTGGCGCTGGGGTCGCGGGTGCGGGCGATCTCGGCGGCGGTGGTGGTGAGCGTCGTGATGGGCTGCATCGCGCGGCGGGCGATCGTCGCGCCGGCGAGCAGCGCGAGGCCGCTGCCGGCGAGCGTGCCGAGCACGAGCAGGAGCTCGACGCGCGCGATCGTGTCCTGCACGCCGGAGAGGGGGCGGGCGTACTGGATCACGACATCGCCGCCGATCGGCGGCGGGAGCTCCTTGAGGATCGATTCGACGCGGTAGCCGTTGACGTTGGCGTGGCTCCTGAGGCCGAGGCCGGGAGCGTGGGCGGTGTGGGCGATCACGTGTTCGCCGATCGGGGTGAGCACCCTGATGGCGGCGTGATCGGGGGCGGCGTATTCGTCGAGGTTGGGGTGCACGTTGATGACGAAGCCATGGCTGTAGCTGCCGCTCACGCCGATCTGCAGGAGCCCCGCGAGGTCGCCCGCGGAGGCGGCGACTTCGCGGTTGAAGTCCGAGCGGATGCGGTGCACGGTGAGCGAGCCGACGATCAGCGCGAAGGCGCAGAGGATCACGAACGTGAGCAGCGCCGAGACGCCCGCCAGGCGGGTGCGGATCGGCAGTCGGTCGAAGGCCGCCGAGGCCCGCCCGCCTAGGTTACGCGCGTAAGACGTAGCCGGCTCCCCTGATGGTGTGCAGCAGCCGGGGCTCTTCCTCGGCCTCGAGCTTGCGGCGGAGGTTGGAGACGAAGACCTCGATGGTGTTGGTGGTGGAGAAGGGGTCGTAGCCCCAGACCTCGTCGAGGAGGCGCTGGCGGGAGATGACGATGCGCTCGTTGCGCATGAGGTACTCGAGCAGTTCGAACTCGCGCTGGGTGAGCTCGATGGCGCGCTCGCCGCGGGCGACCTCGTGGGTGTCGGCGTTCAGGGAGAGGTCGCCGACGCGCAGCGGCGCGGAGCCGCGGGGCGGCCGGCGGCGCAGCAGCGCGCGCATCCGCGCGAGCAGCTCCTGGCGCTCGAAGGGCTTGACGAGGTAGTCGTCGGCGCCGGCGTCGAGCCCCTCCACGCGGGACTCCAGGGCGTCGCGGGCGGTGAGGATCAGGATCGGCACGTCGTCGCGCTCGCGCAGGCCGCGGGCGACGTCGATGCCGTCGATCTGGGGGAGGCCGAGGTCGAGGATCACGAGGTCGGGGACGAATGCGTGCGCCTGCTCGAGGCCCTGCGCCCCGTCGGCGGCGATGCGGACCTCGTAGCCCTCCATGCGCAGGGAGCGCTGGAGCGCCTGGGCGATGTCCTCGTCGTCCTCGACCACGAGGACTCTGGGTGCGCGGGAGAAATCGTTCATATGGGTCCCTGTGTACCGATCTGCACTAAAGCGATGGTAAGGGCTTTATGTGGGAATGTCCGGGCGCAGTGCCGATCGTGGCTCGCGGTGGCGGTGGGCTTTCCGCAGGCGAGGCAGGGTCCTGGGCGTGGATGTCGAAGTTGCGCGTGTATGGCAGGCCCACGTAAGCGCGGCTCGCGCAAAGCCCCGGCGCGGCGCCGGTCGGGGATCGGCGCGCGCTCCCGGAGACGGGGCGTGCGTTTCCCGCCGGTGTGGCGGCCACCGCGGCTCCCGCAGCTGGAGGAGCGCCAGCGGGACGTGCTCGCGCTGGCGCTGATCGCGGTGGGCGTGTTCATGGGCTTCGTGTTGTATGGCGGCGGCGATGGCGGGCGCGTGGGCCACGCCCTCGCGATGGCGCTCGGCTGGGCCGCGGGCCGCGCGCGGGTGCTGGCCCCGATCGCGCTGGTGGGTGGGGGCGCGGCGATGCTGATGCGTCCGGTGCTGCCGGCGCTGCGGCCATTGCGCACCGGGAGCATCTGCCTGTTCTGTGCGATCGTGCTGGCGCTGGCGGCGGGGACGATGGGCGTGAGCGAAGGGCGGGGCGCGGGTGGCTCGCAGTGGTCCTCGCATCTCCTCCAGCAGCGGGGGGGCGCGGTGGGGGAGGCGCTGTACGTGGTGGCGCACAGGCTGGTGCAGCAGGTGGGGGTGGACATCCTGGTGGTCTTCCTGTTCGTGGTGGGTCTGATCCTGCTGACGGGGGCCTCGCTGGCGACGGTGCTGCGAGCGACGGGCAGCGGCCTGGTGGACAGCACACGGGTGCTGCGAACGCGGGTGGCGGAGTACAGACCCTCTCCCCTGCGTATCGTGCCGCCGTCCCTGGAGCCGCTGCTGCCGCCGGATCCTGAGCCGGAGGAGCTGGTGGTGAGGGCGACTCACGTGGAGGCCCCCTCGCTGGATGCGCGGCAGTTCGAGAACGAGGAAGAGCATGAGGAGGAGATGGAGGAGGAGTCGGTCGCGGGGGTGGCGGCGAGCGACGCGGAGAGCCTGACCCCGCGGGGCCGCCTGCGGGACGTGGTGACGGACGACCCGGACTTCGTGTGGAGGATCCCGGAGGCGTCGCGGGTGCTGTCGCGCTCGAGCGCCGAGCAGGCGCGCCCGGACACTGCGGGCCAGGAGCGCACGGCGGCGAGCCTGGTGGAGGCGCTGGGCCACTTCGGGGTGCAGGCGAAGGTGATCGGGACGGTGGCGGGCCCCCATATAACTCGCTACGAGCTGCGCCTGGCGCCGGGGACGAAGGTGGCGAAGGTGGCGCAGCTCAAGGACGACCTGGCGTACGCGCTGGCGGCGACGGACATCCGCATCCTGGCGCCGATCCCGGGGAAGCAGGCGGTGGGGGTGGAGGTGCCGAACGCGCGCCGGCGGATCGTGCGCCTGGGGGACGTCTTCCAGGAGCCCCCGGCGGATTGGTCGCCGCTGACGGTGTGGCTGGGGAAGGACGTGGCGGGGAAGGCGATCGGAGCGGACCTCGCGAAGATGCCGCACCTGCTGGTGGCGGGCACGACGGGGGCGGGAAAGTCGGGGGCGATCAACGCGATGCTCGCGAGCGTGCTGCTGCGGGCGAGCCCGCACGAGCTGCGCCTGGTGCTGGTGGACCCGAAGCAGGTGGAGCTCAACCACTACGAGTCGATCCCGCACCTGCTGACGCCGGTGATCACGAGCCCGCGGATGGCGGCGAACGCGCTGCAGAACCTGGTGCGCGAGATGGAGGAGCGCTACGGGACGATGTCGCTGGCGCGCACGCGCAGCCTGATCGAGCTGAACAAGTCGCGCGCCAAGCGCGGCGAAGCGCCGCTGCCGTACATCCTCTGCGTGATCGACGAGCTCGCGGACCTGATGATGGTGGCGCCGGCGGACGTGGAGGACTCGATCATCCGCCTGGCGCAGAAGGCGCGGGCGGTGGGGATCCACCTGGTGCTGGCGACGCAGAGCCCGCGGGTGGACGTGATCACGGGGATGATCAAGGCGAACGTGCCCTCGCGGATCGCGTTCGCGGTCTCCTCGCAGACGGACTCGCGGGTGATCCTCGACCAGAACGGCGCGGAGTCGCTGCTGGGCCAGGGGGACATGCTGTTCAGCCCGGTGGGCTCCTCGCGCCTGCAGCGGATCCAGGGTGCGTACATCGACGAGCCGCAGATCGCGAAGCTGACGGACTTCTGGCGCCGCCAGGGGGAGCCGGAGCTGCGGGAGGAGCTGCTGGAGGAGGTGGAGCCGGCGGAGGGGACGGAGGGCGCCCCGGAGGAGTTCGACCCCGACGAGGACCCGCTGCTGCGCGACGCGATCGCGCTGGTGGCGGAGATGCAGACGGCGTCGACCTCGATGCTGCAGCGCCGCCTGCGCCTGGGGTACACACGCGCGGGGCGGCTGATCGACATGCTGGAGCGCCGGGGAGTGATCTCGGGGTACGAGGGCTCGAAGCCCCGCCAGGTGCTGATCGCCGAGGGCGACGTGCCGAGGGTGCTGGCGGCGCTGGAGGAGCGCGCGTCGGTCGACCGACTAGCCTTCTGAGCCGATGTCGGAGATCGGAGCAACCTTGCGCGAGGCGCGGATGCGCGCGCGGATCGACGTCTCGGAGATCGAGGCGCAGACGAAGATCCGCGCGAAGTACCTGCGGGCGCTGGAGAACGAGGAGTGGGACCTGCTGCCGGGCCCGACGTTCGTGAAGAGCTTCCTGCGCACCTACGCGCAGGCGCTGGGCCTGGACGGGCGGGCGCTGGTGGAGGAGTACAAGCTGCACTACGAGCACCCGGGGGAGGGGATGGAGCCGATCCAGCAGCCGGCGGTCTCCTCGCCGCGGCGCATCCGCCCGCGCGGCGGCGGAGCCCCGTACCGCCGCGGACCGATCAGGGATCGGGGGCACACAGCCCAAAGGGCTGGGTCGGGAGCCCCACCCCGCCAGGGCCCGTCGCGGGCCTACATGGCGACGGTGGGCGCGGTGGGCCTGGTGATCGTGCTGCTGGTGTACGCGCTGCTCTCGGGCGGCGGCGGCAACCAGAGCCCCCTCGACGAGCGCCCCGACCGCGAGCACCCCGCGCGGAGTGGCGAAAAGGAGCCACTCCGCACACAAAAGCGGTGTCGCGACAAGCACGGCGACACTGGCCTCGCTGAAGGTGGAGCCCTCGGCGGAAGTGTACGTGTGCCTGATCGGCGACGGGCGCAAGCGAATCCCGGGCCTGATCCTGACTCCGGAATCGACGCTCCCCACGTATCACGCGCGGCGCTTCGAAGTGACGCTGGGCAACGACGCGGTGAGGCTGGTGGTGAACGGCGAACCGCACACGGTGCCGGCGTCCTCGCGGGCGATCGGGTACGAGATCACGAGGGCGGGGATGCGCCCGCTGGCGGCGAGCGAACAGCCGACGTGCAAGTGAATCGGTGAGCGTGCGCGCGGGGATCGTGGTGACCGGCACGGAGGTGCTCACCGGGAGGGTGGCGGACCGCAACGGCCCGTGGCTGGCGGACCGCCTGGAGGAGCTGGGGGTGGACCTGGCGCACATCGCGATCGTGGGGGACCGTCGCGGGGACGTGCTGGCGACGCTGCGCTTCATGGCGGCGGAGGGCATCGACCTGGTGCTGACCAGCGGCGGCCTGGGCCCGACGGCGGACGACCTCACGGCGGAGGTGGTGGGGGAGTTCCAGGGCCGCGAGATGGTGCTGGACGAGGCGCTGGAGGAGCGCATCGCGGAGATCCTGAGGCGGCTGGCTGGCCGATCTTCGATCGATCGGGGGCCACACCTCGACATGGAGGCGATCCGGGCGGGCAACCGCAAGCAGGCGGTGATCCCGCGGGGCGCGACGATCCTCGACCCGGTGGGCACCGCGCCGGGCCTGGTGGTACCTCCCAGCGAGCCTCCGGGGGCCGGGGGGAGCGAGTCGCCCACCCGAGGCCCGACGGTGGTGGTCCTGCCGGGCCCGCCGCGGGAGCTGCGGCCGATGTGGGAGGCGGCCATCCACACGGACGCGCTGCGCGCGGCGCTCGCGGGCGCGACGGCGTACCGCCGCCGGACGCTGCGCCTGTTCGGGATCCCGGAGTCGGAGATCGCGGAGACGTTGAGGGTGGCCGAGCGCGGGGGCGTCGAGCTGGGGCGCCTGGAGATCACGACGTGCTTGAAACGAGGTGAGATCGAGGTCGTCACCCGCTACGAGCCCGACGAGGAGAGCGTCTATGAGGCGTTCTTGGCGGTGGTGCGCGCGCGCCACCCGGACACGCTGTTCTCCGAGGACGCCGGCACCGTGGACGAGCAGGTCGCCGCGCTGCTGCGCGGGGCATGGACGATCGCCACCGCGGAGTCCTGCACGGGCGGCCTGCTCGCGGCCCGACTCACCGAGCTCCCGGGCGCCTCGGAGTACGTGCGGGGCGCGATCGTGGCCTACTCGAACGAGGCGAAGATCTCCCAGGCGGGCGTCCCCGCAGAGCTGATCGAGCGCCACGGCGCGGTCTCCCCCGAGGTCGCGCAGGCGCTCGCCGAAGGCGCCCGCGAGCGCCTCGGAGCGGACGTGGGCGTCGGGGTCACGGGGATCGCGGGCCCCGGCGGCGGCGCCCCCGAGAAGCCCGTGGGCCTCGTCTGCCTGAGCGTGGTCGCCCCCGGCGGCGCCACGCTCACGCGCTCGGTGAACCTCCCCGGCGGCCGCGCCGACGTGCGCGATCGCGCCACCACGGTCGCGCTGCACATGGTGCGCCGGGTGCTGGAGGGGTCGCGAACCACTGACCCGCCGCTCCCGGCGCGCAGGCACGGCGCGTAGCGCGCCTGGCCGCCTGGAGCGGTGGGGCAATAGACGCGCTGCGACCGGGCCTCCAGAGCTCCCGCGCGTGACCGGTCCTACCTGGCCGGCGGCCAACGCGCGTCAGAAACATGCCCTTGTGCAAATCCTGACACCGTGGTACAAACAAGAAGATGGCGAGGCATAGCCAACATCGACTCACCAAGCTCTCGGGCGCCCCTGTCGACTAGCCCAGTCCAGGCGCCTGCAGAGGTCCGGCGCGTGACCTCCTCTCCACGCACTCGGACCGCCGGCCGGGGGCGTCGGACGTGACATACCCGGCGCCCCCGTGCCGGCCCTCATGCACTCTCGCTCGAGCTCGACCGGCTGTGCGCACACGAGGCCACGGAGCCGTGGTCGGGCGCGCCGCTGCATCACAATCCCCCCATGACCCGCGGCGCCACCGCCAGGCTGTTCGTGGCCCTCGACCTGCCCGACGACGTGCGCGCGCGGCTCGCCGCCTGGGCTCGCAGCGCCGCCGCGAGCGTGCGCGCCGCCGCTCGCGCCGCCGTGGGTGTGCACGTTCCCTCGGCGCCCGGTGACCACGCCGGCCGCTCCGCCGCCGATCGGAGGTCCGCCGCGCGCGGCCGGCTGCGGCTGCTGGAGCCCGACACGCTCCACCTCACGCTCTGCTTCCTCGGCAGCCGGCCCGTGGGGGAGATCGAGAGCATCGGCGGGGCGCTGATCGCCGCCTGCGCCGAGGCCCGGCCGGTCGGGGAGCTCACGTTGGGCGCGCCGCTGTGGTTGCCTCCGCGACGGCCCCGCGCGCTCGCCGTGGAGTTGCGCGACGACTCCAACCGCGCGCTGGAGGCGCTGCACGACACCGTCGCCAACGCGCTCGCCATCGTCTGCGACCGATCGAAGATCGGCCCACAGCCGGAGCGCCGGCGCTTTCGCCCCCACGTCACCGTCGCGCGCATGCGCAGCGGCGACGCCCCCCGCGAGCGCAGCCTGCCGGCAACGCCCCCGCTGTCCTTCTCCCCGCGGTCCGTCACGCTCTATCGGTCCTGGCTCACGCCCACCGAGGCTTCGTACGAGGAGCTTGCAACCCACCCCCTCGCGCCCCGCAACTGACCAAGGTTCATACGAACAACTGTTCTGTCCGGAGCCCCCTCTACCTTTTGCGATCGATCCAATCCCGATCCCGGAGGAGCCACGCCATGCCCGTCAACGACCAGGAGAAGGCCGCCAAGGCCCGCGACGCCGCGCTCAAGGGCGCGCTCACCCAGATCGAGCGCGAGTTCGGCAAGGGCACCGTCATGCGCATGGGCGACGAGGGCGCGCAGGTGCGTGTCGCCGCGATTCCCACCGGGGCGCTGGCGCTCGACCTCGCGCTCGGGATCGGAGGGGTGCCGCGCGGGCGCATCGTCGAGGTCTTCGGGCCCGAGTCCTCCGGCAAGACCACGCTCATCTACCACGTCCTCGCCGAGGCCCAGAAGCTCGGGGGGGTGTGCGCCTTCATCGACGCCGAGCACTCCATGGACCCCCTCTACGCCAAGCAGATCGGCGTCGACATCGACGAGCTCCTCGTCTCCCAGCCCGACTACGGCGAGCAGGCGCTCGAGGTCGCCGACATGCTCGTGCGCTCCGGCGCGATCGACGTGGTCGCGATCGACTCCGTCGCCGCGCTCACCCCGCGCGTGGAGCTCGAGGGGCAGATGGGCGACCAGACCGTCGGCGCCCAGGCGCGCATGATGTCCCAGGCGATGCGCAAGATCGCCGGCAACCTCAACCGCACCAGCACCCTCTGCATCCTCACCAACCAGATCCGCGAAAAGGTCGGCGTCATGTTCGGCTCCCCCGAGACCCAGCCCGGCGGACGCGCGCTCAAGTTCTACGCCTCCCAGCGCCTCGACATCCGGCGCATCGAGACGCTCAAGGACGGCACCGAGGCCGTCGGCAACCGCGTGCGCGTCAAGGTCGTCAAGAACAAGCTCGCCGCCCCCTTCCGCCAGGCCGAGTTCGACATCGAGTTCGGCAAGGGCATCTCCTCGACCGGCTGCCTCGTCGATCTCGGCCTCGAGGACAACATCGTCACCAAGTCCGGCTCCTTCTTCTCCTACGGCAACGAGCGCCTCGGCCAGGGCCGCGGCAACGCCAAGGCCTACCTGTCAGAGCACCCCGCGATCGCCAAGGAGATCCGCGAGAAGATCTTCGCCGCCCGCAACATCTCGCTCGACGGCCCCGCCGCCCCGCCCCTGGAGCCGGTCGCCGCCACCCCGGCACCCCCGGAGGTCGCGCCCGTGCCGGAGCGGGGGTCGGAGCGGGAAGCCGTGGCCGCCTGAGCCGCCTCGCGGCTACTCTTGGAGGTCATGCGCTACCACGTGACCACGTAGTTCCGCAACTGCATATAGTGGCACCTGGAGGCGCAGGCTAGGACCGGCCGTTGAGCCAGTCCGAGAAGGCGTCGGCTCGCGCCAGCTCCGCGCGCATGGCGTTGACCCGCAGGCCAACGGCTTGCCGCAGCGCGGCGAGTGGCTCGGGAAGCGCCCACCATTCCGCGGGCGGGCGTCCGCCGGCGAACGCGACCCACGGCCACGCCCCCAGGGAGGCCCATAGCTCGTCGCCCTTCTCGACCATGCGGGCGAGACTCCTGAAGGTGCGTCGATTACCGGCGTGCCAGCGGGGGCCGCTCCCGCGAAGTTCGAGCAGCTCGCGGCCGATCCTTTCGTCCGTCCACAGAGAACAGTGCCGAACCGCGGCGACCGACATGCACGTGGACGGGTGCCGGAGCGGCTGCCAGCGCTCGGGGCGTTTCCAGAGCTGCACTTTGCGCTCTCGGTCCGCTTGGTTCTCAGCGGTGCTGACATCCGGGTACCACGGCTGTGCGAAGTAGTGGCGTGCCAACGCCACTCGCGCCATGTCCTCGTCGAGATTGTGCGGCTGGGGGGCGTCGTCAGATGGGGGGCGCAACTGCGGGTACCGTGGCCCGTAGCGGCGGCCGACCCCGACCATAGGAATCCCCGCCGCGAACTCCAGCCCGGCGAGCAGTCTGAAGAACTCCGTCGAGCCGGGGCGCGGCATAAACGGGGGCGAAATTGGCCGCGTTAGTGCGGCCAACGATTGAGGAGTTCCGTCGAGGATTATTGGCATGAGAAATCACGCCGAATCTTCGCAGGCCGTCCGGACCTCTCCCCTTCGCCGGCTCCGTGAGGCCAAAGGCTTCACGGCCGAGGATCTGGCCTACCTCGCGGGAGTGTCGAGTCGGACCGTGTACGCGCTGGAGGCAGGCCACAACTTCCCACGGCGCGCGACGCAGCGCGTGCTTGCCGACGCGCTCGGGTGCTCGCCGCGGGATCTCATAGACGACCCCGAGCAGGAGGCGTCGAAGTGACCCCTGCGGCGCGAGCGCGGGTACAGGTCATCCTCGACGGGGCGGCTCGGCGCATCCTGGCCGAGCGCGTCGGCGACCGGCAGAACGACCAAGACCGCCTGGAGAGCGGTCTTGGGGAAAGGCAAACAGGCGATGACGGCGCCCGTTGCTCAACATCTTAGCCCGCCTGCCGGTCAGGATCACCAGGCGCCCGCGGCCGAGGAGCGGGCATGGCCGCTGTAGACGCACCTGCGCTCACCGCCGTGGAGGCGACCGACCTTCACGATCTGGAGGAGACGATCGAGAAGGGCCTCGCCGGGTTCGTGGAGGTCGGCCGGGCGCTGGAACGCATCCGGGACAAGAAGCTCTACAGGGAGAAGTTCGGGACGTTCGAGGGCTACCTGAAAGAGCGCTGGGGCCTCTCCCGCGCGCACGCCTACAGGCAGATCGAGGCGGCGGCGGTCGTCGGCACTTTGTCTCCCACGGGAGACACGCCGGCTCCCGTCTCCGAGCGCGTCGCGCGCGAGCTGGCACCCGTCAAAGACGACCCCGAGAAGCTGCGCCAGACATGGGACAACGTTGTCGAGCTGCACGGCCCGAAGCCGACCGCTGGCCAAGTGCGAGAAGTCGTTGTAGAGCGAGATCGTCAACAGGATCGAGAACCGCGTCGGGAGCTGTCGCCCGCCCGTATGAAGAGGTTGGAGAAACACGCCGCGGACGTGCTGGGGATGGCCTCCACCTTCTGTTCGATCGAGGATGGATGGCTCACCGAACACGAATCTAATCCCACCTTCGACCGAGCCCGCTGGTTGAAGGAACTTCGCGCCGGGCGCCGCGGCCTCGGCCGTCTAATCCGAACGATCGAGGAGCGCGGGAGGGCGGAGTCGTGACCGCCGAGGCGATCGACCAGGCCGCGGCGCTCCGGTTGCAGCTCGCCGCGATCGGCGGCGGGGAGCCGGCGAGTTCGTACATCGAGGTTCGCCCGCTCAGGCCGGATGGCCGGCCCGCGTCGGAGTCCCGCGAGTTCGTGCCGATAGCGGAGTCTCCCCGGCGCGTGCCGGAGATCGTCGCCGAACTGGCGGGCACGATGAACCTGTTCGTCGGCGTCTGCCCGCGAGTCCGAGCGGAGGGCACGGCCGCCGCGGTGGAGCGCTGCTGGACATTGTGGTGCGACCTGGATAACCCGGACGCGCTCGCGCGCCTCCGTGACTTTCCCCCACTGCCGTCCATTGTGATCCGCACCGGGTCCGGTGGCGGCCATGCGTACTGGGCGCTGCGCCGGTCGATCCCGCGCGAGTGGGCGCAGCGGGCGAACCGCCGGATCGCCCTCGCGCTCGGCGGCGACATGGCGGCGACGGACCCCGCGCGCATCCTGCGCCCCGTCTCTTCCTTGAATCACAAGACAACACCGGCGCGCCCGGTCGTCTGCACATGGCTCCAACCCAACGTGTTCACCATCGACCAGGTTGTGGGGAGCTTGCCGGATACCGACCACTACAGGCCCCGTCAAACGGCCGTGTATCCAGTGGCCAGCGACCCGTCGCGGGTTCTTGCGGGGCTCGCGCGCGTGGTCCGCGAGGCACCCGTCGGCACCAGGAACGAGCGCTTGAACTGGGCCTCCTATAGAGCCGGCGAGCACGGGCTCGATACGGGTGAAGTCGAGCGCGAACTGCTGGCCGCTGCACTCGACGCCGGGTTGACCGAGGCCGAGGCGCGGCGCACGATCGGCTCCGGCCTACGCGCGCATGAAGTGAGAGCGGCATGACCCCGGACGAGGATCGGGAGTTCCGCGAGGCCGTGGGCACGCCCGTCGAGGCCTCGCCGCCTGCTGGGTTTGCGCATACCGACCTTGCCGCCGCCGACCGGCTCGCCGCGGCCAACATGGACCGGCTGCGCCATGTCCGCGGCATCGGCTGGCTCGCCTGGGACGGGAAGCGGTGGACGCCGGGGGAGGAGGAGGCGCACCGCGCGGCGAAGCGCAACGCGGCCGGGCTGCTCGCCGAGGCGGCGGAGTGCGGTGAAGCGAAGGCGACCGGCGCTGCTGCGCGGTTGTGCGGCGAGCCGCGGATTCGTGGGGCGCTCGCGCTCGCCGCGACCGACGAGCGGCTGAGCATCCCCGCAGACGCGCTCGACGCGGACCCCTTCCTGCTGAACGTCGAGAACGGCGTCGTGAACCTCCGCGACGGGACGCTCGGCGAGCATCGGCCGGACCTGCACCTGTCGAAGCTCGCGGGCGCCGCGTACCTACCGGACGCGAGGTCGGAGCGGTGGGAGGCGCACCTATCCCGCGCGACCGGCGGAGACGCCGAGACGATCGCGTACATGCAGCGCGCGGTCGGGTATACCGCGACGGGCTCGACCGCCGAGGAAATCGCGCTGTTCCTCTTCGGCCCCGGCGCGACCGCGAAGACCTCGACCGTGGAAGCGTTCCGGGCGGCGCTCGGCGGCTACGCGACCGTCGCGGACTTCGCAACGTTCCTCGCCGGGCGCGGCGACGGCGACGGGCCGACGCCTGGGGTAGCGCGGCTCGCCGGTGCCCGGATGGTGTACTCCTCGGAGGTCGGCCGCGGGCAGGCGTTCAACACCGCGCGGCTGAAGACCTTGACGGGCGGTGAGCGCATCGTCGCCCGCCGGCTGCACCGCGACCCCTTCGAGTTCGATCCGCAGTTCACGCTCTGGCTCGCGGCAAACGAGCGGCCAGCGATCCCCGCCGACGACGATGCGGCATGGCGCCGCGTGCGGCTCCTGCCGTTCGTCGCACGTCATCCCCGCCGACGAACGCGACCCCGCGCACAAGCACGCGCTCACTCACGACCCCGGCGAGCGCGCCGCGGTGCTCGCGTGGATCGTCCAAGGCGCGGTCGAATGGCACCGCGGCGGGGTCGGCACCTGCGCCGCCGTCGAGCAGGCCACGGCGGGCTACCGCGGCGAGAACGATCCGGTCGCCGAATGGTTGTCCGCCCGCTGCCGGCTGGGCGCCGACGAGCAGGCTAGCGGGCGCGAACTACCGCGACGACTACGAACGCTGGACCCGCCAAAGCGGCGAGGAGCCATGCAGTGCCCGCGACTTCGCCGCGGCCCTGGAAACGCACGGCCCGCGGCGCAAACACACCAAAACCGGGACGGTCTGGACCGGCGTCCGGGTGACGCCGGTGACGCCAGTGACGGACCAAACCGGAAGTTCCCTCATACGCGCGCATATGGAGAGAGTTCCCGCAAGGCCCTTCACCGCTGTCACCGTCGTCACCCGAAGCGGTGACAGGATGAGCGCCGCCGAGCGCAGGAAGGGCGCAGCCGCCGAGCGCGAGGCCATCGCCTTGATCCGCGCCGCCGGCTGGCCGCACGCACGCCGCACAAGCGACGGCAGAGGCCAGGCCCGCCGCGGAGACGTGGCAGACGGCCCGGAAGGCGTCCACGTCGAGATCAGAGCGACAAGAGCGGCTGAACGTGCCCGCCGCACTGGCGCAGGTCCGCGCAGACTGCGATCCGCGCGACCTGCCGGTTCTCGTTCACCGGCCGTCGCGCGCAGGATGGATGGCAACGCTGCCGCTTCACGATCTACTCAACCTGCTCGCATTGAGGGAACGATGAGCGCGCCCGCCCGCAGACGATCGCGCGCCCCCAACGGTTGGCGCTTGCCGCTATGGCAGGTGACGATCGAGGCGCACACCATAGGTCGCTACGACGTCCCGGCGCAGCGGGTGAACGTCCCGGCGAGCACACGGGAGATCGCCTGCGCCGTCGCCGTGAAGTGGGCGCACGCCGACGCGCACGTTCCGCCGTGGAAGCCGTTACAGGCGCGCGTCGATGCAGCACGCGACCGCAGAGTCCGCTCGACGGAGGGTTGCGGCATGACCAGCTTCGACTGCTGGCATCCGCCCGCACCCGCGGCGCGTCCCCAATCGCCGTAATCGAGCGCACCGCAGACGACGCCAAGCGCATCGAAGGCCGCGACAAAGCGCGTGAGAAGAACGGTGCGCGCAAAGCGCCGTTCGGCTTCGCACGGGCGCTCGAAGACGCCGAGGAGCCGAGCGCATGAACGCCGCGGAAGTCCACGTTGCCGACCTCGCCGCGATCCGTGCAAGAGTCGAGCGCGCCCGCCGTTTTGCCTACCTCCACGGCGTCGGCACGCGCGACAGCCGGCGGTCCTTGGCGAGCGTGACACGCGCCCTCGACTATTGCGGAAAGGTCGCCGCCGCAGGTGCTATCGTCCTTGCGGTCGCGCAGGATGGCACCGCCGCCGAGGCGGGCGCTAATGCAGACAGACCGGCAACGCCGGTCACTCACACCGTCTGCATTGAGGAGCGCCCGAAGTGACCACACCACGAAGCGCCGCCAGTCTCGCCAGTCTTCGCAGTGAACGCATCGCCGAAGCCGCGGAGCGCAAGCGGAAGCGGACCCGCGCAGGCACGCACGAGTACCGACCCGCACGCGGCCCGAGCGCCACCGAGATCGAGCAGCGCAAGCAGGCACGCACCGGCAGAGGCATCGTCGAGCAGGCCCGGCAGGTACCCGGCGGGCTGCGAGGAACGGCGGCATGACGACTCAGACCCGCATACCCCGGGGGCCACGGTCGAGCTTGGCGGGGTTTCCTGCACGACCCGCCCGCCCGTCGATTTCCCGCGCGCGCGCCGGTGGAGCGTCGCTCGCTCGCTCACGGCAGGGAGGGTGATCGGCCGTGACCGTTGAGCAGCAGCGCGTCGTCGAGGCCGTTTCCGCGGGCTGCTCGATCGATGAGGGCGCGCGGTTGGCGGGTAGGCCGGTGGGCAGCGTCCGCCGGTGGCTCACGGCGGGACGCAAGCACCCCGACGGCGTACATGGCGTGTTCGCGCGGCAGGTCGATGAGGCCCGCGCGGCTCAACGGCTGCCTGACCGTGCGACGCTGCGGGCGTTGACGCGGGATGAGCTGGAGGGCCTGCTTGCCGAGAAGGTCCGGGCGGGCAGCGTGCCCGCGATGCGCTTGTGGGTGGATTTGCACCGGGCGGAGTTCGAGCAGGGCGAGGACCCGTTCGCGGAGTTCGATCCGGCGGCGCGCTTGAGGGCGGTTTCGTGAGTGGGGAACTCCTACGGACACGCGCACCGGAAGCTCCGGGAGCGGTGGAGACCCCGCGTCGAGCGCGGGGAGGTCGCGTGCTGCTTGTGCGGCCGTCAGATCGACCGCGGGGCGGCCTGGGACCTCGCGCACGACCCCGCCGACCCTTCGCGGTGGCTGGGGCCAAGCCATGCCGCGTGCAACCGCGATACCCGGCTAGAGAAGAGGCTACATGGCCGTCGGCGCGGCGGTTTCCGGTGGAGGTCGCCGGGATGGTGAGCGTTGACGACTTCGAGCGGTTCTGCGGTCGTCTTGTGCTCGACAACGGCCGCTCGATGTCGCTGGAGCCGTTCCAGCGGACGATGGTCGGCCCGTTCTTCGAGGGCTGCCGCGAGACTGCCGTCTGCATCGCCAAGGGGTCGGGCAAGACAACCCTCTTGGCCGCGTTGGCGTTGTGGGAGCTGTTGACGGACGCTGAGTGTGAAGGCGCGGTGTGCGCCGCGAGCCGGGACCAGGCGGGGTTGCTGCTCGGGCAGCTCCGGGGTTTCGTGGAACGGTCGCCGGGCCTCGCTTCGAGGGTGAGGATTACGCGCAGAGAGGCCGTGAACCGGCGAACTGGCGGGCGCTTCAAGGTGCTCGCGTCCGATGTGGACACGCTCGACGGCTTGATTCTGAGCTTCGCGGTCGCGGATGAGCTTCACCGTTGGAAAGACGCCGAGCGGTACATGATTTTGCTCGCGGCCGTCCAGAAGCGCGCGGGGAGGATCTTCGGCATATCGACCGCGGGCGTGAAGGGCGAGGGCCTTCTGTGGCAGATGAGGGAAAAGGCGTTGGAGCTTGGCGCGGAGCGCGACGGGGCGTTTCTCGGGCTGCGGACAGACGGTTTCGCGTGGCGTGAATGGTCGCTCCCGGACGAGGCTGATTACCGTGACCTCGCCGAAGTGAAGCAGGCGAACCCCGCGAGCTGGGTTTCGGAGGCGATCCTGCGCGAGCGGTACGAGTCGCCGAGCATGACCGACGTGGACTTCCGCCGGTTCAGCGCGAACCAGTGGGTCGAGCGCCGGGAGCTTGCGTCCGTCTTCGACGGGGGCGAGTGGTTGGCGCTCGCGGACGCGGCCTCCCGGCCGCTGCCGCCGTTGTGTTTCAGCGTCGATTACGCGATGGACCGATCGACCGCTGCTGTCGGCGTTGCCGGATACGTCGATTCTGACAGCGAGTGCCCGCTTGTGGACGTTACCGACTACGGGAGCGGGACGGGCTGGGTCGTTGAGCGGATCGTGGAGTTGACGGGGCGGCATGAGAACGTCGGCGTGGTGGTCGATCCCGGCGGGCCTGCCGCGAGCCTGATACCGCGGCTGCGCGAGTACGGCGTGGAGGTAATCGAGCCGTCCACGCGGGATGTCGCGTCGGCGTGCGGCGCGTTCTACGACGATGTGCGAAACGGGGCGCTCCGGCACCGCGGCTCCGCGCCGTTGAACACGTCGATCACGGGCGCGGTGAAGCGTTCCCTGATGCAGTCGTGGGCGCTGGACCGTAAGAAGGCAGTCGCGGACAGTGCGCCCGCGATGGCGGCGGTCCTCGCGCACTTCGGCCTGCGGACCCGCGGACCGATCTCCAGGGGGGCGTTCGACGCGATCGGCCGCGACTCCGACCCGAGTACCGAGGAGGTGAACCAGGATGTCCCTGATTTGGCGTGATGAAGTGAACCTCGACGATCTGGCAGACGCGCCCCGGTGGTTCTTGGAAGACGTAATGCGCGGCGAGCCGGAGGAGACGGCGGCGGAGCGTGCCGGCGCGACGATGGCCGACGTGCGGGTGTGGTCGGCCGATAAGCGGTTCAGGTCCGCGCTCAAGCAGGCGCGCAGCGGTGCCGGGGCGACCACGATCATCGCGGTCGATGACACGGCGACCGCCACTGTGACAACCCTCGGCGGCGACGGGCAGTTCACTCAGGAGCAGGTCGCGGCGCCGCGTTGCGTGCATGGCGGCGCACTCCAAATCTGCGGGTGCGGCTCACCTGCGAAAACTCAACCGAAGGGACAGTGAATCATGGGTGTACTAAGCCGAAACAGAGGGCCATATGCTCCACAACGCGCGGGGGCAGTCATTGACTGGGGACGCGAGCAGGCATTACTGGACGCAGGCCGGGCGCAGGAACGCCGAGTGACGGATGAAGCGCTTGACACTATTCACCAGTTTCGCCTTGACAACGATCCGTTGAGCCAGCTCGTGAGGCGCGCGCAGGCGGGAGAGGACCAAACGGCGGCGCTCCGCGCGCTCGTCGAGCAGCAAGGGGAGCAACTTACGACAATCCTCAACCACTTGAAGGGAACGAGCAACAATGGCTGATCTGAGAGACGTGAAAGAGGTATATCCGCGGGGCGCGTCGCATGGGTTTATCGGCGACGTGCTCGCCGCTGCGGGGCTCGTGAGACGAGGCGGCACCACCGCGCCGCAGGCGCAGGAACGCCTTGCGCGGCACGCGGAACTGAGCATGTCACGGGAGAAGTTCGCAATCGAAGACGCGAGGCGTGCGTGCGAGAAACACGGGATCGAAGCCCGCTCGGGGAATGCGCTCCAGTCGCGCGCGTTGAGCGCGAACACCGCGGGCTCGGGCGCGGAGTACGTGCCGCCGAAGTGGATGACGGAACAGTTCGCCAGTGTCGCCCGCGCGGTTGCGCCGCTTGCCCGTATGGTGACTCGCGTCGATCTCCCGCCGGATTGCCTTGAACTGCGCATCCCGCGTTTCGACACGGCCGCGGGCGTGATCCCGATGGAATACGAGAACGTCCTGCCGCCCGTTACACCCTCTGAAACGGATGAAGTGACCGCCGGTGTTGCCACATTCGCAGGCGACACGATCCTGTCGCAGCAGCTTTACGACAGGGGCGGCGACTTTGCCGACCGGCTGATCCTCAAGGACTTCGCGGAAAACTATGCTGAAGCCCTTCAGCAGCAGTTGGTGAACGGCACGGGTAAAAACGGGCAGCTTCTCGGATATCTGAATGTGCCCACGGCGGCGAAGGGTGCGGTGCCCGGCGCGCGGGTTGTCACCTACACGTCAGGGTCGCCGACCCAGACCGAACTGGTGCGGTCCCTTTCGCGCGTCGCCGCGGTCG
The DNA here is from genome assembly GCA_963813765.1 of uncultured Solirubrobacterales bacterium. GTDB lineage: Bacteria > Actinomycetota > Thermoleophilia > Solirubrobacterales > Solirubrobacteraceae > Palsa-744. The sequence continues at coordinate 231,650 of CAWFAB010000006.1, forward strand.
TCTCCGATGTGCGCAAGCGTCCACCGAGCGCGATTTTCATGCGCGGCGGACGGTACTTTTGGACGGTCGGCTCGCCCGACAGCGAGCAGGAGCCGTTGCAGCGTCCCGGCACGGGTATAATCCCGGCCGACGCGGACAGCGGCCCGTTCGGTCCGTTGTGCGGCTTGCCGGTTTACCTTGACGCCACGATCCCGACTACCTTCGGCGCGGGTGCGAATCAAGACGCAATTTACATGCCGCGGACCAAGGACACGCTCCTGCTAGAGGACCCGTTGGGCCCGCGGTTTACCGCTTTCCCGGCGTCGAACTTGGCGGGTGAGCTGACGGTGGTCCTGGGGTGGCATCATTACGTGTCGGCGTTCACGAACCTTTACCCGTCGGGGATCGGGACTCTAGTCGGGACGGGGCTCGCCTATCCCGGCTCGGAATACTGAAAGGGGGACAGTGTGATGCGGAAAATACTCGAAGGTGAACATGAACGGTGCCTTGGCGAAGCGCGGGAGTCCGAGTTTCAGATGCTTGTGGCGCTCAAGCACGGCGCAACGGAGAGGGCCGCGCAGTGCCGCAGTTCGGTGGCGGGGTGGCTCCGCATGGCTGAGCGTCTCGCGGGTGAGATAGAGGCGCGTGGGGGGTCGGCGACCTCGCGGGCGGCGCGCACGGGGGCGCGGTCGCATCTGGCGGAGGCGCAGCGTCATATCGTTGAGGCGGCGCGGCTCCAGGCGGAGAAACGTCAGAGGCGCGCGGCGGCGCGTCCCGGCGGCGGGGAGTTTCCTCCCCGGCCGGCGGTGCGGCGCGACAATGTGCCGCCGCCGAGGTTGCTCGGATGATGAGCTACAGCTTGCCGCGTTTCATGGTTCGCGGCAAAATCTCCCCCGCGGGTGCATGGGGGATTGCCGGCCCGTGGCGCGCTGCTCCTCCGGTGCGCGACGCGGGCCGGCTCCTTTCGTGGCGGTCGTTGCTCCTGCCGCCGCCGCGAAGTGGACGGACGGCCCGGCGCGGTGAGTTGTGATAGACCCGCGCCGGGCGTTCGCCTGGACGCGCTATGTCGAGGCGCTGCTGCTCCTGTCCGCCGGCGTCTGCATCGGCGCGCGCATGGCCGGAGCGGAACTCTGGATCGGGCTCCTCGGCGTGGTGCTCATCGTCGCTTGGGTGTTCGTGATCGGCGGCGAGCCGGGACCGAATGACCCGTGAGCGCACGTCCGCGTCATATCGTCTGGTTGGCTGAGCCGTACCGGCTTCTCGGCGACCGTGGCCCGATGGTGGTCGGCGTCTGCTCGGACGCGGCGGATGGTGTGCGCGACCGGGTGCTGAGCGGGTCGGCGGCCGTCTCGCCGTTGACAGCCGTCGGGGGGTGCGATGAGCACCCGGACGAAGATCATGGATGTGCTGCCCGACAGCGCCGAGGATTGGGGGATCGTCGCGCGTGCGACGGGGGCCGGTGAGCTGGTGGAGGTCGAGGCGGGCAGGTGGAGAGCCGTCGATGTTTGCGGGGAGACGCACCTCGCAGCAGCGCAGCGGATCGCCCTGGAGATCGATCGACTCTGGAGCGAGGTCGAGGCGATGGCCGCCGATGCCGCGGCGCGTGGGCTGCGTGTCCCGTGGGAGCTGCGGGAGCGGCTGAGCGTGGGCGCCCGGGGCCTGCCAGTGGTCCGCCGGCTGCACGCCGAGCTACAGGCAATCGTCTGTCCGGTGCCCGCATAGGCTGAGCGGGGTGGCCGGTGTCCCCGCGATCCTCCTCCAGCAGCTCGCCACGGCGCGCAGGGAGGGCCAGGCGTTCGAGGCCGCGTGGCCGGCTGCGCTCGCCGCCGCGGTGCAGGCCGCTGAGCCGGGGGACCGCCGCGGGTGGCTGGAGGCGTTCCGCGCGACCGTCGAGAGCTGGCAGGGGGCATGGGAACGCCGGCCGGCGCCGCGGTGTGAGCGGGTGTTGCAAGCGGTCGCCGAGGACCCTGACCGCGTCCCGATCCCGGAGCGGGAGTGCGAGGGTTGCGGCGGGGAGATCCCGGAGGGCCGGGGACGCAAGGGTGCTCCTGCCCGGTTCTGCTCGGACGGCTGCCGCAAGCGTGCCTCCTACGCGCGGGCGGCTGCGTAGCGGGCTACTGCTCGGCGTCGATCGCGGCGCCCAGCTCGGCCATGCTCACGTCGAGGGCCTTGGTGATCAGGCGGACCGTTGACCATGCGCAGCTCGCCTGTCCCGTCTCGATCTTCGAGAGGGTGCCCGTCGTGATCCGCGCGCTGTAGGCGAGCTGTTCTTGCGTCAGCCCGCGGGCCTCGCGTAGCGCTTTCAGGATCGGACCAAGTGCGGGATCGGGTGCGGGGCCGCGCGGCATGGGGGAAACATCGCAGGACCCCCGCGCCCAAGTCCATATGTTTCAACCCAAGTGGTTCGCATCTAGGGCTAAGACGCGCTACCCTGATCCCGACCAGAACATCATGGCGCCCGCGACGGAGAGACCGCCCGGGCGCCTGGCACCGAGAGCGATGAACTCCCGGCGCGCCAGACACCTTACCGAGACGGTCCGGTGTCTCCCTCGCCAGAAGACCGCCCCCGGGGCCTCCAACCAAGGAGGAACCCATGAGCATCATCACCATTCCCGCCGAGCTCGTCTCGCTCCTGCGTGACGGCTGCTACTTCGACCTGCACGGCCAGCTCGAAGAGACCAGCACCGCCCTTGAACACCGCGACTTCGGGGACATCCGCACCCTGGTCAACGCGGGTCTCACCCGTGCAGCCGGGGCCCGCGCGCTGCTCGACATCGTTGGCTGGATCGAGCCCGTCGATGAGCCCTACGCGGTCGGCGTGGACCTACACGAGCACCGGGAGGCGCTGCTGCGGGCGCTCCTCATACGCATCGAAGTCGAACGCAGCCTGGAGGAAGACCGGAACGCGGGCATCGGTGACCGCGCGGAGGCGAAGGTCCACGCCGGGCAGCTCGCGGACCTCGTGCAGCACGTCGAAGAAGGTGAGGTGTGATGCCGGCCAGCGAACGCCCGGGGGAACGCCTCATCCTGCTGCTGCTACTCCCGGGCGTGCAGCAGCTCGCCGCGGGCGAGGACGCCCGGTGGTGGACGGTCGCGGAGATCGAGGCCGAGCTAGGCGACTGCGACCCGGCGGGCATCCGGTACGCCATCGACGGGCTGGTAGCTGAGGAGGTCGCGGCCCGTGATGGTGAGCGGGTGCGGGCGTCGCGGTGCGCGCTGCACATCAACAGGATGGGCGCGATCTGTGTCTGAGCAGCCGACCAACGTCCAGCTCGGCCGCGCGGTACGCCGGCTGCGCCAGGCACGGCGGCTGTCGATCGAGTCCCTTGCGGGCGACGCACAGATGCACCCGACGTACCTGTCGGCGATCGAGCGTGGTCTCCGAAACCCGACGTGGACGAAGCTGTGCCACCTCGCGGGAGCGCTCGACATCGGGGTCTCCGAGCTCGCGCGGGCAGCCGAGGCGGAGGTCCACGGCGCGATGTGCGTTCCCGGCGCCGATCCCGCGCCCGGGATGGCGGCGTGATGGCGCCGAGTAACCCGGAGCTGGGGCGCGCGGTGCGGCGGTTGCGCCAAGCGCGGCGGCTCAGCATCGAGGCGCTTGCGTTCGAGGCAGACATGCACCCCACGTATCTCTCCACGATCGAGCGAGGGCGCAGCAACCCCACATGGTCGAAGGTGGGCAACCTCGCGGACGCGCTCGACATCACGATGGCAACGCTCGTGAGGGTGACGGAAGCCGAGACCTACGGTGCGGGCTACACGCCCGATCCGCTGCACGACCGGCCGGTGGGGGCACGATGAGCCTCGGTGAGGGCGACCTGCTGACCGTCTACAGCCACCTGAAGGCGAGAGCGGCGAGAGACCGCGACCTGCGGGCCGTCCTGGACCGCCACGGCAACGCCGCGATCTACGCGGTCTGGGAAGCGGGCGACGATCCGCGCGTCGTCTCGGCGAAGCGCATCGAGCAGCTACTCAGGGAGGCGGCACGATGAGCGCGCAGCGCGCGATCCTCTACCGCGCCACCACGGAGCCCGGCGATACGGTTCTGTGGGCGCCGTTCGGCGCGGTCTGGGCGTTCGCCCGCCAGCTTGGCTTGCCGCGGGACGGGTACGGCAGGGCGGGCGGCTGGTGGGTCTTCGAGGAAGGCGCGTGCTCGGAGCTCGCCGGGAGGAAGACGCGGTGAGCGGCGAGCAGCCCGGGGCCGCGCAGGACGGCGAGCGCCGCGCGCAGGCGACACGGGCACGGTCGCTGCGGTCTGTCGCTGCGCCGGTGCTCGCGCCGCCGCTGACGCCGACCCGGCTGCGTGGCTGGCGGTCGCGCTGGCGGGCTCTCTGGCAGCGCCGGCGAAGGAGTGGAAGGTGAGCCCGGCTCCTCTCACGGGCAGGGCGCTGTACGAGCTCTACAGCGCCAGATTCAGCTACCGGCACCCGATGCCCTGGGAGGCGATGCACGCCCATGAGCGGCGCGCGTGGAGCTCCCTCGCGGGCGATCTGCTGGAGCACCTGCACCGCCCGGGGGGGACCCCATGACCCGTAGGCGTTCGTTGACCACGCAACTATTCAGGGCGGCGCGGCTGGCGGGGGTTGTGGCGGTGATCTAGGCGAAGGTGATGCGTTCCTCGCCGCGCCCCGGCGCGACCGTGGCCGAGGCGACCACCGCACGGATCAACCCACGCTGCTCCTCGACCGTCAGCTTGTCCCAATCACGATCCGCGTTGATGGTCAAGACGCCGGCCCCTCGACCGAGCTGGTCTACGCGGTCCTGGGCCTCGTCCACGTCGGCGCGTAGCTGCTGTAGGCGTTCGCGGGCTGCCTCCATGTCACCGAGGCCGTCGAAGGCGCGCACGGCGCCCTCAAGCGCCTGCTGGGCGGCTGCGAGCCGCCGGGCGGCGTCTTCATGGGCCTTCCCTTGTTCGGCGCGGCCCTCCACGTCTGCCAGCCGGGCGCGGACGTGCTCGATGACTTGGCGCTCGGCGCGGGTGGCTGAGATCGCTACGTGGTGCGCGCAGTCGGCGGTCGAGGAGCAGCGGTAGATCGGATAGCCGCCTTGCTTGGGCATCGTCATCGCGGACAGCCGCGCGCCGCACGTCCCGCACCGCAGCACGCCGAGGCGCGACAGCAGGCGCGGACTCTTCGGCTTGGGGCCGCGCGGGACGAACGACCGCGCAACGCGATCGAACAGCGCCCGGTCCACGATCGGCTCGCAGGCGGCGAGGTTCACCAGTTTGCCAAAGTGGAGCTCGCCGAGGTAGATGCGGTTGGCGAGCATCACCTGGATACCGCGGTACGAACGCTCGACGCCGTGCCCCTGGAGCATCTTCCGTATCACCTTGAGAGACTCGCCGCCCGCCCGCATCTTGAACGCCTCGTTCACGATCGGCACCTCCCCGGGCTCGACCACGAGACGGCCGTCGGAGCTCCGCCGGTATCCGAGCGCAACGCGCGACCACGGCGGACGCCCCTCGGCCACGCAACGCTCTTGGACGGCCTGCATCTTCTCGCCGACGGCGCGGCGCTGATCCTCGTTCAGGAAGCTCTCGAAGGTGCTGCGCCGCCACCCGTCGTGTGTGGCGTGCGTGATGACGTTGCCGTCGGCGACCAGCAGGCCGCCGGCAGCGTCCATGCGCTCGCACAGTTCGCTGCCGGTGAGGATCGAGCGGTCCATGCGGTCGCGGTAGGCGAACACGATGGCCTCGGCTCGCCCGGCCTCGACGGCGGCGAGCGCTTGCGAGAGCCCCGGCCGCTTGTCGAGCGCCTTGCCGCCGCTCACGTCCAGTTCCTCGATCGTCTCGATCACCTGTAGGCCGCGCCGCCCGCACTCCGCCTCGATGTGCTCGCGCTGGATCTCGGGGCTGACGAACCGCTCGCCTGCTCGACCGCCCACGCGGCTTACGCGGACAACGCCGACGGCCCGGTGCGTATGCTGGGATGTTGCCATGCCGACTCCTTGAGGTTGACTATGCAGAAACGATACCACGTGACCACCTTCGGCTGCCAGATGAACGAGCACGACTCCGAGCGGATGAAGGGGATGCTCGAGTCGCTCGGCTACCGCGAGGCCGCGGAGCGCGCCGAGGCCGACCTGATCCTCTTCAACACCTGCTCCATCCGCGAGACCGCCGACAGCCGCCTCGTCGCGCACCTCGGCGAGGCCAAGCGCCTGAAGCGCGAACGGCCCGAGCGGATCGTCGGCGTGGGGGGGTGCTGGGCGCAGTCGGTCAAGGAGGAGGTCTTCGAGCGCTTCCCGTTCGTCGACGTCGCCTTCGGCCCCGGGCAGGTGCACCGCCTCGCTGAGTTCCTCACCTCCGACTCGCTCACCGCCCAGGGGTACTTCGAGTTCGAGGGCTTCACCGGCCGCCTCCCCGCCCACCGCGAGCGCCCCTTCCAGGGGTGGGTGCAGATCAGCGTCGGCTGCAACTGCCGCTGCTCCTACTGCATCGTGCCCTCCACCCGCGGGCGCGAGGTCAGCCGCCCCTTCGAGGAGCTCGAGGACGAGGTGCGCCGGATGGCCGCCGATGGGGTGCGCGAGGTCACCCTGCTCGGCCAGAACGTCAACTCCTACGGGCGCGACCTCCGGGATGCCCCCGTCCCTGCCGCCGCGCCCCCCGGCGGCTCCGGCGCATCCGCGCTTGCGGCCCGTGCGCCGGCGGGCGCTCGCCGATCGCGCAGCTTCGCCGAGCTACTGCGCGCGCTCGACGCGGTCGAGGGCATCGAGCGCATCCGCTACACCAGCCCCCACCCCAAGGACATGCGCGAGGACGTGATCCGCGCGCACGCCGAGCTGCCCAGCGTGTGCGAGCACATCCACCTGCCGCTGCAGTCGGGCTCCAGCCGCATCCTCAAGGCGATGCGCCGCACCTACGACCGCGAGCGCTACCTCGACCGCGTCGCGCTGATCCGCGAGCGCGTCCCCGACGTCGCGCTCACCACCGACATCATCGTCGGCTTCCCCGGCGAGCGCGAGGAGGACTTCGCGCAGACCCTCGAAGTGCTCGAGCGGGTCCGCTACGACAGCGCCTTCACCTTCGTCTTCTCCCCCCGCCGCGGCACCGAGGCCGCCGAGATCGCCGACGGCCTCGTTCCCCACCCCGTCAAGGTGCAGCGCATGGAGCGCCTCGTGGAGGCCGTCCAGCGCCACGCCCGCGAGCGCGCCCAGCGCTTCGTGGGGCGCACCCTGGAGGTGCTCGTCGAAGGTCCCTCCCGCACCGACCCCGAGCGGCTGCGCGGGCGCACCCGCCACAACAAGGTCGTCAACTTCGCCGGCCTCGCCGCCCCCGGGGAGCTCACGCAGGTGCGGATCGACTCCGCCACCAGCCAGACCCTCGCCGGCGAGGAGCTCCTACCGATCGGAGATCGGCTCGCCCGCGCCTGGTAGGGCCGAGGCCCGACCGCCCGCGCTTCAGTGCCCTTTGATCCGATGGATGCAGCTCTTGAGAAGAGCCTGGTAGTGGGCGCCGTTCACGTCGACCCCTTTGGTGTCGACGTGGCCTGCAGCGTCGGGTTCGGGCAACTTGACTCCGCTCTGACGCAGACACTTCACCAATTTCCTTATCAGCGCGACTTCGCGTGCGTGGGCTTCGCTCGCACCCGGAGAGGTGCTGCTCGAGGTCGGCGCCGACGCCGTGGTCGTGCTCGTCGATGCCGCGGTCGTGCCCGTCGTCGCCGCGTTCGCGGCAGTCGAAGTCGAGGCGCCGGAGGAGGAGCCGCCACAGGCCGTCAGCCCGCAACAGGCAAGCAGCAGGATCAAGAGCGAGACGACTACCGGTCCGCAGTCTGCGGCCGCTGATGCTGGTAAATGGCATGGCGCTCCTCATTGGATCGTCGGTTTTGCGGGATTATCCAATCTGCGATTGCGCCCGGTGCTCCCCGTACCGCGCCGGCCAAGCTCCCGCAATCGGCCGGTGAGGAACCCACGGTCGATCTGTGTGGCCCACAGTGGAATCGAGGCCGAACGGCGGTATCCAGCCCGTCGCCGCGGGCTCGGTGAAACCGCGATGATCTGTTTCCGATCAGCGTTTGTCGCGATTGCCCGCGGCGATCGAGCCGGCGAGCTCGTCGCTGCCCGTCTTGCGGGTAATCGTCGCAGCGAGGCCTGGAGCGACGCTCGCGAAGATCGTGCCCACTCGCAGGGGCAGGGACGCGACGTCCACCTCGGCGCGATTGCGCTCGATCGCCTCCGCCACCGCGTGCGCGACCTGCCGAGGGCTGCGCATGCCCACGCCCGGGGGCAGCTTCGCGCCGGAGTCCGCGAACATCCCCGCCTCGCTGATGAAGCCCGGGCAGACGACCGAGACGCCCACGTTCTGCGCGCGCAGGTCCGGGCGCAGCCCCAGCGCGAAGCCGCGCAGGCCGAACTTCGTCGCGTTGTACAGCGCTGTCTGCGCCGACGCCGCCTTCCCCGACAGCGAGGAGACGAACAGCAGATGCCCCCCGCCGCGCCTCGCCATCGCGGGCGCCAGCGTGTGCGCCAGCGCGATCGGGGCGCGCAGGTTCACGTCGAGGATGCGGTCGATCTCCTCCATGCTGAAATCCTCCAGCAGGCCCGCGGCGGAGAGGCCGGCGTTGGCCACCAGGACGTCCACCTCGCCCGCCTCCCTCAGCAGGCGATCGACCGCCGCCCGGTCGCTCAGGTCCGCCGCCAGCGCACGGGCGTCCAGCTCCGCCGCCAGCGGTTCCAACACCTCCGTGCGCCTGCCCGTCAGGATCAGCTGTGCCCCGCGCCCACGCAGCTCGCGCGCGATCGCGTCACCGATGCCGCCGGTGGCGCCGGTGAGCAGCACGGTTGATCCGGAGATCCTCACTTGCTCCAAGAGGGTGGCGCAGCCAGCGGGACGCTGGCGAGCCGAGCCCCTCGACCATTCTAGTCACACTACGTCAATGGAGGTCCTCGCGCTCTTCGGCCCCACCGGCGTGGGCAAGACCGCCGTCGCCATCGCGCTCGCCGCGCGGCTGCGGGCCGCCGGGGAGGACCCCGTCGCCGTATCCGCGGACGCCCTGCAGGTGTACGCGGGCCTGGAGATCCTCACCGGCGTAGCCTCCCCCGCCGAACGGGCCGCATTGGAGCACCGCCTCGTCTCCTTCCTTCCCCTCGACGCAAGCTTCAGCGCCGGGCAGTACGCCGAGCTCGCCCACGCGGAGATCGATGGGCTCTGCTCCGAGGGCAGGCGCCCGATCGTCGTGGGCGGGACCGGCCTCTACCTGCGCGCCGCCCTCACCGAACTGCGCCTGCGTCCGCCACCTCCCGAGGGGGTGCGCGAGCGCTGGACCGCCGAGCTTCAGCTGCACGGGCCGGCCGTCCTGCATGCCCGCCTCGCCCAGCGCGCGCCCTGGGCGGCGACCCGCATCGACCCCGCCGATCGCCAGCGGATCGTCCGCGCCCTGGAGCTGCTCGACGCCGGAGAGCTCGAGCCGCCCGAGGGCCCCTCCCAGCTGTGGAGCACCGAGGTGCGCCGCCCCACGCTGCTGGTCGGGCTCACGATGGAGCGCGAGCGGCTCTACGAGCGGATCGACGCCCGCGTGCAGCGGATGCTCGACGCCGGGGTCCGCGAGGAGGTGCTGCGCGCGCACGCCGCCGGGGCCTCCGAGACCGCGCGCAAGGCGCTCGGGTTCGAGGAGCTGCTCGCCGGGGACGTCGAGGCGATGAAGCGCCGCACCCGCAACTACGCCCGCCGCCAGCTCACCTGGATGCGCAAGCTCGCCGACGTCCGCCTCATCGATGTGACCGGCCGCGCGCCCGAGGACGTCGCGCAGGAGATCGCGGCGATGAACGCCTAGACTGCGGCGCCCATGAGATTTGAGAAGTGGCAGGCGCTCGGCAACGACTACATAATCGTGGAGGATGGCAATCTGCCATTCGAGTTGACCCCCAAGCGCATACGCCTGCTATGCCAGCGCCACTTCGGGGTCTTCGCCGACGGGGTGCTGCGGCTGTCGCGCAGCGAGGACCCCAGCTTCGTCGCAAGCCTACGCATATACAACCCCGACGGATCCGAGGCCGAGCTGTCTGGCAACGGGGCGCGCGAGGCGATTCTCTATATCCACCGCCACAACTGGACTGACAAGGATGTCTTCTCGATCCAGACTGCCGCAGGCTCGATCACTCCGACGATCACAGGGCCGAACACCTGCCGTGTGGATATGGGCGTTGCACGCCTGACTTCGCCTGATTTCCCAAGTGGGCCAAGCAACGGGCAGGGAGAATTGGAAGCCGGGGGACACAAATGGCCCTTCCAGCACGTATCGATCGGCAACCCCCAGTGCGCGATACACGTGTCCGATGTCATGGAACTCGAGAAGCTGGAGATCCGCAACATTGGCCCGGAGATCGAACGCCACCAGCTTTTCCCGAACCGCACCAACGTCTCCTGGTACACCGAGATCGAACCAAACCGCATCCGCGCGCGAATCTTCGAGCGGGGCGTCGGAGAAACATGGTCCTCGGGCACTGGGGCCATCGGGGCGGCCGTTGCACACCATCTGCGTGGCGGGACAACCGCTGAGCAACTGGTGACGGTCGGTTTGGCTGGGGGAGAGTTGCACGTGGAGGTGGGAGAGGATTTGCAAATCAACCTGACCGGCGAGGCGCAACCCGTGTTCGAGGGGACCCTCAGCAAGGACTTCCTAAAGGAGCTAGATGCAACCCAGTAAACGCCTGAGCCGCATCCCGCCGTACCTGCAGCCAGCTGGGGGAGGGCAGGCCCTCCCCCAGAACCCCCTCCCGGAAGAGCGTGTGGCATGAAGCCCAGTAAACGCCTGAGCCGCATCCCGCCGTACCTGTTCGCCGAACTGGAGCGCAGGATCGCCGAGAAGCAGGCCGCTGGGGTGGACGTCATCAGCCTCGGCATCGGCGACCCCGACCGGCCGACCCCGCCGCTGATCGTGGAGGCGATGCAGGAGGCCGTCACCGAGCCCGAGACCCACCGCTACCCCTCCAACCGTGGCCGCGAGGACTTCCGCGCGGCGCTCGGCGACTTCTACGCGCGCCGCTTCGACGTGCGGCTCGACCCTGACCGCGAGATCATCCCCGCGATCGGCGCGAAGGAGGCGATCTTCAACCTCAACCTCGCCTTCCTCGACCCCGGCGACGCCGCGCTCGCCTCCGACCCCGGCTACCCCGTCTACACCGGCGGCCCCCTCCTCGCCGGAGCCGATCCGGTGGCGATGCCGCTTGTGCCCGACCTCGGCTTCGTGCCCGACCTGCACGCGATCGTCCCCGCCGACCGTCGGCGGGCGAAGCTGATGTACCTCAACTACCCCAACAACCCCACCGGGGCGATCGTCCCCGAGGGGTTCTTCGAGCGCGTCGTGGAGTTCGCCCGCGAGCACGAGATCCTCATCGTGCACGACAATTCCTACTCGGAGATCGCCTATGACGGCTACCGGCCCCCCTCCTTCCTCGCTACCCCCGGCGCGAAGGATGTGGGAATCGAGGTCTTCTCGCTCTCCAAGGGGTACAACATGACCGGCTGGCGCTGCGCCGCGGTGGTCGGAAACGCGCAGGCGATCGAGACCTACTGGCGCCTGAAGACCAACATCGACTCCGGGCTCTTCGAGGCCGTCCAGCTCGCGGGCGTCGCCGCGCTCTCCCCGGACGCAGACGCCGAGGTCGCCTCGATGAACGAGCTCTACCGCATCCGCCGCGACCTCGTCTGCGAGGCCCTCGCCAGGGCCGGCGTGCACGTCAACCCGCCCAAGGGCACGATCTACGTGTGGGCGCCGATCCCCGCGGGCTTCGAGAGCTCCGCCGCCTACTGTGAGCACGTGCTCGAGCGCACCGCCGTGGTGATCTCCCCCGGCAGCGCATACGGGCCCAGCGGCGAGGGGTGGTTCCGCATCTCGCTCACCACCCCCGACGATCGCCTCGCCGAGGCCGTGGAGCGCTTGGCCACGCTCGCCTGATATTCCCAAGCCGGCTCTACCAAACCATCCCCAGCCCGGTCTAGACTGGGTGTGAATGGATCGCACCCGCAACGGCCGCGGCGCCGTCACCCCAAGTCCAGGCTCGACCGTCTCGACGAGCGGATCGGAGCGCACCCCCCGCGCACGCCAGCGTGCCCTCTGCATCGCGGCGCTTCCCGACGGCGACGGCCGCAGCGTGCGGGAGCTCGGCGAGCTGCTGCGCACCGCGGGGGTGGCGGTCGTGGGGCAGCTGGTGCAGCGCCGGGAGCAGCCCCACCCCAACACCTACCTCGGCCCGGGGAAGGTGGCGGAGGCCAAGCGTGCCGCGGCGGAGTGCGACGCGAACGTGGTCGCCTGCGACGATGAGCTCACACCCCGCCAGGAGCGCAACCTGGAGAGCGAGCTGGGCCTGCCGGTGGTGGATCGCACCACCGTGATCCTCGACATCTTCGCCGCCCACGCCGCGAGCGCGGAGGGCAAGCTCCAGGTCGAGCTCGCCCAGCTGGAGTACAACCTCGCGCGGATGCGCGGCCTCTGGAGCCACCTCGAGCGCCTCGGCGGCGGGATCGGCACGAGGGGGCCGGGGGAGAGCCAGATCGAGACCGACCGCCGCCTCGCGCGCGACCGCATCGCGGCGCTGCGCCGGCGCCTTCAGCACGTGCGCGGCACCCGCGCGGTGATGCGCGCCGAGCGCGAGCGCGCCGCCCTGCCGACGATCGCGCTCGCCGGCTACACCAACGCCGGCAAGTCCACCCTGCTCAACGCGCTCACCGCCGCCCACGGGCGCCGCGCGGGCACGGGCTCAGAGCCGGAGGTGGAGGTGCGCGACCGCCTCTTCCACACCCTGGACCCCACCACCCGCACGCTGCGCCTCGGCGGCCGCCCCCATCTGGTGACCGACACGGTGGGCTTCATCCGCAAGCTCCCCCACCAGCTCGTGGACGCCTTCGGGGCCACGCTCGAGGAGACGGTGCGCGCGGAGGTGCTGCTGCACGTGCTCGACGCCTCCGCGGGGGTGGGCGGGCCTTCATTCGGGGAGATGGAGGCGATGCGGCGCGCCGTCGAGGAGGTGCTCGAGGAGATCGGCGCCGACTCGAGCCCCCGGGTACTGGTGCTCAACAAGATCGACCTGCTCGACGAGCCCGCACGCCAAGAGCTGCGCCTGCGCCACCCCGAGGCGGTGCTCGTCAGCGGCGAGAGCGGCGAGGGCCTGGATGGTCTGGTCGAGCGGATCGAGCGCGAGCTGCGCCATACGCTCTGCCCCGTGGAGCTGCTCGTCCCCTACGCCGACGGCGGCAGCCTCGCCGAGCTGCACGAGCTCGCCGGCGAGCTCGCCCGCCGCGACACCCCCGAGGGCGTCCACGTCCGCGCGCTCGTTCCCACTCGCCTGGCCTCGCGCTACGCGCGCTTCGCGGTGGCCTGAGCCCGCTTAAACGACTCGACCCGCCGGAGCGGGTTGGGTGGGCGTAGGAGGAGCGACCTCCGAACGGCTGTCAACCGCGATCAGCGTAGCTCAGATTCCGGCGGCACGGCGGGCACTGTGGTGCGCCTGCTCCTCCAGCGCGTCGTCGAGGGGCGCGAGCTCGCTGGCGCCGATCCCGAGCGCCGTTGCAATCAGCCAGTCGGCGAACCACGCGTTCTTGGGCAGCAGTGGCCCGTGCAGGTAGGTGCCGATCACGTTGCCGCTGCGCGCGCCCTCCAGACCACTGCGCCCGTCGTTGCCATAACCCCTGAGGACGCGCCCGAGCGGGGGCTGGCCCGCGCCGAGGTGGGTGCGCCCGCCGTGGTTCTCGAAGCCCGCGAGGACACAGTCGCCGCTGCCGTCGCGTAAGACTTCGATCGCGACGTTGCCGATCAGCCGCGGGGCGGGCGGGCCTCCATCCACACGCACGGTGTGCACGTCGAGCAGTTCGACACCCGGCAGCTCCTCGCCGGGGCCGAGCTCGTAGGAGCGCCCAAGCAGCTGGTAGCCGCCGCACACACCGAGCACCACCGCGCCGCGCGCCGCGGCGGCGTGCAGCGCCTCGCGCTTGGTCGCGATCAGATCCTCGGCGCAGAGGCGCTGGTCGCGGTCCTGGCCGCCGCCGAGGTAGAAGAGGTCGTGGGCGCTCCCGTCGAGCGGCTCGCCCAGTCCGCAGGGGGTCAGCTCGAAGCCGATCCCACGCCAGGCGCAACGGCGCTCCAGCACAAGCAGGTTGCCGCGGTCGGCGTAGATGTTCATCAGGTCGGGGTACAGCGCGCAGACGCGCAGGACGCTCACGACAGCGCGCTCCGCGTCTGGCCGCCGGCGCTCAACAGCTCGCGCAGCGAGAGCATCGCGGTGTAGGTGGGCAGCGCGTACAGCGGCGCCCCATCGGCCGGCGCATCGGCCTGTGCGGCGGTGAGGGCGGCGGAGAGGTCGGGCTGCACACGGATGCGCTCGGGCGCGACGCCGGCGTACTTCAGGCGCACGGCGAGCTCGGCGGCGCGGGTCCCGCTGCAGGTGGCGCGCCGCAGGCGCCCGGCGAGCAGCTCGAAGTCGGCGTCCCAGATCCAGGAGACGTCGCGGCCGTCGGCGATGTTGTCGTTGAGCACCCCGAGCACGTCATGCTCCCCGGGCTCGAGGGCGAGGGTGCGGAGCACCTCGTTGGCGCCGGCGGGGTTCTTGACGAGCAGGATGCGCAGCTCGCGGGGGTGGGCGGGCTCTCCAACCATCACGCGCTCGGCCCGCCCGAACGCGGCGCGGGTGCCCTCCAGCCCGGCGACGATGCCCTCCAGACCCACCTCCAGGGCATGCGCGAGCGCGGCGGCGGCGAGGGCGTTGTAGACGTTGTAGAGGCCGGGCAGGGCGAGCGCGACCTCGGAGGCGCCGCCAGGGGTGTGCAGCGTGAAGCGCGCGGCCCTCACACCTTCAAGCCGCACGTCGGTGGCGAGCACCGCGGGCGCGGGACGCGCCTGGCCGCAGGCGGGGCAGCGGTAGTGGCCGAGGTGCCCGAGGTAGACGGCGTCGAAGAGGTAGGGCGCGCCGCAGTTGCGACAGTGCTTGGCGTCGGCGGCGTGCGCCATGTGGGGGAGCGCGAGCGAGTCGTCGTCCACCCCGAAATAGAGCGCTCCATTGCGCCCGCGGCCGAGGTCGGCGACGATGGGGTCGTCGGCGTTCAGCACAAGCTGAACATCGGGATGCCCGCCCGCCCGCCCGGTGGGCATCCGATCAACGGTGTGGGCCCAGCGCTCGGCGATCGTCTCGAGCTCCCCGTAGCGGTCGAGCTGGTCGCGGAAGAGGTTGCCGAGCAGGATCGCGCGGGGGTGCAGCTGGGCGGCGATCCGATCGAGCCAGAGCTCGTCGACCTCGAACAGCCCGAGCTCCCCGGCGATCGCGCCCCCACGGGACGTCGCGTCGAGCAGGGTGGAGGCGATGCCCCCGGCCATGTTGGCCCCGGCGCGGTTGTGCACGAGCTCGACGCCCTCCTGCGCGAGGATCGAGGCGGCCATCGCGGCGGTGGTGGTCTTGCCGTTGGTGGCCGAGATCAGCACGCTTCCGCGCCGCAGGCGCGCTCCGAGCAGGCCGATCGCGCGGGGCTCCAGGAGCATGAGCACCTTCCCGGGCACGCTGGTGGCGCCTCCGCCGCGCAGGCGGGAGAGCGTGCCGGCTGCGCGCGCGAGCGCGAGCTTGGGGGCGAGCGGCCCGCTCACGGGCTGCTTCCCAGCGGACCGCCCGCGGACGGGCTGTTCGCGGGAACGAGCACCCGCACGGCGCCGGGCACTGCGCGCACGCGCAGGGGCAGCTCGCTGATGGGGTCGCCGTCGGCGTACGCGGTGAAGGGGCGCTCCGCGGAGATCTCGACCTCGGCGGCGCGCAGCACGCGCACCTCGGGCAGCTGCACGTGGGTGCCTTTGAAGACCTTCGGCAGGTTTGCGAGGAAGCGCAGCTTGGGGACGCTTTCGATCATGACGATGTCGAGCAGGCCGTCGTCGAGCTGGGCGTTGGGGGCGAGCAGCATCCCGCCGCCGTAGGCGCGGGAGTTGGCGGCGGCGACGGTGTAGCCGGTGAAGCTCACGCGCTCGCCGGAGGGGTGGAGCGTCACCTGGAAGCCGGCCGGCCGCCAGGACCACAGCGCGCGCAGGGCGCCGTAGGCGTAGACGAGGTTGCCCAGCCGGGAGGGGGCGAGGTTGGCGATGCGGTTGGCCTCGCTGTCGAAGCCGGCGCTGGCGATGCCGACGAAGGCGCTGCCGTGCGCCTCGCCGACGTCCATCGCCCGGGGGACCCCGTGAGCGACGACGGCGCACGCGGCGAGGGGGTCGAGCGGTATGCCGAGGACGCGGGCGAGGTCGTTGCCGCGCCCGCCGGGCAGCACCCCGAGGAGGGCGCCGGGGACGCTCCGCATGGCATCGGCGGCGGCGCCGGCGAGGCCGTCGCCGCCGAGGATCACAACGGTCTCACCGCCGCGCGCCGCCTCGAGGGCAAGCTCGCGGGCGTGGTGGAGGTCGCGGGTATCGTCGCGGCGCACCTCGAGCCCATGCCCGCGCAGAGCGCGCACCACAGCCGGCGCGGCGCGCCCGGCGCGCCCGCCGCCGGCGGCGGGGTTGACGATCAGGCGGATGGGAGCGGGCACGGAGCTAGGGTATTGATGCCCGCCCCACCCTGGACGGCGGGAGCGCCGCCGCCCTCTCAGCCGAAGCTCTCAGTGGGCGGCGCTCCGTCAGCCGGGCGGCGCTCCGCGAGACGCCTGGGCGCGATCGCGGCGGCGACGCCCGATGACCGCGGCGAGAGCGAGCGCGGCGATCACGAGGAACAGCCCGAGGAGAATGCCGGGCGCGAGGCCGAGGCCGCCGAAGGGAAGCGAGATGAGCTCGACGACGCCGAGGCCGAGGGCGAGCAGGAGGATGACGAGCAGGACGAGCAGGACGATGCCACGCACGCGCGCGAGGACGCCGGCGGAGGCGGGGGGGAGCAGCAGCCCCATCGCGCGCAGCGCGAACATCTGGCGGCCGGTGGGGGGCTCCTGGCCGAGCCGCTGCACGGCCTCGCGCAGATCGCTGGGCCGGCGCTCGGCGAGCGCGAGCGAGGCGTCGGCCATGCGCCGGATCTGCATGCGCTCCTGCGGGCGCGCGGCGGCGATGGCGCGCTGGAAGTAAGAGCGGGCCTGGCCGGCGTCGAAGCGCTCGGCGGCGCGGGCGCCGAGGATGGCGAGGGCGGCGGACTTGAACTTGGTCTCGGCCTCGAGCTCCTCGTCGGTGCGCTGCTCGAGCGCCTGGATCGCCTCGGCGGCGCCGCGCTGCTCGATCCGGATCTGGCGCTGCTTGGGAGCCATGGGCTGGGCATTGTACGGTCTCGGCGGGGATCCGGGCGGCGGAGGGCGCCCGCGCAAGGGGGCATCGCCGGACGCTATGCTCGGCGCTGGGGAATCAGCTCGATGCGTCCATCCATTCCGATCAAGGCGTCTCGACCGATCAGAGATCGGCCAGCGGCGTGCGCGTACGCGGCGCTGGCGCTGTCCCTGCTTGTCCTGTTGCCCGCCGCCCCGGCGGGCGCAAGCGAAGCGGGAAACCTGTTCGGTGGAGCCGCGCAGTCCTCCACGCAGGCGGCAAAACCGGCGAGCGGAGTTGGGAGGGTGGCGACCCAGGCCGCGAAACAGCCCTCGGCGGGGGCGAAACTCTCCACGCAGGTCCCCAAGGTGACCCCGCAGGTGACGAGTACTCCGAACGTTGCGACGAGCACGACGGCGGCGAGCACCCAGGAATCGAGTTCGAAGACGAGCACGACGATGATCACGGCGCTGGTGGCGGGGATCCTGGTGCTGGGGGGGATCGCGTTCGTGATCGTGCGCGACGCGCGCTCGGTGGCGCCGGTGGTGGATGGCCTGGTGACGGGGGGGACGCGCAACCCGGAGGGGCGTCTGCGCAAGCGCCGGGCTCAAGCGAAGGCCGCGAGGCGCCAGCGCAAGCGCCACCGCAAGAGATAGGAACAGATTTTTTGATTGGGACCCCCCCGAGGGGGTCCGGGGGGCGTCGTCGCGCCGTTCCTGAACCGTCAGGGCCAGCTCTCGCACCGGGCGCGTCGGGGCTGCCGGGAGGCTTCTTATAGGGCCGTTCGAGGGTCCTTACCGATGGGCCCTGACCCGCGTGACGCTATGGCGGGCGCTTCGGACCCGCGCGGGGGAGGGGGGAGCTGGAGAGCCGTGCGGTCCGCGGCGGGGCCCGCGGCTGCCAAGTGGCGCACGCGGATCGTGGGGACCACCGATCCGGGGACCTCCATCGATGCCGGGGAGCGTCTTGCTGCCGCCATCGTCCTCCTCGGGGGAGTCGCCGGCGGCGGACTCGGCAGGTGGGAGCGACTGGAGCGCGGAGTCGGAGCGAAAGGGGATCCAGAGCATGAGCGCGGCGATCGGGACCTTGATCAGCGCAAGGGTCAGGATCAGTACCCAAGTCCACGTGTGCATCGACTTCGATGCTACTACGGCGCGGCGCGGGCATCTTGACCGTTTCAGTGGCCTGCGCGGCGAGGCATTGCGGACCCCTTCGACGGCGTCCGCGCGCCGCGACGGCGTCGCGGCCTACCGGCCCGTCGAGGTCGATCTGAGCCATACTGTGCGGCGCACCTACCCCTACCAATCGGGCTCGACAATAGACCGGGAGCGGCCAAGAGATGACGCAGAAGACGTTTGTGATCGGCGTCGGGCATGACGAAGTTCGACAAGCCGGGCACCAAGGAGGGCGACTACCCGGACTGGGCGCAGGAGGCGGGCGAGAAGGCGCTCGCGGACGCGGGGATCGCGCTACGAGCTCGTCGAGCAGGCGTTCGCGGGCTACGTGTACGGCGACTCGACGCTACGGCCAGCGCGCCGTGTACGAGCTCGGCCTGACGGGCATCCCGGTGGTGAACGTCAACAACAACTGCTCGACCGGCTCGAGCGCGCTGTTGCTCGCGCGCCAGGCGGTCAAGGGCGGGCTCGTCGACTGCGCGCTGGCGATCGGCTTCGAGAAGATGGAGCGCGGGCTCGCTCGGGGATGAAGTACACCGACCGCACGCCGGCGCTGGACAAGCACATGGAGCGGATGTTCCAGCTGCGCGACGCCGAGGCAGTCGCCGTTCGCGCCGCAGATGTTCGGCAACGCGGGGCGCGACCACATGGAGAAATACGGCTCCACGTCCCGAGCACTACGCGTGGATCGGCTGGAAGAACCACAAGCACTCGGTCAACAACCCCTACGCGCAGTTCCAGGCCGAGTACACGCTCCAGGAGATCAAGGACGCGCACGATGATCCACGACCCGCTGACGAAGCTCCAGTGCTCGCCGACATCCGACGGCGCAGCCGCCGTGATCGTCGCGAGCGAGCGCTTCGTCGAGCGAGCACGGCCTGTGGGACCAGGCGATCGAGATCGCCGGCCAGGCGATGGTCACCGATCTGGCCAGCACGTTCGACGAGGACGCCGACTGCATCAAGATCGTCGGCTACGACATGAGCAAGAAGGCCGCCCGCCGGGCCTACGAGGAGGCGCAGGTCGGGCCCGGAGGACGTGCAGGTGATCGAGCTGCACGACTGCTTCAGCGCGAACGAGCTGATCACCTACGAGGCGCTCGGCCTCGCGGCGGAGGGCGAGGGCCACAAGCTCGTGGACGCGACAGGCGACGACCTACGGCGGCGCGGGCCCGGTCGTGAATCCCAGCGGCGGCCTGATCTCCAAGGGCCACCCGCTCGGCGCGACCGGGCTCGCGCAGTGCTCGGAGCTGACCTGGCAGCTGCGCGGGCAGGCCGAGGCGCGCCAGGTGGACGACGTCGAGGTCGCGCTGCAGCACAACATCGGTCTCGGCGGCGCCGGCCGTCGTGAGCATCTACCGACGGGCGGCGTGAACGATGGCCATCGCGACACTGCCCGCCGCTCTCGCCGACGCGAGCTGTTCGAGCCCGAGCACGACGACTACCGCGAGAGCTACGCGCGGTTCCTGCAGGCCGAGGTCGTGCCGCACCACGGCGAATGGGAGCGAGGCGTGGATCGTCCCGCGCGAGCTGTTCACGCAAGTGCGCCGAGCATGGCTTCCTGGCGATGGAGGTGCCCGAGCAGTACGGCGGCAAGGGCGTCTAGGACTGGCGCTTCAACGTCGTGTTGGCCGAGGAGTCAGCCGCGCCGGCGTCGGGACGCATGGCGGGGCCGATGCTCCACACCGACGTCGTGCTGCCGTACCTGATGGCCTCGGCCACCGAGGAGCAGCGCGAGCGCTGGCTGCCCGGCGTCGCCGCCGGCGAGCTGATCCTGGCGATCGCGATGACCGAGCCGGGCACGGGCTCGGACCTCGCCGCGATCAAGACGACGCGCGAAGCGCGACGGTGACGGCTACATCCTCAACGGGGCGAAGACGTTCATCACCAACGGCATCAACGCCGACCTCGTGGTCGTGGCCGCGCGGACGGGCGAGGACAAACACGGGGGCCTCTCGCTGCTCGTGGTCGAGCGCGGGATGCCGGGCTTCGAGCGGGGCAAGCAGATCGAGAAGCTCGGCCAGCACGCCTCGGACACGGCCGAGCTGTTCTTCAACGACGTCCGCGTCCCGGCGGAGAACCGGCTGGGCGGGGAGGGTTCAGGGTTCCTGCAGCTCGTCTCGCGGCTGGTGCCGGAGCGGCTGATCCTCGCCGTCGGTGCGATCGCCGGCTGCGAAGCGCGCTTCGACGATGACGCTCGAGTACATCAAGGAGCGAAAGGCGTTCGGCCGGCCGATCGGCAGCTTCCAGAACACCCGCTTCGTGATGGCCGAGCTGAAGACGAAGATCGAGATCACCCGCTGTTTCGTCGACCGCTGCATCGAGCGGTACGTCGCCGGGACGTGCACCGTCGAGGAGGCGGCGATGGCGAAGTGGTGGACGACCGACCTGCTCGGCGACGTCACGGACGCCGGCGTGCAGCTGCACGGCGGCTACGGCTACACGACCGAGTACCCGATCGGCAAGGCCTGGGTCGACGCCCGCGTCGCGCGCATCTACGCGGGAACCAACGAGATCATGAAGGAGATCGTCGGCCGCTCGCTGGGCGTGTGAGGGCGGTGGCGATCGGAGCGTGCCCGATCGCGGCGACGGGGCGCCTTGCGGCCAGACGGGCATCGTGTAGGACGACATGGAGTTGACACCGCTTGGCGACACACGATTGGCATCGTCGGTACGACAGGCGATTGGCACCGCTAGCGGCGGTCGATGAGTCGGCTTGCCGGCAGGCGCGGATGCCACCTACCTGAAGCGGTTTGCTATCGGGGTCAGCGGGCGAGCGTCGGCGCGTTGGCAGCGCGGATGCGCCGACGGATACGGGCCTCGCTGTAGGCGCGTTGGTAGGTATCCGCGAAGATCTGGTCGACGAGGTCGAGGATCTCGCGGTGGACGGTGGGTTCGAGGAGCAGCACGAGCTGACCATCGCGTTGCATGGCGCCGAGCAGCTCGAGGTTCTTCAGCGCGTCGCTGACGCGTGGTGCCGGATCGAGCTGGGAGAGCTCGCGGCGGCTCAGACGCTTGGCGAGAAGCTCGTTGACGATCGTGCTGGACCGGGGCGGGCTCTACGCTTTGCTACCGAACGGGAGACACGCCAGCGCTCCAGACTCCCTGCCTGCGCGTCGGGCCGTCCCCTCTCTGGCGGTCGTGCAGAGCGGTGGCGTGGTGTTCTTCGCGCGGGCAGCGCTGGACTCGGGCATGCTTTGATTCGTGGTTCGGTGGATCGGTGTTGCGGTCATCATCAGAACCAAGCGGCTAGTGGGGGGTGGCCGGATGGTGCGCACACGATCCTCGGTGGGAGGAAGACTTCGCCGGACGGTCCGAGGGGCAGTTGCTCGGGTTGAACTCCGGATCGTCGCGCGCCGGTTCGTCCCGGCGCCGGCGCCTTCCGGGGGCTCCTACGTTTGGTCGCTGCGCGATCCGCCGATGCCCGCGGCCCGCCGCCACGGCTGGTTCTCGTACCACCTGGTGAGCTCGATCAGCTCCCAGGCGGTGCCTTGCAGCAGCAGCCCGTGCCCGTCCGGGAGTTTCGCGATGTCGCCGGGCGTGAGGACCCTCTGGCGCTGGGTCTGGTAGCCGACGGTGTCGCTGTGGGTGGGGGTGGCGAGCCATTCCTGCGGGTCCGAGCGGCCGAGGGTGTGGGTGACGGTCTCCCGGTCGTAT
This sequence comes from uncultured Solirubrobacterales bacterium, assembly GCA_963813765.1. Classification (GTDB taxonomy): domain Bacteria; phylum Actinomycetota; class Thermoleophilia; order Solirubrobacterales; family Solirubrobacteraceae; genus Palsa-744. The sequence goes on from CAWFAB010000006.1 coordinate 253,646, forward strand.
TCGCCGAGGGCGAGGGAGATGCTTTCCAGCGTCGCGCTGTCGGCGATGCCGGAGAGCACGACCTTCGTAGCGAACAAGCTCATGAATCCGTCGGCGGCGTCGTGGCCCCAGCGGGTGCGTGCCTGTGAGAGGTCCTGCAGGCCGACGACGACCTGCAGGCTCTGGCCCCCGGCCTGGGAGACGAGCGCGGGGAGGTCGTGGACCGGGGCGATGTTCGCGGCCTCGTCCAGCAGCCACAGCATCCCGGGGCCGGGGGCGCCGCCGGCGCGGGCCTGCTTGTAGACGGCGTGGCGGATCTGCTCCAGGAGCCCGACGATCAGCGGGGCGAGCGCCGCCTGGTGGTGCTCGGGGGAGGTTATGTAGATCGTGTCGGTTGAGGCGGCGAAGCGGACGGGATCGAAGTTGGGGCGTGCCGCGGTCTGCCTGGCGGCGTCGCTGTTGTAGGTGCTGAGCACTCCGGCGGCGGCGGAGAAGATGCTGGAGCGCTCGCGGGCGTCTGTGCGCTCGATTCCCGCGAGTACGTCGGCGGCGATCTGCGCGTCGCCGTCGGCGAGGGCTTCCAGGGCGGGTGCGAGGTCTTGGCGCAGCGTCCAGCGCAGCACCTCCTCGATCGGGCGCTCCGTCAGGTGCGCGGCGTGGAGGAGCGGCGCGAGCAGCGCCCCGGCGCGCTCAGGTGGTGGTGCCTGCATGCTCGCCGCTCAGGGTTCCAGTGCGCCGAGCAGCCGGTGGGTGGGGTGGCGGTTGAGGCTGTTGCGGTTGCGGTCGTAGCGGCGGGTGGTGCGCGGGTCGGCGTGGCGGGCGGCGTCTTGGACGTCGCGCAGGGATGCGCCTTCGTCGAGGGAGATCGTGACGAACGCGTGGCGCAGCGCGTGGGGGTGGAGGTGGGGGAGACCGATCTGATCGCCGAGGCGCTTGATCAGCTTCCCGGCGTGCTGGCGCGTGAGGCGAGCACCGGTGGAGGTGGTCAGCAGCGGCCCGCGGGTGCGGCCGGCGACGGCTTGGTCTGCGGCGTGCGCGACGGCGGCGTTCAATGGTGCGACGGCGGCCTTGGTGGCCTGGCCCTTGCCTTTGATGCGCAGCACGCGGTGGCGTCCCTGCTCGCCGAGGTCCTCGATGTCGGCGCCGACGGCCTCCGATATGCGCAGGCCGAGCTCCAACAGCAGCAGCACGAGCAGCGTCTCCCTGGGGCCCTCGGCTCTCGCGGCGGCGATCAGCCGGCGGGCGCGCTGCTTGCCCAACCCGGCGGTTGCTGCCTGCTCGGGAACCTTCGGGCGGTCGGCGAACTCGACGGGGTTTCGCTCCAGCGAACCTTCGTAGACGGCGCGACGGTAGAAGTGCGACAGGCACGCCAGACGCCGGGCCATCGTCGCCGGCGCCGGCGGCTTGCCGCTCGGGAGCATCTCGCGCATGTAGGTCTCGATGGTGGTGAGCGTGGCGTGGAGCGGTCCTACGCCTTGCCGGTCGAGCCATAGAAACCAGTCGGCGAGGTCGCGGGCGTAGGCTTCCTGGGTGGAGCGGCGGTTCTCGTAACGCCGCAGGAATGCCGCGGCGAGCTCGCCGGGCGTGCGGGCATCCTCGAGTGGCTGCCCGCTGCGGGCCGCGAGCAGGAGGCTGCGCGCCACCTCTCGGCGCAGGGCCCGCGCGTCGCCGGGTGCTCCCGGCCGTGCCAAGACCTCAAGCGGCTCGAGTGCGGTGTCGTGCGCGTCCATCTCGTCACGTTTTCGCGGCCTTCCGCGGGTCTCCTCCGCGTGGTCCAGAACACCTATTACGGAACACGAACGGCAGCCGGGTCTCGAAGACGAAATGCAGTGCCGGTTGCATCGCTTGCGCCTGTCGCCGGCGTGACGCATACTTAACGACATGCCTACGACGGTGACACCGGAGGGGAGCCCAAACGAGTTGCGGCTCGGGCGACGGCTGGCGGACAGACCACCGGTCCGACGGGCACACGGCTACCCGTGGCAGCTCTGGGAAGACGAGGAGTGGTGGCTGATCAAGCGCGGTGAGCAGTTCCAATGCAGCCTCGCTGGAATGCGATCCACGCTCCGCTCGCACGCCGCTCGACGCGGAGTGAAGGTCGATGTCGTTCTCCGCCCGGACGACCGGTCCGTGCCCGCCGGCCGCGAGCATCTCTACATCGCGTTCCGGTTCATCAACCCATCCGGGTAGCGACGTCGCTCCGTTGCGCGTGACTCAGCCTCTGCGTCACATGTGCGTCCAGACAGCGACGAGAACGCGTTGGCCGGCCAGGCGCAGCCGGCCACCCGGGGCGCACGGTCCGGCTGCGGAGAACCGGGACCGGGGGCGGCCATCAGGCGCCGGACGACCGCCGGGCGATGCCGAGCGATTCGTAGTGGTGGTTCGGGGTTCAAGCGCCGGCGCGGGCGCGCAGCCGTGAGCGTGCCTTGAGGTATTCGCATCGGTGCCGGTGCGCGAGGATCTCCTCGACGACGTCGAGGATCCCACGGTGGGCTCGCGGTTCGATCAGCAGCACGAACTCGCCGTCGCGGCGGGTGGCGCCGAGCAACTCGAGGCCTCTGAGGATCTCGCCGGCGCGCCTCAACGACGCGAGAGCGGCAGCGAGCCGAGGGCCCCGACCCGATGCCTCCTCCTCGTCCAGACCAGGCGTCTGTGACGCCAGTCGGCCGACGTCTGCTTCGAGCAGCAAGCAAGAGAGCGACAACAGTGTTTACAGTGTATTGTCCGCGCGTGATGGGTCGTGGCAAGGAGGCAACCGATCGGGTGCGTGGGAGGCGCGGGATTCAGCTACTCGCGCTGCGAGCAGGCCTGGGCACCTCCAATCGGCGGGTTACTGGGGCGTTGGCGATGGTCGTTGTGCTCATGGGCGTCCTCTTCCTCGTCGCTCTGTTTGCCGGTCCCGCCGCGGCCGACCAACCGGGGAGCCAGGGCCCGTCGGCAGGCGTCTTTGCCACCTTTCCGACACGGCTGAGTCGAGCCGACCTGGCTGACCGACGGCCCACCGAGCGGGGGCGGGGAGTGCGAAGACCAGGAGTGCGGACGGTGCGAAGACCAGCGGTGCGGACGGTGCGAAGACGAGGACGAAGACGGCGGGCGCACGAGCCAGAGCCGCGCACTCCTCGGCTCCCCGGCCGCTGCGGATAGGGACGAGGACGAGGAATGTGCGAACGCCAACATGCACCTCGGCAAGACCGTTGCCCACGGGTCCTTCGCCCCGTCTCTGAACGTGAGCCTCGGGGTCGATCACAACACTGCGATCCCCGGCGACCCGCTGACCTACCATGCAACGCTCACGAACTCGGGGGCCACGGCCACCCTCACAGGCGACCTGACCGCCCGCAACACCGACTCCGCCAAAGCGACGGTCGCCTCCTATTGGGACGCCGTGGCCACAAGCGCCAATCCGGGACGGGGTTGCCCGACCAACCACGGTCACGACACCGCCCAGTGGATGCCCCTCGTGGGCGCAGCGGCCAACCAGTCCGGATACACGCCTGTGCTTCCGCCCCCGGTCGCGATGGGCATGACCCTCAGCTTGACGCCGGTGCCCGCCTCCGGCGTGAGCTACCCGGCGACCGGCGATCGCATGCTGGGCACCACGCTCAGGCGTGGCGCGAAGGCGACATGGCACTACGTCGCGACGATCCCTCTCAACGTGGCCCAGGAGGGTTTCCTGCTCGACCCGCCGCAGGTGACGAAGTTGCGCAACACCCTGCACGTCGAGGTGGCTCCCGGGAGGGCACACGCTTCACAGCGCTCCCTCGTGAACGCGTGCTTCAAGCCGTCGCTGTTCGGAGCCTCACCGGGAACGGCCACCGGCGCGAAGATCGTGATCACGCCGCCGACGGGCGCTCCTGTCACCTTCAGCGCGCCATCGACGGCCGGGCTCGCGAGCCTCGCCCCGGGGGCCAGCGTCACGGTCTCCACGCCATACAAGGTGCCGGCGGTTAGCGCCAAGGGCGAAACCGAAAGCGACAGCGCCTATCTCGCGAGGCTGCACGCCATCGACGGCTCGGCGCTGACGGCCAACGCGTCTGCGAGCGCCGAAAGCTCGGGCGGGCCGCTCAGCGCCAAAGCGCCGCCCGTCAGTACCAACGAGCACCTTCCGGTCCTCGCCATCACGAAGACGGGGCCGTCCAGCATCTACGCCGGCACCACCATCGGCTACGACCTGGCGCTCAAGAACAGCGGCAGCGCTCAGGCGGCCTCACTCGCCGCCAGCGACAAGGCGTCCGACGGAACCGCGGGGACCGTCAGCGAAGTGCCCGTGAGCCTCGAACCCGCCAGATCCGCGACGGCCGACGCCACGCTCGCGGTGCCCTCGGGCGAGCCACCCGGCGACCTCACCGACACTGCGTCCGTGAGCTGGAAGGACGCCAACGGCAACGGCTACGGCCCGATCTTCGAGCTCCGCGACGACCAACGTCAAAGCCCCGCCCGCAGGGATCAGCCCGGTCTCGACCACGGCGGTGCAGGGCAACTTCTACGCCGCCGAAGAATCCGCGCAGACCTTCACCGCCAAGCCCGGCGACACGCCGGCCTTCGGGCAGGAATTCCCGACGGTCAACTTCAACCCGCCCGGCGGGATCAACCACAACACCTCGGGCGTCGGACCAACGACACGGCCTTTCACGGACATCACGACGGACCTCGCCGGCAACTTCTCGGGGACGATCGTCGCGCAGGGCAACGGCCAGCAGGCCGGCGCCGGAAAACTGAGTTCTTTCGATGCGTCGCTGACAGCGGAATTCCTCGTCGCGAAATCCGGTGACGCGACCTTCAACGTCCGCGCCGACGACGGCTTCCTGCTCGGCGTCGGCGGCGGCGCCACCCGAGTCAGCGGCGATCTCGTCAACCCTCCGCCGTCGGGAACCACGCCGTTCAAGGCATACCCCGTGCTCGGCGCCTTCAACGAAACGAGCGGGGCCAGCCCGCAGACCCATCCCGTGACGATCCACTTCCCCCACCCAGGCAGCTATCCCTACGAGCTCGACTACTTCGAGTGCTGCGGACAGCAGCTCTCGCTGACGATGACGACGGCCACCCGCGAAGCGTCGTCGCTGCCGTTCAACCTGTCCCTTGGATACGCCGACAGCGTGCGTCCGGCGGGGTCGAGCAGCTTCCCCTTCCCCTGGCAGGGCTCGGAAAACACGACATTCGTAGGGAGCCCCGCACCCGATGGTACCTGGGACACGGGGGGTCTCCGGTTCGACAACATAACCGGCTCGCCGATCACCCTCGAACATGTCACCGTCGAACATCGGATCAACGCACTTCGATCCTGGGTTCACCAACATCACGGTGCCCCCCAAACGCACTGCCGTGCTCGCCGGCACCGGCCAACTGGTCTCCGGTCTTCCTACCGGGAAAGGCGGCGTCTACATCACCGGCCATGATCCCGACTACCACGCCTACGCCGGGGGCAACGCTGCGGGCGCGCAGAACATACTCAAGCGCGCCATCAACTGGGTGACATTCGGCAAAGCAAACCCGAAGATCTTGCTCGTCACCGATCTACGCAACCCCGGAGGAGACGAGTCCGACCCCCGTAACGGCCTGACCGCCGCCGGGTTCACGTATGACATCGCTGACGACGGGTCGTCCGGGAGTGCGCTTGATCTGCACACCGTGGACTTCACTAAGTACAGCGTGGTCGTCGTGGCATCTGACTACGGAGGCTGGCTGAGGCAAGAGGAGTTGGACATCCTCAAGGCCCGGTCGGCAGACGTCATCTCGTACATCAACGGCGGAGGTGGCCTAGTCGCCCTCGCGGAGTGCGGCTGCCGGGGGAATGGCACTGGGACGACCCACGACCGCTTCGGGTTCCTGCCCTCCGTTGTGAGCAGCGCCGCACTCAATCAGGGCGAGTCCGGCTTCACCCTCACGTCGACCGGGACCGAAATGGGGCTGGCGACCTCGGACATCAACGGCAACGCCTCCCACAACATCTTCACGGCTGGCGGTGGTCTCGATACCGTCGACCTCGACTCCGCCGGTCACATCATCAGCCTGGCCGAGCGCGGCCAGCAGGTAGGAACGTCGAACTTCGACACCTCGGAGGCGGGGAACATTGGCGTTCTCTCTGGCGCCTTTGGCCCGTCGCCGCTCAATCCGAGCCCGCTTCAGGCTGGTTCGGCGGGCTTCGTCGCGCAGCCCTTCGCCACCGAATTTCCGAACGAAAACACTGAGGGCCCGATCGGCGTCACCTTTGACCCGGCCGGCAACTTGTATGTCGGAGATGTGGCGAACAGTCAGCTTTACAAGTTCGGCTCGCCGGGGGGCGCGGCGCCGAGCCACCAGCTGAGCACCAAAGCCATCGCTGGTTTGGGCGGGCTCACTTTCAGCAAGAGCGGTCGGCTGTACGCGGCGGCAGGAGAACAGGTCGTCGAGCTCGACTCGACGACGGGAGTGGTGCGCCGCGTGGTGGCCTCGGGTTTCTTCGCTGAGGGGATGGCGACTGATCCCCTGAGCGGCGATTTGTTCGTTTCCAGCAGCGGCCGTGGTCAGCCCACCATGCGGATCTCGGGGTTCGAGGGTCCTGGTCCGGTGAAAGTGACGGCTTACGGTCCGAACTTCGACGGCCTCGCCTTCGCTCCGGACGGAACCCTATACGGGGCGGGCGGAACCGCCGCAACCGAATCGCAGATCTACAAGGTTGCGGGAACGGACAAGCCGCAACCTGCAGCCGCAACGGTTATCGCGAACGTTCCGCACGCCGACGGCATCGCCCTGTTCGAACCACCTCCGGGTCAATCAGTCACGAAGCTGGCAGTCAACCGCACCGACGGGATCATCACCGAGGTCAACACCTCAACGGAACCGGCGACGCTCACTAACATCATCACGGGTGGAACACGGGGTGACTTCGTAGCCACGGGACCCGACGGCTGCCTCTACGCGACACAGTCAACCAACGTAGTGAGGGTCACCGAAGCGAACGGGTCTTGCCCGTTCATACCGCCGCCGAGCACGTGCTCGGCAAGCGCGCTTGTGCCGCAAGTGCACGTGACGGTAGGTGGGGCGACCACGACCTTCGCGGACACCAGTCGCGTTCTCACACACGGGGGCATTGACGCGGAGGCGTGTGCCACCCAGGCACAACCGGCGCGGCTTTGGATCGGGAACGACATCCCAGGTGGCGGGAACATCTTTGCGACCGATATCAGCGGCAACGTCGTCGAAACCGTGGCGAACAACGAAGCCACGAGTGTCACGTTCGACGGCTCGTCTCTCTACTTCAACTACGGGGCAACCTACGAGCAACGCACCCTCGACGGTCAGCATGTGCTGCGAACGTTCACGGTGCCTGGCGCGGGTCCACGCTCCGAGGACGGCGCATGGGATACCAAGCGCAGCCGCCTTTGGTATGCACACGACGAGGGTTGTCCCGCATGCGACATCAACTACCTATCGCGCCTCGACGTCAACACGGCCACCGAAGATCAGAGGATCTCGTTGCCGACGACGATCGAAGGCGTGGCGTACAGCGCGGTCGGACTCGCCTATGACTCAAGCCGGGACCTTCTCTATGTGGGGCTGGCTCCACACTCTTCGGGCGCTCCATCGATCGTCAACGAAGTCGATCCAAACAGCGGCCAAATCGTGGGCACGCTATTCCGCGAGACCACTTTCGGAGTGACCGGCCTTGCCTATGACCCCGAAAATGACACGCTTTGGGCTGGAGGCGGCGACGGGGTGACCCACGTCACGCGCGGAGGTACGGTGCTGTCGCACTTTGCCAAGCCGCAACCCGGAGGGGATGGTGACGGTCTGGAGTACGTGCCGGTAGTAGTCCCTGGCGGCGCCCTCAGTGCGTCGTGGTTTGCCGCTGCGGAAAAGACTCCGGACCAGGTGTGCCCGGCGTGGAGCCTGAGCAAGGCGACGGGTCCGCCGGCGCCTGTGCTGTCTGGCGGAAGCCTCGAAATTGCTAACACCGGCCTAAATCAGCCCGTGAAGTACGTGCAGGAAGAACCAGTCGAGGCGCTATCGCATCCCGAACCGCTCGTGATCGAAGCACGCATGCGCGTTCTATCGAGTACGAGTGCGGAAGGCACGCGAGCTGCGGCCGACATTGGATTTGTGACGGCGCCAAACATCGGAAATGGACTGTTTATCGAAAGCGGTCACATATTCTTGAATCGAAGCGAGACAGAACGCGGTGAAACAGCGGCCGTGAACACCTCCTCATTCCACGACTACCGCATCGAAGTCACAAGGGCTGGCGCAATCACCGTGTTTCAAGACGGCAAACAGGTACTGGCAGGCTCGGAGTACACGAGCGCGGCGGACAATGGCGGCAAACCTCGCATCGAGTGGGGCAACGGCTCGATTCGAGCCTATGGTCTCTCACAGTGGCAAGCTGTGCGCCACAACGCCGCGTCCTGTAGCACCCCGATCAACGAGTCCCACGCCTGGCAACAGATCTCCGGCACCAGTACCGTCGAACACCCGCTGCCTCCGGCGACGACCTTGACGCTGGCTCCGGCGGGCAACACGCAAAAGGTGGTAGACCAGAGCCAGACAATCAAGGTTGCGGCGATGGACCAGGGCGGCCACCCGGTTGGTGCGGGCGTCGCGGTTTCGCTTGCGATCTCTGGCGCCAACGCTCAGCCGGCTTTGACGCGCAATACAGACTCGAGCGGGACCGCGACGTTCAGCTACGTCGGCTCCAAGGCGGGAACCGATGCCGTCAGCGCCACGGCTTTCCTCGCGGGTTTGCGCTCGGTCTCCAACACGGCGTCTCTGACGTGGACCATCCCGGCACCCGGCGGCCCGACTCCCGTGCAGAGCGGGCCCTCGCCGCCGTCCGTGACCATCACCACACCCTCCGACGGATCGATGGTCAGCGCCGCCGCGCCGGTCGCCGCGTCAATCGTCGCGTCGGCCAACCAGTCGATCAGCTCGTGGAAGGTGGCCTACCAGAACAACAACGGCGGCTCCACCGTCACCCTCGCCACCGGCACCGGCGCACCGCCGGCAACGCTAGCCACCTTTGAACCAGCCGGCCAGCAAGCCGGCACGTACGCGATCACCGTGTCGGCGACATCCAGCTCGGGCGGCTCGGCGACCGTCGTGACGCACGTGATCGTCGGCGGGCCGGCGGGCTCGGGTAGCGCGTCACAAGCGCCGCCGACCGTGACGAATGTCGAACCCGCAGATGAAACCGAAGTCACGCAGCCGACATGTGTGAAGGCGTCGATTGAACCCCCGGCTGGTGGCTCGGTGGCTTCTGTGACCGTCACAGCACAGGCACACACGGCGGGGTCGTCGATGCAGACGCTCCCGCGTGGGAAATGCACCGAAGCGGGACAGCTAGCGGAACTCGATCCGACGATGCTGTCCAACGACACCTACACGATCAGTGTCGCGGCCTCCGGTCCGCCGACGTGCGGCTCCTTGGGGTGCGGCGTGGCGACCCAGACTGCGAGCACGACGGTCGTCGTGGCGGGCAACCTCAAGCTCGGCCGCTACACCACCACCTACCAGGACCTCAGCGTGCCCGTGAACGGTTTTCAGATGGAGGCCCGGCGCGTCTACGACAGCACCGACAAGCGCGTCGGCGATTTCGGCGTCGGATGGCACGTGGAACTGTCGAACTTCAGGGTGTCGGTCAACCGCGAACTCGGCGCCGGGGGGTGGGCGGCGATCCCGACAAGCTGCGTATTCGGTTTCTGCAAATACGCATTCAAGTCTTCGGTCCCGCACTACGTGACGGTGACCTACCCGGACGGCCACCAGGAAACGTTCGACTTCATGCCGAAAGGCGGCGAATTCCTTGAATTCTACAAGGGTAAGGCGGAATTCACGGCGCGGCCAGACACCGGCACGACGGGGCGGCTGGAAGCTGAAGGCAACAGCAGCGTTGAAAGCGGGTTCGATGGGAACCTGTACGGCGGTGGCGGTATCTACAACCCGACGCGGTTCGTTCTGGCCGAGCGTAACGGCACGAAGCTCAAGCTGGACGCCAGCAGCGGCCTGGTGTCCGAGGAAGACCGCAACGGGAACTCGCTTTCGATCGATGAGAAAGGCATACACGCGTCGAATGGCCAGTCGATCATCTTCACGCGCGACTCGCAGGGTCGGATTGCACAGATCCAAGGGCTCACGGGCAAACCACTCACCTACACATACTCTCCAGCAGGCGACCTGGAAAGCTCAACCGATGCCAACGGGCATGAAACGACCTACGCCTACGACTCCATGCACGACCTGACGAAGAGCGCCGGCGCGGGCATGCAGCCGTTGTTTACGTTGCACTACGACAGCGCTGGGAGAATCGTCTCGATCACCGACGCAAACAATCACGAAACGACCATCTCGAATAACGTGGCCTCCCGGCAGCAGACGATCACGGACCCCCTCGGCCTGCTGACGACGATCGACAACTACGACGCCCGCGGCGACCTCGAAGAACGCGTGCAGGTCCCGGTGAGCGGCCCCAGGGCCACAGAAAGCTTCAAGTACGACAGCGTTGGACGCATCACGCAAACGACAGACGCCGACGGCCGTCATACGAAAACCCGCTACGACGAAAACGGCGACCCCGTCGAAGTCACCGACATATCGGGTCGCACCACGACCCTGCACTACGATGAATTCGGCGATCTGACGTCGATCGAAGACAGCGCAAAAACGCCGCTCGCCACGGTGAGCTACGACTCGTCCGGGAACGTCAAGCGGATCTCGCGCCCCGACGGATCCTACAACGAATACGGCTACGACCCGGCCGGCCACCTGACGTCCAGCACCGACGCGCTGGGAGACACGACGCGCTACGAATACGACTCGAGCGGGCACCTCTCAGCGATCGTCAACCCGCTCAAGAAGGTCACGAAAGTGTCGGTCAACCCCGACGGCACCGTGCACTCCACCACCGACCCCGAAGGCGGCGAATACACACTTGAATACGACGGCGACGGGAACGTCACAAAGATCACCGACCCCCGCCACCACACCTGGTCGCGCTTCTACGACCCGTTGGAGCGCCTTGAAAAGATCACTGGTCCCTCGGGAACGGAACAGAAGCTCTCCTACGAACCTGCCGGGAACCTAGGGTCGTTCACGGACGCAAACGGCACCACGACCGAATACAGCTACGACGCGGACGGACATCTGAAGAGCGAGAAAACGCCTAGCCAGGCGATCACGCTCGCCCGAGATGCCCTCGGGCGGCTTGAAAGCCTGACCAACCAGGCGACGAAGGTCGCGTACTCCTACGATCCCGCCGGCCAGATCCTCGAAGAAGCCACGACGGGACTTGCCGGATCCGGGGTCCCGAACAGCACCGCCAGCTACGCATACGACAGCGCTGGCAACATGATCTCGCGGAGTGGACCTGAGGGGACAACTAAATTCGGATATGATGCACTCGGCCGGCTGAGCTCGATCACAGACCCCGCCAATCGCGAATTCACGTCCGAATACGACCCGATGTCGCGGCTGACCGGCCTCACGCGGCCCGGAGGCCTCAAGGACACCCTGACCTACGACCTCACAGGCCAGCTCGCCACTCGGACGACAAAGGCGGGCTCCACCGTGGTCGCGAGCTACGCGACGACCAGGGACGCAGCCGGCCGCACAACGACGATCACGAGAGCAGACGGCACCGAGAAAATCAGCTACGACGCGCTCGGGCGAGTCATCGAAGTAAGCGGACCGAATCGTCCGACCGAAAAGTTCACGTACGACGCGGGAGGCAACCGCACGGGCGGACCCACGGCGTCGAGCGTCACGCCGGTCTACGACGAAGAAAACCGCTTACTCTCCGACGCCAAGTACACCTACACCTACGACAAGGACGGACGGCTAGAAACCCGCACCGAACGAGGCACAGGCGCGACGACAAGATACAAATGGAACGGCCTCGGGCAGCTCGCGCAGATCCAGCGGCCCGACGGCACAACCACGATCTTTACGTACGACCCGCTCGGCCGCAGGATCGCAGTCAATACGGACGCATCGACCAGCTATTACGCGTACTTCGAAAACTCACCGACAGCGGAACTTGCGGCGGGTGGCAAAGTCACGAGCAAGACAGTCTCGCTCCCCGGCCTCGACCAGCCCCTGGAGACAGAAGCCGGCGGCGAACCCCACTACTATGTCCAAGACGGACAAGGAAACGTGGTGAACGTCACCAACGGCAGCGGCAAAGTACTCGACACCTACAGCTACGGTGCATTCGGCCAACCCGTGACCGCAGAAGGGTCCACGCCCAACCCGTTCACCTTCCAGGCCCACGAATACGACAGCGCCGACGGGATCTACTACTTCCGCGCACGCTATTACGACCCAAGCACGGGTCGCTTCCTAAGCCCAGACCCCGCGTGGCACACCAACCCGTACCCCCTGACAAACAACGACCCGATCAACTACATCGACCCTACCGGAGAATTGCTCGCCGAATACGCACCGCTCCTCTCCGAACAAGCAAAACGCGGGATCGCACTCGGCGAATTCACACAGTGCCTCGCGGTCGGTCTCCTCAGAGGACTCAACGCAGAACCCGAAGTAGCCGAAGAAGATCTTTACAAGGCCCTCGGAAAGTACAAAAAAGTCCTTCCTTACTCGGGCCTCTACGGCGACCAATTGGAAAAACTCAAGGAAGCGCTTAGCATAGGAAAAAAAGCCAAGTCGCTGCTCGGCTCCGGCAGCAGCAGCGGAGGCGGAGCCATATCGAAAGTCGGAGGCCTCTTCTCCGACCTAAAACTAGTCCAGAGTCTCTACAAGTACTTCTCCAAAGTCGCCCACCTCGAATGCTAAAACGCGGTTCGACTATTACGGAACACGAACGGCAGCCGGGTCTCGAAGACGAAATGCAGTGCCGGTTGCATCGCTTGCGCCTGTCGCCGGCGTGACGCATACTTAACGACATGCCTACGACGGTGACACCGGAGGGGAGCCCAAACGAGTTGCGGCTCGGGCGACGGCTGGCGGACAGACCACCGGTCCGACGGGCACACGGCTACCCGTGGCAGCTCTGGGAAGACGAGGAGTGGTGGCTGATCAAGCGCGGTGAGCAGTTCCAATGCAGCCTCGCTGGAATGCGATCCACGCTCCGCTCGCACGCCGCTCGACGCGGAGTGAAGGTCGATGTCGTTCTCCGCCCGGACGACCGGTCCGTGCCCGCCGGCCGCGAGCATCTCTACATCGCGTTCCGGTTCATCAACCCATCCGGGTAGCGACGTCGCTCCGTTGCGCGTGACTCAGCCTCTGCGTCACATGTGCGTCCAGACAGCGACGAGAACGCGTTGGCCGGCCAGGCGCAGCCGGCCACCCGGGGCGCACGGTCCGGCTGCGGAGAACCGGGACCGGGGGCGGCCATCAGGCGCCGGACGACCGCCGGGCGATGCCGAGCGATTCGTAGTGGTGGTTCGGGGTTCAAGCGCCGGCGCGGGCGCGCAGCCGTGAGCGTGCCTTGAGGTATTCGCATCGGTGCCGGTGCGCGAGGATCTCCTCGACGACGTCGAGGATCCCACGGTGGGCTCGCGGTTCGATCAGCAGCACGAACTCGCCGTCGCGGCGGGTGGCGCCGAGCAACTCGAGGATCGGTGCCATTCTGGTGTCGCCAAGCGGTGCCATCTCCGTGTCGTATCGGTGCCATTTGGCTGTCGTCCTACAATCGTCGCAGCCGTCCGTGGGCGCATCCGCGCCATCTAGGTTTACATAACATCCATTATCGAGCGTTTCACGGTAGTGGGTCAGTTTGAGGATCGGCCCCACGGGGGCCGTTGAAGGGTCTACGCTGCGCGGCATCCATAGCCAACCAGCGGCCCCGGCGCGGGCTGGAACCCAACGCCGGAGCCTGAGCACAGGAGCGTGAACCTCCCATGCCTAACGAGAACCCTACCCCTCATCCTGCCGAACGGTGGGACGCGATGGAACGCGACGTGATGTACCTGCTCACGGGCGATGACCTGCCGATCTGGAGCGTCGAGGACATCGGCCGGGCGGTCGAAAGCCCGAGCGATGCCGTGGACGCCGTACGGAGCCTCCACGGCGCGGGCCTCGTCCACCAGACCAGCGACGGGTTCGTGTTCGCGACCCGCGCGGGCCATCGCATGGTCCAGATCGTCGGCCAGGTCATCTGAGCCGCAGGAGAGGGGCCGCGCCGCCCGCATTGGGGCGCGGCCACCCCGCCATGCCCATCTACCCCACCAACGCCCAGCTCGGCCGTGCGATTCGCCGCCTGCGTCTCGCGCGCCGCCTCTCGATTGAATCCCTCGCCGGGGATGCGCTGATGCACCCCACCTACTTGTCCGCGATCGAGCGCGGGCACCGGAACCCTACGTGGACGAAGCTCTGCGGGCTCGCGGAAGCCCTCGACATCACCGTCTACGCGCTTGTGCGCGTCGCTGAAGCCGAGGCGCTTAGGGCCGCATGGGCTGGCGCGTGATCCGCTCCCCGTGGCGCTACGATCCTCCCTATGGCCGATCTCAACCAGATCGCGCACCGGATCGTCCGCGAATCGACCGAACCCAAGGAGCCCGAGACACCCGCGCAGGTCAACGGACGCAACGGGGGCTTGAAGGGCGGCAAGGCGAGGGCCGAGAAGCTGACGCCCGCAGAGCGGTCGGAGATCGCCCGGAAGGCCGCGCGGGCACGCTGGTCGCCTTCGTCCGTTCCTTAACGCGATGAGTCGGAGACAGCAGCCCAAGGTGGTCGGGACCCTGGCAGCGCCTAGTTTGCCGCTGAAATGTATGCTGAACACGCCGTCCCAGCGCTCATGCAGGGATGGCCCATTGTCGAGGAGGAAGCATGGCTGATGGCCCCAAGGCGATCCAGATTGCGGCTTCGTGGGTTGGCGCAGATGATCTCCCGGTGCAGTTCGCCAACGCTTTCGCAGGCGTAGTAGGCCCAAATGCGATCTTTTTGAATATCGGCTCTGTGGTGCCTCCGGGCATCATCGGAGCAACCGAAGAGGAACGGGAGGCTCAGGTGCGCTCCCTCACCTATGTGCCGATCAAGCCCATCGCGCGCCTTGCCCTTTCGCCCGCGGGACTCGACGAGCTGATCGGCATACTTGAAGAGACGCGAAGGAACTATCAGAATCTGACGAGAGCCCTTGAAGGCGAGGAGCAGTAGACATGACGATCATCACCCTTGACCCCACACGACGGACTGGGAGCACGTTCAATCCCGTCGTTACGGCGTCGCCAGCGGCGAGCAACGACATTAGCGGAGCGCCCCGCACGGTCCCTGCCTTCATTCGTGCTGACGAGGCGTACTACTGGTCCGTCCCCTGGCAAGAATCCGAACAACAGGCTTTGGCAGACATTGCGGCTGGTCGTGTACAGAGCTTCGCCGACCCCGCGGACGCGGTGCGGTATCTCCTGAGCAATCCCGAGTAGGTGCCGGAACTCATCATTCCCGCGCAGTTCAAGCGGCTGGTTGATGGAAAGGAGGCACCGCTAGCTGGCTCCATAACAAGGTGCGTCTCGCTGCTCGGCGCCGATCCGCGGCATCCGGGCCTGCGGACCCACCCGGTGCAGGGAACCCGCAATCCCAAGGTGTTCGAGGCTTACGTGGACAAGAAGAACCGGGTCACCTTCCATTGGGACAACGGTAAGATCGTCTTGCGTAACAACTGCAACCACGACATCATCAAGCGCTGCTGACCACTACTTGAAGGATGGTTTTTCCGTCCGACGCCTCAAGCATAATGGTCAGTATGAACCGGCTGACCACGGAGAAGCGCGCGCAGATCATCGGCTGCTTGGTCGAGGGCAACAGCATCCGCGCCACGGTCCGCATCACGGGCGCAGCCAAGAACACCGTGACCAAACTGGTCGTGGACCTCGGCGCGGAGTGCGCCGCCTACCAGGACCGGACGCTGCGGAACCTGCCGAGCAAGACGCTCCAGGTCGATGAGATGTGGGGCTTCTGCTACGCCAAGAAGAAGAACGTGCCGGAGGAGCACAAGGGGACCTTCGGCTACGGCGACGTGTGGACGTGGATCGCGCTGGACGCCGACACGAAGCTCGTCCCGTCATGGCTGGTCGGAGAGCGCAACCTGGACGACTGCTGGACGTTCATCGAAGACCTCAAGGGGCGCCTGAGCCGCCGCGTCCAGCTCTCCACCGACGGCCACGCGACCTACGAAGGGACCGTCGGCCTGATCTTCGGCGGCGATATCGACTGGGCGCAGCTCATCAAGCACTACCAGACCCCGTATCTCGGAGAAGGCCGCTACAGCCCACCCGCCTGCACGGGTGCGACCAAGAAGGTCCGCCTCGGCTACCCGGACCCAGCGAAGATCAGCACGAGCTACATCGAGCGGCAGAACCTCACCGTGCGGATGGGGATGCGCCGGTTCACGCGCCTCACGAACGCCTTCAGCAAGAAGGTCGAGAACCTTGCGGCGGCGGTCAGCCTCCACTACATGCACTACAACTTTGGACGCCCGCACTCGACGCTCGCCAACCCGTACCCGCGCACCCCTGCGATGGCGGCGGGAGTCGCCGACCACATCTGGACCCTTCAGGAGATCGCGGGCCTGCTCGATTGAAACTGACCCACTACCCGTTTCACGAACCGTCGGCCGCCAGCCATCCGCACAGCTCGACGGTGGCGGCGTCGGTGCGCAGCATGTTCGGTTCGGCCTGATGGGCGGACATGTCGCTGCCGTCCCACGCCTTCAGATACAGGCCCGTGCTTGGATCACGCGAGTTGGCCTGTGCATCGTCGGCGAACTTGAGCGCCATCGGCGCCCAGCGGCCGTCACCGGTCTGCTGCCCGTAGACGAGCATCCAGTGCAGGTAGATCGCGTCGAACTGGGGTCCCATGTTGAGCCGGTAGGCGAAGCGCTGATACGCGGCGCCGGCGAGCCGCGCGGCCTGGGCGCAATAGGGGTTGGCGGCCGGCAGCAGCTTGCACAGCAGCTCCTTGGCCTCGATCTCCGGTCCGGCGACGTAGGGCATCGGCGTGGGGTCGCCCTGGGTTCGCGAGTAAAGACCGTTGGGGTCGGCGAAGTTGGCGTCACCCCAGCTCAGGAGCTTCTGGACGTTCTGCAAATCCGATGCCGCGGTGGCGTGGTCGGCCTGGCCGACTGCGCCGCCGGACGACTGGGCGGCGTTCTGCCAGGCTTGGGCAAGCAGCGCGCCGAGCAGCGAGCCGGCCGCCAGGGCCTCGCCGGACTTCTGCCCGGCGGGGGTGTGCGCGGTGTTCCACCACAGCCCGCCCCCGGCGGCATCCCAGCCGCGGCTTGCGATGAAGTCAAATGCGGCCTGTGCGTCCATCAGCAAGCGGGGCTTGCCCAGCGCACGGTAGGCATCCATGAACGCGACACCCCACCACGCGTTGTCGTCAAACCAGGTGTTCGCGGGGCCGCGATCGCCGGGATAGGGGGCAAAGGCGCGCATCGCGGGATCCCAGTAGGACTCGGCGCCGCTGAACACCGCGAGCGTGCCGCCGCCGGAGCCCGTGCGCCCGTGGCGCCCGTGACGCTTGGAAGCCCGAGCGGCCGTGATCCGGGCGGTGCTCGCCCCCGGCGGGTGGGAGGCGGGATGGGAGCCCTCGGCGAACGCGTCGAGCGCGGAGCGGTTGGCCGGCGTCGGATCGGCGATCGCGATAGCCGAAAGCGCCTCGAACAGCCCCACCGACCCCCAGATCGTGGCCAGCGGGTAGCGGACGTGATAGTGCAGACGTTCGTCGTACCACTGCAGCGGCACGTTGCGGTGCCCATTCCAGACTCCCTGCGAGCTGTCCTTGAACGCGCTCTGCGCCTGGGCGACGCCCTGCTCGGCCAGCGTCAGGAACCGCGACTGCTGGGAGGAGAGGGCGCCGGCTGGCGCCGCTCTCACGACCAGACCAGCCGCAAGCGGCGAGCTGGAGGCCGCCGCGAGAAGCAGCGGCGCGACCGCGCAGGAAACCGCCGCGGCCGTGCGCCCACGGCGCACACGACCGGCCAGACGCGAGGCGGCCCACAGAGCTCTCACGCTCTCCCCCCTGCCGGCCTGTCCGTCGTCCCGTGCGCCTCCCCGCGTGCGCTCTGCAGCGCCGCCTCGAGCGCGGTGACGAGTTGCATGTAGCCGACAAACGGCCGGTCGTTCCCGTCGTCGGCGCGCAATAGGCCCTCGATCGGCGTCTTGCGCAGGTCGAAGTCGAGCGTGATATGGGTCGCGTCGGCTGTCATCGCATCTCTGGCGGCAGCGTGTAGCTGACGGTCGTTATCTGGCTGGCCCCTTTCTTCCTGCCCTTGCGTGTGCGCTTCGCGGGCACCTTAAACGTGACGGTGCGGCGGGAGACGAGCGTGCTGTGCCCGCCGGCCCCGGCCTCGGTCGTCGTGAGCTGAGCCGCCAGCTTGTGGTGGCTGGCGAGCAGACGCTTGCCGGTCGTGTTCAGCTCGATCTTCACAAGCTGGCTCGCCCCGCCAGCGAGCGAGATCGACGCGCTCCCCACCGTCACGGTGCGCTTCACGACCTTCGGCCGCTTCTTCTTCGAGGCGGACACGGCGATCAGCTTGCCGCCCTTCAACGTCTCTGTGACCGTGAGCGTGACTGTCAATTCGCACGTTGCGTTGGCCGCACCCCCACACGACAGCAGCTCGCTGACCGTGCTACCGCCGACGTTTACGCCGCCCACGCTCGCAGACCCGGCGCCGGGTGGTGGTGGTGAACTGCCGCCCAACCCTGAGCCACCAGATCCTGAGCCGCCACCAGAACTGCTCGCCTGCACCACGGCGGTCGCCGCCGAGGTGGCCGGAGCGCCCGTACCGCCGGCGTTGGACGCGGTCTCCTGCGCACGGATCGTCGAGCCGACATCCGCCGCGCCGAGCACGTAGGTTTGCGCTGTCGCACCCGCGATCGCCTGACAGTTGCCGCCGGCGGTGTCGCAGCGCTGCCACTGGTAGGCGAAGCTCGTCGGGCTGTTCGTCCACGACCCGTTCGACTCGCTCAGCGTCTGGCCCGCAACCGCGCTCCCGGAGATGGTCGGCGGAGACGTGCTGCTGGGCGCCGGCAGCCCGGTGCCGACGATCACGTTGCCCGCGTTATCGGAGAGCACACATAGCGTCGATGTCGGACAGGCGATGCCGTTGATGTACCCGGAGGGGTCGACGCTGGTTGGGGCCGACCACGCAAAGGCTCCGCCGGACGGGTCGATGGAGGTCAGTACATCTCCGCTGAAGCCAGTGGCTAGACAGAGCCCACTGGAGGGACAGTCGAGCTGGGAGATGTACGCGCCGAGGCTGGAGGGCGCCGACCACGTGGACGCCCCGCCAGATGGGTTGGTGCTCGCGAGCATGCGGTTGTTCCAGTCGATCGCGACGCAGAGCGTGCTGGAGGGGCACTGAAGCCGGGCGATCCCGGCGGAGTCGATGCTGGCGGGCGCCGACCACGTGGAGGCTCCGCCGGCCGGGTTCGCGCTCGTCGTCAGGTGTCCTTCATAGTCGGTCGCGACACACAGCCCGGCCGAGGGGCAGGCCAGGCCCGTGAGGCCGGCAAGGCCGATGCTCGCGGGCGCCGACCATCGCGAGGCCCCGCCCGCCGGGTCTGTTGTGACGAGCATCCGTTCGTCCCAGTCGATCGCGACGCAGAGCGTGCTGGAGGGGCATACGAGCCTGCCGGTCCCGGTGGAGTCGATGCCGGTGGGCGCCGACCACGTGGAGGCTCCGCCGGCCGGGTCGGTGCTGGTGGTGACGTCGCCCTTGGCGTCCACGGCCACGCAGAGTTTCTCCGTCGGGCAGGCGAGTTCAAGTTCTGCGCCGTTGGCATCGATGCTTGCGGGTGCCGACCAGCTGGAACCGCCGCCGGCCGGGTTCGTGGAAGTGAGCAGGTTCCCCTTGCCGTCCGTCGCGACGCACAGCGTGGTCGAGGGACATACGGGAGTGCTGAAGCCATAGCCGCCGGGGTCTACGAGTGACGATGACCACGTTGACACGCCGCCGGCAGGGTTCGTGGACGTGAGGACACGTCCGGCGCCGTCGCTTGCGAGGCAGAGCGAGCTCGACGGGCACGATTGCGGGGTGATATTGACGGCGCTGACCCCACCGGCGACCGGCACCGGGGCCGACCAGGTTCCCGATGCGCCGCTCGTGGCGTTCGCCGAGTTGACGATCGTCCCGTTGGTGGTGCCGGCGACGCAGAGAGTGCTCGCGGGACACGCGAACGCATCGGCGAAACCCGAGGTCGGCGCGAGGCTTTGAGAGGTCCATGTCGCGCCGCCGTCCGTCGAGACCTCGACGTTGCCAAGGCTTCCGCCTGCCAGGCAGATCGCGTGCGGACTTGGAAGCGCGCTGTCGGGCGAACAGGAGACTGTCGCATAAGCCACGAGCGCGCTCTGGGTCGAGGTGCTCCAGGTGGCTGTTGAGCCGTTCTGCGGATCGCTCGTGGTCGCGATCGTCGCTTCTTCAGATGCGTTTGTGCCGGCGGCGATGCAGAACGAGGTTGTCGGGCACGACAGGCTGGTGGCATGCACGAGACCGGTGCTCCCCGCAGTACTCCACGAGGCGGGATTCGTCGGAGCGGACGAGGCGACGAACTGTCCGCCGTAGTCCAGGGCCGCGCATAGAGAGCTCGAAGGGCAGGCCGCGCCCGCCACGGCATAGCCCGCCCCCGTGAACTGGGGGGTGATCCGCGGCCAGCTCGCGGCGCCACCGGCGGGATTGGTGGAGACGTAGATGGCGTCGTTGCCGTGGGTGTAGTCCTCACCCGCGGTGATGCAGGTGGTCGTCGCCCCGGTCTGAGTGCACGCCGGTGACGTGAACAGTCCGAACGGGAACAGCGCCGGCTGCCAGGCCGACGCACCACCGGTGGGGTCGGTCGAGGTGAGGATCACGCCGGGGTTGCCTGTCTGATCACGAAGGTTCCTGCCGGCCGCGACGCAGAACGGGCCCGAGCCTGCCGTGACGCATGATGCGCCCGACAGCGAGTAGCCGGTGCCGTCCTGGGCGATCAGCGACGTCAACAGGACCGACCAGTCGCTGGATGAGGTGCCGCCCGGGTCCGTCGAGCTGAGGATCTCGCCCGCCGTGTCGGTCGTGCCGACGCACAGGGTCGTGGAGGCGCAGGAGATCGAGTCGATCCCGAACGGCCACGAGTAGGGGTACTGGTGGTCGATCAGCTCGGGGGCGGACCACGAGAACGGCGATGGGGCATACACCGCATCGCGGTTGGTCATGAAGGACCCCGGGCCGGACGCTGCGGCTCCCTTGCCCAGCGGCGCGCTCAGCGCGATGCCGCATGCAACCAGCACGATCGCCGCGACGGCGATGCCCGCGCGGGCCGTGAACACACGCCCGCAACGCGCCCAGGCGTGTGTGGAGGGCTTGAAGCTCTCCGAGCCCGACGGTCGGGGAAGCTCCTCGAGCAGCCCCTCCTCCTCCCATCCCTTCATGAGGGCATCCCACATCCTGCGCATTGGCTTTGTCCTTTCGCTGATCGCCGATGCCTGCCCGATGGCCCGCGGCGGCCTACACAACGACAACTGTCGCAGCAGGCCATCCTATACGCTCGTCGGCGCTCGCCGGCGCCCAAAACGCGGGGGAATGTGATGAAGAGAGCCGTTTTCGGTGCCCCAGCGTGCCGAAACAGACCTATGATGCCTGCCGCCTGCGGTGAGAGACGGGGCGAGGACGACGTGATCGGGCGGGCATGAGCCGGCCGGCATCAGACCGAGATACGCGCGAGCGGCAGACGGCCGGAGCAGGGCCGGCGCGCATGTGCGGGCGCGAGCGCTGGGCGCTGGCGTTGCTGGCGACCGGCACGGCGGCCTTCCTGCCGTTGGCGCTGAACCGGTTCGTCTTCCCGAAGCTCGCCATCGTGGCGGCGGGCGTGCTGATGGCTTCGCTGGCGCCTGCGCGCGGCCGGCTTCCCCGCCGGGCCGTCGCGGCCCTGTGGTGCGCCGCCCTCGCGCTCCTGGTCGCAGCTCTCGCCGGCTCGACGCCTGTGGCGCAGCTGGTCGGTCGTCCCCCGCGCTACGAGGGCATCTTCGTACTGCCGGTCTATCTCGGAGCGCTCGTGGCGGGCGCGCGACTGCTCGGCATCGGCCGTGCGCGGGGCTCCACCGCCTGGTTTCTGCGCTGGCTCTCGCTTGCCGCGCTGGCGGTCGGCGTCGAGGCGCTCCTCGAGGTGGCCGGGCTTCGATCGCTCTCAAGCAGCGTCGCGCGGCCCGGATCGTTGCTGGGCAACGCCAGCGACGAGGGCGCATGGGCACTGCTCGCCCTGGGTCCCCTCGCGGCGGTCGCGTTGAGAGTCGGCGGCGGCCTCTACACCGCGGGCGCGCTCGCAGCCGCCGCCACCCTGGTGTGCTCGGGCTCGCGCGGCGCGCTGGTGGGTGCCTTGGTAACGGCACTGGTTCTGATCGTGCTCGCGCCACGCCGAGGGCAGCGTGCCGCGATCGCCGCCGGCATGGCAGCGGTCGCGCTGGGCGTGCTCGCGTTGCCGGCGACACGCGCTCGCGTCACAGGAACGAGCCCCCTGGCGGCGCAGACCGCGAGCGGGCGCGAGCTGCTGTGGAGCGAGACGCTGAGTCTCATCGACGCCCACCCGCTGCTGGGGGTGGGGCCGAGCGGCTACCTCGACGCGATCCCGGCCTATCACGACTCCCGCTACGAGCGCCGGATCGGGCCCGCGAATCCGCCGGACGGCCCGCACGATTGGATCCTCCAGGCGGCTGCGGCCGGTGGACCGATCCTCGCACTGCTCGCGCTCGTGCTCGCCGGCCTGACGTTGCGCCGCGGCCTGCGCGCGACACACCGGCAGGCGACCGGCGGTGAGGCTGCCGCCGTCGGCGGGATGCTCGCGGGGCTCGCTGGCTACGGCACGGCGCTGCTGTTCCATCTCACCTCGCCTGGAACCACACCGCTCGCCGCGGTGCTCGCGGGCGCGCTGCTCGCCGAGCGCGCGCTGCCCGCGCGGGCAAACGGACGGGCAGGCACCTCTGCGACCGCTCACCGCACGCCGTCGCCCCTGCGCCAGAAAGCGCTCGTCGCCGCGCACCGCCTCGCGCAGCCGCTGCGATATCCGGCGCGGCTCGCCGCTCAAGCGACGCTGACCATACTCACACTCGTGCTCGCGGGCGCCGCGTTCGCCGAGATCCCGCTGCGCTCCGCGATCGACGCCACGGCAAACGAGCGCTTCCGGGCGGCGGACAGCGACTTCCGGACGGCTCAGCTGCTGCGGCCGTGGGACGCCGAGATCGCCGCGACCGCCGCACACGCGTACGCGACCCTCACAACCTACGGAATCGCGAGCGCCGCCGGCGCCGGAGCGCCGTGGGCTTCGAAGGAGCTCTCCGCCTACCCCGATTCGATCCAGGCACTCACGGACGCGGCGCAGATCGACCTCTCGCTCGGCGAGACGGCGGCCGCCAGGCGCCTTCTGTCGATCGCGCTGAAGCGCGACCCGGCGAACCCCTACCTCCAAGCACAGACACGGAGCGAACGTGGCAAACGTGGTCCGCCGCATGGAAGCTGACGCAGTGAGACGCGAGGAGACACCGCCCGACGGCGGGCTGCCACCATCACCGGCCGCCACGGCAGATGTCGGGCGCGCTGGAGCCGCGTCCGCCAGGACGGCGACGATCGCGACGGGCACGGTGTTGACGGCGGCGGTCGGCGTTACCGCGTTGAACGGCGGCGGCTTCAACGCTTCGTCTCAGTCGATCTTCATCGCGCTGGCCGGCATCGCGCTGCTCGCGGGCGTGAGCCTCGACGGCGGGGCGGTCGTGCGTGCGGCGCGCTCCCCGCTCGCGCTGACGCTCACAGCCCTCGCTGGCTTGAGCGTCGCGAGCGCGGCCTGGACGGTGGACGGGCGTGCGGTGGCCCTGCGGTGGGGACTGGTGATCGGCGGCTACTCGGCTGTGTGCCTCGCCGCAAGCGCGCTCGCGCGACGCACCGGGCCGTGGCCTTTCGCCGCCGCGATCGCGATCCTCGCGGGGGTTGAGGCGATCCTCGGACTGGACGCCGTCGCCAGGCACGCGCTGCCCGACGCCGAGCTGATCGATGGCGTGTGGCGTCCCGGCGGCACGCTTCAATATCCGCCCGCGCTGGCGATCCTGCAGGTCGGCGCGCTCCCCGTGCTGAGCGCCCTCATGACCCGTCGCTCCCGCCTCATCGCAGGGGCCGCCGCAGCCGCGGCGATGCTTGCCGGCGCCGTGCTGGGCCTTGCGGGAAGCCGTCTCGCTGACGCGCTGGCGGTGCTGCTCGTCGTCGTCCTGCTCCTGCGTCCATCATCCAGGCAACTCGTCCGGATGGCGACCGTGGCGGTAGCCACGTTCGTCGTGACAGGCGCGCTGCTCGCACCCGCGGTGTTGAGGGAACACGCGGGCCAGGCGACTGCCGCCGGCGTCAGCCGTCGGTCCCACACCGGGCCCGCTCGCTCCCGTCGGTCCGATGTCCTGCACGGACGCTCCCACGAGTGGCGGGCGGCACTCGAAACGTGGTTGGATCATTCCCTGCTGGGCGCCGGCGCCGGCGCCTACTACACAGCGTCCGTCCGTCACCAAGGTCGTGCTCCCACGCGGTACGCCCACGACCTCCCACTCGAACTGGCGGCTGAGCTCGGCGTGCTCGGGCTGCTGCTTGGCCTCATGCTCTACGCCTCGACGACCTGGACCGTCCTGCGCGCATTCCACACCCCGGCGCTGTGGCTCCTGGCGCCCACCATCCTCGCCTTCCTCGCATCGAACCTGCTCGACTGGACCTGGCACCTCGCCGGGCTCGGCGCGCTGTGGGCTGCCGCCTGCGGAGCCTTGAACGGCGCCGCAGCACACGAGCGTCTCTCCCTCCAGCCACGCGAATGACGGCCGCGCCGACGCCTGTGGCGCGGCGCCTGAGGGAGTCGTCCGCAGCGATTATGTGGCCAGCAACATAACTCCGTTGGACGCCTTCAGGGCTCCCAGCAGTTTGAGCTTGAGCCAACGCGCGAGAGTCGCGTGATCTTACCGGCGGCTGCTGGGCCGGACGTAGCGGACATAAGCAGCGAGCTTCCTGTAGGGTTCTGTCCGCCAAGGTGCGGGCGCGGCTGACGATCCGCTGGCGAGAGGGACACGCTAATGATCTACAGGGGACCAGAAACCATGCTGGGAACGCGGCGAGGGGGATCTGTGGCCTTTCGACTAGTGGGCGGAAACCGCCGAGGTGTACGCCGACGGGCGCTTGCCTGTCTGGCTTTCGTGCTGCTGGTCGGGCTCGTTGGGCGAGCCCCAACGGCATCGGCCGCAACCGGCGCATACCAGAGCCCGCTGGCGGGTAACCCGTTCGCGGTCGGCGACGCGGCGAGCTTCAGTGCCGATCCAAGCACGAGTCCCGCTCCACCGACGCAGTACGAAGAAGCGGTCCTTGCGGACAAACCGACCCTGTACCTGCCCCTCACCGAGACCGGTGGGACAACGGCCTTCGATCACTCCGGCAACGGGTTCGACGGCACATACGACCTGGGTGTAAAGCACGAAGGGCCGGGGCCGCTGCTCGATGAGCCAAATGTGGCCGTCTTCGGGAACGGCGAGGTCGTTTCTCAGAGCGGCGACAAGCTGCCTTCCGGCTCAGAACCCCGAACGCTGGAGCTATGGGTTCACAATACGGCCACCCAATCGATCACGCTGGCGAGGTACGGCAACATCGAAGGCGGCCACGGGTTCGCTGTTACGCTCCACTATTCCACGCTCACTGTCGAAGCGAGTGGGCATAAGGTTTCCGTGTTGACCGTAGACGGCTTTGGGGGTTGGTGCTGCGATAGCAGCGGGTGGCACATGGTTAACGTGACGTATGACGGACAGGCGGTGGAGATCTACCAGGATGGGCAGCTCCTGGGGGGCGGGGAACTGGGCAAAGCGGAAACCGAAGGGCCCGGCCAGGGCCTTCGACTCGACACCAGCTACACAGAATGCTGCGGGGCGGCTCCACCCTACGGCCTCGGCGAGCTCGCCGTTTACCCGAGTGCGCTCTCTCCCGAGCAGATTGGGACCCATTGGAGCGCGGGCGCCAGCCTGCACGAACAGCCCGAGTGCGCGGCGACGCCAACCGGGCCCTACCCGAAGGCGGTCCTCGAAGACTCACCGCTTCTTTACTACCGGGTCGGTGAAATGGCCGCCCACCCGGCAGATCGAATCTCCTACGACTCCTCGGGGCACTGCTACAACGGCACGTTCGACCTCGGCACCAATGCGGGAGTCGGCGCACTACCGGGGGATGAAGACGCCGCGATCTACGGGAACGGCCAGGTCGTCTTCCAGAGCGGCGACAAGCTGCCGTCCGGGTCAAAGCCGCGAACGCTGGAGCTCTGGGTTCACAATACGGCCACCCAATCGATCACGCTGGCGAGATACGGCAACATCGAAGGCGGCCACGGGTTCGCTGTGAGGCTCCATTATGAAACCCTGAGTGTCGAAGCAAGCGGGCACGCAGTTTCCGCCCACACACTCGACGGATTTGGGGGCTGGTGCTGCGACAGCACCGGCTGGCACATGGTCGATGTGACCTATGACGGCGAAAAGGTTAACATCTATCAGGATGGCCAGTTGATCGAAAGCAAGACCTTGGGCGGCGAAGCGGAAACAGAAGTACCCGGCCAGGGCCTTCGACTCGACACCAGCTACACAGAATGCTGCGGCTCGGCCCCGCCGTACGGCCTCGACGAGGCCGCGATCTACCCGAGCGCCCTCTCCTCGGCCAGCATCCTTGCGCATTGGGAGGCGGCGTCCAAGGCTCCCGCCGGCGAGGCGGTCATTGGTGGCACGGCCCTGTACGGCGGCGGCGGCCGTGTCCAGGCCTGCCCGGCGGGCGGCGGCAAGTGCCTGGTCGACGCGAACGCCATCGAAGCCTCGGGCTTCTTTCACATGCTGGTCCCCGATGGCACGTACACGGTCACGATCTTCCCGCCCCCCGGCTCTTCCGACGGTTCCAAGACGCTTCGCCCGATGACCGTTCCGCCATCCGAAACCAACCTGCATGTGGTTTTTGCGGTCCCCGGGAACCTCGCCGAAGGCATGAGCCTATCCTCGCCCGGCAGAGGCACGCAAGAAAACACGGTTCCGGGTCTCAACTGGGGAGAACCGTCGACCTTGACCGTCCACGGCTGTCAACACGGCGGAGGGATGGCCTATCTTTCTGGCGCCAACTCGAGCACGGGTCAGCCCGAAATTCGTGCCACCGCGCTGACGGAGACGCCGGCGGGATCAGGTACATATATCGCGCACTTTGCACCGTTTGCGCCAATTCACGGGCTTGCCGGCTTCGACCCGCAGGTCGCCTGTAACGGCGACACCAGCCTGCTGCCCAACGGCGGCTCCTCACATGGAGGTAATACTGTCACGCTCTTCGGATCCGGATTCGACAGCGCATCGATTGTCATGTTTGGCGGGTCGGCGGCGAGCTCATTCCATGTCTACAGCGACAACGTGCTCACCGCTGTCGTTCCGGCAGGAACTGGTACCGTAACGGTCGCCGTCGCGACCGCATCCGGCAGCACGCCGGTCGGCAGCTTCAGCTATTTCGACGTCAATAGCGTGGCCCCGGCGACTGGCCCCACGACCGGCGGCACCTTGGTTACGATACATGGCCACGGCTTTACGGACGTCAAGGCCGTCATCTTTGGCCTCGTGCCAGCGACCTCATTCACAGTAGTGAATGCAACCGAAATTCAGGCAGAAGCGCCTCCCGGGCTCGGAACGGTCGGGATCCAGGTTTCGAACGGGATTGCCATCTCGCCGCTCTCACCCGCGGTGCAGTACACCTACTCGGGTGGTCAGCCCGGCAGTGCAAGCATCGTGGAGCCGATCTCCGACGGACAGGGTCCCGTGAGCAGCCTTTCGAACCAAGTGTTGAACTATTGTGCAACGGCGACGTGTCCGACGTCGTTGGTGCAGGGGGCGCAAGAGTGGATGGCATCTCCGGCCTCGGCCTCGCCGGCGACTGGCGGACTCAATCTCGGGGACCTGACGAACACACTTGGCCTGGGGAGTGGTGTGGCGCTTGCAGGGATATGTTTGGCACTCGGTCCCGATCCGGCGGCAGCCGCATGCGTCGCGGTGGCGGTGGCAAACCAAGTCTTCTGGTGGGCGATGGGAGAGCTCTTTGCGCATCACGATTGCAAGGGCGTGGACGCCCAATCTTTCCTATGTCGAGTGCTGATCGATCCAAGTGGAACGGTGGTCGATACGAGTGGCAGCCCTGTAGCCGGTGCCACGGCGACGCTGCTCGGACAGATCGCGGAAGGTGAACCGTTCTCGCCTGTGGCCGCATCCAGTGGGGCTATTGAACCGGCGACAAACCCCGAGACAACTGGAGCCTCAGGACAGTTCGACTGGAACGCCCTGGCGGGAGCATATGAGGTGCAGGCGTCCGCGCCAGAATGCCACGCGCCGGGGCACGCATCTGAACCGAACGTCTTTACCTCCCCGTTTGTGATTCCGCCGCCGGCAGTGGGATTGACGTTGACGCTGGAATGCCCGGGCAGTGCGCCGCCTATACCGAGCGTTACGGGGCTCTCGCCTGCCAGCGGGCCTACGGCGGGCGGTAACACGGTTGAACATCCTTGGGGAAGGCCTGGCGGGCACGACCGCTGTTCAGTTCGGCGGGACGCCCGCGGCGTACATCAAGGTGCTCTCGCCGTATGCGGTTGCGGCGGTCGCACCGGCCGGGGCGTCGACCGCGAACGTCACGGTGACGACGCAGGGCGGGACCAGCACCCTCGGCGAAGCGACGATGTACTCGTATGTTGCACCCGCCGTGACGCCGGAAGGCCCGACTGTGACCTCTGTGTCGCCGGGGAACGGGTCCGTGTCGGGAGGGACGCTCGTGACGATCAAGGGCAGCAACCTGACCGGAGCGTTCGCTGTCGACTTCGGCAGCACTCAGGCTTCGCAGGTGACGGCAGTTTCGTCAACCGAAGTCCAGGCGGTGGCTCCAGCGCCTGCATTCCCCGTGCGGGTGGACGTCTCGGTGACCACGCCTAGCGGTACGTCTGCCCCGACGCTTGCGGACAGTTTCGTATACGGCACGCCGCCACCGCCCGTTGAGACGAGCGTCGCCCTCACAGCATCGCCGAACCCTGTGACGGCTGGGCAGCCGGTCACGCTGAAGGCCGTCGTGGCGCCGACCGACGGTGGCGGCAGCGTGGCGTTCTATGCCGACGGATCGTCTACACCGATGAGCAACTGCGCCACCCAGGCGCTCACGCTGGTGGGCAGCAGCTACCAGGCGACCTGCTCGACGACCGGTTTCGCGGCCGGGAGCCACACGCTCAGTGCCACCTACTCCGGCGATGCGAGCTACGCTGCAAGCTCCGGCTCGACGAACCTATCGGTCAGCAGCCCGCCGGAATCGACTGGTGGCGGATCGACTACCGGCGGCGGTGGCAACCCGAACACCCAGACAGGGACCGGGACGAAAATGGCTACGTCAAAAGCGGCGTCCGGGAGCGTGTCGCTCGCCGGATCCACCATCACCGTTCAGGGCACCGGCGCGGCAGCGATCAAACTCGCCTGCACGGGCACAGGCACGTGCAGCGGCAAGCTGACCCTCACTGCCAAGCGCACGACCAAGAAGGGCAAGAAGAAGCACACCAAGACACAGACCATCGGGACGGCGACCTTCTCGATCTCGGCGGGCAAGACCGCGACCATCAAGATCGCGCTCAACGCGATCGGGCGCGCGCTCCTGAGCGCCGCTCACGGGCATCTCAACGCCACGCTTACGATCCTCAAGTCCTCGCCCCCTCCTGCCGCGACGCAGACCGCAAGCGTCCATCTCGCGCTGCAGAAGGCGACCAAAACGAAGAAGGGCAAGAAGTAGCCCGCTGACTCCAGAGTCTGTTCGGCCTCGATCACCACGTCGCCTCCGATCCACGCCCTCTCGCGCGCCACACTCTCAGACGACCACGAGTACGCGAGCCACGTATCCCACCTTGGTCCGATCGTCCGCTACGAAGGGCTTCCACCGCCGAACTCGATCGTGATCGCGACGACGCGGCGCGACGCGTCCGCGCCAACATAGCCGTCACGCCGGACAACCAACGCATCAACAGGAGCATTCTGAGCGGGAGAATGTACCCGGAGATGCGTTAGACCCTATGGACTGCCGGTCGCTCGGCGGTTGAGTCAGGGTCGGTCGGCACCCCGCGCATAGGTTGTGCGGGGACTGGGCGTCGGGGTGTTCTCGGCGCCGACACCCCAGCTATGGGAGGTGCCGACCATGTCGGAGAGTATGGCTTTGGTAGGGCTTGATGTGCATCAGGCTCAGTCGGTCGCGGCGGTGCTTGATCCGGTGAGTGGTGAGCTGCGTGTGGAGCGGTTGCGTGGTGCGCCGGATGGTGTGGTGCTCGCGTTCCTTGAGGGGCTCGGGCGGCCGGTGCGGGCGGTGTATGAGGCTGGCCCGACGGGGTTCGGGCTCGCTCGCGCAGCGAGGGCGCGTGGTCTGGATGTGCAGGTCGTTGCGCCGGGGTCGATCCCCAGAGCGCCGGGGGATCGGGTGAAGACTGACCGGCGGGACGCGAAGCGACTCGTGCGGTTGTTCGTGGCTGGGGAGCTGTCGTTCGCGTTCGTGCCGAGCGTGGAGGACGAGCGTTTCCGTGATCTGGTGCGCTGTATCGAGGATGTCCGTAAGGATCTGATGCGTTCGCGTCATCGCCTGTCGAAGTTCTTGCTGCGCCGCGGGTTGCGTTTCGCGGGGCGCTCCTGGACGCAGCCGCATGGGCGCTGGTTGCGTAACCTCGTCTTCGAGGATGTGCTCTCTGGGGCGACGTTCGTCGACTACTGCTGTGCTGTTGATGCGCTCGCTCAGCGTCGTGGGGCGCTGATCGGTGTGCTCGAGGAGGCAGTCCCCGGGTGCTCTCACGCGCAGGCGGTCGCGAGGTTGCGCTGCTTCCGCGGGATCGACACGCTTTCGGCGGCCGGGCTGTGCGCTGAGGTCGGCAGCTTCGAGCGGTTCGCGAAGCCGAGCTTGCTGTCGGGGTTCCTCGGGATCGTGCCGAGCGAGTACACCTCCGACAGTAAGCGCGTGCAGGGCTCGATCACGAAGGCCGGTCCGCCGCACGCGCGCAGGCTGCTCGTCGAGGCGGCGCACCACTACCGTCACCGTCCCGCTGTCGGTGAGGGCATCGCAGCTCGCCAGGCCGGCCAGGACCCCAGGGTCGTGGAGATCGCGTGGCGCGCGCAGCAACGCCTGCACGGACGCTGGACACATCTCGGTAAGCGCCGCGGTAAACACACCGGGATCGTCGCGATCGCCTGTGCACGCGAGCTCGCCGCATTCTGCTGGGAGGCCGCCACACTCGACTGAGAACACCCCACCACATAACCCCGTGCGCCGGCGGCTGCCGGGGCGCGCACGAGCATACGAAGGCCGCTACGTCGCCATCCACGGGCCCGCGAACACAGGCTATGGGCAACCCAGCCACACCCTTGGCTGGGCGGCGCCCGTTCTTAGAATGCAAGCCCGGCGACGAACAAGGGTCTTGAGGTAACCAGCCCTCGTATATGAGCCTGACCAGATCGGTCGAACACGCTGGCCCTTCGCTCGTGGCGCCCCGGGAGCCGCCCACGCCACCATGCCCGGACATCACGCCCCGACCCGCTGCCAGCTGACTCGCGAAACGAGTACGCCCCGACACCCCGACGCGTGCACGGACGGTACCCAACGACAAACGACAAAGGCAGCGACTAAGGCCGCCCGATGGGCGGCGAATCCCTATTATCTGCCCCACAAAGTCCAACCGCCGCCAGCGTCAAGGCCAAGCCCTCCGGGCGGCCTACGGCCGGCCTTGACCCCGGCTCCATCAGTCTCCTTCAGCGTCTCCTCGGTACCCAACCCCGATGCCGATCAACACCCCCACACGAACAACCCCAACGCCGCCCTTGACAAACCCTCATCCATATGAGCCTGGATGGTCGGCGGGGAGTTTGTCCACTAGTTTCGTTGTGAGCGGGGCGAGTGGGCGGCCGGCGATGAGCTGGTGGCGTGGGGCCTGTGTTGTGTCGGGGTAGGGCGGGCCTCAGCGGAATCAGTGGACTGGTTCTGCGTAGTGCGTGATCTGGTTGGCCGGCGCGGGTCGGCAGCCAGGGCCACAGATTGGGCGGGTTTGCCGTGGTGGGCGTGATCGTGGCGACGATTCCGTCCGAAGCCACTGCAACAATACCCGTAGGTTCGTCCACCAATCGCATTGAGAGATGGCCCGTTCGGGACACGAGCGCTTCACCGAGCCGACGCTCGCCGCGCAGCGTCGTTATGAGGCGCTGCGCGCGTACTGGGTCGAGGAGCGCTCGGCCGGCGAGATCGCTGAGCGGTTCGGCTACACGAAGGGCAGCGTGCAGACGTTGATCTCCCGCTACCGCGAGGCGGACCTCACCGAGCTGTTTGCCGTACCACGCCCTGGTCCCAAGCGCCAGCCCAAGAAGAACGCCGCCCGCGAGCGGGTGCTCCGGCTGCGCCGTGAGCGGCACGGGATCGAGGAAATCGTCGCAGAGCTTGCACGGGCACAGACGCCTTTGTCGCGCACCGCGGTGTGGGAGATCCTGCGGGAGGAGGGGCTCTCGCGCATGCCCAGGCCGGCCTCGGCACCGAAGACGGACCCGGAGCCCGAGCGGCTTGCCGCAGAGAAGGTGCGCGTGCTCGAAGAGGGCGAGTGGCCCGAGACGGGGCGTCTTGAGACCCAGCACGCCGGGCTGTTCCTGTTGATCGGGGACCTGATCGAGCTCGACCTGCCCGGGCTCATCAAGGAGGCCGGCTGGCCGTCCACCAGCCAGCTCCCTGCGCTGCGCTCGGTGCTCTCGCTGATGACGCTCAAGCTTCAGGGGCGCCGCCGGCGCAGCCACGTGGCAAACGTGGTTCATGACCCGGCACTCGGCCTGTTCTGCGGGCTGAACGCGCTGCCCAAGACCTGGCATCTGAAGACCTACTCATACCGCACCACCCGCGCCCAGCAGGTCGCGTTCTTTGCGGCGCTGCAGCCCCGGCTGCGCAAAGCGGGACTCTTGGGCGAGCAGGGCCTGAACCTCGACTTCCACGCGATCATGAGCTACGGGCAGGAGACGATCCTTGAGAAGCACTACGTTCCCCGCCGCTCACAGCGCACCCGCTCGGTCTTGACGTTCATCGCCCAAGACGGGCAAGAGCACACGATCATCTACGCCAACGCCGAACTGACCGCGCGGGCGCAGTCCGGCGAGGTGATCGAGTTCTGCCGCTTCTACGAGAAGACCCACGGCGCCCTCCCCAAGCTGCTGGTCTTCGACGGCAAGCTCACCACCCACGAGCACCTCGCCGCGCTCGACGAGATGGGCGTCGGCTTCATCACCCTGCGCCAGCGCTCCCCGAAGCTGATCGCCGCGCTCGGAGCTCTCCCCGCCAGCGCGTGGACCAAGACCCGGCTCGACCGCGCAGGCAAGCACAAGACCGCCAGCTACCACGAGCAACCGGTCACGCTCAAGGGCCGCACCTTCCGACAGCTCGCCGTCAAGGGCCTCGGCCGCGACCAGCCGACGCTGATCCTCACCAACCGCCTGGACATGACGCCCAAGCAGCTGATCGAGCGCTACGCCAAGCGCTGGGGAATCGAGAACCAGCTCGCCGAGCAGATCCGCGCCTTCCACCTGGACTCGCTGTGCTCCCAAGTGCCGCTCGCCGTGGACTTCGACGTCGCGCTCACCGTCCTGGCCGACACCATCTACCGGCACTTCGCGCACGGGCTGCACGCCGCCTACCACCGCCAGACACCCGACACCCTCCGCGGACAGCTGATCGAAGGGATCGGCGAGCTGCGCTTCAGCCCCGGCCACGTCGAGGTTGCGCTGCGCCGCCGCACCCACACCCCTGCGCTGCTCGACGCCGGCTACCAGACCAAGAAGATCGAGGTCCCCTGGTGGGGCGGACGCACCCTCAGCTACAGCTTCCCCGCCCGATAGCCAAAAACGCCAGAATCCTCAATCGAATTATCGAACCGACAATCCAGGTTAGTAGGGGCGCGGTTCAGCCGAGACTTTGGCGAATGGGATGGGAATTGAACGGAAGGCAAGGGGTTCCTCCTACTCAAGTAGTATACTTTGCTCATGCCGCGCGGAAGGCCATCGCCGAAGCTCGCTATCACGGTCGATCCCGACGTCCACGACCGGGTCCTCGCGGCCGCGGCCGAAGGGGGAGTCAGCGTCTCCGCCTGGATGACCGCCGCGGCCCGCCGGGCGCTGTTGGTCGCGGACGGGCTGCGCGCCGTCGCCGAGTGGGAGAACGAACACGGCAGCTTCACCGAGGCCGAGCTCGAAGCCGCGCGCCGCCGAGTCGCCGGCGAGGTCGCGTCCGCGTCGCCCCACGCGGCATGAGCGTCGTCTACGACGCCGGTCTGCTGATCGCCGCCGAGCGGGGCAACCGCGAGGTCTGGGCCGACCACCGGGCGCGACTCGAACTCGGAATCGTGCCTGTGACCACCGCCCCGGTCGTTGCGCAGGTCAGCCGCTCGCCCAGGCATGCGCAGCTGCGGCGTCTCTTGCGCGGCTGCCGCGTCGAGCCCTTCGCTGCCGAGCAGGCCCACGAGGTCGGAGCGCTTCTCGGCAAGGCGCGAACCGCCGACGTGGTCGACGCCCATGTGATCGTCACCGCCGCTTCGACGGCGGCGACCGTGTTGACGGCCGATCCGGGCGATCTGCGACACCTCTCCCGCCGGCTCCCGCCGCCGGTTCCTGTGCGGGGCGTCTGAGGGAGCGCGGCCCGGGGCGGCCGCAACCGGAGACGAGATCGACTACACCGGCCTCTCCTCCAGGCCGCGCTGTCTCGCCACGGGGGTGACCCTCGCCGGTATATCTCTTCAGCGGATAGGTTCATATCCGCCCGCGATTACCGGCGACCGGCGGGCTCGTCCCAAGGGGTTATGTTGCTGACCACATAACCCCCCCCTACCCGGACGAGTCCCCGCACCACGCCATTTTGCGCTGCCCTCACGGGCCGGCTGCACGCACCCCGACCAGCAGACTGCTCTGGGCCCTATTCGACCTGATCCGCGACGGACGGCCCAGACCACCGCGGTTTCAATCGCGTGTCGCGCCGTACTCACGCCGCACTGGCCCACGCTCATCACCCATGGTCGACCCAAGAACCTCGAACGCCTGCAGATCCCGCACTACCGAGTTCGCGCGAATGCAGTCGTCTCCGCCACGGTGCCCCTCGCGCAGGGTCGGCGGCGAGGCGCCGGTGCCGACTTTTCAGCCGGTGGTTTCCTCGCCGCCGCCCTCCGAAGCCACGCTCACCACCATCGAGACCTACATGCGCGAGGTGCTCCCGAGCGGCAAGCCGCCGGCGCCGGCGACGATGGCCCGGCGTCTGGCGTGCCTGTCGCACTTCTACCGCCGCGCCGTCTACGAAGGGTTGCTGGAGCGAAACCCCGTCGAGTTCGCCGACCGCCCGAAGGTTCCCGAGCAGGCAGCAACCGCCGGGTTGGGCAAGCAGCGCGCCCGCCGGCTGATCGCCGCCGCGAGAGCCGAGGGTCCCGGGGAGACGCTGCTCGTGCTGCTGCTGTTGGAGCTCGGCCTGCGCATATCGGAGGCCGTCGGCGCCGACATCGAGGACCTCGGCGAGCAGGGACGCCACCGCGTGCTGCGCATCAAAGGCAAGGGCCAGGCCACCAAGGCCGCCGTCGCACCATTGAACGCCGCCGTGGCGCACGCCGCAGACCAAGCCGTCGCCGGTCGCACCCGCGGGCCGGACCCGTGGCCGACCCCCGATGAGTGGTCCAGAGCACTGCTCCTTCGCGCGGAAACAGAAGCGTCAACCGGCAGCACCCCAGCTGCCGCAAAGGACGATCGGCAGGCGGACCGGTCGGGGCTGCGCGGACGCTCGCTTGCGACAGACAGCAACAGCGGGACAACGGCCGACGTCGGCGCTCGCGCTCGGCCCTCGGGCTTTCGAGTCTGCTGTGGCCGAACGCCCGCTGGGGGTTGCGCGCCGAGCAAGGCGCCGGTCAGTTGATCGGTGCCTTCGCGGTCGGCCCGAACGGCCCCCGCGTAGGCGTCGGTGACCGAGGCATCCGCTGCGATCACCTCCACTCCGTCGAGACCGGCCTCATGCGCGGCACGGCGCGCAAGGAGCACGTTGTGCTCATCGAACTCGACCAGACGGGCCGTGAGGTCCGCCTGCCGCGGATGTCCGGCGAGCGCCCCGATCAGATCGTGCCCCTGCCCCGCGCACACGCTGATTGCACGCAGCGGGCCAGCTGGCGCCAGGTCCAGCGAGGCGCGCACCTGCTCCCGCACGAGCACCAGGCGTTGACCCAACCCCGAGCCGGGATCCCCGTAGCCCTCGTGCCATGCCCGCCAATCCATGCCGCCGGAGACTACGGC
Source organism: uncultured Solirubrobacterales bacterium (assembly GCA_963813765.1). Lineage (GTDB taxonomy): Bacteria > Actinomycetota > Thermoleophilia > Solirubrobacterales > Solirubrobacteraceae > Palsa-744. The sequence continues at coordinate 289,880 of CAWFAB010000006.1, forward strand.
AGATGCGGCCGCTCACCGCCGGCACCCGCCCGGGGATCGACCTGAGATCCTTCGCGGATCGAGCGAGGTTGTCCCGCCCGGCGTAGAACTTGAAGCGTCGGTCCTCCCGCCTCATCCTTACCGATCGAGCGCCCGCACGGCGACGATCAGCGCCAGCTCCAGCCACTTGAAACGGCAGTTCAACTTCCTGGAAGCCCGCGTCCCGCAGCCATGCAAGCTGCTCGCAGAGCCCGGCGAGCCGGTCTTCCGGGTCATCCTGTACCCGTCCGATGGCACGACGGAAGCGATCGTGCAGCAATGGGCCTGCCGAGCGCACGAGATCGAGGTTGGCGAACACCCCGCCGGGCACCAGCAGTTCGTGGATCTCCCCGAACAGTGCGCGCTTGCGCTCGTCGCGGAGATGGTGGATCGCCAGGCCGGAGACCACCACGTCGAAGGGTGCCGACGCGGAGAGCGGCTCATTGAGGTTGTGGAGGACGAGTTCGATCTGCGTGGCGCCGGCGAAGCGCTCGTGCGCCCGCGCGAGCATCGGCTGCGAGGAGTCGATACCGACGCTCTGGACGTTCGTGTGGCGGCCACGCACCAGCGCCAGCAGCCGGCCATCGCCCGTCCCGATGTCGAGCACCCGCCCGACCCGCTCGGGCAGCGCTTCCGACAGCATCCCCTCGGCGATGTCGCGGTGCGGTATCTCGCGGGCGAGATACTCGGTTACGCGCTCAGGATCAGACCACTCGCCCGCCACCGCGCGAACCATACCGGCAGGTCAGCCGATCCCCGGCGATGCCGGAGCCTCCTCCAGCGAGGACGGGGCGGTTCAACCTCAAGCACCCGGCGGTACCGGCTTGACGAGTTCCGCGTCTTGCCTCAGTCCGTATGTACCTTCCTTCTGCGTGTTGATCGTCAGGTCGGTATACCGACCGTCATCTGCGTTCCAGCGACCAACGGTCAGCCATCCCTTGTCCGCTACGTCTTCGTAAGTGAGGGTCAGCTCGTAGTCTGAAACTTCAACTAGATTGGAAAACTCGATCTCCAAGGGCACCACCTCGGACACGCCGATGCCCGCTGCCGTTCCAGCCTTCTGTGGACCACGCGGAGCGCCAACCTTGAGGAGTCTGATTGTCGCCTCCACCCGAAGAGCGGGCCCCGAGCCAATGTTCTGCACCGGGAAGCCCAGTAGGCCATCCTGAATTATCACGGGCCGTCTCGGGAGCGTATAGCGACTGGAGCTTACGCTTGCCGTCGCGGGCGCTCGCGCGACCAAAACCGGGACCACCACTGGCCGGTGAGCTTCTTCGACCTCCTTACGGGACAAGGTGATGTCGGCTCGCGTCTGCCGGAGGGCAATCGCGGCGACGATCACCGCGGCAAGTGTGACCGCCGCTAACGCCAACGTACCGACTGCCGTCCAGTCCCATGTGTCGTTGAACGTCGCGAGCATAGCGATTCAGCGTAGTCGCCCACCTGGTCGAACGTCTGGTAGGGCGAGCCTACTCCTGCTTTCCCATGGCGATCCGGGAGCACAAACCACGGCACCGCGCGCTCCTGGTTCGGATGAGGCCCAGAAGCGACCCGGTGTTCAACGTGACGCTCCTGCTTCTTCGTGGGGGAGCAGGCGTCGGGTGATCATCGGACGGGGCCCGGACGAGGAGGAGCCGGGGGCCTCACGCGCAAGGAACCCCCTGCGGTCCCCCCGGCGGGAATCGCATATTCGGGGGAGCCGCTGGAGCCGATGCCGCACCGTCAGCGCTGCGGCTTTGCCTCGGCGAAGCGCTCGAGCCCGTCGTCGGGAATCGGCTCCCAGTCCACCGCGTAGGCCACGAACGCCCGCCAGCAGGGTCGCACACCGGGGTCGCCGTCGAAGGCGCCCAATCGCACGCTCATCTGCCGGTGGTCCTCCGGGTTGCGGCTGAAGAGATGCCCGCCGCATTCGCGGCAGAACAGCTTCTCAAAGCCGCCTTCAGGATGGCGCCATGCCTTCACCAGATCCTCCCCCGCAAGCAGCCGCAGCGTGCGCCCGTCGATCCGCGCCTGCACCGAGGACGCCGTGCCGGTCCGACGCTGGCAGCGGGTGCAGTGGCAGTAGCCGGCGTCGGATGGGCGCCGATGCTCCGGCGAGACTGCCAGCCGGTAGAAGCTTCCGCGCCAGCCGTCCCACGCGGCGATCAGCGAACCGACCAGGACACCATCGAGCTCGGCGACCAACAGCGCCTGGGGGTCGGCGCCCAGCAGCCGGGCCAGGCCGTCGGGGGAGTCGCTGACGCTCGGCGGGCTGCCCGCCGCGGCCCACAGGTCGAGCACGGACGCGATGTCCTCCTCGCCGGCGCTGCGGATCGTCCAGTCGGGCAAGAGCAGAAGAAGCCGATTATCGGGGTGTCCGCACGGAAAGCTCGACTCCATCGCCATAGAGCTCATACCTCTGCGGCTGAGCGAGCCGCCCGTCGCCGAGCTGTGCTTCGCGCTCGGCGACGCGCTGCCTGGCGGGCTCACCCTCGACATCCGCCGGGGAATGCAGCCGATCGAGCACGCTCGCGACGGCCGGCGATCTCAGCGTCGAAGACACCGGCATCACCCTACAGCCGAAGGCGCTCGCAGCGCGTGAGGAGTCCATCTGGGAGGATGAGCCGTCGAGGAGCGAGCAGAGGATGCCTGAGCCACGCTACGACTCGATCGGCGCCGGGTACGCCGAGACCCGCCGGGAAGACCCCCGCATCGCGGCGCGCATCCACGCGGCGTTGGGTCGGGCGCGAACGGTCGTCAACGTCGGCGCCGGCACGGGCTCCTATGAGCCCCGCGACCGTCGGGTGATCGCGGTTGAGCCCAGCGCGGTGATGGTCGCCCAGCGTCCCCCGGAGCCGGCGCAGGCGATCCTTGCCGGGGCCTACCCGTTGCCCCTGTCAGATCAGAGCGTGGACGCAGCGATGGCGATACTCAGCATCCACCACTGGGACCACCACCAAGAGCAGGGCGTCCGTGAGCTGCGCCGTGTCGCACGTGGGCCGGTCGTGATCCTCACCTACGACCCGCGGGTCAGCGCCCGCATGTGGCTGATGGCCGACTACCTGCCCGAGGTCGCCGAGCTCGACCGGCGCATCTTCCCCGCCCCAGAGCTGCTCGCGGAGTGGCTGGGCGGGCACACGCAGATCCAGACGGTCCCGATCGCGCGGGAGAGCCCCGACTGGATGCTCGGATCCTTCTGGTGTGCCCCGGAGCGCGTCCTCGACCCGCAGGCGCGCGCCGCGACCTCGGGCTTCGCGCGCATGCCCACCCACGTCGTGCAGCGCGCCGTCAACGCGGTCCAGCGCGACCTCGAGGACGGCGCGTGGGAGGAGCGCCACGGGCACCTGCGTGGGTTGGAGGAGTACGACGCTGGCCTGCGACTCCTCACCGCCCACCCCGCGTAGCCGACAAGGGACACCTGCCGGCAGTCGAGCAGGCGGCCACCGACATCGGGCCGGGCGCTCCCGCGGGCTCACCTCCCGGCCGACTGTCCTCCCAGAGCCGCCGGCCGTTGCTCAGGCGCGCTGCGGGTTCCAGGCGCCGACCGTTTTGGATGGTGCGATGCCACAGGCCAGGCGCGGGTCGGGTATCGGGACACCGGCGTTGGTGTGCAGGGGGATCACACCGGCCCATGCGCCCAGCGCGTAGTCCTCCTCGTCGTCGATTGGCGGCCCGGTGCGGATCTTGGCCGAGGCCTCATCGAGTGTCATGGCGAGCACCCGGGTTGCCTTGAGCTCCTTGGCGTTGGGTGAGCGCACTTCCTCCCAGCGCCCTGGGATGAGTCGTTCGGTGAACGCCTGCAGCGCGGCGAGGCGCTCGGAGGAACCCTCGACCGGGCGGGCGGCGCCGAGCACGACGACCGATCTGTAGTTCACGGAGTGGTGGAAGGCCGAGCGCGCGAGCACAAGGCCGTCGAGCAGCGTGACCGTCAGGCAGGCCGGGGCGCCCGCGCTGAGCGTGCGGATCGCGCGGCCGGCGGCGGAGCCGTGGAAGTACACGGTGTCCCCGACGCGGGCGTGAAGCGTCGGGATTACGTAGGGCTGACCGGCCTCGGTGAACGCGAGGTGCGCGACGAGCGCCTCGTCGAGGATCGCGTCGATCACGGCCCGGTCGTACACCGCGCGGGCGGGCACGCGGCGGACTTTCGTGCGGGCGGAGGGAGCGGTGGACACACCCGATACGGTACGGCGGCTTTGGCCTGTCGAACAGGGCCAAAGGGATGCGAGAATCCAGGGCCAATGGATCTGTACCTCGACCTCACTGGCACCCCTGGACGGTCGCTGCGCGCCCGCCTGGAGCACGCGCTGCGCGAGGCCGTGCGCAGCGGGCGCCTCGCGCCGGGCGCACGCCTGCCCTCCACCCGCTCGCTCTGCGCCGAGCTCGGCGTATCGCGCGGGGTGGTCGTGGACGCCTACGCGCAGCTCGCGGCCGAGGGCTACCTCCTGACGCGCCGCGGCGGGGGGGAACGACGGTCGCCGCGACGGCCGCACGCGAGCGCACGCTGCCGGCCGGCACCATGCCGACGCCGGTGGTTCGCCACGACATGAGCCCCTTCCGCCCCGCGTTGAGCGGCTTCCCGCGGACGGCGTGGTCCGCGGCCCTGACACGGGTGCTGCGCGGCGTGCCCGACGAGCGCCTGGCCTACCCCGACCCCGCCGGCACCCCCGAGCTGCGCGCCACGCTCGCCGACTACCTCGGCCGCGTGCGCGGCGTGCGCGCCGACACCGAGCGGATCGTCGTGACCAACGGTCTGCGCCAGGGCGTCGATCTGCTGTGGTCGACTCTGGTCGCGGACGGCGCTCGACGGGTCGCCGTCGAGGACCCCGGCTGGAGGGGCATCCGCGAGACAGCTATCGCGGCCGGTCTGGAGGTGGTGCCCATCCCGGTCGACCGGGATGGGCTGATCGTCGAGCGTCTGGAGCACGAGGACGTCGATGCCGTGGCCGTCGCGCCCGCGCACCAGTACCCCACCGGCGCGGTCCTCTCCCCCGCCCGCCGTGGCGCCCTGCTGGCCTGGGCGCAGCGGCGGGGCGCGCTGATCGTGGAGGACGACTACGACGCCGAGTACCGCTACGACCGCCGGCCGATCGGCTCGCTGCAGGGCCTCGCTCCCGAGCGCGTCGTCTACGGCGGCTCGACGAGCAAGACACTGGCCCCAGCAGTCCGCCTTGGCTGGCTGGCCCTCCCGCCACACCTTGTGAAACCAATCGTCGACCGCCAACGAGCGCGCGGAGGAATGCCGGCACCACTCGGACAGCTCGCGCTGGCCGATCTGATCGAGCGTGGAGAACTCGATCGTCACCTGCGCCGCCAGCGCCGACGATACCGGTGCCAACGTGACGAACTGCTAGCCGCGCTCGCCGCCAAGCTCCCCGACGTCACCGTCCACGGCGCCGCCGCCGGTCTGTATGTGGTGCTGCACCTCCCCGACAGCCTCAGCGAGCAGGCGGTGCTCGCCGCCGTGCGCTCGCGGGGCATCGCCCTGGAGGGACTCGCCGGGAGCACCCCGGCGATCGTCGTCGGCTACGCCAACCTCACCGACGCCGCCGTCGAGCCGGCGGTGGCCGCGCTCGCGGCAAGCATCGAGCAGGCCAGGACATGAGTGTCACACGCCTGACCGTCCCTCTGTCAGCTACACCACGCCGTTCAGGGCAGGTCCATCCTCACCTCGCAGGTGACAGAGTTGGCGATGAAGCACGCCTCGTGCGCTCGATGATGAAGCCGGTCGAGGACGTCTCGGGGTACATCTGTCGCAAACGTCACGCGGGGACGGAGCGCCACGTCGAGGAACCGCACGCCGTCCATCGTCCCCTCCGGGTGATCCTCGTAGGAGAGGACGCGCAGATGCTCGCGCCGGGCGAAGTCCAGAAACCACAGCATGTGACAGGCCGACAGCGCCGCGACAAACAGCTCCTCCGGATCGGCCCTCTCAGAATCGCCACCAAAGGCGGGCATGCAAGACCCCGCGAGCGTCTGGCCGGCGAGATGGATCGTGTGGGCGCGCAGATCGCTCTTGTCGCCGTCCCATACGACCCTCGCGTGATGCTTCGTCGTCTCGCTCATCAAATGCGACGCCCTGACCTGTCATCCGTGGAGATGGCCGCCAATCCTACTTCGCCAAGCTCACCTGATCCTGAAACGACCGTTCATGCCACGACTGGTCACGCACCGCGCCGACGACATCTTCGATGCCGCGCCCACGAGCTGCGCTGCGACAGCGAGCCCCGCGTCGTCCGTACCGACCACGATCGCCTCCACGGCTCGTGCGGGTCAGTCGAGGGAATGGTCAGGCAGACGCGATCGGCCCGTCGGTCCAGAAGCCGCGTGCGGCGTCGCGGCGCCGAGCTGACGCCAATCGTGGTCTGCGAGAGCTGCCGCGAGCCGATCTCCACCGCCGACGTCGAATACGAAGCCAACTGAGGAGCCCACAGCAGGTTCGCTGGGCCAGGTGCTGGACACCTACCGGGCCGGCCGAGCCACGCCAGGGCGCTTGCCTTGAGGCTTGCACTTGCGGTTTACTTGCGCTATGGTGGTGTCGTGTCCGTCAAGGATCCCAATGTCCCGGAGATGCTGTTCTACGCGCCTTTTGATCGGCCGTTGCGCGAGCTGCTCAAGGACATCGGCGGCAGCCATGTCAGCGAACTCGGCCGCGCCGCCGAGGAGGCGCTGCACGGCGATCCACACGCCGCGACGGTGTATGTCCGCACCTATCAGCAGCTGACGCGCACGCTGCTCAGCGCAGCGGCCGAAAGCCGCCCGGATGCCTTCGCGATCAGCGCGTCGGGCCACGTCGAGCTGCAGGACCGCTCCGGCGTGCGCGCGGGCTGGATCGAGGCGGCGCTGGACGAGAGCGCGACCGAGGCGCCGTTCTCGCGCTGGGCGGCGCTGCTCGGCCTGCGCGAAGGCGTGGCGATGCACGCGCTCGCCTCGCTGCGCGCACTGGTGCCCGACTCGCACCCGCTCGACCCGCCCGCCACGGATGGCGTACTTGCGATCTCCGACCTCGATGCGCGCCGCTTCCTACGTGGCGTGCGCCGCTGCCTCAACAACGCCGACGAGCCCCCGCTTGAGCGCATCAAGGAGATCTTCGCGCTCAACTACACCGAGCTCGGCGACCTGTTCGGCGTCACGCGCCAGGGCGTCAAGGACTGGATCGAGCGCGGGGTTCCAACCGAGCGCCAGGAGAAGGTCGCCGGCGTCGCCGCGATCGCCGACCTGCTCGAGCGCAAGCTCAAGCCCGAGTCGATCGGGGGCATCGCGCGCCGACCCGCGGACGCCTACGGCGGCCTGACGATGCTGGACCTCATCCGCCAGGACCGCCACCGCGAGCTGCTCGACATCACGCGGCGCTCATTCGACTGGGCGACCGCCGCCTGACAGTGGCCACCCGCCGGGTTCCGCCCCACCATGGCAGCACCGTGCGCCGCGCCGGCCGCTGGTACAGGCTCGCCGAGCCCGACTGGTCAGACCCGCTCGACAGCGGCTACAACCAGGCCCGCGGTGGCCGCTGGAACGCCCCCGGCGCGTTTCCAGTGCTCTACCTCAACGACACCGCCGCCACCGCGCGCCTCCAAGTGCTGCACAAGCTCGCCGGACTGCCCTACGCGCCAGAAGACCTCAACCCCGACGAACAGCACGACCTCGTCAGCGTCGACGTGCCCGACAACGCCTACCTGGACTGCATCTCAGACAGCGGACTCACCCTCCTTGGTCTGCCCGCCTCCTACCCGCGCCATGCCAACGGCCGACCAGTCAGCCACGCGACCTGCCGGCCCGTCGGCCAACAGGCCTGGGACGACGGACTGCCCGGCATCGCCTGCCGCTCAGCCGCCGGCGGCGCGAGGAGGACCAACGAGGAGCTCGCGTTCTTCGACCGCGCACACCAACCGCGCCCGACCGCTGTCGCCCGCGCCCCGTTCGCCGACTGGTGGTGGGACACCCGAACAGAAGACCGCAGCGCAAACGCCTGACGGCGAGGTCTCGAACCCCGGCTGCTGTCGCCTCGCTGTCTCACATGAGTGAGACGCCAACGGTCTCATTTGGATGAGACTGGCCTGTCTCACATCGGTGAGACGCCGCAGAGACCCCAACCTGCTTCATCAAGGAGATTGAGGGGCGTAAAGTCAAGATAGTCGTTGTCCATGCCGACATCGTCAAGACAGTGATCGATGAGAGCGAGGAAGCCTAAGTGTCTATTACAGCCAATTACGATCCCGAAGTAAGCGCGCTGTATGTACGACTGCAAGAGGGGCAGCGCGCGCGTAGCGTCGAGGCCGGCGAAGGCTTTGTAGTTGACGTCGATTCTGCCTCGCAGGTTCTCGGAGTGGAGGCCCTTGTCCTTCCCGTGCGTCGCGATCACATCGACCTTCTGGCAGCCCGCTTCGGGTTTCTCGACAGGGCGCAGGCTGTATGGTCCGCAATCCAGCGGGTCCAGCCAGCGCAGCCAATGCGTAGCGGGATGCTGGTTGTCCAAACGCTAGAATATCCGCTCGGTTACGGCCCAATTGCGACTGGTGCATCCAGTTCCGGCTTAGAGGTTGAGGCTCACGAGTTCGCTTTGAGCGCCTAGCGCCCGGTGACCTCGTGGTAGGTCGTCACGCTACGGTGCCTTGTCCCACCGCGCCTTGGCAGCGCGTCGAGCGGACGCGCTGCGCTGCTCCGCCGTCATCGTGGCCGCGCGAGCGTTGCCGCCCTTCAGGCCACCCTTGCGGCCCCGTGCGACCGCTTTAGGGTCCTTGCGATTATCCCGAACTCGGCATAACCGCAAAGGACGAGGCCCCGAAGCGACCCGGTGTTGACGAGACGCTCCTGCTCCTTCGCGGGGGAGCAGGCGTCGGGTGATCATCGGACGGGACCCGGACGAGGAGAAGCCGGGGGCCTCACGCGCAAGGAGCCCCCTGCGGTCCCCCCGGCGGGATCGCATATTCGGGGAGCAGGCTCGCCAAGGCAGCGCTGGCCGAGCCTCCGCCCTGCGGTCCCCCCGGCGGGAATCGCATATTCGCGGGAGCCGCTGGAGCCGATGCCGCACCGTCAGCGCTGCGGCTTTGCCTCGGCGAAGCGCTCGAGCCCGTCGTCGGGAATCGGCTCCCAGTCCACCGCGTAGGCCACGAACGCCCGCCAGCTGGGCCGCACACCGGGGTCGCCGTCGAAGGCGCCCAATCGCACGCTCATCTGCCGGTGGTCCTCCGGGTTGCGGCTGAAGAGATGCCCGCCGCATTCGCGGCAGAACAGCTTCTCAAAGCCGCCTTCAGGATGGCGCCATGCCTTCACCAGATCCTCCCCCGCAAGCAGCCGCAGCGTGCGCCCGTCGATCCGCGCCTGCACCGAGGACGCCGTGCCGGTCCGACGCTGGCAGCGGGTGCAGTGGCAGTAGCCGGCGTCGGATGGCGGCTCGGTCAGCTCGAAGCGCACGCCGCCGCACAGGCAGCCTCCGGTCATCGAGGGCTCGCTCACGGGCGACAGTCTGGCACGCCGGACGCTACGCGCAGCCGCCGCTGGTGGTGGGCGCGAACCCGGCATGGCCTTTGCGGGAGCCTTCAAGTCAAGGACGGAGCGCGGTGAGGAGCTGGGAGCGGCCGTCCTCTTCGCGGGCCACCGTGATGTCGATGAAGCCGGCTGTCCTGGTCATCCTGTGCAGATCCTGGTCGGTGAAGAAGCGCATCCGGCGTGCGATCGGGGGCGGCGCCATCCACGCCGGCGGGTCGGGTGCGGCGGTGAAGATCGCCAGGCGCCCGTGAGGCTCGAGGACTCGGTAGAGCTCGGCCAGCGCCCGTGCCGGATCTGCGAGGAAGAAGAAGGCGTTGGTCATCGCAGCACACGTGAAGGACTCCTCGGCGAAGGGCAGCTGCTCGGCGCTTGCCTGGAGCACCTGCAGACGGCCCTCGCGGCAGGCCGCGGCGTTGCGCTCGCGGGCGAGGGCCACCATGTCCGGGCGATCACCGCTCATCCGGCACCCCAGTCCTCGGGCACCAGGCCGGGGGTCGGCTGTGAGAACCACCACTCATGGCCCTCGGGGTCGCGGGCGCCGAAGCGCCGGCCACCGTAGGGCTGATCCGCGGGGGGCTCGATGATCTGCGCTCCCGCGGCCAGCGCTCGCTCGCACGTCGCCTGGACATCCTCCACGGTGACATGGACCGCGCCGCCGACCTCACCGCTGCGCCGGGGGTTGCGGTACTGCTCGCCGGGGTCCCCGAGCATGATCGTCCCGTCCCCGAGGCGCATCTCGGCGTGGCTGACATACCCCTGGGCCCCCTGGTAGCGAAGGGTCTCCTGAAAGCCGAAGGCGCGCGCGAGGAACTCCAGCGCCGCCTGCACATCCTCATAGTAGTGCTTTGGTAGGTTGTCACTCGTCTTGTGGTGGTCGGTGGAGGGGTAGGTCGTCGAGGTCGATCGTCTGCTGACAGGTGGTGCAGCGGCCGGTCCAGCACTTGAAGATGGGCTGGAGCAGTTGGACTGCCCTGGGGAGGGTCAGGCCGGCCGCGGGGCTTTTGGGTTCTGCCGCTCCAGGGTTAGGAAGCCATGGGCGGCGGTGACGAGCGCGGTGTGGTGATGCCAGCCCAGGTAGGAGCGTCCCTCGTAGTGGTCCAGGCCGAGCTCTCCCTTGAGCTGTTTGTAGTCCAGCTCGATCTTCCAGCGCAGCCGGGCCAGCCGCGCGAGCTGCTCGGGCGGGGTGTCCTCGGGTAGGTTCGAGATCCAGTAGTCGCTCGGTTGATCGTGGCCTTCGGGCCACTCGGCGATCAGCCACTCCTCTCGCGGTGGCCACGGTGTGCGCTTCTCGGCGTGGTTGGCGGCGCGGACGCGCACGAAGCAGAAGCGCGAAGTGACGGGCTCCTCGCCGTCGGGCCCATCGCGAAACGTGACGGTCTGGAACTGCTCATCCGGGAGATCGGCGACCAACTGGGCGATCGCGACCGGGTCACGGTCAGGACGCGGCCGGCTGCGCGGGCGGCCCGTGGCGCCCCGGCGCTCCGGGACCGTGAACGTCGTGCCAGGCTTGAACACCTTCGTCTCGGCGCCCACGGACAGCACGTACTGAAGCCCTGAGTCGTGCAGGCGCTTGCGCAGCACGGTGTTATCGCCGTAAGCCTGGTCGCCGAGCACGGGCGCCTTGGCGATCTTCCATCCCGCGGCGCGCTCGATCAGATCCACCCCCAGCTCAGGCTTGGTCTGAAACTCGACTTCCTCGGGGATCTTCGCCTTCGCTCGACGCCCAGGGTCCTCGCACCACTCCTCGGACAGGTACAGCGCCCACCCCAACGGGACCGTGCCCTTCGTACCGACCGCATGCACCGAGACACCGATCTGACAGCTACCGATCTTCCCCAGCGTGCCCGAATACTGGCGCTTGACCCCCGGCGAGCGCTTCCCGTCCTTGGGGAACCCCGTGTCATCCAACACCCACGCCTGCACATCGATCTCAGGCGCGACCCGCTCGGCCACGGCACGCACAACCAGCACCGGGTCCCACGTACTCACCGCCATGAACTGCTGCAAGCTCTCATAGTCAGCCTCACCACCCAGCCTGGCGACCATCGGTTCAAGCGACTTGCGAGCACCATCCTCGATCAGCCCACGCAGATACAACCCACCGTTGCGCAACTGCACCGGCCGGTTCACAGCCTCGCCCAGCACCTCGATCCCGAACGCCTCCAAGCGCTCACGAACCACCAACAGACCATCCACCTCCTCCGAGGAGCCTGCCACTGCCACAGCCACCATCATGACCTCCAAGCATCGGACAACCAATGCCAGGAGGGTTCGCCGTGACCACCACGAACTCCTACCAGAAAGCTACCAAAGCACTAATAGAACAGGTACGGCGTGATCTGCTGCATCGCTCATTCCCCCAAGCTCGTCATCGGCGTTTGGTGGCGCTTCCCCGGCGCCTGTGGATCTCCGCGGCGATCTGACCCGCGCTGCGCTCCCCTTCGGCGAGCAGCTCCACGATCCGCTGCCGTGTGGGGTCGGCGAGCGCCGTCAGCGCCCTCATCGCGCCAGCCCCTCGCCGAAGCGCTCAAGCATCCCGGTCCAGCGGGCGATGTACACCATCCCCAGCGGCTCCTCGATCCGGCTGTGCTCCAGCACCAGCACCGTCTCCTCGCCGTCCTCGGTGAGCTCAAAGCGCACGACCGAGGGCTCCTCCTCGCCGTAGCGCCAATCCAGCTCCAGCACCCGGCCGGGCTCGATCGCACGCACTCGTCCCCGCACGCGCCCCCCGCCTGGGAACTCGAGCTCGAGGCACCCACCCGGACGCAGCTCGATCACGCGCCTGGTGTTTTCAGCGGCGGGCGTGGCGACCGCCGTGGCCGCTCTCTGTGCGTCCGAATAGCTGGGCCGAAGCAGCAGCACATTTCTGTGGCAGCTCCAGGAGGGGGAGATCGTCGCGTTCCTGCGCGGCGAGCACGGCGGCCACCAACTCGTCACCCGTCCGTGTGCGCCATGCCCGCAATGTCTGGCGCTCACCCATCGGGGTGGCGCACAAACCGCGCCCTGTGCCGCTGGCGCTCGTAGCCTGCTGCCTGCCAGAAACCCATCGCGCCCGCCTCCTCCTCAGCGACGATCGCGGTGAGCCTCACCGCTCCCCGCTCCCACAGGCGCCGCTCGCCCTCCCCGAGCAGCATCCTCGCAAGCCCCCGGCGCCGGTGCTCGGGTGAGACGGCCAGCCGGTAGAAGCTCCCACGCCAGCCGTCCCACGCGGCGATCAGCGAACCGACCAGGACACCATCGAGCTCGGCGACCAACAGCGCCTGGGGGTCGGCGGCCAACAGCCGGGCCAAGCCGTCGGGGGAGTCGCTGACGCTCGGCGGGCTGCCCGCCGCGGCCCACAGGTCGAGCACGGACGCGATGTCCTCCTCGCCGGCGCTGCGGATCGTCCAGTCGGGCAAGAGCAGAAGAAGCCGATTATCGGGGTGTCCGCACGGAAAGCTCGACTCCATCGCCATACAGCTCATACCTCTGCGGCTGAGCGAGCCGCTCGCCGCCGAGCTGTGCTTCGCGCTCGTCGACGCGCTGCCTGGCGGGCTCATCCTCGGCATCCGCCAGGAAATGCAGCCGATCGAGCACGCTCGCGACGGCCGGCGATCTCAGCGTCGAAGACACCGGCATCACCCTACAGCCGAAGGCGCTTGCAGCGCGTGAGGAGTCCCTCTGGGAGGATGAGCCGTCGAGGAGCGAGCAGAGGATGCCTGAGCCACGCTACGACTCGATCGGCGCCGGGTACGCCGAAACCCGTCGGGGCGCCGGCGACCGTGCGCAGGGGACCACTCCGGCCCATGTGCGAAGCGGCTGCTGTCGCCTCGCTGTCTCACTTGAATGAGACGCCGCACGGCCCACTTCAGTCGTTGAGCATCCAGGCGATGAGGGGCGCCGGGACGGCCCACACGTCGCCGCTGGTGTCCAGCAGACCGCGGGTGGCCAGCACTCCCGCGCCGAGGGCTGCTCGGACTGTCAGTGCCTCCCGCTTCCAGCCGGAGTCAACGTACTTGCCCTCGAAGCCGAGCTTCCCGAGACGCGGGCCACAGAAGTCGACCTCCTTGCCGGAGGTCTTCTGGTACATGACGTCGCTGAAGTGCGCATACGTGCCGGGCTGCTCGCGCTCCATGTTGCGAAGCAGCTCGATGCCCAGCTGCTGCTCGCTGAGGGCCGAGGCGTCGGCCTCGATGAGCATGCCCGAGCTGCGCAGCGACGCGAGGCGTGCCATCAGGGGATCGATGAAGTAGTACTTGGACTGGGCTGAGAGCTTCGGCGTGTTGCCGGCGCGCTGGTGGCAGGGCCATGCCAGGTAAGCGAAGACCAGGTCTCCCAGCCGCGCCTTGGCGGTATGGGGGCTCTCGACGCCGATGTCTCCTCGCAGCGACTCGACCGCCAGCGGACTGGTCAAGCTCCGGGTCAGCCGCCCGAGCATGGCCTGCACCTGGGCTGGTGTGGTGCCGGCGCCTCGGACTGCCTCGCCGGCCGTCACGTCCCACAGCGCACGGATGAAGTCCTCCTGCACGTCCCCGTGTGTCAACTGGTCGCTGACCGCGCGGGGAAAGCCGCCCACCCGCAGATAGAGCTCCCAGGTGGACAGCAGTGTGTCCAGCCAGGGAAGCAACTCCGTGAAGGCCGCGTCAACCTCGGACGACATGAAATCGCGAGCCCTCACCGGATCGGGCTGGGGCAGCCCGTCCAGACCCACTGCTCGCGCGAATCGGCGGAAGCCCATCGGTAGTAGCAGACGGTCTGAGTGGCCTGCGCCCCCGAGCCTGCCGGCCAACTGCTTTTGGGCGTCGGCCAAGTCGCGCGCCGACGACCCCGTCAGGACCACGCAGTCCTCCCCAAACGCGGTGTTGTCGCGCAACCACTTGATCGCCTCGGGCCATGCGGGGACGCTGGTGATCTCGTCCAGGAACCAGTAGCGCGCTCCCTCCAACCCTCGCGTGAGCACCTCGCGCCCCGCGTTGACCAATCGCTGCAGATCCCCCCGGCCCAGCTCATCGCAGGCAAAATGGATGATGCTGCGAGGCTGGACTCCGCGCTGGATCAGCCGCGAGATCGCTCGCTTGGCCTCCAGGCTCTTGCCGACCCGGCGCGGACCGCGCAACACATACAGGCCGTCGGGCACGACATCGGACAGCGGCGATGGCTCGTAGTCGAGAGTCGTGGCCGCCAAGGGACGCAGGTCGCGGTCCCCACGCTCCCACCGAGGGTCGCGCCACCACGCGTTGCCGGCCGCCAGGGCGCGCGTCAACTGGCCTTCGTTCATGACCGCCAGCCTAGCAGCAACGCAGAAATCCCCCGGCTTTTCTGCAAACTACCGCAGATAAGCCGGGTATTATCTGCGTAGAAAGGCCGATCAGGTAGCGTTCCCCGGCGTCCGAGATCCGATCCCCGACCTGGTCGGGCGAAAGCCGGCGCGGTATCCCTCTTCAGCCCGCGACTCCTCCTGTGCGGGAATCCCGTACACTGATGTACGGTGAATCCGTTCAGCTATCAGGGGCCGGTTGAGCCCAGCCGTCTGATCGACCGTCGTGCGGAGCTCGACAGCCTGCAGAGCGCCGCGGGCGACCGGGTTGCTGTCCGTCTGGCTGCTCCCAGGCGCTTCGGCAAGACGAGCGTGCTCGATGCGCATGTCGCGGCGATGCGGGCGGTCGGCCATCGTGCTGTGCGGGTGGATCTGTCGAAGGTGGCGACGGTCGGCGACGTGGCGGCGCGGGTGGCCGAGGCGTTCAGCGTGCTGCCCGCGGATCCGCGTCGCAGCGTGCGGCGCTGGATGGCGCGGTTGAGCGTGAGCGCCGGCGTGCCGGGGCTGCGGGTGCGGCTTGCTCCGAGCGCCGGCCGGCCTGCCTCCGACGAGGCACGCGTTGCGTTGTTGGAGCTGCTCGACGTCCCACTGCGGCTGCATGAGGCCGCCGGCGGACTGACGGTTGTGTGCATGGACGAGTTTCAGGATCTGCTGGTCGCCGACGACGCGCTCGACGGCTTGGTTCGATCCGTGATCCAGCATCACGGCGACGCCGCGGCGTATGTGTTCGCCGGCAGTCAGCCGTCGCTGATGCGTGCGCTGTTCGCAGATCACGAGCGGCCGTTCTACGGCCAGGCGCGGCCGTTGGAGTTGCCGCGGCTGCCGGTCCAGGAGGCGACTCGCGACGTCGAGGCGTTGCTGGGCGCCGGTGGATTGGAAGCCGGCGGCGCCGTGGATGAACTGCTCTCCTTCACACAGGGACATCCGCAGCGCACGGTGCTCCTGGCACACCACCTCTACAACCTGCTCGAGACCCCGCAGCCCCCCGATGACCTCGCGGCCGCGGCCGTCGATCTTGCGCTGGCCGAGACACGTGACGCGCAGCAGGCGTTGTGGGATGGTCTGGGGCGTGTGGAGCGCATCGTGCTCATGGCGCTCGCCGATGGACAGCCGGTGACCGGCAGCGTCCTCGCCGGCGAGCACCGGGTGGCACGCTCGACGCTGCGCGAGGCGCTCGAGCGACTGCTCGCAGACGAACGTCATGTGCAGCGGGATGACGAGGGCACACCGTTTCTGCTCGACCCCCTCCTCGCCGAGTGGCTCAGGCGGAGATGACTCCCCGATCGCGTCACTCTCCTTCATCCGCCACGGGCTCCAACCTCAACCCGCCTGTCCCGTTGGCCGTCTCTCCACCCCACCCCGCCCTCCGTGACCCGATCGCCGAAGCGTGGGCCGAAGCCGAGGCCGAGCAAGACGACTGCGTCATGCCTTCCCCGCCGTAGCTCTTCCTGCTCTTCGGTGACCTCGCTCAGCAGCTCTTTGGCGGGATCGACCTAGGGCCGGCTGTCGCGTGCGAAGCAATGGCCAATGCTCCTTTGCGCGACGAGCAGCACTCTCGTGTTGACCATAGGAGACGACCGCTTCGGACGAGCTGCGACACGGTTGATTCATGCTCGCCACGCTCCTGCTTCGCCCGCCGAGAGCGGGAGTCCTCGTCGGCACCGCCATCGCTCCTGCCTGGGACGGTGGATGTCGCACAACCCCCGGTCCGTCCGAGGCGATTTACCGGCGCTACCACCTGCATCAAACCCGTAACCCGGTGTTCCGCCACTACTGGCTCGCCGTTCACCACCTCGACCGGCGCTGCCGCAAGATCATCCGCCGCGACGGCCGCTGACCTGTGGTCCGGCCAGGGGAGTGTCCCTGACCGGACCGTGAGGTCGCGTCTCTGCGCTCAGCTGCCGGGCGTCACCGGCGCTTTGAAGACGACCTTGCGGATCGTCGTCGTGGCCGTGAACCCGCTCTGGTTGCACTTCTTCGCCAGCGCGGTGATCTTGCCGATCACCTTCACCTGGTCGCCCGCCTTCAGGTCGTCCAGGCCGACGCTGCCGTCGTTGTTGGTGTCGGCGAGCCCGAACGTCACATGGACGTTCGTGACCGTGTAGGTCTTGGTGGCTTTGTCGCCAGCGGCGTGATGGTTGGTGTGGGTGATTTCGACGGTCACTTCACCGCTGTAGGTGCCGTCGGCGTTCTTGGTCAGCGTCTGGCTGACGAGCGCCCCCGACACAACGTAGCCCACCTTGTGTGGCTTGCACTTGTGCGAGTTCCCCGGATGGCCGGGCTTAGGACTCACGACTCTATAAATGACGTGGTTCAACCCCAGATCCCCAATGTTTATGGGCATTTGACCGCTAAATCGCACCACTTATTTAGTCGTGAGCCCTTAGGCTTACCGTCAGGCCCCTTGCTGTGATGCCCTTTCCCACCCGTGTTTTCGGTGCCCTTAGGGGACCGGTGGGAGCTACCGGGATTGTGAGTGTTGTTGGGCGTGGTGCTCGGCGGCCCATGGCCTTTGCCTTGATTGGCCGGGGCAAGGCCGGGCAGAGCCCAGGCCGGGCTCGTCATCAGAGCCGTCGCTGAGGCGGCCAGCAAAATCTTCTTGACGGTCATCGATCGACTACCTCCTCCTATTGGGTTCATTGTGTCCTGTCTCTCCTGACGGTCTCCGAACTCCGTCGCGGCGTCCCGCGCACAGCGCCTGACGCCGACTGGTCATGGGTTACAACGCATCGGGCTCGCGAAAGTCAGGGTCGATGTCAGGATGTTCGACGCGGATCGGGCACTCGCGCGCGCCCACCCGCAGGGTGCCTCAGCCGGCCGGAGTCGTCCTCGTCGGCGGCGCGGACGGGGAAGCACGGCCTTCGTTGCCCGGACGTGCCTCAGGGGTGGCGTCCGGCCCTTCGTGTCTAGGGGAGTGCTCGCCGGCGGGGATTGGTGTCTGCCCCTTCTTTCCCTTGCCTGTCTGCTGGGGCGGTGCGGGGTGGGCCTGCTTGGGGGAGTAACGCCCGTGACTGCCCCGCCGTGATTGCGGCGAACTGGATCGGCGATTCTCGGGGTGCTTGGAGGAACCGCCGGCCGAGCCGCTGCGACCGGACGCCCTCCTGCCTCCGGCTCCGGCGCGTTGCGTTCGGATCGGCGTCGAGGCGCCACTGGCGGTCCTCTGGAGGGGGAGCAGCGTCGGGCCACCTGTCGCGGGGAGCCCGGCATCGCCGGCTCCAGACGCCTTCAAGTGGCCTCGCGGGTGCTGGGGCGTGGACGTCCGCACACCACTGTGGACGCCGATGCCCTCCCCGACAGCGCCGCTCGCGGGGGAGGTGCTCCGCTGCCCAGGGGGCGAGATCTGCTTGTGCCTCTCGGAGCTTGACAGCAGATGAACGGTGCCCGCGGTCGCTACGGTCGCGATCGCCACACCGGCGAGCGCCTTCACGGTCAGCGACACGGCCGCGTGGTTGCCGAGCGTGGCTCCGGCCGCCACAGCCGCCCCTCCGGCATGGCCGCCGCCGGCTCCATGAGCGAGTAGCCTCGCCAGCATCGCGGTCGCGGCAGTCGCGGGCAGTGGCGGCGCAAGCGCGTGCAGATCGGCTGTGCGCGTGCCGATCATGAGTTGGAAGTCGCGGCAGTCGCGACACTCGCGCAGGTGCGCGCGGATCTTGCGTCCGCGCAGCACGCGCCCGTCGCCGTCGGAGATCGCCAGCCGGATGGTTTCACACTCCATTGCGCGCCCTCGGCGAACTCCTGGAGCGCACAGCGGGCCTCGAACAGGGCTTGCTTGGCTGCGCCCGGCGAGGTGGAGAGCGCCGCGGCGATCTCCTCGATTGACAGGCCGCTCGACTCGCGCATCACCAGCGCGGCGCGCTGGCGCTCGGCGAGGGACTGCAGGTCGGCGATCAGCGCGGCGAACCGCTCGCGCTGCTCCAGCGTGCGCTCCACACCACCGTCCGCCGGCTCGAGTCCCTCGACGAGGCTCACGTCGGGTCGCCGCCTGCGCAGGATCGACACCGCCTCGTTGTGGACGATCCGGAACAGCCACGGTCGCACCGCGAGGTCGCGTTCGCGGGCTTGCAGCGCCGCGAGCGCACGCATCATCGCGCTCTGCAGCGCATCCTGGGCGTCGTCCTCGTCGCGGACGACCGAACGGCAGTAACGGTAGAGCGCCTGGTGATGGCGCTGATAGAGCACCGTGAATGCACGTGCGCTGCCCCTCGAAACGAGCCTCGCCAGCCGCTCGTCGCTCGACAGCCGCCCCCCGAGCGCAAGCTCGGGCTGGCGAGGAATTGGGAGCGCAAGATCGCTCATCGATCACATATCCACAACGCGGCTGACAGCTAGAGGTTAGGACACACTCCCCGTTGGTCTGAGATGGACCTCGTGCTCGGAGAGGGTCTCGCCTGCCGCGAGGTCAAGTGCGATCGCGCGCGCCGAATCGCTCGACGAGAGGATCTCCGGCAACCGTGGCCTGAGGTCAAGGGTCTTGAGATCCCAAATGTTCAACCACGCCTCCTTGAGTCATCGAGGATGTCTGCGGTGATCGCCGCAGACCGATCAGATTAGCTCTCGCCCGCGCGCAGCAGCTCGGCGAGCACCACGGCGTTGTTGTGCTCGCGGTCGCGGGCGGCGTAGAGAATCGTGACCGGCCCCGTCTGCGCGCGAGCGCGCAGCTTCTCGAGACGCGCGTGCTCAGCGGCGAGCTCGCGGCGATAGCGGCCGCGGAACTCGGTGAACCTGGCGGGGTCGTGATCGAACCATCGCCGCAGATCGTCGCTCGGCGCCAGCTCACGCGCCCACTCATCGAGCCGGGCACGCTCGCGCGAGATGCCGCGCGGCCACACATGATCGATCAGCACCCGGTACCCGTCCCCGGGCTCCGGCGGATCGTAGATCCGCTTCGCGTGCACACTCCTCGCCATCGTCGCTCACCCCCCTGGAGACCGGCGAGCCCGTCCCGCTGAATCCCGTGCGTCCGTCTCGCTCAGACTGGCGGGCAGCGACGACGGGGCTTCGGCCGGGCTGCCAACCCGGAGGTGGCCTGCGGTGTTCATCTCTGGACGTGTCGGTAGTAGGCGGCGTTCTTCTCGGTGTAGTGCTGCCACTCGGGCGGCACCTGGTCCTCGGGGGTGATCGCGTCGACCGGGACAGGCCTCGACGCAGGCGTCGCAGTCGATGCACTCCTCCGGGTCGATGTAGAGCTGCTCCGCCTCCTCGAATCCAGGCTCGTCCGGGGTCGGATGGATGCAGTCGACCGGGCAGACCTCCACGCACGACGTGTCCTTGGCGCCGATGCAGGGCTCGTTGATCACATAGGTCATCGATGGCCTCCTTCCGTGGTCTTTATTACAGCAGTGAGTAGTATAAAGCGTACCAGGCAACCGTCGTTATTTTCTTAGCGCGACTGTGCAAAACTCTTTATCGTGATCGACCTCCCGCTTGCTACCTCTGCTGAGGACGCGCTCGCCCAGCCGACCAGGGCGCGCCTGTTCGAGCTGCTGGGCGAGCTGGGGCGCCCGGCCGGCACGGTCGAGCTCGCGGAGCGTCTCAGCCTTCACCCCAACGGCGTGCGCGCTGCACCTCGAGCGCCTTGAGCGCGCCGGGCTCGGTCGCGCGCGCCCGTGCGCGCCAGGCGCGCGGCCGGCCGCGCGACGCGTGGACGATCGCATCTGACGCGCGCCCGGGCGGGCATGCGCCGCACGCCTACGCCGAACTCGCTCGCTGGCTCGCCCGCGCGATGCGCTCCGGACCCAGCGGCCTGCGAGGCATCGAGGCCATCGGCCGTGAGATCGGGCGCGAGCTCGCACCGTCGGACGGAACGCTCGGCGAGAACGCGCTGCAGAGCACGCTGGCCGCACTCGGCTTCCAGCCCACGGTGCAGCTCCGCAAGGAGGACCGACTCACGTTCTGCCTGGGCAACTGCCCCTACCGCGACGCCGTGCGAGAGAACCAGCCGGTCGTCTGCACACTGCACCGAGGCATCACCCGCGGCCTGCTCGACGTGCTCGACCCGCGGGCCAAGCTTGCCGGGTTCGTTCCACACGACCCCGACAAAGCGGGCTGCCTCATCGAGCTCAGCGGAATCCACGCCGTGCCCGACGCGAAATGAGCAGGAGGGCGGGACACCACGCGCCAACGGCAACCTGGCGTTGCCACCGGCGGGCCTTCGCTCCCGACGCGCCCCGCCCGAGCGAGCTGCTCGCGGCGTTCTTCCGCGCCGGCCTGTTCTTCATGCTCGCCGCCGCTCGCCGCCGCGATCACGCATGCCGTCAGCGGCGGCGACTGGCTGCGCTGGCTGGCGCTGCACCTCCTCTTCCTCGGCGGAATCTCCCAGCTCGTGCTCGGCGCCGGGCAGTTCTTCGTATGCGCCTTCCTCGCCACCGACCCGCCGCCACGCCGCCTGATCTGGGCGCAGCTGGCGGCGTGGAACGTGGGCACAATGCTGGTCGCGGTCGGCGTGCCGACCGCGACCAGCGGCCTCGTGGACGGCGGCGGCGCGCTGATCGCGGCCGGGCTGGTGCTGTTCGCCGCGGCGCTGCGCGGCATGCAGCGACGCTCGCTGCAGCGGGCTCCGTGGGCGCTGCGCTGGTATCAGGCCTCGGCGGTATGCCTGGGGGTCGGCGCGCTGGCCGGTGTGCTCATGGCCCGCGACACGCCGTGGCCCTACGGCAGCCTGCTCGGGGCGCACCTCGCGCTCAACCTCGGCGGCTGGTTTGGCACGGCGATCATCGGCACGCTGCACACCTTCTTCCCCTCGCTCACCGGACGCAGCTGCGCTATCCGCGCCTGCAGCGTCCCACCTACATCCTGTGGCTGCTCGGCATCGTCGGACTGGCGGCCGGCGCAGCCTTCGACCGCGACTCCGTGCTCGCCATCGGCTGGACCTGCCTGCTTCTCGCCGCCACGCTGCTCGCGGTGAACCTGCTCGCCTCGCTGCGCACCGCCGTCCGCCCACTTGCCCTGCCGGCCCGCCTGCTGGCCCTTGCCCAAGCATTCCTCCCCGCCGGACTGCTCCTCGCGCTCGTGGCCACGCTCGACACTGGCGCGGCAGGTCCCTTCACAGGCCCGCCGCGGGCGGCGCTCGCCGTGCTGCTGCTGGCCGGCTGGATCGGACTCACGGTCGCCGGCTCACTCCTGCACCTGCTCGCGATCCTCGCCCGCATCAGGAACTTCACGCTCCTCATGCCCCAGCCGCGCCCGCTCCGCGACCGGACGCTCACCGTCACGGCGGGTGCGGGCGTCGCCGCGCTCGCGCTCGCGCGTGCGCCCGGGCTGGCCCCGCTCGGCGCTCCCGCGGCCGCAGTCACGGCGGCCGTGGGGGGCCTGCTGGCGATCCGCGTGCTCGTGCTCGCGCTGCGCGCCGTGGGACCCACGGCGTCATGAAGCGCCATCCCGCCCTCGTCCCCCTCTCGCGCGATCACCATCACGCACTCGTGATCGCCCAGCGCCTGCGCCGCGCGACCGTCGAGACCGCCATAGAGAGCGCCCGGGCGTTCCTCAGCCACTGGGACACCGAGGAGAAGCTGCACTTCCGCCTCGAGGAGGAGCTTCTGCTCCCAGCCTATGCCGCTCACGGCGAGCCCGACCACCCCGCGATCATCCGCATGCTCCTCGACCACATGCTGATCCGCCGCGACGCTGCCCGGCTCGCCGGCACGCCGCCACTCGAGCTGCTCCACGACCTCGGTGGGCGACTCGCGGACCACGTCCAGCTCGAGGAGCACGAGGTCTTCCCTCTGATCGAGGCGACGATCCCCGAGACCGAGCTCCAGACGCTTGGCGATCGCATACGCGATGCCGCGCATTGACCCAATGGACGCCGCAAGCCCCTTCCTTGAGGGAGGGGTCAAGGCGTCCGGCGCTGGTCTTGGATGTAGCGCTTGATGATGTCGAGGGACGCGCCGCCGCAGGACACGGCACAGTAAGAGGGCGACCAGAAGGCTGTTCCCCAGAGCTTGCCGCGGACCTCGGGGAGGTCGAGCGCTCTGATGCGCCGTGCGGATACGCCCTTGAGGCTGTTCACGAGTCGTGACAGCGCGATCTTGGGCGGGTAGGCGACGAGCAGGTGAACATGATCGTCCTGTCCGTCGAACTCGAGCAGTTCGCTCTCGAAGTCCTCGCAGACCTTGTGGAAGCTCTGCTCGAGTTCCGAGCGGACGCGTTGCGTGATGACGCCGCGGCGATACTTGGTGATGAAGACCAAATGTACGTGAAGGTTGAAGACCACATGCCTGCCGGTACGAAATCCATGTCTTCCGTCCATGAGGCCAACTATAGTTCTTGGCCATGCTGGTCACTCGCGCCTACCGCCACAAGGCTCGTTTCACCCCCGAACAAGAGCGTTCGGCACGCCGGTTTGCGGGCTGCGCGCGGCTCGTCTACAACGCGGGCCTTGAGCAGCGCCGCCTCGGCTACGCGGTGACGGGCCGGGGGATGAGCTACATGCGCCAGACCTCGTTTTTGAAGGAGGTGAAGGCCGACCCGGACTTTGCGTTTCTGCGGGAGGTGCCCGCGCATGTGCTGCAGCAGGCGCTGCGTGACCTCGACCGGGCGTTCCAGAACTTCTTCGCGGGCCGCGCGCGGTACCCGAGGCCGCGCAGGCGCGGGGAGCGCGACGGCTTCCGCTTCCCGGACCCCGACCCGAAGCAGATCGGCGTCCACGACCCCGCGCGCGTCGGGCGGGTGCGCCTGCCGAAGCTCGGGTGGGTGTCGGTGCGCAACTGTTTTCCGCGCCTCGGCGGGCGGCTGTTCGAGGGTGAGCTGCGGCATGTGAGCGTTGTGCGCGAGGCGGACGGCTGGTATGTGAGCTTCTGCTGCGAGGTCGACCTGGACTTGCCGGACGCGCCGGCGGGCGGGCCCGTCGGGCTGGACCTTGGCGTCGTCGCCTCCGTCGTGGTGTCGGACGGGCGGCTTGTGCGCCTGCCGGTCCCCGACCGCCGCGGGCGGGAGAAGATCGGTCTGCTGCAGTCGGTGGTCAACCGTCGCCGGAAGGGCTCGTGCAACCGCGAGAAGGCCCGTGTGCGGCTGGCCCGCCGGCGTCAGCGCGACCGCCGGCGCAGGCTCGACGCGGTCCACAAGCTGACCGCCGCGCTCGCCGCCGGGCACGGGCTGGTCGCGGTCGAGGATCTCAAGGTCGCCGCGATGACCCGCTCCGCGCGCGGCACGGCCGGTGAGCCCGGCGTGAACGTCGCCCAGAAGGCGGGCCTCAACCGGGCGATACTCGACCACGGCTGGGGCGAGATCCGCCGGCAGTTGGCGTACAAGACCCGGTCGTGCTCCTGCACGCTGGTCGTCGTGGACCCGAGGCATTCGTCTCAGCAGTGCCGTGTCTGCGGGCATACCGCCGGGGAGAACCGCGAAAGCCAAGCGGTCTTCCGGTGCGTCGCGTGCGGGCACACAGACCATGCGGACGTGAACGCCGCGCGCATCATCCTGCAGCGCGGGCTCGAAGCCCACAGCCACGACCACGACCGCAACCAGGACCAGGACCGCGGCCGCAGCCGCGGTACCGGCAGTGCACCGCCCGGGGGAACACCGGGCCGGGAGCCGGCCTTGGCCGGCTCGAACGCCTGTGAAGACCGGGTGTCGTTGAAGACCCCTGAGACGCCCGGACCCTCCAGGAAGGCGCGCCCGCGAGGACACGCCAGGCTCACGCCCGCGAGGGCGTGACCGAAACCCCGGCCTTCAAGGCCGGGGAGGTTCATCTCCAGCGAGCGCACCAGGATCCCAGCGTGATGGGACGGGTTTTGGCAGACTTCAAGTGTGATCCTTGAGCGGATCGGGGTCGTGGCGCCTATCGTGCAAGCCCCGATGGGCGGTGGGCTGAGCCGGCACGAGCTGGCAGCCGCCGTCTCGGACGCCGGTGGCCTTGGAACGATCGCGGTCAACGGGGCGGCGAACATCGCGCGCGAGCTCGCGGCAGCGCGAGCGCTGACAGGACGGCCGATCGCGGTGAACGTGCTGCTTCCCTTCGCGCGGCGCGATTGGTTCGTGGCCGCGGCCAGCGCCGACGCGGTCATAACCTTCTGGGGCGCGCCGAAGCGACGCACGCCGGGAGTGTGGCTGCACCAGTGCGGCTCGGCCGCGGAGGCGAGGTCCGCTCACGCCGCGGGCGCCGACGCAGTGATCCTCCAGGGCGTGGAGGCCGGCGGCCATGTTCGGGGCACCACGCCAGCACTCGACCTGCTCGAGGAGGTCCGCTCTGCGCTGCCGCACGACTACCCACTGCTGCTCGCAGGCGGGATCGCAGAACGCGATGATGTTCAACGCGCCCTCGATGCTGGGGCGGTGGCGGCTGTGGCAGGCACGCGCTTCCTACTCTCCGAAGAGAGCCGAGCGCACCCACGCTATAAGCAACGGCTCATCGAGGCCGACGAGACGGTCCTCACAGAGCTGTTCGGCCTGGGCTGGCCGGCGCCCCACCGCGTGCTACGCAATGCGGCAACCGAGCGCTGGCTGAGGAGCGATACCCGCGGCCCCGCGTCAAACCGCGCGCTCAACCGCCTCTCGGCCTTCGGCGCGCGCTACATTCCAGCTGCAATACAGGAGCGCATGATCCGCGCCCAGCATCCCGGAAGCCACCTGCTGACCCCGATCACGGCCACCGACGACCGCAACGATCATCTCCTCGACGCCGGGGCGCTCTACGCTGGCCAGACCGTCGCGCGCATCCGCGACGTCCGACCCGCCGGCGAGCTCGTGGCCGCGCTGACACCCTGAGTCTCCCCGTAGGCGCATAAACTCGACCGGCCGTGTCTCGCCCAACCCGGCGGGAGAGCGAAGTGGTCGAGCTGGACCAGCTCTTCCAAACTTCACGGACTACAGACGCGGGTGAGTGAGTCGTCTCCGCGTTCGGCGCGGACCGCTGCAGTGTCGAGCGTCAGCGGCGGGCGACCCCGCACGTATCGGGCATACCAGCGCCGGCCCAGCAGGCGCTCGGTGTTCCACGCAATGGCCCCCACCGCGCCGCGGCGGTGCAGCCAGAACCGGTCGGGCACCTGCTCACGCGGCTCCGTGCGTTGCGCCTCGACGTCGGCGATCACGTAGCCCGAGCCCTCGGAGCCCTCTCGGCGGGCCAGCACCCGACCGTGCGCATCGGCGATCTGCGCCCCGCCCTCGAAGCGGCCGTGGTAGGTGACCACTGGCAGCTCGGGCATAGGGCACGAGAACGCGCCCGTGATCGCCGCATGCGCAACCGGTGCGCCGACGTAGCGGCCGAATACGCTGGGAGCGCGCGCGGCGGTGGCCCCATTCGCCGCCTCGGCCCGTCGGGTGTAGGCGGCCGGCGGCCACCGCGGGATGCTCCACCAGTTGGAGCCGCCCATCACGAGATCGACGCGGCCGCGCAGCCGGCGCGCCGTCCCGCTGCGCATGAACTCCCAGCAGACCGCCGCGCCGACGGTCAGGTCAGGAGCCTCGATCACCCCGTCATCGTCCCCACCCACGTACAGCGCGTTCTCCCACATCGTCGGCAGGTCCTTGTCATGACGTCCGAGCAGCCCATCCGGCCCGGCGAGGAGGAACGCGTTGCGGACCTCTCCGTCGGCGTCCCGACATAGGAACGACCCGCCGATCAGGACACGCTCGTCGCGGCCCAGCCGCAGCAGCATGTCGGTCGCCGCGCCGTCGGGCGCTAGTGCGGCGCCTGCGAGCTCTGCAACGAACGCGGCACCGGTCGTGAAGAACTCGGGCAGCGCGACCGCCTGCGCACCCGCGCGCGCCGCGTCCCGAGCCAGCGACTCGCACGCGGCGAGGTTGGCCGAGACATCCGCGAGCGCTACGTCGAGCTGAACAGCCGCGACCCGCATGCAGTGATCGTAGCCTGCCCAAACCACCCGCGAGCACGCCCGCAGGCGGAGACGCGATGGACCGCGATCAGGCGTCAGCCAACCCCGTGCGTTTCAGGGTGGACGTAGGCTTCCAGGTCACGGGGGAAGTGCCCACGCGCTCCCGCTTTCCGGCGCCGAGCGAGCATACGGGCGGCCTCATCGCTCGCTCCTGAGTTAGACGAGCTCCGGCTGCGGACTGGCCTCGAACCCGTGCTCCTGCTCCACGATGCGGAAGCAGGCGCCCTGCGAGCCCCGGGCGATACGCTCCGAGCTCGTCCAAAGCAGTCATCTCCCGCGCCTTCGTGAGAGTGTTGCTCCCCGTCCAAAGGGGCAGCGTCGTTGCGGCCCGTGAACGCGCCTCCTTCTCCGCGCAAAGGAGCACTGCGACCACAGTCACGATCCGAAGGACGCCATGGTCAACGCGGTGGCGCACTCCGGCAGGGTGATCTTCGCCGCCGCCGCCGTGATGGGCGCCGTGTTCTTCACCTTCGCGCTCTCCGGGCCGCTGCCGCCCAAGGAGATGGGGATCATCCTCGGCGTCGCCGTCCTGCTCGACGCGGCGCTCATCCGCCTGCTGCTGCTCCCCGTCCTGCTGCGCCTGATGGGCAGACGCGCCTGGTATCTGCCGCGGTGGGCGCGGCGCATCCTCCCCGACGTGCGCTTCGGGCACTCGTGAGCGCCCACATTCTGCTGAAAGGAACGGCCCGGAAGGGGTATGCTGCCGGACGACTATGTGGACTCGTAAGCTGATCGCCGTGCCAGCCGCGCTGCTCGTCCTTGCGATCGGATGCGGTTCAAGCAACCCCGCGCCCCCCGGTTTGACGATCTCCGGGCCGGGTCTACAGGTGAGCGGGCCACCCTGGCCGGCGGAATACGGGCATCTCGCGCAGCGGCTGCGCCGGATCGGCCTTCCGCCGGGAGGCAGCGAGAAGTTCCACATCCACGCGATGCTGCACATCTACGTCAACGGTCTGCTCGTTCCCCTGCCGGCGAACATCGGCGTTGACCCCGCCAAGCACTTGGAGTCGAGCCTGCACACACACGACCACACCGGCATCATCCACATGGAGGCCGCCCACCCTTTCAAGTTCACCCTCGGTGACTTCTTCTCGGTATGGGGGGTGAAGTTCGGTCCCGCGCAGCTCGGTGGGCTCACCGGTTACGGCGGCGGCGGCCTGCACTTCTACCTCAACGGTCGCCCCCTGAGCAACCCGGCGGCGCATGTGCTCCACAACAACGACAGCGTCGTGGTCGGCTACGGCCCGTCGAACAGCTTCCCGCACGCTCCATCCACGTTCCTGCTCACGGAGATCGAGGGCAAGGGCGGCACGGCATTGAGCTGCTCAAGCGCCCGGGCCGGGCACAAGGCCAAAAGCTGTCTGGCACCGCAGACGACCACCACGCCGCACCGGGCGCCGCCGGCCCGCACGACGCCCGGTTAACCGGCATTCAGCCGGCTGGACGGCCCCGTGTGTCGAGCGGAGGCGAGCATTGGGTCGAGACTCGCCGGCAAGGAAACGCCGCCCCGCCCGATTACGGCCGCGAGCGTCACCGTATGGTCGTTCCGGCCGGGCCGCTCCGGGGCCGCCGCCCCCCACGGCCGCGCAGTTGCAGCAAGGCTACCGGCTGCTGAGCGTGTTGACTGTGAGCCTCCTCTGTCCTGCTGTGTGCGCGGTGGCGGGCGGTGGTTTTCTACGGCCCAGGTCTACGGCGATATACCCTGTGGGGGTATACTAGCCTGCTGGTCGTGAGCACCGAACCGACCGAGGAACCCGCCGTCCAGCCTGCCTCGGCTCGCGACAGCGGAGATCGTCGCTGTCCGGTGGAGGGTCGCCGTGTCCCTGAGACAGTTAATCAGTGCAGCTGGTCGATGAAGGTGTAGATGACCATGAGGCTGACGAGGACGACGAACACTCGCAGCGCCCACAGTCCGGCCGTGGCGCGTGCGCTGAGTGCGGCTCGCGGTACGGGCCGGGAGGTTTCGGCTACGAACTGGTCGCGCTCGAGGTGCATGATCAGCTCGTCCTCGAAGCGCTCCTGTGGCTGCAGATCCTGCTCGCGGATGCCGGGGCTCTGGTTTGCGTCGTTGATGACGGGTGCTTCTGTCTTCATGAGCCGATGAGATGGGTGGTCAGCAGGAAGGAGTCGATGCCGTAGGCGGCTCCGCAGAGTCCGACGAACGCGATGACCGTGATCCCGATCGCGTTGGTCGAGCGCTTGTTCGCCCACGCGCCCATCAGCCCCTTGTCGTTGGCGAGCATGACCATGAAGACCAGGCTGACGGGGAGGAGCACGGTCGCGAGCACGTTGGCGTTGAGCGCGATCGAGAGCAGCGGCGCGCCCGGGATCAGGATGACGACCGCGGCGAGCAGCGCGACCCCGACGTTCGCGGCATAGAAGACGGCGGCGTTGCGCGGCGAGCTGTTGAAGCTGTGGGAGACCCCGACGCATTCTCCGGCGGCGTAGGCGGTGCTCGCGGAGATCGTGAGGATGGCGACCGCTCCGGCCTCGATCAGTCCCGAGCGCGAACACGGTGCCGGCCGCGCCGCCCGCGACGTGCTCGAGCGCCTGGGGGAACCCGGCGCCCGCGAACCCCTGGATGCCCGATCCGTCGTGGGTGAGCAGCGCCGCCCCGGCGATCAGCGCCCCGACCCCGAAGATCGCGGCCAGAACCGCGCCCGCCGCGGTGTCGTAGCGGCCGTGCTTGATGTCGCGCGGGAGTCATGCCCTTGTCGGCGGAGGCGCTCTGCTGGAAGAAGATCATCCACGGCGTCACCGTCGCGCCGATCGTGGAGGCCAGCAGCAGCAGCAGCGTGTTGAAGCTCCCGCCGGGAAACGGGCGTGAAGTCAAACGAGCCGGCGATCGCCCCCACGTGGGGTTTGACGAGGATCGCCGCGAGCAGGAACAGGCCGTTGAAGAGGGCCATGCCGAGCACGATGCGCTCCCAGCGCCAGTAGCGCCCGCCGCTGAGGGTGAACGCGACCAGCGCCAGTCCGAGCGCGACGGCCACAGCGAGCGCCGAGGTGGAAGTAGGCCAGCCCGACGCGGATGGAGACGAACTCGGCTACGAGGGTGACGAGGTTGGTGAGGGTGAGATCGCCGGCGCCGAACCAGCCCCACGTTCTTCCGTAGCGCTGCAGGACCAGCTCGCCGTAGCCGCGGTGGGTGACCGCGCCGACGCGCATGCACATCTCCTGGCAGACGAAGGCCATCGCGAACAGCACCGGGATGAACGGCACGAAGAACCCGAGCCCGTACTGCGCGCCGTCGGAGGCGTAGGCGATCATGCTCGGCCCGTCGTTCTCCCCGAGCATGGCGAGGATCCCGGGACCGACGAGCAGCCACAGCAGATGCCAGCGCCTGCTGTGCCTGCGGGCGTGATGGACGCGCGAGCGGTCCCACGACCGTGCGGCGTCCTCCTCGGTCAGCGGCGGCAGGGCAAGGCCGGGGTAGCGCGGTGGCTTCAGTCGTGGCCACCGAGCGAGCTCCTTCCGGGTAGGAGCCCGGTGCTTCTGAGGCGTCCGGTCGACTTCGACGCGCATCGCGCCGGCAAGCTGGCCGCCGATCGCGTGCTCGCGCTCTCCGAAGCGCACGAACAGCGGCCCGCCGAAGGGCTGGCGCTCGCGGACCGCGAAGCGGTCTCCCGGCGAGATCCCGCAGCCGGCGAGGTAGCGCAGCATCTCCGGGTCGGAGTCCGAGACGCGCACGAAGACCCCCTCCTCACCGGCCTGGAGGCTCTCCATGCTCTGCGTCGAGCGCTCTTCGAGCTCGAGGTCGGCGTTGGGGATCGGGTCGCCGTGGGGGTCCACCGTGGGGTGCCCGAGCTTGGCCGCGATCAGCTCCTCGAGATCCTCGGAGAGCACGTGCTCGAGGACCTCGGCCTCGGCGTGAACCCGATCCCACGGCATCCCCAGCGCAGTCGGCAAGGAAGCTCTCGAGCAGCCGGTGGTGGCGGATCACCTCCAGCGCAAGCCGCCGCCCATCGGCGGTGAGGCGCACTCCCCGGTAGGGGACATGAGTGTAAGGCCCAACTCGTCGAGCTTCTTGAGCATCGCCGAGACAGAGCCCGGCGTGATGCCCAGGCGTTCAGCCAGGGCATTGGTGGAGACCGGCTCGTCGCTGCGCGACTCCAACGAGAAGATCGCCTTCGAGTAGTCCTCGATCGCCGGCGAACGCGACAACTCCTTGGTGGCCATGAGCAAATAGTATGGCAAGCCAAAAGATTAGTCAAGGGCATTTCAGAAACCAAAGTCTTGCAAGACGAAGTTCCACTGCGCTCGTCAGCGGCTACGCGGACGCTCTCGCCGGGAGGGCAAGATGGTGATGTACGCGCTCACCCAGCGCGGCCATGCGCGGCTGGGCGAAGGCGAGCCTGGGGGCGCCGCGCCGACTGGCAGACGCTCGGGCACTCGGACGGGCGCTCGACGCTGTCCCAGCAAGCAGCCGGCGCCTCTGTGCTGATGAAGACTCCAGACACTTAGGCTCTGCGGATGGTTCAGCCCGCCAGCAGCGAGCAGGTGGCCGTGCAGCGACGGACGACGCTCGCGTCGATCGCCGCGGCCGGCCTGTTGGTGGTCCTGAAGCTCGGAGTGGGCTTGACAGCGGGCAGTCTGGCGTTGATTTCGGCCGGGATCGAGTCGAGCGGGGATGTCCTCGCCGCGGTCTTGACGTTCTTCGCTGTGCGGTTGGGTGGGCAGCCCGCGGACCCCGAGCACCCCTACGGTCACGGTCGCGCCGAGAACCTTGGGGCGCTGGGCGAGGCTGGCATCCTGCTGGCCGGCGGGCTGATCGTGGCGGTCGAGGCGATCAGACGTCTCCTCGGTCCCGGCGGCACGCCCGACACCCACTGGTATGTCTTCGTGGTCATCGCGATCGCGCTGGCCGTGGACCTCGCCCGCACCGTCGTCTCCTTGCGCACCGCACGCCGCTACGGGAGCCCCGCTCTGCGCGCAAACGGGTTTCATTTCGCCGGGGACATGGCCGGCTCCGTGGTGGTCCTTGTCGGGTTGCTCCTCGTGCGCGCCGGGTTCGCTGGAGGCGACGCGAGCGCCGCCCTGGTCATAGCGGCGCTCATCCTCGCCGCCGCGACACGGCTGATCGCAGAGAACGCGAATGTGCTGATGGACCGCACGCCGGCCGAGGCGAGAGAGGCAGCCGAGCGCGCGCTCGCGCGCCTGGAACCCGGCATTGAACTGGTGCGGCTACGCTTGCGCGAGTCCGCCGGACGCTACTTCGCGGATGTCATCGTCGCCGTGGCGCCCGGAGCGGCGGTGGTCGAGGGCCACCGGGCCGCGAACCTGATCGAGGCGGCGATCGAGACCGCGCTGCCCGGCAGCGATGTCGTCGTCCACGTCGAGCCTCGCCGCAGTGGCCTGGACCTCCGCGACCGGATACTGGCGATCGCGCTGGCCGAGCCGCTGGTAAAGGAAGTGCACGACATCACGATCTTCGAGAACGACGGGTCAGCCGGCGTCTCCCTGCATCTGAAGTTCCCCGCCGATCTCGCCCTGCAGGCCGCGCTCGCGGTCACTGAGCGCATCGAGCAGGCGATCCGCGCCCGCCCCGGCGTGAGCGAGGTGCAGACACACCTGGAGCCCCTGGAGCGCCCGCTGATCGCCCGCCCGGCCAACCCGGACACGGACCCCGACGCCATACGGGAGATCGAGCGCATAGTCCTGGAGCGGACGGGCGCCGAGCCGCGAGGGACAAGGCTGCTTCGCACCGAGGCCGGCCGCGTCGTCTTCCTCACGCTCGGCGTCGGCGCAGAGACCTCCCTGGTCGATGCTCACCGGCTGGGCGGCGAGCTCGAGGAGGAGCTGCGCCGGCAGGTCCCCGACATTGCCGATGTCGTCGTCCACACCGAAACCTAAGAGGTCGCCGACGATCCCGATCACCTTGGCAGAGAGGGTGCCCCTGGCCGGCGAACGCCCGCTCGCCGCAGAGGTGCTCCCTGTTGACCTCACTCAAAGGCGCCACGGCGGATCGCTCGACATCGAGCTTAGCCATGTAGACAACAGTCGCCTGCCCCCGCGATCGATAAACGCTCCCTTACGGCGGAAGCCCGACCATGGCTGGTATGGTTCCGACTGAAATAACTGTCCAGTTTTACGTCGGAGGCTAAAGTCCTATACTCTTCGGCTTTGTGGACGCATGAACGGATGGATCCGGTGGACGTGAGACGACGACCGATTTGTAGCGCACGGACATGCTGAATACGCCGTCGGAGACAGACGAGTTGCGCCGAGATGGGGTACTGGACTCGGAAGCCACGATGTATGCGTCGCCGCCGGTCGCCGCGAGCGTACAGGCCGAGTGGCGGGACTGGGCGCCCCCCATGCCGCCACTCGTTCGCCGCAGCCCGGCGAACACGCTCGCCTTGATCGGTGGGCAGCGTCTGCTGCGGGACGCCACGGCAAGCTTGCTGACGGCGCAGGATGGACTCAATGTGCTGGGAGCGTTCGAGTCTGTTGCTCAGTTCCTGGCCGCCGGCTGGGAGAGCCCGCCCGCGGTGCTCCTGTTCGACTGCGACGGAGGCGATCCCGGCGACTGCAAGAGCGCCGTCGGGGTGCTGAGCTCGCCGCAGGTGGGATCCAGGATCGTGATGCTCTGCCGGGAGCTCTGCGAGGAGGTGGTTCGCTGCGCGATCGAGCACAGGGTGAGCGGAGTCCTCCTCAAGAGCTACTCGACGGCGGACATACGGGCTGCGATCGCGTACACGGCCACCGGGCGCACCGTCATGCCCGCCGGCTGGCAGCGGGTGGTGGCCTCGCACCCGGGAGGGCGACTGGCACTGAGCCCGCGCCATCGTCAGATACTCGCTCTCATCGCCCAGGGTCGGCGCAACGAGGAGATCGCCGTCGATCTCGAGCTCAGCCCAAACACGATCAAGTTCCACATCCGTGCGCTGTATTCGCGGCTGGGGGTGCGCAATCGCGTCGAGGCGGCCAACCAGCATGCGCAGATGACCAGTGGCGGCGCTTGAGCCCAGGGTCGCGATTGTCGGTGGAGCTGGAGCGCTCGCCACGGAGGCGCTCGCCTGGATGCTCGCCAAGAGCGGAAACCTGGTGGTGGGCTCCTATTCGAGCGGCCGCGAGCTGGGGACCGTATCGCATGCCGACGAGCTGAACCTGCAGGCCGCGATCGTCTACACCGACGACCCGGAGGCCGGTCCGGAGGCGGTGGCCGAGATCAAGCGTACGTATCCGCGGCTGAAGATCCTGCTGCTCTGCGAGGTCGCCACCCCGGCCGTGGTCCGCTGTGCGATCGACGAGCAGGCGGAGGGCGTCGTTCTCACATCCGACACCGCCGAGGAGATGATCCTCGCGCTCCGCCATGTGCTCGAGGGCCGTGCGGTGATGCCCGTCGGCTGGCAAGCGGCGTCGCTCCAGGAGGACGCTCCGCTCGCCGCGTTGAGCGCGCGTGAGCGCGAGGTTCTCGATCTGCTCGCTTCCGGGATGAGCAACAAGGAGATCGCCAGGCGTCTGACGATCTCCTCCAATACGGTCAAGTTCCATCTGCGCACGATCTACGCCAAGCTGGGCGTGTGCAACCGTGTGCAGGCGATGCAAGCCGTGGCCCGGCGGCAGGAAGATCTGACTGAAAGCTCGAATAGATTCAACAGCGACCAGTCGGCAGCTCGCTCAGATCACCTTCCCGCGAGCTGACCACCTGCACCCAGCCGCGGAGTTTTCCGCTTCAGCACTGCGGATCCTCACCTGGTACGTCGCTTGGGGTAGTGCCCACCTACCCACTTGACGGGGGCCAAAGACTACCCCACCTGACGATTGTGGATGGCTTTCCCCGCCCATAGTATTCCGCGTCGATGATATGCCGTTGTGGGTCTGTCATCACGTCTGCCGTGCCGATTGGAAGGCACTCTGTCTGCCAATTGGAAGGCACTGAGTCCACTCACTCAAGGAGGAGCCGCACACAAATGCGACCACTACACAAAAGGAAAATGATCGCGGGACTCGCTTCCGCGGCAGGAGCGGCGGTGCTGGCCCTCGGCTCGCTCACGGCAGGCGCCGGCGCCGCTCCGAATCAGGGGCCGGCCAATGACGGCCCGCAGAGCGCCAACATCCCATATGTGGCGTGGGTGGGGGAGCACGTGCGCCTCGTGGCGTGCGACCCGTCCATCGTCACAAGCAATGGAGACGGCCAGACCGTCAACTTCCAGCTCGAGGACTGGTCCGGTAGGCCTGAAACGGCCCAGCTCCCGGCGCCCGATCCCGGCTCGTCGGCGTTCTTCGCCCCGAGCGCGGGGAGCAGCCAGGCCGAAATCGGCGCTGGATGCGTGAAGATCGACTACAAGGGGCTGGATCCCGGTCTGGCCCGGATCAGGGCCGTCGTCACGAACGAAGCGGGAGCGATCGTGTTCTCGCACCAGTTCCTGGTGATCTGGCTGACGATCAACAGGCCGACGCTGTCCGAGGCCGGCCTGACAAGCAATGTGCCGTCGGGTGACAACACGTTCCAGTCCCAGCTCAGCGGCACGGGCCAGTCCAACCTGGCAGCGTTCCTGGGCGACCCGGAAGGCAATGGCGAATTCGCCCCCTCCCCGTTCGAACCGGCAACCGCGCCAAACCAGGACAAGGGCCTGATCCAGATCAAGGTGACGGGCAGCTTCCCGGTCGAACCGGGCTCTTCGCTGCACGGCATCCTCCCCGAAGCGAGCTACACCCTTCCCGCAAGCTGGGAAACGCTGGCCAAAACGCTGGCGACAAGTTCGGAAGAACCGGAACAGCAGGGCACCAATCCGGGCCTGTGGGACATCCACGGAACTCCGAGCGCGGGTGGGACGCCGAACGAAGCCGAACCAGGAAACGATCCGTTGACCGCGGACTACTTCCGGCCCGCCTTCGGCAACCTCACCTCGGGCAAAACCGCGACCGTCGGACCGTTCGATCCGGAGGCCGCCAACGCGACGCTCCTCAGCGATGGAAACCTCAACGCTGACGACGCCCCGATGCCCGCTCTGCGTATCGACGTGAGCATGGCGCCGAACGGCGGTTCAGGCCTGGGCGGTGTGGGCCAGGTCTCGGGCGCAAGCAAGGCCCTGATCTACAGCCACAACTTCAACGGCAACGCCAATGAAGGTGGCAACCTGTACAACCCGTACTACGGCTCGTACATCCCGTCCACCGATCGTGGCGTGCCTGAGGCGTCCGGCATCGACGGACCGAGCACCGGAGGCGACTTCCCCGCGTTCCTGAACAAACATCCGGAACCGTACACGTTCTGGACATCGGTCCTCAGCAGGGAACCTCGGCCCGAGCCGACCTCGACGGGATGCCTGCGGCGTACCGACGGGCAGCCGAGCTACTACCAGACTCCGGGTAGTGGTCCGTTGAAAGAAACGTTCTACACGGACGAGCGCGGCGAGGTGTACGTGACGTACACGCCGGGCGATGGGTTCTATCTGGAACGCTTCCCCGTGCTCTCGAAAGCCGGAGAAGAAGAAAAAGGCACGATCATCAAGAACGCCGACGGCGGCTGCGACCTGAAGAATCTGTTCAAAGAAGTCATCGGCGAATCGTCGATTTCTGCCACGGCGGTGTATCCGTACCAGTCTGTCGATTTCAATCAGCAGACCTCGGAAGCGCCGGTGGTCAAGAAAGTCAGGTCGATGTGGGAAAAGGAATTCTTCACGTTCCCCAAGGGCCCCGGTCCAAATGAACAGAACGTACGGATCGTCGTCGCCAAGGCGCAGGACATCGACGGGCGTCCGATCGTCGGTGAGACGGTGTGCTTCCATGCACAGCAGGAAGCCGGGATCTATGCGTTCAGCCAGGAGCTGGCAGATCCGGAAGGGCTGCTTGGCATGGGACCCGAAGTTGACCTGAGCGGAAGTTGGGTGAGGGACCCGCACGACCAGGGTTCCGGTCGCCTTTGCGTGACCACCAACTCGCTGGGCCTGGCCGCGGTCGAGCTGGTCAACAGCACGTCCGCGTCGGTCGATCTGACCGCCAGGTACGAAGACGAGGGCATCATCCGCGATCACCTCGTCGACTTCTCGACGAACATCGGAGCGAAAGAAGCGAAAGAAAAGAAGGAAGCAGAAGAAAAAGCAGCCGCCGAAAAGAAAGCCGCAGAAGAAAAGGCGGCAGAAGAAAGGGCAGCCGCTGAAAAAAAGGCCGCCGAAGAAAAAGGCGCAAAAGAAGTAGCGGCCGAAAAGGAACGGGTCGCGAGGGAAGAAGCCGCTGAAAAAACCCGGATCGAACGGGAAAATGCGGCCGAAAAACGACAGGGCGAAAAAGAAAAGGCGAAAGAAGAACGCGAAAAACTAACCGCCGAAGAAATCGCCAAAAACAACGAAAAACGCGCTGAAGAAGAAAAAGCCGAAGCGGCAAGGCGCGAAAATGAAGCGACCGCCGAAAAAGAAAGGCGCGAAAAAGAAGTAAAACAGCACGAAGAAGAAGTGGCGAAACTGGCCGCCAAACCGCTGGTGACCACGCTCCCCGGAGCGCTCACCGGTTCGCCCAAGGGCCACAGCAAGAAGGCGCATGTGGCCGTCAAGCACAAGAAGAAGAAGAGCAAGAAGCACAAGAAGTAGGACAGAGCGGCAGTGAAAACCGAGGGCCCGCCCAGTGCGGGCCCTCGGTAGTTAAGGGCCCTCCGCCGGGGAGCCCCTGCGACTACTGCGCAGGAGGCCGGACGACGGCGCCTCTGCGTCCGTCTGATCACCCACCCTGCGGACGGCCCCGGGTCGGCGTTCCGGTGTGCGGCAGCCTGCGCGGTGGTGCAGGAGGTTGTTCGGCCGCCTGGCGAACCCTTTCTCTGAAGGCGTGCTGCAGGTTGGTGCGGGTCTGGCGGCGGTGGGACTCCGGCAGAGAGCGGATCGCGAGCAGTCGCTTGCAGGCGAGGATCGAGGTGTTGAACTCCCCACACCAGTAGGCGGTGATCGAGTACTCGAACAGCATCCCCCACTCGTAGATCCAGGGCGCCACGAACAGGACGTCATCGGGCACGGGCAGCGGGCGCATGTCCGCGACCAGCCGCGTGAACTGGTGCGCTGCGCGATGCAGGCCGCGCTCGCGCAGGCCAACCGCGAGATCGTGCACCGCCTCCAGGCGACCCGGGCGCTGCTCCCACGCTGTGAAGAACGCATCGACGGCCCTTGGCCAGTCGCCCAGTCGGGCGCTGAGGACGCCGACCTGATAATGGGCGAAGTACGTCTCCTCCGCCCAGCCGTCCATCTCCGCGCGGCGCTGGTAGTGGTCCCGCGCGAGTCCGAGCTTGGCGTGGTCGTCACTCTCGGCGCCGATGTCGCGGTAGGTCTGCGCGAGGTAGAACACGGCGCGGCTGTTGTTCGGGTCGCGGCGCAGATCCTCGCTCAGCAGATGGAGATCGCGCTCGAACTTATGCCTCCAGGCCGCCGTCCGCGTGGTGCTCGATGACGATCGAGTCGAGATGCTCAACGCCCTCCTCGACGTCGGTGCAGTCGATGTACTCGTGCGTCGAGCCGACGTAGCGCCAGTGAAGGTCCCCGCGTACGAGTCGCTTGTTACGGTATTCGTGGAACTCATCGCCCTGGCGCAGCATGTACGAGTCGGCGGTGAGGACGGGCAGCGGTTCGTACTGCGTGACTGTCATGTCGGCGTCGAGCAAGAGCAGGTAGTCGGCCTTGCTGTAAGCGATACGCATCAGCTCGCTGCGGTTGTGGCCGAAGTCGACCCAGTCGTGCTCGTGCAGCTCGCCAGGGATCCCCGCGAGCTCCCGGCGAATCAGATCCTGCGTACCGTCGGTGGACCCGGTGTCGCAGATCACCCAGTGGTCGATCAGTCCACGGCACGAGTCAAAGCAGCGCTCCAGGACATCGACCTCGTCCCTGACGATCATGCACAGGCAGATTGACAGCCGGCCGACGGTCATTGCGTACCATATGTATACTAACTCGACATTGTGTTCGGCAGTGGCCCCTGTTGTGGGGGAGCCCATTCTCGGTCTCTCTGATCGATCGCCTTGAAGAACATGGTTGGTAGCCGCAGAACCGGCAGCTGGGGAACGTTATATGCATATGCACCATGTGCGTCAGCGGAGTCTCAGGATGGGTCGAAGCCTGTTCGGCGGCGGCCTGCTCGGTGTGCTCGCATTGGGCACGACCACCGCCCCGGCCGACGCCGCCAAGGCTCGATCCGCAGGCCAGTCCAAGGCGAAGTCGAAGAGCAAAACCACTTCGCGCGGCCCTGTCGGCCCTCGCGGCGCGACTGGCGCAACCGGCGCCAACGGGCTGAACGGTCTGACCGGCGCCAGGGGCGCCGAAGGGCTTCAGGGCCCCCCGGGGGTCACAGGCGCGACCGGCGCTGCCGGCGCGACCGGCGCCACCGGACTGCGCGGTGCGACCGGCCCAGCCGGCGCGACTGGAGCAACAGGTGCGACCGGCCCCGGCGGTGGTGCTACTGGCCCTGCTGGCGCGACCGGCCCTGCTGGCGCGACCGGCGCGACCGGCGCGACCGGTGAACCAGGGATCGAAGGGAAAGAAGGGA
Source organism: uncultured Solirubrobacterales bacterium (assembly GCA_963813765.1). GTDB lineage: Bacteria > Actinomycetota > Thermoleophilia > Solirubrobacterales > Solirubrobacteraceae > Palsa-744. The sequence goes on from CAWFAB010000006.1 coordinate 328,958, forward strand.
AAGGATCCACAGGCGCGACCGGCGCTACCGGCCCGCAGGGAGCCACGGGGGCGACCGGCGCTACCGGTGCGACGGGCGGAACCGGCGCGGTTGGTGCGACTGGCGCTACGGGCGCAGCTGGCGCTGCCGGTGTGACCGGTGACACCGGACCAACTGGCGCGACCGGCCCACAGGGAGCCACGGGGGCGACCGGCGCTACTGGTGCGACGGGCGGAACCGGCGCGGTTGGTGCGACTGGCGCTACGGGCGTCACTGGCGCGACCGGTGCGACTGGCGCGACCGGTGCGACTGGTGCTACGGGCGCAGCTGGCGCTGCCGGTGTGACCGGTGACACCGGACCAACTGGCGCGACCGGCCCCACCGGCGCGACCGGCCCACAGGGAGCCACCGGCGCGACCGGCACTGCTGGTATGACTGGCACGACCGGCGCAGCCGGATCAACTGGTGCGACCGGCCCTGCAGGCGCGACCGGCCCCACCGGCGCGACCGGCCCACAGGGAGCCACCGGCGCGACCGGCACTGCTGGTATGACTGGCACGACCGGCGCAGCCGGATCAACTGGTGCGACCGGCGCTGCCGGTGTGACCGGCGCCGGCCTGACGGACGTGGAGACGGTGACATCCGGTGGGACCGGGACCGCCCTCGTGGGTAACCTTGCCGCAAAACTCCTAAAAACGGGCGAATACGAACTATCAGACGAAGAAGCAGGAGAACCGGTGCTGGAAGGATGCGCCGTCGTGGTAACGGTCAACAACGCAACCGCAGTTGAGGATACGGCCCAGGCCGCGGTGACCGGTGAACACAAGATCACGGTGATGACCTACGAAGTCGGCGTCGGCCCCGCCGACAACCCGTTCTCGCTGATGGTCACCTGCCCGTAGGTGTGCATCCATGGCCGCCGGGGTTGCTGACGAGTGTCATCGGTACCTGAGGCCCCGCCGAGGACCGGCGCATCGTGGTGGCCGAGCCCGCTAGCCTCCCTGCTCCTGAAGCTCGAACGCCCGCACACGAGACTCGCCGCTCATCGGCGTCCCGCGATCCGCGCTCGTGCGCCGCGGTCGCGCGATCCCTTGGCGCGAGTCTTGGCGCCGGTGCGCAACCGTGGGCGGGTGTCGGTGTTAGGTGTGGACGTGCGCTTGGACCGTCTCTCGGCCATCACCTCGCCTGCCCTCGGAGCCCGCCTTGACCGCGACCGGGCCGCAGGGCCTGCGACCCGCCCAGACCGCATCTGGGTCGCCAGGCCTGCGAGTCGCCGGGACCGTCCCTCGGCGGCGATCGCGTCTGCGCTCGCCGCGCTGCTCTGCGCCATCGCGCTCGCCGCTCTGGCTTCCACGGTTGCCACCGCGGCGCCCACCCTGAGCTGGAGCACCGCCAAGATCACCGGCGCGCCGGCTCTCACCGGGATCTCCTGCGCTTCCAGCACCCTCTGCGTGGCGGTCGACGGGAGCGGTGGCGCGCTGATCAGCACAAACCCCACCGCCGGCGCCGGCGCAGCCTGGAACCGGGTCGAAATCGACTCTGGGAAGGCGCTCACCGGGGTGTCCTGCGCCTCCAGCACCCTCTGCGTGGCGGTTGACGGGAGCGGTGGCGCGCTGATCAGCACAAACCCCACCGCCGGCGCCGGCGCAGCCTGGAACCGGGTCGAAATCGACTCTGGGAAGGCGCTCGCCGGGATCTCCTGCGCCTCCAGCGCCCTCTGCGTCGCCGTGGACAGGGCCGGTAACGCGCTGATCAGCACCAATCCGAGCGCGGGCGCCGGCGCGAGTTGGAGCCGGGTCGAAATCGACTCTGGGGAAGCGCTCAGCTCGGTCTCCTGCTGGCCGATCTCCGATCGGTCCGCCTCGATGTGCGTGGCTGTGGACGGCGCGGGCCGCGCCCTGGCCAGCAGCGAACCGGCAGGCGCGTGGCATCCGCGCCCGATCGACCTGAGCCTGAATCTCGTCTCGGTCTCCTGTGCTCCGGCTCCCGCCGGCCTCTGCGTGGCGGTCTGACGGCGAAGGCGACGCGCTGGCGAGCGGGAACCCGACCGTGGAAGCACCCACCTGGAGCTGGACTCCGGCCTTCACGCTCGCGCCCGGCTCTCCCACAGAGGTCTCGTGCGCCGCGGCCGGCCTCTGCGTGTCGGTGGACAGCGGCGGGGATGCCTACATCAGCGACAACCCCGCCGCGGCGGCGCCCTCTTGGGTCTTCGCGGGCATTGATCCCGGCAAGAGGCTCACCGGAGTCTCGTGCGTGCCCGAAGGGCTCTGCGCAGCGGTGGACGAAGCCGGCCGCGCGCTCGTCACACGGGTTCCCCCGCCGGCCGTCGCCACCGGCGCGCCGAGCGCGGTCGCGGAAACCTCCGCGACGCTCACGGGCACGGTGAACCCCGAGGACGCGACGCTTGCGGAATGCCGCTTCGAATACGGCTCGAGCGAAGCCTACGGGCAGAGCGCGACCTGCGCGATACCGCTCCCGAGTGGCGGTGCGGCACAGCCGGTGAGCGCGCCGCTGAGCGGCCTGGCGGCCAACGCCACCTACCACTACCGGCTGGTGGCGAGCAGCGCGAGCGGCGCCGAAAGGACGCCGGATGCGACATTCAAGACATCCTCCCCACCGCTCGTCCAGCCGCATCCCTCGATCGGCGGAATCCCCGCGCGGGGGCAGCGCCTCACGTGCAAGTCCGGCGTGAGCGGGAGTACCGCGACGCTCGCCTACACGTGGCCGCGCGACACGCGGGCGATCGTAGGCGCGAACGGCTCCACCTACCTCGTCTCGAGCGCGGACGTCTCCCATCACCTGCAGTGCCGCGTGACCGCGACCAACGCGGCCGGCGGCGCAAGCGCGACGAGCGCGTTTGTGACGGTGCCTGCGGGCGGCCTCGGCTCGATCTCCGAGACCCAGGTCGGGTCCCCGCGCGTGTCGGGCGGCACGGTGAGCGTGCCCCTGACATGCTCGCCGCAGGCCGCGGGCAGCTGCACGATCACGCTGCGCCTCACGGTGGTGGAGACGCTGCGGGGCGGCCGCGTGATCGCCGTCGCGGCGCGACGCACGCGGCGGTTGACGGTGACGGTCGGCGCGAGCACCGTGCATCTGCCGCCGGGCCAGCGGCGCACGGCGACCGTCGCGCTGAACGCGACCGGCAGGCGCCTGCTCGCGCGCGTGCGGCGGATGAGCGTGAAGCTCTCCGTGAGCGGCACCGTGGTCGGCGCGCTCAGCGCCCCCCTGCGGAGCGCCACGCTCACGCTCGGCGGCGCGGGTAGGGCGTCCTCTCGAAAAGCGTCAACCCACCGCGGGCGGGGAGGCGCGGGAACGGCGCCCTCCCACCACAGCCGATGAGCACGGCCGCCAAGATCTGCGGCGTCTGTATCGGAATCGTGGCGCTGCTGTTGGCGGCGCCGAGCGTGGACGCACGGGCCACGCACCACGACAAACCTCGACGGCGGGCGAGCGCGGGAGCCGCGCGTGGGCACCCGCTCGCCAGACGTGCGAGCGGCGGGGCGACGCCGGTGAGCGTGCTGGCCCCCACGCCGTACATGGGCTGGGACAGCTACTTCGCCTTCGGCTCGCACTACGACGAGGCGACGATCCTCGAGCAGGCGAGCCAGATGCGCACGCGGGGCCTGGTGCGCGACGGCTACACCTACCTGTGGCTGGACGTCGGTTGGTGGCAGGGGACGCGGGGCGCGGCGGGGGAAATCACGGTCAGCCCGGCGCAGTGGCCACACGGGATGGCGTGGCTCGACGGGCGTGCTGCACGCGGCGGGGCTGCGCGTGGGCCTCTACTCGGACGCCGGCATCAACGGCTGCGGGGGGCGGGGGCAGGGTAGCTACGGCCACTACCAGCAGGACGTGAACACGTTCGCGGCGTGGGGCTTCGACGCGGTGAAGGTGGACTACTGCGGGGGCATCCAGCAGAGCCTGGAACCGGCGGCGGCGTATGGAGCTTTTCACGAAGCGATCGTGCACAATGCCAGTCACCGTCCGATGCTGCTGTCGGTCTGCAACTTCCTGCAGCCGGGCCAGTACGAAAGCGAAGTGCCGGAGCTCGCGGGCTCGGGCTTCGCCTCATACACGTTCGGTCCGAGCGTGGGCAACAGCTGGCGCACCGACACCGACGTGGGGGTGCCGGGGGATGTGCAGTTCACCGCGGTGCTGCGCAACCTCGACGCGGACGCCGCGCGGCCCGAAGCGGCGGGGCCGGGGCACTGGAACGACCCCGACTACCTGGGCCCCGATCAGGGGATGTCGGCGGCGCAGTTCCGCACGCAGTTCAGCATGTGGGCGATGCTCGCGGCCCCGTTGATGGTCAGCGAGGATCTGGTGTCGATGTCGAGCGCGACCCAGACAGCGGTCTCCGACCGCGAAGCGATCGCGATCGACCAGGACCCGGCGGGCGTGCAGGCGCAGCTGCTCACAGCGGGGAGCGACGGGGGGCAGGTGTGGGTGAAGCCGCTCAGCGACGGCGCCCGCGCGGTGGCGCTGCTCAACCGCTCCTCGAGATCGCTCGAGGTCGCGACCAGCACAGCCGCGATCGGCATGCCGAGAGCCGGCGGCTACGACGTGCGCAACGTGTGGACCGGCGCGGTCACCAGCACCAGCGGCGGGATCGCGGCGAAGGTCCCCGGCGAAACGACGGTGTTGCTGCGAGTCTCCACGGCCGCGCGGGCCCTACGCGCCAGCCCCAAGCGCAAAGGGTAGGGGCCGCCCTACCCGGCGCCTACCGCGGCTAGCTCGTCATCGCGGCGGTAGCCGAGGCGCGCGGAGATGCGATCGGCGGTGGCGATCAGGTGGGGGCCGAAGATGGTCGATGAGATCCTGCAGGGAGATCATCGAGCTGTGCGCGGCCATGTTGGCGGCGGCCACGACCTCGCGCGAGTCGGAGCGGATCGGTGCGGCGATCGAGTGCAGACCGAGGTTGAGCTCCTGGTCGTTGACCGCGAAGCCGTCCTCGCGGATGCGCTCCAGCTCGATCTGCAGGAGGCGCTTGTTGGTGATGGTGTTGGGGGTGCGCCGGTCGAGTTTCAGCTCCGCGATCAGATCGCGCTGCTCGCGGTCGGGGAGGTACGCGAGCAGCAGCTTGCCCATCGAGGTGCAGTACGCGGGCAGGCGCGAGCCGAGCGCGAGGCCGAGGTCGATCCGCTGCTGGGCGCGGCGGTGGCTGCGGGCGCGCGCGATGTAGACGATCTCGGGGCCGTCGAGCACCGCGACGTTGATCGTGTACCCCGTGCGCCGGCGCAGTTCGTCCAGATAGGGCTGGGCGTGCTCGCGCAGGCTGGTCGAGTTCAGCGCGGACATGCCGAGGTCGGTGACGTGCAGGCCGAGGCGGTACTTGCGCGACGCGCCCTGCTCGAGGTAGCCGAGCGCGACGAGGGTGATCACGTAGCGGTGCGTGGTCGAGCGGCTCATGCCGAGCGAGTCCGCGATGTCGGCGATCCCGAGCACGGGGCGCTCCGGAGTGAAGCATCCGAGGATCGCGAGGCCGCGCTCCAGCGACTGCGAGTAGCGCGGCTCACGCAGGCTTGGGATGGTCCACTCGTTCTGTGGTGGTGTTGTTCGCGGCACGTAGCCCTCTCTCCCACTTGATCCGGTTAGCGGAATCGCTGATCCGGTTAGCCGAATGTTACCCGCGATGGGGCGTTTGAAAACAACGTGTGTCTCACCCGGGCCCCGGGGACGGTTCGGAGGCGCTCGCGGGGTTGCGCTGGCGCAGCGCGTAGGCCTTGAGGCTCTGGAGCTCCTCGACCGCCTGATAGTCGGACAGACCGCGCCGCTGGGCGGCCCGCAGCGGGGCGGGCAGCGGCGCGCGCAGCTCGTGCGGGATCGCCGCCTCTTCGAGCGTGACCCACAGTTCCTCTTCCAGCGCGCTCGCGGCGCCCGCGCTGTTCTGAAGCTCGGCGCGCCCGGCGGGGGAGCTGTAGTCGTAGAGCTCGAATTCCTGGCCGGCGGGTTCGAGGGCGATCGAGCCGCCCCGCCAGTTGGAGTAGAGCGCGAGCTTGCCGCGCGGGGTGCGCAGCGCGATGACGTGGCGGGGGGCTTCGGCGTCGTAGGGTTCGGTTGCGAACTCCGTGACGTCCTCGTCGGTGGCGTGGAGGATCCACTGGCGTCCGGGAGCGGAGGGGTGCGCGCAGATCGCGGCGAGGTCGTGACGGGCCGCGAGGTGCCGGTAGCGGCTTTCCCGGCGCCACGCCCGCGAGGAGGTGGCGAGTGTGAGCAGCAGCCCGACGACGTCCACCGAGGAGGTCAGCTGGGTGCGGGCGATCCCGGCGCGGCGGTGGCGAGACCGCGCGAGGTCGCGCACGTACAGCGGCACGCGGATCGCCTCCTCGTAGGCGGCGGCGCCCTTGCCGCGCATCCCGTGCGAGCCGCCGTACTCGCCGTGGTCGGAGGTGAAGAGCACGACGGTGTTGGCGCGCACGGCGGGCTGGGAGGCGAGCGCGGCGAGGACGCTGCCGATCTGGGCGTCGGCGTAGCTCTGGAGCATGAGGTAGGTGTCCATCAGCCCGGTCCACGCGCTCAGCGCTTCGGGACCGGTGAAGGGGACGGCTCCGAAGGAGCGCGCCGCGGTCGCCTGCAGCGCGCGCTGCAGGCGGGGCTTGCGCTGCGCTTCGAGCGCTTCGGGGGTCTCGAAGTTTCCGGGCAGCTGCTCGATGAGCGCGGGCGGCGCGCTCTCCTGGGGGATCATGCTGGTGAAGCGGTACCACCAGGCGATGTCGTGGGGGTTGACGAACGAGACGGTCGCGCACCACGGGCTCGTCGCCGCCCTCTTCGCGAGCCATTCGGCGAATTGCGCGGCGATCGCGGGTCCAGTTCGGCGCCCTGCCCGGGGGAGCCGTTGGGCGAGGGGTAGGTGCCGCCGGCGAAGCCGTAGGGCTCGAGCGACGCGTTCGGGTTGGGGTCGAGGTGCCACTTGCCCCACCACGTGGTCTGATAGCCCAACTCGCGCAGCAGCGTCCCCCAGGTGGGAAAGCCGGGGTCCAGACGGCTGTCTCCGGTGATCAGGCAGCCGGTCTGGTGGGAGTGCAGGCCGGTCACGAGCGCACCGCGCGAGGGCGTGCAGTCGTTGGCGGCGGTGTAGTGGCGCTCGAAGCTCACCGCCCCGGCGCGCAGCGCGAGCAGGTTGGGGGTGAGCGCGGCGGGCTGAGCGGCGGGCGGCAACCATGCCGGGGTGCGCAGCTGGTCGACGAGGATCACGAGGATGTTCGGTGGCCCGCCCGCCCGGCGAATCCGCGGCGTGTGGGAGTGCGCTCGAGATTCGGAGCCCGCCCGCCCGGCGCCGAGCGCGAGCGAGCCGGCGGCGAGCAGTCCGTGCTTGAGGAAGGCGCGGCGATCGCTGCCCCCCACCTCCTGCTCGTGGTCGCCGTGGATGTCGTGCGGCATTCTTGGAACCCTCAACAACGCTCGTGGGTCTACGGTGCGCTGGGGTGGGCGATCGGAGAGAACTTTATGGATTTGGATGGGGGGGCGCCAGGCGCGGGCGGGCTCCGGGCGGGACACGCCTCCGGGCGGCCCGCGCAGCCGGGGCGATGAGGCGTGCGGGCGCCGCTTTACCGCGAGGATCGCGCGGCGCTCGGTACAGGCGCGCGGCCCGTCGTGGTCGGGGGTGGCTCGGAGACCCGCCCACCCGTCCGCCCAACCGCGAAACGGGGCAGCTCGAGCTCCACGCGCGCGCCTCCGAGGAAGCTCTCTGAGGCCGCCACCCGTCCGCCGTGGGCCTCGGCGATCGCGCGCACGATCGCGAGCCCGAGGCCGGTGCCGCCGGAGGCGCGGTCGCGCGCGGCGTCGGTGCGGTGGAAGCGGTCGAAGACCCGCTCGCGCTGCTCGGCGGGGATGCCGGGCCCGTCGTCGTCACCGACGAAGCGCACGCGGCCCGCTCGCCGGCCGCTCGACGTCGCAGCCGCACGAGCCCGCGCTCGGGCGCGGTGTGCTCGATCGCGTTGCGCGACCAGGTTGCGCAGCGCCTGGGCGAGCCGGTCGGGGTCGGCGCTGCAGCGTGCCCGCGGGGACCGCCCCCAGCTCGAAGTCGGCGTTCGGCCGAGCAGGCGTCGACGCCGTCCCAGAGCTCGGCGACGAACGTCGCGCAGGTCGATCGGCTCGATCCGCAGGAACTGCGGTCTGCTCGGCCTTGCGCGAGCAGCAGCAGGTCGTCGACGAGGCGCGTGATGCGGGCGATCTCCGCCTGCACGAGGCGCTCGACGCGGCGCACCTCCTCGCCGGAGGGTCGCTGCTGGGCGGCGAGCACCTCGAGCTGGCCGCGGATCACGGTGAGCGGCGTGCGCAGCTCGTGCGAGGCGTCGGCGACGAACGCGCGCTGGCCCGCGAACGCGTCGTCGAGGCGGTCGAGCATGTGGTTGAAGGCGTCGGCGAGCACCCGCACCTCGCTGGCCCTGGCGCTCGGCGTCGTGGATGCGCGGGTGCAGGTCGCCCGGCGTCGACCTGCGCGGCCACCGCGGCCATGCGGCGCAGCGGCGCGCGAGAAGCGCGTGCCGATCAGATAGCGCGGCGAGCAGCGCGCCGGCGAGCGCGAGCGACGCCCGCGAGGATGAACGCCCGCGCGACGCCCCGCTGCGCGTGCGCGACCGCTGGCCAGAGGCTCGCCCACGCCGATCGTCACGCCGCCCGGCTCGCCCGCCGGGGACGCGCCGGTGCGCTTGAGCAGCCGCAGGTCGCCGACGTCGGGCAGGCTCAGCGTGGAGTAGCCCGCTCGCGCGCTCGAGCAGCCGGCGGCGAGAGCGGTTCTCCTGCGCCTGCTGCGGCCGGCGTCTCGCCGTCGTCGGGTGTCGGCTTGCCGAACAGCTCGGGCTTGTTGGTGGCGGTGCCCGCCGCCCGGGACGAGCGCGAACAGCAGCGTCGAGCTCGCGTTGAAGGGCTGGCCGCGCATGTAGCGCGCTGGCGCGCCGCGCAGCGCGCTGCGGGGAGTGCGCGCTCCCGAGGAGGCGAGCGTGTGGGCGAGCTCGTCCGCGTCGCCTGCGATCTCGCTGTCGATCTGCTCGCGCAGCTGGGTGCCCGTGCCGCGGTAGACGGCCACGAAGGTGACTCGCCGAGGAGCACAGCATCACGCACCAGCCGCGACCCACGCCAGCCAGGCGCCAGCGCAGCCCGGGTGCGATGCGCGCAGGCGCGACGCGAGCGCCTGCCGGCCTCGGTCAGCCGCGCGGCTGCCGAGGCGGTAGCCCGACCGAGCGCACGGTGTGGATCGGCGCCGGGCTGTCGGGACGGCGCAGCTTGCGGCGCAGATAGCCGATGTACACGTCGACGATGTTGGTCGCCGGATCGTGCTCGTAGCCCCACACCGCGCTCAGGATCTGCTCGCGCGAGAGCACCGTGCCGCGGTGGCGCAGCAGGTACACGAGCAGCTCGAACTCGGTGGTCGAGAGCAGCACGGGCTCGCCCTGCGCGCCGCACCTCTGCGGCTGAGCAGGTCGACCTCGATGTCCGCCGCCCGCAGCGTGGTGCTCGCGCTCGCGCCCTGCGCCGCGATGCGCAGCTGGGCGCGCACCCGCGCCAGCGAGCTCCGCCAGCGAGAAGGGCTTGACCAGGTAGTCGACCGCGCCGGCGTCGAGGCCCGCGACGCGGTCCTCGACCTCGCCTCTGGCGGTCAGCACGATCACCGGCAGCTCGGGCTTGGCCGGCGCGCAGCGTGGCGAGCACCTCCATGCCGCCGCGGCCCGGGAGCATCAGGTCGAGGACGACCGCGTCGAAGCTCTCCCGCAGCGCGCGGCGCTCGCCCTCGACCCCGTCGTGCTCGGCCTCGACCGCGAAGCCCTCCGCCTCCAGCCCGCGCCGCACGAAGTCGACGATCCCCGGCTCGTCCTCGACCAGCAGGATCGACGGTCGCATCGCCGCCTCCCGGCGGGGACTCCGTGGAACGCTGCATCCGGCCCAGGATAGGCCCAGCGGCCACCGGCGGGCGCCACGTTCCCTGCGGTGGCGCAAATCCGATGAGTTTTCTCATCGATCGATTACGCGGCTACTCTAGCGAACCGCGCCGACACTACGTCCGGAATGGAGACCGGGCGCCTCACCGCGGGCGGGAGCGAGGGCAACGAGCGACTCACCGTGTGGAGCGGCGTCGTCCTGATCGTCCTGCTCGCGGTGATCGGCGTGACGCTCCTGCGCCTGCGCACGACGCTGCTCTCCGTGCACCTGTTCGTGGGGCTGCTGCTGGTGGGACCCGTGATCGTGAAGCTGGGCAGCACCGGCTACCGCTTCGTGCGCTACTACACGCACAACCCGCGCTACCGCCGCAAGGGCCCGCCCCCCGCCCTGCTGCGGATGATCGCCCCGATGGTGGTGCTCACCACGGTCGTCGTGTTCGCCAGCGGAGTGGCGCTGCTGCTGATCGGCCCGAGCTCGCGCGGGGCGCTGCTGCCGATCCACAAGGCGAGCTTCGTCGTGTGGCTCGCGTTCACGGGCGTGCACGTGCTCGGCCACCTGCCCGAGGTCCAGCGGACGCTGAGCGGCGGGCGGGAGCTGCGCGGCGCCGTGCTCGCCGGGGCGGCCGGCTCCTCGGGGCGCGACTCGGAGTGGCATGACCTCCGCGCGGGGCGTGCCGGCCGGACTCTCTCACTCGCCGGAGGGCTCGCGCTGGGACTCGTGCTGGCGGTGGCGCTGATCCCCCAGTTCGGCCCCTGGCTGAGCTACCACCGTGACTTCTTCGGGCATTGATGGCTCATCTCGGGCGGGATGTGTCGAATGTCGAGCGAGGCGCAAACGCGGCAATCCGCGCAATGACGCTCCAGATGACCTCCGGGCGGCCAGGGAATCTCATGTCGGGGACACGAAACTCTTATGGAACTTCTCACTCGCCCTTTAGTCAGAGCTTGTGCAAGCTGGGCACACTGAACATGCAGCCTCCCCACCCGACTCCTCGATAGAGATGCCCGACAACCACCACACACCCCGCTCCCGCGATGCCGCCGTGCGCCGCCTGGCCCGCTACAACCGCTGGCTGATCGCCGGCAGCGCGACCCTCACCGGAGTGCTGACCGCGGTCGCCGCCAGCGCCTTCCCCGGCAAAACGCTCAAAGCCCGCGCCGCGGGGGCTTCGGCCGCCGCGCTCCGCGCCGCGCCGCGCGCGCAGAGCTCGGGCGAATCCTCCTCTCCCAGCTCCCCCGAATCGGTTCAGCCTCCCGCCCAGGCCCCGCAGTCGAGCAGCACCGAAGAATCGGCTCCCGCCCGGGAATCCACGCCCTCCGGCGAAGCCTCCGCCGCCGCGCCCGCGCAGGAAGCGACCCCATCTCAGGAAGCGACCCCATCTCAGGAAGCGACCCCATCTCAGGAAGCGACCCCCAGCCCGCAGGAAGCCCCGTCCCAGGAATCGGCGCCCGCACAGGAAAGCGGCGCAGTCGTCTCCGGCGGATCGTGAGGAGTGTCCACTCCATGCCGCGCGGCGCAGAGAGCGCATCCTCCACACGCACCGGCAACCTCACGACGGAGCGCTGGGAGGCGCTCGGCACGAGCGTGGTGCTGCGCCTCACGGACTCCGCCTCCCTCCCCCGAGCGCGTGCGCTCGTGGAGCGCGAGCTCGAGGAGATCGACCTCGCCTGCAGCCGCTTTCGGGCGGACTCCGATCTCAGTCGCGTGAACGCCCACGCGGGCGGCCGGCCCGTGCGGGTCTCCCCGCGCTTGATCGAGGCCCTGCTCCTCGCGCTGCGCGCCGCCGAGCTGACCGAGGGCGACGTCGATCCCACCGTCGGCGCCGCGCTCGTGCTCGCCGGCTACGACCGCGACTGGCAGCTGCTCGAGCCGCCCCTGGAGCGGCTCCACCCCATCCCCGACCCCGAGAGCCCCGCCCACGTGAACGCCGAGGGACCGCCCGCCCCCTCCCCTGCGCATCCCACCCCCGTTGCCCCGCCACCCGTCCTCAGGGCACAGCTGCGCAGCGGCCACCGCACCGTCGAGCTCGACGCCGCGCTCCAGACCGTCCGCGTCCCCCGCGGGATCACGCTCGACCTCGGCGCCACCGCCAAAGCGTGGGTGGCCGACCGCGCCGCGCGCGCAGTGCACGAGGCCGAGGGCTGCGGGGCGCTCGTGAGCCTCGGCGGGGACATCGCCACCGCCGGCGCCGCCCCCGCGGGCGGCTGGCGGATCCACGTCACCGACGACCACCGCGATGGCCCCGATGCGCCCGGCCAGACGATCGCGATCGCCTCGGGTGGCCTCGCCACCTCCAGCGTCGCGGTGCGCCGCTGGCGCCGGGGCGCCATCACTATGCACCACATCATCGACCCCGCCGACGGCGCTCCCGTGCGCGGACCCTGGCGCACCGTCAGCGTCGCCGCCGCCGACTGCGCCGACGCGAACATCGCGAGCACCGCCGCGCTCGTGCGCGGGGAGCGCGCGCCGCGGTGGCTGGCACAGCTCGGCCTCCCCGCCCGCCTCGTCGCCCACGACGGCGAGGTGCTCCGCGTCGGTGACTGGCCCGCGGATCCGGTGACGCCTCCCCGACCGCCGACGCGGGGCACGACGCCCCGCGCCCACGCGCTCGTGGGAGAAGCAACTCACGTGGACGATCCCCAATGAACACCCTCCTCTCCCCCCTCGCCGCCGCCGGTCCGAGCGTCAACTGGTACCTCACCCGCTCCAGCGGAGCGGTCTCGCTGCTGCTGCTCACGATCGCCGTCGCGCTCGGCGTCGCCGACGTGCAGCGCTGGAGCAGCCCCCGGTGGCCGCGCTTCGTCGTGGACACGCTGCACCGCAACGCCTCGCTGCTCGCGCTCGCGTTCCTCGTCCTGCACGTCATCACCGCCGTGCTCGACACCTTCGCGCCGATCTCGCTCGTCGCGGCCTTCGTGCCCTTCGTGAGCTCCTACCGGCCCTTCTGGCTGGGGCTCGGCGCGGTCGCCCTCGACCTGATGCTCGCCGTGATCGTCACCAGCCTCCTGCGCCAGCGCATCGGGCAGACCGCCTGGCGGATCACCCACTGGCTCGTCTACGCCTGCTGGCCGATCGCGCTGCTGCACACGCTGGGGACGGGCAGCGACGTCAAAAGCGCCTGGCTGCTCCTGCTCAGCGTCGCCTGCCTCGCGGTAGTAGTCGCCGCCGTGCTCGTGCGCACGCTCGGCGGGTGGGCCGGGGCGAGCGCCCGCGTCCGCGGCCTCGCGCTCGGCGGCGCCGCCGCCTTCACGCTGGGCCTCTTGCTGTGGCTGCCCGGCGGGCCGCTCGGCTCCGAATGGGCGCGGCGCTCCGGGACCCCCAGCTCGCTGCTGGGCCACGCCTCCACCGCCAGGTCGAGCATCGTGGTGAGTCCATGAGCGGCCACGGGCAGATCGCCGAGCGCCCCCTCCCCACCGGCGCCCCCACCGGCCTGCCGCGGCTGCTCGCCGGGATCCCCGCCCAGGGCGCGCTCAGCCTCGGCGAGCATCTCGCGCTGCACGGGGAGCTCCCCCGACCGTTGGGAGGCCCACCCGCCCGCGGGCGGCGCGGGGCCTCCGCGCTGATCGACCTCCTCGACGAGGCCGGCCTGCGCGGCCACGGCGGGGCGGGCTTCCCCACCGCCACCAAGCTCCGCGCGGTCGCCGGCGCCTCGCGATCTCCGCTCGGCGGAAGGCCGATCGTGGTGGTCAACGCCGCCGAGGGCGAGCCCGCGAGCTCCAAGGACCGCACGCTGCTGCAGTCCCTCCCCCACCTCGTGCTCGACGGCGCCCAGCTCGCCGCCGCCGCGGTGGGAGCGCAGGAGATCCTCGTGGGCGTCTGCGAGTCCGCCGCCGGCGCCCTCGACGCGACCGCGCGCGCGATCGCCGAACGCGGGCAGCCCCGCCGCGGGGAGCCGAGCGTCCAGCTCCTCGCCGTGCCCAACCGCTACGTCGCCGGGCAGGAGTCCGCGCTCGTCAACCTCCTCGGCGGCGGCCCCCCGCTGCCCACCTTCACCCCGCCGCGGCCCTTCGAACGCGGGGTGCGCGGGCGCCCCACGCTGGTCTGTAACGTCGAGACCCTCGCCCACCTCGCGCTGATCGCGCGGCACGGCTCCGAATGGTTCCGCGAGCTCGGGACCGCCACTCAGCCCGGGTCCGCGCTCGTCACGCTCTCCGGGCCCGTCGCCTACCCCGGGGTCTACGAGATCGAGTACGGCTCCCCCCTCTCCGCGCTCCTCGACGCCGCCGAGGGCGCCACCGCGCAGCTGCGCGCCGTGCTCCTCGGCGGCTACACCGGCACCTGGATCGACGCCGGTCTGCTGCGTGGTGTGGCGCTCTCCGACCAGCACCTCGCCCCCCACGGCGCCACGCTCGGCGCCGGCGTCGTCGTGCTGCTCTCCACCGAGACCTGCCCCGTCGCCGAGCTCGCCCGCATCACCCGCTGGCTCGCCGCGCAGAGCGCGCGCCAGTGCGGGCCCTGCGTGTTCGGCCTCGACGCGATCGCCACCACCGTCGAGCAGCTCCTGCTCGAGGGCTCACAGCCGAAGGTACAGCGGCGCCTCGCGAGCCTCGCCGGCCTCGTCAACCGCCGCGGCGCCTGCAGCCACCCCGACGGCGCCGCGCGCCTCATCGCGAGCGCCCTCGACGTGTTCGCCGAGGAGCTCGCCGACCACGCCCGCCACGGCCCCTGCGCCGCCTGCGGGCGGCCCTCGGAGCTGCCCCGGCCCCGCGCCTCCGCCGGCGAGGCCGCCGGACGGCGCGCCCCGCGCGGTGGCAAAGCACTGAGCGCCGTCACTTGAGTCGATCGCCCCAATGAGCCACCGCCTGCGCGTCAACCCCATCACCTGCGAGGCCCACGGCATGTGCCACGAGCTGCTGCCCGAGCACATCGCCCTCGACGAGTGGGGCTACCCGATCCTCGACGGCGAGCCCCTGCCCTCGGAGCTCGTCGGGCACGCGCAGCGCGCCGCCCAGGCCTGCCCCACCTTCGCCCTGCTCGTCGAACGCCGCAAGGATTGAGGCCGTTCAGCGAACGACCACCCTGCCCACCATCCCTTCGGAGACGTGGATCGTGCAGTGGTAGTTGAACGTCCCCGCGTGCGCGAACCGCACCGTGAACGAGCCGCGCGTCTGCGTGCGCGAGCGGAAGCCGTGGCCGGTCACGTTGTGTTCGGTGTTCCCGTCCCGCCACACCCACGTCACGCTTTCGCCGCGCCTGATCGAGATCGTGCTCGGGTGGTAGCGCCGCCCTTTGAGCACCACCACATGCGAGCTCGCGCTGTTGGCCGATCTTCGATCGGTCGCAACCCCCGGCGAGTCCGTACCACCTGCCCCGGCCTGCGCGAGCGGGCTCACCACCGCGCTCGCGGGCGCCGTGATCGCGGTGAGAGCAAGCAGCGCGAGCGCCGCGCGCGTCTTCATACTGTTCATATCCGACTCCCTTCCTGTCTTTCCGTGTTTATCGGCACGATGCGAGCCCCCGCGGGGGCTGGTGAGCAAGCCCCTCCTAAGACACCGCTCAGCGGTGTCTTAGGAGCCGTCGATCTTGCTTCCCTTCGGTGAGAGCACGTACCACGCCGCGCCGAAGCTCTTGACGCCCTGGCCCGTGGTTTCCCCGGACTGCTGATCGGTCACGTAGTAGTAGAGCGGATGGCCCTTGTAGGTGACCTGCTTGGTCCCGTCCGAGCGCGTGGTCGTGCCCAGGTCCGCCGCCAGCGCCCCGCCTTCCGCCTTCGGGTTGCCGGTCGTGGTCACCGGCGGCCACGCCTGCGCGCACGCTTCCGAGCAGTTGGACGTCGAACCCCTGTCGGCTTCGAACAGGTACACCGTCATCTGCTTCGGGCCCGCCACGACGATCGTGCCGAGGTTCGTGTGCATCGTGCTCACCGCCGTGCCCGCGGCCGTGGAGCCGCTGGAGCTCGACGCCGAGGTGTTCGCCGCGGAGGCCGCCGTGCTCTGCGTAGCGGAGGATGCCGGGGCCGGGTAGCCGCCCGCTTCGGTCTTGCTCGAGCTCGAAGCCGCAGCCCGCGACGGCGAGCCCGGCGACTGCGAGAGTGGCTGCTGCAAAAACGGAAGGGTTTCGCACCCTGACCTCCTGGAGTCGATTGAAGACTTGACGATGCTCACTACCCCAGACTCCGCTGTGAGCGCGAACCTTTCACAGACCCCGCCGCGACCCCGCCCTCGCACGCGCTTCGCACTCGCACACACGCCATCGCCTCAGGGACGCGCTTGCGCGGTTGCAATGTTCACCGCGCGGCCGAGCGACCGCTACAGTCGTGCCTGATGCCCGCGCTCGATCCCCAGTCGCTGCCGCGCCATCTGGACCGTCTCTACCGCGCGGCGTGGGCGCTGTGCGGCTCCCCCCACGATGCCGAGGACCTCGTGCAGGAGACATTTGCGCGCGTCCTCGCGCGCCCGCGCCTGCTGCGTGGCCAGGACGAGCTCGCCTACCTGATGACGGTGCTGCGCAACACCTTCCTCACCCAGCGCCGCACCGCTGCCCGCCGCCCGCGCACCGGCTCGGTGGCGCTCGAGGAGATCGACCCGGTGGATCCCAGGACCGGGGATCGCCCCGAGGAGGCCCTCCAGGCACGGGAGGTATTCGCCGCGATCGCCGGGCTCCCCGAGCGCTACCGCCTCGCGCTGGTCGCCGTGGACATCGCCGGGCTCTCCTATCGCGAGGCCGCGGGCGTCCTCGAGACCCGCGAGGCGACGATCGCCACCCGGGTCTTCCGTGCCCGCCGGCAGGTCACCCGCAAGCTCGCGGGCGGCCCCGAGACGGATCTCGCCGGACAGCTTGCGCTCGAGGACGGACCCGCCACGGGCATGGAGTCCGCACGCGAGGACAGACCCGCCACGGGCATGGAGCCCGCACGCGAGGACAGACCCGCCGCCGGCGTGGAGCCCGCACGCGAGGACGATCTTGCACCCGAAGCGCCTCACGCCCAGCGGGAAGGTCGGTCGCCCCGGCGGCGTCTTACGCAAAGAGGCAACAGATGAGCCGCAAGCCCGAGGACATCCACGCTGAGCTGGCGGCGCTCGCCGACGGCACGCTGCCGGCTGGGCGGCGCGAGCGGCTGCTCGCGCTCCTCGCGGACTCCCCCGAGCTGACGGCGGAGCTCGAGAGCCAGCGCCACGCGGTGGCGATCGTGCATACGCTCGAGAGCGTCGAGGCGCCCAGCCTGCTGCGCCGCTCCATCGAGACGATGCTCGCCGGCGACGCCGAGCCCGTGAGCGCCCGATCCGAGGGCGCTCGCCGCGGGCGGCGCCCCCTGCGGCTCGCGCCCCGGCTGGCCGCGGCCGTGGCGCTTGCCGCGGTCGCGGCGGTGGCGGTGACCCTGGCGCTCACCGCAGGCAGCACGAGCGCCCCCACGGTCCTGGAGGCGTCGAGCCTGGCGCTGGGACCCTCGACGCAGGCGGCGCCCGCGGAGAGCCCGCACCACCCCCACCTGCTTGCGGCGTCCGCCGCGGGGATTCCCTACCCCTACTGGGGTGGCAGGCTCGGCTGGCGAGCTGTCGGCGCGCGCACGGACAGCGTCGGTGGGCACACGCTCACCACGGTCTTCTACCGCGACCGCACCGCGCGGCGCATCGGGTACTCGATCGTCTCCGGCGGCGCCCTGCCCGTCCCGGCTCCGAGCGCCGCGATCGAGCGTCACGGGGTGAGCTTCCACATCGTGAAGGCCACCGGCCCGACCGTGGTCACCTGGCGGCAGGCCGGCCACACGTGCATCCTCACCGCGCAGGCCGTCAACGCCGGGACGCTGGTGCGCCTCGCCACGTGGGAGCGCTCGTAAGGGTGCCGTGCTTCGAGGCTTTTAGGCTACCCTAATCAGGCCAACCTGATCGAAGCCCGGCTCGGACCCGAGCCGATCCCACTCGAGGAGACATCCGCCTTGCCTTTCGGCGAAACCGTACTGCTGGGCGCAGTCGCGGGGTTCACAATCTACATCGGCCTGCCGCTCGGGCGCATGGACCGCGTCGGAGCACGCACGCGGCTGGCGCTGGCGATGCTCTCGGTGGGGATCCTCGCGTTCATCTTCATGGACGTCGGCGCCCACGGCGAGGCGATCGTCGCGAGCGCGCTCGACAGCTACAAGCGCACACCACGTGGGCCTGTCCCACGTGCTCGGCCTGTTCGCGCTGCTCGCCGCCGGCTTCACCGCCGGGGTCGCGGGCGTCGGCACGCTCGAACGGCGCATGCGCGCGGCGCGCGCCACCGCCCCGCCGCCGATCGCCGGGGGCGAGCAGGCCGCCGAGGAACTGCCGGCCCGCCCGCCGATCCTGGTGCGTTCCCGCGAGGGCGAGTCCAACCGCGCCAGGCAGGCGGCGCTGCGGACCGGCATGACGATCGCGCTGGCGATCGGGCTGCACAACTTCGCCGAGGGTCTCGCGATCGGCGTCTCGGCCAAGAGCGGGGCGATCGGCCTCGCCACGGTGCTCGTCATCGGCTTCGCCCTGCACAACGCCACCGAGGGCTTCGGGATCGTCGGCCCGCTCGGGGACGTGAAGCCCTCCTGGAGCTGGCTCGCGCTCGCCGGCCTGGTCGGAGGGGGCCCCACGTTCCTCGGCACGGTCGTCGGCTACCAGGTCCATAGCGAAGCCCTCCAGCTCGCCTTCTACTCCCTCGCGGGCGGCGCGATCCTCTATGTGGTCGGGGAGATCTGGACCGGGGTGCGCCGCCTCGGCCACCGCGAGCTCGGCCTCTACACGCTCGCGCTCGGCTTCCTCGTCGGCGTCGCCACCGACCTGATCGTCACCTACGGCGGCGCGTAGGGGCCGCACGCGAGCCGCGAGACCGCGACTCGGAGCCGCTCGCTCATCTGAGCGACAGACAAAAGTCGGAAACAGGCCTCGGCGAGCGCGGGGTCGGCCCTGTATCGTTCGGGCAACATGAGAGGAACCGTCTTTGCAGTCCGAACGCTCCTCGCCCGTACGCTCCTCATCGTCGCCCTCGCGCTGCTGTCCTGCGTCTGCCTGCCGGCCGTGGCCGGCGCGACGCAGACGGCGAGGCTCAGAGCGGCGCTCACGCCCGAGCGGCTCGGCGCCGGCACCACGATCTCCTTCGGCTTCACCATCGCCACCACCACCGGCCATGTGCCCTCCCCCCTCATCGGCGTCAACCTGCTCTACCCCGCGAACCTCGGGATCGGCACCAGCGGCCTCGGCCTCGCCACCTGCAACGCCCACATCCTCGAAAGACTCGGCCCCGAAGCATGCCCCTCCCAGTCACAGATGGGCTACGGCTCAGCGCTCGTCGAGGTCCCCTTCGGCCCCGCAATCCTCCACGAGGCCGCCACCACCAAGGTCTTCATGGCGCACATCCACAACGGACACCTCGGACTGATCTTCTACGCCAGCGGCGAGGTGCCCGTGGACGCCCAGATCGTCTTCCCCGGACTCGTGCTCCCCGCCCCCCAACCCTACGGCGGCGACCTCGCCACCACCATCCCCCTCGTCCCCACCCTCCCCGGCGCGCCCGACGTATCCGTCGTAAAACTCTCCACCACACTCGGCCCCGCACACCTCACCTACTACGAACGCACCCACGGCAGATACCTCCCCTACCACCCCAGGGGCATCGTCCTGCCCCGCGCCTGCCCCCCCGGAGGCTTCAAGTTCGCCGCCCGCTTCGCCTTCCAAGACACCACCCACGCCGCCGCCAGGACCACCGTCCCCTGCCCGCGGTGAGGGGGTGGCCCGCGAAGGAGCACCCTAAAGATGGCAACCAAGACCAAGAGCTGCAACGAGCTGCGCAAGCGTGCGCGCCGCCGCCAGAGTCTAGCCTCCTTCATGCGAGCGCCGTGTTGACTTGGCCCTAGTAACATCCGATACTAATATGGTCCGCGTTGCGAGGTGACCGGCCTCCGTTGGGCGACGGCCGGCCGCGCTGCCCGCACGAGGGCGCGGCGTTCCTTTGTGCTGCGGTTTAGTCGCGGTAGGCGCGGCCGCGGGGCAGGACGCGCAGGACGTAGACGGTGTGGGTGGTTTGTTCGCGGGTGAAGCGCACGCGCCAGTCGCCGACCCGCAGGCGCCACTCCTCCTTGATGCCCGTGAGGCGGCGGATGTCGCCGCGTGGCGGCTGGGTGCTCAGGCCGTCGAGCGCGTCGATCACGCGCCGGCGGACCTGGGGGTCAAGCCGTCTGAGGTCCCGCCGCGCGGCTGGGGTGAGCTCGACGCGCCAGGCGTCGCTCACGCGAACTCGGCGCGGATCTCGTCCAGGCTGACGGTCTCGCCGCGCGCGAGCTCCTCGCGTGCGACCTCGACGGCCGCCTCCTCCTCGGGGGTGCTCGGCTCGTCGTCCACGGGCGCGCTGTCGAGCAGCTCGCCCAGCTCGCCGTGCCGGCGGCTGACGATGTAGTCCAGCGCGCTTTCGGCCTCGCCCTCCGAGAGCTCCTCGACAACCACGCGCAGCTTCTCCTTCGCGGTCATAACCAGACCAACGGTAGCGCGCCGGCGATGCCACCGCCAGCCCTGCAAGCATTCAATTTCTTACGCATTATTTCACCGCGATCCTTCATCGCTCCCCCAATCGCGGTCCGTTCAGCCCCAAGCTGTGCGAATTCGGGCCCAGCACAATATCGTCTTCCCCTTCTTCTTGAACACATTGCCCGCCGCGATTCTGCCGCTTGAGAGGATCGAACCTGGGCGTGAGCAGGGACTTTCGGCAGTCCGACTCCCGGCCTGCCCCTCCGACTTTGCCGGCGGGCTGTTCGCCTGTGCGCCGCCGGCGTCAGAAATCGCGTTGCTCCTATGTCAAGCGATGTTCGCTGTTTGCGGTTTTCCCGGCGTTGAGGGGCGGCTTGGGCGGTGGCCCAGCTATGAGGCTACGATGTACGTGGTGCGCCTCAGTGATATCAGGAGCGGCCCTGAGACGGGGTCGGGAGGAACGGCGGAGGCTGCTGACCAGGGGGGAGCGCGTCTTTGCCTGGAGCTACACGCTTCCGGTCAGCCTTCTTGCGCCCGTTGGCGTTGGGCTTCTCATATTCGGCAATGGTGCCGCGCGCGGCGTGGGGATCGTATTGCTGGTCCTCGCTGTGCTCGCGATGGCCGTCCCGATCAGCATCGCGTAGCGTGTATTCATCGCACCGACAGCTCCTGACTAGCGCTTTCCAATGACCGGATCGCCGAACCATAACCGAAGGCGCAAACTTCCGCGCTCTGGAGCGAACAATTTCGATACGCTGGATAACAGGCAGACACGCAGCGTCACATGACGCAAGCCTGGTCTGCGGCGAGGGGATGTCAGGTGCCCGAGGCCGCGGGCTGCGTGGTCGCGCGACCACGTCCTGCGGCCGCGGTGCCCGCGATCTTCGATCGGTGAGCCTTGGGCTTGGCAGACGCCGCCCGGGGCTTCGCGTCGGGCGCGGACCTGGGCTCCCCGCCCGAGCCTGTCCCGCCCTCGAGGCGATCGTCGATCGCCATCTGGATCGCGGCGATCCGGCGCAGCAGCTCCGTCTGCACCTGTTCGAGCTCCGCGGTGTCCAGCAACCGCGGGCCCGCCTCCGAGCGGCGCTTGCGCGCCCGGGCCACGCGCGCGAGTCGGGGGTGCTGAACTTCCAGGTCGGCCAGCGCCTGCTCGAGCGCGGCGATCCGAGCGCGCAGCCGCCGCCGGTGCTCAGCCTCGTCGGCGCGCTCAAGCGCCGCGCCCCCGGTCCGGCCGACCCTCGATCGACCCGCGTCGGCCGGGTTCTCCGCCTGCGTCACGTAGAGCGCGGCCGCGACCTCACGCGGGTCAACCCCCGTTTCGCGCGCCTCGTGCGCCGCGGCCGCCGCGATCGCGCCCGCGGCGGAGCGCTCGCGCGGGCCGGCGGTCACGAACGTCCCGCTGCCCTGCAGGCTCGAGAGCAGCCCCTCGTGCTCCAGACGCTGGTAGACCGCGCGGATCGTGTTGGAATTGACCCCCAGCGCCTCGGCGAGGTCCCGCAGCGCCGGCAGCCGCTCCCCGGGCGTGAGCGTCCCCGCATGGATGCGCGCGCGCAGCGCCCAGGCGAGCTGCACCCCAAGCGGCACCTCGGCGTCGCGATCGAGCGCGATGCCGAGACGATCGAGCGTCACGGGCCGAGACTGCGGACTCATCCCGTCCACAGTACCCGCCAGGGGGATCGATCGGCAAGGGCGAGCCGCGCGAACCAGCCGCTCGGGGACGGTGCGTCCGGGCCGCCCCGCGTCATCCCGCCAGGGGCCGGCGCCCACCGCGCACCCAAAGCGTGTTGAATGTGGCCCTCCCGTCCCGGCGCCGTCAGGAGATGTGATGAGAGCGATTCAGATCGTGGAGCTCAGCGGCCCGGCCGGGCTGCGAGGAGTCGATCTGCCCGAGCCCGACAGCTCCTCGAATCCCCTGAGCCCGGACGGAGGCGTCGTGATCGATGTGCACGCCGCCGGAGTCTCCTTCCCCGAGGTGCTCCAGACACGCGGCGAGTACCAGCACAAACCGCCGCTGCCATTCGTCCCGGGCAGCGAGATCGCCGGGGTGGTGCGCAGCGCGCCCGCGGGGAGATCCGGTGCCCACCAGCCGGTTTTCCATGCCGGCGAGCGCGTGGCCGCGTTCTGCGTGCTCGGCGCCTTCGCCGAGGTCGCGGTGGCGCCCCCGTTCCTGACCTTCCCCCTCCCGGACGCCCTCGACTTCGCGCAGGGCGCGGCGCTGATCCTCAACTACCACACCGCCTACTTCGCGCTCGCGCTGCGCGGGCGTCTGAAGGAGGGCGAGACCGTGCTCGTGCACGGGGCCGCCGGCGGGGTGGGCACCGCGGCGCTGCAGGTCGCCGCCGGCCTCGGCGCGCGCACGATCGCGGTCGTCTCCAGCGACGAGAAGGAGCGGGTGGCGCGCGCGGCGGGCGCCGGTGAGGTGCTGCGCTCCGAGGGCCCCTGGAAGGATGAGGCGAAGGCGCTCACAGGCGGCGGCGTGGACGTGGTGTTCGACCCCGTGGGGGGAGATCGCTTCACCGACAGCCTGCGCTCCCTGCGGGCGGGTGGGAGACTTGTCGTGGTCGGGTTCGCCGGCGGCTCGATCCCCGAGGTGAAGGTCAACCGGCTGCTGCTGGGCAACATCGACGTGGTCGGCGCCGGCTGGGGCGCCTACGCGCTCGGCCCGCCCGGAGCTCTGCCGCGAGATCGGCGAGCAGATCGGCCGCATGATCGAGGGGGGCTTCGTGCGCCCGATCGTCGGCGCGCGCTTCCCGCTGGAGCGGGCCGCCGAGGCGCTGCAGCGAGATCGACGAGCGGCGCGCGACCGGCAAGGTCGTCCTGGAGAGGTGGCGGTGATGGACTTCGCGCACTCCCCCCGCACGCAGCGAGCTGCTGGAGCGCCTGACGCGTTCATCGAGCGCGAGGTCGCCCCGCGCGAGGAGCCCTACCACCGCGAGCTGCTCGCGCGCGCGGACCCGTGGGTCGTCCACCCCGCGATCGAGGAGCTGAAGGCGAAGGCGCGCGCGCAGGGCCTGTGGAACCTGTTCCTGCCCGGCGAGCCCCGAGGTCGGCGGGCTGCCCCGGCGCTGGGCTCTCCAACGTCGAGTACGCCCCGCTGGCCGAGCGCATGGGCCGCTCGCTGATCGCCAGCGAGGTGTTCAACTGCAACGCCCCGGACACCGGCAACATGGAGGTGCTGCTGCACTTCGGCTCGCCGGAGCAGCACGAGCGCTGGCTGGAGCCGCTGCTCGACGGGCGAGATCCGCTCGGCGTTCTGCATGACCGAGCCGGACGTGGCCTCCTCCGACGCGACCAACATGCAGGCGACCGCGATCGCTCGAGGGCGACGAGGTCGTGCTCAACGGCCGCAAGTGGTGGAGCACCGGCGTCGGGCACCCCAACTGCGGGGTGGCGATCTTCATGGGGCTCACCGACCCCGAGGCCGACCGCTACCACCAGCACTCGATGGTGCTCGTCCCGCTCGACACCCCGGGGTGAAGGTCGAGCGGATGCTCGCCACGATGGGCTTCGACGACGCCCCGCGGCGGCCACGGCGAGGTCTCCTTCACCGACGTGCGCCTGCCGGCGAGCGCGATCATCGGCGGGCCCGGCGCAGGCCTTCGCGATCGCCCAGGCGCGCCTCGGCCCGGGACGGGTGCACCACTGCATGCGCCTGATCGGGCTCGCCGAGATGGCGCTGGAGCTCGCCTGCCGGCGCGCCACCGAGCGCGTGGCGTTCGGCAAGCCGCTGGCCGAACCTCGGCGGCAACCGCGAGCGGATCGCCGACGCCCGGATCGCGATCGACCAGGCCCGGCTGCTCGTGCTGCACGCCGCTTGGCTGATCGACACGCCGGCGGCCCGCGGGCGCGTGTCGGAGCGGTCTCCCAGATCAAGGTCGCCGTGCCGAACATGGCCCAGCAGGTCGTGGACATGGCGATGCAGCTCCACGGCGGCGCCGGGCTCTCCGACGACTTCCCGCTCGCCGCCGCGTGGACGGTGGCGCGCGCGCTGCGCGCTGGCCGACGGTCCCGACGAGGTCCACCGCGGGGTGGTCGCGCGGCTGGAGCTCGCCCGCTACGGCCAGGGCAAGTGGGCGCTCGTGAGCGCCTGAGAAGATCCGCCGCTCGCCGCGCAATCCTTCCTTCGGTGTCGCCGGACGGTGCAGACGGCAGCTCTCGCCTTGGCGGCGCGTCCCCTGAAGACGCGCGCTCGGTGCAGCACCGCTACGGCATGGTGCTCGCCCTCACGATCCTCGCTGTGCTGTTCTCGATCCTCGCGCCCGACACGCCGTTCGGACGCGCCGCCGCGGTGGTGCTCCAGGGGGCGATGCTGGTCGCGGTGATCGCCACCTCGCGCGAGGGCGGGAGGGGCGAGGGCGGATGGGATCAGGGCGGGTGGGGTCCCAATCCGCGCAGCCTCGCCACGACGCTGACCGTCGTGGTGCTGCTCGGCCTGGCTGCGTTGGTGGGGCTGAAGGTGGTCCCGCGCTGGGTGGGGTCCGTCGCAACCGCAGCCGCGGTGCTCGCGGTGCTCGTCGTGCTCACCCGCGGGATCGTGCGGCTGATCCGCGATCACGGTGTGACGTTGCAGGCGGTCGCGGGCGCGCTCACCACATACCTGCTGATCGGCCTGGAGTTCGCGCTCGTCGTCCGCGTGCTCGCCGGCGTCAGCCCCCACCCGTACTTCGAGCAGGCCACCAACGCCGCGGTCACGCAGAGCCAGGAGATCTACTTCAGCTTCACGACGCTCACCACGACCGGTTACGGCGACCTCACCCCGATCCTGAACATCGGACGCACGCTCTCCGTGCTCGAGATGCTGATCGGTCAGATCTACCTCGTGACCGTGATCGGGCTGCTGATCGGCAACCTCCGCCGCGGCCCCGCGCGGGCGCCCGAGGCTTGAGGGCCTCGCTCGGTAGGCCCAAAGAACCTTTGCTGTAAGGTCGCGGCCGTGAGTGGACCACTCGTCGCGGTGATCACCGGCGCCTCCAGCGGCATCGGCGAGGCGACCGCGCGGCGCCTGGCGCGCGAGCCCGGCGCACAGCTCGTGCTGGTGGCGCGCCGCGAGGAGCGCCTGCGCCGCCTCGCGGAGACGCTGCCCGCGCCGTGCAGCTGCCTGGCGCTCGATCTGACCGAGGATGACGCGCCCGCGCGCGTGCTCGCGCATGTGCGCGAGCACTGCGGGGGGCGCCTCACGCTGCTGGTCAACAACGCCGGGGCCTCCTGGCGGGCGACGTTTGCCGAGGGCGGCTACGCGAATGTGCGGCGCACGATGGAGATCGACTTCGACGCGCCCGTGCGGCTCACCGAGGCGCTGCTGGGGCTGCTGCGGGCCTCGGCGCCGAGCGCGATCGTCAACGTGTCGAGCACCGCCGCGCGTGTCGCCCGGTCCGGCACGGGCGCCTACTCGGCGAGCAAGTTCGCGCTGACAGGCTGGAGCGATGCGCTCTATGCGGAGGAGCGGGCCCACGGGGTGCACGTGGGCGTCGTATTCCCCGGCTACATCGCCACCGAGGGCTTCCCCGCGCGCGAGCTGACCGCACGGCGGCTCACCGCGTGGATCGTCTCCACACCCGATCGCGCGGCGGAGGCGATCGTGGACGCGGGGCTGCGCCGGCGGCCCGAGCGCTATGTGCCCCGGGCCTACGTGCTCGCCGCCGTGGCGCGGCTGCTGCTGCCGGGGCTCGTGCGCCACACATTGACCCGCGGCGGCGCCTCGATCTTCACGACGAAGACTGGGGCCGAACACACGTAAACCGGAAGTGTCGAGGGGCCCGACCGAAGCCGGGTGACACGCGCCTTCGGCGCGAGTCCCGTTTCGGCCAGCCGGCCTCCGGCCGATTGCGCCACCCTCTCGGACCGTAGAGCGGCCGTCAACCCGGCCAGTGCGAGGGCGGGGCGCTTGGGCGATCGGCTCGCCGATCCGATGAGCGGAACATCAGCGATCGCAGGTTTCTCGACCTCGCGCACGAATAAGAAGCGCATAACAAGCGAATAACGACCGCATAACCCCCCGCGCCTGCTGGGTAGATCAAGTTTGCCGGCATAGCAACTTCCGAGGTTTTGATGGTCTCAAAAGGGGCGCCTCCACGTATACGGGTTGGAGGATCGCCACCGCCACGCCACTCCGCCGAGAATAATTGACAACGCAACTACTGTGCCCTATAATTCCGACTCCAAGCATCGGACATAGAGGGTGGCGCAGCTAGCCGGAGGCTGGCGAGCCGGGCCCCTCTCTTTTCAATTAGAAGGACCAAGCCCCATGTCAGACGATAAGCGAACCATCACCACACTAGACACTCTGGAGACCGCCAAGGGCCCGGCGACGGGCACCGTTGCCCTGGACCCGGTCTACGAGGCGCCCCCGGCCGGCGCCCGCCAGCCGCCCGCGCCCGGTGGCCGCGGAGCCGGAAAGCTTCATCCCCGAGTCCGTCGACCAGCTGCTCGCGCACTCGCGGCGCTACCCCCTGCTCAGGCCCGACCAGGAGATCGAACTGGCCCAGCGGATCGAGCGCGGGGACCTGCGCGCGAAGGAACTGATGATCAACTCCAACCTCCGCCTGGTCGCCTCCAACGCGCGGCGCTACCAGAACCAGGGCCTGCCCCTCGCGGACCTCGTGCAGGAGGGGATGCTCGGCCTGATCCGCGCCAGCGAGAAGTTCGACTGGCGCAAGGGCTTCCGCTTCTCCACCTACGCCACCCTCTGGATCCGCCAGGCGATCCAGCGCGGCCTCGAGAACTCGGGCCGCACGATCCGCCTGCCCGTGCACGTCGCCCAGCGCACCCGCAAGGTCGGACGCGTGGAGCGCGAGCTCTCGGTGCGCCTCGGGCGGGAGCCCACGACGGAGGAGATCGCCGAGGAGGCCGGGCTGGAGATCGACCAGGTCGAGGAAGTTCGCCACCAGCGCGCCGCGCTCGTGAGCCTCGACCAGCAGGTCGGCGAGGACGGCGACACCGCGCTCGGCGATCTGCTGCCCTCCGACCAGGAGCCCCCCGAGGAGACCGCCTACGAGAACGAGCGCGAGCGGCTCGTGCACCTCGCGATCTCACAGCTGCCCGAAACCGAGCGCACCGTGCTGACGCTGCGCTTCGGCACCGGCCACGAGGCGCCGCAGACGCTGACCGCGATCGGCAAGCGTCTCGGCTTCTCCGCGGAGCGGGCCTCCCAGCTGGAGCAGCGCGCCCTGAAGAAGCTCGCCGAGTCGCCGGAGCTGGCGGCTCTGCGCGAGGCGCGTGACTAAACTCCGAGTCTCGGATGCGTACTGGCGCGATGGCCTCCGGATCCCTCCATCGAAGCCCCGCCCGATCGCGCGTGGCGACGCGATGTCGATCGCGGAAGTCGCTGTGGCGAGCGTCACGTCCGATGGACGATCGCCGTCGGTGAAAGGATCCTCGCCCCGATCGAGCGCTTCATCGGCCGGCGTCGCTCGTGGGCGACGCGGACGTTCTTTGAGCTGGAACGCTTCCCTGGGTGGAGCACATCGAGCAGAACTGGGAGGCGATCCGCGAGGAGCTCGAGCGGGTGCTCGAGGACCGCGAGGCGCTGCCCAACTTCCAGGACATCTCCAAGGACCAGATCGAGATCACCGACGACGACCGCTGGAAGACGTTCTTCCTGTACGGGTACGGCTTCGAGGCGAAGCTCGGGGTCGAGATGTGCCCGCGCACGGCGGCGCTGATGCGCGAAATCCCCGGGATGACGACGGCGATGTTCTCGATCCTCTCCCCCCGCAAGCACATCCTCGACCACCGCGGCCCCTACAAGGGCGTGCTGCGCTACCACCTCGGGCTGATCGTCCCCGCGACGCCGAGGCCTGCCGGATCCGCGTCGGCGAGGACATCCGCCACTGGGAGGAGGGCAAGAGCATGATCTTCGACGACACCTTCAACCACGAGGTGTGGAACGACACCGACGAGACCCGCGTGGTGCTGTTCGTGGACGTGCTGCGCCCCCTGCCCTTCCCCGAGTCCGCGATCAACCGGCTGATCGTCAAGGCGATCGGCCTCTCGCCCTTCGTGCTCGACGCCAAGCGCAACCAGGAGGCCTGGGAACGGCGCTACCGCGAGCGACGTGCGGGTCAGCATGCTGCGAGACGTCGGCGCCCCGTGCCGACCTGCAAGGAATCGGATTCGCGCCTGGGCATTGAGCGCCGTGAACTCGCCCGTGAGGATCAGCAGCGCCCAGCGCGATCATCACCGCCCCGCCGACGCCCACGATCAGGGGGAAGTGGCGCTTGACCACCGCGAGCGCGCCGGTCATCCGCTCGAAGGCGAGCGCGATCAGCAGGAAGGGGATCGCGAGGCCCGCGGAGTAGAAGGCGAGCAACAGCGCCCCGTGAGCGGCGGAGCTCGAGACCGCCGCCTGGGTGAGGATCGCGCCGAGCGTGATGCTCGTGCAGGGGGTCCACGCGACCGCGAACGCCGCGCCCGCGAGCAGCGGCCCGCCGCGGCCGGCGAGGCGCATCAGCGACTCCGAATGCCACTGGAAGTTGAGCGCGTCCACGAACGGCGTGGCGAGGAACGAACACCCCCATCATCACGATCAGCACTCCCCCCACCGTGCGCAGCGTGCCGATATGGGTGGTGAGCAGCGAACCCACCTGCGTGGCGGTGAGCCCCAGCAGGATGAAGATCAACGAGAAGCTCGCGATGAACAGCAGGCTCGGCCCGAGCACCCGCCGCGCGCCTGCGCCCTGGATGTCCGCCGGGGCCACCCCGATCACGGTCGAGAGATAGCCCGGCACCAGCGGCAGCACGCAGGGCGAGAGGAACGACACCAGGCCCGCAGCGAGCGCAAGGGGGATGCCCACCCCCGTGGCGGTGTCCGCGGACGAGCCGCTCGCGGCAAGGATCGCGGTCGCGTGGGTCACGACCATTCGAAGGTCTCCTCGGGCTGGTCGGCCTCCCGCGCCACCTCGGGCCGGTCCCCCAGCGCAGCGCGCAGCTGCGCAACTTCGTGCTCCAGGCGCGCCACACGCTCCTCGAGGGCTCCAACTCACCGGCGCAGCGACGGCCCCAGGCTGGATCGACGCTCCAGGGCGGGCGTCCGCGGGGGTCGTATCCTCCCCGCCCGCCCAGCAGCTGGGCGTAGCGCTCCTCCTTCTGCCCCGGCCGGCGTTCCAGGACGGCCACCAGCTCGCGGTCGATCAGCGCGGTGCAGCGTCTCGTGCACCCCACCCAGGTCGGGGAAGGCGTGCATCCGCTCGCTGCGCTGCTTGAGCTCCCCGATGGTCTGCCGCCCACCGCGCAGCATCAGCACGCACATGACGACGTGTTCGTCGTCGGCCATCGGCAGCGCATCTGCCAGCAGATGCCGGTACTTCGGCGCGCGGCTGCCCGCCCCGCTGGCCAGGCGCGTATATCCGCGGCGCTCCAGACGATGCAGCGCGTCGCGCAGCACCGCGTCGTCGTACTCCACCACCGGGTCGCGGTTGGTCAACTGGTTGCACGCCAGCCGCAGCGCGTTGAGGCTCAGCGGGTAGGCGTCCGGGGTCGTGCGCTGCTTTTCCAGGAGGCAGCCCAGGACCCTGACCTCCGTGCTGCTCAGCCGGGAAACCCCTGCAAATGACTGGTTTTCGGCGCTCACGCGGCCTCGCTCAAGGGGGCCTCGACGGAGCCCCGATCGGCCCGTTCGCCCGTATTCGCCCAATGGGCGCCCTCGACCAGCGCGCGTAGCGCGGCCTTCTCATCCTCGCCGCGGCGCATCGCCTGACGGTAGACCTTCAGCGCCAGGTTGGGGTTCGCATGGCCCATTTCGTCCATCACCACCCCGGGGTCCTCGCCGAGCGCGTAGAGGATCGAGCAGAACGTCCGGCGCATCGAGTGGGGCGTCAGCCCCTCCGGGAGCGGCACCTGGCCGCGTTCGGCGAGACGCTGCGAGGCACGGCGGACGGCCGGCGCGAGCTTGTGCGTGCGGACCTTCGTCGTGCTCGGCTTGCGCCCCGTCGGCGTGGCGAACACGTAGCCGTCGGGCTCGGCGTCCGGGGTCGCGGCCTTCAGGTCGATCAGCGCCTCACGGAGCGCGCCGCGGATCTTGACCTGCCGCCATCCGGCGTCCGTCTTGGAGCCGGTGTGCAGCCATCCGGCGGCGAGGTCCACGTCACGCCACCGCAGCGCGCATAGCTCGCCGATGCGCAGGCCCGCGAACACGAACACCGCGACGACCGCGCGACGGTTGCCCTTCGTGGTCGGCTCACGGTCGATCTCCCCGGCCGCGTCGAGCAGCGCCGTTATCTGCTCGGCCGTCTCCAGGTAGCTCCGGCGCGGCGCGTGCTCGATCGCCCTGCGCCTGCGACCCTTCGCAGGGTTGCGCAGGATCAGCTCCCGCTCCACCGCGCTCTCCAGGATCGCGGCGAGCAGGACCAGCGTCATGTTCAGCGACCGCGGGGAGAGCGGCTGCGCCTTGCGCTCCCGCTCCCTGCCGATGCTGTCGGTGAAGTGCTCGATGATCGGTTTGCCTTCGGCCTCGGCCGCGCGGATGCGCTCTCCGTGCGCGAGCTTCGCCGCGATGTAGCGCTCCACGGTGTCGAAGGTGATCGCGTCGAGCGGCAGCGTGCCGAAGTGCGGGATCAGGTGACTCTCCAGCCGCCAGCGGTAGTCGGTCTGTGTCTTGGCCGCAAGCTGCCCGGAGTTGCGCAGCCACCAGTCCTCCGCGTACTCGTGGAACGTCGGGATCTCCGGCGGCGCGTCCGCGATCGTCGCGGGCTTCCACAAGCCGCGCGTCACGTCCGCCATGACGCACGCAAGCTCGCGCTCAGCGTCCGCGCGGGACACGACCCCCAGCGGCACCGTGTGGCGTCTGCCGCCCGAACGGAACCGCAGGGAGCGGTAGGTGTTCCCGTCCGCGCCGCGGCGTTCGACTATCTGGCCTGTAGCTGGTCGTGCCATCACTTGCCCCCTTCTGTCTGCTCGATGTAGCGGCGGATCGCGCGGCGCACGACCACGGAGACGGTCGTCTCGGCGTCGCGCGCGGCGAGTTCGTGGAGCTGCTGCGCTTCCTTGGGTGTCAGCCGGACCCGCAGGTCTACGGACCGGGCCTCGCGGTGTGTAAGCATAACCGACAGTGTATCACACCGCCGGACGGAAAGATGCGCTCACCGCCACAACCGGCGCCAGACGCCCGCCCCGAATAGTTGCGTGGTCAACGAACGCCTACGGGTCACGGGGTCCCCCCCGGGCGGTGCAGGTGCTCCAGCAGATCGGCTGCGAGGGAGCTCCACGCGCGCCGCTCATGGCCGTGCATCGCCTCCCACGGCAAAGGGTGCCGGTAGCTGAATCTGGCGCTGTAGAGCTCGTACAGCGCCCTGCCCGTGAAAGGAGCCGGGCTCACCGTCCACTCCTTCGCCGGCGCCGCCAGAGAACGCGCGGTTCCGCAAAGGGTGTCGCCCGCGTATCCTCGGGTTTCTTCACCCACTTGATGAGGCTTACCACCCAGTCTTCAGAGCGCCCCAGCGCTTCCCCGCCAGCGCGACCGCCAGCCACGCAGCCGGGTCGGCGTCAGCGGCGGCGCGAGCACCGGCGCAGCGACAGACCGCAGCGACCGTGCCCGTGTCGCCTGCGCGCGGCGCTCGCCGTCCTGCGCGACCCCGGGCTGCTCGCCGCTCACCGCGTCTTCCTCCCGGCGAGCGGGGAGCGCGCGCCTTCCTCGAAGACCCACCAGCCGCCCGCCCTGCCGTACCCGTCCCGCGGCAAGCCAAGCTGGCGGGCGAACGCCCAGACCGCGCCGGACGGCGCCCACAGAACCGTATCGCCGGGCTCCGTGGCGGCGCGGTAGAGGATCGCGCGCTGCGCGCTCATCGTGCCGCCTCCGGGGGCCGCGGCGGCGACGCCCCGCGGCGGATATCTTCGCTGACGATCCACCCAATCAGGCTCCCCACCGTGGTCTTGAGGTACGCCGCGTTCTCGCGCAAGCTCGCCCACTCCCCGGCGGTCAAGGGGACACGGACGCTCAGCGTGTGGGAGTGGCAGCCCGCCTCGGGCTCGCTCGGCGTCATCGTGCCCCCACCGGCCGGTCGTGCAGCGGATCGGGGACGTGGCCCGCGCCGTACGCCTCGGCTTCCGTGACCCTCACGAGCGCCGCCATCGTGATATCGAGCGCTCCCGCGAGCCCGCAGAGCTTCGTCCACGTCGGGTTGCGGTGCCCCCGCTCGATCGCGGAAAGGTACGTCGGGTGCATCTGGGAGTCGCCCGCAAGGGACTCGATCGACAGCCGCCGTGCCTGGCGCAGCCGGCGTACCGCGCGCCCCAACTGGACGTTGGTCGGCTGCTCAGACACAGATCGCGCCCATCCTGTTGATGTGCAGCGCGCACCGCGACGCCCGGACCCGCTCACCAATCTTGTTCAGCGGGTCGCGGGGATACTCACGGGCCGCGACGCCCTCCGCTACCAGCCCGTCGATGGCGTACCGGATGCCCGCCGGGTCGCAGTCGCCTAGCTCGGCCTCGATCTCCGCGACCGTCCACCACCTCGCGTCCTCGCCCGCGGCGAGCTGCGGGGCGCCCGGGAGTAGCAGCAGCAGGACAAGGTGCTCCCCCGGGCGTTCGCTCACCGGCATCACACCTCACCTTCTTCCACCCGCTGCACGAGGTCCGCGAGCTGCCCGGCGTGGACCTTCGCCTCCGCACGGTCACCGATACCCGCGTTCCGGTCTTCCTCAAGGCTGCGTTCGACTTCGATGCGTATGAGGAGCGCCCGCAGCAGCGCCTCCCGGTGCTCGTGTAGGTCCACGCCCACGGAGAACGGCTTGACGGGCTCGACCCAACCCACGTAGTTGAGCAGCGCCCGGGCGCCGTTGGCGCGCTCAAGGCCCGCGTCGACGCGGGTGCGGATGTCCCCGAAGTCGCGGTGTTCAAGGACGGTGCTGATCTCTTCGAGCTGGCCGTGCAGGTCGAAGTAGCAGCCGTCGCGCAGGAGCGAGACGAGCTCGGCGGGAATGGTGATGATGATCATGGGTTCCTCCTTGTGTTTGGAGGCCCCGGGGGAACTTCTCTGGCAAGGAAGCCGCGCCGTCTGACTGATAGCTTGGCTGGCGTGCCGGGAGGTCGCTCTCTCGGTGCCAGGTGCCCGGGCCGCTAGTCGGTCGCGGGCACCATGATGTTCTGGTCCCGGACAGCGTAGCGCCTAGATGAGCCCGCGTCAATGAGTAGTAAAGGAAGGCATGGTGCCCACGACCGCGCCGTGAGAAGGTGCGGACGTGCCGCGCTCGCCCGCTCCAGATCAAGCCCTGGCCGCTGTGCTCAAACGGCTGCGCGAGGAGCACCCGATGACACAGGAGGCGGTTGCGTGGCACGCTGGGATCGCCGTTGCGACGCTGGCGAAGATCGAGAACGCGCAGACGGCCCCGAGCTGGGACAGCGTGCGCCGGATCATCGACGCGCTGGGCGTGAGCCTGGCGGAGCTGGCCGCAGCCGTGGAATCCGAGCGGTAGGCGGCTGTTGGATCCGGTGGGGCGAGCTGCTCGGGCCGCCGAAGCGCGACCATGATCGAAGCGCTGGGGCTACATCGCACGCGAGCGACATAGACAAGGACCAGCGTGCGCGTTTCCGTAAGCTGGCGGAGAACAAGGAGGCGGTCCTTGCGGCTATCGGGCAGGCCGAGCAGTAGCCCGCTACGCAGCCGCCCGCGCGTAGGAGGCACGCTTGCGGCAGCCGTCCGAGCAGTACCGCGCAGGAGCACCCTTGCGTCCCCGGCCCTCCGGGATCTCCCCGCCGCAACCCTCGCACTCCCGCTCCGAGCACGCCACCCGCTCGGGGTCCTCGGCGACCGCTTGCAGCACCCGCTCACACCGCGGCGCCGGCCGGCGCTCCCATGCCCCCTGCCAGCTCTCCATGGTCGCCCGGAACGCCTCCGGCCACCCCCGGCGCTCCCCCGGGTCCGCGGCCTGCACCGCGGCGGCAAGCGCGACCGGCCAAGCCTCCTCGAACCCCTGGCCTGCCCTGCGTGCGGCGGCGAGCTGTTGCATGAGGATCGCAGGGACACCGGCCACCCCGTTTAGGCTATGCGGGCACCGGACAGACGATCGCCTCAAGCTCGGCGTGCAGCCGTCGAATCCGACCGGGTCCCCCGTGGTTCCGCGAATGGCGAACTAAGGGATCCAGTAGCCGCGTAGACGCGCGCTGGCCGCCGCGGCGTTCATGCCGCCTCGCCCCCGAACTCCGCGAGCGCCGCCGTGTTGCTCATCCTGGCGCCCGTGTGCTCGGGCGACGTCGTTGGCTGGGAGGCACGGTAGGCAGCCTCCGAGCGACACGGCCAGCAGCATCCCCGGCGAACTTCCTGCAATTCAAGGCGCGTATGTGCCAGGTCATTGGTCGAGATCGGGATGCCGACCAACGTCCATCGACCCCACATGTCTTTCAGCACCCCCACTGTCTCCTCGTACAGCGCAAGCAGCCTGTCGAGCTGCGCGTCTGCGGCGGCGCTGCCTTCCTCGGCCAGCTCAACGAAGTAGTCGCGATGTGCAGCTCTCAGCGTCGCGACCTCGTCGTCGAGAGTCACGATCGCACCCCCCGTCGCCTCGACGGTTTCGCGGCTGATCTTGATGATGTTGTGCAACTCAGCCGCCGCTGCGTGGATCTCCTCGAACGACTCATGCTCGCGGCCAAGCTCGTCTAGGCGTTTCGCGGCCTTCAGGCGCTCCGGGATCGTGAGGGACCCGTCCGCCGGCGGCCTCGGAGGACCCGGGTGGAGGATATTTGGGCCGGTTTCCGGCACGCCGAGCATGTCTAACGCGCTCGACAACGCGGTTTGCGCGCCATCGCGCTTGGTGGCCTTCTCCGCCTTGAGCGCTTCGAGCGCCTCGATCTGCTCGCCCGGGGATGCCTTCCTACGGGGCGCCATCACGCGTCCCCGCCAAGGACTGCCTCCACCTCGGCGTACCTGCTGTTGAATTCCTGCTCACTGAGGGCCTCGACATCCGCCTGTGTGACGAGCGGCGCCTTGCCCGCCGGCGGCTGCGGCCCCTGCTGCTCGGCGCCCGCGGCCACGGGCGCCGGCACCGTCGCGGCGGCCGGGATCTCTGGGGCGGCAGGTGCCTCAGCCGCTGCCCCGAGGATTGCGCGAGCCAACTTCGCCTCGCGCTCCGAGCCGGACGCCTCCAGCGCCCTAATCAGTATTGCTGTCTTTTCGTCACTCATTTGTTTCACTCCTTGTCAGGTCGAGAATCGCCCGCGCGAGCAGGCGCACTATGGCATCAGGTCAGGCCAGGACCAGACAGTCCGGCTCGCTTCTTGCGACCCTTCAACGCCTGCCGCTGGTTCTCCTGACACTCGAAACGAATCCGCGCGTCCTCCACCGGATCGGCGTCAAACTGCGTTTCAGCGTCGAGCCGATCGAGCCCATCCAACGGCTCGCGCGGCTCAAAATCGAGCCCGAACAGCGGGTGATCGGGCGGCAGGCTGCCCGGATCGTCCAGCCCCAGCGCCTGCGCGTACGCCAGCGCCCGGCGGGCTTCCCGGTCCGAGGAAGCAAACCCCGGATGTTCGACGATCCGGCCCCCCTTGAGCTCCACGAACGGGTTCTCGCGAGCCGCGGTGACAGCCTCCTCAGCCTCCCGCAGCGCACTCACATACTCGCGAGCCAACGGACGCAAATGCGCTCGCCGGCTGCCGAGGCGGCCCTCGACTTCAGCCAGCACCGCCGCCCACTGGCCCGTCAGACGCTCATCAGCCACACCAACCACCCCTCCTCAGAAAGTTCCAGATATCGAACAGCAGTGCAAAAAAGGCCCCGACGCGAACCATCTTTTTCGCGGAAAATTAGCCGGGTGAACGCGCGTTTTGAGCTAGTGATTGCGAGGCCCCCTGCCCCCTGCCCGTGGTAAGGCTGCCGCGCCCGCGCCGCCCGACCTGGAGGAGTAACGACGGCGAGGACGCGGCCCTCGCGGCTGCGGAAAGGAGCAAACGCGCCGGCGAAGTAGGTGGTGGTCATCGGCTCGCGCTCCACAAGTCGAGCACTGTGCGCGCGCCTTGGGCGTCGGCGGGGAGCTTGTGGCAGCCGGCGAGGCAGGTGAGCTGGCGGTCGTCGGTGTAGGCGAGCGTGTTGAGCGCGTCGAGGATCGCCTTGCACAGGTTGTCCAGGTCAGCGCTCCCGTGCGCGCCGTAGAACCGCATCGACGCAGCGAACGGCACGCCGCCCAAGCACGGGCGGCCAGCCGCCAACCACTCGGCCTGCACCGTCTCGCGGTAGACGCGGCTGCGCTTCGGCAGGTAGTGCTTGCCGGAGCGTGTGCGGCTCCGTTGGAGCGGGATCGGGCGGCCGGGGATCGTGAGCTGCACGCGGTTGGTCATCGGTCGATCACCGATCGGGTGGTGCGGTAGGACTGTGCAGTTTGCGCCCGTGCTCATCGCTCAGCGAGTATGCAGGGGCGGTCTGATTGCGTTGGCGGACTTGGCGGACTAGTGAGTCGCCACCACGAGACGCGATCCCGCTTGAACGCGACAACGCCCGCGTTCGCTTTGGCACGCTCGACCGTGCGCCACCCGATTCCGTCTCGTGACGCTGCGTCCCGTAGGTGACGTGATCGACACTCACCATCCGCATCCGACAGTTGACGATGGAGCCATGCGGTGACGGTGGCGGGTGACGCGATCAGGTCTGCCCTCAGTTCCGCGGCGGCGCGGGCTAGCACCTGCTGCTTGATCGCATCGAGTCTGTCGAGTCTGTCGAGTGTGCGGACGAGTGCGGCGATCGACTCGGGTTTGCTGTTGAGACCCGAGATGACGTCGGCCCAGGCCGCGTCGAGGCCGCTCATCGCTTGGCTTTCCGTGGCCGCGGTACGAGGATGCTGCCGGGTTGCGGCCCGCGGCGGCGCGTGGCGCGGGCGCGTGGTGTCGGCCGGACTGTCGCCGGCTCGGGTTCGGGCTCCAACTGCAACGCGCGGCGAGCAGTGTCGAGGTCGAAGCGCAGGCGGGCGCGTGGGCCGTTACCGAGCTTGAGTGCGCCCAGCTCCCGTGAGTGTTCGTAGATGTAGGCCCTGCTGACGCCGAGATAGTCGGCGAGCGCGTGGGCATCGACTAGCGGGGTCATAGGTCCACCTCGCAGTCGGGTGTGAACTTATCGGCGAGGCGTGCGAGTTCCGTATCGGCGTCCGGCATATGGCCATTGGTGCCAGTTGTGCCATTCTCTGATAACTGGCATGACTGGGGTACCCGATTGTGGGTTTTTGGCTCAACGGTGCGGGTTTCCTCAGTGGTGCCACTTGCAGTCGTGCCAGCTTGTGCCCGTGGTCGCTGGCATGACTGGCAGGCGCCATTCCGACACGGCCGGGAACCCCTCGCGGCGATCCTCGACGCCTAGCAGATTGCGTGCCCGGTGCAGGGTCGCTCCGCGATCCCCTCGGCCTTCGGCCGCACCTTGATCTCGCGTGCCGCGTGCCACTCGCCGTCGGCTAGCTCGTCATTGAGCCAGTCCGCTGCTATGTCGCGATCTGAGCGCTCGTCCTCGCCGCGGGTGGCGAGGAGATCGTCAGCGTGCGTGTCGCAGTCGCGCCAGGAATACGAGCGCGCGAGGTTTCGATAACGCCCGTCTCGTCATCGATCGCCCTCGGCTCGATGCGACAGGAGAGCGAGGGCGCCTCGCGCAGCGATGTTGCAAGCGGCGTGGGCGAGCACGCGATCAGGCGAGCCGTCCTCGGCATCCGGTGCCTTACCAAATACCGAGCACAGAGCGCGATGCGGCGGTGAGCCCGCGGGAGCCGAGTACGCGCGTCAGCGAGTCGCCACCCTGCGACTTATTGAAGTGCGCCACCAATAGCAGCGCGATGTCCTCATGTTCGGCGAGCTGCGCGAGCGCGGCGATTGCGCGCCTCATGTCCTGGTCGCGGTGACTGTTGATGCTCCGCGCCGAGCGAAGCGGAGAACGGGTCCACGATCAGGAGCCGAGCACGGTGTTCGTGCGACGATCGCGCGCGATCAGCGTCCACGTCCTCGGGCAGGCTCACAAGATCGGGCGAGCCTCGGCACTCCGCCGAGGCCCTGATGCACGCCGGGTTCGCACCCGCCGCCAGCAGCCGAGGCTTGACCGTGGGCCGGCGTTGTCCTCGTAGCAGAGCACCAACGCGTCGGCAGGCTCTCCCACAAGGTCGCCGGCGAGCTTCCGCGGGAGACGCCAGCGGCGAGCGCGACGGTCAAGGTGGACTTGCCGAGTTTTTCGCTGCCCAACCAGCAGCGTCGGCGCGCGCAACGGAATGCGGCCCTGCCACAGCCAGCGTGTGCGCTCGGCGCGGATGGTGGCGAAGCTCTCCGCGACGATCGCGCGACCGTTAGGAGGCTCGACCGCCGTCGGCGGGGTCGCGAGGTAGCGGACGACCTCGCCCGCGTCGCACCCGTTACGGCATTCGAGTCGTGCTGGCTTGCCACGCCCGTTCTCGCGGATCGTCAGCGGACGACCGTCGCTGTAGAGCGCGCACAGCGGGCAGCGCGCCTCCCAGAGCCCATCGGGCTGGCGTGTGTCGGGCGCATAGGCGAGGCCGTGGACGCGGAGCGCGGTGAGCGCTTGATCCGCAGTGAGTCCGGCCCTCGCGGCGCTCACGTCTGCCCCCAGGGCTGGTCGTCATCGGCTTCCCCGTGAAGCTCGCTGAGGGCGTCGGCAGGGCTCGGCAGCCGCCATACGGCGCCCTCGCCGCGCTCGGCAGCTTCGCGGGACCACCGCGAGCGCAACCCCGCCAGCGGCTCGCGCTCGGCCTTCTGCGTCGCGGCGGCGGTCATCGCGCACCGCCGATCCAACGTAGGAGCCGAGCGCTACCGACTGCGTGCGCTGCTAGATGTTCACCGGGGCCATCATCATCCCCGGCGCTACTTCGTCGGGGTTTGCCGCGAGAGCTGGTCGGCGTCGATGTGCGGCGACGGCCCCCGGAGCCCCTGCCCCTGCCACCACGAAGACCCGAGCGGGCGCGGGCGTAGACCTTGGCTACTGCGCAGTTCGGGCGGCGAGAGGGTGTCATCGTCGCGGCCCGTTCTTGCGTGTGGCGGGCGTCGGCAGCACGTATGCGCTCGACTATTTCCATCGCCTCGACTGATCCAGGTACCGCCCGATCGAACGCTTCCTCGTTGCTTGTGTCGTCATCCGTCACGAGATAGCTGCCGGTGTCATTGCATATGAGCATCCCGCCGAGTCGCCCGCCATTCTGTGCCCTACGGCGTTCGACCGCTGCGTCGCCTCGCCGGATCGCTAGCTCGGCGGGGGTCGGTTGCTCACCGTCAGCCGCCGTGAAGTCTGGCAGTAGCGGCTCGGGTTGCCATGCGCGCGGGTCGCGCGCTAGCCCGTGCGCCTCTGGTGTTACATCAAGTGCGGCCGGACTGTCCATCGATGTGCCTCCATATGCTCGTTACGTTCACGCTGGAGACGATAGACGGCTTTGCGGCGGCTAAAAAAGACACCCCCCGGGCGACGGGTCGCATGGAGGGTGTCGGCTCCGGAAGCTGTGAACGTAACCGGAGGCGCATCACGGATGACGGGCGAATGGAGAACCGCGTCTGCGCGAAGCGTAGCGGTTGCTCAGGCGGATGCGCTCGCGGCGCTCGCGGGCCGTGGAGTCAATGGGCGCATACGCCCAAACCCCCCAGAATTGCCCGTAAACTGGCGTGATTCGCCCGCTCGGCACCGGGAACGGCGGAGGGGCGAATCACCAGCACCCATGCGGTGAAACGCCCCTTCGGCGCCTAGTGTCCCCTATGCTTTTCCAGGAGGCAGCCCAGCACGCGGAGCTCCGACGGAGAGAGGTT
This sequence comes from uncultured Solirubrobacterales bacterium, assembly GCA_963813765.1. Taxonomy (GTDB): domain Bacteria; phylum Actinomycetota; class Thermoleophilia; order Solirubrobacterales; family Solirubrobacteraceae; genus Palsa-744. Next base: position 368,926 of record CAWFAB010000006.1, read on the forward strand.
CACGGCCTCAATCGTATGACGCCGCACTCCTTGCCGCGGCAGCACCATCCGCGGTGTTGCGGCGACCACCGCTGCGCTCTGCACCCGGGCCGGGAGGCGAGGGAGCGGCGTCGGAGTCCTCCCTGACGAGCGTGAGCGCGACATCGAGCTCGACTCGTGCCCAAGCGGTATCGGTGGTCATTGCGACACCGTCCAGGCGGCGGGCGAGGGCGAGGCAGGCGCGGTCTCCGAGGGAGAGCCCGGCGGCACGGGTGAGTGGGCGCAGGCGCGCGGCCTCGATCGCGTCTGCAGCGGTGAACGGCTCGGTGGTGATCGCACCGTCCAACAGCCCGCGGTCGCTCAATTCACGGGCGAGCTGCGCGGGGTTCACGCCGTCGTCGGCCGAGCGGCTGAGCGTCTCGGCGAGGTTGACGGTGGAGATCGTGGCGCCGCTGGCGATGGCCTCCGAGACGACGTCGGCGCCCGGCTCGCCGCGCAAGTATGCGAGCAGAGCCGAGGCGTCGAGCACCGGCACAGCCATGTCAGCCTTCGCGCGCGGCTTCTCCTCGCCGCTGAGCAATCAGATCGTCCGTCCAGGAGACGTCGGGGTCCCCGACGTTGGCGAGCAGCCCTCGCGTCCGCTCGGCAGCGGCACGGAACGGCTGGAGCTTCAAAGACCCATCGGGCTCGACGTCCACCAACAGGCGCGTGCCGGCCGTGAGCCCCAACTTGCGGCGCAGGGCAGAGGGTAGAACCATCCGCCCTCGATCGCCGACAACCACCACTGTGTGGGCCATGGACGAATCGTACCACGTTTACAGTATGGCGGCCGACACACCACTTCGCACGCCGCACGACGGAGGCTCTTCAGAGCCGGAGTCCCATCCCTACATCCCTGGACGGGCCGGTGGATACAGTCAGCTGATGGACGATCGGACATCGGCGCGGCCGCGGTGAGCTTCCATGGCGAGGGCCGCGGGGGCGGCGAAGGGCGTGGTGGCACCCGGCGCAAAGAGCCCCGCCCCGAGGACATCCCCGGCGGGGTGGATGGCCCTGGGGCGGGTGGGCCTCCGGTCTCCCTGCGGCGGGTCGGGCGGCTGTTCCTCCCCTACCGGCTGCGGCTGGGGCTGCTGCTGGGGCTGATCTGCCTGACCTCGCTGCTGAACGTGGTCTCGCCGTTCCTGCTGCGGGGGATCATCGACACGGCGATCCCCACCCACAACGTGCAGGCTGCTCTCCGAGCTGGTCGGGGGGATGATCGCGGTGTCCGTGATCAGCGGGGTGTTCGCGGTGGTGCAGACGCTGATCTCCAACCAGGTGGGCCAGCGCGTGATGCACGACCTGCGCGCGGCGGTGTACGCGCACCTGCAGCGGATGTCGCTGGCGTTCTTCACGCGCACGCGCTCGGGGGAGGTGCAGGCGCGGATCGCTTATGACATCGGTGGTATCGACGATGTGGTCACGAGCACCGCGACCTCCACGGTCTCCACGGTGACCACCGTGGCGGCCACGCTCGTGGCGATGCTCGCGCTGAGCTGGGAGCTCACCGTCTTCTCGCTGTTCCTGCTGCCGTTCTTCGTGTGGCTCACCCGTCGCGTCGGCAACGAGCGCCGGCGCATCCAGTCCGTGCGCCAGGGGCGCCTCGCGGACATGTCCACGCTCGTGGAGGAGTCCCTGTCGGTTTCGGGCATCCTGCTCGGCAAGACGATGGGCCGCTCCCAGGAGCTCGTCGATCGCTTCGCGGGCGAGTCGGGGCAGCTCGCCGACCTCGAGGTGCGCGCGCGGATGGCCGGCCGCTGGCGGATGGCCTCGGTGCAGATGAGCTTCGCGATCATGCCCGCCGCGGTCTACTGGTTCGGCGGCTACACCATCGCCCACGGCAACCACGCCCTCTCGATCGGGACGATCGTCGCCTTCACCACGCTCCAGACGCGCCTGCTCTTCCCGATGCAGTCGCTGCTGTCGGTGGGCCTCGAAGTGCAGACCTCGATGGCGCTGTTCGGGCGCATCTTCGAGTATCTCGACCTGCCGATCGACATCACCGAGCACCCCGGCGCGCGGCCGATCGGCGCGGGGGCACCGCGCCGGAACGGCGTGGTCGGGGACGTGCGCCTGGAGGACGTGTGGTTTCGCTACGAACCCGGCGGCCCCTGGACGCTGCGGGAGATCGCCGCCGAGATCCCCGCGGGGACGCGCACCGCGCTGGTCGGCGAGACCGGCTCGGGCAAGACCACGCTCGCCTACCTCGTCGCGCGCCTGTACGAGCCCGAGCGGGGGAGCATCACGATCGACGGCACCGACATCCGCGACGTCACGCTGTCCTCACTCGCCGCCACCGTCGGGCTGGTCTCCCAGGAGACCTACCTGTTCCACGCCTCGATCCGCGAGAACCTCAGCTTCGCCGGGGTGGGTGGGCACGAATTCAGCGACGAGCAGATCGAAGCGGCCGCGCGCGCCGCCCAGATCCACGAGCTGATCGCCTCTCTCCCCGAGGGTTACGACACCCCGGTCGGCGAGCGCGGCTACCGCTTCTCCGGCGGGGAGAAGCAGCGGATCGCGATCGCCCGCACGATCCTGCGCAACCCGCCGGTGCTGATCCTCGACGAGGCCACGAGCGCGCTGGACACCGAGACCGAGCGCGCGGTGCAGCTCGCACTGGACGAGCTCGCGCGGGGCCGTACCACGATCGCGATCGCCCACCGCCTCTCCACGGTGCGCGACGCCGAGCAGATCCTCGTGCTCGACGCCGGGCGGATCGTCGAGCGGGGCACCCACGAGGAGCTGCTGGAGCTCGGCGGGCGCTACGCCGCGCTCACCGGGAAGGATGGGGCGCCCGCTCGCCCGGACTCCGCGGCCCTGGCGTGACTCAGTCTGGCCCGCCCGCACCTGCCGCGGACCGCCGCAGAAGCTCCAGGAGCACCTTGGAGAGCTGCCCGCCCTGCCAGGCGATGGGCGAGCGGATTGGAAGCCCGCCCACCCCGCCCTCCTCGACGGTGAGCGCGGCCCCCGGGATCGCGCCCGCGTAGCGCTCCGCCAGCGCGAGGGGGTGCCCGGGGTCCACCTCGTCGCGGCTGGCGACGACGACGGTGGGCGCGGCGATGGCGCCCAACTCGGCGAAGTCCTCGAAGGGCCGCGAGCGGGGCACGACTTCCAACGCGTCGGCCACGGCCTCGGGGTGCTCATGCGCGGCGAGCCGCTGAAGCACAACCGTCTCGACGGTCTCCCGCCATGCCGGGGGCACGGTGGAGAAGTCGTAGGCGCGAAGGAACCCCTCCACCCCATCCTCGCGTAGTCCGCGGGCGAGCGCATCGCGGTCGCCTGCGGGAGCGTTGACGTGCGTCGTGGGGTCGTAGGCGGGCGTCACGAGCCCCAGCGCAGCCACGCGCTCGGGGTGCTCCAAGGCGAAGCGCAGGATCGTGTGAGCCCCCATCGAGGCGCCCGCGAGCGCGGCGCGGGGGAGCTCGAGCGCGTCGAGCACAGCCATGAGGTCGCGGGCGAGCCGCTCATAGCCGTAGGCCACGGGGTCGAGCGCGGGGCTCGATCGACCGTGGCCGCGGGCATCGTAGGCGATCACGCGGTGGCCGGAGCGCTCCAATAGGCGGGAGCCCATCACGACGTATCGCCGAGTGGCGGTGAGCCCGTGCAGCAGAAGGATCGGAACCCCACCCACCCCCTCGCCGGACTCCTCGACCGAGAGCGAGACCCCGTCGTCGGTGAGTACGCTCAGCTCGCGCGCGGCCATCGAGCGGCGGCGTCGCTACGCATGCACCGAGGCGTGGTCGCGGACGAGCTCGGCGGAGCGCAGGGGCTCCTCCCAGAAGAAGAGGTGGCCGGCGCCGTCGAGGATCTCGAGCTGGGCGTGGGGCATGTGCCCCGCGATCACGTGGGCGTTCTGGACGGGAATCAGCTCATCGGCGGCGCCGTGGACGAGGAGCGTCGGCAGCTCGCAATCCGGGCAGGCGTCCACTGGTGTCGTGCGCGGCGATGGCCTGCATCTGGGCCACGATCACAGCGCGGGCGACGGGTCGCTGCAGCGCGCGGGCGAGGTAGGCGTCGTAGAGCTCGGAGTCGTCGCGGAAGCGGGGGGAGACGCAGATCTCCCAGCCGGTGCGCAGGGCGCGCTCGCGGTCGCCGGAGCGCAGCGATTCGACCAGCCGCTGGGCGACGGGGGGCAAGGCGAGCGCACTGCCATCCCCGCCGCAGTAGGTGCAGCCGAGCGTAAGCGTGCGAACTCGATCGGGGCCCGCCAGCGCGAGCTCCTGGGCGACCATCCCGCCCATCGAGATACCGAGCACGTGCGCGGAGTCGAGCTCGAGCGCGTCGAGCAGCCCGGCGGCGTCCTCGGCGAGCTGGGCGATCGTGAAGGGCGCATTCATGCGGCTGCTCCCCCCCACGCCGCGGTGGTCGTAGGCGATCACCTCGAAGCTCTCGCGCAGGGGCCCGAGGAAGGGCTCGCCCCAGCTCAGGAGGGTGCCGCTCATGCCCATGATCGCCAGCAGCGGAGGGCCCGAGCCGCCGCGCTCGTAGGAGAGCTCGATCTCGCCGACGCGTGTTAGGGGCATCGAGAGATCCTACCTTTCCCTGGGGAGTTCTTTGGGGATCATCCGCGTGAGAGGGCTGTCCCACCAGGGCCGTGGGCGCGGGGCCTCCCTGCCCCGCGATCGAGCGTGCCGATCCATCCGGGCGCATCCGTATGATTTCGTCAATGGCACGATTCGCACGAGCGGCGGCTCTCGCGCTTGCCCTGACGGTCGGCTCGGCCCTGTCGCCCGCGGGGGTCGCGGCGGTGAGCGAAACCCCGAAGCCGCCGGCGAACGACGAAGTCGCGAACGCCCAGGCGATCCACTCGGTGCCTGCGACGATCGAAGGCACGACGGTGGGGGCCACGACCGTGGCGAGCGAACCGGGGTCGGGCTGCGTCGGGGGCACGGTGGCCTCGGTGTGGTACAGCCTGCACACCACGGCGGCCGAGCGGGTCGCGGTCGAACTGGCCGCCGGGGGCGCGCTCGACGGCACAATCGACGTGTACAAGGCGGTGCGCTCGCAGCCGCAGCCGGTGGCGTGCGCGCGGACCGAAGAAGAAGGCAAGGCGTCGCTGTCGTTCAAGGCGCAGAAGAACACGCTGTACGACATCCGCGTGGCGGCGCTCCCGAACTCGCAGCTGGCGGCGTTCACGCTGAACGTCTTCCAGCCGACCCCCGCGGTGGCCCCGCCCGGGCCGCGGCTGCCCGCGGGCGGCGTGAGCGGGCAGGTCGATCGCATCCAGAACAGCAACGCGGCGTACTCGGTCAGCCTGCACGCGGGGGTCAGCTACCTCATCAACCTCGCCAACGAGACGAAGGGCGGATGCGTGAACGGCGCGCTGTTCGCGCCGGGCACGAGCTCCTTCGAAGGAGCCGGCGCGCGCTTCCGCGTGGACTGCGGCGGCTACCGGCTGTTCACCCCCGGCCCGGGCAAGGGCGGGCTCTACAGCTTCGAGGTCACGCCGAGCCTCGAACGCAAGGGCGAGCAGCGCTTCCACCTGCAGGTCGCGCGGGCGAACGGCACGCAGACCGCGCCGGGGGTGCCGCTGGGCAACTACGAGCGCGCGCGCGGTCGCCTGGAGGGCGCCGGCGTGCGGGTTCTGCGCCTGTACCGCCTCAGCGTCACGAGCCACTCCAACCTGACCCTGAGGTTGAGCGCCCCCCAGTCGGCCGAATTCAACCTCGCGCTGCGCAACCAGGACGGCGGCCTCATCGCGTGCAGCTGCGGCGGCAGCGGCTCGCAGAAGCTCCAGCAACAGCTGCGCGCGGGCCGCTACTACGCGGTGGTGTCGGTGCGCAACCACACCTCGGGGAACTTCACGTTGACGCGCGAGTCGCGCACGATCACCCGCACGAGGATCGCCTTCGGCGCCGCCCACGGGGCCCCGGGCCGCGCGGTCCCGCTCGAGGTTCGGGTCTCGCCGGCGGCCTCGGGTCCGGTGAAGGTCGAAGTGCAGCGCTTCGACCCGGTGTTCGGGTGGCAGTTCTACCGCGAGATCGAAGCGCAGGTAAGCGAAGGCTCGGCGGTTATCCCGTTCACGCCTCCCGCGGTGGGGAACTGGCGGGCGAACGCCACCTACGCGGGCTCGCGCACCTTGAGCCCGAGCGCCGTGGGCTTCACCTACCTGCTGGTGAACTGATCAAACGGGCAGCGCGAGCTGGTCCTCCGCGGGCGCCTCCGGCCCCTCCTGCCGTTGCTCGCGGGGGCGAGCGGAGACCCCGTCCCTTCCGAGCCCGGCGACGCGCACCCCCAGCAGCCGCACGGGACGCGCGGGCGCATACTCGCGCAGCAGCCGCTGGGCGACCTCGTTCACGAGCCGCGCGTCGCAGGTGGGCTGCTCAATCGTGTGGGCGCGGGTGACAGTGGTGAAGTCGTCGAGGCGCACCTTGATCCCGATCGTGCGCCCGCGGCGGTCGTGCGCGGCGAGGCTCGCGCAGAGCGCGCCGCTCATCCGCTCGAGCTCGGAGCGCAGCTGCGCGTGGTCGTGGACGTCGCTGTCGAAGGTGCGCTCGCGCGACTCGGAGACGACCTTGCGCGCGGCGCCGATCTCGCCGTCGTGCTCGAAGCGTGCGCGGCGGCCGAGCTCGCGGCCGAGGTTGGGGCCGAAGCGCTCCACCAGCATCCCCTCGGGCGCCGCGCCGACCGCGGCGAGCGTCGTGAGCCCCAGATCCTCAAGCCGCGCCACCGTCTTCGGCCCGATCCCCGGCACCAGTCCGGGAGACGAATCGGCGAAGCGCGCGCACGCCTGCTCGCGGCTCAGCACCACGAAGCCCGCGGGCTTCTCCGCGTCGGAGGCGACCTTCGCGACGAGCTTGTTGGGGCCGATCCCCACCGAGCACACGATCCCCGTCGCCGCGCGGATCTCCTCCACCAGCCGGCGCATCGCCGCGCGCGGGGAGAGCAGGCCGCCCACGTCGAGATACGCCTCGTCGAGCCCCACCACCTCCACGCGCTCCACGTGCGCGCGCACGATCCCCATCACCCTCCCCGAGACCTCCCGGTAGGTGGGGAAGTCCGGCGGGAGGAACACCGCCCGCGGGCACAGCCGCCGCGCGCGCGCCGCCGGCATCGCCGAGCCCACCCCGAAGCGCCGCGCCTCATAGCTCGCGGTCGTCACCACCGCCCGCGGCCCCGTCCCCGAGACCACCACCGGCAGCCCCCGCAGCTCAGGCCGGCGTCCCAGCTCGATCGAGACGTAGAAGGCGTCGGCATCGAGGTGCGCGACGCGCAGCTGGGATGATTCGACGGGCACTCCGCGCGAATCTAGCGCCCCCTGCGGCGGGGCGTAAGAGCACTACGGGCGCCGCTCGCTATCGCAAAGTGGCTGCAGGAGGTCGCACCGCAGCCGGACCGGAACTGGACCGCCCAGGCGGTACAGCGCCTCTGCGCCAGGCGTATCTACCTGGGCGAGGTCTTCTGGTCGGCCAAGCAGAACAACGGCAGACGGACACCGGCGATCAACCCGAGTGCTCACCCTGCCCTCGTGAACGCGGAGCTGTGGGAGTCCGCGCAGATGGACCCCACCAACGCATTCGGCGGCCAGGACGCCCAGGAGAACCTGGACGCCTACCGACGAGGGGTGGCCGTAGTTGTGATCAGCTCCCGGCACCGCCGTCATGGGCGATCACCTGTGCCCACTCCCCCGACCAGAGAGAACCAAGAGCCAAGGAGTGGGCATCACCTTTCCAGGTCGGCCTCCAGCCGTTCCAGCCATCGCTCGACGTATGCGTATGTGTCGGCGCGCAGCCGCGCGACGAGCGCCGGGTAGCGAGTGCCGCTCGGCTCAAGCGCCTCGGCGAGCGGGACGATCTCCTCGCTGGTATGAGCACTGACGCTGCGAACACGCTCGCGCAGGCGCCGCACCAGTGCCAACTGGTCCTCCTCGGCCAGGGCATCGGCGAAGAAGAGCCGCAGCACGCCCTCGTCGCGGAACTGGGTCGGGGCCTCGTGTGGGGAGCGCAGCCAAGCCTCCAGCGCCGCCTCGCCCTGCTCGGTGAGCTGGTATGCGAATCGCTCGCGCGAGCCTTGGGGGTCCTCATGGCGGGTCAGCAGTCCTGCTCGCACGAGCCGCGCCAGCTCCGGATAGACCTGCGCCAGCGACGTTGGCCAGAAGAAGCGAGTCGACACGTCCGCGACCTTCTTGATCGCGTATCCAGAGCGTGCGCCAAGGCGCACCATGCCGAGCGTCAGGAAGGCCGACGGTGTGAGCTTCATCCTCTGTTCCCATCGGGTCGCCGGGACCGGTCCCACGAAACCTCTTGCAACGAGATAATATATCTGCTCCGATACATAGGCAATGTCATACCGCACAGCAGCGGGCAACACAAGTCCACCCGGGCCGCGTGGGCCCCGCGATCCTCGGCCCGAGCGGCCCCGCCGACGGTCGGTGACGTTCGTCCCCCACCGCGGAGCCCAAGCGGTGCTCTGCGAACGAACCCCGGCATCATCCATCGAGCAAGGCGCAGCCATATGTATCGCCTGATCTTTCGGCGGGGCACGGAATATATGTTCGAGCGGCTCAGCCGCGGCGAGTGGCAATCGGTGGTCGAGCGCTTCATGGCCAAGGACGTACACCACATCTTCCCCGGCGCCCACCCGCTCGGTGGCGAGCGCCACACGCGCGCGGCCGTGCTGCTTTGGTTCGAGCGGCTCGATCGCCTCTTCCCGGAGCACACCTTCCATGTGCATCGCGTAGCCTCGTGCGGCTGGCCGTGGAGCACATGGGTGGCGGCGCAGTGGAGCGCCCATCTACGGCCACAGGGAGGCGAGCCCTATACGAACCATGGCACCCACTGGATACACCTCCGCTGGGGCAAGGTCACCACCCTGCACGCCTATCTCGACACTCAACAGGTCGCCGAGGCATGCCGGGGGATGGCGCAACGGGGCGTGACCGAGGCCGCCGCCACCCCGATCCTCGACTCCATCGCATCGAGCTCCGCCTCGCCTCCCGCCCGATGAGCCCCTCCGACCTCGAGCCGGCCAACCCCCAATCGCCGCCGAGGCACAGCGTTACGCTCCGAGGAACCTTCGAGCGCTTGGCGCAGTGGAGAAGCTTCGCGGCGTTGGGTAGGCGTCTGGCTCCGCTGGACTCCCTGCTTTACCGCGCCAGCCGAGGTCGCCTCACGATCCTCGGTCCCCAGGGCGCCGCCATGCCGCCCACCCTGCTGCTCACCACAATCGGGAGGCGCAGCGGCAAGCGACGCAGCACACCCGTGATGTACCTACGTGACGGACCGAACCTCGCGATCACCAGCGAGAGCTTCGGACAGCAGCGCCCGGCTGCGTGGCCGCTGAACCTCGACGCCAACTGCGACGCAACCGTCCAGATCGGCGGACAGATCGTCCGCTGCCGTGCCCGGCGAGCCACGGAGCAGGAGCTCGGGCGTCTGTGGCCGCGGTTCGTGCGCATATGGCCTGCCCACGAAGCCTACCTGGCGCGAAACGGCGTCCGCAACACGTTCATCCTCGAGCCACGGAGCGATATGGAAACGCCTTATTCACAAGGATCGCGCCGCGCTCGGGGCCGGTAATGACCTGCAGGGCGTGGGCCTGCTCGGCGCTCAGGCGACCGCCGATCCGCTCGGCGACCTGATTCCCCGCCGCCGTCCGCGCCCTCTCCCCCACGTCGCGACCGGCATCGCCGGCGAGCCCGGCGAAACCTGCGCTCGATCGCCTGCTCGCGAGCGCGCACCGCCAGCGTCGTCATCAACCCGCCCTCCAGGGGGAGAACGCGGCGTTCGGCGATCATCGCCCGCGAGAAGTCAAGCGCCTCGCTTGGCGAGAGCTCGCCGACGGACTGCTCAAGCAGGACCGCCCGGAACTCGCCGGGCTGGAACGTCGCGGCGCGCTCGGTCAGACGCTCCTCGACGCGATCCTCAAGCGCACGCTCCGGCCGCGGCCCATGCGCCGCGCCGAGCAGCCGCGCGGGCGCACCATCCACGAAGTCAAAGCGCGCTGCGGTCTCGTTCCAGACCACCTGCAGGTCGGCGCGCGTGACGGGCACCTTCGCCTTGCGGTTCTCCAGCTTGAGCCGGCGCAGCTCCCCGCGCTCGGGCGCCCGGCCCCACCGTGCGCGGAAGCGCTCTGTGGCGGCGGCGACCTCGCGGCCGCGGGCGGAGAGGGCGTCGAGCAGCCCGCGGAGTACCCCGGCGATCTCGAAGTAGCGCGCGTGTTTGCCGGTGCCCTGCTCGATTGCGTACCCCCGCTGCTGGAGTTGGTGCGCGAGCGCCGAGCGGTAGTAGGCGCCGACCTCTCTGGCCGAGCGGAAGACGGGCCTGGAGGCGACCGCGACGATCCGCCCGTCGTCGTGGATCGCGCTGGTGATGACGACATGGCTGTGCAGCTGCGGGTCCGGCGCGTCGCCCTTGAGAACGCCCCGCGCGGTGGTGTGCCGGTACTCGGCCGCCACGAGATCAACGGCCGGCTCCTCCACGACCTCCCCGCCATAGCGGCGGCGCACCGTCGGCACCGTCTCGGTCAGGTGCGCCATCGCCTCGCTGACCGCCGCGGCGTGCGCGGCCTCCATCTCACGGCGCTGGGACTCATCCCCCAACGCCCACGCCGCGCTGACCGACTTCGGAGCGCCGAAAGTCAGGTCGATCCCGCCGCCACGGCCGCCGTTGGAGCCCGCCCGCCGCAGCAACCGCCCCGACCGCGGGTGCTTGCCCTCTATCAGCGCGATGAAGTCCCGGCCCTCGACGGTGGCGCCCTCGATCCCCAGCCGCGCGAGCGTGTCAGGGGTCGCAAGCCACCGGCCGGGGGCCTGGGTGGGCTCCCCGGTCGGGCTCAGGTAATAGTCGCCGCGCTCTGGCTGGATGGTCTTCGACTCCAGGTAGCGCGCGTACCCGCCGCCCTTGGCGGCGCCGATGCTGGCTGCGGTCATCACACCCGATACAGACCACGACCCCCCGAGACCGGCCAACGAATTTGCACAGCGCTCGCACAGCACCCGGAGGGCTGTGCATCTGTGCTGACCCGACGCGGCACTCAGCGCTCGACGCGCTCCATCTCCTCGAAGGCGTCGTCGGGCACGTCGATCCCGACCTCGTAGCCCAGGCGCTTCAGGGTTTCAAGCACGACCCTTGCGTGCTCATAGACGCACTCCCGCGCCTTGATCGTCGGATCGAGGTTCGCACGCTCGTGCTCGACGGGGACGATCACCGGGTCGTGCCCAACGGGCCCCAGCGTGAGGTGGGTTGCGCAGGTTGGCACGCCCTCGTGACCGACGAAGGTGGAGTGAACATCGACGGCGAGTCCCAGCTCGGGCAGTACGGTGGCGATCACCAGGACGTAGGGTCCCGCCCACGTGCAGATCGTCTCGCTGTCAGCCCGGCGGCCGTCGAGGGTGACATCGAGTGCAATCGTCCGCAGGTCGCTCACGGACTCTCACCGTAGTGCGCCCGGAGACGGATAAAGTCGCAGTGCTGTTGAGGCTTCCGCAGCGCGCCCTACAGTCCCGTGCGATGAGCCCCACCCACGGCGCACCCTTCCGGGGATTCCGCGACGACGAAGAGTCGCCGTTCTTCTGCGCGGCCGGACGCACCCCGGAGGAAACCTGGAACCTCAGCGTCAACCGGTTTGCAGACATCCTCGAAACGCTCGAGGCCCTCGCGAACGCCGGTCCGATCGACCTCTCGCCCGCGCTGCTGTGCTCCTGGCACCGCGAGATCTTCGGCGAGCTGTTCCCCAACGACGCCGGGCGGCTGCGCGGCTTCCGAGACGGTCAACCCCAGCACGTCTACTTCGGCGTGCACAACCGGGGCTACCGGGGCGTCACCCCGCGCGAACTCCCGCGCCGGCTGAACAAGATCTGCGCCGAGTTCAACACCGCCGCTGCGGAGATTCGCGCATCGTCCGGCAGCGACACCTACAGCGCCGTTCACGCCGCCACACGCCTCTACGCCAAGGTGCTGCGCGCCCACCCGTTCGTCAACGGCAATCTCAGAGGCACGACCGTCGCGCTCAACGCTGGGCTGGTCACGCTTGGCCTCGACATCGTCGCCTTCAAGGACCTCGCCCGGCACGACGAGTTGCTGGGCATCGCGTTCGTCGGCAAACACGACTCGTACCGGCCGCTCGCCGAACACATCGCCGAACTCGTCGGCGACACCCGATCCGCTTGACCGATGTCCTATCCTGGAAGCATGGCCGAACACACCAACAACGGTGGTCCTAACAACAACGCTGCTCCCAAGCGCGTCCACGCCGTGATCGACGGCAAGCGCGTCCCACTCGACCGCACGGCCGCCCTCTACATCGCCCAGCAGACGCATCTGCTGGCCCTCGGCGATCCCAAGCGCGCCGCCGAGATGGTCGCCGAAGCCGAGCGCGCCGAGCGCGAGCGGATCACGGCCTGAGCCGCACCGTCCAAGCTGGACTCCTCGGGCGACGACGGTTCCCGAGGCTCGATAGCAGCGCAGTTGTAAAAGCGTCGCAATCGAGCAGCGCCACCTTGAGTCTCGATGATTCGGCTTGCATGTCGCGAATCTAACACTCGCGGCGGCGACGAGACCGCTATGACGCCGGGATGGTAGAACTTCGCTTATGCGGAGATTTGGTTCGATCGCGACACGGCTCTCGATCCGGGAGCGCGCAGTCCGTGGGACGATGTTCCTGGTGCCAATGGGTTTGCTTTGCTTGACGTTGCCGGCCTCTGCCCTGGCTTGGCGACAACCGACGCGCAGCGAGCGGTCGGCGATCACTCAGGTCGCGAGTCGCGCTCCTCACGCGGGACAGTCGAAGGTCCATGTCAGCGACATTCGCGTCTCGACGGTCGGCCCATGGGCTTCGGCGACTGTCACGATCTACTTTGGGAGTGAGCCGGATAATGCCGTTGACATCCTTCACAGGGTCCGCGGTCGATGGATCAACGCAAGCGTTGGGACTGCGGGGGAGTGGTGCGTCATGCCGCGCAAGGATCAACGCAATCTCGGGTTCCCGGCTGCGTACCATTGTGAGCGGTAGTCCGTATGAAACAGCGCCGGGAACCGGAGGAGCGCTGAGCCGCGTGGGAGGCTCATGCGGCGCCGATAGACTTTGTTCATGGCGACGATGCCCAGGCCGATACGACTTCAGCGCGGAACGTTCGAGCGGCTCGCCGAGGACGCCGCGCGTCATCACGAGGACATCGACAGCGCCGCTGAGCGCATCCTGCGTGACCACCTGCCCGCCACTGGCCACGACAGGGCGAGCGCGCTCGCGACGCTCGGACGCATCGAGACGTTGCGGGCGAGGATGAAGCTCGGCACGGGAGCGGTAAAACTGATCCGCGAGGGACGCGCCGAGCTTGAACGCCGAGCCTCCTGACGACGCCACCGAGCGCGTCGTCATCGACGCCAACGCGCTGATCGCTCGCGAGCCCTGCCGTCCCCGAACATGAACGTCTCGGGGATGGGGCCATCCTTCTCCACCATGTCGGTGGGCGCCACAAGCAGCTGGACGCATCCGCCGAGCTCCCCCGCAGCGCGCCCTACAGTCCCGTTCGATGAACCCGAGCCACGGCGCACCGTTCCGGGGATTCTGCGACGACTCGCAGTCGCCGTTCTTCTGCGCGGCCGGACACACCCCGGAGGAAACCTGGGACATCAGCATCGACCGGCTGGCCCAGCTGCTCGTGAAGCTCGGGCCCGTCGCGAAGTCCCGACCGATCGAGATGTCCCCCAAACTGCTGTGCTCGTGGCACCGCGAGATCTTCGGCGAGCTCTTCCCCGAGGACGCCGGACGGCTGCGCGGACGCCACGAGGGCGGATGGGAGCACGTCCAGTACGGCGGGTACGTCGGCACCCGGCGCTCCCGGCGTATCCGCGTCTACCGCGGCACCCACCCCCGCCGGCTTCACCACCGGCTGCAAAAGATCTGCAAGGAGTTCAACACCGCCGCCACGGAGATTCGCGCATCCCCTGACACCGACAGCTTCGACGCCGTTCACGCCGCCACGCGGCTGTACGCCAAGGTTCTGCGCGTCCACCCGTTCATCGACGGCAACCTCCGCGCCGGCATCGCCGCACTCAACGCCGGGCTGGTCATGTTCGGCCTCGACATCGTCACCTTCAAGGATCTCGAGCGCCACGACGAGCTGCTCGCCATCGCGTTCGTCGGCAAGCACGACCCCTACCGGCCGCTCGCGCAGCACATCGCGGAGATCATCCGCGACAGCGAATCCGCTTGATGGATGTCCTATCCTGAGCTCATGGCCAACAACACCAACAGCAATGGTTCTGAGACCGTCTACGTCGTCGTCAACGGCAAGCGCGTCCCGCTCGACTACGCCTCCGCACGTGCCGTCGCCCTGAACGCGCACCTGCTGGCCCTCGGCGACCCCAAACGCGCAGCCCAAATGGTCGCCGAAGCTGAACGCGCCAAGCGCGAGCAGATCACCGCCTGAGTCGCACCCGCCGGCCGCGACGTCCCTTGCCCCCAGGCCGCACCATCGGCTAGAATGAATGCCGTGAACATAGCTGCATCTGAGCGTGAGCTCATTGTGGACGGTCTCTCGCCCCGCGAACGCGAGGTACTCTCGTATGTCCTGGACGGAGGGCTGACAAATCGTGAGATCGCCAAGCGGCTTTCCATCACTCCGCAGGCGGTCCAGCGGATCCTCGCGGATGCGATGAGGGGCCTACTCGCAGACCGGGCTCGGGCCGCGGCTACCCGGCGGCGACTGGAGGTCGTGATCGACTCGAATGCTTCCCGACTCGGTGCCTTCGCCCGCGGAGGCGTGGCACGCTCAGCAGAACGCGCAGGCGCGCGACGAGCTGCTGAAGGAGTTCGGAGCACTCACGGCCGAGCAGGTCGCCGACCAGGCGGGCTCGGCTGCCAGCAATCGCTCGGCGCTGGCGTCACGATGGCGCAGCGAGGGGCGAATCATCGGAGTGTCGTGGCACGACCGCACGCTGTATCCGGCGTTTCAGTTTCGCGATGGGCGGCCGAGCCCCCTCGTCGAGCGCGTGGGGGCGATTCTGCGCAATCGGGGCCTGAGCGGTTGGCCGCTCGCGCTGTGGTTCACCACGCCGAGCGGCTGGCTGTGGGACCGCCGCCCGGTTGACCTCCTCGACGAGAACCCCGATCAGGTTCTCGCGGCGGCCGACGAGGCGCTGTCGCTTCCCGCTTGAGCAGCCTTCCGGAGCCGACCAGCCGGCTCGCGCTCGAGCTGGAGCCAATGGCGGCCGGTACGCGCCTCGTTCGCATCCACGACCGCGATCTCAGCGAGACCGAGTTCAACCCAGCACCGCGACCGATCGCACGGTTTCGCCCGGTCGGCAAGCCAATCGTTCCGACCCTGTACGCCGGCGTCGACGAGGACGTCGCGATCACGGAGGGCCTGTTCCACGATGTCCCGATCCGCCCCGGCGTCATCAGGCAGTACCCACTTGCCGGCCTGGACGGCCGGTTCATCAGCGAGCTCGCACCAACCCGCGAGCTCGCTCTCATCCAACTCCACGGATACGGGCTTCAGCGACTTGGCGTCACGCACGGTGAGCTGATCGAGACGCCGGCGTCCGCGTACGAGTGGACGGCGCGTTGGGCGCAGGCGCTTTACATCGCTGCCGCCCAGGCGGACGGGCTGGTGTGGATGAGCCGCCGATTCACGGGACGCGCCGCGGTCATGCTGTGGCAGGGAGAGGGAAGAGCTGAGCGCGACGACCTGACCGTCACAGCGCCAGCTCGTCCGCTGTGGGAGGGCGCCGGTCGCGAGCTGGTTCTTGAGGTCGCTCTGCGGGCCGCCATTCGGCTCATCGCGTAGAGCGTCATCAGGTAAGCCCTGATGAAACCAGCCGACCAATAGTATGTGGAGCGTATGCTATCATCATCATACGTATGGGAGTCCTTGTTCAGATCCGAGACGTACCGGATGAGGTGCACCACACCCTGAAGGCGCGCGCGGCCGTCTCGGGCGTCTCCCTCTCCGAGTACGTACGCGGGGTGCTCGCCCGCACGGCCTCCCGACCGACGCCGACCGAACTGGCTGCGCGCATCAAGGCTCGTGGGGCCACTGAGCTTGCGCAGCCGAGCGAGGTGGTCGTCCGCGCGATTCGCGACCAGGGCGAGTGACCGTCATCGACACCTCCGGGGTCGTTGACTTCCTGCTCGGCGTCGGCGTTGCCAGGCATGTCGAGAAGCTCATGGAAGACGACGGCGAGCTCGCGGCGCCCGACCTGCTGACCTTCGAGGTGCTCGCCGTGCTTCGGCGAGAGGCGCATCGAGGATCGATCGCAGACGACCGTGCCGCCGCCGCGGTGGAGGATCTCGGGGACCTCCCCATAGAGCTCTTTCCCAGCCTTCCCCTACGTCAGCGCGCATGGACGCTGCGACGCAACCTCACCACGGCAGACGCGCTGTTCGTCGCTCTCGCCGAGCAGCTCGACGAGCCGTTCGCGACCAAGGACGGCGCCCTCGCCACCGAGGTCGCCAAGCACGCGACTCTCGCCGTGCTGAAACTCGATCACGCGACATAGCGCCCTTCTCGATAGTGGCGCCGGCCACGGCTTTGGCGAGCCCGGCCTACCCCGCGAAGGCGGAGGCGATGTCCGTGTGCTGGAAGTCCTCGCCCTTGAACAGCAGCGGCTCTCCTGTGGCCTTGGCCAGCGCGTAGGAGAAGCAGTCGCCGAAGTTCAGGCTGGCCGGGTGGCCGCTGCCCTTCCCGAAATCGCGGTAAGCCTCCCGCGCGATCCGCGCCTGGCTTGCCGTCACCGTTTCGATCCCGATACCCGTGACAGCAAGCAGCTCGTTGACGCGACGGCTGGCGATCGCATCGCGCGCGCGGTCGATGACGGCCCCCACCTCCACATAGCTCGCCGCGGACAGCCGGCGTATGCCCGCAGACTCGATCGCGTCCGCGCATGCCGATGCCTCCGGCTCGGCGCGAAGGATCGCGATGATGGCCGAAGTGTTGACGATCACGCCGGCAGGCCGTTCTCGTCATAGAACAACTCGCCGTGGTCGATCGTCCGCACATGCTCGGGCAGCCGCCCAGCGCAGTCCCTGCCAATCTCAAGCATTCGCTCCGCCAGACCGCCCGACCGATCGGCAAGGACCCTGTCGCGCCGCTCCCGCACCGCGATCGTGACGGCCGAACTCATGCTTTCCCCGGTCAGCTCGGCGAGTTCGCGCGCAAGCTCGTGAGCCTCTGGATTCTTCACGTTCAACGACATAGATTGCAGTCTACCATATCATGGTATCCTTCTACCGCACCAGCATTCAAGGCTTCGATAGCAGCCCAGTTGCAAAAGCGTCGGCATCGACATGGGCCGTGCTCAGCTCCGAATCCACCGAGGACATCGGGCACCGAATCTAGCGGCGAGGCCGTCCGCACAAGGTCTCCGGTCACCCGGCGGCGGGCACCAGCGGGGCTGGGCGGCCGTGAGCGCGGTAGGCGGCGTTCAGGGCGGCGACGGCCAGCGCGTAGGACTGCGCCGGGCGATGGCCGCCGAACGTGACCGCGACGGAGCCCGAGCCGGCGTGCAATTCGATCGTCGAGCCGATCACCGGTCCATCTGAGGTTCGTGCATTCCTTGCCCATGCCGGCAGGACCCATCTCAGCGGCGTGCCAGGGGTCAGGGCGCTCCGCCAGGTCAGGGTCTCGCCGTGCCTCGTGGAGCGCTCGGTGAAGGAGATGACGCCGTGGTCGGTGGGCGCTCCGATGACCATGATGCGCTGCCCCGGCTCAAGCCACGCGGGGCTGGCGCCTGCGATGAGATCCACGCCGCCGGCGGCGCCGTCCATCACCAGCATGTTGCGCAGGAGCGCCACGTATTCCGCGGCGAACGTGCCGTGCGGGGCCAGGTTGCTGGCCGAGGCGCGTTGAACCGAAGGGAGCGATGCCCGTCTCCCACCCGCCGTCGGTGGAGGTGGTGTGGACGAGCTCGGCGTACAGGCCCGCGATCGCGCCCGCGGCGTCCCCGGCGGCCAGCTCGGTCTGAAAGACCTTGAACCCCAGATAGTCGTGCAGGCTGCGGCCGTTCAGGTAGGTGGGCAGCCCCTCGGCCAGATGCGCGCGCGCCCAGGCCACCGTGGCGCTGACCGCCGGGGAGCCGGCAGCGAGAACCTGCACGGGGAAAGCCGCCCAGTAGTTGCCCCAGTCCTGACCGCCCGCCGCGTCGAGCACCGGTGGGATATGTCCCGTTCGGGCCACCGCCGCCGCGAGCGCCCGATCCAGCGAAGCCTCGAAGCGCTCATCGACCGCCGTCCAGGCGGAGGCGTCCTCGCCCCGTCCAGCCAGCGTGGCAGCGGCGATCGCCGAGCGCAGCCCGGTGGCCGCCCACAGGTCATCGCCGGTGATGTGCCCATATGCGAGCTCGTTGTCGTGAGGGGCGCTTGCAGGCAGCAGCCCCAAAGGATCGCCGGCGGTGACCGAGGAGAGCCAGCCGATCGCGGCGCCGATGCGGGCAAGCTGAGCAGCGGCGTAAACGGGGTCCTGAGAGAGCTGGGCGTGTTGAGAGAGCGCCCACAACGCCTGACCGAGCCCATCGTACTGCCCGGTCTGGCTGATGAACTGCCCGTTGGGCGCCTGAAAGGTGTCCAGGCAGCTCAGGTTCTGCGCCGCCGCCGTGTGCAGGCCGGCCAGGTCCAGCGCCTCCGTCTCGATCGCCGCATCGCGGATCCAGAACGCCTGGTACTGGAGCCGGTTGGGGCTCTGCACCCAGCCCGAGCGGGTCAGATAGCGCGAAGCGAGGATCTCGGTGACCGCCGCCCGGTAGGTCGCGTCGACCTTCGCCTCGGGCACGCTGATCCGCATCATCCCGGCCTCCTGGGCGCCCCACATAGCTTGAAGCTCAGCGCGCGCGGAGCTCAGCGGCAGGCCGTCCAGGGTTCGGTCGGCGCTGGAGCCGGCCGCGGGCGGGCTCAGCGGGATCCGCCAGCTGAAGCTCACCCGACCATGGGCCCCCAGGCGAGCTCTGAACAGCCTCCCGTCATGAGGCGCCGTGAGCGTCCTCAGCGCCGGTGTCTGAAGCGGACGGCCCAAAGCCGGACCGCGCGCCAGCAGCAGGCCGGAACGATCCATGTCGCGCCCGGCGATGCTGTACACGAAGGCCCTGGAGAAGGGCTGGCCGGGCTGGTCATAGGATCCGTCGGTCCGGCCGCTCAGCGGACGCTCGTAGCGAAAGACGCCGGTCATCGCACCGTGAGCGCCGCGAATCTGGCGACCGCGGGTATAGGCGAGGACCATCGCCACCAGAGCCTCACGCGGACGGTCCGAGCCGTTGATGGCCGTGACCGTCTCGTAGGCGACGGGCCGGCCGCCGACAGGGACCGCGAAGACCGTCTGGGTGTAGTGCACCGGCCCATCGGAGAGCGTGCTCGACAGCAACGGCAGAGCCGGGTCCGGCAGGGTGCGCGTCGGCTGATCCCAGGCAGCCAGGCGTCGGCCGAAGCGCAACTCGTACTCCGCCCAGCCGCTGTACAGATCGCCCTCCGGGGTGACCTCGGCGCCCGCGAGCATGCCCGGCACGGCGAGCTGATCGGTCGGCTCAGAGAGAAATCCGCTCACCGGCGCAGCACGGGCGCCGGCGGGGAGCACGGGCGCGCCAGTCAGTGCGCACAGCGCGATCAGGGCGAGCACAGGTAGCAGACGCATCCCCGAGTAGCGTATTGCGAGCAATGAGCGTGGAGCTCGAACGGACCGGCTCCGTGCCGGGCGCCGGCGCGCATACCGGGCTGAGCGAGGCGGAGGCCGCGCGGCGGCTGGCAGCGCGCGGGCGGCCGCGGCCCCAGCGCACGAGTCGCTCCTACGCGAGCATCGTGCGCGCCAACGTGCTGACGGTCTTCAACGCGATCCTCGCCGGTTTCGGCGCGGTCACGCTGATCTTCGGCGACTGGCGCGACGCGCTCTTCCTGGGCGTCATCGTCGCCAACTCCGGCGATCGGGATCACGCAGGAGGTGCGCGCCAAGCGCGCGCTCGACCGACTCTCGCTGCTCGTCGCCCCACACGGCGACGCGTCCTGCGCGACGGCGCCGTGAGGGAGATCCCCGTCGAGGAGGTCGTGCTCGGCGATCTGGTGCTGCTGGCGCCGGGCGATCAGGTGGTCGCCGACGGGCGCCTGCTCGCGGCGCAGCGATCTGCGCCTGGACGAGTCGATCCTCAGCGGCGAGTCCGAGCCGGCCGGCCGCGCCGCGGGCGAGGAGGTGCGCTCCGGCGCCTTCGTCGTCGAGGGCACCGGGGCGTATGAGGTGACCGCGGTCGGCGCCGACAGCTTCGCCGTGCGCCTGACCGGCGAGGCGCGCTCCTTCCGCCATCCGCGCTCGCCGCTCGAGCGCGCGGTCAACCGGCTGCTGTACGCGCTCGTCGCGCTGGTGATCGGCGCTCGGCGCGATGCTCGGCTACTCGCTCTATCACCGCCACGTGCCCGTGCACACGGCGGTCGCGACCTCCGCCGCCGGGGTCGTCAGCCTGATCCCCGAGGGCCTGGTGGTGCTCGTCAGCCTCACCTACGCCGCCGCCGCCGTGCGCATGTCGCGCCGCGGCGTGCTCGCCCAGCAGCTCAACGCGATCGAGTCGCTGGCCTCGGTCGACACGATCTGCGTCGACAAGACCGGGACGCTGACCGAGGCCACGCTGCGGGTCGTCGAGATCCTGCCGGCGTCCCGGCGTCGCCGAGGAGCGACTGCGGACGGCGCTCGGAGACGCTCGCGGCGAGCGCGTCGGCGCGCAACACTCACGCTGCAGGCGATCGCCGACGCCTTCCCCGCGCAGGCCCGACGAGCCGCTCGGCGAGGTCGCCGTTCTCGAGCCGCCGGCGCTGGAGCGCGGTCGCGCTGCGCGGCGGCGACCCTCTACCTCGGCGCGCCCGGGCGGCTGCCGCTCGGATCGCTCGGAGACGGGCGCGCGGGAGCGCCAGCGCGAGGGCCGGCGCGTGCTCGCCGTCGCTGCGCGGCAGCGCTCCCGCTGCCCGCCGATCCCGGCGAGCGAGCCGCCGGCGGAGCTCGAGCCGCTCGGGCTCGTCGTGCTCGCCGAGGAGCTGCGCCCCGGCGTGCGCGGACACGATCGCGTTCCTGCGGCGCGAGGGCGTCGAGATCAAGGTGCTCTCCGGCGATGCGCCCCAGACCGTCGCCGCGATCGCGCGCGACGTCGGGCATCCCCGTGGACGTGCGTCAGCGACGGAGCGGCGATCCCTGCCGATCCCGCCGAGCGGCGCAGCTTCGCGCTCGGCGCGACCGTCGTCGGGACGCATCTCGCCGGAGGGCAAGCAGGCGATCGTGCAGGCGCTGCGCCGCGCGGGGCGCTACGTCGCGATGGTCGGCGACGGCGTCAACGACGTGCCGGCGCTGAAGAGCTCGCGGCTCGCGATCGCGCAGGGCAGCGGCACGCAGATGGCGCGCGGCGTCTCCGATCTCGTGCTGATCTCCGGCGACTTCGCGAGCGTGCCGGTCGCTCGTCGCCGAGGGCCGCCGCGCGCTGCGCAACCTGCAGCGGGTGACCAAGCTCTACGTCACGAAGTCCGCGTTCGCCGCGTTCCTGATCCTGACGATCGGCACCAGCTCGGAGGCCTACCCGCTGCTGCCGCGCCACCTGACGCTCGCCGCGAGCCTCACGATCGGCATCCCCACGTTCTTCCTCGCGCTCGCGCCGAGCAGCGGGCCCGTGGCGGCCGGAGCGCTTCGTGCGCGGCGTCGCGCGCTTCGCGGTGCCCGCCGGCGTCGGTGCGTCGGCGCCGGGGTGCGTCGCCGGCTACCTGTTCGCGCTGCACGACCTCGACCTCGCCGTCGCCGACGCGCGCACGGTCGCGGTCACGATCCTCGTCGCATGCGGCCTGTACCTCGTGATGGCGCTCGAGGCCGAAGGGTCGCGGCGGCGCTCGACGCTCGTCGGCCGGCATGTGCGCGGTGCTGGCCGGCGTCTACGTGGCGGCGCTCGCTGCTGCCCGCGACGCGCCGCTTCTTCGAGCTGACCGTTCCCGACGCCGGGATGATCGCGACCGCGCTGCTGGCCGGCGCGACATCGATCGGCGCGCTCGCGCTGTGCGGCTTCACGGTGCGCGTCGGATCGCCGAGCCGGGCGGAGGGGCCGTCATGACCAGGGCGCCCGCCGACAGCGGGCCGCCGGGCGATCGAGGCCGGGTCCATCCACTGCGCGGCCTGGTCGAGCATCGCGCCCGCGTTCTCGCCGTCACAGCGCTGGCCGCGCTCGTGGCCGGAGGGCTCGCGCACCTCGCCGGCGCCGGCGCAGGCGGGCGATGACATCTGGCGGGCAGCCGTGGCGCTGCTCGCGGCTGAGCTGGCATTCGAGGTCGGCCGCACGGTCATCGTCGAACGCCACATGGGCGTCGACACGATCGCGCTGGTCGCGATGGTCGGCGCGCTCGCGCTCGGCGAAGAGCTCGCGGGGCTGATCGTGGGCATCATGTTCACGGGCGGCTCGACGCTCGAGGACATCGCATCGACGACGGGCCCGGCGGGAGCTGACCGCGCTGCTGGAGCGCGCGCCGAAGGTCGCCCAGCGCCGGCGCGACGGGCGCCTGGAGGAGGTCCCCGTCGAGCGGGTCCTGGCGGGGGACGTCGTCGTCGTGCGTACCGGCGAGGTGGTCCCGGTCGACGGGACGGTGCTCAGCGCCGAGGCCGTCGTCGACACCAGCACGCTGAGCGGCGAGCCGCTGCCGGTCACCCTCGCGCGCGGCATGCCGGTGCTGAGCGGAGCCGCGAACGCGGGTGGGCCGTTCGAGGTGCGAGCCGACCGGCCGGCGGCCGAGAGCGCCTACGCGGCGCTCGTGCGCCTGGTCGAGCAGGCGCAGGCCCAGCGGGCGCCGTTCGTGCGGATGGCCGACCGCTACGCGGGCTTCTTCCTGCCCGCGACCCTCCTGGTCGCGGGCGCCGCGTGGGCGCTGAGCGGCGACTCGGTTCGTGCGCTGGCGGTGGTCGTGGTCGCGACGCCCTGCCCGCTGATCCTCGCGGCGCCGATCGCGCTCGTCTCCGGTCTCTCGCGGGCCGCTCGCGCGGGCGTCATCGTCAAGGGCGCCGGGGCGATCGAGACGCTCGGCGAGGCCCGCACGGTCCTGTTCGACAAGACCGGCACGCTGACGGTCGGCACGCCGGAGGTGCGGGAGATCGTGACCCGCGGCCGCGTGCAGGCCGGCGAGCTGCTGCGCCTGGCCGCGTCGGTCGACCGGATGTCCGCGCACGTGCTCGGCGAGGCGCTCGTACGCGCGGCGCGGGAGGCCGAGCTCGAGCTCGACATGCCCGCCCGCGTCCGGGAGGAGCCGGGCCAGGGCATCGAGGGCGACGTCGACGGTCACCGTGTCGCGGTCGGGAGCCGGGCGTTCCTGCGCGCGGCCGGCGTGCCCGCGGAGGAGGTCGCCTCGGCGACGGCGATGAGCGGCCACGGGTCAGGCGAGGCGCACGTGCTCGTCGGTCTCGACGGTCACCTCGGCGGCGTCATCGTGATGGCCGACGAGCTGCGAGCGGACGCCGATCGCATCGTCGAGCGTCTCCGCGGCGAGGGCGTCCGCCACGTGGCGATGGTCTCCGGCGACCGCCGCTCGGTCGCCGAGCGCATCGGCCGCGAGCTCGGCGTCGACCGCGTCTACGCCGAGCAGTCGCCGCAGGAGAAGCTCGAGGTCGTGCGCAGCCTGCGCGCCGATCCCAGGCTGCGCCCGGTGATGATGGTCGGCGACGGCGTCAACGATGCGCCCGCGCTGGCGCTCGCGGACCTCGGCATCGCGATGGGTGTGGCCGGAGCGACCGTCTCCTCGGAGACCGCCGACGCGGTCGATCACCGTCGACCGGGTGGATCGCGTCGCCGACGCGGTGCACATCGGCCGCCGCGCGCTGCACATCGCGCGCCAGAGCGTGCTCGCGGGAATGGGCCTCAGCCTCGCCGCGATGGGCGTCGCGGCCGCTCGGCTACCTGCCGCCGGTCGCGGGCGCGCTGTTGCAGGAGGTCATCGATCTCGCCGTGATCCTCAACGCCCTGCGCGCGCTTCGCGGTTGAGGGGCGCTCGAGTCTCGCGCGCGGCTTTGCGCTGGCGCGTCCGCCCGTAGGCGAGCGACCCCGCGCAGGCGAG
The DNA here is from genome assembly GCA_963813765.1 of uncultured Solirubrobacterales bacterium. Classification (GTDB taxonomy): domain Bacteria; phylum Actinomycetota; class Thermoleophilia; order Solirubrobacterales; family Solirubrobacteraceae; genus Palsa-744. The sequence goes on from CAWFAB010000006.1 coordinate 392,926, forward strand.
CAGCCCGATCAGGGCGAGGATCGCGACGATCGCAAGACCGGGCGCGATCACGATGGCCGCCAGTGCGAGCGCGAGGCCGAGGGCCAGATCGATCAACAGCAGGCGCTTGCGCCGCGCGCGCGCGGCGGCGGCGCGGCGGTGCTGGACGGACCCCGAGCGCCCGACCGGGGCGCTCTCACGGCGGTACGCGGGGCGGTTGTACTCGACCGGCGTCCACCCCTCCGCCGGCGTGTGGCCATTGGCCTGCGCGCGCCCGGGGGCGCGGGCGCCGGTTCCCACAGAATGCCGTGGTCGGGAGCTCATAGCGGCAGCCTCCTGAACAGCGGGCGCGGCAGCAGCCGCACGAGCGCCATCACCCAGCGCAGCGCCGCCGGCGCCCACACGGTCTGCGGCGCCGCGCTGCAGCCCGCGCACGGTGACGCGCGCGACGGTCTCGGGGTCGGTGGCCAGCGGCGGGACCGGCAGCCCGCGCGTCATGCGGGTCTTGACGAACCCGGGCCGCACCACCATCACCCGCACGCCCGGTCGACGCCAGCGCGTCGGCGAGACCCTGCGCGAGCGCGTCGAGCCCGGCCTTGGAGGCGCAGTACACGGCATTCGCCGCGCGCGGGCGCTCGGCGGCGACGGAGGAGAGGACGACGATCGTCCCGACTCCCCTGCTCGCGCAGCGCGCGAGCGCTCTCCAGCAGCAGCGAGCCGGCGCCGACGACGTTCACGTCGAGCACCTCGACCGCGCCGCGCAGATCCTCGCGGCAGCCCGCCGCGCTCGCCGAGCACGCCCGACGGCGAGGATCACCAGGTCGACGCCGCCCAGCAGCTCGATCGCGCGCGCTCGAGCGCCGCGCGGTGGCTCTCCGGCGCGCGACGCCTCCAGCGCCACGGTCTCCACACGTGCGCAGCCGGCCGCGCGCAGCCGCCGCGGCCGCGCCGCTCAGGCCCTCCCCGTCGCGGCCGGCGAGCGCCACCTCGCACGGCCCCTGCGCCGCCAGCTCACGCAGGATCGCGGCGGCGATCTCCGAGGTGCCGCCGAGCACGAGCACGCGGCGGGGCGTGTCGCTCGGCACCGCCCTGGCCGCCTCGACGCTCACGGGCAGCGAGCCGAGCCGCTCATCCGCACAGCCCCAGCCGCCGCGCCATGTCCGAGCGCAGCACCCCGTCGGGGTCCAGACGCGCGCGCAGCTCGCGGAAGCGCTCGCAGCTCGGGGTACATGGCGGCCAGCGTCTGCGGACGCAGGCGGGCGTCCTTGGCAAGGTAGACCCGCCCGCCCGCGCCGGCCACCAGCTCGTCGGCCTCGCTCCAGAGCGCCGTACAGCCCGCCGCGCGCCGGCGGGGAGGTCGATCGCGAGCGTCCAGCCCTCGATCGGGAAGGAGAGCGGCCCGCCGCTGGTCGGGCCGAAGCGCTTGAGAACAGCGAGGTACATCGGCTGGCGCCGTCTCGCGCAGCTCGGTGGACCGCGCGCAGCGAGCGCCTCCTCCTGCGCCGCGCGGGACGGCGAACTGGTACTGCAGGAGGCCCGCCGGGCCCGTACAGCCGGTTCCAGTCGCCGAGCACGTCGAGCGGGAAGAGCTGCGCGCTCATGCTCAGCGGCCGCCCGCGCGCGCGGCGCGGGCGTCGAGCGCCAATGCAGAGCGTTGAACGCCCGCACCGCCGCGGGGCGCAGCAGCCCTCCCGGGAAGCCGCGCGGGACGGCCAGGCGCGGGCGCATCGAGAACGGCGGGGAATCGGATCGCCGCCCGCCCCACGCCGCCGAGCCCTCCGCGCCGGCGCCGCCGCGCCGGCCGAGAAGCTCGCGCACGCTCGGGGACGCGCTCGGAGGACCATCGCTCCCCGATCGCGAGCACCCCGCGGCGCGGGTGGAGCTTCGTCGGAGCGGGTCAGGACCGAGCGGCCGAACGCGGCGCCCTCGGCGAGCAGGTCGACCCACGCGATCGCATACCGGTGGGAGCGCTCGCCCGCGCATCAGCGCGAGCGCCTGCTCGAGCGTGTCGAGGCGGTCGATGTCGGCGACCGCGTGGCGGGAGCGCATCGGCGCGACGCGCAGCGCGGCCTCCACGACCACGCCGGTCAGGCCCATCCCGCCGAGCGTCGCGTCGAAGAGCTCGCGGTCGTGCTCCACGGAGACCGCGACGCGGCCCGTCCGCCGGAGTGCACAGCGTGAAGGACTCGCAGGTGCCGCGCGAGGCTGCCGTCGCCGAGGTGGTTCTTGCCGTGCACGTCGCTGGCGATCGCCCCGCCGACGGTGAGGTGGCGCGTGCCCGGCACCACCGGCAGCGTGAGCCCGCGCGCGGCGAGGTACAGCAGGAGCTCCGCGAACGTCGTCCCCGCGCCGCGCGCGCACCTCGCCGCGCTCGCGCGTCGAGCGCGAGCCCGCCGCGCAGCGCGGTCGCGTCGAGCACCGCGCCGCCGCCGTTCTGCGCAGCGTCTCCGTAGCTGCGGCCGGCGCCGCGCGCGATCACGGCCCAGCCCTTCGGCCGCGTGCCCGATCTCGACGGTGCCGCGCAGAGGACAGCGCCTCCACCACCTCCTCCGGCGTGCGCGGGCGCAGCATCCGCGCTCGTGTCGGGACGGTCCGCCCCCAGCCGCAGAGCAGCCGCTGCTCGGGCGCCGTCGCGCGCCGGGAGCGCTCGACGGGCATCGGCGGAGCGTCAGCCGGCGACATAGACACCGCAGACGAACACCGCGAGCCAGGCCGCGCTCATGCTCAGCAGGAAGCGGTCGCGCAGCACGAGATCCTCGGGGGCTTGCCCCTCGCCGCGGTCGAGCAGCAGCGCGTAGCGCAGCAGCCACAGCACGAACGGGATCACCGTCAGCTCATACCACGAGAGCTTCGCGCTGGTGGGAGCGCTGGAACGCCCACAGGCAGTAGCCGGTGGTCGTGACCGTGGCGGCGAGGCCGAGCACGAAGCGCAGGTACTGCGCCGAGTAGTGCGCGCAGCGAGGCCCGCACCACCGTGGCCGGCTCGACGCTGCGCAGCTCGGCGTAGCGCTTGCCCGCGACCAGGAACAGCGCGCCGAAGGAGGTGACGAGCATGAACCAGCGCGAGAGCGGCACCGACCGTGGCCACGCCGCCGGCGAGCGCACGCAGCACGAAGCCGCCCGCGATCGCCGCGATGTCGGCCACCGCGATGCTGCGCCACCACAGCGTGTAACTGCCGGTCAGCAGCAGGTAGCCGCGCGCCGACGCCGGCCAGCGCGGGGCGCACGGCCGCGGCGAGCGCGAGGCCGCCGAGGGCGAGCAGCGAGCGCCGCGCGCGACCGCCGCGCCGCACGGAGAGCTCGCCCGCTCGCGATCGGCCGGTCGCGCCGGCGCGGGTTGTGCGCGGTCCTCGTGGCGGTCGTGCACGTCGTTGAGCAGGTAGGTGGAGCTCGACAGCGCGCAGAAGCACACGAAGGCGACGCACGACCTGGCCCGCGACCTCCGGGCGCGCGAGGATCCCCGCCGCGCCCGGGGCGGCGAGCACGAGCACGTTCTTGACCCACTGCCGCGGCCGGCAGGCGCGCACGAGCGCCCCGAGCGAGTGCCACGAGGATGCGGCGCCGGCGCCGGCGGCCCGGCGCCGTGGGAGCGTGGAGGAGTCCCGCCGCGCGTGATCCGCTCCCTGAGCGGGCGAGCCCCGCCTCGATGCCCGTGGCGGCCTCCTCGGCGCTGGTGGCTGCTTCGGTCGGGCTGATGGCGTCCTCCAGCTCCTCTCCAGGAGCACTCGGTGGTGGGGTGACGCTCGCCGGCGATCCTCGCTCGAGGCTCGCCGTGCCAGTGTACTCCGGACAGGCGTGCGAACGGCGTGCGGTATGCCACCACATCCAGCTCAGCGCGAGCTCTGCTTTAGGTGAAAATGCTCTTAGGCCGCGGCGACTCTTTATGAGCGCGAAAGGCGCAAGAGCCTACGATCTGAGGCGATGGAGCTGCAGCCCCCGGCGCCCCGGGTCGGTGGAAATCGATCCCCCCGCCTGCCCACCGCGATCCCCGAGACCGCACCCCCGCCCGCCCCGCGCAGCGCGCTGCGGCGGGTGCTGCTGGCGGCCTGCCTGCTCGCGCTGGTCCCGCGTGCTCGTCTCCTACGCGACCGCGATGCTCGAACCCTCCAACTCGAGCCTCGGGATCCGCTCGGTCGAGTGGCTGCGCGACCACGGCGCCGCGGGCTGGTGACGAAGATCGAGTCGATCTACTACTCGCTGACGCCCCCGCCAAGGGCGGGCCGGCGCTGCACGCGCTGCCCAAGGTCGGGGTCGCCGGCGCAGCGCTCGGCGGCGCGGCAGCGCCGGATCGTCGACCGCCCGGCGCGCGTCGCGCCGCTGACGCAGCCCCGCGCTGCCCGGCGAGGGCGTCTGGCACCCCACGCAGCGTGGGCGAGAGCCGCACCGACCCGCCGCTGCTCGTGAGCGACCTTCCGCAGCGACCCCGCCGAATACCCGCGGCTGGTCGCGGGGGTCGCGTGGATCAACACCTCGCGCACGACGGTCTCGCTGTATCGCCGGGCGCCAGGAGCCCGCGGTGGCACTGCCCTCGCGGGGCGCGATGGAGGTGCCCGCACGCGCACCGCCCGCAGGCTGCTGGCGACCTTCAACAGCGGCTTCAAGCTCGCCGACTCCACGGCGGGTGGGCGCTGCTACGGCCACGCCTACGCGCCGATGCGCGACGGCCAGGCGACGTTCGTCCGCTACACCGACGGGCGCTACGACGTGATCGCGTGGCACGGCGGCCCGCGCGTGCCGGCCGAACGTCGTGTTCGCGCGCCAGAACCTCCCGCTGATCGTCGTGCGGCGGCCGGCCCAACCCCAATCTCAGCGACGGCCCCGAATGGGGCGCGACGCTCGGCAACGCGGTGCAGGTGTGGCGCTCGGGGATCGGCGTCGACCGCCAGCGGCAACCTGCTCTACGCGGCCGCCAACGACCAGACCGTGGGCAGCCTCGCGCAGATCCTGATCCACGCCGGGCGCGGTGCGGGCGATGGAGCTCGACATCAACTCCTACTGGATCAGCTTCAACACCTACGCCGCTCCAGGCGCGCTGCAGCCGTCGAAGCTGCTGGAAGGAACGGAACGGCCGGCCGACCGCTACCTGACGCCCGACGACCGCGACTTCTTCGCCGTCTACCTGCGCTGATCCCACCAGCGCGCCGGGGCCTTGTGGGCCCTCACCTCAGCTCGTGGCCCACACCTCCCCGACGCCTTCGAACCCGAGCGCGCGCTTGGTGGCTTCGGTGAGGTCGAATTCGCGGCCCGCCACGTAGGGGCCGCGGTCGATCACCCGCACGTTCACCGTGCGCTGCCCGTAGCGCAGGGTCACGAGCGTGCCGCAGGGCAGCGTCTTGTTGGCGACGCCCATCGTGGAGCTCGTCAGCCAACCACCGCAGGCGAGGCTGCCGCCGCCGCCGTACCAGGAGGCCTCGACCAGGCGGTAGACGTTCATGCGGCCCACCCGGCGGTGCGCGCCGCGCTCGCCGGCGGCGCCCGCGAAGCGCACGCGCAGGAGCTCGCTGCCGATGCGATGGGTGCGGTAGCGCAGCCGGAAGCGCCCGCGGGCGCCCGTGGGCGTGCTCGCGAGCGTCCGCCAGCCATGGCGCCCACGAGCCTGCAGGCTGACGAGCTCCCCCGCCACTCTCGCCCGTCGATCGCCGGTCCTCCGGGGACCGCTCAGCAACGCCCCCGCGACGGTCGCGGCGCGGCCGTCGAGCACGTTCAACTCGGTGCGCCGGACGCTCAGCAGGGTCTCGACGGGCGGCGGCGGATACGGCGAGCTTCGATCGCTCCGATCCCCGCCGGGGACAGGGGTGGCGCAGTCAGCGCAGGCGTCGCGGGAACGTACATACGAGGTCCTCCTTGGTCACCGCCTACGGGGTTAGCTGTCGGGCTCGCGCCGCCGCCGGCGCACGATGGCGTGCGTCAGCCGGCGTTACCGCCGCATCAGCGGCCGATTCGCCCCATCCGGACCGCCCTCTCGCGGTCCGGCAGTGGGTCCCCCGTTCGCCCCCAACGACGGCGGCGATTCGGCAGGCTCAAATGACCGGGGGAGAATAGACGCCCCGCCCCGGATCACTGTGCGCTGCATCACACAGGGATGAGCTCCGCTCGGACAATCCCAGGCGGGGCGGGGGATTCCGCCGCGGAGCGGAACGCAGAAAATGTTTCCAGGGTCCCGCGGGCTGCCCCGATCGACACGGATCGGTGTGCCACAGTCCCGCATGCAGCCCGGTGGACGGCCCGCGGACGAAGATTTCGAAGCAATCATTGACGCCCCGCCCACGAGCAGCGACAATCACCCGGATGGCCAACCCCGACCGCCTGACCGGCCTCGACACCGCGTTCCTGCACCTGGAGGACCACTCCACCGCGCACATGCACGTGGCGTCGGTGATGGTCTTCGAGGGCCAGGCGCCCACGCCGCAGGAGCTCGTCGATCACGTGCAGAGCCGCCTGCACCTCGTGCCGCGCTACCGCCAGCGGCTCGCGTACGTGCCGCTCGACCAGGGCCGGCCGGTGTGGACCGACGACCCCCACTTCAACCCCCACTACCACATCCGCCACACCGCGCTGCCCCGGCCGGGCGACGAGGCGGCGCTGAAGCGGCTCGCCGGGCGGCTCTTCTCACAGCGCCTGGACCGCTCCAAGCCGCTGTGGGAGATCTGGCTGGTCGAGCGCATGGCCGGCCGGCGCTTCGCGCTGATCGCCAAGACCCACCACGCGCTCGTCGACGGGATCTCCGGGCGTGGACATCACCACCGTCCTGTTCGACGCCGCGCCCGAGCCCGCGCCCACGCCGCGTCCGCCGGAGCCGTGGAGCCGCGCAGCCGCTGCCCGGGCTCGGCGAAGCTGCTCGGCGAGGCGCTGCTGGAGCGCGCCACGGTGCCCGGCGAGATGGCGCGCGGGGCGCGCGCGCATGCTGCGCGCGCCGCGCCGGGCGCTCGGGCAGCTGCGGGACGGCCTGGCGAGCGTCGGCGCGACCACGCTGGCGGGCATCAACGCGCCGGCGCCCCCCGCCCCTTGAACGTCGACATCGGCCCGCACCGCCGCTACACGTTCCTCGACGCCGACCTCGCCCGCTTCAAGGCGATCAAGGACTCCCTCGGCGGCACGCTCAACGACGTCGTGCTCGCCGTCCGTCAGCCTCGCGCTCGGCCGCTGGCTGCGCGACGCACGGCCACGACACCGAGGGCGCTCGTGCTGAAGGCGATGGTGCCGGTCTCGGTGCGTGCGGACGCCGAGCGCGGCGCGCTCGGCAACCAGCGTCGCCGCGATGTGGGCGCCGCTGCCGGTCGGCGTCGAGGACCCCGCCGAGTGCCTGCGAGCAGATCCGCCTCGCGATGGAGGACCTGAAGCACTCCGGCCAGGCGGTCGGCGCCCAGGTGCTCACCAACCTCGCGGGCTTCGCGCCGCCCGACGATCCTCAGCCAGGCCGCGCGCCTGCAGGCCCGCCAGCGCTACTTCAACCTCGTCGTCACGAACGTCCCGGGCCCGCAGTTCCCGCTCTACCTGCTCGGGCGCCGCCTGCGCGCGCTCTACCCGGTCGTGCCGCTCGCCCGCCGCCAGGCGCTCGGGATCGCGGTGATGAGCTACAACGGCCACCTCGGCTTCGGGCTGCTCGGCGACTACGACGCGCTCCCCGACCTCGACGCGATCGCGCTCGACCTCGAGCGCGCGATCCGCCTGCTCGCCCGCGCCGCCAACCGATCGAAGATCGGCCAGCGCGCCCCCCGCGCGCCCCCGCGAAGCACGCCGCCGCTCACGGCGGCGGCGGCGCGAAGGCCGGCGCACCGCCAGCCGGCCGGCAAAGCCAACGGCCGCGCGAGGAGACCGGCGGACGCGCCCGCCCGCCGGGCGGGCGGCCGCCAAGCCCTGACTGTGCGCCTGGCGCTCTGCCAGATGAACGCCACCGTCGGCGACATCGCCGGCAACGCGCGAGCGCATCGCGCGCGGGCATCGACGCGGCGCGCGCGGCCGGCGGCGCGAGCTCGTGCTGTTCCCCGAGCTCGCGCTCACCGGCTACCCGCCCGAGGACCTGCTGCTGCGCGAGCACTTCCTCGCCGACGCCCGCGCCGCGCTCGAGGAGCTCGCCGCCGACGCGCAGCGGGATCGTCGCGGTCGTCGGCTTCCCCGAGCGCGCCGAGGACGTCTACAACGCCGCCGCGGTGCTCGCCGAGGGGCGGTCCACGCGATCTACCGCAAGGTCCACCTGCCCAACTACGGCGTCTTCGACGAGCAGCGCTACTTCCAGGCCGGACGCGGCGGCGCGGTGATCGACGTCGGCGGGCACCGCGTCGGGCTGACCGTCTGCGAGGACATCTGGGAGCCCGGCCCGCCCGCCAGCGAGGAGGCGCTCGCCGGCGCGACGCTGATCGTCAACATCTCCGCCTCCCCCTACCACGCCGGCAAGGGCGCCGAGCGCGAGCGGATGTTCGCCCAGCGCGCCCGCGAGCAACCTCGCCTGCGTCGCCTTCTGCGGGCTCGTCGGCGGCCAGGACGAGCTCGTCTTCGACGGGCACTCCTTCGTCATCGACCACACCGGCGAGACGATCGCGCGCGCCGCGCAGTTCGCGGAGGAGCTGCTGGTGTGCGACGTCGACCTCGACGCCGCCGCCGCAGCGCGGCTGCGCGACGCGGGCCACCGCCCGGCCGCGCGGCCGTCACCGCCCGCGGAGCTCCGCCCGCTGCCCGGCCCGCGACGCCGATCGCCAGCCGCGCCTCCGCCGCCCGAGCGCCCGCTGGCCGAGCCGCTCGCGCCGGTGGAGGCCGAGGTCTACGCGGCGCTCTGCCTGGGCCTGCGCGACTACGTCGAGAAGAACGGCTTCGCCACGTGGTGCTCGGGCTCTCCGGCGGGATCGACTCCGCGCTCGTCGCCTGCCTCGCCGTCGACGCGCTCGGGCGCCGAGCGCGTGAGCGCGGCGATCATGCCCTCGCCCTACTCCTCCCCGGACACCCAGGAGGACGCGCGCGCGCTCGCCGCGCGCGCTCGGCGTGCGCACCCACGAGCTGCCGATCGAGACCGCGATGAGCGCCTACGCAGCGACGCTCTGCGACCGAGTTCGCGGGGCGCGAGCCGGACCTGACCGAGGAGAACCTGCAGGCGCGCATCCGCGGCAACCTGCTGATGGCGCTGTCGAACAAGTTCGGCTGGCTCGTGCTGACGACCGGCAACAAGTCCGAGATGTCGGTCGGCTACACGACGCTCTACGGCGACCTCGCGGGCGGCTTCGCGGTGATCAAGGACGTCCCCAAGACGCTCGTCTACCGCCTCTGCGAGTGGCGCAACTCGCCCCGGCCGGGAGCGACGATCCGGCGGCGAGCCCGGTCGGGGCCGCGGCGCCGGGCGAGCGGCCGCCGATCCCCGCCGTCGATCATCGAGCGCGCGCCCTCGGCCGAGCTGCGCCCCGACCAGCGCGACGAGGACTCGCTGCCGCCCTACGAGCTGCTCGACCGCATCCTGCAGGGCTACATCGAGCTCGACCAGCAGCCGCGAGCAGCTGATCGCCGCAGGGGCTGCCCGCGGCCGACGTCGACCGCACGATCCGGCTCGTCGACCTCGCCGAGTACAAGCGCCGCCAGGCGCCCCCGGGCATCAAGATCACCACGCGCGCGTTCGGCCGCGACCGGCGCATGCCGATCACCAACCGCTACCGCGGCTGACGCGGGCGCCCGCCGCTCACTGATGCGCTCGACGTGCGTCCGGCGCTCGACCCTCGGCTGCGCTGCGCGCTGTGCGCGTCGCGCGGCTGCGGCGACACGCTGCAGGACCAGCCGATCCCGCACAACATCCTCGAGGCGCTGGTCGTGCAGGCCCGCTTCCCGGTCTACTGGCTCGGCGGCTCCTTCCACGGGCCTGGCGATCACCGAAGCGCGCACGACCCGAGCGGCGCCTACAGCGTCCAGTACGGCGACTGCGCTGCAGGCGGCCAGGGCACGTGCGTGACCGCCGCTGCGGATCGTCACCTCGCCCGACAACAGCTTCCTCCCCGGCGGCGCCGCGCCGCGGCGGCACGACGCGCGTCCGCGGCGTCCCGGCGCTCGTCGCCCAGGGCGGCGAGACGATCGTGATCCCGACGGGCGGCGTGGTCGTCGACATCTACGCCGAGCGACCCGCGCTCGCCGCGCGCGGCCGCGCAGACGATCGTGCCGATCAACGAGCCCGGCGCGCCCGGCGCGCCGCTGCCCGCGCGCGCTGCCCGACACCGGCTTCGCCGAGACGCCGCTGCCCTCGCAGGGACCGGCGCCGCTGCGCGCCGCTGCGCTGGCCGCGCGGTGCCGGAGGGCCCTCGGCCAGCGGGCCGGCGCGGCCGCACGGCGATCGTCATGCGCGTGACCGCGCACGTGCGGTCGGCGTCGTCGCTGAAGCGCACGTCCCACACCCACGTCGTGCGGCCGCGGTGCAGGCGCGTCGCGTGCGCGTGCACGCGCCCGTCGGTGATCGGGCGCAGGAAGCTCGTGCTGTTGGACAGGCCCATCGCCATCTCGCCCTGCGGGAGCACCGCGAGCGCCGTCGCGAGCGAGGCGATCGACTCCGCGATCGACGCGTACACGCCGCCGTGCACGAGGCCCACGGGCTGCTTGATCTCCTCGCGCACCGCCACCTGCGCGCGCACCTCGCTGTCGGAGACGTCCAGCAGCTCCAGGCCGTAGAGGCGGTCGAACCCGCGTACCGCTGGCCGGTCGATGCTCCTGCACGCTGGGCGTGGCCATCGCGGCGCCACGATAGCCTACGGACCCTCGCCACGCCTGACCGGCCGCTGCGCGGCGGACATGCTGACCCATGAGCCGACTGGACGAGCTTCCCCCCGACCAGCGCGCGGCGCTCTCCCTGCTGCTGCGCCGGCGCAAGAGCTACGCCGAGGTCGCGCGCATGCTCGAGCATCGCCGAGCGCGCCGTGCACGACCGCGCGCACGCCGCGCTCGCCGTGCTCGCGCCGCGCCAGGCGCGCGAGCTGACGGCCGAGCAGCGCGAGGAGGTCGGCGACTACCTGCTCGGCCAGCAGCGGGCGTCGCGCGAGCGGCCTGGCGACGCGCGCCTACCTGGCGGGCTCCGCCGCCGCTGGCGAGTGGGCGCGGGCGCTCGCCGCCGAGCTCGCGCCGCTCGCGACGCGCCGCTGCCCGAGATCCCCGCGAGCAGATCCGCCGCGGGCGGCGCTGCTGCGCGGGCCGCGACCCCGCTCGGTCAGCGCCCCGACCACCTCCGCCGAGCATCGCGCGCCCGCGCTCGCCCGCGGCGAGCACGCCGCAGCTCGCGGCGGGCGCGCGATCGCAGCTCGCGGCTCGGCGCTCGCGCTCGTCGGCGTCGTGCTGATCGTCGCTCGGCGGGGAGTCCGTCGTCAGCCATCCCGACCGCCGTCATCGGCGGCGGCTCCCAGACCTCGCGGCAGCACCGCGAGCGCGCCCTCGAGCACCACCGCGGGCTCCTCGACCGGCACGACCAACGGATCCTCGCCGAGCGCCCCCGCGAGCTCCTCCTCGGGTACGACCACGGGCCTCGACGACCGGCCCACAGCCGAATACGGCAAGCCGCATCACGCTGCGCCCGACCGCACCGGCGAGCGCAGCCGGGCGCGCGTCGAGATCCTCTCCGAAGGCGGCAGACACGCGTTCTACATCGCCGCCGAACACCTCCCGCCGTCCACCGAAGGCTTCTTCTACGCGGTCTGGCTCGTACAACTCCCCGACCAGCCGCGAGCCGCTCAGCAGAGCCCGCCGCGTCGGCTCCAGCGAGCAAGCTCGCGGGCGGCGGCGCTGCTGCCCGCGAACGCCGGCAGCTTCCACGCAGATCCTGCTCACGCGCGAGACGAGCAACGCGCCCGACCCGCACCCGGGCCGTCGTCCTGCGCGGCCCGTTCGGCTGTCGGACTAGCCGCAGCGCCAAGCAGCTTGCCCGGGTTCATGATCCCGGCGGGTCGAGCTCGGCCTTCAGCGCGCGCAGCGCCGCCACGCCCGTGCTCGCCGATCTCGCGCGCCATCCACGGCGCGTGGTCGCGCCCGACCGCGTGGTGGTGGGTGATCGTGCCGCCGCCCGCGACGATCGCGTCGCTCGCCGCGCCTTGACCGCGCGCCACTGCTCGATCTCGTCGCCCTCGCGCTGGCGCGCGAGGAACGTGAAGTACAGCGACGCGCCCGTCTCGTACACGTGCGAGACGTGGCACATCACGAGCCCGGGCGTCCCCTGCGCGCGCAGCGCCTCGCGCGATCGCGCCGGCCGACGCTCGCGGTGCAGCCGCCGCAGGTTCGACCACTGCGTGGCGGTCTCGAGCGTCTCGACCATCACGCCGTGCGTGAGCAGCTCGTCGCGCAGGTAGGGCGCCGCGAAGCGCGCCGTGCAGCCACGCCTCCCCCGGCGAGCGGCCGACCGGCAGGCCGCCGTGGCCGCGCACCAGCGCCAGCGCCCGCGTGCGCCGCGGCGCTCGAGCTCCTCGGCGCCCTCGAAGCCGAGGATCGCCAGGCAGCCCCGCGCGGTAGCCGCGCAGGCCGAGGTACGCGCGCCCGAGGCGGCCCTTCGACTGCCCGCCCGCCGCCGCGCCAGCGCGAGCGACATGCGCGTCTCCGCCTCGTCGGAGAGCCGCGCCACGTCGGGCGCGCGCTGCTCCTGCGCGAGCGCCCGCAGCGCCTGCGCGCCGGCCGCGAAGTCCTCGAAGAAGACGCCCTCGTAGCGGCGCGCGCGCGGCGCCGGGCGCACGCGCAGCGCGAGCTCGCTGATCACGCCGAGCGTGCCCTCCGAGCCGACCAGCAGGCTGGCGCAGCTCCGGGCCGGCGGCGCTCGCCGGCAGCGCCGGCAGCTCGATCTCGCCCGCCGGCGCGCGCGAGGCGCAGCCCGAGCACCATCTTCTCGATGCGCCCGTAGCCGCGTCGAGGCCTGGCCCGCCGAGCGCGTCGCCGCGCAGCCGCCGAGCGAGACGTACTCGTAGGACTGCGGGAAGTGCCCGAGCGTCAGCCCCCGCGCCGCCAGGCTGCCGCTCCAGCGCGGGGGCGCGCATGCCCGCCTGCACGGTCACCGTGAGCGACTCGCGGTCGAGCGCAAGCACGCTCGCCCAGGCCGCGCATGTCGAGCGCGATCACCGCCGCGTGCTCGCCGCGCAGCGGCGCGACGCCCGCCGACGACGCTCGTGCCGCCGCCGAACGGCACGACCGCGAGCGAGCGCCGCGCGCACAGCTCGAGCAGCGCCGCGCACCTGCTCGTGGCGCGCAGGGATAGACGACCGCGTCGGGCGCCCCCTCCGGCTCGCCCGCGCGCAGGCGCACGAGGTCGGGGTAGCCCTTGCCCGCCGCGTGCGCACGCGCTCCGCGTGGTCGTCGCGCACCCCCTCCGCGCCGAGCGAGCGCGCGCAGCTCCGCGCGGGCCGCTCCGCGAGCGCCGCGGGCGCGAGGCGCACCTGCGCGAGCGCCACCGGCGGGCGCGGGCGCGCGCGCCGTCCCGACGATCTCGCGCAGGAAGCTCCAGCGCCTGCGCCGGCAGCGCCGGCGGCCGCGCCGGGATCGCCCCAGCCCCACCAGCGCATCGCGGGGACTGACCGCGCACAGGGCCCGACCCTCTCTCAGCCACTGATCCGCTCCAGGCCGTCGAGCGCCTCCTCGAGCGTGGCGCGTGCCGCGCGGCGCACGCGGACCGGCCGCCGAGGCGCGGGAAGATCGCCGTGCAGCGCCTGGCGCAGCTCGATCGTCACGTCGGTCGCCGCGTGCCGCGCCCTGGCCGGCTGCAGGCGCACCTCCGTGACCGCGGAGCGCGAGCAGGCGCGCGAACGGCGTGCCCTCCACCTGCTGGGCCCAGCGCAGCGCGCGTGCGCGCTCGTCGGCAGCGACGACGTGGAAGTCGGCGCGCACGACCTTGCCCTTCGGGGTCTTCATCACCTCGGTGAACGCGCCTCCTCGCACGTCCTCGACGCGCTCCACGCGCGGCCACCAGCGCGGCAGGTGGTGGGGGTCGCTGACGACCTCCCACAGCTCCTCGCCGGCGCGGCGATCGTGCGGCTGCGGCGCGCGGTGGGCATCGGCGCCAAGCCTAGGACTCGTAGGTGAGCAGCGCGTGGACTCGTGCGGCGCGAGCCGCTCGCGGCCGCCGAGGAACGCGAGCTCGATCAGGAAGCCGCAGCCGACGACCTCGCCGCCGAGCTGCTCGACGAGCTCGCACAGCGCCGCGCCGTGCCCGCCGGTGGCCAGCAGGTCGTCGTGCACGAGCACGCGCGGCGCCGCGGCACGCGCGTCGGTGTGCAGCTCGAGCTGCGCCGGCGCCGTACTCGAGCACGTACTCGGCGCTGACCGTCTCGATACGGCAGCTTGCCCGGCTTGCGCGCGAGCACGAAGCCCGCGCCGAGCTCGAGCGCGAGCGCCGGGCCGAGCAGGAAGCCGCGCGCCTCGGCGGCGACGACGCAGTCGACGCGCAGCGGCCGCGCGTGCTCGGCCAGCCCGCGCACCGCGTCGGCGAGCGCGCTGCGGCGTCGGCCATCAGCGGCGTGATGTCCTTGAAGCCGATCCCCGGCTGCGGGAAGTCGGGGATCTCGCGGATCAGCGAGCGCAGGCTCTCGCCGTCGCCGCGGCGCTCCATCAGCGGACGATCTTGCGCAGGTCGCGGATCAGCAGCAGGTGCTTCAGGTGCGTGGCCACCGCGGCGAGGTTCTCGAGCGCGTCCAGGGCCTCCTTGCGCCGCTGCGGGTTGCGCGAGCGCAGCGCCGGGCGCGAGGATCTGCTGCAGCAGGCTCGCCTCGCGGTCGGCGGAGGAGCGGAAGACCCGCAGGTTGCGCCCGCCCACGCCGTAGCGCGCCAGCTCGGCGACCGCGGCGATGATCTCGCGCTCGGTCTCGTCGAAGTAGCGCACGCCGCCGCGCAGCTCGCCCTTGACGACGCCGTACTCCTCGAGCTCGCGCACGAGCTTCGCCTCGGCCTTGGTCTCCTCGAGCACTTCCTCCAGCGAGTAGAGCGCGCCGCTGTCCTCGCGCACGCTGACGCTCGCGCGCCGGAGATGCGATGCCCGCCCACCCCTCCACCCTGGGTCGGCGGGGATCCGTCTATCCCCGGCGGAGGGGTCTCCCCGCTGCGCCCCGCGGCGAGCTCCTGGCGGATCACGCGCAGCGGCAGGAACTCGTCGCGCTGCAGGCGCAGGATCGTGCGCAGGCGGGCCACGTCGCCCTGGGTGTAGAGGCGGTAGCCGCCCGGGGTGCGCCGCGGGGTCGAGGAGCTTCTGATCCTCCAGGTAGCGGATCTTCGAGATCGAGATGTCGGGGAACTCCTGGGCGAGCGCCTTGCAGACGGCGCCGATCGTGAGCGACTTCGCCCGCGCCCCCTCCTCGCCCCCGCTCACGGGGGCGCCCTCGGCCTGCGAGCGGCCCGGAGGGCGGGTGGGCGGGGACCCGGTCATCAGGCCGCGCTCGAGCTCCACGTCGGCGTCGATATCGGTGATCGGTGTGGGGGCCATCAGCGGGCGTGGAGTGCGGGGTGGGATTGGAAGGCCGACATCAGCGCGCGTGGAAGGTCAGCTTGTACTTGCCGATCTGCAACTCGTCGCCCTCCTCGAGGCGGTGGGACTCGATCCGCTCGCGGTTCACGTAGGTGCCGTTCAGCGAGCCGCAGTCGTCGAGTGCCACTGATCGCCGCGGCGGATCAGCAGGGCGTGGTCGCGCGAGACCGTGATGTCGTCGAGGAAGACCCCCGAGTCCGGGCGGCGGCCGATGCTCATGCGCTCGCCCGCCACGGGGAAGCTCTCCCCCACGCGGCCCCCGCCGGCGCGGATCACGAGCGCGGGCCCGTGCTCGGTGACCTCGCCGAGCTCGACCGGCACGAGCTCCCCGGTCTCGTCGATGCGGTAGGTCGCGGTGACCGGCTCCCCACCCACCCGATCCCCGCCCAGCCCCCCCATCCGCTCGCCCGGGCTCTCGCCGCGCAGCGAGGCGCCGCAGCGCTGGCAGAAGTTTGCGCCCTCGCCGTTGAGGAAACCGCACTCGGGGCAGTGCAGCGCCATCGACTCGCTATCTCCGCACCGTCGGTCGCGGTGCCCGTCGGGCGACCACCGATCGGAGATCGGCCAGCAGATCGGCCGGCGAGGATGTCCGTGAGCTGCTGCACGTCCTCGCCGGTGATCATGACTGCTCGCCGTTGTCGTGTTTGTTGCTGCAGGCGGTTGACGAGCTCGGCACGCAGGATGTCGATCTTGCCGTGCAGGATGCGACGCCGGTAGGAGATATCGGTCTCCTCCTCGGTGAGCTGGCGGATGAGATCCTTCAGCTCGGCGTCCGACAGCGAGCCGAGGTCGGGGAAGGTCTATCCATAGCGGGGCTTGTCCTCCTCTCGGGGACTCTGTTCGCGCCTCTGCCACGCGGCGCCGGCGCTGAGCTGCCAGCCCTACTATAGCCCAAAGGTCAAGCTGAGCTTGAGGGCTTCATGCTCGGCGACGGCCGTCGCGCAGCGTACAGCGCCGACGCGAGCAGCGCGAGCGCGAGGCCGACATAGAGCAGAACCACAGCGAACCCTTCGAGGCCGACCATCGCGAAGAAGAAGGCGCCCATGATCGGCGCCACCGAGAGGCGCCCGGGCCAGTTGATGCGCAGCTCCACCCCGCGCGCCAATCCGTAGCGGCCGAGCGCCAGCATCGTGAGCTCGCGCGCAACGAGCACCGCGAGCGCCCAGCGGGGCAGCAGTTCGAAATGCCAGCAGACCACCACGCCGGAGATCACCAGCAGGCGGTCGGTGATCGGGTCCATCAGCGCCCCCAGGCGGCTGTACTGGCGGGTCACGCGGGCGGCGATCCCGTCGGCGTAGTCGCCCCAGCCGATCACCGCGAACAGGATCGCGGGCAATGTGCCCACGCCCTCGGCGCTCGAGAGGGCGAGCACGAGGAACACCGGGATCAGCGCGAGCCGCAGGAAACCGATCGCGTTGGGGATCGTCCACGGCCGCAGCGGCTGCCCCGACGGCAGTCTGTGGCGGCGGCGGGCCCGAGCGGTCGAGGCCCAGGCGCGCAGTCAGACGGCGGCGCGCTCAGAGAGAGGCTCTGGCACAGCTCGTCCACCGCCCGCACCAGCACATCCGCCGCGGCGCCCAGCGGCAGGCCGGGAGCGCTCTGGCGGCCTCGGCGCACCTGCACCTCGATCTCGCCGGACTCCAGCGACCTGCGCCCACGGTGAGCCGCAGCGGGCAGCCGAGCAGCTCGGCGTCGGCGAACTTCTCCCCAGCGCCGAGGTCGCGGTCGTCGTAGAGCACCTCCACGCCCCCCGTGCTCAGGGTCGCGTACAGCCCGTCCGGCGCATCGCGCTCGGGGGTGCCGGGCTTGCCGAGGGCCACGAGGTGCACAGCGAACGGCGCGAGCGCGCGCGGCCAGGAGATCCCGTGCTCGTCGGCGTACTGCTCCACGGCGGCGGCGACGATGCGTGCGGGGCCGATCCCGTAGGAGCCCATCCAGATCGGCTGCTCGTGCGCCGTGCTCGTCGAGGTAGTTGGCGCCCAGCGGCTCCGAGTAGCGGGTGCCGAGCTTGAAGATGTTGCCGATCTCGATCGCGGGCTCGATCGTGAGCTCGCGATCGCCGAGCGCGTAGCGCTTCTCCCGCTCGCCCCCGTCGTCCGACTCGTCACCCTCTCCCACCTCCCGGATATCGGGGTGCTTCAGCGCGACCTCGAGGTTCGCCGCATACCCCTCCGTGAGCGCCACCTGGTCCTCGCCCGCGGGGCAGGGCGCCATGTACTCGTGGGCGCCGAGCCCGCCCATCATCCCCACGTCCCCCTCGACGCGGTAGAAGCGCAGGCCGGTGCGCTCCATGATGCGGTCGTACGCGCCCACGTGCCTGTCGTAGCTCACCTCCAGCCCCGCGGCGTCGCGGTCGAAGGTGTAGGCGTCCTTCATCACGAACTCCCGTGTGCGCAGCACCCCGGCGCGCGGGCGGGGCTCGTCGCGCTCCTTGACCTGGAAGTGGTAGAGGATCAGCGGCAGGTCGCGGTAGGAGCGCACGGTCTGGGCGACGTGGAAGGTGACAGCCTCCTCGTGGGTCATCGCGAGCACGAGCTCGGAGCCCTTGCGGTCGGTGAGCTTGAAGAGCTCCTCGATCTCGAGGCGCCCCGTCCTGCGCCACGGCTCGGCGGGCTGGAGCACCGGCATCAGCATCTCCTGGGCGCCGATCGCGTCCATCTCCTCGCGGATGATCGCGACGACGCGCTGGTGCACACGCCAGCCCGCGGGCAGCCACGTCCACATGCCCGCGCCCATCTGGCGGACCAGCCCGGCGCGCACCATCAGCTTGTGCGAGATCGCCTCCGCGTCGGCGGGGGCCTGCTTCTCGGTGGGCAGCAGGTACTCGGAGAGGCGGGTCATCGACGGGGGAGCCTAGAGGGTGGCGCAGCCGGCCGCAGGCCGGCTGGCCGAAACGGGGATGCGAGCCGAAGGCGAGTGTCTCCCGGCTTCGGTCGGGCCCCTCTTCTTTGATTGGCCGGATCGCTTGCACCAGAGCCTCTGATAGAACAGCGTCCAATAGCCGAGCGTCAATCAGAAGACCAGAGAAGGAGCCCCGATGGCCTACACAGTCCCGCCGCTTCCCTACGCGTACGACGCGCTGGAGCCGCACATCGACAAGCTGACGATGGAAATCCACCACGACAAGCACCACCAGGCGTACGTGGACAAGGCCAACGCCGCGCTCGCCGGCACGCCCTTGGCAGAACGCGGCGATCGAGGACGTGCTGAAGGACCTGAGCCAGGTGCCCGAGGAGAAGCGCACCGCGGTGCGCAACAACGGCGGCGGCCACTACAACCACACGCTGTTCTGGGAGAGCATGAGCGCAAGCGGCGGCGGCGAGCCGGACGGCGCGCTGGGTGAGGCGATCGCCTCCGCGTTCGGCTCCTTCGCGGACTTCCAGGCGAAGATCAAGGAAACGGGCGTGAACCAGTTCGGCTCGGGCTGGTCGTGGCTGGTGCACGACGGCTCGGGCCTGGCAATCGTCGGCACCCCCAACCAGGACAACCCGATCTCCGACGGGCAAGACGCCGCTGCTCGGCGTGGACGTGTGGGAGCACGCGTACTACCTGAAGTACCAGAACCGCCGCCCGGACTACCTCGACGCGTGGTGGAACGTGGTCGAACTGGGAGACAGGTGGCGGAGCGGTTCGCGGCCGCGGGCTGAGTCGCGGCGCGCCGGCGCTCAGCTGCGGCTGAAGCGCCGGCCGGCGACCGGGGAAACCGCCTCGTCCAGCGGCGGCCCCCCGGCCGCGGCCGGCTGGAGCATCGACTCGAGCACGGCGTCGGCCTCCTCGTCGCTCTGCGCGGCGGCGGCCTCCAGCGCGGCGAGCCGCTCGGGGGTCATCGCGGTGTCGTCCTCGTTTGCGGCGAGCCACTCGCGGGCCTCGGCGGCGGCGCGCTCGTCGCGCTGGACGGTCTTGCCGGCGGCGTAGTAGCGGTCGATCTCCTTGAAGAGCTCCTCGACGAGCTGGTCGGTGGGAACCTTCTTCAGCGGCTCGCCCTTGGAGTAGATCATCCCCATGTCCTTGGCGCCGGTGATGCCGAAGTCGGCGTGGCGGGCCTCGCCGATGCCGTTGACGGCGCAGCCGAGCACGGAGACCTCGATCGGGTCCTCGTAGGCTTCCAGGCGCCGCTCGACCTCGGTGACGACGGTGTCCATGTCGAACTGCAGGCGCCCGCAGGTCGGGCAGGCGATCAGCACGGGCCCCCGCTCGCGCAGCTTGAGCGCCTTGAGGATCTCCCAGGCGACCTTGACCTCCTCCTCGGCGTGGAAGGTCGAGAGCGAGATGCGGATCGTGTCGCCGATGCCGTCCGCCAGCAGCGTGCCGAGCCCGACGGCGGACTTCAGCGAGCCCGACCACTTGGTGCCGGCCTCGGTGATCCCGAGGTGCAGCGGATAGGGGATGCGCTCGGCGAGCAGGCGGTTGGAGGCGATCGTGTTGGGGACCGAGGTGGACTTCATCGAGACCTTGAAGTCCTCGAAGTCGAGGCTCTCCATCAGCCGCACGGTCTCGATCGCGGCGGTGACGAGCGCCTCGACGGGATTGTCGTACTCGAGCTGGCGCAGATGCTTGGGCAGCGAGCCGGAGTTGACGCCGACGCGCAGCGGCATGCCGCGCTCGCTGGCAAGGGCGACGACCTCGGCGACCTTCTCGGGGCCGCCGATGTTGCCGGGGTTGATCCGCACGCAGTGCGCGCCGGCCTCGATCGCCTTCAGCGCAAGGGTGTGGTTGAAGTGGATGTCCGCGATCACCGGGATCGGCGACTCGCGCGACGATCGTGCGCAGCGCCTCGACGTCCTGCTCGCGGGGCACCGCGACGCGCACGATGTCCGCGCCGGCCTCGGCGACCGTGCGGATCTGCTCCATCGTCGCCGCGAGGTTCGCGGTCTCGGTCTTGGTCATCGTCTGCACGGCGACGGGCGCGCCGCCGCCGATCGGGACGCGAACCGACGTGGATCTGGCGCTGGGAGGCCACGCCGCCATTGTAAGGCGGGCGACCCGAGGCGACCCGGTGACGCGAGCGTGCAGGGCATCGCCGCGTACTCTCCCCGGGCATGAGAGCGGTCTCCCGCGGATGTCTACCCCACCGCGCGCGGCCCGCTGGCGCGCCTGGCGTCCCCCTACGCGGCGCGCGCCCGCAGCGCGCCGCCACGAGCGCTTCTTCGCGCTGACACGCCTGCCCCCGGGCGCGCGGGTGCTCGACGTGGGCTGCGGGCGGCTCGGCCTGCGGGCGCTGGAGCCGACGCTGGACATCACCGGCGTGGACATCGACCCGCACCCGGGCTACCCGGGCCCGTTCGTGCAGGCCGACGCAGCGGAGGGGCTGCCGTTCGCGGACGGCGAGTTCGACCTCGGCGTACTGCAGCAGCGTGATCGAGCACGTCCCGCCCGCGCGGCGCGAGGCGTTCGCGAGCGGAGATGCGACGTGTCGGGCCGCGGCTGGTTCGTGCAGACGCCGGCGTGGTCGTTCCCGATCGAGCCGCACGCGCTGCTGCCGCTGGCGCACTGGCTGCCGCCGCGCCTACGCCGCCTCTACTGGAGGCTCGGCGCCACCGGCAAATGGGAAGAGATCGAGCTCCTGCGCCGGGGCGAGATGGAGGCGCTGTTCGGCCCCGCGCAACCAGAGCGGCTGGGCCGCTGGTAAAGAGCTGGGTGTGCGTGCGAGCGCCCGATGATTAGGGATTTGGAGATCGTCGCGCGAGACCCAGGGGCTGGCGTGCGCGTCGAGCTGGGCGCGAGGCGGGGTCCTGGAGAGGTGTGGGCGGCGTGGCGATCCTACGCGTACATCGCCTCGATCTCGGCGGAGTACTTCTCCGCGATCGGCTTGCGCTTGAGCTTCATCGTCGGCGTGAGCTCGTCCTCGCCGGGGAGCCAGTCGCCGGGGACGATCGTGAACTTCTTGATCTGCTCGACGCGCGCGAGGCGCGCGTTGGCGGCGTCGACGCCTCCTGGACGGCGCTCGCGCACGGCCGGCTCGTCCGGCGAGCTGCCTCGAGGCTCGGCGCCTCGAGCCCGTGCTGGGAGGCCCACATCGGCGCGAAGTCGGCGTCGAGCACGATCAGCGCGGTGTTGTAGGGGCGGCGGTCGCCGATCGCGCACGCCTGGCCGATGAGCGGGCGAGGCGCGTCTTGATCGTCGCCTCGATGTTGGCGGGCGACATGTTCTTGCCGGCCGCGTTGATGATGATCTCCTTCTTGCGGTCGACGATCCGCAGGTAGCCGTCGTCGTCGAGCTCGCCGATGTCGCCGGTGTGCAGCCAGCCGTCGGCGTCGATCGCCTCGGCGGTCTTCTCGGGGGCGCCGCGGTAGCCGAGCATCACGACCTCGCCCCGCACGAGCACCTCGCCGTCGTCGGCGAGCGCGATCTCGACGCCGGGCGCGGGCGGGCCGACGGTGCCGAGCTTGATCCGCTCGGGAGGATTGACGCAGCCGGCGCCGCAGGTCTCGGACATCCCCCACAGCTCGGAGAGCGGGATGCCGATCGCGTGGAAGAACTCGAGCACCTCGACGGGCGTCGGGGCGGCGCCGACGTTGACGGCGCGCGACCTCGTCGAAGCCGAGCATCGTGCGCAGGCCGGCGAACACCTGCTCGTCGGCGGCGGCGACCTCGGCGGCGAGCTCCTCCGGCACGGGCTCGCCGCGCTGCTCGAGGCGGACCTTCTCGACGCCGGCCGCGAGCGCGCGCTCGGTGCCGCGCGCGCTGCTCCTCGGGCATCCCCGCGAGCATCGTCTCGAGACCCGCCTTGAGCTTCTCCCAGATGCGCGGGACGGCGAAGAACCACTGGGGGCGGACCTCGGGCAGGTAGGACATCACCTCGCGCGGGTCGGGGCAGCAGGTGATCTGCAGGCCGTAGACGATCGGCAGGTAGTGATGGGCGCCGCGCTCGGCGATGTGGGCGGCCGGCAGCCACGAGATCACGCGGGAGTCCTCGGGGAACTGCGACCATGCGCTCGATGCCGGAGACGGCGGCAAGCAGGTTGCGGTGGCAGAGCTGCACGCCCTTCGGGGGCCCGGTGGTGCCGGAGGTGTAGATCAGGGTGAGCACGTCCTCGGGCCCCACCTGCGCAGCGGCCGCCTCCACGGCCGCCTGCGCTCTGCGTATCGCACCGAAGGCCTCGACCTCGGCGAGCGTGAGCACGCCCTCGGGCAGCGGACTCCCCCTCGGGGTGATCGACGAGAATCACGTGCTCGAGGTCGGGCAGGCTCTCGCGGGCCTCCAGCAGCCGCTCGAGGTACTGGCGCTCGACCACCGCGATGCGCGCGGCTGCGTCGGAGACGACGAACTCGATCTGGTTGGGCGCGTAGGTCTGGTAGATCGAGAACGGGGTCGCGCCGAGCGTGACGGCGGCCATGTCGACGACGTGGAACTCCGGGCGATTGCCGAGCATGATCGCGAGCGTGTCGCCGCGGCGCAACCCCAGCCGATGCAGCCCGCCGGCGAGGTCGCGAACGCGCCGTCGCCACTGCGCCCAGGTGAGCGTCTGCTCGTCGCCCTTCGTGCGGATCGCGACGCGATCGCCGAGCGCGGCACACGTGATCTCAAACGCCTCCACCATCGTGGTCGCGTGCGCGGCGCCGGAGAATCCCGCGCCGGCGTCGGGGCGATACTCACCCGCCGAGGCGGCTGATGTCATTGCTGAAGCCGTTGATGACGAGGAACGTGAGCAGCACGATCCCGATCGAGCTGAAGCGCCACATCGCGGCGAGCGAGACCCGGCGCCCACGGACCTTCTCGGCGAGGGACCACAGCACGTGGCCGCCGTCGAGGGGTAGGAAGGGAAAGAGGTTGAGCACGGCAAGCACGAGTGAGACTAGGCCGAGGATGACAAGCGCGTAGCCCGCTCCGGCGACGACCGCTTCCTGGGTGGCGACGGTGATCCCCACGATGCTGCTGAACTGGCGGCGGACCTTGGCGCTGGTGAAGGCGTGGCCGATATTGGTGAGGGTCTGGGCGGTGATGCCCCACATCTCGCCGAGGGCCGTCTCAGCGGCGGCAAAGGGACCGTAGCGCTTGGGGCTCGTACCGAAGCCGAAGCCGATCAGCATCCGGTGGAGGGCGGCGCTGTAGCGGGGGTACACGGTGAGCGCAACCACATGTCCCGCACGCCTGACGGTGAGCTGCACCGGCGTGGCGGCGCGGCAGCCCTCGCGCGGCGCCCCGGTGCAGCGGTGGGCGGAGATCGCGCGCATGGCGGAGGCGACGGTCACGGGCCGCCCATCGACGGTGAGGATTCGATCGCCGAGCGTGAGTCTGCCGTAGGCGGGCTTGCCCTTCTCGATCGCCGCCACGGACGTGCTCGGGACCTGCGTCTGGATCGATGGGTTGAGGCGTTCAAGCGTGGCGATGCCGTCGAGGCTGCCGGCAAACAGGATGCCCCAGAACAGGAGGAAGGCGATCAGCAGGTTCACGCCGGGGCCGGCCAGGATCACGGCGATGCGCTTCCAGGGCGGCTGGTTGTAATAAGCGCGCCGCGCGACCGCGGGCTCGAGCCCCTCGATTTCCTGCGGGCTCATCCCGGTGATCTTCACGTACCCCCCCGCGGGGATCGCCCCGATCATGTATTCGGTCTCCCCTCTGCGCACCCCGACGAGCTTGGGCGGGAAGAACAGCGAGAAGCGCTCCACGCGCATCCCGACGGCCTTGGCCACGGCGAAGTGCCCAAACTCGTGAAGCACGATGAGGGCGACGATGCCCAGGATGGTGAGCGCCCAGCTCATGCGCCTCAGTGTGGCAGGCGACGGCGAGACTTCGCGCAGGTCCCGCGATCACGCCCGCAGCCAAGGCCGTCAAGCTCGTCCGGAGGACCGCGAACGCATCGAGCGACGCTTGGAGCGGTTTCCTGTTCTTTTCCTGTATCTACATCAGCTCGGAGAGGGCGCGGCGCTTCTTCCCATAGCGCTGGGACGGCGGGCGTTCCTAGCGCGAGCCGGTGGGCGGTGGGATGCCGAGCTGCTTGCAGATCCAAGCGCCCGGGCCGCACGGCGGTCTTCAGGTGCCCACCACGTGCCGGTCGCGTGCGGCGCGGAGGAGTCGTTGCGCGTTGCGATGGGCGCGCTTGAGGTCTTCGCTTGTGACCGCACGGTGGCTGTAGCCGGCGCGCGTCTTCATGCCGAGCAGCGGCCCGAGCGACTTTGCGAGCTTCTCCCCGTCGGGCCGAACCTTCCGCAGCAGCGCGAGTGCCTGGTTGTGGTCCTCGCCCTGCGCGTGCACCTTGAGCTCGACGCAGCAGATCACGTCGGCCGCAGCCACGCCGGCGTGGACGCAGAGCGTCACGTAGGCGTCGCCGACTTCGTGGTCGTCGTCGGCGAAATCGCGGATCGTCTCGGCCGCTTCGAGAAATTGCTCGGCCTTGCGCAGGCGCCCGGCCGCGGTGGCCTCGTCGCAGGGTCGCGTGCGTGTGGTCACGCTCGGACCTCCGTGCGCATCGCGCGTCGCAGCGTGCGCCGTGAGCCGCACAGCTCGATGCCGTCACGCAGCGCTTCTTCCAGCAGCGGCTCGCCGGCGGCGTCGGTGAGCTCCCGCTCGCCGTACTCCAGCACCCGTGCGTCGTTGCCCGTCCAGGCCGTCGCGGACTGCTCCAGGTCCAGCAACTGCGAGCGCCAGCCGTCGGAGTCGGGATCGCAATTGCGCCCGCGGACGATCAGCAGATCCAGGTCGCTGTCTGCGCTCGCCTCGCCGCGGGCGACCGAGCCGAACAGCAGCGCGACCTTCGCGGGCTGCTCCCATCCGGCGAGCAGCGCACGCAGGCGCTCGATCAGCTGTTCGCGCATACCCGCCAAGCCCTCGATCCAGGGGGCCGCGAGATGATCTCGATTGAGCCGGTAGAGGTGTGCCGCACCCGCGGTGCGGCGCAGCAGCGTTCCCTGGCTCACCAGGCGGTCGGCCGCCCTGCGGACTCCCTCGGGGCTACCGTGGCCCACGTGTCGCGCGAGCTCTCGGCCGGTCAGCTCGATCTCCGCGCGGGCAAGCACGGCGAGCACGTCCCCGTCGAGCGTGGACGTGACCGCAAGCAGCGGGCGGCGATAGTCCATACGCATAGTATAGTACGTACATGCGTACCATGTTACGCATAGCCTGAAAGCGATGCCGTCCCCTTTCGCGGGGCCTCCGTGCCCCGCGACGCGGCGTTCGGCGCTGGCCCCGGCGATGCCGGCAGGGTCTACGCGAAGCCTAATCGCTCTCGTCGATCATCTCCTCAAGAGCCTCACGAGCTTCCGAGACGATCATCTTGACATCCGCGTTCTCGTCCTCATCGAAGCGTCCGATCACCTCGCTGAGCGTGCGCAGCGCCTCATCTCGGCGACCGAGGTCGCGGAGGATCAATGCCTTGCGGGCGAGCACCGTGGCTACCTGTCCACGCGCCCGCGGATCAGAGGCGTTGTCGAACATCGCCAATGCCTCCTCGCCGAAGCGCTCGACCATGTCATCGTGGACGCTCCCGGCCTCGTCCTCACGACCGAGCCGACCGAGCACCATGACCTTGCTTGCTGTGGCGCTCATCAGACAGACGTCACAGGGCTCAGGTTCGTGGTAGGATCATCGGACCCAAAATAGTGCCCCCGCGCAGTTGTAGCTGCCGGGGGCGTGACACAGGAGGTATCAACTCCCATGTCGGACCAGCGTATTCAAGATGAGCACCCCACGGACGGTTTCAGCGAGGAGCAGCTAGACAGCATCGTGCTCGACTTCATGCTCTGCGACCAGTCGTGCCCCTGGACGGTGCAGGAGCTCGGGCGCGAGCTGGGCCACCACAGCAACGCCGTGGACGCGGTGCGCAGGCTGACCGCGACCGGGCTCGTGCACAGGTCGGGGGAGTTCGTGTTCCCGACGCGCACCGCCCGCCGGGCGAACGACATCAAGATCGGCACGGCGCCGCGCAGACTCGTAGAGGGCGCGGCGTTGCTTCCCATAGCGCTGGGACGGCAGGCGTTCCTCAGCGCGCGCGCAGTGGGCGGTGGGATGCCGAGCTGCTTGCAGAGATCTTGCGGGCGAGCGGCCAGCCTATCTCGCGGTGACGCGGCAGGGCGGTGGAGCGCTCTGCGTCAAAAGCACGCTAGCGGATGGGCTCGTCAAATCGGTTGCAGCTCAGTTTGAGTCGAGCGAGCGCCTGCGCCTCAGGTCACGTTGAGCGCAAAGGATCGGGAAGAAGAGCACGGTGTCGAGGAAGAAGATTCCAACCAGCACGATCCCCGCGACCAATATAACGTGATCATGGCCCATCGCTCCCACTGCCACCAGCACGACCCCGAGCGGTCCGGCGAGCTGAGTCACGATATACGCTTCGATCCGCGAGAGGGAGGCTGGAGATGACTGTCCATGTGGGCCCATACGAGTTCGATCATGTCTCCTACGACAGCGACGGCGATGTGCTCTACCTGCGCCGAGGCGAACGACAGGCCGCAGCGGACACGTTCGGCACGCCGGAGGGCCATGCCGTGAGGTTGGACGACAGCGGGGAGGTCATCGGTATCACGATCGTCAACGCTAAATGGCTGGTAGAGCGCGACGGCAAGATCACCGTCACCGTTCCCAGCCTGATCGAGACGAACGCCGACGATCTTGCAGAAGCTCTGGCCACCGCCTGAGCCTGGTCGCGGCGCTTCACGCGGCGATCGTCAGTTGCAGCGGCTCACTGTCGGACGCGGGCTCGCTGAGCGCGTGCTCACCGAAGCGCAACCCGAGGATGCCGTGCAGCGCGTCGATCACGTTCGTACTGTTCTAGGTGATGACTGCCAAGGAGAAGCTGGTAGTAGGTCTCGCCCGAGCAGCTCGCCGTGCAGTGGATGCGGTACGTCACGGTCGGGTGCGCAAGATGAAACCTTGGGTGTGCTGATACTCACCTGCACGGGCAGAAGTGCCGCTGGGGGTGAGCCGGATGAGAACGGTTGCGGCTGCGCAGAACCGGGACCGCTGTCAATATCGGGGTTGGACAGCAGCGCCGGCGAGGACGCCACGGCAAATCTTGGCGGCGAAGATCACGCCCCATGATTGTGGTCCGACCTTCAGAGCGCCTCCAGCGCGGCGATGGCCTCGCCGGCGACCAGGCGGGCTTCGCGGTCGGCCTCGTAGAGCGACTCGAAGGCGCGCACGGGGGCGCTGGGGAGCCGCTCGAGGGTCGCTTCGATCACGGCGGGGATGCCGGTGAAGGACAGGCGCTCGCTCAGGAAGGCGTGGACGGCGACCTCGTTGGCGGCGTTCAGCACGCAGGGAGCGGTGCCGCCCTGCAGCGCGGCTGCGCGGGCGAGGCGCAGGCACGGGAAGGCGTCGAGATCTACGGCCTCGAAGGTGAGCGCTCCGACCTCCACGAGATCCAGCGGCGCGATCGGCAGCTCGACGCTCGTGCCGCCGTGCAGGGCGTAGGAGATCGCGAGACGCATGTCGTGGGGGCCGAGGTGGGCGAGCATCGCGCCGTCGGCGAGCTGCACGAGGCCGTGGATCAGCGACTGGGGGTGGACGACGACGTCGATCCGCTCGTACGGGGTGCCGAAGAGGTGGTGGGCCTCCATCAGCTCGAGGCCCTTGTTCATCATCGTGGCGGAGTCGATCGTGATCTTGCCGCCCATCGCCCAGGTGGGGTGGGCGAGCGCTTCGGAGACGCTCACCTCCTGCAGCTGAGCGCGCGTGCGCCCCCGGAAGGGGCCTCCGCTGGCGGTGATCGTGAGCCGCTCCACAGCCCCGGGGGGCTGTCCTGAGAGCAGTTGGTGCAGGGCGGTGTGCTCGGAGTCCACGGGAATGATCTGCGCGCCGGTCGCTTCGGCGAGCGCGGTCACGAGCTCGCCGCCGACGACGAGCGACTCCTTGTTGGCGAGCGCGAGGTCGATGCCCTCGCCGAGCGTCGCCACGGTGGGACCGAGCCCGGCGGAGCCGACAAGCGCGTTGAGCACGAGCTCGGCGCCGGACTCCACGACCAGCCGCACGAGGCCCTCGGCTCCACCGAGCACCTCCCCCCCGGTCCACGCCTCGGCGGCGCGAGCGGCGGCGTTCGGCTCGACGAGCGCGATCCGCCGCACCCCGTGAGCACGGGCCTGCTCGAGCAGCGCCTCCCAGGAGCGCTCGGCGGAGAGGCCGACCAGCTCGAGCTCCCCGCTGCGGTTCACGAGGTCGAGCGCCTGCGTGCCGATCGAGCCGGTGGAGCCGAGGATCAACAGACGCTTAGGCATTAGGCAGAGGCCGACCATTCAGACATACGCGGACCTTATGTCACGTACCGCATGGTTGAGCCGAATCCTCAGTGTTGGAGCCACATCGACTCCTGTGGAGTCCGGCTGAATCCGGCCGAATCCGGGCACGACTGGCACAAAACTGGCACAGACCGGCACGCGCCTACACCGCCACCTGAGCGATCCGCGCCCGCGAATCCGCGCGGTTCAGGTAGGCGTCGAGCAGGCCCGCGGCCTCCTCCTCGTTGCCCGGCATCAGGTGGCCGTAGCGGTCCATCGTGATCGAGATACTTGCATGGCCCATGTATGTCTGGAGCGCCTTCGCGTTGACGCCGGCGTCGATCATCAACTAGGCGTAGGTGTGCCGGCACTCATGCAGCGTGATCCGCTTGAGGGCCGCCGCCTTCCACGCGCGGTCCGCCTGGTAGATCGCCGTGGCGATCACGAACGGGCTCACCGCGCTCTCGCCGAACACGAGGCCCTCGGGCTGCTCGCGCCACTCCAGCCCCAGTAGGTGCTCGTCCAGGTAGTCGCGCAGCGCCCCCGCGATCGGCACCTTGCGGTCCTTGCCGTTCTTCGTGGTGATTACGCCCGCATAGCGATCCCAGCCACGGCGGACATGGATAATCCCCGCGGCGAGGTCCACGTCTTCCACGCGGAGCGCCATCAATTCCCCGCGGCGCAGGCCCGCATACATGGCGGTAGCCCACAGTGCGCGCCAGTCGGCCGGGAGCGCGGCGAGGAGCTGCGCGCACTCCTCCGGCGGCGCGAACCGATCGCGGCCGTCCCCTTTGGAGGGCAGCTCCAGCCCGACGGTTGGGTTCACGCGATCCCCGTCTCGGGTCTCGACAGCGCCCGCCGGTAGATCGCGCGCACCGGCACGATCGTCGCCTCGATCGTCGCCGGCGTGGTCCCTTTGGCGATGAGGTCATCCACAAAGTCCTGCAACTCGGTTCGCGTGATGTCAGAGAGCTTCCGGGAGCCGAGCTCCGGCAGCGCCCGCAGGCGTAGGTGCTGCTCGTAGTTGCGGATCGCGCTCGGCTTGTACGGTTGCTTGGAGCGGGGACGGATCAGGCCCGCTCTCGCGCCCTCCAGCCATGCGTCCGCGGCTTCCCGAAGCGTGGTCGAGGTCGGGGCGCGCATCGCGTTCTTGCGGACGGCGGGCTTGGCGTCCTCGCGCCACGCCTTCGCCGCGGCCTGCGACGGGAACGCCTTGCGGATCTTCTTGCCGTCCCGCTTGCTGTAGACCGACGCCTGCCACGGGCACTTGCAGCCCTTCCCGCGTTTGCACTTGCTGCTGTGGCGCTGCCAGACACCCGCGGCCATCACTGCCTCCGTTCGATCGTCATTTCCACAGTTTCCTCCACACACCGGCGCGTCCCAGCGCGCGGCCTACAGCGATGTTCTTCGCCCTGCGCGGGGCGTTGCCGGTGCGGATCGAGCGGCCGGTCGCGCTCAACCGTGCCGCCCGGAATAGTTGCGAGGTCAACGAGCTTCTACGGGTCACGGGGCCTCCCCTGATGGTTGATGCAGGAGCTCCAGTATGTCGGCCGCGAGAGAGCTCCACACGCGCCGCTCATGGCCGTGCATCGCCTCCCAGGGCATCGGGTGCCGGTAGCTGAATCTGGCGCTGTAGAGCTCGTACAGCGCCTTGCCACACCACGCCGCGCCCTGCCTAGCCGCGCCGCACCTATCGACCATACCGGACAACGGGCTCACCTTCCCCTCCTCCGCCGGTGCTGCCAGAGAGCCCGCCAGCGTGACCGCCAGCCACGCAGCCGGGTCGGCGTCAGCGGCGGCGCGAGCACCGGCGCAGCGACAGACCGCAGCGACCGTGCCCGTGTCGCCTGCGCGCGGCGCTCGCCGTCCTGCGCGGCCCCGGGCCGCTCGCCGCTCACCGCGTCTTCCTCCCGGCGAGCTCCGAGCACGCGCCTTCCTCGAAGACCCACCAGCCGCCCGCCCTGCCGTACCCGTCCCGCGGCAAGCCAAGCTGGCGGGCGAACGCCCAGACCGCGCCGAACGGCGCCCACAGAACCGTATCGCCGGGCTCCGTGGTGGCGCGGTAGAGGATCGCGCGCTGCGCGCTCATCGTGCCGCCTCCCTGAGTAGCTGCTCGATGCGCTTCGCCGAGACGACGCGCGGATCGTCGCCCGCTTCCCAGACCGCGTAGATCGCGGCGTTGCCGTGGCGGTCCAGGACGGCCCGCAGGTCGCGGTCTCTCGCCGCTCTCGCCTTCAGGTGGCTGTAGACGGTCAGCAGGTCGCCCTCACCGAGGCTCATCGTGCCCCCACCGGCCGGTCGTGCAGCGGATCGGGCGTGTAGCCCGCACCGTAGGTCTCGGCTTCCGTCACCCTCACGAGCGTTGCCATCGTGATATCGAGCGCGTCCGCGAGGTTGCCCACCTTCGACCATGTGGGGTTACTGCGCCCCCGCTCGATCGTGGAGAGATACGTGGGGTGCATGTCTGCCTCGAACGCAAGCGCCTCGATGCTGAGCCGACGCGCGATGCGCAACCGTCGCACCGCGCGCCCCAGCTCCGGGTTACTCGGCGCCATCACGCCGCCATCCCGGGCGCGGGATCGGCGCCGGGAACGCACATCGCGCCGTGGACCTCCGCCTCGGCTGCCCGCGCGAGCTCGGAGACCCCGATGTCGAGCGCTCCCGCGAGGTGGCACAGCTTCGTCCACGTCGGGTTTCGGAGACCACGCTCGATCGCCGACAGGTACGTCGGGTGCATCTGTGCGTCGCCCGCAAGGGACTCGATCGACAGCCGCCGTGCCTGGCGCAGCCGGCGTACCGCGCGGCCGAGCTGGACGTTGGTCGGCTGCTCAGACACAGATCGCGCCCATCCTGTTGATGTGCAGCGCGCAC
This sequence comes from uncultured Solirubrobacterales bacterium, assembly GCA_963813765.1. GTDB lineage: Bacteria > Actinomycetota > Thermoleophilia > Solirubrobacterales > Solirubrobacteraceae > Palsa-744. Next base: position 424,367 of record CAWFAB010000006.1, read on the forward strand.
CGCGACGCCCGCACCCGCTCACCATCACGGGCCGCGACCTCCTCAGCTACCAGCCCGTCGATGGCGTACCGCACGCCCTCCGGGTCGCAGTCGCCTAGCTCGGCCTCGATCTCCGCGACGGTCCACCACCGGGCGTCCTCGCCCGCGGCGAGCTGCGGGGCGCCCGGGAGTAGCAGCAGCAGGATGAGGCGTTCTCCCGGGCGTTCGCTCACCGGCATCACGAGCCGCCTTCTTCCACCCGCTGCACGAGGTCCGCGAGCTGCCCGGCGTGGACCTTCGCCTCGGCGCGGTCACCGATGCCCGCGAGTGTGTCCGTCTCGACATCGCGCTCCACCCCAATGCGTGTCAGGAGCGCCCGCAGCAGCGCCTCACGGTGCTCCCGCGCGCCCACGCCCACGGAGAACGGCTTGACGGGCTCGACCCAACCCACGTAGTTGAGCCTGAATCCACCGCATAACCTCGTGGAGGGCGTCGATCGAGGGATTGACGGCCTGGATCGGGGGTGAAACCGCTGGGCCGGGGTGCTGGTGGCTGTTGAGGGGCGATAGTGGTGTGTCAGGTGCCCGCAAAGTGTCGTTTTCGCTCAGCCGGAGTTGGCCGGGGCTGCCGGGCGGGACGCTGCGGGGTATTCGGTGTGGGCGGGGTGTTCAGGCGGCGGCTGGGAGCGCGCGGATGCGCTCCAGCGCTTCGGTGAACTGTTGCTGCCACGGCCAGCGGGCGGGTAGGTGAAGCGTCCACTGCCTGGCGGTCCGGGTCAGCCGCCCGGGAATCTGGAACAGCCTGCGGCGCCGGGTGGCCGCGGTGCGCCCCACTTGGTCGGGCAGGCCGATCATGGAAGTCCAGCGGCCGAGGTTGTGCGCGAGCGCCGCGATCACGCACCAGGCGCTGTTGGCGTGAAATTTGCCGGATGGGAAATGCGCGAGCGCCTGGTCCTTCAGGTCGCGGATCGCGAGCTCAACGACGGCGTGCTCGCGGTGCTCTGACTCCACGAGGGCCAGTGGCTCGATGCGGTTGGTCGCAAACGCGAAGTGCTGCCAGGTGTCAAACAGTTGACCCTGCTTGCCCAGTGTGCGCACGCGGCGCACGATCAGCCGCCACTGCCCGTAGGTGCTCTCGGCGATCTGCGCCTCGCCCGTGTCGGGATAGTCCTCCAGCGGCTGCCACCCGTCCTCGCCGATCTTGTCGATCGCGTCGCGTACGCCCTTGTGCTGCTTGACGCCGATCGAGAACTCGACGCCCTGCGCGTCAAGCTGTTTGAAGACCTTCTGGTTCTCAAAGCCCGAGTCGGCGCGCACCAAGATCGTCCCGGTCGCCCCGGCGCGGCGCACCCTTGCCAGCAGCTCATCCAAGAAGCGCTGCTGGCCGCGCTGGGTGTTCGCCGAGCCCTTGCGGTTACGGATGTGCAGCACCTCGCCGCTTCCCGCGCGTGTCGCGAGCAGCGGGTGATAGCCAAGCTTTTTCGTGTACCCGTAGCCGGTGCCCTGCTTCTTATAGCCGCACACCTCGCCGATGAAGGAGTCGATATCGATCACCAGCCGCTGATCGCCGGGACCCGCGCCCGCCGCCCACGCCCGCGTAAGCGTCTGCTCCAGCACGCAATCCAGCTGGCGCACATGCCCGAAGGTGAACGCGCGCAAGAACGTCCCCAGCGTCGAGGGCGCCATCACATCGTGTCCGAGGACCAGTCCCGTGCTGCCCGCGCGCAACACGTCCATATCATCGATGCAGTCCCCGCCGGCGAGCATCCCGGAGACCAGGCTCATCACCTTGCGGCCCGGGGACACCCCGCCCGTGCGACCAGACAGATCGACCGTCTCGTTGACGAGCGCCTGCACCCCAAGGCGCCCCGCCAGGCTCGCCGGCAGCATCAACCCCGCATCAGAAACCAACCGCTCATCATCAAACGCGACCCGCAACGAATCGACCTTTACAACCGGCTGCTCATCCATCACCATGTGAGTGACCTCCTGACGGGGCCGCGGTTGCCCTATACAACCGCTGGAAAGCCCTGCTCAGGAGGTCATTAAAGCAGCTTCACCGGACGGAACAACTCCCACTTATGCGGTGGATCCAGGCTCATCGAGCACCGCACGATCGGCCACAAACCGACCCCCGAGCGACGGGTCGTGGATGATGGCCGGGTGCCCGGCCTCGAGAGCGGCAGTCATCGCTCGAGCAGCTCGGGAAAGACGACGGCCGGGTCCTCGTGGCCGAGCGCGCGACTGATGCGCAGCGCGACCGGCGCGCTCGGAGTGCCACCGCTCTCCAAACGGGCGATCGTGCGTTTGGAGCAGTGGGCCGCCGCCGCCAAAGTGCCCTGCGAGTGGCCCGCAAGCACCCTCGCTCGAGCGAGGTGCCCCAATGTCCGAGGGCCTCGGCAAACTGTCACTGGAGATGCAAGCGCTTGCGTCATCGACCACCAGCTTCGAGCCTCCCGGCGCGACAGGTGGGAACAGAAAAGGCGCGCCCTCCCGCCAAGAACGCAAGGAGCTCGTCAACGATACGAGACGCACCCTCTCCTATCTGCAGGTCCGCGGCACCCAACGCTCCGGGGTGACGGGGAAAGCGCCCACGAACCTGGTTTTGGCCCTGATGGTCTGGTTCGAGGACAGCCGCTCTGAGCACGCCGGCATCCGGCCATCGGCATGGAAGCCACCCACACCCGTCGGCGTCAACCTCATGGCAATGCGTCGGGACGCCATCAGGACTGTCAGCGGCAAGCTCATCGCCCGCGCGAATGAGCATGTGGCTCGCGCTCGAGCCGGTGAGACGGTCCACGCCCTACGCATGACCAATCCCGATGCGCACGGCGCCTACACCGTCAGGAACCTGCCCGGCGTGTACTCGCACGACTGGCCCACACCGATCGGCCTGGACGGCGAGACATCGATCGAGGAGACACACGAGGCTGTCGCCGGCGGCACGTTCGAGCTGCTCACCCTCACCCTCGACGAAGCCGACGCTGCCCTGGTCGCTCTGAAAGCCAGACTCCGCGCGAGATGCGAGCAAGCCGACAGCAACCCGTGGCGACTACTTGGCGAGCCCGACGAAGCCGCGATCTGGGAGGAGGTAGCGCGCACTGCTCGGCTGCGCTCCCGCGGCGGCCACGGAGACTGGGGCGGCGAGGTCAAGATCAAGCGCCTGCTCAAAGACATCAAGACCTTCGAGTACCAGCACCCGGGCATGGAGGATGTCACGGGGCGTAGGCCGCTCCCGGCGGTGCGGCCGGAGAAAGAAGCCGCAGACGATAGGCGGCTGCGGTGGCTGCTTCGCAACCCCTCATCTATCCACTGGCGCGCCGATAACCACGGGACGATCCGGTGGACCGGACTCCAGAACCGATGTAAAGAAAGCGACATCCACCGGCTGCTCGAGTGTGACTTGCTGATCCCAGAGCCGGACGGCACTGTCACGGGCCGCTGAAGCTCGCTGACCATGCCATGCGCCGGCCGGGACGCGAGGGTTCATCGCCGACCGGCTCACCATCGATGACATCCTCGGCCCTGTCAAGCTCTTGAGCGCCGCTCCCCGGCTCGCCGGGGAACTGCAAGCGGGTCGTCGCCCGGAGCGCCGTCAGGCTGCGTCGTCACGGAAGAGTCGTTCGCCGTCGCGTCGGAGCGCGTAGGCGTCCCCGCGCAGGGACCCCAGCCCCCGGCGGACAAGCGGGGGGGCCGGCCGGCCACGGCCGAGTACCCGGAAGACCGAGGCTACGCCGCTTGAGAGGCCAGCGCGGCGAGCCGCTTCGGCGCCTATCCCGGCGGTGGCTGCTGGATCGACGCCCGGCTGCGGAGTTCGTCAATCGTCAGCGAGCCAAGGTGGGCGAGTAGCTGGGCGGGCGTCCAGTCTGCGAGGACGGCATCGATCTGGGCGCGGGGCAGCCTCATACGGTCCGCGAGGTCGTTGAGCGCCGCCTTGCTCGGGCACTTGCGGTGCGTGTCCACTTGGAGCGTGACGGTGTACCGACTGCCGTCACGCGACGTGACCGGGAGGCGAAACATCTCGCCGTGACGGACCTTCCTATACGGCTCGCCGGCTAGGCGGGCGACAGATGCGTAGAGCTGTCGGCTTGAGTCTCGCGGTGTCGCCAATGCCCGGTCCGGGGTCCTCGACGTTGGAATAGTCCTCGGCGGCGGCGTTCTTGACGGCGGCGCTCCTCCGCAGCCATGAACGCGGCGATCAGGCGCCGCGAGAGGAGTCCTGCAAGGCGTTCCTCGTCCGCGGTCGCCTCATGCGAAGAGATCAGCTCGGACAGGGCGGTGGCGTAGTCGGCCGCACGGTCGATGAACAGGCCCAGCGCTTCGTAGAAGTCCTCGTCCTCCGCCAGCAGGTCGAACTCTGTGCTCCGTATGACGTAGACGCCATCTTCGCGCCACGCCTCGGCCTGCGAGAGAGGCACGTTCTCGACCACGACGCAGCCTGCCTCGGCGTTCGCCTCGCTGGTCGCTGTGGGTAGGGGTGCGTTGCTCATCATCCCGGCGGCGCCACGATCCGACCTCAGCGCGCGGGGCGCTGTCCTCGTCGGTTGGGCCTTCTGCTTCAGGGTAGCCGCCTCGGCGCGCGCGCGCAACCCTCACGCATCGGATCGTGCAGGACCCCCGGCAGCCTCCGGCGGGAGCCTCGCCGTAGGAAAACTGGCACGAATCCTGGCACAAGCGGGGGTTTGAGGGGGCGTTTTTGGCTTAGTTGAGCCGGATTCACCACGTTCTAGACATACGCGGACCAGATGTAGTAGCCGACGACGGCGGTGAAGAACACGGCGTCGAGGCGGTCCAGGGCGCCGCCGTGGGCGCCGAACAGCCGCCCGGAATCCTTGACGCCCGCCTGGCGCTTGAGGAACGACTCGAACAGGTCCCCGACCGGCCCGGCGAGCGCGACGCCCACGCCGAGTACGAGCGCGTGCGTGCCGGGCAGCCATTCCTGGTAGCGCCCGGCGAACCACACGGCGGCGACGGCGCAGACCATCCCGATCACCAGACCCTCCACGGTCTTGCCGGGTGAGATCCTGGGCGCGAGGGGGCGGCGGCCGAAGAGGCGCCCGCCGAGGTAGGCGCCGGTGTCGCCGAGGAAGGTGCCGACCAGGACGTCAAGGACGATACCCTCGCCGTGGGGCAGGCCGCGGAGCATCACGGCGAGCGCGAGGGCGAGGCCGATCCAGAAGATTCCGAGCAGCGTGATCGCCATCCCTTCGACGCTCGGGTGCCGCTGGGCGAGGGTCAGCGCGAACAGCACGGGCAGCGCCGCGAGCGCCGCGAGCAGCACTTTGGAGGCCCCCCCACCCCCGCCGTAGAGGGCGCCCGCCAGGAGCCCGACGAGCGCAATCAAGCCCGCGAGGCGCACGGGGTGTGCGCGATCGTACATCGAGAAGAGCTCGTGCATGCAGATCGCGCCGAGCGCGAGTACGCCGAGCGCGAAGATCGCGCCGCCCTCGACCACGATGAACAGCGCAAACGCGATCGCGGGGAGCGCGGCGAGGATGCGGGCGGCGAGGTCGGAGCGTCTGCGCCCGCCCTTTGGGTGCGCGGGGCCGCCCGCGCGAGCGTGAAGGCGCGGGCCTGCTGGGGTGTGGGAACCGGCGGGCATCGCTTCCTCTCAGCGCCCGCCGAAGCGTCGCCGTCGGGCGCTGAACTCGGCGAGGGACTGTTCGAGGGCCTCGCGGGTGAAGTCCGGCCACAGCTCCTCGTGGAAGACGAGCTCGGAGTAGGCGGACTGCCAGAGCAGGTAGTTGGAGAGGCGCCGCTCGCCGCTGGTGCGGATGATCAGGTCCGGGTCGTGCATCTCCGGCGCGTAGAGGCAGCGGCGGAACTCCTCCTCATCAGATTGGGGAGCGAGGGGCCCGGCTCGCCCGCCTTCGGCCGGCTGCGCCACCCTCTTGGCCCTGAAGCGCTTGGCGGCGTCGAGGATCTCGGCGCGCCCGCCGTAGTTGAAGGCCACGCACAGGGTGATCGTGTCGTTGGCGGCGGTGAGCTCCTCGGCCCAGCGCATCTGCTCCACCAGGCCCTCGGGGATCCCCTCGCGGCGGCCGATGAAGCGCATCCGCACACCCTCCGCGTGCAGCTCGGGGGTCTCGTGTGCGATCCGTCGGGAGAACATCTCCAGCAGCCCCCGCACCTCCGTGACGGGGCGGGACCAGTTCTCGGTGGAGAAGGAGTACACCGTGAGCTCCTCGATCCCGAACTCCACCGCGTCGCGCAGGCGTGCCTTGACGGTGTCGGCCCCGGCGTCGTGCCCCTCGTTCACCGGCAAGCCGCGCGCGCGGGCCCAGCGGCCGTTGCCGTCGGTGATGATCGCGACATACCGAGCCGCCGTGGCGGGGGGCTCGGACGCCGCGGGAGGCTCGGCGCCCGCCATCAGACTTCGAGGATCTCCTCTTCCTTGGCCTTGAGCACGCCGTCGAGGTCGGCGATCCGCGCGTCGGTGAGCTTCTGCAGCTCGACCTCGGCGCGGTGCTCGTCGTCTGAGCCCGCCTCACCGGCCTCCTTGAGCTCACGCAGGTCGTGCATCACGTCGCGGCGCACGTTGCGGATCTTCACGCGACCCTCCTCGATCAGATGGCGCACGACCTTTACCAGCTCGCGGCGGCGTTCCTCGGTGAGCTCGGGCACGACGAGACGCACGATGTTGCCGTCGTTGGAGGGGTTGAGGCCGACGTCGGACTCGTTGATCGCCTTCTCGATCGCCTTGATCGAGGACTTGTCGTAGGGCTGCACGGTGAGCAGGCGCGCCTCGGGGGCGGAGATCGTGGCGAGCTGGTTCAGCGGGCTGGGGGCGCCGTAGTAGTCGACAACCACGCGCTCCAGCAGCGCGGGGCTGGCGCGGCCGGTGCGCACGGTGGCGAGCTCATGCTGGGTGGCCTCCACAGACTTGGTCATCCGCGCACCCGCATCCTCGAGCAGTTCGTCGATCATCTCAGCAGCCACCGCTGTCTCCCTCTGTCCTCGGCGCGTCGGCGACAGCCTGCGCCCTGCGGCCCTCGGCCACGGTCACCGCCCTCCTCCTCGCTCGGCGTTGTCGATACAAGTGTTCCCACGCGCTCCCCGGAGATTATCCGCGAGATGTTGCTCTCGTCGTCCATGTTGAAGACGTTGAGCGGCATCCCGTTCTCCATGCAGAGCGCGAGCGCCGTGGAGTCCATCACGCGCAGGCGGCGCTCCAGCGCCTCCATGTGGGTGATCTCGGGAATGAACTGCGCGGTGGGGTCGAGCGCGGGATCGGCGGTGTAGACGCCCTGGACGCCGTTCTTGGCCATCAGGATGATCTCGGCATGGACCTCGGCGGCGCGCAGAGCGGCGGCGGTGTCGGTGGTGAAGAACGGGTTACCGGTGCCGGCGGCGAAGATCACGACGCGGCCCTTCTCGAGGTGGCGCATGGCGCGGCGGCGGATGTAGGGCTCGGCGACCTCGGAGATCGCGAGCGCCGACTGCACGCGGGTGTCGGTGCCGGTCTTCTCCAGGGCATCCTGAAGGGGCAGGGCGTTGAGGACGGTCGCGAGCATCCCCATGTAGTCGGCGGTCGAGCGGTCCATCCCGGCGGCGGCGCCCTTCATCCCGCGGTAGATGTTGCCGGCCCCCACCACGATCGCGACCTCCACCCCCTGGTCGCGCACAGCGCTGACCTGCCGGGCGACGGCGGCCACGCGCGCGGGATCGGTGCCGAACTGCAGCTCCCCCATCAGCGCCTCGCCGGAGAGCTTCAGCAGGATGCGTTTGAATGCGGGGGCCATCAGCGAGAGAGCCTACCCATCCCGGGTGAGCACCGCTCAGGAGGTCGTGGACCAAGCTGAGCAAGGACGCAGTGAGCGAAGTGTGCTTTACGATCGAGGACGCCGCTCAGCGCCGCGTCCACGGCCTCCTGAGCCTACTGGCCTACGGCGAAGCGGATAAAGCGGCGTATCACCACGTTCTCGCCGGTCTTGGCGGTGAGCTCGTCGCGCAGCTGCTGGACGGTCTTGCCCTCGAACTTGGGATTGTGCATCTCCTGCTCGAGCAGCACGATCGTCTTATACCAGGCGTCGAGCTTGCCGCTCACGATCCGCTCGCGCACGTTCTCGGGCTTGTCGGCCGCCTGGAGCTCGTAGATGCGAGCCTCGGCGGCGCGCTGCTCGGCGGGCACATCCTCGCGGCTGACGTATCCGACGGTGGGGCTGGCGGCGATCTGCATGGCGACGTCGCGGGCGAAGCCGGTGAAATCCTCGTTGCCGGCGACGAAGTCGGTGTTGCAGTCGACCTCGACCAACACCCCCACCTTGGCGCCTGGGTGGATGTAGGCCTGCACGGCGCCCTCGGTCGCGGTGCGCTCCCCGAGATCCTGGATCTTCTTGCCCTGGCGCAGGCGCAGGATCTCGATCGCTTTCTCGAAGATCCCCAGCGGCCTCGGTGAGAGCCTTCTTGCAGTCCATCATCCCCGCGCCGGTGCGGTCGCGCAGGGCCTTCACATCCTTGGCGCTGATCTCAACAGCGTTCATGCTTGCGCCTCCTCCGGGGTCTCGACGGCTGCGGCATCCCCGTCCGGCCGCGGCTCCACCGACGGGGTCTCAGTGCTCTCGGCTGCCGGCGGCGCAGCGGCCTGTTCGGACGGAGCGACCTCGGCAACGGACTCATGCGGCGCGGGAGCCGCCTCGGCCGCCTCGGCCGCCGCTGCCGTCTGCGCGGCGAGCCGCTCCTGGGCCTCGCTGGCCGATCTCTGATCGGTAGCCTGCTCCTCGGCTTCGCGGCGGGCGGCCTCTTCCTCGGCTTCGCGGCGCGCGCGGGCCTCGGCCTCGAGGCGGGCGCGCTCTTCGGCTTCCTGGCGGGCGCGTTCCTCCTCGGCGCGGAAGACGTTGCGGCCCTCCGCGACGACATCGCCGATGGCGCGGGTGATGAGCGCGCAGGAGCGGATCGCGTCGTCGTTGCCGGGGACCACGAAGTCGATCCCGTCGGGGTCGCAGTTGGTGTCGACGAGGCCGATGATGGGGATGCGCAGCCGCTGGGCCTCGCGCACGGCGATCGCCTCGGTTTTGAGGTCGATCACGAACATCGCGTCGGGGACGCGCTGCATGTCTTTGACGCCGCCCAGGTTGGCGCGGAGCTTGGCGAGATCGGCCTGGCGGGCCATGCGCTCGCGGGTGGGGAGCAGTGCGAGCTGGCCCTCGGCCTCGAAACGTTCGAGGTCGTGGAGGCGGCGGATGCGGAGGTTGATGGTCTGGAAGTTGGTGAGCAGACCGCCTAGCCAGCGGTGATTGACGTAGGGCATGCCGGCGGCCTGCGCGACGTCGCGGACGGTGTCGCGGGCCTGCTTCTTGGTGCCGACGAACAGCACGGTCCCGCCGCGGTGCGCGAGGGTGCCGGCGAACTCGCGGGCCTGCTCGAGCAGGACGGCGGTCTTGAGCAGGTCGATGATGTAGATGCCACCGCGCTCGCCATGGATGAAGCGGCGCATCTTGGGGTTCCAGCGGCGCGTCTGGTGGCCGAAGTGGACGCCGGCTTCCAGCAGTTCCGCGATTCCTACCTGAGCCACGGTGTTGCTCCCTTGCGTAGGTATACCTTGGTGGAGTGGTTGTAAGTCCGTACGGCGGTCGCGGACTCGCAGGAAGTGGGCCGGCGCAGGCCGACCGTCCTGTGAGCAGGGCCGCGATCCGTCATCCATACGGGTCGAGGGTCCGATTTGACGTGTCAGGATAGCTGTTCTGCGTCCACCAAGGCAGCGGCGAGGTCGGGGGGCCTCTGGACCCCCTCCGTCCGCCCCTGGCGGGCCGTCCGGGATCCCCATGGGGAGGAGCAGGCGCTTCTAACCCTCGGCGCGCTCCAAGGCAGCGGCGAGGTCGGGGGGCAGCGGGGAGTGCACCTCCAGCGGCTCGCCCGTGATGGGGTGGCGCAGCGCGAGTCGAGCGGCGTGCAGGAACTGGCGCTCTAGCCCAAGCTGGCCCGGGGTCCCGTACTCGGGGTCCCCGGCGACGGGATGCCCGATCGCCTGGAGGTGCACGCGGATCTGATGGGTGCGACCGGTGTCGAGCCTCACGCGCAGCAGCGAGTGCTCGGGGAGGGCGCGCTCGAGGGTGAAGTGCGTGCGCGCCTCGCGGGGAAAGTTGCCGCCGACGGCCATGCGGGTGCGCATATTGGGGTCACGCCCAATCGGAGCCTCGATCGTGCCGCTGCGCGCGGGGGGACGGCCCTGCACGAGCGCGAGGTATTCGCGCTCGATGCGCCGCTCTGCCAGCGCCCGTTGGAGCAGCCGGTGGACCTCCTCGGAGCGGGCGACGACGAGTAGGCCGGAGGTGTCGCGATCGAGCCGGTGCACGATGCCCGCGCGCTCGGCGTCTCCCCCTGCGGCGACGCCCGCGAGCAGCTGCGACAGCGTGCCCTCGCGGTGCCCGCGCGCAGGGTGCACGACGAGGCCGGCGGGCTTGTCGATGACGAGCAGGTCCTGATCCTCGTAGGCGATCTTGAATGTGGCCCCACCCGCCCCGGTCATGGCGCTCGCGATCGGTCGCCCCGGCGCTCGATCAACAGCACGAGGAGCAGGACTCCGAGTGTGATCGAGATGTCGGCGAGGTTGAAGGGGGGCCAGCCGAGGGGGAGCTTGACGAAGTCCGTGACGGACCCCGTGCGCAGGCGATCGAGGATGTTTCCGAGCGCGCCGCCGACCAGCATTCCCGTGGGGAGCCAGATCAGCGGCCGCCCGGCGTGGCGCGAGAAGTAGGCAAGCAGGGCGAGCAGCGCGAGGCTGATGACGATTGCGACGGCGAGGTGATCACCGGGGAGGAAGCCGAAGGCGACCCCGTGGTTACGGGTGTCCACCAGCTCGATCCCGGGCAGCGCCTTGCGTTCTTCGCCGGGGACGATCGAGTGTCGGACGGCGCGCTTGGAGAGCTGGTCGAGGGCGAGCACCGCGACGGCGACGAGCGCGGCGCGGACCCAGGGGGAGGCAAGTGAGAGCCCGCGCGCCTGGGGTCCGGATGCGGGGTCGGATGCCACGCCGCGTCCGACGCCCGAGCCGGAGCCGGGGCCGGACCGCGGGTCAGGGGTGGTGTTCAACCGTGGATGATGCCCTGCACGACGACACTGTTGACGAGCTCGAGCACGATGATCGCAACGATCGGGCTGAAGTCGAAGCCGCCCATGCCGGGGAGGATGCGGCGGAAGATTCGCAGGAAGGGTTCGCAGACGTCGCGCAGGAAGCCGATCACGGCGCTGGAGGCGCGCGAGTAGGGCGGGCGCACACCGAAAGCGAAGAGCCACCCCACGACGATGTGGGCGAAGATCAGCAGGATGTAGACGTAGATCAGCGTCGAGATGTAGTTGGCGACTTCGGTGCGGGCGGTGGCGAGCAGGAGCGTCATCGCGCGACCTCTCGCCGCGCCGTCCATGCGGACCGGCGGGTGTCGATCGAAGCGGCGGGCATGGGCTTCACCGTCGATCTCCCCCATGCCGCTGCGGCCCGACGCGCCGTCCGCGACCCCCCGCGCGCCCCCTTCTCAACACGGCGTCGAGGGCATCGCTGAAGGCGGCACGAACCCCCCCGCGCTCCAGGGCGTCAACTCCACGCGCAGTGAGCCCCCCGGGAGAGGAGACCTCGCGGCGCAGGGCGAGGGTGTCGTATCCGCGGCGGCGCAGGAGCTCGGCGGTCCCGGCGAGCGTCTGCACGACCAGTTCGGCGCCCTCGGTGGCGGGGATGCCGCGGCGCACGCCCGCGTCGATCTGCGCCTCGGCGACGAGCGCCACGTATGCGGGCGCGCAGGACATCAGGCCAGTGGCAACGTCGAGGAGGGCGTCGTCGAGCACGACGAGCGAGCCGAGCTCGGCAAAGAGCTCGCGCACGCGCGCGTCGAGCGCGATGTCCCCGCCCTTCGCTTCCCGCTCCGGGTCGGCGGCCTGCACGACGGCCCCCTGACGAACCTCGACGGGTAGCGAGGGGATGAAGCGGTAGACGGGCCGCTCGGGGTAGGCGTCCTTCACCGCGTCGAGGGGAGTGGCGGCAAGGATCGAGGCGACGGCGCGGGCATGGACAGCGACCTCCTCGGCGATGGGGTACAGCTGGGCGGGCTTGTGGCAGAGCACCACCAGCTCGGCGCGCTGGGCGACCTCGGAGTTGCTCGCGAGGGCCTCCCCTCCGGTCTCCTGCGCCAACGCCCGGGCGCGCTCGGCGACAGGGTCGAAGCACAGCACCGGCCGCCCCCACCCGCGGGCGAGAGCGCACGCCATGTTCCCTGCTCCGATCAGTCCAACCTGCATCTGACGTGCGATCTCCGGCGCCTCACTGCGTCCTCGGTCGCTCATGTGCTCAGCACACTACGCGGGTGGGTGGGTTTCCGTTCCCTGGCGAGGCTTGGATCTCCCACGTCAGAACGCGTCAGTACGCATCAGCTTTGGTTGAAGAAGCCCTTCTCGATGAGTCTGGCGCGCTCCTCGGCGGAGATCTCGACGTTGCGGGGGGTGAGCATGAAGACCTTGTCGGCGATCCGCTGCATCCCGCCGTCGAGCGCGTAGGTGAGTCCGGAGGCGAAGTCGATCAGTCGCTTGGCGAGATCGGTTTCGGTGCCCTGGAGGTTGAGGATCACAGGGATCGAGTCCTTGAAGCGATCCGCGACCTGCTGGGCGTCGTTGAAGGACTTGGGGATGACGAGGTGGACGCGGACATCGCCGTTGGAGCGGGAGCCGACGGAGCGCAGCACGGCGGTGGAACGCCCGCGGGGCTCGTCCTCGGCGAAGATCTCGTCGAACTCGTCGCGGCGGCGGCGCAGGCGCCGGACGTTGGGGCGCTCGCGATAGTGATCCTCGAGCGCGGCCTCGCGGGGGGGCTCGTCCTCGTACTCGTCGTGATACTCCTCGGCGAGGCCGAAGTAAACGAGCGCGCGGTGCCAGGAGTCGCGGAAGGCCATTCTTGGGGGGGTTGTTCGCTAAGGGTGCGACTTTCCCTGCATATCCTAGCCATTTGCCTCGGGGAGCGAAGGGGTGCTAGGCGATTGTGCTAGGCGTACAGCGTGGCGCCCAGCCTGACTATCGTGGCGCCCTCCCGCACCGCGGCGGGGTAGTCCTGGGAGGTGCCCATGGAGAGCTCGCGCAGACCGTGGGCGCGGGCGAGCTCGCGCAAGGCGACGAACCAGGGGCGGCTCGCCTCGGGCTCGGGGGCGAGCGGCGGCATCGTCATGAGACCGGCGACGGGAAACGGGGAGCGCTCGAGGTAGAGGGGAAGCTCCTCGGGGAGCACGCCAGCCTTGCCGGGCTCGCGGGCGACGTTGACCTGGATCAGGACCTCCAGGCCCGGGAGGGCATGGTCGCGGTGGCGCTCCAGGGCCTCCAGAGCAGACTCGCTCGCGAGCGAGTGGACGAGGCGCACGTGGGGCACGATCAGGGGAACGCGGCGGCTCTGGAGCCGGCCGATGAAGTCCCAGACGAAGAGCTCGCGGTGGGCGGCCACCTTCTCCTGGAGGTCCTGGGCGCGGTTCTCCCCGACGAGCCGAATCCCGGCGCGGGCGAGCTCGGGCATGTCCTCGAGGGCTACGTACTTGGTGGCGGCGAGCACCTGCACCTCGGCGGGGTCACGCCCGGCGCGGGCGGCGGCGCGAGCGATCTCCTCGTGCACACGGGCGAGGTTCTCGCGGACGCGCTCGGCGCGGATACCCGCGATCAGCTCAGCCATGCAACCCCGGCCTGGCGCCCGGCCTCGCCGCCTTCGCGGCGGTGGGAGAAGAGGCGCTCGTCGCAGATCGTGCACACCCAGACCTCCTCGATCCGCGACACCCCGGCGGCGCGCAGACGGTCCCGGGCGAGTGCGGGGAGATCGAGGTTCCTGCCGAGGCGGTGCGCACCGCCAAAGGCCGCGTGGACCTCCTCCCCCACCTCGTAGCAGCACGGGCCGGCGCCGGGGCCGATCACAGCGGCAATCTCCCCTGCGCCCCCCACCGCCCGCAGAGCGCGGACCCCCTCCTCCAGCACCCCGCCCGCGAGACCGCGCCACCCCGCGTGAACGGCGGCGACCGCCCCCCGAGACCCGAGCAGGACGGGCAGGCAGTCGGCCACGAGCACCATCGCCCCCACGCCGGGCAGCGCGGTGGCGTGGCCGTCGGCGTCGATCGGTACGGCCTCCCCGCCGCGGCCATCCCGTGCGGTGACGCGCTGCACCACGGTCCCGTGGCTCTGACGGCTCGCGCACAGCCACCGCAGCCCAAGGTTCTCACAGAGGCGATCGCGCGTGGGACGGCCGTGCTCGTGGCCCGGACCCCGCATCGTCGAAAGGTTGCCGTGGGCGCGGGTCGTGAACAGCGCATGTCCGCCGCCGGGGAGCTCGAAGCGCATCATCGGCGGCCGCTCTGGCGCAATCTCGCTACTCAACCCCATCGCTCTCCAGCGCCGCGGCCAGCTCCGCCTCGGGGCCGTCGGCCAGCTCGCCATCCAGCCTCATGCACAGGGCGGACTCCAGCCGCCGGCCGATCTCGGGGCCCTGGGGGACCCCGGCGGCGAGCAGATCGTCGCCGGTGATCTCCAGACGCACGTTGCGCAGATCCGCAAGCCAGCGATGGGCTGCGACACCGGCATCGCTCCAGCCCAGCTCCCCCCAGGCGCCGGCGAGGGCGACACCCTCCAGCGACTCCCCCGACGCGGCCTCGTAGACCTCTGAGCTCGCCTGCGCGTGAGCGAGTTCGTCGGCCAGGGCGTCGGCGCAGGTGGCCGCGCGGAGCACGAGATCCCTCTCGGCCGCCGGGAACTCCATGCCGTCCAGGAGCGCGTGCATGTCGCGTTCGACGCCCTCGTGCAGGTCAACGGCCATCGGCTGCAACAGCGCGGCCAGCAGCAGCAGGTCGGGCCGGGGGTCCGGTCCCGCGCCGCCCTCGGCCTCGGACAGCAGCTCAAGCGCTTCGCGGGCGAGTCGCGAGTCGAAGCGCAGCTGCGGGTGCAGCGCGGCGAGCACGCCGAGATCGTCCAGCGCCGCCAGCGCAGCGACGGCGTCCGCTTCTCCCAGCGCCAGGCGCAGCTCGGCGCCGATGCGCGCGCCGGACACCGTCCGCGGGGCACCCTCCGCGACCGCGGCGGCGGCGAGCCGCGCGGTGCGCTCCTCCACCGCGAAGCCCAGTCGGGCGCGGTAGCGCGCGAGGCGCCACAGGCGCGTGGGGTCGTCGAGGAAGCTGCGCTCGTGCAGCACGCGCAGGCGCCCGGCGCGCAGATCCTCGAGCGCGTGGGGTGCGCCGCAAAGCTCGCCGGGACGCTCACCGCCGAGCGCGAGCGCGAGCGTGTTGATTGTGAAGTCCCGTCGCAACAGGTCTTCGGCGAGCGACGCGGGCTCGACCTCGGGGAGCGCTCCGGGCGCCGGGTAGCGCTCCCGGCGGGCCGTGGCGATGTCGATCCGCACGGCGCCCCACTCCACGATCGCGGTGCCGAAGCGCTCGTGCTCGTTCGCCCCGGCGAGGACTCCGAAGCCGCGGGCGAGCGCACCGGCGAGCAGCGCGGCGGCGTGGCCGAACGGGGAGCCCCCGCCCTCCACCACAACGTCCAGCTCGCGGGGGCGACGGTCGAGCAGCAGGTCGCGCACGGCGCCCCCCACCAGGAAGGCGCCGGGGCCGGCGGCCTCCAGCAGCTCCCGCCCGCCGGGCTCGGCCCGCAGCCGCTCCAGCAGATCGACCGCGGCGGGCGCGCTCACCGCCGCACGGGCACGCCGGCCCGCTCCAGGTACTCCTTCGCCTCCCCGACGGTGTGGCGGCTGTAGTGGAAGATCGACGCGCACAGCACCGCGTCGGCGCCCGCGCCCAGCGCGTCCACGAGGTGCGAGAGCTCGCCCGCTCCGCCGGAGGCGATCACGGGCACCCCCACCGCCCCGCTCACCGCGGCGGTCAGCTTCAGGTCGTAGCCGTCGCTGGTGCCGTCGCGGTCCATGCTCGTGAGCAGGATCTCCCCCGCCCCCCGCTCCGTGGCCTCCCGCGCCCACTCCACCACGTCGCGGCCGGAGGGGGTGCGCCCGCCGGCGACGTAGGCCTCCCAGCCGCCGGCGCCGGCCTTGGCGTCGATCGCCAGCACCACGCACTGCGCGCCGAACACTCTTGCCAGCTCGTCGATCAGCTCGGGCCGCGCGAGCGCCGCGGAGTTCACCGCGACCTTGTCCGCCCCCGCGTCCAGCACCGCCTGGGCGTCCTCCACGGAGCGGATGCCCCCGCCGATCGTGAACGGCACGAACACCTCATCCGCCGTGCGCCGCGCCAGCGCGACGATCGTCTCGCGCCGCTCGTGGGTGGCGGTGATGTCCAGGAACACCAGCTCATCGGCCCCCTCGCGGTCGTAGTGGGCCGCCAGCTCCACCGGGTCTCCCGCGTCACGGATGTCGAGGAATTCGACGCCCTTCACCACGCGGCCGCCGTCCACGTCGAGGCAGGGGATCACGCGCTTGCAGTGCACGGGGACCACCGTAGCGCCCGCGCGCCCCGGAGCGCCACAGACCGACCCGCCCGGGCCGCCCCGGGGCGGCCCCCATCCAAATAATCAATCCCCCAGCGCCGCTCGCGCTTCGGCCACGGTGAAGCGCCGCTCGTAGAGGGCCTTTCCCACGATCACCCCGGCGAGGCTCGCCTCCCCAAGACCTGCCAAGCCTTCGAGGTCGGACAGCTGGCCGATGCCGCCTGAATACAGGAACCGCCCTCGCACGGCCTGTGCGACGCGGCGCACCTCCTCCAGGTCGGGGCCCTCGAGCATCCCGTCGCGGTCCACGTTCGTGTAGACAAGCTCGCTCACTCCTCGATCCCAGAGTCGGGCAATGACGTCCCCGGAGTCACCGTCGATGGTCTCCGTCCACCCCTCGGTCGCGACCCGCCCGCCCCGCACATCCACCGATACAAGCACCTGGCCGGGCCACTCCGCAAGCGCCTGCTTCAGCAGCTCCGGATCGGTGAAAGCACCGGTGCCAAGGATAACCCGCTCAGCGCCCGCGTCTACCGCCCCCTTGATGGCGGTCAACGAGCGCAGACCGCCGCCAAACTGGACCGGGACGCCCAGCTCGCCTGTGATACGCGCCAGATGATCCAGGTTCGACGGGAAGCCCGCGCGTGCTCCGTCGAGGTCGACCACGTGCAGAAAGCGTGCCCCCGCTTGTACCCACGCGCGCGCGGCCTCCAAGGGGTCCTCGTCATACACCTTGCTGGCCCCGAAGTCGCCCTTGACCAGGCGCACCGCGTTGCCGCCGAGAATGTCGATCGCCGGGTAGAGGATCACGACGGGGCACACAGCCCGAAGGGCTGTGTCGGCACTCGCGCGGCCGCCGCGGCCGCGCAGATGCCGACGAAGTTGCCCAGCAGCCGCAGGCCGTGGGTCGAGGACTTCTCGGGGTGCGACTGCGCCCCATAGACGTTGCCCTGACCGACCACCGCAGGGAATGTCTCGCCGTACTCGGCCGTCCCGATGACCACCTCGGTGTCGGCGGGGTGCGCCACGAAGCTGTGCACGTGGTAGAGGAAGGCCGGGTCGGGCAGGCCCTCGGTGAGCGGCGAGGGACGCCGCCAGCGCACCTCGCTCCAGCCGATGTGCGGGAGCTTCAGGGCGCGCGCCGGCCCGCGGTCGGTCGCCAATCTGCGCACCTCGCCTCCCAGCAGGCCGAGCCCCTCCGCCCCGCCGTGCTCCTCGGAGCGCTCGAACAGCGAGCTGCATCCCCATGCAGGAGCCGAACAGCGGGGTCCCCGCCGCCGCTAGCTCGCGCAGCAGCTCGTCGAGGCCGAGCTCGCGGATCGTCGCCATCGCCGCCGGAAAGGCGCCCACCCCGGGGAGCAGCAGGCCGTCCGCCACGCGCAGCTCGGAGTGCTCGCGGCTGATGAAGGCCCGCGCCCCCACGCGCTCCAGGGCCTTCTCCACCGAGCGGCGGTTGCCCATCCCGTAGTCCACCACCACGATTAGAGGCCCACCCTCCCGCGCCTCCCGCCGCCCCACCGCCCCACCGGCGGGCTGCGGCCGATCGGTCCGCGTGACGGCCAGGGGACCGGATCCTGCGCGCCGCGCGCTCACGAGGTGAGCGTCCCCTTCGTGCTCGGCACCCCCGTCTCCGTGGGGTCCAGCGCAACGGCTTGGCGCAGCGCCCGCGCGAACGCCTTGAAGGCGGCCTCGATCATGTGGTGCGCGTTCGTGCCCGCCTCCACGCGCAGGTGCAGCGTCAGCTTCGCCGCGTTGGCCAGCGCGCGGAAGAACTCCTCGGTGAGCTCGTGCTCGAAGCCGCCCGTCGAGCCCCGCGGGAGGTCCGCCTCGAACAGCGTGTAGGGGCGGCCGGAGATGTCGATCGCGCAGCTCGCGCGCGCCTCGTCCATCGGCACCAGGGCCGACCCGTAGCGCACGATCCCCCTGCGGTCCGCCAGCGCCCGGTCGAGCGCCTGGCCGAGAACGATCGCGGTGTCCTCCACCGTGTGATGCGCGCCCGTCTGGAGGTCCCCGCTGACCCCCACCTCCAGGTCGAGGCGCCCGTGGCGGGCGAGCAGGTCGAGCATGTGGTCGAGGAAGCCCACCCCGGTGGCGCGCGCGCCCGCCCCGGCGCCGTCGAGGGTGAGCGTCAGCGCGACGTCGGTCTCCCCCGTCTTGCGCTCGATCGTGGCGGTGCGGCTCATGGCTCTCGTTCCCGGGCGGTCATGGCTATGGATTCTCGCGCACTCGCGCCTCCATCGACCGCGCGTGCCACTCGAAGCCCTCGGCGCGGGCGATCGGGGCGCCGGCTCTGGCAAGCTTGGCGGCCCCCCGGGGGTCGATCCGCACCTCTGAGATGCGTCTGCGGAAGTGACGCGCGGAGAGGCCGGAGGCGAAGCGCGCCGCTCCTGCAGTGGGAAGGATATGGTTGGAGCCCACCACGTAGTCCCCGAACGCGGTGGCCCCGGTGGCGCCCACGAACACGCACCCGGCCGAGTGGACCCGCGAGGCCAACGCCTCGGGCTCCGCGCCGATCAGCTCCAGGTGCTCGGGCGCATACGCATTGGCCAGCTCGATCCCCGCTCGCGCGTCGGCCACGTCGATCAGCGCGCACATCGCCGGTTCCACCGGGGGGGCCTTTGCGTCGAGGCTCTCAATCTCTCTTGTAAGGGCGTCCAGGACCGCCGGCGAGAAGGACACCGCCGCCACCAGGCTCGCCCTGCCGTGCTCGGCCTGGGCCTGGAGGTCCAACGCGACCCAGCGCGGGTCGGCGTCCTCGCCCATCACCACCAGCAGGTCGCTCGGGCCGGCAAAGCCGTCGATGCCCACAATGCTCGACACCTGACGCTTGGCCTCCTGCACATAGAGGTTGCCCGGGCCCACGATCACATCCACGCGCTCCACGGTCTCTGTCCCATGGGCGAGCGCTGCGATCGCCTGCGCTCCGCCCATGCGGTACACGCGTTCCACCCCCAGCAGCCGGCACGTGCCGAGGATCAGCGGGTCGATCTGCCCGTCCCGGCCGGGCGGAGAGCACACGACGACATCGAGCACGCCCGCGGCGCGCGCCGCGACAACTCCCATGACCGCGGTGCTCGGGTATGGCGCCCGTCCACCCGGGACGTACACGGCCGCGGACTCCACCGGTACCTCCCGCAGCGTCACGCGCTGCCCCTGGGAAAGCGTTATCGAAACGTTCTCGTCCACGCCCGCGTGGGCGACCTCGGCCACGTTGGCCATCGCCACCTGCAAACCCGCCACCATGTCCAGGGGCAACTGCTTGATCGCCTCGTCCAACTCCTCCGCCGGCACAACAAGAGGACGGGGGTCCACACACGGGGTGTCGTGCTCGCGTGTGTATTGCAGGACAGCCTCGTCTCCGCGCTCCCTCACATCGGCCACGATCTGGCGTGCCCCTCTTCCACGAAGTCGCCGCCCTGGATGAGCCCGCGAAGCCACATGGCGGCCTCGATATCGTTCAGCTCCCGCGCGTCGTGCCGCTCAACCCGCACGCAAACGCTCCAGCAGGTCATCGATCGCCGCGGCCTTGAGCTTGTGGGCCACCGGATTTGCGATCAGGCGGGCGGTGCACTCGAAGATGCGCTCGCGCACCTCGAGGCTGTTCTCCCGCAACGTGGTGCCGGTCGCGGTGAGGTCCACGATCGCCTCCACGAGCCCGGTCAGGGGGGCGAGCTCGACGGAGCCCTTCACCTCCACGATCTCCGCCTGCCTGCCGGTCTCCTCAAGGTGGCGCGCGGCGGTCCGGGGGTACTTCGTGGCAACCCGCATCACGCCCAGGCGGCGCAGCGCCTCGGCCGCGGGATCGGGCTCGCCGGCGATGCTCGCGAGCACCATCGTGCAGCGCCCATACCCGAGGTCGAGCAGCTCGTACACCTCACGACCGGCACCCCCCACTTCGCCGATCGCGCGCTCCGCGAGCACGTCCTTGCCGGTGATCCCCAGGTCCGCCGCCCCCGCCTCCACGTAGGTGGGCACATCGGAGGGTCGCATCGTGATCACGCCGATCTCCTCGAACAGCAGCTTGCGGTCGTTGCTGCGCAACTCGCCGGTGTCCACCCCGAGCCGCGCGAGCAGGGCGACGGTGTCCTCGAACAGCGCGCCGCGGGGCACGGCGATCGTGAGGCCGTTGATCGCACTCACCGCGTCAGCCCCGCCCCTCGGCCGCGCTCCTCGCCGGCGAGCGCGATGTGCAGGCGGTCGATGCCCAGCGCGAAGCCGACCGCGGGCAGGGAGCGCCCGAAGCGCCCGAGCAGCTCGTCGTAGCGTCCGCCGCCGCCGATGGGGGCGCCGAGCGCGGGGTCGTAGACCTCGAACACGGCGCCCGTGTAGTAGCCGAGGCTGCGCACGAGGCCGAGATCGAATATCACGCGCTCGGCGACCGCGGGCTCGAGCAGCTCGTGGACCATCCGCATCCCCGCCACCGCATCCGCCGCGGGGCCGGGGAGGCCCGCCAGCACCTCGGGGCCCCCGCGGCGCTGGGGCACGCTCAACAGCAGCTCGGCCTCCTGCGCGGGCAGGCCCGCCTCGGTCAGCGCGCGCTCGAGCTCGACGAAGTCCCTGCGCGCGAGCGCCTCGAGCAGCTCGGGGCGCACCGCCTCCGCGACCTGCACCCCGGCCATCAGCGCGGGGAACAGCGAGGCGTCGCCGAGCCCCACGCGGTAGCCCTGCAGGCCGGTGGCGTCGAGCGCGCGGCAGAGCACGGTGAGCGCCTCGGCGGTGCCCTGCGGCGCGGGCGAGCCGATCAGCTCGATGCCGGCCTGCAGCAGCTCGCGGGGCTGGCCCCGCTGGGGGCGCACGGCGCGGTAGCAGTGCGCGAGGTAGCAGAAGCGCAGCGGCGTGGGTGCCTGGGGGTAGCGGCTGGCTACGACGCGCGCGATCGGCACGGTCATGTCCGAGCGCAGCACCAGCAGCGCCCCGCTCTCGTCGAACATCCGGTACACCGGCGGCTGCGAGGGCGAGGTGAGCTCCGCACGGGCGAGCACCGCCTCGTACTCCAGCGCCGGCGTGTACACCTCGCCGTAGCCGTGCGCGTCGAACACGCCGCGCAGCGCCTCCGTGATAAGGCGCATCTCGCGCATCTCGTCGGGCAGCACGTCGCGGGTGCCGCTGGGGATGGGGTGGATCATGCTGGAGAGGTATACGAGGCGATGGGGACGGTACGGTGGATCGGGTTGGGAGAGTGTCCGGGCGAGGGGATTCGTGGCGGGCTGCCGAGTGGAGACCCGCCCGATCGACGGGGTGCGGCTAGGCGTGGATCGCGGGCTGCGGCTCGACGGCCACCCGCTCGATGTTGGCGCCGAGCTCGCGGAGGCGCTCGTCGATCCGCTCGTACCCGCGGTCGATCTGGCGGATGTTGCCGATTTCGCTGCGCCCGTCGGCGCAGAGGGCGGCGAGCAGCATCGCCATCCCGGCGCGGATGTCGGGGGACTCCACGCGCTCCCCGCGCAGCCTTCTCGGTCCGGTGACGATCGCGCGGTGGGGGTCGCAGAGCACGATGTCGGCCCCCATGAGGATGAGCTTGTCGGTGAAGATGAGGCGGTTCTCGAACATCCACTCGTGCACGAGGATCGAGCCCTCGGCCTGGGTGGCGAGGGCGAGCGCGATCGAGGTCAGATCCGCGGGGAAGGCGGGCCAGGGGCCGTCCTGGATCTTGCTCTTGTACTCGCCGACGTCGGCCTGCACGACGAGCCGCTGCCCGCCGGGCACGAGCACGTCGTTGCCGTGGAGCTCGGTGCGCAGGCCGAGGCGTTCGAAGACGAGGCGGATCATGCGCAGATCGCCGGGGACGGTGTCCTTGACGCGCAGCTCGCCGCCGGTGACGCCGGCGAGCGCGATGAAGCTGCCGATCTCGATGTGGTCGGGGGCGATCTCGTGCGCGCAGCCGTGGAGGCGCTCCCGTCCGTTGACGGTGAGGAGGTTGGAGCCGATCCCCTGGACGTCGGCGCCCATCTTGACGAGCATCCGCGCGAGATCCTGCACGTGGGGCTCGCAGGCGGCGTTGCCGATCACGGTGTGCCCCGGCGTGAGCGCGGCAGCCATCAGGG
Organism: uncultured Solirubrobacterales bacterium; assembly: GCA_963813765.1. Taxonomy (GTDB): domain Bacteria; phylum Actinomycetota; class Thermoleophilia; order Solirubrobacterales; family Solirubrobacteraceae; genus Palsa-744. Next base: position 446,769 of record CAWFAB010000006.1, read on the forward strand.
CGTTCTCGGTGGCCATCACGGAGGGCTCGTCCATGAACACGTCGGTGGGCCGCAGCCCGCGGGGGGCGCTCAGAAGGATGTCGCGCGCGCAGTCGGTTCGCGCGCCCATCGCGCGGAAGGCGTCGAGGTGGGGGTCGAGGCGCCGGCGGCCGATGACGTCGCCCCCGGGCGGGGGCATCAGCGCGCGCTGGAAGCGCGCGAGCAGCGGACCGGCGAGCAGGAAGGAGGCGCGGATTCGCTCGGCGAGCTCGGGGTCGATCTCGACGCTGTGGACGGCGGCGGCGCAGAGCGCGAGCTCGTTGGGGCCGTGCCACTCGACGAGTACCCCGATGTGCTCGAGGATCGCGACCATCGCCTCGACGTCGCGGATGCGGGGGACGTTGCGCACGAGCACCTCGTCCTCGGTGAGGACGCAGGCGGCGAGGATCGGCAGCGCCGCGTTCTTGTTCCCGGCCGGGGTCAACGTGCCGGAGAGCGGGACGCCGCCTTCGATGACGAACTTCTCCATGGGCTTCGCGCGCGCCCGCCGGCCGATGATCGAACCGCCGCCGCGTCTTCCGGCAAGGGTAACAGCCATGTGGATTTGGAGTTCGCGCACGGAGCCCGGGGACCTGCACGATCGGCGGCACGGTACGGACGGAGGCGTGAGGGGCGTTCGCACGCGGAGCCGGGGCAGTTGCAGGGACGCAGCGGCGCCGAGGGGCGCGCACGTCCGCCGCAGCGACTTCAGCCGATGCCGCCCACGTCTTCCTCGCCGGTCGTGGGCGGCTGATTGCGGCGCGCAGGACGACCGTGCCCCTGCGCGAATACGCCTCCAATGGCGAACCGGCTGAGGGACCCCGCGGAGTGGCAGCCGGACATCGACCGAAGCGTCGCCGAGTACGACGAGTGGTATCTCGCCGAGTCGCCGGACATGTTTGCGCAGGCGAGAGGGCGTGCCGTCGTCGAGGTCGCGGAGGCGATGCGGGCGACGGACGACTTCCGGGCGTTTGGAGCGGACTCGCTGATCGCTCGGCCGGGCGCGCTCTTCGTTGCTCGCATGTGCGTGTCGCCACCGATGGCGAGGGATCGCTTTGTCGGCTTCTCTGGGGCGAACAAGAGCCTCGTCACCGCGATGGAGCGAGACGGAGTCATCCCGGCCAGGGCGCGCCGGCTTCGCATGCAGCTCCAGGTGATGTGCGACTTTCTCCGCCCGTTGCTCGATCCGGAGCTCTTCTGCTGGCTCGATGGCAATCGTGCGCCAACCGCCGTGGAGCGCGACAAGGCGCTCTTGGTCATCGGCGAGCGTCTGGCGACTGCTTTCTATTTGCCGGTGCTTCGCAATGCGCAGGAGGCAAGGCAGAAGGAGCTGATGCGGGCGTATCTCGAAGGCGACGGGTTCGAGGAATCACTCCGCCCTCCATTCGAGATGCCACCCGGAACGTTCGGCTTCGGTCGGAACGTACGAGTGGCCCGTGACGACGGCGAGCCGCAGAATCTTCCGGTGGACTGTGTCGTGTCTCCACTCGATGTGCAGCTACCGCTGGCCTGCGTCGAGTTGAAGTCGGCGGGCGACTTCACGAACGTGAACAAGCGGCGCAAGGAGGAGTCCGACAAGCACGACGCGCTCATGAGAACGCACGGGGACAGCGCGGTGTTCCTGCTCCAGCTCTTCGGCTACTTCGGCCGTCCCTACCTCGGCTTCGAGGCGGCAGCCGGGATCGACTGGGCCTGGGATCATCGGCTCAGCGATCTCGCGTCGTACTTGGGGATCGGGTAGAGCTCTAGAGCAGTCGCCTCTGCCCCGGCGACTCGACACCGGCCGGCGGACGGATCGGCAAGGCGACCAGGTCGCCGGGCTCGATCTTGGCAAGGCCGCCTCCGTAGGTTCGGCCGAACTCGCGTAGAAGCTGCGCGTTGACGGGGTCTTCCAGCGACGGTCGCAAAGCCTCGCGGTCGACGCCGGAGAGCGCCCAGACGTTGAGGAGGGAGGTCATGCAGCGCGCGCCGATCAGGTTACGCACGATGCGAGCCCGGTTGCGCGACATGTACGTCGTGAAGAAGTCGGCCGGCGGGACCGGCTCGACTCCATACCAAGGGCGGCGGGTGCGGCAGTTGAAACGCTCGTGCAGGCCCAGCGCGTGTCCGTGCTCGATATACCGAAGCGCGTTCGTTCCGCGCAGGGCGTCGACGGGTTCGTGACAGAAGAAGAGGAATCCACGCGCCCCGGCGTCGATCCGCGAAGCGTGGAAATCCATGTCGAGCGGGCCCTCGGTCGGAAGATCCTTGGACCCGAGGACAACCGGAACGAGGAACCGCTCCTCGATGTCCCATTCCTCGACCTCGGCGCGGGTCATGGCGAAGAACGAGTTGTCGCCCGTCGCGATCCCGCGCCGTACCCGGCAGTAGTCGCCGAGCTTCGCTGTGCGTCCGTCGAGGAGAGGGGCGATCCGCTCCACACGAGACGGCAGCAGCGGGGTCCAGGGCAGCGCGGCAGGCGCCACGTCGGCCGGCAACTCGACCTCGCGACCCCTCTCGATGGAGCCGTTGAGCCTGCCCTCCACGAGTCGGAAGCGTCGGGAGGGAGACTCGCGCTTGGTGGCGATGGTGATGGCCGAGGTCGTCAGGACGCCCTCGAACGCCAGCTCGTCCATCTCCAGCACGAGGATCTCGTCAATCTCGCAGCGATCGAGAAGCGCTTCCTTGACGGCCTGCCCGTAACGCACGTCGAGGAACTCGGTGGGCGTGATGAAGACCAGCCGGCCACCGTCGTTCAGCCGCAGAAGCGCCTCCAGCAAGAAGTAGACGTAGCTGCCCGACAGGCTCGACACCTTCAAGCCGAAGCGCGCCGAGTAGTGCCGCGCGAGCAGCTTGTGCTCGGCCGACAGGTTGTGGTGGCGGACGTAGGGCGGGTTGGCGATCACCGCGTCGAAGGTCGCTTCGGTGAGCGGCCAGCGTTCCGCGTCGAGGAAGTCCCCCACCGCGATCTCGTGTCCGTCGGGCAGCGACGCGGCCGCGAGCTCCACGGCCGTCGGGTCGATGTCGAGGCCGAAGAGCCTCGGGCCGGTGCCTACGGCGCGCAGCAGAACACCGCCTCCAACACCGGGGTCGAGAACCGTCGCGGGCTCGATATCGGCGACGGCCTCGGCCATCAACTCGGCGATGGGAGCAGGCGTGAAGAACTGCCCGATCTCATAGCGCCGCTCGCGCGGGTTGAGGCGTTCGAGCTCGATCTCCGGAGTGGTCGTAAGGAACATATGTTCGATCTTAGGGCGCGGCTCGGACAAACCGCTGCACCACGCCTTCAACGAAGCCGAGAGGCAGCGCGAGGGGCCGATTCAGGATGCCATGCGGAGCGGCGACAGGGCGGCACACGTGACGATCGGCCGGCGGGACCCGACGCAACCGTTGCGCGACGGCGGGGAAACGCACCGACGAGCGCGCGGCAAGCGCCCGCTCCAAGCCCAGCGGAGCCGGCAAAGAGATGCGTCGCTGCAATTTTCGTTGCACACTCACGCGCACAATCTGGCTCCGTTGAGCCATTTCTGCGGGGCGAAGGTGTAGGCGGACGTATGTTCGGGCAGTTCCATCCGAGGGACCCCCTAATTTACGAACACATGTTCTGTTCTACTCGAACATCGGCATTCGCACAGCGCGCCCGGGATGCGCTCTCGCTGACCCGCGCGTTCCTCCTGCTCGAGGACGACGATCCGGTCAACTGGGAGGTCGGCCAGGAGGAGTACGCGGAAGCGGGTCACGAGCCCGCGTGGGCTCACGCGCACCGCGCGCCACTGTGTGGACAGTGGACACTGCGGCGGGGGGGCCAAGCGGCGCCCTCGCCGCAGCCGTGCCTCTCCCCGACCCAGCCCTCCGGGCTGTGTGCCCGCCCTACGGCCACACAGCGGGGTGGTACCGCGCCTCGATGCAACAGCGTCCTTCAGCGCGGTTCGAGGATCACGACGGGCAACTCGCGCGCGGCGATCGACTTGTAGTGCTCGTAGCCGCTGTAGACCTCCACGAGCCGCGGCCAGAGTTCGGTGATCTCCTGCTCGGTCGCAGGGCGGGCGCGGACGGGGTGGGTGCGGCCGTGTACGACCGCGTCGGCGTCCGGCTGATCTTGGAGGTTGAACCACCACGCGGGCGGATGCTCCGAGGCGGCGTTGGAGGCGACGATCGCGAACCCGTCGCCGAAAGGGGCGAAGAGCAGAGGAGCGTCGCGCGGGCGCCCGCTGCGACGCCCGGTGGTGCGCAGCACGAGGATGTCCGCCCCGAGCGCGCGGCCGCCGATCCGCCCGCCGGTCTGCCGCACGACCCACGCGTGGAGCTGCGTGGCGCGAGCGCTCCCGGGACGGTGGGCGAGACGGGGGCTGACGCGCGCGAAGATGTCGGCCGTGAGGGACACGGGCGCAAGAATACCCGGAGAGGAGCCCTTGGAGTCCGTCCCAGCGCGCCGGGCCGGGGGGTGTTGCGCGAAGACCCCGTCCCGGGACGCCGACGCGGAGAGCCCGAAATCGCGCGCCTACGAAGCTGCCCGCACACCACCCGGCACGAGACCCGCGCCTCCGCGCGAACTCTCCGTAGGGCGCACACGACGAGACCACGCCACGAAACCACCGACGACCCCCCAACGCCACGAGCCGCCCGGTGGGCGGCTCGTGTGCGAAGAGAACCGGCGGCGTCCTACTCTCCCAGGCCCTTGCGAGCCAAGTACCATCGGCGCTGAGGGGCTTAACTGCTCTGTTCGGAATGGGAAGAGGTGTTTCCCCCTCGCCAAGGCCACCGGAAAAAGGCGAGAGACCAGCCTCCGCGGTCCTTCAAAACTGCACAGCGCCACACGGGTATCAACCTGAAATCAAAAATCCGTCAAGCCCTCGAACCATTAGTACCGGTCTCCTACGGGCGTCACCGCCCTTCCAGATCCGGCCTATCAACCTGGTGGTCTACCAGGGGTCTTACTCCCTCTAGGGGATGGGAGAGCTCATCTTGAGGCCGGCTTCCCGCTTAGATGCTTTCAGCGGTTATCCGATCCACACGTAGCTAGCCTGCAATGCCCTTGGCAGGACAACAGATACACCAGAGGTGCGTTCATCCCGGTCCTCTCGTACTAGGGACAACTCCTCTCAACTCTCCAACGCCCACGGCAGATAGGGACCGAACTGTCTCACGACGTTCTGAACCCAGCTCGCGTACCGCTTTAATGGGCGAACAGCCCAACCCTTGGGAGCGACTCCACCCCCAGGATGCGACGAGCCGACATCGAGGTGCCAAACCGGGCCGTCGATGTGGACTCTTGGGCCCGATAAGCCTGTTATCCCCGGAGTACCTTTTATCCGTTGAGCGACGGCACTTCCACTTGCTACCGCCGGATCACTAAGACCTGCTTTCGCACCTGCTCGACCTGTCGGTCTCGCAGTCAAGCTCCCTTGCTACCTTTGCGCTCTACGCACGATTTCCAACCGTGCTGAGGGAACCTTTGTGCGCCTCCGTTACATTTTGGGAGGCGACCGCCCCAGTCAAACTACCCGCCTGGCACTGTCCAGCACCCGGATTCACGGAATGCTGTTAGAAACCCAATACACCAAGGGTGGTATCTCAAGGTTGGCTCCACGCCGGCCGCAACCAGCGCTTCAAAGCCTCCCACCTATCCTGAGCGAAATGCATCGAATCCCAATACCAGGTTGTAGTAAAGGTTCACGGGGTCTTTCCGTCTTGCCGCGGGTACTCGGCATCTTCACCGAGACTGCAATTTCACCGAGCCCCTCGTTGAGACAGTGCTGAAGTCGTTACGCCATTCGTGCAGGTCGGAACTTCGCGTGTTCTCTCGTTATCCGAGAGCGCAGACTATACCTTCACCTCATCCAGCACCCTTAGGAGCTCTCGCCGTGACCGACCGCCTTGTCGCGATCGCGTCCATTGGTTGAACGAGACCAACGCACCATAGATGCCATTGCTGCGATGAGGGCCGGCGTATTGCGCATCACATAGATTTTCGGACTTTCCGAAGCGTGACACGCCTCTCCTTTCGGATCAGTCGTTAGGGGGTCACTAGGACTTCCCTCGGGATTGCCCGCTGCCACTTTGACAGGGAGGGTTTCCCCGATATGAGCCGGTTTGCATGTCGTCCCTCGCGAGACGACGGGGCAAGTTGGTACTTACCCGACAAGGAATTTCGCTACCTTAGGCACTCTTGTTACGTCTCCAAACAACGGAGACGGCTAGGTCGTTTCTTGTTCCGCCTAGCTCTCCACGTCGCCGTGGAGGTCGGACCATATCTTCACCCCTGCCTTCCAGGAGCGTTCAGCGTATGGCCTCTGAGGATTCTGTCGAGCACCTCATCGATCGAACGCCGGCGCTGCTTGCCCTCGTGGTTCATCGAATAGGCGATTTCCACGATGGTCGCCAGCCCTGCGGGCCGACGATGCAATCCGCGTTCAAAAAGATACATCGCATCTTCAAACAGCTCCATATCGGAGCGTCTCGATGAGAACTTCATGTACTGCCTCATGAAAGGCAGCACATGCGCAGAGATATTAGCTCGCGAATTGACCGCGAACACTAGCACGTCAGGATTGCCTGGCTTTGGCCAGATCCTACCGCATTCGAACATCTCTTGCGCCATTTCGAGGAGCTGCCGTCCTCTCCGGTGTTGATAAACAAAGAACTCCGGTTGGACATAAAAGCCGAGGGGATAGGTTGGATGCTTCTTGATAGAGATGCACCAACTACCCTCACCCTCCACAACGCCAGCCATAAACCAGCGTCGTGCCTCTGCACTCGACAGTCTTTCCTGCTGATTTTCCGCACCCGACACATTTTCACTGTAGCGCGCCGTTCGGACAGAACAGTGCACACCAGTAGTGCGGGATACTCGGATGTCCCAGCATATAGCTGAATTTTGCAACAGCCTTGGTGTTGACCGTTATAGTTACGGCCGCCGTTTACCGGGGCTTAGCTTCGCTGCTTCGGGTCAAGCCCTAACAACTCCACGTAACCTTCCGGCACCGGGCAGGCGTCAGCCCCTATACGTCGTCTTACGACTTAGCAGAGACCTGTGTTTTTGGTAAACAGTCGCTTCAGCCAATTCACTGCGGCCCCCTCGGGCTCCACCGGCAAGCGGTTTCACCCTACTGGGGCGCCCCTTATCCCGAAGTTACGGGGCAATTTTGCCGAGTTCCTTAACGAGGGTTATCTCGATCACCTTAGTATTCTCTACTTGCCCACCTGTGTCGGTTTTGGTACGGGCACGCGCTTCCTCCCTAGAGGCTTTTCTTGGAGGCATGGCGTCGGGGACTCGCCGGCTTAGAGCCAGCTGACATCGCACCTCGGGTTATGCGGCCCCGCATTTGACTAGGGCCACCCCTACATGCTTGTCCCAGGACAACCATCGCCTGGGTTCCCTTAGCCTTCCTCGTCCCCCCATCGGTCAAACGGAAGCGACGTGGTACAGGAATATCAACCTGTTGGCCATCGACTACGCCTTTCGGCCTCGCCTTAGGTCCCGACTAACCCTGAGCAGACGAACTTTACTCAGGAATCCTTGGGCAATCGGTGGAGGGGATTCTCACCCCTCTTTCGTTACTCATGCCGGCATTCTCACTTCCCATGCCTCCACGGCTGGCTTACGCCGCCGCTTTACTGGCATGGGAACGCTCTCCTACCGCGCGATCGACCCGAAGGTCTCACGCACCCGCAGCTTCGGTGACTAGCTTGAGCCCCGTTACATTGTCCGCGCTCGAACACTTGACCAGTGAGCTGTTACGCACTCTTTCAAGGGTGGCTGCCTCTAAGCCAACCTCCTGGTTGTCTATGCACTCGAACATCGTTTCCCACTTAGCTAGTACTTTGGGACCTTAGCTGGCGGTCTGGGCTGTTTCCCTTTCGACACTGAAGTTTATCCCCCAGCAACTGACTCCCGGAGTAGACGTGATGGTCTTCGGAGTTTGCCTGAAGTCGGTAACCTGGTAGGGCCCCTAATCCAAACAGTGCTCTACGGCCACCACGCAATTTATCCGAGGCTATACCTAAATATATTTCGGAGAGAACCAGATATCACTGAGCTTGATTAGCCTTTCACTCCGACCCACAGGTCATCCGCCCAGTTTTCAACCTAGGTCGGTTCGGCCCTCCACGAGGTCTTACCCCCGCTTCAGCCTGCCCATGGGTAGCTCGCTCAGTTTCGGGTATACCGCCTACGACTATGTCGCCCTATTAGGACTCGCTTTCGCTACGGCTCCGCTCATCGCTTAACCTTGCCGCAGACGAGTAACTCGCCGGCTCGTTATGCAAAAAGCACGCGGTCACAGGACAAGCCTGCTCCCACCGCTTGTAGGCACGCGGTTTCAGGTACTATTTCACTCCCCTTCCGGGGTACTTTTCACCTTTCCCTCACGGTACTTGTCCGCTATCGGTCACCAAGGAGTACTTAGCCTTGGAGGGTGGTCCCCCCAGGTTCAGTCCGCGTTTCACGGGCACGGACTTACTCAGGAACGCTTGACGGAAGATCATGCAGTTTCGTCTACGGGACGGTTGCCCTCTATGGTGCGTGGTTCCACACGCTTCGACTACCACATGATTTTGTAACTTCCGCCGAGCCGGCCACGGCTCGGAACAAGCGCCCTACAACCCCCGCTACGCAACGCGTGGCCGCTTACACGCAGCAGGTTTGGGCTGATCCCCTTTCGCTCGCCACTACTCAGGGAGTCTCTGTTGATTTACTTTCCTCGGGGTACTGAGATGTTTCACTTCCCCCGCTTGTCCTCCGCCGGCCTATGTGTTCAGCCGGGGATAACGCCGCATTACCAGCGTTGGGTTTCCCCATTCGGGAATCCACGGGTCAAAGGCTATTCAGCGCCTAACCGTGGCTTATCGCAGCCGTTCACGCCCTTCTTCGACTCTTGGTGCCAAGGCATCCACCATGTGCCCTTACTATCTTGACGGTGATCAGACCGATCGTGATCCCTTGCCCCACAAGGGGGCGCGGGAGATCGCGAGCGGCCCGGTGATACCCGTTTTCAGCCGCCGCTTATCGATGGCGGCTGATGTGGCTTCTGTGCAGTTTTCAAGGACCGTGGAGAGGCTGTAACGCCGGCCTGCGTTCGGCATGTGCGGAGGCGATCTCTATATCGCCACTGCGCCGAGCGCTGACGAGCGCCGGTCTCTCAAAACTCAACAGCATGCCGGCGGGTTGGATGCCGCCTCCGCACCGGGCTCCCGAGTAGGACGGGGCTCGATGAAGAATGCGGCGCGCCGGTCAGGTTCGGTCGACATGCTAGGCCCGGTCTGCTCTGGTCACCGCCCGAGCTCACATGAGACCCGAAGGTCCCGAGGAGATCGAGCGGCCGCTTGGACCGGGGCACCGTAGTGCTCCCTAGAAAGGAGGTGATCCAGCCGCAGCTTCCGCTACGGCTACCTTGTTACGACTTCACCCCAGTCACGAGCCCCACCTTCGACGGCTCCCTCCCTTGCGGGTTAGGCCACCGGCTTCGGGTGTTGCTCACTCCCGTGGTGTGACGGGCGGTGTGTACAAGGCCCGGGAACGTATTCACCGCGGCAGTGCTGATCCGCGATTACTAGCAACTCCGCCTTCATGCAGGCGAGTTTCAGCCTGCAATCCGAACCGAGACGCGCTTTAAGGGATTCGCTCCACCTCGCGGTATCGCAACCCTCTGTACGCGCCAATGTAGCACGTGTGTAGCCCTGAACATAAGGGGCATGATGACTTGACGTCATCCCCACCTTCCTCCGGTTTGTCACCGGCAGTCTCGCATGAGTCCCCAACTAAATGCTGGCAACATGCGACGGGGGTTGCGCTCGTTGCGGGACTTAACCCAACATCTCACGACACGAGCTGACGACAGCCATGCACCACCTGTGAAAGTGCCCCGAAAGGAGGGTGTGTTTCCACACCGGTCACTCACATGTCAAGCCCAGGTAAGGTTCTTCGCGTCGCGTCGAATTAAACCACATGCTCCGCTGCTTGTGCGGGCCCCCGTCAATTCCTTTGAGTTTTAGCCTTGCGGCCGTACTCCCCAGGCGGGCAACTTAATGCGTTAGCTTCGACACGGGGGGAGTCGACACCCCCCACATCTAGTTGCCATCGTTTACAGCGTGGACTACCAGGGTATCTAATCCTGTTTGCTCCCCACGCTTTCGCGTCTCAGCGTCAGTCACGTCCCAGCGAGCTGCCTTCGCCATTGGTGTTCCTCCTGATATCTGCGCATTTCACCGCTACACCAGGAATTCCACTCGCCCCTTCCGGACTCTAGCTTGACAGTATCCACCGGCTTTCCAGGGTTGAGCCCTGGACTTTCACAGCAGACTTATCAAGCCGCCTACACGCTCTTTACGCCCAATAATTCCGGACAACGCTTGCACCCTACGTATTACCGCGGCTGCTGGCACGTAGTTAGCCGGTGCTTCTTGTGAAGGTACCGTCACTCCGGCCGGCTATTCACCGGCGAAGCTTCGTCCCAACTGAAAGGGGTTTACAACCCGAAAGCCTTCTTCCCCCACGCGGCGTTGCTGCGTCACGCTTTCGCGCATTGCGCAAGATTCCCCACTGCTGCCTCCCGTAGGAGTCTGGGCCGTGTCTCAGTCCCAGTGTGGCTGATCGTCCTCTCAGACCAGCTACCCATCGAAGCCTTGGTGAGCCGTTACCTCACCAACAAGCTAATGGGCCGCGGGCCCATCTCGATGCGGAGGCCGAAGCTTCCTTTCCCCTTGCGGGCACATCCGGTATTAGCCCGAGTTTCCTCGGGTTGTCCCGGTCATCGAGGCAGGTAACCCACGTGTTACTCACCCGTTCGCGGCTCTGCCCCAGGGCAAGCCCTGGTTCGTCGCTCCACTTGCATGTGTTAAGCACGCCGCCAGCGTTCGTCCTGAGCCAGGATCAAACTCTCCGTGAAGAACTTCACGAAAAGCTGTCATGGAGTGCCGATCTCCGCTTGCGCGAGGGCCGGCGGCCGGGGCCTATACACGTGGGCCCCGAAGCCATGACGGGGTACTGCTTGCCTACTTGACTCTTTGGTCCGCCCCCGGACTAGCGCTGGCCGATCTTCGATCGGTGGCGCCGCTCGGCGGCGGGTCGAACCTGGACGCACACCACGATCGATTCTCGATCGTCGGTGCGCATGCTGTTGAGTTTTCAAAGACCGTCGAGCCTCATCCATGAGGGCTTCTCTGGAGGAAGACCGATCCGGCCCACGCCCAAGGGCGCTTACAGGCCGGCGGAGCAGTATAGCGCGCGGACGCCGACGGAGCGGGCACGTGCCCAGCCCCGGGGCGCTCGATCCGGGCGACTGGGGCGAAGCATACCGGGCACGCCCCCGGACGCAGGCGGGCGCGGCGCGCTATTCGACGAGGAGCCGTCGGAAGCGGCGCTTGCCGACGCGCAGAACCTGCCCGTGGGCGCGGTCGAGAGCGACGTCGTACTCGCCGGCGTGGAGGGCGCTCTCGCCGAGGGAGGCGGCGCCCTGGTCGATGAGGCGGCGGGCGTGGGCGCGGGAGAGGCCGAACTCCTCGGCGATCACGGCGGGGAGGTGCACGAGGCCATCCTGGGCGCGCACACTGGCCTCGGGGATCTCCTCGGGCGGGCGGCGGTGGACGAAGAGGAGGTCGAACTCGCGCTCGGCCTCCGCGGCGGCCTCGGGCGAGTGCAGCCAGGAGACGAGCCCGCGGGCGAGCTCCCGCTTGGCATCGCGGGGTGGGACCCGATCATTGGGCTCGCGGAGGAGCAGGAGGCGGTAGTAGTCGCCCATGGCCTCGTCGGGGATGCTCATGGTCTTCCCGTAGATCTCGCCGGGGGGCTCGGTGATCCCGATGTGGTTGCCGAGCGACTTGGACATCTTGCGGCGGCCGTCGGTGCCGACGAGCAGGGGCATCGTGATGATCGCCTGCTGGGGCTGGCCGTAGGCGCGCTGGATGTCGCGGCCGAGGAGGAGGTTGAACTTCTGGTCGGTGCCGCCGAGCTCGAGGTCGGCGTGGACGGCGACGGAGTCGTACCCCTGCAGGAGGGGGTAGAGCAGCTCGAGCATGGAGATCGGCGTGCGGGCGCTGTAGCGCTGGGCGAAGTCGTCGCGTTCGAGGAGCTGAGCGACGGTGGTGGTGCCGACGAGCCGCAGGAGATCGGCCATGGGCATGTCGAGCCACTCGCGGTTGTGGCGGATCTCCAGGCGCGCGGGGTCGGGGTCGAGGATGCGCAGGGCCTGCTCGCGGAAGGTGGCGGCGTTGCGCTCGATCTCCTCGGCGGTGAGCATGGGGCGCAGGGTGGAGCGCCCGGAGGGGTCGCCGACGCGGGCGGTGTAGTCGCCGACGATCAGCACGACGAGGTGCCCGGCGTCCTGGAGCTCGCGGAGCTTGCGCAGCACGACGGCGTGGCCGAGGTGGATGTCGGGCGCGGTGGGGTCGATCCCAAGCTTGACGCGCAGGGGCCGTCCCGCGATGCGCGCTTCGGCGAGCTTCTCCGCGAGCGCGCCCTCGGGGAGGGAGTCAACAGAATTTTTAATGAGTTGGATGGCGTTCGCACCGTGGGACCGGGCGGCCTGGCCGGCCGGCCCGCCGGCGGTCGGCCGGTCGGGGCGGCTCCTGCGTCGGGGGTGCTCGGCATCGGCGGGCCAATGCTAGACTCTCACCCCCGGTGGAGTCCGTCTCGCTGCCCGCCGGCAGCCGCTCGCGCCTGAAGAAGCTGCGCTTCTTGCTGATCTTCTTCGCGCTGCTGCTGCTCGGCCTAGTCTCCTTCGCGTTCGGCGTGTTCATGGCCGTGGCCTCGGACCTGCCGCAGCTCGAAACGAAGTTCAGGCAGGAAAACGCGCACAACTCGGTGCTGCTGGACGACCGGGGCGTTCAGATCGGGATGCTGAGCGAGCGCGACCAGGTTCTCGTGACCCCGGCGCAGATCCCGCCGATCGTGCGGGAGGCGGTGATCGCGATCGAGGACAGGCGCTTTGAGACCAACAGCGGCATCGACCTGCGCTCGATCGCGCGGGCGTTCGTGACGGACGTGCTGCATCAGGGCGCGGTGCAGGGCGCGTCGACGATCGAGCAGCAGTTCGTGAAGAACGCGCTGCAGGCGCAGGCGCATCGCACGGTCTTCGAGAAGCTGCGGGAGGCCGCGCTCGCCTTCCACCTGGCGCGCCACTGGCCGAAGCTGAAGATCCTGACGGAGTACCTGAACACGATCTACTTCGGCAACGGGGCGTACGGGATCGAGGCGGCGGCGGAGACGTACTTCGGCCAGGACGTCAACCACCGCGGGTGCGGCCTGCCGAAGCATCCGCTGTGCGTGCAGGAGCTCGAGCCGTGGGAGGCGGCGCTGCTGGCGGGCATCATCCAGTCGCCGGCGGCGTATGACCCGGTGACGCACCTCCCGGCGGCGCGGGCGCGGCGCAACCTGGTGCTCAGGCAGATGTTCGAGCAGGGCTATCTGAATCGGGTGGAGTACGAAGAAAGCACGATCCAGGCGCTGCCGGCTCCGCAGGACGTGCAGGCCCCCCAGCAGCCGCTGGTGGATGGGATCGACGCGGGCTACTTCGACAGCTGGGTGGGTCAGGAGGTGGTCGCGCGCTACGGCGCGGAGCGCGCCTACTACGGGGGCCTTCAGGTCCACACGACCCTGGACCTCGGCCTGCAGCGCGCGGCGGAACAGGCTGTGGCGGGCTACCTGCCGGGTCCGGGGGGTCCGACGGCGGCGCTGGTGGCGATCGAAAACGGGACGGGGAAGGTACGCGCGATGGTGGGGGGCCGGGGCTATGACGAAAGCCCCTTCAACCTCGCCACCGAGGGGGAGCGCCAGCCGGGCTCCTCGTTCAAGGCGTTCGACCTGGCGGCGGCGCTGGAGGAGGGCATTTCACCGGACTCGGTGTGGAGCTCGCGTGTGAAGACCTTCAGGGTCCCGCACAGCTGCGGAAGCGTTCGTGGTGCACAACGACGAAAACTCCTACACGGGCTCGGACACGCTGGTGGGAGCGACGGCGTACTCGGACAACTCGATCTACGCGGAAGTGGGCCTGAGGGTGGGCACCCACAGGATCGCGAGCCTGGCGCGCCGGATGGGCCTCACGACGCCGATCTCGACGAACCCGGCGATGACGATCGGGGGACTGAAGACGGGCGTGACGCCGCTTGACATGGCGCACGCGTACGAGACGATCGCGCACGGAGGGGAGCGGGTGAGCGGCACGCTCGGCGAATCCGAAGCGCCGGTGGGCATCGAAGCGGTGGGGATGGGCTCGCACACGCAGGTGGACCACACGATCCTGCACCGCATACTGCCGGCGGGGGTGGCGAGCACGGAGACGGAAATGCTCGAGACGGTGCTCCAGTACGGCACGGCGCACGCGGCGGCGCTGGGGCAGTTCGCGGCGGGCAAGACGGGCACCACCTCGAACTACGGGGATGCGTGGTTCGTGGGGTGGGACCACAGGTACACGGTGGCGGTGTGGGTGGGCTTCCCGAACGGCCTGGTGCCGATGACCACGGAGTTCAACGGGGGCCCGGTGCTGGGGGGCACCTTCCCGGCGCTGATCTGGCACAGCTTCATGGTCTCGGCGATGCAGGTGGAAAGGGAACGCGCCGAAGCAGAAAGCTCCAAGCACGCGGCCATGCGGGCGGCGCGGACCGGCGGCGGGGAAGCGCACGAAGAAGCATTGAGCCCCGCCCACGCCCCGACCACGACGACCCCCTCCCCCACCACCGGCCAGGAAGCGGGGGGCGGAGGCGCGAAGGGCCACGCGAACGCGGCGCCGGCGGCCCCCGCGGGCGGCGGGCGGAGCGGCAAGTCGGGCAGAACGGAAGGCCCCGAAGGCGCGCACGCGCCGGCGCAGAAGAGCCCGGCTGCGCCGGCCCCAGAAGCACCCGCACCGGCCGGATCTCCGAACCAGGCGCCGGCGGAAGCACCGGCGCCGAAGGTGAGCGGCGGCACGGGCGCGCCCACCGGCGGCACGGGCCCGGGGGGCTGAGTCAGCCGGGCCGGGGGCGGGAGACGTGGGGGTTGCCGGCGAGGCAAAAGCGCCAGGGCAGATCGACGGCCTTGCTGATCCCGATGCGGGGGCCGGCGAGCACCTCGTGGTCGGCCTGCAACCAGGAGTCGCGCGGGGGGCGGATCGTGATGGGACCGCGGGTGAGGTCGCAGTCGTTGTGCAGGAGCTCGACGGCGAGCGCGGCGGTGAGCTTGCCGGGGCCGGAGCAGAGGTCCTCGCGGCGCCGCACCGCGCGGCGCTCGCGCATACGGGCGATCCCGCGCAGCGGTTCCAGCGCGCGGATCAGCACGGCGGCGCCGACGCCGGGCTCCTCGCAGACGGCGTTGAGGAGCGCGTGGATGCCGTAGGAGCGGTAGACGTAGGCGCGCCCGGGTCCGCCGAAGAGGGTGCAGGTGCGGAGGGTGAGCCCGACGAAGGCGTGGCAGGCGGGCTCGTCCTCGTGGTAGGCCTCTGTCTCGACGATCACCCCGGCGGCGGCGCGGTGCTCGACGATGCAGCCGATCAGCGCGCGGGCGACCTCGAGCACCGGCCGGGCGTAGAACTCCACGGGCAGCGCCCCGGGCGCGGGGGCGCGAGGTGGGCGCACCACGAAGCCCGGGGCTGCGAGAAGGGCGCGAGGCACGTCATTCCCAGGGGTCGGTGGGCTCCCCGGCGGGTGGGTGGGCGAGTACGCCGCGGGCGAGCTCGAGCTGCTCGCGGACACGCGGGCCGGCGGTGCCGCCCTCGGAGACCTTGGTCTCCAGCCACGAGCTCTGGGTGAGCAGCTCGAGGTACTCCTCGCTGTGCTCGCCCAGCACGGGGCTGTGCGTGGCGAGCTCGGCGGGTGTGAGCTCGGAGAGGCTCCGTCCGCTCTCCAGGGTGCTGCGCACGAGCCCGGCGACGACGCCGTGGGCCTCGCGAAAGGGCACGCCGTGGCGCACGAGCATGTCGGCGAGGTCGGTGGCGCCGAGCAGCTCGTCGGAGGCGGCGGCGGCCATGCGCTCGCGCGAGAAGCGGACGCCGAGGATCATCCCGTGCGCGGCGGAGAGCGCGAGCTGGAGAGTGTCGGCGGCGTCGAAGAGATGCTCCTTGTCCTCCTGCATGTCCTTGTTGTACGTGAGGGGCAGCGCGTGGAAGACGCCGTGCAGGGCCGCGAGATGTCCGACGACGCGGGGCGCCTTCGCGCGCAGGAGCTCGGCGGCGTCGGGGTTCTTCTTCTGGGGCATGATCGAGGAGCCCGAGGACCACGCGTCGGGCAGCTCGCAGAAGCCGACCTCCTGGCTGGACCAGAGCACGAGCTCAGCGCCGAGGCGCGAGAGGTGGGTGGCGCAGATCGCGGCGGCGCCGAGGTAGTCCAGCGCGAAGTCGCGGTTGGAGACGGCGTCGATCGAGTTGGGGACGATGTCGTGAAAGCCGAGCTGGCGGGCAAGCAGGCGGCGGTCGGTGTCGAAGCTGACGCCGGCGAGCGCGCCGGCGCCGAGCGGCAGGCGCCCGGCCTGCTCGAGCGTAAAGGCGAAGCGCTCGCGGTCGCGGGCGAGCATCCAGAAGTAGGCGAGCAGGTGGTGGGCGAGGTAGACGGGCTGGGCGCGCTGCAGGTGGGTGTAGCCGGGCAGCGGCCAGTCGAGGTGCTCCTCGGCGCGGTGCAGCAGCGCGCCCATCAGCTCCCCGGCGGCGTCGTGGGCGGCGTGAGCGCACTGGAGCACGTACATCGCGAGGTCGGTGGCGACCTGGTCGTTGCGGGAGCGCGCGGTGTGCAGCTTGCCGCCGACGGGCCCGGCGAGCTCGATCAGGCGCCGCTCGATGGCCATGTGGATGTCTTCGTCGGCATCCTCGAAGGGGAAGGCGCCGAGCGCGAGCTCGGCCTCGACCTCTTCGATGCCCTCGATCAGGTTGTTGCGATCCTCGACGGAGATGATCCCGCGCTCGGCGAGCATCCATGCGTGGGCGCGGGACTGCTCGATGTCCTGGGGCCAGAGTCGCCGGTCGAAGTCCAGCGAGGCGTTCAGACGCCGGAAATCGGGGTGCTGGGGCTCGCGGAAGCGGGACATGACCTTCGGGGCGTTGCGGTCGGATGGACAGTAGCGGAGATCGGCGGCGGCGGTCCGGAGCTTCGAGTTGCCCGAAGGGGATCGCCGAGCGGGATGCGCCACGACGCCCGGAGGTAGATCATACGTACCAGGATTTGGTACTGTCCTGATACTCTCAAAACTGGCGATGTCGCGGACAGCTCCGGCCAGGCAGATGGAAACAACCCCTGTGGGCGCGAGCCGTGTGCGCAATAATCGTCGCGTGGCCGAGTTGCTCGAACAGCGAGGGATCGCGTCGCCCCCGGGTCTGCCGCGGGGGCCGCATTCGCTCACCCGTAAGCAGGTGGCGGACAACCAGCGGCGGCGCCTGCTGG
The DNA here is from genome assembly GCA_963813765.1 of uncultured Solirubrobacterales bacterium. Taxonomy (GTDB): domain Bacteria; phylum Actinomycetota; class Thermoleophilia; order Solirubrobacterales; family Solirubrobacteraceae; genus Palsa-744. The sequence continues at coordinate 464,103 of CAWFAB010000006.1, forward strand.
AGGGAATGGTTGAACGCGGTCGGCATGAAGGGCTACTCGGCGAGCACGGTCTCGGACGTGATCAAGCGGGCGGGGGTCTCGCGGAAGGCGTTCTACGAACACTTCGCCAACAAGGAGGAGTGCTTCCTGGCCACGTACGACTCGATCGCGGCCAATGGCCAGAGCGCGGTGGCGAGCGCGTTCAGCCGCATGCAGGGCCTGCCGGACAGCGTACAAGCAACCCTGGAAGAGCTCTTCGAGCTGGCGATCGCACGCCCGAGCGCGCTGCGGGTGCTGATGGTCGAGATCGGCGCGGCGGGCCCCGCGGGGATCGAGCGCCGCGAACAGCTGGTGGTGGGCTTCGAGGACTTCCTGCGCCAGAGCCTGGGCCTGCCCGCGGGCCCGGGCCCGATCCCCAACCCGGTGCTGCGTGGGGTGATCGGGGGGCTGCTGCACGTCCTCTACGGGCACCTGCGCCGGGGGGAACGCGCACGGCTGCGCGAGCACACCCCGGATCTGGTGCGCTGGGCGATCTCCTACTGGCCGGCGCCGGAGACGATGATGAACCTGGTGGACTCGACGCCGCGGGAGCTGCACCTCGACCTGACGGGCGGTCGCGCCCCGGGCTCGCTCTCGCTCGATGCGGCCTCCAACCGCCGGCGGAGACTGCCGCGGGGCGAGAGCGGGATGTCGCGGAGCTTCGTGGTGCACAGCCAGCGGGAGCGGATCCTCGACGCGGTCACGAACATCACCGCACGGAAGGGCTATGCAGCCCTGACGGTGGAGGGAGTAGCGGCGGAGGCGTCGGTCTCGCTGCAGGCGTTCTACGAGCACTTCAGCGACAAGGAAGACGCGTTCCTGGTGGCGTACGAGATCGGCCACGACAAAGCGCTGGCGCTGGTGGAGCACGCGTTTCACGCGCAGCTCGACTGGCGCATGGGCGTGCGAGCGGGCATCGCGGCGCTCTTCCGCTTCATGGCCTCCGAGCCGGCCTACGCGCACATGGCGCTGGTGGACGTGCTGGCGGCGACGGAACGCACGAGCGAGCGAGCGTTCAGGGGCGGCACCTCCTACGCGCAGCTGCTCGCTCCCCGGCTTGGAGCACGCCCCCAACGGGGCGCAGCCGTCGGAGGTGATGGTCGGAGCGATCGCAGGGGGCGTCTTCGAGCTGATGCTTCACCACGCCCTACAGGGCCGCATGCACGAGCTCCCCGTGATGGTCCCCCGCGCGACGTACTTCGTGCTCGCGCCGTTCATCGGCGCGGAGGCGGCGGGAGACGTCGCCGTCGCGCCGTAGAGACCTCGGATCCTCCGGATATGGCGCAGCTCGAGCGCAACGCGCCCTCCCGCGTAGTGGGGACGCCGACCTCGCAGCAGGCCCCGCAAAGATCCCCCGACCAACCCACCCCGTGCGCAACGACTCGGGAAAGCCGGCGGGGGCGCCGGCCCGGGTGGAATCCGGCGCCCCCGCTCAGCGAGTCCGAAGCGTGAAGAGGTGGCACGCTATCGGAGTCTCTACGAGCGCCCGGGGGTAGGGTCGATGGGGACGCTCGCGAGCTTGTGAGAAGCTTGGGCTACTTCTTCTTTTCTTTCTTGCTGCTCGTGTGCTTGACCTTCTTCGGGCAGCCGGCGACGCCGATCTTGGTGCCCTGATGTGTGTTGATGTTGCGCAGGTTGCCATGCGCGTCGCCACTTTCATCGGTTACGAACGCAAAGCTCGTTGTCAAATCGGCGTGTGCGCCCGCCTGACTGCTGGACGTAGTGAAGCTGAAGCTCCCAGTCTTGATCATCAGTTCGGCAGCCTCGCCTGCCAACTGCTCCTTTTACCCTTCAGGTTGGTAACCGCCGCCGAGGCGCCCGTCTTCAAAACGCAATGACGCTTCGGTGTTGGTCCCTCTATGTCTCAACCTCTCCTCGAACCGCTGGTTGATACGCGACCAGATACCCGACTTGAGGTTGCACACGCAGGATAGCCGATCGTCAAGGCTATGAGAAGGGGTTGTTTCCTACTTCTATGTAGGGTCCGATCAGTAGAAAAGTGTTTCCGATTAGGCGTCGGCGGGGCTCTCCGGGGGCCCCTGGCGATGACCCTGTCGGTGCCCTCCAAGGCCCGTCGAGCGCCTCGCGGCGGTCGCGCTCGACGCCTGAGCGGAGCGCTCTTCTGGATGTCCGGAGCGGTGCGACGGAGTGCCGCGCACCCCGCGGGCGCTCCGGCGGAGCCGGAAAACGCCCGCAGGGCGGAGACTTGGCTATGATGTGAGCATCCCAGCCGGTTACGGCCGGCGAGGGTTGGTGACCGGTGCCGGGGTGCTCGTCTTCAAACGCAGAGACACCTCGGTGCCGGCTGTACTCATCCGCCAAGGCCCCACACTTGCTAGCACCCCCTTGGGCCGCCGTCAAGCGACTTGGGACGTGGCTCTACCCAGGTCCCCAAGCGCCGGTCCCGCCGCTTGCCAGATTCTGGCCGCTGGGGCGCTTCCGACATACGGCCACAGCGACGCTTCCTTGCCGCGCCGCCGGCCCTATCGCCACCACCCCCTGCCACCAGGCCTACCCGGCCGCGCCGCCCCCCTGCTACCACGACCTACCCGGTCGCGCGGTGGGGCCCTACCGCCCCGCGGCCTCCCGCAGCACGTCCGCCACGCAGCGCACCTGCCACTCCTTCATGCCCACGAAGAACGGCAGCGCGATCGAGCGGGCCGCCACGTCCTCGCAGACCGGGAACTCGCCCGGGCGATGGCCGAAGCGCTCGCGGTAGAAGCGCATCAGGTGGATCGCCGGCAGGTACGGCTTGCTCTGGATCCCCTCCGCCGCCAGCGCCCGGATCACGGTGTCGCGGTCGGCGCGGCGGGGGAGCTGCACCACGAACACGAACCACCCCCGGCGGCTTCCTTCCATGTCCGGACACGGCAGCTCGATTCCCCGGGCGCCCCCCAACGCCTCCCGGTAGAGGGCCGCGATCCGCGCGCGCGCCGCCAGGAACTCGTCCAGGCGCTCCAGCTGCGCCAGACCAAGCGCGCATGCGATATCCGAAAGGCGGTAGTTGAAGCCCAGTCGGTCGTGGTCCAGCCAGCCCATGTCCGGGGAGCGGCCCTGGTTGCGCTCCGAGTCGATCCGCTCCTTCAGCGCCGCGTCGCCCAGCGTGATCATCCCGCCCTCGCCCGTCGTGATCTGCTTGTTCGCGTAGAACCCGAACACCGCCGGGTTGCCCCGACCGCCCACCGGCCTGCCGTCGGGATGGCGCGCGCCCAGCGCCTCGCACGCGTCCTCCACGATCCCCAGGCCGTGGCGGCGCGCGATCGCCTCGAACGCGTCCATCTCCGCCGGGTAGCCGAAGATGTGCACCGGCAGGATCGCCCGCGTGCGCTCGCTCACCGCCGCCTCCGCCGCCTCCGGGTCGAGATTCAAGGTCATCGGGTCGATGTCCGCGAACACCGGGCGCGCGCCCTCGTACACCGCCGCGTTCGCCGAGGCCACGAACGAGAACGGGCTCGTGATCACCTCGTCCCCGGGGCCCACTCCCACCGCGCGCAGCGCCAGGTGCAGGCCCGCCGTGCCGCTCGAGACCGCACACGCCAGCGGCGCGCCCACCCGCTCCGCGAACGCCCGCTCGAACTCCCCCACTCGCGGCCCCAGCGAGAGCTCGCCCGAGCGCAGCACCTCCAGCACCGCCTGCTGCTCCGCCGCGCCCAGCGAAGGGCGCGCCAGCGGAATCGTCTCCTCGTCCAATGAACCCCCCCTCTCACCCTCTCCATCTGTGGGAATCGGGACGTAGCGCAGTGGACGCCCCGACGGCCGTCCTCGAGAGCCCTCGGCCATCCCCCGGCCCCCTACCCCGCGCCGCCACTCGCGGGAAGCGCTGCCCCCGCCGCCGGTTGCCGGCCGATCTCCGATCGGTCGGGTTGCATCCCCGACTCCAGCGAGTCCACCAGCGCGTCCCACGAGGCCGCGATCAGGTTCTCCGAGACCCCGATCGCGCCCCACACCCTCCGACCGTCCGAGGCGTCGATCAGCACCCGCGTCACCGCCCCCGTGCCCTTGTCCTCGTCGAGGATCCGCACCTTGAAGTTCACCAGCTCGATATCCCGCAGATGCGGGTGGATCTCCCCGATCGCATCCCGCAGCGCCCGATCCAGCGCGTTCACCGGGCCGTTGCCCTCCGCCGTGCGCACGTAGCGGCGCTCGCGCGGCCCGTCCGGCCCCGCCTGCTCGTCGGGGATCCAGATCTTGATCGTCGCCTCCGTCTCCACCGCCCCGTCCGCGCGCTGCTCCACGATCACCCGCCACGACTCCAGGCGAAACAGCGGCTCGTACTCCCCCGCCTCCCTGCGCATCAACAGCTCGAACGAGCCGTCCGCCGCCTCGAACTGGAAGCCCCGGTGCTCCAACTCCTTCACCCGCTCCGCCGTGCGCAGCGCCGCCTCCCCGTCCAGCGCGATCCCCGCCTCCCGCGCCTTCTCCATCACAGTCGCCTTACCCGACAGCTCCGAGACCAACACCTCGCGGCCGTTGCCCACCAGCCCGGGGTCCACGTGCTCGAACGTCTGCGCGTCCGCGCTCACCCCGGCCGCGTGCAGCCCCGCCTTGTGCGCGAACGCATGCTTGCCCACGTACGGCTGCGCCGGGTCCGGCACGCGGTTGAGCAGCTCGTCCACGAAGTGCGCCGTCTCCCGCAATCGCGCGAGCTTCCCCGGCGCCAGCACCTCCACGCCCATCTTCAACTGCAGGTCCGCGATGATCGTCACCAGGTTCGCGTTGCCCGTGCGCTCCCCGATCCCGTTGATCGTGCCCTGCACCTGGCTCGCCCCCGCCTCCACCGCCACCAGCGTGTTCGCGACCGCGCAGCCCGAGTCGTCGTGCGTGTGGATCCCCAGCGCCACGTCCGGCAGGGTCGCGCGGACCTCCGCGACAACCCCCCGCACGCCCGTCGGCAGCGAGCCGCCGTTGGTGTCGCACAGCACCACCCGCTCCGCCCCCGCCCGCGCCGCCGCGCGCACGCACTCCAGGGCGTACTCCCGGTCGAGCGCGAAGCCGTCGAAGAAGTGCTCCGCGTCAAGCAGCACCCGCTTGCCCGCACCCACCAAAAACGCGATCGACTCCCCGATCATCTGAAGGTTCTCCTCCCGCGAGACGCGCAGCACCTTCTCCACGTGCAGCGGCGAGGCCTTGCCCACCAGCGTGCACGCCGGCGCGAAGCACTCCGCGAGCACCCGCAGGCCGTCGTCCTGCGCCGCGGCGATCCCGCGCCGGCGGGTCATCCCGAACGCCACGATCTCCGCGCACGAGAGGCTCTCCCGCTCGAGCAGCTCGAACAGCTCGCGCTCCTTCGGGTTCGAGGAGGGGAAGCCCGCCTCGATCAGCTGCACCCCCAGCTCGTCCAGCGCGCGCACCACGCGCAGCTTCTCGTCCGCCGTCAGGCTCAGCCCGCCGCCGCCCATGCCGTCGCGCAGGGTCGCGTCGTAGAGCTCGATCGGGATTCGCGTCAAAGCAGATGGCGGGATCGAGGTGGTCGGGTCGTGACGCGGACCCCTGGCACGGACATCAGCCGCTCGCTGCGCCCTGCGACGCCGCCGCGCCATGCGCGGGCGCCTCGCCGGCGGGTGTCTCGAGCGCCGGCGCGCCCACCACGTCGAGCCACTCCCGGTAGCGCTCCGAGCGCCCATGGATCGCGTCGTCGAACGCCGCCTGCAACACGCGCGTCACCTCGCCCGGCTCGCCCGTCCCGATCCGGTGGTCGTCGATCTCGCGCACCGGCACCAGCTCCGCCGCGGTGCCCGAGAGGAAGACCTCGTCCGCGAGATACATCTCAGCGCGCGCCACGTTGCGCTCGACCACCGTGTAGCCGAGGTCCTGCGCGATCTGGATCACCGAGCGGCGTGTGATCCCGTCGAGGATCGAGTTGTGCTGGCCCGGCGTCGCGATCTCCCCGCCGCGCACCACGTACACGTTCTCGCCCGTGCCCTCGCACACATGGCCGTGGTCGTCCAGCAGGATCGCCTCCTCGTAGCCCGCCTTCAGCGACTCCACCTTCGCGAGCACGCTGTTGAGGTACTGGCCCGAGGCCTTCGCGTGCGGGATCAGCGACTCCGGGCTGATCCGCCGCCACGAGGAGACCTTCGCGCGCACGCCGTGACGCATCCCCTCCTCGCCGAGGTACGCGCCCCACTCCCAGCACGCGATCGTCACGTCCACCGGCGCCTCCAGCGGGTTCAGGCCCATCTGCCCGTAGCCGCGGTTGACGATCGGGCGGATGTAGCACGAGCTCAGGCCGTTGCGCGCCACCAGCTCCAGCGTCGCCGCGCGCAGCTGCTCCGCGGTGTACGGCACCGGCATGTAGTAGAGCTCCGCCGAGCGCAGCAGCCGCTCGATGTGGTCGAGGTTGCGGAACACCGCCGGGGGGTGGGTGGGGTTCAAATCCGTCTCGTAACAGCGCATGCTGTCGAACACGCCCGTCCCGTAGTGCAGGCCGTGCGTCAGGACGTGGACCTTGGCGTCCTCCCAGGCGACGAATTCTCCGTTCATCCAGATGAGGTCGGTGGGGTCCAAGATCCTGCTCCTGTTCTGTTCTCAGAGGTAGTACAGCACCGCCCGCGTCGCGTCGGCCGTGCTGGCCGCGCCCCCCAGGTCGGGGGTGCGCACACCGTCGTCGAGCGCACGTTCGACGGCTGATTCTACCTCCAGCGCCTTCTCCTCAAGGTCGAGGCTGTTGCGCAGCATCAGCGCCGCGGACAGGAACATCGCCATCGGGTTCGCGATCCCCTCCCCCGCGATGTCCGGCGCCGAGCCGTGCACCGGCTCGTACAGCCCCGGGGTGCGCGGCTCGCGGTCGCCCAGCGAGGCGCTCGGGAGCATCCCGATCGAGCCCGTCAGCATCGCGGCCTCGTCGGAGAGGATGTCCCCGAACATGTTCTCCGTCAGCAGCACGTCGAAGTGGCGCGGATTGGAGATCAGCTGCATCGCCGCGTTGTCCACCAGCATGTGCTCGAGCTCCACGTGCGGGTATTCGCGGTCCTGCACGTCGCTCACCACCTCCCGCCACAGGCGCGAGGTTTCCAGCACGTTCGCCTTGTCCACGCTCGTCACCTTCGTGTGCGCCGCGTTGAACGCCGTGCGCGCCACCCGCTCGATCTCCTTGACCGTGTAGGTGCAGAGGTCCGAGGCGCTGTCCGGCGTGCGCGTCTTCTCCCCGAAGTAGATCCCCCCCGTCAGCTCCCGCACCACCAGCAGATCCACGTCTTCGATCCGCTCGCGTCGCAGCGGCGAGGCGTCGTACAGCTGCGGCAGCGGGCGCACCGGGCGCACGTTCGCGTACAGCCCCAGGCCTCTGCGCAGCTCCAGCAGACCCTGCTCCGGGCGCGGGGCGCCGGGGGTCGTGCTGTCCCACTTCGGCCCCCCCACCGCGCCCAGCAGCACCGCGTCCGCGCGCCGGCACGCCGCCAGCGTCTCCTCGGTGAGCGGAACGCCGAATGCGTCGATCGAGGCGCCCCCGATCAGGCGCTCGTCGAGCTTGAAGTCGCCGATCGCGTTCAGCACGTCACGCGTCGCCGCCATGATCTCCGGCCCGATCCCGTCGCCGGGAAGGATCGCTATGCGCTTGCACACTGATATCGCCTCTCCATCCGAGGGGGTAGCGTATCCGGGCCGCGTCTCGCCGTCAGCATTGGATGCAGACTTGCGTAGCCATGCTCACAAAGTGGTGGTGTTGAGACCCCCCCCCAGCCCCCCGCTGCGCTCGCGGGCATCTTCGTAGGCCTCGATCTGCCGCGCCTGCGTCAGCGTCACCGCAATGTCGTCGAGGCCCCCCAGCAGCCGCCGGCGCGTCTCCGCGTCGATCTCGAACGCGACCGAGACCAGCTCGCCGTCGGAATCGGTGGGATCGGGGTACCTGACCTCCTGAGCGCGCAGGTCCACCTGGCCCTCCCCCGCCGCCGCCAGCGCGCGGCAGTGCTCCTCTCCCAGAACCACCGGCAGCAGCCCGATCTTCGTGCAGTTCGAGTAGAAGATGTCCGCGAACGAGGGCGCCACGATCGCCCTGAAGCCGTAGTCCTCGAGGCCCCAGGGGGCGTGCTCGCGCGAGGAGCCGCAGCCGAAGTTCTCCCCCGCCACGAGGATCGGGTTGGCCGGCAGCTCCCAGCCCGGCTCCTTTGCCCAGTCGTAGAAGAGGTACTCCCCGAAGCCCGAGCGCTCCACCCGCTTGAGGAACTGCTTCGGCATGATCTGGTCGGTGTCCACGTTGGAGCGGTCCAGGTGGCTCACGGCACCCGAGATTGTCTCTATTGGCTCCATCTTGCCCACCTCAGTTCCAGTTTCGTATATCGGTGAACCGCCCTTCGATGGCGGCCGCGGCCGCCACAAACCTCATTTCCACACCCTTATGTCTGTGAAATGACCCTCGATGGCGGCGGCAGCCGCCATCTGAGGAGACACGAGGTGCGTGCGCCCGCCGCGGCCCTGGCGTCCCTCGAAGTTGCGGTTCGACGTCGAGGCGCACCGCTCCCCCGGGGCGAGCGTGTCCGGGTTCATCCCCAGGCACATCGAGCAGCCCGCCATCCGCCAGTCGAAGCCCGCGTCGCGGAACACCCGGTCGAGGCCCTCCGCCTCGGCCTGCGCCTTGACCTGCTGGGAGCCCGGCACCACCATCGCGCTCACGCCGGAGGCCACCCTGCGCCCCGCGACCACCTCCGCGGCCGCGCGCAGGTCGCCGATCCGCGAGTTCGTGCACGAGCCGATGAACACCCGGTCGATCGCGATCTCCTCGATCGGCGTGCCCGGCTGAAGCGCCATGTAGTGCAGCGCGCGCTCCGCCGCCTCGCGCTCGGCCTGGCTCTGGAACTCCTCCGGCGCCGGCACCCGGCCGGTCACGTCCGTGACCATCGCCGGCGTCGTGCCCCACGTCACCTGCGGGGAGAGCGCCGCGGCGTCCACCGTCAGCTCGCGATCGAAGCTCGCGCCCTCCTCGCTGCGCAGCTCGCTCCAGCGCGCGAACGCCGCTTGCAGGCCGATCTTCGATCGGTCCGCGCCCTTCGGGGCGCCCGGGCGCTCGCGGTCGGTGAACCACGCGAACGTCGTCTCGTCCGGCGCGATCATCCCCGCGCGCCCGCCGCCCTCGATCGTCATGTTGCAGACCGTCATCCGCCCCTCCATCGAGAGGCCGTCGATCACCGAGCCGGCGTACTCGACGACGTGGCCGGTGGCGCCGCCGACGCCCATCTGACCGATCGTGCCGAGGATCAGGTCCTTCGCGCTCACCCCGAAGCCCAGCTCCCCCTCGTAGCGGATCCGCATCGAGTGCGGGCGCTGCTGCACCATGCACTGCGTCGCCAGCACGTGCTCCACCTCGCTCGTGCCGATCCCGAACGCCAGCGCCCCGAACGCGCCGTGCGTCGCGGTGTGCGAGTCCCCGCAGACGATCGTCATGCCCGGCTGCGTCACGCCCAGCTCCGGGCCGATCACGTGCACGATCCCCTGACGGTCTGAGCCCAGCGAGTACACCGGCACCCCGAACTCCGCGCAGTTGCGCTCCAGCGTCTGCACCTGCACCCGCGAGAGCTCGTCCTTGATCGCCGCCGCGTTCGGCGTGCCGTCCGTCGGGGTGTTGTGATCCGCCGTCGCCAGCGTGCGATCCGGACGACGTACCCGCCGGCCCGCCAGGCGCAGACCGTCGAACGCCTGCGGGCTCGTCACCTCGTGCACCAGGTGCAGGTCGATGTACAGGAGATTGGAGCCCGGGTGGGCGGGCCCCAAATCAACCTCGTGCGCCTCCCAGATCTTCTCGAACATGCTCTTCGGCATCGGCTCAATCCTTGTCTCTCTGATAGCAGTGTGTTTGGCGGACCCGCGCCCCGCTGGACGCATCGGGCCGCCGGCGCTTGCACCGATCCCTCCCCCAGCCGAACCCGACCCGGGCGGGCGGGTTCGGGTTCATGCTGTGGCCGGCAATCCGATCGCGTCCTCCGCGCGCCGCGCGCGGGCGAGCGCGACCGACAGCGCCCGCACATACGCGCGCGCGGCCGCCTCGATGATGTCCGTGGAGACACCCTGGCCCGACCCGGTCTGTCCCTCCACCTCGACGACCACCGAGACCTCCCCGAGCGCGTCCTGGCCCTCCGTCACCGCGTCGATGTGGAACTCGCGCAGGGTCGCGCGCACGCCGCTCGCCGCGTTGATCGCGCGGAAGATCGCGTCGACCGGCCCGTCTCCTGAGGACTCGGCCCGGACCTCCGCGCCCTCCGGCGGCGCCACAACCACGCTCGCGCGGGGGGCCTGCAGCGTTGAGGCCTGCACCTCGAAGTGCTTCAGCGTGTACGCCCGCAGCTCGCCGCCGCGCAGGCTCGTCGGTCACCAGCGCCTCCAGGTCCATCGCCGTGATCGACTTCTTGCGGTCCGCGATCTCCTTGAAGCGCTTGAACGCCGCGTTCAGCGCCTGGCCCTCCACCCTGATGCCCTGCTCCTGGAGCGCCTCGCGCAGCGCGTGGCGGCCGGAGTGCTTGCCCAGCACGATCGCGTTGCTGCGCAGGCCCACCGTCGTCGCGTCCATAATCTCGTAGGTCGTGCGCTCCTTCAGCACCCCGTCCTGGTGGATGCCCGCCTCGTGCGCGAACGCGTTGCGGCCCACGATCGCCTTGTTCGGCTGCACCGGATAACCGGTCAAACGCGAGACCAGCCGGCTCGTGCGCGCGAGCTCCGTCGTCTCGATCCCCGTCCACAGCCCCAGGCTCGGCTCGCGCGTGTGCAGCAGCATCACGATCTCCTCCAGCGACGCGTTGCCCGCCCGCTCGCCGATGCCGTTGATCGCGCACTCCACCTGGCGGCAGCCCGCCTCGATCCCCGCCAGCGAGTTCGCCACCGCCAGGCCCAGGTCGTCGTGGCAGTGCACGGAGACGACAACCTCACGCAGACCCGGCACGAGGCGATAGAGCTCCTCGAACATCGCCGCGTACTCGTGCGGCATCGTGTACCCCACCGTGTCCGGAACGTTGATCGTCGTGGCGCCCTCGTCCAGCGCGATCTGAATCACTTCCGCCATGTACACGATGTCCGAGCGCGAGCCGTCCTCGGGTGAGAACTCCACGTCATCGGTGTATTCGCGCGCCTGCGCCACCGCCGCGCGCGCCTGCCCCTTCACGTCCTCGCGCGTGGTCTGCAGCTTTCGCTCGATGTGAATGTCGCTCGTCGCGATGAACGTGTGGATGCGCGGGCGCTCGGAGTCCCTCACCGCCTCCCACGCCGCGTCGATGTCCTGCTTGGCGGTCCTCGCCAGGCCGCAGATCACGGGGCCTTCCACCTCCCGCGCGATCGCCTGCACCGCCTCGAAGTCCCCCGGCGAGGTGATCGGAAAGCCCGCCTCGATGATGTCCACGCCCAGCCGCGCCAACTGCTGGGCGATCTCCAGCTTCTCCTGCCTGTTCAGCGAGATCCCCGGTGACTGCTCGCCGTCGCGCAGCGTCGTGTCGAAGACACGCACGCGATTGCGCTCATCTCGTACCGGTGCCGCCTGCTGATGACTCATGTCGTTCTGCTCCTTCTAGGTCTCGTTCGAACTTCCTCCGGCTGTGTTTGCGGCTACGCGGCCGCCACGCATTACTCCCCCCGCGGGGGGAGCAGAAGAAGGAGAATCGAGACCTGGAACAACATGCTTCGCGCAGAGTAGCACCGCCGCGCCGGGATGCCAAGCGGCTTAGGGCCTATCCCTCTAGGCTCGCACGCCTGGATACGGCCGATGGCCTTCGCGATGCGTTGTCCTCGGGCTCGACGTGGGCCCACCACGCCTTCGCCCTTGCGTCCTCGCCTCGCTCGACCCTCGACCGCCCCCGACGCACGCCCCTATCGGGATAGGCCCTTAGGGTGTTAAGACGACCTTCCCCACGTTGCGCCGCTCGGTGATCATGCGCTGCGCCTCGCCCGCTTCCTCGAAGCTGAACGCGCCCGCGACCACCGGCGCGATCGTGCCGTCCGCCATCAGCTCGCGCAGCGGCTCGATCCATGGCGAGAGCGTCTGGCGGTCCTTCCACAGGCTCAGCATGTTCAGGCCGATCACCGCCTTCGATTCCGACATCTGCTTGATCAGGTTGAAGCGCGGCATCCGCAGCACGGTGCCCAGCCCGGACACCAGGTTGCGCTTCTCACCCGACACCGCCGCCGAGGCGCCGAACGCGACCAGGCGACCGCCGGGGCGCAGCAGGTTGTAGCTGCGCCGCAAGCTCCTGCCGCCGACGGCGTCCATGATCACATCGAACCTCGGCAGGCCCTGCTCCCAGCCGCTCTTGGTGTAGTCGAGCGGGTGGTCCACGCCGAGCTGTTCGATGCGCTCGTGCTTGGCCCGGGAGGCCGTGCCGTATACCTCCGCGCCGTAGCGCTTGGCGATCTGCGTCGCCGCGATCCCCACGCCGCCTCCGGCCGAGTGGATCAGCACCCGCTCGCCCGGCTGCAGGTTGCCATAACCGATCAGGCCCGCCCACGCGGTCGAATAGTTGACGGGGATCGCCGCCCCCTGCTCGAACGTCAGCTCCTCCGGGAGCGCCACCACGTCACCCGCCGCCACCACCACCTGCGAGGCGTAGCCGCCGAATTTCGTGCCCGCGAGCACACGCTGGCCGTGGCCGAGGGGGCGGGCGGGGTTCGATGCCCCCTCGCCCAGCTCGAGGATCGTGCCCCCCACCTCGTAGCCGATCACGCACGGGGGCTTCGGCGCGTCCGGGTAGAGGCCCATGCGCGCCATCACGTCCGCGAAGTTGATGCCCGCCGCCGCCACCGCGATCCGCACCTCCCCCTTGCCGAGGCGGGGGTCTGGGCGCTCGCGCACCTTCAGCACATCCGGCCCGCCGTGCTTTGAGATCTCAACGACCCGCATCCGGGCGCGAGACTACCAATCCGACCCCGAACAGCGCGTCTGAGGGAGTCGAGGGCCAAGCGGACCAAGAACGCAAGGAGCGTGGCGCGCTCAGCACGCGAGCGACTGAGGACGCCAAGCCCGCGCCGGTCAGAGGGTCACCGCGCGGCCCTCCACAAATCCCTCGGAGGCGACGATCTCCCGCACCACCTCCGCCGGCACCGGGGCGTCGGTGGTGACGACCATCGCCGCCAGACCCGCGTCCTCGCCGCCGCCGATCGAAGATCGGTCGGCCCCGTTGGGGGTGTGGCCCACCGCGGCGGAGGAGATGTTCACCCCGTGGGAGCCAAAGATCGTGCCCACGCGGCCGATCATGCCGGGCAGGTCCGCGTAGCGGAAGACCGTCACATTCGGCGCAAGCTCCACCGTCAGGCGCCGGCCGTAGACCTCGACCAGGTGCGGGGTGCGGTTCGGCCCGAGGCCCGTGCCGGCGACCGTCACACGATCCCCGCCCGCGATCACCGTGACGCGGATCAGCTCGTGGAAGTCCTGCGCCTCCGAGACCGTCTTTTCCTCGACCACGATCCCCCGTTCCTCCGCCATCGAGGGGGCGTTGACGAGATTCACCTGCTCCTCCGTGCGCCCCTGCAGCGCACCGCAGATCACCGCAAGCGTCAGCAGACGCGTGTCGCGTTCGGTGATCGTCCGTCCCTGCGCGTCGCGCTCCGCCGCGATGCCTCCCAGGAAGGCAGCCTCGATGCGCTCCACCGAGCTGCCCTCAGCGAGCTCCATCGCCAGGCGTCCCAACTGGGTTGCCAGCGGCAGGAACGGGCCCAGCACCTCCATGTCCTCCGCCCTTGTCGCCGGGATGTTGACCGCCGTCGAAACCACTCCTCCCGTCAGCGCCGCAACGACCTGCTCGGCGCTCTGATAGCCGGCGCGATCGGTCGCCTCTGCCGTCGAGGCCCCCAGATGCGGGGTCACGATCACGTTCGGGTAGCCGAACAGCGGGTGCTCGGTGACCGGCTCGGAGGGGAACACGTCGAGCGCCGCCCCGCCCACCTTGCCGCTGTCGAGCGCATCCTTCAGCGCCGCTTCGTCGATCAGCCCGCCGCGCGCGACGTTGAGGATGCGCACGCCGTCGCGCATCTGCGCGAACGCCTGCGCGTTCAGCCAGTTCTGCGTCTCCGCCGTCTTGGGGAGGTGGATCGTGATGAAGTCCGCCTGCGCGTAGATCTCCTCGCTGTTCCTGGCCTTCTCCACTCCCAGCTCGCGGTAGCGCTCGGCGCTGACGAACGGGTCGAAGGCGAGCACGCGCATCCCGAACCCACGGGCCCTCGCGGCGACGAGCTGGCCGATGCGCCCGAAGCCGATGATCCCCAGCGTCTTCTCGTACAGCTCCACGCCCGAGAACTTCGAGCGCTCCCACTTCCCCGAGGTCAGCGACATGTACGCCTGCGGGATGTTGCGCGCCAGCGCCAGCAGCAGCGCCAGCGTGTGCTCCGCGGCCGTGACGACGTTCGACTGCGGAGCGTTGGCCACGATGATCCCGCGTTTGGTCGCCGCCTGCACGTCGACGTTGTCCACCCCCACACCCGCGCGCCCGATCGCGCGCAGGTTGGTCGCCCGCCCAATCAGCTCGGCGGTCATCTTCGTCGCCGAACGGATCAGGATGCCGTCGTACTCGCCGATCCGCTCCGCCAGCTCCTGCTCGCTCCAGTCGAGACCCAGGTCCACGTCGAAGTGCTCGCGCAGCAGCTCCACACCCGAGTCCCCGATCTTCTCCTTGACCAGGACCTTCAGGCGTCCGCCGTTCGCGCCGGCCGCGGCGCCGGCGCCTGTGGCCGTGCTCTCCACGGCGCTCACGACGGGAGCCTTTCCACTATCCACTCCATGCAGGAGGTGAGCGCCTGCACATCCGCCGGCTCCACCGCCGGGAACATCCCGATCCGCAGCTGGTTGCGCCCCAGCTTGCGGTAGGGCTCGGTGTCCACGATCCCGTTCGCCCGCAGCGTCGCCGCCACCGCCGCCGCATCCACCGCATCGTCGAAGTCGATCGTCCCCACCACCAGCGAGCGCTTCGCCGGGTCGGCCACGAACGGCGTCGTATACGGGGTGTGCTCGGCCCAGTCGTAGAGATGCCGCGAGGAGGCCGCCGTGCGCGATACGCACCAGTCGAGGCCTCCACCGTCGAGCATCCAGCGGATCTGATCGGCGAGCAGGAACAGCGTGGCCACCGCCGGCGTGTTGTACGTCTGGTCTTTGAGCGAGTTTTCAAGTGCCGTCCCGAGCGAGAGGGACCGCGGGATCCAGCGCCCGCCCGAGCCGCCGGCCTCCCCAAGCTTCGCGATCCGCTCCTGCGCCGCCGGACTCAACAGCGCCACCCACAGTCCGCCGTCGGCCGCGAAGCTCTTCTGCGGCGCGAAGTAGTAGGCGTCGGCCTGCGCGACGTCCACCGGCAGCCCGCCCGCACCCGATGTCGCGTCGATCAGCACCAGCGCCTCGCTCCGGTCCGCAGGACGGCGCACGGGAACCATCACGCCCGTGGAGGTCTCGTTGTGAGCCCACGCGATCGCGTCCGCCCCGGCCTCCGCGGCGGTGGCGCCCGCCTCCGTTGGATCGGGTGCGTCCCCGAGCTCGGCCGTGAGCATCGCGGGCTCCTCCAAGAACGGCGCCTCCCGCGCAACCTGCGCGAACTTCGCGGAGAACTCGCCGTACGTCAGGTGCAGGGACCGGCGCGCGATCAGCCCGCACGCCGCAGCGTCCCAGAACGCCGTGGCGCCGCCGTTGCCGAGCGCCACCTCGTACCCATCCGGCGCGCTGAACAGCTCACGCAACCCGCTGCGAATCTCGCCGACCAGCGACTTCACCGGCTTCTGCCGGTGCGAGGTGCCCATCAGCGCCGCCCCATCCGACGCCAGGCGCGCAAGCGCCTCCGGACGGACCTTCGAAGGGCCGCAGCCGAAGCGCCCGTCCGCGGGCTTCAGCTCAGCGGGAATGACCAGTTGCGCCACCGTCATCTAAAACGAGGGATTAATCCAGTCCATGTGGGAGCGCAGCTCCTTGCCCACCGCTTCGATCTGCGTATCGGCCTGCTCGGCGCGCATCCGCTTGAAGTTCTCCTGGCCCGCGCGGTTCTCGGCGATCCACTCGCGCGCGAAGTCCCCGGACTGGATCTCGGCGAGGATCTTGCGCATGTTCGCGCGGGTCTCCTCCGTGATCACGCGCTTGCCGCGCGTGTAGTCGCCGTACTCCGCGGTGTTGGAGATCGACCAGCGCATCCCCGCGAGGCCCTTCTCGTACATCAGATCGACGATCAGCTTGACCTCGTGCAGGCACTCGAAGTAGGCCATCTCCGGATCGTAGCCCGCGCCCGACCAGCGTCTCGAAGCCCGCCTGCACGAGCTCTGAGGCGCCGCCGCAGAGGACGGCCTGCTCGCCGAACAGGTCCGTCTCGGTCTCGTCCTCGAAGGTCGTCTCGATCACGCCCGCCGCGCGTGCAGCCGATCCCCTTGGCGTACGCCAGAGCCAGCTCGCGCGCCTTGCCCGTGGCGTCCTGGGCGACCGCGATCAGGCCGGGGACGCCGCTGCCTTCCACGAACTGGCGGCGCACGAGGTGGCCGGGGCCCTTGGGCGCGACCATCGCCACGTCCACGCCCGGGGGCGGCTCACCTCGCCGTAGTGGATCGAGAAGCCGTGGCCGAACAGCAGCATGTTGCCGCCGGCGATCCCGTCGCGCACCTCGCCCTCCCACACCTGGCGGTGCAGCTCGTCGGGGACCAGCATCATCACGAGGTCGCCGGGGCTCGCGGCCTCGACCACGCCCAGCACCTCGAGGCCCTGCTCGCGCGCCTGCGCGACCGAGGCGGAGCCCTCGCGCAGCCCGACCACCACCTTCACGCCGGAGTCCTTGAGGTTCAGCGCGTGGGCGTGGCCCTGGGAGCCGTAGCCGATGATCGCAACGGTCTTGCCGTCGAGCAGGGTGAGGTCTGCGTCGTCGTCGTAGAGCATGGGCGGCAGGCTATCCGAAAGTCATGCGTGGCTCGACGTCGACGCGCCGGCGCAGATCGCTCCGGCGCAGAGCCTCGCTCCGGCGCAGAGCCTCGCTCCGGCCGAAGTCACGCGCCGGGCGAGCTCACGCGCAGGCCTCCGCGACCAGCGAGCGGCCGGGGACCGCGAGCGTTCCGTCGGCCGCGGTGTAGGGCGCAAGGCGCGCGGCCAGCGAGGCGCGGATCTGCTCGATCTCCTCGGCGGGCTGGGCGAGCACGATGTCGTGCAGCTCGCGCGAGAGGTCGAGCGTCGTCTCCCAGAAGGCGTCGAAGTCGCGTGGCGCTGCGCGACGTCGACCGCCTCGATCTCGACCTCGGCGAAGCCCGCCTGCTCCAGCAGCGTCGCGCAGCGCGCTCGGGATCGCCGAGCGCGAACGGGCCCGGGCGTGCCGCGGCTGCTCCGGCGCGGCTGCGGCGAGGCCACCGCGCTCGACGCAGCTCGAGCCTCGGCAGCGACGCCCACGGGTTGCGCTCGAGCGAGTCCCACACGGCGAGCGCGACGCGCCCGCCGGGGCGCAGCACGCGGCGCGTCTCGCGCAGCGCCGCGCGGGGGTCGGCCATCAGCATGTAGCCCCAGCGGCACAGCACGGCGTCGACGCTGGCGACCGGCAGGTCGATCCATTCGGCGTTCACACCTGGAACTCGACGTTGGTCAGCCGAGCTCCGCCGCGCGGGCGCGCGCCGCCTCCGACCATCGCCTCCGCCTGGTCGGAGAGGATCACCCCGCCGCGTCGGCGCCACCAGCTCGGCCGCGAGCAGGCCCGTCTCGCCCAGGCCCGCCGCCAGCTCGAGCACGCGCTGGCCCGGCTGCGGCGCGAGCGCCGTCGACCATCCACTGCGAGATCGGCGCCGCGAACGCGCGGATCGCCTGCCCGGCGGCGCACCCAGCCGGCGCGCCGCGTCCTCCCAGTGCTCGACGCTCGCGCGCCGGTGCTCCTCGGCGGGATGGAGCGCCTCGCCTGGATCGGAGCTCCGCCCATTCTCGTCGTGGGTGTCGGCCGCGGCGCTCAAGCCGGCTCCCGGCGCGCGAGCTCCCGGCGCAGCAGCTTCCCCGAACGCGGTGCGCGGCAGCGGCCCCTCGACCACCGCCACCCGCTTGGGCACCTTGTAGGGGGCCAGGCGCGCCGCGCAGTGCTCGCGCAGCGCCTCCCGTCCAGCTCGGTCCCGGCGCGGACGACGACCAGCGCCGTGACCGCCTCGCCCCAGCGCTCGTCGGCGACGGCCGAGCACCGCGGCCTCGAGCACCGCCGGGGTGCGCCTCGAGCACCGCCTCGACCTCGGTGGGCGCGACGTTCTCGCCGCCCGTGACGATCGTGTCGGCCTTGCGGCCAATCACCTGCAGACACCCGCTCCGCGTCCAACTTGCCCAGATCGCCGGTGCGCAGCCAGCCGTCCGGCCGGCCGCGCTCCGGGCGACGGTCGGGCCGGCGACGAGGATCTCCCCGTCCGGGCGCGATCTGCACGCGCGTGCAGAAGAGCGGCGGCCCGGCGCCACCGTCCGCCGTCGCCGGCGACGCCTGGCGTCGCGACCTGCGAGCAGGCCTCGGTCAGGCCGTAGGTCTGGCTCACCGGCACGCCCGCGGCGCGCGCGCGCTCGAGCAGCGCCGGCGGGACGGGGCCGCCGCCGGTGAGCGCGCAGCGCAGCGCCGGCGGGCGCTCGAGGCCGGCGTCGAGCAGCCGGGCGAGCGTCGTCGCGACGAGCAGACGAGCGTGACCTCGCCGCTCCAGCAGCGCTCGCAGCGCGCGCTCGGCGTCGAAGCGCTCGTGCACGACGCGCCGTCGTCCCGTAGATCGCGCTGCGCATCAGGATCGAGAGCCCGCCGACGTGGCGAGAGCGGCAGCGTGCACAGCCAGCGCTCGCCGCGGGTCGAGGCCGAGCGCGACGGCGGAGCCGAGCGCGCTCCAGAGGAAGTTGCCGTACGTCAGCGGGACCGGCTTCGGCGCCGGCTGGTCCCCGAGGTGTGGATGATCACCGCCGCCGCGTCGAGGTCGTGGCATCGCGCGCGGACCCGATGAGCCTCCCGGCGTCAGCGCGCCCGGCTCGCGAGCCGCGCCCCGGCGCGCAACGGCTCGTCCACCACGGCGGCCGTCCCGGCCAGCGCCGCCCGCTCGCGCTCGCGCCAGCGCAGGTCGACGGGCACCGCGACGGCGCCCGCAGCAGCAGGCACGCGTGCAGCGCCACGGCGAAGTCGAGGCCCGGCCGGCAGCGCGATCGCCACCCGCTCGCCCGGCCCGACGCCGAGCTCGCACGCGCCGCCGCGCGGCGGCTCGTCGAGCTCGCGTAGGTGCAGGCGCCCAGCCGGCGTCTCGACCGCGATCGCGCGCGCCGCGCGTCAGCGCGCTGGCCAGACTGCGCGCTCACACCGCGCAGCCCTACCCGCTCGACCGTGCGCCGACACGGCGCGCCCGCTGACCGAAGCCGTAGCGCACGTCCCGAGCAGACTAGCCGACGAGCGCACGATGCCTGACCGCCTGGAGCCGCCGCCGGCGACTACACGGACATCCGCTACGAGCAGTCGGCGGCGAGGACGCCGGGGATCGCGAAGATCACGATCAACCGCCCCGAGGTGCGCAACGCCTTCCGCCCGCAGACCGTGGTCGAGATCTCGCGACGCGTTCACGCAGGCCCGCGAGGACCACGAGGTCGGCGTGATCATGCTGACCGGCGAGGGCCCCGACGCGTTCTGCTCCGGCGGGGACCAGCGCGTGCGCGGCGACACGCGGCTACATCGCGAGGACGAGTGGCCGACCCAGCCGCGCCGGGGTCGGGCGCTTCCACGTCACCGACCTGCACGTCCAGATCCGCCGGCTGCCGAAGCCGGTCGTCGCGATGGTCGCCGGCTACGCGATCGGCGGCGGCCACGTGCTGCACCTCGTCTGCGACCTGACGATCGCCGCCGAGAACGCCCGCTTCGGCCAGACCGGGCCGCGCGTCGGCTCCTTCGACGGCGGCTTCGGCGCCGGGCTGCTCGCGCGCCTCGTCGGGCACAAGAAGGCCAAGGAGATCTGGTTCCTCTGCCGCCAGTACGACGCCGCGCAGGCGCTCGAGATGGGGCTCGTCAACACCGTCGTGCCGCTCGAGCGCCTCGAGGAGGAGACCGTCGCGGTGGTGCCGCGAGATGCTCGCGCTCTCGCCGTTCGCGCTGCGCCTGCTGAAGGCGAGCTTCAACGCCGCCGAGGACGGCCTCGCCGGGCATCCAGCAGCTCGCGCACGACGCCAACCTGCTCTTCTACGGCACCGAGGAGGCGCAGGAGGGCCGCGACGCCTACCTCGAGAAGCGCCGCCCGACTTCTCGCGGTTCCCCCGGAGCGCCTACGCCCGTGAGCGGCGCGGTGAGCGGTTCCCGGGCGAGCCGCGCGGTGCGCATCTGGCTGATGGCGGCGCGGCCGCGGACGCTGCCGGCCGCGGTCGCGCCCGTGCTCGTCGGCACCTCGCTCGCGCTCGGCGACGGGCGCTTCCACCCGCTCGCCTTCGTCGCGGCGCTGCTCGGCGCGATCTTCATCCAGGTCGGCACCAACCTCTCGAACGACTACTCCGACGCCCGCCGCGGCGCCGACACCGAGGACCGCCTCGGCCCGGTGCGCGTGACCGCCGGCGGCCTCGTGCCGCCCGCGCCAGGTGCTGGTCGCGACCTACCTGACCTTCGGCCTCGCGGTGCTCTGCGGCGATCTACCTGATCGCGGTCGCCGGCTGGGGGCTGCTCGCGGTCGGCGCCGCCTCGATCCTCGCCGGCGTGCTCTACACCGGGCGGCCCGCGCCCGTACGGCTACGAGGGGCTCGGCGAGCTGTTCGTGTTCCTCTTCTTCGGCATCGTCGCCGTCGCCGGCTCCTACTACGTGCAGGTCCAGCACCTGCCCTGGGAGGCGTTCGTGCTGCGCGGTCCCGGTCGGGCCTGCTGGCGCAGCGCGATCCTCGTCGTCAACAACGTGCGCGACATCGACACCGACCGCCGCGCCGGCAAGCGCACGCTCGCGGTGCGGCTCGGGCGCGAGCGCACGCGCGCTCCTGTTCACCGCGATGCTCGCCGTCGCGTTCGCTGACCGCGCCGCTGCCGTGGCTGCTCGGCTCGCTGAGCGCCTGGCTGCTGCTCCCCTGGGCCGCGCTGCCGCTCGCGGCGTCGCTCGCGCGGACCGTGCGCACGCGCGTCGACGGCCCCTCGCTGAACGGGGCGCTCGCGCGCACCGGCGCTGCTGCAGCTCGTCTTCTGCCTGCTGCTTCTCCGCCGGGATCCTCGCCGGCGGCGGGATCGCTGAGGCCCCGCATGCAGACTCGAGCGTCACGAGCGCACGCTGCGGCTGCGCCGACCGCTGCGAGACCGCGTACGGCACGGTGCGCCGAGCGCGAGCTGCTCGACGGTGGCGCTACCGACGCGGAGGGCGTCACCGGGTACGGCGAGGCGGCGCCGCTCAGCCCTACGACGGCGTGAGCATCGACGCGGGTGCGCGCGGCGCTCGAGGCCTACCGGCCGGTGCTGATGCGAGTCCGAGGACGAACCCGCCCGGCGCGCCAGCTGATCGAGGCGTGCCGGCGCGTCGACGACCTCCCCGCGGCGCTCGCCGCGATCGACCTCGCGCTGTGGGACCTCGCGGGCCGGCGCGCGGGCAAGCCCGTGGCGGCGCTGCTCACCGACGAGCTCGGCGGCCTCGACGCGAGGTCCCCGTGAACGCGACCGTCGGCGCCGACGACCGCGCGGCGCGCCGCCGAGCAGGCGGCGCGCGCGGCGCAGCGCGGGTTCGGCTGCGTGAAGATGAAGGTCGGCGTCGGCGACGACGCGGGCCGCGTCGCCGCGGTGCGCGCCGCGGCGGGCCCGGACGTCGCGCTGCGCGCTCGACGCCAACGGCGCGTGGGACGTCGAGGAGGCCGTGCGCGCGATCGAGGCGCTCGCCCCCGTCGGGCCTCGAGCTCGTCGAGGAGCCCGCGCACGGCCTGCGAGGCGGTGCGCGCGGTGCGCGAGCGCGTGGCGGTGCGCGTCGCGATCGACGAGACCGCAGCCGAGCACGGCGCGCTCGGCGCGGGCGTCGCCGACGCGGTCTGCCTGAAGATCTCCCGCTGCGGCGGCATCGCCGGGCTGCTCGCCGCCGCCGCGCTCGTGCGCGCCTCCGGCGCCGAGGTCTACCTCGCGTCCACCCTCGACGGCCCGCTCGGCGTCGCCGCCGCGCTGCACGCCGCCGCGGCGCTCGCCTCGCGGGGCCCGCTGCCCGCGTGCGGCCTGGCGACGCTCGAGCCTGTTCGAGGACCTCGAGGACCCGCTGCCCGCCAGGGAAGGGCGGATCGCGGTGCCCTCCGCCCCGGGGCTGGGGGTGCAGGCGGCCTGAGCTCACCAGCGTGCGTCCAGCCGGCGCAGCGTCCGCTCCCTCCGCCGCGCGGGGGCACTGCGGGGCCTGCCAGGCGGCGCTTCCTGGGCCGGGCACCAGAGACTCAACGGCTCAGCGCACGAACGACGGCCGCGGGGCTCTCCAACGGCAGGCCGTGGCCGCCGGGCTCGATGACGAGCTCGGCTAGAGGCAGGAGCTCCACCATCCGCTGCCCCAGAGCCCGGAACTTGACGTCGCGCTCACCGACCAGGACGGTGACCGGCATCTCCAGCTCGCCGAGGCGGTCCCACAGCGGCCGCATCTCCCCCGTGCCGAGACCCCGCAGAACGGCGGCCAGGGCGTCCGGGCCGGTTGCGCCGCTGATCCTCGCGCGCCAGCGCCCCCACCTCGGGAGACTCATTGGCGAACAGCGGTTGGGTGCGCCAGCGCTCGATGAACTCCTCGAAGGGCGCGTTTTCGAGATCGTCGGCAAGCTCGTGGTCTGCGCGCTGCCGCTGCGCCCGCTCGGCCTCGTCCTCGATGCCCGGGTTGGCGCCCACGAGCACCAGCCGCGCGCACCCGCTCGGGGGCCGCGAGCGCAACATGCAGGGCGATGCGCCCGCCCAGCGAGTAGCCGCACAGCGTGAAGCGCTCCGGGCTCGCCGCGAGCACCTGCTCAGTGCAGCCCACGAAGGTGATCGGCCGCGGCGCGTCCGCGCTCTCGCCGTGGCCCGGGAGGTCGAGCGCGAACGGGCGGTAGCGTTCAGGGTCGAGCAGCCCGACCACGCCGTCCCACGCGCGGCGGGTGCCGCCGAAGCCATGCAGCAGGACGACGTTCTCGGGCACCCCGCGATCCTATGACTCCCCCCACCGACACCTACCTCCTGCTCCGCGCGTTCGTGGACGAGCTCGCGCGCTGCGGACTGCGCGACGCGTGCACCTCGCCCGGATCGCGCTGCACGCCGCTCGTGCTGAGCCTCGCCGGGGAGCCAAGGCTGCGCTGCCACTCCCACATCGACGAGCGCTGCGCGGGCTTCTTCGCGGTGGGGCTCGCGAAGGCGTCGGGGCGGCCCGTCGCGGTGACGTGCACCTCGGGCACCGCCGCCGCGGAGCTGCTCCCGGCCGCGATCGAGGCGCACGAGGCGGGCGTGCCAATGCTGATCCTCACCGCCGACCGGCCCCCCGAGCTACGCGAGAACGGCGCCGGACAGACGATCGACCAGATCAAGCTCTACGGGGACGCCGCCAAGTGGTTCTTCGAGGTCGGCGTACACGACGCCGGGGAGGGTGGACTGCGCTGGATGCGCACGCTCGCCTGCCGCGCCTACTGGCGGACCCTGGAGGGCCGTCCCGGCGTGGTGCACCTCAACTTCCCCCTGCGCGAGCCGCTCGTGAGGAGTGAGGAGGGGCCGCCGCCGCCCGACGGGACAGGGCGCCCCGACGGCGCCCCCTACGTGCGGCGCCCCACCGCGTGCCTGCACGCGCCCGATGCGATGGCCGAGCTCTCCACGCTGCTCGCCTCCTGCACTCGCGGCGTCGTCGTGGCCGGGCGCCACGAGCGCATTGCGAGCACCACGCGCGACGGGGATGCCACCGGCCGTCGCTCGGTTGGGAAGGCCGCCGCGCAGTTCTGCGCCGTCGCGCGCTGGCCGCTGCTGGCGGACCCGCTCTCCGGAGCACGCCGCGGGGAGGCGGCGGTGGCGCACTACGACGCCCTGCTGCG
Organism: uncultured Solirubrobacterales bacterium; assembly: GCA_963813765.1. Taxonomy (GTDB): domain Bacteria; phylum Actinomycetota; class Thermoleophilia; order Solirubrobacterales; family Solirubrobacteraceae; genus Palsa-744. The sequence continues at coordinate 487,978 of CAWFAB010000006.1, forward strand.
CGATCGCGCCTTCGCCGCGGGGATGCAGCCGGACGTGGTGATCCGCGTCGGCGCCCTGCCCACCTCCAAGCCGCTGCGCCAATGGCTCGCCGGTCTGCGCGACGTGCCCCACGTGCTGCTCGATCCCGAGGGCGACTGGCAGGACCCCGAGGCCGTGCTCTCGGACTCGCTCGCGGTGGAGCCCGCGCGGGCGCTCGAGGAGCTGACCGACGACCGATCGGAGATCGGCCAGCGCGGGATCGGCGAGATGGGCGGGCTCGAATCCACGCTCGCGCTCGCGGACCCCGACTGGCTCGAGAGCTGGCGCAGCGCGGACGAGCGCGCCGCCGAGGCGATCCTCGGGGTGCTCGGCGCGGAGGGCCTCAGCGAGCCCACGGCGGCCGCCGAGCTCGGCGTGCTGCTGCCCGAGCAGGCGACGCTGTTCGTGGCCTCCTCGATGCCCGTGCGCGACATCGAGAGCTTCTGGCCAGTACGAGCCGACCCTCCGCGCGTGCTCTGCAATCGCGGCGCCAACGGGATCGACGGGACCGTCTCCAGCGCCTTCGGCGCCGCCGCCGACGGCAGCGGGCCGGTGGTGTTGCTGATCGGAGACGTCGCGCTCGCGCACGACATCGGCGGCCTGATCGCCGCGCGGCGCCTCGAGCTCGACCTCACGATCGTGCTGATCGACAACGGCGGCGGGGGGATCTTCGACTTCCTGCCGGTGGCCGGAGCCCCGATGGCGCACGCGGTGGGGAGCGGGGGGGCGCGGCGGGCCGGGGCGCCGCGGAGCGCGGCGGGCACAAGCGAGCACGTCGGCAACCCGGAACCGGCTGGCAGCCCAGAGCCGGCGGGCACGGAGGGCGGCGGTGGCGCGCGGGAGGACATCTTCACCCGCCACATCGCGACGCCCACCGGCCTCGACTTCTCCCTCGCCGCGCAGCTGTACGGCCTCGAGCACGAGGCCGTCGCGGATGTCGTCGCCTTCCGCGCCGCGCTCGAGAGCGCGCTCACGCCGCGTCCCCGCCGCTCGAGGATCATCGAGGTGCACACCGACCGCGCAGGCAACGTCGCGCTTCATCGCCGCGTATGGGAGGCCGTCGCCGGCGTACTGGACGGGGGGACCTGAGCTCCCAACGGGGTCCGGGAATACGACATGCTCGCCTATCTCCTATGGCACCGCCCGGCAGACGGCGTCGAGCGCGAGGCGTACGAGCACGCGTGCGAGCGCTTCCATCGCTCACTGCGCCACTCTCCCCCAGCCGGTTTCCGCGACTCGGCGGTGTTCGGTCTCGCCGAGTGTCCCTGGCTCGCCCCTGCGCAGGAGGGCACCTACGAGGACTGGTACCTGCTGGAGGACTTCGCTGCGCTCGGGGTGCTGAACGAGGCGGCGGTCGCGCACGGCCACCGCGGCGCACACGACGATGTCGCCCGGCGCTTCGGCGCGGGAGCGGGCGGGCTATACGGCCTGCTGGAGGGCCACGCCAACCTCGCAGACGCGCCGCGGGCCGTGTGGGTCTCCCGCCCGCCCGGCGAGCCTCGCGGCGAGCTCGCCCAACTGCTCGGAGATGGCATGGATCCCACGCACGCGAGTCTGTGGCGCCGACAGCTGGTGCTCGGCCCGGCCCCGGAGTACTGCCTGCTGTCCCCTGAGCCCCCAGAGGGAGTCTCCCCCACACGCCTGCCGGAGGGTTGGCGCGCACAGACGATCGAGCGCGAGCTTCTTTGGGCGGGCTCAGCCCGCGAGTAGCGGCAGCAGCGCCGCCAGCTTGACCTCGGTCTCCGCGAGCTCGGCGGAGGGATCGGAGTCGCGGACGACGCCGACGCCGGCGTAGCAGCGGGCGACGCGGCCGCGCAGCAGCGCGCAGCGCAGCGCGACGCAGAACTCGCCGTCGCCGGTGGCGTCGGCCCAGCCGACGGGGCCGGCGTACCAGCCGCGGTCGAGGCCCTCCAGGGCGGGGATCAGCGGCCGGGCGCGCGCAAGCGGCTCGCCCCCGACGGCGGGCGTGGGGTGCATCAGCTCGAGCAGCTCGATCACGTCGAGGGGCTGGGCGAGCTGCGCGCGGATGGGGGTGCCGAGGTGTTGGATGTTGGCGACCTTCACGAGCGTCGGCTCGGGCGGGGCGGCGGCCCACAGGGCATGGGGGCGCAGCGTGCGCTCGATGCGGCGGATCACGATCGCGTGCTCCTCGCGGTCCTTCTCGGAGTGCATGAGCTGTTCGCCGAGGTGGTCGTCGACGGCGGGGTCGGCGCTGCGGCGCATCGAGCCGGCGAGCGCGAGCGCGCTGACGCGGTGCCCCTCACGGCGCACGAGCAACTCGGGGCTGGCGGCCATGAACGTGGCGTCGCCGCGGCCGACGCAGAAGACGAAGCAGGAGGGGAAGCCCTCGCGCAGCACCCCAAAGAGCGCCGCGGGGTCGTACTCGCGGGGGGCGTGCACCTGGACCTCGCGGGCGAGCACGACCTTCTCGAGCGCGCCCCTGCGGATCAGCTCCACGGCGCGCGCGACCGCGGCCTCGTAGTGCTCGGGCGGCATCGCGCTCGCGATCCGGTAGCGCCCCGCGGGCGCGGGGTCGAGCAGCGCGAGCGGCCGCAGGCGCAGCTCGTGCACACGGCCCTCCAGGCGAACGAGCAGCTCCTCGGCTGTGTCATCCGGAGCGGCGAGCGCACAGAGCGTGAGGCGCACGCGCGAGCCGACCGCCCCCTCCTCTGCCCGCAGCCCGTCCCCGAGGCGCTCCTCGCGGGTGAGGGCGACCTCGGGCACGACCAGCGAGGCCGGCTCGAAGCCGCCCCAGGCAGGGTCCGCGCCGCCATCGGCGGCGAACGCGAAGCCGCCCACCGCAACGGGCCCACCACGGCCTGGGTCGTCGGGGGGGTCGCTGACAGCGGCGGCGGCCAGTGCGCGCCAGCGGTCCGCGACCGTGGAGAAGCGCTCGGGGCCGGATGCCGTGAGGCAGGCCGCTTCACCGAGCGCCGCGAGCGCACAGGCGCCGCGCTCGGGCTGCTCGAACAGGAACCACGACTCGCCGGGGCGGCGCGAAGCGCACACGACCGCGCTGGGGTCCACCTCGGCGGGCAGCGGCAGGGTCAGGGTGGCGAGCGTGGGGCGCCCGCTGCGCCGCGCTCGGGTGACCGCGAGCTCCAGGCGCGCGCCCAACCGTTCGCGGTCGGCCTCGCTCAGCGCGAAGGGGCTCTCACGCGGCCTTGGGGCGAGGCTGAACGCTGTCGGCCGATCCGCTGGCCGATCTTCGATCGGCGGCGGGGTCGTGTCGGTTCTCGCGCGAGCCATGAGGGGAGCGCTGCCTCGCAATGTCGGTGCGTGCGCCCGCCACGGCCCTTGGCCGGCGGACTTGGGAAGCTCTGTGTTCCTGAGTAAACCCTACTCCGTAGGGAGACCCTACGTCTCGCCGCGACCCCGGGAGATGGCGATCTCCCCGGTGCGCATCATCTCGATCAGCCCAAAGGGCCTGACCATGCCCTCGAAGGCCTCGATCTTTTCGGTGGTGCCGGTGATCTCGACGATGATCGAGCGCTTGGTGACGTCCACCACCTTGCCGCGGAAGATCTCGGTGATCTGCATCAGCTCGCCGCGCTGGGGGCCGTCGGCGGCGACCTTGAACATCGCGAGCTCGCGCGAGACAGTGTCCTGCGGGTCGAGGTCGCGGATCTTGAGCACGTTGATGAGCTTGTGCAGCTGCTTTGTCACCTGGTCGATCGGGTGCAGGGCGCCGTCGACGGTGAGCGTCACGCGCGATATCTGCTCGTCGTCGGTGGGGCCGACGGTGAGCGTGTCGATGTTGAAGCCGCGGCGGGCGAACAGGCCGGCGATGCGGGTGAGCACCCCGGACTTGTTTTCCACGAGGATCGAGAGGACGTGCTTGCGGCCGGTGCGCAGGTTGCCGGAGGCTTCGAGCTCCTCGAGGCTGAGCGGCTCCTTGGTGGCGGGTTCACCCATTACGGTGGGCTGGGTCGATGCTCACGTTCATCCGACCATCTCCCGTGCAGCCTTCCCCGCAGGAATCATCGGATAGGTGTTCTCCTCGCGGGTGACGCGCACGTCCACGACGACGGGGCCCTCGATCGCGATCGCGCGCTTGATGTCCTCCACGAGGGTGTGCTTGTCCTCGAAGCGCATCCCCGTGGCGCCGTAGGCCTCGGCGAGCTTGACGAAGTCGGGGTAGGAGCCCATATCGACCTGGCTGTAGCGCTTTTCCCAGAAGAGCTCCTGCCACTGGCGCACCATGCCGAGGTAGCCGTTGTTCATGATGAACACCTTGATCGGGATGCGTTCCTGCGCGCAGGTGGCGAGCTCCTGGGCGTTCATCTGCACGGAGCCGTCGCCGGCGACGCAGCAGACCAGGCGGTCGGGGCAGCCGACGGCGGCGCCCATCGCGGCGGGCAGCCCGAAGCCCATGGTCCCGAGGCCCCCGGAGTTGACCCAGCGCCGGGGCGCGGGGAAGTCGTAGTACTGGGCGGTCCACATCTGGTGCTGGCCGACGTCGCTTGAGATAATCGCATCGCCGCCGGTGGCCTGGTGGAGCGCCTGGATCATGTACTGGGGCTTGATCTCGGCGTCCGCGCTGTCCTCGTAGCGCAGGGGGTACTGCTCGCGCCAGCCCTCGATGCGCTGCCACCACTCGCCCAGGCGCGCGGGGTTGGGCCCGAGCGCGCGATACTCGACGGCGAGCTTCGCGAGCACGTTGCGGGCGTCGCCGACGATCGGGATGTGAGCGGGCACGTTCTTGGAGATCTCCGCGGGGTCGATGTCGATGTGGATGAACTTCGCGCGGGGGGCGAACTCGGAGAGCTTGCCGGTGATGCGATCGTCGAAGCGCGCGCCGACGGCGCAGATCAAGTCGGCCTCGTCCATCGCGTAGTTGGCGGCGCGGGTGCCGTGCATCCCGAGCATCCCCAGCCACTGGGGGTGTGGAGCGGGGAAGGCGCCGAGGCCCATCAGGGTGCAGGTCACCGGGAAGCGGTCGCAGCCGGCGAGCTCGACGAGCTCCCCGGAGGCGTTGGCGTTTACGACGCCCCCGCCCGCGTAGATCACGGGGCGCTGCGCGGCGGCGAGCGCCTTGGCGGCCTGGCGGATCTGCTTCTGATTGCCCTCCACGGTGGGCTGGTAGCCGGGGAGGCGCACGTCGCCAACGGGCTCGTAGGCGATCTCGGCACGCGAAAGATCCTGGGGGATGTCGACGAGCACCGGGCCGGGGCGCCCGGAGGCGGCGATGTGGAAGGCCTCGTGGATCGCGCGGGGGATCTCGAGGGGGTGCTGGATCATGAAGGAGTGCTTGACCACGGGCATCGTGATCCCGATCGTGTCGGCCTCCTGGAAGCCGTCGGTGCCAAGCAGCTCGGTGCGGACCTGGCCGGTGATGAACACGACCGGCACGGAGTCCATCATCGCGTCGCAGATCGGGGTGGTGAGGTTGGTGGCCCCGGGGCCGCTGGTGGCGAAGGCGACGCCCACTTTCCCGGTCGCCTTGGCGTACCCCTCGGCGGCGTGGCCGCCGCCGGCCTCGTGGCGCACGAGGATGTGGCGGATGCCGGCGTCCACGAAGGCGTCGTAGGTGGGGAGGTTGGCGCCGCCGGGCAGGCCGAAGACGACCTCGACGCCCTCCGCCTTGAGGCATTCCATCAGAGCGTCCACCGCGCGCATGGAGCCGACCTCCTTTCCTTTGTGAGCTCGAAACAGGGAAAAGGCAGTGTACCAGCGGGCTTTGCGGCCCCGGAGAGCTCCACCTCAGGAATTGCCGATCGCAATGCCGATGCTCAGCGCGATCGCGCCGCCGACGGTCACCACGAGCAGCGAGGAGCGCATGGAGACGCTCAGGAAGCGTTTGCGCACCCAGGCGATCGCGAACAGCTCGATTGCGACCACGATCCCCGCGACGAGCAGGGCCTTGTGGACGTCGCTGATGATGAAGGGCAGCGTGTGAAAGATGCCGCCCAGGGTGGTCAGCCCACCGGTGATCGCGCCACGCACCACCGCCGAGCCGCGTCCGGTCTGCTCTCCGGTGTCCGACAGCGCCTCCGACCAGCCCATGCTCACGCCGGCGCCGAGGGCGGTGGAGAAGCCGACGAGCAGCGCGACATGGGAGTTGGAGGAGATCGCCGCGGCGAAGATCGGGGGCAGCGAGGAGACGGTGCCGTCGATCATGCCCACGAGCGCGGGCTGCACGACGCGCAGCACGAAGTCGCGCTCGTGGGCGAAGCCGGCGCGGTGGATGAGCCGTGCGATCAGCGAGTCGTGCACGGGCACGGGCAGGGGCGGAGCGTCTGCGTCCATGTAGGGATTTATAGAGCCCACGCCGGTTCGGGCTCCCTGATGGGTTAAGTCCGAACGACCGGCGAGCGCGCCAGGGATTCGGGAGCGAGCACATCTGAGGACCCACCCACCCAGTCGAGCTCGGTCCCGCAGCGGGTGCAGAGGGCGTCGTAGATCTTGGTGACGCGCCCACAGCGGGGGCACTGGCGGCGCAGCTCGTCGCGCTCGAAGCGGTAGGCGATCGCGGCGAGCAGGCCGAAGAGGGGGACGAGCGCGGCGATCAGGAACCACAGCAGGAACGAGCTGCCCTTGATCCTGCCGACGATCCCGCCGGCGAGCCCGAAGCCAAGGGCGATCGTCACGTAGCCCATCGCGTGCCTACATCTACAGCAGCACGCGCACGGCCCACACGACGGCGGCGATCGCGACCACCACGACGATGATGCCGGCGAGGAAGGTGATGATGCCGATCACGAAGTGCAGCAGCACCCAGGCGGCCACCGCCAGGATCAACACCGCGACGACCATCCGGCCGAGCGAGCTCGAAGAGGACGGGGATGCGGGAGACTCGTTCATGGGATCAGCGTAGATGGTAACCGCCATAAACGGAAGTGGCGCGATGCGCCGAGGTCCGTGTCTCGGATGCCGGCCGCGCCTGGAGCCCTCAGAGCCCGAGCTGCTCGTGCACGAGCCGGGTGACCACGCCGCCGTCGGCGCGGCCCTTGGTCTCGCGCATCACGTGGCCGACGATCGGCCCGATCGCCTTGGCGTTGCCGGCGCGCACGTTCGCGGCGGCCTCGGGGTGGGCGGCGAGCGCGGCGGCGACGAGCGCGGCGAGCTCCTCGCCGCCGTCCATCGCGGCGAGCCCCTCGGCCTCGACGATCGCCATCGGGTCGCCGCCCTCGGCGAGCAGGCGGTCGAGCACCTGCCGGGCGGCGCCGACGCTGATGCGCTTGGTGGCGAGGAGCCCGGCGAGGACAGCGAGGGCGGCGGGCTCCACGCTTGACTCGCGGGGGTCCTGCCCGTCGGGGAGGCGCGCGAGGAGGTCGCCTGAGATCAAGTTGGCGAGCGCCTGAGCTCCGGGCGCGGGATCGACCTCGGCGGCGAGGGCGGCATCGAGGTAGTCGCCGAGCTCGGCGCGGAAGGCGAAGAGGCGCGCGCTCTCGGCATTGAGGCCGACCTCCCGCTGCAGGCGCTCGGCCCGCTCGGCGGGCAGCTCGGGCAGGGCGACGCGCGCGGCGTCGAGCATCTCCTCGGTGATCGCGACGGGCACGAGGTCGGGCTCGGGGAAGTAGCGGTAGTCGTGGGCCTCCTCCTTGGAGCGCAGCGAGGTGATGCGCTCGGAGGCGGGGTCGAAGTGGAGGGTCTCCTGTTCGACCGCTCCCCCGCCGCGCAGGATCGCCTCCTGGCGGGCGATCTCGGCGCGGATGCCGCGTTCGATGAAGCGGAAGGAGTTCATGTTCTTCAGCTCGGTCTTCACGCCGAGCTGCTGGGTGCCGGCGGGGCGCAGGGAGATGTTGGCGTCGCAGCGCAGCGAGCCCTCCTCCATGTTCACGTCGCTGACCCCGAGCTGGCGCATGGTGGTGCGCAATAGCCGCAGCCACTCGCCGGCCTGCTCGGCCGATCGGAGGTCGGGCTCGGTGACGATCTCCGCGAGCGGGGTGCCGCCGCGGTTGAAGTCGACGACGCTCTCCTCGGAGCCGTGGATGCGTCCGCTGGCGCCGACGTGCACGAGCTTGGCGGCGTCCTCCTCGAGGTGCACGCGGTGGATGCGGACCTCCCCAAGATGCCCGCCGCGGCAGAGGGGCTCGTCGTACTGGGAGATCTGGTAGCCCTTGGGGAGGTCGGGGTAGAAGTAGTTCTTGCGATGGAAGCTCGAGCGCGGCGCGAGCTCGGAGCGCAGGGCGAGCCCGATCATCAGGCCGAAGTGCACGGCGCGGGCGTTGGCGACGGGCAGGCTACCGGGGAGACCGAGGCAGACGGGACAGGTGCGGGTGTTGGGGGGCTCCCCGAAGGAGAGCGCGCAGCCGCAGAACATCTTGGTGGCGGTCGCGAGCTGCACGTGGATCTCGAGGCCGATCACGGACTCAAGCTCCACGATCGCCCCTCCTCCCGATCCTTGCCAGGAGCCAAGCGCGAAGCGCGCCCGGAGTCCATGTCTGGCGTTGGACCTCACGCGGAGCATCTCGTTTCCGCTCCTTCTCCGAACCCCTCCTCGTCCCCTTCATGACCCTCTTGAAGTGCTCCTCGTTATTGGACACGCGCGGCGCTCCCGTCGAAGCCGATGGCGAGCTCCAGCGCATACGCGGCGTCGAGCAGGCGATTCTCGCTGAACACGGGGCCGGCGATCTGCAGGCCGACGGGCAGCTCCCCGCCGGCGCCGTCGTCGGCGAGCCCGCAGGGGATCGAGATCGCGGGGATGCCGGCGAGCGACATGGGGACGGTGCAGAAGTCGTTGATGTACATCGACCAGGGGTCGCCGGTCTTCTCGCCGAGCGGAAAGGCGACGGTGGGGCTGGTGGGGGTGAGGATGAGGTCCACCGCCTCGAAGGCGGTGTCGAAGTCGACGACGATCTTGGTGCGCACGCGCTGAGCGCGTCCGTAGTAGGCGTCGTAGTAGCCGGCGGAGAGTGCGTAGGTGCCGAGCATGATGCGCCGCTTGACCTCGGAGCCGAAGCCGTCGTGGCGGGTGCGGGTGTACATGCCAAGAAGATCCTGCGGGTGGGCGGGATCGGTCTTCCGCAGCCCGTAGCGCACGCCGTCGAAGCGGGCGAGGTTGGAGGAGGCCTCGGCGGGGGCGAGCACGTAGTAGGCGGAGAGCCCGTGGGGCGCGTGGGGCAGGCCGACCGGCTGCACCTCGGCGCCGAGCGCCTGCGCGTGCTCGAGCGCGGCGTGGAAGGCGCGGAGCACCCCGGGGTCGATGCCCTCGCCGGTGAGCTCCTCTGGCACGCCGAGGCGCACGCCCCGAAGGCTCTCGGAGGTGGGCAGCGCGATCTCCTCGGGGAGGCCGAGCGAGGTGGCGTCGCGCTCGTCGCGGCCGGCCATGTGGCGCAGCAGCAGCGCGGCGTCGGTGACGTCGCGCGTGAGCGGCCCGGCCTGGTCGAGGGAGGAGGCGAAGGCGATCATCCCGTAGCGCGAGACAGCGCCGTAGGTGGGTTTGAGCCCGACGATCCCGCAGAGCGCGGCGGGCTGGCGGATCGACCCGCCGGTGTCGGTGCCGAGCGCCCAGGGGGCAAGGCCGGCGGCGACGGCGGCGGCGCTGCCGCCGGAGGAGCCCCCGGGCACGCGGGCGCGGTCCCAGGGATTGAGCACGGGGCCGAAGGCGGAGTTCTCGTTGGAGGAGCCCATCGCGAACTCGTCCTGGTTGGTCTTCCCCAGCAGCGGCGCTCCGGCCGCGGCGAGGCGGGCGACGGCGGTGGCGGTGTAGGGAGGGCGGTAGCCCTCGAGGATGCGCGACCCGGACTGGCTGGGGACGCCCTCGGTGCAGAAGAGATCCTTGACGGCGAGCGGAACCCCGCGCAGGGGCGCCTCAGACTCGCGCCCAGGGTGGGCGGGCTCGAGTCCCCCGCCGTCGGCGACCCAGGTGAAGCAGTTGAGCCGATCGGCGACGGCGCGCGTGCGGTAGGCCTCGAACAGCTCCGCCGCGGAGAGCGCCCCGGCCTCGATCTCCCTCGCCGCCCGGGCCGCGGAGAGCTCGATGATCGCGTCGGAGCTCATCCCTTTGGGGTGTCGGGTCAACCGATCGGAGATCGGCCAGCATCTGCGCGGGCGGGCTCGGTCACACGGCGGCGGGCGCGGGACATCCTGTCCCGCGTCACAGGGTCGATCTCCGGCGGGAGGAGCTCACGCCTGGGGGCTGGGGACGAGAAAGCCGTTGTCGGCGACTGCGGGAGCCTGTTCGAGCGCGACCTCGCGCGGCAGCGAGGGCCGCGGCTCGTCGGGGCGCAGCCGGCCTGTGACCTCCACGACATGCGAGGTGGGCGGCACCTCGTCGAGGTCGAGCTCGGCGATCCTGGCGATGTGGTCGAGCACGCCGGAGAGCTCGCGCGCCATCGACTCGACCTCGCCCTCGTCAAGCCGCAGCCTGGCCAGGCGGGCGACGTGCAGCACTTCCTCGCGGTCGATCACGACGAGGATTTTGACAGGAAAGAGGGGCCCGGCTCGTCGGCCTCCGGCCGAGCTGCGCCACCCTTTATGCGGCCCGTTGCTGGACCCTCCGCGGCCCATTGTTAGGACTTGGAGCCCCCCGCGCGCAGCGCCTCGAAGGCGCCGTAGGCGATCGCGACGCACGCGATGAACCCGAGGTAGATGCCGAGCTCGGCGCCGTAGTGCAGTGTTGTGGACCCGTAGGAGACGCTGACGTGGGGATGGTCGAGGATCCGGTAGAGCACGAGGATCGCGCTCAGCCCCGCGAAGAGGGCCACGATCGCGCTCGCCGGGACGGGAAGGCTCAGCTCGCGCCCGCCGGCCTCCGCGCCGACGGCGAGCAGCGCGGCGACGATTGTGAGCAGCAGCAGCCAGCGAGTGTTGGTGAGGCTGTGCCAGGCGTCGACGCCGAGGTTGAAGCCGTACGAGACGCCGCCCACGTTGCTGGCGAGGCTCGCGCCGAACCACTTGAAGAAGAACGTGAAGATGAACAGCGCGACCGCGCCGCCTCCCACCAGCCAGTGCGGGCGGCGCAACAGTGCGAAGTCGAGCTCCATGTCGAGGCTCGCCGCGACCTCGTGCCCGCCGGCCTCAGTGCGGCGACCGATCGGAGATCGGCCAGCGGGGCTCGGTGGCGTCGGGAGGGTACATGCCGGTGCGTTCGTCGCGAATCGACTGCCAGCTGCCGGCCAGCACGGCGAGCGCTCCGATCAGCGCGAGCCACGTGCCGGCACAGAGCTCCGTGGCGTGTTCAGGGCGCTCCAGCAACCGCACGATCGCGGCGATGCTCCCGAGGCTCCCGAACAGCGTGCTCCACACGGCGGCCGCCACGGGGATCGCGGTGGTGCGCTCGGTGACGGTGGCGAGCACGAGCGCCAGCGCGCCCGCGGCGGCGAGGATCAGCAGCACGACGGCCGGCCCGAACGTGGCCCACGCGCCGAGCTTGCCCTGCGCGTTTTCGTACCAGGGCAGCGTGAGCGCGACGATCAGGCAGATCGCGCCGGCCAGCGCGATCAGCTCCCCGGAGCGCAGGCGACGCAGGCTCATGGCGCGCTCACCCCGGTGCGGTGCGTCGGACACCCCATTCGGCCCTCTTTCTGTTTCACGAAACCCTCACCTTGCCCACCTGGCCTTATCTGATTCACCCCATCCCGCATCCGGCTGCCACCACGCCGAGCTCCCATTCAATCCTCCATCCCGGCCTGGCGGCGCGCGGCGCTCAGAGTGTTGCGCAACAGCAGCGCGATCGTCATCGGCCCCACCCCGCCCGGCACGGGGGTGATCGCGGAGGCCACCTCAGACACCGCCCCGAAGTCCACGTCCCCGACGAGGCCGCTCTAGTGCCTGCCTGCGCGGGAGTGAGCCGGTTCATGCCCGACGTCGATCACCACCGCGCCGCGCTTGACGTACTCGCGCGGCGATCAGGCGGGGGCGCCCGACGGCGGCGATCAGGACGTCGGCGCGGGCGCACACCCCGGCGAGGTCGCGGGTACGGGAGTGGCAGACGGTCACGGTGGCGTTCTCCTGAGCAGGAGCTGCGCCATCGGCTTGCCGAACAGGTTGGAGCGGCCGACCACCACCGCCTCGGCGCCCTCCAGCGAAGTGTCGACGCTCGCCAGCAGCTCCATCACCCCCAGGGGCGTGCACGGGCGCAGGCCGGGACGCCCGAGGGAGAGCAGGCCGGCGTTGACGGGGGTCAGGCCGTCGACGTCCTTGCCGGGGTCGATCATCCCGGTGAGCGTGGGCCCGTCGAGGTGGGCGGGCACGGGCAGCTGCAAGAGCACGCCGCTGACCGCGGGGTCGGCGTTCAGCGAGCGCAGCAGCTCCGCGACCTCCTCGTGGGTGGCCTCGGCGGAGAGGCGCCTGTCGAAGGGCGTCATCCCCACCTCGGCGCACGCGCGCTGCTTGCCCCCCACGTACACCGCGGATGCGGGATCCTCCCCGACGAGCACCGTCGCGAGCCCCGGTGCGCGCCCGGCGCGCTCTGAGAACACGCGGACCTCCTCCGCCACCTGTGCGCGCACGCATGCGGCGACCGCCCTGCCGTCGATGATCGTGGCGCCCATCCGCACGGATGCTAGTGGTGGAAGGGTGCATGCCGCTCCACCCCCCCGCAGGGCCCAGGACGGAGCTCCTCACAGCGCGCCTCAGCGCCGGCTCAGGCGCAGGAACTCGGTCAGTAACGTACGCTCGGACCCGTCACGGGCGAAGCGCACGACGATACCGTCGGTCTTCAGGCCGACCACAACGCCGTCGCCGAACTTCGGGTCCACGACATCCTCGCCCAGCCGGAACGACTCCCGAGCAGGGGTGAGGTGCCCCTCCCGTCCAGCGGCTCCCGAGGAGTCCCACCGGAGCTCGCGGGGGCGATCCGCGCGGTACGAGCTCCCAGGGGGCGGGTGGTGCGAGCGGGCGACGAATCAAGCCCCCGCCCGACATCCACTCGCGGCGCCCCCGCGCACCCCCGCCGTTCGCGCCGATGCGCGCCAGCAGCGGCTCGTCCCGCTGGTCGGTGAGCTCGGAGGGGAGCTCATCCAGGAAGCGGCTGCGCAGGCCGTTACTCTGCGCGCCGAAGACCGCGCGGCGGCGGGCGGAGGTGAGGTAGAGGGTCGCGCATCGCACGGGTGATCCCCACGTAGAAGAGCCGGCGCTCCTCCTCGAGGCCCCCTTCGTCGAGCGCGCGGGAGTGCGGGAAGACGCCGTCCTCGCAGCCCGACGATGAACACGGTGGGGTACTCCAGCCCCTTCGCGTTGTGGAGCGTCATCAGCGTCACGAGGCCCTCGTCGTCGCGCCGGGAGTCGGCGTCGGCAACCAGCGCGATCTGGGCGAGGAACACGTCGAGGGTGTGCTCGGCGGGCTCCGCGGAGGCGTCGAACTCGCGCCCCACCTCCACGAGCTGCTCGAGGTTCTCGATGCGCCCCTGCGCCTCGATCGTGCGCTCGGCCTCCAGCGCCTCCACGTAGCCGGTGCGCGCCAGCACCCCCTCCAGCAGCTCGCCGATCGGGACTCTCTGCGGCCACGCGGGCGCGCGAGCTCCTCCATCGTGTCCATGAAGCGCGCGAGCGCCCTGAGGGCGGCGGGCCCGAGCCCGGGGATCTCCTCGGCGGTCGCGGCGGCCTCCCACACCGGGACGATCGAGGCTCTGAGCGTGCGCGAGGACCCGCGCGAGCGAGGTCTGCCCGATCCCGCGCCGGGGCAGTTGACGACGCGCGCGAAGCTCACCTCGTCCCGGGGGTTGGCGAGCAGCGACAGGTAGGCGATCGCGTCCTTGATCTCGGCGCGCTCGTAGAACTTCGTGCCGCCGATCACCTGGTAGGCGATCTCGCGGCGCACGAGCGCGTCCTCGAGCACGCGCGACTTCGCGTTGGTGCGGTAGAAGACCGCGATCTCCGCGCGCGACGCGCCCTCGTCGAGGAGGCGCTCGATCTCGCCCACCACGAAGCGCGCCTCGGCGTGCTCGTCGTCGAGCTCGCGGATGCTGATCGGCTCGCCCTCCCCCAGCTCGGTCCACAGCCGCTTGGCGATCCCGCCGCGGTTGTTGGCGATCACGGCGTTGGCGGCGGAGAGGATCGTCTGCGGTGGAGCGGTAGTTCTGCTCGAGCTTGACGACGTGCGCGTCGGGGAAGTCGTCCTCGAAGTCGAGGATGTTGCGGATGTCCGCGCCGCGGAAGCCGTAGATGGACTGCGCGTCGTCGCCGACGACCGCGAGGTTGCGGTGGCCGGCCGGCCCGGTGAAGGCGCGGCCGGCCGGCGCGATCCGCCCGCGCCCCGTCGTGCTCTGCGTGCGCGGCGCCCGGCGCGCCGCTGACGAGCAGCTGCAGCAGGCGGTACTGGGCGTGGTTGGTGTCCTGGTACTCGTCGACGAGCACGTGGCGGAAGGCGCGGCCGTAGCGCTCGCGGACCTCCGGGAACAGCTCCAGCAGGTTGACCGTGCGGAACAGCAGGTCGTCGAAGTCCATCGCGTTCGAGCGCACGCAGCTCGCGCTCGTAGAGCTCGTAGACGTCGGCGACGGTCTGCTCGAAGTAGCGAGCCGACCAGCTCGCGGTAGTCGCCGGCGTCGCGCAGCCGGTTCTTGGCGTCGGAGATCTGGCTGTGGACGGCCGCGGGGGTGAAGCGCTTGGGGTCGACGCCCAACTCCGTCGATGCAGTGCTTGACGAGCCGCCGCGCGTCGGCCTGGTCGTAGATCGTGAACTGGCGCGTGTAGCCGAGGCGCGTCGCCGTCCGACGCGCAGGATCCGCGCGCAGGCGGCGTGGAAGGTCATCACCCACATCCCGCGCGTGCGCTGCCCGAGCAGGCGCTCGACGCGCTCGCGCATCTCCTGCGCGGCCTTGTTGGTGAACGTGATCGCCAGGATCTCGCTCGGCCTGCGCCTGGCGGTGTGGATCAGGTAGGCGATGCGGTGCGTGAGCACGCGGGTCTTGCCGCTGCCGGCGCCGGCGAGGATCAGCAGCGGCCCCTCGCCGTGCGTGACGGCCTCGCGCTGGGGCTCGTTGAGATCCTCGAGCAGCTCCTGGAGGTGCTCGGCGTGGGGGTTCTCGACCATCCACTCCAGCATAGTTGCGACCCCGGCCGGCGCATCGGCCGCCCCGAGACGTCCGGTCGCGCTCACCGCCGCTCGCGCCCGATCGCGGCTCAGGCCGCTCCCTCACGCTCGGACCGGCCTCCTCACGGCTCGGAACCGGCCTCCGACCCAGCCTGACCCAACTGGCCTAACGTTTCCCCCATGTCACTGCTCGAGGAGGTGCGCGCAGGCTGCGCGCGGATCGCCGCGCAGGCGCGGTGGGTGCGGATCGACGAGGACGCGCTCCTCGGCGGAGGCGCTTGCGGCGCTCGCCGCGCCCGGACCGGCACCGGCGCTCGACCCGGTGCGCCACTACCTGGAGGGGGAGCCGGCAGATGTGGCGGATTATCTGCTGGCGCTCGACGCGATCAACTTCGGCTCGGGGTGGTTTCCGACGCTGCGCAAGCGCCTCGACGGCGGGCACGCCGATCAGCGGCTACTTCACGGTGGCGTGGGCGCTCGCCGACCACGTGCGCGGGTATGGAGTACCCACGCCCAGCGTGGCTGCGCACAGTGGACACCCGCATGATCGCGCAGATCCTCGAGCAGTCCCCCGACAACGAGCTGATGAGCCTCTACGCGCAGGCGCTGCGCGAGCTGGGGCGCTTCCTCGGAGAGCGCCGCGCGCTCGACCTCGTGGCCGAGTGCGGCGGCT
Source organism: uncultured Solirubrobacterales bacterium (assembly GCA_963813765.1). GTDB lineage: Bacteria > Actinomycetota > Thermoleophilia > Solirubrobacterales > Solirubrobacteraceae > Palsa-744. The sequence continues at coordinate 503,591 of CAWFAB010000006.1, forward strand.
CGGCGGAGCGGCTCGCCGAACGGCTCGCACGGGGGATGGCGATGTTCGACGACCGCGGCTTCTACAAGCGCGCCCAGATCCTCCCCAGCGACCTCGCGCTCGCGGGCGTGGAGAGTTTCGCGGACCTCGACCGCCTGACGATCTTCGCCGACAACCTCGTCCCCCACGTGCTGCGCTGCGAGGGCGCGCTCGTCTACGAGCCCCATCTCGCCGCGCGGATCGACGCCGGCGAGATCCTCCCCGCGGGCGGCCCCGAGCGCGAGATCCGCGCCTGCGCGCTGCACGCCTGCGAGCTGCTCAGCCGACGCACCGGGGTCCCTCCGCGCGTGCTCGACGTCCGGCTGTGGAACCTTGGGCAGGCGCCCGAGTACAAGGCGCGCCCACGGCATCGATGCCGGACCGTCTTCTACTAACCGCGCGCACCGGCGCTACTCGGGTGGCCCACGGAAGATCGAGGTCGCCCCGCGCACCAAGCCGGGTGCCGTCCCGCCGAGAGCCCTACCCCCCCGCGGGGTTGGGGCCCTTGACGGGGCGCAGCGGGCGCACCTTCGCCGTGGGCTCGAGGCGCCCGCCGGAGAGCTCGCTCACCGCGCCCTCCAAGCGCGCCGATGCGGCTGGAGAGGCCGCCGATCGCCTCCGCGATCGGGTCGGGCAGGTGAATCCAGTCGGCGTCCGGGCCCTCCGGGCGGCGGCCGTCGACGCGCACGGGATGGCCCGGGTTGCCGACCACCGTTGAGTTCGGCGGCACGTCGGTGATCGACCACCGTGTTGGCGCCGATCTTCGCGCCGTGGCCCACCGTGATCGGCCCCAGCAGCTTCGCGCCCGAGCCGATCGTCACGTTGTCCTGCACCGTCGGGTGGCGCTTGCCCGTGGCGAAGCCCGTGCCGCCCAGGGTCACGCCCTGGTAGAGCGTCACGTCGTCGCCGATCGTCGCCGTCTCCCCCACCACCACGCCCGCGCCGTGGTCGATGAACAGGCCCTTGCCGATCTGCGCCGCCGGGTGGATCTCGATGCCCGTCAGCGTCCGCGTGAGCGTCGCAAGCGTCCGCGGCAGCAGCGGCACTCCCGACTCGTGCAGCGCGTGCGCCACCCGGTGGGAGAGCAGCGCGTGGATGCCCGGCCAGGTCGCCACGATCTCCACCGGCCCCACGCCGCGCGCCGCGGGATCGCGGTCGCGCGCCGCCGCCACGTCCCGGCGCAGCTCCTTGACGACCCCCGCGAAGGTGCCCAGCCCGAGCATCCCCACAGGGTAGCGAGCCCCTTCGACTCCCCGGCACGCACAGCCCCAACCGTCCGCGGCGACTGCCGCTCAACGCCTCGCCCGCGCGCGCAGTCCTCGCGCCGCCAAGCCACAGCCCCATTCCGCTGCCGCCGAGCGCTCCGAGTGCCGCGCGGTCTCGCGCAACGCGACCCATCCCGGACCCGGAGGGTCCTCATCCAAAAAAGTTCCCTACGGCGCGAAGAACGGCCTGCGATACGTAGCGCTCGCCGGAGTCCGGCACTATCACCACGATCCGCCGGCCCCGAGACTCCTCGCGCGCGGCGATCTGCGTCGCCGCCCACAGCGCCGCGCCGCCGGAGATCCCCGCCAGCAGGCCCGTGCGCCGCGCGCAGCTCCACGCGGTCTGGATCGCGTCATCGTCGGAGACCGCGATCACCTCGTCCAGCAGCTCGCGCTCGAGCACCGGCGGCACGAAGCCCGCGCCGATGCCCTGGATGCGGTGCGGCCCCGGCGGGCCCCCCGAGAGGACCGCCGAGCCCTGCGGCTCCACCGCGACGATCCGCAGCTGCGGGTTGCGCTCGCGCAGGTAGCCCCCCGCGCCCGTGATCGTCCCGCCGGTGCCCACCCCCGCCACCAGCACGTCCACGCGGCCCTCCAGCGCCCGCTCGATCTCCGGGCCCGTCGTGCGCCGGTGCGCCTCCGGGTTGGCCGAGTTGGAGAACTGATCGGGCAGGAACACATCCTCCCCGCGCGCCAGCTCCCGTGCCGCCGCCACCGCCTCGCTCATCCCCCCCAGCGACTCCGTGATCTGCACCCGCGCCCCGTACAGCCGCAGCAGGCTCTCCCGCTCGCGGCTCATCCCCTGCGGGAGGGTCAGCACCAGCTCGTAGCCCTTCGCCGCGCACACGAACGCCAGCGCGATCCCCGTGTTGCCGCTGGTCGCCTCCACGATCGTCGTGCGCCCCGGCTCGATCCGGCCCTCCGCCTCCGCCGCCTCGATCATCGCCACCCCGATCCGGTCCTTCACGCTGCCCCCCGGGTTGCGCGACTCCAGCTTCGCGAACAGCTCCACCCCCGCCTCCCGCTCCGACTCCCCCAGCATCGAGGGCAAGCCCACCAGCGGAGTCTCCCCCACAAGCTCCGCAATGTTGATCGGAATTCGGGGCATCCGTCACGACAATAGTGGGCTGGCGCGGTGCGCGCCGCCAAGGTCCCGCCCAGCATCGTCAAGCCCGCATCGGGAGGAGCCGATACGCGAGCACGCCCACCCCCGCCGGCGGGCCGCGGAGCAGCTGCTCGGGGGGGTACTACCCCCTTCCGTTGATCGTGTCGATCAGCCAGCCGGATCCGTGCCTGACGAGCACGAATGCGCGCCGCTTATGCGACAACGTCCCGACGTACCTCACCACGGCCCTGTCACCGGTCCGCGTCACATGGAGCCTCGGCAGCTTCGAATGGCGTTCGCTCGGGCTGGTGGCCGCCCTGGCGAGCGCGCCCAGCGCCTGCATGCACGAGGCGCCCGCCGGCACCGCACGGGACCTGACCAGGGAGCGGACTATCGACTGCTGCAGGGTGTCGTCGAGGGCGTTGCATATGGCACCGCCATTCACGGCTTTGATCCCTTCGATGTAGCTCCGCACAGCGCGCTGCGGGCTTCCCAGCGCGACGCGCCGGGTCGTGGTCAGCGCAGCATTCTGCGGGGCGCTGCCCGAGGAGGCGCCCGTGCTTCCCCCGCACCCCGCGATTGCCGCCGCGAGAGCCACGACGAGGATTGTCTGCGCCAGCGGCGCGCTTCGATTTATCAGCATCCTCCGACCCTATCGAGCTGCCGGGGCGCTCGCCGGCGCCAGCGCGGAGGCGCCCGGATCGCTTGAAAGCGCCGCAGATCAGCGCCTGGGCAGTGTTTCTAAATAACCTACGCGCCAAGCTCTCGCCCAGGCCGACAGGAGCGCGAACGCCCCCAAGATCCCGTCAATGAGCGGCAAGATCCCGCCCAGCATCGTCAAGCCCGCATCGGGAGGAGCCGATACAGGAGCATGCCCACCCCCGATCGGAAGGCTGCCGAGCAGCTTCTCGCGGGCTCCCACGAGGCCGCGATTCTCTCCAAGGAGAACCTGCCCGGGGCGCTGATCGTCGTCTTCGACACCGACCTACGCCTGATCCTGGCCGCCGGTCACGCGCTGGGGCGCAGGGAGAGCGCACCGATCTACCAGGAGGGCGAGGCGCTCGCGGACGCCTTTCCCCCCGACCTCTGGGGGCAGATCGAGCCGCTCTGCCGCTCCGCCCTGCATGGGGAGACGCGCTCGCGGAGGATCCACACGGAGGACGGGCGCCCGCGGTTGATGATCGACGTGGGGCCGTTGCGCCCGAGCGGCGGCCAGGCCCCCGCCGAGATCTCGAGCGGCGTGGCCGTGATCCTCGACATCTCCGACCCCAAGCCCGCCGCGAGTCCCGTGCGCCCCCGGGAGCGCTTCGAGGAGGTCTTCCAGCGCGCCCCCATCGGCACCGGCCTGATCGACCAGGAGGGGCGCTGGGTGCTGGTCAACCAGGCGCTCTGCGACATCACCGGCTACACCTCCGACGAGCTGATCCGCAAGCGCTTCCACGACATCACCCACCCCGAGGACCTCGACAACGACGCCGGCCGCCGCCGGCAGCTCCTGGACGGCGAGATCTCCGCCTACCAGGTTGAGAAGCGCTACTTCAACGCCGCCCGCGAGACGATGTCGGCGCTGCTCTCCGTCTCGCTCGTGCGCGACCACGAGGACCGGCCGCTGCACTTCATCGTCCAGCTGCAGGACATCTCCGAGCGCAAGCGCCTGGAGGAGCACCTGCGCCATCTCGCCGACCACGATCCCCTCACCGGGCTGCGCAACCGCAGGCTCTTCGAGCACGACCTCAAGCTCCAGATCGGGCGCTGCCGGCGCTACGACGAGCAGGCGGCCCTGATCGCGATCGACCTCGACGGCTTCAAGGGAGTCAACGACCTCCACGGCCACCGGGTCGGCGACGAGGCCCTCAAGGCGGTCGCCCGGATGCTCACGCGGCGGCTGCGCGCAACCGACCTCCTCGCGCGTCTCGGCGGCGACGAGTTCGCCGTGCTGCTCCCCCACATGGACCCCCACGGCACCGAGATCGTCACCGAGGACCTGCGGCGCGTGATCGCCACCTGCACGGTCGACACCGGCGAGACCGTCGTGCACATCTCCGCCAGCACCGGCTTCGCGATGCTCGACCGCCACACGGTCGACGACGAGCGCGCCCTCGAGGAGGCCGACCGCGCGATGTACGCGGCCAAGCACGCCAAGGCGCGCGTCCCCCAGCCGCACTGAGCCGCTCCGGGGCCTCAGATGTGGTAGATGCTCGCGCCCGCCTCGCGCGCCTCGCGCTCGACGACGTCAGCGATCGTGGTGCCCTCCAGCACCTTGCGCGCCGCCCGCGCGGCGTCCGCGAAGACGCCCTCGGAGTCGCGTCCCAGGGGGCCGTCGAGCAGCTCCACCACCTCCAGCACGCTCACCGTCGCGGGGTCGCGCGCGAAGTTGTAGCCCCCCTTGACCCCCCGCTGGGAGCTGAGGATCCCCGCGCGGCGCAGCACCGCGAAGAGCTGCTCCAGGAACTGCACCGGCACCCCCCGCCGGCGCGCGAGCTCGCCGATCGGCACCGGCCCCGAGCCCGTGCTGCGGCCGAGCTCCGCCAGCGCGAGCACCGCGTAGGGAGACTTGCTGGTGATCGAGATCATCGCGCCCTCACACGCCAGCGATGCTCCACGGAACACCTACAACCAGCCGCGCTCTGTTGCGATCAGAACGGCCTGCGCGCGATCGACCGCGCCGAGCTTGCCGTAGATGTTGTGCAGGTGAGTGCGCACCGTGCTCGTGGAGAGCGTCAGCTCGTGGGCGATCTGCTTGTACACCTTGCCCTCCGCCAGCCGCTGCAGCACCCCCAGCTCGCGCCCCGACAGGGGGCAGGGATCGACGTGGCGCTGGCGCTGGGTGTTGGAGTTGGGCAGCTCGTACATCACCCTACGCAGCTCCTCCGGCCCGAGGCCCACCGTGCGCGCGCTGCGCAGCATCTCCGCCGGGGAGACCGGGGCGCCCTGGGTGTAGTGGGCGAGCATGTCCGCCAGACGCACGAACGCCGCCTCCCCGGTGGCTTCAGGGCTGTGGTGGCGTTCGATCACCGTCGCCACCGACACCGGCAGACCCCACCGCCGCGCGAGCACCCCGCCCACGAGCGCGTGGTCCACGCCGAGCTCGCGGCGCTCCTGGTGGATGCGCTCCTCCGGGGTCTGCGCCCCCTGGTGCACCTGCACCGGATAGCCCGGGTAGGCGTGCATCAGCACGAGCTTGCCGATGTCGTGCAGCAGGCTCGTCACGGTCAGGCGGTCGCGGTTCTCGTAGCCCACCTCCGCCGCCACGCGATCCGCCGCGTGCTGGGTCGCCAGCGCGTGCAGGCGGAAGCGCTCAGGCGCCGCATCCCAGACGCTCGCGCGCTCGAAGAAATCGAATGTCCGCACCCGTCCAGCGAGCGCCTGCACGGTCTGCGGGGAGAGCAGCTCCACCGCCCCCACCACCGTGTCCACGCGGCCCCGCGCCTGCGGCGCCCGGTTGGCCATGCGCAGCACCGCCGTGACCAGCGCCACGTCCGACTCCACCGCGCTCACCACGTCCGCCGTGGCGACGTGCTCCTTGGACATCACCGTCAGGAGCCGCTTGCACGACTCCGCCAGCGCGGGGTACCCCTCAAGCGCTTCGAACGCCTGGGTCAGGCGCCGGCCGTGGCCCTCATTCTGGTGACGGCCCCCCGCCTGCGGGGAGGCGCCGGCCGACGGTGGCCTCCCGGGCGATGCGGAGGCCCGGGAAGCCCGGGATATCGCTGCTGCTCGGGCCGCGCCTGTTTGGCGGGCACCCGCTGTGGCTGCTGCTTCAGGCCGCTCCTTGGCCTTCTGCTGCCGCGTGGTGGCTGTTGCCTGCATGCTCCTGCGCACCTACCTTGGAATCGCACACCGCCCAATCCGTTGGGCGCCTGGTCTTAGCTCCTATCGGCAGGGGTGGACGTTCGGTTGAGGGCGTCTGGCCGCAGCTATGGGTCTGTAATCGGCCGCACCTCGATATTTTCAAGTGCCGGTTCGCACAAGGGCGGCGTCGATGCGCCTCAGAGTCTCCTCCCGGCCGAGCAGCGCCACGCTCTCGAAGATCCCCGGCGAGATCGCGGTGCCCGCGAACGCGACCCGCAACGGCTGGTAGATCTCGCGCGGCTTCACCCCCAGGCGCTGCTGCACCCCCCCCAGGGCCTCCTGCACATCCTCCTCGCTGAAGCCCGCCATCTGCGCCAGGGCGGTGCGCACCTGCGCCAGCGCCCCCCTGCCCCGCTCGTCGAGCCACCGCTCCCGCGCGGACGGGTCGTCCTCTGGCTCCTCGAAGAGGAACCGCGCCAGCGGCCAGAAGTCCGCGAGCGTCTGGATCTTCTCCTGGCTGATCGCCACCGCTCGCTCCAGCCGCCGCCGGCCGATCTCCGATCGGTCGAGCTTCGATCCCTCGATGCCCTGCACGCTCAGGAATGCTCGCGGGCGAGGTACTCCGCGATACGCCGCGCCAGATCCCCCACGGACAGCTCGCGGATGTAGATCCCGTTCATCCACCGCAGCTTCGCCTCGTCGAACTGCGCCGGGTTGCGGCTCACCCGCTCGAGGGCGAAGCGCTCGACGAGCTGCTCGGTGGACATCACAGTGGCGTCGTCCCCCGCGCCCCAGCCGAGCAGCGCCAGGTAGTTGCGCACCGCCTCCGGCAGGTAGCCCACCTCGCGCAGCTCCTGCACGGAGGCCGCGCCGTGGCGCTTTGAGAGCTTGCGCCCGTCGGGGCCGTGCAGCAGCGGCAGGTGCGCGTAGATTGGCTGCGGAGCTCCAAGCGCCTCCAGCACAAGCAGCTGCTTGGGGGTGTTGGAGAGGTGATCCTCCCCGCGCACCACGTGCGTGATGCCCGCATCCAGGTCGTCCACCGCGACGGCGAAGTTGTAGAGCACCGACCCATCCGAGCGCGCGATCACCGGGTCGTCGAGGTGCACGTGCTCAAAGCGCGTCTCCCCCCGGATCACGTCGTGAACCACCGTGGCTCCCTCGTCGGGAACCCGCAGGCGCACCGCACCCTCCTCTTGCCGACCGATCTCCGATCGGTGGTCCCGCGGAAGCCGCGCTGCGCGCCGTGGCGCTGCTTGTACGCCTTGACATCCTCCGCGGTGGCCGTCGAGCGGTAGGCGTGCCCTGACCGCAGCAGCTCCTCGAGCACCTCCCGGTGGCGCCCGGCGCGTTCTGACTGGAAGATCGGCCCCTCGTCCCAGTCGAGCTGCAGCCAGCGCAGCGCGTCCAGGATCTGCTGGACGTTCTCCGGCGTGGAGCGCTCGCGGTCGGTGTCCTCGATGCGCAGCACCAACGCTCCCCCCGAGCCCCGCGCGAGCAGCCAGTTGAACAGCGCGGTGCGCGCCCCTCCGATGTGCAGGGCCCCCGTCGGGGATGGGGCGAACCTTACGCGCAAGGGTCGTCTCGGAAGAGAACGCTTGGCCGTCGGCAGCTTCCCCGCTGGAGGGCGTGGGGTCGGCTGGAGCCGTCGCGTCGGGGAGCGTGTGAGCGGATGCAGACCATAAGATCGCCGCCATGCTAATCGGAGCGCACGTCTCGCCGGCCGGCGGCCTGCCCAAGGCTGTGGAGCGCGGAGTGGAGCGCGGCTGTCGCGCGATCCAGATCTTCAACCAATCCCCCCGCATGTGGCGCCCCACGGTCTATCGCGAGGAGGACGTCGCAGCCTTCCGCGAGGCGCTCGCCGCGAGCCCGATCGACGCGGTGCTGATCCACGCGGTCTACCTGCTGAACTGCGCGAGCGACGATCCCGACATCCGCGCCAAGACGCTTCACTCGCTGATCCACTCGCTGCGCGTGGGAGATCGGATCGGGGCCTGCGGAGTCGTCCTGCACCCCGGCTCCGCGAAGACGGGCGACGTCGGGGAGGCGATCGCACGGGCGGGCGCCACGATCCGCGAGGCGCTCGCCGAGAGCGAGGGGTGCCCGCTGCACCTGGAGAACACCGCCGGCGCCGGTGGAACCCTGGGGCGCTCGGTTGACGAGCTCGCCGCCCTGATCGACGCCGCGGGCAACGGGGAGCGGCTGGGGGTGTGCCTGGACTCCTGCCACCTCTACGCCTCCGGCTACGACATCCGCACCCCCAAGGGGCTGGACGCGCTGCTGGAGGAGGTCTCCGAGAAGATCGGCCTGGAGCGCGTCGGCTCGCTGCACCTCAACGACTCCCAGGGCGCCCTTGGCTGCAACCGCGATCGCCACGCCAACGTCGGGCAGGGCGAGCTCGGGGAGCGGGGCTGCGCGACCTTCCTCGCCGCTCCCCCCTTCGAGGATCTGCCCTGCGTGCTGGAGACCCCCGGTGGCGACGGCGGACCCGCAGCCGAGGAGGTCGCGCTCGCGATGGCCCTGCGCAGGCGCGGGATACAGGCGCGGCGCAGGCGCGCCGCCAAGAGGTGAACCGCGCAGCCTGGAATCGCGCGGACTACGCCGCCGCGAGGGCGGGGGCGATAATCTGTTCCAGCTCAGAATGGAGCATCGCGGTGGGCGCCACGCGGTAGGCCTCCCCGAGGCGCAGGCGGCGCCGTCCGGTGCGGGTGTCCATCTCGAGCACCACCTCGGCGGGGCCGGGGTGGCTCTCGATCAACTGCTTGAGGTCTTCGATGAAGCTCGCAGGCAGGCGCGTGGCGTCCACGCGCAGGTGGATCGGGTCCGCACCCCCCCGCGAGGCCGATGGGGCGAGCGGCGGGGCGGGCGGGCTTCCATCCCCGCGCGCACCCCCGGCTCGGGCCGGGTGGGCGGGCATCGATTCCGCCCCAGCCCGCGCAAGCTCCTGCGCGGTGGGCTGGAAGGTCTCGGCGGACTGCACCACCAGGCAGGTCTTGCCGGCTTCCTTGTGATCGACGCGCCCGCGCACCAGCAGCACCTGATCGACGGCGAGCACCGCCTCGTGCTCGGCGAGAGCCTTGCCGAACACGAGCATCTCCACGGACCCCTCGAGGTCGTCGAGGGTGGCGAACATCATGTGGTCACCGTTGCGGGTGCGGATGCGCTTGGCCTCGGTGACGATCCCCCCGACGGTGACCCAATCCTTGTCGCGCCGCTCCGCGAGCGCGGCGAGCGGGCAGTCCACGCGTGCGCGCAGCGCCTCGCGCACGGGCTTGAGGGGGTGGGCCGAGACGAACAGCCCGATCGCCTCCTTCTCGGCGGCCAGCAGCTCGGCCTGCTCGAACTCCCCCGCGGGGATCGGCGGATGGCTCGGACGCATCAGGCCCCCGATGGAGTCCCCGCCCGCCCGAGCGCCGCCGGCGGGTCCGGGTGGGCGGGGATCCAATCCTTCGCCCGCGCCGTCGAGGTCGAAGATCGAGCCCTGTCCGATCTGGGCGTCCTGCTGGGACTTCTGACCGGCCGCCTGGGCCTGCTCGAGCACGGCGAGCATCCCCTTGCGGGTGGCCCCGGTGGAGCCGAGCGCGCCGCACTTGATCAGCGCCTCGATCGCCTTCTTGTTGACGGCGCGGTTGTCCACGCGTTCGCAGAAGTCCCACAGCGAGATGAATGGACCCCCGCCCGGGCGGGCGGGGTGGGCGGGATGGGCGGGTCGTGAATCCTCGCGCGCGCGCTTGATCGCCTCCACGGCCTGGTAGCCGACGCCCTTGACGGCGTCCAGGCCGAAGCGGATGTTGCCGTCAACCACGGTGAACTCATGGTCTGAGAGGTTCACGTCGGGGGGCAGGATCTCGATCCCCATCTCCTCGCAGCGCGCCACGAAGAAGGGTACCTTGTCCTTGGTGGACATAACGGAGGAAATCAGCGCCGCCATGTACTCCGCGGTGTAGTTGGCCTTCAACCAGGCGGTGCGGTAGGCGATCAGCCCGTAGCACGCGGCGTGGGACTTGTTGAAGGAGTAGTCCGCGGACTTCTCGTTGGTCTGCCAGAGGAACTCGATCACCTCGGGCCTGGTGCCCGACGCGCGGCAACCCTCGACGAACTCGGGCTTCAGAGCGGCCATCGCCTGGCGGTTCTTCTTGCCGATCGCCTTGCGCAGGTCGTCCGCCTTGGCCCCGGAGAAGCCGGCGAGCTCCTTGGAGATCTGCATCGCCTGCTCCTGGTAGAGGATCACGCCCTTGGAGGATTCGAGGATCCCGCGCAGGCGCTCGTCGGGGTAGGCGATCGTCTCGGGGTTGCGCTTGCCCTTGGCGTACACCGGGATCTGGTCCATCGCCCCGGGCCGGTAGAGCGCGTTGAGCGCGACGAGGTCGTTGAACTCGTCGGGACGGACCCTCTTGAGCGCCTCGCGCATCCCCTCGGACTCGAACTGGAAGACCCCGATCGAATCCCCCCGCGCGAGCATCTCATACGTCTTCGCGTCGTCGAGCGCAAGCGCGCTCATGTCGGGACGCTGCCCCGTGGAGCGCTCGATGATGTCCAGCGCGTCCTCGATCACGTCGAGGTTGCGCAGCCCGAGGAAGTCCATCTTCAGCAGGCCGATCTCCTCGATCGGCTTCATCGAGAACTGCGTGACGGTGCGGAAGCTGCGCTCCCCGTTCTCGCCCGCGCCCGCGTCGGCGAGCTGCAGCGGCACGATGTCGGTGAGCGGCCGGTCGGCGATCACCACCGCGGCGGCGTGAATCGAGGAGTTGCGCACGATTCCCTCGAGGCCCCGCGCGGTATCGAGGATGCGCCGGGCATCGGGCTCCTCGTCGTAGGCCTTGCGCAGCTGCTCGCCCGCCTTCAAGCACTCCTCGAAGGAGGGCGCACGGCCCATGATCGGGTCGGGGATCAGCTTCGCCAGGCGGTCGCCGGTGCCGTAGTCGAAGCCGAGCACGCGCGCCGCGTCACGGGTGGCGGCGCGGGGGAGCATCTTGCCGAAGGTGACGATCTGCGCGACCGACTCGCGCCCGTACTTCTCGGTCACGTAGCGCATCACGCGCTCGCGCCCGCGCACGGAGAAGTCGATGTCGATATCCGGCATCGAGACCCGCTCGGGGTTGAGGAAGCGCTCGAACAGCAGCTCGTAGCGCAGCGGGTCCACGTCGGTGATCTGCAGGCAGTACGCCACGATCGAGCCGGCGGCGGAGCCGCGCCCGGGTCCCACGGCGATGCCGTGCTCCTTGGCGTACTTGACGAAGTCCCACACGATCAGGAAGTAGGCGTTGAAGCCCATGCGCTCGATCACGCCGAGCTCCATCTCCATGCGCTCCATGGCCAGTGCGGGCGGCGGATCGCCGTAGCGCGCGCGCAGCCCCTCCGCCACGCGCGCCCGCAGGTACTCGCCCTCGGGGATCCCCTCGGGGGTCGGGAAGCTCGGGATCAATTGCTTGCCGAGCTCGAGCTTCACCTCGCAGCGCTCGGCAATCTCCAGCGTGCTCGCGAGCGCTTCGGGCCACTGCGCGAAGGACTCCGCCATCTGCGCGCTGTCGCGCAGGTAGAACTCGTTGGTGTCGAACGTGAGCTTGGGGGCCGCGATCGTGCTCTTCGTCTGCACGCACAGCAGCGCGGTGTGGTGGTCGTAGTCCTCGCGGCGCAGGTAGTGCACGTCGCCGGTCCCCACCAGGCGCCCGCCGACCTCCCGCGCGATGCGCTCGATCCCCTCGTTGCACTTCTCCTGGGGGGCGAGCCCGTTCTTCTGCAGCTCGAAGTAGACGTTCTCGGCCCCGAAGATGCCGCGCAGCTCCTCCGCGTGCGCCCGCGCGTCGCCAGGCCGGTCTTCGAGCAGGCGCTGGCAGAAGCGCGAGGCGAGGCAGCCGGTGAGCGCGATCACGCCCTCGGCGTGGCCTGCGATCTGCTCGAGGTCGATCGTCGGCTTGCCCCGCTGCAGACCCTCCAGGAAGCCGGCGGAGGAGAGCTTGACGAGGTTGCGGTAGCCGGTATCGTCGGCGGCGAGCAGCGTGAGGTGGTTGCGCTCTGTACGACCTCCCCCCCCCACCGTGGGCGCCGTGTGGTCCTCCACCAGGTAGATCTCGCAGCCGACGATCGGCTTGATGCCGTGCTTGGCGCACGCCTTGTGCAGCTCCACCGCGCCATTCATCACGCCGTGGTCGGTCAGGCCCAGGGCGGGCTGGCAGAACTGGGCGGCGCGCTCGGCGAGCGCGTCGATCTTGCAAGCGCCGTCGAGCAGGGAGTACTCGGAGTGCACGTGCAGATGGGCGCAGGCGGACTTGGACACCGAAGTGGATCTTAGGCTCGGGAGCGGCGGAGAGCCGGAGGCTATTTGAAAAGAGGGGCCCGGCTCGCCGGCCTGCGGCCGACTGCGCCACCCTCTATCGCGGGCGGCTCTGGGCGTGGTCGGCCCACTCGACGAGGCGCACCGCGACGCGCCTGACAGCGGGCGCAAGCCGTAGCGCGCGGCGCCTGGAAGCCGGGAACAGGCGCGGCACCACGATCACGGTGGGGATCTCCGCCGCGGGCGCCGGCTCAGCCGCAGCGGGCGGCGGAGTGGATATGACGGGCCTCTCCACCGCCGGCGCCCCGGTGGTCTGCTGGTCGATCTTCGATCGGGGGATCTCCGATTGCTCGTCAACGGCGGCCACGCGGGCGCGCAGGCGCTCCACGGCGCTCGCCAGCGCGCCGGCCATCTCCTCGCGTCGGAGAACATCCTCGGGCTCGGACCGGGCGGGGTGGGTGGGATCCGGATCCCGCCCACCCCGGGCGAGCGCACGCTCGAGCTCGCCTTCGAGCTCCCTGATGCGGGCCTGCGCGGCGTGCTGGTCGCGATCGAGCGCGGCGCGCAACTCGACGGCGGCGCTCTGCAAGGCGGCGACACCGCGCTCCAGGCGGACGCAGCTCTCGCTCACCCCGGCGAGGCGCGCGGCGAGCGCGGCGCGCTGTTCCTCGGCGTGCTCTGCGGCGGCATGTGCCTCCTCGGCACGCCGCTGCAACCGGTCGAGCTCAACACGGTGGACACGGCGCAGGCGCATGGCGGCCTCCTCGGCCTCGACGCGCAGCTGTTGCTCGGCGTGCTCGCGCTGCTTGACCCGGCGCAGCTCACGATCGCGCTCGGCGAGCTGCGCGGCGGCGATCTCCCGCTCGTGCTCGGCCTCCGCCTGACGGCGGCGCAGGTCGGCGAGGTGGGTCTCGAGCGTGTTGACGGTGGCTTCCGCGGCCTCGGCGCGACGTGCGAGCGCCGGGTTGCTGAGCCAAGCGCGGCGGGCACGCCGCTCGGCGAGCACGTCGAGCTCGCCCTGGCGCGTGAGGCCCTCGCGGGGAGCCTTGCCTTCCTCAGGTATCACCGCACTTCAGAGTATGGACGCGCTCGGACGGTTCCCCGTCCTCCTGACCCCGTGCGCCGTCCCGGGCTCTGCCGCGCGCCCTCCTCGCGCGCTTCGAGCTAATCCTGCTCGCGCAGCCGCCAGGCCATGCGGGACTGCAGCGACCAGAGCTCGATGAAGCCGGGGGATGCGGTCTGGGAGAAGAGACCGCCGGACTCCGCGAAGGAGGCGAGGCGGGCGTCGTAGACGGCGTTGGGGGACTCCCGGGTGATGACGCGCGCGTGACCCTTGTAGAGCTTCAGGCCGATCGTGCCCGTGACGCGCTCGTTGACGGACTCCATGTAGGCGTCGAGGTCGCAGCGCAGGGGCTCCCACCAGAGCCCGGCATAGACGAGGTAGGCCCACTGACGGTCGAGCTGCGGCTTGAACTGGTTCTGATGGATCGTGCCGACGAGCTTCTCGAGCTCCTGGTGTGCGGGCAGGATCAGGGCGGCGGCGGGGGCCTCGTAGATGTCGCGCACCTTCAGGCCGACGATGCGGTCCTCGATGTGGTCAACGATCCCGACGCCATGGTGGGCGCCGATCTGCGCGGCTCCTTCGAGCAGCTCCACGAGGCCGAGGCGCTCGCCGTCGAGCGAGACGGGCACGCCGCGCTCGAAGCCGATCCGCACCTCCTCGGGCTCATCGGGCGCCTCCTCCGGCCGCGTGATGAGCCCGAAGACGTCATCCTCGGGCGCGTGGTCGAGATCCTCGATCCAGCGCCCCTCCGAGGAACGTCCCCAGAGGTTGTCGTCGATCGAGTAGGGGACGGTCTCCGAACCGCCCTTGATCGGGATCCCGTGCTCGCGCGCATAGGCTATCTCCTCCTCGCGGCCCATCTGCCAGGAGCGCACGGGGGCGATCACCTTCAGCTCGGGGCCGAGCGTGGCGACGGTGGCCTCGATGCGGACCTGGTCGTTGCCCTTGCCGGTGCAGCCGTGCGCGATCGTGTCGCAGCCCGAGCGGCGGGCGTACTCCACGGCGAGCTTCGCGATCAGGGGCCGCCCGAGGGCGGTGAACAGCGGGTAGCCGCCGCCGTAGAGGGCGTTGGCCTTGATCGCGGGCACCAGGAAGTCGCGGGCGAACTCTTCGCGGGCGTCCACCACGTGGCACTCGAGCGCCCCAAGCCGCCGGGCCTTCTCCTCGATCACCGCGTAGTCCTCGCCGGGCTGCCCGAGGTTGACGGTGAGGCAGACAACCTCGGCTTCGTAGCGGTCCTGGACCCACTTGAGCATCACGCTCGTATCGAGGCCGCCTGAGTAGAGCAGCAGCACACGGCGCACCTGCTCGGGATCGGCCTCGTAGGAGGCGGTGCGGGGAGGAAAGCTGCGGGCGTCGTCGCTCACGGGCGCGGAACCTTATCCGGCGAGCGCCGCGCCGAGCCGCCGCAGACCCTCGTCAACCTCGGCCGCGGTGAGGATCAGAGGGGGCAGCAGCCGGACGGTGGCGGGGCCGGTGGCGTTGACGATCAACCGCTGCTCGAGCAGCGCACGACGCACGACCTCGGGCGCGGAGATGTCGAGCTCGCAGGCGAGCATCAGACCGCGCCCGCGGACAGAGAGCACGTGCGGCAGCTGCTCGAGGCCCGCAGCGAGGCGCAGGCCGAGCCGGCGCACGCCCGCGAGCAGTTCGCGGTCCTCGACGATCTCGAGCGCGGCGAGCGCCGCGGCGGCGATCACGGGTCCGCCGGCGAAGGTCGAGCCGTGGTCGCCGGGGGCAAAGACGTCCGCGAGACGCGGAGCGGTGACGAGCGCGCCGATCGGCAGGCCCCCGCCGAGCGCCTTGGCGGTCGTGAGGGCATCAGGTGTGACGCCGGTCCGCTCGAAAGCCCACAGCGAGCCGGTGCGGCCCATGCCGCACTGGACCTCGTCGAAGATCAGCGCGGCCCCGTGCTCATCACAGGCCGCGCGGGCCGCGCGGAGCAGTTCCTCGGAAAGCACGTTGACCCCGGTCTCGCCCTGGATCGGCTCCAAGAGCACGGCGGCGGTGCGCCCGTCGATCGCGCCGGCGAGCGCGTCGGGCTCGGGGGCGACCGAGCGGAAGCCGGGGACGAGCGGCGCGAAGGGCGCCTGCTTGGACTCCTGCGGGGTGGCGGAGAGCGCGCCGTAGGTGCGCCCGTGGAAGGCATTGTGGACGGAGACGATCTCCCCGCCGGGCCGCGCCTTGCGGGCGAGCTTGATCGCGGCCTCGTTGGCCTCCGCTCCGGAGTTGCAGAAGTAGACCTTGCCGCCGAGGCTCCCCTGTGAGAGCCGCCGCGCTAGGCGCATGGCAGGCTCTGTGTAGAAGAGATTCGAGACGTGCATCAGCCGCCCGACCTGCTCGCGCACGGCCTCCACGACCCGCGGATGGCAGTGCCCGACGTTCGTCACCGAGATGCCGCAGAGGAAGTCCAGGTACTCCTCGCCGGCGGCGTCCCAGAGGCGAGCGCCCTCGCCGCGCACGAACTCCACCGGGAAGCGCGCATAGTTCGGCATCAGGCTCGCGGCCTCGATCTCCTGAAGCTCGGCCAGGGTCATATTGCGTCGCGCCCCCATGGACACGCAGGGCAAGCTGGACAAGGACGCAGTGAGCGAAGTGTGCTGTGCTGGCCGAAACGGGGATTCGCGCCGAAGGCGCGTGTCACCCGGCTTCGGTGAGCGATCGAGGACGCCGATCCAGCGCCGCCATGCGTGTTCATGGGGCTGCCTCGATCTTGGTGCCGATCCCTGCGTCGGTGAAAAGCTCCAGCAGCAGCGAGTGGGGTTTGCGCCCGTCGATGATGTGGGCCGAGCCGACGCCCCCCTGGATCGCCTCCAGGCAGGCGTGGAGCTTGGGTCCCATCCCTCCTTCGAGGCGCGGCAGGGCGTCGCGGACCTGCTCGGCGGTGGCCTGCGCGATCAGGCTGGCGGGGTCGCCGGCGTCCTTTAGCCAGCCGGGGACGTCGGTTAGGAAGATGACCTTGTAGGCGCCCAGCGCGCGGGCCACCGCGCCGGCGGCCTCGTCCGCGTTGACGTTATGGGAGTGTCCATCGCGGTCGGCGCCGACGGAGGCGATCACGGGGATGTAGTCGCGGGCGATGTGCTGCAGGACGTCAACGTTGACGCGCTCGATGCTCCCCACGAAGCCGATGTCCTCCCCGGCGGGCCCGGGGCGACGGGAGACGCGGAAGAGCGAGCCGTCGTCGCCGCACAGCCCCACCGCGGGCTGTCCGTGGCGGGCGAGGCGGCCGACGATCTCCTTGTTGACCTTGCCAACGAGCACCATCTTCGCGATCTCGACGGTGGCCTCGTCGGAGACGCGCAGGCCGCCGACGAACCGCACGGGCAGGCCGAGGCGCTCCATGTAGGCGGTGATGTCGGGTCCGCCGCCGTGGACCACGATCGGCTTGAGGCCCACGTACTTGAGCAGCACCACGTCGCGGGCGAACTCCTCGCGCAGCGCGTGGTCCTCCATCGCGGCCCCGCCATACTTGATCACCGCGGTCTTGCCGTGGAACTCGCGGATGTAGGGAAGCGCCTCGAGGAGGGTGGCGACATCGCGCATCAGATCGACCATCCTCGCGGTGTGGGTGGCCAAGGCGTCATGTGGTGTACTCCGCGTTGATCCTCACGTACTCGTGCGAGAGGTCGGAGAAGAAGACCTCGGTCTCGGCGCCATCGCCGGGGAGAGTGATCTCGTATTCGACTTCACGTGTCTGTATCGCCCGCGCGAGCGCATCGGCGTCGTAGTCGATCGCGGTGCCGGCCGAGCACACGACGATGCCCTCGATCGAGATGTCGCAGGCAAGCGGCGCGGCGCCCGGCAATGCCGCTCCCACCGCCATCACGAGCCTCCCCCAGTTGGGGTCCGCGCTGTGCAACGCCGCTTTCACCAGGGGTGAGTTGGCGACCCCGCGCGCGGCCGCCTCGACCGTATCGAGCGCGCTGCGCTCCCCCCCAACCGACCCGCCCCGCACCACCACGCGGGCGATCCGCGCCGCGCCCTCGCCGTCGGTGACCATCATGATCGCCAGCTGGCGCAGCAGCGCGTCGAGCGCCTCGCCGAAGCGCAGCTCGTCCTCGCTCTCCGGCGCGATCGCCACGCCGCTCGCACCGGAGGCCATCAGCACGGCGGTGTCGTTGGTCGAGAGATCACCATCCACGGTGCAGCGATCGAAGGAGCGCTTGACGCACACGCCGAGCAGCAGCTCGGCGGTCTGGGGCTGCAGCGCGGCGTCGGTCTGCACGAAGCACAGCATCGTGGCGAAGTTCGGCGAGATCATCCCCGCCCCCTTGCACTGGGCGGTGAGGCGCACAGGCCCGGAGGGAAGCTGCACCTCGAGATTGGCGCGCTTCTCGAACGCGTCGGTCGTCTGAATCGCCTGCTGGAAGTCAACGTCGCCCTCGCGGCGCAGCTGCCCGCTCGCGGCGAGGATCCCCTTCAGCACAGCGTCGAGGGGCAGATACCAGCTGATCCCACCGGTCGAGCCGACCACGATCTCCTCGGGCGCGACGCCCATCGCGATCGCGGCGGCGCCCTGCGTCTTGGCGGCATCGTCCAAGCCGCGCCTGCCGGTGGCGGCGTTGGCGCAACCTGAGTTGGCGAGCACCGCCCGCAATGCACTCAGGCGGCAGCGCTCCCGGCTGAGCAGCACCGGCGCGGCGGCGGTGCCGCTCGCGGTGAAGCGCGCGGCGCTGACAGGATGCTCGGCGTCGCAGATCAGCAGTCCGAGGTCGGCATTGCCGCTCGGCTTGATCCCGCACGCCACGCCCGCCGCGCGGAAGCCGGCCGGCAGCCCCGCGTCGGGCTCCAGTTCGCGAACGTGCGCGGGCGCGGCGACCCAGCGCGAGCCGAAGAACGGCCGCGGCGGGCCGTCGCTCGAGCGATCGCCCCACACGTCGTTGCCCGCGCTCATCCCAACCATCCCACGTACGTGCACTCTTCACCCAAGCTCATCGAAGTCCTTCGGTCTCGGGCAGGTCGAACATCAGGTTGAGGTTCTGCACCGCCTGCGAGGAGGTGCCCTTCCAGAGGTTGTCGATCGCGGAGAACACCAGCACCTTGCCGGTGTGGGAGTCGGCGGCGGCGAACAGTCGGCAGAAGTTGGTCTCGCGCACCTCGCGCACGCCGGGGGGCCCGTCCATCACCTCGACGAAGGGCTCCGCGGCGTAGGCGTCGCGGTAGAGCTCGCGCAGCTCGGCGTCCTCGACGGGTCGCGTGGGGGTTACATAACAGCTCGCCAACTCCCCCTGGTCGAGCGGGACGAGGTGCGCCTGGAACTGCACCGGCGCCAAGGGGCCCACCGGACTACGCGGACTCGTGGCGAAGAGCAGGTCGAGCTGCTCCTCGATCTCGGGGGTGTGGCGGTGGGCGGCGACCTTGTAGGGGAGGATGTTCTCGCCCGCCATCGAGAGGTGGGTCGTCTGGTCGAACGTGCGCCCCGCGCCGGAGATCCCCTGCTTGGCGTCGATCACCACGTCCGCGATCAGCCCCGCGCGGGCGAGCGGGGCGAGCGCGAGCACCGCCGCGGTGGGGTAGCAGCCGGGGTTGCCGACGATCGCCGCCGAGGCGATCCGCTCGCGGTGCAGCTCGGTGAGGCCGTAGACCGCCTCCCCCAGCAGCTCGGGCCGGGGGTGCGTCCCGTACCAGCGCTCGTAGGTGGAGAGCTCGGAGAGGCGGAAGTCGGCGGAGAGGTCCACCACGCGCACGCCGTGCTCGCGCAGCATCCCCACGGTGGGGGCGGCCGCGGCATGGGGATAGGCGACGACAGCGGCGTCGAGGCGCACCCCCGCTGCGAGCTCGCCCTCCGGGCGGTCGAGGTCGAGCTCCCGGATCGCGAGGGGCACGCGGTAGCGGGGGTAGAGCTCGTCCAGGCGCCGCCCCACCTCCGAGCGCCCGGTGACGCCGGCGAGCTCGAAGCGGGGGTGGCGCCAGAGCAGGTGCGCGGCGAGCGCCCCCGCGAAGCCGGTCCCCCCGACAACGAGCACCCGCGGGGAGCCGGGGTGAAAGCGCTGCTCGGAGCCCTGAGCGGCGGGGATCTCTTGGGGGGCGCCCTGGGATACGCCCTCGGCCACGCAGCTCACCTCCCAGCCGCTCGCTCAGCGCGGCCACGATCCGCGCGCGCACGGGCGCGACGTCCTCGTCGGCGAGCGTGCGGTCGGCGGCGCGGAAGGAGAGGGCGAGCGCGAGCGAGCGCATTCCCTCCCCCA
Source organism: uncultured Solirubrobacterales bacterium (assembly GCA_963813765.1). Classification (GTDB taxonomy): domain Bacteria; phylum Actinomycetota; class Thermoleophilia; order Solirubrobacterales; family Solirubrobacteraceae; genus Palsa-744. Next base: position 523,293 of record CAWFAB010000006.1, read on the forward strand.
CCTGCGGGCCCTCGTACACGTCGAACACCCGCGCCTCCGCGAGCAGACCGCCCGCGGCCTCGCGCACCACATCGAGCGCCGCCGCGGCCGGCACCTGCCGGGAGAGCGCCACCGCGAGATCCTGGCGCAGCGCGGGGAAGGAGATCAGATCGCTGTACCCGCGCGAACCCGCGCTACGAACCGCCGCCGCTATCAGCCGGTCGAGATCGAGCTCCATGACGGCCGCGCCCTCGATCTCCCGCTCGGCCACGAGCGGGTGCAGCTCGCCGAGCCAGCCGGCCGGCTCCCCCTCGATCGCGATCTCCGCGGCGCGGCCGGGATGCAGGAAGGGATGATGCGCGGACGCTGGCCGGCACTCCAGCGGCACGCGCAGCGCGACGGCGAGCGCTTCGAGCACCCCCTTGACCGCGTACAGGTCCGCGCGGGGCGGTTCGGGCGCCCTCCAGGTGGGAGGCGCGGTGCGCCCGCTCAGGAGAACCCCGAGCGCGCGGTGCTCCTCGATCCCGGTCTCCCGCAGGGCGTCGCGCGCGGTCTCGCCCGCATCCTGGTCCACCGTGGCGGGCCGGCTGAAGACCGTGCCCACCTCGAAGATCCGCAGATCGAGCTGCTCCCGCGCGGCGTTGCATGCGGCGCTGTCGAGCAGCGAGCCGAGCAGCGTGGTGCGCAGCAGCGCGTGCTCCTCCGACAGCGGGTTCTCCAGGGCCACAGCATCCGCCAAGCGCGGGTCGTCCTCGCTCAGGCGCAGGCGGCTGAGGGCCTCGCGCGAGGTGAAGGTCCACCCCACCGTCTCATACAGCCCGCGCCCCACCAGCGCGTCCACCGCGCGGCGGCGCAGGCGCTGCTCGTGCGAGAGCAGGCCCGCGGGACGGTGGCGGGGCAGCGTGGCGGGAAGCTTCTCCAAGCCGTCGATGCGGGCGACCTCCTCGATCAGGTCCGCCTCGCGCGTTACGTCCGCACGCCGCAGGGGGGGCACGGTGACGTCGAGGCCGTCGGGCGCCTCCCGCACCTGGAAATCGAGTGCCTCCAGGATCTCCATCTGGCGTGCGCGGGACACGGACACGCCGAGGATCGCCTCCACGCGCGCCTCGCGCAGCCGGATCACCTGCGGCGAGGCCGGCTTGGGCCCGATGTCGATCGTCCCGGGCAGGAGCGTGGCGCCGCACAGCTCGACCATCAGGCGGGCCGCGAGCGCCTGCGCGTGGTCACACTGCTCGGGGGCGAGGCCCTTCTCGAAGCGCGCGGAGGCCTCGCTGCGCAGCCCGAGCGCCCAGGAGGCGCGGTGGATGTTGGGCCCATCCCAGTTGGCGACCTCCATCAACACCCGCGTGGCGCCCTCCCCCATCTCCGAGCGCGCTCCGCCCATCAGGCCCGCGATCGAGGTGGGGCCCTCGCCGTCCTCGATCACCACCATCTCCCCGTCCAGCGCGCGGGTCTGACCGTCGAGCGTCTGCACCTGCTCGCCCGCGCGGGCGCGGCGCACCACGAGCCGCCCCCCAGCGACGCGGTCGAGGTCGAAGGCGTGCAGCGGCTGGCCGGTGAGGAGCATCGCGTAGTTGGTTATGTCAACCACGTTGTTGATCGGGCGCTGCCCCGCCGCGCTGAGGCGCGCCTTCGGCCACGGCGGCGACTGGGCGACGGTCACGTTCTCGAACACCCGCGCGGTGAAGCGCGGGCAGAGGTCGGGACAGCGCACCTCGACCTCCGCGGGGGCCGTGCCACCGCTCGCGACTGGGAGCGGCCCCTCGCTGCCGAGGTCCTCGCTCCATGGCGCCGGGGTAAGCGGAGCGCCGGTGGCGGCGTGCAGCTCGCGCGCGACCCCGTACACCCCCAGGCAGTCTGGGCGGTTGGGAGTCACCTCCAGCTCGATCACCTCCGTGGCGATCGGCAGCACCTGCTCGAGCGGAGTGCCCGGGGCGAGCTCACCGTCGCTCAGCACCTCGTTCAGTACGAGGATGCCCTTGATCCGATCCCCACGGGTGGGTGGGCTCGAATCAATCCCGAGCTCCTGCTCCGCGCAGATCATCCCCTCCGAGACCACGCCGCGCAGCTTGGCGCGCTTGATCTGCATCCCGTCCGGCATCACCGCGCCGGGGCACGCCACCGCCACCGTCTGCCCCGCCGCCACGTTCGGGGCCCCGCACACGATCTTCGCCGGCCCGTCCGGGGAGGCGGGTCCAAGATCGACCTCGCACACACTCAGCCGATCGGCGTCAGGGTGGCGTTCGGAGGTGAGCACCCGCCCCACCACGAACCGCTCCGGCGCCCCCACGCCGTGGTGGTGGATCGCCTCCACCTTCGTACCCGTCATCGTCAGGCGCTCCTCGATCCCCCGCACGTCCAGGTCGGGATCGCAGTACTCGCGCAGCCACTCAAGGGGGACCCTCATCCGAACTGCTCCAGAAATCTCAAGTCATTCTCGAAGTAGAGGCGCAAATCGGGGATCCCGTGCTTGAGCATCGCGATCCGCTCGATCCCCATGCCCCACGCAAAGCCCTGCACCCGCTCGGGGTCGTACCCCGGGGCGTTGCCCTCGGTGAGGGGCACGTGGGCGTACACGTTCAGGTCCACCTCGCCCGCGCCCAGCACCTCAAGCCACCCCTCGCCCTTGCACAGGTAGCAGCGCGAGCCGTCGCCCTGCAAGCCCTTGCCGGCGCAGTGAAAGCAGGAGACGTCCACCTCCACGGAGGGCTCGGTGAAGGGGAAGAAGTGCGGGCGCAGGCGCACCTCGCGCTGCTCGCCGAACACCGCGCGCGCGAACGCCAGCAGCGTGCCCTTCAGGTCGGCGAGCGTGATGTCCTCGTCAACGGCGAGCCCCTCCACCTGGTGGAACTGGGGGGTGTGCGTGGCGTCGCTGTCGGGCCGGTAGACCCGCCCGGGGATCACCACGTACAGCGGCGGCGGGTGCGCTTCCATCGCGCGGATCTGCATCGGCGAGGTGTGGGTGCGCAGCACGACGTCCTCCGCCACATAGAACGTGTCGGTGCGCGCCCGCGCGGGATGCGTGGGACTGTGGTTGAGCGCGTCGAAGTTGTAGTGCACCGTCTCCACCTCCGGCCCCTCCAGCACGGTGAAGCCGAGGCCCACGAAGATGTCCTCCAGCTCCCGCTGCGTGGCGGTGAGCACGTGCAGGCGCCCCACGGGCTGCGCGGGGTCGCCGGGGAGCGTCACGTCGAGGCGGTCCTCCCGCAGGCGCGTCTCCAACTCCCCCCCGCTCAGCCGCGCGGCGCGCTCCTCGATCAGCGACTCCAGCGCCACGCGCGCCTCGTTGGCGGCCTTGCCCACGGCGCCCCGCTCCTGCGGGGGCAGCTCGCGCACCCCGCGCAGCAGCTGCGGCAGCTCCGCGCGGCGGCCGAGGTGACGCACGTGCAGCTGCTCCAGCGCATCGGTGCTCGCGGCCGCGGCGATCTCACCTTCCGCCTGCGCGCGCAGCTGTTCGATCCGTTCGATCACGACGCCGAGACCCTAGTCATTTCATACAGCGCGATGGTCGCCGCCATCGCAGCGTTTAGAGAATCGTTTGCGATCGGGATGTACGCCACCCGCTCGCACGCGGCCACGATCTCCGCCGGCAGGCCCTCGCGCTCGGCGCCGATCAGCAGCGTGAGCGCGCCTGCATCGCGCGCGGGGCCCACGAGGCGGCAGACCTCCTCGAGCGGCTGGGCGGGTGGGCTGGAGTCGGCCACCAGCGCGATCCGCTCCCCCGGCAGATCCTCGGCGGCGCGCGCGCGGGCAAGGGGGACCGCGAAGATCGCGCCCATCCCCGCGCGCACCGCCTTCGGCGAGCACGGGTCCGCGCAGCCCGGCCCGAGCGCCACGCAGGAGGCCCCGAACGCGAGCGCCGCGCGCAGCACCGCGCCGACGTTCCCGGGGTCGGATACACCGTGCAGGTACACGCACAGCGGGCCCACCGGCGCCCTCAGCCAGCGCTGCTCGTAGACCCCGATCACGCGCGTCCCCGAGCCCAGCGTCGAGACCTCCGCCAGCGCCGCGGGCTCCACGTCGAGGAAGCCCGCGCCGCCGAGGCCGCTGCCCGCCGCGCGGAAGCCCGCCACCGCCGGCCAGCCCGCGCGCTCGGCCGCCGCGATCAGATCCTCGCCCTCCGCCAGGAAGCGTCCGCTGCGCGCGCGCTCACGCCTGCGCCGCAGCCGGCGCAGCTCCTTCAGGTGGGGATTTTGGGAAGAGGCGATTGGGTTCATCATCAAAAAAGGCGCCGTCCCCTTCGCAGGAGCGGCGCCCGGGAGGCTTCGGATGTCGGCCCGTGGGTCAGGCGGCCGACGCCTCGCGGGCGACCTCGGCGAAACGTCGGAACGCGTCGGCGTCGCGCACCGCGATATCCGCGAGCACCTTCCGGTCGAGCTCCACACCCGCCAGCGAGAGGCCGTGCATGAACTTCGAGTAGCTCATCCCGTTTTCGCGCGCCGCCGCGTTGATGCGCGTGATCCACAGCCGCCGGAAGTCCCGCTTGCGGTTGCGCCGATCGCGGTAGGCGTACGTGTCCGCCTTGATCAGCGCCTCCTTCGCGCGCCTGTAGTTCGAGTGCGCCTCCCCCCGGAAGCCCTTCGTCAGCGCAAGGGTCGCGCGGCGCTTCTTGCGCGCGTGTACCGAGCGCTTGACCCTCATGAACCCTCCCCCGACTTCGCAGGCCTGCTCGCCGTGCGCGAGGGGTGGGTGGGTCCAATACCCACACCCAGCATCCGCTTCACCCGCGGCGTGTCGTGCGCGGAGATCTCCGCGGGGGCGCCCAGAGTGCGCTTGCGCTTGGGGGACTTCTTCTCAAGGATGTGGCTCGTGAAGGCGTGCCGGCCCCGCACCTTGCCGGTGGCGGTGACCTTGAAGCGCTTCTTCGCGCCGGAGTGTGTCTTCATCTTGGGCATCGCGAGGCGGTGATTATGGCAGACGGGTGGGTGGGCTTCCAGTCCACAGCCGTCCAACTGGCGCGGAGGCTGTCATGTAGAGAGGCTTCGAGGCCGATTACATCCCGGATGGAGAGAGCCTCGATCGCACACCCCGCTGTCGAGCAGCCCGAGGGCCTGCCCGCCGCCACCCCCACCGCGATCGCCCACGCGCTGCGGGAGATCGCGCAGGACGGGGCGCTCGACGCCGAGCGGGCGCTGGACCTCGCCTGCGAGCGCCTCGCCCAGTCGATCGCCGCCACCGAGCGCCTGCGCGGCGAGCTGCGCGCGCGGCGCGCGGAGCTGCGGGCGCTCGAGAACCGCCTGCACGTCACCACCGAGATGCTCGTCGAGGGGGTGCTCGTATTCGACCTCCACGGGCGCGTCGTGTACGCCAACAACTCCGCCGGGCGGATCCTCAGCATGAGCCACGACCAGCTCCTCTCCCGCCACGCCCGCGACCGGCGCTGGCGCTTCCTGCATGAGGACAGCTCCCCCTGGCCGCTGGCCACCCACCCCATCGCGGAGACCCTCCAGACGGGGCGCTCGCGGCGTGCGATCACGATCGGCGTGCTCGGGCCCGGCAGCGCGGTGAGGTGGATCTCGCTCAGCTCCCGCTCCGCGCTCGACGACCAGGGGCGACAGTGCGGGGTGATCGCGACCTTCGCGGACATCAGCGAGCGGCGCACGATCCTCGAGCAGCTCCAGCACCAGGCCCACCACGACCAGCTCACCGACCTCGCCAACCGCCGGCTCTTCCACAAAGAGCTCGACCGCGCGATCTCCCGCGCCCAGCGCCACGGGTGCGCGGTGGCGCTCGTGTACATGGACCTCAACGGCTTCAAGCAGATCAACGACACCCTTGGGCACCGCGCCGGCGACGCCGTGCTGCGCGCGCTCGCCCAACGGCTCACCACCGCGATCCGCGAGGACGAGCTGATCTCGCGCTACGGGGGGGATGAGTTCGTGGCGCTGCTCAGCATGCTGCGCCAACCCAGCCACGAGGTGGAGGCGTTCATGGAGCGCATGCGCGTCACGCTCTCCGAGCCGATCCGCATCGAGGCGATCGCCGTCAAAGTCGGCGCGAGCCTCGGGGCGAGCATCTACCCGCACGACGGGTCAAGCGCCGAGCAGCTCCTGCACCACGCCGACGCCGCGATGTTCGCGATGAAGGGCAGCCGCGCCGTCGCGTGAGGGCCGATCGACCCTGAGCTACTGCTCGGAGACAGCGCCCTCGGGCGCGGGCTCCTCGGGCGCGGGCTCCTCGGAAGCCCCTTCCTCGACGGGACCCGCGCCGTCGAGGGAGTGCTCGAGGCGGCCCGCCAGCACCGCTTTGGAGGGACCGAGCATCATCGTCATGTTGCGCCCCTCCTGCATCGGACGCTGCTCGACGACGCCCAGCTCCGTGAGCTCCTCCGCGAGGCGGTCGAGGATCAGGGTGCCGCGCTCGGGGTGGGTGACCTCGCGCCCGCGGAACATGATCGTCACCTTCACCTTGTCGCGGTGGCGCAGAAAGCGTTCGACGTGGTGCTTCTTGGTGTCGTAGTCGTGCTGGGCGATCTTCGGACGGAACTTGATCTCGCGCACCGTGATCTGCTGCTGATGCTTGCGCGCCTGCTTGACCTTCTGGGCCTGCTCGTACTTGTACTTCGAGTAGTCCAGCACCCTGCACACCGGGGGGCGCGCCTCCGGCGCGACCTCCACGAGGTCGAGATCGCGCTCCTGGGCAAAGCGCAGCGCGTCGGGCGTCTTCAGCACGCCCACCTGCGCGCCCTGGTCGTCGATCAGACGCACCTCGGGCACGCGGATCCGCTCGTTGATCCTCGTCGTGTCCCGCTCGGGCGGGCGCCGATCGAACCTGCGGGGTACCGCCACTAGCTGTCCTGATTGCGCGTCAAGCTGATATCAGGCGCGGCGCTCTGAATAAATGCAGGAACTCAAGGCGGCCGAGTATACCGGGGTGACGGCGGCGCACAAGGGACAGGGCATGCTCGTTCAGCCCTCGCTGCCGCTCACGCGCCGCAGAGACCGCGCCGCGAGCCGCCGCGCAACCGCCTCGACGGGTTCGCTCCCGGTGTCTCCAGTGCGGTGCTCGCGCACCGAGACCGCGCCCTCGCGCTCCTCGCGCTCCCCCACCACGAGCATGTACGGGATGCGGCGCAGCTCCGCGTCGCGGACCTTGCGGCCGATCGACTCCCCCCGGTCGTCCAGCTCGCAGCGCAGGTCGTGCTCAAGCAGGCTCGCCTGCACCGCGCCGCCATACACGTTGAAGCGATCCGAGAGCGTCAGCACGATCGCCTGCACCGGCGCCAGCCACAGCGGCAGCTCCCCGGCGTAGTGCTCGATCAGGATGCCGATAAAGCGCTCGAAGGAGCCCATCAGGGCGCGATGGATCATCACGGGGCGGTGCTCTGAGTTGTCCGCCCCGGTGTACGCGAGGTCGAAGCGCTCGGGCATCGAGTAGTCGAGCTGCACCGTTCCCAACTGCCAGGAGCGCCCGATCGAGTCTGTCATGTGCAGGTCGATCTTCGGGCCGTAGAACGCCCCGTCGCCCGGGTTGACCTCGTGGGCGAGGCCCTCCGCCTGCAGCGCCCCCTCCAGAGCCGCCTCCGCGCGGTCCCACATCTCATCCGTGCCGATCCGCTCCTCGGGGCGCGTGGAGAGCTCCAGACGCGGCTCGAACCCGAACAGCTCGTACAGGTGAAAGCCGAAGCGCAGACACTCCACGACCTCCTCCTGCACCTGCTCCTCGGTGCAGAAGATGTGCGCGTCGTCCTGGGTGATGTGTCGCACCCGCAGCAGGCCGTGCAGCACCCCGGAGGGCTCGTGGCGGTGCACGAGGCCCGCCTCGGAGTAGCGGATCGGCAGCTCGCGGTAGGAGCGGCGGGCGTCCTTGTAGATCTGGATGTGCGCCGGACAGTTCATCGGCTTCAGGCCCATCGGGCGCTCCTCGACCTCGGTGAAGTACATGTTCTCCCGGAACTTCTCCCAGTGGCCCGACTGCTTGAAGAGCTCGATGTCGAAGAGGATCGGGGTTTTGACCTCCTCGTAGCCGCGCGCGGTGTTCTCCTCGCGCCAGAGTTCCATGAGCGCGTTCCACACCGCCATCCCCGCCGGCTTCCACAGGGGCGCCCCCGGGGAGAGCTCGGAGAACTGGAAGAGGTCGAGCTCCCGCCCCAGCTTGCGGTGGTCGCGCGCGTGCGCCTGCTCCAGGCGCTCCAGGTGCTCCTCCAGTTCGGCCTTCGAGAAGAACGCCGTCCCGTAGATGCGCGTGAGCATCGTGCGCGTCGAGTCCCCCCGCCAGTACGCCCCCGCGACCGACTGCAGCTTGAACGCGCCCACCGTCTTCGTGGAGGGCGCGTGCGGGCCGCGGCAGAGGTCGGTGAAGGGGCCGTTCGTGTACAGCGAGACGGTGTCCAGTCCCTTGCCGTCCTCGCCCGGGCGGGACTCGGCGGCCCGCACCAGGTCGTCGATCAGCTCCACCTTGTAGTCCTGCCCCGCCGCCTGGAAGCGCGCCCGCGCGTCCGCAACGGGGATGTCCTCGCGCTCGAAGCGCTCCGCCGCCCTCACGTGCGCGCGCATCCGGTCTTCGATCGCGGTGAAGTCGGCCTCCGAGACGCTCACCCCGTCGGGGAACTCGAAGTCGTAGTAGAAGCCCTGCTCGATCGCCGGCCCGATCGAGATCTTCACGCCCGGGTATAGCTCCATCACCGCGCTCGCCAGCACGTGCGCCGCGTCGTGGCGGATCAGCCGCAGCGGCTCCCCGCCCTCGCTGCGCGCGGTCAGGATCGCGATCTGTGCCCCGTCGGGCAGCGGGCGCGAGAGGTCGCGCACTTCGGGGGCCGCGGCTGGGCTCCGCGCCGAGGGCTCGCCTCCAGCCTCCCCCGCGGCTCCCCCACCCTCCTCCTGCTCCTCGCGCCCCGCCACCCTCGCCTCGTTCCCACCGACCCCGCGAATCTCCACCGCCAGCGCCGCCCGCGCCAAGCCGGGGCCGATCGCGGCAGCCGCGTCGGCGCCCGTGGCGCCGTCCGGGAGCTCCAGCGCATTGCCGTCGGGGAGGGTGATCGTGAGAGTCATGGCGCAGCGCTGGAGGCTACCCACCCGCGGGGATGCGCGGGAGCACCGTTCAGGCGGGCTGCCACAGGGCATCGTCGCCCAGGGCGATGCGCCGCGCCGCGCCCGCTCCCACCAGCTCGACCAGCGCGCGCTCGGCGCCGGCGCGGTCGGGGGGGTTGTTTCCCTGCGCCATGATCGCCGCCACCTCCTGGGTGACGAGGCCCTCCGGGAAGCGCTCCAGCGCCGCCGGCGGCTCCTGCGGCGGGGGCTCGCGCTCGAGCGTCGGGTCGAGGTTGGCGACCAGCACGTCGTAGGCCTCGATCGTCTGGAAGCCCCCCGCCTCCAGGCGCCGGACGCTCTCCGATCCCTCGCCCGTCGCGAAGATCAGCGAGGGCGCGGAGTAGCGCACCGGCCCGTCGGTCTGGCGCGCCTTGCCCTGGAAGTGCGTGGGGCTCCCCTCGGCTTCGCGCGTCTCCCGCTTGTCAGCCTCGTAGGCCTCGCTCACCCGAGGGTCATCGAGCATCCCCACGACCGCCTGCACGTCGAGGCCATCGACCCGCTCGAGCGCTCGCGCGATGTCGCGGTCCTCGTCGAGCAGCAGCGTGGTGGTGAACCACCCGAGCTGCAGCGCCCGCAATGCCTGCAGCTCGCGCGCGGGATCGAGCAGGCGCGTGGCGACGATCGCACGGCACGCGCGCGCCGTGCCAAGCACGCGCGCGCGTGGCTCAACCGCGAAGGGCATCCCGTAGCGCTCCCGGTACATGAGGTGCCCCAGCGAGGAGCGCGCGGGCGTGTGGCCACTCTGGAGGTAGCGCTCGGCGCTCTCCGCGAGGCCGATCGTCACCAGCCGCCAGCGCAGCTGTGCGCCGTAGCGCCAGCGCAGCACCGCCAGCGCAGGACTGACCGAGTAGCCCCACGGACAGCCCGGGTCGTTGAAGTAGGTGACCTCGATCTCGCCCACAGCCTCAACATAGCCGCACCCCAAGGGACCGCCCGCACCTCGCAGCGCGCGCGGCGCTCCTGCGCTCTTCGGTCGATGGCCGGGCCAGCCTGACCCGGTGGGTGGATCAGCTCTTGACGAGCCCCACGACGTGGCCCTCGGGATCGGCGAACAGCGTCTATCTGCCCTGGGGCAGGAAGTGCTCAAGACCGGCGAGTAGCGCGTGGGCGACGGTCGCGCGGAACGCGGGTCGCTCCATCGGCGCCTCATTCCCGGCGTTCTGCATGTTGGCAACCTCGACGAACACCTTCGGCACGCGCGAGAGGTTGAGACCGCCGAGGTCGGTGCGAGGCGCCAGGCCGTCGACCCCGTCGTAGGTGGAAGGGTGCAGCCCGATACCAAGCAGTGACGTGCGCAGGGCGAGGGCGAGCCGCCGTGACGGAAAGATGATCGCCTGGTTCGCTCGGCTTGGGATTGGGGCGGGGAGGAGGATCGCGAAGCCCGACCCGCCCGGTGGCCCACCGTCGGCGTGAATGGAGACCGCCGCGTCGCTGTGCGCGCGGTTGCCGATCGCCGCGCGTACGGAGATGCATGGCCCCACGCCTGTGTTGCTCTGACGGGTCATCACCACCCGCGCTCCAGCTGAGAGCAGCAGCGCACGCAGCCGCAGCGCGACGCTCCAATTGAAGTCGGTCTCGCGGTATCCATCGGGGGCTGCCGTGCCGGTGGTGTCGCACTCCTTCTCGCCGTTCCCGTCGTTTACGAGTCTGGCGATCTCCTGCGGGTGGGTGAAGTTGCCACCGTTATGCCCTGGGTCGATTGCGATCACCCGCCCGCTCAGGGGCTTCTGTGAAAGTGTCGCGCCTCTCGGCGCCGGCGTCGCGGCGCTCGCAAAGTCGGCGGCGTTCTTGATCCGCTCGACCGGCCGCGGGCGCCTCATGGGCGGCGTGCTCGAAGGGCCGCTGGTAGCGCCGCACCCAGCGAACCACACCAGTGCACAGACCAGACCGAATCTCACGGGGCGCAATGCTCGGGAGCGTACCGCCTGGGCTGAAGCGAGCAGGGGTGTTGTTGCGGCGATTGGGCCGTCAGACGTGGAACCCGAGCGGGCGGGCCGTGTAGCCGCAATTAGGCGTTGAGCACGGCGGAGTGATCGCCGGTGACGACCATCGTGCGGTTGGCGTCGTAAGGCTCCGCAGATTGAAAGGCGCTCCTCCATTCGGCCGGGTCCAGTTGGCCGCCGAAGTTCTCCTCTATTGCGAGGTCAAGCGCCTTGTGATGCTTGATGATGGTCTGAAAGAAGCGAGCCAGCCGGGCCTGATCGGCCGCGAGCGCGTTGCGGCTGAGCTTCGCGGGCGGTTCTACGCTCACCCGGTCAGCTCCCGCGAGACCAGCAGGTCGAGATCCGAGCCCACATCCTCGTCGCCTCGCGCCAGCGAGCCATAAAGCACAGCCAGACGAACGTCGTGCTCGGGCAGCAGCACCCCGCGAAGCTCGGAGAGCAGCGGCCAGTGGGCGCGAAGGTAGTCGCGCTCGCCGGGCGCCAACCGCAAATCGCGCGATCCATCTCGGCTGGCACGGAGAGTGCCCTGAGAGACGGCCCGGCGCAACGTGCGCCCCTCGACAGCCAGATCGGCCGCCAGCTCTTGGATCGCGCCCATAGCGGAGAGGCTACTACGACGGGTGTCGGTGCTCGGTGCCATTTCGGCCCCTCACCAGACCCATGTTTGGTCCGGCCCCGCGCGTCAGCGCGGACACTGAGGCGAAGCCGACGCCTCCGGTACACGTAGCGGCGGCCACCCGGCCGCGACAACCTTCGCCGCTCCGGGGTGCCCGTAGCTCTCGCGCGCCCTCGACAACCGATTCGCGCGTCCCCTCGATGCTGCTTTTCGTTCGCGTCACGTTCAGCGATCAACGAGCCCACCCGTCCGGCGGTGCGCCGGGCTGCCATGCGCACTCACAGCAGTCCGGCAGATGCTCAACACGCTTATCGACACGCGCGGGCGCGACCAGCTCCCGCGTCTTGCCCTGATGCCCGGGCTGGCCGCCGGACTTGCGCATCGAGCGCTTATAGGACTCCCGCGCCAACCTGCGACGCTCAGCCCTGGACTTCGGCGGATCAGACGACGGCGGCATGCTGCTATTGGACGAGTTCATGCCCGACTGGCGCTCGAGCTCCGCGATGCGATCCTCAAACCGACGGATCACCGCCAGCACCGCATCGACCCCCTCCGCGTGAAGTGCCTCTACCTCATCTCGCCGCACCCACGCAAGATTCCATGCTCGCCAAGGAACCCTCCTCAACACCACGACACCCCGTGAACGCCTACGGGGGTATGCCGTCGGCACGGGTTGGTGGGCTCGGGTCTTCCGGCGCGAGGCCAGCCCGTAGACTTACGTTTATCGGGTGACCACGATGGTTACCGCCTCCCCCACCCCCTCCCCCACCCACGGCATGGCCGCCGGCGACTCCGACGACCCCGAGCGTCCCCCGGGAGGGTCGATCGACTACCTGTCCGCGCCCGCGCTGCGGGAGCGTCTGGAGGAGGAGGTCAACCGCGCGGGGCGCCACGGCACGGCGCTCAGCTGCCTGCTGCTGGACATCGAGAACCTGCGGGAGGTGCGGCGCGCGCACGGCGAGCAGCTCGCCGAACAGGCGCTCGCCTACATCGAGCTCGCGCTGCGTCGCGAGCTGCGCCGCTTCGACCGCGTGGGGCGCGCGGCGGAGGGCGAGCTGCTCGTGGTGCTGCCAGGCGCGGACGGACCGCGCGGGGAGGTTGTGGCTCGGCGGATGCTGAACAGGCTGCGCGCGATCAAGCTGGAGGCGGGCGGAGAGCGCCGCTCGCTGCGGTTCGCCGTCGGCCTCGCGCCGTGGCGGGAGGGGATGAGCGCGGCCGCGCTGCTCGGCGGCGCGTACGCCGCGGCGCGCCCCGAGCGCCGGCCCACCGTGGCGCACAGCCCGTAGGGGCCTATCGCGGTAAGCCCTGAGGCTGGGTCGGGCGACGCGCCGCGAGCCGGTAGGTTTCCGGGATGCTCTCCGGCTCGGAGCTGTGGCTGCTGCGCCTGATGGCCGATCGCGGCCTCGCGCTGCTCGACGCGAGCACACTCCTGATGGTGATCGAGGAGCGCGGCGAGCTGCGCGTGGCGGCCGCCAGCGGCGAGGGTACGCCGCGGCTGCGGATCATGCCCGTCGAGGGCAGCGCGCTCGGGGTGCTCTACCGCGCGGGGCAGCCGCTCGCTCTCGACCGCCCGCGCGGGCAGGAGGCGGCGTGGCTGCACGAGCTCGGCCTGGAGGCGCGCGCGGCGCTGGTGGAGCCGCTGAGCATGGAGGGCCACGGGGGTGGCCTCGTGATCGCGCTGCGCCGCGACGGCGGCTTCAGGGGCCCCGACAAGCAGGCGCTCAAGGCGTTCGCCACCAGCGTCGCCCAGCGCCTCGCCGCGGAGCGCTCCGTGGAGATCGAACGGCTGCGCTACGGCATGGAGGCCCGCGAGCGCGAGCGCACCCGCTGGGCGCGGGAGATCCACGACGAGACCGTGCAGGGGCTCGGGGCGCTGCGCCTGAAACTGGCGCACGCCCGCGACCGGCGCGAGCAGTCGGAGATCGGCCGCCGGGAGCTCGACGCCGCGGTGGACGACGCCCTCGAGGGCATCGGCCGCGAGATCGAAGGGCTGCGCCATCTGATCACCGAGCTGCGTCCCGCGGCGCTCGACGACCTCGGCCTCGTGCCGGCGTTGCAGGCGCTCGCGCGCCGCGCGCAGGCGATCGACGGCCTCGAGGTGCAGACGGAGATCGACCTCGACCCCGAGCGCGAACGGCTCGACGCGGAGCTCGAGAGCACGATCTACCGCGTCGTGCAAGAGGCGCTGACCAACGTCAGCCGCCACGCGCACGCCACGCGCGCGGTGGTGAGCGTCACGCGCAGCGGCGATCGCTCCGCGGTGCGCGTCGCGGTCGCCGACGACGGACGCGGACTCCCGCCCGGCGGGGCCGGACTCGGTCCCCGCGGCGACGGCCTCGAGGGAGGCTTCGGCATGTCCGGGATGCGCGAGCGCGCCGAGCTCGTGGGCGGCGAGCTCGAGCTCGGGGCGGGCGGGTGCGGGGACGGGGGCCGGGGCACCACGGTGCGCCTCACCGTCCCCCTCGCGGGCCGCCCGGCGGCGGTCTAGTCCACTAAGCCGAGGCGCCGCGCGTAGGCGGTGATCTCGGCGCGCGAGGAGAAGCCGAGCTTCTCGATCGCGCGAGCGCGGTAGGTCTTGACGGTCCGCTCCGCGACGTGCAACTGCTCGGCGATCTGCGGGTTGGTGTGGCCCATCGCGATCAGCCGCACCACCTCGCGCTCGCGCTCCGAGAGCGCGACCCCCTCCTGCGCGGACTCCCCGCCGGTGGCCATCAGCGCGCCGAGCCGGGGATGCAGGTAGTTGCCGCCGGCGACAGCGAGGCGAAAGGCCTGCAGCAGCTCGGCGGGCTCCGCCTCCTTGAGCACGTAGCTGCGCGCGCCCGCCCGGAGCGCCTGGCGGGCGTACTCGGGGTCCTCGCGCATCGTGAGGATCGCCACAGCGAGCGAGGGATGGGCGACGAAGCACTGGGGCAGCGCCGCGAGGCTGGAGCCCCCGGGCATCGTGAGGTCGAGCGTGAGCAGATCCGGCTTGTGCGCGCGGACTTCGCGGATCGTGGCGGGCACGTCGGCGGCCTCGGCGACCACCCTGAACTCCTCCCCCTCCCGCTCGAGCACGGTGCGGATGCCGTCGCGTACGACCGCGTGGTCGTCCGCGATGATCACCTCGATCGGGCGGTCCACGCCAGGTGTGCCCTCTTGCATCTCGCACACCGTAGCGGCTCGGACGGGATGGCGGGAGGTCCCCGCGGGACGACAGAGATCGGCGCCTTTGGGACGACACGATCGGCACCCTCCGGACGGCAGACAAACGCTCGCGCGAGGCGCAAGATGTCGGTGCAGCGATCTATCCACGCGGCCCCACCGGCATGAAACGCCGGGAGGGCGCCGCAGAGAAGAGTCGAGGACAGACAATGTACACGTCACGGACGACACCACAAGCGAGCGGGGGTGAGCGGCGATGACCCTCGTGGGCGTCGTACTCATCTGGCTGGCGATCGCGGCGGTTGCCTTCCTTGCACTGTCGGCGCTCGCGCGCTTTGCGGCGCGCGGGGAGGCGGAGCTGGGGATCGTGGGCGAAGTCGAGCTGATCGACACGAGCTACATGACATGAGCCCCGCGACCGTCACCGCGGAGCGGCCCTCGCGCATCCTGGTTGCGGGCGCGGACCCCGAGCAGCGCGCGGCTGTGCTTCACGACCTCAACGAGGCGCTGCCCGCGGACACCCAGATCGGCGAGGCGGGCGCGTTGTGGGAGGTGCTGGAGCAGGCGCCCTCCAGCAGCGTGGTAATGCTCGCGGGCGACCTTCGTGAGGTGTCGGCGGAATCGCTGATGCACGAGCTGGGCAGCCGCCACCCGAGCCTGCCGGTGATCGCGCTCGGCCTCTGCGCAGAGAGCGCCGGCCGCGGCACAGCTCCACCGGCCTGGTGAGCGCGGCCTGCGCGCGCAGGTGCAAGCCCCACGCGCAGCGGGCGGTACCGAGACCGGCCGGCGAGGCCCACTGCAGAAAATCTCTCAGAGTGCTCGCGCAGCCCGGTCGCGTCCCACGCAGGCGTTAGCGTGGCGACGTGTTCGCGTTGCCCTCCTCGCCCCGGCTGCGAAGGATCCTGACCGCCTACACGGTCAACCAGCTGGGCACCTGGTTCGGGTACTTCGCGCTCTCGCTGGGCATCTACGACCACACGCACAGCGCGCTGGCGGTGGCAGGAATGTTCGTCGCGGCACGGGGACTGCCCGCGCTGCTCGCGCCGGCGCTCGTGGCCTCGACGGAGCTCTTCGAGGGTCGCGGCGCTCTCAGCCGGCTGTACCTCGTGGAGGCCGTCACCGCCGTGGCGCTGGCGGCGCTGCTGTGGCACTTCTGGCTGCCCGGCCTGCTCATCCTGGTCGCGATCGACGGCACCGCGGCGTTGGCGGCGAGCGCGCTGCTGCGGGCCTCGGGTGCGCACGTGGCGGCCGAGGAGGCCGAGGCCGCCGCGGATTTGAAGCCCACCCACCCGGATTTGAAGCCCACCGGCCCTGCGCAGGCGCTCCGCACGGATGCGCCGGGCGGCGGGAGTGCGGACGTGGATCGGGAGGACGCGGTGGAGGTCGCGCAGCGTTCGGTCAACGCGGCGTTCAACTTCGCGTTCACCGGCACCCTCGCGGTGGTTCCGGTGATCGTGGGCCTGGTCGTCGAAACCGCGGGCGCCTCCACGGCGCTCCTGATCGACGCGGCGACGTTCGTGATGTGCGCGGCGCTCCTGGGCGCCCTGCGTCCGCACGCGGAGGACGCCGATGGAACCTCGGTGCGCGCGCGGCTGCTTGCCGCGTGGCGGTACCTGAGCGAAATGCCGCAACTGCGCAGCCTGCTGCTCACGGAGGCGCTGGCGGTCGTGTTCTTCGCTTCGGTGGAGCCGGTGGAGGTGCTCTACGCCAAGCAGACGCTCGCGGTGGGCGACCGCGGCTTCGGTGTGCTCGTGGACGTCTGGGGAATCGGCATGGTGCTCGGCAGTCTCGTGTTCGCCCGCGCGGTGCGCCGGCCGCTGGGGCCGATGCTCGTGTTGGGCACGCTCCTGGTCGGCCTCTCCTATCTCGGCTTCGCCGTGGCCCCCACGCTGCCGATCGCGTGCGCCGCCGCGCTCGTGGGCGGTGTGGGCAACGGCGCGCAGTGGCCATCGCTGATCAGCGCCGTGCAGCAGCTCACGCCGAAGGAGCTGCACGGCCGTCTGATGAGCGCGGTGGAATCGATCGGCTCCCTCTGCCCGGCGATCGGCTTCATGCTCGGAGGCGCGATCACCGCGCTCAGCTCTCCCCGCGTCGCGATGCTGGTGGCGGGTGTGGCGGCGACCGCGATCACAGGCCTGTTCGTGAGGATCGCGAGCGTGAGCTTTCGGCTGGAGCGCCGGCAAGAGGCGCCACCGGCGGAGACGAGCGCCACCGCCGCGGTGCCGGCGGAGGCGGCCGAGGGGTGATACGCCCCCGGACATCTCGTCTCCACAGGGGAAGGCTCCTCAAGTACGACTGGATGTGGGTCGTTAAGAACGACATAGATTCGCCCTGGCAGCACGTGGCATCCCCCTGGCGCCCATGATCGAGATTCGCCGCACCCACCTGTACACGGCCTTCGAGTGCTTGCTGCTCGCGGGGGCGCTCGCCGTGGGGGTGGCGCTCTCGCGGCCCGAGGAATGGCATCCGATCGAACTCCTCCTGCTGCTCCTCGCCCTGGGGGTGGTCGGCGACCGGCTGGCGGTGACGGTGCGCAACCAGAACCTCTCGGCGGCGTTCGTGGCGCTCGTGCTGGCGATGACCCTGCTGGGGCCGCTGCCGGCGATGGCGATCGGGGTGGTGGTGGTGGTGGTGGACGCGCGCGTGCGCCGGCTCTCGGCCGCCCGCTGGATCAACCTCCTCGCCACCTACTCGGTCTTCCCGGTTGCGGGGGGCCTGCTGGCGCGCTCGCTGCTGAACGTGCACGACCCGGCCAACGCCCATCGGAGCCACAGCGTGACGTTCGCGCTGATCGTGTTCGGGGTGTTCATCGGCACGAACCTGCTCAACTTCGCGATGATCGCGACCCACCAGCGGGTCTTCAGCGGCCGCGGCCTGGTGGACCAGACGCGCTACCTGCTGATGCCGATGCTCCCCGGCCAGGTGGCGGTGGGGGCGCTCGCGGCGATGGTGGCGGTGGCGTACACGAACCTCGGCTACTACCCGCTGCTGGGGCTGGTGCTGGTGATCCTGATCTTCCAGTACCTCGCGGTCGCGCTGCTGCGCTCGGAGGACCGCGCGGACCAGCTGGAGGCGCGCTCGATGCACCTCGCCCAGCTGCAGCTGGGGGTGCTGGTGACACTGGTGGAGACGCTTGCGCTGCGCGATCGCATGACCGCCCGCCACGCCGCGGCGGTGGCGCGCTTCGCGCGGGCGCTGGCGCGCGAAGCGGGCTGCGACGAGTCCGAGCAGGACATCGCGCACACCGCGGGGCTGCTGCACGACATCGGCAAGTTCGCGCTCCCCGATCGGATCCTGAAGGCGGATGTGCTCTCCGACGAGGACTGGGCGCTGATCCGCCGCCACCCCCAGGACGGGGCGACGCTGGTGGGACGCCTGGACGGCTACGGTCCGGTGGCGGACGCGATCCTCTACCACCACGAGCACGTCAACGGCAGCGGCTACCCGGCGGGCCTGATCGGCAACGAGATCCCGCTGCTCTCGCGCATCCTCGCGATCTGCAGCGCCTACGACACGATGACCTCGCGCGACTCCTACCGCTCACCGGTGACCCCGCAGGATGCGCTCGCGGAGCTGCGGCGGATGGCGGGCCGCCAGTTCGACGCCGAGCTGGTGAGCAAGTTCGTCGCGATGCTCGAGCGCGAGGGGCCGGCGATCTTCGCCCATGGCGGCGAGGTGGACTTCGAGGAGGAGCTCGCGTTCGAGCGCCGCGCGCGCGCAATCGCTCAGCCGGTCTCCCATTAGAGGTCGTCCGACAGAGGAGGAGAGGCGCACAACCCACGCGACTCCCCTCAAGAACGCCGATAGGCGCCGTGTGCGCGGCGCCTATCGGTATGAGACCAAACAGACTGGCCTCTCAACAGAGTGGTTCTCTGGTAGCAGCCGGCTTATTTCCAACCCATCGTCTGCTCCTTCGGCTCGGGCTCGGGGCCTTGGCGGAACAGCGGCCCCCTGCACCTACCTCTCCAGGACAACCGCAGCTACTCGCTTATGAGTAGGTTTGACGAGGATAGTATCAGGACAGGACGAATTGTCCAGGTTGGACAAGCTGTTTGAGGCTTTTTGCAGCATTTCTTGCATATGCAGGACTTGTGGGTCCGCAGTCGTTCAAACGTCCACAAAGGTGTGCCGCGCTCAACTTCCGCGGGCATGCGGCCGAAACTCGACGTATAGAGGCGCCTCCCGGAGCGATCCGGGCCGCCCGCGGCTCCCGCGAGCCGCTCCTCCACTCCTGATCGAGAGGACGCCCCCGATGCCCTTCGCAACCAACCAGGCCCACAGCGACCGCCAGCTGGTGTTCACGAGCTCCCAGGCGGCGCGCCACCTCGGGGTCTCCCTGGCCACGATCCGCCGCTGGTCGGACGCGGGCCACCTGAGCTGCTACCGCACCCCGGGCGGCCAGCGGCGCTTCTCGCGCGAGCAGCTGGATGGCTTCGTGGACTCGCTGCACCGCACGAGCGACCTCGGCGTGCACCACGCCGAGAGGGCCGCCTGAGCCCCGCGGGGGCCCTCAGCGAGCGAGGCGGCCGAACTTCTCGCGCAGCCGGCGGTAGAAGGAGGAGCCGGGCAGCTGCGCGATCGTGCCGACCCCGTCCACGAAGCGCGCGCGGATGCGCGCGTCCGGGGGCAGATCGCAGACGGGGCGACCGTCGACGGAGACGTCGAGGGCCTCGCGGGAGCGGTTGTGGATGGTGATGGGGTCCCCCGGAGCGGCGACGAGCGCGCGCGCGGTGAGTGAGTGGGGGGCGATGAAGGAGACCACGAACCCCTCCACCCCCCACGCCATCACGGGGCCGCCGTTGGCGAGGTTGTAGCCGGTGGAGCCCGCGGGGGTGGCGAGGACGAGCCCATCGCAGCGCACGCTCCCGACCTCCTCGCCGTCGAGCGCGTAGGCGAGCTCGGCGACGCGCTCCCCCACGCGGCGGTGGATGGCGATGTCGTTGATCGCGGTCTCCACCCCCCCCTCGGGGGTCTGGAGCGCGATCCCGGGCAGGCGCAGCAGCTCGTAGCGGCCGCTCAGCGCACGGGCGATCCCGTCGCGCATGTCCTCGGGCTCGACGGTCGCGAGGAACCCGATCTCGCCGAAGTTGATCGCGAACACGGGCACCCCCGCGCCGGCGTAGAGCCGCAGCGCGTAGAGGATGCTCCCGTCGCCGCCCAGCACCACACAGAGGTCCTCGGCGCCCTCGCCGATCGTCGCGTCCACCTCCACCCCGGGCGCCGAGGTCAGGCGGTGCTTGCGGGTCTCATCCGCGTCGAAGCGCAGCGTGGCGCCGGCGGCGCGCGCCATCTCGATCAGGACCAGCAGGGCCTCGCGGGTGTCCTCGGTGCGCCGATGGGTGAGCACCGCGATGCGCTTGGCGCTCAAGGCTCCTCCCGGAGCGCCATCTGCTCGATCTCCTCGCCGCTCCGCGCGGCTCCGGCGCGCTCGGGCTCGGCGAGCCAGATGAAGGTCTCGCGGTTGCCCTTGGGCCCGGGGAGGCCGGAGGAGAAGAAGCCGAGGACGGCCGGCGGATGTGTCGAGCCCCCGCCCGCCCCCTCGATCCCTCGGGCCGCGAGCCCCACGGCCACCAGCGCGGCGCGGCGAGCGGCGGGGTCGCGCACGACGCCGCCTTTGCCGATGCGCTCACGGGGGACCTCGAACTGGGGCTTGACGAGCGCGAGCACGTCGTAGGGCTCCGCGAGGCACGCCAGCACCGCCGGGAGGACCTTGACGAGCGAGATGAAGGAGAGGTCGAGCACCGCGAGGTCGGGGAGCTCCTCGGTCAGCCCGAGGTCGGGCGGCTCCTCGGCCAGCCCGAGGTCCAGCGGCTCCTCCGTACCGCCCCGCCCCGGTGACGGACTCCCGGCTCTCGCGGCGGTCACCATCGCGGGGGTGAGGGAGCGGGCGTTGGTGCGCTCGAGCACGCGCACGCGGAGGTCGGTGCGCAGACGGTGGTGGAGCTCTCCATAACCCACGTCCACCGCCACGACCCCGGCGGCGCCGTGCTGGAGCAGGCAGTCGGTGAACCCCCCTGTGGAGGCCCCCACGTCAAGCGCCCTGCGCCCCGCCACGGCGAGGCCTGTGCGGCGCAGGGCGTTCTCCAGCTTGATCCCCCCGCGCGAGACGTACCGCGGGCGCTCGTCCACGCTGAGGAGCGCGTCCGCTGGCACCATTTCCCCCGGCTTCTGCGCACGCCACCCCGCGGACCCGATGCGAACCTCTCCCGCCATCACCGACGCGGCGGCCCGGCTGCGCGAGTCGAACAGGCCGCGCTCCGCCAGAAGTGTGTCGAGACGCTGCTTGGCCATCGGCCTGAACGGTACCCGCTCCGTCCCGCGAGGCCGTGTCATCCCACGAGCAGCCAGGGCCAATCGCCCCGGAGGACCACGTTAAATGAAACGGCCCACCTGGGGAAGGCGGGCCGTTTCGAGGGAGGAGGGATGCTGCTGTACTTCGGGTCTGAGCACATGATGCCCACTCCACGTCACTTTGTGTGTGAGAGTGCGCACAGAGGGATTGAATAGTTTGATTACGCCACCGGCGCGGAGTCGCGGTCGAGGATCACGGCCTCCACGCGCTCGGCGATGCGCTTGCCGGTGAAGCCCACCTCCTCGTGCAGCAGTGCGGGCTTGCCGTGCGTTATGTAGCGGTCGGGCAGGCCCACCCGCAGGATCCTCGGAGTGGCGCCGGTCTCGTTGAGGGTCTCCCACACCGCGCTGCCGAAGCCGCCCGCGAGCACGCCCTCCTCGACGGTCACCAGCAGGTCGTGCTCCGCCGCGAGCTGCGCCATCAGGCCCGCGTCGATCGGCTTGGCGAAGCGCGCGTCCGCCACCGTCACCGCCACGCCGCGCTCCTCCAGTAGCGCCGCCGCCTCCAGCGCCTTGCCAACCCCGCTGCCGTAGCCCACCAGCGCCACCCGCTGGCCCGCGCCGGCGAGCGGGGTGGACGGGATGGGCGGACCTCCGGTGGGCTCGCCGTCGGTGGACGGGCCTTCGGTGGACGGACCTTCGGTGGAGGGGCCTTCGATGGACGGACCTTCGGTGGACGGGCCTTCGATGGACGGACCTTCGGTGGACGGGCGCTCGACGCCTGCCTCGCGCAGGATCTCCCCGGTGCCGATCGGGATCGCGCGCGGCTCCTCGGGCAGCGGCACGCCCACGCCCTCCCCCCGCGGGTAGCGCAGCGCGATCGGGCCCTCGTCGTAGAGCAGCGCGGTGCGCAGCATCCGCACCAGCATCGCCTCGTCGCGGGGCGCCATCAGCACGATGTTCGGCAGGCAGCGCAGGTAGGCGATGTCGAACGCCCCGTGGTGCGTCGGCCCGTCGTCGCCCACGAGGCCCGCGCGGTCCATCGCGAACACCACGTTCAGCTTCTGCAGGCACACATCGTGCACGATCTGGTCGTACGCGCGCTGCAGGAACGTCGAGTAGATCGCCGCCACCGGCTTGACCCCCTCCAGTGCGAGGCCCGCCGCGAACAGGATCGCCTGCTGCTCGGCGATCCCCACGTCGAAGTAGCGCTCCGGCAGCGCCTTCTGCAGGATGCTCAGGCCCGTCCCCGAGTTCATCGCCGCCGTGATCCCCACCACGCGGGGGTCCCGTTCGCACTCCCGCACCAGCGCCTCCCCGAAGACCTGCGTGTACTGCGGTGGCGTCGGGCGCGCGTCCCTCCTCACCGCCGTCGCCGGCGCGGAGGTCGGGTGGCCGTTGAGGATCGACTTCGGCTTCGCCGCGTGCCACTTCTCCATCCCCTCGAGGCCCCCCTCCTCGGCCGGAGCGAAGCCCTTGCCCTTCACCGTCGCGATGTGCACCACCACCGGCCGCTGCGCCGCCAGCGCCTCGCGCAGCGCGGCGCGCAGCGCGCGCACGTCGTGGCCGTCGATCACGCCCATGTACGCCCAGTCGAGCTCCTCCCACCACAGCCCCGGGGCCCAGAACGCCTTCAGCGACTCCTTCAGCTGCGGGCCGAGACGCTCGAACGCCGCCCCCACCGCGCCCGGTAGGCGCGCGAGGCCGCCCTCCACACCCTCGCGGGCGTGCCACAGCTTCGGGTTCAGGCGCACCCGGTTGAAGTACCGCGACAGCGCCCCCACGTTCGGCGCGATCGACATCCCGTTGTCGTTCAGCACCACCACGATCGGCGTCCCCAGCCCCCCCGCCTGGCTGATCGCCTCGAACGCCACCCCACCCGTCATCGCCCCGTCGCCGATCACCGCCACCACCTTGCCCTGGGGATGGGAATCCCCACCCGCCCCGAGGTGGCGCATCCCCTCCTTGATCCCCACCGCGTACCCCACCGACGTCGAGGCGTGGCCCGCGCCCATGATGTCGTGCGGGGACTCCTCTCGGGAGCAGAACGGCGCGAGGCCCCCGTATTGGCGGATCGTGTGCAGCCGATCGCGCCGGCCCGTGAGCACCTTGTGGGGGTACGCCTGGTGGCCCACGTCCCACAGGATCTTGTCCCGCGGGGAGTCCAGCAGCGAGTGCAGCGCCACCGCCAGCTCGCACGTCCCCAGGTTCGCCCCGAAGTGCCCCCCGATCTCCCCCACCGTGTCGATGATGTGCTCCCGCACCTCCTGCGCAAGCTGCTGCAGCTTCTCCTCGGAGAGGCCGTGCAGGTCCTTGGGACCCTCTATGCGGTCGATCAGGCTCATGAGGTGCGGGTGTAGATGAAGTCTGTGATCTGCTTCGAGCTCCCCCGCGTCCCGCGGCGGGTGGGCGGGCTCCAAACCCGCGCTCGCCGCCTCCGCCAGAGCCGCCCGCGCCATCCGGTGGGACTCTGCGGCCAGATCCTTCGCTTGGTCGATTCCGAACTCGCTCACGTAGGTCCGCTTGCCGTGACGCTCATCGCTGCCCCTCGGCTTGCCGAGCGCATCCTCGGTCCCGGTCACATCGAGTATGTCGTTGACGATCTGGAACAGCACGCCCAGCTCCGCCGCGAAGCGGCTGAACGCCATTGTCGCAGGTCCGTCCACCCCGCCCAACCTCAGCACGCACACCACCGACGCCCCGATCAGCCGGCCCGTCTTCAGCTCGTGCAGGCGTCGCAACCCCGCCGGTCCCGGCGGCGCGGTGCCGCGGACGTCCGCGTACTGCCCCCCCACCATCCCCCCCGCCCCCGTCGCCGACGCCAGCTCCGCCGCCGCCGCCAGCACCAGCTCCGGCGCGGAGCGCTGGTTGCACAGCAGATGGCGGAACGCTTCCGCGTACAGCCCGTCCCCCGCGAGGATCGCGACGTCCTCCCCGAACGCCACGTGGCATGTCGGCTGGCCGCGGCGCAGCGCGTCGTCGTCCATCGCGGGCAGGTCGTCGTGGATCAGCGAGTAGGTGTGGATCAGCTCGATCGCCCCCGCCAGCGCCAGCACCTCGCCGCGCTCGATCCCCACCGCGCGCGCCGTCGCCAGCGTCAGCACCGGGCGGATCCGCTTGCCCCCCGCCAGCAGCGAGTAGCGCATCGCCTCGTCCAGGCCCGCCGTGAGCTGCTCCTCGGAGAAGCGCATCCGCTCCAGGTAGCGCTCCACCTCCACCCGCAGGTGCTCCGGATAGGCCGCCTCGGGGGTTGACCGGGCAGCCACTACAGCAACGAGTCCTGCCCCGGCGCCGCAGCGTTCTGCTCCGCACGCGAGCGGCGCTCGAGCTCCGCCCCCGCGCGGTTGGCCAGTGCCGCGCACTCGTCCACCAGCGTCGCAGCCGCGTCGGTGGAGAGCTCGCCCGAGCGCAACTGCTCCGCCGCGCCTTCCAGGCGTCCGATCAAGTCCTCCAGTGAATCCACCGCGTCGCTCATGGGATCGCGGCATTCTCCCGCACCTCGCGCAACACTGCCCCCAGCACCCCATTCACGAACGCCGGGGCGTCCGCCCCGCAGAACGTCTTCGCGCTCTCCACCGCCTCCTCGATCGCCCCCTCCGGGGGTATCGGAGTCTCGCCGGGAGCGACGTCGGGGTGCAGGATCTCGATCAGCGCCACCCGCAGGATGCTGCGCTCCAACGGCTGGATGCGCTCCACCGACCACCCGTGGGCGTGGCGGTCGATCACCTCGTCCAGCTCCGGCGCCCGGTCCGCCGCCGCGTGCGCGAGGGCGCGCGTGAGCAGCGAGGACCCCCGGGGCAGCGCGTCCGCGAGCGGCCGCCCCGTGAGGTCGTGCTGGTAGAGCGCGACCACCGCCGCCCGCCGCTGCTCGGAGCGGCGCACCTAATCCCCCGCGGGGTCGCGCTCGAGCCCCGCCGGGTGTGGCTCAAGCGCGCGAGACATATTCGCCCGAGCGCGTGTCCACCCGCACCCGCTCTCCGACGTTCACGAACAGCGGCACACTGATCGTGGCGCCCGTCTCGAGCGTCGCCGGCTTGGTGCCGCCCCCCGAGGCGGTGTCCCCGCGCAGGCCCGGCTCGGCCTCCGTGACCTCGAGGTCCACCGTGCTCGGCAGCTGCATGTCCGCGGGCCGCTCGTCGATGAACAGCACATCCACCTCGCTCGAGGGCTTCACCCAGCGCAGCGTCTCGCTGACGCTCCCCTCGGGGATCGCGAGCCTGCTCGTAGGACTCCGTGTCCATGAAGTGCGCGTCCGTCCCGTCGGCATAGAGGAACTGCATCCTGCGCGCCTCCGTACGCACCGGGCGGAACTTCTCCCCCGCCCTGAACGTGCGATCGATCACCGCCCCATCCGAGGCCCGCCGCAGCTTCGTGCGCACGAACGCCCCCCCCTTGCCCGGCTTCACGTGCTGGAACTCCAGGATCTTGAAGACCGTCCCATCCACGTCGATGTGGTTCCCGTTGCGGAACTGGTTGGTTGTTATTGCCATATTCTTCCTGTCCGCTTCTGGGACAGACTAGACGGAGGAGGACCGGAATGGACTCAAGACCTCGACGCATGGACGGCTACATCCGCGTCTCGCGGGTGGCGGGACGCGAGGGAGCGAGCTACACCTCGCCGGATCACCAGCGCGAGCGGATCGAAAGCTGGGCGGGTTTCCAGGGCGTTGAGATCGCCCACTGGGAGCTGGACGAGGACCAGTCGGGCGGTACCCAGAACCGCCCGGGCTTCCGCCGGATCATGGACCGCATCGAGGCCCGGGAGGTCGATGGCGTTGTGTGTTGGAAGCTGCACCGCTTCGCGCGCAACGTCGCCGATGCCATCCGCGACGTGCAGGCCATCCAAGAGGCGGGCGCCCACCTCGCCTGCGTGGACGATCAGATCGACCCGACCGGCCCGTTCGGCAACTTCGTGCTCACGGTCATGCTGGCAGTGGCGACGCTCGAGCGCGACAACCTCGTCGAGAGCTGGAAGGCCGCGAAGAGCCGTGCGATCGCCCGAGGCGCGCACATCGGCCCCACCCCTGTCGGCTACCTCCGCCACGAAGGAGGCGATCTGTCCGGGCGGCTTCACCTCCACCCCATCCAAGGTCCCGCCGTTACCGAGCTGTTCCACCGCCGCCTCGCCGGCGCCTCATGGTCTGAGCTGGCGCGGCTGCTCGACCGCAGCGCACCGCGAGGCGACGGCGGCGTGTGGACTCTCACGCAGATCAAACGAGTCATCTCCGGGCGCGTCTATCTCGGCGAGGTACGCAACGGGCACCTCGTGAACGCCACCGCCCACGAGCCCCTGATCGACCGCGAGACGTGGAAGGGCTGCCAGCGCAGACCCGGCCGCCAGAAAGTCGCCAACAGCCCGTTCCTGCTCACGGGCCTGCTGCGTTGCGCCGGATGCCGCTACGCCATGTCCGGGTGGAGCACCGGCGGCACGAACCGCGACACGCGCGTCTACAAGTGCAACCGCAGGCACGGCTCCGGGATCTGCGCTCGCCCGGCGACGATCACGGCCCACATCGTCGAGAGCCACGTCCTCGACACGATGCGAGGCCACCTCGACGGGTTCCGCGTGGAGGGCATCAGCGTCGGCGCGGGCCTCGACGAGCTTCAGGAGGAGCTGCGCCTGCTGGAGGAGGAGGTGGATGTGTTCGCCTCCGATCCGCACGCGCGGAGGCTGCTCGGGGACGACTGGAGCCGGATGCTGGAGATCCGCGTCCAGGCACGGGACGCGAAGCGCGGTGAGCTTGAGGAGGCCGAACGGAAAGCCGACGTCCGCCAACACATCGAGATCGACTGGGATGACCTCGACGCGGAACTGCTGTCACGCGCTCTGAGCGCGTCGATGCAGGCCGTCTTCATCCGCAAGGGGCACGGCGCGGTGTCCGATCGCGCGCACGTCGTCTGGACAGACGATCCCGTTGTCGAGCTTCCGCGGCGCGGCAAGGTCGTCGGCCCGTTCGATCTCGGGACGCCGGGTGACGCGAAAGCGCATTCCGGGATGGCGAGCGCGTAGCCCGTCGATGATCGCCGTCAGCGCCGCGTCACGGGTCGCGACGTTCATGGCGCAGTCGGCTCCTGTGCGAACTTCATGTTGTCTATGACCGTGAGCGGCCCAGAACGGCCAACGACTTTTCTGCTCGTAGTCCCACTCGGCGTCCGCGACCGGACCTTGCGCATCCCCGACAGGCCGGTCCGAAGCTCACCCGCGGTCGCGGCCCGCCGCCTCCCGGCCGTCTGCCGACGCTCGCCGCGCGCTCACCGGCGCTGCGCTTCAACGACAAAACAGACTACGGGTATGAAATGCCGGGTGGGCCTGCTGTCCGGTGGCGACCGTAGGGTCGTTTGACCGGGACAGGGGCCTTGTGGGAAGGACGCTTGTGGGTAGGCCGCCGTGCATTTGGGCTGCGAGCCCGTCAATGACTAGATGGCCGCCCCTGCGACTCACCCGGTTGGGCTGAGAGCCCGAATCCGTAGTTGTCGCTGCCCGCGGTGCCTTCCATCTCATAGAGCGATTCGTGAAGGAGATGGTTCTCGTGCGGTTCTTTGGTTTGGATGTTCACCTGGATTTCTGCGAGGTTGCGGTCGCCGAGGGCGGCCGGGTCTCGCGGGTGGGGCGGATTGCGAGT
The DNA here is from genome assembly GCA_963813765.1 of uncultured Solirubrobacterales bacterium. GTDB lineage: Bacteria > Actinomycetota > Thermoleophilia > Solirubrobacterales > Solirubrobacteraceae > Palsa-744. Next base: position 550,915 of record CAWFAB010000006.1, read on the forward strand.
ACCCCGGAGGCAATCCGGGAGTTCGCCCGCGACCTGAAGGGCGATGACCAGGTCGTGCTGGAGGCCAGCTGCGGCGCGATGATGATCGCTCGGCTGCTGGAAGAGGGCGACGTCGGTCGGGTGGTGGTGTGCAATGCGGCCGAGACGCGTGCGATCTCTCACGCGCGTGTGAAGTCCGACCGGTTCGACGCGGCGATGCTCGCCAAGCTCCTCTCGGCCGGAATGCTCAAGGCGGTATGGGTGCCCGACGAGGCGACGGGCGCGTTGCGCCGCCGTGTCGCTCGACGGGCGGGGCTGGTGCGGGCACGCACGCGGGTGAAGAACGAGGTGCATGCTGTGCTCGCAAGATGTCTGCTCGGCCGTCCCCCCGTGAGCGATCTCTTCGGCAAGCAGGGCCGCGTGTGGCTCCTCGAACAGCAGTTGCCCGAGGAGGAGGCAGAGACCGTCCGCAGTTGTCTGCGTCACATCGATTTCCTGGGCGGCGAGATCACCGGGCTCGACCGGCGAATCGCCCAGCAGGCCCTCGCGTTCCCCGGGTTCGGGCGGCTGCTGACGATCCCCGGCGTTGACGTCGGGACCGCCGCGGCAGTGATCGCCGCGGTCGGGGACATCTCGCGCTTTCAGAGCCCTGGGCAGCTCGTCGCCTATCTCGGCCTCGACCCGAAGGTCCGCCAGTCCGGGTCAGAGCCGGCACGCTATGGGCACATCTCAAAGCGCGGGGACCCCCAAGCCCGCTCGATGCTCGTCGAGGCGGCGTGGATCTCGATCCGAAGCCCCGGTCCGCTACGCGCGTTCGGCGAGCGCGTCCGTGCCCGCCGAGGTGCGCAGATCGCCGCGGTCGCTGTCGCGCGCAAGCTCGTGGTGCTCTGCTGGCATCTGCTGAGCAAGGATCAGGACTACGCGTTCGCCCGCCCGTCGCTGACCCGCCAGAAGACCCGTCGCTTGGAACTCCTGGCCGGTGCACCACCGCTGCCGCGCCGTCACGACGGGCCACCCGTCAGCCCGACCACCAGTCAGCGCGCGGCCGAGCGCGAGCTGCAAGCCCAAGCGGAGCTCGCCTACCGGCGCCTCGTCGATGACTGGCGCTCAACAGCAGCACCAAAGGGTGGTGCGGGCGCGACACCGGGGCGCGCATCTCAAAAGCCCTCGAAGGGCAAAGCCGCGCGGCAGGCCACAAGCCCCTGACGCCTGCGCTTCGCTCACGTCAGTCACCCGCACCACCACAAATCATCGCACTACGAAGCACCCGGCGCGATCCCGCCATCGACGCTCGCCCCTGCGCCACGACACGCCCGCCGGCGCAACAAAACAGCCGGACAGACCATATGCACGGCCCTTCGAGCGCTGTGCTATCGCTGTCCCGCCCCAGCCCGCCTACCCGGCCGTCCGAGCCCGCGAAAAAATCTGCTGAAGCCCTTGACTTTTCATCCGCAGATGCACTGTGCGAGCGCTGTGTGACGGCTGTGTGAGCAAGTCGGTGGCCGTTCTGGGCCGCTCACGGTCATCAACCCATGTGATGACCGCAGCGAGCATCCCGGCGGCGCGTGGTGGCGACTACGCCCGCTACCTGGAGTCAAAGACCGTCGCGCCGGAGCGCGGCGACTACTACGTGAAGCCCGACGGCGACATGACCCAGGCGCCCGGACGGTGGCTGGCGGACCCGCAGACGCTTGAACGGCTCGGCATCCAGCCGGATGGGCCGACGAGCGGCGGGGACTTCATCGCGCTCATGGAAGGCCGTCATCCGCAGAGTGGGATGTGGTTGCGCCGGGCGGGTGCCGACGGCAGTCGTGGCGGCGGTATCGACGGAGTGCTCAGCGCCCCGAAGTCCGTATCGGCTGTATGGGCGCTTGCGGACCCGTGGCAGCGCGAGCAGATCGAGCAGGCTCACGCCAACGCCGTGGAGCAGGCCGTCGCCTACATGCGCGAACACGTGGGGGTCGTCCGTCGCCGCTACGGCGGCGAGGTCGTCGAGGAGCCCGCGAAGGATCTGATCGCGGTGGAGTACCGGCACACGACAGCTCGCGGTGTCTCAGGAGCCGACGCGCCCGACCCGCAGCTCCACAGTCATGTGGTCATCACGAGCGTCGTGCGCGAGGACGATCGGATCGTCGCCGTCGCCTCCCGGCCGGTGTTCCGTGCCACGGGTGAGGTCGGCGCGTTCTACCGTTCTGCGCTCGCACAAGAACTCGTGAGGCAGGGGTACCCGATCGAACAGGCGACTGGAAAGGACGGCAAGTACTTCGAGATCGCAGGCGTCCCCGAGGAGCTGCGCGACGCCTTCTCCGGGCGCTCCCGAGAGGTCGCGAGGGCCGCCGACCGCTTCCGTGCCCGGTATGGGCGCGCGCCGGAGCGTGGGGAGCTGCGCAACCTCGCGCTCGAGAACCGTCGCTCAAAGACGCTCACCAACCGCGCCGACCTGGAGAACGTGTGGCGACAGACCGCCAGCCGATACGGGTTCGGTCCCGACGAGGCGCTGCGGCTTCTCGCCGGAGAGCGCACGCAGACAGCCACCAGGCCGGCGGCGGATCGGATCGAGAGCCGGCTGACCGAGCGCCAGGCCGTGTTCGAGCTGCGTGACCTGCACACCGTCGCGCTGGAGCAGACGTCCGGAGAGCTGACACCACACGAAGCGCTCGACGTCGCACGCCAGATGATCCGTGACCGGCGCGTGCTCACACTTGAGGGCGGACGGATGACGACGCTCGCGGTGCGCGCGCAAGAGCAGGCGATCGAACGGAGAGCGGCGACGCTCGCTCAACCCGCCGAACGAGATGTCGGGCATACAGCAAGGATGAACGCCGCCCGCGAGGTCGCAGAGCGCATCGGCGCTCCGCTCAGCGACGAGCAGGAGATGGCATTGCTCGTCCTGACAGGCCCGGAGCGTGCCACCATCCTCGTCGGGCCAGCAGGAGTCGGCAAGGGTGTAGTGATCGATGCCGCCGCCAGAGCCGAGCAACTGGCGGGACATGAGACGCTCGGGATCGCCGTCTCCGGCTCCACCGCCGAGCGGTTGGGGACCGACAGTCCCGCGCTGCAAGGAAGCACGCTCACGCTCGACGCGCTCGTCGCACGAGCAAACACCGGCAGCGTCCACGTCGGCTCCGACACGACCATCATCCTCGACGAGGGCGGAATGGTCGACCACAAGCGCCTTGACGCCCTCACCGAGCTCATAGAGCGCTCAGGCGCCAAGTTGATCGCCGTCGGTGACGGAAAGCAGCTCCCCTCGATCGGACCCGGCGGCATGTTCGACCGACTGACTCAGCACGCGCCAACGGTCGAACTGGAGACGATCCACCGCACCACCGACCCCCGCGAGCAGAAGGCGTGGCAGGCACTACGCGCCGGGGAACCCGAGCGCGCGATGGCCCACTATCAAGCACAAGGACGGTTGCACCTCGCCGACACCCGCGACCAAGCAGCCGAGAACGCCGTGCAAGCATGGGCGCAGCTCGCCGACGAAGTCGGCATCCGCCAGGTCGCGTTGATCGCGGACGCCTCCAACCAGGAGATCGACAGGCTCAACGCCCGCGCACAACACCTACGCGCCCAGCGCGGCGAACTCGGCCCCGACGAGCTCCCGCTCTCAAGCGTCAACTACGGCCTACGACAAGGCGATCGCGTCGCCTTCATCTCCCAGCACCGACCACCGGGGCAGCCCCGTGTTGAGAACGGCACACGCGGCGAGGTCACGAAGATCGACCAAGATGGGACGCTTGCGCTGACGCTCGACGGCTCAGACCGTGTCGTTCGGCTCGCGGGCGGGGAGGTGGAGGCGCTCCGTCTCGGGTACGCCGCGCACGTCTACCGCCAGCAGGGCGCGACCGTCGATCGCGCCGTTGTGCTCTCCGGCGGCTGGCAGACCAGCAAGGAGACCGCCTACGTCGAGGCGTCCCGCGCCCGCCAGGGCACCGACTGGTTCGTCTCACGCGAAGATCTCGGCGTCGAAGGGCACGACACCGACCGCATCTCCTGTCTCGCCGGACGGATGACCCAGAGCCGAGCGCGCACTCCATCCGTCATCCACCGAGAGATCCCCGGCCCGTCGTGGGACCCCAGCCGCGATCCGCTACGCCTCAGCCGCCTGATTCCTCATGTGGGCCAGCTGATACGAACACCAGCGCGCAACGCGCCCGATCGCGACTCCGGTCGCGGACGCTGACCCGCCGTCTCGTCACTCGCGCGCCGGCGCGGCCATGTCAATAAGCCTGGATGCCGAGCTCGCCCAGCGCCTCGGCACCGTCCTGCGTGCATACGCCGGGCCCCAAACTGCTATAGGGTTCAAGGGAAGCTAAAGCACAGCCCGCAACTTGGGCCCGGGAGCGGGTGTTTCAGCAGCAGGACCAGCAGGGTCATGAGACAGGAGAGGATCAGCATGGATTGGGCAAGCAGCGCTGTCGGGGGACACCGAGCTTCGAGCAGGCTCGCGTCTTGCCTGCGCCCCGATTCGTCTGGAGTGGGGCGTATAGTTGGACGCGCTAGCGTCGCCGAGAGTCTCTCTCTCTCTCTCTCTCTCTCTCTCTCTCTCTCTCTCGTCGCTGCAGTTCTCTAGCGGCTTGGCCTGAGCCTCGCGCCCGTCGGGGCGCCTTCAGGAGCCGCGCCGGGTCACGGCCCCATCGCCACGAGCATCGAGGCAGCAGCCCCCTGTGGGATCGCCCGCCGAGGAGCTTCTCCGAGCCCCACCACTCCCTCTCCGGTGGTGCTCGCAGAGGCCCCGACGCTGGCCGATCGGAGATCCCATCGATCGCCGATCGGTCCCTCTCGCGTCGTGTTTTCGCGGGTGTCGCAGCGCTCCCTCGCCGCGGCATCCGTGAAGACCCGATGCCCTCCTTCTTCCGCCGCCGCCGGCCGTGTGCCCGTGGCGGTCTTTGCCTGCCCCCCGAATGGGGGGTCGTGCAGGCGATCGCCATGAGCACCCGCCACCAAAGGCAGGCCGCGTGATGGTTGACGTTCCGTGTCGGTTTCTTCCAGGAGGAGATGTGCTTCATGAATGCCCATAGCCTGACCGTGACCGCTTCGGACTCGTCCCCGAGGGGGCGAGTCCTGCTCGCCGCCCTGGCCGCCCTGGCGCTTGTGTGCGCGACGGGGCTCGTGGGGAGCGCTCAGGCCGCCGAATCCGAATCCTCCTGTGCCGCGTTGAAAGAACCGAAGCTCAAGGAAGAGGAACAGGTGCGCGCCGAATCGCGCTCCACGCAGCTGCCGCAGTGCCGCGCGTATGAGATGGTCAGCCCGGTGGACACGGCGGACAGCGGCGTGGGAGATTTCTTTGGCGCCGCGCCCGGCGGCGAAGCCGCGGAGTTCGCTTCGGTCGGCGGGTTCGCCGGCGTTCAGAGCCAGTTCTTTCTCAACTACTACATCGCTCGACGCGACAGCAAGAAGGGCTGGCAGACGTCGGCGGTCAGCGTCCCCGCGACGCTCGGCGCGCAGACTTCTGGTGTGGTCACCTCTTACGACCTGACCAAGCAGCTGGTCCGCACCCTATACCTGACCGGCGAAAAGGAAGGCACCTGCGGCCTGCTCCTGAGCGGGGATCTCCTCGCCGCGCCGGCACTCTCGTTCGTGGAACTCACCGACTACCCAAGCAGGGGGGAAAAACTCTTCGGGGGAACTTGCATCACTCCCCAAGATGAGTCACCGAACTTCGCGAACGTGTTCTTCGGTGGCGGTGGCTTCACCGGTGGTGGCCCGCTCCGTGAAATCTCCGGGGTCGGTGGCCCCACGGAAGCGCTGCGATTCGTCCTCGGCCCCGAAGGAAAACCGATCACAGCCGTACCTGGAAACGGGTCCGAAGTATCTGGAGGTACGCTGTTCCACGCGATCTCCAACGACGGCTCCGAGATCTTCTTCACCCCGGGTGAGGGAGGAGGGGGAGAATCGTATGTCGGCGTGAACGGGTCGAGGACGCTCGGGCTCGGCGGGCTGTTCCAGGGCGCCTCCGAAAACGGCGCGAAGGTGTTCGTCAGTGGTGGGGGCGGTGGACTCTACATGGATGAAATCGACAGCAAACCCGGGCACGAAGGCGTGACCAAAAAAGTCGCCCTCACCCCCGGGGCCGCCGGCACCTACCTGCGCTCCGGCGACGACGGGTCGCATGTGTACTTCAACTCGAAGGGCGTGTTCGGCGAACCCTACGAAAACGAAAACAAGGAAATGGCCGAACCAGGTAAGGAAAACCTGTACGTGTACGACACGGTCACGGAAACGACCGCGTTCATCGCGCAGGCGCTTCCCGGCGGCAATCTCTCAACACGCGAAGTCGAAGCGCAGGTCAACGGCTGTCCGAGCACCGAACTCGGAGAAGCTGGAGAACCGGGCTGCGAAGGCGGCCGCTTCTTCGTCTTCACGACCGAAGCCCACATCACCCCCGGCGACATGGCCGGCGGCGCGCAGGTCTTCGAGTACGACGCGAAGACCGGGCACCTCGCGCGCGTCTCGCTGGGCGAAGACGGCTACGACGACAACGGCAACGGAGGCGCCGGCAGCGCGTCCATCGCCGTGCCCGAGCCTAGCGGCGGCGGGGGGGAAACCCAGATGGAATTGTTCGAGGACGGCACGCGCGCCGTCAGCGACGACGGCTCCACCGTGGTGTTCAGCACCGCGCGGGCGCTCTCGCCGCGCGCGGTCAACGACCAGCAGCCGCAGCCGGGCCCGAAAGACATTTACGAGTACCACGACGGGCAGGTCAGCCTCCTCTCCACCGGGCACTCGCCCACATCCGACGAACAGCCGACGATCACCCCCTCGGGCCGGGACGTCTTCTTCACCTCGACTGAAGGCATCCTGCCCCAGGACTCCGACGGCCTGAAGAGCCTCTACGACGCGCGCATCGAAGGCGGGTTCCGCGCGGCGGCGGTCGAAGAAGGCGGCTGCAACGGCGACTCCTGCCAGGGTCCGCCGAGCGTGCCCAATCTGCTCGGTGCGGGCGCGAGCGCGACCTTCTCCGGCCTGGGCAACCCCGCGCCGGCAGCGTCCACCCCCGTGGTCAAACCGAAGGCCAAGGCAAAGCCCAAGGCGTGCAAGAAGGGCTACGTCAGGAAGAAGGGCAAGTGCGTCAAAAAACCCAAGCCAAAGAAGAAGGCCAAAAAGGCCGGCCACAGCGGGAGGGCAAAATCATGAGGATTCCTATTGCCTTGAAGCCGGCGCTCAGCCTGTCGTTGCTCGCAATGGGGCTCATGTTGGCACCTTCCGGCGCGCTTGGCGCCACGCCACCGCAGTTCGGCATCGCGAACTTTCAGGCCTACAGCTGCGCGAACTTCGAGCTCCGAGGGGGGCCTGCCGTGCGACGCCCCCTACACCCAGGCCGGCGGGACCCCGTATGAGCTGACCACGACGTTCCAACTCAACCTGCATAAATCCAAGAACCACAACGGCATAGAAGTGCTCACCTCCGTCGAGGAACCGAAGGACGTCAAGTTCTCCTTCCCGCCAGGGATGGTCGTTGACCCGCAGGCGGTTTCGCGCTGCCCGATCGCGGTCTTCGTTCAGACGGAAGGCGGGGGGTGCCCGGCGAGCAGCCAGGTCGGGACAATTATCGCAAATATAGGCGGCGTCCTGGAACAGGCCCCTCTCTACAGCCTCGTGCCGCTGGAGGGCAAGCCCGCGGAGTTCGGCTTCCACATCAGTGTGAACATTGTGGCGGCGGGTGGTGCGCGCACCGGCGAAGGGTACAACCTGAGCTCGACCACCACGGACATCCCGGAGGCCGAAATGACGTGGACCTCGCTCACGCTGTGGGGCGACCCGGCCGACACGTCCCACAACGCCCAGCGCGGGCAGAGATGCGCGTGGCTGAATGGTTCGCCGGGGAAACCGGCACCGGGGAACCCAATATGCACACCCGGCGGCGAGTCCAGCGGCGTCCCGCCGACGCCGTTCGTGCGGCTGCCGACGGAGTGCTCGGGGCAGCCACTGGCGGCCACGATCGAAACCGACTCGTGGATCTCCCCGGGGGGCGTGGGACGCCAACGGCAACCCGCTGCGCGGCGACGAAAACTGGAAGAGCGCGACCTCCTACCCGCCGATGGCGCCCGTCACCGGCTGCGGGAATCTGATCTTCAACTCCTCGCTGACGGTGCAGCCCGACACCACGCAGGCGGGCGAGCCGGTCGGCCTGGGCGTGGAACTGAACGTCCCGGTGAACTTGAACGCGGAATCTCCCGCCACGCCGGAGGTGCGCAATGTGACGGTCGCGCTGCCGGAAGGGATGGTCATCTCTCCCTCCGCGGCGCAGGGTTTGGGGGTCTGCCACGACGACCCCGGCGTCAACCCGCGCGAAGTGGCCGACGAGTTCGGCTCGAACTCGGCGAGCCCGGCCTCCTGTGACCCCAGCTCGCTGGTGGGGCGGTTGCACATCACCACGCCCCTGCTGCCGCTGCCGCTGGACGGCGAGGTCTTCCTCGGCGCTCCGCTGTGCGGCCCGTGCACTCCGGCCGACGCGCAGGGCGGGCGGATGGTGCGCCTCTACCTGCAGGCGATCGGCGAGGGCGGCGACGGGGTCACGGTCAAGCTCGCCGGCAGCGGGTCGATCGACCAGCGCACCGGCCGGCTGACGACGAGCTTCCCCGAAAACCCGCAACTGCCCTTCGAACACCTGAAGCTCGAACTGACCGGCGGCCCCAGGGCGGTGCTGGCGAACCCCAGGACGTGCGGCCCGGCGGTCACCGAAGCGGACCTGACGCCGTGGAGCGCGCCGTTTAACATGGACTCCACGCCGAGCAGCTTCTTCGAAGTGACGGGCTGCCCCGCGCCGCAGTTCGCACCCGCCTTCACGGCCGCGACGACGAGCAACCAGGCGGGCGGCTTCAGCCCCTTCACGCTCGCCTTCGGGCGCTCTGACGCGGACGGCTTCCTCGATGGCTACCAGCAGCGGATGCCGCCGGGCCTCTTGGGGATGCTCTCCTCGGTCAGCCTCTGCCCTGAACCGCAGGCCTCCAAGGGCGCCTGCGGCCCGGAAAGTGAGATCGGGCACGTGCAGGTGCTGACCGGCCCGGGCGCCAACCCGTTCCTGGTGACCGGCGGTGAAGTGTTCATCACCGGCCCCTACTGCGGGCCGGAAAGGCCAGACATCGCGAGGCCAGACATGATCGACGTGCGCGCGCCGGGCCGCCGCTGCCCTCCGTACGGCCTCTCGATCGTCGTCCCGGCCAAGGCCGGCCCCTACACCCTCTCGGGTACGACCGGGGAAGGCACGGTCGTCGTGCGCGCCGCGATCAGCGTCGACCCGACCACGGCGGCGTTGACTGTGACCGCGGACCCGCTGCCCACGATCCTCGACGGCATCCCGTTGCAGTTGCGGGTCGTGAACGTAGTGATCGACCGTCCGGGCTTCACGTTCAACCCGACCGACTGCAACCCGCTGTCGATCGCGGCCACGATGTCCAGCACCGAAGGTCAGATCGCGCAGGTCTCCGCGCCCTTCCAGGTGACCAACTGCGCGGGGCTCGTCTTCAAGCCGCGGTTCAGTGTCTCGACCTCGGGCAAGACCAGCCGCGCCAATGGGGCGAGCCTCGACGCGAAGCTCTCCTATCCCGCGGGCGCGCTGCACAAATACGCGAACATCGCGCGCGTGAAGGTGTCGCTGCCAAAGCAGCTGCCCTCCAGGCTCACGACACTGCAGAAGGCGTGTGCGGCCGCGCAGTTCGAATCAAACCCGGCCGGCTGTCCGGCCGCCTCGGTCGTGGGGATCGCCAGGGCGTCCACGCCGGTGCTGAGCGCCACGCTTTCAGGCCCGGTCTACTTCGTCAGCCACGGCGGGGAAGAATTCCCCTCCTTGATCGTCGTGCTGCAGGGTCAGGGTGTGCGCGTGGACCTGGTCGGCTCGACGTTCATAAGCAAGGCGGGGATCACCAGCTCGACGTTCAAGACGGTCCCCGACGTGCCGGTCTCAACCTTCGAGCTCTACCTGCCCGAGGGCAAGTTCTCGGCGCTGGCGGCCAACGGCAACCTCTGCAAGAGCGCGCTGAAGATGCCCACCGAATTCGTCGCTCAGAACGGAGCGGTGATCCACCAATCGACGCCGATCTCCGTCACGGGCTGCGCGCCTGTCCCCGGTAGGGGGAAGGCGAAGAAGGCGAAGGCGCGCGGGGCCCGCAACGCCCGCGGGGCGCGAAAGTCCAGTCACGGCACAGGGAGGAACTCATGACGCGCGTTCACAGGTTGCTGAGGGCCGGACTTCTGACACTCGGCGTGCTGGCCGGGGGCCTCGCGCTCTTTAGTCCCGTCGCGCTCGCCGGCGAAGGACTCGGCATCACCGCCACGTTCGGCAGCTCGAAATCGACCACGCCGGACCCCGAACCGCTCTCGGGGCCGCTCGGGGTGGCCGTGAATCAGGAAAGCGGCGATGTGTACGTCGTCGATCGGGGCAACAACCGGGTCGAGCGCTTCAGCTCCACCGGCGAATACGAAGCTCAGTTCAACGGCACTGAAATCGACGGGGCGCCGGCGGGAGCGGGCAAGGAAGCCCCGGCGAAGTTCTCCGAACCGAGCAGCATCGCGATCGACAATGCCTGCTTCTACCAGAAACTGAGCGAACCGAAATGCAAAGCCGAACACCCGTCCAACGGTGACGTGTACATGGTTGACACCGGTCACGGCGCGATCGACAAGTTCAATGAAGCGGGCGAATACACCGGACAGTTTGCTCGATCTCCGTTGGGCGTCGCCGTGGACAGCTTCGGGAATCTGTGGGTGTACGAAAGCTCCGCGGGGGGGTATGGGACCCGCGGGCTCGGGTCCGTTGCCGAGTTCAGTGAAGCGGGCGCTCTCAAGACACAGTTCGTAACAGGACGTGAAACCTCTTCCGCCCTGGCGGTCGACTCGGCCGATGACTTCTATGTGGTTTTCGGCCTTGGAGGGCTGGGGAAGTACAACGTGGGCGGGGTGCAGCAGGCCGCCTCCGAAACGGAAGCGATCAGCCCGGTGAGCGCGCTGGCGGTCGATCTCGCGACGAGCGGCCTGTATGCGAACGACCTGTATGTCGGCCTCGGGACCTCGCTGGCGCAGTACGGCCCGTTCGGGGTACCATTCGGCGCACCGCTCTACCGCTCCGGCGCGCGCAGCAGCACCCTCAGCGCCAAGGGAATCGCGGTCAACTCCACCAGCCACGCGGTCTATGTCGCGGACTCCTCCAGGAACCTCGTGGACGTCTTCGATGTCGGCCCGGCCCCGGAAGTGCCGGAAACCGAAAATGCGGAAGTCACAGGCCCGCTGGTGACGTTCAAGGGCGAACTGCTGGGCGTCGAGAGCGGCTACTACTTCGCCTACAACGACAACGGCAGCAGCTGCGAAGGCGGCGGCCGGACCCCCGAAGGCAAAGCGACGGGCACGGCGAAGGTGTCCACGACGATCGGCGTGGGCCTTGAATCCAACACGCCGTACACGTTCTGCATCGTCGCGACGAGCGTATACGGACAGGCCACTGGGCTGCCGTTGCCGTTCACGACCGGAGTGGAGCCGCCCGTCATCGAAGAAGTGAGCACGCCGGATGTCGGTCCCTACGAAGCGACGATCAAAGCGAAGGTCAACCCCGAGAACGAGACAGCCACCTGCCTGGTCCAGTACGGCGAAACGACGGAATACAAAGAAGCGCCAGTCCCCTGCGAACAGGCGAGTCTCTCAGGCCACGGTGGACAGCCGGCGAGCGCGCTCCTGAAAAACCTCAAGCCGAGCACGACCTACTTCTACCGCGTGGTCGCCAAGAACACCACGCTCGAAAGCAAGCCGACCGAAGGCACCGAGCACTTCACGACCCCGCCGGGACTGAAGCCGAAGATCGAAGCGGAGTCGGTCTCGGTCGAGTCCGTCGTGGGCGCCACCAGGGAAGTGACGTTCGCGGCGAAGGTCAACCCCGAGCTGCAGGAAACCACGGGGTGCGTGTTTCAGTACGTCACCGAAAAGACCTTCGAAGAAACGGGCTTCACCGGCACGCCCCCGTCCGTGGGGTGCGAACCCTTGCAGACCTTCGGGAAGTACGTGAGCAGCGGCGTGGGCGTCGAAGCGAAGCTCCCCGGCCTGCAGGCGGGCGTGGACTACCGCTACCGCGTCGTGGCAGCCGACAGGACCGGCACCGAATACGGGCCCGTACAGGCCTTCGGGCCGCCCACGGTGCTCTCCGAAGCGCCCGGGGTGGCGCCGGGCACGACCGCGACGATCGGCGGGAAAGTGAACCCCGAGGAACTCGACACCCACTACTACGTCGAATACGGCGAAACGGGAGCGTACGGGCAGATCGCGCCGTACCAGGTGCGGTCCGCCGAAGAAGAACTGAACGGCGTCTACCCGGTCCCCGCGGGTCTCGACGCGGGCTCCGGCAGCGTCTCGGTGGTCCTCGGCAGCGAACCGGCCACGCCCGACGTCCCACTGGAAGCTCTCACCGCCGGCAAGACATACCACTACCGGCTCGTCGCCTACAACGGGGACGGCACGGTCTACGGCGCCGATGAGACGCTCAAGGTGCTCCCCGCGCCGGCGGTCGGTCCCGCGAGCGTCAGCGAAGTCACGCAGGAATCGGCGACGATCTCAACGAGCGTGAACCCCGAGGGGCTGCACACCCTCTACAAGCTCGACGTGGGCACGAGCGCCGCCTACGGCACGCCGCACCGCGGCGACGCCGGGTCGGGGTCGGCGCCGGTCGCGCTCACGTTCCACTTGAGCGGGCTGCACGCGGGCGACACCTACCACTTCCGCCTGACGGCATCCAACAGCGACGGCTCAAGCAGCGAAGGCGACCAGACGTTCACGACCGCCGCGGCGGTGGTCGAAGTCCCGCTCGAACTGATCAAACCCCCGTCCGAACTGGGGCTCGTGTCGTTCATCCCGATCCCCTTCCCCACGGAACCGAAGGGGACGACGACCAAGGCGCTCACGAAGGCCCAGAAGCTCGCCAAGGCGCTGAAGGCGTGCAAGAAGATCAAGTCGAAAGGCAAGCGGACCAAGTGCGAAAAGCAGGCCCACAAGACGTACGGGCCGCTCAAGAAGAAAAAGAAATGACCAGCCGGTGCGCCGAACGTAACTCTCAACCACGAAAGGCAGCCATGTTCTCAAAGATACGCAAGCGCCTCACCTACGCGAACGTCGCGATGACGCTCGCGCTCGTGTTCGCGATGAGCGGCGGCGCCTATGCCGCCAGCAAATACCTGATCACCTCGACCAAGCAGATCAAGCCGAGCGTCCTGAAGTCGCTCAAGGGCAAAGCCGGAGCGACGGGAGCGGCGGGACTGGCCGGGGCGCAGGGAGCCCAAGGCCTCAAGGGCGAAACCGGCGCAGCCGGAGCGTCGGTCACCGGCAAAGAAGGTGAAAAAGGCAAAGAAGGTCCGCAGGGTCCTCCCGGCACCACCGGCTTCACCGCAACCCTCCCGTCGGGCGAAAGCGAGAAGGGCGATTGGAGCCTAGTCGTCTTCGCGAAAGGAACGGGCCTTGAAGGGTGGCTTTCCGACGCTGTCAGCTTCGACATCCCGCTCGCCGTAGCGCCGGGCGCCGTTCACCTGATCCCGGCCCCGACGGAAAGCGGCGGAGTGGTCACATACCCGACCCCTCCGTCAGGTTGCACCGGCAACGTCACCAACCCCGGCGCCGCAAAGGGCAACCTCTGCGTCTTCGCGCACGAGGAATACAACGTGGAAATAAAGGAGATCTGCCCCACAGGGTCGGCAACGTATGAAGAAAATCCATTTCACTGTTTCGTGAATGCAGGCAGTTCGCCCGAAGCGGCCGACCCCTACGGCTTCGACATCCTTGCCGAGGCCAAAGCAGAAGGACTCTTCTTCTACGCCGGCACCTGGGCGGTGAGGGCGCAATAGAGACAGGGATGCCTCCCCTACGTCGAGCGGTGGTCGAAAGCCCCGCTCGACGAAGGGGACGGCACGCTGACGGCGCGGGATCGCTCAGAACCCCGGGGTTTGAGCGATCCCACCCGTACCCCCGCCCATCTCTCCGCGCCACGGGCTCGCCACTGAACAGATGACGCCGTGAACACTCCAGATCCCCGACGGCTGACGGGCGCGGCCGCGAGTGGCACCCTAAAGGGCACATCCAAAGGGCATACCCAAAGGGCACAGGCAGGCAGGCAGTCCGATGAGTTGACCCATCCCCTCCGGAGCTCGCCGTGAGCGCCGTCACATCCCTCTCCGTGGCGGCGCTCACGAGGGGGTCCGGGGAGTGTAGGCTGCCGATGAACCGGGCAACACGCCACGCGAAGGGATACCGCGGTGACTGACTTTCTTGACGAGAAGCGCCGAGAGATAAATGGCCGGCTGGCCGAGCTCAAGCCGGTCGTCAACGAGTACAAGCGCCTGCAGGCCGGCGCCACGGCACTGGCGCACGTCGGTGGGCCGACTGCGGGTGCGAGCGCCGCGCCGGTCAGACGCGGACCCGGTCGTCCGCGCGGGTCCAGGAGTCGCACGGCAGCCGCAACGCGACGCTCGCCGACGTCCGCCGCCCCTGCTGCTCCTTCTCCTGCTGCACCCCGTCGCCGTGCCGGGCGTCGCAAGGGCAGCGGCACACGCGCCGCCCAGGCCCTGTCGCTCATCACCGCAGCGCCCGGCATCGCGATCCCGGAGCTGGCGGAGAAGATGGGCATCAGCTCGACCTACCTCTACCGCGTGCTGCCCGGCCTGCGGCGGGAAGGCAAGATCGCAAAGCGGGGCCGCGGCTGGCACGCGACGGGCGCGGTCGCGGGTGGCAGCCGGTCGGGTTGAGCCCACGCACCCGCTCCGGACCTCGCCGTGAGCGCCGTCACGATCCCTCCTGGCGGCGCTCACGAGGGGGTCCGTGGGAGGAGAAGGGCGGCCTGTCCTACGCGCGGGGCTGCTCGCCGGACAGCCGCAGGTCGTCTGAGGCAAGTGCGAGGCCTGGCCTTACGAGGTCCTTGACGTTGGCGCTCACAGCGCTCCCGGAGTGCTCAGCTGACTAAACCGCCGCAAGCGCCGGCGCGAGTTCTTGAGCGGTCGTCTCGACCGTCTCGGGAATCGTGACCGCGAGGTGCCCGTCACGCGCCAAAACGTGGCGCGGGCCCATCACCGTCAGCCCGACGACCCGGCTGGTCCCTGGCGAGTAGCGGACGACATGGCCCTCTGGGGTCTCCTCGCCCTCCCCAACCTGCGGCTCGCCGACGTGCAGGTACAGGACGTCGTTCTCCGCGTCGTAGTCGGCGTGGTCGAAGCTCAGCGGTCCGATCGTGATGTTCACGCGCTCCATGACTTTGGGTCCTTCCGGGTGGCGAACGCGGAGACGATCCGCGCAGGCGTCTGCTCATAGCTTACGACCACCAGCAGCCAACGGCTGGGGCCGACGTCGCGTGCGTAGTAGCGGGCGCGATTCTCGAAGCTTGGATCGGGCGCGGCGTGGTCCGGCTTGGCAACCGTCGGCAGGAGGTTCGCCAGGTACGGCTGGATCTCGGGGTGATCCTCGATGATCTTTTCCTGCCAGACACGGACGGGAAGCACCACCCGCGCGCCGTTCGGGTCGGTCGTCTCGCCGGCTGTAGGCTCGTCTGCCACACCAAGCAGAATGCTCGCCACTTCGGACGGCTGCGTATCGCCAGAGCCCGACATACCCTGGGCGCACCGCTCGTTGACCATCGAGTGAAGCGTCCGACCGAGTAGCTAATATGGCAGTTCTAACGCTTCAGAACTGATTGGTTGTGAGCAAGAAGTTCCCTGTAAATCAATGGTTTTTGAGCAATCTACCGTCAGGCAGACGGCTCTGCTATCCAGAGCATACGCACGCCGAGCATCTGGCCGAGACGATCGAAGTGATGATCGTAGTGCAGCACGTCCAGCCCCGAGGTCTGTGCCGCCACGGCGACCGTGAGGTCGGTCAAAGGCAGGCGGTGGGCTCCGTGAGAACCCTCGTCTGCCAGCTCACGCATCGCCGAGAGCACGCCTCGCTGGACAGCACGATCGACCGCGATCTCGCGTAAGCCCGCGAGCGTGCGATCGACCGCGGCGATTCTCTCCGGGCTGGGCGCATCGAAGGTCAGCTCGTAGCGCACCGGCCAGCACCAGGCGATGTCGCCGCGCTCAGCAGCGGCGAACAGCAGCTCCCGCACGCGAGGAACTCGGCGCGCGAGCGTCCACGCAGAAGTGTCGACGAGCACCGCGCCCTGACCATCCCATAGCTCGACGCTCACACGCTGCTCGGAGGCGAATTGAGCCGATCGATCTCCTCCAGGTCCAGATCGAACCCGTCCCTGTCCATCGCGGCGAACAGCGCCTCGATCGCTTCACGACGCCCCCGCCGGGCCTGCAACTCGATCTCAGCCCCCTCGATCGCGAGCCTCCGCACCAGCGATGCGTCGGCCTCTCGCGTGCCAGTCGCCGCACGCACACGCTCAAGCGCGTCCCCCAGCTCCAGGTCGGCCGTCACAGCGATTCGTGGGTGCTTGCTCGGCATCGCACCCGATAGTGTAGCTCGCGGGGGTTACTCTGACTGCGCGATACCTTCGAGGCCTGGGTCGACAGGACTGGGCGGGGCGGCCCCTCGACGGGAGCTGGCGCGCCGGCAGCACCGCTACGGCTGCTGCGGGTGTTGGAGATAGACGACGCGGTCCTTGAGCTGCTGATCGGCGATGGCGCTGATCGCGGTGACGAGCGGGCTGATCCCCGCCGGGCGGCGTGAGAACCTCGAGGAGAGCGCGATCAACATGCCTGGGTGGTGATGCCCAGCGGTGAGGTGCTCGGCAGAGATGCGCGCGAAGTCGGCGACGTTCTCGGTGAGTATCGCCAGATCCCGCGCGACCGCCGCGGCGAACACGTCAGGATCGGACCTTCCCGCCAGTCCGAGTCCGACGACGGTCGAGGCGTCCATCCCGGCGGCACACAGGGCCTCGGCCAGCGCCGCCGAGTACATCTCATCCAGCAGCAGCCTCAAAACGTCTCAGCGGACGCCGTCTCGCGGCGATGCAGCTCTATGCGCGCCGCGATCTCGTCCGGGTATGCGGCGCGGTAGCGCAACGCGGCGTCGATTTGGGGGCGAGTGAGAGTCGAGTCCTCGATGAGCGTGGCGACAGGATCGGATTCCGCTGCCAGATCATCCAGCCACATCGTGACCTCCCATACATCAGGTCCGCCCAGCAACCCTGCACGTCAACCCGCCGGTCCGTCACGGAACATGATCAACGGATGCTCCTCCCGGCGCACGCCTTCCTCGGCATAGCGGCGGAGGCGATCAGACAGACTCTCGCCCGCAGCTCGCGCTCGCATACGCAGACGCTCGGCAAGAGCCTCATCCAAGCGCACCGAAACATTTACCGACATGTATTCATCGTAGCACAGCGTCCACGATCAGGGGCACGGGACTGGGATGCTTATGCTACAGTATGAGCATGACATTGGAGCATCGCCTGCAGATCCTGCTCGATGACGAGCGTCATCAGCGCATCTCGGCGGTTGCGCGGGAACGTGGCGTCTCGGTGGCGGCGGTGGTCCGTGAGGCGATCGATCGCGGGCTGGCGAATCCAGATGCGCAACGCCGAGCCGCCGGCCTGCGACTCCTGGAGGCTCCCGATATGCCCGTCCCCGAGCCCCGGGAACTGCGCGCCGAGCTCGATGCGTTGCACGACCGTCGCGCATGATCCTGCTCGATACGACGGTCCTCGTCTACGCCAAGGGAGAAGCTCACCCGCTGCGAGGGCCGTGCCGCGAGCTGATCGCGGCAATCGCCGACCGCAGGCTCGACGCGACCACAACCGTGGAGGTCATCCAAGAGTTCGTACACGTCCGCGCCCGCCGGCGCGACCGCACCGATGCCGTGGCGCTCGGCCGCGACTACGCCGCGCTGCTCTCGCCCCTCCTGAGCCCCACCGACAAGCACCTCGACCGTGGGCTCACGCTGTTCCTGCGTACGGGTGGCCTCGGAGCCTTCGATGCCATCCTGGCCGCCGTCGCCGCCGATACCGGCGTAAGCGCCCTGGTATCGGCCGACACCGCGTTTGCCGGCATCCCCGACCTTCCCCACGTCATCCCGGACAACGGCGGAGTCGCAGCCCTCTTGAGCGAGTGAGCCCGCCCTGAAGAGGCTTCAGCCCGACCCGGTCAGCTTGGCCCGCTGGGCGCTCGGCGCGATGCGCACGACGTCCCATGCGAGCCCGAGCCGCTCGAGGCCGTCGATCAGCCAGCCGCCGGGGTCGAGCTGCCAGCGGGTGAGGCCGTGGTGGGCGGAGGTCGGGAAGGCGTGGTGGTTGTTGTGCCACGCCTCGCCGAACGTCGGCAGCGCGAGCCAGGCGAGGTTGCGCGACTCGTCGCCGGTGTCGAAGCGCCGCCGGCCGAAGAAGTGGCAGAGCGAGTTGATCGAGAAGGTCGCGTGGTGCAGGAACCAGGATGCGGACGGCCCCGCCCCACAGCAGGCCCGTCAGGCCGCCGACGACCGTGCCGGTCAATGCGACGCCGAGGCCGAACGGAAAGCGCGAGGCCGAGGAGCACCCAGACGCCGGAACGTGCGATCGACCGCGCGGATCACGGGGTCGGCGAGCAGATCCTTGGCGTAGCGCTCGGGGATCCGCGCGATCGCCGCCGCGGAACATCCAGCCGACATGCGCGTGGAAGAGTCCGCGCACCGCGCCCCGCCAGCCCGCGCCGCGATCGGCGTGGGGGCTGTGCGGATCGCCCGGGCGGTCGCTGAAGCGGTGGTGCATGCGATGGGTGGAGACCCACTCGATCAGCGGCCCCTCGACCGCCGCCGACCCGAGCACCGCGAACAGCGCACGCACGAGCGAGCTCGTCTTGAAGCTGCGGTGCGTGAACAGCCGGTGATAGCCGACGGTGATTCCCACGCCCGTGAGGGCGTAGACGATCGCCAGGACGACGAGGTCCTGCCAGTGCAGCGCTCCGCCCCACGCGAGCCAGACGCGAGGCCCAGGAGGGCGATGGGCACGATCGTGACGAAGGCGTTGGCGAGGCGGTCGAGCGTCTCGTGCTCGATCGCGAGGAGATCGTCGCGGCCCTGCCGCCGGGATGCCGGTGTCATCCGCGCTGTGGGGATTGTGGTTGCGCCACGCCGCGTCCGGTCCGCGGCGTGCGCGAGCCTCAGGGTCTATCTCGGTTAGGCCCTCAGACCAGCTGGACGTTGACGGCCTTCGGCCCCTTGTCGCCGGCTTCGGCGTCGTAGGTGACCTTCGCGCCCTCGGCGAGCGAGCGATAGCCGTCGCCCGTGATCCCGCTGTGATGGACGAATAGATCCTTGGACTGGTCGTCGGGCGTGATGAACCCGAATCCCTTGTCGTCGCTGAACCACTTGACGGTTCCTGTAGCCATGGTGATGCCTCCGGCGTTGGTGTGTGCTGCGAACGCGGAGATTGCTGTGAGCAAGGCTACGAGCGCTGGCACTGATTGCTCGGGGTGGACCCCCGACTTGAAGAACCCATCATAGCAGCCGCCCACACGACCTGGATCCACACCCACTGCACGCCGCCATCAGGGCCGGAATCCAACAGCGGGAGCCCCACCGCGCTGTATGACTGCGGCGGTCGCTGAGCTTCTTCGAGCCAAGGAGGCGCTGCTCGACGGTGCGGCACCTACTTTCAGAAGTGCTACACTTGCTTGGGATGCCCACCACACACCCCCGCTACACGATCACCGATACCGGACCCGTGCGGGAACTGCTCGACGACGCGCAGCGCCAATGGCCTGACGTGGGGCGCAAGGAGCTGCTGCTGCGGTTGGCCCGAGCTGGACATGACTCGCTGCGCCTGGATCGCGCCGAGGCAGAGGCGAACGACCGCCGTGAGCGCCAGCGCGCCGCGCTCGCCGGCCTGCGGCGCATAGTTGACTGGAGCGCGATCAGAGACGACCAGGCGTGGCACTAGGCCGGCTGCTGCTCGCCGACAAGTCGGCGCTGGAACGGGGCACGTCCGAGATGCTCCAGCTCGGGGAGATCTGTCTGTGCGCGGTGGTGCGGCTGGAGATGCTCTACAGCGCTCGCAATCCCCGCGACTACGCCGACGTCGAGGAGAAGCTCTCCGTCTTTCGCGATTTGAGAGTTGACGCCGAGACGATCATGACTGCTGTGTCAGCTCACCGGGAGCTCGGGGAGAAAGGACGTCATCGGCTCCCGATCCCCGATCTCCTCATCGCCGCCTGCGCCCAGCAGCACCAGGCCGCGGTGCTCCACGTCAACCGTCACTACGACGTGCTCGCCGAGGTGCTCGCCTTCGAGCCGGTGAGGTATGACGCCACGCCGTGAACACAGTCCTGGCCGCGTCGAGCTCGGCCGCGCGAGGCGAGCCATCCAGCGCCCCCGCGCCTACCCCACGACCGTCAGCTCCTTGTCCAGCCCGCTGAGCACGAGCGCCCCGTCCTCGGTGACGGCGAGGAGATCCTCGATGCGCACGCCGAAGCGGCCGGGGATGTAGACCCCGGGCTCGACGGTCACGACGTTGCCGGCGCGCAGCGCCTGCTCGCCGGCGGTGCGAGAGAGCCGTGGGGCCTCGTGGACCTCCATGCCGACCCCGTGGCCGAGGCCGTGGCCGAAGTGCTCGCCGTGGCCCGCCCGCTCGATCACCTCGCGGGCCACTCCGTCAACCTCTTTCCCGGTGGGTCCCGCGCGTACGGCGGCAATGCCGGCGAGCTGGGCGCGCAGCACGATCTCGTAGACCTCGCGAGCCTCGGCGGGCAGCTGCTCGCCGGTGGCGTAGGTGCGGGTGCAGTCCGAGCAGTAGCCCTCGTGCGACGCGCCCCAGTCGATGGTGAGCAGCGTGTCGCGCGGGATCGGCGTGTCGCGGGGCTCGGCGTGGGGGAGCGCGGAGTGGGGGCCGGCGGCGACGATCGAGGGAAAGCTGGGAGCGTGGGCCCCGAGGCGGCGCATCCGCAGCTCGAGCTCGATCGCGACCTCGCGCTCGGTGCGGCCGGCGAGTCCCCCTTCGAGCACTCCGCGGAGCGCCTCGTCGGCAAGCTGGGCGGCGGCGCGGATGCGGTCCAGCTCGGCGGACTCCTTGATCTCGCGCAGCTCCTCGACGAGACCCCCGCCGGGCACGAGCTCCCACGCGTCGGGCAGGAGCTCTCGCAGCCGCGTGTGCCGCTTGACGGTGAGCGCCGCCTCTTCGAAGCCGAGACGGCCGCCGCGCGCCTGCGCGAGCTCCGCGGCGGCGGCCTCGAACAGATCGACCGAGACGATCCGCCGCTCGAACAGCGCGGGGACCTGCTCGGCGGACTGGGTCTCGTAGCGGAAGTCGGTGAGAAACCGCTGCCCGCAGAGCGCGGGCCCGCCGTTCTGCGCGCCGTCCTGCGCTTCGGCCTCCGCGCCCGCCTGCGCGCCTGCGGGTTCGCCGAAGGAAATCAGCGCAAGGCCGTTGGTGCCGGTGAAGCCGGTGAGGTAGCGCAGGTTGACGGGGTGGGTAACGAGCAGCACGTCGACACCGCGCTCGCTCAGCAGCGCGGCGAGGCGCTTGGTGCGTGCGACCTCGGGCTTGGTGGCGGATGCCGCGCTCACTCACACACCCGCCCGGCCTCGCGTCTCACGCCCCGGCCCCGTCGAGCGCTCCGCGCAGGCGCTCGAGCGCGAGGCGATACCCCTCGACCCCCTGCCCGGAGATGGAGGCGACGCAGAGGTCCTCGATCACCGACACCCGCCGCCAGGGCTCGCGGGCCTTGACGTCGGAGATGTGGACCTCGACGGCGGGCAGCGCGGCGATCTCCAGCGCGTCGTGGATCGCCCAGGCGTAGTGGGTCCAGGCCCCGGGGTTGAGCACGATCCCGTCGGCGTCGTCGCGCAGGAGGTGCAGGCGCTCGACGAGCTCGGTCTCGGAGTTGGTCTGGAAGAAGCGCGCGCGCAGGCCGAGCTCGGCGGCGAACCCGTCGATGCGGAGCTCCAGCTCGGCGAGGGTGATGGTGCCGTACTGCGCGGGGTCGCGGTGGCCGAGCATGTTGAGGTTCACCCCGTGCATGACCTCGATGCGATAGGAGGCGTCGCCCATTCAGGAGAGCCTATATGTCCGCCCAGGTCGGCCGGCGATGCGTCGCCGCGAGGCTGGGGAGGCCGGCAGGCTGGGGAGGCCGGCAGGCTGGGGAGGCCGGCAGGCTGGGGAGGCTGGGCGTCGTCAGTGAGACGGGCGGGAGGGATCCTCGCTCAGGCGAGCTCGGCGACGGCGGCGGGGATCTCCCCCTCGGGAACCTCGCAACCGACACGCACCTCGCCGGGGGCGTCCAGCAGCACGAACGGGACGCTCGAGCCGACGCGCTTCTTGTCGCGGACAAGCGCCCGCACGACCTCCTCGACGGTGGCGCCTTCGAGGGTCGTGGGCAGGCCGTGGGCGCTCAACAGCTCGCGCACCTGAGCGCGCAGCTGCACCTGGCCCGAGAGGCGCAGGGCCGCGAGCAGGCCGAGGCCGACGGCCTCGCCGTGGCGGTAGCGGGAGTAGCCGGTGGCGGTCTCGATCGCGTGGCCGACGGTGTGCCCCAGGTTGAGCGCCTGGCGGCGCCCCGCGTCGCGCTCGTCCTCGGCGACGACCGCGAGCTTGAGGCGCGCACACGCGAGGATCGTGCGCTCGTCCACGGGCTCCTCGGCGGCGATCCGCTCCCACAGCTCCCCGCCCGCGATGAGGGCGGTCTTGAGCACCTCCACCCAGCCCGCGTTCAGCTCGGCGGGGGACAGGGTGCGCAGCACGTCGGGGTCGACGACCACCGCGGCGGGCTGGTGGTAGGCCCCGACGTAGTTCTTTGCCTCGGGGAGGTCCACCCCGGTCTTGCCGCCGTAGGCGGAGTCCACCTGCGCCACGAGCGTGGTGGGGACCTGCACGATCGGGACCCCCCGCTGGTAGGTCGCGGCGCAGAAGCCCGCGAGATCCCCCACGACTCCACCGCCGAGGGCGATCAGGTGATCGGCGCGAGTCATCCCGGCGAGCGCGAGCTCGCGCCACACGCGCTCGGCGGCCGCGAGTGTCTTGTGGGACTCCCCCGGAGGGATCGCGATCAGCGTCGCGAGCGCCCCCAGCCGCCGGGCGTACAGCCCGGCGACGGTCTCGTCGGTGACGCAATACGGACGCGAGGCTGCGCGGTCCAGCGGCCAGCCCTCCGGCTGGGCGGCCCGCTCGAGCAGCCCGCGGCCGACGAGCACCGGGTACTCCGCGGAGGCGGCGGTGGCCCATAGCAGCCGCGTGCGCCCCCCCTCCCCCTCGGCTGGCGCGGCCGGAGTGGCGGCGAGCATCCGCAGAGCCGGCAGCGCCCGCACGGCGACGCCGGGGCGATCGGCCGGGAGGACCGCGTCGGCGAGCTCCTCATACAGCGCGCGCCGCTCGGCGTGCAGCGCGGCGAACGCGTCGGGGTTGCGTGCGAGGGGTCGCTCGCCGCCCTGGGCGCGGACGCGCTCCCAGGCGAGCGCCGGGTCGATCTCCAGCAGCACGACCACGTGCGGGACGAGCGCCTCGCGCACCCGCTCGGAGAGCACGGCGCCGCCGCCGAGGGCGATCACGACCCCGGCGCCCGCCTGGGCGAGCAGGGCGCAGGCAAGCTCCTCCTCGTGCGCGCGGAAGGCGTCCTGCCCGTGGAGCTCGAACTCGCGGGCGATCGAGTGCCCGAAGCGGGCTTCCAGCAGCCGGTCAGTGTCCAGCACCTCCCCCCCGAGCGCGCGGGCGACCTCGACGGCGGCGGTCGACTTGCCGGCGCCCATGAAGCCGACGAGGACGAGCGCCCGCCGCGGCGTCCCGGAGAGCGCGGACGACGTGGCCGTGTCGTCGAGCCCACGCCGCGGAGCGCCACCGGCCCGTTCCGCCGGTGCGCCTCCGGCGCCGGGGGCTAGCGGCGCCAATCGATCCGCTCCTCGTAGGCGCGCAGCGCCTGGCGCACGTCGTCGATGTGGTCACCCCCGAACTTGCGGCGGTAGACATCGGCGAGCACGAGCGCGACCATCGCCTCGCCGACGACGGCGGCTGCGGGGACGGTGCAGGAGTCGGTGCGCTCGCGCAGCGCCTCGGCCGGCTCGTGGGTGGCGATGTCCACGGAGCGCAGCGGCTTGGTGAGGGTCGGCAGCGGCTTCATCGCCCCGCGCACGACCAGGGGCTCGCCGGTGCTCATCCCCCCCTCGAGGCCCCCGGCGTGGTTGCTCTCGCGAAACCAGCCGCGCTCGGGGGAGTAGAAGATCTCGTCGTGCGCCTGGGATCCGGGGACCGCGGCGAGGTCGAAGCCGTCGCCGATCGAGACCCCCTTGAGCGCCTGGATCGAGAGGATCGCCATCGCGAGGCGCCCGCCGAGGCGCTCCTCCCAGGAGACGTGTGAGCCAAGGCCGGGGGTGAGGCCGAAGGCCTGCACCTCGAAGACGCCGCCGAGGGACTCGTTGGCCCTGCGCAGCTTGTCGATCTCGGCGACCATCGCGCGGGAGGCGCCGGCGTCGAGGCAGCGCACGGGGGAGCTGTTGACCGCGGCGAAGTCCGCGACCGTGAGCGGAGCCCGCCCGCCCTCGCGCTCGGGGGCGCGCACGGAGGCGATCTGCACGACGTGCGAGCGAATCTCGACGCCGAGCGCGCGCAGGAAGGCCCTGGCGAGCGCCCCGCCGGCGACGCGCGCGGCGGTCTCGCGCGCGGAGGCGCGCTCGAGGATGTTGCGCACGTCGCTCTGCTTGTACTTCCAGGCGCCCACCAGGTCGGCGTGGCCGGGGCGCGGGAGATGGACCTCGGGGATCTCCTCGGCGACCGGCCAGGGGCTCATGCGGGCCTCCCAGTTGGCGTAGTCGCGATTGGCGACCTGCAGCGCGACGGGCCCGCCGAGCGTACGGCCGTGGCGGACGCCGGCGGTGACGAGCGCGGCGTCGCGCTCGATCTTCATGCGCCCCCCCGTCCGTGGCCGAGCTGGCGGCGGGCGAGGTCGGCGTCGATGTCCTGCGGCCGCAGCTCCAGGCCGGCGGGGAGCCCCTCGACGATCGCGGTGAGGCCGGGTCCGTGGGACTCTCCGGCGGTGATCAGGCGGAGGATCATGTCCGCCCTAGCTTATGCGTCGTGCGGCAGGGAGGTTCAGGCGCCGTGGTGAGGCGTCGTGCGACAGGGAGGCTCAGGCGCCGTGGTGGGCGACGAAGAACAGCACGCCCTTGGCGGAGGAGAAGCGCAGGTCGCTCAGCACGGGCGGGGCGAGGCGGCGCAGCAGCGCGGCGCCCGCGTGGCCGGCGCGATTCAGGCGCGCGGCCTTGGCGTAGGTGACTTCGTGCCAGGCGACGCTCTGCAGCACGAGCTCGTAGGTGACGGTCTGCCCGCTGGGTTCGAGGTAGCTGAGTTCCTCGGCTCCTCCGAGCCCGAGATCGATCGCTTCGCACTGGGAGGCGCTGGGCAGGCAGATCGCGTTGCCTTTGAGGATCGCTTCGCGGGTCAGCGTGAAGATCGCGCTCTTGCGGCTCGAGCCGACGCCCTCGAACACGATCAGCGGGTTGCTGGAGGAGGGCAGCGGTTCGAGGCGCTTGACGGCGGCGTAGGGGGTCAGCTGGGAGAGCTGTCCGGGAGTCGTGGGCGCGAGGCCGAACAGCACGCCGACGGTCGCGACGAACTTGTGCACGATCTTCGGCTTTTTGGGCGCCGGCGTTGACGGCTGGGTGGGCGTGGCGCCCCCGCCACCGGAGGAGGGAGTCGTGGAGCCGGATTTGCTTTCAGGGGAAGACGAAGAGGATTTCGAAGAGGAAGCGCTGCTCGTGGTCGCCGCCTGCTTGGGTGCGGGAGACGCGAGCGGCGTGAATGGGTTGTGCGCGCCCGCCCTGTGCTGGAAGCGCGCCCCGTCGGTGGTCTCGGCGACGGCCGCGTTGGGGTTCGCGGCGGCCTGCTGGACCGGCAGCGAGGGGCCATTGACCGGAGCCCCGCCCGCCCCCGGTGTGACCGAGCCGGTGGCGGCCACCGTGCTCGGAGAGGAGCCGCCCGCCCGCGAGCACGGCATAGGCGACGGCGCCCGCGAGGGCGAGGCCGAGCAGCAGCAGGATCGGCAGCAGCCGCCTGTCGAGGAGGTCCGACTTGAGGGATTGGAGGATCTCGTTCATGGGGTCACCCGGACGACGGCGGGGGCGGTTGCGGCGCCGAGCGGGGAGGAGCTCGTGGCGCTCGGCCCGATGGGCGTCGCGCCGCCGGTCAGCCCCTGCCCGGCGGGAAGCACGTAGGCGGTGGCGGTGATCGTCGCGCTGAGCGGCACGGAGCCCGACTTGGAGCCGGCGCCGGAGCTGCCCGAGCCGCTCGAGCTTTCGACGGTGATGTCTGCCCCCTGAATCGTGAGCAGGCGTCCGCGCACCAGCACGTCGCCGGCGGTGGTGCGCTGGACGAAGCCGTCGACCTCCCCCAGCAGGTGGGCGAGCCCCGCGAAGCTCCCTTTGAAGACGAACGTGAACGGCATCTGCGTGAAGCCCGCGGGGGTCGCGGAGGCCGCGGCCGCGCCGGCGGCGGAGCTCGGGCCGGCGGCGGCGCCTGTTGAGCCGCCGGAGGTTCCGGTGGTGATCGAGTTGAAGTTGACGTCGCGCTGGTTGGAGGCCTGGTCTAGCTCGTAGATCAGCGAGGGCACTTCCGTGGCGGGCGGCACCGCCTTGCCAAGGCTCACGACGGAGCTGTAGGCGGCGGTGTAGCGCTGCTGGGCGGCCTGCGCGCTCGAGTCCTGGGCCTGGGCGGTTTCAAGCTGCTGGCGGGCGCTCTGCACCTGCGTCTGCACCTGGGCGGCCTGCTTGCGCTCGGGCGAGACGACGAGCAGCCAGCCGCCGCCGAGCACGGCGAGCACGATCACGCCGATCAGCACCAGTCGGTCGCGAGTGGTCATCGGTTGGCTCCCCGGGAAGATGTCGATACGGGGCTCCGCCCGCCCTGCGTCGAGGACGCTGCGGTGGACTCGAGCGCCTGGACGCTCGAGGTCGGTGGCGCGGGCAGCGGGTCGAAGCTGACCTGCACGGAGAAGACCGGGTCGCCGCCCGGGCACGAGCCGCTGCCGCCGCCGCCGGCCCCGCTGGTGGACTTGGTGGAGCTCTGCAGGTTGACGTCGCTGACACCGCTGACCAGGCGCAGGCGCACGAGCATCTGCGCGACCACCGACTGGCTGGTGGCGCACCCGGCGAGCGTGAAGGTGGGGACGGCGCCGGGGGGCGTGGCGGAGGTGACGGAGGCCGATGCAGACGAGGAGGAAGTGGAGCCTTTGGCGCCGGCCGCGCTCCCGGTGGTTGAGCCAACCGTCCCCTGCATCGAGCTGAGCGAGACGTCGCTCGGCAGCACGCGGCTCAGTTCGCCCATCGCCGCGGACCAGTCGAAGCGGGAGCCGACCAGCTGGGAGATCGCCTGCAGGCGCTGTTCGCGCATCGCCACGAAGCTCGTGTAGGAGGCGAGACGGGCGGCCTGCGCCTGCAGCCTGCTGCGCGCGGGCGGTGAGCGAGGCGGCTTCGGCGCGGCGGCTTGCGGCCTGGTGGTGGGCCATCCCGTACAGGAGCGCGAGGATCGCGAGGCCCGCGAGCAGCCCGAGCACGGCGAACGCGGCGCCCTCGGAGCGGGCCCCGACGGCGCCCCCGGAGCGCTGCTCGGAGGGGATCAGGTTGACGGCCCTCATCGCGGCGCC
Organism: uncultured Solirubrobacterales bacterium; assembly: GCA_963813765.1. Classification (GTDB taxonomy): domain Bacteria; phylum Actinomycetota; class Thermoleophilia; order Solirubrobacterales; family Solirubrobacteraceae; genus Palsa-744. The sequence continues at coordinate 578,397 of CAWFAB010000006.1, forward strand.
TCCTCGGTGGCGAGGCCGGTGGCGATCGCGAGGCGATGCGGGGAGATCGTGTGAGCGGGGTTCGGATCCTGCCCGCCGGCGAAGCGCACGGACTCGCGGCGCACGGCGAGCCCGAGATCGGCTTCGAGCGCCTCGGAGAAGCCGCGCAGCTCCAGTGCCGGGCCGCTGAGGACGACGCTCTGGACCTCGCCCCCGCCCTCCTGGGAGCGGTGGAAGTCGAGCGAGTTGCGCACCTCCCCAACGATCTCGCGGATGCCGTTCTCGAGCACGAGGCGCACGTCCTCGTCGGACTTGTGGACGGGCGCCGAACGCTTTTGAGCGACCTTCTGGCGATCGATGGGCTCTTGCGCGGGCGAAGCGGCGCCGGCGCCCTGGGCGAGCTCCCACGTCTCGACCCTCTCGGCCTCGGCCTCCGCCTCCGGGGGCCCGAAGCCCTCGTCGAAGTCGCTGGACGTCCCGGCCGGCTGGCCGATCTCCGATCGGTCGGTCTCCGGCGCCTCAACAGTGGCGGCGGGAGGCTCGGGCGCGCTCGGAGCGGGCTCGGGCAGCACGGTGGGCGCAGACGCGTTCAGCTCGAACGCGGCGAGCAGCGCGCGGGCCTCGACGAGCGGGATGCCACCCCGCTCGGCGATCTCGCTGGCCATCGCCTCCAGGCCCCCGCCGACGACGCGGGTGAAACGGCAGAGCGTCCCCTCGGCGATCGCCATGTTGGTGAGCCCGCCCACGTTCAGGTAGAGCACGCGCTCGAATTTCTCCCGCCCGCCCCTCCGTCCTCGGCGTCGGCGCGGGGGCGGGCGATAGAGCGAGCGGATCAGCGCGAACGCGGAGAGGTCGACGCCCTCGGCCCGCAGGCCCGCGAAGCGCACGGCGCGCAGCAGGCGCTCGACCATCTCGCGCTGGGCGGCGACGACGATCACCCGCTGGCGCGGGCCGGCGGGGGTCTCGAAGACGCCGAGCGAGTGGAAGTCCAGCACGGCGGTGCGCGAGCGGCATCGGCACCTGGTCCTCGGCCTGGAAGCGCACCGCGGCAGCGAGCTCCTTGCGGTCGGTGACGGGTGGCAGCTCCAGGGTGCGCAGGACAGTGCGCTGGTTGGCGAGGCCGACCCGCACGCGCTTGCCGAGCCCGGCGTCCGGAAGAGCTCCTGCAGCGCCTCGCCGAGTCCGCGCTCGTCGAACACCTCGCCCTCGCGCACCGTGTCGGGCGGGAGCGGGGCGCCGGCGGCGCGCTCGACGACGATCCCGCCGTTGACGTGCGCCTGCACGGCGGCGACGTAGCCGGGCTGGATGTCCAGGCCGACGACGTCCGCGCCGCGGCGGCCGCCGAGCGGGAGACGGAGGTTGGTCAGTGCGCTGAGATTGGGCATTGGAAGGGCTTAGGTGCGTCCGCGTGCGCCTTTGAGCGGGAACGCCTCGCGCGACGGTGGAGCTGCATGACCGGTCATCGACCCGAGCGGCCGATCGCTGAAGGGGCAATTCAGCCGATTGACCATCCGTCCAGCGCCCCGGGAGGATGAGAGAGATCATGCTACGGGGCTCACGGACGTCATCAGTGGATGAAATGGTGGGCGTACCAGTTGACGATCGGCTGCCCCGCGAAGACCGCGACGATCCCCCCGAACGCGAGGAAGGGGCCGAAGGGCACCGCGGTCTTGCGCCCTGCGCGGGCGCCCTTGCGGGCGACGATCGCGGCCCCGACGAGCACGCCGGAGAGCAGCGCGAGGAGGATCGCGGGCGCGACCGCGGCCCCCAGGAAGAGCCCCATGACCCCGGCGAGCTTGACGTCGCCCATCCCCATCCCTCCGGGGTAGGCGAGCGCGGCGAGCAGCAGGAAGCCGCCCGCGGCCGCTCCGGCGATCAGCCGCGCGGGCTCGCCGGAGAGATCGAGCGCGGTCCCCAGCCCAAGCGCGAGCAGCGCGCCGGACCCCGTGAGCAGGTTGGGGATGATGCGGTGCTCGAGGTCGATCAGCGCCGCGGGCACGAGCAGCAGCACGAGTGTCACCGACAGCGCGATCCCGGCCGCGGTGTCGTGGGTCAGGACGGCGCCGGCGCACAGCAGCGCGGTGCCGCCTCCACCAGCGGGTAGCGGGGGGAGATCCGCGCGGAGCAGCTGCGGCAGCGGCCCCGCAGCAGCAGCCACGAGAGGACGGGACGTTGTCGTACGGCCGCACGTGCGCCCCACAGGAGGGGCAGCGCGAACCGGGCTTGACAAGCGACTCGTGCCGGGGCAGACGGTAGGCGACCACGTTCAGGAACGAGCCGAGGACGGCGCCCATCACTCCGGCGAAGGTTGCCTCCATGAGAGGCTGATCGGCGCCCGCGAGACGGGGCTTGAGGGGCCTGCCCGCTCTTGTGAGGGTGGATCGCCTGCGACCACGAAATCGAGCTGCTGGCCCGACCCCGGGTGCGGCGCGGAGCTGCATCGCTCGCCGAGCTCGCCTCGACAATCGAAGAGGATCTCGGCGAGGGCCGCGAGCGTGACGCGCTGCGGCTGCTGTTCGGGTTCGCCGACGACTTCAGAGGCTCCTCACGCCCAGGCAGGCTCACGCTCGTCTCGGACGAGCCGCCCACCACTGGCGATGCCCGTTTCGACGCCGCGCTTGCCGGCGTCGCGGAGTTCTTCTCAGCCGAGGCGGCCATTCCCGCCCCCGCATGGGTCGATGGGCCCTCCCGCTTCATCGAGCCCTGGTGGTTCGTCGCCAGTCGGCCCGCATTCCACGCCTACACGCTCGCCAACACCCCAGCGGTCTTCGCACGCCACGGCGTGTTCATCGCACGCGAGGTCTTCGATCGTGTCTGAGAAGCCCTTCACGCGAGCCAGGATCCTCAGCGCGCTGAACGCGCTCGGCGAGGAGCTGACCCGCCAGGGCGTGCACGGTCAGAGTGCGGACTGCGCAACGCCGAGGAGGCACTTGATCTTCTTCGGCGCATGTACCCGCACCGCGAACCGCCGCTCAAGACGCAACTCTTCCTCGAAGAGCTTTTCGGCCCCACGACGCCACCGTGATTACGGCACCGGGGCGGCCTTCCTGGCCGCCCCGGTCATGCTGCTGGATCCTGCCTGCGGCTCCTACCATTTACCGGTCAGGCAGCCGCCTTTGTTGACTGCTTTGGCTTCGCAGGTGCGAGTGACTTCCCCTGTTGTGCTCTTGGTGATCGTGAACGTGTCTTTGTTGAGCGAGGTGGCAACGATCTTGTAGCCCTTGCCCGCTTCGGTCGCTTCCGCGGTGCTGATGTAGGCGTTGCCTTTGCCTGCTTCCGTCACGATGGCCGACTCGTATTCGTGCAGGACCGGTGGTTCCAGCCCTTTGTATTCGCCGCCGTTGTCGGTCGAGTACGTCTCGGCCGCCTGCTCGCCGGTGCGGGCCATTTCCTTCGCCTGCGTGTCGGTCGCCTTGCTCTTCTGGTTGAGGAACGCCGGAATGGCAATGGCCGCAAGAATGCCGATAATCAGGATCACGACCAGCAGCTCTATCAACGTGAAGCCCTGCTCGCTCCGTGCGCCTCTGTAGGGTCGGTTTAGCATTAGGACTCCCATATCCAAGAGGGGGCGGCCAATCTGGCCGCCCCCTCTATCGGCTTGTGTGTGCCTTCAGACGTGGGGACCCTTCCTATGCCCAGGAGTCCCAGGCACGGGAGGGGCATTTACCATTTGCCAGACGCACAACCCTTGCTGCCGGCCACTGCGGCTTTGCATTCACGGGTTATGACTCCCGTGGCGGACCTTTCGACCCAGAATTCGTCGCCGTTGGTCGCTTTTGCGATGACCTTGTATGTTGTAGCGGTCGCAGTGGGTGCAACCGCATAGGCTTCGGTCGTGCTTACGACGATCGGAATCGACGGCTCGTATTTGTTCAATTCGACGAGGCTCACGTTTGTGTATTCCCCGTTGTTGTCGGTCGCAATCGTCTCGGCGGTCGTCTGCTCAGTGCGAGCAAGCTCCTTCGCCTGAGCGTCCTGGGCCTTGCTCTTCTGACTGAGGAACGACGGAATCGCAATCGCGGCAAGGATGCCGATGATGAGAATCACGACCAGCAGCTCGATGAGCGTGAAACCACCCTCATCCTGGGTGCGCTGGCGCAGTCGATACAACATATGAATCCTCCTGGATCCGGTTATGGGCGCCAGCCCTCGGTCCCATCGCCACAAGTTGGCGATACGTCCCCCACGGGTCGATCTTCGATCGGCCTGCGAGGTTCGCCGGCTTTGCTACGCACCCTCTGGGCGCTCTGCCCTGACACCTCGACTGGCTCTTTGGCGTGAGCATCGGCGCGCGCGGACCGCGCTTGAGGTGTGCAAGTGCCGTTGGACACATAGGCGGAGGCCAGCGGCCGTTGGGCCGTGCTACGGACCTTCGCTCGGTACGCCGGCCCTACGCGACCGCGTCGGCAGGCGGTTCCTCGCCGCCGGGACCCGCTCCTTCGCCCCCCTCGCCCGCGGCCCTCTGCTCCAGCCACGCGGCCTGGGCGTCGACGCCGGTGAGGCGCACGCCGCCGCCCCTGCACCACGGGCAGGCAACCTGGCGTGGCTCGCCGCCGAGGTTGGAGATCACCCTGCCGGTGCCCCGGCAGGGTATGCACGCATTGGGCGCCAGTTCGGCCATCGGCTCGCGAGAATAGCGTTACGCGGATGAGAGCATCCGCGAGAGGGGCCGGCTGGGTCGCCCTCGCCGCGATCACGCTGGGCGCCGCGGCGCTGCGCTTCGCGCACCTCGGGCAGGTCGTGAGCGACCCGTTCTACGACGGCGCGGTCAGGAGCATGGCGCTCTCCTGGCACAACTTCTTCTTCGGGGCGGTCGAGCCCTCGGGGGCGGTGGCGATCGACAAGCCGCCGATCGACCTGTGGCTGCAGGTCGCGAGCGTGAAGCTCTTCGGCTTCGGATCGACCGCGCTGAAGCTGCCGGAGGCGCTCGCGGGCACGGTCGCGGTTCCGCTTCTGTTCGCGGCGGTGGCGCCGGTGTTCGGCGTGCGCGCCGGGCTCGCCTCGGCGCTCGCGCTGGCGGTGCTGCCGATCGAGGTGATCACCGCGCGCAGCGACACGATGGACGCGGTGATGATGGCGCTGACGGTGCTCGCGCTCGCGCTCGCGGTCCGCGCCGCGCGCACCGGGCGCACCGCCTGGCTGCTCGCCGCCGCCGCCGCGCTCGGCGTGGCGTTCGACGTGAAGCTGCTGGAGTCGCTCGTCGCGCTCCCCGGGCTGGTGCTGCTCGCCTGGCTCGGCCTGCCCGGCCGCAGGCGCCGGCGGGCGGCGCAGCTCGGCGCTGGCGGGCCTGGTGCTCGTCGCGGTCGCGCTCTCGTGGCTGGGCGCCACGCTCCTCTACCCCGCCCACCAGCGGCCCTGGGCGTACGGGTCGAGCAACGGCAGCGCGTGGAACGCCGCATTCGTCTTCAACGGCCTCGAACGCATCGAGGGCAAGGCCGTGGAAGGGCCCCAGACGGGCTTCCAGCCGGGATACCCCTACCCCGAGCGCACCCAGGCCCAGCGCGACGCGATCCCGATCCTCCCCCCCTCCCCCACCCGCCTGCTCGCCCGCATCGGCCCGCTCTCCGGCGAGCGCCTCGGCCTGGAGGCGCTCGCCGGCCTGCTGCTCGGGGGCGCGGCGCTGGGGGCGCTGCTGCGGGAACGGCGACCGATCGAAGATCGGCCAACGCCACAGGAAGCGCCCGCGGGCTCTCATCTGCGGCTCGCGCTCGCCGCCGGCCTGATGCTCTGGCTGCTCGCGGGCCTCGCGCTGTTCAGCTACATGGGGCGCCTGCATCCCCGCTACACCGAGGGCTTCACGCCCGCCGTCGCCGCCACGCTGGGGATCGGCGTCGCGTGGGCGACCGAGCGTCGCAGCACCGCGCGACTGCTCGCGCTCACGGTGACGCTGCTCGCCGTCGCGATCTACGCCGAGCCGCTGCTGTTCGGGACGACCGCCGTGTGGTGGATCACCGCCGCCGCAGCGACTGGGGCGCTCGCGCTCGCCTGGACGGGCCGCCCGCGCGGCGACCGGTCGCATGTTGGCGTGCTCGCGCTCGCGCTGCTCTGCCTGCTCGCGATCCCGCTGTCGGCCTCGCTGCGAGCGGTGCACGAAAACGTGTCCGACACCAACCGCCTCGGCGCACTGCACCCTGGGGAGCTCCAGCCGCTCAGCGCCTATCTGCGCGCCCACCAGGGCTCCGCCTACTACGAGGCGGCGTTCGACTCCGGTACCAAGATGGGCGAACTGGTCGTGCGCGACGCCCGCCCGATCCTCGTGCTCACCACCCTCAACGGCCGCGTCTTCACCACCGTCGCCCGCCTGCGCGCGCTCGCCGCGGCGGGGAAGGTCCGCTACGCGTTCACGAGCGGCGGGTGCGGGCCGCACACTCCACCCACCGACGCCGACTGCTCCGCGCCCGTCCGCTGGGTGCGCGAACACGCAACCGACGTCTCCGCGCAGGCCGGGATGCCCCACGGGGGGATGTTGTGGCGTTTGCCGTGAGATACCTCCTCTCCGCTCGGGGGCTCTTGGTCCGAGCTCGATCTCGGTGTCCCAGCCGCGAGCGGTGCCAGTGGCTGGCACGGCGATCACGTCGAATTGGCGCTCGATGTGCTCCTCGCGGGTGAGGATCAACACCGGTCGGCGCTTGTCCGAGGGCGGCTCATACAGCCAAACCTCGCCACGTGTCACGACGGGAGATGGTCGTCCCAGGAGAACCCGGCGGCGGCCTCTTCCTCGGCCATTCGGCGCATCGCCCTGGACGTAGACGCGCGGGTCATAGCCGACAGGTTCCCCCAGTCGTCGATGACATCCCCCGGCTCGACGTGGGCTGCCCGGAGCGCACGCTCAGCCTGCTCTTCACTCCAGGTGGGAGCCTCCCGGAGCACCAGCTCCTTCGCGGTCATGGCCCCAATTCTAGCGTGCAAGCCAAGCGGCCGAAGCCGTCGAGGGCTCAAGACGCGGTGCCTCGGGATTACGGTGGAATGCTCTGGCGACTGCCCTGGCGTGTAGCGTGCATGGCCGAAGCGCCACGCGCCGACGCCGGGCAGGGAGGCCCGGCGCCCACACGCCCGCTGTGAAACCGACCCACGTGGACGATCTCAAATAAGCACCGTCGAGACACCCCTATCCCTGAAGATCCTCGTCGTCGACGACGAGGAGTCGCTGCGCGAGACGCTCACGCGCTCCTTCTCGCGCGAGGGGCACACGCGTCGAGGCGGTCGCCACGGGCGCCGAGGCGATCGAGCGCGCCGAGCGCGGAGCACTTCGACGTGGTCCTGCTCGACGTCGCGCTCGGCGCGGGGCCGAACGGCTACGAGGTCTGCCGCACCCTGCGCGCGCGGCGCAACGTCGTGCCGATCATCATGCTCACCGCGCTGGACACGCGAGGCCGACGCGGTGCAGGGCCTGGAGGCGGGCGCCGACGACTACGTCACCAAGCCGTTCGGCCTCGCCGAGCTGCGCAGCCGCGTCCGCGCCGTGCTGCGCCGCTCCGGGCCGCGCGCGCTGGGGCGCGAGCGTCCTGAGCGTCGGCCCGGTGGCGCTCGACCGCGGCCGGCGCGAGGTGACCGTGAACGGCGAGCCGGTGCGCCTGACCTTCTCCGAGTTCGAGCTGCTCGCCCGGCTGATGTCCGAGCCGGGCCGCCTGTTCAACCGCCAGGAGCTGCTGCGCGCGATCTGGGGCGACTCCGCCTACCGCGACCCGCGCGCGATCGACGTGCACATCCGCCACCTGCGCGAGAAGCTCGAGGAGCACCCCGAGGAGCCGCAGGCTGATCCTGACCGTGCGCGGGGCCGGCTACCGCTTCGCGGAGCCGTGATGGCGCCGCGCGCGCGGTCGTCGCACTGCCCCCCGGCTGCTCGGCCTGCGGCCGCGGCTGCTCGCCGCGCTCGCTGCTGACCAGCGCCGTGACGCTCGCCGTCGGCGGCGCTGGCGCTGCTCTCCCCGCTCGAGCAGCGCCTGCGCCAGCGACGGCGAATCGCACGGTCAAGACGGCGCTCGGCGCCTCGCGCACGGAGTTCGCCGAGATCACGGTCGACGCCCTCCACCGGGCAGCTCGACACGCAGGAACTGCACAGGGCCACGCAACGCCGCTGCGCCGCCGCTCGCGACGCCGCCGTGACGGTCCTCGACAGCCGGCTCGACGTGGTCTACGCCGGCCACAACCACGCAGAACGTGCCCGACTACTACAGCCAGGTCCGCCGCGCGCTGAGCACCCGCGTGGCCGTCCACACCCTCGCCGGCAACGAGCTGGTCGTCGCCCAGCCGATCCGGATCGCCGCCGCCGGCCGTCGCTACGTGGTGGTGCTCACCAAGCGCCTCGACTACGTCTCCTCGGCGGTGCAGCGTGGTGCAGAACGCGTTCATCGAGGCCGCCGCGCGCGGGCCTCGCTGATCGCGCTGCTGCTCGGGGATCGGCTCGCGACCACGCTGCTGCGCCGCCTCGAGCGGCTGCGCGACGCCACCCGCGAGCTCGAGCGCCGGGGTCCGCAGGCGAGCCGCCCTGCCGGACGACCGCGGCCCCGACGAGATCGGCGAGCTCGCGCGGGCGTTCGCGCGATGCAGGCGCGGCTGCGCCGCCAGGAGGCCGCGCGGCGCGCGTTCGTCGCGACCGCCTCGCACGAGCTGCGCACGCCGCTGGCCTCGCTCGACGGGATGCTCGAGCTGCTCGAGGACGACCTGAACCCCGAGCAGCTCGACCTCGAGGACGCCCGCGAGCGCGTCGCGCGCGCCCGGGAGCAGTCGCGCGCGCTCTCGCAGCCTTGCCTCCGACCTGCTCGACCTCAGCCGGCTCGACGCGCGAGGTGGAGCTGCGCAGCGAGCCGGTGGAGCTCGGCGAGCTCGGCCGCGCGGTGGCCGCCGAGTTCGAGCTCGCGCGCCGGCGAGCGCGACGTCGCGGTGGTCGTACCCGACCGCACCGGCGCCCATGCTGGGCGCAGGCCGACCCGGGAGCGGTGGCGCGGATCGTGCGGATCCTGCTCGACAACGCCCTGCGCGTCGCCCCCGCGCGGCTCGACGATCGAGGTGCAGGCCGCCGACGGACGGCCAACGGGCGCATGCTCAAGGTCTGCGACCAGGGACCCGGCGTGCCCGCCGCCGAGCGCGAGCTGATCTTCGAGCGCTTCCAGCGCGGCTGCCACCACGGCGGGCGCAGCGGCTTCGGCCTGGGTCTCGCGATCGGGCGCGGAGCTCGCCGTCGCGTATGGGCGGAGCGCTCGAGCTGGCCGAAACGGGGACGCGAGCCGAAGGCGAGTGTCTCCCGGCTTCGGTCGAAGGCGAGTGTCTCCCGGCTTCGGTTGACCGCGGCGACGGCGCCTGCTTTCAGCTGCGCCTCCCGGCCGCAACGGGCTTCGACGATGAGAGACGCACATGAGCAACTCGGATGCTGCGCTCGCAGAGATCGCCGCGCAGGCGCGCGCAGCGGCCGCCTCGCGCTCGACACCGAGTTCATGGGCGAGGGGCGCTACCGCACGCTGCTGTGCCTCGTCCAGCTCGCGGTCCCCGACGACACCGCCGGCCTGCGATCGAGCTGATCGACCCGCTGCGGGAGCACCTCGACGGCGCGCCGCTCGCGCGCGCGCTCGCCGACCCCGACATCGAGCTGGTGGTGCACGCCGGCCGCCAGGACATCGCGCTGCTGCGGCGGCGCTTCCAGACGCCCGTGCGCAACGTCTTCGACACCCAGGTCGCCGCGGGCTTCGCGGGCATGGCCGCGCAGGCCTCCTACGAGACGCTGCTCGCGCGAGGTGCTCGGCGTGCGTCTCGCCAAGAGCGCGAGCTTCACCCGCTGGGACGCCCGGCCGCTCTCGCCCGAGCAGCTCGCCTACGCCCGCGAGGACGTCGTGCACCTGCTGGAGCTCGCCGAGGAGCTCGAGCGGCGGCTCGCGCGCGCGCGGGCGCCTGGAGTGGGCGCGCGAGGAGTGCCGCTCGCTCGAGCAGGCCAGCGACGAGCGCGACGAGGAGACGATCTTCGCCCGCCTGCCCCGGGTCCGCAACCTCAGCGCCGCCTCCCAGGCGGTCGCGCGCGAGCTCGTCGCCTGGCGCGAGGGCAAGGCCGCCGCCGCAGGACCGCACCGTGCAGAGCGTGCTCGCACGACGCGGCGCTCGTCGAGATCGCCAAGCGCCGCCCCGCCACGATGCGCGAGCTGGAGCAGATCCGCGGGGTCGCCCAGAGCGGCCTGCGCCGCCGCGGCACCGAGCTGCTGGAGGCGGTGCGAACCGGCGCCGACCGCCCCCAGACGCCCCTGGAGCGCCTCGCCCGCCACGAGGCGCCCGACCCCGCCGACGCATCCCTGGTCGCCCTCTGCGAAGCGCTCGTGCGCGCCCGCGCGCGCGAGGCCGACCTGGCCTACGAGCTGATCGCCGCCCGCGCCGACCTGCAGGCGATCGTCGCCGCCCAACGAACCGGCGGGGTGGGCGGGATCGAGTCCAAGGTGCGCACGCTCCACGGCTGGCGCCGCGAGCTGGTCGGCGCCGAGCTGCTCGAGCTGCTCGACGGCCGCGTCTCGCTGTCGGTGCGGGGCGGGAAGCTCCAGATCGGCCCGCGCTGAGCTTGCGCGGGCGCTGCTCCTAATGGATGCTGTTGTAGACCGTGAACAGCGGCATGTACATCGAGATCACGATGAAGCCGACGATGCCGCCGATCACGACGATCATGATCGGCTCGAGGATCGAGGTGAGTGCCTTCACGGAGGCGTCCACGCGGTCCTCGTAGAAGTCGGCGACCTTGTCGAGCATCGCGTCCAGGGCGCCGGTCTCCTCGCCGACTGCCGACCATGTGCGTGACCATCGTGGGGAAGATCGAGGCCTGGCCGAGCGGCGCGGAGATCGTGCCGCCGCGCTTGACCGAGGCGATCACCCCTTCCATCGCCTCCTCGACCGCGATGTTGCCGCCGGTCTTGCCGGTGATCTCCAGGGCCTGCAGCAGCGGCACGCCGGCGCCGGTGAGCGCGGCGAGCGTGCGCGACCAGCGCGCGATCGCCACCTCCTGCACGATCGTCCCGATCTTCATCGGGATGCGCAGGCGGAAGCGGTCCCACTGCTTGCGCCCCCACGAGCTGTTCTTCCACTTGACGAACGCCACCGCCGCCGCGATCGTCAGGCCGAACATCAGCCACCAGTAGCCCAGCACCATATGCGAGAGGAACACCGAGACCTGGGTAATCTTGGGCAGTTCCCCGCCGAACGTCTTGAAGACGCCCTCGAAGACGGGGACGAGGAAGGCGACGAGCGCCATCATCACGCCCACCGCGAAGATGATCACCATCGTCGGGTAGACCATCGCCGATTTGATCTGGCGGCGCAGCGAGGCGTCCTTCTCGAGCTGGTCGGCGACGCGCAGCAGCGAGCCCTCGAGCACGCCGCCGGTCTCCCCCGCGCGCGTCATCGCGACGAACAGCTGGTTGAAGACCTTCGGGTGGCGCTCCATCGCGTCGCTCAGCGGCAGGCCCGCCTCGACGTCCTTGCGGACCGCGACGATCGTTTCCTTCAGGAACTTGTTCTCGGTCTGCTCCTCCAGCACGTACAGCGCGCGCAGGATGCTCATGCCCGAGGAGATCATCGTCGAGAGCTGGCGCGAGAAGACCGCCAGGTCGCCCGCCTTGACGCTCTTCAGGAAGGCGAGCTCGATCTGGCGCGAGGCGTGCTTGTCGGCGATCTCCAGAACGATCAGACCGCGCGCCTTCAGCTGGTCGGAGACCGCCTGCTTGGATTCGGCTTCGACCTCGCCGCGCGCCTTCACGCCCGCCAGGTCCATCGCCTTGAAGACGTACGTGCTCATGCCGCTAGCGAGCTCGCGCCGAGCAGGCGCCGCAGCTCCTCGGGGGTGGACGAGCGGGATTCGGCCATCTTCTGGGAGATCGTGCTCGCGCGCACGAGCGTGGCCAGCGAGGCGTCCATCGTCTGCATGCCGTGCGCCGTGCCGGTCTGCATCGTCGAGTAGATCTGGTGGGTCTTGCCCTCGCGGATCAGGTTGCGCACCGCCGGGGTCGGTACCAGCACCTCGCACGCCACCGCCCGGCCCGAGCCGTCGGCCGTGGGGAGCAGCTGCTGGGTCATGATCCCCTGCAGGCACACCGACAGCTGCACGCGCACCTGCCCCTGCTGGTGGGGCGGGAAGACGTCGATCACGCGGTCGATCGTCTGCGGCGGCGTCCTGGGTGTGCAGCGTCGCGAACACCAGGTGGCCGGTCTCGGCCGCGGTCAGCGCGGTGGAGATCGTCTCCAGGTCGCGCATCTCGCCGACGAGGATCACGTCGGGGTCCTGGCGCAGCGCGGCCTTCAGCGCCTCGGCGAAGCTCTGCGCGTCCGAGCCCAGCTCGCGCTGGTTGACCAGGCAGCGCTTGTGGGGGTGCAGGAACTCGATCGGGTCCTCGATCGTCATGATGTGCTCGTCGCGCGTCTGGTTGATCTCGTCGATCATCGCCGCCAGCGAGGTCGACTTGCCCGAGCCGGTCGGGCCCGTCACGAGCACGAACCCGCGCGGCTTGCGCGTGAACTCGTGCGACCGTCGCCGGCAGGCCCAGCTCGTCGATCGAGGTCAGGTCCGACGGGGATCAGGCGGAACGCCGCGCCGATCGCGCCGCGCTGGTAGTAGGCGTTCACGCGGAAGCGCGCGTGGCCCGGCACCGAGTAGGCAAAGTCGAGCTGCCAGATCGGTCTCCAGGCGCTGGCGCTGGTCGCCGGTGAGGATCGAGTAGACGATCTCGCGGGTGTCCGTGCCCGAGAGCTTCGGGTAGTCCTCCAGCGGCGTCAGGCGGCCGCGCACGACGCACAGTCGGGTGCGCCCCCGCGGCCATGTGCAGATCCGAGGCACGGCGCGAGACGACCTCCATCAAGAGATCTGCGAAGTCAATGCCCATCGCCCGCCCATCGACTCCCCGCGCGTGCGCATTGCGGCCCCTCGCGGCGCAGTGGACGAAAATACTAGTGCGACTCAGCCGCTTCCAAGGACGCGCGAGAGCTCAGCAATGGAGGTGCGGCCCTGGCGGACCTTGTCCAGGCCGTCCTCGCGCAGGCCGCGCATCCCCTGCTGGACGGCCACCTCGCGCAGATCCTCCGCGGCCCGGCGCTCGAGCGCCAGGCGGCGGATCTCGGGCGTCACGCTCATCACCTCGTAGATCCCCCCGCGGCCGCGGTAGCCCGAGCCGCCGCAGCGCCGGCAGCCCGCGGGCTCGTAGCGCCTCCAGGTCCACGAGCGCCTTGTAGCCGTTCTGGCGCAGCACCTCCGCGGAGATGATCGTGCGCTTCTTGCAGTGCGAGCAGAGCGTGCGCACCAGCCGCTGCGCGAGCACGCAGTCCAGCGCCGAGGCGACCAGGAACGGCTCGATCCCCATCTCGATCAGGCGCGTGATGGCAGACGGCGCGTCGTTGGTGTGCAGCGTGGAGAGCACCAGGTGCCCCGTGAGCGCCGACTCGACCGCGATCTGCGCGGTCTCGCGGTCGCGGATCTCGCCGACCATGATCACGTCGGGGTCCGCGCGCACCATCGCGCGCAGGCCCGTCGCGAACGTCAGGCCCGCCTTCGGGGTGACCTGCACCTGGTTGATGCCCTCCACCTGGTACTCGACCGGGTCCTCGACGGTGATGATGTTCTTCTCCGGCGTGTTCAGCGCCTGCAGCGCCGCGTAGAGCGTGGTCGACTTGCCCGAGCCGGTGGGCCCGGTCACCAGCACCGCGCCGTGGGTCTGGTGGACTGCGTGCTCGAAGCGCTCGCGCTCCTCGTCTCCCATGCCGAGCTTCTCGAGCTTCATCACGACCGAGTCCTTGTCGAGGATGCGCATCACGATCGACTCGCCGTGCACGCTCGGGAGCGTCACCACGCGCAGGTCGACGTGGCGCCCGTCGACCGTCAGCCCCACGCGGCCGTCCTGGGGCAGGCGCCGCTCGGAGATGTCCAGCTCGGCCATGATCTTGATGCGCGAGACCACCCCCGGCCCCATCCTTTTCGGCACGGTGGTGATGTCCGCCAGCACCCCGTCGACGCGGAAGCGCACCCGCGTCTCCTTGCCGTCGGGGGTTATGTGCACGTCCGAGGCGTGCTGCTCGACCGCCTGCGCGACGATCTGGTTGACGAGCTTGATGACCGGCGCGTCGTCGTCGGTCTCGTGCAGGTCGACGACCTCGGCCTGGGACTCCTCGCTCTCGGTGAGCTCGCCGGTGGCGGCGACCACGTCGTCGAGGCGGTCCAGGCGAGAGATCAGCGCGACGATGTCCTCCGGCGCGGCGACCGCCACGCGCACCTCGTAGCCGGTCATGATCGCGATGTCGTCCACCGCGAGCACGTTCGAGGGGTCGGTCATCGCCACCAGCAGCGTGCGCTTGTCCACGAACGCCACCGGCACCGCCTGGTAGCGCTTCGCCGCCGCGGTCGTCACGAGGTTCGCGGCGCCCATGTCCACATGGAAGACCCCGAGGTCGAGGTGGTCGAGGCCGTAGCGCTCCGCCAGCGCGCGCGCGAGGCCGTCGTTGCTCAGCACCCCTTCCTCGACCAGCACCCGCTCGGGCGTCGTCCCCGAGCTGCGGCGAGGTCGCGATCGCATCGTCCACGCGCTCGCGTGTGACGAGGCCCATGTCCACGATCACGTCCGTGAGGAAGCGCGAGGAGGAGCCGCGGCGCGTGGGCGAGGTGATGCCCACCCGGCCCTCCCCCGGGCCGTCGCCCGCCTCTCGCTCGGCGCGCGTCTTGACCTCGATGTCCGCACTCACAACCATATGCTCGGACTCGACCTCGACGCCATCTGCTCCGCCGGCCCGTTTGGGCCCACCGCCCGCAGGACGCTCCGGGAGCGTGACGACGACCGGCGGGCTCTCGGAATCTGATTGGAGAAGAGGGGCCCGGCTCGCCGTCCTGGAGCCGTCTGCGCCACCCTTATCTGACTGAAGAGGGGCCCGGCTCGCCGGCCTGGAGCCGTCTGCGCCACCCTCTAGGCCGAAGATCTCGTGCAGGTCGGGGCTCTCCTCGGGGTGCCGGGCGCTCATCGCCCCCACCTCCGGCCACAGGTGGCGCTACTGCTCGCCGGTATCCCGCACCGCGCGGCGCATGACCTCGATCGGCGCCGGGCGCCCGGTCCACAGCTCGAAGGCTGAGCGCGCCCTGCGCGACGAGCACCTCGAGCCCGTCCACGGTGGGCACGCCCTGCTCGCGCGCAGCGGCGAGCAGCGGCGTGGAGCCTTCTTGGTAGACCAGATCGACGACATACGAGTACCTACCGACCAGATCGTGCGTTAGGCCCAGCAGGTTGAGGTCGCTCTCCCCCTCCTAGCCGGTCGTACTAGCCCGACGGAGGTGCAGTTGACGAGGATGTCGGCCCTTTCGGGCAACTCCACCGCGCGCGCTCCGAATGCGCTTGCAAGCTCCACCGCGCGCGCGTGCGTGCGATTGCACACCAAGACATCCTTTGCCCCCCCTCGCGCAGCGCCCACACCGCCGCGCGCGCGCTGCCCCCCGCGCCGAGCACGAGCGCCGTGAGGCCCCGCGGGGAGTGCCCCGCGCGCTCCATCGCCGCGATCAGCCCCGGGGCATCCGTGTTCTCCGCGGCGATCTCCCCACCGCCGGCGAAGGTGAGCGTGTTCGCCGCCCCGATCTCCCGCGCGGCGCCGCTCGCGCTGTCGGCAAGCGCGAGCGCCGCCTGCTTATGCGGGATCGTCACGTTCGCCCCCGCGAAGCCCGCGCCGCCGAGCGCGCGCGCGGTCTCGGCGAAGAGCTCCGGTGGCACCGGCAGCCGCTGGTAGCTCCACTCCTCCAGGCCCAGCTCCCTCAGCGCCGCGTTCTGCATCGCCGGCGAGCGGCTGTGCGCCACGGGCCAACCGAGCACACCCAGACGCGTCATTTGGATCTCCGACAGGTGGGCACGCGCCCGCCGTTGTTGCTGAGCGCCGCCTGGTAGGCGGCCGCGTTGCGTTCGAATTCTGCGTTGCTCGTGGAGAACACGAGCTCGCCGCAGCCGTCGGCGCCGTTGACGTAGTAGAGGTAGGGCACGTGCGCGGGGTGCGCGGCCGCATCGATCGAGGCCATCCCCGGGTTGCTGATCGGGGTCGGCGGCAGGCCATGGCGGGTGCGCGTGTTGTAGGGAGAGTCGCTGTGCAGCTGCGCTTCGGTCAGCGGCGCCGAGAAATCGTTCAGCGCGTAGCGGATCGTCGCGTCGATCCCCAGCGGCATCCCCAGACGCAGGCGGTTGTAGATGACGGCCGCCACGCGCGGGCGGTCGCGCTCCAGCAGCGCCTCGCGTTCGACCATCGAGGCGACCGTCAGCAGCTGGTAGGGGGTTAGGTGAAGCGCATGCGCCCGGTGGATCTCCGTGAGGCCGAAGTTTTCTTCGAACGCCGTCAGCTGCTCGGATACCAGCCGCCGCGCCGGGGAGCCGGCATACAGTTCGTAGGTCGCCGGGAACAGGAAGCCTTCGAGGTTCGGCGTACCCCGCGGCGCGCCGTAGTGCGCGGGGTTCAACAGCGACGAGCGTCGCGAGGAGATCAGGTAGCTGCCCGTCAGCCCCTTCGCCTTGGCGACCCGCGCGATTTGAGCGCGGGTCTCGCCCTCGGGGATCGTGATCTTCACAATGCTCGCCGCGGCGACCGGCGGCGGCGCGGGCTTGGAGCCGGATATTGTCCGGGCCAGCGCAAACACCCCCACCACCACGACCGCAACCGCTGCGAGCGCCACTGCCCGGCGGCGCACGATCACGCGGTCAGCCACTGCTCGAGCATGATCGCGGCGGCGCGGGAGTCCTCGGGCGTCGTGGCGCCCTCCATCCGCTGGGCCATGCGCGTGGTGAAGCGCTCGTCGTGCAGCTCGACTGGCACGTCCTCGCCCAGCCGCCGCGCGAGCCGCCGGGCGAACTGTCTGGTCTCGTGCGTCTGCTCGCTGTCCTCGCCGCAGAGCGACAGCGGCAGGCCGACGACGACGCGCCGCACCTCGCGCTCGGCGACGAGCGCGGCCAGCGCATCCATCCCGCGGCGGCTCGCGGGGCGCGCGATCGACTCGATCGGGGTGACGAGCGTGCCGGTCGGGTCAGCCAGCGCGCAGCCACAGCGGGCGCTGCCGTAGTCGAGGCCGAGCACGCGCATCAGCCCGTGAGGATCGACCCGATTGCCGTCTCCGCCGCGTCGATGGCGGCACCGAGCATCTCCGGTTTGCTGCCCCCGGCCTGCGCCATCGTGTCGCGTCCGCCCCCTCCCCCGCCGACGATCTCGGCGGCGATCTTGACGACGGCCCCCGCCTTGACCCCTCGCTCCACGAGCGAAGGGGCGACGCCGGCCACCAGGTGCACCCGGCCGTCGACGGCCGTGCCGAGTACGATCGCGGCCTCGGGAAGTTTGCCGCGCACACGATCGACCACGTCCAGCAGCGCCTTCGCGTCCGCGACATCGACCGCGGCCGCCAACACAAGTGCCCCGGCGATCTCGACTGCCCGCCCCGCCAGAGAATCGGCGTCCACGTGTCGTTGTGAGCTTCAACGAGGCGCTCGACCCGCCTTCGGCGGGCCCCAACTCCAACATCGCCGGTATGCGCTCGGCGGGAGCCTTTGCCGCGATCTCCAAAGCCTGCAACTTACGGTCGCGCTCACGCAGCAGTTCCACCGCCACCGGCCCGGTGATCGCCTCCATCCGCCTGACGTTCGCCGCACTCGACCTCTCACTCAGTATGTGAAAGACACCGATCTCTGCCGTGGACCGCACATGGGTACCCCCGCACAACTCGCGGGAATACTCGCCCTCGCCGATCTGCACCATGCGCACCACCTCGCCGTACTTCTCGCCGAAGAGCGCCATCGCGCCCAACTTGCGAGCCTCCTCCAGCGTGGTCGTGATCGGGCGCACGGGGTCGCCCGAGAGAATCCACTCATTCACGCGGTCCTCCACGTCGCGCAGCTCCTCAGCAGTCAAAGCCTGGCTGTGGCTGAAGTCGAAGCGCAGCTTGTCGGGGCCAACGTACGAGCCCCCCTGGCGCACATGCGCTCCGAGGCGCTCGCGCAGGGCGGCGTGCAGGAGGTGAGTGGCGGTGTGGTTGCACTCGGTGGCGCGGCGGGCGGCGTGGTCGACGCGCGCGAGCACGGGCTCCTCGGGGTTCAGCGACCCGCGCTCCACCACCACCGCGAGCGCCTGGTCGTCGCCGAGACGGAAGACGCCCTCCACGCGTGCGCGGCAGTCGCCGTGCTCGCACTCGATCGTGCCCGTGTCGGAGACCTGGCCGCCGCCGGCGGGGTAGAAGGGGGACTCGGCGAGCTTCAGGAGGTAACGCGCGCCGCCCGGTCTGCTCGCCGATTCCGCGCCTGTCTGCTCAACCTCGCCAGAGCCGTTCGCCGCGACCATCTCCAAGGCGCCGACGGTGGTGCGCTGCATCTCCGTCTCGTAGCCTGTGAAGCGGGTCTGGAAGCCTGCCTCGGCAGCCAGCTCACGGGCGTGCTCGCGGGGGTCTTCCCCGGCGCCCTCGCCGGCGGGGCTCCCGGCGGCCGCACGGGCACGCGCCCGCTGCGCCTCCATCAGCCCCTCAAAGCCGGCAGCATCGACGCCCAAGCCACGCTCGGCGAGCAGTTCGCGGGTGAGGTCGAAGGGGAAGCCGTGGGTGTCGTGCAGGATGAAGGCATCCTGCGCGGCGATGCTCTTCGCGCCTGCCTCCTCGGCCCGCTCGATCAACTCCTCCAGCAGCCGCGTGCCCTGCTCCAGGGTGCGTCCGAAGCTCTCCTCTTCGGAGGCGAGCCACGTCTCGATCGCCTCGCGCTGCCCGGCCAGTTCGGGGTAGGCCCCGCCCATCAACTCGCGCACGACAGCGGCGTAGCGCACGAGGAAGCCGCCCTCCATGCCGAGTGTGCGGCGACCCTGCAGGATCGCGCGGCGCATCAGGTGACGCAACACATAGCCGCGCTCCTCGTTGGAGGGAACGACGCCGTCGGCGACCATGAAGGACATGCCGCGGGCGTGGTCGGCGAGGATGCGCAGCGCCCGGTCGGTCGGCTGCCCCTCGCCGTAACGCAGCCCAGAGATCTCTTCGCCGAGTTCGATGAGCGGCAGAAACTGGTCGGTCTCGAAGACGGAGTTCTTGCCCTGCAGGATCGCCGCCATGCGGTTGAGGCCGAGGCCGGTGTCGATGTTGCGGGTGGGCAGCTCGCTCAGATGATCGTGCGGCTCCTGGTTGTACTGCATGAAGACGAGGTTCCAGTACTCCAGGAAGCGCTCGTTCTCACCGCCGGGGAGATCGTCGCTCGCGCCGAAGCGAAGGCCGCGGTCGAGGTAGAGCTCCGAGCAGGGTCCGCTGGGACCGACCGGGCCGGCTTCCCAGAAGTTCTCCGAGCGGGGACAGCCGACGATCCGCTCGCGTGGCACCCCGGCGGCCTGCCACAGCTCGATCGCCTCCTCGTCGGGCCCGAGCCCGAGGGCCTCGTCGCCCGCGAACACGGTGACCCAGATGTCATCGGCCCGGAAGCCGAAGACCTCGAGCGAGAGCTTCCAGGCGAGCTCGATGGCGCCCTGCTTGAAGTACTCCCCGATCGAGAAGTTGCCTAGCATCTCGAAGAAGGTCAGGTGGCGCAGCGTGCTGCCGACCTTCTCGATGTCGGGCGTGCGGAAGCACTTCTGGCAGCTCGTGAGCGTGGGCGCGGGCGGCGATTCGCGCCCCAGGAAGTAGGGCTTCAGGGGCTGCATCCCGGCGGTGGTGAGCAGCACGGTGCGATCCTCGGGGGGCGGCACGAGCGAGGCGGAGGGCAGCCGCCGGTGGCCGCGCTCCTCGAAGAAGGCAAGGAAGCGCTCGCGGATCTGATCCGAGGTCATGGTCGGATGATCTTAAGCGCCTACGCGGCTACGGTGCCGTAGCCCAGGATCAGGTCGCCCTCGTAAAGGCAGGCGATCTGCCCAGGGGCTGTGCGTTCGATCGGCTGCTCGAGCTCGACATCGACGGTGGCGTGCGTACCGGGCCCGTGGTCGCGGGCCAGGCGGCAGGGATAGCGCTGCCCGCGGGAGCGGACCTTGACGCCATCGACGCGGGCGCCGGTGCGACGGAGGGTGACATCGCGCACGGCGACTGTGCTGGTGAGCAGAGCCTCGCGCGGGCCGACGGTGACGGTGTTGGCGCCGGGGTCGGTGCGCAGCACGTAGAGAGGCCCGGGGCCACCGATGCCGAGCCCGTGGCGCTGGCCAACGGTGAAGGAGTGCGCTCCGCGGTGGATGCCCAGCGGGGCGCCCTCGAGGTCCACGATGCTCCCGGGCGCGCTCTCGAGCTCCCCGTGGCGGGCGAGGAAGCGGGGAAGCTGGGTGCCCGCGAGGAAGCAGAGATCCTGAGAGTCGGGCTTGCGCGCGACCGAGAGCCCCTCCCGCTCGGCGAGCTCGCGGACCTCAGCCTTGGTCATCTCCCCGAGGGGGAAGCGCAGGCGAGCGAGCGAGTCCGGATCGAGGCCGGCGAGCACGTAGCTCTGGTCCTTGACCGGGTCGCGGGCCATGCGCAGCAGAGGCTCAGGATCCTCCACGTGCACGCGCGCGTAGTGCCCAGTGACCAGCCGTTCGCTGCCGAGACGGCGGGCGAGGTCGAGCATCGCGTCGAGACGGACGTCGCCGTTGCAGCGCACGCAGGGGTTGGGGGTGTGGCCGCGGGCGTAGCCGGCGAGCCAGCCCTCGACGACGCCGGCGCGGAACTCCTCGCGCAGGTCGATCGAGAGGTGGGGCAGCCCGAGGCGGTGGGCGAGCGCGCGGGCGCCGCGGACGGCCTGCGCGGAGCAGCAGCTGCGATCCCCGTCGTTCTCGGGGTCCGCCCAGAGCTCGAGCGTGACGGCGAGCACCTCCTCGCCGGTGCGCGCGGTGAGCAGCGCGGCGACGGCGCTGTCGACGCCGCCGCTCATCGCGACGAGGGTGCGCTGGGCGCCGCCCCCAGCCGGCGCAAGCGCGGCCTGAGCGCGCGCGGCGGCGCCGAGCGCGCGGTGCAGGGCGTCGGCGGCGAGCTCGGCGGCGTGGCGCCTGGCGGGGCTGAGCCCTCCGAGCTCCGCGGCGATCTCGTCGGCCCCGACGCGCGCCGCCCCCAGCAGGGGCGCCCCGCGCACGAGCGCGACGGCGGCGCTGCCGGCGGCGATGGCCGCCCCGCAGCCGCTCGCGTCGAAGCCGGCGTCCGCGACCGTGCCCTCGGGGCTGCCGGGATCGAGCGCGAGCGAGAGGCGCACGAGATCCCCGCAGGCGGCTCCACCGGCGGCGCCGGTGAATGAGTCCACGGGGGTGTGTCCGCGCCCGGTGGGACGCTCCAGGTGGCCGGCAAGCGCCTCGGCGATCATGCCGCCGAGTTTAGGCGCCCGCAGGAGCCGTCAAGCGGGTCCTTGCTACCTGCGCGCTTCAGCGATGGCCTGCCGGATCGCGTAGGCGTCGGTGTAGCCGGTCAGCGTGGTGACCTGCAGCTTGGGGTTGACGATCAGCAGCGTGGGGGTCTGGTAGACCTGGATGTTGCGGGTGATCGAGCCGAAGGAGTTGACCTGCTTGGCGCGGGCGGTGTGCACAGCGACTCCGCGACCCAGCTTGTGCGCCGCGGCCAGCACCTGACGGTCCACGGCCGCGTCGTCGGTGGAGTGGGGGTTCCAGAAGAGCAGCAGGACGACCTTGTGCTGCTTGAGCTCCGCCGCGACGGTCGCCTGCATCGTGGGCGCCGACTTGGCGGGCGCGGCAGCGGCGGCGCCGTGGTGCGTGGGCGGTGCGGCCGTCTTCGACGCGGATGACGAGGCGCCCGCAGAGGTGTGTGTACGGGAGCGGGACCCGCCGGCGGCGGGGGCGGCCGTGCTCGCGGACGAGCCTGCGGCGTTGTGCGAGGCCCCGCCGCTCCCACGGGCGGCGGTTCCTCCGCCGGCCGCTTCCCCGGATGCCTGCGCGGATTTGCTCTGCAGCGCCTGGGCGTTGTGTTCGGAGGTGGCGACGGCCCCGTGAGCCTTGTTGATGTCCTTGCTCAGCCCTTCCACGCCGGGCGCGGAGCCGTGGTAGACGGAGCTCGAGCCGCCGGCCGAAGAGGACCCGGAGGAGCCGCCTGCCGAGGAGGAGACGCTCGGAGAGGAGGAGCTCGTGGTGGCCCCGCCGGGGCGGTGCAGCACCACGAACCACGCAAGCACGAGCGTCGCGAGCGCGAGCAGAGCGATCTGGTAGGGGCGCGATAACTGGGCCATCCCCCCCAACTTCGGCATTCGCGCGCCATGAGTTGAGCCCCGCATCGGGCCTTGGACGGCAAACGCCCCATCCAGCAGATCCTCGGGCGTCGGTGGGCGGAGCTTCGGCGGCTCAGAGGTCGCGCAGACCGCGCAGCACCGCGTGGACCACGGTGTCAGTCGGGATCGTCTCCTGGGTGCGGGCCTGCATGTCCTTGAGCACGGTCTCCCCTGCGCCATCTCCGACTCCGTCTGCTCCATCTCCGCCAGCACCACCGACGATCGCCACGTAGCGCGCGCCAAGGCGCTCGGCGTGGCCGAGCTGGTTCTTCAGCGAGCGGCCCGCGAGCTCCATCTGCGCGGTGAGGCCCGCGCTGCGCGCCTGGTGGAGGATCTTGAACGCGGCCCTCGCGGCCGGCCTGCCGGAGGGCGGGCCGGCCCCCAATCCAACGCCCGCCGGAACCCCCCCCGGGGGGTTCCCCTCCAAATCCTCAAACGCGACATATAGGTCGATCGCACCCGCCCCTGCCACGGGCGCGGCCCCCGCTAAGAGGATCCGCTCGATCCCCGCCGCCCAGCCCATGCCGGGGGTGGGCGGGCCGCCGAGCTCTGATACGAGGCTGTCGTAGCGCCCGCCGCCGCCCACGCCGCTCTGGGCGCCGAGCGCATCGGAGGTGAGCTCGAAGACCGTGCGGGTGTAGTAGTCGAGGCCCCGCACGAGCGTGGGGTCGATCTCGTAGGCGACGCCGGCCTCCTCGAGCAGCGCGCGGACCTCCGCGAAGTGCGCGGCGTCCTCGGGGCCGAGGTGGTCGAGCAGGCTCGGGGCGCTCGCCATCACCGCGCGGGTGCCCTCGTGTTCGGAGTCGAATGCGCGCAGGGGGTTGAGGTCGATCCGCTCGCGCACCTCCGGCGCGAGGCGCTCCTCGTGCGCGCGCAGATGCCCCTGAAGGCGCTCGCGGTACTCCACGCGGGCGCTCGGGCCGCCGAGGCTCGAGAGGCGCAGGCGCACCTCCGCCACCCCGAGCTCCTCCAGCAGCGCCGCGAGCAGCACGATCGACTCGGCGTCCACCGCGGGGTCCTCCGAGCCGAGCGCCTCCGCGCCGACCTGCCAGAACTGCCGGTAGCGCCCCGCCTGGGCGCGCTCGTAGCGGTAGAAGCTCGACAGGTACCACAGCTTCACCGGCTGGCGGAGCTTGTGCATCCCGTGCTCCACGTACGCGCGACACACCGGCGCGGTCCCCTCGGGGCGCAGCGTGAGCGAGCGCCCGGAGCCGTCCTCGAAGGTGTACATCTCCTTCTGCACGATGTCCGTCGAGGAGCCCACCCCGCGCGCGAACAGCTCGGTGGCCTCGAACGTGGGCGTCTCGATGCGCTCGTACCCCGCCCCCTCCAGCAGCGCCCGCGCTCGCTCCTCCACACGCGTCCGCGAGTGCGCCTGCGCGCCGAGCACGTCGTAGGTGCCCCGCGGGGCCCTGAGCTTGGGGACGCTCAACTTGCGGGGGCGCCCGCCGAGGAGCGCAGCTCGGCGAGGAACGGGTTGGTCTGCAGCTCCCGCCCCAGGGTCGTCACGCCCATGTGGCCCGGGTACACCATCGTCTCCCCCGGGAAGCTCTCCAGGAGCGTGCCGATCGAGCGCTCCAGCACGTTCCAGTCTCCCCCCGGGAGATCCACCCGCCCGACGGAGCCCTGGAAGAGCACGTCTCCGGAGAGCAGCACCCGGCCCTCCCCCGGCGTGGTCCCGTCCGCGGGCGCCGCGGCGGCGGGCGTCTCAGACGCGCTCGCGCCGGTGTGGGGCGCGTCGGAGGAGGAGGAGGAGGAGGAGGAGGAGACGCCGGGAGCGATCGCGTAGGTCACGTGCCCCGGACTGTGGCCGGAGGTCGAACAGCACCTCGATATCGAGGCCCGCGATGGCCAGGCGCTCGCCGCCTTTGACGGTGTGCTCGGGCTCCCAGTCCTCGAACGGGCCGAACCCGGGGGGCACCCACGCCATGATGTTCGCCAGCAGGGGCCGCTCGATCTCCGGGCAGTAGACCGGCGCTCCCGTCGCCCGCGCCACCGGAGCCACCGCGCCGATGTGGTCGAAGTGGCAGTGCGTGATCAGGATCGCCTCGATCTCGACGCCCAGCGCGCGTGCAGCCGCGAGCAGCCGCTCGGGCTCCTCTCCGGGGTCGACCATCACCGCCCGCCCACCCTCCCGGTCGGCCGTCACGATGTACGCGTTCTCCTGCACCGGGCCCACCGTGAACATCCGCACGTCCACCGCGCTCACGGCTGCCTCACCGCGCTCCCGCCTTCGCCTTCTGCCGCAGGCGGCGCCTGTAGAGCCACATGTCGGTGTAGTAGCTGATCGGCACGTACATCGCGAGCACGATCGGGAACAGGATGATCGCCTGGGTGGAGTTCTTGATGATCAGCAGGCCGATCAGCAGCATCAGCACCGCGGCGGCCATCGCGCGGTAGAACGCCCCCCGCCAGGTGGGCGGGCGGTCGTACTTCTGCAGGCGCTGCTCGCGCGCCTTCGCCTTCTCCCGGCCGCCGGCGCTGCGCTCTGCGGCGGTGGGCGGGCGCCCGGTGCGCCCGCGCGCCTCCACCATCCCCACGGCGTTGCCACGGTGCTTGGTCTTGCGCTTGGTCTGGGCCATTCCCACTAGCCTAGTGCGTTCTCGATCACGTGGCACGCGGGGTCGAAGCCCGGCATGAGGAGGTCCTCCGGGAAGCCCTCCAGCGCCACCGCGGGAGCGAGCCCCACGAGCTCCGCGCACGCCACCTCCGCGTGCCTGCGCACGGCCGCCACCACCTTCCGCAGCGGGGTCTCCGCGGGGCGCTCCACGTTCATCGAGACCTGGCCCGTCACCCGCCCGGCGTCCGTCTTCCCCCGGCGCAACGCCACCCCGATCGCGCGCACCCCCGGAAGGCCCTCCGCGCCGCCCTCGCGGATCAGGCCGGCGATCCTACGGGCGTCCTCCACGGTTGCGGGGGGCGCGAGCTCGAGGTTGAACGCCACCAGCGGTCCCCTCGCCCCCACA
This sequence comes from uncultured Solirubrobacterales bacterium, assembly GCA_963813765.1. Classification (GTDB taxonomy): domain Bacteria; phylum Actinomycetota; class Thermoleophilia; order Solirubrobacterales; family Solirubrobacteraceae; genus Palsa-744. The sequence goes on from CAWFAB010000006.1 coordinate 603,487, forward strand.
AGCGTGGCGCCCGCGGTGGGGTGCGCCCTGTGGGGGCCGAAGTCGGGGCGCAGCTCACCGGTGCGCATCCGCTCCGCCAGCCCCGCAACGCCGCCGCGGCGCAGCTCCGCCCGGGTACGCCCGCCGGCCAGCTCCCCGTACAGGAATACCGGGACGCCCAGCTGCCCCCCGATCTCCTCGGCCGCCACCAGCGCCTCCGCGCACGCGGCCCCGCGCAGCCCGGGGTCGAGGTAGACCACCGGCACCACATCCACCGCCCCCACGTGGGGATGCTCGCCGCGTCGCGCCCCCCGCCTCTCCGGGCCTCCTCCGCCAACCCCGCCGGCACGGTCCCCACCCTCAACCGCTCCGCTCCCCCTGAGGCCCTGCCCGATATCCACGCGCCGCACCGCCTCCGCCGCGCCGCTCAGCAGGGCGTCCGCCAGCGAACCCGGGCGACCCGCGAGGGTGAGCACCGCGCGGTGGTGGTCGGCGTCGCGGTGGACGTCCAGCAGCCGCGCCGCACCACCAGCCGTGAAGGCCTCCGCGATCGCATCGAGCGCGCCGCGGTCGCGGCCCTCGGAGACGTTGGGGACCGCGAGCAACGGGAGCGTGCCGGGAGTCATCGAGCTCGACATCTCATCAGCGCATGGGGATGGTTGACACGGATGGCCGACTACTTCACAGGCGCGCGAGCACGAGCCCGATCCCGAGCAGCACGACCCCGAGCGCGCAGGCCCCGAGGGCGCCCTCCAGCGGGGCCGCCAGGCGTGCCGCGTCGAGTGTCACGATCGTGCCGTCCGCGAGGCGCTGCTCCCCGCTGAGCGAGACGGTGCGCCGCCGCAGCTCGCGGACGGGGGTGCTGAGGCGCCGCTGGGCGAGGGTGAGCATGAAGCAGGCGGCTGCCGCGAGCACCGCCGGCGCGCGCAGTTGCAGCGCGTTGACCCAATACCCCGTCAGCGCCGGGAAGGCGCCCCAGGCGGCCGCGAGCCAGAAGGCGGTGTGAAAGCGCCCCCCGAACCACTCGAGGTTGTAGGCGAGCACGATGAACGCCCCGGCGAGGACCAACGGGATCAGGGTCAGCGAGATCGTCACGGCCCCCACGACCCCGATCGCCACCGCGCCCGCGAGCGAGACTCCCGCCATCGCCGCGAGCGCGCGGCTGGAGAGGTGAGTGCCGAGCGGCCTGCCGTGCAGCTCGTCCAGGGCGTGCGCGCAGACCCCCACCCCGAGCAGGAACGCGCCCAGGGTCGCCAGCAAGCGGTCGCTGTACAGGTGCGGCGCGAGCGCGGCGCCGATCGCGACGTTGGCGAGATTCCAGGCGGTGTAGGGCGGGTGCAGCACGGTCACCAGGTCCCGCCACCCGCCCGGACGCAGAGCGTAGAACGCCGGGCGCTCGAGCCTCGTAGAGGAGGTCATCGGCCCCGTGTGCCCCACATCACAACACCCCCGCCGAGGCTCATGCGGCGGGCCTGCACATGCTCGATGCCGGCCTCCCGCCACAGCTGGATGATCCGCTCCAGCGGATGGCGCTCGTAGAGCTCGGGAATGCTGTGCGCCAGGAACCGCCCCGCCTGCGCCCACTCGCGCGAGGCGAGGCGTCCGAGCGCGGGCAGCCCCACGTGCGTGTACAGCCTCCAGGCGGCGCGCCACAGCGGGTTGGGGGGCACCCCGAACTCGAGCGAGGCGATGCGACCGCCGGGCCGCAGCACCCGCGCGAGCTCGGCGAGCGTCGCGCCGGGATCCTCGACGTAGCGCAGGAGGTAGGTGAAGGTGAGGTGGTCGAAGGATCCGGTGGCGAACGGGAGGCGCTCGGCCTCGCCCTCCACGAGCGTCACCCGCGCGGCCAGCGCCTCCTCGCGCGTCAGCCGCGCGCGTGCCGCCGCGAGCATCTCGGGGCTCTGGTCGAGCCCCACCACGGAGCACCCGTAGCGGCGCACCAGCTCCTGCGCCACCAGGCCGGTGCCGGTCGCCACGTCGAGCACGCGCTCCTGGGGCCCCGCGTCGATCGCCGCCACCATCGCCCGCCGCCAGCGGGGATCCTGACCGAGGCTGAGCAGGGCGGCCACTCGATCGTAGTGGCGCCCCAGCGGCGCGAACAGCTCGCGCGCGTGGGGTTTGCGGGGTGGGTGGGTTCCCAGGGTGGGTGGGTTCCCATCCCCTGCCCACTCGCTCATCGCACCACGCCGACTCTCATCTCCTCCCTAGTGTCGCTCATACCCGCCCCCGGGGCGGCTCCCCCCTTCCGCCGTGAACAGGTGCTCGAGCGGGCCGCAATCGGTCTCGGCTGTGTTGTGGCCGAGCTTCACCGCCCCTCCCAGCGGTGGCCGCGCGGTCCGACGGTCACGGGCTCCGCGCCGGCGACGCTGAGGAGCGCCGGCCGGTCGCTCGAGACCTCGATCGCATCCGCGCTCACCTGTACACGCAGCTGCGCCCCCCGAAAGCGCAGCCGCAGCTCCAGCAGCTCCCAGCCGTCCGCAAGCCGCGGGTCGAGCTGGAGCGCCTCGCCGCGCGGGCGGACGCCGCCGAAGCCGAGCGCCAGCGCCTGCCAGACGCTCCCCATCGCGGCGATGTGGATGCCGGCGGCGGTCGATCCGGAGATGTCGTCGAGGTCGATCCGCGCCGTCAAGTCCAGAGCCGCCCGTGCGTCGGCGAGCCTGCCGGTGCGGGCGAGCAGCGCCGCGTGGATGCCGGGCGAGAGCGAGCTCGCGTGCGCGGTGCGTGGCTCGTAGAAGGCGAGGTTGGGGGCGAGCGACCCGGCCGCGACCTCGTCGGGGACGAGGTGGTGGAGCATCAGCACGTCGGCCTGCTTGACCACCTGCGCGCGGTGCACGCGCTCGGGCGAGAGCAGCAGGTCTGCGGCGATTGGCCGCCCGGGCGCGAGCTCGGCGATGAGGAGCGGCTCCAGCTCGAAGAAGCCGGCGAACTGCTCGTACACGCCGCTCTCCGGCCGGTAGCCGTCGACGAGCGCATCGGCGAGCTGGAGCCACGCCGCGCGCTCGGCCCGGTCGAGGTCGGCGTCGGTCGTCTCCGCGAACGCGCGGCGCAGGTTCCAGCGCGCCATCACGTTGGTGTAGGCGTTGTCGTCGACGAGCTCGTGGTACTCGTCGGGGCCGATCACCCCGCGGATGTGGACGCTCCCGTCGCCATCACGCTGCACCCGCGAGGCCCAGTAGCGCGCCGTCTCGACGAGCAGCCGCCTGCCCGGCCCCTCGCGGAACGCCCGGTCGCCGGTCCAGTCGATGTAACAACCCGCCGCCCAGGCGATGTCGGCCACGATGTGCTCCTCGCGCCGGCCGGTGTGGATCGCAACGCGGCGCCCGGCGCGGTCGCGCGCCGCGCGCGGCGTCACGTCCTCGCCGCCGGCGGCCGACTCCCAGGCAAAGCGAGCGCCGGCGCGACCGGCGGCGCTCGCGGCCGCCCGGGCGGCCGGTAGACGCCGGACGCGGTACTCGAGCACCGCTCTCGCGGCCGCCGGGTGGGTGGCGACGAGGAAGGGGAGCACGAACACGTCGCTGTCCCAGAAGACGTGGCCGCGGTAGCCGCGGCCGCTGAGGCCGCGGGCGCCGACGGCCGCCTCGCCCCGATCGCCCGCGCAGCCGATCAGGTGATACAGCGCCAGGCGCACCGCGAGCTGCAGCTCCGGGTCGCCGTCGATCCGCACGTCGGCCTCCTCCCAGCGCTGCGCCCAGGCGCGGCGATGGTCGCCCAGCAGCCGCTCGCGCCCGGCCTCTCTGGCCCGGTGCACACGCCGCAGCGCCGGGCCGCTCGAATCCTCGGCGGCGGTCGTGACATAGGCCGCGATGCGCTCGAGCGCGGCCTCCTCGCCACGCCCGGCGACCGACTGCACGGCGGCGGCCTCGAGCGCGCCCTGAGCGACGGCGATGCGGATCGTCGCGCCGTCGCGCTGCTGCTCGGCCTGCACGTGCGGCGGCAGAACGAGCGGCGGGCTGCGTTGCAGCGCCTCTCGCGGCGCGAGCGCGCGCAGGACCGCGAGGCCGGGCTCGGCGAGCGAGCAGAACTGCAGCGCGCTGAGCCCGCCCGGGGACTCCTGGGAGAGCAGCCCGGCGTGCAGGTCGAGCACGCGGCGCACCGGGCCGTCGGATGGAAGCCCCGAGAGGCGATTCCACAACGGCGCCGGCTGGAGCTCGGAGCGCTCACCGTGACCGCGGTAGACGCCCGCCATGAGGACCGCCGGCGCCGCGGCGCGGCGCGGCGCGAGCACGCTGCCCCGGGTCCCGAGGCGCCCATCGGCGAGCGTCAGCAGCGATTCGTGCGCGCGCTCACGCTCACGCTCGTGCTCGACATCCTCGATGCGAAGCGTCCAGCGGGGGTCGGATGGCACGATCGGCAGGGCGCCGCGCCGGCGCAGCGCGAGCTGCCGGTCGAGCAGCCGCTGGAACGCTGCGGGCCCGCCGCCGATCGCGAGCACCCCCACCGGAACGCCGGCCGGCTCGACTCCGACCGACGCCGCCGTGGCGCCGCCGGCGGCGTCGATCAGCAGCTTGGAGTCGCTGCCGGGAAGTCCGCCGAGCGCCCCGAGCTCGTCGCCGACGATCAGGACCTGCTCGGGCGCGACGCCGCGCTGCCACAGATGCGCGAAGTACCAGCGGGCGGAGTCGGACTTGTCGGTGAGGCCGATCTCGATGTGCTTGGCGTCGCTCGTCACACACGCGTCGGCGAGCCCGGCCTCGGCGGCCGCCGCCTCGCCGAGCTCGACGGCCGCTCCCAGCCCATCGAGCCCGTGCTCCCGCAGACGCGCCTGCACAGCCGCGAGCAGCTCGACGATGCGCGCCTTCGGCGGATCGGCCCACTCGGGTGTGGGGATCAGGTCGATCTTGCGGCGGTTGAGCCGCTGCGAGACGATCCTCGCCTCCAGGCCGCGGGCGCCCAGCCACTCGACGGCGAGCGCCGCCGCACGGTCGAGCGCGCGCTCCTGCGCGGCTGAAGCGGTGCGGCGCGCGAGCAGCTCGACGCCCTCCGTGCCTGCGCGAAACGCCTCCGAGCCGCGGTTGAGCAGCAGATGCAGCTCCCCCGGGCCGCGCGGGCGCGCTCGGAGCTGACCGTCGATGTTTCCGACATGGGTGCCGCTGACCACAGCCACATCCAGACCGAGCGCGCACGCGTCCTGCACGGCGGTGCGGACCGCGCCGGCGTCGGCTTCGCGGTCTGGGACCGCGGTGCCGTCCCAGTCGAAGATCAGCGCCTCGAAGCGCCTGTCGAGGTCCGCGGGCAGCGCTGCGTTGTGGCTCATGGGGCGGCGGCCAGCGTCACGTCGAGCTCGCCGTCCTGCTCGAGCAGCGCGAAGCCCGTGACGCGGCCGTCGCGCTTGAACTCCAGCGTCACGCTGGCCTCGCCGACCCGCAGGCGCTCCAGGCGGATTCGATCGAGCCAGTCGGGCAGCGCGGGACGCTCGATCCGCAGCGCCCGAGCGGGCGCGTCGGCGGAGATGCCGAGCATCGCCTGTATGAGCAGGAACGGCGCGGCGGCGGCCCACGCCTGGGGGATGCACGCGACGGGGTAGGCGACGACCGCTGCGCGTTCGGAGCGGTCGAAGCCGCAGTAGAGCTCAGGCAGACGGAAGTCGCGCGCGCCGATGGCGACGTCGAACAGCGCGCCGGCGATCCGGCGGACAGCATTGTCGTGGCCGTAGCGCTTCAGGCCCGCGGCGATGATCGCGTTGTCGTGGGGCCACACCGAGCCGTTGTGGTAGCTCATCGGGTTGTACGCCGGGCAGTCGCTCGAGAGCGTCCGCACGCCCCAACCGCAGAACATGTCCGGCGCCATCAGCCGCTCGGCCACAGCGGCGACCCTGTGCGGCGCGACGATCCCGCAGTAGAGGCAGTGACCGGGGTTGGAGGTGACGCTGGCCACCTGGCGCTTGCGCCCGTCGAGCGCCAGCGCAAACGTTCCCTCCGCGGGATTCCAGAACGCCTCGTCGAACGCCTCCCGCAGGCGCTCCGCCTCGCCGCGCAGACGCACGGCGGCGTCCCCCGCTCCGAGCGCCGCGTAGACATCGGCGATCGACAGCTTGGCGCGATAGACATAGCCCTGGACCTCGACGAGCGCGATCGGACCCTCGGCGAGCGAGCCGTCGGCGTGCACGACCGAGTCGTGAGAGTCCTTCCACCCCTGGTTGCGCAGACCGCCGGGCGAGCGGCGCTCGTACTCGACGAACCCGTCGCCGTCGCGGTCGCCGAACCTGTCGATCCACTCGAGCGCGGCGTCCAGCGCGGGACGCAGCGCGCGCAGCGTCTCCAGGTCGCCCGTCCAGGCGTAGTAGTCCGCGGCGCACATCAGGAACAGCGGGGTCGCGTCCACGGTCCCGTAGTACGGGGTGTGGGGCACGATCCCCGCCCCCGCGAGCTCGCCGACGCGCAGCTCGTGGATGATCTTGCCCGGCTCGGCATCGCGCCAGGGATCGTCAACGCCGGCCTGGAGCTTCGCCAGGACGCGCAGCGCGTCGCGCCCCAGATCGGGGTTCAACAGCAGCGCCTCGCTCGCCGTCACGAGCGCGTCGCGCCCGAACGGCGCGACGTACCACGGGATCCCCGCGGACACGATCCGCCCCCCCGGGGCCGGCACCACCAGCGCCCGCAGGTCGCGCCTGGACTTCGCGATCAGCCCCTCGAACAGCTCGTTGTCGCTCGCGATCCGAGTGCAGCGCGACTCCCACTCGGAGCTCGCCTGCTCGAGCTCCGCCGCCGCCCTCTCCAGGCGCCGTCGCGGACGGCGACGACCACCGATCGAGGGCTCGGCCGTCATCAGCACCGTCACCGGAACTCCCGGCTGGAGCTCCGCCTCCCAGTGCGCCTGCACACGGTGTGGGGCGAGCTCAACCCGAGCGGGCTGCGGATCGAGCTCGATGACCGCCTCGCGGAACACCTCGTCCTCGCCGACGTAGGCCAGCACAACCCCGCGCCCGAGCCGCTTGGGAGCGAGCACGTGCCCGCGCGCCTCCCGTCGCGGCCCACCGCGCACCTCGAAGATGTCGGCGAAGTCGCTGGCCAGTGAAAGCGAAACGCTCGTGCTCACCGGCTCGCGCAGGAAGCTGAGCACGCGCACGAGGTAGTACAGCCGGCCCGCGGCGATCATCAGCTCGCGGCTGATGCTCAACGACTGCTGCGCCACCGGCGGCAGCGCCCGGCGTCGCAGGGCGGCATTCGTCGAGTCGACGATCGCGCGATCGTCCACCGCCGCATAGGAGAGCGCAACCGGAGGGACGCTTCCGACCTCGAGGCGGATCTCCGACAGGTAGCGCGTGTCGTGGGCATAGAGACCCTCGCCGGACACCCGCCCCGCGAGGACGTCGCCGTCCGTACGCGCACACAGGAACAGCTCGCCGTCCTTGATCACGAGCAGCTCCTCACGCGCCTCGGCCAGGATCGCCGGGGCGCCCCGCAGCTCGACCGGGCCGGCGCGGCCGAGGATCTCGAACTGCTCCCCGCGCGGACTGAGCACCGACTGCTCGCTCGCGGAGACCGCAGACCGGCCGCGGCCACGCCTCGATCGGCGGCGATCGCCCGTCGGCTCCACTGCTCCCTCCTCGCTCACGGTGACGCCGGTCTCATCGGTCTGTCGCCGATCGTACGCTCCGGCGCGGCGCTCCCGCGCCGCTCGTCTTCGCAGGTAGGTTCGCGCCGGTCCCGCATTCTGGTCTGGGCGGGGACCCGCTAACATCCGAGGTCACGCGAGCCTCGCCGGCGGATTGCTACTGAAGCCCGCCGCCTCTGCGGTCAGCTCTCCGTAGTTTCCGTCCGGCTCCTCACGGCAGCCTGCGGATGTCCGCCCGACGAGGCGACCTTAGGTTGCACCGTACAGCTCACAGCCGCCGTCGGCGGATGCCATGGCTGTGCCGGTCCTCGTCGCAGGTCCCTCCCCATGAGCGCACCCTCCCTCACCACCCGCCCGCCAACGCCTCCGCATGTGGAGCGGAGTGGGAGGGCGCTTCGAATCGCGGTGCTCGCGCCGCCGTGGATCCCGGTGCCGCCGCCGGGCTATGGCGGGATCGAGGCGGTCGTCGCGCTGCTGTGCGAGGAGCTGGTCGCGCGCGGGCACGAGGTGACGCTGTTCGCGGCGCCCGGCTCGCGCTCCCCGGCGAAGGTGCGGACGCCGCTCGAGCGGACGCACGGCAAGGAGATCGGCTCCTCGTTGCACGAGTCCGACCACGTGGGCGCGGTCTACGACGCGGTCGATCGGGCCTGCGCGGAGGGTCGGCCGTTCGACGTCGTGCACGACCACTCGGGCTTCACCGCGGTCGCGATGGCGCACCGCGTGTCGGCGCCGGTCGTGCACACCCTGCACGCGCCGTTCAACGACGAGACGCGGCCGTTCTACACGCGTCACGGCCACAAGGCGCGACTCGTCGCGATCAGCCGCTTCCAGCTCGAGCACGCGCCGCCGGAGGTGCGTGTCGCGGACGTCGTGCCCAACCCGATCCGGGTGGAGGACTGGCCGTTTTGCGAGGACAAGGACGACTACCTGCTGTGGATGGGGCGGATGGACCCGGCCAAGGGCGCGCACCTCGCCCTCGCCGCGGCGCGGCAGGCGGGCATCCGGCTCGTGCTCGCCGGACCGGTGCAGCCCGGGCAGGAGGAGTACTTCCGCAGCGAGATCGAGCCGCACATCGACGGCCGCGAGGTCGTGTTCGCCGGCGAGGTCGGCGGCACGCGCCGCAAGGAGCTGTTCGCGCGCGCGAAGGCGTTCGTGATGCCGATCCGCTGGGCGGAGCCGTTCGGGATGGTGATAGTCGAGGCGCTCGCCTGCGGCACCCCCGTGATCGCCTTCCCCGAAGGCGCCGCGGGCGAGATCGTGATCGACGGCGAGAACGGCTTCCACGTCGCCGACGAGCAGGCGATGGCCGAAGCGACCCGCCGGCTGCAGGAGATCGACCCGGCGCGCTGCCGCGCGAGCGCCGCCTCGCGCTACGACGCGAGGATCGTCGCCGAGGGCTACGAGGCGGTCTACCGCCGCGCGATCCGAGCGGCGGAGAACCGAGCCCCACGCTTCGCCCGCAACGGCCACCCGCTGCCCCGCAGGGACATTGCGGCCAACGGGGCCCCGCATCGCCTCGCGCCGACATCGACCCTCCAGCCCGCCGGGTGAGCGGCGATGACGGCGAAGACCGATCCTCACACCGCCGGCGCGATCGGCACGCTGTTCGCGGGCTGGCAGCGCGCCGGCAGGCACGCCGCCCCACCGAGGTGCGACGAGGTGGCGGTCGAGGCCGACGTGATGCTCACGCTGTACGGTGACCCGTCCCACCGCCGGCGCGCCCACAACACGAGCGGGCACATCGCGCGGGCATCCGTGGACGTGGCGAGCTCTGAGTCGCCGTTGGCCCTGAAGGGCTGAGGGATGGCCGCGCCGCTAGCCCTGCCCCTCGGCGAGCGCGCGGTGCTCGACGCCATCCGGCGTGAGGCGCATCCGCTCACCGGCGACCATCGCGACTACGACGCGCTGCTCGCGCTGATCGGCGACGCCCGGATCGTCCTGCTCGGCGAGGCCAGCCACGGCACGCACGAGTTCTACCGCGAGCGCGCCCGCATCACCAAGCGCCTGATCGCCGAGCACGGCTTCACGGCGCTGGCGATCGAGGGCGACTGGCCGGACGCCTACCGCGTCAACCGCTACATCCAGGGCGCCCGCGAGGATCGCGACGCCGAGGAGGCGCTGCGCGGCTTCCGCCGCTTTCCCACCTGGATGTGGCGCAACGCCGACGTGCTCGACTTCGTCGGCTGGCTGCGCACCCACAACGACGGCCTCGCAACCGGGGCGCGCAGGGTCGGCTTCTACGGCCTCGATCTCTACAGCCTCGCCGCGTCGATGGAGGCCGTGATCGGCTACCTCGACGAGCAGGACCCCGACGCCGCGGCCCGGGCACGCACGCGCTACGAGTGCCTGCAGCCCTACAGCGCGGAAAGCTCCGCCTACGGCCAGGCAGTCCTGTTGGGCGTCGGCGAGCCGTGTCGGCGCAGGGTGATCGAGCAGCTCGTCGAACTGCGCCGCCGCGCCGGCGACTACCTCCGCCGCGACGGGCTCGTCGCCGAGGACGAGTTCTTCTTCGCCGAGCAGAACGCCGCCGTCGTCGCCGACGCCGAGGAGTACTACCGCACGATGTTCGGCGACCAGGCCGGCTCGTGGAACCTGCGCGACCGGCACATGGCCGACACCCTTGATGAGCTCCTCGCGCACCTCGACCGCCACGGCGGCACGGCGCGCGTCGTCGTCTGGGAGCACAACTCTCACGTCGGCGACGCGCGCGCCACAGAGATGGCCCAGCGCGGTGAGCTGAACATCGGCCAGCTGACGCGCGAACGCCACGGCCGCGACGTCGTGAACGTCGGCTTCACCACCTACGCCGGCACCGTCACCGCGAGCTCCGAGTGGGGCGGGCCCGCCGAGCGCAAGCGCGTGCGGCCCGCCATCGCCGACAGCTACGAGGCGCTGCTGCACGCCGCCGGCCTCCCCGCTTTCCTGCTCTGCCCGCTGGCCGCGGGCGACAGCGGCCGCGCGCTGCACGAGCCCCGGCTGGAGCGCGCGATCGGCGTGATCTACCGCCCCCAGACCGAGCGCCGGAGCCACTGCTTCGCCGCGAGCGTCGCCCGGCAGTTCGACGCGCTCGTCCACATCGACCACACCCGCGCCGTCGAGCCGCTCGAGCGCACCTCGGCCTGGGAGCTCGACGAGCCGCCCGAGACCTATCCCAGCGCTCTGTGACCCACCCCCGGCGGTAACGTGCTCGATGGGCGCCACCGCTATACCCACGGTGAGGAGTTGAGTGATGGCAGACCAAGCGCTGCGGCATACGATCGGCAAATCGCCCCGGGGGAGCGTCCCGCCGAACATGGCCGACTACGAGGAGGCCCGCGCGCGGTTCTCGTGGGCGGCGGCGAGGGCGGAGCTCGCGGGCCTGCCCGGCGGCGGGTTGAACATCGCCCACGAGGCGGTCGACCGGCACGCTGGGCGGACCGCCGGCGCAGAAGACCGCGCTGCGCTTCCTCGGCAGGCGGGGCGGCGCGCGGGAGCTCACATATACAGAGCTGGGGCGCGAGACCGACCGCTTCGCCAATGTCCTGCGCGCGCTCGGCGTGCGGCGCGGCGAGCGCGTCTTCGTCCTCGCCGGACGGATTCCCGAGCTGTACGTCGCGGCGCTGGGGACGCTCAAGCACGGCAGCGTCTTCTCGCCCCTGTTCTCCGCGTTCGGGCCCGAGCCGATCGAGCAGCGGCTGGCGCTCGGCGACGCGCGGGCGCTGCTCACGACGCCGGCGCTCTACCGCCGCAAGGTCGCCCAGCTGCGCGAGCGGCTGCCGGGCCTCGCGCACGTCCTGCTGGTCGGGGATGAGGCGGAGATCGCCGAGATCCCGGGCGTCGGCGACTTCCACCGGCTGATGCGCGCGGCCGAGGACACGTGCGAGATCGCCGCCACCGCGCCGGAGGACATGGCGCTGCTGCACTTCACCAGCGGCACCACCGGGACGCCGAAGGGCGCGATCCACGTGCACGAGGCGGTCGTCGCGCATCGCGCGACCGGGCGCATCGTGCTCGATCTGCACCCCGAGGACGTGTTCTGGTGCACCGCCGATCCGGGCTGGGTCACCGGGACCTCCTACGGGATCATCGCCCCGCTGACCCTGGGGGTGACCAGCGTCGTCGACGAGGCCGAGTTCGATGCCGACCGCTGGTACGGGATCCTCCAGGACGAGCGGGTGAGCGTCTGGTACACCGCGCCGACGGCGCTGCGGATGCTGATGCGGGTCGGCGCCGAGGTCGCGCACGAGTACGACCTGAGCGCGCTGCGGTTCATCGCCAGCGTCGGCGAGCCGCTCAACCCCGAGGTGGTCGTCTGGGGCGAGGAGGCGTTCGGCATGCCGGTCCACGACAACTGGTGGCAGACCGAGACCGGCGGGATCATGATCGCCAACTACCGCTCGATGGAGGTCCGGCCGGGCTCGATGGGCCGTCCGCTGCCGGGGATCGAGGCGGCGGTCGCGACGGCGCGACGCCGAGGGCCGGCCGGTGCTCGCCGACGACGGCAGCCTCGAGCTGGCGGAGTCGCCCGGCGGAGCAGGGCGAGCTCGTGCTGCGGCCCGGCTGGCCGTCGATGTTCCGCGGCTACCTCGGCGAGGAGGAGCGCTACCGGCGCTGCTTCGCCGGCGGCTGGTACCTGACCGGCGACCTCGTCCGGCGCGACGCGGACGGCTACTTCTGGTTCGTCGGCCGCGGCGACGACGTGATCAAGTCGGCCGGGCATCTGATCGGGCCCGTTCGAGGTGGAGAGCGCGCTGCTCGCGCACCCCGCGGTCGCCGAGGCGGGCGTGATCGGCAAGCCCGACCCGGTGGCCGGGGAGATCGTCAAGGCGTTCGTCTCGCTCGAACCCCGGCCACGAGCCCGACGAGGAGCTGCGCAGGGAGCTGCTCGGCTTCGCCCGCCGGCGGCTCGGGGCGGCGGTCGCCCCGCGCGAGATCGAGTTCGTCGCGAGCGTGCCCCGCAACCGCAGCGGCAAGATCATGCGCCGGCTGCTGAAGGCCCGCGAGCTCGGTCTGCCCGAGGGCGACATCTCGACGCTGGAGCGGGCTCGTGAGCAGCGGATCGCCGCTCGAGCGCGATCACGGACTGCACCTGCTGCGCCAGATGCTGCGCGTGCGCCGCTTCGAGGAGAAGTGCGTCGAGCTCTACAGCGCGGCGAAGATCCGCGGCTTCATGCACCTCTACATCGGCGAGGAGGCCGTCGCCGCCGGCGTGATGGAGGCGCTCGGGCCCGAGGATGCGGTCGTGGCGACCTACCGCGAGCACGGGCACGCGCTCGTGCGCGGGGTCTCGGCCGCGCTCGATCATGGCCGAGATGTACGGCAAGGTCGAGGGCTGCTCGCGCGGCCGCGGGCGGCTCGATGCACCTGTTCGACGCGGCGACCCGCTTCTACGGCGGCAACGCGATCGTCGGCGGCGGGCTGCCGCTCGCGCTCGGCCTGGCGCTCGCCGACAAGCTGCAGGGGCGCGAGCGCGTGACCGCCTGCTTCTTCGGGGACGGCGCGGTCGCCGAGGGCGAGTTCCACGAGTCGATGAACCTCGCCGCGCTGTGGCGGCTGCCGCGTGCTGTTCTGCTGCGAGAACAACCTCTACGCGATGGGCACCGCGATCGAGCGCTACGAGTCCGAGACCGACCTCGCCGCTGAAGGCCGCGAGCTATGAGATGCCGGCGTGGACGGTCGACGGGATGGACGTGATCGCGGTCGAGGACGCCGCGCGCAAGGCCGCCGCCGAGGCGCGGCGGGCGGGATGCCGTGCTTCCTGGAGCTGCGGACCTACCGCTTCCGCGCCCACTCGATGTACGACCCGGACCTGTACCGCTCCAAGGAGGAGATCGAGCGCTGGAAGAAGCACGACCCGATCCCGGCGCTGACCGATCAGCTGCAGGCGCGCGGGACTGCTGAGCGCCGGAGGACGTCGAGGAGCTCGAGCGCTCGGTCGCCGAGGAGATCGAGGCGGCGATCGCCTTCGCCGAGGCCGGAACGCTCGAGCCGGTCGAGGATCTCGAGCGGTTCGTCTACTGGGAGGACTCCGCCGCGTGAGCGCGCCGGCGAGCGCGACGATCACCTATCGCGAGGCGATCCGCGCCGCGATCCGCGAGGCGCTGCTCGCCGACGAGCGGGTGTTCCTGATGGGCGAGGACGTCGGCGCCTACGGCGGCTGCTTCGGCGTCAGCAAGGGCCTGCTCGAGGAGTTCGGGCCCGAGCGGATCCGCGACACGCCGCTGTCGGAGTCGGCGTTCGTCGGCGCCGGGATCGGCGCCGCGATGGGGGGCATGCGCCCGATCGTCGAGGTGATGACCGTCAACTTCTGCCTGCTGGCGCTCGATCAGATCATGAACAACGCCGCCACCATCACCCACATGTCCGGCGGCCAGTTCGCGATCCCGCTGGTGATCCGGATGGCCACCGGCGCCGGGCGCCAGGTCGCCGCCCAGCACTCCCACAGCCTCGAGGGCTGGCTCGCCCACATCCCGGGGCTGAAGCTGCTGGCCCCGGCGACGCTCGCCGACGCCCGCGGGATGCTCGCGCCGGCGCTGGCGGACCCCAACCCGGTGCTGATCTTCGAGCACGGCTCGCTCTACAACGTGGAGGGCGAGCTGCCCGCCGGCGCCGGGCGGTCGACATCGAGCGCGCCGCCATCCGCCGGGCCGGCACCGACGTGACGCTGATCGCCTACGGCGGCACGCTGGCGAAGGCGATGGAGGCCGCCGAGGAGCTCGCCGGGGCCGGAATCGACGCCGAGGTGATCGACCTGCGGGTGCTGCGCCCGCTCGACGACGCGACCGTGATCGAGTCGGTCTCGAGGACCCACCGGGCGGTGATCGTCGACGAGGGCTGGCGGTCCGGGAGCCTCGCGGCGGAGGTCAGCGCGCGGATCATGGAGCAGGCGTTCTACGAGCTCGACGCGCCGGTCGCCCGGGTCTGCTCGGCGGAGGTGCCGATCCCGTACGCGCAGCACCTCGAGCAGGCGGCGCTGCCCCAGGCGAGCACCGTGGTCGCAGAGGTTCGGCGAATGGTGGGCGCCGATGGCTGACTTCCTGATGCCCTCGCTGGGCGCCGACATGACGTCCGGCACCCTGCTCGAATGGCGCGTCAAGCCCGGCGACGCGGTCAAGCGCGGCGACATCGTCGCCGTCGTCGACACCAGCAAGGCGGAGATCGAGGTCGAGATCTTCGAGGACGGCGTGATCGACGAGCTGCTCGTCGCCGAGGGCACGCGAGGTGCCGGTCGGAACGGCGCTCGCGACGCTGCGCGCCGGCGCCGGCGCGAGACGGCGCCTCGGCGCCGCCACCTAGCCGCCGCCCGGTGGCCGCGTCACCGCGCACCCCCGCCGGCCAGCGCCTGGCACGCCCCACCACCGCGGCCGACCGGGGGAGCACCGTCCGCGGGTCTCACCCGGTCGCGCGGCGCGCGGCCGAGCAGCTCGGCGTCGATCTGGCGGCGGTCGCGGGCAGCGGACCTGACGGGGCGATCACGAGAGCGGACATCGAGCGTGCGGCGGCGGCCGCCCGCCACCGGCCGCGCGCCATCGGCCGTCCACGGCCCCCGCCGGCCCCCGGCTCCGCCCGCCGCCGGCCGCCCCCGACGGGGCCCCAGCTGACCGCGCGGCGGCGATGCGCCAGGCGATCGGCGCGCTGATGGCCCGCTCGAAGCGGGAGATACCCCACTACTACCTGCAGACGCAGATCGACATGAGCCGGGCGCTGGCCTGGCTGGAGGAGGAGAACCTCGAGCGGTCGGTCCCCGAGCGGCTGCTGCCGTCGGCGCTGCTGCTGAGCGCCGTGGCCGGGGCGGTCGCGGCGACGCCGGCGATGAACGGCTTCTGGGTCGACGGGGCGTTTCGCCCGGCCGACGGGGTCCACCTCGGGGTGGCGATCTCGCTGCGCGGCGGCGGCCTGATCGCCCCGGCGCTGCACGACGCCGACCACAGGACCCTCGACGAGCTGATGGCCGGCCTGCGCGACCTCGTCACGCGGGCGCGCACCGGCAGGCTGCGCAGCTCGGAGATGTCGGATCCGACGATCACCGTGACGAACCTCGGCGAGCAGGGGGTCGACCTCGTGCACGGCGTGATCTACCCGCCGCAGGTGGCGCTGGTCGGCTTCGGCGACATCCGCGAGCGGCCGTGGGCCGCGGGCGGGATGATCGGCGCCCGGCCGGTCGTGACCGCGACGCTCGCGGCCGACCACCGCGCGAGCGACGGCCACGCCGGGAGCCGCTTCCTCGACGCTGATCGACCGTCGACTGCAGAAGCCGGAGGAGCTATGAACGAACGGAGAGCTGCACGACGTCGTGATCCGGGCGCTGACCGAGGTCGCCCCGGACATCGACCCGGCCGGGATCGATCCGGGGACGGACCTGGCCGAGCAGCTGGACATCGACTCGATGGACTTCCTCAACATCGTCGTCGCCGTGCACGAGCAGACCGGGATCGAGATTCCCGAGCGCGACTACCCGAAGCTCTCGACGCTCGATGACGCGGTCGCCTATCTCCTCGCGGCACAGCGCCGGACGCCGGCGCGAACGCCGTGGCACAGCGCCGGGACGCGGAGCGGGCGTAACCTGCGTGCCGATGACGCCTCTGGCCGAGCTCCTCGACCGGCTGCGGCGCCGGCGCCGGCCGCCTGGGCGCGCGGCCGTCGACGGTGGGAGTGCCGGCGGCCGAGCCCGACATCGCGCGCGGAGCTGGCGCCCCTGTTCGGCGCAGCTGGAGGAGATCGACGCCGAAGCGGCTGCGATCGTCGAGGCGGGCCGCTCGGAGGCGGCATCGATCGAGCGCGACGGCCGGCGGGAGGCCCAGCGGATCCTGGAGCGGGCGGCCCGCGAGGCGGAGCTCGTGGCGGAGCGAATTCGCCGGGAGCGGCGTGAGGCGGCCGAGCGCGAGGCGCGGGCGATCCTCACGGGCGCCCGCGCCGAGGCGGCGCGCCTGCGCGACCGGGCCGCGCAGCGAACAGCGAGACGTCGTCGAGGAGGCGCTGGGACTGCTCGTTCGGGGGGCCGGTTGAGGGCCGGGTGGATCGCGGGCACGGTGCGCGGCAGGCTGCTGCTCGACCACCGCCTGGGCGAGGAGGCCGCTCGCGAACTGGCCGCGCAGACATCCTTCGCGGAGGCGCGGCGGCTGCTGCTGGCGAGTCCCTACGGCCGTGACCTCGGCGCGGTCGAGGAGCTCGCCCCGGCGCAGCGCGGCGTCGCCGCGATCTGCGCTCTGGCACCTGCGCATCCTCGCCGGGTGGCTGCCGCCGGAGGGTTCCGTTCTGTTGCGAGCGCTCGCCGCCTGGTATGAGCTGGTCAACATCGAGCACCACATCGCCTGGATCCTCACCGGGGCGAGTCCGCCGCCACCGTTCGAGCTGGGCGGCCTCGCCACGGCCTGGCCCCGCATCGAGCCGACGCACGAGCCTCGCCGAGGTCCGCTCGGTGCTTGCCGCATCGCCGTGGGGCGAGCCGGCGAGCGAGGAGCCCGTCGAGCATGCATCTCGCACTGCGAGCCGGCTGGGCGCGGCGGGTCATCGATCACGCGCCCGAGGCCCGCGAGTGGGCCCGGGCGGCGGTGGCGCTGTTCGTGGCGCGCGAGCTGCTGCTCGCCGAGAGAGGAGGATCCGCGCCGGCTGCTGGCGCTGCCGGGAGTTGCGCGCGAGCTGGCTGGCGGCGTCGAGCGTCCCCGAGCTCGCGGCGCGCCTGCCGGCGGGGATCCGCTGGGCGTTGAGCGAGGTGGCAGCGGCCCGAGGAGCTGTGGCGCGCCGAGCTTGCCTGGTGGCAGCGCGTCGAGGAAGAGGCCGAGGCGCTGACGCGAGCGCCCGCTCGGATCGCCGGCGCTCGTGATCGGAACCGTGGCGCTGCTCGCCGTCGACGCCCAGCGAGCCGCCCGAGCGCTGGCGATCGCCGCGCTCGGCGGCGCCGAACGGACGCGAGAGCGCTCGGATGCCGCGCGCTGAGGCGCTCGTCCCGGCCCGCATGCGACGGGTCGCCGTCGTCGCGACCCAGCCGCGCCTGCGCGACGCGCTTGTCGAGGTCGCGGACGCCGGCACCGTCGAGTTGAGCGGCGCGCTCGCACCGGCCGGCGGTGAGGCGGTCGAGGCCCTGCGGCGGCTGGAGCGAGCCGCGCCGGGGGTCGGACGGGCCGCCGCGGCCACGCCTGCGCCGACGGGCGGCGGCGGTGGCCGAGCTCGAGCGCGCGGGGGCCAGGGAGCCGCTCGCCGGTGAGGTCGCCCTGCGCCAGCGCGCCGAGCGAGCGATCGCCCATGGTGATTTCGCGCTGGTCGCCGGGTGGACCCCGCAGCACGAGCTGGGCGCGCTGCGCTCGCGCCTGTCTGCGGTCGGCGCCAGCGTCGTCGAGCTCGCGCTCCCGCCCGCCGAGACTCCGCCAACGCTGCTCGTGCCCGCCCGGCTCGCGCGACCGTTCAGGCGCTTGGTCGAGACCTACGGCGCCGTCCCCTACGGCGACATCGACCCGACGCCGTTCGCCGACCTGGTCTTCTTCCTCATGTTCGGGATGATGTTCGGCGACGCCGGCGACGGGCTGCTGTTGATCGCCGCCGCCCTGCTGTTGCGCCGTGCCCGCCACCCGCGCCTGTCCGCCGCGCGCCGGCTGTGGCCGTTCCCCGCCGCTGCGGGCGCCTCGGCTGTCGTGTTCGGCCTGCTCTACGGCGAGTTCTTCGGGCCCACCGGAATCCTCCCCGTGCTGTGGCTGAAGCCACTCGATCACGCCGACGACGCTGCTCGTCGTCGGCGCTGGGATCGGGGTCGTGCTGCTGCGTCGGCGCCCACGCGCTCGGCGCGGTCAATCGCCGGCGCGAGCGAGGGCCCCGCACGGCGCTGCTGAGCCCGTCCGGCCTCGCCGGCCTGCTCGTGCTGATCGGCGGCGTGCTGCTCGTCCTCGGGCTGGCCTACGTGCCGGCGCTGACGGCGGCGGGCGCCGCCGTCGCCACGCTGGGAGCGCTGCTGCTCTACGCCGGCTTTCGCGCCGAGTCCGCGCGCGGGGTCGAGGGCGTTCTGCAGCGGCTGGTCGAGTTGTTCGACGCGCTGCTGCGGACCGGCTCCAACGTGCTCTCGTTCACGCGCCTCGCGGCGTTCGGCCTGATGCACGCGGCGATCGGCGAGGTCGTCGTCGACGGCGCCAGTGCGCTGGCCGGGGGCGCGGCCGGCGATCTCGCGGCCGCCTCTGCTGTTCGTGCTCGGCAGCGCGTTGGCCTTTACCCTGGAGGCCCTCGTCGTGGGGGTGCAGGCTCTGCGCCTGGAGTACTACGAGCTCTTCTCGCGCGTGTTCGTCGAGGAAGGACGTCCGTTTCGACCCTGGAGCATCCCGCTCCTGGCTGATAAGGAGGCACCATGACGATGTTCCTGTTGCTCGGGCTGCCGGTCGCGGTGGCGTGCGCCCTGCTGTCCCAGATGGCCCTGCGCCGAGATGTGGCGCGCGGCACGAGGCGACTGATCGCCCTCAACGGGTTGCTCGCCCCGGGCGCCCTCGCCGTCCTCGGGCTGCTCGCGCTCGGGGTCGCCGAGCCGGCTCGCGCGGCCACCGCGGCGGCCCACGGCGACCAGGGCGGCGCGTTCATCGGCGCGGCGATCGCCGTCGGAGCGGCGACGATCGGCGCCGGCATCGCCGTGGCCTACACCGGCTCCGCGGCGCTCGCCGCGATCTCCGAGAAGCCGGAGACGTTCGGTCGCGCGATGGTCGTGGTCGGGCTGGCCGAGGGGATCGCGATCTACGGACTGATCGTCGCGGTGATCCTGATCGGCAAGGTGTGAGCCGGGTGGCGGCGATCGGCGAGGAGCGGCGGGTCCGCGGCTTCGCGCTGGCCGGGGTCGGCGTCATCGCGGCCGCGGACGAGACCGCGGCACGCGCCGCGTGGGAGGCGCTCGACGGCCGACGTCGGCCTCGTGATCCTGACGCCCGCGGCCGCCCAGGGCCTGCGCCGCGAGCTGCGGGCGCCTCGAGGCGACTGTGGGTGGAGCTGCCCCGATGAGACGCTCCCCCGACCCGCCCGCCGCCGCGACCCGGCCGGCGGCCGCGACCCGTGCCTCGGCGGACGGGGATCCCTGGGCGCCGGTGCGCCGCGCGGCGCTCGCGGACGCGCACGCCGAAGCCGACCGCCTGCGTGCCCAGGCCACGGAGCGCAGCGCCGCCGCTGTGGCCGCGACGCCGCGAACGCGCCGGTGAGCTGCGCGAGGACTCGCTCGCCATGGCCCGCCAGGCGGCCGACGACGACGCCCGGCGGGTGCTGCTCCGCCGCGCGCAGCAGCGCCCACGACCTGCTGCTGTCGGCACGCCGGGACGTCTACACCGCCGTCATCCGCGATATCGCCGAGCGGGCGTCGAGCCGCCGCGAGGACTATCAGACGATGACCGAGCGGCTGATCGGCGACGCGCGGCGACGCCTGGGGGAGGGTGTCGAGATCGTCGATGCGCCGGACGGAGGGATCATCGCCCACGCTCCGGGGCGTCAGATCGACTACTCGCTCTCGACCCAGGTCGGGCGCTGCCTGGCTCAGCTGGACGACGAGGTGGCGGCGCTGTGGAGCTGAGCGCCGGCACGATCGCCCGCGTGAACGGGCCGATCGTCGAGGTCGCGGGCGCGCGCAGCCTGCGCGTCGCCGAACTGGTGAGCGTCGGATCGCGGCGGCTGGCGGGCGAGGTGCTCTCGCTGGCGGGCGAGAGCGCGACGGTTCAGGTCTACGAGGAGACCTCCGGGCTGCGCCCGCGCGAGGCGGTCGCCGCCAGCGGGCGTCCGCTCAGCGCCGAGCTGGGTCCCGGCCTGCTCGGCGGCGTCTTCGACGGCATGCTCAGGCGCCTGCAGGACGCCGGTCCGTGGCTGGAGCCGGGGACCCTCGCCGGCGCGCTCGACCCCGACCGGCGCTGGCGCTTCACACCGAGCGTCCGCCCCGGCGATGACGTGGGCCCCGGGCGCCTCCTCGGCACGGCGCCCGAGACCGATGCGATCGCCTACCGCGTGCTCGTCCCTCACGAGATCGCCGGCAAGGTCGAGGCGATCGTCGACGAGGGCGACTTCACCGTCGGCGAGACGATCGCGACCGTCGCCGGACATCAGATCACGCTGGCCCACACATGGCCCGTGCGCCGGCCGCGGCCGGCCGCCGGCCGCCTGACATCCAGCCGGCCGCTCATCACCGGCCAGCGCGCCGTCAACCTGCTGTTCCCGCTCTGCCAGGGCAGCACCGCGGCGGTGCCGGGGGGGTTCGGCACCGGCAAGACGCTGCTGCTCCAGCAGATCGCGAAGTGGTGCGACGCCGACGTGATCGTCTACGTCGGCTGCGGCGAGCGCGGCAACGAGCTCGCCGAGCTGCTCGAGGACTTCGCCGAGCTCGAGGACCCGCGCAGCGGCCGGCGTCTGATGGAGCGCACGGTCACGATCGTCAACACCTCCAACATGCCGCTGCTCGCGCGCGAGGCCAGCATCTACACCGGCGTCACGGTCGCCGAGCACTACCGCGACATGGGCTACGACGCCGTCGTGATCGCCGACTCGACCTCGCGCTGGGCCGAGGCGCTGCGCGAGTCGGCCGCACGCACCGAGGAGCTGCCCGCCGAGGAGGGCTATCCGCCGGAGCTCTCCTCGACGCTGGCAGCGTTCTATGAGCGCGCCGGGAGCTTCCGGACGCTGGCCGGTGAGGAGGCCTCGGTGACGATCCTCGGCGCCGTCTCGCCGCCCGGCGGGGACCTCGCCGAGCCGGTCACGGCGCACACGCGGCGGTTCGTGCGGACCGTCTGGTCGCTCGACCGCCAGCTCGCCTACGCTCGCCACCACCCGGCGATCAGCTGGACCGACTCCTCTTCGCGCGACGCCGAGTCGGTCGCGGCCTTCGAGGCCGCCGAGGGCGATTCCGACTGGGCCGGGCAGCGACGCGAAGCCCTGCAGCTGCTCCTCGACGCCGAGCGGATCGAGTCAGTCGCCCAGCTGACCGGCGTCGAGAGCCTGCCGGGCGCCGAGCGCGTCACGCTGATCTCCGCTCGGCTGCTGCGCGAGGGGGTGCTCCAGCAGAGCGCGCTGAGCCTCAACGATCGCTACTGCGCACCCTCCAAGCAGGCCGCGCTGCTCGCGCTGGTGCTCGAAGTCCACCGAGCGCTGCTGGCGTCGGTGGGCCGGGGCACAGCGATCGAGCGCGTCGAGGAGCTCGATCTCTCCGATGTCGCGCGCGTCCGCGACGAGTGCCCGGCCGAGGACGTCGATGCGATCGCGCGGCTGGGGGCCGAGATCCAGAGCCGCATCGGGCAGCTCGGATGAGCGCGGCGCGCGCGCCCGGCGAAGGCCGGCGGGAGGATCCGGCGCGGCTGCCGCCGCAGCCGATCGAGTACAGCTCGACGACCTCGATCCGCGGGCCGTTGATCGTCGTCGAGGGCGTCGAGGGCATCGGCTGGAACGAGGTTGCCGAGATCCGGCTGGCCGACGGCGAGGTGCGCCACGGCGTCGTCCTCGACGTCCACCTCGACCACGCTATCGTCGAGGTGCTCGAGGGCACGGCGGGCATGCGGCTGGACGGGGTGCGCACCGCGTTCGGCGGCGGCCCGATGAGCGTGCCGGTCACCGAGGAGTGGCTCGGCCGGGTGTGCGACGGCCGCGGAGAGCCGCTCGACGGAGGCCCCCCGATCCTCGAGCGGCCGCCGCCGCGAGATCACCGGCACGCCGATCAACCCCGCCGTCCGCATCCCGCCCAGCGAGCCGATCATCACCGGCGTCAGCGCGATCGATGGGCTCGCGACGCTCGTGCGCGGCCAGAAGCTGCCGATCTTCTCAGTCGGCGGACTTCCGCACCTGGAGCTCGCCGCCCAGATCGCCGTCCAGGCCCACGTCGCGGGCGAGCCGTTCGCGGTCGTGTTCGCGGCGCTCGGGGTGACTCACGCCGACGCGGCCTCGCTGCGGGCACGCTGGAGACGCGCGCCGGCGAACGCGAGGCGGTGCTGTTCATCAACACCGCCGAGGACCCCGTCGTCGAGCGCCTGATGACGCCGCGGCTGGCGTTGACGGTCGCCGAGCACCTCGCCTTCGAGTGCGACCGGCACGTGCTCGTGCTGCTGGCCGACGTGACCAACTACGCGGAGGCGCTGCGTCAGGTCTCGGCCGCCCGCGGTGAGGTGCCCACGCGGCGCGGCTACCCCGGCTACCTCTACAGCGACCTCGCCTCGCTGTTCGAGCGGGCCGGTCGCATGCGCGGCCACCACGGGTCGGTGACGCTCGTGCCGGTGCTGACGCATGCCCGCCGGCGACATCACCCATCCGGTGCCGGACCTGACCGGCTACATAACCGAGGGTCAGCTCGTCCTCTCAGCGGACCTGCACGCGCGCGGCGTCTACCCGCCGCTGGACCTGATGGGCTCGCTTTCGCGCCTGATGCGCCGGGGCACCGGAGCGCAGCTGACGCGTGAGGATCATCCCGAGCTCTCCGACCAGCTCTACTCCCTGACGGCCCGGGCGCTCCAGGCGGCCGAACTCGCCGAGATCGTCGGCGCCGATGCGCTGGCAGCCGCCGACCAGCGCCTGCTCGCGTTTCGCGCGGCGCTCGAGCGCGAGTTCCTCAGCCAGGGCCGGCAGGAGGCCCGCACGCTCGAGACGACGCTCGACCTCGGCTGGCAGGTGGCCTCGCGCCTGCCGGCCTCGGAGCTGACGATGGTCAGCCGCCAGACGCTTGCCGCGCGCTACCGAGCGGAGGAGAGAGCCCGATGCCGAGCACGGGCACGTCGGGTAAAGCGGCGCGAATGGTGCTGCGCCGCCAGCTCGTGGTCGCGCGCCGCGGCGCCGAGCTGCTCTCACGCAAGCGCCAGGCGCTGCTGGCCGAGCAGCGCCGGCTGCGGGACGCGGCGGCGGCGAGCGCCGCGGAGTGGGCCGAGGCCCTCGCCGAGGCCGAGCGCTGGCTCGCGCGCGCCGCGCTGCTCGACGGCGCCGAGCGAGATGGCGCGCATCGCCGCCTACACGGAGCGCGCCGCGGAGCTGACGATCGCCTGGGAGCCGCTGATGGGCATCGTCCGGCCGCGCATCGCCGGCCTCGAGCAGGGACCCGCGCCGCGCATCTGCACGCTGGGCGGGAGCTCGGCCCTGCACTACGCGGCGCTCGCCTACCGCCGGGCCACCCGAGCAGCCGCCGGGCAGGCCGCCGCGCAGATCGCGCTCGAACGGGTCTCCACGAGCTCGCCGCCGTCGCTCGCCGGTCACGTGCGATCGAGCGACGCTGGATACCGCGGCACGAGGCCGACCTGGCCGCGCTCGAGCTCAGCCTCGAGGAGACCGAACGCGAGGAGGCCGCCCGCCTGCGCCTGCTCGCCCGACGCCGCGAGGCGCCCTGATGAGCAGCCCGTCGCTTGTCGTGTTTGCGCCCTCGATGTTCGCCGCGCTCGGCGCCAGTCTGGCCGGCGGCCAGGAGCTGGACGCCGCGTTGCGCCTCGCGATGGCGGCCGGCTGCCTGAACGCCACCCGGCACGGACTCGGCACCGGGACGCGCCGGCAGATCCAGCAGCTGAGTCACCACATCGAGATCAAGCGGGTGACCAGGCAGGCTCAGTAGTCCTCGCGGAGGTCGGTGCGCAGCTTGCACCGATGCGCGGTCCCTCTCCGACGCAATAGCCTTGCCTGCGTGATGAGCCGACTCCGGGCGCCGGAGGGCAGCTGACTATTCCACGCCTTGAAGACGCCCGCGTGGCGGATGCGATGGCGCGTGGCGCACCCTGCAATCGAGCACGACACGGGAGTTCACATGAGCACGACAACGCGGGAGCTGGACCCCGAGCAGTGGGTGGAGTACTTCGATTCGATCGCCCCGAGCATCGACGGGCTGCTGGTCACGATCGAGGTCATGAGCGAGCAGCTGGGAGATCAGGTCGATGTCGAGCGGCTGCCGCTGCAGGCGATCGGCTACGACCCCAAGGACAATGTGCTGGAGGTCTCCGTCGGTGGACGCAGCGTGCGCTACCCCGTCGTGCTGCGGCATTTCATCTCCAGCCCACAGACGATCAGCATCGAGGAGTCGGGCTCGCTCAGTCCCAGAGCGATCCTCGTGACGGACGCCGGCGGCGCTCGGACACTGATCCGCCTCTTCGAGCCTGCTGCCCTGGAGGCATAGCGGGCGGGCGATCCTCAGCATTCGTGCGGTCTTGCACGGATGGCGCGGGCTGAGGACATGGGGCACGCTCCAGGCATCCGCACTCGCGATCCGCAAGGAGCCCAAGATGACCGAAGCCGAGCCGACCATCATCGAGCACAGCGTCGAAAAGACGCACATCTGGTTGAAGGAGATCGCCGAGGAGCTGGGCGTGGAGGATCGCCAGTACGCCTACCGCGCGTTGCGTGCGGTGCTGCACACTTTGCGCGACCGGCTGACCGTCGATGTGGCGGCCAAGCTCGCCGCGCAGCTACCCACCCTGATCCGCGGGATCTACTACGAGGACTGGGATCCCAGCCGCACTCCCCTGCCCATCCACGACGTGGAGGCGTTTCTCGATCATGTCGTAAGCGAGGGACGCATGGCCGGAGAGACCGAGGCTTCGGTCGCCGTGACAGCGGTTGCGCGGGTGCTGCGAGCGCATGTCTCTCCCGGCGAGATCAACGATGTCCTGGCGGTGCTGCCGAACAAGTTCAAGGTGCTGATCGAGGCCTGACCTCCTTCAACAGCTCCACCTTGCAGCTGAGCCCCTTGACCTTCGGCCAGTCGTCGTCGGCACAGAGGACCGTTTCGATCTCCGGCTGGAGGTCCGCCGTGGCAAGGATCAGCGCATCGGGCATCGACAGCGACTTGCGCTTGCCCCGCAGCGTCGCGGCGCGCGCCGCGACGGGCCTATCGACAGGCAGGAGATCCTTGACCAGGGCGTCGAAGAAGCCGTCCACATTCTCCTTGGGGTGGTGACCAAGCGAAACACCAGTCATGACCTCTGCGTAGCTGATGACCGAGGCCACCAGTGGATGACTGCCTACGATCTCCTTGAACCTGGCGACGGTGACCACGTGGAGAGCATCGTCAGCGTCCAGGAAGCCGACGATGACCGTCGAGTCGAGCAGGATCAGTCCCACTCTTGGCGCAGCCCGCGCACGGTTCGACCGAGCTCACCACCCGTGCTCAGACAGCCCGCGTACTCATCGACGAGATCGTCCATGCGCGCGATCAAGACACGCCCGCGTCCCTGGGCCTTGACCTGCACGATGTCCCCCTCGCGCAATCCGGCCTCGCTGAAGGCCCTGATCGGGATCGTGATCTGATGCTTACCGGAGACCCGGGAGCGGCCCGCACTGCGCCGGACCTCGCCGTCTGGTTTCTTTACATCTACAGCCATAGGTAAAGGATAGCGAATCCGCCTTGAGTCGCGATGAGGTCTTCACGTTTGGGGTTTTCCCTTTGCTGGCGGGGCCTTTCGGGGACGCTGAACGGCCCGACCACAGCTTAAGCGGCGTTTGACCACACGGCAGGGCGCGTCAGCGCCCGCGTCCCTTGCGGGGGCTCTGGCTTTTGGGTCCCCAGCCCTCGGCCTGTTCGGCGGCTTGCAGCGAGAGCGCCTCGAGGTCTTTGACGAGCTGGCGTAGGCGGCGGTCGTTCTCGATCCAGGGCCGGTAGCGCTCGAGTTGCTCGGCTGAGAGTAGTTGGGCGACGGTGCGGCCGTCCACCTTGCGCGTCCAGTAGGTATAGGGGCCGTGCAGTTGGGGCGGGTCGGCCTTGCAGCGGCAGCGGGGGTTGCCGCAGCGCAGCTTGCGGGTTGAGAGGCTGCCGGGCAGGCAGAAGCCGACCGCGGCGAGCTGTTCTGAGAGCTCTGCCAGGCGCTTTTGGGGGGCTTCGGTCCGCTTGGCCATCTCGCGCTTTTCGTTTTCGTTTTCCGTCCGCGGGCTACTTTATCTTCCGACCGTGACCTACTTGCAGCATACAGTAGGTAGGGGATGAGAAGATGAGCCCCCCGCCTGCCACGGTGAGCGACGGGAGCGCCGTCGCGGTGATCTACGCCTACCGCCCGCACGCGGTATCCGAGAACGCGGGTGCCTTCGCGCGCGTGGTCGCGGCGGAGGCTCGGCCCTCCACGCCGGCACGGGCGAAGGCGTTGCTGTTCGCCGCGTCGCGTCTGGCGGCGTTCGGCGAGTCGGTAGGCCTTGAGCTTCGCGCCGAGGTGCTGCTGCACCCGTCAGTGGTCGAGCGCTTCATCGTGGAAGGCGAGCGAACGCTCTCGCCGGCGACCAGACGGACGCTCAGAACCAACCTGCGTGCGCTGGCCCGTGCGCTTGAGCGCCACCCCCGGCCGGCGGATGCGCACCGACCCGGTGACCGGCGAGGTGCGCTTCACGCGCCACGGGTCGCTGGTCATGGACTGGGTCGAGGTCTTCGCGCCGGTCGTCTTTGAGCCCTACCGGCCGAGGCAGTGGCCGGCGAGCGGGTCGCTGCTGCTCGACGACCTGCCGTTCAGCGTGCGCAATCCCGCGACCGGGCGCCCGCGCGTCGCGTTTCGCGTCTACTGCGCGATGGGCTATGAGAAGGGCCGGGCGAAGATGTGGGCGATGGAGGTCTTCCCGTCCAAGTCGCAGGCCGACTGGGAGGCGTTCCTGGGCCGTCTCGACGGCACCCCGACGCGCGTGGTCTGCGACAACGACCCCGGCCTCACCGCCGCCGTGCGCGCCCACTTCCCACAGGCCGAGCTGTATCTGTGCGAGTGGCATCTGCGCCACGCGCTTGAACGGCTGATGGGCAAGATCCGCACCGAGGAGCCCCAGCACCAGGAGGCTATCGACGAACTGCTTGCGCAGGTCGAGGCCGCCTTCACCGGCCCCTCATTCTGGGGTCCGTTCCTCGAGCGCGCGCACGCCGCCGCCATCACGCGTCTGAGCGACTGGCTGAACAGCACCGGGCGGATCGTCGAGGACCAGTTCGCTCGGCGCGGGCCGCGCTCGACACGACCCGCCGACATGCCGCTGAGCACCTCGCCGATGGACGCCTTCGTCCACCCCGTCCGTGACTCGATCCGCCCCCGCACCTACGGCCTGAAGAACCGCGAGCGCACCAACCGAATGCTGATGCTCATGCAGCTGCACGCCAACCGCCAGGACAACGAGCGCACCTACGTCAAGCACATCCGCGACTGGCTCCAGTCCAGCCAAGGCCGCCCGAGCGTCGCCCGCCGCACCATCGCCGATGCCGGACGCGTCCCATCGCTGCGCTGAGAAGCACCGCTCTACTGACCGGCCGTCAACGTCCTCGCACCAGCGGACCGCCAAATCACGACGTAACGCATCTCAGAGAGCAATCTCAGCGTCAGAATGCTCTCGAAGATGCGTCGGGGGGGGCCGCTCTACCACTACTGCTCTGAGCGCGCCGCCCGCGACATCATCGAGGATGAGCCCCCGCCGTACTTTCTCGTCGGCACCGGCTCGCACCACGGTTGGGGCATGTACGCGACCGACATTGAGCCCCTCGACAGCGCCAGCATGGATCAAGTGAGCAGCGAGTGCTTCGCGGGACGAGCCAGCACAGCAGAGCTCAACCACGTGCTCGTGCTGCACCGCTGCAACGCCGAGGGATGCTTCGAGCGCGTCGCGGCCTCCCAATGGGTGCGAGGACAGAACGTGCCCGGCGAGATCATCGACCTCGACACCCTCCTCATGGAGGTCCGACGCTGGGACGGTCGCGCGTGGACCGTACTCGCCCGTTGGGATGGCACCGAGTGGACATAGAGGACGCGCCGTCTATCACAAGTGGTTGTGATAGCATGTGGGCATGACTGCAACCTTGAGGCTACGGTCGGATCGCACGGGCATCGAGTATCACGACGAGCCAATCGAGGGCTTCCCCTACCTCAACACGATGGCACGCGGCGATCAGGTGCGCGTGGCACGCTGGGCCAAGCAGCTTGCGCCGGAGCGCATGACCCAAGAGCAGCGGCAACTGATCGCCGAACGGCCACACAGGGAAATCTCGGCACGACGGCGGGAGGGAGCCCGGCAGGACCGGTTCCTGCGCTCGCCCCCGGTCCGCGGCCTCTGGCGCTCCCTGGATGAGCGCGCACGAGAGCTGGTCCTCAACCCCGACACAGCGCTCGGCAAGCGCTACCCCCTGGGCACCAATGAGCTCGCGCGGCTGACCGGCCTCTCACGCCGCCAGGTGCAGCACTGGAGCGACCGGCGCCTGCTTCCCCACTGGACCGATGAGCGCGGGTTCCGACTCTTCGAGGCGCCCGCTGCGATCGTCGCATTCGCACTCCGCGACCGCAAGCAGCACGAGCGCCAGTTCTACGCCGACATGGGCACACACGAGCACCCGCTGGTGGCGGTGCGCGACGCGGTCAACATCGTCGGCATGCGCACACTCGACCTTGCAGAGGACGCCGATCCGAAGGACCTCGCCGACACAGAGGAGGCGTTCCGAACCATCGCGGACAGCGTCCACATGCTGCGCGTGCGCCCCGCCAGAGACAAGACACCGCGCGCCGCGCGGTCAGCGCCACCGAGTTGAAGCTGCGCCCCCGGTGGGTAGATCGTTCGACGCTCGTGGACGCCTCGGCGCCGTCGAGGAGCCCACACGATGACCCACCCGAGCATCCGGCAGGGCTGGCGCGCATTCACGGCTGTTCCGGTCATCGCCGTCGTGCTGTTGGCCGGCTGTGGGCCGCTGCCCACCGGGGATAACACGGCTGGCGCGGACTGGCCGCGGCCGGTGTCCGGCCGGGGGTGCGTGGAGCGTCATGGTCTGCCGGATGCGCGGTGTACGCCAGGCGCGATCCGCGCCGACGTGACACTCGCAACGATCTGCGCCTACGGCTACAGCCGCTCCATCCGCCCACCGGAGAGCTACACCGAGCCCTTGAAGCTCCGTCAGATGCGCGCCTACAACCTGCCCGGCCCGGCAAGCGACTACGAGGAGGACCACCTCGTGGCGCTGTCGATCGGCGGGGCGCCTGGGGACCCGGCGAACCTCTGGCCCGAGCCTCGCAGCGGCCCCTACAACGCCGAGCAGAAGGACCAGCTCGAGACCTGGGCCGCGCGGATGGCCTGCGCCCATCGCATACCCCTGGGCCGCCTACAACACGAGATGGCCACGAACTGGATCGCGCTCTACCGCGCCGCCGGCGGCGAGCGCGTCCTGCGCTCCTACCCGCCCGGCGGATAGAGCCCTCGTGCGGACGGTCCGCTCAACGAATCCGCCTTGAGTCGCGATGCCGGAGACAGGACTCGAACCTGTGACCTTTGGATTATGATTCGCGCGCCTCAACCTCGATCTGGCTCTAATTAGCGGGTTTTCGCCGTAGATACAGGCCCTATTTCAGCCTGGGCGTGGCCCTCTCTAGAAATCCTAGAGAAATCCGCCTCTCGACTCGAACCTCGTTGGCCGGTTCGACTCGATGGAGGTCTACAGCAACATGAGCACCAAATCTCGCCCCACGGGGCATCTACAGGTCCGCCCCGACAAGAGTGGTGGCGGACGGTCTTATTGGGCCTTCTGGTACGACCAGGATGGCGAACGAGGCGGACGCCGGCTCGGCCCCGCGCACGTCCGCGACTCGGGCCGCCGGAGCGCGCGCGGCGCGATCATCTGGCGGGCAGGCAACGGACCCCGCCCGACACCCGAACACCTGACGCCGAAGGACGCCGAGGAGCGCTGGACGCGATCCTGCGCGAACTGGAGACCGTAGTCGAGCTCCCCGAGCCCGACGAGCAGCAGGCCACGCTCGCGGACGCCCTCTACGGCTCGATCGCTGAGCGCGAACGCGACAAGGGCCTCAAGCGCTCAACGCTCGCCGGCTACAACGCCATGACCGAGCGCATGTACCGCGATCTCGGCGCCGACACTCCGCTCCGCGACTTCGCCGACGGCCGTCTGCGTGCGTACTTCGCTGACTTCAAGTCCTACAAGGTGCGCGGCGAAAAGTCGGCGAAGAAGGCACGCGCCGAAGGCAAGGAGGTTCGCCGAATCGAGGTCGAACGCTGGACGGCGCAGCCGCCCGGCAGCCAGGCGGTCGAGGTCGCGACCAAGGCCGAGGCTGTGCAGCTCGCCGACGAAATGCCGGGCACCTGGAAGCACCGGCGCCGCGGCGCCTACCGCGTCGTGCCGCTGAACGCCCAGCGCCCCAAGTGCGTCACGCTCGCGAAGGCGAAGGCCCTCGAATCCGAGGGGTTCATCATCGCCCGACGCAAGACGAAGGTGTGGATGCTTGTGCAGCCCGCTGCCGCACAGACCCGCAACGAGTACCGCGATGTCCTCTCAGCCGCCTTCGACTACGCCGTGCGCAAGCGCTGGCTCGACGTGAACCCGCTGGCCGAGGTCAAGCGCGCCAGCAAGCGCGAGGAGCGCGAACGCATCTTGCGCCGCGAGGACTTCTACGACACCGACGAGGTTGCCCGCCTCCTCGCGCACGCGCCTGGTGTGCTGGAGGAAGCGTTCTGGCTCTGCGGCGCCCACGCGGGTCTACGCCTGCCCGGCGAGGCCCTTGGCATGAAGTGGGGAGCCGTTGACTTCCAGGCAGGCGTGATCCGCCCCTACGACAATTGGGTGCTGGGCCAGCTCGACACGACCAAGACCGGGGACTCGGAGGCCATCCCCATGACGCCTCGGATGGCTCGCGCTCTGGCGAGGCTCAAGCAGCGCGGCTATGCGACCAGCGATGAGGACTTCGTGTTCGCCTGCGAGCTCGAACCGGAGCGGCCCGTGCCAGAGCGCCCACTGCGCGAAGCGTTCAAGCTCGGGCTCCAGGCGGCCGGATTGAAGCCGATCAAGATGTATAACCTGCGCCACTCATTCGGCACGAGCCTGGCCGCCAAGGGCGTAGATGTGAGGACGATTCAGGCGCTCATGCGGCACAAGCGCATGAACACGACCGAACAGTACATGGCCTACGCGCCCCGGCCGGAGCTCGCAAATCAGATCACGCGGGCGCTCGATCCCGACAGCCTGCCCGAGAACGTCATACCGCTGCGTCCCGTGTCCAGCGATGCGACCGCGACGTTCCTTGAGCGCTTGGAGGAGGAGATACCGGCGAAGTGGCTGGCGGAGGTCCGCCGGCTCTACGCCGAAACGGGCGCTCAGCGAACGGGCGTAGGAGATATTTAGGACCGTGCCGGAACCGTCGTCGCGTGTGATGGGAGAACATCTGTTCGTCTGCTGGCTGTGCGAGAGTTTGCAGGTGCCGACTAAGCTGTCCCGAACTCCTCGACATGGCCGACCGTAGCCGCATTGAGTGGACCGAGGCCACGTGGAACCCCGTGACCGGGTGCTCGAAGGTCTCGCCCGGATGCGCCCATTGCTACGCCGAGGCGTTCGCTGAGCGCTGGCGCGGCGTGCCGGGCCACCCCTACGAGCAGGGCTTCGACCTGCGCTTGTGGCCGGAGCGCCTACAAGTGCCGCTGCGATGGCGTCGCCCGCGCGTCGTGTTCGTTAACTCGATGAGCGACCTCTTCCACGAGGACATCCCCGACGAGTTCGTCGCCGACGTGTTCGACGTGATGGTCCGCGCCAAACAGCACACGTTCCAGGTCCTGACCAAGCGGCATGAGCGACTAGCCGAACTCGCTCCGCAGCTTCCGTGGCCGCGCAACGTCTGGATGGGCGTGACGATCGAGAACCGCCGCTTCGTACATCGCGCCGAGTCGCTGCGGAAGGTGCCTGCCGCCGTGCGTTTCATCTCCGCCGAGCCGCTGCTCGGGCCGCTGGAAGGACTCGACCTCGGCGGCATCGACTGGCTGATCGCTGGCGGCGAGTCCGGGCCGCGTCACCGCCGCATCGACCCCGCGTGGGCTACCGAACTGCGCGACCGCTGCCATCGACGAGGGCGTCGCCTTCTTCTTCAAGCAGTGGGGCGGTCAGCGCCCAAAGAGCGGCGGGCGGGAACTCGCCGGCAGGCAATGGGACGACATGCCCAAGCCAAAGCGCCGCAGACCGGCTCTAGCTACCGCGTGAACCGCATCGTCGTTCCCGCTGGGTAGTCGCCTTTTCGCCGTCGCGAGGACTCGATCACCTCGATATCACCGGCCTGCTCAAGCGGGCGCAGCGCCCATTGCCGCAGGTGCGGCGAGTCGAGATACCTCGTGCGGCAAAGCGTGAAGTCCTCTGCTTCTGCGATCGTGAACACGCGCTCGCCGAACTCCCCCCTCAGCAACCCACTAAGGATGCCCGTGTCGGGTGGCACGACCACCGAGTCGTCACTGAACAACTGCCCCTGATCCGGCACGGTCTTGGCTTGCTTGAAGCCTTCGCCTGCGTGCTTGTCAACCTTCCACATGCCGCGCTTCATCGCGCGCAGACCGTCCTTGTGGTCGGTGCCGAACAGCAGGTAGTAGTCGTTGTGGCGCTCGGGATCGACGTTGAAGCTCGTCACCCAGCCAAAGCGCTCGTTAAGTCGGTCTCCGAACAGTCCAGCGAGCTTCTGCCCGACTCGTTGGCGTGATTGCTCGTCCTTGGCATCCTCCCAAGTCGGGCCACCGTAAGCCTTTGTCAGCGCCTCGTCGGTGATTCCTGTCGCCAGGAACCGCGCCATAAACGCGGCTGGCACATACACCATGACCTCGCTCTTGTTGGGCATCTTCTGCTTGAAGTCGGCGATGTGCGAGAAAGGGTTGTCGGCGTAGCCGCGAGGGTCCACAAACGCGAAGGTCGGGACAGGCTGGCGGTATTACAACGCGCGGCAAATAACCCGGTGTTAATGCCGCTTAACACATGGCTGCGTGTGGGTGGGTATACTTGGGTGGTGACGCAATCCAGTGATGCGCGGAAGTTGCCGGGGTCAGCGCGGGAGGCGTTGCGTCAGCGGGGAGCGCAGCTGCTTGAGAGTGGGTGGACTCATCTTGGGGTCGCGGAGGCACTGGGGGTTTCGCCGCGTACCGTCGCGTCTTGGTCGGCGCGCTTGCGGGTCGGCGGCATGGAGGGCATGGCGGAGCGTCGTCGTGGGCGTCGGCCGCGTGAGCAGATGGCGCTCTCTGATGTCCAGCAGGAGCAGGTCGTGTGCGCGATGGTGGGTCGCAACCCCGATCAGCTGGAGCTCGGTGAGGGCAAGCTGTGGAGTCGCGGTGCCGTGCGCGCGTTGATCTTCAAGCTGTGCAGCGTGCAGCTCTCGCGCCAGACGGTCGGCCGCTACCTGCGTACCTGGGGCTGGAGCAAGAAGAAGCCGTCCCGGCGCTGGCTCCAGCAGGACCCGGCTCGCGTGAAGGCGTGGCTTGAGGAGGAGTACCCCGCGATCCACGCTCGCGCGCAGACCGAGGGCGCGAAGATCTTGTGGGCCGATGAGATGGGCCTTCGCGCCGGCCAGACCTCTGGCACCAGCTACGCCCCGGTCGGGGAGCGAGCGATCGTCTCGGTGACCGGCAAGCGTTTCGCGATCAACGTGATCAGCGCGGTCGGCAACGACGGCTCGCTGCTCTTCGACGTCTTTGACGGTTATGGCAACGAGATCACCTTCATGGACTTCTGCGACAAGCTGATCGAGCACCACCCCGCCCGCAAGGTGTTCTTGATCGTCAACAACGCCAAACTGCACAAGTCAATCGCCGTGCGAGCCTGGGAAGAGGACCACCCCGAGCTGGAGATCTTCTACCTACCCCCGTACGCGCCCGAGCACAACCCCGACGAGTACCTCAACAACGACGTCCACGCCCACGTCGCCCGCCGGCGTCCCGACACCAAGGACGAACTGCTCCAGATGACCATCAGCTACCTACGGACACGAACCGCGAAAATCGTCCGTCACTACTTCAACGCTCCCCTCGTTCAATACGCGCGCTGACCCAACTACCACCGGCGTATTTGCCGCGCGTCGTAATAAGCACTCGCCAAATGCGCGACGACCTTGGGGAACTCCTCCTCATAACTGCCGTGGATTACATCTACGATCGCGCCGTGCGTAGTCGGGTAGCTCTCGACCTCGGCCTTCAAGTGCTGTGCGTAGTCCTTCCTGCGCTCGATGAAGATGAAGTGCGGAGGGTGCTTGAAGCGCGCACGGTCGGCGGCCGTGCGCCCAACGTAAGCGTCGAGCATTAGAAGCGGTGAGCCGCGCTGTTTGTCGCGGTAGCGCCCCGCGCTTGCGAACCCGTCCACGAGTGCGACCTGGCTGTAGCTGAACCCGAGCTTGGGCATCCACACATCCATGTAGCGGCGCAATAGCTCGTGCTTGGCTCGGTGATGAGCGTGATACACGGGCAGCTTCTCCGGCGGAAGTTGCACGGCGGCGACTTGCGAGTCGAGTTTGGACATGCGGATGACAACCGTAAGCCCACGACCGGACCTTTCGGGTCAGCTTCGGCGCTCCGCGTGCGGGGGCCGGCTTGCCCGTCCATTTTCGCATCCCTGCGGGGATGCGGCCGGGGCTGCCACCGGCCCCGCATCGGGCGGGGCCACCCGTATCCAAAGGAGGGCGCTATGCCTACGCGCACCCGCTGGCCCGGAGACGAAGGCTATGACCGGATGGAGTTCGCACGCCGTCTCGGATGGGACGCAATCGCGAATTGGGGACTCAACGGCTGGGACCTCGGCAGCTGGCCGTATGTCGTCGTCTATCACCGCGGCGAGACGGAGCTCGCGGTGGACGTGGAAGGCGACATCGACATCGAGGAGTTCGCGACTCGCGAGGAGCGCGACCGCAAGACCGACGAGATCGCCTTCTTCTACTGGAAGAACAACGAGGAGGAGTGGGTAGACGGCATCGGCTCGCACGAGCAGATGCCACCGAACCTGCGCGGTCACTTCTCGTGGAGTCGGCTCGATGGAAGCCATGAGCCGGAACCCGAGTACGAGCACTCGTAAGCGGAGCACGTCGGTCCTCCGGTGCGGGAGCCCGCTTGCCCGGCCAGTGTTGCATCCCCTCCGGGGATGCGGCCAGGGCTGCGACAGGCCCCGCACCGGGCGGGGCCACCCATCAAAAGGAGGGCGGCAGTATGTCCGCTGGACTCACAGATTCAGACTCGATGTTCTCCGTGCGCGTGACACCCTGGCACGGGCTCGGTGCCGTACTCGACAGGCCGCCGGCGACCGTCGGTGAGGCGATCGAGGCGTCGGGGCTCGGCTGGGACGTGGCGAAGGAGCCCATCGCGATCGACCGCGGCGAGATGCCGGACGCCGATTGGTGGATTCCGCGTTGCGAGGAGATTCCCGGCTACTACGCGACCGTCCGCCAGGACACCCGTGAAGTGCTGGGGATTGTCGGTGAGCGCTACCGCATCGTGCAGAACCACGAAGCGTTCGCCTTCATCGACCAGCTGCTCGGCAGCTCGATCAACTTCGAGACGGCCGGCAGCCTGCACGGCGGGCGCCGCGTATGGGTTCTCGCCACGCTGCCCGAGCACGTCGAGGTCGGCGGCGATCCGGTGCGGCCCTACGTGCTGCTGATGAACAGCCACGACGGCTCGACAGCGGTCATCGCCGCCACGACCCCGATCCGCGTGGTCTGCCA
This sequence comes from uncultured Solirubrobacterales bacterium, assembly GCA_963813765.1. GTDB lineage: Bacteria > Actinomycetota > Thermoleophilia > Solirubrobacterales > Solirubrobacteraceae > Palsa-744. The sequence continues at coordinate 639,345 of CAWFAB010000006.1, forward strand.
GAACACGCTCAATTGGGGGCTTCGCAAGGCGCGGCAGAAGTTCTCGATCCGCCACACCGAAGCCGTCACACAGCGCGTCCACGAGGCGCGGCGGGTGCTGGACCTTTCGATCAACTACTACGAGCAGTTCAAGCGCTTCGGGGACGAGCTCGCCTCCGAACGCTGCACCGAGCGCCAGTTGCGCGCGGTCCTCGATGAGCTCTACCCGAACGGGACCGACGACTCGATGAGCAGCCGGGCGCGTGGCTCGCGTCAGCAGACCAAGGACCGCATCGCGGAGCTGTTCCTGCGCGGTGAGACGCAGGGCAACGCGCCGGGCTCCAAGTGGGCGGCGGTGAACGCGATCGTGGAGTACGGCGACTGGATTCGCCCGCTGCGCTCAAGCGCTCAGCGCTTCGCCCGCGCGCTCGATGACGGAGCCGAGAAGACCCGCGCCTTGGAGCTCGTCGCGGCTGCCTGAGACACCACGACCCGGCGGGCACAGGGCTCGCCGGGTCGCCCATCACTTTATGCTACTTCCGCTATAATCTTGCTATGCGTAGTTCTGATCTACTCGTGACCGGGCGCAGGCGCGCAGGGCTCTCTCAGGACGAGCTCGCCGGGCGCCTGGGGCGCCCGCAGTCAACTATCGCCCGCTGGGAGACCGGCCAGCAGCATCCGCCGCTTGAGAGCATCATCGAAGCGCTGCGGGCCTGCGGCCTTGAGCTCACCGTCGGCATCGCGCGCTACGACGACTCCTACGACGCGCAGATCGCGCGGCAGTTGCGGCTCGACCCCGCAGAGCGCGTAAGGCGCCTGACACCGGCGTGGGCCACAGAGGGCTTTGACCCGATCGGCGCCCTCGCCGAGCTGGCCGGACAGGCACGTTTCGTCGTGATCGGCGATGTCGCCGCTGCCCTGCACGGCTCGCCGGTCATGCTCGGAGCCCGAACGCTGCACGTAGTACCAGCGGAAACCGCGCTGCGCCGCATCGAGCAGACCGCCCGGCGACTCGATGCCCAGCCGAGCGCCGAAGGGACAGCTCAGACGCAGCGCTGGATACTGCCCACCGGCGGGGAGCTGCGCGTCACGCCGCTGCCGCCCGGCACGCGCGGCTACCGCGACCTCGCGCGCGACGCCGAGACCATGCAGATCGCCCCGAGCACGTCTGTCAGAGTCGCGTCGCTGCTCGACCTCATTCGCATCGCCGAGGCATACCCCGATGCCGGCGCTCGCGCGTCGGTCCCGGCCCTGTGGGCCACCCTTGAGACACACCAAAGCCAGACGGCGGAAACTACACCGGCAAAGACATGGCAGACAGCAAATCCATAGACGACGGCCGCCAGGCCATCCTTGCGGCCCTTGAGCACCATCAGGTGCTCTATGTCGTCATCGGCGGCGCCGCCGCCCAGGCACGCGGCTGGCCGGAACCGACCGACGACATCGACGTGACACCCGAGCGCTCCGAGGGCAATCTCACACGGCTGGCCGCCGCCGTAGAAGAACTCGACGCCGGCTTTCGCGTAGACCCCGCGCGCTATCCCGAGGGCTTCCGGCCACCCGACGGCATCGACGCGCGCACCTTCCGCAATCAGGTGTCGATCACCTTCACCACACGCCACGGCGACTTCGATGTTGTCCTCATCCCCGACGGCACCAGCGGCTACGAGGAGATCATCATCACCACCGCCACCCCGGAGACCGTGCCCGGAACCGGCATCGTCGTGCCCGTCGCATCGGCAGAGACCATCCTGCACTCCAAGGCCACCGCCGGCCGCCCCAAGGACCGCGCCGTCATCGAGTCAATGCGCGACGCGCTCGGACTCGGGGACTGACTTCTATTCACTCATAGTGGTTGCGCTAGTAGACCGCTAGGCAGCCTGCTTATGGATGCGCCTCCTGACTGCATCGTTCAGCAGGTCATTCCATGTAGTAGACCCATCCTTCGACGGCTTGTGCCAGTCGAGCCGCCACGCTCGCTGAGGGACGGGCATCCCCGTCGTATCGACCGGCACGGCGAAGTACGAACAGCCAAAGAGGAAGACATTGACGTAGGTGTTGTCGTCTCCCTGGCGCATGAAGTACAGCAAATGCTCATCGTTCTCCGCGAACAAGGTTCCAGGTGGGATGTGACTCGGTACAAGGGGTGGTGCCTGCCCATCCTCTGTCGATGAATCCCGATTGTGCATCCACTCGCGGAGCCGGTGAGCGTCCGCTGAGAGCCGCCAAGCGGGCGGATAGACGAGCGAGCCGACCGCAAGCCCGATCTTCGCCGCCTCGCGCCGCCACACATCGGTGCGCATGGAGAAATTGACGGTAATCTCCGGCTGAAACTCGCCGCGTTCTTCTTGCTCAATCTTGATTTCCTTGCCTTCGGCGGCGGCGCGCTTACGCGCTCGCTCAAGTAGGCGCTCGGCGTCCTCCTGACTGTTCGCCCTGATCTGCTGGCGATCTTCGCCGAGGTCCACTATCTGAGAACGCCGTATCGGCCGGTTAGTCTCAGGATCGACCGTGATGAAATCTCCGTCGGCGGTGTGGCCCTGTAGAAGTGGAGAAACAACGCGACGAGCCTTCTTGCCACGCCTCGGATCACGTTGACCCGCGGTGCTGCGGTGCGCTTGAAGAAGCGAATCCGCTAGAAACGGTTGGTCAATCTCACGTCCTGCCCATCCATTACAGGCGTCACAGACTGTGGGCACAGTGAGAGAAGCGCCCAAGCTGGCAGGGATCGCGTGCTCAGGCTTCTCCTTGCCCGTGAGAACAGCTACGAGGCAGTATGCGCAGAGTTCACTTTGCTTAGACACGTGCTCATTGTAGCCACGCGCACCACGCGCCAAGCTGCCACACCCGGAGCTGCGAGCACTAACGCGGCCGACGTACCGCGTGTCGGCGCAGGATGCTCGTCACCGCGAGCTCGTGATCGAGCTTCGCGCTGACGCGGATCAGAGCGTGCGCCGCAGTGCGGGGACCTAGCTTGAAGATCGCCGTCAACTTCCCACGCTTGAGAGCGATCGTCTTTGCTGCCGAGGCGACTGTGCGCCCACGCAGCCGGCCCGTGAAGCTCACACGGACCCTTCCCGTCGCCGGTCCGCTCACATATTACAACGCGTGGCAAATAACCCGGTGTTAATACTCGCTTAACACAGGGTTGGTGTGAGGTAGGCGGTCACGGGGTGTCGTGGCGTTGAGCAGGGTTCCTTGGTGATGCATGGAATCTTGCGTGGGTGCGGCGGGATGAGGTAGAGGCACTTCACGCGGAGGGGATCGATGCGGTGCTGGTGGTGATCCGTCGGTTGGAGGATCGCATCGCGGAGCTCGAGCGCCAGTCGGGCATGAACTCGTCGAATAGCAGCATGCCGCCGTCGTCTGATCCGCCGAAGTCCAGGGCTGAGCGTCGCAGGTTGGCGCGGGAGTCCTATAAGCGCTCGATGCGCAAGTCCGGCGGCCAGCCCGGGCATCAGGGCAAGACACGCGAGCTGGTCGCGCCCGAGCGTGTCGATAAACGTGTTGATCATCTGCCGGACTACTGTGAGTGCGGGCGTGAGTTTGATGGCAGCGAGGAGCGCGTCGGTGATCCGGTGTGCCATCAGCAGTTCGAGCTGCCGCCGGTCCGCCCGTTGGTGTTCGAGCACCTGCGGCTGCGGTTGCGTTGTCCGGCGTGTCAGAAGGCGACGCTCGCGTCGCTCTCGGCGGGCGCGCTGTCGGGGTTCGGGCCGAGGCTGGATGCGCATATCGCGATGCTCGCCGGCGTGTTCAGGCTCTCGCGTGAGCAGGTCCGCCAGGTGGTCGTTGAGGTGTTCGGGATCCCGGCGTGCAAGGGGTCTGTCGATAACGCGATCATGCGGATGAGCCGGGTCATGGCCGACCCGTGGGCCGAGCTGCGCACCGCGATCCAGGACGCGCAGGTCATCCACGCCGATGAGACGACATGGCGCCTCGCGGGCGCGCAGCAGTACCTGTGGGTCGCCGCCTCGGCGCTCGTGGCGTGCTATCGGATCGACCCGACGCGCAGCCAGGCCGCGGCGAAGGCGTTGTTGGGGGAGGATTTCGGCGGGTTCGTCGTCTCAGACCGCTACGCGGGGTATCACTTCCTTGACGTTCTGCAGCAGCAGCTCTGCTGGTGTCACGTCATTCGCCAGCTCGTCGAGGTTTCCGAGCGTGCCGGCGTGAGTGGCCGCCGCGGCAAGACGCTCGTCAAGCTCGCACGCGAGGTAATCGCCGCGCACCGCACCTACCTACAGGACGGCCACGACCCGCAATGGCTCTCCGAGCGCCTCGCGCCGCTGCGAGCGCAGATCCGCGTGCTGCTGGAGCAGTGCGCCGGGGGCACTCACACTCGCACAGCGAACTTCGCCGCCGGGCTGCTCGAGGAGTACGAGGCGCTGTGGACGTTCTGCGACGTTCCCGACCTCGCGATAAGCCCCACGAATAATGCGGCGGAGAGAGCGGTCCGTCACGCCGTGCTGATGCGCCGCCTCCAAGGCGGCACCCAGTCCGAGGAGGGCAGCCGCTGGATCGAGCGCATCCAATCGGTCCGCGAGACCTGCCGCCTGCAGGACCGCCCCGTCCTCGGCTGGCTCACACAAGCGGCCACCGCCGCCCACCACCGCCAGCCGATCCCCACGCTGCTGCCCGCCGCCGCGCAAGGCCCCTGACCCGCAGGTCCCATCCGGCGCTCACACAGCCGGCACGCGAACTCACACAAAGGAATCCCCACCCCGACCGCGACACCCCGTGAACGCCTACGGTGTGAGGTGGGTATACTTGCATGGTGACGCAATCCAGTGATGCGCGGAAGTTGCCGGGGTCAGCGCGGGAGGCGTTGCGTCAGCGGGGAGCGCAGCTGCTTGAGAGTGGGTGGACTCATCTTGGGGTCGCGGAGGCACTGGGGGTTTCGCCGCGTACCGTCGCGTCTTGGTCGGCGCGCTTGCGGGTCGGTGGCATGGAGGGCATGGCGGAGCGTCGTCGGGGGCGTCGGCCGCGTGAGCAGATGGCGCTCTCGGATGTCCAGCAGGAGCAGGTCGTGTGCGCGATGGTGGGTCGCAACCCCGATCAGCTGGAGCTCGGTGAGGGCAAGCTGTGGAGTCGCGGTGCTGTGCGTGCGTTGATCTTCAAGCTGTGCGGCATGCAGCTCTCGCGCCAGACGGTCGGTCGCTACCTGCGTACCTGGGGGTGGAGCAAGAAGAAGCCGTCGCGGCGCTGGCTCCAGCAGGACCCTGCTCGCGTGAAGGCGTGGCTGCAAGAGGAGTATCCCGCGATCCATGCTCGTGCGCAGGCCGAGGGCGCGAAGATCCTGTGGGCTGATGAGATGGGCCTTCGCGCCGGTCAGACCTCTGGTACCAGCTACGCCCCGGTCGGGGAGCGAGCGATCGTCTCGGTGACCGGCAAGCGTTTCGCGATCAACGTGATCAGCGCGGTCGGCAACGACGGCTCGCTGCTCTTCGACGTCTTTGAGGGTTATGGCAACGAGATCACCTTCATGGACTTCTGCGACAAGCTGATCGAGCACCACGCCGGCCGCAAGGTGTTCTTGATCGTCAACAACGCCAAACTGCACAAGTCGATCGCTGTGCGAGCCTGGGAAGAGGACCACCCCGAGCTGGAGATCTTCTACCTACCCCCGTACGCGCCTGAGCACAACCCCGATGAGTACCTCAACAACGATGTCCACGCCCACGTAGCCCGCCGGCGTCCCGACACCAAGGACGAGCTGCTTCAGATGACCATCAGCTATCTACGGACACGAACCGCGACAATCGTTCGTCACTACTTCAACGCTCCCCTTGTTCAATACGCGCGCTGACCACGCTCCTACCGGCGTATTTGCCGCGCGTCGTAATACACCACCAGCTCACGTCCGCGCAGCGCCTCGCTGACGCGGATCGTCGCCTTGGGCGTCGTGCCATGACCACCGCCGGAGCTGCCGGTCGGGACTGTGAGCGTGGTATGCGCCGCGTTGGCAGAGCTGCCGTTGCCCGCGGCGTTGGTCAGCCAAACGGCGAGGCTCCAACTTCCAGGGCCGGGCACCGTGACCGTCGCCGGCCCTCCCGCCGGCGCCGCAGTCGGAGCGCTACACGCGCCCGACCCGTTCACCGGACAAAACTGATACGTCGCCGCGGCGATCGGTGCCACCTGCCCTGATGGATTGGCCCATGTCACTGTGAATGTGGAGCCGCCGGTCTGCGTAGGCGTAGCCGCGAGTCCCGTTGGCGGCGGCGGCGCACCGTTATCGACCGTGATCTGCTTGGAGGCCACCGCCGACTGATTCCCCGCAGCGTCGGTGGCGACGAGCGTCAGGGTGTGCGTCCCATCCGAAAGCGCAGTCGTCAGCAACGTCAAGGTCTGCGTTCCCGTCGATGGCACGCATGGCCTGGCGAATGTGAAATTGCAAGGCGCGGTGTAGGTCTCGACTGGCCGCCCGTCGGCGGCCAGGACGATGCTCGCTACGCCGCCTCCGACATCTTCGGCGGACACAGCGACGCTTTCGATGCCCTTGTGAAACCCGCCCGCTTCGCCCGGTCCCCACAAGACGCCCGACGGGGTGCTGAGGGTTGGTGGTGTCGGATCAGCGAGTGTCACTTTTGCCCCGTACATCGCCGCCCATGCCTCATGTTGTGTAGCGCCGGTGACACATTCGTCGCCCGATGGCGCTTGACACACAATTCCGAGAGAAAGTTGGTGCGCTGAGAGGCCGGCAATAATGCCGGGTTCGCCTCCCTCCCCTGGAGGTCCACCTACGGAACACGTCTCACCGTTATGTGATGAGTCCAAGCACGTCTCGCTCGGTATGACCATGCCATCGGCCCTTAGCCTGGATGGTCGGCGGGGAGTTTGTCCACTAGTTTCGTTGTGAGCGGGGCGAGTGGGCGGCCGGCGATGAGCTGGTGGCGTGGGGCCTGTGTTGTGTCGGGGTAGGGCGGGCCTCAGCGGAATCAGTGGACTGGTTCTGCGTAGTGCGTGATCTGGTTGGCCGGCGCGGGTCGGCAGCCAGGGCCACAGATTGGGCGGGTTTGCCGTGGTGGGCGTGATCGTGGCGACGATTCCGTCCGAAGCCACTGCAACAATACCCGTAGGTTCGTCCACCAATCGCATTGAGAGATGGCCCGTTCGGGACACGAGCGCTTCACCGAGCCGACGCTCGCCGCGCAGCGTCGTTATGAGGCGCTGCGCGCGTACTGGGTCGAGGAGCGCTCGGCCGGCGAGATCGCTGAGCGGTTCGGCTACACGAAGGGCAGCGTGCAGACGTTGATCTCCCGCTACCGCGAGGCGGACCTCACCGAGCTGTTTGCCGTACCACGCCCTGGTCCCAAGCGCCAGCCCAAGAAGGACGCCGCCCGCGAGCGGGTGCTCCGGCTGCGCCGTGAGCGGCACGGGATCGAGGAAATCGTCGCAGAGCTTGCACGGGCACAGACGCCTTTGTCGCGCACCGCGGTGTGGGAGATCCTGCGGGAGGAGGGGCTCTCGCGCATGCCCAGGCCGGCCTCGGCACCGAAGACGGACCCGGAGCCCGAGCGGCTTGCCGCAGAGAAGGTGCGCGTGCTCGAAGAGGGCGAGTGGCCCGAGACGGGGCGTCTTGAGACCCAGCACGCCGGGCTGTTCCTGTTGATCGGGGACCTGATCGAGCTCGACCTGCCCGGGCTCATCAAGGAGGCCGGCTGGCCGTCCACCAGCCAGCTCCCTGCGCTGCGCTCGGTGCTCTCGCTGATGACGCTCAAGCTTCAGGGGCGCCGCCGGCGCAGCCACGTGGCAAACGTGGTTCATGACCCGGCACTCGGCCTGTTCTGCGGGCTGAACGCGCTGCCCAAGACCTGGCATCTGAAGACCTACTCATACCGCACCACCCGCGCCCAGCAGGTCGCGTTCTTTGCGGCGCTGCAGCCCCGGCTGCGCAAAGCGGGACTCTTGGGCGAGCAGGGCCTGAACCTCGACTTCCACGCGATCATGAGCTACGGGCAGGAGACGATCCTTGAGAAGCACTACGTTCCCCGCCGCTCACAGCGCACCCGCTCGGTCTTGACGTTCATCGCCCAAGACGGGCAAGAGCACACGATCATCTACGCCAACGCCGAACTGACCGCGCGGGCGCAGTCCGGCGAGGTGATCGAGTTCTGCCGCTTCTACGAGAAGACCCACGGCGCCCTCCCCAAGCTGCTGGTCTTCGACGGCAAGCTCACCACCCACGAGCACCTCGCCGCGCTCGACGAGATGGGCGTCGGCTTCATCACCCTGCGCCAGCGCTCCCCGAAGCTGATCGCCGCGCTCGGAGCTCTCCCCGCCAGCGCGTGGACCAAGACCCGGCTCGACCGCGCAGGCAAGCACAAGACCGCCAGCTACCACGAGCAACCGGTCACGCTCAAGGGCCGCACCTTCCGACAGCTCGCCGTCAAGGGCCTCGGCCGCGACCAGCCGACGCTGATCCTCACCAACCGCCTGGACATGACGCCCAAGCAGCTGATCGAGCGCTACGCCAAGCGCTGGGGAATCGAGAACCAGCTCGCCGAGCAGATCCGCGCCTTCCACCTGGACTCGCTGTGCTCCCAAGTGCCGCTCGCCGTGGACTTCGACGTCGCGCTCACCGTCCTGGCCGACACCATCTACCGGCACTTCGCGCACGGGCTGCACGCCGCCTACCACCGCCAGACACCCGACACCCTCCGCGGACAGCTGATCGAAGGGATCGGCGAGCTGCGCTTCAGCCCCGGCCACGTCGAGGTTGCGCTGCGCCGCCGCACCCACACCCCTGCGCTGCTCGACGCCGGCTACCAGACCAAGAAGATCGAGGTCCCCTGGTGGGGCGGACGCACCCTCAGCTACAGCTTCCCCGCCCGATAGCCAAAAACGCCAGAATCCTCAATCGAATTATCGAACCGACAATCCAGGTTAGTGCTGGAGACCATTCGTTAAACGGATCGAGCTGATGACCGATGTATCGTTCATAGGTGATCGCCGTGATTGTCGTACTGGCCGGTGCCGTGAAGGTCCAGGCGGCACTTGTCCCAGGCGACGCCCCATTCGACAACCCGAGCGCATCGGTGGTAGATAGCCCGCCTTCCTGATCGGCCGTTCCGCCCGTCCCCCCAATGCGGTAGGGGCAGTTGGAGTGCTCAGCAAAGTGCGAGAGCTGCGATGGATCATTCGTCGCCCACGTCCACGAGTTGTTGACGGCTTCGGGCGCGTAGTTGCAGGCGTTCACTTCGTAGCTCCCCGTCGTTCCGAGCGCGCTCGACGGCGATAGGTTCACCAAGCCCCCAAGGACGAGCACGAGCACGAGCATGACGCCTCGGCGCCTCATCGGGTGCGCCGGCCTTTCGCCGTCCTGGCGGCCGTCGATGGCAACTTCAACGTCGTCCACGGGCTTGAGCGCTGTACGTCATATGGGTCCGTATAGCGCACAGAGACCTCAGCGATGCCCGAGGCCGGCAGGGTGAGGTTCGTGAACGCGCCGTGGAGTGTGCGGAGCACGCTTAGATGCCGGGAATGGGGCCGGCGTCTCAGATAGCGCACGTCGTCTTGAGCTTCGGCGGGGCGGCCCGCGAGCACGAGCACGAGCCGTCCTTTGACTCGCTTGAGCCATGCTCGCGGGCGTTGGAACGGGGCGGTGAGCGTCATCGAGCTTGATGGTGCCATGCCCTGCGGAGGCGTCGCTGAGTTCGAGCTTCCGGCGAGTTGCGCGCCGGGCTCTGCGGCTTCGCCAGCCGCCACGATTGCTCCGAGGCCCGCGTTGCGGAACGCTTGCGCGATGTCCAGCACGCCGTTGTGGGCTCCCGTCAGGTCTTGCTCAGCGGCTTCGGGCGACAGTTCGGGTAGATACAACTCCAGGGCATCGAGCGCGGATGCGGTGATGGCCGATGCCTCACTCGTTCCCTGCCAGTAGTTGTAGTTAGGAGCACCGCTTATCGGGTCGGCACCATCGAGGTTGCAGCCGGGCGCGACCAAACGCAACCCTTCTCCGCGATTCGAGAACGCGCAAAATCCTCCCCCTTGTGTATCGGTCGCGCCAACCGATAGCACACGGGGATAGGCCGCCGGGTACTCGACGGGGCCGCCACTATCGTTACCTGCTGCTGCAACTACGGCGACGCCATAATTTGTCGCCCTTTCAATTGCATTGACCAACGATTCGTAATCCTGACTCGACGGCGATTCGGAATCACCGAGCGAGAGGTTGATTACACGCACGTTGTACTGCTGGCGGACACGCAGACAGGCCGTAATTCCAGCCGCATAAGCACTGAAGGGGAAAGTGGTCTGCCCAGGTTCAACGATGCGCACCGAGACGATCTGAATGGACCGTGGCGCGGTGCCGACCATCCCCCAACCATTGACGGGCGCACCAGCCATCATTGCCAGGACGGTGCCGTGCAACGTGGGAGAGACATCTTCGCCCGAGCCACCGTCGATCGCCATGCGATCTACCACGACGCCTTCTGTGTCAGGATTGACGTTCACACCAGTATCAACCAAGCACAACCCGCCGAGCCGGGCAGGCGAAGGATCGAAGGGGAGAAACGCGCCGTGGTCGGCTACCGCCTCCGTTGTGATCGCCGTCTCTGCACGCGCAGCCGAAGGCATCAGTCCCAAGACCATGAGAATCGCTGCAATGGAGTTAAGCGAACGGCGCAGCGCGCATCGCCGCCGCGGCAGGAGATATCGGCTAACTCGTGGCGACATCGACCACCCGGCTATGTCCGTTGGCGAACGGGAATCCTGCCTGACCGGCGGGCACTTCCGCGCGGAACGGGAAGTGGCCGACGCCACCCTGGAACTGATAGATGACCCGGAAGCGCCCGTGGGCGTTGGTCCGCGGTGTTCGGAAGGGCTCCCACCGGCCTCGATAATGCACGAGCAGGTCCACGATCGCGCCTTGCTTGGGGATCGGTCCCTGCACTATGCCGGTCAGTGTGATGGCGCCTTCCGAGCTTGTGCGACGCGGCGTGATAACGAGCTGCACGCCGGCGCTGACGGACTCCTCGACCTTCGCCACCGCCGCGTAGCCGGTGTCTGCGGAGAACGCGCGGTAGGCGACCTCGATCAGCCGCGAAGGCCCCGCTCGGACACCCGCGATGAACGTGCCATCCGAGCGGGTCGTCGCGTGCCCGACGAGCTTGAATGTCGTGGTGCCGGTGATCTCCTCCAAGACATCCAAGGTAGCGTTGCCGATCGGGTGTTCCTGGACACCGAGCAGGCGTCCGGCAAGCCGCAGCGCGCGGTGCGCGAAAGCGCGCGTGATCCGGCTCGCTCCTATGTGAAGCTCCGCCGCCTCGCTTGCAGCCGTCCCGTTCGGAGCACCAAGCCCGACGGCGGAGATCGAGGCTGTCGCACCGCTCGCGCCGGGACCGGGTAGTGCTCCAAGCAGGCTCGCCGATGTCGAAGGGTTCTCCACAGTGATAGAGCCCAGCGCGTCGTTCGCCACGTTGCCTGCCGCGTCAGTGATCGAGAGCTCGACTGCGTAGGTGCCGTTGGTCAGGGCGGTGGTGTTCAGTGAGAAGCCACTCACCGTCTGCGTGACCGGACAGGCGTTCCATGCGTCGTAGGTACATTCCGAGGCGAAGTTGAATGTGTGAACGCTGGGGGCGCCGCCGCTTTGCGGGCTGAGTGTCAGGGCCGCGGAGCGCACACCGCTGTCTGCGTCGCTGGCGGTGAAGCTGATCGCCTGTGAGCCGGAGACCGTCGCCTTGACCGCCGCTGCGCTTGCCAACAGTCCCGAGACACTTGTGATGGTCGGCGGTGTGCTGTCTGTGAGAGTGAGCGTTATGTTTGTCAGCGCGGGCACGCTGATCGAGTCCGCGAAGGAACAGGTGGGCGAGCTCCTGTCGGTTGTGCAGTTGACGTGTACCTCGAAGTCCCGAGCGCCTTGGGGTAGCGACCAGCTCTCGCCGGCCGTGTAGTTACTCCCGCCGTAGGGCAACTCGACTTCGCCCGGAAGCGCCTGACCCGCGGAAGTGAAGCCCATGAAGGCATCGTCGCCCGTGACCGATGAGCCGATGACCTCGGCGCTGATGGACTGGATACTCACGTCGGGTGCGCGGCCCGGCACATCGAGGGCCAGCCCGACTTGGCTGCCGCTGTGGCCGTTCTCCGTCACCGCGCCTGCCTGTTCGTCGCTGGAAACGTAGTCGCCGATAGCGCCGCCCGTTGAACAGGTGTTCCACAGGACGGTGCTCGCGTTCGTGTTGTAGCCGAACACCGACCATCCCGGCGATACTGCCTCGGTGCCAGGCGAGCACTGATACATCGGGTAAGTACCCGCGTTCGCGGCGGGCGGGCTCACCAGCGCGATCGTGCCTGCTGCGAGCGCCACCAATCCCGATCGTCGGGGCAGCGAAATCGTGTTCGACACGCGGGCGCGCATCGAGCCTCGTCGCAATGAGGAGCGTGCAATCCAGGTGTCAGTGAGTCGCAACATTGACCACCTCGCTCAGTCCGCGGGCAAACGAGAAATCCGCCTGGCTGTTGGGCACTTCGGCTCGGAACGGGAAGCGCCCGAGCGCGCCTTGGAATTGATAACTCACAGCGAAGCGTCCGGCCGCGTCTGTCCTCGGGGTGCGAAACGGCTCCCAGCGTCCGCGGTAATGCACGAGTAGATCGACCATGACACCCTGTCTCGGGACCGGACCGAGCACTCGGCCGCTGAGGGTGATCGTGCCTTCGGAGCTCGTTCGTCGTGGAGTGATGACGAGCTGTACGCCTGCACGCACTGACTCCTCGATCTTCGCCTCCGCTGCGTAGCCGGTGTCTGCGGAGAACGCGCGGTAGGCGACCTCGATCAGCCGCGATGGTCCCGCTGGTACGCGAGCGATGAACGAGCCGTCGTCGCTCGTGCGGGTATGCGCGATGACTTGAGTTCGGCTGCTGCTCGCTACTTCTTGGATCACGTCCAACACCGCTCCGGCGATTGGATGTCCCTGAGCATTGAGCAGACGCCCCGTCAGTCGCAGCGCGCGGTGGGCGAAGGTCCGAGTGATCCTCTGCCGCACGCCGAGGCGCAGTTGCGCCGTCTCGCTTGCGCTGGCCCCATTCGGGGCACCAACTCCCACCGAGAGTCCCAAGCTCGCGCCGCCCGTGCCAGGACCCGGCAGCGCGCCGAGTGAACTACTGGACGGCTGTCTTGTCGTGATCGTGCCGTCGTAGACGACGCTCGTGTTCCCTGCGGCGTCCTCGATCGTCACCTTCAAGACGTGCTGCCCGTCGGCGAGCGCAGTCGTGTTGATCGCCAGGTCAACCGACTCACTCGTCCGGCACGGCTGGCTGTAGTCGAACATCAGTGCGCCGCCGCTGGTGCCCACCGGGACGCACTTGCCTTCGTTGTTGTTCGGCGTGCCGGAGTAGACCGTTTTCCCGTCGATCTGCGCCGTGACGAGATAGACGCCGGGGCCACCCGGATCGCTCGCGTTGAAGGTGAGTTCCTGCGTTCCCTGAGCGTTCGGGTTCAGGAGCGTCCCTCCGAGCCCGCTCGCGACGGGTGTCGCGCCGTTCGAGAGCGCGATGTCGGCGCTGCTCAGATAGATGCCCGCGTCGAGGCCGCCGCTGGCCGGGCAACTCGTCGCGCCTTCATACGGACCTACACACACAGCGATTGCGTAGAGGTTCGTCCCGCCCGGATGCGTGATCGGGAAAGTCCCGCTGAGCGTGCCGCCCCCGCCGCACGCAAGGTTGTACTGGCAGTTCGCCAGCACGTCGGCGGAGTCGTAGGTCGCATTGGGTGTCCCGAGCCACGCCTGACCGTGCGGGGAGGTCAACGTCGCGGTCACGCTGCCCCCCGCGATCGTGGAACCGGCCGGCGCGGTGAAGACCCACTCGGGTCCTTCGTAGGGATGCTGAGGCGCTTCGCTGCTGGTGACGGCCCCGAGGCTGCCTCCTTGCTCGCAGGTGTTCGTGTCGCCGCTGTCCGGCCCGACCGCGCCCGTCGCGCTCGTGTTCCACCCTTCGGTCGGAGCAGGCCGACCGTCAGGCTGCATACACGAGACCAGCGTCCAAGTGCCTGCCCGAGCGCTCGACGCGAAAGCGCCACCCGCTACCAGGATCAACGCTAGACAGATGAGCACCGTGCGCCAGGGCGAGCCTCCATTTCTGTGAGCGACTGTCAGCCGCATGTCAGTTTGTGGTGACATCGACTGACCTGCTTTCACCGTGTGCGAAGGGAAACTCGGTCTGGCCCCCAAAGACCAGCGCCCGGAACGGGAACCTGCCGACGCCGCCCTGGAATTGATAGACGACCTGAAAGCGCCCGCGCGAGTCTGTGCGCGGATCGCGGAATGGCTCCCAACGGCCTCGGTAGTGGACAAGCAGCTCCACCACCACTCCCTGTGCGGGGACCGGGCCGAACACTCGGCCGCTGAGTGTGATCGTGCCTTCCGAGCTCGTGCGCCGCGGGCTGACGTTGAGCCGCACGCCCGCGCCGACTGACTCCTGGACCTTTGCCAGCGCGGCGTAGTTGGGGTCTGTGGAGAACGCGCGGTAGGCGACCTCGATCGTCCGCGTGGGTCCACCCGGCGCCATCGCTGCAAACGTCCCGTCGGAGCGAGTCGTTATGTGCGCGATCACTGTGGGCGTCGGCGAGCCGCTGACCTGTTGCAGCACTTCGAGAGCCGCGCCGCCGATCGGCTGGCCCTGGGCGCTGAGCAGGCGCCCGGTGAGTCGCACCTTGCGATGTGCGTAGCTCCGGGTGATCCTCGCCCGTACTCCAAGATGCAGATGTGCCGTTCTGCTCGCGGTGCTCCCGTTCGGGACCGCTGGCGGAGCCGAGCTTGCAGCGCCGGTGCCGGGGCCGGGCTGCGCGCCGAGTGAATTGCTCGACGGCTGTTTTGTCGTGATCGTGCCGTCGTAGACGACCGCCGAGTTGCCGGCTGCGTCCTGCACAACGAGCTTCAAGGTGTGCTGGCCGTTAGGAAGGGTGCTCGTGTTGATCGGCAGGTCAACCGACTCGCTCGCCGGGCAAGGCTGGCCGTAGTCGAACATCAGCGCCCCGCCGCTGGAGCCCACCGCCACGCACTTGCCACCGTTGTTGTTCGGCGTGCCCGAGTAGACGGCTTTCCCGTCGATCTGAACGGTCACGAGATACACGCCGGGGCCGCCGGGGTCCGTCGCAGTGAAGGTGAGTTCCTGTGTGCCGCTCGCGTTGGGGCTCAGGAGCGTCCCGCTCACGCCGCTGGCGCTCGGCGTCGCTTCATTGGAGAGCAGGAAGTTCGCCCACCACAGCCGCACGAGCGACCAGGCGCCTTCGCTGCCGCCGCTGTTGCAGGCGTAGCCTTCGTGTCCTCCGCATCCGGCGCTGAGGTAGAAGTTCCCGCCGCGGCCACCGGGAATCCCGAGCACGCCCGCGAAGTCGTAGCTGCCATTCGCGCAAGGCGGTAGACCGGAGGCGCACTGGAAGAACACATCCGAGCCGTCGTAGGCGTAGTTCGGTGTATAGGCGACCGCCGTGCCCGAGGCGTTGTAGCCGCCCCCGTCGGCATAGAGGCTCACGTCAACGGAGCCACCGATCAGCTTTGAGCCGCCGGGCGGGGTGTACTGAAGGGTCTCGGCCGACCCGACGCCTACGGCGGCATCTGTGCTGAGGATCGCGAACATGGGGCTGCCAGGTCCACAACTCGTGCTGTTGTTCGACCCGTACCCGCCTCCGGCGGCGAAGCTCGACCACCCTTCGCTCGGCGCCGCCGATTGATTCGGGTTCACGCATGAGACCTCCATCCAGTTCCCCGCGTAGGCGCTGCTCGTGCCCAGCGGTCCGGCGCCGGCGATCAGTGTGAGCGCCCAGGCGAGGAGCAGGGCGGTCTTGATGTGGTTGGTGTGCTGCTCGTTCATCGTCGCGTCCATCCCTTTTCAGGCCCCCTTCTGGTGGGGCTTCTGTGGTCTGTGAACGCGAAGGCCGGAGACCGGCCAACAACTTTTCGCGAGCTCATTCATGGGCTGAACGGACCTCCACCCTGACTGGCCGTGTGTGCTTCGGGCGTCCGCGCCGATTCAGGTGTGCCAGAGGACGGCGTTGACGTGGGGACGCCGAGGTAGGCGAAGCCTCCCGGTTCACGTTGCCGGCCCGGTTGGCTGGACCTCGCTCGATGAACGCTCGCGAGGACCCGGCCGGGCGCGGTGCGGTGCCCGCGCTGGCGCCGACCATGCCCGCGATGCGGCGTGGCTGGGATGGCCGCCTGCCCGACTGCGGACGTGGGCGGGGAAAAGATGGGAGTCGTGAGGGCCTGTCGCGCCGATCCGCTCGGTCGCGAAGCGAGATGGTGAGGGCGAGTCCGTGGCCCGTGTTCGAGCACATGGGTAGCGATCGTCCCGCCGGCGATCACGGCTACGGTCGCCACGCCTGCCGCGACCTTCGCCGCCGCGCCGCCGCCGGCGATGAGTGCCGCCGCACGTTCGCGCACGCCGCCCGGCCCGGCCGGCGCACCGTCTGGCAGGAAGCGGTGCAGCAGCATCTTCGCTCGCGTGAGCCAGCCGAGATGACCGACGAGCACCGGGCCGGGGAGCAGCGCTGCGGCCTGGCCCTGGAAGCTGCGCCGCAGGCGTCTCGCGTTCGTCTTGTGCTCGGCGCGGCAGTGCGCGCAGCTCTCAAGGTGCGCGAACGCGCGCTCCGCAAGCTGCTCACTTGTCGCCTCGCCGCTCTGGAGGGCATGGATCGTCGCTGAGCGAAAGCCGCACAGTCGCCCGGTGTCGTAGAGCAGTTGGAAGCGCTCGCGCTTTCGCTCGCACGCCCGAGAGGCGTTGCGTGCGGTGTTGACCTCGATCCCCTCGACCGACGCGATGGCGCGGTACTGCAACCCCTCCACGAGCCATCCAAAGACGCGCTGCTCGACTTCCGTCAGCTCGGTCAGGAACTCGGAGACGATCAAGCGGTCCTGATGGCCGAGCGCGGCGAGCTCGGGGGCGTTCTGGCCCTCGCGGGCCTCGGCCATCAAGTACATGCCCGGAGCGCTGCGCGCCAGGATTTGCCCGCGTCGGCGTTCGTCGCGGTGCAGGTTGAGCGCTCGGTGCTTCAGCCCCATCCGTAGCGCATTGCGAAGATGCTCCTCTGACTGATACGGGCGGCGCAGCAGGGCGACGGTCGTCTCCTGGTAGATGTCCTCCAGCTGCTCGGTGCTCAGCCCGCGGCACTCGGGAAAGTTGCGCGCAGCCCGGACCTCCTGGGCTTGCCACTCGCCGAGGACTTGCCCGATCCAGTCCGAGTCGTACCCGTGTCCGGGTCGCGGGCGCAAAACGTCCGTCAGCGACCGGCGTTCGCTCGGGTGCTCCTTCCCTGATCGCTGAGCTCGAACATCCATTCCGATCTCCTCCCCTCAGTCCTGAGCTGCACCGAAACTCGGCGACAGGACTGAACGGTTCCGCACACAACAATTTACTCGCAACTTTTGTTGCGCGCGTCGCCGTTCTGCGGGGTCAAACTCATCCAGCCTCGGCGTGTCGGCTCGCAGTCTCATCGGTGCGGCACCGCGACGGTCTCGATCACGGCGGCGCAGAGCAGGACGCAGGCGGTCAGCGCCAGAAGCGCGAGACCTTCCAGCACGGTGAGCGCGCGGCGGCGTTGCAGCAGCCAGGCGCTTGCACCGAGCGCGAGACCGGCCCACTCGATCGGCAGCTGCGGAATGTAGGCCAGCAGCGGTGCGCCGTAGGCGCCGAGCGCTGCGCCCACCGGCAGGGTGTTGACGAGGATGCACGCCAGCAGAACGGTGTCCGCGATCTTCTGGCCGAGGCGGTGGTGATGTGCGCCGATTACGCCAAGCAGCAGCGGCCAGGCGGCGATCGGGAGGTTGTGAGCCGCCAGAGCGAGGACGTGACCAACCTGCGGGGCAGGGTTGGGCTCAAGGCGCAGTCCGAGCAGCCGACGCACGGGCGCCTCAGCCCTCGCGCCGAGTAGCGCGACGAGCGCGGCGGAGCCGAGCGTCGCCGTCCAGATCGCGCCGTAGGCCCACAGCCACGCCGAGCGCAGGCCGACCGGCAGCCGCCAGCGATGCGCCGCTCGGGTCAGCCCTGCGGTAGCCATTGCTCGACGGCGTAGCCGCCGGGGACGCCGGCGAGCTGCGCGATGGTGACGTGGTAGGCGGCGGGCAGCCCTTCGTATTGGGAGTCCCCGCCGGTCTGCTCGCGGGTGACGATCACCCACGAATCCGCGGTGGTGAGGTCGCGGGCGATGCTGACTATCTGGCCGCGGTTGTAGATGTGTCCGCGGGCGATCGTCGTGTCACCCTGGCTGCTCGCCGCGGCCTGCCTCTCCGACAGACGCGCCGCGCCGACCGACATCGCGGCGAGGGTCCGCTGATGTTCACCGAGCGTGCGGTATGTCCAGTTGACATACAGCTCGGCGAACGCCGCGATGGCCTTGCTCGGCGTCGCCTGGACACCGAGCGGCGCCTTCGTGCTCGCGGACGGTGGCGCCGGCGCCGGTGGCTCGCCGGCGTTCTGCGGCGACGAGCTCACCGGCCCGCTCGTGCTCGTGGGCGCGTCGGGGTTGGTGCATCCCGCCAGCGCGACGCTCGCCATCAGCGCGAGCGGCAGACTTCTGATGCTGGCGCTCGTCATAGGCCCGTTGGGTGACGGACGGTCCAGGTCGCCCAGTTGGGGACGGATGCGGAGACGCGCCAGCGGGGACCGGGCTTGCCTGAGTTGGGGCCGCTGTCGTAGGCGGGCGCTTCAACGGTGTCCAAGCGCAACCCGCCCACGTACATGAAGGCGTGGCCCGCGTTGGCGTAGATCGAGACGTACCGGCCGGGGCCGGGATCGCCGTAGGACTCAAGTTCGGTCGAGTCCTCGGCGTATGCGCCGAACACTCCGCCGCCGTGCAGGACGTAGGAGACCGCCGAGGAGCAGTCATACGCTGGCTGTAGCTGGCTGAGCGGCGTGCCGTGGGCGCCGCCGTACAGGTATTACGACGCGCGGCAAATACGCCGGTGGTAGTTGGGTCAGCGCGCGTATTGAACGAGGGGAGCGTTGAAGTAGTGACGGACGATTTTCGCGGTTCGTGTCCGTAGGTAGCTGATGGTCATCTGGAGCAGTTCGTCCTTGGTGTCGGGACGCCGGCGGGCGACGTGGGCGTGGACGTCGTTGTTGAGGTACTCGTCGGGGTTGTGCTCGGGCGCGTACGGGGGTAGGTAGAAGATCTCCAGCTCGGGGTGGTCCTCTTCCCAGGCTCGCACGGCGATTGACTTGTGCAGTTTGGCGTTGTCGACGATCAAGAACACCTTGCGGGCGGGGTGGTGCTCGATCAGCTTGTCGCAGAAGTCCATGAAGGTGATCTCGTTGCCATAACCGTCAAAGACGTCGAAGAGCAGCGAGCCGTCGTTGCCGACCGCGCTGATCACGTTGATCGCGAAACGCTTGCCGGTCACCGAGACGATCGCTCGCTCCCCGACCGGGGCGTAGCTGGTGCCAGAGGTCTGGCCGGCGCGAAGGCCCATCTCATCGGCCCACAAGATCTTCGCGCCCTCGGTCTGCGCGCGAGCGTGGATCGCGGGGTACTCCTCCTCAAGCCACGCCTTCACGCGAGCCGGGTCCTGCTGGAGCCAGCGCCGGGACGGCTTCTTCTTGCTCCAGCCCCAGGTACGCAGGTAGCGGCCGACCGTCTGGCGCGAGAGCTGCACGCTGCACAGCTTGAAGATCAACGCGCGCACGGCACCGCGACTCCACAGCTTGCCCTCACCGAGCTCCAGCTGATCGGGGTTGCGACCCACCATCGCGCACACGACCTGCTCCTGCTGGACATCAGAGAGCGCCATCTGCTCACGCGGCCGACGCCCACGACGACGCTCCGCCATGCCCTCCATGCCGCCGACCCGCAAGCGCGCCGACCAAGACGCGACGGTACGCGGCGAAACCCCCAGTGCCTCCGCGACCCCAAGATGAGTCCACCCACTCTCAAGCAGCTGCGCTCCCCGCTGACGCAACGCCTCCCGCGCTGACCCCGGCAACTTCCGCGCATCACTGGATTGCGTCACCACCCAAGTATACCCACCCACACGCAGCCATGTGTTAAGCGAGTATTAACACCGGGTTATTTGCCGCGCGTTGTAATAGCTCGTGCCGAATAGGCGGTTGCCTGCGGCCACCATCGCCTTTACCCGCGCCGGCGCTTCTTCGCCGGCGGCGGCCAGGCCGCTCGGCAGAATCTTCGTCTGCGTGCCAGCCGTCAGCGGGAGCGGGATGCTGCCAGCGCCTTCGGCCGCCGCGCACGCGCTCGCCGCCAGACCAGCTCCGCCCGCTTCGCTGGATTCCGGTAGTGCTTCGAGTGTCGCTCCCGCTCCGGTGCGCGGCGCGAGCTGCACCTGCACGGGACTCTTGGAGATCCCGAGCGCACGGGCCGTCTGCCACCACACGTCGAGCCGGTAGGGCTGGCCGTTGGCGATCGTCTGCCCTGGGCCTTGTCCGTAGCCTACGTCGCGCTTTGCCAGGATTGCCTCACGGCCGGCGTGCAGGACCCGCAGTTGGGTGAGGTAGGCGAGGTTGCTCAGCGCGTCGGCATCCTGAAAAGTGAACGACCCGCCGTTCGCCGGGTTCGAGCTGAGAACCGAGAGCTCGGCGAAGCTCGCGGGGTGCGCCGGCAGGTATGACTCGCCGGGCTTGGGGATCGACCCGTAGTCGCTGGCGGAGTCGCCCGGCCCACCGTAGGCGGTCGCGCCGACTTCATACCAGCGGCCGGGCCGCAGCACCAGCGGCGCCGCGTACAGGCCCGCGGCGATCGGCCCGCCGCCGGCCGGCGTGTTCACCGCGCCGGGAGCGCCGGCGCCGCGGCAGGCCACTTCCGTTTCGTGCGCGAACAAGCCGACGACGGCGGCAGCGACGAGCACGGGCAGCGAGACGAGTAGGAACGCTCCGACCAGCAGGGCGGTCCTGACATTGCGGTTGCGCAGCAGCTCGATCGCGACCTGGACCTGCACTACGCCGCCACCTCCAGTTCACTCGCGGCGGCTGCCTGCCACTCGTCGTTGACGAGCAGCTTCAGCGCGGGCCAACCCCGTTGCTGGGTCTCTCGGAGCGCGTGCCGGCGCACGGGCTCATCGCGGGCGGGGTCTGAGCTCGCGATCCAATACTCAAGCGGCCCGACGCCGATCTGCAACGTGCCCTCGCCGCGCGTGCCGTTCATCAGGTAGGCGGTGGAGAACGCGCCGCGGACCGTCTTCAGCGTCGATATCGCGTCGATCGCCTCATCGGTCAGCTTCAGTGCGCCCTTGACGTAGGTCAGCTCGCGCGTCTCTTGGCGCAGGAACAGTCGCATCGCCGCGTTCGCCAACAGCGCGCGGCCGTACTCGTTGTCGAAGTCCGATAGCTGCTGGCTGATCGCGATGAGCCACAAGGCGTAGTGGCGGCTGCGCCGGACGAACTCGTTGAACCAGCGGCCGGTCGCCGGGCGCTCGATCAGCTTCCACGCCTCATCGACTACGAGAAAGCTCTTGCCGCCCCAGGTGTGCTTGGGACCTCCGCCGGAGAGATGCAGTGCGCGGGTGCGCGCGATCCTGCTCTTGACGTGCTCGCAGATGACGAACAGCGCCGCCGCGGCCTTCGCGTCGGGGATGCTCCTGGTGTCGAATACGACCAGCGGCGCCCCGGCGGGGATCGTCGTCGGCCGGTCGGCGAGGTAGGCGTAGGGGCCGTCGCCGATGTAGTTGTTCAGCCTCATCGAGAGGTTGCGCAGCGCCTCGGCGATCCCTACCGACCCCTCGCCGCGCTCGTGGTGATAGCGGCGCTCAAGCTCCTCCTGCAACAGCAGCTCGCGCGGTTCCTCGCCCGTCAGCGCGCAGCGCGCGTAGACCTCGGCGATTGCCAGGCCGAGCAGGTTCGCCTCAAGGTCCGACAGGCCGTAGGAGTCACGGCCGGCGTGGTGCTCGCCGAGCAGGAGCGCGTGCAGCGCGAGCAAGTAGTCGATCTTCTCCGCGCCTACCCGCGCGGGGTCATCGACATCCCACGAGTTGATCGCGTGCGCGTCGCCGCCGATCTCAAGCGAAGCAGCACCGGGGATCAGGCTGCACAGGAAGTCGAAGTGACCGGCGCGGTCGATGATGAAGCCGCTCGCGCCCTGCGCGAGCGCGCGGATCAAGAGGATGATCGCGGCCATCGTCTTCCCGGCCCCGCTCATGCCGTTCACCAGCAGCAGGTGATTGGGATGCGCCGAGTCAAACGGGTCCAGGCGCTCCAGCGTGCGGCCGGGCAGCGCGTAGCCGAGCGGGATGCCCTCGGGGCTCCCGCAGCTCGTCCCGCACAGCGGGAAGGTGTCCCCGACGTTGCGGCTGACGTACTTACGCCGCCGCCTTGCCACGTCGCACCCGAGAGGGAGCGTGGAGCGCCACAGTGCGCCTTGCGCGAACAGGCCGTGTCCGATCCGCGCGTCGCAGGCCATCGTGACCTCCCGCCCGGCCGCCTGGCAGAGCTCGTGCAGGGTCTCGGTGTCTGGCTGCGGCCCTGACTCCAGCAGCGAGCCGTAGATGCTGACGCGGTAGATGCCCGCGCCCGCGCTCGTGGCGAGCTCGTCGTTGAGCTCGGCGGCCTCCTGCTCCTGTACCCGCGCGTCGGGATCGAGCGGGCGTCCACGTTGCTCGACGCCACGGTTTACGCCGTGGATGCGGCGGTAGC
This sequence comes from uncultured Solirubrobacterales bacterium, assembly GCA_963813765.1. GTDB lineage: Bacteria > Actinomycetota > Thermoleophilia > Solirubrobacterales > Solirubrobacteraceae > Palsa-744. The sequence continues at coordinate 661,887 of CAWFAB010000006.1, forward strand.
GGCGCTTCTGCGCCATCCGCTCGCGGTAGCGCTCCGTCGCCTGGATATGCACGCTGAGGGTGAACGGGCGCGGGGCCTGCATCATGTGAAGCAGCCATCCGAGCCACGTCTGCTCAGGTGCCAGGCCGACGAAGAAGACCTCCTCCGCAGAGCCGCCGATCCTCACATGGCTGCGCTCAGACAGACCCAGCTCGGCGGTGCAGACCGCGCTCGCCAGGGCGCTCGCGCGAGCGCTCGCGTCCTCGGCGTCCTCGCCCGCGATCGGCGAGGCAATGACCTCCGGGCACATGAAGCTCGCGGGCAGCTCGCCCGCTCGCTGCGCGTCGGGATCGAACCTTCCGTGCAGCAGGTCGAGCACTTCCCGGCCGTCGAGCGGCCGGGCCGGGACTCCCATCGCTTCAAGGTCTGAGCGGACGCCTTCGGCGTGCCGCAGCGAGTCGCGCATCGCGCGCTCGTGAACGCTTGCCTTCACCCGCAGCCTCCGGCGCGAGGCGCCCCCTGAAAGCAGCGCGCGGCCCGCCGGCCGCCAGGGGCAGACCACGAGGTAGCGCAGTGTCAGCGGCGCGACGTTCAGTGCCGTCGCGCGGATCGACTGCTCCTGGGCGATACCCAGCCGGCGGATCGCGGTCGCGTGCTCGCCCTCGCCGATGTCCTCGGCTGCGCCCGCGGCCTGCTCGCAGCGGTGGGTCTCCTCCGCGAGAACGCCCTCCAGGTCCAGCGGAGTGCCCTGCACGTAGAGCTGGAGGGACTGACGATCGGGCAGCCGCGCGGCGAGCTGACCAAACGCGGCGGAGACGCGCTCGCCCTCGGCTTGATCCATGACGAGCGGGTTGACCGAGCCGACCTCCAGGTAGCGCACGTACTCGCCGTCCTCCCGCACGAGCAGCCCGTCCTCGCCGATCGCAGCGACACCGAGTAGGTCGGCGGCGCATCGCTCCCGTCTCATTGGCCCCAGCGCTCCTCGGACAGCAGCTCCTCAAGCGCTGGGTCGGCGACCTGGCCGCGAGTCTCGCCGGTGGGCTCCTGCGCTTGCGCGAGAACCAGGATTCCGCGGGCGCCCGAGTACCCGGCTGGCGTCGCCGGCAGAGCGTGTTGGCTGAACCGCCAGCGGCACATATCGCGCAGCAGCGCGCCGAGTTGCAGGCCCCCGCTCTCAGAGACGTAGGTCAGCGCCGCCGGAAGCCCGACGAAGAACACGCAGAGCGTAATCGCCGGCTTGGTCGGCAGGTGCGCGAGATAGACGAGGCCGAGGACCACGCTCGCGCCCGCGATCAGGACGGCCCATTGGCGCAGCGTGAAGCCGACCAGCTTCGGCGCCTGATCGAGCGAGCGGAAGGTGCGGTGGATCACGACCCGCTCCGCGGTCGCGGTTTACGTTTCGCCGACCGTTGCGCACGAGCTGGCGCAGGCGGGGGAGCAGGCGCCTTCGGCGCGCGGCTGGGCGGCCGTCCGCCCCCCGCCGCTTCGCGCTGCGCGCTCGTCGTGACCTTGCGTCCAGGGTGTCCGCCTCCGGCCGAGCTCGGCGCCGGGGCGCCGCGCGGACTAGGCGAACGCGCTACGGGCGTCTGCGTCCGCGGGGATGGCGCTCGCGCCGGCCCCTGGCTTGAGCCGCGACCACGCGCCGATCCGGCGGCAACGCTCGCCGGGGTTTTCCCTGTACTCGTGCCCGCGCCGGTGGCCCTCGGCCCACGTCCAGCCACGCGCGCGGCGGCGCCGCTCGGCGTCCGGCCAGCCTTGCGGGCGCTCGCCGCCATCGCGGCGCGGGCGTCTCTCGGCGCGCTGGCAATGACCGCGCCCGCGTTGCGCAGTCGCTCGCGGACACCGCGCCGGGCGCTCTGCGCCGCGCCGCGCCGCGCGGCCTTCCCAGCAAGCGCGCCTCCGGCTGCGCCGGCCGCCGCGCCAGGCAGGATGCCGCTGCGGCGCGCAGCCCCGGCCAGGCCGCGCCTTGCTGCGCCGAGCGGGCCTCCGGCGGGGGCGCCCAGGGCGCCGGCCGCCCGTCCCGCGCTGCGCCCGAGCGAGGGAACACCCTCGAAGGCGGCGCTGCGCAGCCGCGCGTGCGCGGCCTTCACCCGCTCGGCGCCCGGCATCGTGCTCTGCCCCGACGAGCCGCCGCCGCCACCCCCGGACAGGGCAGAGCCGAACAGGTGACGCAGCTCGCCGAGCAGCATCAGCGGCAGCTTCACCGCGATTGCAAACGTGATGAGCCCGGCGAACGCCGCCGCGATGTGGCCCGGCACACCGCCGGCGCCGCCGGTGAAGCTCGTTGCGTCCAGGCACAGCGCCCCAGCCGTGGCGAACAGTACGGTCCAGCCGAGCGGGACGAGCGTGATCGCCATGAGCGCGTGCGCCCAGGTGCGCGCCAGATGCGAAAGCTCGGGGATCGCCGAGAGCGCGATCAGAGGCGGACCGGCGACGATCAGCAGCGCCAGCAGCACCGTCAACAGGACTTGCACCGCGAATAGACCCGCAGCGAACAGCACGCCGACGATCACCAGGAACGCACCAAAGACGCCGCCGGCCCCAGCCAGCAGCGCGCCGCCGAACAGCACGCCGATGATCCGCTGAAGGCCGCTCGCGACAACCGGGAACCCGAGGATCGCGTGAGTCAGGGTGTTCGTGATCGCGACCACCTGCTCCACGAACCAGCGGTAGGCGACGAGCACGAACGTCACCCATACGCACCGCCCCAACGCGCCGGCCGGGTGCGCCGCGCCGGTCAACCCCACCAGCCAGTAGCGCACGGTCCCGATTGCGAGCGTGACCGGCATCAGCGATGCGCCCAGCCACACCATGTCAGCCTGCAACTGGCCGACATGCGTCCACGTCGCCGGGTCCGGCAGCGCGACGAGATGCTGAATCGTCGCCACGGTCCCATGCGTGAGCCAGCTCGGGACGAGCGCGTGCGCGAGCGCCCCGAAAAACCCCTTGGCGATCCCTTCGATGATGCTGTGCAGCGACGGAAGTTCGATCCCGAGGAAGGCGAACGGCACGACCTGAGCGCCGTTCGCTGCTGACGCAGCCGGCGCGAGCACAAGGACACCGACGAACGCGGCCGTCGTCGCAGCCGGCAGCCTCCATACCAAGCGGCGATCCATCACAGGCCCCCGGCTAGGCCACGATCCCGCTGATCGACCCGAGGATCGCGAGCCCCACCAGCGTCTTGATCGCCAGATCGTGCGCCCTCGAATGACCGGCCATGAACATGATCCCGACGACCGCGACCACCAGGCCCATCGCCGTGCCGCCGAGCCACACGATGTTGCCCTTGAGCTTGTCTACCAGCTTCGCGACACCTTCGATTTCGCCGCCCTTGAAAGCGCCGGCAGCGTTCAGGGCGTGAACGTGTCCATCGGGGAGCGCCCCGAGGATCACGACGCCCACCAGCAGCCCGATCAAGGCGCAGATCACCGCGGCGATCTGCGCCGTCCTCCTGAGACGACGGGCCTGCGCCCGCCTGAGCGTGAGCGCCATCACTGGCCCCACCTCCTTTGTTGTTGATTGCCAAACCTCACGGCGAGAACAGCCCCCCTCTGGCCTGTTCCGCCGCCGGCGCGGGCGGCGGAGTCACGGGAGCCGGCGCGGCGTGCGGTGGAGCGGGAGCCACCGGCGCGCTCGCCTTCTGCGGCACAGCCGGGACACTGCGGACCGGCGCAGTCCAAGCAGGACGCACAACGGCCACGGGCGCTGCGCGCCGGTGGCGCGGCCCGGTCGCATGGCCGACGCGATGGACCGCCGGGCGCCTCGACGGCAACGGGTTCCCCGAGCCGATCGGGCGCGCTGCGCCGTGCTTGACGATCGCGCGGGGCGCGCTCCCGTGATGAGCGCTCGGCGAATGGCCTGCAAGGGCAGCCGCGACGCCGACCACCACCCACGCCGCGAGCATCACGCCGACGATCCCGACCGGCCACGGATGCCCCGCCAACTGGACGCGGAGCCCGCGACGCGGGTAGACCCGCCGCCACGCCGGCCGTCCACGCCCGGCGAACAGGTCATCTACATGCACCACGAACTCCTCCGTGAGCTGGTCGCCGGCCCGCTCGTCGCCAACCTCCTCGCGTGGCTCCTCCTCGCCGGACCACGCAGGCGCACAGACGGCCTCGGTGTCCGATTCCGCCTCGCTCGCGGTCTCGGCGTCCTGCGCTCGGGCTCCGCTCGAGCGCCTGCCGCCGGGGGCGACCGGCGCTGGAGCTGTGCCAAAGACCTGCGGTGCTCGCGTCGCTCGCCCCGGCTTACGCCGGCGGCGAGGCTCCGCGGAGGACGGTGCATCCTCGTCGGTGGCATCGAGCGCGGCCGGCACCGGGGGCGATGCCGGCGCAGGATGCTCGTCGGCCGCTATCTCAGCCACGCCGGGAGCTGCGACGTACAGCGTCACCAGGCCGTTGCGCGCCAAGTCGCTGCCCGCGATCGGCTCCTGCTCAACGACCTGCCCGACGAGCTCGGGCGCGCAGCCGAAGGACCGATCGAGACCGGGGCGCAGCCCGGCTCGCCGCACAGCCTGGGCGGCGTCGGAGGCGTGCTGCCCCACGTAATCGCCCACCACCTGCCGCCCGGAAGGGCCGCCGCGGCGCGGCTTTGCCGTGCGCTCGCCCGCTTGAGACGCAGCTGCGGTTCTGTCGTTCATCGGGGTTGTTGACCCGCACCCCGCGCCAGCAGCCAACGAATCGCTCATCGCAGCTCCGGCCCTCGCAGGCGTTTCCTGCCCGAGCACTCATGCGGGCGTGGAGCGCGTCCCAGCGAACGCGCTCCATACCGCGAAGCCAGCAGCCGGGCGTAGTGCGCTTAGGCCAACCCCGCAACTATGCCGACGTTGCGGTTGGATCGGCCGCGGACGGATTGTGTTTGCTGTGGTTCTCGTCCTCGTCGTTGGTGCGGTCATCGGCATAGTTTCATGGTCCGACTAGTTATTTCTGATCGTCGGAGGCTCGTGCTCCGACAGGAGGTACGACGATGTCGGGAAGCGAAAGAAAGCCGGGGCGGCTCGGTCCGTATGTGGAGGGCTACCGCGACAGGTTGTTGGACCTCGGCTATACGCCGTTGAGCGTGAGCAGCTACTCGCTCGTGGCGCTCGGCCAACTGGGCCGGTGGATGGCGAGCGAGGACGTGGCTGTCGATCAGCTCGACAGTCGCGCGATCAAGGCGTTCCTGGCCACGCGCCACACCAAGGATCACAGGCCGGCGGCGACTGCCAGCCTTGTGCCGTTGCTGGACTACCTGCGAGACGAGGGCGTCACGCCGCTGGAGCCTGCAAGGGCGCTGACGCCGCTCGATGGGCTGATCGGTGAGTATCGAGGCTGGATGATCGTCGATCGGGCGCTGGCACCAGCGACCGTGAGTCACCGCCAGCGGTTTGCCCGGCGTTTCCTGGAGGAGCGGATGACACCGGAGGACGACCTCGGGGTCAAGAACCTGACCAGCGCGGCCGTCACCGCGTTCTTGTTGCGCGAGTGCGAGCGCCTGAAGCTCAGCTCGGTTGATTGTTATTCCAGAGGGCTGCGTTCGCTGTTGGGTTTCCTGCACGTGCGCGGCTACATGGCTCGCGCGCTGGCGGATTGCGTGCCGTCTGTGGCAAGCTGGCGCGACGCCGGCATCCCCAAGGTGTTCCCCCGTGTCGACATCGAGCGGCTGCTTCAGTCATGTGAGCGGTCGAGTCTTTCCGGGGCACGTGATTTCGCGATTCTCAGTTTGCTTGCACGGCTCGGCTTGCGGGCTGTCGAGGTGTCGCGGCTTCGGCTTGGCGATCTGTACTGGCGGGCAGGGGAGATCGAAGTCGATGGCAAGGCCCATCGTCGAGACCGGCTGCCGTTGCCGAGTGACGTGGGCGAGGCTCTGGTGGACTATCTGTCGCTGCGCGAGCGTCGCGATACGGGCCGGGTGTTCCTCACCCTTCACGCTCCGATCCGGCCGATCGAACCTACTGGGGTCAGGACCGTCGTGCGGGAAGCGTGCAGGCGCGCGGGTCTTGAGCCAGTCGGGGCTCATCGGCTGCGCCATGCCTTGGCGAGCGAGATGCTGCGCCAAGATGCCTCACTGCTCGACATCGGCCAGGTGCTCCGCCACAAGGACCTGACCACCACCGCGATCTACGCCAAGGTAGATTTCGCGCGTCTACGCGAGGTCGCCCAGCCGTGGCCGGGGGTGGGACGATGACCACGTTTCCTGAATACGTCGAGGATTACCTGCGCCTGCGCCGCGCCCTCGGCTACAAGCTGGTTGAGCCAGGACGCACTCTGCCGCGCTTCGCCGCGCACTTGGAGGCGACCGGCACCGAGTTCGTGACGGTCGATGCGGCACTCGCGTGGGCGCTTGAACCCGACGTGCCCCAAGGCAGTGTTGTGCGGCCGATGCGGATGTTGGTTGCGCGTGGCTTTGCCCGCTACATGGCCGGTATCGACCCGCGCACCGAGATCCCACCCGCCGGCTTGCTCCCGTTCCGTCAGCGTTGGCGAGCACCGTTCATCTACAGCGACGCCGACATAGCCGCGCTGATGGGACAGGCTCGCCGTGTGATTCCCGAGCCGTTGCGAGCAGCGACATTCGAGACCCTGATTGGGCTGTTCGCCTCCACTGGCCTGCGGATCGGCGAGGCGATCAAGCTCGATCGCAGTGACATCGATTGGGCGGAAGGCGTGCTGCTCGTCCGCGAATCGAAGTTCATGAAGTCCCGTCATGTGCCGCTGCACGAGAGCACCATCCAGGCACTCCGGCGCTACGCACGCTGGCGCGATGAGCTCTGCCCAAACGCACGTGAGGCGAGCTTCTTCGTCTCCCTACGCGGGACGCGGCTGTTGCGTACGTCGGTCGAGAAGGTCTTCCGCGTGCTCTGTGAATCTTCGGGCGTAGGCGCAGAGGCACCCCTGCCTCCGCGGGTCCATGATCTCAGGCACACCTTTGCGGTGAAAACTCTGCTCGGCTGGTATCGCGACGGTGCCGATGTGCAGGCCCGGTTGCACTCCCTCTCCACCTACATGGGGCATCGCCAGCCACGCTCCACCTACCTCTACCTATCGGCCGCACCCGAGCTCTTGGCGTATGCCGCTGGCCTGCTCGAGGCCGCCCAGGCGGTGACACCATGACTCTGATCGCCCCAACACTGCAGGCGTATTTCTCTGACCGTCTGGCGATGCAACTCCAGGCCAGCCCACGCACGATCGCCTCCTACCGCGACACGCTGCGGCTGCTCCTCTGCTTCGTGCAGGAAAGAACCGGAAAAGCACCGTCTGCCCTGGAGTGGGATGAGCTGGATGAGCCGCTGATCGCCGCATTCCTGGAGCATTTGGAGGTCGAGCGTCACAACAGCCCTCGGACACGCAACCTGCGGCTCACCGCCATCAGGTCGCTGTTCAGCTACGCCGCGCTCCGTCATCCCGAGCACGCGGCCGTGATCCAGCGCGTGCTGTCGATCCCACCCAAGCGCTTTGAGCGACGCACAGTGACATTCCTCACCGCCGAGGAGTCCCAAGCACTCATCGACGCGCCAGACCAGTCGCGCTGGGAGGGCCGCCGTGACCGCGCCATGCTAATCCTCATGATCCAGGCGGGCCTACGAGTCTCCGAGCTCGTCGGGCTTGGCTGCAGCGATGTCGCGCTCGGCACCGGCGGCCACGTACGCGTCGAAGGCAAGGGACGCAAGCAGCGCTCGGTGCCGCTCACGGGACAGGCCCAAGCGGTCCTCGCGGTCTGGCTTGACGAGCGCAATGGACAGCGCGAGGACCCGCTGTTCCCGACCCGCACAGGACGGCGTTTGAGCCGTGACGCCGTCGAACGCCGCGTGACGATTCACGCCGCCACCGCGACACAACAATGCGCGTCGCTGAAGGGCAAGCGGCTTCACCCGCACGTGCTCCGCCACAGCTGCGCGATGTCGCTACTGCAGGCCGGCGTAGACTCCACCGTCATCGCGCTGTGGCTCGGCCACGCGGACGTCCGATCGACCACCCCCTACATCCACGCCGACATGACGATCAAGGAACGAGCCCTCGCGCTCGTCACACCAGCCTCGGTCACACCCGGCCGCTACAAGCCCCCAGATTCCGTGCTCGCATTCCTCGAGAGCCTGGGCTAAATACAACACAATCTGTAAGGCGTCCCGTTGTGCGGCGGTTCAGGTCGGAAACGGGGCTCGCCAGGATCGGGACCAGGCTCCCAGGGGAAGGCGCCTGTCCGGGTCGGTCCGTGCGCTGGCGGGATCGACACCCTCTCCTGGGAGGGGCTCGAGCTTGACTAGCATCGCGGCCTTACGAGCCTCGAGCTCGTGTGGGGTCATGCCAAGTGTCTGCTCGATGTCCGTGCGCGATATGCCTGCAAGAAGCATCCCGAAGACCTGCTGCTCTACGTCGTCTAGGCGTCGGCGCAGCATGTCGCCCATGGGGTGGGCCACCCGCGGCAGCATGCGTCTGCCTCGCGCTACCGATCTGACCGTGTCGCACAGCTCTGAGCCGAGGCTCCCCTTGCTCAACAGGCCATCCGCTCCGGCTACGACACAGTTAGCGGCGAGATGGTCGTTGGCGAATGCTGAGAAGATGATCACGCGCGGGGGACGGGGAAACCGCTTGAGTTCTCGGGTGACCCAAAGGCCGTTGCGGCCACCGAGGTGGTAGTCAACCACTGCCACATCGACTGCCTCGTGCTGGGCCTGGGAGACGGCGCCCTCGCCAGTCGGGCATATGGCTACGACCTCGAATCCCGGCTCGTCCTCAAGCAAATGCTGCAGCCCCATCCGAACGGCCGGGTGATCGTCCACCACCAGCACGCGAAGAGCACGGGGTGTCGAACCAGCCATCCGCCTGTCGCCCCTGCTGTGGTGTGTCGCTTCCCGAGAGGCGGTGAGCATGGTTCCTCCTTCGTCGTCGCGGTTCATGCGAGGAGTGTCCTACCCGCATGAGCGAGCGACAATGGGGCGAGGACCCCATCATCTCGTCGGCTGGCCCTCGCCAGCACGCCGGCGAGGGCTCAAGACCCGCGCGAGATCCCGGCACCGTTCCTCGGCGGCGCGAACCCGCAGCGACGAGCATCTCCCTGGTGCAGTCCCATTCATCCTCCAGCCCGACCCTGGGAAGCTGCGGCCGCGTGCGTGCCCGCTAGCTTGTTCGTTCATCAAAGCGTTCGCTCCCAACAGCGCGGTCTCCCCGGCCGCTACCGGCCGAACTTCGCATCGCACGAGGGCGCGATGTTGCACGTGACGGCGGCTGGCTGGGCGGCCACGCTCGGCCTAATCGCCGGCCTGCTGACCCTGGACTGGGTGCTGCTCGGCCGCCGGCCGCGTGCGGTGAGTATCGGTGAGGCGGCTCGCTGGTCGCTCTTTTATATCGCTGTCGCGATTCTGTTCGGGGTCGTGTTCGGTGCGGTGGCGGGCTGGGGGCTCGGCGCGCAGTATTTCGCCGGCTACGTGGTGGAGAAGAGCCTGTCGGTGGACAACCTGTTCGTGTTCTTGATCATCATCGCCACGTTCGCCGTACCTGCGGAGCACCAGCCGAAGGCGTTGACGATCGGGATTACGATCGCACTCGCTTTGCGGGCCGTGTTTATCGCGCTCGGCGCCGCGCTGCTGGCCGCGTTCTCGTTCATGTTCCTGATCTTCGGATTGACGCTGATCGCGACGGCGGCTCAGCTCTACCGCCACCGCGACCAGGATCCCTCGCTGCAGGACAACGTTCTGATCGCGGTTGCCCGTCGCGCATTGCCCCTGAGCGACCATTACGACCGAGGCAAGATCGTCACACGGGTCGACGCTCATCGCGCGTTCACCCCCATGTTCTTGGTGCTCATTGCCATCGGGAGCACGGACATGCTGTTCGCGTTTGACTCGATCCCTGCGGTGTTCGGGGTTACTCAGCATGGGTACATCGTGTTTGCGGCCAACGCATTCGCGCTGCTCGGCCTGCGAGCCCTGTTCTTCCTCGTGTCGGGGATGCTTGACCGGCTTGTCTACTTGTCGAGCGGGCTTGCGCTGGTCCTCGCGTTCATCGGTGTCAAGCTCGTGCTGCAGTTCGCACACGGGCAGGATCACTCGATACCCGAGGTCTCGACGGTACTCTCGCTCGCGGTGGTCGCGGCCGTGATCGCGGTGACCGTGCTCGCCAGCCTGGTCAAGGTGCGGCGCGAGCCCGGCAGCCGTGCTCATGCCGGATCGTTGCGGCAGCAGCAGGAGCAATCCGTGCAGCGCGCCCGCCGCGAGCGCGGTCCCCTGCAGTGAGGTCTCGAGGGAGCGACACAAATGCTGCGGCGTGCCAGGATCACCGCGCCCGTCGAGATCGACGAGTACGCCTCGGATCAAATGAGCCCGCCCCTCTCCAGACTGTGGCGGAGCTGGCGGCGCGAAAGCGGTCAGAGACCGGAGCAAATGATGAGGTCTTTACCCCATTCCGGACAGGTCAACGGCGTGCGAGCCTAATCAGGCGTGACCAATTATCAAGGAGGAACAGTGCTGACCGCAGCCCGAGCAACTAAGCCTGACAGTGTCGATCGCGCCGGGACGCCGGATTCGCGGCGTCGTCAGATCCGCCTGATGATCGTAGATGACCATACGGCCGTTCGGCTCGGAGTTACGCAGCTACGCGCGAACATCGACGCGCCAGTGCTCATGGACGAGGAGGTCATACCCGACCACCTCGCCGACGAGCACGCCTCGCAGCAGATCATCGAGCGCGTGGCCTGGGCCGTCCTTGACGCACAGGAGGTCTCCAGACCATGGGCAGCCTGACTCAACCCCAAGGCAAACCTCGGGCGAGGCTCCGCGACGAGCACATCCTCGTCGGGTCGCGAAAAGGAGCCACCGTCGCCGAGCGTCTCAACGGCCGGCGGGTAGCAGTGCAGCCCAACGGCCGGCCGGCAAAAGCAGCGCTCGTGGAGAGGGTGCAGTCCTACCTGAGCTTGGAGCGCTGTTGAGGGCCGCTGTCGCCGCGCGCAACAATGGCAGGATGAGCCCTTCCGTCCAGGACAGTGCTCGCAGCCGATCCGGGCGTGCGCGATACCGCTCGCTGCGTCAGCGCCTCGTCGTGATCAACGCCGTGCTGCTGATCGCAGCGTGCCTGCTGACCGTCCTGATCGTTGCGCCTAGCAAGTTCTCGTCAATCGAGGTCGACGAGGGCGTGCTCATCGTGGCCGCACTCGCTGCGGTGACGCTGGTCAACGTGGGCATAGTTCATCGCTTCCTCGAGCCGCTGCAGGCCTTGACGGCTCTCGCGCGGCGGGTCAACCTGAGCAATCCCGGGGAGAGGGTTCCCGACGCCCGGCCGACGTCGGAGGCGGGCGAGCTCGCGGTGACGTTCAACGAGATGCTCGCGCGTCTGGAGCTGGAGCGCGGCGAGGCAACCCGCCGTGTTCTCGCCGCGCACGAGTCCGAGCGGCTGCGGATAGCCCAGGAACTGCACGATGAAGTCGGGCAGACGCTGACCGCGGTGTTGCTTCAGCTGAGCCGGCTGGAGGAGCGCCTGCCGGACAGTCTCAGCGGGGAACTGAGCGAGGCACAAGACGCGGCGCGCGCAAGCCTCGAGGATGTAAGACGCATCGCGACCGACCTACGTCCCGAGGCGCTCAAGGACCTCGGACTCGCCAGCGCGCTGGCCGCGCTCAGCGACGGATTCGGACGGCGTACGGGGCTGCGCGTTGACCGGCAGGTCCAGGCGCCGCTGCCGTCACTCGGCAACGAAGCAGAGCTCGTCGTGTATCGCATCGCGCAGGAGGCGCTGACGAGCGTGGCGCGCCACGCTCGCTCGGACACCGCAACGCTGAGGGTCGAGAGCGATGCTGATCGGCTCATGCTCACCGTCCGAGACTATGGCTGTGGCCTGCCGAGCGGGTCCGCAGACGGCAATGGGATGCGCGGGATGCGCGAACGAGCTGGACTGATCGGCGCCGATCTCAAGATCCGAACGCCAAGCGATGGACCTGGGACCGAGCTGCGTTTCGAGCTGCCGCTGAACGGTGCGCTGTGCAACGCCTGAAGACAAGGATCCTGCTGGCCGATGACCACGCTCTGGTGCGACGCGGGCTGCGCCTGATCCTCGACGCTCAGCCAGACCTGGAAGTGGTCGCGGAAGCCGGCGATGGCGCGGAGGCCGTCAAGCTCGCGTTGAACCCGGATGTCAACCTGGCGATTCTCGACATCTCGATGCCGCGCATGACCGGCCTGCAGGCCGCGAGAGAGCTTCAGCAGCGCCGCCCAGACCTGCGCATTCTTGTGCTCTCGATGCACGAGAGTGAGCAGTATCTCTACGAGGCGCTCCGGGCCGGAGCATCCGGCTATGTCGTCAAGAGAGCAGCCGATCTTGACCTCATAAAGGCCTGTCGAGCCACGATGCGGGGCGAGCCGTTCCTGTATCCAGCCGCAGTCACCGCGCTGATCGCCGACTCCCTGCGCCGCGAGCGCAACGGCGAGGAATCCCGCAGCCCGCTCACGCCCCGTGAGACCGAAGTCATCAAGCTCGTGGCAGAGAGCTACACCAACCAGCAGATCGCAGAGGCACTAACGATCAGCGAGAAGACCGTCGAGCGTCACCGTGCGAACATCCTTGAGAAGCTCGGCATGCGCGACCGCGTCGAGCTCACCCGCTACGCAATCCGCAACGGCCTCGTCCAAGCGTGACTGACGCCGGCACAGACAGACACCCCGGACCAACCAAACTCCCCATGATCCGAGCCCCTGACCGAGAACTGCGTGCGTCCAGACGCGGCTCCGCGCCCACGTCGGTCGGGGACCTCAAAGCCGACGCGCATCAAGCTCATCCCAAGAACAGCAGGCAGCCGGAGAGGGTGAGCGAGGAGCTTCAGCGCTGGCTGAATGACGACGGCGAGAAGACACTCGGGTCCCTAATCGAGCTCTTTGGGAAGCGGAGCTTCGCGATCCTCTTCGTGCTGCTCCTCGGCGTCCCCGCACTCCCACTACCAACCGGCGGGGCGACACACGTCTTCGAGATCATCACCGTGCTGCTCGCACTCCAGCTGATCGCGGGCCGCGAGGAGATCTGGCTACCCGCGCGCTGGCGCAGACTGGAACTGGCCGGAGATAAGCAGCAGCGATTCATCACAGCCCTCATGAAGGTCATCCGCCGACTTGAGCGACTTTCACGACCTCGACTGCGTTTCGTGTTCGGCCACCGTGCAAGCAGCATCGCGTTTGGGCTGCTCGTGATCGTGGGATCCTTGGGAGCCTTTCTGGCCCCGCCCTTCACTGGACTTGACACGCTGCCAGCGCTCAGCGTCGTACTGCTCTCCCTCGGAGTCCTGCTCGAGGATTGTCTGATCGTCCTCGTCGCGCTCGCCGTCGGCATCGCCGGACTCACTCTCGACGTGCTGCTCGGCGGCGCGGCGATCACCACGCTTCGCACCCTCATCTAGCGCGCTCGCGGTCGTCGCGCAAGGGTCCATGGTGGGAGGCTCGCTGAGCGAATGAGTCCGGGCGCGCAGACGACGGCGCGGTAGACGCGTCGGGCTCGGGACAGCCGGTGTCACTCCGCCGACGCGTTCAGTGCCACGCCGGGCAGCTCGAGAGCGCCGTTGGTGCGGAAGTCCTCGGCGGCCCGCTCGACCAGTGAGCGTACGGCCTCGCGATCTGCCTCGGGCATCGCCTGCAGCACCATCGCGATCCCGCCCGCCAACTCGGTGACGTACCGCCAGTAATCGTCAAAACGCTCGAAGCGCCAGCTCACCTCGACCTCCTCGAGTCGCGGGTCACCAAAGCCCGCGCCCCGCAAGAGCGAGCGCACCCGATCGGGGTCCGCCAGAGCGAAGATGCCCGGGTCTTGCGGATTCGGCGGCGGCGCGCCGGTGTGCTCCATCAGCGCCCGGCCCGGTACAGAAGCCCACGGGTTGCGCTCGGCGGCACCCCAAACCGAAAGCGACACCAGCCCGCCCCGGCGAAGCACCCGCCGGGTCTCCGCCAGCGCCGCCGCGGGATCGGCCATCAGCATGAAGCCCCAGCGACAGAGCACGCCGTCGACGCTGTCGTCTTCAAGGTCCATGCGCTCGGCGTCCATCTCGCGATGCTCGACGTTGGTGAGACCAAGCCGCTCAGACTCGCGCTGCGCGGCCGCCACCATCTCGGGCGCGAAATCGGTCGAAATCACCCGCCCCTGCGGCCCAACCGCGCGGGCAGCGGCGAAACCCGTCTCGCCTGTGCCGGCCGCCAGCTCGAGGATCGTCTGCCCGGACTCGGGCGCCAACGCCTCGAGCAGGCTCTCAGAGACCGGGCGCGAAGCCTGCCACGTCCAGCCCCGCTCGCGGTCCCAGCCCGCCGCCATCGCCTGCCAGACCTCATAGCTGGCCCTGCGGTAGTCCTCCCCCGTCACGGGCGCGATCGTATTCGACCAACAACCTCCGTGCGAAGGGCACGCGGATCGCGACGCCGTGGCGGGAAAGGAACACTATCGACGAGAGTGTTCCTTTCCCGCCGAAAACAATATTTCGGACTACTCGGTCGAGACGCCTAGATTGAACGAGCTGCGGGAGCTGGGATCGCGCTTTGGTTGCTCGCTTCTTCCACGAAGTGCAGAAGCCGGCTCCAGCCCTTAAGAAACGGCACGGGGGCCAACTATGCCGACGTTTCCTGGCCTCCTCAGGCCGCCCAATCCAGCATCGCAGTGAGAGCGTCGGCATAGTTGCGGGGTCGGCCTAAGCGCGCCTATGGGGAGATCCCCATAGGCGTGCGAACCGGGGGTCCTCGAACCATCCGGGCGCGCGGACGATCGCGGGCGGCAGGTCCCGGTAGACGAGGATTGCCCGTCCGCGACCGATCTGGCGCAGCCACGGCGAGGGACCGGCCTTCTGATGGCCGATGCTCAAGGTGTGCCGTGAGAGCCCGGTCGAGCTCGATGCGTTGGCGACCGGCTCCTCGCCCAGCAGCTCGGACAGATACCCGGTGCTCGTCGGCTCCACCAGGGGCGGCAAGAACACCTGGGCGGTTGACGCTGCGCAGATCGCGTCGCGCGCGGCGCGGCCGTAGCGCTGGTCAATCTGCGCGATCGACTGCCAGATCGTCGCGATGACGATGCCGTGGTCTCCGCATTGGGAGAGCCACGCCGCGAGGTTGCGCAGCGGTGCGATGTTCGCCGCCTCGTCCATGAGGATGAACAGGCGCGGGTCAAGCGCGCCGTGCCCGCGCGCCTTGACGATCGCCGCCTCATACATCGCGGCGACGAGCGCGAGGATCACCGGCCGCAACGCTTCCTGGTCGTGGCCGGCGGCCACGACGTAGATCGTGTTCGCGGCTCCGTCCAAGAACCGCTCAGGCGTCAGGTCGCTGCGGGCGCACGCCGCGACCTGCGGGTAGCGGTAGGCGCGCAGCAGGTTCAAGGCGCTCATCACCGTCGTCTCGCGGTTGCGCTCATCGCGGCGGCCGACACCCTCAAGCTGCTCGGCTGCCGCCACGGCGCCCGAGCCCTGGAGCACGCTCACCGCGCGCTGGAAATCGCGGGCGTCCAGCCACCGCACGAGCTCGTCCATGCCGTCGCGGGCCAGCGCCGCGGCGTGCAGCAGCGGCGCCAGCATCGCCGCGGCCTCCTTGTCCCAAAACTCGTTCGCGGCGTTCGCCTGGTCGGGGTGCGCCGCGCTCGCCAACGCCTCGCCGGCACGGATCGCACCGGCCCACGTCCTCGCCGGCACGAGCGGCGTGAAGCCAGCGCTCGCACGGTCCCCGAACGGGTCATAGACCCACACGCGCCCGAGGCCACGACGGTAGGGCGCGGTCGCGTCGTAGATGTCGCGCTTCGTGCTCAACACGAGCGCCGGCCCGTCGTGGTCGAGCAGCCAAGGAACGACGAAGCCGCTGGACTTCCCGGCGCGCGGCGGCGCCACGACCATCGGCTGCACCTCAAGCTCGGCCGCGAGCGTGCGCGCCGGCACCTTGCCGATCACGCCCAGGTACGGCCGCCCCGAGACGGGGCCGGGCACCCACAGACGACGCAGGTCGGCGGGGACCGCCCAAGTGCGCTGCCGCACCCAGCCGCGATCGACCGCGCGACGCGCGACGGTCCGCTGCTCCTTGCCGAGCGGCGACCCTGCCCGCCAAGTCCGCGTCCTGCGGTGCAGGCCAAGGCCCCCACGGATCACGACCACGACGAAGCAGCCGCCGGTGAGCCCATACGCCCACAAGGCAGGCGCCTCCGAGCGCTCCCCGCGCGTCGGGAACGCGCTCGCCGGAGAGCTCCAGCCTCCGCGGATCAACAGGTGCCACATCGCGCGCGCGGCGTCGGCGACCGGCAGGCGCATCGGACCCTCAGTTCAAGTAGCGAAGCCGTCTGCGTCCAGCACCACGCCAGCGAGCCGCTGAGCGTCAGCGCGAGCAGCGCGATCCCCGCCAGGCAGATCACGAGCCTCGCGAGCGGGCGGTGTCCTACCGCGTGGACCCTCATCGAGACCCCGCCGCCGACAGCCGGTCAGAGCACCCGAGCGAAGCCGGGCCGAAGGCATCTGTGCGTTCCATTGCCCCCTACTGACCAGCCACGGGGCGAAGCGGCCAACAACTTTGAGCAGCCCGGTACAACGGGTCCTTCGCCGCCCACCACGGCCCCTTTGCAAAGTCGTTGGCCGGTCGCCGGCGGTGGGGCTCAGTAACCGAGAAAGCCGCGGGCGACCGCTCGCGGACAGAGGCACAGCAGACGCCGACGATGCTCTACAGACAGCGAGAGGCCACGGATGAAGGCAGGCGCCGAGAAGTTGCGCGGCTCCACCTGTTCACGGGTTCCTCGTGGTCGGTGGGCGTCGTTACTTGCCCCATTTTCGACGCCGCCGGACTAGCGCTTCAACCCCCGCAAGGGGGGTTCCCCTGCGCCCTGACGGGCTCCGGTTCCGCGCGCCGGTCGGCGTCGTTTTTGGGCGGCGTAACTAGCACCACCACCACAACAGGAGGAAACCGAAATGGCTCAGCGCAACATCAACAAGTTCATCGGCACCGGCCGTCTGACCCGTGACCCCGAGCTGCGCGCCCTGCCGAGCGGCACGAGCGTCTGCGAGATGCGTCTCGCCGTCAACGGCATGGGTCGCAGCGGCGAGGTCGGCTACATCGACGTGAGCGCCTACGGCGCCAACGGCGAGGCGTGCAGCCGCTATCTCAGCAAGGGCTCGAAGGTCGGCGTCGATGGCCGCATCGAGTACGCCGAGTGGGAGACCGACAACGGCAAGCGCCACAGCTACAGCGTGGTCGCCAACACGGTCGAGTTCCTGACTCCCCGCAGCGAGGAGGAGTCCGAGGAGCCCGCCGACGAGCGGGAGCCGGTGGCCGCCTAGCCACCGAGCGAGCCCGGTCCGCGCCCCGCGGGGCGCGGACCGGCAGGGCTCAAACGGACTTCTGCCATGAGCAAAACCCCGCCTCGGCGTCCCACCAGGGACCTCCTCGTCTACCTGCGCACACTGGCCGAGGAGCCTCGGCTGGAACAGTTCTTGGAGCTGCGCTGGCCGACGCCGCGCGGCTGGATGGACCGGACATTCTTCGCTGAGGACGCGACGACCGGCGCGGCGCGGCGGATCATCCGCAGGGCGTCCAAGACCGACGTGTACGTGGGCGTCGCGCTGCGCGATCGTCCCACCGACGGCGGCAAGGACGCGATCAGCGGCTCGCGCCTGCTGTACATCGAGTGCGATGACCCCAGCGCGCAGCAGAGCCTCGCGCAGTTCGCTCACCCACCGACGATGGAGGTCGCCTCGGGCTCGCCCGACCACGTACATCTCTACTGGCGTCTAGCCCGGCGGGCAACCAACGCTCAGGTCGAGAGCGCCAACCGGCGGCTCGCGCTCGCGCTCGGCGGCGAGCTCGGCTGCATCGACATCGCGCGCCTGTTGCGACCCCCGGACACCCTGAACTACAAGCACGACCCGCCGCGCCCCGTCAAGCTCCTCGCGTTCAGGCCAACGGCCCGGTACACGCTCGCAGAGCTCACGAGCCGCCTGCCCGACGATCCGCGCCCTGCGGCCACCGGGCCCGCGCGGGCGAGGCCGCGCAGCTCGGGCCGCACGCCGCTCGACCATGCGCTGCTGGCGATCCCCGCCGCCGAGTACGTCCGCGTGCTGGCAAACGCCACACCCAACCGGGCGGGGAAGATTCTCTGCCCCTTCCACCCGGACACCAGCCCGAGCCTCCAGCTCTACCCCGATGGCACCTTCTACTGCTACGGCCGCCACGACAAGAGACGCGCGTGTCGTAAGGGCGGGACTATCTTCGACTTCGCCGCAGCGATGTGGGGGCTCGCCACCCGCGGCAACGACTTCCTTGAGCTCCGCCGCCGTCTCGCGTCCACGTTCGGGCTCACCTAGACCTCGCCCGCCACAGCCCTTGCGCTTCGCCCATCCGGCGCCCCTTTCCGGCGTGCAATCGTCACCGTCGGGCCTCATTCGAGCCCAAGCAGCTCCTCGCTGTCCGACCGTCTTCCCGCGCTTCGCGATCGGGCACCGCTCCGCGGCCCGGCCTTATGTGCGCCTCCGCATCGCTACGGCGCGGCCGAGGCCCTTCGGCCTGCCGAGCCGATCGTCTCGCCCCGATGCGAGAAGACGATCTACCAGGAGGATCAAATGCCACAACGCCCGAATGAACCTCACGACGGCCACCGCCACGTACCCACCGAACCGTGCCCCGGCTACTTCGAGTGCGAGCGCTGCGGATATCGCTGGATCGACGTTGATGTTCTGCGGCACTTCCCGCCACCGCAAGAGGTCATCAACTGGCTCCACCACAGCCGAGGTCCGGCCTACCGTCCCACGGGCACTCACACCATCGAGCACGGCGTCATCGCCGCCGAATACTGACCGCCTACGGTCTCGCCGGCCGCCACCAGCTCGAAAGTACCGGAGGCAGGACTCGAACCTGCGACCTTTGGATTATGACTCCACTGCTCTAACCGACTGAGCTACTCCGGCGGGAGAGGGCAGTGTAGCCATCCGGCCGCGGGGAAACCGCGCCGGGAGACCGATTTGGCCACGTCTTGCCAGCCCCTTGTCCAAAGCCATGTGGTCGATGGCCGAGCGGTCCCATTGCGCAATCGCCGCTCGCGGCGGCTCAGGGGCTCAGCTTGAGCGTGTCGAGGATCTTGGTGTAGTCCGCGACCGCATTGGCTTCGGCTTCGGCGAGGGGCGCTTCGAGCTGCTTGGTGCGGCGCACGAGGGAGGCCTCGCCGGCGCTCTCATAGGGCGCGAGCAGCCGCAGGGGGACCTCTTCGGCTTCGATGTCGCAGCGGTAGTAGCGCTGGTCGAACTGCACGGTGCTCGCGGGGAGCGTCTGATAGCCGCCGGCGGCCCACGCCTCGACGTCGCCGCACACGTCGGGCGTCGCCAGCGTGGCGAGCCCCTCGAGCTGGGTGGCGTATGTCTTGACGATGCGCGTGAGCGCGCGATTGCTCCAGTGCAGGCCCCCGACGGCGCGGGCGAAGGCGCCCATCGCGGCGGCGTCGGGGCGGTAGGCGACGACGGTGAGCGCCCCCACGACCTCGTTGCTGAGCTGTTCGGAGTCGTGGTTCTGCGGCGATTCAGCGGCCACGAGGGGGCACTGGCCGGTGAGCTGGCGCACGAGGCTCCTGATGGCCGCGTTCCCGGCCGCGAGGTTGGAGCGGGCGCTGCGCACAAGGACGTAGTTCGCGCGTATGTAAGCCCGTGTGGCGGCCGCATCTCCCGGCTTGGCGAGCGCAACGGACGGCGCCGCGGCGAGCGCGATGACGGCAAGGAGGATCGGGGCGAGCCGGGTGGCCACGGTGACAGGGTACGCATTTCCCCGGGCGCCGGGGGAGGATGCGTTAGCCTGTGTTTTTATGGGCGCGCGTCCTGACCGTGGACGAGTCGTCGGCAAACGCTTCTTGGGGCATGGCCGTGGCCACTGGGCGGCGAACGCCGGACGGGCGGGCGGCCGGCGCGGGCGGGCGATCCCGACGGGCCTGGTGCTGATGGCGGTGGTGGCGGCGGCCGTGGCGGGGGGGGCGGTGCTGGCGCGCCATCACAGCGTGGGCAACCTGCTTGGCTCGGGCTCCGCGGGCGCCTCGGCCCCGGCGGCTCCGCTGACCCCGACGCGTCTGGTGCGGCTGCCGGAGCGGATGATCACAAATGGGACGGTCCCGTTGATCGTGATGCTCTCGGCGCCCGCGGCGGGGAGCTCGCCGCGGCCGACGATCCGCCCCGCGGTGGGGGGCACGTGGAGCGCGGTGGGTAACGCGGAGAGCTTCACCCCGGCCTCGACACTGGCGCCGTGCTCGACGTACACGCTGACGGTGTGGGCGCACACGTTCGCCACCGGCCACGCGCCCCTGGGACGTCGGCGCACGCTCGAGCTGCACGTGGTGTGCCCGCCGATCACGGGGCTGCAGCAGGCGCTCGCGCGCCTGGGCTACCTGGGAGCGGCGCTGCGTCCGATCTACCGCGTGCACATCCCCGCGGGCCCCGAGACGCGCCGGGAAGCTGCGCTGCACGCCTTCCGCCCGCCGCACGGCAGGCTCACCCCGAACCCCGCGGATGCCCCCCCTGTGGAAGCGGGCCGGCTGGATGAGACGACGAAAGGGGCGCTCGAGGTCTTCCAGTCAGATCACGGTCTCGAACCGACTGGCGAACCGAACGCGGCGACGTGGTCGAAGCTGCTGATCGTGGAGTCCCTCGACCACCGCAACCCGCGCCCCTACACCTGGGTGTCGGTCTCGGAGTCGATCCCCGAGACCCTCGAGGTGCACGTTGGTCACCACGTGGCGCTCTCGAGCCCCACGAACACGGGGGTGGCGGGCGCGGAAACGGCGCAGGGGATCTTCCCGATCTTCGCGCGCTATGAATCGACGACGATGAGCGGCACGAACCCCGATGGCAGCAAATACAAAGACCCGGGGGTGCCGTGGGTGAACTACTTCAACGGGGGCGACGCGGTGCATGGCTTCGTGCGGGGCTCCTACGGCACCCCCCAGTCCAATGGCTGCGTGGAGCTCCCGCCGGCAACGGCGCAGGCGGTGTACCCGATGTTGCAGATCGGGGACATCGTGTGGGTTACTTGAGATCGGGCCCCTGCGCGGGCAGCGCATCGGCGGCGGCCTCGGCGGCGGCGCGGTTCTCCTCCTTGACGGCGAGCCAGATCTCCTCGCGGTAGATGGGCAGCCCCTGGGGAGCGGCGATCCCGAGGCGGACGGTCTGGCCGCTGACCTCCATGACGGTGACGAGCACATCGTCACCGATCACGACGCGCTCTCCAGCGCGACGCGTCAGTATCAGCATGGGGCGGGAGTATGAACGACTTCCACGAAGATCGGCACACGGCCCATCCGGGAAGGCGTCCTATGCGGCATCCGCGGCGCGCGCCCCGGAAATGGACCCGCCCGCCCGGGGGCGGCGAAGAGCGGCACACGCAGCTCGGCGCCGGGCGCGGTGTTGAGCACCTGGTGGCCGCGGCGCTCCCAGACGACGAGGGGGGCGCGGAGGTTGACGAGGGTGTCGGCGGGGTTGGGGGCGGTGCGCACGGTGATGTACACCTCCGCGAGGGCGGGGTCGGGAGCGCCGATCCGCTCGCGGTCCTCGGCGGAGAGCTGAAGCGCGAAGGGGCGGAAGAACCTGCGGGGGTCCACTACGGGGAGGGCGAGGTGGGGGTCTTCGAGGGAGTGCAGCCAGAGAAAGCCGCTCCCGGGGTTGCGATCCAGAAGGGTGTAGCGGAGGCCGCCGAGGCCGATGAGCCCGAGGGGGAATTCGATCACGTCGTCGCCGGAGATCTCGAGGGTCCCGAAGCGGGAGCTTTCAACTGTGAGGGTCATACGGGAAGGTGAGGAGATGTCGGCGGGGGCTAGTGGAGGAATTCGAGCAGGGACTCCTGCACGATGGAGGCGCCGGCGCGCAGGGCGGCTTCGAAGGCGGCGTGCTCGTTTGAATATTCCATCGAGACCTTGGCGATGTTGGCGTCCTGGACGCCCGAGAGCTGCTCGGTGGTGGTGGTCTGCAGCGACTGGATGCGGTTGAGGGAGAGGTTGAGCTGGTCGGTGACGGCGCCGGCTTCGGCCTGGAGGCCGGTGAGGGAGTTGAGGTTGGTGTCGAGGTTTTTCAGATCGGTGGTGCGGAGCGCTTCGACGGCTTCGGGGGTGCCTTCGCGGAGGTGCTGGGCGATGGTGCGCAGCGTGTCGAGCAGCTTGCCGTCGGCGGCGCCCTGTCCGCTGCCGAGGGCGGAGGAGAGGTTGACGGCTACGTCGACGGTGCTCCCGGGACCGAGGGCGCGGGAGATGGGGGCGGCGTTGCCGTGGAATTCGTCTTCGGCCCCCTGCTGGTAGGGGGGGGTGTTGGTGAGGGTGCCGGAGAAGACGTACTGGCCGGCGTACTGGGTGTTGGCGTCCTGCTTGACGCCTTCGGTGAGCTGCTGGACCTCGTCGGCGATGGCGGCGAGGTCGGCGGGGCTGCTGGTCCCGTTGGCCCCCTGGAGCACGAGCTCGCGGACGCGCTGGACCTGGGAGTCGGTCGAGGCGAGGGCGTTCGAGGCGGTGTCCATCCGGGCGATCCCGTCCTGGGCGCTCTTTTCGTAGGAGGTGAGCCCGTCGAGGGCGCTCTGGAGTGCGATGGCCTGGGAGGCGCCGTAGGGGTTGTCGGAGGGTTCGCTGATCGACTTGCCGGAGGAGAGTTCGGCCTCGGTGCGGGCCATGGCAACCTGGTCGGCGTTGAGGGAGGCGAGGGTGGAGCCGATCACCATCTCTGAGGTTATGCGGTTGCTCATCGGGTGCTCACAATCCAGTGTGGTTGATGAGGGTGTCGAGCATTTCGTTCATCACGTTGAGCGCGCGCGCGGAGGCCTGGTAGCCGCGCTGGAAGGTGACGAGGTTGGTCATTTCTTCGTCGAGGTTGACGCCGGAGACCGACTGGCGCTGGTTGGAGATGGCGGTGAGGACGGCCTGGGAGTTGGTCTGGTCGGCCTTGGCGCCCTGGACGCCTGAGCCGACCCGGGCGACGAGCGCGGCGTAGCGCTGGTCGGCGGCGCCGCCGCGCAGGGCGGCGACGGCGAGCGCGACGTCGTTGCCGCCGGGGGTTCCTTCGGAGGAGGTCTGGACTTCCGAGGGGCGACGGTGACTTCGATACCGGCGGCGCCGGCGCCTTTGAAGAAGGGGGTGGCGGTGTGGAGTTCGTTGACGGTGGTCGCGAGCGTTTCAGCGACTTCGTCGAGGGCGGTCCGGTAGGAGGCGAGCGCGCCGGCGGGGGAGGAAAGCTCGAGCAGCGCGCCGAGCTGCCCGCCGGCGGCGGCGGTGAGGGCCTGGGGCCAGTTGACGGTGGAGCCTTCGACGAGCGGTTCGGCGGCGTCGCCGAACGTCACGGTGTCGGTGCCGTCGGACTGCTTGGTGACGGTCACGTTGGCCGAGCGCGGAGAGCTTGTCGATCAGCAGGTCGCGGCGATCTCCAGGTCGTTGGGCTGCTGGCGGGCCTGTTCGGCGAGAGCTTGATCTGGCGTTGAGCTGGGCGATCTGCGGAGGCGTAGTCGCTACTTCGCCGTTAGGCGCCGGTGACGCGCTTCGTACTGCTGCGCGGCCTGGGATTAGATCGTCTGGAGCTGCGCGCTGAGCTGGTTGAAGGCGCAGGCGAGGCGCTGCCCGGCGGCGACGACGCGCCACCTTCGCGGCTTCGCTGGTGGGAGCCTCCGCGAGGCTGTCCCAGGCGCTCCAGAAGGTGGAGAGCTGGCTGGCGATCCCGGCTGGTGGAGGGCTCGTTGAAGGCGCTCTGCGCCTGTTCGAGCTCTTCGGCCTGCGTGGCGCCCCGCTGAGGGCGCTGTTCTGGTGCGGTACTGGGCGTCGAGGTAGGTCGTTGCGGATGCGGGTGTAGGTCTCGATAGGACGCCGGTGCCGAGCTGCGCCGCCCTGGCCGGTGACGGCCGAGAGCGAGGCGATGCTCGATCGGGTCGTTGGTCTGCATCACCACGCGCTCTGCGCGAGTAGCCTTCGGTGTTGGCGTTGGTGATGTTGTGGCCGGTGACGTCGAGCGCCTGCTGCTCGGCGAGCAGGCCGCAGAGCGCCGTCTGCAGTCCCTGGAGCGTGGGGATCGACATCGCTAGGCCCGCAGGTCCTGGAGGTCGAGCACGCGCAGCGCGTGGAAGGCGCCCGCGGGTCGATCGGGGTCGAGGAGCCGCGGGGGTCGTAGCCGTTGACGCCGTCGATCGCGAGCTGTCGCATGAGGTGGTCGAGGAAGCACGAGCTCGATCTGCATGATCGCGCGGTTGCAGGCGTGCTCGCGCTGGAGCTCTTCGAGCAGGCCCTGCAGCTCGGGCGCGGGCGCTCGCGCGCGAGCCGGCCGTGGTCGGGGCGCATCAGCGCCAGCAGCCGCGTCAGCGTGACGGTCTCGGGCGGCCATCCCGAGCTGCGCGCCGGCGCGTCGAGCAGCACCGAGCGCTGCTCGCTCGATCGGCGGCGCCGGGCGATCTCGCCGCGGAGCAGCCCGGCGAGGCGCACGACCGACGTGGACGTCGTGCGCGCGGATCGCGGCGCCCTGCTCGAGGACGACCCCGAGCAGGCCGCGTTGAGGCGATCTGAGCGTCGAGATGGGCGAGCACGTCGCCGGCGAGCTCGTCGCGCGGTGCGGGCACGCCAGCGTCGCGGTCACGCGCTCGTCCCGCTCGTCGGGACGCCCCCGGATGCGGCGTGCCCTTGCAACGCCGCCCGTCGCGCGGCGGCGAGCGGCGGGGCGGCTGGGCGGCCACGCCTCCGGTCGGCGGGACGCCGGCGGCGAGCGCCGGCACTCCCCCGGTGCGGCCGTGGGCTGGAGGGCGCGGCGAGCTCGGCGCGCGCCGAGGCCGGCGCGGGCCCGGGGCGATCCGCGAGCGCGAGCCCGCGGCATGGTCGAGGCGCCCACGACACGCGGCGAGCCAGCCGCCCTCGCGCATGACCCCTTCGGTGAGGGTCTGGGGGAGCAGCCGGCGAGCATCACTTCCTGCTTCCCCGCCCGCCCCGAGCGGCCCTCCGCCGGAGCCTTCTTCTTCGCTTGCCCCCTGTTCGCCCAGTCCCGCGGTCGCGTTCAGCGAGGCGGCGAGCTGGCGCGTGAGCATCGCTTCGAACCTGGGCCGAGCGGCGTAGTCGCCTGTTTACGTCGGCGGAGCCATTGCGCACCCGGCCGGTCGCGCACTGTCGACCGCGGCGCCGGCGGCGGGAGATCCGAGCGCGGCTCGAGGCGGCTCATGAGCGGAGCTGGTTGGCGATCGCGATCATCTGGCTCTCGGTCTGGATCGCGCGTGCTCGACATCTGGAAGGTGCGCTGCGGCGGTCATCATCGTCACCATGTCCTTGCCGACGTCGACGTTGGAGCCCTCGAGCGCCCCCTGGTGGATCGGAGCCGGCCGCGGCCGGGTGGGGCGCGCCGCTGGCGCCGTCGGGAGAAGCAGGCCGTCGCCTTCGGCGAGCAGGCGGTCGGGCGCGGTGACCGTGACGAGCTTGATCTGGCCGATCTTCTTGCCCGCCGCGCGTGACGGTGCCGTCGCGGCCGATCGCGACTTCGCTCGGCGGAGGTCGCCCGCGGGAAGCTTATCGGCGGCTCGAGGAGGTCGCCTTCGGAGTTGACGAGCTGGCCGTTCGCGTCGACCCGGAGGGCGCCGTCGCGCGTCAGCGCAGGGTGCCGTCGGCGCGCTTGACGGTGAAGAGCCGGAGCCTTCGATCGCGAGGTCGAGGGGATTGCCGGTTTCCTCGGATCGACCCCTGGCCGCGGTCGCGGCCGACGTCTGGGCCGCCGCGCCGGCGCCCGCGCCGGTGTTCGGTGCCGGCGATGTCGACGTGGTTGTAGAGCAGGTCGCGGAAGGCGATGCGTTCGGACTTGTAGCCGGTCGGTGGAGAGGTTGGCGAGGTCGTTGCTGACGGCGTCGAGCTGCTGCTGCTGGGCCGCCATTCCTGCCGCGGCCGAGTAGAGACCTTCGAGCATCGCCCGTCACGTCCTGATCGTCGAGGGTCGTGGGGCCGGGCGGTATCGCGCCCGGCGATCCATGCCTTGCTCTCCGGTGATCGGCAGCGCGAACGGCGAGCTTGAGCGTGGGCTGGCGGCGCGGTCGGCGCCGCTGCCGAGCGTGCCGACCTGCGTGGAGGCCTGCTGCTCGTCTGGCCGATCGCCTGGATCGCCTGCTGGCCGGACTGGAAGCTGCGCAGGGAGCCGATCATCTCGATCATCACCTGCGCGGCGTCGACGCCGGAGGCCTCGAGCACGCCCTGAGCGCACGGCCCCGCGGCCTGCCCGGAGGTTTGCCCGCGTAGAGGTTTTCGCCCTGCTTGACGGCGCCCGGGAGTTCGAAGCAGCCGAGCGCCGCCGGGGGCAGGGCGCCGTCGGCGCCGACCTTGATCGGGCGCCGGCCTGACCGAGCACGGGGTTGCCGGTCTGGTCGACGAGCCCCCGGCGGCGGAGGCGGTGAACCGGCCGTTGCGGGTGTAGCGGATTCCCTGGGGGGTCTGCACGGCGAAGAAGCCCATGCCGGGATCCCGAAGTCGAGCGGTTCGCCGGTGGCTGCATCCGGCGGGGGTCATGTCGGTGAAGGTCTGCCGAGCGCCACCCCGCTGCTCATCGAGCCGACGGGCGCCCGCTGGCGGTGTTGGCGAGGAGCATCTCCCGAAGCTGTGCTGGGGGACTCGTCGGGCTTGTAGCCCGGGGTGGAGGCGTTGGCGAGGTCGCCCGAGAGTTGCGCCTGGCGGGTCTGCTCGGCGACCATGCCCGACGCAGCGATGTAGAGGCCGAGATCCATCTCAGTCGCGGCGGTGATTCCGCCCGCGGCGCGCGGAGATTTCTTGAGATCAGACCGCAGTGAACAGCGAGGCGTCGCTGGCGAGGCTGCTCGCGCAGGCGCCGGCGCAGCTCGGTGTGGATCTGGGAGACGCGGCTCTCGGAGACCCCGAGGCGCTCTCCGATGTCGCGCAGGGTGCGCCCCTCCACGTACAGCAGCACGGCGACCTGGCGCTCGCGCGCGGGCAGCTGGGCGAAGGCGGCGCGGAAGCGCTCCTTGGCCTCCATGCGCTCGGCGCTGAGGGCGGGGTCGGAGCTCTCGTCCTCGCTCTCGAGGGTGTCGATCCGCTCGATCGTGCTGGAGTCCTCGGAGCGGATCGTCTTGTTCAGCGAGCCGACCTCGGCGAGGGCGAGCTCATCGACCCGCCGGCTCAGCTCGGCGGCGCTCATGCCGGCGGTCGCCGCGAGCTCCTCGTTGCTGGGCCGGCGTTCGTGCTTGGCGAGGAAGCTCTCGCGGGCGCCGTTGATCGCGCGCTCGGCGCGGCGCAGCGAGCGGGGCGCCCAGTCGTGGCGGCGCAGCTCATCCAGCACCGCGCCGTGGACGCGCGTCCACGCAAACTGCTCCAGGGTGGCGCCCTTCGCAGGGTCGTAGCGCTCGATCGAGTGGATCAGCGCCTCCAGGCCGCAGGAGAGGAAGTCCTCCACGTCGCACTGTGCGGGGACCTCGCGGACCTTGCGGTAGACGATGTAGCGGACCATCGGGGTGAAGGTGAAGACCAGGCGGTCCCGCAGCCTGAGGTCCCCGGTGCGCTGGTACTCCTGCCACAGCGACAGCACCTCGGCGGCCGAGATCCTGGGGGTGCGCTGGCCGAAACGGAGATGTTGGCCGAAACGGGGATGCTCGCCGGAGGCGAGTGTCTCCCGGCTTCGGTCGGAGGCAAATGTGTCCTGGCTTCGGTCGGAGGCGAATGTCTCCTGGCTTCGGTCCATAGCTTTCATCTGGTGCTCCAACTCTTGAGGGAAAGTGGTGCGTCTTGCAAGACCGACCCCACGACATCCATCCCAGGATTCCGAGGCGGTCCAATCCGCGAAGACCCCGCCCTAATCGGTGCGTACGCCGGCCGGCTTGAGCCCCGAATCGAAGCTGTCAGAAATAGGGCGCTCTCGGATATCCGAACGAGCGGTGGGATCGACCTCCACGGGCGGGTGGCGGCCCCGAACAACGTCGCTCAGGGATCGGCGGGCGCGGTCGATGACCGTGGCCGTGGGGCCCGGGGGCCCCCGGACGCCCGCAGTCCCAGCTGTCGAAACTCTAAAGTATTTCGAGAACCTGCCGATCACCATGCGGAAACTCAACATGCGAAAACCAAAGAGCGAAGCAGCCCATGGACGGGACCGTGAGGAGTGCTTTCAGGAGGAAAACGGCATGAGCTCGCCCATCACGCCCCCACAGACGGCCGCGCAGCCGGTGCTCCCCACCGGCGCAGCCAAGCCGCTCGCGGCGGCGCACAGCACCGCCGGGCCAACCGCGGTGCAGCCGGCGGTTTCGCTCCAGACCCTCCCCTCGAGCCCACCCGAAGAGGTGCTCGACCAGATGGCGCACGCGGCGCGGATCCACGGCGAACTGAGCTCACAGGGCCGCGAACTGCGCTTCTCGCGCGACGCGCAGAGCGGGCGCACGAGGATCGAGGTGCGCGACCGCGGCGGCAACGTGCTGAAGACGCTCTCGCCCGCGCAGGCGCTCGAAGTCGCGGCCGGGGCGCCGCTGGAGTAGGAAGGAGGAGATCGTGACCTCCGTGAACACCTCCTCCGCGGGCGCGCCGATCAACTTCAGCGGCCTCGGATCGGGTCTGAACACGAGCGAAATCATCTCCGCGCTGATGGGAATCGAACGCCAGCCGATCACGCGCTTCACCGATGAGCAGAGCACCCTGGAAGGGCAGAGCGCGCAGCTGCGGTCGATCCAGAGCAACCTCTCCCAGCTCACCTTCGACGCGCAGGAACTGGGCTCGCCGCTGCTGTTCTCGAGCTCCCAGGCGGTGACCTCGAGCGAACCCACGCGGATCGCGGCGACCACCACGGCCGGCGCGGCGGTGGGGGGCTACGAGGTGAACGTCACGCAGCTGGCGAACTCGGGGCAGCGCACGTTCAACTTCAAAAGCCCCGCGGCCGCGGACAAATTGACGATCGACGGCAAGGAAATCGAAGTCGCGGCGGGCGCGAGCATCGAAGGCCTGGTCAAGGAGATCAATTCGGACTCCACCGCAACGGTGTACGCGGCGGCGGTGGGAAGCGAAACGGTGGTGCTCTCGACACGCGAAACGGGGGCCAAAGAAGGCTTCATCGCGGTCTCGGACCCCGGGGGCACGCTCGTCGAACAGGTGGGGTCGGCGAAAGAAGGCAGGAACGCGGAATACACGATCGACGGGGTCGCGGGGAGCTCGGCGTCGAACAAGCTCACGAGCGCGATCCCCGGGGTGACCCTGGAACTGAAGGCGCTGACCACCACGACGGGGCCCGTGACGATCGAGGTGCAGCCACCGGCGGCGAGCCCGACCAAGATCGTCGCGCAGGTGCAGGCCTTCGTGACCCTCTACAACTCAACGATCGCGGCGATCCAGAAGCAGCTCAAGACGAAGCCCCCGGCTTCGCCGCAGAGCGCTGCGGAACTGCAGACGGGGACGCTGTTCGGGGACATCGAGTTCACGAACATGCTCGACCAGATGCGCCAGTCGATCTACAGGCCGGGCGAAGGCCTGCCGGCGGGGATGGCGAGCCTCGCCGACATCGGCGTCAGCACGGGGGCGACCACCGGCAAAGGGACCCCCTCGCAGTCGGCGGTGGAAGGGCAGCTCACGCTCGACACCGCGAAGCTGGAAGGCGCGATCGGAGCGAACCCGGAAGGCGTGGAGAAGATGCTCCAGAGCTGGTCGAAGGGCTTCGCGGAAACGCTCAACGTGGAGGCCGCCCCGGGGGGCACGTTGGAAGCACGGATCGAAGGCGACAGCACCCAGGTGGCCGAGCTCACCAAGAGGATCGCCACGATGAACGAAATGCTCGCGGTGCGCCAAAAAACCCTGCAAGCAGAATTCCTGGCGATGGAACACGTGGTCGCCCAGAACCAGGCCCAATCCTCATGGCTGAGCCAGCAGATGGCCTCGATGCTCAGCGCCTCCGCCGGCTCCTCCAGCAGCTCCAGCTCCTCCGGCCACTAGCGGTCGGCCGGGTTGCGGCACGCCGCGGATGCCCGATCGCTCTTCCCCCGCTCACCGTCGGCGCAAATAGATCGAGTCGGCAATCGACGCTCAACTTTGGGCGAGCCCGACCGATCACCGGAACAGCCCGGGCAAGCGAAGCGAAGGAGCGAGCGAGCAGCGTATGACCCCCTCGACGGCATCACCACAGGCATATCGCGAGAACGCCGTGCTCTGCGCGACCCCGGCGCAGCGGGTGGTGATGCTCTACGACGGCGCGCGCCGCTTCCTGCGCCAGGCGTCGGACGCGATGCGCGCGGGCGAAGTGGAGCGCGCCCACAACAGGCTGCGCCAGGCGGAACAGATCATCGCGCACCTCGACGGCGTCCTGGACCACGAGCAGGGGGCGGAGCTGGCGGAGCAGCTGCACACGCTCTACGAGTTCTGCCTCGCCCACCTCAACCGCGCGCGGTTCGGCCTGGAGGCGGACAAGCTCGAGGAGGTCGCGGGGGTGCTGGGCGAGCTGCGGGAGTCCTGGGTGGAGATCGCACACCGGTGAGCACGATGGCAACGACACGCGACACCGACGCCCCCGCGGCCACCACCACCTTGGCCTCCGCGGCCACCACCACCTCGGCCGCCACCACCCCGGCTCCCGCGGCCGGCGCGGCCGGCGCCACCCCGAGCCCCATCGCCACACCGGCTCCCGCCACCGACCCCGAGTCCCAGAGCGGCTCGCCGCACGACCCCTACGCGGCGATCCTCGACCTCGCCGAGCGCGAGTTGGAGCTCGCCAGGGACGGCCGGATCGAAGACCTGCGCTCGCTGGCGCCCCAGTGGGATGCGCTGACCGCGGGCCTCCCCGAGCGGCCCCCTGCCTCCGCACGCACTCCCCTGGAACGCGCGGCGGCCCTGCACGAGCGCACGAGCGCCACGCTGCAGTGCCTGCGCGAGGGGCTGCTGTGCGACCTGCGCACCACCGCGCGCGCGAGCCGCGCCGCCCACGGCTACGCCGGCCAGGCCCCCCGCCGCGTTCACCGTATGGACCGCAGCGCGTAGCGGCCCGCGCCTGCTGTAGCCCATTCCTGCCACAGCGGCCCGCGCCCGCCTCGGAGGCCCGCACTTTCGCCGCCAGGCTAAAGGTCGCCGCGCCCCTGCCGATTACGGGAGCGAACCGGGCTCCTTCGCTCGGGGGCGGCTCACATGGATGAGAGTCGGGTTTGGCCCAAGGAGGGCAACAGCTCGAAGCGTCAACCCTCTTCCCCGGCGGCCACCGAATGTCCCTCATCGACAACACCCAGCTCGCCCTCGAGAGCGCGATGCGCGGCGCGTGGGCGCGCCAGACGCTGCTCACCAACAACATCGCCAACGCCAACACCCCCGGCTACCGCCGGGAGGACTCAACTTCCAGGGCGCGCTGCGCACGGCGCTCGCCGCGGGGCGGCTCCCCCGAACAGGTGCAGTTCCGGCCCGAAGTCAGCTCCCAGGTGGTGGGACCCGAAGGCAGCGGGGTGAACATCGACCAGGAAGCCTCCCTGCTGGCCGAGAACGGCCTCGAATACGAGGCGATCGTGCAGGTCGAGGGCGCCCGCAACGGCATCCTGCGCTCCGCGATGGGCGTCGGCTGATGGGCCCGCTCGATCCAACCGCGGTGGGTGTTCGCTGATGGGCCTCTTCGACGCGATCGAAATCGCCGGCAGCGGGCTCAGCGCCGAACGCGTGCGGATGGACGTCACCTCCGAGAACCTCGCCAACGCGCAGACCACCAAAGCCGCCGACGGGCAGCCCTACCAGCGCCAGGAGGTGCTCCTCCAGCAGACCGGCTCGCCCTCCTCCAACTTCGAAGCCACGCTCTCCGGAGCGCTCGGCCCAGGCGCATCAGGTCCCACGCCCCCGGGGGCGGGACCCTCACTCCTCCGGGGGGGCTCTCACCCATCCTCCCGCGGGCGGGGTGCAGGTGGCGGGGATCGTCGCCGACAGGACCCCCGACCAGGTCGTCTACGACCCCGGCAACCCCGAAGCGGACGCACGGGGTACGTGAAAATGCCCAACGTCAACACCGTCACCGAAATGGTGGACCTGATCTCCGAGTCGCGCTCCTACCAGTCCGACGTCACCGCGATGCAGACGGCGAAGTCGATGTTCACCGCGACCCTCGGGATCCTCAAGTGACGCTGCCCGCGATCGGCGCGATCGGCGGGGTACTCGCCCAGGTGGCACGGCCTCGGCCCGTCGGCCGCCGGCGCGGAACCGACATCCGGCGCCGGAGCGGGCTCCAGCGTGGGGGGCTCTCCGAACGGGGAACCCGCTTGCCCCGAGCGAAGGCGGTGGGCGGGGTCTCCAATGCCCCCGCGGGCGTCGAAGGCTCCGGCGGCGGCGAACCCGGCGGCTTCGGCGAAGCGCTCACCCAGGCGATCTCCTCGCTCGAGCAGAGCCAGCAGAGCGCCGCGGGCGCGGCGCAGGCGCTCGCCACGGAACCGCCGCCAACCCGGAGAGCGCGGTGGTCACCGTCGAGGAAGCCCAGCTCGCGATGCAGCTCGCCTCCCAGATCCGCACCAAGGCCACCGAAGCGACCCAGCAGATCTTCCAGACCCAGGTGTAACCCAGCCCCACCCTCGACTCCGGCTTCCGACCTCCCCACCCTCCGCGACACAGCCGCCGGCCTTCCCACCAACTTATTCAAACCCACATCCCACCGATGCCCGTCAGACAGCTCGCCACCCGACTCACCCCCCGCGGATGGACCATCCTCGGCGGCGGCGCGGTCGCGGCGATCCTCTTCATCTACCTCTTCGTGCACATGGTCTCCAAGCCCTCCTACTCCACCCTCGCCACCGGCCTCGAACCGGCGCAGACCGGGAAGATGACCAGCGCCCTCGACCAGCACGGGATCAGCTACGAACTGCAGAACAACGGCACCGCGCTCGCCGTGCAGTCCAACGAGACCGCCCAGGCCCGCGTCGCCCTCGCCGGCGCGGGCCTGCTCGGCAACTCCCAGCCCGGCTTCTCGCTCTTTGAAAAATCGAGCCTCGGCGAAAGCAACTTCCAGCAGCAGGTCACCTACCAGCGCGCGCTCCAGGGCCAGCTTGAGCAGACGATCGACAACATCCAGGGGGTCTCCGGCGCGCAGGTCGAGCTCGTCCTCCCCAACCCCCAGAACCAGCTTTTCGGCGAAGGCCAGAACACCTCCTCCGCCGCGGTGCTGCTCAGCGGAACCAGCTCTTTGAGTCCCACCTCGGTGCGGGGGATCGCGCAGCTCGTCGCCTCCTCCGTGCCCGGCCTGCACCTGCAGAAGGTCACGATCACCGACGGCACCGGGCAGCTGCTGTGGCCCGCTCAGAACGGCGAATCCGCCGCCGGCGCCACCGGCAAGCAGGCCGCGCAGGAACGCTACGACGAGGAGATGCAGGCCGGCCTCGACGCGATGCTCGCCCAGACGATCGGCGCCGGCAAGGCCGAGGTGCAGGTGTACGCCGACCTCAACACCAACCAGACCACCCAGGAATCGCTCACCTACGGCAAGGCCGGCGTGCCGCTGCAGCAGAGCAAGAACCTCGAAACGCTCACCGGCTGCGGCGGCGGGCGCGGCGCGACGGGCACCGCGAACATCCCCGCCTACGCGCAGACCGGCGCCTCCGGCAAATCCAACTACAAGCACGAAATGACCGCCTCGACGCTCGGGGTGAACAAGGTCGTCACCCACTCCACGATCGCCCCCGGGGCCGATCGAAAGCGAGCACGTCTCGGTGCTGCTCGACAGCACCGTGCCCGCCGCCTCGGTCACCGCGATCAAGGAAGCGGTCACCAACGCCGCCGGCCTCCAGCCCAAGCGCGGCGACACGATCTCGATCGGCCAGATGGCCTTCGCCAAGCCCACGGCTCCACCGCCGCGGGCGCCTCCGGCGGGGTGCTCGGATACGCCAAGTACGCTGCTGATCGCGCATCGCCTCGGCGCCTTCCTGTTCTTCACGACCCGCGCGCTGCGCCGCCGCGAACAGGCGGGGATCGACGAAGCAGCCGCCCTGGCTGCGCGAGCTCGAGCTGCCCGTGCGCCTCTCCGAGCTCGAACGCGAAGACCCCGCCGCGGCCCGCCGAAAGCCCCGACGCCGCGCTCTCCGGCGCCGGCGCCGGCGGAGCGCCGGCACGCCCGTGCGCCGCCAGGTCGAGCAGCTCGCCGAAGCAACCCCGACCGCGTGGCCCAGCAGCTGCGCAGCTGGATGCAGGAGGAGTAGGTGCCCAACCCAACCTGGATCGCCGGCGTGCACCCGCGTGGTGGCCTCTGCGGGACCTCCCGCCGAGGTCGACCGCCCGCCGGGAACCGACGAGGTCGTGCAGCAGCCCGCCGAGTCGGACGGGACCGCCGCGACGCTGCCCGAGCGCGCTGCCGATCACGTCGGCGGACGCCGCAAGGCGGCCGTGCTGATGGCCGTGCTCGGCCCCGACCTCGCCGCCGAGGTGATGCAGCACCTGCGCGAGGACGAGATCGAGAGCCTGTCGCTGGAGATGGCGAAGATGGGCTCCATCGACGAGGAGACCACCGAGGGGATCCTCGGCGAGGCTCGCCGCCGGCGCCGAGGGTCTGGGCGACGTCGCCGGCGGGATCGACTTCGCGCGCGAGGTGCTCGAGCGCGCGCTCGGCGCCGAGCGCGCCGAGGAGCTGCTCGGGCGGCTCTCGACGGTGGTCGAGAAGCGGCCGTTCGAGTTCCTGCGCCGCACCCCGCCCGAGCAGATCGTGAGCGTTCCTGCGCACCGAGGTCGCCGCAGACGATCGCGCTGGTGCTCGCGAACCTGCACACCGCCCTCGCCGCCCAGGTGCTCGCGCGCCTGCCCGAAGCGACGCGGCCCGACATCGCCCTGCGCATCGCGCGGATGGGCGAGACGAGCCCGGCGGTGATCCAGCAGGTCGAGGAGGTGGTCGCGAGCAAGCTGACCGCCGTCGTCGGGCAGGAGTACTCCGCCGCCGGCGGCGTCAAGTCGCTCGCGGACATCCTCAACCACGCCGATCGCTCCACCGAGCGCGCCGTGCTCGACCACCTCGCGAGCCAGCGACCCGGAGCTCGCCGAGGAGGTCCGCGCGGATGCTGTTCGTCTTCGAGGACATCGCCCAGCTCGAAGACCGCGCGATCCAGCAGGTGCTGCGCGAGGCCGACCAGAAGGATCTCGTGCTCGCGCTGCGCGGGGTGCCGGACGCGGTCAAGGAGAGGCTGCTCGCCAACATGTCCGAGCGCGGCGCCGCGATGCTCCAGGAGGAGATGGAGATCCAGCAGCCCCAGCGCAAGCGCGACGTCGAGGCGGCGCAGGGCCGCATCGTCGCCGTCGTGCGCCGCCTCGAGGAGGACGGCACGATCGTGATCCCGCGCGGCGACGGCGAGGACGAGCAGGAAGCGGTCGTCTGAGTGCCCGGCGCGCTCAGCGTACCCGCTCGAGCAGCTCGAGCCCTCCGCTCCGCCGCCGGCGCTACCCGATCCGCCCGCGCGGCTGCTCGCCGACGCCGTCGCCGAGGCGGAGGAGATCCGCGAGCGCGCGCGCGCCGAGGGCCACGCCGAGGGGCGGCCGAGGGCCGCGAGGAGGGCCTCGCGGAGGCGCGCTCCGCCGCGCTGGCCCTCCGGGCGGCGCTCACGAGGCGCAGCGGCTGCGCGAGCGAGCTCGCCGAGGCAGATCGAGCGCGACGCCGTCGAGCTGGCGCTCGCGCTCGCCGCGAAGGTCCTCGCCGGCGCGCTCGACGTCCAGCCCGAGCGCGTGCTCGACGTCGTCCGGGGCGCGCTGCGGCGCGTCACCGACCGCCGTCGCGTGACGGTGCTCGTCGATCCCGCCGACATCGAGGTCGTCAGCGCCGCGATCGGCCGAACGTCGCGGCCCAGGCCGGCGGCGTCGAGCGCTGCGAGCTGCAGGCCGACCGCCGCGTGGGCCGCGGCGGCGCGATCGTCGCGAACGGTCGAGAGCGAGGTCGACGCCAGCGTCTCACGCAGCTCGAGCGCGCGCGCGAGGTCGTCCGCGCCGAGCTCGGCGCGGCGAGACGCTGAGTGAGCCGCGAGCCGTCGTCACGGCGCGCTCCTCGCCCGGCGCCCGGCCTCGACGACGCCGACCTCGCCCGCCGCCACGGCCGCGTCAGCAACCTCATCGGGCTGATCATCGAGGCGACCGGCCTGCAGGCCGAGGTCGGCGAGGTGTGTCTCGTCGGGCAGCCGACGGCGCGGGAGCGGCGGGCATCCCCGTCTCCGCCGAGGTCGTCGGCTTCCGCGACGGCCGCACGCTGCTGATGCCGCTCGGCGAGCTGCACGGCATCGGGCCCGGCACCAAGGTCGCTCCCGACCGGCGCGCCGTTCCGCGTCGCCGTCGGCACCGAGCCTGCTCGGGCGCGTGATCGACGGGCTCGGCGCGCCCCTCGACGACGACGCCCGGCGCCGCAGCGGCGTCGGCTGCCGCTCGACGATCGCCGCGCCCCCCGGCGCGCTGCAGCGGCCGCGGATCGGCGAGCGCGTCGCGCTCGGCGTGCGCGCGCTCGACAGCCTCGTCCCGTGCGGGCGCGGGCAGCGCCTCGGGATCTTCGCCGGCTCGGGCGTCGGCAAGTCCTCGCTGCTCGGCATGATCGCCCGCTCGACCAGCGCGACGTCAACGTGATCGCGCTCGTCGGCGAGCGCGGCCGCGAGGTGCGCGAGTTCGTCGAGCGCGACCTCGGCGACGCGCTCGAGCGCTCGGTCGTGGTCGTCGCCACCTCCGACGAGCCGGCGCTCGTGCGGATCAAGGCCGCCTTCACCGCGACCACGATCGCCGAGCACTTCCGCGACCAGGGCACCGACGTGCTGCTGATGATGGACTCGGTCACGCGCTTCGCGACGGCGCAGCGCGAGATCGGCCTCGCGATCGGCGAGCCGCCCGCGACGCGCGGCTACACCGCCGAGCGTGTTCGCGCTGCTGCCGCGGCTGCTCGAGCGCGCCGGCACGAGCCCCGAGCGGCTCGATCACCGGCCTCTACACGGTGCTCGTCGAGGGCGACGACATGAACGAGCCGATCGCCGACGCCGTCCGCTCGATCCTCGACGGCCACATCGTCCTCACCCGCGCGCTCGCGCACGCCGGGCACTACCCGGCGATCGACGTGCTGCAGAGCGTCTCGCGGCTCGCCGGCGAGATCGTCACCCCCGAGGCTCGTCGACGCCGGGCAGCGCCTGCGCGCAGCGCTCGCCGCGCTGCGCGAGAAGGAGGATCTGATCTCGATCGGCGCCTACCACTCCGGGCAGCGACCCGCTGCTCGACGCCGCGCTCGAGCACCGCGCCCGGATCGACGCCTTCCTGCGCCAGCCCGTCGACGAGCCCGCGAGCCCGGCCGACTCCGACGCGCGACTGCTCGAGCTCGCTGCCGCGCTCGAGCGCTCGCGCGAGGAGCGCAGCGGCGAGATGCTCGACGCCGAGGAGGTTCTCTCCGAGGAGCCCGTCGGCGAAGGCCCCGAGCCCGGGGATGTGCAGGGCTCCAATCTCTTCGGGACCTCCGCCATCCCCTCGCTCGGGCTCAGCCTGTGAGCGCTACACCGCCACCGGGCGGTACTCCCGTGTCGATGGGTTCTGCTCCAACAGGCCCACCGCCCGCAGCGTCTTTACATAGCGATGGGTCGTTGACGGCGACATCCCCAGCTGCCCCGACAGGTCGATGATCGCCCGCCACGGCCGCTCCGGACCGTAGGCGGCCAGGATCGCGAGCCCCCGCAGCAGCGATTGCGAGAGCTGGGGATCCTCGAGCGCCTCCTTCAGCGCCGCGCGCGTCGCCTTCTGCAACGGCGAGGGCCTCCCCCCGCCGCTTTTCTCCGCCGGCTGGTAGGCGTGGTCCAGCGCCGCGAGCAGCAGGTTCGACACGGTCCCGTTGCGGTTGCGGCCCGCGCCGCGCATCACCTGCTCCACCTGCAGCGGAGAGAGTGTGATCGTTATCTCATCCGACTTCTTCTTGCTCATATCTGTTCATCCCCAGGGCGTGTTTGCTTTTATGGTCGGTCCCGCTGGACCGATCTCTGCGATTGCTCCTGGATCCATGCCTCCAAGGGTACGGACCCATGCTTTATCTGCGAATAGTTAGGCCGTTCGGATCACATCTCAATGAACAAATCCAACTGTCAGGCAAAATAAATCTTCGGATTTTCCGGGAAAAAACAACGGTCCGCCTGATCGGATATCTGGAGATCTTCCGTCCCTGGCTCGGGTGGGCGCCGCGACCATCGCCACCGTCCCGCCCGCATCGCCTCGCCCATCCGCCGCGAACTCGCCCGCAGCCTCTCGCCACCGCTCGCGCCGCGGGCCTCACGCTCCCCGCAGACACCCTCTCCGCTGTGGCCCATACACAAGAGCTTACATTGATTCCCATTCGTGAGATCCGCAACGCCGGGATCGTCCGAACCTCGGCCCGACGCCCATCGACCCCGGGGAAGTGGCCCCGGTCCATCCAGCGGGGCCCCACATCCGGATATCCCCCGCCGGGAGGCCCCGTCTAAGAGCCCTAAAGAACCATGCGACCTCGCCGATTACGCGACCGTGAGCACCGCTCCCTCGTTCCGCTTCCGCCTGGAGCGCATCCGTGCTCTGCGCCAGCGCAAAGAGAACCTCGCCCGCAAGGAGCTCGCTAGCGCCATCTCCCAGCGCGCCGGCAGCCAGAATCGCCTGCAGCGCGTCGAGGAGCACCTCGAGCAAGCCCACACCCACCAGCGCCTCGCCGCCGGGGAGGGGAGGAACACGACCATCGTCAGCGCCGCTGAGCTCCTCGCCCGCCAGGCGTTCGTCGAGCACATCGAGGCCCAGCGCACGATGGGCATGCGCGAGCTCGAGCGCCACGAGGCCGACGTGGCCGATTGTGACATCCAGCTCGGCCTCGCCGCGCGTGAGCACGAGATCCTCGAGCGCCTCAAGGAGCGTCGGCGCTCCGAGCATGAGCGCGAGGTAGGACGCCGCGAAGGCGAGCGCCTCGACGAGATCGCCATCGAGCGCTTCCGCGGGAGCGCCGCGTGAGTGCCACCGCTCTCGCTGGGCCGGAACCGATCCCCGCCCCGGGCGGCCCCTCGGGCGCGCTCGCCGCCGTCGAACGGGTTCAGCAGCTCCAGGCGCTCATCGCCCAGGTCGAACACCGCCCCGCCGGCGCGGGCTTCGCCTCGGCGCTCAACACCGCCCAGGCCGGAGACGCAGGCTCGGCCGCCACCGCCGGCGCCTACGCCGCTGCGATCCCCGCAGCCGGCGCCCACTCCCAACTCTCCCCCGCAGCCGGCGCCCACTCCCAACTCTCCCCCGCAGCCAGCGCCTACTCCTCCGCCATCCCCACAACCGGCGCCTACTCCTCCGCCATCCCCACAACCGGCGCCTACTCCTCCGCGATCCCCACAGCCGGCGTCTACGGCGCGAGCGCCGCCGCCGGGAGCTCCGCCTATGCCCCCCTCATCGAACAGGCCGCCGCCCGCTACGGGCTCGACCCCGCCGTCCTCCACGGGCTGATCCAGCAGGAGTCCGGGTTCAATCCCTCCGCTCGCAGCGGGGCCGGGGCACTCGGGCTCACCCAGCTGATGCCCTCCACCGCCGCCTCCCTCGGAGTCACCGAACCGCTCGACCCCGCCCAGTCCATCGACGGCGGGGCCCGCTACCTCAGCGGACTGCTCCGCCGGTTCGCCGGCAACACCGTTGACGCCCTCGCCGCCTACAACGCCGGCCCCGGCACCGTGGAGCAGTACGGCGGCGTCCCCCCTACTCCGAAACCCAGCAGTACGTCGCCAAAGTGCTCGACTACGCCGCCTCCTACCGCCAGAGCGGGGTAATCGCATGACCACCCCCTCCGCACCCGCCACCCCCACCGCCCTCCCCGGCGTTCGTCCCCACGGCGGCGCCCCACCGGGCGCCCCACCCGAGGGGCCGCACTTTCACAGTGCGCTCGAAGCTGAATGGGCCCGGACCGCCACTGCGGAAGGCCACCACCAGAGTCACTCACCCGGCGCCCCCGCCGCCGACCACGAAGGGGCCGGCCTCGCGGACCTTCCCGATCGCCGATCCCGCGGCCCCGCGGATGTCCCCGATCGCCCGTCCCGCAGCGCCACAAAATCTTGCCGTGGCCACTCCGCGCATGACGACGCGCCGACATCCCCCTCGGGCCCCCGCGCGACGGTGAGCGTTGCGCCCCCCGCGCCGGTCGCGCCCGTGGTGCCCGTCAGGAGCGCAGGGCCCGTGCTCGTTCCCGGCCTTGCCGTGGCGCACACGGACGCCTCGCGCACCACGGGCGCGGAGCCCGTTCTCATTCCTCGCGCCGCCGTGGCCCGCGACGC
The DNA here is from genome assembly GCA_963813765.1 of uncultured Solirubrobacterales bacterium. Classification (GTDB taxonomy): domain Bacteria; phylum Actinomycetota; class Thermoleophilia; order Solirubrobacterales; family Solirubrobacteraceae; genus Palsa-744. Next base: position 701,962 of record CAWFAB010000006.1, read on the forward strand.
TTCACCCTCCACGAGCCCGGAGCCGGTCTTCATCGCCGGGCCTACCGCGGCCCGCGGTGCCTCGCCTGCGCCGAGTGCAGAACCCGTCCCCGCCCCCCGCGCCGCCACGACCCACACCGACACCCCGCCCGCCACGAGCGCAAAGGCAGCGCCCACCCCCGGCCCCGCCGTGGCGCACATGGACGCCTCGCCCTCCACGAACGCCGAACCCGTCCCCGCCCCCCGCGCCGCCGCGGCCCACACCGACACCCCGCCCGCCACGAGCGCGAAGGCCACATCCACTCCCGGCCCCGCCGTGGCCCACGCGGACGCCTCGCCCGCCACGAACACGAAGGCCGCACCAACCCCCGGCCCCGCCGTGGCCCGCCTGGACACCCCGCCCGCCACGAGCGCCGAACCCGTCCCCGCCCCCCGCGCCGCCGCGGTCCGCACCGACGCCCCGCCCACACCCGCGGCGAGCGCGAAGGCCCTCCCCACGCCCGGCCCTGCCGTGGCCGGCCTGGACACCCCCACGGCCGGCGGCTCTGCGACGGCTCCCTCGACACTCCCTCCTCCCGCCGCTCCCTCCGCCCCTGCCCGCGCGGCGGCAGGTCCCGACGCCCCCTCCCTCCCCGCCGCCGTTCAGGGCAAGGCATCGCCGCCCCTCCCTATCACGGCCGCCGCGAGCCCAGCCTTCGGCCCGTCCGCACGCTTGGAGAGCACCGACGCGAGCGGCTCGGGGTGGACCCGTCAGGACGCTACCCCCGCCACTTACCCCGCACGCTGGACCCATGACACCACCCCCGCCGGCGGCCCCGCACGCTTGAGCCATGACACCACCCCCGCCGGCGGGCCCGCACGCTTCACCCATAGCACCACCCCCGCCGCCTCGCGCACCGCCGGGCCCGGCGGGCTCGCCGAAACGGCCGGCGCCTCCGCCCCGGTCTCCCCCGTGTCGCAGGCGAGCGCCAAGGCCGCCCCGGCCGAGGTCGGATCGACCGGCTCCCGTATCGGCCTCCAGCAGGCAATCGAGACCCTCCACGGCACCATCCAGCTCGCCGCCCGCCAGGGTCTCTCTCAGGCCCGCATCGCGCTGCAGCCGGAGGAGCTCGGCGAGATCCGCATCCACCTCACCCAGACCGCCCAGGGCCTCCTCGCTCGCGTCACCGCCGAGTCCCCCGCCGCCGCCCAGGCGCTCGTCGCCGCCCACGCCGAGCTGCGCCACTCCCTCAGCTCGCTGGGCATCAACCTCGCGCGGTTGGACGTCGGCCACCACTCCACTCTCCAGGGCGGGGGCACAGACCCCGGAGGCGCCCGCCACGACGGCGCCGCCGGCCGCGGTGAAGGCTCCCCCCACAGCCGCCCCAGCCGGTCCACAGCGACCGCGGCCGCCGCCGATCCCGAAACCGGTCGCGCGGACGTAACGCCCGCGCCGGCCGCGAGCCCGCTCTCGCACGGAACGCTCATCGACATCCTCGTTTGACCGCACGCCCCCAAGACCAGCAAAGCAATTCCCGACCGCCGGCCCTACGACCGCACCCCACACTCACCACCAATCACAAGAGCGAGGCAGACCCTCATGACCACCATCACCCCATCCACCGCCGCGACGGCCGCCGCCAAGGGCTCCGCCGCCCCCGAACCCGTCAACCCCAAAAGCGAACTCGGCAAGAACGACTTCCTCAAACTGATGATCGCCCAGCTCCAGGCCCAGAACCCCCTGGAACCGACCAACGGCACCGAATACGTTAGCGAGCTCGCCCAGTTCTCCGCGCTCGAGCAGACCACCAACATCGCCCAGAACAGCACCCAGTCCGCAGTCACCCAGCGCGTCGCCCAGGCGGTCGGGCTGATCGGGCACACCGTCTCCTACATCGATCCCACCACCGGCGCCACTCTCAGCGGCCCCGTCCAGAGCGCCGAGATCACCCCCGAAGGCGCCACCCTCACCGTCACGGGCACCCCCGGGATCGCCCTCTCAGGCGTAACGGAGGTCTCGTGAGCGCCGAGCTCAACCCCGCGCTGCTCCCGGGTGTGCGGGCCTCGATCCCCGTCGAGAGCCCGCAGACGGGTGGGCGGGTTCGGGTCCCCGCGCGGGCCGCGGATACCGGGAGCCCTTCCGGGCCGTCGTTCGCGGATGTCCTCAAAGAGGCCACCGGCGGAGCGAGCGGAGCCGGGGCAGGCGGGGCCGGGGCAGGCGGGGCCGGGGCAGGCGGGGCCGGGACGGACAAGGCCGGGGCGAGCGGGCCCGGAGCGGGCCCGGCCGGGGCGGGTGCGCCCCTGAACTTCTCCAAGCACGCCCTCCAGCGCGTGCAGCGACGCGGGATCCCGCTCGACCCCGCCACCCTCTCCCGGCTGCGGGAGGGCGTGGGGCGCGCCGCCGGCAAGGGCTCCCGCGATTCGATCGTACTCGTCGACGGCACCGCCTTCGTGGTCGCCGTCCCCAGCCGCACCGTCGTCACAGCGGTCGGCTCCGAACACATGCGCGAGCACGTGTTCACCAACATCGACAGCGCCGTGATCGCATGAGTGCCTTTCACGAAACAGCCGGCCCGATCGCCGGATTCCGCTCGACCGGTTCAAGGCGCCTCGACCCGGATCACCAGCTTGCCCACACCGACCACAACCAACACAACAACCACACCGAAAACAACCACGGCCGGACCTCTTCGAGGAGGCCGCGAAAGGAAGTGACGCAACCATGATGAACGGAATGTATGCCGCCATCGGCGGCCTCCAGGCCAACGAGACGATGCTCAACGTGACCGCCAACAACCTCGCCAACGTCAACACGATCGGCTACAAGTCCGCCCGTGTGACCTTCGCCGAATCGCTCGCCCAGGTCGTGCGGGGGGCCACCGGCATCACCGCCACCAACGGTGGCACCAACCCGGTGCAGGTGGGGCTCAGCGTACAGGTCGCCTCAACCGACAACCTCATGACCGAGGGCTCCTTCCAGTCCACCAACAACCCCCTCGACGTCGCCATCCAGGGCGAAGGGTTCCTGCGCGTCGGCGCCGGCTCGCCCCCGACGGAACCCCCCTACACGGCCAAACTCCCGGCCAGCATCCAGTACACCCGACAGGGCGACCTCACGACGGACGCCAAAGGCTTCCTCACCACGCAGACCGGGAACTACGTGATCGGCCGCGAAGCGGTCGCGACCGAAACGGAAGCCGGCACCACCTACGCGCCCGGCGCCGCCGACACCTACATCGTGATCCCCCCCGGCTCCGCCAACGTGACGATCGGCCAGGACGGATCGGTCACCTACACCGACGAGAACCCCAAATCCGCGACCTTCGAAAAGCAGGTCACCGCGGGATACCTCTCGCTGGCGAAGTTCCCCAACCAGAACGGCCTTCAGCGCCTCGGCAGCTCGCTGTGGGGCCCGACCGCCAACACGGGGGCGCCCGTCGTGGGCACCCCCAACACCGGCGCCTTCGGTCAGACGATCGCGGGGGAGCTGGAGATGTCCAACGTCGACCTCGCCACCGAGATGACCAACATGATCACCGCCGAGCGCGGCTACCAGGCCAACTCGAAGGTGATCACCACCGCCGACGAAATGCTCCAGACGGTGGTGACCATGGTCCGCTGATCGCATCGGGTCCCACACGGCAGACACCGACTCCCGCGATGGCCCACGTCATCCCGGCGGCGGCGCGCGAGCCGTCATCGAGAGGGACCCCACAAGGGACAACACCGAGGCGCCCCGGTGGGGCGTGGCCGCGACTGCGCGCCGCGCCCCACCGCCGGGCCGCACCCAACCGAGAGAAGGCCCCCATGCTCACCCTCCGAACCGCAGCCCTCCGCACAGATCGACCTCCACGCCGCATCACCAGAGAGAAGGCACCCATGATCACCCTCCACCGGCTCGGACACGCCGAAGAAACCTTTCAGCTCAACCCCGATCTCATCGTCACCATCGAGTCCACCCCCGACACCGTCGTCACCCTCGCCACCACCGCCAAGGTCATGGTCGCCGAGAGTCCCGACGAGGTCGCCGCCGCCATGCGCGCCTGGCGCGTCGGCGTGCTCTCCGAGGCGCTCCGCAACCGTCGCCCCGACCCCGAGCCCCGTTCGCGGCCCCGCCCGGACGCCGCCCCGCTCTTCGCCGTCGAGGACGACACCACTCCATATCAGGGTGTCGAGCCCCGCGGGCACTGAAGGATTGCGCCCGCCGGCCGATCAACGAGGGCGATGAAGGCCGCGACAGCGATCGGGATCGGGGTTGCCTTCGGCGCCCTCGCACTCAGCTCCATGATGGACGGGACCAGTCCCGCCGCCTTCCTCAACCCCGCGGCCCTGCTCATCATCCTCGGCGGCACCAGCGGGGTGACCCTCGCGAGCGTCGGGATGCCCGCGATGAAGCGCATCCCCAGCCTCTTCAAGCTCGCCTTCTCCGCCGAGCCCCCCGACCTGCGCGGGCGCCTGGACATGCTCGTCTCGCTCGCCGACCGGGCCCGCCGCGAGGGACTGCTCGCACTCGACGCCCAGCTCGACGAGGTCGAGGACAGCTTCACCCGCAACGCGCTGCAGCTCGTCGTCGACGGCACCGACCCCGAGATGGTCCACGCGATCATGGAGGCCGAAGTCGACGGCATGGTCGCCCGCCACGAGGCCGCCGCCGCCCCCTTCGAGAAGGCCGGCGGCTTCGCCCCCACCATGGGGATCATCGGCACCGTACTCGGGCTGGTCCACGTGCTCGAGAACCTCGCCGCCCCCTCCACCCTCGGGCCCTCGATCTCCACCGCCTTCCTCGCCACCCTGATGGGCGTCGGCGCGGCCAACGTCGTCTTCCTGCCCGTCGCCAACCGCCTCAAGGCGATCTCCGCCGAAGAGGTCGAACTGCGGATGATGACCCTCGAGGGGATCCTCTCCCTCCAGGCCGGCGACAACCCCCGCCTCGTGGCGGACAAGCTGATCTCCTACCTCCCCCCCGCCGAGCGCGACGCCGAGGATGGCCCCAGTCCCTCCCAGACCGCGAGCCCACAAGCCGAGGCCGCCTAGCGATGGCCCGCGGACACGGACGCAGGCGCCGCCGCGGGGGCGGCCCCGCCCACGAGGATGGGAAAGAGCGCTGGCTGCTCACCTACGCGGACATGATCACCCTGCTGATGGCCCTCTTCATGGTCCTCTTCTCGATCTCCTCGGTGAACATCTCCAAGTACAAGACCCTCCAGGAGGCGCTCAAGGCCGCCTTCTCCGGGAACATCCTGCCCGGCGGCAAGGCCATCGCCCAGCCCGGCGCGAGCGCCAACTCCAGCCGCGCCCCCACCACCATCGACACGCCCGCGATCGTGCGGCTCACCCCACAGATCACCAGCGAACTCGAACACGCCCCCACCGGGCAGGCAAACAGGGCGCAGGGGGAAGCCGCAGGCATCCAGGTCTCCGCCGCCCAGCAGGAGCAGAGCAGCTTCGAAGCGCTCAAGCGCAAGCTCGACGAATACGCCGCCAAGCACGGGTTCGCCCAGCGGGTCCACACCGTCATCGAACGGCGCGGCCTCGTGGTGCGCGTGCTCACCGACAGCCTCCTCTTCCCCTCCGGCAGCGCCGCCCTCGACAGCCAGGGTCAGCCCCTCCTGAGCGAGGTCGCCACGCTGCTCAACGTCGACCAAGTCCACCCCATCGAGGTCGAGGGCAACACCGACAACGTCCCCATCACCGGCCCCTTCGCGAGCAACTGGGAGCTCTCCACCGCCCGCGCGAGCACCGTCGTGCGCTTCCTGATCGGAAGGGGCATCGACCCCCAACGGCTCAGCGCCACCGGCTACGCCGACCAGCGCCCGATCGCCACCAACTCCACCCCCGCCGGGCGCGCGCTGAACCGGCGCGTGGAGATCGTCCTGCAGCGCCTCTACTGATATCGCCCCCCCGCTCCGATACATACAACGCGCCCACCCCCAACCGCCGCCTCCGACACCCCGCGACCATGTCCAAGAAGAAGCTCCTCATACCCCTCCTCCTGCTGCTGGTGCTCGGCGTCGGCTACTCCATGAGCAAGCCCAAGAAGACCGTCAAGCAGAAGATCCCCGGGACCATCTACGTCATGCCCCAGCCGTTCCTGGTGAACCTCAGCGAAGGCCACTACGCCAAGCTCACCGTCGCCCTCGAGCTGGCGCCGGGGCAGAGCGACGGGGCGTCCGCCTCCGGGAGCGCCTCCGGCTCCGGGGAAGGCACCGGGACGCTCCCCGAGGAAGCCTTCGTCCGCGAAATCGTCACCGACACCCTGACCGGACAGAACGGGGGCACACTCGTCTCCAGCGACGGCCGCGACTCCTTCAAGCACCGCATCCTCGGGAGCATCCTGCACCAGACCGACATCAAGGTCGAAGCCGTGCTGTTTCCCGAATTGACCGTTCAATAGGAGCACCCATGACCGAGCCCAACCCACACAGAATCACTCCCGCGAAGTCCCCCCCGGCTCAGCCGGAGGAGGCCACGTCATGAGCGACGCAGTCGTCTACGAGCAGTTCGACCAGAGCCCACCGCCCGCCGGCGCCGCGAACGGGCCGGGGGAGATGGAGGGGATTGGGGTCCCCCCGGCGCCGATGTGCGCCGCCTCAGCGACGTCCCCGTGGAGCTCAGCGTCGAGATCGGTCGCACCCGCATGACAGTCGGCGAGACCCTCCAGCTGCGCCCCGGCTCGATCGTCACGCTCGAGCGGCTCGCCGGCGAGCCCGTCGACCTGCTCGTCAACGGCACCCCCATAGCCCGCGGTGAGGTCGTCGTCGTCGACGAGCAGTTCGGCCTACGTGTCACCGAGGTGGTCGAAGGCGAACCCGCCACCCCGAGCCTCGGCGAGCGGTTCCTCCCCGGCGCCCACGACCTCGCGCCCCACGGCCCCGTGCAAGGCGACCCCGTGCAGGGCGACCCCGTGCAGGGCGACCCCGTGCAGGGCGACCCCGTGCAGGGCGACCCCGTGCAGAGCGACCCCGTGCAGGGCGACCCCGTGCAGGGCGACCCCGTGCAGGGTGACCCCGTGCAGGGCGTCCCCGTGCAGGAGTGATCGGGAGGCCCTATGAGCCAGACCGAGCAGCAGCAGGGCGTGGAGGAGATCCCGCGGGATACCCCCCGGGAGGCCCCCCAGCCCCCCTCGACACCGCCGCAGCCGCCCGCCACAACCTCGCCGGAGAGCCACCCCCAGGTCCCCGCGGGCGATGATCTCGTCGTGGTCCGGCGCGGGGAGGGCGGGCCTCAGATCCACACCGTGGACTTCTCTCAGCCCACCAAGTTCACCGCCGAGCTGCGCCGCAGGATCGTGCGCGTGCTCGACCACTTCTGCGAAGCGTTCGCCCTGCGCCTCTCCACCGAGCTGCGCGCCCCGGTCGAGCTCGCCGTCGGGGACTCCAGCCAGCTCACCTGGGCCGCCGCCAAGGCCCAGCTGCCCGCGAACGCGATCGCCGTGTCGCTCGGGGTACAGCCGATCAAGCGCCACATGCTGCTCTGCGTCGAGCCCGCGTTCATCCTCCAGGCGCTCGAGTGCCTGCTCGGCGGCAGCGCCTCCCAGACTCCCCCCGAACGGCGCCTCAGCGAAGTCGACTGGGCGCTCACCAAGCGCCTGCTGCGATCGATGATCGCCCAGCTCAGCCCCTCCTGGCGGGATCTCGGCGGGCTCGAGCTGACGCTCGGCGAGGTCGATCTCGAGGGCGACGCCGGCGTCCTCGCCCCGATCGGGGAACCCACCTTCGCGCTCACCCTCCAGAGCCGGATCGACACCCTCCCCTCCAGCATGTACCTGCTGACCCCCTGGTCCGCCATCGAGCCCGCCGCCAGGGAGATCCTCGGCAACGGACCCCAGCTGCAGGACATTGACTCCCGCGAGGCCCGCGCGATGCGCCGCGGGCTCGCCGCCGCCCACGTGTGCCTCCGCGCCGAGGTCGGCGCCCTGGAGATGCCCGTCGAGCGGATGCTCGCCCTCACCCCCGGCACGCTGCTCGCACTGAACGATCGCGCCGAGGAGGGGGTGCAGCTGTTCGCCGAGGGCGTCCCCCTCGGCCGCGCCCAACCCGGCCTACGCGGCGCGCGGCGCGCCGTCAAGCTCACCGCGGCCGTCGCGGGCGGGATGAGCGCGGTGCACCCCCCCCTTGCAATGAGCTCCGCCGTCGGCGCCCCCCAGCCCTCGCTTGCCCACAGCCCCGGGGCCGGCACGACCCAGCCCCCGCTTGCCCATACCCCTCCCGGAGCGCCCCCTCCCGGGCCCCAAGCGACCGAGCGGTTCGTGCCCACACAAGAGAGCCTCGCGCGGATGATGGGCGTACCCGTGCGCGTGTGGGCCGAGCTCGGGCGCACCACCCTGCCGCTGGGCCAGGCCCTCCAGCTCCCCCCCGGGAGCGTTGTGGAGCTCGACCAGGGCGCCGACTCCCCCATCGAGCTGTTCGTCAACGGCACCCCCTTCGCCCACGGCACCCTCCTCCTCGGCGGCGAGGGCGAGTGGGCCGTGCAGATCGACGCGCTGGTCTGAGCGCCGCACCACTCAAGCCAGTCGAACCGCCGCCGATAATCAGGGCGACTCTCCTCGGAGTCGTCCCTCGATGAACAGGTTCACAACGCCTTTGCGCGCGGCCCCCCCGGCCGCCCTTCCCGCGCTCGGCACGGCCATTATCGGCCTCGCCGTGCTTGCTCACGCCTGCCCCGCCCAGGCCTTCACCCCCAGCTCCAAGAGCGGCGGGGAAGGAGCCCCCCTCACCCTCGCACCCTCCTCCACCGGCTCCCACACCGGCTCCGGCGGCGCCGGCATCGTGCGCACCATCGTCGGCCTCCTCATCGTGATCGCCGTGATCTGGGGGCTCACCTGGATCCTCAAGCAGGTCAAGGCCGGGCGCGAACAGAGCAGCGCCGGCTCCGGCCTCACCAGCCTCGCCACCCTCGTGCTCGGTTCCGGGCGCTCCGTGCACCTCGTGCGCGCCGGCCACGACTACCTGCTCGTCGGCAGCTCCGAGCACGGGGTCGCCCCCATCCACCGCTACACCGAGCAGCAGGCCCGCGACGCCGGCCTCCTCGATCCTCCCGAGCCCCCCATCGGCCCCTCCACAGGCGACGGGGCAGGCGGGGCTCCCATCCATCCCCTCCAGATCCCCGGCCAACTGCGAGCCTCCGGAGTTCCCAGCGCCGTCTCCGACGCCCTCGATCGTCTACGCGAATGGACCGTGCGCCGGTGAATCCTGAGCCCGCATCGCTGCGCTGGATCTGCGTCCTCGATCGCTCGTGTGCCGAGCACACTTCGCTCACTGCGTCCTTGACCAGCTTGCCCTGCGAACTCAGGAACGGCCAGGAGATGAACTGGTGCAGGTGAGCTCCTCCAACGCCGTCCAGATCCTCCTGCTCGTCGGCGGGCTCGCCCTGATCCCCGCCGTGCTCTTCACCGTCACCGGCTTCAGCCGCATCCTCATCGTCCTCGGCTTCATCCGCACCGCCGTCGGCACCAACAACACCCCCCCCAACCAGGTCCTCGTCGGGATCGCCCTCTTCCTCACCCTCTTCGTCATGGCCCCCACCATCAGCGCCATCCGTCGCGACGCCATCGAACCGCTCACCAATCACCACATCTCCACCACCACCGCCATCGCCCGCGCCGAGCAGCCCCTGCGCGAATTCATGTTCCACCAGACCCGCCTCCAGGACATCGCCCTCTTCGTCACCCTCGCCCACGCCAAAACCCCCCACACCCGCGCCCAGGTGCCCACCGAGGTGCTCATCCCCGCCTTCATCGTCTCCGAGCTCAAGAGCGCCTTCCAGATCGGCTTCCTGATCTTCCTCCCCTTCCTCATCATCGACCTCATCGTCTCCTCCACGTTGATGAGCATGGGGATGATCATGCTCCCCCCACCTTCATCTCCCTCCCCTTCAAGATCCTCCTCTTCGTCCTCGTCAACGGCTGGGACCTGGTCATCAAGGCGCTCGTGCAGAGCTTTCACTAGGAGAACGACCCCATGAACCAGGACACCGTCGTCAACCTCGCCTCCCAGGCCATGAGCCTCGCCTTCAAGGTCGCCGGCCCCCTCCTGCTCGGCGCCATGGTCGTCGGCCTGCTCGTCTCCATCTTCCAAGCCGTCACTCAGATCCAGGAGCAGAGCCTCACCCTCATCCCCAAGATCGCCGTCATCGCCGTCATCGCCGTCGTGCTCGGCCCCTGGATGCTCGACCAGCTCGTCGCCTACACCACCAACCTCTACTCCGCGATCCCCACGCTGGTGGGCTGATGCGCCGCACTCTGCTCACACGCCAGGCGGCGCAGCTTCAATGACTCAGATTCTCAGCCAACTCGCGGGCAACGAGCTCGCCGGCTTCATCCTCGTGCTCGCCCGGGTCACCCCCCTGTTTCTGCTCGCCCCCCCCTTCTCCTCGCCGATAATCCCCCCCGCGTGCGCGGCATCCTCGCGGTGGGCATCTCCATCGGCCTCGCCCCCATCGCCCTGCACGGCCGGCACATCCCCAGCGACCCCCTCGCCCTCGCCGGCCTCACGGTGGAGGGCATGCTCGTCGGCCTCGGCTTCGCCTTCTCCTTCGCCGTCCTCTTCGCCGCCGTCGAAACCGCGGGCGCCCTCGCCGACCTCGGCGCGGGCTTCTCCTACGGCAGCCTCGTCGACCCCGTCAACGGCAGCCAGGCCGGGCCGCTATCCCGCGTCTACTCGCTCGTCGGGATCGCCGTCTTCCTCGTCATCGGCGGCGAAGCCTGGGTGATCCGCGGCCTCGCCCGCACCTTCCAGCTCGTCCCCCTCACCTCCGCCCCCCGCGTCACCACGCTGGTGGGGGGCGCCGAGCAGGTCTTCTCCACCGTCTTCACCTCCGCCCTGGAGATCGCCGCGCCCGTGCTGATCGCCCTGATGATCACCGACGTCGCCTTCGGCGTCGTCTCCCGGGTCGTGCCCCAGCTCAACGTCTTCGCCGTCGGCTTCCCCGCCAAGGTCGCCGTCGCGCTGCTGCTCGTCGGCGCCTCCCTGCCGTTCGTCGCCGGCTGGATCTCCAACCAGCTCTCCACCTCCGTCGGCGCCGCCCTCGGCGCGCTGCACCTCGCGTGAAGGGTGAGTGAGCCATGGCGCACGACGACCGCACCGAGAAGGCCACCCCCAAGCACCGCAAGCGCGCCCGCAGAAAGGGACAGATCGCCCGCTCCGCCGACGTCGGCGGCTCGCTCGTGATCGCCGGCGGGCTGTTCGCCCTCACCCTGCTCGGCCCCGGAGTGGTGGGCGCCGTCAAGCTCGCCCTCCGCGAGATCCTCGCCGAGATCGCCACCCCCACCAGGGCCACCTCCGCCGCCGGGCTGCACTCACTGATGGAAGTCGGGCTCTCCACGCTCGCCCTCACCGTCGGGCCAATCGCCGCCATCTGCCTCGGCGCGGGCCTCCTCGCCGGGGCCGCCCAGGTCGGCTTCCGCCCCGCCCCGCGTGCCCTCGCGCTCGACTTCAAGCGGATCAACCCCCTCTCCGGGGCGCGCAACCTCCTCGGGCCCAACCTCCTCTTCGAGGCGCTCAAGGCCGTCGCCAAGATCGCCCTCGTCGGGGGCGTCGCCGCCCTGGCGATCGTCCCCGGCATGAGCGCCCTCGCCTCCCAGGTCGGCCTCCCCCCCGGCGCCCTCGGCGTGGTGATGGGCCGGCGCGGGATGGAAATCGCCCAGCACGCCACCTTCGCCTACCTCGCCATCGCCGCAATCGACTACCTCTGGCAACACCACCGCAACGAGCGCAAGCTGCGCATGACCAAGCAGGAGCTCAAGGAGGAGGTGCGCCAGTACGGGCTGCCCGCCGAGGTCAAAGCCGCGCTGCGCCGCCGCCAGATGCAGGCCGCCCGCAGGCGCATGATGGCCGCCGTTCCCGAAGCCGACGTCGTGATCGCCAACCCCACCCACTTCGCCGTCGCCCTGCGCTACGACGGCGCCCGTCCCGCCCCCGAGGTCATCGCCAAGGGCAAGGATCTCATCGCGCTGCAGATCCGCCGCATCGCGCAGGAAAACGACGTCCCCATCGTCAGCGACCCCCCGCTCGCCCGCGCGCTGCACGCCTCCGTCGAGGTCGGCCAGGCGATTCCCGAGGAGCTCTACGCCGCCGTCGCGCGCGTGCTCGCCTTCGTCTACCGCCTCGCCCGGCGTAGGAGGTACGCGCCATGAACCTCGACACCGTTCGCCGCCTCCTGCGCCACACCGACCTCCTCGCCGCCGTCGCGGTGGTGATGGTCGTCACCATGCTCGTCGTCCCCCTCCCCTCCGCGCTGCTCGACCTCCTCATCACGCTCAACATCTCCGGCGCCCTCACGATCGTGGTCGCCACCATGTACCTCGGCAAGGCGCTCGACTTCGCCTCCTTCCCCAGCCTCCTGCTGCTCACCACGATGTTCCGGCTGGCCCTCAACGTCTCGGCCACCCGCCTCATCCTCACCACCGGGGACGCCGGCAGCGTCATCAAGGCCTTCGGCGAGTTCGTCGTCGGCGGCAACTTCGTCGTCGGCCTCGTCGTCTTCCTCATCCTCGATCGTCATCCAGTTCGTCGTCGTCACCAAGGGCGCCGGGCGCGTCGCCGAGGTGGGCGCCCGCTTCACCCTCGACGCGATGCCCGGCAAGCAGATGGCCATCGACGCCGACCTCAACGCCGGGCTCATCACCGACGAGCAGGCCCGCGACGCGCCGCTCCGAGATCGAGCGCGAAGCCGACTTCTACGGCGCCATGGACGGCGCCACCAAGTTCGTCAAGGGCGACGCCATCGCCGGCCTGCATCATCATCGTCATCAACATCATCGGCGGCCTCGTCGTCGGCGTCGTGCAGCACGGCCTCGACCTTCACCGAGGCCGCCCACCAGTTCTCGCTCCTGACCGTCGGCGACGGCCTCGTCGCCCAGATCCCCGCCCTGCTCATCTCCGCCGCCACCGGCATCATCGTCACCCGCGCCACCTCCGAGAAAGACCTCGGCAGCGACATCGCCTCCCAGATCCTCCGCCAGCGCAAAGCCCCCCTCGTCGCCGCCTCCGTGATCGGCCTCTTCGCGCTCGTCCCCGGCCTCCCCAAGCTCCCCTTCCTCGCCATCGCCGCCCTCTTCGGCGCCATCGGCTGGAGCGTGCGCCACGGCCTCCCCGGCGAGCAGGATGCCGGGGAGGGCGGCCGGCGTCCTCCCCGCCGCGGCCCCGCGGGCGGGGGCGGGCCAGAGCGCCGACGGCCAGGGCTCCGAGGAGGCTTTGGAGCGGCTCTCCGTCGACGCCCTCGAGCTCGCCGTCGGCTTCGGCCTCGTCCCCCTCGTCGACGGCTCCTCCGGCGGGAACCTCCTGCGGCGGGTCTCCATGATCCGCCGCCAGATCGCCGGCGAGCTCGGGATCGTGATCCCCGCCGTGCGCATCCACGACGAACTCGGCCTCGAGTCCCACGAGTACCTCCTCAAGGTCCGCGGCTCCGAGGTCGCCCGCGCCCGCATCATGCCCGGGCACCTCCTCGCCATGGACCCCGGCGACGCCGCCGGCGGCCTCCAGGGCATCCCCACCACCGAGCCCACCTACGGGCTCCCTGCCGTCTGGGTCCACAGCTCCGACCGCGCCGAGGCCGAAGCGCTCGGCTACACCGTCGTCGACGCCGAGTCCATGATCGTCACCCACCTCACCGAGACCATCCGCACCCACGCCTCCGAGCTCCTCACCCGCCAGGACGTCAAGGCCCTCCTCGACCGCCTCAAGGAGACCAACGCCGCCGTCGTCGAGGAGATCGTGCCCGAGGCCCTCACCCTCGGCGAGATCCAGCGCGTCCTGCGCTCCCTGCTCTCCGAAGGCGTCGCCGTCCGCGATCTCGGCACCATCATGGAGGCGATCGGGGACAAGGCACGAATAACACGGGATACCGGCCTGCTGACCGAGTACGCCCGCCAGGCATTGGGCCGAGCGATCACAGCCCCCCACCTGGACGAGCGGCTCTGCCTGCAGGCCATCACCCTCGACCCCGCCATCGAGCAGGAGGTCGCCACCTCCATCACCCAGACCACAGACGGCGAGTACCTCGCGATCGACCCGCCCCGCGCCCAGGCGATCGTCGGCGCCCTGCGCGTCCAGGTCGAGCACGCCGGCGCCCGCGGCACCCGCAATCCGGTCCTCCTCTGCTCCGCCCGCGTGCGCCGCCACCTGCGCCGGCTGATCGCCCAGGCCCAGCCCCATCTCCCCGTCTGCTCCTACAACGAGATCGCCCCCGGCGTCAACGTCGAGACCATTGGAGTAATCCACGCATGAACCCCACCACCTACGACACCCCCCCCCATCGCCCCGCTCCCCCCCACCCCCGCCCGCACCCCCTCAACGGGAACCGCAGCGCCCCCGCGAAGCCCCCTCCGCGTGACCCCGCCGCGCGGGACCTCCGCCACCACCGCAGCCCGAGCCGCAGCGCCCCCGGGGACTTTGCGCCCCGCATCTACCGCGGACGCACCGTCGATGAGCTGATCCCCAGGATCGTCTCCGAGCTCGGCGAGGACGCCGTCGTCATTCGCCGGCACAGGGGGCTCACCGGCGGGTTCGCCGGCTTCTTCCAGAGGCCCTTCGTCGAAATCGAGGCTCGCCGCGGCGCCCCCGGGGTAGACCGCTACGACGAGGAGGACCCCGCCCCCGCCCCCGCCCTCCCACAGGACGACCCCGCGCCGCCCCACCACGACGCGCCGCCTTACCACGACGCGCCGCCTTACCACGACGCGCCGCCCCACCACGACGCCCCCGCCCTACCCGGGGAGCTCGACTGGGACCCGCCGAGAGAGGTTTGGGCCACAAACCCCTTCGCCGCCGCCCTCGCCGAGGCCGAGGCCGCCGTACGCACCGCCGAGCCCACCGTCCCCCCCGACCTCGACGCCGCCCTCGCCACCGCCCTCGCCGAGGCCGAAGATGCGGGGGTACACACCGAGGTCGAAGACGCCGCGGTGTACGCCGAGCCAGCCGTCCCCCCGGATCTCTACGCGGCGCCCCCCCACACGTTCCCCGAGGCCGAAGCCGCGGAGGCTCCCGGCGAGGACGCCCCCGCCCTCCCCGAGGCTGAAGCCTTCGAGGAGGTGCACCCCGCGCCCCCAGGCCCGCCGCGCCCCGCCGCCGTGCCTCCCTTGCTCGGGCACGCCCCCGACCCGCGCGGCGAGGTCGAGCGCGCACTGCTCCGCGTTGGGATCGGCGAGGAGCTCGTGCAGGAGCTGATCGAGGGGGCCATCGCCCACGTGCTGCCGCTCATGCCCGCCCCCGCGAGCCTCGCCCAGGCCGTGCACACCGCGCTGACACAGAGGATCCCCGCGTGCCCCCCCCTGCCCGCCGCCGGCGCCGGCATCGCCGTGGTCGGCGCCGGGGGTAGCGGCAAGAGCGCCTGCTGCGCCGCCCTCCTGGAGGCCTACCGGGAGCACAGCCCCCTCCCCGCCGGCTGCACCACCCTCGTGCCCGGGGGGCCCGGGGAGCCCGCCCCGCGCGGGGCCCGCGAAGAGGGGCCGCTCCAGCCCGGGGGGTGGGCGGGCCACCCAAACCAGGGACTGCTGCTGCTCGACACCCCCCCCGTCTCCTGCGCCGACCCGGGGTCGATCGAGGCGCTCGCCGAGCTGCTGGCAGAGCTGCGGCCCGACCGCGTGGTGCTCGCCCTCCCCGCCACGCTCGGCGCCACACCCGCCGCCCAGCTGCTGGAGGCGCTCCGCCCCTTGAACGCCAACGCCCTCGCCATCACCCACGCCGACGAGACCGACCAGCTCGGGGTGGCCGTGCAGGCCGCGTGCACCTTCGGACTCCCCCCCGTCTACCTGCTCGCGCGCACCGACCATGGCCGCCCCGACGGGGGGCTCGCCTGGATCGACCCCTCTCGGCTCGCCGACAGGCTGCTCCCGCCGCGATGAGCCCCACCGGTTCCGAGGCGCCCGATCATGGGGAGATCGCGCTCCCCGAGCGCTCCAATCCCGTGATCGTCGTGCGCTCCAGCGGCGAGCGGATCCAGGCGCGGGTCCTCCAGCGTGACCGCGACGGGCTCCTCGTGGTGCTGATGTTCCGCGCCGAGCAGCCCCTCAGAGTGGGCCCCTCCAGGAGCTCGCGCTGGAGTTCACCACTCCCAGCGGGCGGATCCGACTGCGGGGCGCCGTCACCCTCGAGGACCGCGAGCTGCTGCGCTTCCACGAGCCCCACTCCATCGAGCAGATCCAGCAGCGCGAGTACGTCCGCGTCCAGTCCACCCGGCCCGTGGTGGTGGTCACCGGGGGCAACGGCGACCCCGTTCAGACCTACTCCGTCGATCTCAGCGGCGGGGGGATCCTGCTCGCGGGACCCAGCACCCTGAAGATCGGCGAGCAGGTCCAGTTCCGGCTCACCACCGCCAAGGAGAGCCCCCCGATCGTGGGTGTGGGGACCGTCGTGCGCACCGACAGCCAGGGCCGCCGCGCAATCTGCTTCGACGAGATCGGCGCGGGCGACCACCGACGCCTCGTGCGCTTCATCTTCGAGTGCCAGCGCGCCGAACGCCGCCGCGGCCTAGAGGGTGGCGCAGTCGGCCGAAGGCCGACGAGCCGGGCCCCTCTTTCTCAGTCAGAGGGTGGCGCAGTCGGCCAGAGGCCGACGAGCCGGGCCCCTCTTCCTCGGTCGGAGGGTGGCGGTCATGGCCGCTGACGACGCCGAGACACCCGTGCGCTCCCCCGCCGAGGATCCCGGCTCCGGGAAGCCCGACACGCTGGCGAGCCCCGGCGACCCCGGGGGGGACACCAAGGCCACCAAGCCCATGAAGGCCGCCAAGGCGCCCAAGTCCGCGAAGAAGGGCAAGGGTGGAGCGGGCGCGAGCGGCAGGGCCGCCGGCGGGCACGGCGCGGGCGGGGGGGGTTCCAATCTGATCCTCGCCGAGCACCCCCGCGCGGTGCGCGGCGTCGCGCGGGCCAAGGCGTGGGGCGGCCTCGGGGGCTTCCTGCTCGGCGGATACCTCTCCCTGCCCACCCACACCCTCCCCGACGCAGGGATACGGGCGCTGGCCGCCGGAGCGGCGTGCTATGTGGCGGCGTGGGGCGCCGCCGTGTTCCTGTGGCGGCGCCTCCTGGTCGCAGAGCTCCACCAGGCCCAGCACGAGCTGCTCGCCGCCGAGCTCGCCAAGCTCCGCGGGGCGGGCGGGCTCGGTTCGACCGCTCCCAACCCCCACAACCCCAGCCCCCGCACCCGCCCCCGCGCGGGGGTGTAGGCAGGCGAGAGCTTAGGAGTACCCGGCCCAGGAGAACGAGATGGATCCCATCCAACCCATCGGGCCCCGCCCCCCCTGGATCGCCGAGCTGGCCGCGGCGCAGACCCAGGGCATCTCCCGCAAGCGCCGCAGGGCATCCGGTGGAGAGGATCGCAAGCCCCGACCCCGCCGCGAGCCGCCCCACGAGGGGCACGGCCCCGAGGACGAACGGCCCGCGGACGACGGCCCGGAGGACGACGGCCCGCAGGGCAGGCACATCGACGTGCGCGCCTGAGCCTCGATCCCGCGATCGCGCGGGGCGGGGGATTCCGGCGCCGGATGCGCTTGACTATCGGTGGATTCGGGCTGGAGCGATCCCCTCCACCCCCGCCGTCCAACCCATTCGGCCCCTCCTCAAGTATCGCCCGCGGATGACGATAAACCGCCTAGAGAGTAACGCAGTCGGCCGCAGGCCGGCTGGCCGAAACGGGGATGCGAGCCGCAGGCGAGTGTCTCCCGGCTTCGGTCGGGACCCTCTTCAATCAGAAAAAGGAAGGGCTGACAGGGAGTCGGCCCGGGACTGACCAAACAACCGTCATCAAGGAGATGAACGCATGTCCCTCAGCATCAACACCAACATCGCGTCGCTGATCGCACAGCGCAACCTCAACAACACCCAGGGCGCGCTGTCACTTCGATGAACGCCTGTCATCGGGCCTGCGGATCAACTCGGCCGCCGACGACGTCGCCGGCTACGCCATCAACCAGCGCCTGCAGGGCCAGGTCAACGGCGTCGCCCAGGCGCAGCAGAACACCCAGGACGCCGTCTCGCTCGTGCAGACGGCGCAGGGCGCGCTCAACGAGGTCGAGCAGATGCTCCAGCGCATCCGCGACCTCGCCGTGCAGTTCGCCAACGGCACGAACTCGGCATCGGACAAGGAAGCGATCGACGGCGAGGCCAAAAAGCTCGAAGAAGAGATCACAAGGGTCGGTGAAACGACCAAGTTCAACGGCGTGGAACTGCTGAACTCCAAAGAAGAAATCAAGTTCCAGGTCGGCCCCAACGAAGGCGAAACGATCGCTGTCGAAACGGCCGAACTCGCAAAAGCCGTCGAAGGCCTCAAAATCGAAGAAATCAAGACGATCGAAGAAGCGATCAACAAAGTCGCCACACTGGCCGGCGAATTCGGTTCGGTCCAGAACCGCCTCCAGTACACGCAGGCCAACCAGGCGATCTACGGCGAGAACCTCTCCGCGGCCCAGAGCGCGCTCGTGGACGCCAACATGGCGGCCGAAATGAGCCACTTCACCCGCGCCCAGGTGCTGCAGCAGGCCGACGTGGCGCTCCTCGCCCAGGCCAACTCGCTGCCCCAGGCCGTGCTGAAGCTGATCGGCTGATAGCCAGATCTTCCTCAGCGGCGGCGCCCTGAGCGTCGCCGCTGCAGCGAAGCCATCCCAGGGCGGGTGAGAGCCCGCCCTTGGGGTGGTCAAAAAACGCTTCCGACGGTCAGGGAAGGCCGGCAAGAAGCTACATACCGCCGATTCATCGAGGGAACGGTGGTCGGGATGGGCAGCTTCGGCTGCCCATCCCGTCGTTTTGGGCCCGGCCGCCCGCTCAATCTCCGCCGCGCGGTGCCGATCACCCGGTGCGATGTCGGTGGAATCCGTCCTCGCGCGCGTGGCCACGATCGAACAGACGCTCGCCAGCCCGGCCTTGCTGCTCGCGGCGAACGCCACGGCCACGGGCGGGACGACCGGTCCGGCGCAGCCAGCGGCAGAACCGACCGCGCCCGCGGGCGGCCCGTCGTTCGCGGAAATCCTGCAGAGCGCGAGCACCGCCACGCCGACCGCCGCGAGCGTGGGGACGCTGCAGCCGGCGGCGGGGACGGCGGGCGTGGCCGAGCTCCTGCCCACGCCGGGGACGCCCGGCGCCGCGGGGGGGATGGGAGAACGGATCGTGGCGATCGCGGAAAGCCAGATCGGGCAGACCGAGCAGCCGCCGGGCTCCAACGAATCGCCGGCGATCGCGATGTATCGCACCGCCGCCGCGGGGGCGGCGCCGGGGGCGCCGTGGTGCGCGTACTTCGCCTCGTGGGTCGCGCGCGAGGCGGGCACGCCGCTGGGGACGAACGGCGAAGGCATGGGCTCGGTGGGGCAGATCTGGTCGTGGGCGGAGAACTCGGGCCGCGCGATTCCCAACGGCCCGGGCGTGACGCCGCAGTCGGGCGATCTGATCGTGTTCGGCGGCGAGCACGTGGGGATCGTCAAGGAAGTGCTCCCCAACGGGGAGATCCAGACGATCGAGGGCAACTACGAAAACAAGGTCGCCCTCAACGTGCGCAGCCCGACGGAAGCGACGGGTTATGTGAACATGGGCTGAGCGGCGCGGGGCAAACGCCACAGGCGCACCGCCGGCTGCAGCCGCCGCTGGGCGCTCTGATACACCCACAGGTGATGGACGACACGGTCTCGCAACGGCCCCCGCGCCTGCGCAGACGCGCAGCCGTGCTCGTCGCGATCCTCCTGCTCGTCGGGATCCTCGCGTTCGCGCTCTCCCGCCTCGGGCTGCACCGCATCGGCAGCGCGCTCACCTCCGCGCAACCCGGCTGGATCGTGCTCGCACTCGCGCTGATGGGGCTCTCGCTGCTGCTGCGAGCGGGGTCCTGGCACGAGGTGCTGCGCGCCGCGCTTCCGAGCATCCCGATCGCGTGGGCGCCGGTGATCCGCGCGACGATGATCGGGGTGATGGGCTCCGCGGTCTTCCCGGGCCGCATCGGGGAGCCCACCCGAATGCTCGTGCTCACCCGCCGCCTCCCCGGCTCCTCCCGCCGGCAGCTGCCGGTCGTGGGCGGCACCATCTTCTCCCAGACCCTCATCAACCTGCTCGCCCTCGCGATCCTCGCCACCATCACCCTCACCAGCCTCCACCTCTTCCGCCAGCACGTCTCCGACCTCGTGATCGCGCTCACCGTTCCGCTGCTCATCTGCCTGCTCGTGCTCCTCGGACCCCGCCTGCTGCGCCTCGCGCAGCGCTCGCGCTCCGTGCGCGTCGCACTCGCCGCCGCCGCGCTCGGCCGGCTGCTGCGCCTCGCACGGCAGGGGCTCGCCGCCTTCGCCAACCCCCGCCACGGGATCCCCGCCGTGCTCCTGCAGCTGCTCGCCTGGGTGCTGCAGTGGCTCGCCTGCTACGCCGTCCTCTGCGCGCTCAGCCTCCAGTCCCAGGGCGGCCTCACCGCCGCCGCGGCGGTGCTGCTCGCCGTCAACGTCTCCGCCGTGCTGCCCGCGACTCCCTCCAACGTCGGCGTCTTCCAGGCCGCCTGCCTGGTCGTGCTCGCCGCCTACGGCGTCGGCGCCGGCGCCGCCCTGGCCTACGGGATCATCCTCCAGGCCGTCGAGGTACTCACCGCGCTCGCGCTCGGCCTCCCCGCCCTGCTCGGGGAGGGCATGACCTGGCGCGACATCCGCCGCGGCGCCTCATTGGAAGAGCGGGATGCGGGGGGGCGGGCGCCGCTCAGCTGAGGAGTGCCCGCAGCGACTGGCGCAGCGAGTGCGTCGTCTTCAGCACCGCCGTCGGCTCGTACCCGCAGTGGGCCATGCAGTTCTCACAGCGCGGGTCCCGCCCGCGGCCGTAGGAGCTCCAGTCGGTGGTCTCCACAAGCTCCTTGTAGGTCTGCGCGTAGCCGTCGGACATCAGGTAGCAGGGGCGCTGCCACCCGAACAGCGAGTAGCTCGGGATCCCCCACGCGGTGCACTCGAACTCCGCCTTCCCTTCCAGGAAGTCCAGGAACAGCGGGCTGTGGTTCAGCCGCCAGCGCTTGCGCCGCCCGTCCGCGAACGCCTCGCGGAACAGCTCCCGCGTCTGGCGCACACCCAGGAAGTGCTCCTGGTCGGGCGCCTTCTCATATGCGTACGCCGGCGAGATCATCATCTCGTCCACCTCGAGCTCGTCGTTGAGGAAGTCCAGCACCTCCCGCACCGTCTTCGGGGAGTCCTGCGTGAAGATCGTCGTGTTCGTCGTCACCCGGAAGCCGCGCGCCTTCGCCGCCCCGATCGCCGCCACCGCCTTGTCGAACACCCCCTCGCGTTCCACCGAGGCGTCGTGGCGCTCGCGCAGGCCGTCGATGTGGATCGCCCACGCGAAGTACGGGCTCGGCTCGAACCTCTCGAGCCTGCGCTCCAGCAGGATCGCGTTCGTGCACAGGTACACGAACCGCTTGCGCTTGACGAGCTCCGCCGCGATCACGTGGATCTCCGGGTGGACCAGCGGCTCCCCGCCGGCGATCGACACCATCGGCGCCCCGCTCTCCTCGATCGCCCCCACCGCCTGCTCCACCGACATCCGCCGGCGCAGCACGTGCTCGGGGTGCTGGATCTTGCCGCACCCCGCGCACTCCAGGTTGCACTGGAACAGCGGCTCCAGCTCCACGATCAGCGGGAACTTCTCGCGCCCCGCCAGGCGCTGGCGCAGCAGGTACAGGCCCATGCGCGTGCTCTGTCTCATGCGCGCCGCCATCGCGCCCACACTAGACCCCTGGCGTCCATTCGTGAAGCGCCCCCGCCGCGCGGCGCAACGCGGCCGTGGCGCGCAATCCATCCCCCAACGCCGGCAGGGGAGGCGCGCCGGGCAGGCGGCGCTTCAACTCCCGTGTTGGAGTGTCCGCGATCACCCGCACCACCGCGAACGGCCGATCCCCCGCGCCGGGGGCGAGCCACACCGACTCCATATCCACCGCGATCGCCCCGCTTTCCCGCAGCCTCCTTCGCTCCTCGCCGATCGCCGGGCGCGCCACCGAGACGATCGCCCCGCGGCGCACCCTCAGACCGTGGCGCTCCAGCGAGCTCACCAGCACCTCCGCAAGCGCCTCCGCGCCTGGGCATGTCACCCGCTCTCCGTCGGGCCCCCACAGCGCGTCCGCCACCACCACGTCGCCCACCTCGCTGTGCTCGTCCAGGCCGCCCCCGAAGCCCATCACCACCAGCGCCGCCCCCGGCCGATCGAGCAGGGCCGGGACCGCGGCGCGTGCGCGGCGGGAACCCATGCCCGTCGTGCGCACGCGCGCCCGCGGCGCGCCCGATCGGATCACGAGCGCCTCCAGCCGCAGCGGGGTCGCGACCAGCAGGCCACTCACGCCACCGCCCTCCCAGCCGGTGGATAGGGCCCCACCCGGGGGGCGCTCACTGATCTTCGGCTTGGAGCCGTTCCGCCGGGTGGCGCTCCGGTATCCCCTTGCCCAGCAGCGCGCGCGCCGCGACCCACGCCTTCTCCCGTTTCTTCAAACGCGCGCGCCTGGCGAGCGCGCGGTCGGGGCGCTCCTCGATGTGGTGCAGCAGCCGCCAGTAGATCCCCGCCATCGCCAGCACGCACGCCGCGCTGCGCCGGTCCAGCAGCGCCACCAGCTCCATGCCCCGGTGAAACCAGTCGCGCGAGCGCAGGCACTGGAAGCGCATCAACGCATACAGCTGTCCCACGTCCCCCCCATCGAAGCCCGCCACCACCGAGGGCTCCGCCACGCTCGCCTCGCGCGCCAGCGCCTGCAGCGCGCGCGCGTCGAGCGGGCCCTCGTCGTGCAGGTGGTAGCGCACCAGGTCCCTCGCCGGCAGGTACACGCGCCCGCGTTCGGCGTCCTCGCGCAGATCGCGCGCGATGTTCGCCAGCTGCAACGCCACTCCCAGATCGTCAGCCAGCTCGCTCGCCGGCCGGGGCGCAGCGGCCGCATCTACACCGGCGCCCGCGCCGGAATCGGTGCCCTTCATCTCGCCACGCCCGCCCGCACGAGTCCCGAAGATCGCCAGGCACAGCCGCCCGATCGAGCCCGCCACGCGCCGGCAATAGACCTCGAGCTCTTTGAAGTCCGCGTAGGAGGTTCCAATTACGTCCATCCGCACTCCCTCGATCACTTCCTCCAGCGCCTCCCGCGGCAACTGAAAGCGCGCGCTCGCGTCCGCCAGCGCCGCCATCACCGGGTCCGTGTCCCGCGGCGAGAGGCGCTCGAGCGCTGCCGCCGCCGCGTCCAGCCGGCGCAGCTTCTCCTCCCGCTCCAGGCCCCCATCGGCGATGTCGTCAACGCGACGCGCGAACGCGTACACCGCGCACATCGCCCGCCGCTTGCGCGCCGGGAGCAGGCGGATCCCCCAGTAGAAGTTGCGCGCCGCCGCTCGTGTCAGCGATTCGCACTGCCGGTACGCCAACCGCGTACCCGCCTCCAGGGCACTCATCCGCGCCGCTCCGCGAGCGTCCTCGCGAGCGCCGCCACGCGCCGCGCGCGGCTCGCCGCGGGCGGGCGGCTCAGAACGTCGTACCCGGCCCGTTCGATCGCCTCCAGCGCCGCCCGACCGCCGGCCACGAACGCCGCCACCGCCACCCGCTCGCGCCCGCGCAGCGTGCCGATCAACGGCGCCCCCTCCTCCAGGAGCTCGCGCGTGCGCGCCACCTCGAACGCCAGCAGGCCCCGCAGGCGCCGGCCCGCGTGCGCCTCGCGCAGCTCGCCCTCGGAGCAGCCGAAGCGCTCAAGATCCTCCGCCGGCAGGTAGACCCGTCCCCGGGCCAGGTCCTCCGCGACATCCTGCCAGTGCTCTGTGAGCTGCAGCGCCGTACAGATCCTCCTCGAGAGCGCGATCCGCTCCGGGGTCGCCCTCCCGAGCACGCCCAGCACCAGCTCGCCCACGGGGTCCGCCGAGAGCCGGCAGTAGCCGAGCAGCTGCTCCCACGTCTCATAGCGCGCCACGCGCTGGTCCACGCGGTTCGCCTCGATCAGCCGCTGCAGCGGCTCCCGCGGCAGCGCACACTCGCTCAGAGTCGCTTCCAGGCGCACCAGCAGCGGATGGTGCGCCCGCCCCGCGTACGCTCGCCCGAGCTCACCCTCCAGCCAGTCGAGCGCCGCCAGCTTTTCCCGAGGCCCACCCACATCCCCGTCCCCAAGCTCGTCCGCCAGCCGCGCGAAGCCGTAGATCGCCAGCAGCCGCTCCCTGATCCGCCGTGGCAGCACGCGGCTGGCCACCGGGAAGTTCTCGCCCCCCGCCTGCGCCATCACCGCCGCCGGGGGCGGCATGCCGGCGGGGATCACCGCGGCTCTCACCCCGGGCCCCTCGCGCCCACGTAACGGCCGAGCGCCATGATCGGGAAGGTCAGGCGGTAGAGGTGGTAGTTGATGTAGTAGTCCGACGGGAACCCCGTGCCGGTGTACTGCGGCTCATCCCACGTCCCGTCCGCGCGCTGTGTGCGCAGCAGCCACGCCACCCCGCGCGCCACCGCCCGCGAGCGCTCGATCTCCTCTCCCGCCGCGTGCAGCGCCAGCAGCGCCCACGCCGTCTGCGAGGCCGTCGAGGGACCGCGCCCGATCCACTCCGCCTCGTCGTAGGAGCGCGGATCCTCACCCCAGCCCCCATCCTCGCTCTGATGGTCCTCCAGCCACGCCACCGCTCGGCGGACCCGTGGGTCCTCGGGTGGGATCCCCATTGCGATCAGCGCCGGCACCGCCGCGCCCGTCCCGTACACGTGGTTGACCCCCCACCGTCCGAACCACGATCCCTCCGCCTCCTGCTGGGCGAGCAGCCAGCTCAGCCCCGCGCGCGCCGCCTCGCTCTCCGCGCGGCCCACCGCCGCGAGCATCTCCAGCGCATGCGCGGTCACATCCGCGCTCGGCTCGTCGATCACCTCGCCGAAGTCCAGGAACGGGAGCTCCCGCACCAGCGCCCGCGTGTTGTCCGCGTCGAACGCCCCCCAGCCGCCGCCCGCGCTCTGCATCCCCTCCACCCACTCCACCGCGCGGTCGATCGCGTCCTGCGAGCGCTCGAGGAGCCCCTGCGCGCCCCCGCCCCCGCTCCGCATGCGCCGGTTGGCGCGCCGCACACGCTCGGGCTGCAGCGGCGTCACGCGCAGCAGCGCGAGCACCACCTCCGCCGTGTCGTCCACATCGGGGTGGTTGTCGTTCTCGAACTCGAACGCCCATCCCCCCGGCGCCAGGCGCGGGCGGGCCACCGCCCAGTCGCCCTGCACCCGCACCTCCTCGTCCAGCAGCCACCCCGCCGCTCGCTCGAGCGTCGGGTGATCGCGCGCCACGCCCCCGTCGCCGAGCGCCACCACCGCGAGCGCCGTGTCCCACACCGGCGACTGGCACGCCTCCAGGCGCCGGCTGGGTGGGTCGCTGCGATCCTCAATCATGAAGCGCTCCAGCCCCTCGAGGCCCCCGCGCATCACCGGGTGCTCGAGCGGGTAGCCCCCCAGGTGCAGCGCCATCAGCGAGTACACCCACGGCGGCTGGATGCCCCCCCAAGAGCCGTCCGCCTCCTGGCGGCGCACCACCCACGCCTCCGCGCGCGCGATCGCCATCCGGCGCAGCGAGCGCAGCGGTCGGCGCTCGTAGAGACGGAGCACGCGGTCCAGGCGCCCAAGCCAGAGAGCACCAGTTGAGGATGCGTTCGAGCGCCACCACCTCGGCGTCCACGGATCCCCACCGTGCAGCTCGCGCAGGTCGAGCTCGAGCTCCCGCCGCGGACGGCGGGCGATCACCAGCGAGAGCGCCACGATCGTCTGCCGCGCCCAACACCCGAAGTCGTAGATGTTCAGGGGCGCCCAGCGCGGGAGCAGCACGATCTCCGGAGGCAGCGCCGGCACCCGCTCCCACGGCCACAGCCCGAACAGCGCCAGCCACACGTGGGTGAACACCCGCGCCCCCTCCAGGCCGCCCGACGCACGCACGAACTCCGCCGCCGCGCGCATGTGCGCCGCGTCCGCCGGATCCCCCGCCAGGCGCAGCGCGAAGTAGGCCTCGACCGTCGTCGAGAGGTCCCCGGGTCCTTCGTGGAAGTTCGACCAAGTCCCGTCCTCGCGCTGCTGAGAGCGGATCCACGCCGCCGAGCGCTCCGTCTCCCGTGCGGTGCGGATCCCCAGGAACTCGCGCAGCAGCACGTCCTCCGCGTCCATCGTCACGTTCGTCTGCAGCTCACCCCGCCACCAGCCCGCCTCGTCCTGCAGCGAGAGCAGGTGCTCGCACGCGCGCGCCAGCGCGATCCGGGCCTCGCCGCGGGTCGTGGCGATGGATGTCGGCATGCGCGAAAGCTACTACGGGTTCGTTCCCGCGACCAACACCTCCGGGCGACCTTCCGCGATCACGTGGCTGCGCAGCATCGCCTCCGAGACCGTTTGCGGGATCGCGGAGCGGAATCTGTAGAGGATCAGGCCGTGGACATTCTCGTGCGCCACCAGGTGGAAGCCTTCAGCGGGCGGCTCGCCCGCGCTCGGCCGCAGCGGGGGATAGCCCGTCTCGTCGATCTCGCTCGCCCGCACCGAGGACCCCCGCGGCAGGTTGCGCAGCGGCGGCAGGTAGTACTCCAGCGGCGCCGCCCCCAGCTCCACAGTCGTGATCGCCCGCCGGGTGGGTGGGCCTCCAAAAGGTTGGCTTTCAATCCCGATCGCCCGCGCCAGCCCCCGCCAGTCCCCGCGCTGCAGGCGCGGACTCAGGTACACGTCGACGCTGAGCGCCGCGAACGTCACCGCGATCAGCCCCACGAGCGCCACGCCCAGGCGTCCCGTCCGCCGCGCCGCGACGATCACCGCGATCATCGCGCTCAGCGGAATCATCGCCGCCACCACGTTGCGCGGCGCCAGAAAATCAGCGCCGCCCGCCGCCAGCGCCACCGGGATCAGCACCCCGCACGCCGCCAGCCCCAGCGCCAGCAGCGCCCCCTCGCTCTCCCGCGGGGTCAGCATCCGCCACAGGCCCACCCCCACGCCCGCGAGGATCTCCAGCGCCACCAGCAGCTGCACCCCGTGCCCCAGCGGCGCCCCCGAGTAGCCCGTCAGGTAGTACTGCGGGATCGCCTCCAGGCGGTGGGCCAGCGGCCATTCCCCGATCCACTGCGTGCCGTGCCCCCCCTGCGCCAGCGCGAGCCCCATCAGCGCCACGCCCACCGCCGCGATCGCCCCCACCGCTCCCAGCGCCGCCCGCCGGCGCTCCCTCCGGCGCAGCAGCCACAGGCACATCGGCGCCAGCAGGAACACCGCGAAGTAGTGACTCGCCAGCGCCGCCGCGCCGCTCACAGCGAACGCCGCTGGCCAAAACGGGGATGCTGGCCGAAACGGGGATGCGAGCCGCAGGCGAGTGTCTCCCGGCTTCGGTCGAAGGCGCGTGTCTCCCGGCTTCGGTCGCCCCGGGGTCGGCCTCCGGTCGGCCCGCAGGCAGCACAGCATCGCCAGCGCCGCCAGCAGCACGAACAGCCCGTACGCCCGCGCCTCCTGGGAGTACCAGATGAACAGCGGGTTCACCGCCACCAGCGCCGCCGTCGCGATCGCCACGCGCCGGCCGGCCAGCTCGGCGCCGATCCCCCACGCCACGGCGACCGTCGCCACCCCCGCCAGCGCTGAGGGCAGGCGCAGCGCCACCTCGCCCGTCCCGAAGATCCGCGACCACCCCCAGATCAGCGCGTACCACAGCGGCGGCGTGTTCTCCCGGTGCACCACCGATTCGAGCGTCGCCCCCAGGCTCGGGTGCAGCACGTGCACCGGGGTGAACGCCTCGTCGTACCAGAAGCTCTGGAGGTCGAGCGTGCTCAGGCGCAGCGCCGCCGCTCCCACCAGCAGCGCCGCCAGCGGCCACCACCGCGCCGCCGACCTACTAGCCATTCGTCAACGGTTCGTCCGGCGCGCCCGGCGGGGTCGGCAGGCCGCACAGACCTTCGCTCACCGCGGTCCCGAAACAGGCGTAGCGGTTTTCCCGCTTGTCCGGGAAGTACGGGGGCAGGTAGAAGCCGCCCCGCGCCGCGCGCACCCCGTGCACCGTCGGGCCCGTCACGATCAGGCACACCTGCGGGGCCGTTCCCGGCGGGGCCGGGACCGTGTTGCCGCACAAAACGTCCCGCGTGGTATGGCCCTTCAGGTCCCGCTCAATCGAGATGTTGTGGTAATTGCGGCCCGTCACCGCCCGCCACGTCCGCAGGTCCACCGTCAGGCGTTCGTTGACCTGCACCTGCTGCACCAGGTCGTTGACCACCGCCACCGCCAGCACCACGAACGCCAGCGCCAGCAGCGTGCTCTCCACCCGCCAAAGGTCGCCGCGTCCGCGGCGTTCACGCTCGCGCGGACGCAGACGCTCCGGCACACGCCCCCAGCGCCCACGCTGCTCGATCCCCTGGGCCGCCTCGCTCATGACACCGGCGAGAACAACGGGGCCGTCTGGTGGACGATGAACAGGCCCTGCACCGCGAACGTCGCGATCAGCAGGCGCCGATCGCGCGCGATCACCGCCAGCGGCAGCGTCCACAGCGTGTACCACGCCAGCAGCCACGTGCTCGTCACCGCGATCGCCAGCAGCGTCCACCCCGAAGCCGCCACCCAGTCGTACCCCCGCCACGTGCGCCACAGCAGGTGCGCAACGATCACCACCAGCGCCGCCTTCAGCAGCGCGTGGTCCACCGGGAACACCCCCGGCTTGCCCAGCAGGTGCGCAAGCTCCGTGGGGAAGCTGTCCGTCGAGACCAGCGCCGCGTCGCGGTTCAGCGCCGAGAACACATCCAGGCCGTGCAGGCCGAACACCGGGTAGGAGACCACCGCCACCGCGACCAGCGCCGCCAACGCCCCCCACAGCGCCGATACCCGCCGGCGCGAGAGGATCATGAACGGCAGCAGCACCGCCCCCGTCGCCTTCACCAGCGCGCCCGCCACCACCGCCGCGCCCGCCGGGGCGTTCCGGTCGGCGAACGTGAGCGCCACCGCGGCCATCATGAAGAAGGTCATGATTAGGTCGTTGTGCGCGCCCCCCAGCCCGTACAGCACATACAGCGGGTTGCACCCCAGCGCCACCAGCGCCACCGCCGGGTCGAGGCCCCGCAGCCGCGCGCAGCGCCACGTGAGCGCCAGCGTACCCGCGCTCGCCGCCAGCGCCTCGACCTTCGCCCCCCACACAGCCCCCTTCAGGCCCAGCAGCCCCAGGGGGTAGGAGATCAGCGTGTACAGCGGACCGTACGCAGTCGCCACTTTGCGCCAATCGTTGCCCACGTACTTGTAGATCCCGTCCCCGTTGATCGCGATCGGGCCGTGCAGGTACGGGTCGATCCCGTGCAGCACCCCCATGCGGGCGTACGCGATATAGCTGAACACGTCCGTGGACAGCAGGATCGGGCCCGCGAGCACGATCACGTTGAGCGCACCCACCAACCCGATCGCCCACGCCGCCGATCTGCGGTCGCTCGCCAGGCGCCCCGCCAGCGCGAGCAGCAGCGCATACGCGCCCGTGAAGCTCAGCAGCGCAATCAGGAACACCCGGAAGCCCAGGCGCTCCCCAATCCCCACCAGCCACCCCGCGATCCCCGGCGAGCCCGGGGTCAGCGAGGAGTGGCCCAGGGCCGCGTCAAACACCACCTCCAGCGTGGCCGCCAGCAGCACCGCCACACACAACCCCGCCAGCGCCAGCGTCCAGCGGCCCGCGGCCGGGCGCGCGACGTCCGTCCGCGAGCCGGCCACCCCACCCAGGGGGGTCGGCTGCGGCAGTACACCGGTCGGCGTCAATCTCCCGGCGCGTCCTCGAAGCGCAGGACCGCGAGCGCGCCCGTCACCTCGAACGCCCGTTGCACCGCGGGCTCCCCCGGCCGCAGCACCAGCTCGTAGCCGCCCTCCTTCGCGCGCGCATCCGCCTGCAGGAGCAACCTCAGCCCCGTGGAGTCGATGAACGCCAGGCGCCCCAGATCCACGATCAGGCGCGAGGGGCCCTCCCGCTCGGCCGCCGCCAGGCTCTCTTCCATCTGGCGCGCCCCCGCCAGGTCCAGCTCGCCCTCAAGCGCGATCCTCACCGTGCCGTCCTCCACGACGCTCGAGATCGTCAACGCGCCCCTCACAGCGCCGTCCACACGCTCTTTGTTTCCAGGTATGCGTCGAGGCCCGCGTGGCCGTGCTCGCGGCCCACGCCCGAGGCCTTGAAGCCGCCGAACGGCGCCGCCGGGTCTGCGCCACCCCAGTGGTTTATGTACACCGACCCCGCCCGCAGCAGCGCCGCGAGGCGGTGCGCGGAGCCCACGTCCCTCGTCCACACCCCCGCCGCGAGGCCGTACTCGCTGTCGTTCGCGCGGCGCGCCACCTCCTCCAGCGTGTCATACGGCGAGGCCACCAGCACCGGGCCGAAGATCTCCTCGCGCGCGATCCGCAGATCGTCGCTGGTCGCGCTGAACAGGGTGGGCGCCACGAAGTAGCCGCCGCTCTCCGCGAGCGCCGCCTCGCCGCCCACCACCAGCTCCGCGCCCTGCTCGCGACCCGAGGCGATGTAGCCCAGCACCCGCTCCTGCTGCTCGGAGGAGACCAGCGGCCCCAGCTGCGTGCCGGGGTCGAGGCCCGGCCCCAGGCGCGTGGCGGCGGCGCGCTCGGCCAGGGCGCCCACGACCTCCTCGTAGCGCTCTCTGGGAACGAACAGGCGCGAGCCCGCGTTGCAGGCCTGGCCGGAGTTGAAGTAGATCGCCTGATAGGAGCCGTTCACGGCCGCATCGATGTCGGCGTCCGGGAGGATGATGTTCGGCGACTTGCCCCCCAGCTCCAGCGTCACGCGCTTCAGTGCGCGGCCCGCCTTCGCGCCGATCTCCCGGCCCACCGCCGTGGAGCCCGTGAACGCGATCTTGTCCACCCCCGGGTGCTCCACGAGCGCCGCGCCCGTCTCCCCGTCGCCGGTGAGCACGTTCAGCACGCCCGGCGGCAGCCCCGCCTCCAGCGCGAGCGCCCCCAGGCGCAGCGCGCTCAACGGCGTCTGCTCCGCCGGCTTGAGCACCACCGTGCAGCCCGCCGCCAGCGCCGGCGCGAGCTTCCAGATCGCCATCAGCAGGGGGAAGTTCCACGGGACGATCTGCGCGCACACCCCCACCGGCTCGCGGCGCGTGTAGCAGTGCATGTTCGGCGCGCTCACCGGCAGCACGTTCCCCTCGATCTTCGTCGGCCACCCCGCGAAGTAGCGCAGATGCCCGGCGCTTCCCCGCACGTCCACGTACTGCGCGAGCTTCACCGGCTTGCCGTTGTCCAGCGACTCGATCTCCGCGAGCTCCACCGCGTGCTCCTCCAACGCCTGCGCCAGAGCCAGCATCAGCCGCTCCCGCTCGCTGGGGGGCAGCGTCCGCCAGGGGCCCGCCTCGAACGCGTCCCGCGCGGCGCGCACCGCGCGATCGACGTCCTCGACGCCCGCGTGGGGGACGCGCGCGATCTCCCGCCCCGTCGCGGGGTCGAGCGTGGCGAACGTGCGCCCGTCGGCCGCCTGGGGCCGCTCGGAGCCGATCAGCAGGGCGTGCGTGCCCGCGATGAAGGCGCGCGCCGCGGAGCCCAGAGCGTCGGGCAGGCTTGTGGCTGTGGAGGAGGGGGAGGGGGAGGGGGAGGGAGTTGTGGTTGCGGAGGCGGGGGTGGCGGCAGCGTCGGTGGCGGCGGTCATGGCTATCGCTTTCTACGGTCGGAGGACGATCTTCAGGGTCTCGTGGCGGTCGTATAGAGCGTACGCCTCGGGGGCCTCGTCGAGGCTCATGTGGTGCGTCACGAGCGGCCCGGGGTCGAGCACGCCGGCGGACATCAGCGCGAGCACGCGGTCGATGTGTCCGATCACGTTGGCGTGGCCGGCGCACATGCGCAGCGACTTGATCCACAACAGCCCCATGTGCAGCTCCGCGCGCTCCGCGTACACCCCGATCGCCTGCACCGTGCCGCACTTGCGCGTAACGCGCAGCGCGAGGTCGAGCGCCCTGGGGTGGCCGACGGCATCGATGCACACGTCCACCCCACGGCCCTCAGTCGCGGCGCGGGCGGCGGCGCGCGGATCGTCCTCCTCCAGATGCACCGCCTGCGCGCCGAAGGACTCCGCCATCGCCAGGCGCTCGGGCACGGAGTCCACGGCGATCACGTGCGCCGCCCCGGCCACGCGTGCGGCCTGCACAGCGCACAACCCCACCGGCCCGAGACCCAGCACCGCGGCCACGTCGCCCATCTGCAGGCCGCTGTCGAGCACCGCGTGGAAGCCCGTCCCCATCACGTCCCCCGCGAACAGCGCCACCTCGTCGCTCATCCCCTCCGGCACCCCGCGCAGCACGAGGTCGGCGCTCGGCACGAGCGCCCGCTCGGCCTGCGTGCCCTGCAGCGAGCCCAGCGCCGCCCCGTGGCCGAAGGTGCGCGAGTGCTCGCACTTGTGAAAGGAGCCCCTGCGGCAGAACCAGCAGTGCCCGCACGCCGTCTGGAAACAGCCCAGCACACGGTCCCCCACCGTAACCGCGCGCACCCCCTCGCCCGCGGCGATGACCGTACCCACGTACTCGTGGCCGATCGTGAACCCCGGTTCGATCTGCACTCGGCCGTGGTAGATGTGCAGATCCGACCCACACACCCCCGTGGCCTCGATCTGCACGATCGCGTCCCCCGGCTCGATCAGCTCGGGCTCGGGGACCTCCTGCACCGCCACCCGTCCGGGGGCCTGGAACGTGACCGCGCGCATGGCGCAAGCACCCTAGAGGATCGGAGCCCTATGCTGCGGAGATGGTGGACATCTCCAAGGCCGTGCTCGTCACCGGCTGCTCCACCGGCATCGGCCGCGCCACCGCGCTGCGGCTGGCGCGCTCGGGATGGACCGTGTACGCGACCGCGCGGCGCCCCGAGTCGATCGCCGACCTCGCCGGCGCCGGCTGCCGCACGCTCGCGCTCGACGTCACCGACGAGGCGTCGATGCGCGCCGCCGTGGAGGCCGTCGAGCAGGCGGAGGGGGCCGTGGGCGTGCTCGTCAACAACGCCGGCTACGGCCAGAGCGGGCCGATCGAGCAGATCGCGCCCGACGCCGTGCGCCGCCAGTTCGAGACCAACGTCTTCGGCGCGATCCGCATGGCCCAGCTCGTGCTCCCGGGGATGCGCCGCCAGCACTGGGGCAAGATCGTCAACGTCGGCTCGATGGGCGGGCGGCTCACGTTCCCCGGCGGGGGGCTCTACCACGCCACCAAGTACGCGCTGGAGGCGCTCAGCGACGCGCTGCGCTTCGAGGTGCGCGGCTTCGGCGTGGACGTCGTGCTGATCGAGCCCGGCCTGATCACCACCGAGTTCGCGCAGACCTCCGTCGCCACCGCGCCCACCGGCGCGGGGGGTGCGGGGAGCGCGCGGGCGCAGGAGGCGCAGAATGAGGGCGCCGAAAACGTCGAGAGTGGGGCAGGCGACCGAGCTGGGGACGGCGGAAGCGCAGATGCGGCGTACGAAAAGTTCAACGCCAAGCTCGCCGCGCTCACGATCGGCGTGTACGAGAGCCCCATACGCCACCTCGGCGGAGGCCCCGACGTCGTCGCCAAGGCGATCGAGAAGGCGATCACCCGCCGTCGCGCCCCCACGCGCGTCCCCGTCACCCCCTCCGCGCGCCTCTCGATCCTCCAGCGCCGTCTGCTCCCCGACCGCGCCTGGGACGCGGCGATGCGCAGCCAGTTTCCCCAGCCGCGGTAGCCCTACACCGGTCGTCCCACACGCGTAGCCCCACACGCGTAGCCCCACACGCATAGCCCCACACGCATAGCCCTACACGCATAGCCCTACACGCATAGCCCCACACGCGTAGCCCCACACGCGTATAGCCCCACACGCGTAGCCCTATGCAGGAGCCCTACGCAGTGACCTACGGTTCGGCAACCAGCGGCCGCGGGCGGCCGACCTGAAAGCCCTGGGCGTAGTCCACACCCAGCTGGCGCAGCACTCGCATGGTGGGCTCGTCGCCGACGAACTCGGCGATCGTCTCGCGGCCCATCCCCCGTGCGACGTCCACGATCGCGCGCACCATCACGCGGTCATGGTCGCTGGAGGGGAGGCAGCGGACGAAGTCGCCGTCGATCTTCAGGTAGCGGAACGGGAGCCGCTTGGCGTAGTAGAGCGAGCCGAAGCCCACGCCGAAGTCGTCGAGCGCGACCGCGCAGCCAAGCGCCTGCACGCCCTCACAGAAGTCGATCGCGCGGCGCATGTCGGAGATCGCGGCGGTCTCGGTGATCTCCACCACCAGCCGCGCCGGATCCACCCGGTGGAGCGCGAGTTCACGCTCGATGTGAGCGAGCATCCCTGTCTCGGTGACCGACAGCGCGGAGAGGTTGATCGCCACGCGCTGGACGACTCCCGATCGCTCGTGCCCGAGCGTCGCGCCGAGCATCGCCGCGACCCTGGTGACCACCAGGCGGTCGATCTCGCGCACCACGCCGTAGCGCTCGGCCGCAGGCAGGAACGCTCCCGGCGCGACCAGCCCGCCTCCGGGCTCGTCCGCGAGACGCACCAGCGCCTCGTGGTGGGAGATCACCCCGCTGCGCAGATCGACGATCGGCTGGTAGTGCAGCTCGAACAGCCCCCCGCGCAGCGCACGACGCAGGCGCTGCAGCCACGGCCGCGGATGTAGCCCCGCGGGCGAGCTGAAGCTCTCGCGGGCGGGGTCGGCGAGCTCCGGGAAACGTTGGCGGGTACCCACGGGGAGCGACCGATCGGAGATCGGCCGGCGGGGGGCGCGCAAGACGAAACGGGGCGTGGCGGTGATCGTCGAGCTGGCCATCTCTCGCCTGAGATGTTCAACGCTCTTGGGCTCGCCCCTCGAAGAATGCGCGGCTATGCAGAGGTTTTCGCGGGCAAAGCCTCCACAAAGCTCCGCAGAGCCCGCCCGCGGGCCGCGTGGTTTACTCTGGTGGACCTTGATGGCGGCCAGGACGATCGTGACTTCCCACCCGGACGTGGCATGCGACGTGTGCGGGCGGCGCCTGCTGCGGGGAGAGCAGTCGGACGTCTTCCTGGGCAGTGGACAGCGACGCCTCGTGTGCGAGCTGTGCACCCCGCGCGCCATGCATGAGGGGTGGCAGCGGGAGACCGAGGTGCATACGGCGCGGCCACGCTCCGATCGCCCCCAGCGCGGGCTCTCGCTGCTGGGGCGGCTGCGCCAATCGCGCTGGCCCATCGCCAGCGCCGCCGGCGGCGCCCCCGATCGACCGATCGAAGATCGGCTGGCGCCCCCCGTGCGGGCCGAAGTCGTGGAGGCCCGCCGGCGCCCCGCGGAGGAGAACGAGACGCCGGCTGAAGCGGAGTGGACGGAGATCGACGCGGAGTGGGCAAATGTGGAGGGGGAGTGGACCGAGACCGAGGAGAGCCGGAACGGCGCCGAGTCCGCTGTGGAGGAGGCGCCCGGCGCGAGCGCGCGCGCAGGGGTGGATCTCACCGGCGGGGGCCGCGCAGACCCAGGCGTGCGACGGGCGCTGGAGGTGTTCAACGCCGGCGAGTACCCGCGCCGCGTGGCGGGCGTCGCGCGCTCGCTGGGCGCCCCCAGCGTGAGAGCGACCCAGGCCGCGGGCACGAAGGTGGCGATCGTGGTGGCGTGGGAGCTGTGCTGGTATCGCTACGAGGTCGACCTCGGGGACGAGGCGCAGGGAGCGAGGCTGACGGCTGAGGGAATGGAGCTCGAGGAACTCGACGGAGACGACCGCGTCGCCAACGCGGTCGCGGATGAACGCGGAGAGCTCGAGCTGCTCGCCTAGAGGGTGGCGCACAGCCGGGCCCCTCTTCCTCAGATCGGGGTGGCGCAGTCGGGCCCCTCTTTTTCTGTCAGAATTGGTCGCACGATGATCTACAGCGTGGTCCCAAGGCCATTGGCCGACGAGCTCTACCCGAAGCTGACCGAGCACTACAAGGACAACGAGAACGTCACCGTGATCGTCGATCGCCGCAAAGCCGACAGGCGCGGCCGACAGGGCAACTCGGAGTCCAGCCCACCCAGCCGGCAGCGCGTGGTGCGCGATCGCCGCCGCGCGCGGGTGGCCGGCGACTTGCCGCCGCTGGCGCGACCCTGAGCGTCCGAGCGTGCCGTCCCGGGCAACCGGGATACTGGGTGCGATGAAGGTGATCGTGCACGTCGACGGTGGCGCCCGCGGCAATCCCGGACCCGCGGCGGCCGCGTGCGTCCTCAGCGACCCCTCGGGCGAGGTGCTGGAGGAGCGCGCCCGCCTGCTGGGGAGAGCCACCAACAATGTCGCCGAGTACCGCGCTCTGCTGCTCGGCCTCGAGCGCGCCCGCGCGCTGGGCGCGACCGAGGTGGAGGTGATCAACGACTCCGAGCTCGTCGCCAAGCAGGTGCGGGGCCTCTACAAGGTCAAGCACGAGGCGATGCGTCCGCTGCACCGCGAGGCGATGGTCGCGCTGAAGGAGTTCGAGCGGTGGTCGATCCGCTCGGTTCCCCGCGCCGAGAACGCTCACGCGGATGCGCTGGTAAACGCGGCGCTGGACGGTGCGCCGGTGTGATGTCGGCCCTCACCGCAGCGGCTGCACGGAGCGGGCGATGTCGAGCATCTGCTGGTTGGTGAGGTTCTCGAGCAGGGTGTTGATGACCCAGTAGAGAACCCGGTGTTCGCGCCACGCGACCATGTGGACGTGTGCGCCGTCCGCGAAGATCATGTACGCGCGCCCGCCGATATGGCGTGTTTCCTGGGGATGGGCCACGATCGGGGGTTCCAGCCAGTCGGTGCCCTCCACGTCGTAGTAGCCGCCCAGCGCATCCTGCTGCCAGACGGCGACGTAGGCGTGGTGGAGGTGGCCTTCGGGATCGCGCAGCGCATAGGGGCGCACCTCTTCCTGCGCCGCGGGGCCGGTCTGCAGGCGGGGATAGAGCACCGGGAAGGGCACCCGCACCGCGGCGCTCACCGCCTGCGTCTCGTCGGCCGCGGGCGTGGGGTAGAGGCCCTCGCCCGCCGCGGTGGAGGCCGCGCTCGAGCTGTGTCCGGCGCCGTGGCGACGGGCGGTGTGGGAGCCGGGGTGTGAGCTCGCCAGGTGCACGTGCGGATGGCCGTGGAGGAACTCCTTGAGCGTGGCGTGCTCGAGGGCCGGGCTGGAGGTGACGTAGGATTCTCCACCCAGCATGTAGGACTCGTTGTCGGCCTGGAACTTGACCTGACGCAGCGGCCTGCTCTGGGAGAAGCCGATCAGTTCGGCGAGCTTGAACAGCAGGCTCGGCGACGGGGAGAAGGAGCTGCTGATCGCGCGGCCCGCGGCCTTGGCGACTGATTCGATCCGGCCGAGCATGTCTTCGGGGGAGATCTGCTCACGCAGATCGCGCAGGAAGTCCTGCTGGCGGGCGACCCGCACGAAGTCGGAGTCGGTGTGGCGGTAGCGCACGTAGTCCAGCGCGTCTTCGTAGCAGAGCTTCTGGTAGCCGGGCTGGAGGTTGATGGGCGTGTAGTTGGCTTCCGGGGTCCCGTTGTTTTCGTGGAAGTAGCGGTGGTCCACGTTGACGTACACGCAGCCGAGCTTGTCGACCACGCGGATGAAGCCCGTGAAGGTGACGTTGACGATGCCGGCGAGTTCGATGCCGGGCAGCACCTGCTTGACGGTTTCCGCCGCGAGCAGCGCCCCCTCGTCGTGGCCGGGCAGCTGACTGCCCAGGGCGTAGGCGAAGTTGACCTTCCTCGGGTAGTAGACCTGACCGTCGGGCGCTTTGACCGATACGAGCAGGTCGCGCGGAATCGAGAGCACCGAGGTCTGTTCCTGTTCGGGGTCGAAGCGCACGAGCAGGATCGTGTCGCTGTGGGCGGCGGCGTCGCGTTCTTCGCTGTTCTTGGAGCCGTAGCGTTTGTCGGAGCCGAGGATCAGGAAGGTCTGGGGCCCGCCTTTGTAGACGGAGCTGAGCACGCCCTTGGGCGCGTGAATCTGGTTGAGCTTGGGGAAGATCTCGCCCGCGAGGTGGCTGGCGGTGCGCAGCGTCACCGCGGCGGTGGCCCCGCCGCAGAGCAACACGATCAGCACGCCCGCCAAGAGGAAGCGCTTCCACATGCCCAGCCACAGTGAGGGCGGGCGCTCGTCATCCATGGGGCCAGGGTATCGGCGCGATCGGCGTGCCACGCCGGGTCTGGGGATACCCTCAGCTGATGCTCAGCCCCCGCAACCGCGAGTTGCTCGGCCTGCTGCCCGCCGCCCTCCTGGTGACGGCGGGGTTCACGGCGATCTTCATCCAGGCTCAGCAGAGCGGCCGGGGGCCTCGACCGACGCGACCCTCAACCTCAACCACGCCTCCAGCGCTCTCGCTGACCTACGGGGCGATCTTCCTCGGGCTGTGCTTGGCGGGACACCTCGTGATCCGCTTCGCGCTGCCCAACGCCGACCCCTACCTGTTCCCGCTCGCGGCGGTGCTCGCGAGCGTCGGGATCGTGATGGTCTACCGGATCAACCCGACGCTGGCGCGCCAGCAGGCGCAGTGGATGGTGCTCGGGCTCGTGCTGTTCGCCGCCACGATCCTGGCGCTGCGTCGCGGCGGGCGTGGGGGTGCTGGAGAACTACCGCTACATGATCGCGGCGGTGGGGATCGGCATGCAGGTGCTGCCGCGGCTGCCCGGGATCGGCGGGCAGGTCAACGGCGCCTACCTCGCCGTCCACGTCGGCGGCGATCGGCTTCCAGCCCTCGGAGCTCGGCAAGATCGCGATCGTCGATCTTCCTCGCGTCCTACCTGCGCGACAACCGCCAGATCCTCGTGACCGCGGGGCGGCGCGTGCTCGGCGTGACGATCCCGCCGATGAAGCAGTTCGGGCCGCTGCTGCTGGTGTGGGGCGCGGCGATGGCGATGCTGCTGGTGACGCGCGAGATCGGCACCTCGCTGATGTTCTTCGGGGCGTTCCTCGCGCTCCTGTACGTCGCCACCGGGCGCGTGTCGTTCCCGCTGGTCGGCCTGCTGCTGTTCGCCGCCGGCGCCTGGTACCTCGGCGACGCACGTCGCGCACGTGCACGCCCGCGTGCTCGCCTGGGAGCACCCGTTCGACCACGCGCTCTACCACGAGGATCGGCGGCAGCTACCAGCTCGCGCAACGGCCTCTTCGCGCAGGCCGACGGCGGCCTGCTCGGCGTCGGCTTCGGCCAGTCGATGTCCTGCATACGGGCCTGATCCTCCGGTCGCCGAAAGCGACACGATCTACGCGGTGATCGCCGACGAGATCGGGCTCGTCGGCGCGGTCGCGCTGCTGCTCACCTACCTGCTGTTCGTCGCGCGCGGCCTGAAGGTCGCGACGCTCGCGCGCGACTCCTTCTCCAAGCTGCTCGCGACCGGGCTCTCCTTCATCGTCGCGATGCAGGTGTTCGTGATCGTCGGCGGCGTCACGCGCGTGATCCCGCTGACCGGCGTGACGCTGCCGTTCGTCGCCTACGGCGGCTCGTCGGTGGTGATGAACTTCGTGCTGCTGGCGCTGCTGCTCGTGATCTCCGATCGCGCGCGCAGACCCAACGCACCGTCGGCCTGACGAATCCCCTCACTCCCCACCGAGCGAGAATCGCCTGGCTTCGTCCGGGTGTGTCCGCAAGCGGATACACTATTGGAATAGCTAGTTGACACCCCCGCATCCAGGTTCCCCGCGATCCAGACCTCGACCGCGCGATCACACGCGCGCGGGGGGTCTTCGGACCGAGGACACCGTCCTCTCAGGTCGTCCACGCACTTGCCGTCCGAGGCGCCGCCACACTGGAGCAGGATCGCCAGGCAGAGGAGCGCGCGCGTGACTTCCTGCTCAGCGTCGCCGACGAGAGCTCCGGACTCGACCTCGCGCGCCTGCGCAGCGCCCGAGATCGCGCGTGGCGCTGAGCTGGAGCGGCGGCCCATGGGTCGCCGACACCTCCGCCTGGGCGCGGGCGTCAAATCCTGAGGTCGCTCCGAACTGGAGGGCCGCGGCCCTTGCGGGAAACCTCGTCGGCTGCCCGGTCGTCACGCTGGAGTTGCTCTATGACGCGCCCGATCGGGAACGCGTCGAGGCTGTGGCATCGGCGCTCGCCGGCCTGCGCCAGGCGCCGATCACCCGCTCGGTGACCGACGCCGCGATCTGGGCCATCCGCGAGCTCGCGGCCCACGGTTCAGCCGGCGCCCATCGTGTACGCGTACCCGACGCGCTGATCGCTGCGGCGGCCGCCGAGCGCGGCTTCGGGGTACTCCACTACGACCAGCACTTCGATCGGCTCGCCTCGGTGTTCGGCTTCGCAAGCCAATGGGTTGCGGCCGAGGGCAGCATCTCGTAGCGCCGAAGGCTGAGAGCGACACCGTGGGTGTGTCGTAGCGCTACGCGTGCGCCGCGGCGCGCTCGCCCCCGGCCTGCTCGACGACCTTCTGCGCGAGGTGGGCGGGGAGCTCTTCGTAGCGCAGGAACTCGAGGGTGTAATCGCCCTGGCCGCCGGTGATCGAGCGCAGGTCGGGGGCGTAGCTGAGCATCTCCGCCATCGGGACCTCCGCCTTGATCTCGGTCGTCGCGCCCGCCGGCTCCATCCCCTGGGGACGCCCGCGGCGGCTGTTGAGGTCGCCGATCACGTCCCCCACGCACGCCTCCGGGACCGACACCGTGACCAGCATGATCGGCTCCAGCAGCACCGGGTCGGCCTGCTCCAGCGCCTGCCTCATCGCCGCCGCCCCCGCCAGCTTGAACGCGATCTCCGAGGAGTCCACCGTGTGGTAGGAGCCGTCGAAGAGACGCACCCGCACGCCCTTCACGGGGTAGCCCGCGAGCACCCCCGCGACCATCGCCTCGCGCACGCCCTTTCTCCACCGCGGGGATGAACGAGCTCGGGATCACCCCGCCCTTGATCTGGTTCACGAACTCGAACTCGGGGTGGGCGAAGTCGGTCGAATTCGCGGAGTCCTCCAGCGGCTCGATCTCGATGTGGCAGTCCCCGAACTGCCCGCGGCCGCCCGACTGCTTCTTGTGACGCCCGTGCGCCTTCGCGGAGCCGCGGATCGTCTCCTGGTAGGGCACCCGCGGGGGCTTCAGCGAGACCTCCACCCCGAAGCGCTGGCGCAGGCGGTCGACGATCACCTCCACGTGCACCTGCGAGAGGCCGGCGACGATCTGCTCGCCGGTCTGGGGGTCGCGGTGCAGGTCGATCGTCGGATCCTCCTCCTGCAGGCGCCGCAGCGAGGTGAACACCTTGTCCTCCTCCCCCCTGCTCTTCGGCTCGATCGCGAACGCCATCACCGGCGCGGGCAGCTTCAGCGCGGGCAGCTCGATCGGCATCCTCGCGCGCCGCCAGCCAGTCGCCGGAGCGCGTCTCCTTGAGCTTCGCCACCGCGCCGATGTCGCCCGGGCCGAACTCCTCGACGTGCACCACCTCCTTGCCCGCGAACGTCAGCAGCTGGCCGATTCGCTCCTTCACGTGGGCGCGGGTGTTGAGCACGTGCGTGTCGTGGCGCATCGTCGCCCTGGTAGACCCGCAGCAGGTTGATCCGCCCCGCGAACGGGTCCGCGCGGGTCTTGAACACGTACGCGAACAGCTCCCCCTCCTCCACCGGGGCCAGCCTTACCTCGCCCACCTCCAGCGCACCGTGCTTCACCGGCGAGGGCAGGTCCTCGACGATCGCCTCCAGCAGCCGCGTGGTGCCGAGGTTGCGCGTCGCCACCCCGCACACCACCGGGAAGATGCGCGCCGTGGTTGGTGCCCTCCTTCAGCGCCCCCACGATCTCCTCGTGGGAGATCTCCTCGCCCTCCAGGTAGCGCTCCATCAGCGCGTCCGAGACCTCCGCGACCTCGTCCATCAGCTTCTCCCGGTACTCCGCCGCCTGCTCGGCGTGCTCCGCCGGGATCTCGATCTCCGTCCAGCCGCGTCGCTGGGCGGAGTCCTGGCGGAACGCCCTCATGTCCACGAGGTCGATCACCCCGCTCAGCTCGTGCTCCGATCCCATCGGGATCTCCGTCGCCACCACGTGCTGCCCAAAGGCCCCCTTCAGCTGCTCCAGCGTCCGGAAGAAGTCCGCGCGCTCGCGGTCGAGCATGTTCACGAACAGCATCCGCGCGATATCCAGCTCCGCCGCGCGCGCCCACAGGCGCGC
The DNA here is from genome assembly GCA_963813765.1 of uncultured Solirubrobacterales bacterium. GTDB lineage: Bacteria > Actinomycetota > Thermoleophilia > Solirubrobacterales > Solirubrobacteraceae > Palsa-744. Next base: position 743,834 of record CAWFAB010000006.1, read on the forward strand.
CGTGGAGACCTCCACGCCCATCACCGCGTTCACCACGAAGATCGCCGACTCGCACACCCGCAGCGCCCCCAGCGCGTCCGCCACGAAGCTCGGCTCCCCCGGGGTGTCGAGCAGGTTGATCTTGCGCCCGTCCCACTCGAACGAGCTGAGCGTCGTGGAGATCGACATCTGCCGCGCCTGCTCGTCGGGCTCTGCGTCGGAGACCGTGTTGCCGTCCACCACCGACCCCAGCCGGCTCGTGACCCCCGCCTCGAACAGCAGCGCCTCGTGCAGCGAGGTCTTCCCCGCCCCGCGATGGCCGACGAGAGCGACGTTGCGAATCCGATCCGGCGCGGGCTGCCGTGTGCATCAGTCGAAACTATCGCCCTGCATCCGAGAACGCAAGCGAAGCACCGCCTTGGTGTGCAGCTGCGAGATGCGCGACTCCGTCACGCCGAGCACCTCGCCGATCTCCCGCAGGGTGAGGTTCTCGTAGTAGTACAGCGCGATCACCAGCTTCTCCCGCTCCGGCAGGCGCGCGATCGCGTCCGCGATGCGATCCTTCATGTCCCCCACATCCAGCGCCCGCGCGGGGTCCGGCGCCCCCGGATCCTCCAGCGTGTCCATCAGCGACACCTGGTCGCCGCTTGAGTCCGACACGCTCCACAGCTCGTCCAGCGCCGCGATCGATGAGTGCGAGATCGCCAGCAGCGAATCCTGCAGTTCCTGCTCGGAGATCTCAAGCTCCGCGGCCACCTCCTCGTCGCTCGCCGCCCGCTGCAGGCGATGCTCGAGCTTCGAGTTCGCCCGCTCGATCTCCCGCGCCCGCGCCCGCACGCTGCGCGGCACCCAGTCCATCGCGCGCAGCTCGTCGATGATCGCGCCCTTGATGCGCGTGATCGCGTAGGTCTCGAACTTGATCTCCCGCGAGGGGTCGAAGCGCTCGATCGCCGAGATCAGCCCCACCAGGCCATAGGAGATCAGGTCCGCCTCCTCCACATGCGGAGGCAGGCCCGCCGCTGTGCGCCCCGCCACGTACTTCACCAGCGGCGAGTACGCCACCACCAGGCGCTCCCGCGCCCGCGGATCACCGTCGGACTTGTAGCGCCGCCATAGGTCGCGCAGCTCGACCGTCTTGACGTTCGTCTCCAGGATCTACTCCGCTCTCAAGCTCGAGGGTGGCTGCGCGCATATGCGCTTTTCAGCCTGGCGGACTCTACCCGAGTGTAAACCTGAGTGGTTGACACGCTCGCGTGGCCCAGCAGCTCCTGGATCGTTCTCAGGTCCGCGCCCCCGTCCAGCAGGTGCGTCGCGAAGCTGTGGCGCAGCGCGTGCGGCGAGGCCCCGCCCCCCACGCCCGCACGCGTCGTCCACACCCGTAGCCGCCTGCGAACGTCGCTCGTGCTGAGCCCCCGGCCCGACTTGCTCAGGAACAGCCTCTCCTGAGAAGCGCCGGCCGCGAGGGCGAGCGCCGTGCGCCCCCACTTCAATTCCAGGTAGTCCCGTAGCGCCCGCAACGCCACTTCGCCCACTGGCACGTAGCGCGTCTTGCGACCCTTGCCCTCCACCCGCAGCTGCTCCCCGTCGTAGTCCACATCGGTCGTGCGAAGTGTCACGATCTCCTCCACGCGCAGGCCGCAGGCGTAGGCCAGCTCGAACATCGCCCGGTCGCGCAGCTGGAGGGAGGTACTGGCGGGGATGCTCTCCAGCAGCGCCCCCACCTCCCGCGCCCTCAACACCCGCGGCAGGCGCGATGGCTGCCGCGGCGTCGCCACCAGGTCCGCGGGGCTCCCCGCGATCAGTCCGTGCTCGCGTTGACTCGAGAACAGCCCCCGCACCGCCGCCAGCTTGCGCGCCGTGCTCGCCGGCGCCGCCCCCCCGTCCGAGAGCCGCGCCACGTAGCGGCGCACCTCGCGCGGGCCCACGTCCCCGGGCGCCAGGCCCGCGGCCACCGCCCACTGCGCGAACTGGCGCAGATCGACCCCGTACGCCCGGCGCGTCCTCTCCGCCGCATCCCGTCGGCGCAGATCCTCATCCAGCAGCGCCACCGCCGCTTCCCATACCGCCTTCAGACGCTCCCCATCGCCGCCCCCCCCTTCGCAGGCCCTCCCGTCCGCAGCCATACCCTCTACTTCGCCGCCCCAGGGGCTATGCCCTGCCCACGCCCACCCTCTCCACCATGCGCTGGCCGATCTTCGATCGGTCGGCCGGGGGTGAACCGCTCACCACAGGCGCCAGCAGCCGCGCGAGCTCGTGCCAGTCGCGGGCGCAGATCACATCCTCCTCCTCGCACACCTCCTCGTTCCAGGGATGCACGATCGTGGCCGCCACGATGCCCCGCTCGAGCGCCCCCACGATGCTCATCGGGCTGTCGTCGATCAGCAGCTCGATCCCCTCCCGCACGCACAGCTCCACCCGCTCCGAGGTGCACTGCAGATCGTCGAACGGCAGGCCGATGGCCCGCAGCCATGTCTCCGCCGCGCCCCGACAGCACTCTTCCCGGTGGCTCAGGATCTGCACGAAGTGGCCCCGGGCATGCCACTCCCGCACGGTCTCCACCGCTCCCGGGTACGGCACGCCCGCGAGGATCCGCTCATCGCTGTGGCTCTCCCTCACGCACAACTCCAGCTGCTCCGGGCGCAGGCGCGTGAGACCCCACGTCAGCTGCTCCTCGTAGGGCAGCTCCACGCCGAAGCGCCGCGCCGAGACCTCCGAGAGCACGTCCCAGTAGTGGTGCAGGGTCGAGTCGATGTCCACCGCGATCCGCATTGCCGTACCCCCTGATCCGATAGCTTACCCATGTAACACAACGCATGGACGATCCGATGCGTTCCGCTGCCGCAGTAACTCGATCTCGATAGGTTGCCCCCTGTGACCCCCGTGTCCTCACCCTCCAAGCCGGACGCGCACCACATCTACGGGCCACAGGGACGCTCACCCTGGCTGGACATCGACTGGCGCGCGCACCAGCGCTGGATAGCCATAAACGGCTCGCCGATCAACGTCATCGAGCTGGGCGAGGGGCCGGCGCTGCTGTTCGTCCACGGTCTCACCGGCTCCTGGCCCAACTGGTTGGAGCAGCTTCCCGTGTTCGCTGGCCGAAACGGGGATGCTGGCCGATTCGGGGATGCGAGCGCAGCGAGTGTCCCCCGAATCGGTCGAAGGCGAGTGTCTCCCGGCTTCGGTACCCACCGTGTGATCGCCGTCGATCTCCCGGGCTTCGGGCGCTCGCCGATGCCGGTCGAGCCGATCTCGATCTCCGGCTACGCCCGCACGCTCGACGCCCTCCTCGACGCGCTCGACCTCAGCGCCGCCGCGGTCGTCGGCAACTCGATGGGGGGCTTCATCGCAGCCGAGCTCGCCATCAACTTCCCCCAGCGCGTCGAGCGCCTCGTGCTGGTCTCCCCCGCCGGCCTCAGCACCTATAACCACCCCCACGGCACCCGCGCGCTGCCGCGGCTGCGCCGCGCCGAGCGCGTGATCGCCGCTTGCGCAGGCTGGGTCGCCGCCCGCTCGGACATCGTCGCCCGGCGCCCGGGGCTGCGCAACGCCACCTTCGGCCCTTTCACCCGCCACCCCAGCCGGCTGCCCGCCCCGCTGGTCGCCGAGCAGATCCGCGGCGCCGGCAAGCCCGGCTTCGTCGGAGGTCTGCAGGCCTGCCTCGACTACGACTTCCGCCACCGCCTCGGAGAGATCGCCTGTCCCACCCTGATCGTCTGGGGCAAAAGCGACCGCCTCGTCACCGTGCGCGACGCCGAGCGCTTCGCCGAGCTGATCCCCAATTCACGCAAGGTCGTCTTCGCCGACACCGGCCACATGCCCCAGCTCGAGCGCCCGGCGGCGTTCAACTCGCTGCTGGAAGAGTTCCTGAGCGAGTAGCCCCAGCGCGGGCGCCGACCGGCTCGGCGAGCGTTAGCCTGGATTATCGGCGGGCGTGTGGTTCACCTTGCGGGGGTTGGCTGAGTCGTCTGCGCGGGTTGTTTTTGGCTGTGGGGCTGGGCTTTCCGCGTGGCTGACCGTTGAGACTAGGTTAGTCTAGTGGATTAAGCTAGGGGCTGCGCCTGGAGTGGCTGGGGTATGGATGGGCACTCCCGGGCGCGATAATCGCCGATGATCGCTGGGCAGGCGGATGTTGGACGCCGTTCCGTCCGACCGGAGTGCAATCATAGATCAAGAGTTAGTCCACCAGTCTAGCCTTGTATATGGCTCCGCGTCCCGGACACGAGCAGTTCACGGCACCGACAGCGCCCAACCAGCGCCGCTACGAGGCGCTGCGTGCCTACTTCGTCGAGGGCGCGAGCTCAACGGAGGTCGCCAAGCGGCTCGGGTACACGCGCTCGAGCGTGGAGACGCTGGTACGCGACTACCGCCGAGGCCGGCTCGATGAGCTGTTCACCGAGCCCCGCCCGGGCCCCAAGCGCCAGCCGAAGAAGGACGCCGCCAGGGAGCTCGCGATCCGGCTGCGCCGCGAACGCCACGGCCTGGACGAGATCGTCTCAGAGCTCGCACGGGCCGGGACGCCGCTGGCGCGCACCGCGGCCTGGGAGGTCTTGGGGGAGGCCGGGCTCGCGCGGATGGGAAAGCCGGCCGCGCCGGAGCCCTCGCCTGCGCCTGCGCCCGCGACGCTGCGCGCGCCGAAGGTCCACGTCCGTGAAGAGGACGAGTGGCCACAGACCGGCAGCGTGCCCACCGCGCACGCCGGGCTGTTCCTGCTCATAGGAGAGCTCCTCGCGCTTGATCTCCCCGGCCTGGTGTCCGCCGCGGACTGGCCGTCCACCAGCCAGCTTCCCGCGCTGCGCTCGGTGCTGGGGCTGATGGCGCTGAAGCTCTCCGGCCGCCGCAGGCGCAGCCACGTAAAGAACGTCGTGCACGACCCCGCGCTGGGGATCTTCGCCGGACTGAACGTGCTGCCCAAGACCTGGCACCTGAGCACCTACAGCTACCGCACCCGCCGCGCCCAGCAGCTCGCGTTCTTCGAAGCGCTGCAGCCACGCCTCACAGATGCCGGGCTGCTCGGCGAGGCCGATCTGAACTTGGATTTCCACACGATCATGAGCTACGGCGAGGAGACGATCCTGGAGAAGAACTACGTTCCGCGCCGCTCGCAGCGCACCCGCTCGGTACTCACGTTCATCGCCCAGGACGGCGAGCAGCGCACGATCCTCTACGCAAACGCCGAGCTCACCGCGCGTGAACAGTCACGCGAGGTGATCCGCTTCTGCGAGTTCTACAAGCGCACCCACGGTGAGCTGCCCAAGCTCCTGGTGTTCGACCAGAAGCTCACCACCCAGGAGCACCTCGCCGAGCTCGACGAGATGGGCGTCGGCTTCATCACGCTCAGGCAGCGCTCCCCGAAGCTGATCGCCGACCTCGGAGCGCTGCCCGCCAAAGCCTGGACGAAGACCCGCCTCGACAGGGCGGGCAAACACCGCAACGTCACCTACCACGAGCAGGCGGTCACGATCAAGGGCGCCGCGCTGCGCCAGATCGCCGTGAACGGCCTCGGCCGCGAGCAGGCCACCCTGATCCTCACCAACCAGCACACGCTCACCGTCAAGCAGCTGATCGAGCGCTACGGCCAACGCTGGGGCATCGAGAACCAGCTCGCCGAGCAGATCCGCGCCTTCCACCTGGACTCCCTCTGCTCCCAGGTCCCGCTCGCCGTCAACTTCGACGTCGCGCTCACCGTGCTCGCCGACATCGTCTACCGGCGCTTCGCGCGCGGACTGCACCCCGGCTACCACAACCAGACCCCAGACACGATCCGCAGCCAGCTCATCGACGGCATCGGCGAGCTGCACTTCACCCCCAGGCACGTCGAGGTCCGCCTACGCCGCCGCGCCCACACCCCCGCCCTGCTCGACGCCGACTACCAGCACCGCCAGATCGAAGTGCCCTGGTGGGACGGACGCACCCTCAGCTACAGCTTCCCCGCCCGATGATGCCCAAAAACTGGGTTGAATTAGTGCACCGAGAATCCAGGTTAGCCGCCGCTGAGCGCGGCCAGGGCGGCGCGGCACTCTGCGATCTCGCGCGTGATGCCTCCAGCGCCCAGGCGGGCGGCGGTGTCGTGGGCCTGCTCGAGCATGGTCTGTGCGCGGTCGAGGTCCGCGGGCCGGCCGCGGGCGATGAGCGCACGGGCCCATGCGGCGTGAGTGCGGGCGAGGAGCAGCGGCGCGCCGAGGCCCTCCTCGATCTCGGCGGCGGCGGCGAAGTGGCCCTCGGCCTGCTCGTAGCGCTCCAGGGTCGTGGCGAGTGTGCCGAGCGCCCCGGCGATCGATCCGAGCACGAGGCTACCGTTGGTCGCGAGCCGGCCGGAGAAGGGCGCCAAGAGCTCGTAGAGCTCACCCGCGCGATCGAGGACGCGCAGACGGGAGCACACCGCGGCCCAGACAAACATGGCTATGGACCATGCCTGGTCCCACGGGACTCTCTGGAGGTCCTCAGCCAGTAGCAGCTCGCGTGCCTCATCCTCGCGACCGCTCTCGATCAGGACGAACGCTGCGCACGCGCGCCACCACGAATTGTCCTGTTCGTCGGCGAGCTGCGCTATCTGCTCGACGAGCTCCCCGAGCCGGCCCTGGTGATAGCGAACATTGGACAGATGCACGCTGAAGATCATCACGGCGTCCGGCTCGCCGGCCGCGGTCCCGGCCTCGAACGCCTGGCTCGCCCATTGCTCAGATGCCTGAAGGTCGCCCTGAACAACCGCCCAACTGGACTCAAGCATCAGCCGCAGGTAGGCGATGTACGGCTGCGGCACGGAGGCAGCCAGCGCTCGCATCGTTGTAAGGCCGGACTCGACCTGCGAGCGGTCCCCGGTCTCCAGGCCGACCCTCATCCGTCTGGCGGCGGCGTGGAAGCTCAACGACGGGTCGTCCAGACGCTGCGCGAGGTCGACCAGCTCGTCGCTCAGTCGTTGGCGCTCCTGCAGCGTGTCGGGCACCATGATGGCCCAGCAGGCGTTGGCGAGCGTGTGAGCCAGCGCGACCGGATCGCCGGCGACTCGGGCCATCTCGATGGCTTCCGCGGCCAGCCGCCGGCACCGCGCCGGCTCACCACCGTAGTGGAGCTCGCCGGCCAGCAGCGCGAGCACTTGCGCCCGCCGCGGATCGTCATCCGGGAGGGCTCCTGCGGCGGCCTCAAGCGCCCGCACGCGCTCGGAGTCCACCGCGCCGGCTTGGCCGACCCATCCCCTGCTGTTGGCCAGCACGGCGCGGCAGAGCCGGTCGGTGTCGTCGAGCTCTTGGGCGAGCTGGGCGGCGTCGAGCAGCGTCTGGCGAGACTCCGGGTTCCCGGTCTGGCGCTGGGCCTCCCCCAAGCCGATCAGCAGCTCGCAGCGCTCTGAGCGCTCGCCGCTGGGCGCCTGGTCGTAGAGCTCGAGTGCCTGGCGATACCAGCGTGCCGCCTCATCGGGAGCGAGCTGCTCAAGCGCGCGCTCTGCCGCTCGTCGGGCGTAGTGCATGGCCTTGGCGGTGTCACTGCTCACAACCGCTGCGGCCCAGTGGCCGGCGAGCTCACCCAGCCGTTCGCCGGGATCATCGCCGCACTGCTCCTCCAACGCTATTGCGACCCGCTTGTGAAGCCGGGCGCGGCGAGCACGCCCGAGGTCCTCATACAGCGTGTGCTCGACGAGCCCATGGGTGAACGCGAAGCGCTCCGCCCGCTCTGCGCTCTCCTGTAGAAGAGACGCCGCGACCGCCTCATCCAGCAGGTCGAGCAGCCGCGTTTCTGAGAACTCGAGCACCGCGAGCAGCAGATCCAGGTCGAACTCGCGGCCGATGACCGCGGCGGCGCTCAGCGCCGTGCGGGCGTCTGGGCCCAGGCGCTCCACACGCCGCCCGACCACCTCGCGCACGCTCTGGGGCAGGCCCAGCTCTGCCAGATCCCCCACTAGGCGCCAGCGCCCACCGTCTTGTCGAACGATCGCGCCGGACTCCGTCAGGTGGCGCAACACCTCACCCGCGAAGAACGGGTTGCCGGCCGTCTCACGCGTGATCTCCCCGGCGAGCGCCCGTCCGTCCTCGTCCATCTCGTGCCCGGCGACGGCCTCCATCAACGCGACCAGGTCGTCAGTCTCAAGGCCTGTGAGCTTGATGCGCTGCACACCCTGCTCGCGGTGCAGGTCGGCAAGCAGCGCCGCCAGCGGATGATCGCGTGCGAGATCGGAATCCCGGTAGGTTCCGATCACCAGCAGGCGCATCGATGCGCCCGCCGTGATCACGTGGCGCAGTAGCGAGAGCGTCGGCCCATCGGCCCACTGCAAGTCATCCAGGATCAACAGCGCCGGCTCCCGCTCGCCCGCGCCCTCCAGCAGGCCCACCGCGGCGACGTACAGCAGGTAGCGCTCGGTCTCGGGATCGCTCTCACGAGGAGCGGGCAGATCGAGCACGCGATCGCGCAGGGCGGACACGAGGCGAGCAAGGTCGCCGCCGAAGCGTTCGACATGGGCGTCGAGGATTGTCTGGGGTGCCTCGTTGACGAGGTAGCCGAGCGCCTGCACCCACGGCTGATAGGGCACGCCGAGGTCCTCATCACAGCGCCCATACAGCACCGTCGCGCCCTCCCCATACGCCTCGACCGCCAGGTGCGTGGCCAGCCGCGTCTTACCAACTCCAGCCTCACCGCTGATCAGCGCGAGGCGCAGCGAACTCTCGCGTGCCTGCTCCCACAGCTCCGCCAGCCGCTCGCGCTCTGCCACCCGTCCCACATAGGCGGTCGCCGGCAGCTCACGCAACCCCTCCGGCAGCGCGATACCGGTTGCAAGGACGGGCTCCCATTGAAGTTCGAACGCCGTCACCGGCTCGGAGATGCCCTTCAGCTCAAGCCCACCAAGTGAACGAAACTTATGACCGTCGCGTGCGCCGCCGAGCTGCCGCACTAGCGCATTGACCACGATCTGCCCGCCCTGGGCCTGAGCGCAGAGCCGCGAGGACTCGACCACCGGCTCACCGAAATAGTCGCCGTCCTGCACCGTCGCCTCACCAAGACTCAGACCGATCCGCACCTCCAGGCGCTCCTGCGCCCGGCGGTTGCGCGCCTCAACGGCCTGCTGCATCTCAACCCCGCATGTCAGCGCCTGTGACGCGCTGGAGAACACGACCATCAGCCCATCGCCGAGATTCTTGACCTCCCGCCCGGCGCTGCGCTCAAGCGCCCCCCGCAGCAGCCCGAAGTGCTCCGCGCGCAAGCTCTCCGCGGCCGCCGGACCGACCCGATCGGCCATCGCCGTCGAGCCGACCAGATCGGTCATCAAGACCGACACCGTCTCCGTAGCCGCAGAACTCACCGTTCGATTATCCCCCTTTCAGAACGCGGTTCAGCTCACCGGTATCAGCCGCGCGCGGGCGCGCTCGATGAAGGGCAGCTCGGCGCGAGCGCCGGTCGCCTCTACCGCCGCCGTCGCCTCGTCCAGCGCCTCCGTCGCGGCCGCGACCCTGTCGGGACCGTCGCCGGCGAGGAGCGCCTCGGCCAGCACCCGGTAGGAGATGGCGAGCGTGGCCCCGTTGCCGCGCTCGCGCGCGAGCGCCACCGACTCCTGCGCGGCGTCCAGCGCCCGCCGGCGGTCGCCTGCGCTCAGCAGCGCCTCGGCCAACCCCGCGAACCGTGCGGACTCCTGCTCCAGGCCGGTGCGCGCTCTCGCGTCCGAGCTCGATCGAGCGCTCGAGCGCGGCGATCGCCTCGTCCGTTTCGCCGATCATGAGGCGGGCGTATCCAAGGAAGTAGAGAGCCCCCATCCGCGAGAAGGCGCCACCGATCCGCTCGGCGATCTCATACCCCTGGGTCGCATGGGCGAGCGCCGTCTCGAGCTCCCCGGTGAAACGCGCCAGCCAGACGTAGCAGCTGTGCGTCCAGCCCTGGGTCTCGAGGTCTCCCTGCTCCTGCGCGACCCGCAGCGCGCGGTCGAACTCGGACGCCGCCTCCTCGGGGTACCCCATGGCGGCCAGGATCATGCCCCTCATCATCAGGCACCATGCGTAGGAGCAGGTCCAGGATGATCCCGCCGCCGAGCGTGGGGTCCTCGGCGCCCAGCGCGATCCCCTCGTCCGCCAGCGCGAGCGCCTCGCCCAACCGCCCTCGCACCCAGCGCGCGTAGACCGGAACGATCAGCGACGCCATGCGCAGGGCGGGGTCGCCGATCTCGATGCCCAGACGGTTGACCTCCTCCGCGAGCTCGCCGTACTCCTCGACGTGTCCGGCCATGCCCCGCACGTTCGCGTACGCCGACGGTCATCAACAGCAGGCTCGCGCGGTCGCCGCTTCGCTGCGCCAGCTCCCTGCCGGCCTCGTAGTGCGCGGTCGCCTCCTGCTCTGAGATCCCCAGCCGCCAGCCGTAGCCCAGCCGCGAGACGCGAGCGGCGAGCGCCAGCGCGTTCGCCTCGGCCGAGTCGCGGCAGCGCCTGCGTCAGCTCGCTGACCTTGCGCCAGTGGCGGACCGCCTCGGAGATGTCGTCGAGCCCCACCCAGGCGGCGGCGCGCGCGCTCCACCGCGCGGCGGCAAGGGGATCCCCGGCGGCCTCCCAGTGCTGGGCGAGCAGCGCGGCGCGCTCGTCGAGCTTGTCCGGGTAGAGCTCCTCGAGTGCCTCGGCGACGCGGCGGTGCACCGCTAGCGCGGCGCTCGCCGAGCTGGGAGCGGTAGGCGACCTCCTGGGTCAGCGGGTGCTTGAACGCGTAGACCGCCTCGGGGTAGAGCTCCTGCTCATACAGGAACTCCGCCGCGATCAGCGCCCGCAGCGCAGGCTCCAGCTCTCCCTCCGCGAGCGTCGGCCGCCCGCGCGAGGACCGGCTCGGAGAACTCCCTGCCGATCACCGCCGCGCTCTGAAGGAGGCCCTTCTCGCGCTCGGAGAGCCGGTCGATCCGCGCCGCGAGGACCGTGTTGACCGTCGGCGGGACCGTCGCGTCGTCGACCGGGCGCACGAGCCGGTAGGCGCCCCGCCTGCCCTCGCAGGTTGCCGGATTCCACCAGCGCGCGCACGACCTCCTCGATGAAGAACGGGTTGCCGGCGGTCCGCTCGGAGATCAGGTCGGGCAGGCCGTTCAGCGAGGGGTCCTCGCCGAGCAGGTCGGCGAGCAGCGCCTCGATCGCCTCCGGCCCCAGCGGCAGCAGCGAGATCTGCCGGTAGTAGGACTTGCGCATCCACTCGCGCGCTGTACTCCGGCCGGAAGTTGACGATCGTCAGGTTGCGCGTCCCCGGGATCACCTCGACGAGCTGCGTGAGGAAGATCTCGCTGCCCGGGTCGATCCAATGCACGTCTTCGAGCAGGTTGATGCCCGGTTCGCGCTGGCTGCTGGTATGCACCAGGCGCTTGACCATCTCCAGCAGCGCCCGCTGGCGGGCGTCGGGGTCCATGCGCGGCGCCGGGCGGTGCGGGTCGGCCACGGCGAGGAAGTCGAACACCAGCGGCAGGCTCTCGGCGAACGTCTCGTCGAGCAGCAGCAGCCGTCCGGCGATCTTCTCGCGCGCCTGCTGGTCGGGGTCGTGCTCTGCGATCCCGAAGTAGCTGCGCATCATCTGCAGCACCGGCAGGAACGGGATCGCGCTGCCGTGCGCCTGGCACTGAGCCTCATACACCGGGATGCCCCGCCGCCGGCAGCGCTCCGTGAACTCGTCGCACAGCCGGCTCTTGCCGACACCGGCCTCGCCGACCACGCCGACCACGACCCCGCTGCCCTTCGCGGGACTGCTCCAGCGCCGCCTGGAGCGTCGCCAGCTCGTCCTCGCGCCCCACGAACCGTGTGAAGCCCCGCGCCCGGGAGATGTCAAGGCGCGAACGGGCGCCCCCGGCGCCCGCCAGCGCGTGCACCCGGACGGGCTCGCCGACCCCCTTGACGTCGAACTCGCCGAGGTCGTCGAGATCGAGATAGCCGGACACGAGCTTGGCGGTCTGGTCGGTGAGGTAGGCCCTGCCCGGCTCCGCGAGGGACTCCATCCGCTGCGCCAGGCCGACCGTGTGGCCGATCGCCGTGTACTCCAGGCGCAGATCCTCGCCGATCGCGCCGACGATGACCTCGCCCGAGTTCAGGCCCATCCGCACCGAGAAGCTCAACCCCTCGCCGCGGCGCACCTCCGCGGCGTAGACGGCCAGCTCACGGTGCAGCGTCAGCGCCGCCCAGCACGCGCGCTGCGCGTGGTCCTCGTGCGCGAGCGGGGCGCCGAACAGCGCCATGATCCCATCGCCGGTGAACTTGTCCACGGTCCCCTCGAAGCGGTGGACGCCGTCGCAGAGGATCACGAAGAAGCGATCCATGATCCTCCGCCAGACCTCCGCGTCGGTCCGCTCGGCGAGATCCATCGAGCCGATCACGTCCGCGAACAGCACCGTGACCTGCTTGCGCTCGCCCTCCAGGTCAGCCCTGCTGCCACGGATCCTCTCGGCGAGGTGCTCGGGGGTGTACGCGCGCGGATCGCGCCCGGCGGCCATCGCCGCGCCGCCGTTCCCCTCCCGCCCGCCAGCGGAAGCGCCCTCGCCGCTCAGCGCCTGCCCGCAGCTGTCGCAGTGCCTCGCCGCCGAGGGATGGGCCGTGCCACACGACGGACACGTGACCCTGTCGCTGAGCGGCGTGGCGCACTGTGCGCAAAAACGCGCACCCTCACGATTCAGGTGGCCGCAGGATGGACAGTCCATGACGAGCTCCGACGAGTGCCGGCGCAGACGAGCGTACTCCAGTCGAGCACGGGTCGAGGGGCGCGGCGCGCCGACGCGCGCCTCGATCTCAGCGGCGGCGGCGAAGTGGCCCTCGGCCTGCTCGTAGCGCTCGGCGGTCGCGGCGAGCGTGCCGAGCGCCCAGGCGATCGACCCGAACACCACGACACCGTTGGTGGCCGCGAGCTGCCCGGAGAAGGGCGCCAACAGCTCGTAGAGCTCGCCCCGCGGCGAGCTCGCGCTGAAGCGCCAGCGCCGCATAACACGCGCGCCGGGCATGGTCCTCACGCGCGATCGGCGCCCCGAACAGGGCCATGATGCCGTCGCCGGTGAACTTGTCTACGGTGCCCTCGAAGCGATGAACACCGTCACACAGGATCGTGAAGAAGCGATCCATAATCCGCCGCCACTCTTCCGGATCGCTCTGCTCGGCGAGCTCCATCGAGCCCATCACGTCCGCGAACAGCACCGTCACCTGCTTGCGCTCCCCCTCCAGCGTGGCGCGCCCCGCGCGGATCTTCTCCGCGAGATGCTCCGGGGGACGGGTGCGCGGGTCGGGCCCTGCGATCCGCGCACCGGCGTCGATGAGCGTCTGGCCGCAGCTGTCGCAGTGCCTCGCCGCCGGGGGATGGGCCGTGCCGCAGGACGGACAGGTGACAGTCTCGATGATGGGCGTGGCACCCGGCCGGCTTCCTCGAGCCGTGGTCAGAGCTGCGGGCGCAACTCGGGGAGCATGGTGTGCCAAGCGAGCTCGATGACTGGCTGCAGGCGGGCCCGCCGCCGGTGTTCCTGGGCTTCGGCAGCATGCCGGTCCTCGACGGAGCGGCCCTGTTGCGCACGATCAGAGCCACGCTGGCCGAGCTCGGTGCGCGTGGGATCCTCGCGGCAGGGTGGAGCGAGCTGGACGCGGTACGTGACGACACGCTGTTCGTGGTCGGTGAGGTCGATCATCAGAGTCTGCTGCCGCGGTGTGCGGCAGCGGTGCACCACGGCGGAGCGGGAACAACTCACGCCGGCCTGGCCGCCGGGACCCCGACGCTGATCTGCTCGGTGTTCTACGACCAGCCGTTCTGGGGATCACAATGCCGGCGCCTCGGCGTCGGCGCGACGTTCCCCTTCGCCAGGCTCGACGCTCAGCGCCTGACCGATGGGCTACGCGCCGTGCTCGACGGCCGGGTCGCCGTTCGCGCCAAGGAAGTGGCCCAGCGCATGGGCGAGGAGGATGGCATCGGATCGGCGGTCGCCTACCTCGAAGACGGACCGCGACCCGCACCTGAGCGCACTCAGGGTGTAGGCTCGGCGACCTGACTCGATTGAGCTGGCGAAGCGGTCGAGCAGCCACCGAATACAGGAGGAACTGAGCAGATGGGCACCTTCACCTTCCGCGGCCACGAGGTCTTCTACCGGCGCGAAGGCACCGGCGCCCCGATGGTCTTCCTCCACAACGGTGGCACCTCGCACCGAACCTGGGAGCCGCTGATCGAGCGCTACGCCGCCGACCACGACGTGATCGCGCCGGACATGCTCGGGTTCGGCCGCTCCGGGCACCCGAAGATCGAGTACTCGCTCGACCTCTACGTTGACATGCTCGGCGCGCTCCTCGACGAGCTCGGCCTCGGCAAGGTGACGCTTATCGGCAACTGCATGGGCGCGGCGACAGTCCTGCGTTATGCGGCCCAGCACCCCGAGCGGGTGGAGGCCGTCGTGGCAGTCAACGTCCTCACCGATCGGACGGCCGCGGGCGGCGCCCTGCGCCCGTTGCTGTGGATCACGCGCCGCAGCCGCCGCGCAGCGCACGCGCTCGCGGCGCTGAGCGCGCAGATCCCGACGCCGCGGCCGATCGCGGCGGCGAGCGCGCGAAAGATGCTGTTCGCTCACCCCGACCGCGTCTCGCCCGAGCTGCTGGACCACTTGCGCGACGCCAACCGCGACCCCGATCAGATGCGGGTCCTGCTCAGTCTCGCCGAGCACGAGGAGAGCTTCGCCGGGCTGGAGCGAAAGCCCAATGGCGTGCCGGTGTGCGTCATCTGGGGCGAGAACAACAAGGTTCTCAAGGCCAGCGACGGCGCCAAGCTCTGCGCCGCGCTTGCGCCCGACCGCGAGGTCGTCATCCCGGACTCTGGGCACCTCGTGATGCTCGAGCGTCCGGAGGAGGTCGCCGCCGCGATCGACGCCTTCCTCGCCGAGCATTCCGGGGTGCCCGTCGCTGCGGCGTGAGGATCTCCGGCAAGGTCCGGCGCTGCGATCCTGTCAAGCCCGCCACCGGCGAGGAGCGCCTCGGCCAGCACTCGGGAGGAAAGGGCGAGCATGGACTCGTGGCCACGCTCACGGCAGAACGAGAGGTCCGTCACAAGATTCGCGTAAGCTCCTCATCGGTTCCAGCAAGACATCAGGGGGTCGCTGTGCGGCTGGGCGGATTGAAGCAGGCAGCAGGGGCCAGGCCGCTCAGCGGGCGCCTGGGCGCAGCGCTATTTGCTGTGGGTGTCTGCGTCGTGGGCGCCGGAGCGGGCGCGCCGCCTGCCTTCGCCATCACCCACGCCACGGCCACGCGTATCGCGCTGCGGGCGCTGCATCCGCAGCGTGAGCCCGGCCCCGTCGTCGTGTTCAGCCTTCCACACCCCGTCCGCCGTGGCGGGTTCGTCTACGAGGCGGGGCCGCCGCCCGTGCCGGGCGTTAGGCCGCTTGCCGGCGCCGCGTACGTCTACTGGGAGGATCTCGCACACGGGGCGTTCTTCGCCCATGCCAGTCGGCTGGTGCTGATCGACGCTCGCAGCGGCCGCATAGTGCGCCGCGAGGACATGAACTGGTTTTTGATCATCAACAACCGGCTTGCCCCGTTCCTCATCACCGCGCAGGGGTATGAGGGACGCGCCTACGTGGTCTACGACGCCACCGCTGCTCTCGGCCATTCCAGGCTCCATGCTCACGCCGCTCGCTATGCGGGAGACGGACATCCGCCGAAGCGCACCGCCCTGCTCGCGCACGATTGCCTGATCCCGATCGGCGATTTCACAAACCCATTGTTTCGTGGTGGCGGCAAGGCGATGCTCACATTCGCCTCCCGGATCGGCCTGAAGACCGTCGAACCAGACGTGCCGACCGCCAAATCCCTGGCCGCTGCCGTCAACAAGGCGACCGCCGCCGGCTGTAACGACGTCTTCATCTATCTCGCCGGCCACGGCACCCCGCCGGACGCGGCATCGTTTGCCCCGGGCAGCCCCAAGGAATGGCACAACCTCGCGAACCCGGTGACGGTCAATGCGCAGAACCCGGGCGGTCCCGCCGCAGTCATGACGAGCCCCGGGTTCGTGCTCCGCAATGGCAAGGTCGTGGACGAAAGCTCCTATGTAACGCCGAGCGACCTCATCGCGATCGCCAAAGCACACGAGAACGCCGAGTTCAAGATCAAGATCGATTCCTGCTTCGCCGACCGCTTCGCGCCGGTGTTCGAAGACACGGACAATGTCCGCGTGCTCGAGACCTCATCCTCCTCTGACGAGGTCTCAGCCGGCGCGTACGTCAAGGGCAAGGAATACTTCACCCTGGATCCCAAGACCCATAAAGTCAACGGACACGTGATCAACCAGATCGACGACCCCGACGGCGCCGGCGGGTTCACCAACGGAAACCTGCACGGACTGTACGACTGGGCGACCTTCTCAAACCCCACCGAGGATCTGGTCGTAGGCCTGGCCGAAGCGTACGGCCTCGGGATGCCCTTCAACCAGTCGGTCAAGTTCGGCTACACCACCCCCCACCTGCGGACCCGCCCCGCGCGCACGCCGCCGGTGTCCTTCTTGGGCACGATCGACGCGATGGGCAACTGGTCCTTCTTCGATCCCACCGAGGTCAAGCTCAACGCCACGTTCTCGCTCCAGAACGGCACTCCCACCCCGCGATCGTTCGCCATCAAGTCGGACACAAGCACCCCACTCGACGCCGTCAAGGTTGTCATACCACCCGCCGGATCTACCCCTCGGCAGATCGTCAACAGCCTCTGCCCCACCCAGCTTCCCACGGCGACCGTTTCGAGCACCGCCAACCCAAGCGACACGCTGACGTGCACCGGCGGAAGCCTGCCGATCGCTCAGCAGTTCACGCTCAACGTTCAGACCAGCCCGGCGCCCACGCCCGGAATGGGCGGCCAGCTCTTCGGACGCCAGAACAGCGCCTTCAACGGCCCATTCGCGATCGCGGGACCGTGAGCCGACTGTCCGTCTGGTCAGTCGGCAGCTCCTCTACCCAGGTGCCGACAGCGGCGATGAAGGAGGGCAGGTGACGCCGACAGCGCCGCGAGGATGCCCGTCGAGGACGAACGGAAGACGAGGATGATGGACAGGGCGCTGCTGGCAACAGTCAGGCGCAACCCGCATCTGACGCGCCGGGTCTTCAAGCGCACCCGTGCCTGAGAGCCGGCCGGGCAACACCACCGCCCTCGGCGACTTCTCAGCGCGCGACCGCGCCCTCCGAGGCGCTCCCCACCAGCTTCGCGTACTTCTGGATCGCCACCTCCACGCGTTCGTCCGCGCGCGTGGGCGGGGTGTAGGAGCGCAGCCGCTCCGCGATCTGCTCGTCTGAGAGCCCCACGTCGATGCGGCGCGTGTCCACGTCGATCGTCAGCTCGTCCCCGTCGCGCAGCGCCCCGATCGGGCCGCCCCGCACCGCCTCCGGCGCGATGTGGGCCGCCATGAACCCGTGCGTCGCGCCGGAGAAGCGCCCGTCGGTGATCAGCGCCACCGACTCCCCCAGGCCCTCCCCGACCAACGCCGCGGTGACCGCCAGCATCTCCCGCATCCCCGGGCCCCCCGCCGGGCCCTCGCCGCGGATCACCACCACGTCGCCCTGCGCGATCTCCTTCGCCAGCACCGCCGCCATCGCCGCCTCCTCGCCGTCGAACACCCGCGCCGGTCCCACGTGCCGGCGGCGCTCATGGCCCGCAAGCTTCACCACACACCCCTCCGGCGCCACGTTGCCGCGCAGGATCGCGAAGCCCCCCGTCGGCTTCAGCGGATCGGACAGCGGGCGGACAACCTGCTGGCCGGGCGTCTCCTGCGCCGCGGCCGCCTCCTCGCCGATCGTGCGGCCCGTGACCGTGATCGCCTCCCGGCGCAGCACGCCCGCCTCCGCCATCCGCGCAAGCACCAGCGGGACGCCCCCCGCCTCGTACAGGTCCGTCGCGACGTAGCGCCCCCCCGGCTGCAGGTCGCACAGCAGCGGCGTGCGCTCGGAGATGCCGTCGAACTCGTCGATCCGCAGCGGCACCCCCATTTCGCGAGCCACCGCCAACAGGTGCAGCACTCCGTTGGTCGAGCCCCCGCTCATCGCCACCGCCGCGATCGCGTTCTCCAGCGCCCCCCTCGTGATCACCTCGCTCGGGCACAGCCCCCGGCGCAGCACCTCCATCACCAGCTCCCCGCACTCCCTCGCCACCTCCAGCTTGCGCCCGTCCTCGGCCGGCACCATCGCCAATCCCGCCGGTGAGATGCCCAGCACCTCGAACGCCATCGCCATCGTGTTCGCCGTGAACTGGCCCCCGCACGCCCCCGCCCCCGGCGACGCCACCTCCTCCAGCTCGTGCAGATCCTCCTCCGTGATCTTCCCCGCCGCGAACTCCCCCACCGCCTCGAACACCTGCTGGATCGTCACGTCCCGTCCCCGGAAGCAGCCCGGACGGATCGAGCCCCCGTAGAGCATCAGCCCCGGGATGTTCAGGCGCGCCAGCGCCATCACCGTCCCCGGGATCGTCTTGTCGCAGCCCGAGATGCACACCAGCGCGTCGAAGCAGTGCGCGCTCGCCACCAGCTCGATCGAGTCCGCGATCACCTCCCGCGAGACCAGCGACGCCCGCATCCCCGCCGTCCCCATCGTGATCCCGTCCGAGATCGCGATCGTGTTCAGCTCCATCGGCGTCCCCCCGCCGCGCGGATCCCCTCCTTGACCTTCGCCGCCAGCACGCGGTTGTTGAAGTTGCACGGCATCGTCTCTATCCACGAGTGCGCAACCCCCACGATCGGCTTCGCCAGGTCCTCCGCCGAGTAGCCGATCCCGTGCAGGTACGCCCGCGCGGCCGCCCGCTCGGGACCCTCTGTCAGGGCGCGGCTGCGGTGCTTTACGTCAAAGGCGCTCACAGTGCGCGAACACTATCCGACGTGCTGGCCGATCTCCGATCGATCGGGCGCTCGGCCCACTCGCGCTCCCAGCGAGCCAGGCGCGCGAGGTCATCGCGGACCTGCTCCGGGTCCACCTGACGACCCGGGAGGTGCATGTTCGCATCCGCGATCAGCCGCCGCTCGTCCGCGGTCAGCGCCATCCACTTCGCCAGCACATCGTCCGCGTCCGGCAGCCGCGTGCTCCCGTACGGGCAAGTGTGGTCCGGAAACGCCACGCAGTACTCGTTCAAAAGCGCCCCCGTCTGCGGCACGTACGCCACGATCGGCCGGTGCGGGTAGAGCAGGTACGCGTATCGCGCCCCCGCCTCGTCGTCCACCGAGCGCCGCCGGGCGATGGGGCTCCACATCCTCAGGAAGCCCAGATCCCGGTACATCGCCCACTCCTCCTCGTTCACGCACGAGCGCAGCAGCTCCCGGGCGCGCTGCTCCGCCCGCAGCTCCCGGCCCGGGTCGTAGCTCACCTGGGGCACGCGCCCGCGCGGGCGGCGGCCGACGAGCACTCTCCCAACCCCGGCGAGCGGCGCCCGCAGACGCGCCAGCGCGAGCTCCCACGCCAGCACCGCGACCACGACCGCGCCGGCACCCAACGCGAGCAGCATCGCCGCCTACTGGAGCGCCCCGCCGGCGGCCCGCGGGAAGAAGATCACGCGCTCCGCGTCACGCGGCACATCGCCGAAGCTCCGCACCATCTCCGCCTCCCTGCGGCCATCACGGCGCTCCGTCGGCACCGCCGCCCACATGCCCGCGTCCAGCTCCCGGCGAAACGCCTCGATCAGCTCACGCTCCTGCTCGGGCACATCCACATCCCCCTCCGCGAGCACAATCTCGCCATGGCCGGGCTTCAGGCGCAGGAGCCTCATCGATGACCCGGCTTCAGGCGCAGCAACTTCATCGTCTCTCGATTATGGCACCCCGCCGGCCCTCCAAACCGAGGATGTCCACCGGGCCCGCTCCCGCGCCGAGGTCGCGCAAACCATTCGCGACCGCCTCCCCCGCGAGCCTCCGCGCCGTGCGCGCCGCCTCCAGCGGCGTTCGGCCCAAAGCGAGCTGCGCCGCCAGTACCGAGGAGTGCGTGCAGCCCGAGCCGTGCGCCGCCCCGTCCGGGTGGCGCTCCCCCGGAATCTCCACCAGCTCGTCCCCGCCCTCGGCGTCCACGAACAGGTCGACCGCGCGCGTGCGATGGCCGCCGGTGAGGACCACGATGCGCGGGCCCAGCGCCAGCACCGCGCGCGCGAGCGCCCGCGCCTCGGCATCCTCGGCCTCGGCGTCCGCGGACTCCGTATCCGTCGGCTCGGGCGCCGATTCCCTCGGTTCGGCTTCCATGTCCTCTCTCTCCGCGCCCCCCTTCGGGCTTCTCGAAGATCGACCGAGGCCGGCGAGCACCCGAGCCTCCGGCAGGTTGGGGGTGAGCACGGTGGCGCGCGGCAAGATCTCCTCCACGAGCGCCCGCTGAGCGTCCTCCTGGAGCAACCGCGCGCCCGACTCCGCCACCATCACCGGGTCCACCACCACCGGGGTGCCCGGAGGCAGCTCATCGAGCGCCCGCGCCACCGCGCGGATCACCTCGACCGTTCCCAACATCCCCACCTTCACCGCGTCCACGCCGATGTCCTCCACCACCGCCCGCACCTGGGCGAGCACCATCTCCGGGGGCGCCATCCGCACCGCCGTGACCCCAGTTGTGCTCTGTGCGGTGATCGCGGTGATCGCCGTCATCCCGTGCACCCCGCAGCGCGCGAACGCCTTCAGATCCGCCTGGATGCCGGCCCCCCCGCCCGAGTCGGAGCCCGCGATCGACAGCGCTCTCGGGGTTTGTACGTGAGGCGTCACAGTCTGAGAACAGTATTGACACGGATTGCGCTTTCCGGGCACACGCATCGCCCTAGCCTTGGCGATCGTGTTGCACGCCGCCTCCAACACGCTGCTACAAGCACTGAGCAATACTTCACTTTGTATAGTATGGGGGCTCTGGTGTGACGCAACCGGAATATGTCAAGAATCTGCTGACTACCCTTGACAGAGACCTCGAGATTTGCGAACTTGACGTGACCTCGGACTCGCGATGCCCTCACGCCAGGAGCGACCCGCTGCGATCACCACGCTCACCGAGCTGCGTCGGCGGGTGCCCTCCATCCTCGAACGCATCAACGACGACCCGGCGCTCGCGGCCGCTGCTGCGACCAATCCGATCCTCGCGCTGGACGAGCTCGGCGAGCGTTTGACGCCCGCGCTCGCGGCTGACGTCGAACGGCGGGTGCGGTTCTCACGTGAGGACGCCAAGCGGCTGGAGGCGCTGGGCCGGGAGGTCGCCAGGGCAGCTGGGCGGTCCTGCCGGCTCGAGGATCCCGAGCAGCTGGCGCGCCTGCTGTTCGTCGAGCTCGGCCTCCAGCCGCCCGGGTTACGCGCACGAGCACCCGGGTCACAGGCCCGAGCGCCGGGGTCGCCGGCGGGGCGGGCACGCTCACAGGCTCAGAGTTCACGGGCGCAGGCGACAGACGCGGGCGCGGTATCGCCGCAACTCCTGCGGCTGGTCGAGCCGCTGCCACCGCGCACCTCCGCGGAGCGCAAGCCCGCACCCGATCCACTGGCGCACATGAGCGCCACGCACCCGGTGATCAAGCCGCTGCTCGCCTACCGCGAGCTCGAGGCCTCACAGCCTCGCCTCGCCTCGCCGGAGCTCTATGCGGCGGTGCGCTCCGGCGCACATCCGCTGCCCGTCAGCAACCTGCGTGCGCGTCTGCGCCGCCCCGCCGACAATGCCTGACACGCAGGGATTCGAAGTCGTCGTCGAGGTCATCCCGAGCGTCCTGCTCCAATTCCTGCAGGCGGCTTGGGACTCCTCGGTGATCCCGCACTCCACACCGATCGCCGCGGGGACCCAGTTCGGCCCCTACACCGTGGCGGACGGTACCGTGAACATACCGCGGACCGGGCTGGGGCTCGACCTGGCGCCCGCCAGCGACGCGCTGAGGCTGACCTTCGACGCCGAAGTCCAGGTCCAGATCGCCAACTCGCCGCTCCCCTCGGCGAGCTTCTTCGAGATGCAGACCCAGATCGTCGTGCTCGCGCCGCCGGGGGTGACGCCCCCGGGTTCGATCCACGTGGGCATCCTGCTCAGCCAGCTGCCGCCCGCCGCCGTCTCGGCCACGCTCACGAGCGGGGATCCGATCGGGCCGATCACGCTCGCGATGATTGAAGAATACGTCAATCGCCGCCTGAGCGAAGGCGTGATCCCGAATCCGAGCACGGACAGCGCAGTGCCCTTCTACGACACCACGGTCGATGTCGTGGCGACGCTCTCGCCGGCCTCCGCGGCCCTGCCGACGCCGAGCGAAGCAACCCTCACCTTCCCGGTCGATCTGCGCTTCTCGCGCTCGCCCGCGGCGAACGTGTCGCTGCTCACCTGGCCGATGGAGGCGACCGCCGAAATCGTGCTCGCCGTGGCCCTGACCCAGACTCCCGGCCAGCTCCTCGCCGATGTCGGCGCCGCCACGGTGACTGTGAAGAACGTCCAGCCCGCCGCCAACCAGGCGGGCGCCAACTACGAGACCAACAAGAACTACGCGAGCATCGTCGGCGTGAACCTCGAAGCGGTTATCGAACAGCGACTGACCGCTCGCGCGCAGGCGCTGGCCGGACAGATCGGCGAGATCGACATCGCGATCCCGACCGAAGCCGAAATCACCGCCTTCATCGCCGCGCAGGCTCACGCGGCGCTCGTCGCCCACGGTGACGTGCCGGTGTGGACGCCGAACCCACCGGCGGGCAGCAAAGTGACGATCAACGCTGTCCAGCCACAGGTGATCGCGGGCGCGCTCGCGATCGGTATCAATCCAGGCGCGGGCGCCAACGCGAGCGCGCTGGCCGACTTCGTCCCCGCAAGTCGCTCGTTCGCGGTCGGCATCGGTGCGGCCAAGACCCTCGCGCTGATCGAAGAAGCGATTCACAGGCCGGTCAACGAAGGCGGCTTCGGCCCCAAATTCCCGAGCCCACCGATGGTCTTCCCCAACATCAAGGGGCACGAAGTGAAGGTGACCGCGCTCGAACCCTCGCTGCGCGCCGGGTCGATCCACCTCAACGGCGAAGTGACCGTCGTGGATGCGATCGCCGGATCGATCGATGTCAGCTGCTCCTTCGAAGCCGACGCCGGGCTGGAATGGACAGGCGGCCCCAACAATACGCAGGCCCTCAAGGCGGTCAACCTCGGACACGATGTGCACCTCTCGGCCGCCGCCTGGATCATCTCGCTGCTGGTCGGCTTCATCACCTTCGGCATCATGGGCGGCGTCGTCGTGATCATCATCGACGCGGTCGCCGAAAGCGTGATCTCCTCGGTGGGTGGGCAGGTGATCACGAGCAAGATTGACGGACAGCTCGAAGGGCTCGGCGCGTGGCCGAACGTGCTCGAGGGCATCGGAACCGTCGTCGCGAGCTTCCAGAACCCGATCGAAATCAACACGGAAGGGCTCGTGCTGAGCGGATGATCGAACCACGCTCCCAGTTCGCGCTCACCGTTGACGCGCTCGCCCGCGCCGGGGGCCCCTACGATGTCGATGCCGGCGCGCCGGTCACGTTCACGGGAGGACCGCAGGAGCCGAACACAACCTATTCGTGGGCGTTCGGCGATGGCGGCACGGCGCAGGGACGCGTGGCCACACACAGCTATGGCGACGACGGGGTCTACGTGGCCGTCCTGACGACGGTCGTAGGCGAACCCGGCGGAGTGATGACACGGCAGTTCGCGCTCGTGCGCGCGCGCAATGTGCCGGCGGTCGTCGATCCGCACGCGCCGGTCACGTGCAACGAGGGGGAGCAGGTGCCCTACGAAGCCACGTTCTCAGACCAGGAGTGGCTCGAGACCCACGAGGTGTGGTTCGACTGGGGCGATGACTCGCTGCCCACCAAGGCCGAAGTCTCCGAGACGAACACCCCGCCGCGGGCGCATGGCAGCGCCCGCGCCCAGCACGCCTACTGCCACAGCGGCGAATACACGATCACCGTGTCCGTCCGCGACCGACACGGCGGGGTTGGCACGGGCACGATCGCGGTTACCGTGCTCAACGTCGCCCCCCGGGTCGACGCCGGCCACGATCTGTATGCCTATCCGTGCTCGCCGATCACGCTCGTTGCCCGGTTCGTCGACCCGGGTTGGTGCGACCGTCACACCGCCACATGGGACTTCGGAGACGCGACGCCACGACTGCCGGCCACCGTCATCGAGCGTCACGAGCCGCCGGAGGGCGTCGGCTATGCCGCCGCCACGCACACATACCGCGAGCACGGCGGCTTCTTCGCCCGCTGCGTGGTCACCGACGACGATGGAGCCAGCGGAGAGGATTGGCTGATCGTACGGGTCGTGGACATCCTCAACCCGGGCTTCGAGCACGGCTTCCGCCAGCGCGACGAGGGGCAGGTGGCCAACGACTGGGAGCCCTACCTGCTCTCCGGGGGAGCGCTCGAGGAAGCGCAGGCTGCGGCGATCGTCTCAGTCCCGGGCAACAGCGTGGACTCTCATGCGGCCGAGCACTTCGTTGTCCACGGCGGCCGGCGCTCACAGTGCCTGCGCGCGGGCGCCGGCATACGCGCGGGCATCTTCCAGTCGATCGGAGCAAACCCAGGCTGGGACTACCAGCTGACGGCGTTCTACTCGCTCGACGAGCGCGGCGGCGGACGTTGCCGGCTGGGCGTTGACCCCGATGGCTCGAGCGACCCGCGCGCGAGCTCGATCGTGTGGTCGGCCGGCAACGAGCGCCGCGAGTGGACACCGCTCACGGTGCGCATCACCGCGCGCGAGCGCCGCCTGACGGTGTTCCTCGAGCTGGGCCCCCCGCCGCCGGCGTCCCCCGCGCACAATGCCCAGCCACCGCTCGATCCAGACGAGCTGCGCACACCCGCGGTCGCCTGGTTCGACGACGTCGCGCTGCGGTCCACGCCGTGCCGGCTGCGAGTGGCGTTGGAGCACACACTGCGCGCACCGATCGACCGCGGGCCCGAACGCGGTGCTCCACCCAACAGGCCGACCGCAAACACGCCTGTCGGCATCGACCCGTCCGCCGGCGCGAATCCAGCCGCCAGCGTCAGCCAGTCCGTCAACTAGGGTAGTACAATCCCCGCGCGCAATTCGTTTCTACAGGATCATCTGGGAATGGAGTGACATGGCCGAAGAAAATGACGTTCGCATCACGCAGTGGCCGACGACCGACCGGGCCCTGCTCTCGCACGCCTTCGAAGACACCCCGGCCCACGTCATTGTGGCATCTGAGGAGCGCTTCGACGTCGAGATGGACATGCGCGTCTCGGCCCGGGAGCCGATCCCGGTATGCATCAAGCTCTGCGAGCCGATCTGCGTCGAGTCGCAGTACACGATCGGGATCGAGATCTTCGATCGCCCCTTCGCCGCGATCACAGTCCGCGGCAAAACGCGTCTGTTCAGCTGCGAGGAGGAGGGCAAGACCACAGATGCCACCTGAGCCAAGCCATAGGGGGGGGCCGCGCGCGAGCGGGGTGCGCGAGCGCGCGGAGCGGACGCGCAAGAGCACGAAGGAGGTGCGTGGGAGCACGGAGCGCTCGCGCGAGAGCACAGATCCGGTGCGCGGGAGAACGGAGCGTGCGCCCAAGCAGAGCGCGGAGGAGGCGCGCAGTGGTCTCGGTACGCGCGCCTCGAAGCTCGTCGAGGAAGCCGCGTTGATCCTGGAGGAGGAGCTTGCGATGGGCATCGACGTGGCGCGCAACGTCGAGCAGCGGCTGTTTGGCGAGGAGCGAGACGCCCAGCGCAATCCAGAAGCCGTCGTCCAGCGCTTCCGTCGCGATGCCCACGACATCGTCGACCTCGCCGTCGATGTGATCGGACGTGCGCTCAGCACGGTCGGCTCGGTCGCCGACCGCACGGTCCGCATCGGTGGAGACGTGGCGCGCAGCGGCGATCGGGCCGGCTCGGCGGCGGGGCGCCGCGCGCCCGTCCAGGCGGTGTCCACACTGGTCATACCGCACTCGATCGCCGCGGGCGAGACCGCGGAGATCGCGATGCAGGTTGAGAACGATGCCAGCAGCGCCACCGAGCTGTTCGAGCTCAACGCCTCCGATCTGGTCTCCGACAACGGCGGCCGGATTCCCGCCCGCAACGTCAAGTTCGAGCCGGCGGCTTTGCAGATACCGGCGCACCACACGGAGCGGATCGCCGTCAAGCTGCGCGTCCCAGAGAAAGTGACTCCGGGGACCTACTCGGGTCTGCTGCAGGCCACCAAGCTGCAGCCGGTGCGCGCGGTGCTCGTGGTCAAGGTCGCGTAGCGGCCGTTCGCATGAGCGTGCTCGGGGAGACGCAGGCGGACACGCAGTTCGTCGAGGAGCGGCTCGCGCGCTACAAGAAGCTGACCACGGCCCAGCTGCTGAGCTACGTTCCGAGCAAGGAGCCGCGCCGCTACCTATGGGACCTGGTCCTGGCCTACCCGCTGCGCGCCGGGAAGGGCCTGCGACCGGGCCTCTGCCTGGCGACGTGCCGAGCCTTCGGCGGGGAGATCGCCGCCGGACTGCACTGTGCGGTCGGCCTGGAGCTGTTCCACAACGCGTTCCTCGTCCACGACGACGTCGAGGACGACTCCGAGTACCGGCGCGGCGAGCCCACGCTGAATGCGGAGCACGGTCTGCCGATCGCGGTCAACGTCGGCGACGCGCTCAACGTCCTCTCGATCCGGCCGCTCATGGACAACCTACGCCTGCTCGGCCCCACCGTCACGCTGAGCGTGTTCGACGAGATCGAGCACATGGTCCGCGAGTCCGTCGAGGGTCAGGCGCTCGAGCTGGGCTGGGTGCGCGACAACGTGGTGGGGCTCTCCGAGCGCGACTACCTGCGCATGACGCTCAAGAAGACATGCTGGTACACATGCATCCAACCGTGCCGCCTCGGCGCGCTGGTGGCCACCGGCGGGGAGATCGAGCTCGATGTGTTCAACGAATTCGGGTTCTTCATGGGAGCGGCCTTCCAGATCCAGGACGATCTGCTCAACCTGGTCGGCGACGAAGGTCGCTACGGCAAGGAGATCGGCGGGGACATCGCCGAGGGCAAGCGTACGCTGATGCTGCTCCACGCCTACAACAACGCCGGGCGTGCCGAGCGCGAGCGACTGCACACCTTCCTGTCGACGCCGCGCCGTGAGCGCAGCGGCGCCGACATCGCGTGGGTGTTCGCGTTGATGGAGCACACGGGCGCGTTCGAGCGGGCACAGATCTGCGCACGCGAGCTCGCGGTTGCAGCGCAGGAGCGCTTCGAGGTCGCCTATGGCTACCTACCGGAGTCGCCCGACAAGCGCATGATCCGCGAGCTGGTCACCTACATGATCGAGCGCAACCTCTGACCGGGCCCTCAGACGGTGGTGACCCGGTCACCGCCGCCGCGGCGGAGCGTCTCGCGTGCGGCCTGACCGGCGAGCTCGACCGCGGCAGGCGGCAGCGAGCACGCCCACCCCAGCATCTGGCCGGGGTTGGCGAGCGCGTCGTAGGCCAGCTGGAAGCCGAGCCGCGCAGGGCCCACCCCCAGGCCCGGCAGGTTCCGTCGCTCGCGGAAGATGCCCACGGCGGCGTCGATGCCGAGCGAGAGCGTGGCCTGTTCGAGCGTGCCGAGCACCATCCGCCGCGAGACGGCATCCGACGCCGGCAGCAGGCCCGCGAGGATCCCGCCGGCGATCTCCGCGAACTCCGGATCCGACTTCGCGTGGGTTACGAGGATGCGCAACATGCGCAGCCACACCGCGTTGAGCGTGCGATTACGGATCAACCCCACAATCATCTGGCTCAGCGCCATGTCGTAGCGAAGCTGCGCGTTGACCTCGCGCGCGTATGGCTCCAGGGCGCGGCGCGAGACGTCGTCGCGGCCGAGCGCCGCGACCAGCACATCTGCGGCCCAGCGGGCGGACAGCAGCGCATACTGAATACCCTCGCCGTTCAGAGGGTTGATCAGCCCCGCGGCGTCGCCCACGAGCAGCATCCGGTCGGCGACGATCGGTAGCCGGTGGTTGAAGGTGGTGAGCGGCCAGCCCACCACGCGGTCCTCCAGCGTGGCCTGCGCAAGGCGCTCGCGCAGTGCGACATCGCGTCCGACCAGCCCCAGCAGCAGGTTGCGCAGATGCTCGCGCGTGGGCGGCACCGTCGCGAGCACCATCCCGACGCCGACGTTGGCCCGGCCGCGACCGGTGGGAAACAGCCAGTAATAGCCTGGGAACGAGCTACCCGAGAAATAGAGATCGGCGCGCTCCGGCGAGCCGCCAACATCCTCGTAATAAGCGCGCACCGCGATGATCCGGCCGTGCTTGTCGAGGTTCGCGCCGCGCAGGATGCGAGCCGCCTGGGAATTGGACCCGTCGGCCCCCACCACCGCGCGCGCGCGTATCTGCCATGTGCCCGTGGCCGTGCCCAAGCCCGTGGCGGCGCTTGCGCTGGCGCCCACGCCGCGCAGCGCCAGGCACATAGTGGGCCCTTCGTCCTCGATTGTCTGCACCCGATACTCCTCGAGCACCCGGGCGCCCGCGTCACGGGCGGCCTGAAGGATCCATGCGTCCAGCCGCAGACGTGGCACCACGCGACCGTAGGGGGGGAGACCGGCTACGTGTGGAATGTCGCGGACAATCAGCTGGCGACCGTCGAGGTGCAGCGCCGCCTCGCGGACCTTGTTGGAACGACCGTAGTCCGGACGGGCCGTCACATCCAGCCGGCGCAGCTCCCGCAGGGCCACCGGCCCAACGAAGTCGCCGCACACCTTGTCCCGTGGAAAGCGCTTCTGGTCAATCAACACCACATCGAGCCCAGCCCTCGCCAGGTATGCGGCGGTCGCCGCACCTGCCGGCCCCGCGCCCACCACCGCCACGTCGTGATCGGCGTTGGAGTGCACTCGCAGCGAGATCATCGCTGAGCGAGCTGCGAAGTAGGCAGCACAGCCCTGTCAGTCAACCACAGCACAGCCAGGAATGCGCTTGAGTGCCGTGAGGGATTACGGGGCGAGTGCCGAACAATCGCCGCGGCGGATCCTTGCCTACCGCGCGAGGGCGCTGCCGGGACGCCACGATCTGCGCCTGTCACAGTTCCGCAACAGTAGCGGCACATATTGCGCACTCAGGACACGCCGGTTGGCCTAGTCTCGCGGGTCATGTACGTGGTTTCCAGCGGCCAACCCGAGCCGTCTCCCTCAGACGCTCCGCGTGAAGACCCCCGCCGCGCGCTGGGCAGGCTCGGCGAGCAGGCTGGCCGCCGCGCACCTGGAGCGACTCGGCTTCGCCATCATCGAGCGCAACTCCCGCACCCGCTACGGCGAGATCGACCTGATCGCGTTCGATGGGCGCGTATTGGTTTTTGCAGAGGTCAAGACCCGGCGCGCGCGCAAGCGCTGGCAGCTGACTCCCGAAGAGCAGCCGCTGGTGTGGCTGCGCACCAGCCAGCGCGCGCGCCTGCGACGCCTCGCCGCCGCGTGGCTGCACCGCGAGTCCCGCAACCGCCCGAGCGCCCACACGATCCGCTTCGACGGCATCGGCGTGATCGTCAACGAAGCCGACACGCTCGTCTCCCTCGATCACATCGAAGGCGCGTGGTAAGGAGACGCAGATCGTGGTCAGACTCGCCGCCCAGCCCCACCCACCCCAATCCTCGCCCGTCCGAGCGATGGCTTGTAGTGCGATTCGCGCTACGATGCTCTATATGGCGTCAGCCCCTCCGCCGCTCTCGATTCGGCTTGGCAGCAACGGTCTGACCGCCCTCGATGAGATCGCGCGGCGGCGCGGAATCAGCCGCGCCGAAGCCGTGCGCCAGGCAATCGTGGAGACGGCCCAGCGCGACCGACGGCGCCGGGGATTGGCGGCGGAGGCTCGACGGTTGATGGAGGACCCCGCATACCTGGATGAGGCACGGCAGGTCGCAAGTCTGATGGAGGAGCTGCGTGGGCCGTCGTCCACCAATTCGCCGTACGGCTTCTCGGCCCCTCACAGCGCCAGCTGCTGATACGCCAGCGACTGGAAGGAGAGGCGGTGCAGCGGGGAGACGCCTTGGCGGAGGATCGCCTCGCGGTGCGCGGGTGTCGAGTATCCGACGTGCTCGGCGAAGCTCCAACCGGGGTGCAGGGTGTCGGCGTGGCACATGTAGCGGTCGCGGGCCACCTTGGCGATGATCGACGCGGCGGCGATCGCGGCGCTGGTGGCGTCGCCGTCCACGATCGCCCGCTGGGGACGCCCGAAGTCCGGTACGGAGAAGCCATCCACGAGGCACGCGACCTCGCCCTCCACACCGTCGGTGACCCCCCCCAACGCATCGCGCAGCGCCGCGAGGTTGGTGTTGTGCAAGCCTCTGGAGTCGATCCCGCGCACGCAGCGAGAGACCACGGTCACCCGCGCCGCGCTGCGCATGACGAGCGGGTAGAGCTCCTCGCGCGCCTCGGCGGTGTGCTGCTTGGAGTCGTTCAGCGCCCCCAGAGCGCGGATCTCCGAGGTGGCAAGGGTCTCGTAGTCGAACAGCACCCCCGCCGCCACCAGCGGACCCGCCAGACAGCCGCGCCCCGCCTCGTCCGCGCCCGCCACCAGGCGCACGCCCAGGCCACGGTCGAACGCGAACAGTCGCCGGCCGCTCGCGTTCCTCCGCGCACGGCGACGGGTCCGCGACGTCCCGGCAGCCGATGGCCTCCCGGAGGCCGTGGCGGCACCTGACGTCCCGGACGCCGAAGGCGAGCGGGCGGCTCCAGCGGGCCTAGAGGATCCCGATGCGGTCGGGGGGCCAGTAGGTCGCGAAGGCGCCCCCGATGATCCACCCTGTGGGGACCGGTCCCCAGAACCTGCTGTCGTCGGACTCGCCACGGTTGTCCCCCATCATGAACCAGTGTCCGGGCGGAATTTTGATCGGGGTCGGGAAGTTGCACTCCCGGACGCCCCCGCAGGGTGCGATGTAGGAGTCCTGCTCACGCTTTCCGTTGACGATCGCGTGGCCTTCCTTGATGTAGATGACATCCCCAGGTCCCGCCACGATGCGCTTGATGAAGTTTTCGCTGGACTCTTCGGGGTCGGTACGGTCGCACGCCGCGCCACCGGGGACGACTTCGTACGGCGTCGGACCACACCGCTGTTCCCTTGCGTTCTTCGGAGGGTGGAACACCACGATCTCCCCGACGTGCGGTCCGTTGAGATCCATCCCGATGCGGTTCACCAGGACGCGCTGGCCTTCGATCAGCGTCGGCTTCATCGAGCCGCTGGGGATCTTGTAGGGCTTGACGACGAACGCCTGGATGCCCAGCGCGAGCAGTACCGCGATCACGATGATCGCGGCAAGCTCCAGCAGCGAGTTGCTCGTCGATTTCGTCTTCGACTTCGAGCCGCCCCTGGCCGACATCGGCCCCCTCGCCGGCCCCGAGCCGCCGGGCGCGCCCGAGCCACCCGTGGAGCTCGAGCCCTTGGGCGAACGCACGCTCACGCGAGCTCCCGGGGGCTCACGCGGCCGTGTCGCCGGCGGCCTCCCCGCCGGCCTCGGGGGGAGAATCGGCTTGGTCCGTGGCCGCCTGGGCGTCGGACCGCTTCGCCTCGCCGGGCGCTGTCGCCGGCTCCCCCTGGGCGGAAGTATCCGCCGACCCGTTCTCCACCACCGTCTCCTCGGCCACCGCCACGCTCTCCGTGCTCACCGCGTCCTCGGCTGCGTCCACAGCCTGAACCGGCTCGGGCTCGTGCAGCAACCCCGGCTGCACCGTCTCCTCCGGGCCGGTATAGCGGCGCTCGCGCACGCGCGCCCGCTTGCCGACGCGGTCGCGCAGGTAGTAGAGCTTCGCCCGGCGCACGTCGCCGCGGGCGGCCAGCTCGATGCGCTCGATCTTCGGGGAGTGCACCGGGAACATGCGCTCCACGCCGACCCCGAAGGACTGCTTGCGCACCGTGAACGTCTCCCGCGCTCCGTGGCCCTGGCGCTTGATGACCACGCCCTCGAACACCTGGATGCGCCGGCGGGTGCCCTCGATCACCTGGAAATGCACCTTCACGCGATCCCCCGGCGCGAAGTCGGGCACGCGGCGCAGCTGGGCGCGTTCGAGGGTGTCGATGACGCTGCTCATAACGTAAAGAGAAAGAGGTCTCGCGCCCGGGGAGGTCTCCCCATAACAGCTCCGGCGCGGTCAGCAATGGTAGCGGACAGGCGGCGCGCCCCGCGCTGACCGAAAAAAGAGGGGCCCGACCGAAGCCAGGAGACACTCGCCTCGGCTCGCATCCCCGTTTCGGCCAGCCGGCCTGCGGCCGACTGCGCCACCCCTGACCGAAAAAGGAGGGGCCCGACCGAAGCCGGGAGACACTCGCCTTCGGCTCGCGTCCCCGTTTCGGCCAGCCGGCCTGCGGCCGACTGCGCCACCCTCTAGGCGTCCTCCGCCCGTTCGCGGCTGCGCTCCCGCCGCCAGCTTTCGATGCGCTCGTGGTGGCCGGAGAGCAGCACGTCGGGGACGCGCCACCCGCGGTACTCGGCGGGGCGCGTGTAGTGGGGGTACTCGGGGTTCCCCCCCAGGGCCTCGCTGAAGGACTCCTCGACCGCCGACTGAGCGTCTCCCAGCGCACCGGGGAGCTTGCGCAGCACCGCATCGCACACCACCATCGCGGCCGGCTCCCCCCCGGACAGCACGTAGCGCCCGACCGAGAGCTCCTCGCTGGCGAAGTGCTCGACGATCCGCTCGTCGAAGCCCTCGTAGCGGCCACACAGCAGCGTCAGGGCGGGCTCGGCCGCGAGCTCGTCCACGTAGTCGTCGTCGAGCACCCGCCCCCCGGGCGCCAGCGCGATCACCCGCCGTCGGTTGCGCAGCTCGACGGGATCGAGCCCGTAGCGGGCGCGCAGCGCAGCGTCCATCACGTCCACCCGCAGCACCATCCCCGCGCCGCCTCCGAACGGGGTGTCGTCCACCTGCCGCCCGCTGAGCGGGGTGTGCTCGCGGATGTTCACGCACTCCAGACGGCCGCCGGCCGCCAGGGCGTTGCGGACGTGGCGCTGGGCGTAGAACCATTGAAACCACTCGGGGAACAGGGTGAAGATGTCTATCTCCACCGCAACTCAACTCTCCCCGAGGAACTCAAGGCTCACATCGATGCGCCGCGCCGCCACATCCACATGGCGGATGGCGTCTCTGACCATCGGCACCAGCAGCTCCCCGCCGTCCTCGCGCCGCACCTGGAGCACCTCACACGAGGGGAGCGCCAGCAGACCGCTGACCTCGCCCACCCGCCGCTCCCCATCGAACACGGCACAGCCCTCCAATTCGTGCACCCACCACTCCCCCTCGCCGAGCGCGGGCGCCTGCGCCTGGGCCACCGTCAGCGCCTCTCCGCGCAGGGCTTCGGCGGCGGAGCGATCCTCGATCCCCTCCAGGCGCACGATCGGCCGCTCGTCCACGCCAGCGCGGCGCACGATCCGCAGGGTACGGCCCACAACCGTCACCTCCCCCCCCTCTGTCAGCAGGCGCGGCCGGGGTGGGCGGGCAACGATCACATAGAAGCTGCCGTCCAGGCCGTGCGCGCGGCCCACGCGGCCGGCCTGAAGCGCCGCCGAGGGGGTCCCACGCCCGGCCGGGCCAGTCCCTCGCGCGGCCGACTCCAAGCCCTCGGCCCCGGCCGCACCGGCCGCTTCAGTCGACGATGTCGAGGACCACACGGCGCTTCTCGCCCACCGCCGCGGCCCTCACCACGGTGCGCAGCGCCTGCGCGGTGCGGCCGCCGCGCCCGATCACCTTCCCGTAGTCATCCTGCGCCACGGCCAGCTCCAGCACGACGGTGCCATCGTCCTCCTCGAACTGCTCGACCGAGACCTCGTCGGGCTGGTTAACCAGGCCTTGCGCGAGGTAGGTGAGGAGCTCCTTTACCCGCTGGACCGCCATCGGTGCCGGGTCAGTTGGTAATGCCCTGGATGCGTAGGAGCTTGCGGACTGTGTCCGAGGGCTGGGCGCCACGTGCGAGCCAGCTGCGGGCGCGCTCCTCGTCGATCTTGATGGTGGAGGGGTTGGTCTGCGCGTTGTAGTGGCCGATCGTCTCGATCACACGCCCATCGCGCGGGGAGCGCTGGTCGGCGACGACGACTCGCCAGATTGGGTCCTTCCTGCCGCCCACTCGCGTGAGCCTGAGCCTTACCGACACGTGTGCCCTCTTTGCTGTCGCTTGTCCGTGGACCAGATGAGCCACAGACAATTGTCTGTAGATGTCTGGTCTCTCAAAGAGCAGCTTACGCGATATCGACGATCGCGCCCGCCGTGGACGCGCGATAGCAGCTTCAGCGCGCCTGGCGCATCAGCGCGCCGATGTCGGGTAGCTTGCCGCGGCCGATCTGGCGCATGACCTTGCGCATCTGGGCGAACTGCTTGACGAGCTGGCTGACCTGCTGCACGTTCGTGCCGGAGCCCCGTGCGATGCGCAGACGGCGGGAGCCCTTGATCAGCTCGGGGCGGCGGCGCTCCTCGGGGGTCATCGCGAGGATGATCGCCTGGATGCGGTCGAGCTCGCGCTCGTCCACCTTCATGTTGCGCAGCTGCGCCCCCCCGAGACCCGGGATCATCCCCAGCAAGCTCGTCAGCGGCCCCATCTTCCGAACGGCCTTCAGCTGGTCGAGGAAGTCGTCGAGCCCGAACTCGTTGCGGCGCAGCTTGCGCTGCAACTCAACCGCGTCGCGCTCGTCGAACTGGCGCTCGGCCTGCTCGATCAGGCTCATGACGTCCCCCATGCCGAGGATCCGCTGGGCCATGCGGTCGGGGTGGAAGCGCTCGAACTGCTCGAGGTGCTCGCCGGTGGAGGCGAACAGGATCGGCCGGCCGGTGACCGCCTTGACCGAGAGCGCCGCGCCGCCGCGGGCGTCGCCGTCGAGCTTGCTCATCACCACCCCGTCGAACCGCACGGCGGCGGCGAACTGCTCGGCGACGTTGACGGCATCCTGGCCGGTCATCGCGTCCACCACGAGCAGGGTCTCCTGGGGCGCCACGGCGGCGTGGATGCGC
Organism: uncultured Solirubrobacterales bacterium; assembly: GCA_963813765.1. GTDB lineage: Bacteria > Actinomycetota > Thermoleophilia > Solirubrobacterales > Solirubrobacteraceae > Palsa-744. Next base: position 778,596 of record CAWFAB010000006.1, read on the forward strand.
ACGAGCTCCGCCATCAACTCCTCATCGACGTGCAGGCGGCCGCTGGTGTCGACGATCAGGACGTCCTTGCCCTCCTCCCGTGCGCGCTGCAGCGCCCACGTCGCGATCTCCACCGGGTCGGGCTCGGTGCCCCGCTCATACACCTCCGCGCCCGCGCGAGCGCCCATCTTGACGAGCTGCTCCACCGCCGCCGGCCGGTGGGTGTCGCACGCGGCGAGCGCTACCGAGGAGCCGTGGTGCTCGTGCAGGTGGCGCGCGAGCTTCGCCGCGACGGTGGTCTTGCCCGAGCCCTGGAGGCCCGCGAGCAGGATCACCGTGGGGGGGCTCGGGGAGAAGCGCAGGGCGGGTGGGTCATCATCCCCCTCCCCGCCCATCAGCTTGGTGAGCTGCTCGGCGACGATCTTCACCACCTGCTGGCCGGGGTTCAGCTTGCCGACGATCTCCGCGCCGAGGCAGCGCTCCTTCACCTCCGCGGTGAACTGGCGGACAACCTTGAAGTTGACGTCCGCCTCCAGCAGCGCGAGGCGGATCTCGCGCATGGCGCGGTCGATGTCCTGCTCGGTCAACGTCCCCCGCTGACGGACCTCCGAAAGCGTGGCCTGGAGCTTCTCCGCGAGCGAGTCGAACATGGATCACGCATTCTCGCAGCCGGGTGGGGCCACCCCGGCGGGCGGCCTTCAGCGCGCGCTCGCCGCAACCGTGGCGTCAGCTCCCGCCGCCCGCGGAGTCGCCGGCGGCGGACCCCTCCTGAACTCGGCGTGTGAGCGCCTCGCCGATGCCCCCGAAGGCCTCGGCGAACTCGGAGGGGATCACGAACACCTTGTTGGAGTCCCCTTCGGCGAGCTGGGGGAGCATCTGGAGGTATTCGTAGCTGAGCAGATCCCGCGTGGGGCGGCCCTCGTGGATAGCTTTGAACACGGTGTCGATCGCCTTCGCTTCGCCCTCGGAGCGCAGGATCGCCGCCTGACGCTCGCCCTCTGCCGTCAGCACCGCCGCCTGCTTGGCGCCCTCGGCAGTGAGGATCTGGGACTGCTTCTCGCCTTCAGCCGTCAGGATCGCCGCGCGGCGGTCGCGCTCGGCGCGCATCTGCTTCTCCATCGCCGTCTTGATGTCCGACGGCGGGTCGACGGACTTGATCTCCACGCGGTTGATGCGGATGCCCCACTTCCCGGTGGCCTCGTCGAGGACCACGCGCAGCTCGGTGTTGACGTTCTCGCGGGCGGTCAACGTCGCCTCGAGGGTGAGGCCGCCGATCACGTTGCGCAGCGTGGTGACCGTCAGCTGCTCGATCGCCTGCAGCGGGTTGGCGATTTCATACGTCGCGGAGCGGGGGTCGGTGATCGTGAAGTACAGGACCGTCTCGATTCCCACCACCACGTTGTCCTCGGTGATCACCGGCTGGGGAGAGAAGTTGACCACCTGCTCGCGCAGGTCCACGAGCGGTTTGACGCGGTCGATGAACGGCGTGATGATCGTCAGTCCGGGCTCCAGCGTGCGGCTGTAGCGGCCGAGGCGCTCGACCACCCCGGCGCGCGCCTGGGGGATGACGCGAATCGTGCGCGCCGCCACGATGAGCGCGAACAGCACAACCACTGCGACGACGATGAGAGCGACCATTGCGATGGATCCCTTGCCTTTCTAAGTGCCCATTGGGGGGTTCAGTGCATCACTAGCGCGGTTGCGCCGCGGATCTCCACGACCTGCACGCGCTCTCCGGCGGGGATCACCTCGTCCTCGTCGTAGCTGCGCGCCGTCCACACCTCGCTGTCGATCCGCACGCAGCCGACGCCCTCCTGATTGGCGATCCGCTCGAGCACCACCGCATCGCGCCCCACCAGGGCGGCCGCGCCGGTGCGGATCGGCGGCGGCAGCCGCCGGTGGCGGCGGGCGACGGGGCGCAGGGTGAGCAGCACCAGCAGCGAGGCGAGCAGGAAGACGATCAGCGCGAGCGGGAGGCCGACGCCGGCGAGGCTCACGAGCGCCGCGAGGAGCGCGCCGAGGGCGAACGGCGCGAGAAAGAACCCGCCGGTGTGCATCTCTCCCGCGCCCAGCACGCAGGCCGCCACGACCCAGATGATCCATGCGTCCATTTCTTCGATTATCGCACCGCGCGGGCGGACTGCCGTGTCGGGGTCGGGGCGCGGATGCGGATTACTCCGCGATCAGCGCGCGCGCGAACTCCTCGGGGTCGAAGGGACGCAGGTCCTCCAGCGACTCGCCGATCCCGATCAGCTTCACGGGCAGGCCCAGCTCCCGCGCGATCGCAAGGGCGATCCCGCCGCGGGCGGTGCCGTCGAGCTTGGTGAGCACGATCCCGCTGACCTGCGCCGCCTCCGCGAAGATTTGCGCCTGACGCAGGCCGTTCTGGCCGGTGGTGGCGTCGATCGTGAGCAGCGTCTCCTGCGGAGCGCCGTCGAGCTGCCGTGCGATCACGCGCCGCACCTTGGTGAGCTCCGCCATCAGGTCGTCCTGGGTGTGCAGGCGCCCGGCGGTATCGACGATCACGACGTCCGTGCCCTCGCTGCGGGCGCGGGCCACCGCCTCGAACGCGACGGCGCCCGGGTCGGAGCCTTCGGGGCCGGTGACGATCCCGCAGCCCGCGCGCTGCGCCCACCCCTCCAGCTGCTCTGTGGCGGCCGCGCGGAAGGTGTCGGCGGCCGCGAGCAGCACGCTGCGCCCGAGCTCCTTTTGCAGGTGCCACGCGAGCTTGCCGATCGTGGTGGTCTTGCCGGTGCCGTTCACCCCCACCGCGAGGATCACGGTGGGGCGGGCGCTGATGTCGATGCGCCCGTCCCCCGTGCGGGCGGTCTCGGCGAGCAGCTCGATCAGCCGCTCGGTAAGGGCCTCCCCGCTGGCCGAACCGGGGATGCGAGCCAAAGGCGAGTGTCTCCCGGCTTCGGTCAGCCCGCCCTCGACGGCCTCCGCTTCGAGCGCCCCGACGACCGACGCCGTGGCGACGGCGCCGACGTCGGCCATGATCAGCGCCTCCTCCAAGCGCTCCCACGTGTGCTCGTCGAGGGTCTGGAAGAGGGTCGCGTGGATCTCGCCGCCGAGCGCCCTGCGGGTCTTCGAGAGGTTCTCGCGCAGGCGTCGGAAGAGACCGTGGCGCTCGCGGCCCTCACCGCCGCTCTCGGTACCGAGGGCGTCCTGCTCGCCGGTGATGAATAGGTCGCTCCAGTCTCGTGGCACGGCCGCGCGACGATAGCAACGGGCGCGACCCCATATTCGCCCAGGGGATCGTTGGAGTTCGATCGCGCGAACTTTGTGGGGCGGATCGGGGAGTCTACGCCACCTCGGCCAGCTCGGCCCGATCTGCGGGGACGACCTGGTCGGGCGCCTCCGCGGCGGGCGGGAGGCGGCGGGAGAGCACCTTGGATACCCCGTTGCCGGCCATCGAGACCCCGTAGAGCCAGTCGGCTGCCTCCATCGTGCGCTTCTGGTGGGTGATCACGATGAACTGGGCGCGGTCCGCGTAACGACGCAGGAGCGCGAGGAAGCGCTCGAGGTTGAGGTCGTCCAGCGCGGCCTCGACCTCGTCGAGGATGTAGAAGGGGCAGGGGCGGGCCAGGAACACGGCGAACAGGAAGGCGAGCGCGGTCATCGACTTCTCCCCGCCGGAGAGCAGGGAGAGGCGCTTGGTGGACTTGCCCGCCGGGGTGATCTCGATCTCGACCCCGAGCATCTCCTCCTGCAGTAGTGGATCACTCCCACCGAGATCCGATGCCGCGGGGTCCAACACGCCGCCGGTCTCCTCCTCCTCGAGCTCGGCCGCAGCCTCCGGATCGCCCTCCCCGTCCGCCGCAGCCGGAGCGCCGTCGCCGGGCAGACGCTCGCCGCCGAGCACGGGCCGGGGAGCCTGGGCGTCCTTGACGAGCCGCAGCCGCCCGCCGCCGCCGGGGAACACGTCGCGGGCGAGCTCCTCGAAGTTGCGGGCGGCCGCCTCGAAGGTGGCGTGGAAGGTCTCGTGGATCTGGCGGTCGGTGTCGCGGATCACGGTGCGCAGCTCGCGCAGCGCGGTCTCCATGTCGGTGCGCCGCGCCTCGAGCTCCTCGACGTGGGCGAGCGCCTGTGCGTACTCCTCTTTGGCGAGCGGATTCACGGGACCGAGCTGCTCGCGGCGGCGGCGCAGACGCTCCAGGCGAGCGGTGAGCGCCTGCACCTGCTCCTCCTCCAGCGGCTCGGGGTCCTCGTCGAGCGCCGCGGTGCCCCCGGGGGAGGCGCACTGCGCCATCTCGCCCTCCACGGCGGGGGTGAGACTCTCAGCGGGTGTGTCCTTCTCAGAGTCGCTCTCCGGCTCGGGAGCGCTCGCGGGCGCGGGCAGCTCGAGCTGCCCGCGGACGGTGCGCAGCTCGAGCTCCGCCTCGGCGGCGTGGTCGCGCAGGCGCTGGGCGGAGACCTCGGCAGCGGTGACCGCCTCCCCCTCGGCTCGCAGGCGGGCCTGGATCTCGGCCTCCTGGGCCGCGCAGGCGCGCAGCTCGGCGGCCATCTCATCGCCGGCGGCGCGGTCGCGGGCCAGCTCGTCCTGAAGCTCGGCGACCCGCTCGGCGACGGCCTCCCCGACGCTCTGCAGCGCGGCGGCGAGCCGCTCCGCGAGGGGACCCAGCGCGGTGTCGGCGGCGAGCTGCGCGCGCAGGCGTTCTAGGCGCGCGAGGCGCTCGGCGTGTTCGCGCGCGATGCGCTCGGCCTGTCGGCGCTCGGCGGCGAGCTCGCCCTCGAGCTGGGCGCGGCGCACCGCGAGGGGGCCCTGCTGGGGGGCGGCGCGGCGCTGCTCGATCAGCCACGCGGCGTGACGCTCCTGCTCCAGCGCACGCGCGTGGGTGCGCCCGGCCTCACGCAGCGCGCCCTCGGCGCTTTCGCGGGCGGTGTCCGCCGTGCGGGAGTCCGCCTGCGCGCGCTCGGCCGCCGCGCGTGCGGAGTGCTCCGCGGCGGCGGCGCGCTCGGCGGCGAGGATCAGCAGCTCGCGCTCGTTGCGAGCAGCGAGCACCCGCTCGGCGCCGCCCTCGGTCAGCTGGCGGACCTCGCCGGAGGAGGCGAACCAGACTCGCCCGCGAGGTGTGACGGCGATGCCGGAGAAGTCCTCGGGGAGGTCCTCCAGGCGCTCCACCACCCAGGCGTCGGCGAGCAGGCGCTCGGCGAGGGCGAGCACAGGTGCGGGTGCGCTGACGAGCTCCAGCAGAGGGCGAGCGTCGGGCGCAGGGGGCGCCCCCCGCCCGGCAGGCTGGTCGAGGGCGTGCGGATCGGCGAGCAGCGCGGTGGCGCCGTCGCGCCCGGCGCGGTCCAGCAGCGCCGCGGCACGGGCGAGGTCGGGCACGAGCGCCGCATCGAGGCGCCCGCCGAGGGCGGCGGCGAGCGCGAGCTCGTAGCCAGGCTGGACGCTGAGAGCTTCGCTCAAAGTTCGGGGCCCGCCCGCCCCGCCGGCCGCGGGCTCGTCCTCACCCGTGGGGTCGTGGGGGATCGCGGAGGCGTGGTTGCGCAGGAACTGGTTGACCGCGGCGAGCTCGCCACCCACGCGCGCGGCCTCACGGCGGGCGGTCTCGACGGCGCGCTCAGCCTCGCGCAGCGCGGCGCGGGCCCGCTCGGCGTGGGTGTCTGCGTGCTCGCGCGCCTCGCGGGCCGCGATTAGCGCGGAGTCCAACTCGGCCACCTCGGCGGCGGCGTGCTCGCGGGTGCGCTCGAGCTCGGCGAGCTCCCGTTCGAGCTCCCGCTCGCGCTCCTGCTCGAGCTCGGCGAGCTCGCGCTCGAGGGCGCGGATGCGCTGTTCGCCGTCGGTGTCGTGCCCGCCCTCGGTGTCGTGCCCGCCCTCGGTGTGCTCGCCTTCGGCGTGCCCCCCCTCTGTGGACTCCTCGGCGGACCGCTCTCCATCGGCGGGCTCCTCCGCGGACCGCTCACCCTCGGCGTGCCTCCCCCCGAGGCGGGAAACGCGACCGCCGGCGAGGGTCTCTTCGAGCACCTCGATCTCGCGCTGCACGCGAAGGATCCGCGCGGCGAGGCTCTCGGCGGTGGCGGCGGCGTGCTCGCGGCGGAGCTCGAGGCGCTCGAGCGCGGCGCCGGCGAGCATCGCGCGGCGGGCGAGCGCGTCGTGTCGCTCGGAGCGCTGGGCGAGCGAGCGCTCGGCCTCGCTGCGGCGCACCACCACCTCCTGCAGACCGGCTTCGACCTCATCGCGGGCGGCGCGGGCGTCCCGCACGCGGGCCTCCGCGTCCCCGAGCTCGAGGCGGCGGGCGCGGAGCGCCTCGCGGGCGAGCTCCAGCCGCGCTTCGAGCATCTGGCGTTCCAGGCGCTGGTGGAGCTCCGCGGCTTCGGCCTGGCGCTTGAGGGGACGCAGGCGGGAGCGCGCCTCGCGCTCCACGTCGAGGGCGCGGTCGAGGTTCTCCTGGGTGCGCTCCAGCTTCAGCTGGGCGCGGCGGCGGCGCTTGCGGTGCTTGCCGAGGCCCGCGGCCTCCTCGATCAAGAGGCGGCGGTCGCGGGGCTTGGAGAGCACGATCGCCTCCACGCGCCCCTGGGAGATGACGGAATGGGTCTCCTTGCCGAGGCCGGTGTCGGAGAGCACCTCGATCACGTCCCCGAGGCGGCAGCGGGCGCCGTTGAGGCGGTACTCGCCCTCGCCGGAGCGGTGCAGGCGGCGGAGGATCGAGATCTCGCTGAACGGCAGCGCGACGGAGCCGTCGGAGTTGTCGAGCACGATCTCGACCTCCGCGGAGCTGCGCGCCTGCACTCCGCGCCCACCGCCGAAGATCACGTCCTGCATCGACTGCCCGCGCACAGCGAGTGGGCTCTGCTCGCCCATCGCCCACAGCACGGCGTCGGTGATGTTCGACTTGCCCGACCCGTTGGGCCCCACCACGACGCTCACACCGGGGCCGAAGTCCAGGTGGGTGCGGTCGGGAAAGGACTTGAAGCCCTTCAGCGTGAGCGACTTCAGATGCACGAGCTCACGTCTGCAATCTCTCCACCGCCTCGCGGGCGGCCTCCTGCTCGGCGTGCTTCTTGCTGCGCCCCGCGCCGCTGCCCAGTGGGCGTCCCGCGACCTCGGCGGCCACCTCGAAGGTGCGCTCGTGCGGAGGCCCGTGCTCGGCGGTGACGGTGTAGGTGACCGTCTCCCCCCGCTGGGCGAGGAGCTCCTGGAGGGTGGACTTGAAGTCCACGGGGTTCTCCAGCGCCTGCTCGATCTCCGGACCGAACGCCTCCACCACGGCCTCCGCCGTGCGCTCGTAGCCGGAGTGCAGGTAGCACGCCCCGATCACCGCCTCGACCACGGAGGCCAGCACGCGCTCGGTCTCGCCGAGCGCCGCCGCGCTCTCCTGCACGCTCTGCGGCGCCGCCGCACGCAGCCGCTCTGGCACCGCGAGCCGTTCGGCGACCGCCCGGCAGGAGGGGCCGGATACCGCCTGGGCGCGGATCTTCGTGAGCCGCCCCGCGCCGAAGCGCTCCGCCTCCAGGCGGGGGTAGAGATGGGTGGTAACCGCCAGCGCCAGCACGCTGTCGCCGAGGAACGCCAGGCGCGCGTAGGAGTCGCTGCGCCGCTCGCTCCATGAGGCGTGCGTGAAAACCTGGCGCGCCAGCTCCTCCGGAAGCTCCTCCAACAGCTCGTTCAGCAGCCTCATCGGGGCGCATCACACCTCGGTGCCTTGCGCCAGGACGAAATCCACCGCCTGCCCAACGGTCAGGATCCCGGCGGCCTGCTCGTCGCCGATGCTCACGCCGTAGCTGTCCTCGAGCTCCTGCACGAGCGTGTACAGGTCCAGCGAGTCCGCCTCGAGGTCCTCCTTGAAGCGGGTCTCCTCGCGGATCTCCTCCGGGTCGATGTCGAGCTCGTCCGATAGGTGGTCGCGGATCAGCTCGTATACCTGCTCGCGGGTCATCCATTTTGGAGGCTACCGTCCCGCGCGGATGGGGGAGTCGAACGCAGCGCCCCCGCCTGCTCCAGTGCGGCGTGGGTGCGCCCCACGAGATCCTCCTGCGCGCCGCGCGCGGCGCGCAGGATCGCCTGCGCGAAGCCGCGGCGGGTGAAGCTCCCGTGGGGCACCACCCCCAGGCGGCGCAGCCCCAACAGATAGGCTCCCCCCTGGCCCTCGGGGTCGATCTCATCGCGAAAGGCGCGCAGAGAGGGGCGCAACAGGAGGCCCCCCAGCTGTGCGCGCGGAGATGAAAGCGCCGCCTCGCGGATCCCACGGAGCATGGTCTGGGAGACCCCCTCCATCACCTTCAGCGCGATGTTGCCCGTGAACCCGTCCGTCACGATCACGTCCGCCGCGCCGCTCGTCAGATCGCCGCCCTCGACGTTGCCCACCAGCTCGAACGGCGGCTCCACGGCGGGCGGGGGGGCTCCGCTCCTCCCACCAGCAGCGGGCGGGGGGGCCCCCCCCACCCCCCCGGGCCCGGGCGCCCTTTCCGCGGCGGCGGCGAGTCGCCGGGCGAGCTCGACCCGGGCCTCAACCACCAGTGGACTGCCCCGGCCGAGCTCCTCGCCGTTTGAGAGCAGCCCCACGCGGGGGCGCTCCACGCCGAGCACCACCCGCGCGAGCGCCGCGCCCATGAAGGCGAATTGCACGAGGTACTCCTCGCGCGCCTGCGCGTTGGCGCCCACGTCGAGCAGCGTCACCGGATGATCCGGGACCGGCAGCGGCAGCGCGAGCGCCGGCCGGTGGATGCCTCGGGCGCGCTTGATGTTGAAGAGGCCCGCCGCCAGCGCCGCCCCGGTGCCGCCCGCGCACACCAGCGCCTGCGCACGGCCCTCCGCCACCGCGCGGGCGGCCTGCACGATCGAGGCCTCCGGACTCGCCCGCGCGGCGCGCGCGGGGTCCGGACTCTTCGCGATTGACAGCGGCGCGTCGACCACCTCCACGCCCGCGGGCAGCTCGCTCAGATCCCCGGCGGGGCCGAACAGCAGCACGCGCGCTCCCTGCTGCGCCGCGAGCGCCGCGCCCGCCCCCACCTCCGCCGGTCCGAGGTCGGCGCCGTTGGCGTCGACCGCAACCACCACCTCAGCGAAGTCATTCACAACTCACCCCCAGGGCGGCCGATGGGCAAGCGAGGCAAGGACGCAGGAAGCGAAGTGTGCTCAGCACACGAGCGACCGAGGACGCAGCATCGCGCCGCTCAGCGGTCGTCCTGGCCGTGGTCGTGCTCCTCAATGTGTTCAATCGGCACCGCCACCTCGCGGCCCGCGTAGGTGCCGCACACCCCGCACACCCGGTGCGGGCGGCGCGGGCTGTGGCAGCGCGGACACACACTCAGCGCGGGAGCCGAGATCTTGTGTTGCGCGCGGCGCTTCGCCGTGCGGCTATGCGACTGCTTCTGCTTGGGGACCGCCATCGGTTCGGGAAGGCTAGCAGCCGCGACGCGCTCGCCCTGTGAGGGCCGAGGGGAGCGGGAGCGACAAACCGAGCGGTCCTGCAAGATCTACCGCAGCCGCGGCGCCGTCGAGCGCGAGCTCGCACGCGGGGTTCGGCCTGCTGGTCTACTCATTCCTCGGATGACCTCTTCCGCAGGCCCCGGGGCAACACAGTCGAGTTGATGGCGACGCCAACGCCGACCGAGCTTGCCGTAGAGCTGTGGGGAGAGTCCGAGGTGCTTCTCGCGCAGTAGGGGCGCACGAAAGGTCCACCATAACATCGTTAGTCGAACCAACGGCCAAAAGCTCAATCCTGCCGCTGCCTCAAGGTGATATAGGCGGCTGACTGGGCTGTGCGGCTCATCCTCGCGCCGGTAGCCCAAGCGTGCCGAGATGCGGTCGGCGGTCGATATGAGGTGCGGAGCCAGGTGACCGACCAGTTGCTCAATATCGATGGTCGCCTTGTTCGCGGCCATGTTGATAGCGGCGACCACCTCGCGCGCTACATGGTCATGACACGGCGCGGTGGTTTGGTGCGTGGGTGCGCCGCTGACCTCTCCTTCAGCGGGCACCCACGCTCCCCCTCCTCGCGCGCCAGGGCGGCGCCGTCTGTCACTACCCAGCCCCCCGAGGCCGAGCTACATAGTGGGCCGGACCGAAGGTAGGACCGGCCCGGCCCACATGCCCTTGGAACAACACAGGACGCTCTCCGTGCCGTCCGGCCGCGACGAGCGTGGGGTACACCGTCACGGCTTCGGTCAGCTTGGGGTGCGGCCCTGTATTCCATGCGTCGGGATAGTGACCGATCTTTCCGCGGAGCAAAAGACCTTGAGAGGAATACTCCTATATGGGAATATGCCCCGAAGGCAGGTACTGAGCGTCGGCGGCCATTGAGTGGCCGGGTGGCGGGGTGTACGCCGCCCGTCGGAGGTGGAGCACCAGCATCGTCGGCCCGACAAGACCACCGATCGCGTCGAGGACGGACGACCTGGCGAGCCTGGCATGAGGGAGCTGCGCCTCGTGCGCAGAGAGGTAGTGGCTTGCCATGCCGGCCAAGATCACGGCGTGCTGGAGGCCGCGTGGCAGCGCTCGCGCTCGGCGGGCCGATTCAGCGGCAAGGGCGCGCAGGCGGACAGCGGTCTCGTACGGGGAGCGGTAGTGCTCGATGAGGTTGTGCTGCTCGGTGGCTGCGTCTTCTGGCAGGTCGATGAGGTTGTCGAGCAGGGAGTGCAGGGAGCCGATCCACGGGAAGTAGGCGCGCTCGATCGCCACTGCTTCGTGGCGGCGGACGGTGGTGTGCGCAGCGGTGGTGATCAGCGCGAAGATGCCCAAGGAGGAGCCGGCGGAGGCGGCGGTCTCCCACCATCGCAGCCCGGTCTCGGGCGGGGTCTCGTGGCTTGCCCAGCGGGCGAGCGCGTGGTAGCTGCCCTGTGCCTGGGTGAGATTGAGGCTCTGGTAGTGGACGATCCGCTCGGAAAGTCTGCGGGCCGGCTGCGCGACGGCCGGATAGGAGGGAAGGGTGCCGAGTGCGACGCGGCAGGCGTTGGTGATCGCCTGGAGGTAGCCCCCATCGTCACGGTGGACGTGATGCCGGTAGTAGTCGGTTGGTGACGACGCGAGGTTCAGCGCGGCGGGAAGCGCGCGGTGGAGCTGGCGCGCGTTGCGAATGGGGTTGGCGTGCGGCTGCTCAGCGAGCGTATCGACGTAGTCGTAGATTGCCTGGAAGGCGAGCTGCGCGCGGACGACCGCCGGACGGTGAGGGCGCGGTGCGAACGCCGCGAACGCGGCGGAGCCCTCGATGTTGCCGCGCTTGGTGTGCTGGACGGCGAGCGCTATCTGACGAAGCGGGCTATCGGGGATCGTGCTGGCGCGGCGCTGCCAGTGACGCAGCTCGCGGCGGACGCGAGGGAACACACTGAGCCAGTAGGACCAAGCGGCCGTCGTGAACGTAATCCCGGCTGCTAGCCGGCCCTTTGCTACTCCACCCATACGCATAGCTTCGCGCGTGAGTGGTTGCCGTCATTCTCATTCCTGGAAGCCGACTCTAGGCGGAACGCGCGCCGCGGAGAGGCCGGGCAGCGCGATAACCAGCAGCGTGATTCCGGTGACGACCGCGAGGGCGAGCAACACCTGTGTCTCGCCAAGCGAAAAGGGCGCCGGGAAGCCGGTGCTCAGCTTCAACCAGCGGCTGGCGAGCGCATGGCCGTAGAGACCGAGGATCGCGCCGTCAACGCAGCCGATCGCCACCGAGATCGCGCTCTCCAACTGGAGCGCGCGCCAGAGCTGTTTGCTGTCGAAGCCCGTGATCTTCTGCGCTGCCAGGCGGGCGCGGCGCTGCCAGATCGTGGCGCTGAGGACTGCGGCGACCGCGAGCGCGGCCGTCACCAGCAGCAGTGTGGATATCTCGCCGAGTGGCCGCAGGCCTTCATGGGCGCTGGCCTCGAAGCTGCCCTCTCGTTCTCGCAATGTCTCTACGCGCAATCCGGGCCTGGACCCGAGGGCCTGTTCCACGGAGCGCTTGCCCTGTGCCGGTGTCACGCCGGGCATGAGGCTCACCTCCAGCGCCGTGGGGTTGCTGGTCTGCCAGAAGCGGCGGTAGTCGCTCGTATTGATGGTGATAGCCCCAGGCGACCATCCAGCGTTCGTCGTGATCGCCGCTACCCGAAAGCGCGCCATGCCGGAAGGCGTCGGCAAGGCGAACGAGCCGCCGACGTGGACGTGGCGTTCTTCGGCGAAGCCGCTTGAAGATTGCCGCCCACCCGCCGCGACGGATCAGCGCCGTGGCGGGTGCGAGGTCGCCGTGTAGGAGCTGGCTGGCCTGGATCATTGCGGGATCGTCCGGGGAACGAGCGCGAATCCATATCCGGCGCGCGCCGATGTCCAGCACCCCGCCCTGGTAGGAGCGCACCGACGCGACGCCCGGCGCGTGAGCGATTCGCGCGGTGGCGCCACCGTCTCTGAAGCTCTCGATCGTGAGGAAGTTGTCGCCGGTCGAGACCCAGACCTGCGCGGTGTCGAGGTATTCGACCACGGCATCGTTGAGGCCGGTTGAGAGGTCGTGCCTGGCGCCCTGGATGGCGACGCTGCCATAGACCGCCAGCGCCGTTACGCCGATCAACGCGACCTGGCGGGCGGCCATCGAGTTCAGTTCGATGACGGCGAGCGGGAGCATACTGCCGCGCGTTCGCCGGCCGAGCCGCTTGAGGTTGCGTGTGAGGCCGACGAAGACCGCCGGGATCAACAGCACCGCGGCCAGCGCCAGCATGATCCCGCCGACGACGGTCAGACCCGGCACCGCCAGGACGAGCACCGTCACGCCGATCACGATGGCGAGCCCCAGCAAGCCAAGCCGTCGCACCGAGCGCGTGCCGATGCGCTGTCCGGCGTCACTCGATGCGTGCAGCGCAGCGTCGATCGGCCGCCCTGACCACAGATCAAGGAGCGGCGGCAGAGAGGCCGCCAGCGCCGCGAATACTCCGCCGCAGAACGCCAGCAGCGCCGTCAGCGGCTGGATCGTCTCGTGGATGCTGATGGGGAACGCGACCGCCAGATACACCGGCGTCTGGTGGAACAGCGTGTGGGCCAGAATGTCTCCCAAGACAAGCCCAGCGAGCGAGGCGAGCACCCCGAGCACGACCGCCTGAAACCCCAAGACCACGATCATCTGTTTGGAGTCGTACCCCAATATGCACATCTCGGCAAGGAACCGTCGCCGCTCCGGGGCGGTCAACAGCATGGCGTTGATCGCCAAGAGCAGCCCCACCATCACGCTGATCGCGGCGAACAGCGCCGTGGACTGGCCTAGCGGCTTGGCGGTCTGTTCGAGGACCCGCAGTTCGTTATCCGCCGGCTCGACGTTCACCGTGGCCCCCGCCAGCCGACGCAGCTCGGTAGCCACTTGCCGTTCGAGGCCGGGGCGCGGCTCGATCAATACCTGCGTGACGCGGCCCGGCTCTCCGGCCAGCCGCTGGGCGACCGGCAACAGCGAGACCGCCACGGGACTTTCGGCGACCGGGCCGATCGCGCCGCCGTTCAGCACCGCTCGCACCGACTCGGTATGAGCGTCGCCTTTGGTGAGCAGCGTCACCTGTTCGCCCTGCTGTATGCCGATCGATTCGGCGACCCCGGACGGGAGACCGATCCCACCGGAGAGCAGCAGAGCGCCTGCGCCGAGGTTCCTCGTCGCCAGCCCGCGAAGTGTGACGATGCCTCCGCTCACGCCGACGAACTGGATCGAGCGGCGACCGCGTGGGCCGACGATCACGGCGGGCTCGCGCAGCAGGTAGGCCGCGTTCTGCACGCCGGGCAGCGCCCCGGCTTCGCGCGCGAGTCGTTCGCTGAATCCTTCCTGTGAGCGCGCCTGGAGCTGCAGCCGTGCTCGACCGTTGACCGCGCGAATCAGGCTGGCCGTGGAGCCGGTGAGGCTCATGTTGGCGACCAGCACCCCGAAGACGAGCGCGACACCGATGGCGATACCCGCGCCGGCCAGCAGCTCGGCCACCACCTGTCCGCGCAGACGCGCCCGGTAGAGATCCCGCAGCACGCTCACACGCACCCCCATGATCCGGGGGTTCAACGGGTGGCGTGGCAGCTTGCGGGAGCGGACTACGCTCATGCGCTGATGACAGCCGCCAACTCGACGTCCAACCCGTCGCTGAGCTGGCCGTCACGAAGCGTATGCACGCGATCGACAAACGCGGTGGCCTGCGGGTCGTGCGTGACGAGCAGCGCCGGGACTGGCGTTCGTGGGATATATCGCGCAGCAGCGCGAGGGTTTCACGGCTGCGCTTGGAGTCGAGGTTGCCGGTCGGCTCGTCGGTCAGTAGCAGACGCGGCTCGTTGACGAGCGAGCGGGCAATCGCCACACGCTGGCGCTCTCCCATCGAGAGCTGATCCGGGGAGTGCGCGGCTCGCTCGCCCAAGCCGACCCGCTCAAGCCACGGACGCGCCTCGGCGCACGCCTCGTCCAGCGTGAAGCCGTCGGCGAGCAGCTTGAGCGCCGCGTTCTCCAGAGCACTCGCGCCGGGCATCAGATGAAAGGACTGGAACACGAAACCGACTTCGCGCCGTCGGTAGCGCGCGCTCTCCTCCGGTGTTCGCCCGACGATGTCGTGTCCGTCGAACAGGATGCTCCCATCGTCGGGCTCTAGCAGCCCCGCCGCCATCAACAGCAACGTTGTCTTGCCCGAGCCGCTCGGCCCATACAGCGCCACGAACTCCCCTGGGCAGATCGTCAGCGACACACCATCGACGGCCCGCACGATCTCGCCATCCCCACACGGGTAGTGCTTGACCACCTCGCGCAGCTCCAGGGCGCTCATGACGCCCGCGAGCTGCTGCCCCGGCTGCGCCGATCCGGGAACTCCACGACCCGCTTGCGGGAATCCGTCGTGCGGACCTGGCCATCGCTGATCGTCATCGCCCGGTCCACCCCGATGAGCGGAGTCGTGTCTTCGGAGGCGATCACGAGCGCCATCCTCGATTCCTTCGCAAGCTCGCGCAGCAGCGCGTACAACTGGCGGCTGGCGCCGACATCGATCAACACTGCCGGCTCGTCCACCAACAGCAGACGCGGCTCGCGGACCATCGCCTGCGCAAGCTCTACCCGGATGCGTTCATTCAACGACAGCCGGTCGGTCGCCAGATGCTCCCACGCCAGCGCGCCGACCCGATCCAAAACCGGGCGGGCTATCGCTTCGGCCTCTGCGAGCGTGATCCCTCCGGCCGTGAGCGGGAGCGCGACGTATTCGAGCACCGGCTGATTACTGAGCAGGGGCCGCCAATCGCAACGGACCAACGCGACTCCCTGGTGGCGCCACATCCGCGCCCGCGCGTCAACCGACAGCTTTGCTACGTCTTTGCCCTCGAAACTGACGCTCCCGGCGTTGGGGAACTCGATGCCCGCCATGATCTTCAGCAGCGTGCTCTTGCCAGCTTGTCGCTCGCCATAGATGCCGACGACGTCGCCTTGCTCGATGTCAACCGACACCCGATCGAGAACAACGATCCCTTTCGCCCCGTCCTGAATGCGCTTGGTGACGTCCGTGAGCGCCAGCAGCGTCACCGAGCGAGGAACTCCTTGATTTCCCGGCGGGCGCGAGTGACCCAGCGCAGCTCAGCTCGCAGCTCCTCAGCCGTGGCGACCCGCAGAAGGTTGATGGCCCGGTCGTGCCACGAGGTGGGCTCCTCCGTCTCGGCCGAGTCCTCCAACAGCTCCATGCAGTCCACCTCGTACTCTTCGAGCTTCCTCAGCACCTCCGGCGCGTCCCGCGGGCGCGCAAAAGCGACCCAGGTCCGCACATCCGCCCGCATGAGCGGCAATGGCTGACGCGCCCCGATCCACTCGGCGCGTGCCTGCTCGGCTAGAGCGGTCGGGCGATACACGCGCCTCAAGTGGCCACGCTTGCCCGGCCCCCGTTTATATTCGGACCAAGCCCAGCCATCCTCCTCGAACTCTTCCAGCACCTGATAGACACGTTTGGGATCGATATCCCATGCCGGACCCATCCGCTTACGGAGGCGATCGGTGATGTCCCAGCCGTAGCCCTCCTCATCATGGAGTAGCGCAGCGAGCACCGCCGTGCGCAAGGCGGTTCGTTCGCGCCGCTTCGGCCGATCGCTCGCCTCGTCCCTTTGCGTTCGCGCCATCATGATAGTCAGCTTGCCTGAACCGATCAGACCGGCGAAGCCTACAGCATCGCCCCTTGGGCCGGGAGGCGTGTTTCTCGGTGCCGAATCAATCTATCGAGCGGGAGTGCCCTGAGCGCTCCGTCGTCGCGCCAGCTCCCGTCGGAGACAAGCCGTAGAAGGCCGGGCATGGGAAGTGGGAGACGGGCCTGTCCATCGGAACTACAGTCATATAGGATTCATCCTAGAAGTCGGATAGCTACTGCCAGGGCATCAAAGCGAGACCGGAAGGACAGCGACGATGAGAGAGCAGGTGGTCGGAAGGGGATGGATCGTGGCCGTGGCGGCCGGGCTCGGGCTCGGAGCGACCACGCTCTCGGCGGCCTATGCCTCGGGGTTGGGGACCCCGCTCGCCGCCCGCGCGGCGCACGTCCTGAGCGTCCACGACGAAGCGTATCTGCACCTCGCCGGCACCAACGGCTCCCTCCTGCTGGAGGAAGGACCCGCCACCGGAGCGATCCCCGGCACGGTCAAGGCCGACTTCGTGGTCGCGGCGAACGTGACCGCCACCTTCACGATCTACGCACACGGAGGCTCCATCAGCGGCCAGGGAACCGGAGCGCTGCATTCCACGGGGCTCTACTCCAGCTTCGGGGGTTCGCTGAAGGTCACGGGCGGCACCGGACGCTACAAGCACGCCCACGGCAGCGGCGGGCTGTACGGCGCGATCAACCGCAAGACCTACGCGCTGACCGTCCAGACCACAGGCAGGCTCTCTTATTAGGCCAGCGCCCCTCAGCCTGTCGAGAGTCCGCGTCCTGATCGCGGCGCTCGTCTGTGCCGCGTGCCTACCGGCGTCGGCCGGCGCTGTCCCCACGGCCACGCTCAAGGCGGCGCTGCTCCCTGAGCGACTCGGAGAGGGGACCACGATCAAGTTCGCCTTCTCGGTCGCTTACGCCCGCGGGGAAGCGCCTGTCCCGCTCACGGCCATCGACCTGCGCTACCCCGCTCACCTCGGGATCGCCACGAGCGGCCTGGGCCTCTCGACCTGCCACGCCAAGACTCTCGAAATCAAGGGGCCTCCCGGTTGCCCATCGAACAGCGTCATGGGCTACGGCTCCGGGCTCGTCGAGGTCCCCTTCGGGCCAACGATCGTCTACGAGCAGGTTCGCCTGACGACCTTTATGGCACCACTGCGAGAAGGCAACCTCGGGCTGCTCTTCTTCGCCGACGGAGAAACCCCAGTGTCAGCGGAACTGATCTTTCACGGGGTCGTGCTGCCCTCCAAAGCGCCGTTCGGCGGCGACCTCGCCACCAGCGTGCCGTTGGTCCCAACCCTGCCCGGCGCCTTCGATGCCGCACTCGCAAGGTTCGACACCACACTCGGCCCCGAACGCATCACCTATTGGGAATACAGCAAGGGTCGCTACATCCCGTACCACCCCAGGGGCATCGTCCTACCACGGACGTGTCCACGCGGCGGGTTCCCGTTCGCCGCCTCGCTTGCGTTCTATGGCGGCGCTCACGCTAACGCCCATGCGGTTGTGCCGTGCCCTCGGGAGCGACGGGCCCCTACCCCAGCTTCAGCTCCCGCAGCTTCGCCCACCTTTGGTCCGGCTCGGGCTCGTGGCGGTGCTCCGGCCCCGCCTCGTTGAGATCGGCCGCGCAGACCGGACACAGACCGGCGCACTCCTCCCTACACAACACCTGCGTGGGGACGCCCAGCGCGAACGCATCGCGCGCCCAGCCCTTCAGGTCGAGCGTCTCATCGTGCATGTACGGGCTTTCCAGCTCCTCCCCGCCCCCTGGCCGGTCCACCTCGCGCGCATCGACCTCCACCGTCGGCGCCGCTCTCGCCAGACACCGCATGCACGGCCCCGTGACCGCCGCCTGCAGGCGCAGCCGCAGCGCGTACCCGTTCCCGACCATCCGCGACACGTCCAACCTCACCGCCGGCCGCGCGGGCTCCACTTCATAGCGCTCCCCGCCGAACGTCAGCGGCTCTATCTCCACCGCGAGCTCCAGCCGCCGCCCCTCCCCCGCGCTCAGATGGAGGCTCCCGAGGTCGAGTTTGTCGGTCAGCGCCGCCACGTCTCCCAGGGTAGTGCGCCGGCCCACGGCCCGCACCGACAACTCGCCCACCCGCCCCGCTCCTCCGCGCACCGTCGCCGCCTTCTGCGCTCCGGCTCCGCACAGACCGACCCCGCGGGCCGCCCTCCAGGCGGCCCCATCCAAACTCAATCCTCACCTCTCCTCCCCTCAGGGGATCCCGGACGGCCCGTCAGGGCTGGCCGAAACGGGGATGCTGGTCGAAAGAGGGATGCTCGCCGAAGGCGAGTGTCTCCCCGCTTCGGTCGGAGGCGAGTGTCCCCCGGCTTCGGTCGGAGGGGGGCGGCAGGAGGCTCAGCTCGCGCTTGAGCACCTTGCCCGTCGCGTTGCGCGGCAGCGCCTCCAGGAAGACCACCTCGCGCGGCACCTTGTAGCGCGCGAGGTTCTGCTTCACGTACTCCTTGATCGCCTCCTCGCTCAGGTCCGCCTCCTCGCGCGG
Source organism: uncultured Solirubrobacterales bacterium (assembly GCA_963813765.1). GTDB lineage: Bacteria > Actinomycetota > Thermoleophilia > Solirubrobacterales > Solirubrobacteraceae > Palsa-744. Next base: position 797,105 of record CAWFAB010000006.1, read on the forward strand.
CACCACGAACGCCTTCAACCGCTGGCCGAACTTGCCATCCTCCACCCCGATCACCGCCGCCTCTTCGATCTGGGCGTGCTTCGCCAGCAGATCCTCCACCTCGCGCGGGAACACGTTCTCCCCGCCCGAGACGATCATCTCGTCGTCGCGCCCATCCACGAACAGGCGCCCCGCCGCGTCCACATGGCCCATGTCGCCCGTGCTCATCAGGCCCCCCACGATCTCCTTGCCCCCGCCCCCCGTGTAGCCCTCGAAGACCATCTCATTCGCCGCGAAGATCCGCCCCCGCTGCCCCTGCGGGACCTCGCGGCCCTCGCCGTCCAGCACCTTCATCACCGTTCCCATCGGCGTTCGCCCCGCCGTTCCCGGCGCCGCCCGCAGATCCTCCGGCGTGGCGATCGTCGCCCACGCCACCTCCGTGGAGCCGTACAGGTTGTAGAGCACCTCCCCGAGCGTGTCCATCGCCCGCGTCGCCAACTCCCCCGGCAGCGCCGAGCCCGACAGGGCCACGATCCGCAGCGAGCTCACGTCGTAGCGGGAGATCGTCTCCTCCCCCAGCTCCAATATCCGCTGCAGCATCACCGGCACCACCGCCAGCGCGCTCGCGCGGTGGCGCGCCACGTCATGCAGCGTCAGCTCCGGGTCGAAGCGCCTCCGCAGCACCAACGTAGAGGCCAGCGGCAGCGAGAGCGTGAAGTGCGCATACCCCCACGAGTGGAACAGCGGCGCCGCGATCACCGTCGTCTCCCGCGCCTTCAGCGGGATCTTCGAAAACAGCGCCGCCGCCGGTTCCATCGAGTCCGGCTGTTTGCGCTTCGCCCCCTTCGGCGTCCCCGTCGTGCCCGACGTCAGGATCACCACCTTCCCTTTCTCCGTCGGCGGCTGCAGCGCCGTCGTGTCCCCCCGCTCGATCAGCTCCTCGATCCGCGGGTCCCCCGACTCGCCACCGTTGGCGCCCTCCCCCGAGGTCCCCACCTCGCCGCCCTCGGCCCCCCGCCCCGCGGGCTGAGCCGAGCTGGGCGGGGAGGGATTGGGTGGGCCCGCGATCCCATCCATCGGCTCGCACCACGACACAAAACGGCGCATGCCCCGTGAGCCCTCCCGCACCAGCCCCCCGAACTCCTCGTCGTAGATCAGCGCCACCGGGCCCTCCCGGCGCAGCACGTCCGCTATCTGCGGGCCCGCGAACGCCGTGTTCAGGTACACCACGCTCGCCCCCAGCTTCGAGCACGCCACCGTCGCCTCGATGAACCCCCTGTGGTTGCGGCACATGATCGCCACCCCATCCTGTTCGCCCACCCCCGCCGCCCTCAGCACCCGCGCCAGCGCGTTCGTGCGCGCGTCCACCTCCGCGAACGTCAGTGTTCCCCGCTCGTCCACGATCGCCACGCGCTCCGGGAAGCGGATCGCCGAGATCGAGTACGCCGCCGCCGAGCTCGACCCCCAGCGGCGCAGCGTCCCCAGCGCCCGGATCGCCCTGTCCGGGCGCTCCGCGCGGATCATGCCCGTGCCCAGCAGCGTCCGGGCCACCTCCAGGCGGTGCTGAATCGGCGAACTCATGTATACGGCAGGCTACTAGCCAACCTCTGCAGGTTCATCCTTCCCCTGCAGGCGCTCCCGGCCCCGCTGCACCGCGGCGATGAACTTCGAGAGGTTCACCTCGAGCGTGTTGAGGATCTCATCCGCGTAGTCCTCCGCCCCAAGGCGGATCTCGCGCTCGCGAGCGCGCGCGTCCTCGATGATGTCCTCCGCCGCGCGCTCCGCCTGCTTGGTGACCTCCTCCTCGCCCACCAGCCGCTCCTGACGCTCGCGTGCCTCCTTGACGATCCGCTCCGCCTCGCGCTTGGCCTCCGCCAGCATCTCCTGGCGCTCCTTCACGATCCACCGCGCCTGCTTGATCTCCTCCGGGATCGTCGCGCGCATCTGGTCGAGGATGTCGTAGATCTCCTCCTTGTCCACCCGCACCTGGTCGGTCAGGGGCACCGGCTTGGCGTTGTGCACCAAGTCGTCGAGCTTGTCTATGAGAACCAGAACATCCATCGCCTTGGGGTTTTCGTCAGCGCCGCAGCTCTTCCTGCAACCGCACCGCCACCTCCTCGGGCACCAGATCCTCGATCTTGCCCCCAAACGTGGCGAGCTCCTTGACGCCGCTCGATGACAGGAAACTGTACTGCGGGCTGGACATCAGGTACACCGACTCGATCTCCGGGTCCTGCCGGCGGTTGAGCTGGTGCAGCTCCAGCTCGTACTCGAAGTCCGAGATCGCCCGCAGCCCCTTGACGATCGCCTTCGCCCCCACGCTGCGCGCGAACTCCACCACCAGGTTGCTGAACGGCTCCACCCGCACCCCCGGCAGGTCCGCCGTCGCGCGTTCGATGAAGCCCACCCGCTCCTCGATCGAGAACAGCGTCGCGCTCTTGCGCACCGAGCGTTTGACCACCGCAACCACCACCACGTCATACAGCTCCGCCGCCCGGCGGATCACGTCCAGGTGACCGTTCGTCACCGGGTCGTACGAGCCCGGTAGGACCGCTATCGACTTGTCAAGTGTCATCGCCGGCGAAAGATCGTGATCGCAGTGTCTCCATAGCGCCGCCGTTGCTCCACCTCCAGGGGGAGCGTCGGCGGCTCCGTGCGCCGATCGCTCTCCACCACCACGCGCGCCCCGGGCTCCAGCAGCGGCGGCAGCGCCGCCTGCAGCTCGCGCCCCAACGCCCCCGCGTGACGGTAGGGCGGATCGACGAATACCAGATCGTATGTCTCCCGGCGCTCCCGTGCGTTGCGCAGCGCCCCCAGCGCCTCCCCGCGGCGAACCTCCGCCTCCTCCGGCCCCAGCTCCAGCGCCGCCAGATTCGCCCGCAGAGCCGCCAGCGCGCGCGGCTCGCGCTCCACCAGCACCGCCCGCGCCGCGCCCCGCGAGAGCGCCTCGATCGCCAGCGCCCCCGTGCCCGCGAACAGGTCCAGCACCGCCGCCCCCTCCAGCTCGCCCAGCATCGAGAACAGCGCCTCCCGCACACGCTCCGACGTCGGGCGCGTCGCCCGTCCCCGCGGCGCGCGCAGCCGCCGGCCGCCGTACTTCCCCGCGATCACACGCACCCCCGGATCATCGCGCGATTACGCCGGGATCGGCTCGTGCGCCTCCACCCCCAGCGCCCGCTCCAGCGCTTCGCCCAGCAGCGCGTGCTCCGGGGCCGCGAGCGTGGGGTCCGCGGCGAGCAGCCGCTTCGCCCACTCCCGCGCGCGCTCCAGCAGCTCCGCGTCCTGCGGCAGGCTCGCCACATGGGGCTCCGCCTGGCCGTGCTGGCGCGTGCCCGCGATCTCGCCCTCCCCGCGCAGCCCCAGGTCGATCTCCGCGAGGCGAAAGCCGTCGTCGTGCTCCGCCAGCGCCCGCAGCCGGCGGGCGTGGCGCGGGAGCGGGTGGGATCCCATCAAAAGGCAAACCGAGGGGTGCTCCCCCCGGCCGATTCGCCCGCGCAGCTGGTGCAGCTGGGAGATCCCGTAGCGCTCCGCGTCCTCCACCAGCATCACCGTCGCGTTCGGCACGTCGATCCCCACCTCGATCACCGTCGTCGCCACCAACACGTCCGCCACGCCCGCGGCGAACCGCGCCATCGCCGCCCGCTTCTCCCGCGGGCGCAGCTGGCCGTGCAGCAGCTCGAGGCGAAAGTCGCGCAGCTCGCCCTCCCGCAGACGCTCGAACTCCGCGATCGCCGCGCGCGCCTGGAGCGCCTCGGAGTCCTCCACCAGCGGGCACACCACGTACGCCTGGCGCCCCGCGCGCAGCTCCTCGCGGATCCGCTCGTACGCCCGCGCCCGCTCCGCAACGCTCGAGGCGATGTGCGTCGAGATCGGCCGGCGCCCCCGAGGCAGCTCGCGCAGACGCGTCACGTCGAGGTCGCCGTATTCGGTCAGCGCCAGCGTCCGCGGGATCGGCGTGGCCGTCATGTGCAGCACGTGCGGCGCAAGCCGCTCGGGGCCCAGTGCTCCCGCGCCGCCCCCGGGCGGCGCCGCCGCGCCGCCGTCGCAGCCCTCCGCCGCCCCGTCACGGAGGCCCTCCGCCGCCCCGCCGTCGCCGGGCGCCGGGGGGCCCTTGCGGTCCAGCGCCGCGCGCTGGCGCACCCCGAAGCGGTGCTGCTCGTTGACCACCGCCACCGCCAGGCGGTCGAACTCGACGTCCCCCTCGATCAGCGCGTGCGTCCCCACCACCAGCTTCAGCTCCCCCGAGGCGAGCCTCCCCAGGTGCTCGGCGCGGCGGCGCGCGGGGGTCGAGCCGGTCAGCAGCGCCGCGGAGAGCAGCGCATCGGGGACGAGCGCCTGCAACGTCGCGAAGTGCTGTTCGGCGAGCGTCTCCGTCGGGGCCATCAGCGCCCCCTGCATCCCGTGCTCCACCGCGCGCAGCAGCGCATACAGCGCGACCACCGTCTTGCCCGAGCCCACCTCCCCCATCAGCAGACGTTGCATCGGGCGCGCGCGCGCCAGGTCGGCGTCGATCGTGGCCATCGCGGCCGACTGGTCGGCGGTGAGCGCGAACGGCAGTCCCTCAAGCCACCGCGCCGTCAGCTCGCCCTTCCCCGCGAGCGGCGCCGCCGTTCCGCTGCCCCGCAGCGCCCGGCGCCGCAGCACCGCCAGCTGCATCAGCAGTAGCTCCTCGAACGCCAGCCGCCCGCGCCCCGCCTCGGCCTCCCCCGGATCGGCGGGGAAGTGCATCGCCGCCAGCGCCGCCGCCCGGTCGGGCAGGCGCTCCGCCACGCGCACCGCCGCGGGCAGCGGCTCGCCCACATCCGCCAGCGCGCCCCTGTGCTCCCGCACCAGCGTCAGGATCTGCGTCGAGCTCACCCCCTCCGCCGCCGGGTAGTGCGCGACGATCGTCGAGGCCTTCGGACAGCTCGCGGCGGCGTTTGGGCCGCCCAGCCGGTGGGCCGGGCCGCTCACCTCCCCGGCACCCCTCGGCATATTGCCCAACCGGGCGGGAGCGCTGCTCAGCTCCCCGTCCAGTGCGTGATATGTGACGCTGAAGCGCCCCCCGTGGCGGGCCGTGCCGTGCAGCAGCAGGCGCGTCCCCGGGCAGTAGCGCTCCACCAGCCACGGCTGGTTGAAGAACGCCGCGCCCATCGCCCCGCTGTGGTCGAACACCACCGCCTCCACCAGCGGGCGCATCCCCCGGCGGCGCACGGGCCGCGCGGCGATCGACCGCACCTCGACCGCCACCGTCGCCTGCTCGCCAGGGCGCAGGTCGGCCACCGCGCGCGCCTCGCGGCGCTCGTGTGGGAGGTGCTCCAACAGATCGCCCACGGTCTGCACCCCCAGCGCCCGCAGGCCGCCCGCCGCCCTGCCCGTCGGACCCTCCAGCGGGAGCTCCAAGCACGAGGGCCGCGGCCCGCGCACCGGCGCCCCCAGCAGCTCCGCCCACGTCGGCCGGCGTGTGGAGGCGAACCGCCGCGGCGCCGCGGCGGCGGTCTCTGCGGCGGGAGCCTCGCGCAGCGGCGCCGGCGCGAGCTTCGCGGTCACGGTGGGCATCTCCGTCGCACATCATGGACCGCGCGGCGGATGGACCGCGCGGCGGGCGAAGTGCGCGGCGGCCGAACGCATAGCGGCCGAGCCGCGCGGCGGATGAACGCACGGTGGGCGAGCCGCGCGGCGGACAGAGGGGGTGGGGCCGCGAAAGGGGGCCGCGCCACTGAGGACGCGACCCCCGGCCGCTACTGCATCCGACTACACGGCACTACATGGAGCCCGGCCTAGAAGGCGCCCCATTTTTCTTTGCTGACCAGTTCCACTTCGGCTTCGCCGTTGAGGGTGGCCAGGTTTCCTGCTGCTTTCAAGCCAGCGGTCACTTTCGCTTTGCTTTGCTTTTCAACTTCTGTGATTTCTTCGGCTTCGTTCCAGATCAGCGCCCCTGAGACCGCTTCTGTTGCTTCGGGGCTGACCAGCGCTGCGGTGCTGCCTTCCACTGTTGCTTCTGGGCTGCCGAAGAGACCGCATTTTTTGAATTTCACTTTCGAGAACACCGTTCCCGTTGTGGGCGTGAACAACGTCGCGAGTTTGCCTTTTTTCCCTGCCGGTTTTTCGATCGTGACGAGTTCATTTTTGGTCGACGCGCTTTCGACCGTCACGGATTCGCATTTGCTTCCGCCGACCGTGGCGGTGCATTCTTCGAATTCGATCTTCTCTTTTTCGGACGTGCCCGGTTCGCCACCGACGATGACCGGTTTTTCAGCCGCGTTCAGTTTAATTTTTTTGCATTTTGTCACTGATTTGATGCCTAGCTGGGTGCCTTTCAGCACGAATTCCGACCCAGCTTTTACTTTCGAGGTGATTTCCTTTGTTTTGCCTGCTTCCAGTTTGGCCCCTTCGACCCTGTAGACGTGTGAAGGCAGCGCCGACGCCGTTGCTACGGCGACTGCGCTCAGCGCAAACACGGCCACGAGGGCCATGCCTATGATCCTGATGCGATTCATCATTGTCTCCTGTTGTTTGTATTGTGGTTTTTGACGGGTAGGCGTGAGCGATCCGGCCTCGTGAGACCAGATACGTTCCCTTACCCTGTGTGCTCAGCTGTGCCGAGAGACCCGGACAGCGACCTACACCCACAACCTATCCGGCTCCAGCGGAGAAATGTGCACTTGTTTCTGACGACGAATCTCTCCGTGCCGGGAGACCCCTGGGGTCGTCAAGCTGGATTGCGACAGATCCTTGCTGAGCCTGACGGCCGTCACTCCGCGGCGAGCAGCCACCAGTAGGCGGGCTGCCCGCCGTGGCGTTGCTCGAGCTCGGCCTGAAGCTCCCCGTCGAGCAGGGCGGCGACGGCGGGAGGGTCGAGCGGGGCGTGCTCGCCGGCGAGCACGCTGAGCAGCTCCGCCCCGTCGGCGAGCGCGGCGAGCACCGCGCGCAGGGTGGCGGCGGGCTCGCCCCAGGCGATCACCTCCTCGCCGAGAAAGCCCACGGCCTCGCCGGCCTGGAAGCGCCCCTGGGTATCGGCGCGCGCGGCGGGAGCCACGGCGCCGGTGCGCAAGCGCGCGAGCGCCTCGCGCGCCGCCTGCGCGTTCTGCTCCAGCGGGCGGTCCATCAGCAGCTCGACCGCGGCGGCGAGGCCCGCCTGCTGGCTGAGGGCGGGCACGACGAGGACCTGCTTGTCGGAGAGCTCGGCGGCGCGCTCGGCGGCCATCACGACGTTGGCGGAGTTGGGCAGCACGAGCACCTCCTCGGCGGGCACCTCGTGGATCGCGGCGAGCAGCTCGTAGGTGGAGGGGTTCAGCGTGGGGCCACCGTCGATCGTGTGGACCCCGAGCTCCGCGAAGAGAGCGTGCAGCCCGGCTCCGCTTACGACGGCGACCGCGCCGCAGCGCACCGCCTCCCCGGCCGACCCGATTGAAGCTCGCCCATCCACCGAGCCCGCGGGAGCCCCCCCTACGGCCAGTCCGGTCGGAGCACCGTTACCGACCCCGCCGAGACTGTGCGCGCCGCTGGGAGATGAGTCGGCTGGGCTCGATGAGCGTGGAGCTCCCGCGGCGATTCTCCCCTCGCGCTCGGCAACCTGGGCGCGCATGTCGGCGACATCGAGATGGGAGACCTCGCCGGCGCCGGCGAAGACGGCGGCGGCGCGTTCGGGCTCGTCGGTGTGGAGGTGCACCTTGAGAGTCGCGGCATCACCGACGACAAGCACCGAGTCGCCGAGCGCCTCGAGCTGCTGGGCGAAGCGCTCCGGCTCCAGATCGCTGCCGGTGACGGCGAAGTTGGTGCAGTAGCGGTACGTCATGGAGCTGTGCTCGGGGTGGTGGATGCGCGCGGGGGCATAGTGGTCGAGCGGCGGGGGCGCCTCCCCGCGCAGCGCGGCGACGACGCCCGCGAAGAGGATCGTGAGCCCGTAGCCGCCGGCGTCCACGACGCCGGCGTCGCGCAGCGCGGCGAGCAGCTCGGGGCTGCGCTTGACCGACTCCTGGCCGGCGGCGACGGCGTGCTCCAGGGTGGCGGCGATCGCGCGATCCTGCTCCTCGGGCGCCGCGTCGGGCGGGAGGCGGGCGCCCTGCGAGTCGCGCTCGTGCTCGGCGGCGATCCCGTGGGCCATCTCGCGCGCGACCGTGAGGATGGTGCCCTCCGCGGGGTTGCGCACCGAGGCGTAGGCACGCTCGGCGGCGTTGGCGAGAGCGGCGGCGATCAGGGTGGCGTCGATCAGCTCGCCGGGGCGGGACACGAGCTCTTCGGCGGCGCCGCGGATCAGCTGGGAGAGGATCACGCCGGAGTTGCCGCGCGCGCCGAGCAGCGCGGCGCGCGCGACGGACTGCACGATCTCCTCGCGGCCGATCTCGTCGATCGTGCGCATCTCGTCCGCCCCCTGGAGGCGGTCGAGCTCGGCGAGCACGGCGCGCAGCGTGAGCACCATGTTGTCGCCGGTGTCCCCGTCGGCGACGGGGAAGACATTGAGGTCGTTGACCTCCTGGCGGCGGGACTCGAGGTGCGCAAGCGCGCCGGCGACGGCCGCGCGGAAGCGAACAAGGTTGGTGTCGGTCACTGCGGTCTGCATCATCCCTGTCCGCCCGGAGGCGCCGCGCGCAGCCGGTGCATGCAGCTACGCGGAATGCACCCCAAGGTTACGCAACTCGCGCTCACGCGGTCCGAGCGCCGGAGGGCGGGGCGGGGGCCGGAACGCTCAGAGCGCCTTGACGACCTTACCGGCCTTCAGGCAGCGGGTGCAGACGTACACGCGCCGCGGCGCCTTGCCGACAATGATCCGGACCTTCTGAAGGTTCGGGTCGAAGCGGCGCCTGGTGGCGACCATCGAGTGGCTGCGGCTGTTGCCGAACGCGGGGCCCTTGCCGCAGCTGTGGCATACCTTGGCCATTGCGGGACGGGAGTTTAGAGGATTTTGATTGGGACCCCCGGAGGGGGTCCAGGGCGGGTCGGTTTGGGAGACCTGCGGGGCCCCGTGAAGCTCCGCCGGCGTGGCGCCCCGGCCTGGGGGGCGAGCTGGGGGATCAGGGGCGGGAGAGCAGCTCGCGACGCAGCTCGGCCATCCGCAGCACGGCCTCGGCGGCGTGGCGGCCCTGGTCGCGCTTGTCCCCGCCCGCCCGCGCGAGCGCCTGGTCCATCGTCTCGCAGGTGAGCACGCCGAAGGCGCACGGCACGCCGGTGTCGAGCTGCACCTGCATGACCCCGCGCGCGGCCTCGGCGCAGACGAAGTCGTAGTGGCTGGTCTCGCCGCGGATCACCGCGCCGAGGCAGGCGACACCGCGAAAGCGCCCGGAATCCGCTGCGTAGCGCGCGGCGAGCGGCAGCTCGAAGGCGCCGGGGACCTCGAAGACCTCGACGTCGGGGTGACCGGCCTCGGCGAACGCGGCCCGGGCGCTCTGGACGAGCAGCCCGGCGAGCTCCTCGTAGAAGCGGCCGACGACGATCGCGAAGCGCTGCCGGCTCAACGCCCGCGACGCTCCTGCTCGCGGTCGTGCTCGCGCTCGGAGTGCAGCAGCTCGGCGTCGAGGTTGAGACCCTGGTGGTGGAGGATGTGACCCATGCGGCGGGCCTTGGTGCGCAGGTACTCGGCGTTGTGCTCGTTGGGGGCCTGCTCGATCGGGACCTGCGCGGAGACCGACAGGCCGTAGCCCTCCAGCCCGCGGATCTTCTTGGGGTTGTTCGTGAGGATGCGGATCGAGCTGAGGCCCAGGTCGGAGAGGATCTGCGCGCCGATCCCGTAGTCGCGCAGGTCGGCGGGCAGCCCAAGGCGCTCGTTGGCTTCGACCGTGTCGAGGCCGTCCTCCTGGAGGCGGTAGGCGCGGAGCTTGTTCAGCAGGCCGATCCCGCGGCCCTCCTGGGAGAGGTAGAGCAGCACGCCCTGCCCCTCGCGCTCGATCATCGCGAGCGCCGCTTCGAGCTGCTCGCCGCAGTCGCAGCGCAGCGAGTGGAAGACGTCGCCGGTGAGGCACTCCGAGTGCACCCGCACCAGCACGTCGGGGCGGCCGGAGACCTCGCCCTTGACGAGCGCGACGTGGTGCTTCTCGTCCACGAGTGAGCGGTAGCCGACGGCCTCGAACTCCCCGAACGCGGTGGGCAGGCGCGTGGAGACCACGCGTTCCACGAGCAGGTCGTGGCGGCGCCGGTAGGCGATCAGGTCGGCGATCGTGACCATCTTCAGCCCGTGCCGCTCGCAGTAGCCGGCGAGGTCGGGGACGCGCGCCATCGAGCCGTCCTCGTTCATGATCTCGCAGATCACCCCCGCGGGGATCAGGCCCGCGAGGCGGGCGAGGTCAACGCTGGCCTCGGTGTGGCCGGTGCGCTCGAGCACCCCGCCGGCCTTCGCCTTGAGCGGATTGACGTGCCCGGGCTGCACGAGATCGTCGGGCGTGGCCGCGGGATCGACCGCGACCTGCATGGTGTGCGCGCGATCGTGCGCGGAGACCCCGGTGGTGACGCCCTGGCGGGCCTCGATCGTGACGGTGAAGGGGGTCTGCAGGGCGGACTCGTTCTTCGCGGTCATCAGCTCCAGCCCGAGCGCCTCGCAGCGCTCGGGGCTGAGCGCCAGGCAGATCCAGCCGCGGGCCTCCTTGGCCATGAAGTTGATCGCCTCGGGCGTCACGAACTGCGCGGCCATCACGAGGTCGCCCTCGTTCTCGCGGTCCTCGTCGTCGCAGACCACGACCATCCGGCCCTGACGGATCTCCTCGATCGCCTCCTCGATCGTGGCGAAGGGGCTCGGGGCGGAGGCCGTGCCGGTGGGGGCGGCCTCGGGGCTCGCGGCGGTGGAAGCCGCGGCTGCCATCGTCGAGGTGCTCACGGGGGTCGCGGCTGGGTTCGTCGTCCTTGGTGCGCTCATGCTCGGGCCTCCAGCAGTCGCTGTACGTGCTTGGCGAGGATGTCGACCTCCAGGTTAACCGCCCGGCCCGCCGCGGCCCGGCCGAGCGTGGTGCGCTCGAGCGTCTCGGGTATCAGCGAGACCTCGAAGCCGCCCTCGCGCAGGGCGCTGACGGTGAGGCTGACGCCGTCGATCGCGATCGAGCCCTTCTCCACCACATAGGGCAGCAGCGCGAGGTCGGCATCGATCGCGAGGACGCGGGAGAGGCCCTCCTCGCGCACCCCGGCGACGGTCCCCACGCCGTCCACGTGCCCCTGCACGATATGCCCTCCGAGGCGCCCGTCGGCGCGCAGCGCGAGCTCGAGGTTGACCGGGTCGCCGGGCGTGAGCGTGCCGAGCGTTGAGCGCTCGAGCGTCTCGCGGATCGCCTGGGCCTCGAACTCATCGGCACTGACCCGAGTCGCCGTGAGGCAGACCCCGTTGACGACGATCGAGTCCCCCTCGGCCAATTCGCCCGCAAGAGATGTGCCAATCCGCAGCGTGGCGCCCTTGCCGTGGTCCTCGATCGCGGCGACACTGCCGAGGTCGGCGATCAGGCCTGTGAACACCTCACCACTCGCGCAGGCGGGCGGAGACGAGCAGATCCTCACCGGCGCGCTCGCAGTCGAAGGTGAGGGCGTGGAGGGCGTCGGAGATGCGCTCCACCCCTTCGCCCTCGAGCGGGTCGCGAGCGGTGCGTCCGCCGAGCAGCAGCGGCGCGAGGAAGAGGCGGATCTCATCGATCTCGCCGGCGTCGAGGAACGCGCCGGCGAGGTGGGGTCCGCCCTCGAGCAGCAGCGAGGTGACGCCTAGCTGGCCGAGCTGGTCCAGGGCGGAGCGCACGCGCGCGGGCTCGTTCTCGCCAGTGGCGAGCAGCACTTGGGCGCCGGCGGCCTCCAGCGCGTCGGTGTCGGCGCGCGGGGCGGCGCGCGAGACGATCACGGTCAGCGGGATCTCGGCGACGGCCGCGAGCAGCCGCGAGTCGGAGGGGAGCCGCGCGAGCGAGTCGAACACGACCCGCCGCGGCTGCTCGGAGGGGTCGGCGGGGGTGCCATCAGGACGCGCGGTCAGCTGGGGGTCGTCGGCGAGCGCGGTGCCGATGCCGACGACGACGGCGTCGACGGAGGCGCGCCAGCGGTGCGCGAGCTCGCGGCTCTCCTCGCCGCTGATCCACTGCGAGTCCCCCACGCGCGTGGCGACCTTGCCGTCGAGCGTCATGGCGGACTTGAACAGCACCCAGGGCCGCCCGGTGCGGGCGTGCTTGCGGAATGCCTGGTTGAGCAGCCGCGCGCGGCCGGCGAGCTCGCCGTCCGCCATCACGACCTCGACGCCCTCGTCGCGGAGGATGCCGAGGCCGCGTCCGGCGGCCTTCTCGGTGGGATCGTCGGAGCCGACGACCACGCGGCCGAGCCCGGCCTGCAGGATCGCCTCGGTGCAGGGCGGCGTCTTGCCCTCGTGGCAGCAGGGCTCCAGCGACACGTACAGCGTGGCCCCCGTCAGATCGGCCATTCCGCACGCCTCGATCGCGTTGACCTCGGCGTGCGCGCCGCCGAGGCGTTCGTGCCACCCCTCGCCGAGCACCTCTCCGTCGCGCGCGATCACCGCCCCCACGACGGGGTTGGGCTTGACCGCCCCAAGGCCGCGGCCCGCGAGCTCGATCGCACGCGCCAAGTGCAGCCGGTCGGTGTCGGTGCCGATCGTCATCCTAAATGTTGAGGATAGCCCCACCGGGTGCGCCGGCGCTCGGCTTCTGCGTTACGTCGGCTCAGAACGCGATGGTGATGTCCCGCCACTGCTCCTGGGATGGCCGCTGCTGCAGCTGACGCTCGACGCCCGCGAGGATCTCGGCGAACTGGCTGTGGTCGAGCGTCCAGATGAGGACGATGCCGGCGTGTGAGCGTCCGGCTTCGGCCCACTGGCGTGCGAGTGGCGCGAAGTCTCGGCTGTTGCGTGTGATGAGCACGCGCTGCTCCGATGCGGCGAGCTCCAGCACGTGCGGGTCCGCGAGCCCCTCGAAGACGGCGTCTTCGGCGAGCGCGAGCACGTCATGGCCGGCCTCGCGCAGCTTCGTGGCGATCCCGCGAGGGAAGAGATTCGCGTCGAGCAGCAGCCGCAAGGATGCCTATGCCGCAGGCGAGAGCTCGATGACCGGATAGAGTTCGCGCCACTGCTCCGCGGTGCGGCGGTTCTCGGCGATCGCCTCGGCGATCTCCTCGGGGTAGCTCTCGCGGTAGGCGACGGCGAGATGCGCCTGGCGCTCACTCAGCTGCGTCTGCTCCACGAGGCTCTCGATCGAGCCGAAGTCCTCGAGCATCTGAACGATCTCCCAGACATCGAGGCCCGAGCCGATCACCCACGGGCGCCGGGCGGCGTCCTCGCCGCGGAAGCCAATCCCGGCGAAGCGGCGGGTGCGTACCGCCTCCTCGGTCAGAGCCTCGACGATCGCGCTCTTGGAGCGGCGAGTCCTCCTGGCCTCATCCTCGACAAGGTGGTCGGTCGGCAGGCTGAAGCGGACGCTGAAAGGCTCGCCCTTGCGGACTCTCCGACTCGCCGCGGATGACACGCACCACACGTTAGCACACAAAACTTACAGCGCTACCGTGACGTCGCGACGCGGGCAGCGGACCATCTTGCCGGTGCACCGCCGCGCTCGCGGTCGGATCGCTCCCCCGCTATGACAGTTATCTGCAATTGCTGTGCCAGGCGAGCAGTGGCCTGTCTCGGCATCGGTGATAGGCCAGCGAGATCGGATCGTTTCGAGGCTGGATATACCATCGGGGGCCAACGACGGGGTCTCGGTGACGTTCGCGTTCGTTCTCAATGCGAAAGCGTTGGAGGCGGACCGTGGCGCGCTCGGTCCTCGTCCGATGCAGGAGCCCGCGGCTGCTGCCCGAGACGCTCGCCTTCTCGCGCAAAGCGCAAGCGCGGCGGCTTCAAGGCACAGAACGCTGCGCAAGCCGCACCTGCGTCCCCAGACCCGTTCTCGTGCGACCGTCAGCGGCGGAGCGCCGCGTGCGACGCGACAATGGTCCGCAGCTGCCGACCAGCTATGCGGTTGCTGATTGCGTAGGTGTTGCACCCCACTCGGCGACGCGTTCTTCTCGACGACCGTTACTGCTGAGCAAACTTCTCTGCGGCAGCGAGGGCGGCGGGCCCAAGGGCTGGATGCTGTCCCCCGGCCTCTGTGCCGATGATGAGGTACAGAACCCCTTGATCCACAAACACCAAGTAGACGCCAGCAGGGGCGGTGGCCTCATAAGCCTCTTGCCCGAGGTCAGCGACGTTCGGGCACCCGCGAAGGTGCTGCTTTGATCGAGATGCGAGCGTCCGCTGGCCGTCGTCCCAGACTCCCGGGTTGCGTCGGATGCGAGAGCGAGCCGGGAGGCGAGGAGGCCTGTCGTCGTTCGTCGAAGAGCAGCAGCGCGGCGGTTCGCTCCGGACCGCGTCGCATGGCCTTGACGCGAGCCCCAATCCTGTGCGGCGCCGAAAGGGATCGCCGGCCCGCGGGATCGCGGTGTTCAGGTGCCAGATACGGTACGGTCGTTTCGGGCGCGCCTCGCGCTCGCCGTCAGCTTTCCACAAGGGGGTTTGCCTTGAGAAGAGTGCATCTCACTCCTGCGATGGGCGTATCCCTCGCCGCGCTCGTCATTGCCGCATCGGGTGGCGCCTACGCTGCGGCGACGGGCTCGTCGGGGGCGATCGTCGCATGCGTTCATCAAAAGGGCGGCGGGCTCTACATCGCCCGCAAGTGCGCTCGCCACGACAAGGGCCTGAAGTTGAGCGTGACCGGCCCGCAGGGGCCGGCGGGCAGGGATGGCGCCATCGGGCCGGTGGGGCCGGCCGGGCCCGCGGGACCCAAAGGCGACACCGGAGCACCGGGTCCCTTCCCGGGGGTGCTCCCACGGGGGATCACGGTGCGTGGCAACTGGGCGGGCGGGTCCAGCGCGGCCGGTACGGCCTACGAGTCGATTTCGTTCGGCTTCACGTTCGCCTCCGCCCCCACGTTCCACTACGTGCCCGGCCCCGTGTCGGTACCTCCCGGCTGCTCGGGCGGCACGAACGTCAACCCGACGGCGCAGCCGGGCAACCTCTGCCTGTATTCGGCCGGATGGGCGGCGAACACGCCCGGCGCCGCGCTCACTGGTTCCAACGCCTGGGGCGCCCTGTTCACGGTGAGCTCCAGCGGCAGCGGCTTCTTCGCCGACGGCGGGACCTGGGCCGCGACGTCGCCCTAGAACGCGGATCGGCGAGCGGCACGACACCTCGGCGCGGCCGGAGCCCTGGGCGGGCTGCGCTCTACGCGTTGTGCCTCGGGTGCTTGCGAACACGGACGATGGATAGCCGGCTGCTGGACGGGGTCCCCGGTTCGGGTCCGGGCGTCGGCTTTGGGAAAGGCCCGCCGCAACTATGCTTCGACGACAAGGCGGAGCGACGATCGCTCCGCGGCGCCCATCTGAGGGGGACATCATGCCTCGCCGCACACTCCGCCGGCCATCGCCAGGACTCGTCGTCGCGGCGGTCGCGCTCGTTCTCGCCATCGGCGGGGTCGCCTACGCGACGATCCCAGATGCCAGCGGCACGATCCATGGTTGCTACGACGGCAGAGGCGCGCTGCGCGTTGTCGATCCACAGTCGGGTGGAAGTTGCCTGGCCGGGGAGACCGCGCTGAGCTGGAACCAGCAGGGTGTGGCCGGTCCTCCGGGAGCGACCGGGCCGGCCGGCTCTCCCGCTACTGCGTCCCCTCCGCCGCCGGACTACGCGCTCGTGGACGATCGCCGCAAAGGGCTCAAGCCGGACAATAAGCAGGGCCAGCCGGCGGTCGTGATCGCCGACCTGACGTTGCCAGCCGGCTCGTACTTCGTCTTCGCCAAGGGCGACGTGCTCCTCCTGCCCGCGGTGCGGACGGGTCGCAAGGCGGGCTGGAACCCGGCGAAGTGTCAGCTCGGACAGGCCGACGCCAATGCCGTCGCCGCCCACATTGCCGGTGCCCAGCCGCACATGCTCGACGCTGCGACACTGGGCGCAACGGGCGATCTCAGCGGCGCCCCGGGGTCGCTCAGCGAGTCGTTTGCATTGCAGATTCAGGCGACCGTTGGGAGCACACTCGCCAGTCAGCACGTGCTGCTCAAGTGCGGACTGGTCTCTCGCAAGGCGGGCGGAACGATCAGCGAGGTGAAGCTGTTCGCGATGCCGATCGGTTGATCGCAGCGCAGCGCGGCCGCGCGGGTCTCCAGGCCGAACCCGCCTGAGCTTGAGTGACGACATGCTTCCGCAGAGATCAGGCCGCGTCGTGTTGGGCACGGCGAGCGATAGTGCCCACCGCGCCCGCACTCGCTATCGCATAACAGGGGGCGTCTCGCGTGGCGTCGAGCGAACGCCTGGTCTGGACGAAGAGGGCCCGTACGCGACGCCGGTCTGGACACGCTCGCTCCCGTAGACGATTGCGAGCGCGCGACCGTCGGCGCCGGTGGCGACTGGTGATCGTCCGG
Organism: uncultured Solirubrobacterales bacterium; assembly: GCA_963813765.1. GTDB lineage: Bacteria > Actinomycetota > Thermoleophilia > Solirubrobacterales > Solirubrobacteraceae > Palsa-744. Next base: position 813,416 of record CAWFAB010000006.1, read on the forward strand.
AGCAGGCGCCCGCCTTGCGCCACGCAAGGCGCCTCCTTCTCGCGCGAAGCGGGAGCTGTCTTGACAGCGAACCGTTGGAACGCTGGACGTGGTAGAGCTGTGTGCCTATGGCAGCGGATGAGATGCTCACGTGGCTCACGGCGGCCCTCGTTGATCGAGGGTCATACCACGAGATTTGTGATGAGCTCCAGCGAGGAGCGCCACAAGACCCATCGTATGATCAGGGAGCGCTCGTCAGCGCATTTGGATACCACCTCCTAGTAGTGCCTCCTGCAAGTTCATTGTCAAGTAGGGGTTTCCTGGTCTTCCCGGCGAAGTCCTTGTCGACTTGTTCGGCGAGAATGGAGGCTGGCGATGGCGTTGAAGGGAGCAGGCAGGCGTGTGGAGCTCGGCGGTGAGGACCGGGCTGAGCTTGAGCGGATCGTGCGCGCGGTGAGCTCTGAAGTGCGGATGGTGCAGCGAGCGCAGATCGTGCTGGGTGCCGCGGAGGGCCAGACGGGGCAGGAGATCGCCCGCGAGGTCGGCTGCTCGCTGCCGACGGTGGTCAAGTGGCGGGGCCGTTACGCGCGTGCGGGGATGCAGGGACTCACGGACGCGCCGCGGTCGGGGCGTCCGTTGACGCATGGTCCGCAGAAGCGGGCGTTGTTGATCGCCAAGGCGTGCACGCGCCCGCCTGATACCGAGTCTGGGCAGCGCCGGGAGCGCTGGACGCATCGTGAGCTGGGTGAGCAGGTGGGGATCTCTGAGTCCCAGGCGCACGTGATCCTGAGCCGTGCGGAGATCCGCCCGCACCGCACCGAGTACTGGGTGATGACCGATTTCGATCAGCCGTACTTCGAGGAGCGCTGCAGCGAGGTCTGCGGCCTGTACCTGGACCCGCCAGCGAACGCGCTGGTGCTCTCGATCGATGAGAAGACGAGCGTTCAGGCCAAGGGCCTCGCCCGGCCTGACACGCTGCCCGCGCCCGGCAAGCCCGCCCGCCGCGATTACGAGTACACCCGTAACGGCACGATGAACCTGTTCGCCGCGTTGCGGGTGCACACCGGCGAGACGCACGCGATGACCTGCACGACCCGTAACAGCCAGGATCTGATCCGCTTCCTGGAGGAGATCGAGGACACGATCCCGCCGGCCGCGGGCCGGCAGATCATCGCGATCATGGACAACCTCTCCACGCACAAGAGCAAAGAGACCAACGCGTGGCTCAGGACCCATCCGCACTGGCGGTTCGTGTTCACCCCCAACCACGCCAGCTGGCTCAACCAGATCGAGTGCTTCTTCGGGATCCTCTGCCGCCAACTACTCAAGCACGGCCACTTCGACACCCCGCAGGACCTCGCGGAGCAGATGCTCGCCTACATCGAGACGCGCAACCAGACCGCGACACCGTTCCAGTGGACCTACGCCGGCAAGATCCTCAACGCATGAGTCCACGAACTTACAGGAGCGACCACTAGGGCGCACACGACGTGCGCGCGGCGGCCCCGCCGAAGACCTGCACGCGGTTGTTGCGGGTATCCGCCACCAGCACATCCCCGCGGCAGTCGGTGGCGACGGCGCTGGGACCGCTGAGCTCGCCGGGGCCGGACCCGGGCGCGCCCCACGCGGCGAGCGGGCTTCCGTGAGCGGTGAACTCCTGCACACGGCCCTGGGCGCGGTCGATGACGAACACGTCTCCCGCGGAGTCCACCGCGATCCCCGCGGGCTCCTCGAAGCGGCCGGGGGCGCTGCCGGGGGCGCCCCACGCAGCGAGCCGCGCCCCGCTGGGGCTGAGCTCCACGACGCGATCCGTGCCGGCGTCGGCGACGTAGAGGTTCCCGCCGGAGCCGACGGCGAGGGCGACGGGCCGCACGAACGCGACCGAGCCGAACCTCCCCAGCGGCTGCCCACCGGCGCCAAAGCGCACGATGCCCCGTGCGCCGGTATCGGCGACGTACACCACCCCGCCGGGGGAGCCGGAGGAGGGGCCGACCGCAACCCCCTCGGGGCTCGACAGGCCGGCTGCTCCGCTGCGCCCGAGCGCCCCGAGGAAGGCCCCGGAGGAGCTGAGGTGGCGGACGATGCCGTTGCGGGGATCGGTGACCCACACCGAGCCGTCGGGGGCCACCGCGGCGGCGGTGGGGCCGAACCAGTGGCTGCCGATGATCGCCCCCCCGCCGCGCTGCCACTGGGTGCGGTAGCGCAGCGCGCGGTCGAAGAGGTAGATGGGACTGCGGCTGCCGTAGGTCTCTGCGACGAGCACGTCCCCGGCGGGATCGGTGGCGAGGCCGAGCGGGGCGATCAGCTGCCCGGGGCTCGTCCCCGGGGTCCCCCACGCGCCCAGCGGCCGGCCGGCCCCGTCGAAGACCGCAATCCGTTCGTGGCCGGTGTCCGCTACGTACACCCGCCCCGCGCCGTCGGTGGCGGCGGCGCGGATGTAGGAGAGGGCGCCCGGGGTGCCGGCGCCGCTCCACTCGCCGACGTAGCGCAGCGTGCGGGTGAGCACGGCGATGCGGTTGTTGTTGTCGTCCACCACGTACACCCGCGCGCCGTGGACGGTGATGTCGAAGAGGTTGGCGAACTGCCCGGGCCCCCTGCCGAATTCGCCCTCGGCATACAGCGGACGGCCCTGGAGGTCGAGCGCCTGCACGCGGTGGTTGCCCTCGTCGGCGACGTACACCTCACCGCCCACGACGGCGAGGCCGCGGGGGCTGGAGAACCGCCCGGGCGCGCTCCCGGGAGCCCCCCAGAGCACCGCTTCGGAGCCGTCGAGGCGGAAGCGCTGGATGCGGTTGTTGGCGGAGTCCGCGACGTACACATAACCCCCGCCCACCGCGATCCCCCCACCGGGCGGCTTGTCCGGGCCGAAGCCGGGGCCAAGGTCGAACTCCCCGAGCGCGTGCCCGGGGCGGCCCCATTCGCCGAGCAGGCGCCCCGATGCGGTGAAGCGCTCGACGCGATCGTGGGTGGAGTCGAGCACGTACACGTCCCCGGCGCCGTCCACCGCGAGCCCGTCCACGGCCCCGAGCTGCCCGGGGCCGGAGCCGTAGGAGCCCCACTGGCCGAGGAAGCCCCCGCGGGGAGTGAAGCGCTGCACGACGTGACTGAACTGGTCGGCGACGTAGAGGCTCCCGTCGGGCGCGAACGCGAGCGCCTCGGGGCAGCGCAGCACCCCTTCCCCGCGGCGGCCGATCGTCGCCACGCTTTTGTATGGACACCCGCCCAGGTGGGCGGGGACCGACCCAACAATGGCCCCGGGGCAGGCCGGCACGAGCGCACTCCGCGAGACCGAGCCCTGCCCACCGCTCCCACACCCCGCGCAGGCGAGGACCGCCGCGAGCAGGAGGGCGAGCGGGATGGTTTTTTTTTGGATTTGGGGTGGGGTCGGTTGGTGGCGCTCTGGGCGTTGTGGCACAGTCCTATGGTCGTGGATCGCGTTTCCCCACGCGCCGTCCTCTCCGCCGGAGCATCCCGTTGCGCCTCTCCCCCACTTTGAAACCCTGGCTGCCGATCGCATCGGCCGCGGCCGCGCTGGCGCTGGCGCTCAGCGCGATCGCCCTCGCGCTGGACAGCGACTCCCACGGGCACGGGGGGCTCTCGGTGAGTCCGCCGACCCATGGGATGGCGGGCTCCCGCGGCTCGCTCCGCCAGGCTGGCGGGGCGCTCGCGCTGCTGCCCACGCCTGCGCCGCGGGGCACACCGGTGAGCGTGAGCGTCGCCGCGCGCCCCGCGGGGCCGGCGGTGAGCGCGGACTTCATCGGGCTCTCCTTCGAGATGCGCAGCCTCCCGACGATCGCGGGGTACGCGAGCCGGGGGAACCTCGTGGCGCTGCTGCGCTCCCTGGGGCCCGGGGTGATGCGCTTCGGGGGGGTCAGCGCCGACGAACAGGCCGCGTGGGTCGCGGCGGGCGCGGCGCGGCCGGGGTGGGCGAGCACGGCGATCACCGAAGGCGCCCTGGAGGGCATCGCGGCGCTCGCGCGGGAGACCGGGTGGCGGGTGCTGCTGACGGTGAACCTCGGCCACTACGACCCCCCCGCCGCCGCACGAGAGGCCGCGGCGGCCCACGCGCTGCTGGGCTCCTCCCTCGCGGGAATCGAGATCGGCAACGAGCCCGACCTGTTCGTGCGCAAGCACATGCGCCCGCCCGGGTGGGGCGTGGCGGCCTACGAGCCCCAGGCCGCCGCCTACCGCGCGGCGATCGAGGCGGCCGCCCCGGGCGTGCCGATCGTGGGGCCCGATCCCTCCACCGGAGCGGTGGGCCTGCGGTGGATGCGTTCCGCGGCCTCCACCCTGCGCCCGCAGCTGCTCACCGACCACTACTACCCCCTGAGCAGCTGCGGGTACACGCCGACGCTCTCCGAACTGCTCAGCCCCACCGTGCGCCGCTCGGAGAGCGAAGCGCTGCGGAGGATGATGGTGATCGCCCACGCGCACGCGACGCCGCTGCGGGTGGACGAGAGCAACGACGTCTCCTGCGAAGGCCAGCGCGGGGTCAGCGACACCTTCGCGGCGGCGCTGTGGGCGCTCGACTACACCGCCCGCGCGATGGCCGCGGGGGTGGCGGGGGTGAACTTCCACGACCTCATCGACAGACCCCACGCCTACAGCCCGCTGATCGCCCGCGGCCCCCGCGCGCTCGATGGATCGGATCCCACCCCCCCGCTGCACGCGGCCCCGGAGTGGTACGCGCTGCTCGCCGCCCGCGTTTTGATGGGGACCCGCCCGCCCGACCGGGCGGGCGAGCGTCCATTGCCCACCGCCGTGCAGGGCGCAGCTCCCGGGGAGCTGAGCGCGAGCGCGATGCGCGGACCGAACGGGCGGGTGCGCCTCGTGCTCGTCGATTACGACCCCCCCGGCTCCCCCCCGCTCGCGGTGCGCCTGCGCGTCTCGCGCGGACTCGCGGGCGGGAGCGTGCTGCGCCTCACCGCCCCCTCCCCCGCCGCCACCGGCGGGGTGCGCCTGGGAGGGCGCGCGGTCGCCCCCGACGGCGCCTGGAGCACGCCGCGCGCGCTGCCCGCGGTGCACGGCCGCGCGGGCTCCCTCGCGGTGCAGATCGCCCCCAGCAGCGCCGCCGTGGTGACGCTCTCCCCCGGAGGGCTCCTCGGCCATGCGGCGCTGCCCCCTGGAGCGAGGGCGGCTGCGGCCGTCGACGCGGGGTAGGAGGCCCCGCGCCCACCACCCCGGGAGGCACACTCGCCCGCGCGGACGATCCCAAGGCATCCCCCCGCACACGCCCGCCCCACGGCCGCCTGCGGCCGCTCGGCCGATCCTCTAGGGTGGGGTCCGCCGCCGGCCGTCCGTCAGATCGGGAGCACCCATCTCCGGCGCCCCGCCCCGGTGAGCCGTCGGCAAGAAGCGTTGCACTCCTTCCCATGTGTGCATCTCCTGACATGGTGCGGCGAAGCGTGCCTCGCTCCAGCTACGCCGCCAAGCGCCGCGCCGTGCCACGCCGGTAGGGGCTTGCCGGGCAACACGTCCTTGGTGACCGGGGTTTCGGCCTCGATCGTGATTTCGGCGGGTGGCTGCCGCCGTGGGTAGTGCGCCGTCGGCAAGAAGCGTTGCACTCCTTCCCATGTGTGCATCTCCTGACATGGTGCGGCGAAGCGTGCCTCGCTCCAGCTACGCCGCCAAGCGCCGCGCCGTGCCACGCCGGTAGGGGCTTGCCGGGCAACACGTCCTTGGTGACCGGGGTTTCGGCCTCGATCGTGATTTCGGCGGGTGGCTGCCGCCGTGGGTAGTGCGCCGTCGGCAAGAAGCGTTGCACTCCTTCCCATGTGATGCATCTTGCACCAATACCTGGTACGGTGCCCTCCGTCGTGCCGAGTCCCACTCCCCACGGGGAGCGGGAGCGGGGGACCCAGTGCAGCCCACCAGGGCTGCGGGGGCGAATCGCCACAGTCTGTGGCGTAGCGCATCGCGCGAGCCCGACAGCTAACCCCGTAGGCGCCCACGCAAAGCCAGAAAGGATGTGCCTGCGCATGTCGGGATACGCCCGTGACCTCGCCACCCTCGAGCCCTGGGAGGCATCGCTTGCACGCTCCCGTGCACGCCGCCGCAGGGCAGCGCGGGGACGCGCCGCCGCGCTCGCCAACGTATCTCCGGTCTCGCTCGCCGCGCTGATCGACGCCCGCCGGCAGGCCGTCCGCGACCTCTCCGAGCGCGACCCCTGGGAGCTCTCCCTCGGGCGCTCCCGCGCGCGCCGCCGCGCCGAGCAGCTGCGCTTCGTGCCCGCCTCCTCCCGCGCCAAGCGCCTCTCGCTCGGCGCCCTCGTCGCGCTCACCGCGGCGCCCGCCTCCGGGCTGCTCGACTCCTCCTCCGGCGCCCAGACCGCCGGGGCGGCTCCCGCCGAGCCGGAACCGGTCACCACCACCCAGCACCACATCGTGCTCAGCGCCGGCTCCGAAGGCCGCCAGGTGAGCCTCCTCCAGCGCGCCCTCGGCCTGCGCGCCGACGGCGTCTACGGCCCCCGCACCGAAGCCGCCGTGCGCCGCTTCCAGTCCACCCGCGGACTCTCCGTTCGACGGCGTCCTCGGCCCCGCCACCAGCCGCGCGCTCGCCGTCCACGCCCCCCCCGCGCTCTCCGGGGCCGCCGTGATCCGCAACCTCGACGGCGAAGTCCGCGAACCCCTCCCCGGGGAGGTGCAGGAAACCGCCACCCCCAACGCCTCCGCTCCCGCCCGCTCCGGTGGGGCCGCGGGGATCACCGCAGCGAGTGGAGTCGGCGCAACCGAAGGCTCGCTCGAAGGCGCCGGCTCCGTCGAAGGAGCGGGCTCCGGCGGAACAGCCGTCCCCGCCGAAGGCGAAGGCTCCACCGGAGTCCAGAGCGCCGTCGCGCTCGAAGGCTCCGGCGGGACCGCCGCGCCCGCCGAAGGCGAACCCGCCGGCGAAGCCAGCTCCGGGTCCCCGCGCGGCGCAGAAGGCCCAAGCCTCGCCGAAGGCCTCGGCGTCGCCGAAGACCAGACACCCGCCGAAGCCGCGCGTGCACGTTCCGAACACGCCGCCGCCGAAGCCGAAGCGCTCGCCGAAACCCACGCCGTAAGGCGCCTCCAGGCCGCCCTCCACGTCGCCGTGGACGGAGAATTCGGGCCCCAGACCGAGGTCGCCCTGCGCCGCCTCCAGGCCCGCGAGGGGCTCGCCGTGGACGGCGTCGCCGGGCCCGCCACCTGGCACGCCCTCGGCCAGCACAGCCAGCCCGAACTCACCCCTCCCCCCTCCGCCCTTCCGCAGCCCAAGGCCCACCACGCGCACGGCGGTGGCCGGCGGGGAGCGCAGCAGGGCGATCCGCTCCTCACCGGCGCCGGCGGCGGCGCACGCCCCACCGGCCACCTCTCGCGCGGCACCGCGATTCGCCGCCTCCAGGAAGCCCTCCACGTCCCCGTTGACGGCGAATTCGGCCCCGAAACCGAGGCCGCCGTGCGCCACCTCCAGGAAGCCCGCGGCCTCGAAGTCGACGGCGTCGTCGGCCCCGCCACCTGGGAAGCCGTCGGCCTCCCCGGGCAGCCCACCCTCCACCCGCCCCGCGCCGCCGGCGCCGGCGCCGGGGGCGGCGGCTCCTCCTCCACCGGTGGGGACTCCTCCCCGAGCAGCACCTCCTCCACCGGCGAAGGGGTCGTGCAGCGCGTGATCGCCGCCGCCGACGAAATCGCCACCCGCCCCTACGTCTACGGCGGGGGCCACGGCTCCTTCATCTCCACCGGCTACGACTGCTCCGGCTCCGTCTCCTACGCGCTGCACGGCGGCGGCCTGCTCAGCTCCCCCGAGGACTCCTCCGCGCTGGAGTCCTACGGCGAACCCGGCCCCGGCCGCTACATCACGATCTACGCCGACGCCGAACACGCCTGGATGACCATCGACGGCCGCCGCTACGACACCGTCGCCCTCGCCGAAACCGGCAACCGCTGGTCCGACTCCATGGCCTCCACCGCCGGGTACGTCGTGCGGCACCCCGCGGGGTTGTAGGCATCCGGTTCCTCGCGCGGCATCCCGTCCGGCTGTAGGGAGTTGGTCAGTACGGCGTTATGACAAGTCCGAGCAGCTCGGACGCCTCCACCACCGCGGCGTGCCCGACGGTGAGGCCCTCGATGTCCACGACACTCAGGTGGGGCGCGGCGCGGTCGAAGAGGGTGAGGTTGATGAGACTCGCCTCCAGCGTCGACCACCACCGCAGGCCCACCGCCTGAGGAACATCGTCGAACACACGCGCCGCATATCCCTGCGTGACCGTCCGCGCGCGCGTGGCGACTCCTGAGGGACGCAGGCCCCGTCTGGAGAGGACGCGCGGATCGTCGAGGTCCACGAGACGACCGGGATGATCGTCGAGATCCAGCCGCGCCAGAGCCAGCGGCAGGCCCGCCCGCACCAGCATCTCCGGCGCGAGCGCCCCGGTCGCGCGGAACGGCGCAAGCGCCTCCGCCACCGCCGATACCGCAGCTTCCGAGGCGTATAGGCAGCCATAGCGATCCGGGTTGTCGTGACGTCCGAGACCCTGCAGCTCGCGCGGGAACCACAACGCCCCGCCGGGCTGCGCCGGCGCTGCCTGCGCCCGCCACGGCACGAGCCGCCAGAGGATCACGCGCACCCACCCGTGCACTCCTCACTGGGCGCCCCACGCCGTCCGAGGGCCCGCGCACGCCGCCCGACGATCACGCGAAGCTGCCCGCGCGCTCCTGGGCGATCGCATCGAGCAGCTCGCGGGAGCGCCCCGCGCGCACGAGGTCGATCGGCCTGCGGTCGCCGAGATGCGGGTTGAGGCCGTGCAGCCACCGCTCCGCCGCCTCGGGCGGGTACAACCGGAGCAGGCTTGACATGACCAGCTCCAGCAGATCGACCCGCTGGGCGTTCGCCTCGTCGATCCCCTGTCCCCGTCGCCAGCGCGTGACCTGCGCGGGACTCACTCCCATCAGCTCCGCAAGCCGGCGCTGGGAGTGGAAGTCCCGACTCAGCGCGACGACCTTCTCGGCGGTGCTCACAGGCATGTCCCGATCCTAGCGCAACGGAAACCGTTGCGCAGGTTTGGCCGAGCGAGCGTACCGTCTCAAGCGCCGCCTACCGTGCGGACAGTCGTCTGACGGCGACCGATCACACCCGACACCGAGGAGGCCATGATGCTTGCGCGAGCACGCACGTTCACGATCGAGGGGCTTCAGGCGCGGCCGGTCGCCGTGGAGGTTGACATCCGCGCGGGGCTCCCCGCGTTCACGATCGTCGGCCTCGCCGACGTCGCGGTGCGCGAGGCGCGCGACCGCGTGCGCGCGGCGATCCTCAACTCGGGCTACGAGTTCCCCGAGCAGCGAATCACCGCGAACCTCGCCCCCGGTGACCTCCCCAAGGTCGGCCCCGGCCTCGACCTCGCGCTCGCCTGCGCCATCCTCGCAGCATCCGGCCAACTCCCGCAAGAGCGGCTGGGGAGCCACGCGCTCTTCGGAGAGCTCTCCCTCGATGGCGAGGTGCGCCCCTGCCACGGCACGCTCGCGATCGCCCAAGCCGCCCATGAGGAAGGCCTGCGTGCGCTCGTGCTCGCGGGCGCGCGGGCGCGCGAGGCGGCGCTGGTGGAGGGCCTTCGGGTGCAGGTCGCGGAGCGCCTCGCGAGCGCCGTGCGCGTGCTGGGCGGAGGATCGGGCGATCCGCTGCCCGCGCCGATCGCGCGCAGCGAGGAGTCCCACCGCTCGGGCGACCCGGAGGATCGGTGGCCCACCCGCCCGGGCGGGCTTTCGAATCTCGACCTCGGCGACGTGCGCGGCCAGCCCCACGCCATCGAGGCGCTCATCCTGGCCGCGGCGGGCGGGCACAACCTGCTGCTGAGCGGGCCCCCGGGCACCGGCAAGACGATGCTCGCACAGCGACTGCCCACGATCCTGCCTCCCCTGAGCCGCGCGGAGGCGATCGAGGTGACGCGCATCCACAGCATCACCGGCCGCCTGGAGGACGGGGAGCTGATTCGCCGCCGCCCCTTCCGCGCGCCCCACCACTCGATCACCACCGCGGGCCTCGTCGGCGGGGCGCGGCGGGGGTGGGTGGGCGAGGTGGTGCTCGCCCACCGCGGGGTGCTGTTCCTGGACGAGCTCTCCGAGTTCGCGCGCCCCACCCTGGAGGCGCTGCGCCAGCCGTTGGAGGACGGGCGCGTGGCGATCGTGCGCGCCCGGCACTCCGCGGTGTATCCCGCGCGCTTCGCGCTGATCGCCGCCACCAACCCCTGTCCCTGCGGCTACCTCGGTGACGGGGAGCGATGCAGGTGCACGGAAGCCGACCTCGCGCGCCACCGCCGGCGCCTCAGCGGACCGCTGCTCGACCGCATCGACCTCGTCGCCCACCTGGAGCGGCCCCGCGGGCGGAAGCGCGGCGGGGCGGGCGCGATCAGCTCCGCGCGGGCGCGCGAGCGGGTGGTGCGCGCCCGCGAGCGCCAGGCCGCGCGCCTGCGCGAGGAGGGGGTGAGCGCCAACGCGCAGATGGACGCCCGCATGCTGCGCCGCCACGTCGCGCTGAGCGACGGCGCCGAGCGCCTGCTGCGTGACGCGCAGGAGCGGGGCGCGATGAGCGCCCGCGGCATCGCCCGGGCGCTGCGCGTGGCGCGCACCGCAGCGGATCTCGAGGGCAGCGCACGCACACGCGAGCAGGACGTCTCGCTCGCCCTCTCGCTGCGCGCGCAGGACGGCTCCCTGAGCAGGCGCGCGGCTTGAGAACGAGCGCCTGTCCCCCGTGCCTGCGCCGCGCCTGGCTGCTGGGGGCGCTGAACGGACGCCTGGAGTACCGCGGACGCGACCACGCGCGCCTGGTCAGCATGCTGGAGCTCTCCGACGAGGAGCTCATTCAGGCGATCGGCGCGGACGAGCGCGAGAGCCTGCTGGCGCGCTACGCGCAGCTGGACACCTCGCGGATGCCTCCCCCGGAGGGTGTGCAGCGGATCTGCCGCCACGACCCCCGCTACCCCCGCGCACTGGCGAGCGGGAAGGGCTCGCCGTGGATGCTGCACGTGACCGGCGGGATCGCGCGCCTGGAGGAGCTCCTGGCGGAGCCGGTGGTGGCGATCGTGGGGACTCGCAGGGCGAGCGACTACGGGATGGAGGTCGCGTACGGTCTCGCGCGGGGGCTGGCGGCGAGCGGGATCACCGTGGTGAGCGGTCTCGCGGAGGGCATCCCCGCGGCGGCTCACCTCGGAGCGCTGCACGCCGAGGGCCCCACGGCGACGGTGACGGCAGGCGGCGTCGACATCGCCCATCCCGCCAGCTGGCGTGTGCTTCACCGGCGCATCGCCGCGGAGGGCTGCGCGCTGGCGGAGCTGCCGTGTGGCTGCGTCCCGCGCAGCTGGTGCCACGTCGCCCGTGCGCGGATCGTGGCGGCGCTGGCGCGGATGGTGATCGTGGTGGAGGCGGGAGAGCGGCCCGCTGAACTGCTGCACGCGCGCCTGGCGGCGGCATCGGGCGCGATCGTGGCGGCGGTCCCCGGCCGGGTGTGCGCCCCCGCCGCGCGCGGCCCACACCTGCTGCTGAGAGAGGGGGCGCTGCTGGTGCGCGACCCCCAGGACGCCCTGGACGCGCTCTACGGCGTGGGGGAGCGCCGGGTCTCCGCGACGCGCCCCGAGCTGGAGCCCCGCCTGCGGAATGTGCTGGAGCAGGTGGGCGCGGGGTACGACACCGTGGCCAAGCTCACCGCGCGGGGCGCGCGCACCGATGAGACATTGGTGGCGCTCGCGCAGCTCGAGCTGCGCGGCGCGGTGGTGCGCGGGGACGGCGGGCGCTACGTGGCGGCACTCGGCTCATCTGGCCGAATTTCCGACTCGGGACACCGGACCGGATCCACCCGGTAGGATGGGCTTGCAGGTGAGCGATGAGGCTCGCTCCACAACCGCGGCGACGCCGCTGATGGCCTCTACGACAACGTCCCGCGACGCATCGTGGAGGTCCGCAGATGGAGCCCGTTCAACTTGCAGCGATTCTCGCCGGCGCCGTGCTGCTCGCCAGCATGGTCTCGGTCGAGATCGGCATCTCGGTCGCGCTCATCGAGCTGGCGCTCGGCGTCGCGCTCGGCAACACCTTCAACCTCGATCCGGACGCAAGCTGGCTTACGTTCATCGCCAGTTTCGCCTCGGTCGTGCTCACCTTCCTCGCCGGCGCAGAGGTTGACCCCGACGACTTCCGCGAGCGCTTCGGCGCCTCCATCGCGATCGGCGTCGTCTCCTTCGCCGGACCGTTCGCAGCGGCCACCCTGGTCGCGCTCGGCCCACTCGGCTGGACGACGAAAGCATCGCTGATCGCCGGCACCGCGCTGTCAACGACCAGTCTCGCCGTCGTCTACGCCGTGCTCGTCGAGACCGGGCTCAACACGGTCCGCGTCGGCAAGCTCATCATGAGCGCCTGCTTCGTGACCGACATGTGCACGGTGATCGCGCTGTCGGCGATCTTCATCGAGCCGACCGTCTGGTTCCCGGTCTTCCTCGCCGTGTCCGTTGCGCTCATCGTGCTGCTGCCCAAGCTCTCGCCCTGGTTCTTCGGGCGCTACGGCGACCGCGTGATCGAGCCCGAGATCAAGCTCGTCTTCGTGGTCCTCCTCGCCCTGATGGTCCTGGGCGACGAGGCCAACAGCCAGGCCGTGCTGCCGGCGTTCGTGCTCGGCCTGGTGATGTCGCGCCACTACCAGCGCCACCAGGAGGAGCAGCGGCGCCTGCGGATCGTGGCGTTCGCGTTCCTCACGCCGTTCTTCTTCCTGCGCGGCGGCCTGAACGTCTCGCTCGCCGCAGTGTTCGCCAACCTCGGCGTGCTCGGCGTGCTCGTCGCGGCGAAGATGGTCCCCAAGCTCAGCCTGATCTACCCGCTCGCCCGCCGGTACACGAGCCCGAACGCGACCTTCACGACACTGCTGATGAGCACCGGCCTGACGTTCGGCACGATCAGCGCACTCTACGGACTGACCGCGCACATCATCGACCGCACCCAGTTCTCCCTGCTCGTCACCGTCGTCGTGCTCTCCGCGATCATCCCGACCGCGATCGCCCAGCGCTGGTTCTCGCCGCCGCAGCCCGGCGAGCACCCCCGCCACCACACCCTGCCGCCCGAGCCGTCGGAGATCCTCATCGGCGAGCCGAGCTGGAGCGACACCGCCGCACGGCTCGCCGATCCAACCGGACCCGACGTAGGGCCAGGCCCTCCCCTATAGTTGTACGGCTTACGCGGATGTAGCTCAGTTGGCTAGAGCGTCTGCTTGCCATGCAGAAGGTCGTGGGTTCGAGTCCCATCATCCGCTTCGGAAAGGCCCCGCACGCTGCGGGGTTTTTTCGTTATGCGGGGCGGGGGGCGGCTGGCGGGGGAGGGTCTGGATCGGGCCGTTCGCCCGTATTCGCCCATACAGTGCCTTCGACCAGCGCCCGGAGCTGCGCCGTCTCCTCCTCGCCGCGGCGCATTGCCTGCGCGTACACCCGCAGCGCGAGCCCCGGATCGGTGTGGCCCATTTCGGCCATCACGACCGGCGGCGGCTCCCCGAGCGCGTACAGCAGCGAGCAGAACGTCCGGCGGAGAGAATGCGGCGTGAGCTTGTCCGGGAGGGGCGGCAGGCCGTCGCGGGCGAGGTTTGCGTTCGCGCGCCCGACCGCGCCTTTGCCGGCCTTCTCCTTCTCGCCATCCACGATGATCGCCGGGCAGCCGAGCACGCGCGACCGAACGTTGTCCGCGCTCATCTGCCTGCCGGCGCGCGTGGCGAACACGAACCCGTCCGAGTCTGCGCGCGACCGGCGGTCGCGCAGGTCGAGCAGGACGTCCCGGAGCGCCCCGCGAATCTTCACGCGCCGCCGGCCCGCGTCGGTCTTGGAGCCGGTGTGCAGCCATCCCGCGGCGAGGTCCACGTCGCGCAGGCGCAGCGCACACAGCTCGTTGATCCGCAGGCCGGCGAACACGAGCACGGCGAGCATCGCGCGCCGCTCGACATGCGCGCGCTCTTTCGTCGCCTCCTTGTCCAGTTCGCCGGCCGCGTCGAGCAGCGCTTCGATCTGCGCGGCCGTCTCCAGGAAGGAGCGGCGGGGCGCGCGTTCGCGGACCCTGCGGCCCTTCCCTTTCGCCGGGTTGCGCGCGATCAACTCCCGCTCGACGGCGCTCTCCAGGATCGCCGCGAGCAGAGTCACGGTCATGTTGATCGACCGGGGCGAGAGCGCCCGTGCTCTGCGTCTGCGCGTGCGCCCCGTCCGGTCGGCGTACTCCTGCATGATCGGCTCGCCGCTCGCGGCTGCCTCGCGGATTCGCTCCCCCTCGGCGAGCTTCGCGGCGACGTACCGCTCCACCGTGTCGAACGTGATCGCGTCGAGCCGCAGCGCGGCGAAGTGCGGCAGCAGGTGGCACTCCAGCCGCCAGCGGTAGTCGGTGTGGGTCTTGGGGGCGAACCGCTTCTCGTTGCGGACCCACCACTCCTCGCTGAAGGCGTGGAAGGTCGGGACCTCGACCTCGACGGGGGCCTCCACGACCGTGGCGGGTTTCCACAGGCCGCGCGCCACGTCCGCCATGAGGTGCCCAAGTTCCCGCTCCGCGTCGGCGCGAGAGACGACGCCGAGGGGCATCGTGTGGCGTCGTCCGCCCGCGCGGAACCGAAGCGAGCGGTATACCCGCCCGCCGCGGCCTTCGTACTCGACTACCTGGCCTGTCGCGGGTCGGGGCATCACCGACTCCCTTTGGCCGGGCGGTCCGATTTCGGCTGCGGTCCTCGATCTCGGCGGCGACGCCGGAGAGCGACCGGCGGCGCTTCGTGCGGTGGGTCGCCAAGTTCCGCGGGGATCGTGTCGGGGGCGCTCATACCGACACCAGCCCGAGCGCGTCGAGCTTCCTCGCGCACGGCGACGCCTTCACATGCTCGCGGTCGAGGATCAACACGCCCTCCCGCGCCGCGACCCTGCACGTTCCCGGCAGGCCCGCCCGACGCTCATCCGCCGCCGCGGCCCGCCGCCTCCCGGCCGTCTGACGACGGCCGCCGCGCCCTACGCAGCCCCGCGTGCTGCCAACAGCACCAAGCCCGTTGCTCCTATGTCAAGGGATGTTCGCATTTTGCGTAGGTTTGGCATTCGGCTGATGTCTGTCGGCGTTTGTGAGACTCGGATAGGACGGACAGGTCGGTCCGACATACGATCCGACATACTTCCGGTCATGTTGAAGCTCCTTCTCGCGGCCTTGGTGCTTGTGCTGGCGCTCACCGTGGGTTCGCTCCCAACGTTCGCCACAAGAGCAACGGCGGGAAGAAGGTGGACAACGTGGCCGCTACGAGGGCGTACCTACTCGCGCGGCACAGGTTCATGCTCGCCGGTCAGCACGATCAAGAAGCCGGCGAAGCGGCAGTCCAATCTCTTGTCGCGAAGGTCAAGAACGAATGTTCGGGTGTCCTCGCCGATGCGCCTGAAAGTCGCGCACGCGACGACGTTAGAGCCGAGATCGTGGAAGAGGTGCCGCTTACGCTAGAACGCCCAGCCCGAGACGCCACGTTCGTCTTCGCTATGACGGTGCAGCGGCTGCACTGGAGCAATCGCCAGCTCACCTACTACGTGAGTCATTCGGCCAGAGAAGAAGCAGCGAAGGAGAAGCTGGCTCTCCCCAACATCTGCGCAGACGCGAAGACCTTTGCTTCCGATGGATTCAAGGCGGCTCCGCCAGCCACAGAGAAGTTCCTCGCGAGCTGCGGCGCTGCGAACTCCATCACCACGATCGTCATGCGCCGGGGCGAAACCGGAGATCTAGAAGAAAGAATCTGGCGTCTGTTGAAGCCATACGAGCGCCCCGACGAGAAGGCCCTGATTCCCCATAAGCCCACGAAGCTGGAGTTCGAACAGGCAGCGCCCGTCATTGAAAAAGACATCGGCAAGCCTGTCGTGGAAATCGCCCATGCTCTTGGGCTGCCGGAATGAGCTGAGGAGCAGGACGGGCCGCGACGTCGGTCCTGGCCGCGTTAGCAGCCGGTAGGAAGTGGCGCTCAAGGCAGCGCATCGTCTCGATGCGGCTCGTGTCCTCGGCTTCCTCGCGCTGAAGAAAGGCGCGGGTCGCCGACGGCTACGATGCTGTGCGATGGGTATTCGCGACGTGAGGAGCGCCCTGAAACAGAGGCGGGAGCAACGACGGAGGCTGCTGACAAGGGGCGAGCGTGCCCTCGCCTGGAGCCTCGCGTTCGCGCCCAGCCTTCTCGTGCTTGGCGGCGTTGCGCTGCTCGTGTGGGGCAAGGGCGCCGGACACGGCGTGGGGATCGCGTTGCTGATCGTCGCTCTGCTCCTGATGGCCGTCCCGATCTCGCCGTTCTTGCAAGCGAGGGTGCGCTGGCGCAAAGCTCAGGCTGCTCGCCGGCCGTAGGCGCCCTGCACGTCCCGCACGGCACGCCGTGGACGCAGCCGCTCAGCGCACAAGTCGTACTGGCGGTCCAGGGGCGGAGCAGGAGCCGGTGTTGCTCCTATGTCAAGCGGACCTCGCAATTGCGGAACTTTGCGAGTAGCCCCGGTCGGCGCGCGAACGGGTGACCGAGACGCTCGTCGCGCTAGCCGTCGAGGAGCTGCCTTGCCGAACTCTCAGCGCGGGATGCCCGCGAGATGGTCTTTCTTGCTCGTCTTTGCTGCACCGGCATGATCCAGAAAACAACGAGCCCCCAGAAGAGCACGGCTTGGCGCGTAGCACCGTTGACCGTCGCTGCGACTGCCAACGCGAGCGTCAGCGTCGGCCAGATCCACAGCGTCCACCTATAGCGTCGTTCACGATCGTGGCCGCCACGAACCACCTCGGCGTACTCGATCACGGCTGGCGCGAGACGCGGGTCCTCGATGGGCTCGCCCTGCAAC
Source organism: uncultured Solirubrobacterales bacterium (assembly GCA_963813765.1). Classification (GTDB taxonomy): domain Bacteria; phylum Actinomycetota; class Thermoleophilia; order Solirubrobacterales; family Solirubrobacteraceae; genus Palsa-744. The sequence goes on from CAWFAB010000006.1 coordinate 830,178, forward strand.
ACGCTGAGAGCTACCGCTTGGCGGTCTTGCGAGCTCAGCTTCTTCGCGGCCTTCCAGCGGCTCCATATCAAGATGGACATCGCAGCGCCGAAAAAGACCCCGAAGAACGACCCCCCGAAAAGCGCGCCCCCCAAGCGACCCGAGGAGCCGAATTGAAACAAGCCAAACAGCAACCCGGCAGGGACGCCGACGATCAACGCGGTCCACAGCCGCCCGTAGCGCCAAATCTGCTCCCTGCGCACAGCCTTATCTTGCCGTAGACGGCCATGCGGGGCGCTCTCCCCCCGCGCGGATGACGATGCCCGATAATGCAAGGCCATGCCCAGCCCTGAAAGTCGCCCCGCATACGCAAGAATGCGCCGCGCTATCGATGCGCTCATCACAGGCTCAGAGCCGATCCGCGTACGCCTTCGATCAGCGGAGGAGAGCTTCCGTGATGTTGACCCAGAGAGCGACCTGGCCACGGAGTTGGAGCGCAACCTGTGGCACCGAATCGCTTCGAGCCTTGTCAGCGGGGGTGCTGAGAATGACGACGAGAACGATGATTACTCCCCGGAGGCAGTTGCAGTTTCGATCGGCGTGCTGGATGACGAAATCGCGGTCCTCGTTGCTCGGGACATGCTGCGCCTGTACGAGCTCATCGCAGCTTGTCCCGACGATTCTCTGCGTTGGCCGTCGCAACGATGGCCTGATGATGAGAGGGAACAAGCTCCTCAGCCTGATCGTTGAGACGAGCAGTCTGCGTCGGTTGAACCGACGACTACGAATCGAGGGACGCCCGATCCCGCCAGCGTAAGCCCGTGGCTACGTTACGCAGCGCACCGGCGCTGGTGCGGTGCCGCTGATCGCGGGCACGCGAGGTGGCGCGGCTGGCCGCAGGAGCATCCTGTGGTAGTGGCGTGCGAGGTGGCGCTTGAGGTCAGCGCATCGCCTCCATGCGGCTCTTGCCCTCGGCTTCCTTGCGCTGCAGGTAAGCGCGGGTCTCGGGGTCAATCCGCCCGCGTGTGATCGCGATGACGTGCAGCGCGCGGTTGAGCTGGCGGTTGCCCCCGCGGTCAAGGCGGTGACGCTCGTGACGACCGGAGGAGACCGGGATCGGTGCGACGCCGGCGGTCCTGGCGAAGTGCGCGTCGCTGGGGAAGCGCTGCGCGCCCGCGGCCTCCAGTGCCGGGTCGAGAACGACGAGGTTGATCCGCAGCCGGTTGATGAGCCTGGTGCGCTCGTTGACGAGCGCTTCGCGGTGATCGCACAGCAGCCGGATCTCCATCGCGTCCTCATCCAGGAACGCGACCGGGAAGCGCTCGATGCCCTCCCGCAACACCGCGCGGCCGATCGCTCGGGCGTCGATCTGGTCGGACTTCCCGGGCTCTCGTTCGCCGCGGCGGGAGGCGCCCATCAGCTTCGGTGCGACCCGCACGACGCGCTCGCCTGCGGCCAGGAGTGCTTGCTCGAGGTGGTAGGAGAGGTCTCGGCAGTCCTCGATCGCCCACACGATCTCCCCGTCGAGCTCGTGCGCCCAGCGCAGCGCTTCCAGATGCCCCGCGTCTCTCGCGGGGATCTCCCGCTCGCCTCGCAGCTGCCCGGTGTTCGCGTCGACGGCCGCGAGGGCGTGGCTGTGCTTGTGGGTGTCTGCTCCGATCACGATCATCCAGCACGTCCTTTCAATCGAATGGCTCTCGGTTGGTTGGACCTCTGGCGGACAGGCCTTGCTTCGGGCAGATCGCCACACTCCTATCAGGTCACGCCATAAGGCCCCGGGGAGGTAGCGGACGACACAACGGGCGTCGGTCAGGCCGAGCAACGGCCGACAAACAGACTACGAGTCAGTCCGCCACCAGCCCAGGACCCAACCCGGCGGACCGGACAGCACCACAAGCAGAACGGAATCTTCCTGCCAGCGTGCGCCGGCCTACCGGCCGTCCGCGACCGGAAACGGCCCCGGTCGCTCGCACGCTCGCAGAAAGAACAGATGCACGGGGGTCGAGCGGGACCCACAAGCGGGACCAAATTGGATGGCCGTTTGCGCGCCCTCACGGTCATTAACGAGAGAGGCGCAACCCGCGCGCTCGTTCAATCCCCACGGAGGAACCTCGATGAGCCACCGCATGAAGATCACCCTGCCGGACCCGACGATGGTCCGGCTGCAGGCCCTCGCCGAGGAGCGCGGAGAGCCGGCGTCGCGCATCGCGGCGCAGATGGTCTGCGCCGAGGCCGCGGACCGAAAGGACCCGCATCGGACCCACGGCCCGGCCCCGGCGTCCTTGCCCGCGGAGGACCCGAACGCGGACCCCGACAGGCGTGCCCCCTGGATCGAACCGCTTTTCGGCGACCCGCGGTGGCGGGCTGAAATGTGGGGTTCGATCGTCGCTCTGTACGGCCGCTACCAGCGCGAGCTGGGGCACCTGAAAACCGGGTGGTGGGAGAACTCCGCGCACGTCGAGAGGCTGTGCGCGCTCGTGGTCTGGCGCGACTGGATCGACGAGGCCGCCGACGATCCCCGAGACGAGCTGGCGTTCCACATACAGCTCTCCGACTTCAGCCGAGAGCTTCGCCAGGAAGGCGGCAGTGTTATTACGACGCGCGGCAAATACGCCGGTGGTAGCGTGGTCAGCGCGCGTATTGAACGAGGGGAGCGTTGAAGTAGTGACGAACGATTTTCGCGGTTCGTGTCCGTAGATAGCTGATGGTCATCTGAAGCAGCTCGTCCTTGGTGTCGGGACGCCGGCGGGCGACGTGGGCGTGGACGTCGTTGTTGAGGTACTCGTCGGGGTTGTGCTCGGGCGCGTACGGGGGTAGGTAGAAGATCTCCAGCTCGGGGTGGTCCTCTTCCCAGGCTCGCACAGCGATCGACTTGTGCAGTTTGGCGTTGTTGACGATCAAGAACACCTTGCGGGCGGGGTGGTGCTCGATCAGCTTGTCGCAGAAGTCCATGAAGGTGATCTCGTTGCCATAACCCTCAAAGACGTCGAAGAGCAGCGAGCCGTCGTTGCCGACCGCGCTGATCACGTTGATCGCGAAACGCTTGCCGGTCACCGAGACGATCGCTCGCTCCCCGACCGGGGCGTAGCTGGTGCCAGAGGTCTGGCCGGCGCGAAGACCCATCTCATCGGCCCACAAGATCTTCGCGCCCTCGGCCTGCGCGCGAGCGTGGATCGCGGGGTACTCCTCTTGCAGCCACGCCTTCACGCGAGCCGGGTCCTGCTGGAGCCAGCGCCGGGACGGCTTCTTCTTGCTCCAGCCCCACGTACGCAGGTAGCGGCCGACCGTCTGGCGCGAGAGCTGCACGCTGCACAGCTTGAAGATCAACGCGCGCACGGCACCGCGACTCCACAGCTTGCCCTCACCGAGCTCCAGCTGATCGGGGTTGCGACCCACCATCGCGCACACGACCTGCTCCTGCTGGACATCAGAGAGCGCCATCTGCTCACGCGGCCGACGCCCACGACGACGCTCCGCCATGCCCTCCATGCCGCCGACCCGAAGGCGCGCCGACCAAGACGCGACGGTGCGCGGCGAAACTCCCAGTGCCTCCGCGACCCCAAGATGAGTCCACCCACTCTCAAGCAGGCTGCGCTCCCCGCTGACGCAACGCCTCCCGCGCTGACCCCGGCAACTTCCGCGCATCACTGGATTGCGTCACCACCCAAGTATACCCACCCACACGCAGCCATGTGTTAAGTGAGTATTAACACCGGGTTATTTGCCGCGCGTTGTAATACGCGCGCGTGGAAGCCAGGAGCGCAGCCGGATGGCTGGACCTATGGACGGAGCAGCTAATGCTCTACCACACCCTGACGACAAGCCACGACAAGTTCGACTATCATGAACCTAGGGATGGCCGTCAAATTCGTCGGGAATGCGTGTCGAGATAAACCTGATGACGCCAAACAACCCAGCCTTGAGCTGCTCGAGTCGAAGCATCGCTTCCGTGACGGATACGGCGTAGTTCTCGCGGAGTCGTTCATCGAGCCCTCTTGCCCTCCCGCTTGATCTCAGCCACCGTCTCCCTAATCTCGCTCTCCTCACGCGACGCACGGAACGCCAACGCGGACGAAACGACGAAGCCTCCGGATCGTCTTCTGCTGAACACGCAGGAAGCTCGAAGGCGCGAGCGACATCTTGATGCTGCGATACGTGGTCCGGATGACCAGCATGAGTATGCTTAATCCGGCGACGATCAGTAGAGGTTCCCAATGCGATGCGGCAATCGCAAGCGTCGCGAAGACGGCCAGTGCCGTCAGAAGGATTGACCTCTTGAGGTCGCTGAACACCAAGGTCAGGACGTTCGCTCCCGCGAGGAACGCCACCGGGCTGCGCGTCTTACCGAGAAGCTTTGGCAGCTTCCAGCACAGCACGACGGCTGGGAAGGCCACCACGTAAATGAAGCCCGCGATAATCGCCCATCGCTTCTGCATGACCACGGCCGATACGGTCGCAAGACCCAGGAAGAAGAAGAAGCGGTAGTTCGCACCGCTACCGAACACGGCCGTGTCGAAGTCGGCGATGAAGACCTTCACGACGGCGTAGAGCCAGACGAAGATCCCAACCGCGTCTAGTAGTACTTTGGGATCTTGTCACTCGGTCTGTGGGGTGGTCGGGGTGAGCGGAATGTGATCGAGCTCGATGGCCTGCTGACAGGTGGAGCAGCGGCCGTCCCAGCACTTGAAGAGCGGCTGCAGGAGCAGTACCGCTTTCGGGAGTGTCAGGCCGGCCGCGGGTGATTTGGGTACTGCCGCTCCAGGGTCAGGAAGCCGTGAGCGGCGGTGACCAGCGCGGTGTGGTGATACCAGCCGAGGTAGGAGCGGCCCTCGTAGTGGTCAAGCCCGAGCTCGCCCTTGAGCTGGCGGTAGTCCAACTCGATCTTCCACCGCAGCCGGGCGAGGCGCGCGAGGCGCTCGGGTGGGGTGTCGGCGGGGAGGTTGCTGATCCAGTAGTCCAGCGGCTCGCTCGCGCCGGTCGGCCACTCAGCGATCAGCCACTCCTCGCGCGGCGGCCCCGGCTGGCCGGGGATCTCGTGTGCGGCGCGGACGCGTACGAAGATGAACTGCGAGGTGATCGGCTCGCCGTCGGGCCCGTCGCGGAACGTGACACTCTCCGCGGCGCCCTGCCCCAGGCGGGCGATCAGCGCCTTGATCGCCTCCGGTTCGCGGTCCGCTCTGGCCCGGGTCGGCGCCCGGCCCTTGCTGGTGGTCCGGGGCGGGACCGCGAACGTGGTCTCGGGCGCGTACACAGCCGTCTCGGCGCCGACGGCCAGGACATACGGGCGGCCCGCTTGGTGCAGACGCTCGCGCAGAGCGGTGTTGTCACCGTACGCCTCATCGCCCAGCACCGGTGCGGGCTCAAGGCCCCAGCCCGCCGCCTGCTCGACGAGATCGACTCCCTGCTCGGGCTTGGTGCGAAACTCGACCTCGGGCGGGATCTTCGCTTTCTTGCGACGCTCAGGATCACGACACCAATCCTCCGGCAGGTACAACGCCCACCCCAGCGGCACCGTCCCGGTGCTCCCCACGGCGTGCAGCGAGACCCCGAGCTGACAGTTCCCGATCTTCCCCAGCGTCCCGGAGTACTGGCGCTTGACCCCCGGCGAGCACTTCCCGTCCTTCACGAATCCCGTGTCATCAAGCACCCACGCCTGCACATCGATCGCGGGTAGCACCCGCTCAGCGACCACCCGCACGACCAACGCGGGATCCCACGGACTGTCCGTCAGGAAGTGCTGCATGCGATCATAGTCAGCCTCCCCACCCAGCCGCTCCGCCATCGGCCACAACGACTTACGAGCACCCTGCTCAAGCAGCCCGCGCAGATACAACCCCCCGCTCACCATCTGCGCCGGCCGGTTCATCGCCCCAGCCAACACCGAGTTCCCGAACGCCTCCAAGCGCTCCATCACCACCATCGGCGTATCCACATCTTCGACCTCGACATCCGCTGCCACGATCACTGCCATCACGCCTCCTCATGTCAACACCCAGACACGAGAAGGGTTCGACAAACCCACAGCGAAACCCTACAACAAGATCCCAAAGTACTACTAGTAGCGGTCAACGCCGATGCCAATGCTGTCGGGCTCGGTCGAATGAGCCGTCGTCGGCAGCGGGCTGTGTCTCTGTTGCCACGGGAGCCGCTGGCTCTAACGCGAAGTCAACTTTGCTCCAGAGGTCCGTAGCACGTATCGTAGTCATGGCAACGAACCATCATCTCACAGCGACCGGCGGAATCTCGGTGACATCGGCGCAGGCTTGTCGAAGCGCGAACACGACGTTGCGGACGCGCTGCTCGCCAAGGCCGTCTGCTGTGAGGCTGGATTGCGCGCACTCCTCGACCATCACGACATGCCCGATGATGTGGGCGGCTCCGGACGCCGCCGGGCCTCGGCGTAGTGTTGCCGGGATGCTGGCAACCACAGGCGCTGTTGAACTGACCGCTTTCGCGACCGTTGGGTTGGCGGTGGTGACGTTCGGGCTCGCGGCTGCGACTTCCTGGATGGTTCGTCTTACCGGGCATGCACTCAGGCAGAACCAGGAGGAGATCGGATTGTCCCGCAGCGAGGTCGAAGAAGCCCATCGGCCGGTCATCGTGCCGGTCGTGGACAAAACCTTCGTCAACCTCGGTGCGGATGGTCAACACGAAAAGCGTCCGCAGGTGCTGCCAGACGGCAGATTGCTTATTCCCGTCGAGAATGTCGGCCCAGGTACGGCGCTCAACGTCGAGGCGCGGGCCAGCCTTCTGGACGACGCCGGACATCCCTCGACGGGTTCAAGCGGTCCTCAGCTCTCGGCGAAGGTGGCGGGCATCGGCCCACACGCCGGCTCGCCGCTCCTGATCCAGGTTCACAACTGGACCGGCACGCCTAACTTCTCGCTGCGGATCGAGTACGACGACGTGGCCTCGAATGGCTGGCTCACCGACTGCGTGTTCGTGGCGGGCGTCTTCGACGTGACCGCGCTCCATCGTTGCCAGCGTGATCGCTCGCTGTCGCGCATGGTCTAGGCCGTGAAAACGGATGGGCGGCGCTCGGAGCCGTGACGACATCCCATAGTCGGCAGCCCCGACTGCGCAGGACGCTCCCTCGGCGTGCCGAATACCGGCACTATGGCGCTCTCGCAAGCTGAAGTCGATGAGTTCATCGCGCTCCGCAAGGAGGTTCCGCCCTCTCGCCGAGCGCGGTGGACCAGGCGCAGCGAACATGTCCGCACGGCCCGCCTGCCTGTCGCTGCCCTGGGCGTCCAGCGCGGAGAGCTGCTGCTCGTCGTCCACGTCGATCATGTCCGGCATTGGACCTTCAAGCTGTTGCGCCTCGGAAGCGAGGTGCTCCGCTGGGACGCTCAGCCGCCGCCGCACAGCCACAGCAATCCCGCCGTCCGGCCCGCTGGCTGGCCGCGGAAGTTCCGCGACCGCGACCACGAGCACGTCTGGCATCCGCAGGTCGAGATGAAGCTCGCGCGGCCCTCGGCGGAGCTTGAAGGAGCGCCGGACCACAGGGCCGCGTTCATGGCGTTCTGCGGACGTGCAAACATAGACCCCGGCAACTCCTACGACCCCCCGCCATCCGGAGAACAGCTTCGGCTGCCGACACCATGATCGCCGAGTCCGACATAACCCAGCAGCTCCGCGACCTTCTCGGCGCCGACGTCGATGCGCGGCGCGAGGAGGGACGCCTGCGCGTCCTCACGCCGTTCGAGTACCCCGACGGGGACGGCATCGTCGTCTGCGTCGAGTCGAGCCCCGACGGGCGCTATGTCGTCTCCGACGGCGGGGCTGCCGACGCGACGCTCGTCGGACGGCTTGGATCACGGGCGCTCGGTGCTCCGGCCGCGCAGATCGCCCGGCGCCTCGACGCGACGTTCACGAGCGGCCGGATCACGACGACTGTCGAGGCGGAGTCGGATGTCGCCGATGCCTGCCTGCGCGTCGCCCAGGCCGCCGCCGCCGTGGCCGAGGCGGCGACGTACATCCGCCCGCATCGCCCAAAGCAGCTTGAGCTCGTCAACGTCATCACGACCAAGCTCCGCGGGCGCGAGATCGAGGTTGAGCCGAAGCACAAGCTGGAGGGTGCCTCCGGCCATCCCTACACGGCCACGCTGTTCGTGCCGGCCACGGAGACCGTCATCGAGCCGATCGGCGGAGAGCGGCCTTGGAACGTCGCCATCGCGGTCTACGTCGAGTTCGGGGATCTGCGCAACGTCAACGGCTACCGCCTGATGGCGGTCCTGGACGACCGCGAGACCGACCTGGGGCCGGATGTCTCGGGGCTGTTGAGCCAGGTCGCCGACGTCGCCTCCTGGCGGCAGCACGACTCGTGGATCGGCGAACTCGCCGGCCGCTGACCAGACGCAGGGCGCGCGGGATAGACCAGCCAACATCCCTCGGCACCCGAAGACCGAACGCTCGCAATGGGCGTATACGCCCAAACCCCCCGGCATCCCCCGCAAACAGGCACCATTTGCTCGCTTGGCCCCGGAACGCCAACATGGCTGGAATCCCTTGTATCCGTGCGGATATCGACCCCTTCGAGCACCGTCTCCCCAGACGCTTGCCATGCAGAAGGTCGTGGGTTCGAGTCCCATCATCCGCTCTCGGGAAATCCCCGCAAATCGCGGGGTTTTCTGCTTCTTGGGACGCCGCGAGGCTCGCGCGAGGGGCCGCGGGTACCACCCGCGGGTACCAAATCGGTGTCGTTCGTGCACGCATTGGAGGGGTCGCGAGCGGTGTGGATCGCCCAGATTGCGTCCGGTTGGGGAGCGATGCTGAGATGCCGTGGAGAGCAAGCCGCCCGACAAGACGATCGACCCGAACGGCGCGCGGGTCCTTCTGAGCGACGCCCTCGGGCGCGAGGGGCTGGGGGCGTCCTGAGAGGGCAGGATTTGGCTCTGGGCTGGGACCGCGGGGTGACGTGGTCCGCGAAGGTTCTTGCCGAGCAGGTGGTGACGGCCAGTTCGAGCCGCCCCGTTGCATCCGACGCGGTCAATAGCATTACGGTGGATGGCAAGCAACCTTGACGAACAGCGACTACCCGACGACAACGCCGTTTGGCTTGCCGACAACATGGATGTCTTGCCGATTCTCCCGGCCGGCGCATTCCAGTTGATCTACATCGATCCGCCTTTCAACACCGGCAAGGTTCAGGCCCGTAAGACGCTTACAACGATTTCTGACGGCTTCGGCGATCGCACGGGTTTTGGCGGGCGTCGCTACAAGACGCGGTTGCTCGCTGAATCCTCCTATCGCGACACTTTCGACGACTATCTCGCCTTTCTTGAGCCCCGCTTGAAGGAAGCGTCGCGACTTCTCACGTTGAACGGGCACGTTCTACTTTCACATCGACTTCCGCGAGGCCCACTACTGCAAGCTGCTGCTGGATGAGATCTTTGGCCGCGAGTGTTTTCTCAACGAGATCATCTGGGCCTATGACTACGGTGCGCGATCTAAGAGTCGCTGGCCGGCAAAGCACGACACGATTCTCGTCTACGTCAAGAATGCCGACGCCTACTACTACGATGCCGAGGCAGTTGATCGGGAGCCCTACATGGCTCCTGGGCTAGTCACCGCCGAGAAGGCGGCGAAGGGAAAGCTCCCGACAGACGTGTGGTGGCACACGATTGTCCCGACGAACGGACGCGAGAAGACTGGCTACCCGACCCAGAAGCCGGAAGGCATCATCCGACGCATGGTCCACGCCTCCACAAAGCCAGGAGATTGGTGTCTCGACTTCTTCGCCGGCAGTGGCACCATGGGTGCTGTTGCGGCGGCATTGGATCGGCGCTACCTGCTGATTGACAACAATCCAGCAGCTATAGACGTGATCCGTTCTCGTCTCGACGGGATTGAATGCACTCAGCCGGAATCTATCGATACGGCGGCACAACCGGACCCAACGAGAGCGCTAGCCGCGAGCTTGTTTTAGCGCCGGGGGCGTACCGGATGATGCTCATTTTCTACAGCGCTTTTATGCGAGCTGCGCGAGGGCGTCAACAAAGCCATTCTGGGTAAAGCGGAACTCTGAGAACGCGTCGACATCTTCTGGGTGCGCACGAAACCACCGTGAGTTCTCAGCATGCTGGAACGTGATCTGCTCGTCTTCGAAAAGCCGGGTGACGTCGTTTGCTGGGATCAGCCAATATCGAAAAATAGAGGGTCGAACGCAGATCCCGACAAGGTAGTCGTAGCTATTGGCGGGTGGACGCACCTGCTGAAACCGTGCCGGACTCTCCATCGAAAACTTGATCTCGCAGACGGCTTTCCCGACACGATGGCGATTTCCGACCCGCCCCGAAACAGAAGCAAACGGAACGCCTGCCTTATTTGCCATCTGCTCGATCAAACGCCTCGCAAAGAGTCCCTTGGTGCTCGGGGCGGTCGGAAGCAAGTACCTGACAGGACTGTCTTCCCAGACTTGGGCATCTCGCGCATGGTCGCGGAACTCGATGATCGCTTGACGCTCGATCGGGCTGAAGCTCACGGCCGTCCTCCGTCGCTAGTTTGCCTATGCAGACTATAGTTCCGATCGGACCCTGACTGGACCCTCCGACCCGCCGACCGAGAACCTTGGTCCTCGCCAGTCGGACACCGCAATCGCACAGCCCTCGCTGGGGTGTGCATCTAGACTGTGCGCGACCCTGGAGCGGTGGTTGCCCTGTCAACGATGCTCCGGTGGGTTGGCTGGCCTTGCCGCCGCGAGGGGTCCTCTGGGCCAGCCGTGTAGCGGCGCTGAGGGCCAGGATCGAGGCCGGGATCTCGATCGACGGGCAATGCCAATTCGCTGGCCGGTCGAGACGACTCGTGGTCTACAACCACATGAGGCAAAGCTCTGCCCAGACATCCCTCCCCTTCTTCACGCCCGTCCCCATGCTCGACCGCAGCACTCGAAGCAGACCCGAGCCCCGCGGGGCGACCCTCGACGAACTCATGACCGCCGATCAGGTCGCGGCGTTGCTCCTGCTCCCGCCGTTGACCGTCAAGGACTACGCCCGCCGAGGCGTGCTCCCGTCGATCAAGCTCGGCAAGCATCGCCGCTTCGTGCGGTCGGCCGTCCAGGCGGCGCTCGATGACCTGGCGCGCCGACGTTAGGCCACGAGCCGTCAGTGCTTGAGATCGAGCTCAGCGACCGGCACCTGGAAGAAGTCCTGGGCCGCGCCCGCGTCGTCCGAGATCTCGACGAGGACGGCGTCGCCATAGTGGCCGACGACCGTTCCGACGGTGCCGGCGGGCCAGCCGCGGACCGTCTTGCAGAGCTTCACGACCGTGTGTTCTGCGATGGCGTCCACGGCTGCGGCGTGTTCGCCTTTGCTAGTGAGGCGCCAGCTCGGGCAGCAGCGTGCGCGTGCTGCCGTCGGCGGTCACGAGCACCACCGCGCGCCCTTCGTCGGCCGCTCGGCGGATCTCTTCCCCCGCGTATGGCTCATCGGCGTCAACGAACACGGCCTTCTCGGGGTAGGGCGAGCGTTCTTCGATGGCCAGCTCGATCGCTTCTTCCATCGCCTTGGCGGCGGGGGATTGTGTCCTGTCTGTGCTCATCGCTTGTTCCACGACTCGATCATTTCGAGGTAGCCCGCGCTTTGCATCCTGGATCGCAGCTCGCATGCCCTCTCCAAGAGTACCGCGGTGGAAGACCTCGGCGGGCATCTTGCCGCTGCGCCTGCCGTACCGGTGCTGCTCATTCTCACCATGAGCGCCATCGTAGACGCGTACCGTCTCCATCTGGCCATCTATCTGGATCAGCAACACGACGGCGTAGTCGATCACCGTCCGCCGGTCCGTCGTGAACTCGACGTGCAGGAAGACCCGGCGTGCGGTGTCGATCCGGTGCGTATAGGCAGCGCTCACGCCACGTCCACCGGCTCGTCGACGATCGCGCTCGGCATGTCCTTCGCATAGATCCGCGTCAGCTTCGCCGCGTCCTCGGCGGCGGGCCGCGCGTGCAGGTACCGCGCGGTGGTCCGCGAGTCGGCGTGGCCCATCATCGCCTGCACGTTGACGAGGTCGAAGCCTTGGGCCGCGAGGGTGCCGAACGTGTGCCGCAGGGCATGGAAGCGCAGCGTCTGCATGTCGGGGTTCTGCTCGATCGCCGCGTCGCGTGCGGCCTTGTAGCGACGACGCAGCGCCGAGGCGTCCAGGTGCTCGCCCGTGCGAGAGCAGAAGACGAGATCGCCGGGGCGCGTGAACATGGGGCGCTGGGAGAGCCGCGCGAGGGCCTGCGCCGGCTGGTCCGCGAGCGGCACGCTGCGTCCGCGTCGGCCCTTGGGGCTGTCCTCCCGCCGAGGACGTAGTTGCGCTGGACGTGTAGGCGCTGCGCGTCCCACATCACGTGTCGCCATCGCAACGCCAAGCACTCCCCCATCCGCAGGCCGCAGAACGCCGCCACGAGGATCAGACAGGCGTCCTGCTCGTCCCCCTGGCTGCGGGTCTCGATCTCCCCCGGCGTGAGCCGCAAGCGGTTCTCGCGGTGCGCACCGGCCTACGCGGCGCGCGCGATGGCTTCGACCTCCGCGGGCGTGTAGGTCACGATCTCCGCCGGGTCTGCCTCGCGGCGCTTCTCGGTCTTCGCGGCCGGGTTCTCGGTGAGCCCAAACGTGTCATCGCGGCAGGCGTAGCGGTAGATGCTGTAGAGCACCTGCCGGTGCTGGTTGACCGAGCGCGCCGACAGCAGCGGGTCGCCGTCGAGCTCGTGCAGCCACCATGCGACCTCGCGTAGTGATCGCCGCTGCCGGGCGGCCGCCGAAGCGCGACATGATCCGCGCCCGCGGCGCCCGCCCGCGCTTCTTGGGCGTCTCCTCGGGACGCAGCAGCATCGTCCGGTAATGGTTCAGCGTCGAGCGCTTGATGCCCACGACACTCACACGGTGCGCCAACCACGCCGCGGCGACCTCATCGAAGCTCACCTCGCGCTCCTGCGCGCGGGCGCGCCGCTCTCGCTCCCGCGCCTTCTCGGCGGCGCGCTCGGCGATCACGGTGGAGATCAGCGCCAGCGCGGCGTCTTCGCTCAGATGCCCCTCGGCCGGTCGCCCGCGGCGCTTCACCCACCCTGCGTGGCGCGTGCGCCGGCGCTCACCGGCACGGGCGGCGGCGCCGCGTTCGATCCACGCCGGCCCGAGCCGTCGCTTGATCTGCCAGCCCTCCTCGCGCCACTTCGCGTAGTAGACCGGCCCCTCTTCGCGCTCGACCACGAGCAGCGTCGCGGTTGGTTGTGCTGGCATCTGCGGACCTCTCGGTGACCGTCTCCGGGTCCCCGGAGCCTACCTCGCGCCGGGGACCCCACGAGCCCGATATCGACAACCTTTGCTCGCGGGTACCACCGCGGGTACCAAACCAACCTCACGGACCCCTACATAAACACCCTGCAATCAAGCGATTTTTCCCGCACCTTTCGGAAAGTAGAGGTGCTTTGAGGATTTGCCATGCAGAAGGTCGTGGGTTCGAGTCCCATCATCCTCTCTCGGAGGTGTTCACGTTTGAACGCGTCTTTTGTTCACGTTTGGGTGGCGTTGGCGGTCTGGGTCCTGCCTGGGCCGGGGGCGCAACGCTGGCGGTGGCGTGGTGGGCCTGCTTGGGTGCTGTGTGCAGCATGGTGGGGTGGGCGGATGGACTTCCGGGTGCTTGAGGGCGTCGGGGACCGTGTGGTGTCGCCGGCGTTGTTGGAGGGTTCTTCTGGGTGCTGGCGATGGCCGGGTCGGCGGCTTTCAGGCCGGTGGTGCGTTGGCCTCGGCGAGGGGGTCGTGTAGTGTGCCTCGCCGTCGTCGGCGGCGTCTGCGTGGGGGCAGCCCGCACGCCTGCCGGCGGGCGTGCTCGGCCTCGCGGGCGTTGAAGGCGCCGGCCACGCGCTCGTTGCGCACGATGAACAGGCAAGCCAGGAAGAGTGAGGGGCCGGTGAGCCTCATCAGCCGGCACCATCCCCGCGAGATGTCGTTGGTGGCGGGGTCCTTGACGGTGGAGAATGTGCGCTCTGCGGCAGAGCGGCGGTTATAGGAGTGGCGGTGGGCCGCCGAGGGGTAGTCGTGCTTCTGCTGTGTCTTAGCGTTCACGGTGGCGGGCACGGTGATCGTTTGCTGCTGGCAGCACTTCGGCGGATGCTCGGGCGCTTGGAGTACCTGTGGGCGGGTGTGGGGCAGCTCCATCGATGAGGGGCGTAGTGGGCAGCGCAGCTTGCCCTGGGTGGCCGGGCAGGCGACGCGGTGGTAGCCGTCGTGGTCAGCGCTCGTGATCGGGCTGAGCTTGTAGCGGGAGAGCTCGGCGGTCTGCTGGTCGTGCGCTGTGGTCTGCTCGGTGCTCGCGCCGGGCGAGAGCGGGCCGAGCTCCAGCAGCGCCTTTGGTGTGGCCGGGCAGTAGAGGTTGCCGTTTGTGAGGGTCGCCCCGTTGTGGGTGCCCTTCAGGCCGCGGTCGTTGGGGTGCAGGTCTTGGATGAGTGCTGCGCCCAGGCGCCGCAACGGCAGCGCCCAGCTCTCCGCTACGCGGTAGGCGTAGCCGGAGTCGGCGAGCACATCGGAAAGGGTGATGCCGGCGGCTGCCACGCGCTCGAGCACTCCCACGAACGCTGCCGGTGGGTCCACGTGGCAGGAGCTCAGGAGGATGCGCCGGGTGAGCTCTCCGATCTCGGGGCCATGCTCTTCTTTGACGATCGTGGCGGCCTGCAGGTAGTAGCCGTAGAAGGCCTCGTCCTTCTGGCCCGGCCCACCTGCGCGGCGGTGCCCCCAGGAGGCCTCCGGGTCGGCGCAAACCGTGTCCTTCTCTGGCGTGTCTGCATCTGCGTTCTCTGAGAGCCCTTCAGCACCCTCGGCCTCGGCGCGTCTTTTGCGTGGGGGGCGCGACCATGTCTGGAGGTCGGTCTAGTCCACGGCGAGCGAGCTGCTCTCGGGAGCGCCGAGTGTTTGGACGCTTGCCTGCAGCAGTGCGTCCATGACTTCGCAGAGCGCCTGGGAGGGCTCTCCGTCGGGCTCTGCCTTGCGGAGCGCCCTGACGATAAGCATGAAGGTGCGCTCGACTTGGCGGTAGGTGAGCAGGTGCGGGCCGTTCTTCCACTGGGTGAGCACGCCGAGCTGCCACTGCTGTTGTTCGGGCAGGCTCCTGAGTGCCTCGTGCACGCGGCGAAGGTGCGCCGGGCGGCCGTCTGAGAGCGCGGTGAGCATTCCCAGCAGCAGTGTGCGCACCGACAGCTGGCGGGGGCGCACGCCGATAGGCAGCATCGCCTCCACACGCGCGGGGACGCCTGAGGCGTCGATGATCGCCTGCAGGCGCCGTAGCCGATCACTCGCGTTCAAGGCGCCCCTCCCAGCAGTCTGAGGATCTCCCGCTCTGAGGGGTCGGGCAGGCAGGCCGCGATGTCACCCAGGCGCTGTGAGCAGCGCACGCCCGCGGCGGCCATGAACGCGTGAAGGCCGATCAGCCGCGCGGCCTCGGTGAGCCAGGTGGATCGCAGGCGCCCGGTATCCAGGCGTGGCAGCGAGGAGTCGCAGAACAGGGCCGCGATCTGAGCGGTCAGGTTCTTGCGCAGAGGATTCTCCCCGCCGAGCAGGTAGCCCTCCCCGGCGAACGCGGCGGCGGCGAGCAACGGCTCATGGAAACGCCCAAGCACGGGAACGGCGCGCGCCCGGCGCCCCGAGACCTCCACCAGCACCCCGCCGGAGCGCTTCAGCACGTCCTCTCCGCAGACGTGGCGAAGCTCGGAGCCGGTAAGCCCCGCACCGGCGCCCAGGCAGATCAGCGCGCCCCCGTGCATCCGCCGCGAGAGCGTGGACTGCGCCCGGGCGCAGTCCAGGTAGGCGGCGATCTCAGGGTCGCTGTAGGGGGGCTTGGCGCGCTCGCGGGGCAGCGCCCTCGCCGCCGGCTGCGGATGAGCCTCAAGCGCACGGGCCAGCGCCCGCAGGTTGGTTCTGAGCGTTCGTCTGGTCGCTGGCGAGAGCGTCTTGGGAGCCGCAAGGACAAAGCGCTCGATCACCGAGGCGTGAAGCAGCACCTCGGCCTCAAGCTCAAGGCCCACCGACTCCCCGAACGCCGCCAGACGCGACGCGGCGAACAGCAGCGCCTTCGCCCGTGCCGGCGTGGAGGGCCGAGCCTTCGCCACGAGGACGCGCGCGAAGGCGCCGGCCGCCTCGCTCACCGAGCATGGGCGGTATGAGGCGATCGCCGCCTGGGCCTTCAGGGCAGGATCACTTGGTGTCCGAGTGCTCATCGCGATCCCTCACCTGTCCAACAGTACGACTACTATCGGACAGAATGAGCGATCATCGCCACCATGCCTGAGCGCACCCCGGAGAACCCCCCCACGCCGCAGCGCCGCCAGCGCAAGCTCAAAGCGCAGATCGCCGAGATCGACCACATCCTGCCCGGCAGCATCAACGTCGTGATGAACCGCTGCGGCAAGCCCAGCTGCGCCTGCCACGCAGACCAACCGAAGCTGCACGGCCCCTACCACACCTGGACACGCAAGGTCGCCGGCAAGACCACCACCCGCCGACTCACCCCCGAGCAGCTCGAGCGCTACCGGCCCTGGTTTGAGAACAACCGCCGCCTGCAAGCACTCGTAGGCGAGCTCCAAGCGCTGTCCCTGGAAGCATTCGAGCAGGCCGAGGGCACCCAGCCAGCGAGCCGGACAAGCCAAAGACGACCCCAGCCGCGCAACCGCTGACACGAGACACCCACAGTGTGGTCAAACGCCGCTTAAGCCGTGGTCGGGCCGTTCAGCGTCCCCGAAAGGCCCCGCCCGCAAAGGGCAAACCCCAAACGTGAAGACCTCTCTCGGGAAAGCCCCGCAAATGCGGGGCACTTCTCGTTAAGCGGCTCTTCGCTCCGGGTGCGTCGCGGCCTCGGTTTCGTCCCGTCGGCCACCATCGGCCATAACCCCGCCCTCGACCAGTGCCCGGAGCTGCGCCGTCTCACCCTCGCCGCGGCGCATCGCCTGCGCGTAGACCGCGAGCGCGAGGCCCGGATCGGTGTGCCCCATTTCGGCCATCACGACCGGCGGCGGCTCCCCGAGCGCGTACAGCAGTGAGCAGAACGTCCGGCGGAGCGAGTGCGGCGTGAGCTTGTCCGGGAGCGGCGACAGGCCCCGCTTGGCGAGGTTCGCGTTCGCGCGCCCCACCGCACCCTTCCCGGCCTTCTTCTCCTTGCCGTCCACGACGACCGCCGGGCAGCCGAGCACCCGCGAGCGAACGTTGTCCGTGCTCATGCGCCGGCCGCTGCGCGTGGCGAACACGTAGGCGTCCTGGCCTGCGTCCGGCCGGCGGGCCCCGCATCAGAAACCAACCGCCCATCGTCGAACGCGACCCGCAGCGAATCCCGGACTCGGGATGGCGGACCTGGCCCTCCTGCTCTATGGAGAGGACCGCCCCGCCGCGCGCCCGGCCATCCCCCGCAGGATCGAGCGACTCGCCGAGGCGGGGCGCCAGATCGAACACGCCTCGGGGGTGCTGCCCTGGCGCGCCTACCGGCGGGGGCGCGTACCGAGCACATGGCGGACCGATCCAGCATTCTGCGCCGCGGTGGCACAGTGGCAGCTGTTGGCGATTGTGAGTCCGGCGCGCCAGCCGCAGCCCGGCGACCTCGGGGACCTCTGCCCGATGCGCTCGCCGAGGCGTGGCGCGCGGGACTCACGGCCCGGCAGTGGCTCGATCGGCTTGGCGAGCAGGTCGCGGCCGGGAGCCCGGGCGTCATGCTGGCGCGAGCGATCCGCGAGCGGCCCTGGCAGCCGCCGGCCCCGTCCGGCGAGCCCACCGAGCGACTACCGGAGCGCCCGGATCGGCGAGAGCCTCCTCCGGTCCGCGCACCCGCCCCCTACACGACGCGCTACGAGTGCCCGATCTGCGGTGGCCCGCACTCACGGACGGCTCATCCGGGCTCCGAGTAGTTGACGCTCGTCAGGCGTAGACGAGCTCGGCGCCGGCGCTCATCGCGACGGGCTCCAGGTGCAACGCCCCCAACGTCACCGCCGGTGGCTCCTCGCCCGAGGGCGCGAGGATGAGGGCGATTCCCTCCTGGAGGCTCTCGCGCAGCTCGTCAAGGTCGTCCCCTGTGGCGAACACGCCCGGGAACTCGTCCACGGTGGCCCAAAACGCGCCGTCCTCATGGCGGACGCTGACATGCAGTTTCTGAGGCTCGGGCATCATCTTCATCATAGATATCGGGTCAAGGCTGCTGGTCCTGTAGGCCGGCCTCGCGGCGTAACTGCGCCTCGAAGCCCTTCGAGTAGGCGCGGCGCTTGTGCTCCGGAAGCGTGATCGGCCGATGTCCCGGCTTGGTCATCTTGACCTGGTGCTTGCCGCCGGGCTCCCGCGCCCAGCCCTCCTGCTGGAGGCGCTTGATCCATTCCTTCTGAGTCGCCGGCATGGGCCGCGATCATCGCACTCCAGAGCCCTCGGCGTGGTCACCGGCCGGGGTGCCGGGGGCGGCGATAGCGGCCAACGGTTGGCCGGAATCCCCCCGAATCGGCCCCGAATCCTCCCGAATACGGCCCGAGTGCCCGAACGGCAGAAGGGCCAGAATCCCTAGTGTTCATGCAGGATTCTGGCCCCTTGCGCACCGTCGCCCTAGACGCTTGCCATGCAGAAGGTCGTGGGTTCGAGTCCCATCATCCGCTCTCGACGGCGGAATCCGTGGCCACGCAGATCCCCGCGCGCCATCACAGACCATTCAAGGCACCCGAAGCACGCACATTTTGGACCGCGGTCCAAAGGCGCGAAGGGCGTGGTGCGCCAACATGCCGAGCATGAACCGCTCACTCTCAAACTCGATGCCCAGCACCCCACGACGGTTCCTGCTGCTGCCCGAGGAGTCGCTTGAGGTTCCCGGCCGGGGGCCGAGGATACGGCGCTACAGACTGGCCAGCGTCGCTCGGCGCTCCGGCGCCGGCGGGGCCGAGCGATCTCCGCGGCGACCGGTAACGGCCAGCGGGGAGGGTCAGTAGCGCAGCAGCGCCCCAATCGAGCCGTGGGACTCGAGCTCCGCGCGGTGGGTACGTAGGATCAGGATCTCCACCGACTCCGCCAGCGCCCGCTCGATCGCGCGCTCCACCACATCCTCCTCGTGCTCCGGCTGTGCGCCCTCGATCGGACACGAGCCGTCGCTGACCGCCAGGCGCCCACAGCTCGGGCAGGACCAGCCCGGCGCCGTGAAGCCGTGCGCCACCAGCAGCTTGCGCACCCGCTGCTCGCTCAGCAGCGCCAGCGTCTCATCCAGCCCCGCCGCGGCGTGCCCCCCGGGCGCGAGCCCAGCCTCCAGCTGATCCACCGCTTCCCGTTCGCGGCGGCTCTGCTGCTCCTCCATGATCGGCAGCGCCCGCCGGTGGACCTCCTCGGCGCTCGCCCGCTCCACGTCGATCTCAAAGCGCCCCGCCAGCCGCTCCCGCAGGTCTGGGTGCAGATCGCTCTCCACCCGCCCCGCCAGCTCCGCCGGGCCTCCCAGGATCATGCGGTCGAAGGGGGCGTGCCGCCACTGCTCGTACAGCAGCTCACACGTCTGCCGGATGTGGTCGGCGATCTCCTTCTCCACGCCCCGCTGGTAGCGCGCCTGCGACCAACCGCCCTGGCTGTGGCGGCGGTGGACATCGTCGCGCACGTCCACCGTCTCCGCGAGCGCCTCGCGGCTGCCGAGAAAGAAGCGGCTCGCGCGGCTGCTGATCAGGAGCACGCACCACCGCTCCGCGGAGACCTGCTCCACCAGCGGCTCGATGAACGGCCGCTCCCCCAGGCGCGCCGTGGGCGCGACCGCGCACGGCAGCGCCAGCACCTCGAAGATCTTCGCGGGCGCGCACAGAAAGATCGCGAGGCCATGCGCGGAGTCCACCGCGAGCTGCTCGTCCGCGAAGGACCGCCGCACCCGCCTGATCGCGTGCGCCACCTCCTCCTCTCCCCGCTCCTGGGCGGCCGCCAGCGCCTCCCCCAGCAGAGAGTCGAGCTCCGAGCGGCGGTCGCTGAGGTGCGGCGCCCGCGAGGGGTCCAGGTCGAGATACAGGCTGAGGACCGCGTGACCTTCCGTCTGCAATCCCGCCAGCCGGCTGAGCGTCTCGGTTGTCACGGCGGCGGACTGCATCGTGATCCAACCATCCCACGTGCGCGCGGCCCCGCCATCCGCTACCCACGCGCATCCGTCTCCGCGAGAACTACGGACCCCGGCGGCCCCCCCGGCTGGTATCGGCGACCCCCGATGCGCGTTCGCCAACCTCCTCACAGCGCGCCGCCGCTCAGGGGCGTCTTGCGGACCCGAGGATGTGCGGGTCCCGCGGCACCAGCGGGGCGGGGCTGAAGAGGAAGCGCTCGCACCGCTCGATCCGAAAGCCCGCCCGCTCGATCGCGGCCGCGGTGTCGCGTGCGAGATGGCAGCCGCCCGCGACGTGGGGCCAGAAGGTGGCGTCGGCGAACCGCTGCAGCCGCGCCGCGCGCGGGCGCTCGGCAAGCACGTGCTCATAGAAGCGCAGCTCCCCGCCCGGGCGGAGCACGCGCAGCAGCTCCGCAAGCGCCCGCCGCTGGTCGGGTACCGAGCAGAGCACCAGCGAGACGACCGCCGCGTCGCAGGAGCCGTCCCCAGCGGGCAGGCCCTCGGCCTCGCCGTCGATCACGGAGATCGGCGCAGCCGCCCACACAGCGGCGCGCCGGGCGCGCTCGCGCAGATAGGGCTCAGGCTCGACTGCGAGCACCTCGCGCACCGAGGCGGGGTAGTGGGGGAAGTTCGCACCGCTGCCCGCTCCGACCTCGATCACGCGGCCGGCCAGTCCCGCGAGCAGCGCGCTGCGGTGCTCGCCGCCGCCGCGGCGCTCGGAGATCTCGGCGACCCGCTCGTACATCCGCGCGAAGATCGGGTGACCCATGGCGCTCGACGATACTCCGGAGGGAGCACAGATAGGCTTGCACATCCAATGGACGTGCCGATCCTCCGCCTGCACGACTCCGCGCACCAGCCTCGCTATGCCACCGCGGGCTCCAGCGGCTTCGACCTGTGCACCGCCGAGCCGGCCGAGATCGCCCCGGGCGAAATCGCTCTCGTGGGGACAGGCTTGGTCTTGGCGACGCCGCCTGGATGGTGCCTGCTGGTGTGCCTGCGCTCCTCGACGCCGCGGAAGTTCGGAGTGATCCAGCCGCACGCGGTGGGGATCATCGACGAGGACTACCGCGGACCCGCGGACGAGCTGCGGCTGCAGCTGCTGAACTTCACACAAGCGCCGACCCACATCCCGGCGGGCAGCCGGATCGCGCAGGGCGTATTCGTGCGCGCGGATCGCGCCGAGTGGAGCGCACACGATCCCGACGAGGCCAGCCGCGGAGGCTTCGGCAGCACCGGGTAGGACGCCCGGGCTCACCTTGTGGCCGCGGCCACGTGGCCGTCCTACCACTGTGCCTACCGCAGCGCCGTCCGTCGAGGGTCTGTCAGAAAAAGACGACACGCTTGCGGTGGTGATCCCAGGCGCGCGCCCGCAGTCCACGAGACCGCACGAACGCACGATGAGCGGGAGGCGCAATGCTCAAGCTCGCATTCCGTTGATCCGATGCCAGCCAAGATTTACGCTGATCGTATGTGTTGCCATGGCTCGAACACCCATCAAAGCTCCAGAACACAAAAAGCAGCCGTCCTTTGGAAGAATCACGCCGATGATCGATGGCTATCGGGACCTTCCCGGCGACATAGCGGTTCCGGTCGACGACGGGGCCGCCGACCACCTCCCGGGACGGGAGGTGCCGGAGGTGCGGCTGAGCTCGACCCTCGGAGGGCAGCTCGATCTTGGCGCGGCCACGGATCGGCTGGCGGTGATCTACGTGTACCCCCGCACCGGCGTGCCGGGGGAGCCGCTGCCCGCGGGATGGAACGAGATCCCGGGCGCGCGCGGATGCACGCCCCAGAGCTGCGCCTTCCGCGACCATGTCCTCGAGCTCGCCGCCTACGGCGCCTCCGTCCTCGGCCTCAGCGCCCAGCCGCACGAGGAGCAGCGGGAGTTCGCGGGGCGCGAGCGCATCCCCTATCCGCTGCTGAGCGACCCCGATCTGCGGTTGGCGGACGTGTTGGGGCTCCCCACCTTTGAGGCGGCCGGGAGGCGGTTCTACCGGCGCCTTACCCTCGTCGCGCGCGGGCGGCGGATCGCGAAGGTCTTCTACCCCGTCTTTCCCCCGCACCGCGACCCCTCGGAAGTCTTGAACTGGCTGGCGGAGGAGCCCAGGTAATCCGGCTCGAGCAGGAGCCGGTTACGCAGCCGAGACTCCCTCGGGCCGCGCCGCTGCGAGCTCTCCCAACTCGGTCGCCTCCGGGGGTGCGCCCGCGAGCCCGCCCAGCGAGACCATCCGCATGGCGAGTGGGGTGGCAAGCAGGACGGTGAGGGCCATCGCGAGGAAGGCCGCGGTGGGGTGGTGGACGAGCGCCTGCACCAGCAGCGCCACCACGAGCCCGCCGAGGTTACCCGCCATCCATACGATCGCCCCCGCGGTGCCCGCCGCGGGCCCGGCGAGCCGCTCGGCGACGGTCATCAGCACCGGTAGAGCCGGGAGCAGCATGGCGCCCATCGCCACCATCACGACCGCCTTGCCCGCGATCCCCGGCAGCGCGCCCAGCGCGACGCTCCCGAGGCTGCCGGCCGCGACGACCGCCACCATGAAACCCCGCTCGACGCCGCGGCGGGCGATCGGGGCGGGCAGCACCGCACAGCCCGCGACGCCCGCCACGATCATCCCCACCAGCAACCCCCCCGCGGCGGTGTCCGAGACCCCCGCGGGGTACAGCAGCGTCTGCAGCCACGTGGAGAGCGCGACGAACACCCCGAAGCCCAGGAACGCAAGGCCCGAGAGGGTCCGGATCTCCGGGCGCGCCCACAGCGCCCGCGCCACGCCGCGCGCGATCGCGGTCCGCTCCCCCGCGCCGCTGCCGGGCCGGCGCAGGGCGAGAACCAGGGCGCCCGCGGCGAGCACGCCCACGGCGGCCTGCACCCGCAGCAGCAGCTCCAGACGCGCCCCCCCGAGGATCGGGCCGAGCAGCAGCGCGACGAGCATCCCCAGGAAGCCCGCCGCGGAGGCGAGCGAGATCCCGAGCGCCCGCTCGCGCACCGGCAGGTATTCGCCGGGCAGCTTCGCCACGGCGCTCATCACGACCGGCTGGGCGAGCGCCACGAGCAGCTGCCCCGCCATCGCCCACGCGAACGTCAGCCCGCCCAGGCGCACGAGCCCACCGGCGGCGACAAGCACGCCCCCAAGCGCCAGGCTGGGGCGAAACCAGCGGTCGAGCAGCGCGCCCGCGGGGATCGCGAGCGCGACGTAGAGCAGCGGGAAGATCTCCGCCAGCCAGCCCACCGCGCCGACCGAGACCCCGTAGCGCCGCGCCGTGTCGGTGGTGATCGCCGCGTAGGTCAGCCACAGCATCTGCGTGACCGCGGCCACGAGCCCATAGGCCCCGACCACACGCCACCCCGCGCCGGCCGAGCTTCCATCGGTCGATCCTCCGCCGGCCACAGCCGTTGCATCCTCGGCCCGCATCGTGCCGACCTTCCTAGCAGAAACGCGGCACCGCAAAGAGACCGACCCGCCGGGGAGCGGGCCGGTCTGGGAGGGAATGAGGGAGGGATGCTTCCTCGTCAGTATGTTGCCCGGATGGACCAAACCCAAACGCGATTTTGTCCAATTGGAAAAATTGGAAAGCTATGTGGAGGGCAGCAGCGACCCCGCGCGCCGGCCCTCCGCCGGCACGAGGGTGCGATCGACGGCCTGCTTGACGCGGTAGAGGCTGCGGTCGGCACGGGCGAGGCAGGCGTCGAGGTCCTCCGCGGGCGACCATTCGCTGACCCCCACCGACCAGCTCACCGGGAGCCCGTCCAAATAGAGGCGCCCGAGCACTCCGTCCGCCTCCCGGGGGGAGGTCGCCGGGAGCAGCAGCACGAACTCGTCCCCCCCATGGCGCGCGAGAATGTCTCCGGCGCGCAGTCGCTCCCGCCATCCCCTCGCCAGATCGGCGAGCAGACGATCCCCCGCGGCGTGCCCGAGCCGATCGTTGATCTGCTTGAAGCCGTCGAGGTCAAGCAACGCCAGTGTCAGCGGATCGCGAGTCCGCTCCGCGATCGCCCGCTCGCGGACGGCGACAGCGAGAAAGCCGTTGCGGTTGAGCAGGCCGGTGAGCGGGTCGGTGTCGGCGCGCTGGCGCAAGCTTTCGCTGAGGTTTGACAGCACGATGCCCGTGGACCACACCGTGGCGGTGACGACCACCCAGTCGATCGCCACGTTGGGCAGCCCCCCCACGATCAGGCCCACCCCGAAGCCCACCGAGATCAGCAGCGACTGCGCGAACACCGCCCGGCGGGAGAAGAAATGGGCAACGTACATCGCAGTCCACGGATAGGCGAACGCGACCAGCATCGCGCCCCCGCTTGTACGGGCGTTGGCGACCATCACACTCACCGTCACCGCGCCCAGCGCCATCAACAGCTGCATCAGGACCGCGGGCGCCCTCCGGCCAAAGATCCATAGCCCCACGGCCCCCACGGAGGCGAGCACCCCGACGGCGAAGACCAGATGCACCGGCTCGCGGGCGTTGACGGGAAAGGCCACCGCCGCAAGGCAGGCCAGGCCACGGCACAGATACAGCAGCGCGGCGGTCCACACCATCGGCGGGCGCGCCTCGCGAAGCCGTGTAAGCGAACGGCGGATGGTTCCCAGAGGACGCGGGCGCGGCATCTGCTCGTCTCTTCGGATCGCCCCCGCCGCAGCTTGAGCCCGCTAGCCTGAGAGCATGCTCTTCGGCCGGACCCAGACCCGGATGATCGACCCCGCCTCCGCCCTCCGCGGCCACCCCCAGGAGCTCCCAGTCCCGGCGGGCCACGAGGTTCTGGGAACCCTGTTAGAGGCGGATCGGGACCACAGGGTGGGTGGGAGTCAAATCCAATTGGAGCGGGCGGTTTTCGGGATGGGCTGCTTCTGGGGCGCCGAGCGACTCTTCTGGCAGGCGCCCGGGGTCCACACCACGGCGGTGGGCTACGCCGGGGGATACACCCCGAATCCCACCTACGAGGAGGTCTGCTCGGGGCACACCGGCCACACGGAGGTGGTGCTGGTCGCCTTCGACACCGCCGCCACCAGCTTCGAGGAGATGCTGAGGCTCTTCTGGGAGGGCCACGACCCCACCCAGGGGATGCGCCAGGGCAACGACGTCGGCAGCCAGTACCGCTCCGCGATCCTCTGGGAGAGCGACGCTCAGCGCCGGCAGGCCGAAGCCTCGCTCGCCGCCTACCAGCGGATGCTCTCCGCGGAGGGCCACGGGGAGATCACCACCGAGCTGATTGAGGGCCCACCCGCGCATCCGTTCTACTACGCGGAGGCCCACCACCAGCAGTACCTCGCCAAGAACCCCGGCGGCTACTGCGGGCTGGGCGGCACCGGAGTCAGCTGTCCGGTGGGGCTCCTCGCCGCGAGCGGCTGAGAACGCGACTGCGGCCCCGCCGAGGCGGGGCCGCAGTTCCCATCGCTGGGGGAGCGCGCCCAGAGGATTGCGCGCCCCTCCCGGTTGGCGTCCGTGCCTACGCTGCGCTGCCCACCGCGGGCTGCGGGGCGGGCTGCCACGCCGGGGCGTGCGGTCCCCCGAGGGTGGGCACATCCGAGGGGTACACCTCGTTGCCGTGGATAGCGTGATCCCCGATCTCGAGCTCCTCGTCGGAGAGCCGCAACGGCACGAAGATCCCCACGAGCTTGAGCAGGATAAACGTGGCGACGCCACTGAACACGATCACCCACAGCGCTGTCTCCGCCTGCCAGCGCAGGAGCGTCCAGCTGCCGTGGACGACCCCTGAGAACCCGGGCAGGTCGGTTGCGCCGCCCCCGGCGCCGAAGTACTCGACGACCTTGGGGTTTGCGAACACTCCCACCAGCAGACCCCCGCAGAGACCTGCGATCCCGTGCGTATAGATCACCCCGAGGGTGTCGTCCACATTGCGGAAGACCGGTGCCCGGCTGAGGAACCTGATCGCCATCCACACGATCGTCGAGGCGATCACACCGATCCCGATCGCCCCCCAGCCGGTCACGAAGCCGGCCGCGGGTGTAATGCCCACGAGGCCCGTGATCATTCCGTTGACGGAGCCGATCAGAGACGGCTTGTCGCGGAAGATGTAGTCCCAGGCGATCCACACGAGCATCGCGACCGCGGTGCAGACGTTCGTGTTGAGCACCGCAGCCGAGGCATTGGCGCCCGCGTAGTAGGAGTCCCCTCCGTTGAAGCCGTTCCAGCCGAGCCACAGCAGACCCGCACCGGCGGCGACCATCAACAGGTTGTTCGGGGCATCGACCTCCCGGTCTCGCTGCAACCGCGGCCCGATCACAGCCGCCGCCACGAAGCCCGAGATGCCGGCCGCGAGGTGGATGACGTAGCCGCCGGAGTAGTCCAGGGCGCCGTGGAAAGCGAAGTAGCCGCCGCCCCAGATCAGGAAGGCGTTGATCGTGTAGACAAACGTTATCCACAACAGCACAAACGGGATCCACGCCTTGAAGTTGATCCGCCCGAGCACCGAGCCCAGCATCAGGATCGGGGTGATCGCAGCGAACACGAACTGGAAGTAGACGAGCGAGGACTCCGGGAAATGGAATGGCGGCCCGGTCGTGATCGACGGGATTATCGCCTGGCCCTCCTCAGCTCCGGCCGACAGGACTGTGCCTGACTTGCCCCAGAAGGATTCGAAGAACCCGTGGCCGCTTCCGATCGGGGTGCCGAAGCCCATCTTGAACGCCCACAGCACCCAGGCGACCAGGACGAGCGAAAAGGCGACGAATGTGAGCATCATGCTGTTGACCGACCAGCGCTTCTGCATGACACCGCCGTACAGGACCGCGAGGCCCGGCAGGCTCATCAGCCCGACGAACGTCGCCGCGGTCATCTGCCAGGCGTTGTCACCCGGGTTCAGCCACTTGTGTGCTCCTTCTAGGTACGGTACCCAGGTCATGTGCCTCCGCTTCCCTTGTAGATCTGTTTGGGCGCCGATCCGCCTGGAGGCGGGGACGCATCAACTTGTGGTTCCGGTATGAAATCCGGCTTGCAGGGAAGTCGCTAGGGACACGGTGGCCAACACTTGGGCGGGGTCTTTCGACATTTGTATAGAGACCCCTGGGGTGGCCCGCCGGCGCTCGTGCCCGCGCACGATCGGTCGCCCCTCGGGACCTGTCGAGATTGCCCCGTTCAGCGTCTGGGCTCGAACGGGAAGCCGGCCCGCCGGCAGGAGGCCCGCAGAGCGTCGGCGATGCCGGGGAGCGTCCCCGGTGAGGCGCACATCGCTCTGGCTCGCGCCCCGCAGGCGTGCAGACGCGCGCCGCCGAGGGTGCTCGCGAAGGTCACTTCGACACAGTCCCTGCGCGCCGGCGCGCCGCTCGTCAGAGCGTAGGCGCCGAGGCCGATCAGCGCGAGCAGCGCGCAGCTCGCGACCACGGCGACCGCCGCCTTCTCCCGCCGTCCCCAGCGCAACGGCTCGGAGAGCCGCCGGGACTGGTCGAACATGATCATCGGATCGGCAACGCTAGCGGTCGGCGTCGCCCGATCCGGCGTTCTCGGAGGGCCCGGCAGTGGGCTCGGCATTCCCGGAGGGCTCGCCGGCGGACTCGAAGGAGAGCGCGGCGGAGTTGATGCAGTAGCGCTGGGTGGGCGGGCCTCCATCAATACCCGGGCCGTCGTCGAAGACGTGACCGAGGTGTCCTCCACAGCGGCGGCACACCACCTCGGTGCGGCGCATGAAGAGGCTGTTGTCCGCCCGCAGCTCGACGGCCTCCGCGACGGCGGGCTCGGTGAAGCTCGGCCAGCCGCTGTGAGACTCGAACTTCGTGTCCGAGCCGAAGAGCTCCGCGCCGCAGCCGGCGCAGCGGTAGGAGCCGCTCTCCTTGTTGTAGACGAGCTCCCCGGTGAACGGCGCCTCGGTGCCGGCGCGACGCAGAACCTCGTACTGCTCGGGCGTCAGCTGCTCGCGCCACTGCTGCTCGGACTTGACGACCTCGGCGTCGCTCACGATCCATGTTCTAGCACCGCCGCGCACGCGCATCCATCGAGCCCGATCCGGGTAGCTGACAGGGAAGAACAATCGAGCGAGCGCACCGGCAAAGGAGTGAGCATGGAGACCCGGAGTTCCGCAGAAGTGGGGCACACGGATGCCCCAGAATGTGGCTCTGAGCAGGGGTTTTGGGCGTGGAGCGCGGTTGACCGCGTGTGTCTACGGTGCGTGGGCCGCCGGGTGCGTGGCCGGGGCGAGGTCTACTCGGGCGGGTCGGCTGTTGGGGTGAAGTCGTAGAAGAGGGGTGGCTCGGGGAGCTTGAGCGCGCGCAGGATATGGCGTTGGTCGGTGGTGAGCTCAGTGCGTTGGGAGATGGTGCCCTGGCTGGTGCAGAGCGTGACGAGGTGCATGCGGTCGAACTCGTTGCGGATGTTGCGCCACGTGTTGCCGACCTCGGTCTCGGCGACACGTAGCAGTAGCAGTGCCAGCCAGCAGAGCTGGACGTGCGCCTCGATGCGATCTTCGCGGCGGTGGTAGACGGGGCGCATGTCGATCGTTAACTTCAGATCGCGCCAGCCGCGCTCGGCTTCATACAGCGCCTTGTAGCCTTGCGCGATGTCCTCGGCGGTGAGGCTCTCATCCGATGTTCGTAACAGGAACTTGCCGTCGAGCTTCGCCTCTTGGGCGAGGGCGGCGCGGTCGATGCGCAGCTTGCCGGTCGGTGTCTGGCGCAGCAGGCGCTTGAACGCGGGCTTGGTCTGCAGCGCGCCGTAGAGCTCACGGCGCTTGGGGGCCGTGAGCGCATCGGAACCAGCGATGCGCTCGCTCAGGCGGGCGAGGATCTGCTCGCGCACGACTTGGTCGCGGCGGGCGCGCTCGGGGTTGCGGCAGATCACGAAGCGGTCGCGGTAGGTGCCCTCATCGACGCGGACCTGCTTGACGCGCAGGTTGCCTGCCACGGTGTGGTAGCGGCCCTGGCGGGCGAGCGCGGCCCGAGCCTCCTTGGTGCCATGACGGAGCTTTTCGCCGACGATGTAGTGGCCGCCGCCGCGCTGCAGGTAGCGGCGATTGCGCTCGCTTTGAAAGCCGCGGTCGAGCACCCAGATCACGCGCGAGAGGTTCCAGTCGCGCAGGTCGTCTCTGGCCTTGCGGATGATCGCCTGGTCTGAGCTGTTGCCCGGGAAGGTCCACACCCTGACCGGGATCCCCTGGCGCGTGACGGCCATCCCGACCACGACCTGCGGCAGGTCGGGCCGATGATCCTTGCTGTGCTTACAGTAGACGCGCCGGCCGCGCTCGGTGACGCCGCGCTGAACCTCTTCCTCCGGGCCGTGCCCGTCATCGTCATCCTCGATCAGCTCCTGCGGCAGCGTGTCCGTCTCCCAGTAGGTCGAGCTGGTGTCGAAGAACAGCAGGTCGACCTCCAAGTCCAACAAGCTGGCCACCGAGAAGAACACCTGCTCCTGCAGCCCATCAAGTGCGGCGTGCAGGAAGTCCATCGCCCGGTAGCAGGCATCATCGGAGACCTCGGCGAGCCCCTCGATGAACGCCCGCTCCGCTACCCAGGTGCAGCCGGCGAGCTTCGACAGCGGCTTGACCGACAGACGGTTGGAGACCATCGCGAAGATCGTCCGCTCCACCGCCTCGGCCTCAAGACGCCGCCCGCCGCCCGCCGCGATGATCGCCCCGCCGATCCGAAGGCGCTCCCACAGCCGGTCGGCCAGCCAGCACGAGCCCATCGCCCGCGAGTCCAGCACGCGCACCTCACCCGCCGTCGTTGCCCTGACCGCGTCTGCTGGATCAAGGAAGCGGCCGATCGAGCGCACCAGCCGCCCCAGCGCCTCACGGTCGACCCGGTCGGCGCGACCGAAGCGGTGAACGATCTCCGCGCGCGGCACGCCGGTGTCAGGGTCGCGCACGTTCTGCGCCAGCGCCAGGTAGGAGACCACGCTCCCGTCCGCGTTGCGCCGCTTCGTCTCGCGCAGATACATGCACCTACAAGACTAGCGACTACTCCCGACGGAACCAAACGCTCCAGCCCGACTCGTGTGCCTACAGCGTTTCAGCCTCCAGCCGCGCCAAACCCCCATTCTTCAAGGAAAACCGGGGCCAAAAGCCCGCCGCAACCCTACGAACTGCGGAACTCCGGGAGACGATCAGGCTGGGCCGCACCGATCTCGAGGTTTCGCGCGTCTGTCTGGGCACGTGGCAGTTCGGGGGGGATTGGGGGGAGATCGACCGCGGGGAGGCGATCGCCACGGTGGCCCGGGCGCGGGAGCTGGGGATCAACTTCTTCGACACCGCCCAGGCGTACGGGTTCGGGGCCTCGGAGAAACTGCTCGCACAGGCGCTCCAGGGGGCGCCCCGCGAGGAGGTCGTGATCGCCACCAAGGGCGGCCTGCGCCGCGAGGGCGAGGAGCTCCTGCGCGACGCGAGCCCCGAGTGGCTGCGCAGCGGCCTGGAGGAGAGCCTGCGCCACCTGGGCACCGATTACGTCGACATTTACCAGGTCCACTGGCCCGACCCCGGAACCCCGTTCGCCGAGACGGCGGCGGCACTCGAGGAGCTCGTGCGGGAGGGCAAGGCTCGCCACGTGGGGGCCTCCAACTTCGACGCCCACCAGATCGCGCAGTTCGAGCGCACCCGCCCGCTGGAGACGCTGCAGCCCCCCTACCACATGCTGCGCCGCGAGATCGAGGACGCGGTCCTCCCCTACTGCCGCGAGCACGACATCGGCGTGCTGATCTACGGTCCCCTCGCCCACGGTCTGCTGAGCGGGCGCTTCACGCAGAAGACCCAACTGGCGCAGGACGACTGGCGCGCGGGCAGCGACCTGTTCAGCGGTGAGGCCTACCGACGCAACCTCCAGGTCGTGGAGCGCCTCGAGGATCTGGCCGGGGAGCTTCAGATCACGGTGGCGCAGCTGGCGATCGCATGGACGCTGGCCAACCCCGCGGTGCACGTGGCGATCGTGGGCGCGCGACGTCCCGCCCATATCGAGGGCGCCGCGCCGGCCGCGAACATCCACCTCGACAAGGACGCGCTGACGCGCGTGGAGGGAATCCTCGCGGAGGCCGCAATGGTCGGTGGACCCACCCCGGAGGGGGTCTGAAGGACCCGAGCCACCACAAGGAGAGCGTGCCACTCGCACAATCGCACGCACCCGCTGCACCCGCCCTGGGCCAACGCCCACGCCTGCTACCCTGATCCTTACGTTCACGTCAGCTTCATCCAGGGCCCGTATGGGGGTCGCCGCCGGCCACGAGCACTACAAGTGGTGGGCGCTCTCCTGCACCAGCCTCGGGATGCTGCTCGCGGCGACCAACTCCGGCACGCTGATCATCGCGCTGCCCGACCTCGAGCGCTCCCTGCACGCCCCCCTGCTCGAGCTCGTGTGGGTGATCCTCGCCTACCTGATCGCCGCCACCGTGCTCGTGCTCATGGCCGGGCGGCTCTCCGACCTCTTCGGGCGCAAGCGCGCCTACATCGGCGGCTTCCTGCTGTTCGCATTCGCCTCCCTCGGAGCGGGCTTCTCGACCGACGCCACCGTGCTGATCCTGTGGCGCGTGCTGCAGGGGATCGGCTCCGCCTTCCTGTTCGCCAACGCCGCCGCGCTCGTCACCGACGCCTTCCCCCACGAGGAGCTCGGCCTCGCGATGGGCACCAACACGATGGTCGCCGCGATCGGACTCGCGATCGGCCCCGTGCTCGGCGGCGTCTTGGTGGGCATCTCCTGGCACTGGGTCTTCTGGTTCAACGTCCCCCTCGGCCTCGCCGGGGCCGCTTGGGGCGCGCTGATCCTGCGCGAGCTCGCCAAGCCCGACGAGGTGCGCGGCTACGACGTGCTCGGCAACCTCAGCTTCATCCTCGGCCTCACCGGCCTCGTGCTCGGCGTCTCCCGCGGAGGGCTCAGCGGCTGGAGCGATCCGATCGTGATCGCCGGACTGCTCGCGGCACTCGTGCTGCTGCCCCTGTGGGTGCTGATCGAGGCCCGCTCCCGCGCCCCGATGCTCGACCTCGCGCTCTTCAAGAACCGCCTCTTCGCGGCGGCCACCGCGGCCGCGTTCATCAACGGCCTCGCGCGCTTCGCGCTGATGTTCCTGTTCGTCTTCTACTTCCAGGGCGCCCAGGGCGACACCCCGATCACCGCCGGGGTCAAGCTGATGCCGCTCGCACTCGGGATGCTCGTCTCCTCCCCCCTCGCCGGCATCTACGCCGACCGGCACGGCTCCCGCGGCCTCGCCGCGCTCGGGATGCTCGTCAGCGCAGCCGCCCTCGCCGCGACGACCACGCTGCAGGTCCACACCCCCTACTGGCAGAGCAGCCTCTGGCTGCTGATGATCGGGGCCGGCTCGGGGATGTTCAACAGCCCCAACACCGCCGCCATGATGGGCACGGTCCCCGCCCAGCGCCGCGGCATCGCCGCCGGCGCTCGCACCCTGCTGCAGAACACCGGCGCCGTGCTCTCGATCGCGTTCGTGATGGCGATCATCACCTCCGCCGTCCCCCGCTCCACGCTCCTCGCCGTCTTCTCCGGCCTCGCCAAGGGCCTCTCCACGCAGAAGCTCGACCCCTTCATCGCCAACATGCACGTCGCCCTCTGGGTGCTCGCCGCCACCTCCCTCGTGGGCGCCGCCGTCTGCCTCATGCGCCCCCGCCACCAGGAGGTCTTGGAGGGGGCCGGTGAAGGAGCCGGTGAGCGGCTCGCCACGGCTGGAGCGCGATCATGAGCGCTCCCCTGCGCATCGGCGACGTCGCCCGCCTCGTCGGCACCACGCCGCGCACGATCCGCTACTACGAGGAGATCGGCCTGCTCCCCGAGGCGCTCGCACGGCCCTCCGGCCAGCACCGCACCTACACAGAGGCCGAGGTCGAGCGCCTGCGCGAGGTGATGCGCTTGAAGAGCCTCCTCGGGGTCTCGCTCGAGGAGCTGGGGACACTGCTCTCCGCCGAGGAGGCCCGGGCGGTCGTGCGCGCCCAGCTGCGCCGCGACGACGTCCATCCCGAGCGCCGCCGCGAGCTGCTGCAGGAGGCCCTCGGCCACCTCGACCGCCAGCTCGAGCTCGTCGAGCACCGCGCCGCCGAGCTCGCCAAGCTCAGGGAGGAGCTCTGCGAGACACGCACGCGCGTGCGCCGCAAACTGCGCGAGCTTCCCACCGAGCCGGTCGAGCAAGTCCCGGCCTGACCCCGCACACGACGAGAGAAGGGAGCGCAGCCGTGGATCGCAAGTGGTGGACGTTGATCGCCGTATCGGTGGCGATCTTCATGCTGCTCCTCGACATCACCGTCGTGAACGTCGCGCTGCCCTCGATCCAGCACGACCTGCACTCATCCTTCGCGGATCTCCAGTGGGTGGTCAACGCGTACGCACTCACCCTCGCCGCGCTGCTGCTCACCTCCGGCTCGCTCGCCGACCTCTTCGGCCGCCGGCGCATCTTCGCGGCGGGCCTCGTCGTGTTCACGCTCTCCTCCGCGGTCTGCGGGCTCTCCTCCAGCCCGCTGACGCTCAATCTCGCGCGCGCCGTGCAGGGGGTGGGCGGGGCGATGATGTTCGCCACATCCCTCGCTCTGCTCGCCCAGGCGTTCCGCGGCCGCGAGCGCGGAGTGGCGTTCGGCGTGTTCGGAGCCGTCACCGGCGCCGCCGTCGCCGTGGGGCCCCTGGTCGGAGGGATCATCACCACGGGCATCGGCTGGCAGTGGGTCTTCTTCGTGAACGTCCCCATCGGCGTGGCCGCGGTCGCCCTCACCCTCGCACGCGTCACCGAGTCCCGCGACCCGAACGCCACGGGCGTGGACTGGATCGGCCTCGTGACCTTCTCCGGGTCGCTCTTCCTGCTCGTCTACGCGCTCACCCAGGGCAACGAAGCCGGCTGGGGCTCCACCAAGATCCTCGCGATGCTGGCCGCCGCCGCCGCGCTGCTCGTCGCGTTCCTGGTCGCCGAGAGCCGCCAGGCCCGCCCGATGCTCGACCTCTCGCTTTTCCGCCGTCCCGCCTTCACCGGGGCGAGCATCGTGGCGTTCACGCGTCTCGAGCTCGATCTTCGCGATGTTCCTCTACCTCACGCTCTACATCCAGGACGTCCTCGGCTACGGCCCCCTCCAGGCCGGCCTGCGCTTCCTGCCGATCACCCTGCTCTCCTTCCTCGTCGCGCCGATCGCCGGGCGCCTCAGCGTGCGCGTCCCCGTGCGGCTGCTGCTCGGCGGCGGGCTGCTGCTCGTCGGCGGCGGGCTGCTCGCGATGACCGCGCTCGAAGCGAGCTCCGGGTGGACCGTGCTGATCCCCGGCTTCGTGATCGGCGGCGCCGGCATCGGGATGATCAACCCCCCGCTCGCCTCCACCGCGATCGGCGTCGTGCACCACTCCCGCAGCGGTATGGCCTCCGGCATCAACAGCACCTTCCGCCAGGTCGGCGTCGTCACCGGAATCGCCGGCCTCGGGGCAATCTTCGAGCACCAGGTCACGACCGCCACCACCACCGCGCTGGCCGCGCGCGGACAGGCGGGTGCGGTCCTCACCGCAGCCCACGGGCGGCTCTCCACGCTGCTTCAGTCCGGCGAAGTCCGCCAGATCCTGCACACCCTCTCCCCCACGGCCCGCACCGCGCTCGAGCACTCCTACCGCGTCGGCTTCACCGAAGCCTTCACGACGATCCTCGCGATCGCCGCCGCGATCGCCTTCGTCGGCGCCGTGCTCGCGCTCGTGCTGGTACGCAGCCGCGACTTCGTCTCCTCCCTCGAGCCCGCCGCCGACTCCCCCACGCGCGAGCCCGTGGGAGTCGCCGTGGGGTAGGCGCCCGGGGAGTCGCGCCCCGCGAGGCGCGAGGCGCGAGACACCACACGCGGATCACACCTCGCGGCGCTCGTACCCCGCGCAGTCCAGCACCGGCAGGCGCGGATAGCGCGGATAGGCGGGGTCCTCGCGCGAGCGCCCGCACAGCGAGAAGGTCGAGCCCCGCGTGTTGCGGGACCTCGCGCTGGAAGGCGCAGGTGTCGCAGAGCCCGGCCGGCGGCCCCCCGCGGGGCGTCGTGGACGTTGCGAGTGAGGACATCAGCGCAGATTAGTAGACCCTGCAATAATCGTTGACCAAGCAACTATGGCGACTTTCTACCGACTACTCGGCTTCCTGCGTCCCTACAAGCGCGGCGTGATCGTCTCCGGGGCGCTCGCGAGCCTCGCGATGGTGATGACCGTGCTGATGCCTCGCCTGATGGGGCACGCAGTGGAAACGATCAACAAGGCCTCCGCAGACGTTCGCCACCCCCACTCCCCGGCCGCCGTCCACGACCGCCACACGCTCGCGCTGCTCGCCGCAGGGATCGTCGCCGTCGTGCTCGCCCGGTGGGCGTTCATGTACTGGCGGCGCATAGTCGCGGGACACGTCTCGCTCGGCATCGAGTACGACCTGCGCGAGCGCCTCTACGGCCACCTCCAGCGCCTCGAGCTCGGCTTCTTCGACCACCATCAGACGGGGCAGCTGATGTCCCGCGCCACCGTGGACCTGGCGGCCGTGCGCTTCTTCCTCGGCTACGGGCTCGTGTTCATCATGCAGTCGGTCCTCATGATTCTGCTCGCCGGCGCCGCGATGATCGCGCTCAACCCCAAGCTGGGGTTGATCTCGCTCGCGCCCGTCCCGTTCGTGGTGGTCATCTCCTACCGCTATGGCCACCGCGCCCGTCCCGCCATCCAGGAGGTCCAGCAGCGCATCGCCGAGCTCACCGCGGACGCCGAGGAGAACATCTCCGGCGTGCGCGTCGTGAAGGCCTTCGCCCGCGAGCCCCGGCAGCTGCAGCGCTTCCGCGTCACAGGTGGGGCGCGTCTTCGACCAGGCGATGGTGGCGACCCGCCTGGAGGCCACCTACAACCCGATGATCGGCTTCCTGCCGCAGCTCGGCCTCTCCGCGGTGCTGATGGTCGGCGGGCTCTCCGTGATCCACGGCCACCTCTCCCTCGGGCAGTTCACCGAATTCTACTTCTACCTCAACATGCTCATCGGCCCCATGCGCTCGCTCGGGGTAACACTCGGCCTCGCCCAGCGCGCCACCGCCTCCGGCGCCCGCATCTTCCAGCTACTCGACCGCGAGCCCCGCCTAACCGAGCCGCCCGGCGCCCCCTCCCTGCCCCCCGGCAACGGGCACGTGCGGCTGCGCGGAGTCACCCTGCGCTACGAGGTCGCCCCCGAGCTCGGCTCCGAGCCGGAGACCGCCGGGACGGACGCCCCCGAGCCGGGGCGCCGCGACGAGCCGCCCGCCGAGCCCCCGCGGGCGGTGCTGCGGGACATCGACCTCGACGTTCCCCCGGGACGCACGATCGCGCTGGTCGGCGCCACCGGGTCGGGTAAGACCAGCCTCGTCTCGCTGATCCCCCGGCTGTACGACCCCAGCGCGGGGCAGATCCTGCTCGACGGCGCCGACGTGCGCCAGGTGAGCCTCAGCTCCCTGCGCCGCGCGATCGCGGTGGTCAGCGACGACCCCTTCCTGTTCTCCGCCACCGTCGCCGAGAACATCGCCTACGCCCGCCCCGACGCCCCGCTCGCCGAGATCGAAGCCGCCGCCAGGGCCGCCCAGGCGTACGAGTTCATCGCGCGCCTGCCCCAGGGCTTCGACACGCGCGTGGGCGAGCGCGGGCTCACCCTCTCCGGCGGCCAGCGCCAGCGCGTGGCGATCGCGAGGGCGCTCCTCGCCAACCCCCGCGTGCTGATCCTCGACGACGCCACCTCCTCCGTGGACTCCTCCACCGAGCGCTCGATCAAGCTCGCGCTCGCCGAGGCGATGACGGGGCGCACCACGCTCGTGATCGCCCACCGCCTCTCCACGATCGCGCTCGCCGACGAGATCGTCGTGCTCGACCACGGCGAGATCGTCGCCCAGGGCGACCACCACGAGCTCCTGGAGGCCTCCGAGCTGTACCGCGAAATAGTGGAGAAGGGCCTCCCCGAGCACGTCTTCCTCACACGTGAGACCCGCGAGCGGGAGCTGAGCGGGCTATGAGCACGCACGCCGGACGGGGCGGCCCCCTCGGCCGGGGCACACAGTGGGCCGGCGAGCGCGCCAGCCGCGGGACGCGCGGGCGCAACCTGCGCGGCCTGCTCGCGCTGCTGCGCCCCTACCGCGTGCGCACCGCGGTGACGCTCGGCGCGCTGCTGCTCGGCACCGCCGCCTCGCTGATGCCGCCGCTGCTGGCCAAGACCGCGATCGACAGCGGCATCAAGCGCCACGACACCACCACGCTGGTGCTGACCGTGGTCGCGTTCCTCGCGGCGGCGCTCGTGGTGTGGAGCATGACCTACGCGCAGACCTACCTCGTGGGGTGGGTCGGCCAGCGGGCGCTCGCGGACCTGCGCATCCGCATCTTCACCCACCTGCAGTCGCTGCCGATCGGCTTCTACGAGAGCCGCCCCGCGGGGGTGCTGATCTCGCGCATGACCAACGACGTGGAGGCGCTCGACAGCCTCGTCACCGACTCCGTCGTAACGCTCTTCCAGGCCGGCCTCACGCTGCTGGGCACTGTGGTGATCCTGCTCGTGCTCAACGTCAAGCTCGCGCTGCTCACGTTCTGCGTCTTCCCGCTGCTCGCCGGCGGGAGCCTCTGGTTCCGGCTCGTCTCCGCCGGCGCCTTCCGGCGCACCCGCGAGACGATCGGCTCGATCACCGCCTACCTGCAGGAGACCCTCTCCGGTATCCGCGTGGTGCGCAGCTTCGGCCAGGAGCCCCACCACGAGGCGCGCTTCGCCGAGCTCAACGAGGACAACCGCGACGCCAACATGCTCACCGTCAAGCTCAACGCCGCCTACTTCCCCGCGATCGAAATGCTCTCCGGGGTCGCCGTCGCCGCGATCGTCCTCTACGGCGGCTACCAGGCGATCGAAGGCCACATCACCGTCGGCACCATCGTGGCGTTCATCGCGGCGCTCTCCTACCTCTTTGAACCGATCCAGCAGCTCTCCCAGCTTTACACCACCTACCAGTCCGGGATGGCCGCCCTGGAGAAGATCTTCCAGCTGCTCGACGTGCGGCCCGACCTGACGGACAGCCCCAGGGCGGTCGCGCTCGGCCCGCTCCACGGCGAGCTTCGCTTCGAGGACGTCTCCTTCGGATACCCCCGCCGGCGCCAGGGATCGCGGGGCACGGACGCGAAGCTGAACGGCAGGCCCGCGCCCGCTGCGGACGGCGACGGGGTCCCTGGCCCGGAGGAGGAGATGGTGATGGCGCTCAAGCACATCGACCTCCGGGTGCCCCCCGGCCAGACCCTCGCGCTGGTGGGCGCCACCGGGGCGGGCAAGTCCACGATGGCGAAGCTCGTGGCCCGCTTCTACGACCCCACCGCGGGGCGGGTGCTGGTGGACGGGCACGACCTGTGCGAGGTGACCGCCCAATCGCTGCGCTCGCAGATGGGGATCGTGCCCCAGGAGGCCTTCCTCTTCTCGGGAACCATCGCCGAGAACATCGCCTTCGGCAACCCCAACGCCGATCAGCGACAGATCGAGCAGGCCGCCGCGGCGGTCGGCGCGGAGCAGTTCATCTCAGAGCTCCCCCACGGCTACGACACCGAGGTCGGCGAGCGCGGCGCTCAGCTCTCCGCGGGCCAGCGCCAGCTCGTGGCCTTCGCGCGAGCCCTGATCGCCGACCCCCGCATCCTCATCCTCGACGAGGCCACCTCCAACGTGGACCTCCACACCGAGGGCCGCATCGAGGACGGCCTGCGCCGCCTGCTCGCGGGACGCACCGCGATCGTGATCGCCCACCGCCTCTCCACCATCCGCCGCGCCGGGCAGATCGTCGTCCTGGAGCACGGCCGCATCGTCGAGCAGGGCACCCACGACGAGCTGATCGCCGCCGAAGGCCGCTACCACGCCCTCTACCGCGACTGGGCCGTGCAGGCGGCGGCGTAGATAGTCTCAGCGACGACCCGGCTGGAACGACGGTAGCCGCCAGTAGCCTGCGGCGCCATGACTTCCGGCCCGGTCTTTGTGAACTGGACGCTGCATGCGCTCGACAAGGCGCGTCAGCTCGGGTTCGCTCATAGCGACGTCGAGGCTGCGGTACTCGGCGGGCATAGTCAGCGGCGACGAAATCCGCGGAGTGCGGGCTGGCAGGTCGTGGGCAGGCGCTTTGTGGTCGTCTACGAGCATCCAGACGGCGATGATCCGCTCACTGCCCGTGTGGTCACAGTTTGGCGGCGACGCTAGCCTATGGTCATGCGGATCGAAGGACACTACGACGCCGAGGCCGACATCGCCTGGGTTCGCTTCGAGGGGTATGACCCAAGCACTGCTGTGGGCGAGGAATCCGACTTGGGCCTGCGGGAACTTGACCCAGCGACAGGCGAGGTCGTGGGTCTCGAGTTCTGGCAGGCGAGCCGGCATCTACCTGCCGAGTTCCTGCGGATGCTTCCTCCGCCGCAGGTCGAGATCGCGGCCTGACAGCAACTCCGGGACAGGGACTCGAGCACGTGCGACTCGCGAACCCCGACCCCACCCCTCTGGGGGATCCCGGACGGCCCGCCAGGGCCGGACGGAGGGGGTTTCTGAGGCTCCGGGACAGGGACTCGAAGCGCGTGTGCGGGTGGCTGGATCATCAGTGGTAGAGCCAGGTTTGGCTCCAGTACAAGGGAAACGCCGAGAGCGCTCTCCGACTAGGTCCGGTTGAATCCGGCCTAATCAGGACACGACTGGCACGAGACTGGCACGAGCATCTCACCCCACGAGCCTCAGCGCCGGACGCTCCCCGTCGCGCGCGAGGTAGGCGTTCGCGTCCGCCGCCGCCTCATCCAACCCACCGGGCATCAGGTGGCCGTACGTGTCGAACGTCATTGCGATCGTCGAGTGCCCCATGATGACGCTCAGCGCCTTGGCGTTCACGCCGGCGGCGATCAGGATGGACGCGCATGTGTGCCGCGCCTCGTGCAGCGTGATCGACTCGGCCGCGCTCTCACGAGCCTTGATCCACACCATCTTCGCGCCATCCGGCTCCGGGTTGGGAACCTCCTTCCAGCCCCATGCCGTCAGCGAGTGCCTACGGACCGTTTCCGGCGAGAACGGCCGCGCGCCCGACGGGCCGAACACCAGCGCATCCCCATCGCGTCGCGTGCGCGCCTTGTGGGCGACCAGCTCTCCCACCAGCGGCTCAAGGATCGACGTCGAGCTGCTGCCGTCCTCGCAGCGCTGCCACGGGCCCCGTAAAGCAGTCGCTTCGGCATTGGCACAGGGCTAAGCCGCGTGACCGCTGAGCCGATGAACAGGCGTGGCTCGAGGGTCGCGAGGAGGGCGCTCAGCTCTTGGCGCTCAGCTTCGCTCAGTGAGCTCGGCCGACCTCGCGTCTGGCGCACGAGGGCGAGGAGCCGGCGACGTTGAGCACCGTTGAGCTTGGCAAAGTGCCCCCTAGCCACAATACCGTTTCCTTAGGCTGCTAGGACGGTCACGGCGTCGCTGGGTGGCGAGGTCGGCTTCGGTGGGTTGCGATGCTCTGCGCGCTTTACGGGCCAGTTGGACATCTTGCGCTTGATCACGCGCGGGTTGGTGCGTAGCCGTCGCGGTCCGAGCGTGTTGGCGAGGATCTCGCTGATCGCGTCATGGGCTGTTGCGATCGTGAGGGGGGGGAAAATCCCGGCTTGGTGCGGGCGCTGCGGCGGGCGGCCCGCAGGCTGCTGGTGAACGATAAGCGGTCTGGATCAACGCCCGCGTGCAGCGCTGCGTCGTGCATCAGCCGACGGATCGCGTAGTGGGTGCACAGGTACCCGTAGGCCTCCTGATAGACGCCGTCGGGTGCCTTGGAGCGCAGCACCACGCGCGGTCCGCGCTGATGGACCTTGAGCTCGTCGAGCGCGTTCTCGATCTCCCAGCGCTCGTGATAGAGCACGCCGAGCTCACCCGCCGGCGCCTGCTCTGGCTCAAGGATCGTGCACAACAGCCGGTAGCGCTGCTCAGGGTCGCTGACGCCGTCATCAAGCTGGTACTCGACCACGCGCACCTGCTGAGCGTCGCGGTGGGCACGCCGATCTGTCTGGGTGGCGTAGATGCGCGTCAGAGTAGGAACCGTCCGAGAGCTGCTGCTCGCGCGGCAGAAGCATGTTCGCCTTCACCCGCCAGAGCAGCTGCGCCCCGGTCCTGCGGGCGTTCTTGAAGCGCTCGAAGCTGTAGAACCCGCGATCGGCCAGGCACAACATTCCCGGCTCAAGCCCGCCCAGCAGCTCGTCGGCCAGCACGTTCTCAGAGCTGCTCAGCGGCCCCACGGCCGCCGCGCAGATCGCGTGCGTCCCGGTCTCCGAGAGCGCGACCAGCCGCAACTGCGGGAACGCGCCTCCGCCTTCGCGTCGCGAGGAGCCGGGCCGTCCGAACTCCCGCTCGTTCGCTGCGGTATCCGCGACATCCAGGCACGTGCCATCCAAGCTCATCAGCCGCCACTGGCGGTAGAACGCCCCGCGCGTCGCCCCGTTCGCCAACGGTGCGGCGACCGCCTCAAACAACAACCGCAACGGCTCGCGCCCCAACCTCGAGCGCGCCTTGAAGATCGACCCCTTCGCCGGGACCTCCCACACCTGCCGCCACCCCGACGACCACGCCAGCCCCTCCACCAACGCGCGCATCACCTCCTCATACGACGCATCCGCGAACAACGCCATCGCCAACACGTAGTACACAACCACCCGCGCCGGCAACAACCGATGCCGCTGCTCCACACGCCCCGCCTCACTCACCACCCGATCGACCAGCTCCGGCGGGAACACCCGCGTCAACACCCCGATCGAGATGTGATCCGAGAGCCGCTGATCAGTCTCCGGCTTGACCCAACCAGACCGAGGCACACGACAACCATAGCCACCCCATCGGACACTAAGGAAACGGTATTGATGCTAGCCATCAGGCCGACCTCGGCGGCCAAAAATAGCCCGACCACCGGAAAGCCATGCGCGAAGCGCTTGACCCACGAACGTTTGAGTACTAGGAGCCCGGGTCAGTAATACCGAGTCTTATTTAGCTCGCTCATAGATCGACGCTGCGGGCCTCCGAGCGACCACCCCTTGTGATTTGACCCCCTGAAAACGGCCAAATCGGCACATTTGAGCGATAGAGACCCACGCTCCTAGTAGTGCTTTGGTAGGTTGTCACTCGTCTTGTGGTGGTCGGTGGAGGGGTAGGTCGTCGAGGTCGATCGTCTGCTGACAGGTGGTGCAGCGGCCGGTCCAGCACTTGAAGATGGGCTGGAGCAGTTGGACTGCCCTGGGGAGGGTCAGGCCGGCCGCGGGGCTTTTGGGTTCTGCCGCTCCAGGGTTAGGAAGCCATGGGCGGCGGTGACGAGCGCGGTGTGGTGATGCCAGCCCAGGTAGGAGCGTCCCTCGTAGTGGTCCAGGCCGAGCTCTCCCTTGAGCTGTTTGTAGTCCAGCTCGATCTTCCAGCGCAGCCGGGCCAGCCGCGCGAGGCTGCTCGGGCGGGGTGTCCTCGGGTAGGTTCGAGATCCAGTAGTCGCTCGGTTGATCGTGGCCTTCGGGCCACTCGGCGATCAGCCACTCCTCTCGCGGTGGCCACGGTGTGCGCTTCTCGGCGTGGTTGGCGGCGCGGACGCGCACGAAGCAGAAGCGCGAAGTGACGGGCTCCTCGCCGTCGGGCCCATCGCGAAACGTGACGGTCTGGAACTGCTCATCCGGGAGATCGGCGACCAACTGGGCGATCGCGACCGGGTCACGGTCAGGACGCGGCCGGCTGCGCGGGCGGCCCGTGGCGCCCTGGCGCTCCGGGACCGTGAACGTCGTGCCAGGCTTGAACACCTTCGTCTCGGCGCCCACGGACAGCACGTACTGAAGCCCTGAGTCGTGCAGGCGCTTGCGCAGCACGGTGTTATCGCCGTAAGCCTGGTCGCCGAGCACGGGCGCCTTGGCGATCTTCCATCCCGCGGCGCGCTCGATCAGATCCACCCCCAGCTCAGGCTTGGTCTGAAACTCGACTTCCTCGGGGATCTTCGCCTTCGCTCGACGCCCAGGGTCCTCGCACCACTCCTCGGACAGGTACAGCGCCCACCCCAACGGGACCGTGCCCTTCGTGCCGACCGCATGCACCGAGACACCGATCTGACAGCTACCGATCTTCCCCAGCGTGCCCGAATACTGGCGCTTGACCCCCGGCGAGCGCTTCCCGTCCTTGGGGAACCCCGTGTCATCCAACACCCACGCCTGCACATCGATCTCAGGCGCGACCCGCTCGGCCACGGCACGCACAACCAGCACCGGGTCC
Source organism: uncultured Solirubrobacterales bacterium (assembly GCA_963813765.1). Lineage (GTDB taxonomy): Bacteria > Actinomycetota > Thermoleophilia > Solirubrobacterales > Solirubrobacteraceae > Palsa-744. The sequence goes on from CAWFAB010000006.1 coordinate 873,318, forward strand.
CACGTACTCACCGCCATGAACTGCTGCAAGCTCTCATAGTCAGCCTCACCACCCAGCCTGGCGACCATCGGTTCAAGCGACTTGCGAGCACCATCCTCGATCAGCCCACGCAGATACAACCCACCGTTGCGCAACTGCACCGGCCGGTTCACAGCCTCGCCCAGCACCTCGATCCCAAACGCCTCCAAGCGCTCACGAACCACCAACAGACCATCCACCTCCTCCAAGGAGCCTGCCACTGCCACAGCCACCATCATGACCTCCAAGCATCGGACAACCAATGCCAGGAGGGTTCGCCGTGACCACCACGAACTCCTACCAGGAAGCTACCAAAGCACTATTAAGCACCACCAGCAAAATGCCCGCGACGATGATCAACACGACGATGCTGACAACGAACTGAACGACACGTGCCAGCAAGCCCGCGCCTTGCCCGAGCGCTCCCACGCCGGCACCTTCACGCCTACCCTGCCGGCGCGGCACTTCGACCGGCCGACCATCCGTATCGACTTCCGAAGCAGAGCTTGCTGGCCTCGCTCTGAACATGAGAGGAACCTCCTGTTGGTCTTCCATCCCTTCCGGGCGATGCCCGGCGGGTCGCGAACCCCGAAGAGGAGCCCACGCGGGCGGAGGTCAATCGAATCGGCTAGTCGCAGCGACGGCAAAAGCTCAGCGACGGCGACAGCTGGTCGGCTTGGTCAGCGACCGTCCAACAACGACTCTACTCGCTTGTGCGGATCATTGCGATCCCCGGCCAGATTCAGCCGTCAACAACCAGGCTGTCAAGGGGTCCAAGGAGTCCCATCGAGCGGCGCGACACGCCGGGGAGCTCCTGGAGCCGATGGGTTAGGGGCTCGCCGCGCTTTCGGCGCTCGAGCTGCTCGCCGGCGATCGGGCGCCACAATTCATCGATGACCCGGACCGGCTCGCCGGACACCTCCTCGGCCGAACGCTCCAAATGCTCGGCCCAGAGCCGTAGCCGGGTCTCGCGTGCGAGGGTGGGATCGCACGTCACGACGTTCATCTCGGTGTCGTTGAAGAACGAGTGCTCGTTGAGGTTGGCCGACCCAACCGTCAGCCAGGCATCGTCGACGATCCCGATCTTGGCGTGAACGTACAGCGCGCCGCTGAGCCCGCCGCTGCGGGCTGAGATCGTCGTAGCAAGAAAGCGACCGGCGCCATTGTCGGCGCCGGCCAAGACGCCCAGCTGGCCCCGTGTCGTGTCTGCGCCGTTGTTCGGCTTTGCGGGCAGCAGCACGACGACGCGGAAGTCGTCGCTGGGAGGTTCGCGAATCTTGCTGGCGAGAATCTCGACCACCTGTGCCGACCAAAGAAACTGGCTCTCGAGATAGACGAGCTTGCGAGCCGACCGCAGGGCGCGCGTGTATGCCTCCACGATGCGAAAGTCGCCCTGGGGCAAGGAGTCATAGATCTTCTCAGGGACGGTCCGTACCACCTGGAGCTCCACGTCGCCGGCGGCGGCCGGCGGCGGCGTGTCCTCGACATGCTCGCCGGTTACCGCGCGCCAACGGGCCGCGAAGTGGGCCGCGACATCGGCGACCGCCGGGCCGCGCACCCGGCTGGAGGCATCGTGCCATCCCAGACGGCCGCGCATCAAATGATCACTGCTGTCAAAACGATCGCCGCCGAGCGAGGTCAGGTCGATACCGCCGACGAACGCGACCTCGCCGTCGACGATCACGAGCTTCTCGTGATGGCAGTGCATCGGGCGCTCACGGGAGTCAAGCGCGCACTGCACGCGCGTGCCGCGGGTGAGCTCCTCGCGCACGCGGCGCACGGCCGCGCGAGCCGGCGTGAAGACCGGCAGCGGCGCTCCCGCCCACAGCAGCACCCTGACCTCGACTCGCTCCGCCAGATCACCGAGCAGATCGCGCAGCCGAGTCGCTTGATCGTCGCGCGTCAGCCCGAAATCAGGGGTGATGTGCCACCCGGCGATATGGACATGCGAGCGGGCACCAGCGAGCGCCTCGGCGATGCGCGGCAGCGCCTCTCCACCGTCAACCAACACGTCAAACGCGCACCCCGTGCGTGGCGGCGGATCGCCGGCAGCCCACAGCGATGGGCTGTCCGGCGGAGCCAACTGATCGATCCGACCAACACGCTGTAGCCGGCGGCGATGATGCGCACCGATCGCGGCCTCGATGCCCTGACCTGCCCACCCATCTACGCGTTCAACCAAGCCACTCGCCACCCACAGAGCCTACCCGCAGGCCCCAGAGCGGAGGATCTCGCGAGCTCGCCAGCCGGCTCGCGGTACCGGTCAAAGCCCATGTCGATCTCCTGATCGAGCAGTGCCGCGCCAGTCGGTGACTGGCCGGGCTCTGCCCGCCATCGCGTTTCCAGGCGACGTCAACGTATTCTACGGAGATGAGACGGGCCGAAACGCTCGGGTGAGGGCCCCTCCTAGGCCCTCTGCACGCCTAAGTATGCGTGGGGGGCGTCGCGGGTGTCGGTCGTTCCAGCCTTACCTGAGCGAGGACAACCGGGCCATCACTGGAACTTGTCAACCGTCGTCGGCTGCACGGTGCGGTTGATCGGCGCGTACTCTTCCTCGGAGAGAACCAGGAACGCGCCGTTCTGTTCCTCGGCGTCCAACCCCTCGGTGGCCTTGACGATGGCCTCCTCACGACTGGCCGCCTCGACTGGCTCCATCAACTGGGTGATGAGCCTCCACGTCTCGTTATCTTTCTGCCTGAGCACAAAGTAGCGCGGGTCCTTCGCGTCGTCAGTCATGTCGCCTCAATTCGCTCGTCTCCTTAGGTCTTTTCTGCTCCTGCGCCGCCTCCGCAACAGGTCACCCGAGCATTCGTCAACTGCTGGTCCGAGACAGCCCTACAAGCGCCCCCCTCGGCGATAGCCGAACCCGCCCCTGGTGAACAGGATCACGAGCACGACGATCAGCAGGACAAACAGCAGCGGACTGACCGCGATACCGCCAAAGATCGCGGCGAGCACCAGGATGATGATGAGCAGCTCAAGTATTACAACGCGTGGCAAATAACCCGGTGTTAATACTCGACTTAACACAGGGTTGGTGTGAGGTGGGTATACTTGCATGGTGACGCAATCCAGTGATGCGCGGAAGTTGCCGGGGTCAGCGCGGGAGGCGTTGCGTCAGCGGGGAGCGCAACTGCTTGAGAGTGGGTGGACTCATCTTGGGGTCGCGGAGGCACTGGGAGTTTCGCCGCGCACCATCGCGTCTTGGTCGGCGCGCTTGCGGGTCGGCGGCATGGAGGGCATGGCGGAGCGTCGTCGCGGGCGTCGGCCGCGTGAGCAGATGGCGCTCTCGGATGTCCAGCAGGAGCAGGTCGTGCGCGCGATGGTGGGTCGCAACCCCGATCAGCTGGAGCTCGGTGAGGGCAAGCTGTGGAGTCGCGGTGCCGTGCGCGCGTTGATCTTCAAGCTGTGCGGCATGCAGCTCTCGCGCCAGACGGTCGGCCGCTACCTGCGTACCTGGGGGTGGAGCAAGAAGAAGCCGTCCCGGCGCTGGCTCCAGCAGGACCCTGCTCGCGTGAAGGCGTGGCTGCAAGAGGAGTATCCCGCGATCCACGCTCGCGCGCAGGCCGAGGACGCGAAGATCCTGTGGGCCGATGAGATGGGCCTTCGCGCCGGCCAGACCTCTGGCACCAGCTACGCCCCGGTCGGGGAGCGAGCGATCGTCTCGGTGACCGGCAAGCGTTTCGCGATCAACGTGATCAGCGCGGTCGGCAACGACGGCTCGCTGCTCTTCGACGTCTTTGACGGTTATGGCAACGAGATCACCTTCATGGACTTCTGCGACAAGCTGATCGAGCACCACCCCGCCCGCAAGGTGTTCTTGATCGTCAACAACGCCAAACTGCACAAGTCAATCGCCGTGCGAGCCTGGGAAGAGGACCACCCCGAGCTGGAGATCTTCTACCTACCCCCGTACGCGCCCGAGCACAACCCCGACGAGTACCTCAACAACGACGTCCACGCCCACGTTGCCCGCCGGCGTCCCGACACCAAGGACGAACTGCTCCAGATGACCATCAGCTATCTACGGACACGAACCGCGAAAATCGTTCATCACTACTTCAACGCTCCCCTCGTTCAATACGCGCGCTGACCACGCTCCTACCGGCGTATTTGCCGCGCGTCGTAATAGTCCCATGTCCTCGAGCCTAGCCTATATCGCTTCGGTCCCGTTGCGTCATCGGATCACTCCCCCCCGCGGGAGCGCCTCAAGCGACTCGCGCGGTTCGACCGGCAGATCCCCGCTGGGAAGGGATCGGCAGTCAGGTGGAGGAGTCCGAACCGAGCTCTCGCGCGGTCGCTTCGACGATTCGCCGCACGGTCGGTATCGCCTCGCCGGGCGTGTGCTCGGCGATCACCGCGAGCGAGTCTCCGAAATGGCGCGTCGCCTTAACGCGCTCCTCGTGGGACAGATTCGGAACCGCCTCCGCCAGCGCCGTGGCGAACGCCTCCACGACATGCTTGAAATCGGCGGAACGCTCCATCGGCGGCAAAGGATAAGCCGCGCCCGCCCCGCGCGCAACTTGTGCCGCTATGGTGCCGACGACGCCCCGGAAACCGGAAACCCAGAGGGCGTGGCGGTGTTCCCAGAGTGCTTCTTGGGCCTGGCGCTGAAGCTCGGTCAGGCGCCGGGGGAGCTGTGTGTGGTTGGCCATATGTCACGGGCCATCCAGTTCGGGCGAGCATGGCACGACGCCGTTCAGAGCCCCGGCTTCGGGGCTGGCCTGGCGCTTCGTGATTGTGCGAGCAGGTGCCCGTGGCGCCTGCTGTCCCCCACGCTCAGGGCTTGGTCTGCTCGGCGAGCCACTCTTCGAGCATGTGGCGCGTGAAGCGGATGTGTCGCCCGACGCGCAGGCAGGGCACGCGGCCGGCGCGCACGGCTTCGTAGATCAAGCTCGTCGCAAATCGCGAGCCGTGCTGGGCAAACACGGCGTCCGGGCAAACACGGCGCTGCTCGGCGAACACCTGGCGAACATCTCGACGGGAAACGCCCGGAACGCGCGGGTAGGCGTGGGGACCCGCCAGGCCCGATTTTGCAGGCGTTTACTGCCTTTGCGTGCCCATCGCTACCCTGCCGTTCCCGCCCCGTTCGGCCTCGACAAGGCGGAGGTCGCTGGTTCGAGCCCAATTCGAGTGACGTCTATTGGTGGGCACCCTCAGACCCCTCAACCAGGCCCCGCGCCCACTGGACCGCGGCGGTCGCCCACCTCGACGCCGTCTCACGCTCGACGGCGTGCACCGTGTCGTCGTCGTAGCGAAGTTCCGCCGCGTAGGGCGAGAGCAAGTCCACCTCGGCGAGCTCCTCCGGCAGCCGCACGCCCGCGTTCTCGCATTGTCCTATGAGCACTCGCAGGTCATGCCGGTGGGCGAACTCCACCCCACGTGCGGCCAACACGGCCTTGAGCGCCTTCTCGACAGCCTGCTCGGCGTGAAAGCAGACGAGCACGTCCGCTACTTCGTCGATCGGCAGCATCCCCTTGGCCCCGGCCGCGTCCTCGTCAGCGCGGCGTAGAAGTTGCTCTGCGAGATCCTGCTCGCTCGCCATCAGGCGACGAGCTCCCGGCCGCCGGTCAGCGCCGCGTGAATGAGGCTGCCGCGCACGTCGCGCCACTCCTGCACCCTGTGCTCGCTCGCGACGATGATGTCCATCGGGACCAGCACATCCGCCAGTACCCTACGCAGCCGCACCGACTCCAAGGCGGGATTCTCGACCTCCGGCTCGATCACCAAGAAGTCCAGATCGCTATCCCGCGTCAGCTCCCCACGGGCAGCCGAGCCAAACAGGATCACCCGTGAGCTCGGTGGCGCCGCCTCTGACAACCGACGGCCAGCCTCCGCTATCACCGCGTCATCGAACACGCGTTCACGATACCTGCTCCGGGGCACCCGCCCAGGGTACGATCGCACGACTGGCACGAATCCTGGCACGAGCAGCCCCTTGAAACGCGAAACGCCCCGTAAACACGGGGCGCATACGTACTCCGGGACAGGGACTCGAAGCGTGTAACGGGCAAAGCCCGATCCCTTGCGCTAGAGCCAAATCCCGCACGGATACTGGGGAAACGCCCGATGCGCTAATCCGGCTGAGTCCGCTGGAATCCGGCCGAATCCGGGGGTGACTGGCCCATGACTGGCCCATGAGTGGCCCATCGTCACGCCACCAGGGTGAGCGCCGGGCGCCCCGCGAGCTTCGCCAGGTAGGCGTTCGTGACCGCCGCGGCCTCGCCGATCGCGCCGGGCATCAGGTGGCCGTATGTGTCGAACGTCATCGAGATCGTGGAGTGCCCCATGATCTCGCTGAGCGCCTTGGCGTTGACCCCGGCGGCGATCAGCAGCGAAGCGCAGGTGTGCCGCGCCTCGTGCAGCGTGATCGGCTCCAGCGCGTCCGCCCTGGCCTTCACGTGGATCACCTTCGGCCGACCGCCGGGCTCCGGGTTCGCGGCTTCCCTCCAGCCCCACGCGGCGAGCGCGTCGCGGCGCACTGTTTCCGGGTTGAATGGGTCCGTCGCGGTCCTGCCGAACACGAGCGCATCCCGGTCGCGGCCGGTGCGCGCCTGGTGCGCGGTCAGCTCGGGGGCGAGCGGGTCGAGGATCGGCACCCGCCGGTTGCCCGCCGCGCTCTTGGTGTCCTGCTCGCCCTCGATCGCGTCCCAGCCGCGGCAGACATGGATCACGCGGCCGGGTAGGTCCACGTCCTCCCAGCGCAGCGCGCGGAGTTCCCCGCGCCGCAGGCCCGCGTAGAACGCGCACGCCCACAGTGCCCGCTCCCGGTCGGGTAGCGCGGCGACCAGCTCGCTTGCCTCCGCGGGGTCGGCGATGCGCTCCCGCCGGCCGTCCGGGCGGCGTAGCTCAAGGCCCTCGGTTGGGTCGATCGTGACCTCTTCGCGGCGGATCGCCCGGCGGTAGATCACGCGCAGCGGGTCGAGCGTGTTCTGCACGGTGCTCGCGCTGAGCCCTTCCGCGGTCAGCCGGTCCGCGAGGTCTTGCACGTCGCGGCGCTGCACATCGGAGAGTCGTCTGGCGCCGAGCACAGGCAGCACTCGTTTGGTGAGCCCCACCGTGTAGCCGCGGAGCGTCGCAGGCTTATAGCGGCCCCCGGATGCCGTCGGGATCGAACCATCGCGGGCACCCGTGAGGAACGCCTCGGCGGCCTGCCGGACGGTCGTACTTGTCGGCGCCCGCAGCGCGGCGCGCGTCGCGGCGCCTAGCTTGTCATCCCTCCACGCCTTCGCCGCGGCGCGCGTAGGAAACGTCCGCCGGATCTTCTTGCCGTCCGTCATGGAGTAGACGGACGCCCGCCACGCGCAACCGCATTCCCGCTTGCCGGTGCAACTGGCAAGGTGGCGCTGCTCGAGCCCCGTAGCTGAACGTGCCATCACGCCTCCGCTTTCCGTCGAACGGCTTCGGCGCGGCCGTGAAGGGCATCGACCGGATCGCACCCATCCTGCACGGCGCCCAGCGCGACCCGCAGTGCCTCCGTCGCACCAGAGCGCTCAAGGGGGGCTCGCTGCGCGGCCGTCTCGGGGTCGTTGAGCCAGCCAAGGAGCCCTGCGCGGTCGTCGGGCTCCATCGCGCTGGCAATCGCGCCGATCCGCTCAAAGAGGACCGCGTGCGGCGCCGCAACGCCAGTTGTTGTCAGACCAGCCGCTTCGAGGGCCGCGAGCACATTCCTGGAGTCCGCCATCACCGCCTCCCCCCTTCGGTCATTGGTACGGGCATTACACATCGTCTCCCATCAGATTGGCTTCGACTTCCTCCAGGGTCATGCTCGGTAGGCCGGTGCGCCCCGCCCCTGCGACCGGCTTATTCGTGAACAGGTCCACGATCATCCAGCGGTTGAAGCCGAGCGCGCGGGGGTCTCGCCGACGGGACTTCTGCAACGCGAGCCCCTGGCGGGTCGCCATCGCGCGGAGCCGGTTCTCGCGTACCTTCTCGCTCTGGTCTGTCGCCATGTGCATCGCCCTCAGTCTCCGTCCTCGGCCCACCAGCCGGGACCGGCGTACTCGATCCAGTCGAACGGCAGCGCCCCGTCATCGGGGTCACGCAGCTCGCCTAGGAGGTCGCACTCTTCCAAGAACGAGCCATCCGTGTTCAGCTCGCCTTGAACCCGCGCGATGCCCTTCTCGCCGTCCATGATGTCGGCGCCCACGTTCACTGTGACCCCGACCTCTAGGTCTCCGATGGTGAGCTTGCCGGACTCCAGCCCGTCCGCCAGCTCGCGCACAGCCTGCGGGTCCTGCCGCGCTACCTGCATCGCCCGCGCCTCGACGCGCTTGTGGGCGCTCTTGGCGCCGATGACTTCCGCCCGCGCCCGCTCGATCACGTTCGCGTGCCCCCTCAATGCCTCGATAAGCCGGCTGGCCTGCTCTGTCGTCGTCGTGTCCATCGTTGCTCCCTTCGCGTGGTTGAGGCCCCTACTCCGAGCCATGCTGGAAAGGATACCACACGCACTACGGGACACGGTATGCGACACAATGCCAGCCCCTCGATTGCTAGCGCGGGGGCGCCCGCCCGTCGAGACGCGCCCTCACCCCCGCCTCCACCGACGCCACAGCGCGCTCAGGCGCGACCAGTGGCCCCGTAGCCGGGTCGGTGTCAGCGGAGGCGCGGCCACGGGCGCAGCGATGGACCGCAGTGACCGTGCCCGTGTCGCCTGCGCGCGGCGCTCGCCGTCCTGCGCGACCCCGGGCTGCTCGCCGCTCACCGCGTCTTCCTCCCGGCGAGCTCCGAGCACGCGCCTTCCTCGAAGACCCACCAGCCGCCCGCCCTGCCGTACCCGTCCCGCGGCAAGCCAAGCTGGCGGGCGAACGCCCAGACCGCGCCGAACGGAGCCCACAGAACCGTATCCCCCGGCTCCGTGGCGGCGCGGTAGAGGATCGCGCGCTGCGCGCTCACGAGCTCGCCTCCGGGGGCCGCGGCGGCGACGCCCCGCGGCGGATATCTTCGCTGACGATCCACCCAATCAGGCCCCCCACGCTCGTTTTGAGGTACGCCGCGTTCTCGCGCAAGCTCGCCCACTCCCCGGCGGTCAAGGGGACACGGACGCTCAGCGTGTGGGAGTGGCAGCCGACCTCGGCCCGCGTCTCTTCGTGCTCGCCCGGGCTCATCGTGCCCCCACAGGCCGGTCGTGCAGCGGATCGGGGACGTGGCCCGCGCCGTACGCCTCGGCTTCCGTGACCCTCGCGAGTGCCGCCATCGTGATATCGAGCGCGTCCGCGAGGTTGCCCACCTTCGACCACGTGGGGTTACTGCGCCCCCGCTCGATCGTGGAGAGATACGTGGGGTGCATGTCTGCCTCGAACGCAAGCGCCTCGATGCTGAGCCGACGCGCGATGCGCAACCGTCGCACCGCGCGCCCCAGCTCCGGGTTACTCGGCGCCATCACGCCGCCATCCCGGGATCGGCACCGGGAACGTGCATCGCGCCGTGGACCTCCGCCTCGGCTGCCCGCGCGAGCTCGGAGACCCCGATGTCGAGCGCTCCCGCGAGGTGGCACAGCTTCGTCCACGTCGGGTTTCGGAGACCACGCTCGATCGCCGACAGGTACGTCGGGTGCATCTGGGCGTCGCCCGCAAGGGACTCGATCGACAGCCGCCGTGCCTGGCGCAGCCGGCGTACCGCGCGGCCCAACTGGACGTTGGTCGGCTGCTCAGACACAGATCGCGCCCATCCTGTTGATATGCAGCGCGCACCGCGACGCCCGGACCCGCTCACCAATCTTGTTCAGCGGGTCGCGGGGATACTCACGGGCCGCGACGCCCTCCGCTACCAGCCCGTCGATGGCGTACCGGATGCCCGCCGGGTCGCAGTCGCCTAGCTCGGCCTCGATCTCCGCGACCGTCCACCACCGGGCGTCCTCGCCCGCGGCGAGCTGCTGCACGCCCGGGAGTAGCAGCAGCAGGATGAGGCGTTCCCCCGGGCGTTCGCTGGCCGGCATCACACCTCACCTTCTTCGACGTGCTGCACGAGGTCCGCGAGCTGCCCGGCGTGGACCTTCGCCTCCGCGCGGTCACCGATGCCCGCGTTCCGGTCTTCCTCCAGGCTGCGTTCGACTTCGATGCGTATGAGGAGCGCCCGCAGCAGCGCCTCCCGGTGCTCGTGTAGGTCCACGCCCACGGAGAACGGCTTGACGGGCTCGACCCAACCCACGTAGTTGAGCAGCGCCCGGGCGCCGTTGGCGCGCTCAAGGCCCGCGTCAACGCGGGTGCGGATGTCCCCGAAGTCGCGGTGTTCGAGGACGGTGCTGATCTCTTCGAGCTGGCCGTGCAGGTCGAAGTAGCAGCCGTCGCGCAGGAGCGAGACGAGCTCCGCGGGGATGGTGATGGTGCTCATGGGTTCCTCCTTGTGGTTGGAGGCCCCGGGGGCGGCTCTGACGAGGAAGACACCGGCCCGTGTCGGTAGGGTGTCTGGCGCGCCTTGGAGTTAACGCTCCTCGGTGCCAGGGGGCCGGGCGTTCACTCGTCGCGGCCCCCATGTGCGTCTATGGACGGGTAGCAGCGTACCACGCTTACGCACATAGTGTTCAAGAACCACCAAGCTACGCCTATAGACTGAGCCCGGGGTGCCTGCGAGGCTTGCGTTCGCCATGCCGCCCCCCTTGCCACGTGACCCCGCCCTCGGCACAGCCGTGCGGCGCATCCGCAAGGATCGCGGGCTCACGCAAGAAGCCCTCGCCCACCGCGCCGGGATGACGTTCGCCACGGTCGCCAAGCTGGAGCTCGCTCAATCGGCCCCGGCATGGGCGACTGTCCGCGCCATCGCCAAGGCCCTCGACGTGAGCATGGCCGAACTGGGCGCCGCGATCGACGCCGAGCGGTAGGCGGCTGTTGGATCCGTAAGTTCGCGGAGAACAAGGAGGCGGTCCTTGCGGCTATCGGGCAGGCCGAGCAGTAGACCGCTACGCAGCCGCCCGCGCGTAGGAGGCACGCTTGCGGCAGCCGTCCGAGCAGAACCGGGCAGGAGCACCCTTGCGTCCCCGGCCCTCCGGGATCTCCCCGCCGCAACCCTCGCACTCCCGCTCCGGGATCGGTACGCGGTCAGGATCCTCGGCGACCGCTTGCAGCACCCGCTCACACCGCGGCGCCGGCCGGCGCTCCCATGCCCCCTGCCAGCTCTCCATGGTCGCGCGGAACGCCTCCGGCCACCCGCGGCGTTCCCCCGGGTCCGCGGCCTGCACCGCGGCGGCGAGCGCCCCCGGCCACGCATCCTCGAAGCCCATCCCCTGCCGGCGTGCGCCGGCGAGCCGGTCCAGCAGCACACACGGAGGCCCGCCCACTCAGCCCCCCGGAAGGTAGCCCGCCGCCTCAGCCATCCTCGCCCCCTTCGCGCAGCACCCGTTCACGGACCGGCCGCGGCGCATCCGCGCAGACGCCTACAACCGTCGGCCCGCGGGCACCGAGGAGCCGGAACGGGGCGCGGAGCCATATCACCGCGGGGCGCACCGCTCACCCCCGCCGGATTGGATCGAGCAGGCGAGCACCCGGCGCGAGGTCAAGTCAACGCACCCGCGCCGGGTCCGCCCACGCCGCAGACGCCGGAAAGGAGGAAACAGCGTCCGCGAAGATGGTAAATAGGTCACAGTGACCGCGCCGCGAGGTTTGCCAGCGCCCGCAGGGCCGCCTCTTGCCCGGCGGCGTCGCCGGTCACGACGGCCCCCTCAAGCTCTCGCCCCCACCACACCGAGAGCGTTCGGCCGCGGTCGCGCCCTTGACTTTCGCGGCGGCCACGGGTTCGAGTTCCTTGCGCACCCTCGCGGTCTGTCCCATGTCAGTTCCTCACTTTCGCTTGCCACGCTTCAGGCAGCCTGCCGGTCAGGCGCAGCAGCACCGCCCGTCTGATGATCCAGTTCTTCACGGCCTGCCGTTCACTCGGGACGGCGCGGCCCCACGCGCGGACGGCATCGTTCAGGTCTCGGCCGTCAACAATCGGAAAGTGAAAACCCCTGCCGCTTTTCTTCTTCAGGGCCTTGCCTTCTTCGCCGAGACGCTGAATCTGCTTGTCGGTGTACCTCGGCCCCTCGTCCTCGGTGCCGCCTTCGCGCGCTTCCGTTTTCGCTTTCATAGCCCTCTCGACCTCGACATAGGACCGCACGATCGGCACCGGGGAACGGCGGGCGACAGTCAGCGATGAGCCGGGATCGGCGCGCAGGTCGAAACCGTCAAGGGCCGGGCACATGCGACGCTCACGGGAACCCCTGAGTTCGCGCCGCTCGACCTCCCCGACCTCGCCCGAACGCTCACTGATGACAGCAGATGCCGCGTTGTTCGCGCCGAAGTTGCAGACCGTCACATCCCCCTTGTGCGTTGTCGCAGCCTTGACTTCCCGACGGTCGCCGGCAGCGTTCCATTCGTCGTCCTGCACGGTCATCCCGACCGACATCTGCAACCCGCAGTTGTCCGCCGTCGCGCGCAGGTCTTGGACCCGCGGACTGGTGGCGTCGAGGAACGCTTCGCAGCGCAGCCCGTAGTCCGTTTCGTCCAAGATCAGGCTCGGTTTACCGCTCGGCGTCTTCGTGCGCGCCAAGCCGAGGCCGTCATGGTCTTCGAGCAGTACCGTGTCCGGGTTCGCGCCGAGCATTCGACGCCACGCCCCGCGCTTCATCCGCTCCTCGAATCGACGGCCGACGGGATACCACCGTTCGCTTACCGAGGCGTACCCGCGGAGAACGAGTTTCCCCGGCGAGGCTTCGCGCAGCTCTACTTGTGTGCTCATGGTCGGACTCCCATTTTCGCTAGTTCATCATCGAGGCGTTTCCGTGACGCATCGCGGGCCGCGGTACAAGCCTCCCCCGCCTCACGAAAACGCTCGTTATGGGCCGCTTCGATCGCACATTTGGCGGCGTCGTACTGATCGCGCCGAGCGGCGGTGCCGTCTGCCGCCTCGCGGGCCTCGGTTTCCTTGCGCTCGCGCTCGATCAGGCGAATGCGAAGCTCGGTCTTGAGCTGGTTTTCACGCGACCACTCGGTAGCGTTCCTGCGACGATTTGGGTCCGGGGGCCGCGCTTTGTCCTCCAGGGCGGCGAGCCGTTCGGCGACTTCACGCTCGCGCTTTTCGGATGGTGAAAGCTCCGGCGGGGGATCGACCCGCAAACTCGCTTCGAGTTTATCTAGCTCCTCTTCCAACCGCTTCGCTGCGCGGGCTTCGCGGTCGGCTTCGCCCTTGCGCAACGCTGCGGCGCGGGCGTTGCGGGCCTGGATTTCGGCGGGGAACGGCTGATAGACGGGCACTAGGCTGCCCTCGTCTCGTCCGCGACGTGCGGGCGGCGCTCGACAATCCCTTCATGGTTGATTGAGCCGTGGAGTTCTTTCCGGAGCGAATCAAGCTCCGGGGATAGGCCCGTCGGAATGCCCTGATGTCTACTGATAGCCCATGCCAAGCAATTTACCGCCTTCTCCAATCGAAGGATTCTCTCTTTATCGGTCATCGGTGCGCCCCTTTCGCGGCCTCTTCAGCCACTTCGATATGAAACTTTTCGCTTGCGATCATCCAGTCGAGCGCAAGGTCGAAACTGCACATCCCCTGCTCGATGGCGGCTTCCGCGCAGCGCGCGACCGTGGCCGCGAGACGCCGGACGCGGAGCGGCTGCGACAGGTCCGCGGCGATGACGGAGGCATCGTGGTAGGTGCCGACTTTTTCCTCCTCGTCTCCGATGTCGAACATCCGCACGCCCGCGGCGGCCAGCTCCTCCAGGATGTCGCCGACCGGCCGGGTCGGCCGGATCGAGCCGTACAGGGCCACCAGCTCCTCGGCGTCCATGAACGGACGCAAGGTCTTCACATAGCCGGTCGTGTTCACCCGACTCGCCTCCAGCCCGCCGCCTCGATCTCGAAGTCCGACGCGCCCGGCGGCGGAGCGCCGAGCGGGTCTGGGGGCGCGAGGTAGTCCCTCAAATTGATGCACTGTGCCTCGCGTGCCGGCTCACGGCGCGCGCGGCCGAGCGCAGCCCTGAAGATCGGGTCCCGTCGCCACCGCCGGAGTTCAGCCTCGTCCACTTCGGCGGCTTTCGCCGCGGCCTCCTCCGTCAGCCCGCCGCGGACGCCGTTGAGCATCGAGCGGGCCGGCCAGACAAGCTCCGTCTCATCGACTTCGCGCTTGAAGAGTCCCAGGAACGGCACCGTCACCACCCCCTCGATATGTGTGCAGGGCGCTTGCGTCCCGCGCCGCGTTTGCTGTTGCAGCCGACGTGCGCGGGGCGCATGAGGCGCGGGTCGGTCGCAAGCCGCTGGCGCGTCTCCGGGTCAAGGCCGCGGGTGCGGGATACGGGCAGTTCATGGTCAACCGAGGGTGCCTTCGGGCTCCGCGGCGGCGCGGTGAAGTCCAGCTCCCCCCCGCATATGTGGCACACCTGCGCGCCCGCGAGAACACGCTCGCGGACCTGGCGGTAACGGTGGTCCCGGCCGACGCGGCTCATTCCTCGCCCCCCCAGCCGTCCCAGCGCCAGCCGAAGGCCGCGAGCGTCGCGGCGACAAGCGGCGTGATGTCGGTGCCGGACTGCCTGCGGGACCACGCGAACCCATCCCCGAGCGGCCTCAGCACGGCACCGTCCAGCGCGACCGTCAGCTCCTTTTCGCCGCGGTGCCGCAGCCGGCGGCGCTCAACGATGTCCAGGAGGTACGCGCAGGACTCCGCGGCCCCCACATGGTCAACCTCTACGACCTCAAGATCCTCAAGTTCATGCCAGATCGCGGCGCACGCCTTCCGGTCCGCGAGCGCTTCGGCCCCCCCGAGTTCCCCTTTCAGCTCCGCGAGCCGGGGCGCGATCCACTCGCTCCCGGGGCCGCTCTCAAGGACGCTCACCACAAGGTTGCCGTCATGGACCCCCGCGGCGGCGATGGCGCCGCTCGCGGAACGCGGCGCGAGGTCCACGCCGAGGATCAGAGTCGCCGGCCGCGGCGCATCCGGGTCGGCGAGGGATTCCCACACCTCCAGGGCGACGACGGGATCGCCGATCGCGGTCGTCCAGCGATTCAGGAAACTACGCTCGAACTCGTGCCTTGGCATCCCGCGGAAGTCGCCGCGGACCGTCGCCTCGTCGATCGTCGTCCCGAGCGCCGGGATCGCCTGGCGCCACGTCTCCGGCTCCGAGGAGTCCGCGTCCTCCGGGGCGGACCACTCCAGGTAGACGATGCCGTCCGTAACCCCGGCCTCGACGGCCTGGCGGCCCGCCTGGACCTTCGCCCAGAGGTAGGGCGAGCGCTGCTCGGTCCCGGCCGTCGAGACGCTGTACATCTGAGCATTCGCCCGCGTCACCATCGCAGGACGGCAGGCTTGCTCCAAACGGTGATCCGGGTGCGCCCAGCACTCATCCAACACCGCCATGTCCAGGGTCGAACCGTGGCCCGACTTCTCCGTGCTCGCAATCAACCCGAGCCGCGACCCGTTCTCGAACAAGATCGCCTCGTGGCCGCTCTGCCGGCGGAACGTGCAGAGATCGCCAAGCTCGGAGTGCGAAAGCCGCGGCCACCACGTATCCGCGAGCATCGCGCGGGCATCCATCCCGGTCTGCGCGCCGTAGGAGACGACCTGCCCCGGCCAGCGCAGACAACGCCACAACAGCAGACAGAAAAGGCTCACCGTCTTGCCGCACTGCCGGGCGATCGTCCAAATGACCTCGCGGTACGCGAGCACCCCGTCCTCGTGCTCAAGCGCAAGCTCCCAGAAGAGGAGCTGGTGGTCCATCGGCTCCCAGCCGAGCAGCCGAGCAAGCTCCGCGACCTCCCCGCCGTAGGTCGCGCGGGCGGTCCTCACCGTGGCGAACCGGGGCGGCGCCCCGACAAGCGTCTCAGTCGCCACCGAACACCCCCGCGAGCAGCTTCCGGGCGGTCGCGCCGCGCTCCCCCGCCGCCTCCGCCGCCTTCCGTTCATACCAAAGCCTCAACGCCGGCACCGAACCCTTGCGCGCCGCCTTCGCCAGCAGCAGCGCCGCCTCCTCCGGGCTCAACGGACCCTTCAACGCCCGCTCGGCCTCACGGCGATCACCACGGAGGCCGTCCACGGCCTCGGCGAACTCCACATAGCCCGCCTTGCCCTTCCGCCCGTCGCGCAGCCAACGGCGAACCGTCGCAGCCGGCACATCGGCCGCACGCGCAGCATCCTCGATCGACGCGCCCGCCTCCACGGCCTCGACGACCGCCGGCGACTTGTCATCAAACCGGGCCACGCTCACCGTCCCCGTGCGCGATCGGTCGATGTCCACCGTCGCGGGTTTATTCCGTGCTGGCGCGCGGGTCATGCAGGTCGTCGCCTTGACTTTTGACCCCGGCGCCACCCCTACTGTCATGCTGCGCGCTCCGTGTGCGTGCTCGGCTCGCGGTCGGCGTCGGCGAGCTGCTGCTGGATCAGGTGGCGTGCGAGTGAGCTTCGCGTGTGTCCGCGCTGCGCGGCCTCGGTGTCGAGTCGCCGGATTGTCTCGGTGTCGAGTCGGACGGCTACGGCTGGGCTTACTGGCATCGTTGCTCCCTGTTCGTCGGCAGACGGTGAACTGCTTGTGTCTGCCGAGCCAACCCGCTGTGCGGTGGCGATAGCAACGACGCTGCGCGACAGTGTATCCGATTCGGCGGCGACCGCCTTGCGCCAGTCGTTGATGGCGGCGATCACGCGCTTGGGGAGTCGGCGTGTTGCGTGTCGGTCCAAGCCTGCTTGGCATTGGAGGTCACGTGCGGCTTGTGCGCGTGCGGCGAGGTCGGCGAGCGCCGCGTCGAGCTGTTGTGCCGCGCTCACGCTGCCGTCCCCAGTTCGACCGGGCGAGCAACCCACACGTCAATCTCTGTCCGTGCGTGGCCTTGCAGCGCCCACGCCTTCCCGACACCCGAGAGGCAGACCACTTGTGCGTCATTCGTGAACGCGCCGGCTTTTTGGAGCGCGTCGAGCACACCCTTCGCGTAGTTGTCGAGGTCGCCCGGTGGGAGCAGTGACACTGCTGCCTTGGTGAGCGCGCCGCCCTTGGTGCGATGGGATGGTGGACGCTCAAGGTGGAACCACATCGAGCAGACGAGCGGCGCTGTGCCGAAGGTCGGCGATCCTGCTTGACGCCACGCCCAGCCGACCCGTTCGCGGTACTCGACGGTCGCGGGTGGCGTGTACCAGCGGCCCTTGCCTTGGCGGGCGCGCTCAGCGGGCTGGGGATCGCCAGGGACCGTGAACTGTGCGCGGTCGGCGATCATGCCGCCTCCCTTGATCGTGCTGGCGTGGCGGTCGTGTGCCGCAGCGACTCGCGGACGTAGGGTCGCCACGGTGGCACGCTGCTATCGGTGTGCGCCCACTGGATTGCCTGCCTGCACGCGATCTCCGGTGTGCTCGCGGCGACCACCGCGCGGCGGCCTGGGACGTGGTGGTGGCCGATGTCGTGCTCGGCGATCGTCACGTCCCACGATTGCAACCGCCAACCGTCGGGGGCGCGGCGGGGTCGTCTGCGGGCCGTGGCGGTCACGCTGCCGTCCCCATGCGCTGGGCGACCCAAAGCTCGATCTCCGTTCGCGGACCGTCGGTGTCAACGGGCAGCTTGTGGCAGCCGGCGAGGCAGACGAGTTGGCGGTCGTCGGCGAAGGCGAGTTCGTTGAGCGCATCGCAGATCGCCTTGCAGAGATCGTCGAGGTCGGCGTTCGCCCGGGCGCCGTAGAAGCGGGCGCTGAGGGTGAACGGCGCATCGCCGAGTGACGGGCGGCCAGCGGCGAGCCACTCCGCTTCGATCAGCTCGCGGTATGCACGGCTGCGCTTCGGGAGATAGTGCTTGCCCGAGCGTGTGCGGCTGCGCTGGAGTGGGACGGGGCGGCCGGGGATCACGAGCTGCACGCGGCCGGTCATCGGTCCTCCAGCACCTTCTCGGCGTGCTGGTCGAGCCAGCGCTCAAGCTCGGTGACGGGAACGAGCTTGCGCCGGCCGATTCGGACAATTCGCAGCTCGGCGGCGATATGGTTGTGGAACGTGTCCCACGAGACCGAGAGCGCGGCCGCTGCGTCCTCGATCGACAGTGCAAGCGCTGGCGGCGTAGGCTTCGTGACGGGCGCGCTCATGCCACCACCCGGCCGCACTTGGAGCACTCCCCATCGCCGTCAAGCATCGGCGGATCGCACTCGCATCTACTGGCGCCGTTGGGTTGCGTGGGTGGAGTGAGGTCGATCTCGTCTCCGTCGAGGAACTTCTCCGCGACCCGCGCGAGTTCGGCGTCAGCGTCACCCGGCGGTCCCCCGTTAGCTGTTCCTGCTGGGACCGTCACATCCGTCACACCCGTCACATCGCTGTCTCCGTGTGGCTTCTCGGGTGACGACTCGGGTGGTGGCTGTTCGGGGTGTGACGCTTGTGACGTAGGTGACGCTTCTGACGGGGACAGGTAGCGAGCGAAGAGGTCAGCCAAGTCAGCGGCGTGGTAGCCCTTCGCGGTCTCCTGGCCGATTCGTACAGTGCGCGGCCGGCTCCCGTAGGGCTTGAGCAGCCGCGCGAGCGTTCGGGCGTCCAGGCCCTTGCCTTCTCTCCAGGCGCCGAACGGCAGCTCGTCATCGGCGTTGATCGCCTCCAGCAACTCCGCGGTGGTGATGACCTCCTTACCGTCCAGGGCGCCCCTGATTCCCATGAGAAGCTGCGTCCCCAGGCCGATCTCATCACCGTCTGCGGTGGCGCTCAGCTCCACGGCCGCGGACCGGGCACGATCGCCCCAGTCCCCGCCCGCGAGATCCGCGATGGCGAGCAGCGGCTCCCAGGCGTCCGCCTGGCGGTCTCCCAGCTCGTCTGGTAGCTCGGGGATCGCGTCGCGCAGCTCCTCGACCGCCTCGGCTGCCCACGCCTCCAGATCGGCACGCAGCGGCGCGGCCTCCTCGACAGCGAAGCGGTAGCGCAGACGCTCCACGTGCTCGCCTTCGCGGCGGCGCTTCATGCGCAACATCACCGCGCGGTCTTGGATCGTCTCGGGCAGCCTCCCCGTGTCGATCCCAGCGAGCACCTTGGGGCAGAACACGGAGAAGTCGCGGACCTCCATCTTGGTGCCCTTGCCGACGCAGCGGGCAACACTCGCGCCCCTTCGGTTGCCGGCGTTCAAGCACGCACGCAGCGGCTCCGTGCGCTCCGTGTTCGAGCCGAAGATCGCATCTATCTCATCGAGGAGCAGGGTAGGCTCGGACACCTCGATCTTGCGGAACAGCGCGGCCTCGGTCGTGCTGGCCGTGTGCCACGGCTCCCGCACCACGAGCGCCACGACCTCCAATAGCCGGGTCTTCCCGGATTGCTTCTCGGCCGAGACGATCGCCATGTACGGGGTGGAGTGCGCGGCCTTTATCGCCCAGGTGTGAAGCACGAACAGCGCGAGCACCGTCTTCGCCTCCCCACTGGGGAGTACGACGTACTTCTCGATCAGGGTGCCCACACGCTTCAGCAGGTTGCGCGCGGTAGTCATGCCGCCACCGCCTCGGCGTTGGCGCTGTCGAGCCACACGATCTCCACGTGGGCGAGCGGCAGGGTGCGCAGACGCGGTGCGTACAGGCGCGTCCCTTTTGCGTCGCGGTGGCGGAGCTGCCCCCAGAAGGTGACGGCGGTCCCGCTGGAGCTCACGTCGGAGGCCACGTAGACCACCCCTCGCCGAAGGTCGCGCACGAGCGCCCGGCCGGTCATCGGGACACCCCGATCCGGACGAGACGGTCAATCTGTGGGCGAGCTCTCCGCCGAAGGGTTGCTGCTACCTGCTCGGGTCCTGCCGGTTCTGCTGGTTCTGGGTCGTCTCCCCCGCCGGGAGGGTCATCACCTCCGGATGGTGGCGCATTGGTTGAGCGCGGCGTGTGACGGGCCTGCGGGCGCCCAGCTCCGCGCGCGCGAGTCTGCGTCCTCGCCACCCTGAGCCCGACTGACCCGGCGTACTCGCCTCGGTGCCGGCCTGACGCAGCGCGAAGTTCTCTGCGTAGCGTCACCGCGGATGGCCCCCAACCACCCCGCTCAAGGACTCGCCCGGGTGTGTGCCGCTCATCCGCTTCGCGGCGGCGCAGGCGCTTGCGGAGTCCCGTACGCACGCGGTCCCGGCCGATGCGTTCCTGCAAGGCGTCCTCGGCGGCGATGATCGCTCGCGCCTCCTCGGCGGTCGGGACCACCTCGGCGGGGACCTCGACATCGACTCCGTCGTATTTCGACGGGGCGCCGGTAAGCTCCCTCAGTTCGCGGGCGAGGGATTGGCGCAACGTCGCCGCCAAAACGAAGAGTTCTTCGTCCCCCTCGAAGTTGATCTGGGCCCGCTTCTCGGCGCGCGCGATGCGTTCGAGCCGGGCGCGTAGTCGGTCGATAAGTGCCGGGTCAGGTCCGGCGGGCGAGTCGGTGTCCATGAGTGAACCTCCATATAGGTGTCATCGCATCGACAACGATACGACCACCGGATGACGGAACGAAAGACGCCCCCGGCGAGCAAAGCACCGGGGGCGTCTGGGAACTCCGGAAGTTGCGATGACCGGAGGCGTCACGGGTGACGGCATGGACAACCGTCGCCTTTGAGCGTACCGCACGGCCCCGACGCCACCGCCGCGGGCTCCGGGCCGGCGTCAGGCGTGGACGAGCTCGGGGTCCTGCGAGCGCGTCGCGGCGCTGTCCTGCACGATGAACCGTCCCCCGCGCTCAAGCGCCCCGAGGATCAGCCCCATCTTCTGGTGGACTTCCGAGGCCGCGAGTGCCTCGACGGTCATCTCGATCTCGACACTCCGGTGGTCGAGGTCTACGCCGACCACGGGTCCCAGGGCCAGCCCGGCCGCCTCGGTCGTCAGCGCGTCCATGACCAGCTCGGCGACCACGGCAAGGTCGCTGTCATCGTTCGGCACGGGGAGCACGCGAAGGATCACCTGAAACTCGGTCCTGATCGCGGGCTCTACCTGGAGTGTCGGCATATCGGTGTCTCCCATGATGGCAGGTTGCCTAGAGCTGTAGCCCCGCACGACGGAGCATGGATCGAGTGTTGGGCACCGTGCGGTGGTCGCTCGGCGTGTTCGCCACTGTGATGATCTTTCCTCGGCCGCCGCCCTCGACGGGCCACTGGTAGCACTCCACGTGCCCCTTGCTGTTTCTCTCGCACCACCACCCGGCGCTCCACGCAACCTCGATCATCGCGCGGAGCTGGGGGTCCTTGACGCGCGGGCAGCGCGCTTGCGGGTTCGCTTCGCGCTTCGCGTGCATTCGCGGGAGGCTACGCGATGTCGGAGCATCGTGACCGCATCGACCGCTTCGCGGCACCCCTTGAGCGCTGGTCGTGGCGACGCCCCGGCGGGGGAGTTTCCGGGCGACTGGCCCACAGACTGGCCCATGACGTTGCCCTTACTGCTCAATCTGGCTTATCTAAGCCGTTTCCTTCTACTCCGGGACAGGGACTCGAACCCCAAATTCGTGCTCCAGAGGCACGCGTGTTACCGATTACACCATCCCGGAAGGGAGGCCCAAGAATAGAGGATGGGTGCGTCGGAGCCTGAGCGGGAGCGGGCGGTGCAAGGCACGTCGCAGGCAGGCCCGGGGCCCATCGGAGCCTACCCCTGCGGATAGGCCCCGTTGGGGGCGAAGAACTTCGTGATCGCCTCCTCGAGGCCGGGGTCGAGCACGAGCAGAACCTCGTCGCCGGCCTCGATCACGGTGTCGGCCTTGGGGACGAAGCCGGCGCCGCCGCGCAGGACGGAGATGATGAGACTGCCTTCGGGGAGGTGGATGTCGGCGACGCGCTCGCCGACGGCGGGCGCGCCGGCGCTGACCTCGAGCTCGATGATCTCCAGGCGCTCCTCTTCGAGGGCAAGCAGGTGCACGAGGCCGTAGCGGGGCACCTCGTGCTCGATCAGGCGCAGGATGAGGTCGGTGGCGGAGACGGCGGGCTGGATCCCCAGCAGCTTGAAGTGCTCGTGGTTGCGGGGGTTGTTCACCCGGGCGATGATGCGGTCGCAGAGGTACTTCTCCTTGGCGACCTGGCAGACGAGCATGTTGTCCTCGTCATCCCCGGTGACCGCGATCACGAGGTCGGCGCGCTGAATGCCGGCGCGCTCGAGCACCCACAGCTCTGTGGCGTCGCCGTACTGAGCGGCGTGCTCGAAATCCTCCTCGATCGAGAGGTAGCGAGGACGAGAGGACTCGATCAGCGTCACCTCCTGCCCCTTGGCGATCAGCTCGCGGGCGAGGTTGCGCCCGACCTTCCCGGCCCCGACGATGATCGCGTACATCAGGGCCTTACGCCGCGTGCTCGACGGTGAGGGCGCGCTCGAACATCTCGATGGCGTGCTGGGTGGGAGAGATCGTGTGCAGGCCCTGTTCGCCGTACCACCCGGCGCGCGCGGGGTCCATGACGCGGGCGATCACCTTCGGCACCTCGAAGCGCTTCTGGGCGATCTGGGCGATGATGAGGTTTGTGTTGTCGCCGTCGGTGGAGGCGATGAAGACGTCGGCGCGCTCGATCCCCGCCTGGATCAGAGCGTCGATCTCCAGAGCGGTGCCGATGGTGAAGAGCCCGCCGGCGTCCTCCCAGCTGGTGGCCTGTCCGGCGTTGAGGCGCTCGTGGGAGAGGGCATCCTCGTCGATCACCGAGACTTCATGGCCGGCGGCCAGCGCAGACTTGGCGACGGCCGAGCCCACGCGCCCGGCGCCCACGATCAGGACGTACATGGGTCGCACATTAGACGATGCCGGACCCGGCGGTGTGCTGGATCCCGCCCGGGTGGGCAGGATCCAATACGCCCTCCACGGAGGGAAGCTCGCGGGCGGGGGGCGCGGTGACGATCACGCGGCAGGGGGCCTTTGCGACGACGTAGCGAACGACGTCCCCGACGTAGTTCTCCAGCGGCCCGCTGAGGCCCCCGAGGCGGGCGCCGCCGCGAACGCGGGAGGGCTCCTCGGCGCCGAGCACGATCGCCTCCACTCCACGGCGGCGGGCCTCCTCGACGATCGCGTGGCCGGCGCGGCGGGCGCGAACTGTGGCGGTGGCGACGTGCACGCCGGCGTACTCCTCCCCCACGACCTTGGCGCGGGCGAGCGCCTGACGGGCGCGCTTGATGTGGACGTCGGGGAGGCGGGCGTCGAGGGTGAGAGCCATGGGGATCTCAAAGATCCAGAGGGCCTCGATCGTGGCGGTGTCGATCGCGGCCTCGTCGGTGGGCTCCCCGGCGACGAGCAGCGCGGCGGTCTGCACGATGTCGTCGTCGAGGGGGCCGCCCTGGAGGGGCACGAGAATCGAGCCGTAGTCGCGTTCGCGGGGCTGCTCGGGGCGGAGCATCTCTGGGGCCACCGTGACGCGCCGCAGGGGGGAGCTTTCGTCGAGGCGGCGGTAGACGAGGTAGAGCGCGAGACCAACCGCCATCCACCCGAGCCCGACGTAGCGGGCCGGCTCGTGGACGACCATCAGCGCGACCAAGCCGGTGGCGCTGAGCAGCGCCCCGAGCGCGGCGAGCACGGGCAGCTCGCCGCCGCGGTAGCGCACGGAGAGGGGCGTGCGGAACGGCCGCGGTCGGTCGGGCTCGCGGTAGCGCAGGCGCCACACGGAGAAATGGGCGATCGTGAAGGCGAGCACGGAGCCGAAGGCATAGATCCCGACGAGGAAGTCGATGTCCTCGGGCGCCACGAGCACGGCGGCGAGCAGGCCGGCGAGGATGATCAGGACGTAGGGGGTGGAGCGCCGCTGGTGCAGGCGGCCGAGGCCGCTGGGGATCTGGCGGTTGGTGGAGAGCGAGTACGCCAGACGGGAGAGCCCGAGCATCGCGGAGTTGGCGGCGGCGATCAGCGTCCCGGCGACGATCGCGCCGAGCAGGTAGCGCAGCGCCTGCTCGAGCGCATGGGGGCGCACGCGGCTGAGGAGCCCGATCACGGGGTCGTCGAGATAGCGGTGCCCCAGTGGGGTATAGGTGCCGTGGATTGGAACGGCGGTGACGGCGAGGAGCCCCACGCCAACGTAGGCGAGGAGCACGATCACGGTGCCGTTCACCACGAGCCGGCGCAGGGGACGGCGGGCGACCTTCACCTCGCCGGCGAGGCCGGAGGCGTACTCGAGCGAGGTGAAGGCGATCGTGGTGATCGTGAGCGCGAAGATCAGACCCGACCAGGTGGGGGCGCCGCCGAGATGGATCGAGGCGGTGAGGGTGTGGGGATCGAAGTAGAGGAGCAGGCCGATCGCGATCAGCAGGAGCTCCAGAACGAGCGCGCCCGCGACGAGGACGGCGAGGCGCTGACCGCGGCGGCTGGAGAGGCCGCGGATGTTGGAGAGCACGACGAACGCGATGATCGCGAGCGCGAGCAGGAGCGCCTCGGTGCGGTTGCCGAGAGGGGCCCAGAAGACCTTGAGGTACTGCGTCGCGGAGTAGGCGGTGACCGCGATCAGGATGATGTAGTCAAGGAGGATCGCCCAGCCGGCGACGAAGCTGACGAGCTCGTTGAAGGCGTAGCGGGCGAAGACGGTGGAGCCGCCGGGCTCCTGGTGCAGCGAGGCGCCCTCCACGTAGGTCATCGCGGTGAGCCCGAACATCACCGCGGCGATCAGAAAGACGATCGGTGTGAGCCCGAGCGCGTGGTTGACGAGCACCCCGAGCGAGAAGCAGACAGCGGCGGCGAGCGAGGTGTAGACGATCCCGAAGAAAACCGGGGATCCGACCGTGCGACTGAGAGCGCTCAGCGACCAGGCGCCGACTCGCTCGAGCGCCGGCCCCTCGGGGGCCTCCGGCTCGAACCCCTCCCAGGGCGGAGGGGGCCGGTCATCGATCATGCGGGCGTCCTCGGCGCGCCTCGACGTACAGCCGCCCGACCCCGGCGGCGAGGAACAGCAGGCCGAGCAGGGTGCGCGCGGAGAGCAGGCCTCCGCGTCCGCCGAGAGCCTCGGCGAGGAGGGCCGCCCCGACCAGCGCCATCAGCGTGGAGAGCGCGATCGTGGCGGAGCGGTGGACCTGTCGGCCGGTCATCTTCAGTTGAGGTTATGACCTCCGGCGCGACCCGCCGCGAAACGGCCTCGCCGGAGCGCGGATCGTCTCAGGTGATCAGCGGGATGATCAGGATCGCGACGATGTTCGCGACCTTGATCATCGGGTTGATCGCGGGGCCGGCGGTGTCCTTGAAGGGGTCCCCGACGGTGTCGCCGGTGACCGAGGCGGCGTGCGCGTCGGAGCCCTTGCCGCCGAAGGCGCCGTCCTCGATCAGCTTCTTCGCGTTGTCCCACGCGCCGCCCCCGGCGGTCATCAGCACGGCGAAGAAGAATCCCACCACGATCACCCCGATCAGCAGGCCCCCGAGCGCCTGGGTGTCGATCAGCCCGACGATCACCGTCAGCCCGATCGGCAGCAGCGAGGGGAGGATCATCTCGCGCTGGGCGGTGCGGGTGACGATGTCCACGCAGGCGGCGTAGTCGGGCTGTTCGGTGCCCTCCATGATCCCGGGGTGCTCCTTGAACTGGCGGCGCACCTCCTCGACGACCGCGCCGCCGGCGCGCCCCACGGCCTCCATCGAGAGCGAGGCGAACAGGCACACCATCAGGCCGCCCAGCAGCAGGCCGATCAGCACGGGCGGTTCGTTGATCCCGAAGCTGATGTGGAGGCCGCCGCTCTGTTCGGCGAGCTCCTGCCTGAAGCCCGCGAACAGCACGACCGCGGCGAGCACCGCGGAGCCGATCGCGTACCCCTTGGTGACGGCCTTGGTGGTGTTGCCGACCGCGTCGAGGGGGTCGGTGACGTTGCGCACCTCCTCGGGCAGGTCGGCCATCTCGGCGATTCCGCCGGCGTTGTCGGTGATCGGCCCGAACGCGTCCAGCGCCACGATCAGACCTGTGAGCGAGAGCTGGCCCATGACCGCCACGCCGACCCCGTAGATGCCCGCCAGCTTCCAGGCGCCGAGGATCCCGAGCACGAGCACGAGCGCCGGCAGCGCCGTGGCCTGGAGGCCCGAGCCGAAACCCTGGATGATGTTGGTGGCATGGCCGGTGATCGACGCTTTGGCGGTCTTCTTCACCGGGGAGAAGCGCGTGGAGGTGTAGTAGTCGGTGATCACGAACAGCAGCGCGGTCACGGCGATCCCGATCAGCGAGCACAGGTAGAAGTCACCCACGCTCGCCGTCTGGCCTTCGGCGCCCTTGAGGGTGAGGCCTTTCATCAGCCAGTGGGTGATCGGATAGAAGGCCGCCGCGGCGATCACGCCCGAGACGATCAGGCCCTGGTAGAGGGCGCGCTCGACGTTGCCGACGCGCGAGCGCACGGCGAAGGTGCCGATGATCGAGGCGATGATCGCCGCGCCGCCCAGGACCAGCGGATACAGGACAACCCGGGTGGACTCGTTGAAGGTGAGCACGCCGAGCAGCATCACCGCGACCGCGGTGACCGCGTAGGTCTCGAACAGGTCGGCGGCCATGCCGGCGCAGTCGCCGACGTTGTCGCCCACGTTGTCGGCGATCGTCGCAGGGTTGCGGGGGTCGTCCTCGGGGATGCCAGCCTCGACCTTGCCCACGAGGTCCGCGCCGACGTCGGCGGCCTTCGTGAAGATGCCGCCGCCCAGACGGGCGAAGACGGAGATCAGCGAGCCGCCGAAGCCGAGGCCGATCAGCGCGTTCACCGCCGTCTGCTGGCTTTCGTTGAAGACCGCGGTCAGCAGGCCGTAGTAGCCGGCGACGCCGAGCAGGGCGAGGCCGACCACCAGCAGGCCCGTGATCGCGCCACCGCGGAAAGCGACGCTGAGCGCCGGGGAGACCCCGCCGCGGGCGGCCTCGGCGACCCGGGCGTTGGCGCGCACGGAGACGTTCATGCCGATGTAGCCGGCGGAGCCGGAGAGGATGCCGCCGATCGCGAAGCCGCACGCAACCGCGATGTTCTGGACGAAGATCAGCGCGACGAACAGCACCACGCCGACGATCGCGATCGTGGTGTACTGGCGGTTCAGGTAGGCGCGCGCACCCTGCTGGACTGCGCGGGAGATGCTCTGCATCCGCTCGTTGCCGGGCGAGAGAGCAAGTAGAGCGCGCGTGGTGAGAAGGCCGTATGCGACAGCGCACGAGGCACAAACGAGGGCGACGACGACCCCGTGGTTCGTCAGGAAGCTGCTCAACAGAAATCCTCCGCGGTCAGTTGGCGTGCCGCGCGAGGAATTTCGCGCGCACAGATATCCACCATCCCGCCCGGATCGCTCGGCCGAGCGCCTACCCGGCGGAAAAGCGGAGGCAGTCTATCGTGCCGAGCGGCGGGAGGCGTTTAGGGCTTATCGTCCCGGAACCCACAGCCGGCCGCTGGACTCCGCCGGTCCGGCGGCGGGCTTCCCGGTCGGCTTGGCCGCCGGAGTCTGACCGATCGGAGATCGGCCAGCGGACGGCTGACCTGCCGAAGGACCGCTCTGCGGCCCGCTCGCCGGGGCGCCCGACTCACCGGTCTGCGCCTGCGCCGGAGCCGCCGCCTGGGACTCGCGGGCGTAGGCCATCTGCAGCTGGGAGAGCGCATCGCGCAGCGGGCGCGCTTCCTGGGGCGCGCGGCGCTCGATCACGGGCATGAGGCCCCGCACGGCGTCGATCGCGTCGCGCACCTGCTCGAGGTCGCGCTCCGTGCCGGGCAGCCGAGCAGCCTCCTGGTCCTGCCCACCGACCAGGCCGAGACGGCGGGCGCCGATGTTCAGCAGCGAGACGGTCGCCTGGAGCACCATGTCGGCGCTCGTGATGCGGCTCAATTCGGCTTCGTAGGCGGCGCGTAGCTCCTGCTCGCTTGGTTGTCCCGTCGCGGCGCCCGCTCGCCCCGCCTCCGTGCCCTCTTCCGCGGCGCTGCCGCCGTTTGGTGCGGTCCCGCCCTGCCGGGCCTGCTCTGCGCTCATACGGTTACCTCCGGTGAGTAGGTTTGCCTGGTCTCGGCCACCGACGCCGCGAAGACCTCCTCGCGGCCGGCGCCCGCCTCGATCATCGCCCGTTGGCGCTGGGCGCCGTTGCGCTCGGGGAAGGCAAGCTCGATGCCGAGCTCCCCGCGGACCGGCTCGGTCCAGCTCGCGAGCCGCTCGATGGCCTCCCGCGCGGGGTACTCCTCTCCACGCTCCGGGTCGATCAGCCGACCGTCAAGGCCGAAGCGGATCGCCCTCCACATGTTCTCCTCGACCATCCGTGGCGGGAGATCGGCGAAGGGAGCGTCCTCGTCGATGTCGCGCGCGGCCTGCGCCACGCACGCCACGATCAGCGCCGCCAGCGCCTCGGACTCCGTCGCGGTGGCCTGCGCGTCGCAGATGCGCACCTCCACGGTGCCGAAGCCGAAGTGGGGGCGCACCGACCACCACACCTGCGTGAACTCCACGATCGAGCGGGTGCGCAGGAGCAGCTCGATGTACTCCCGGTAGGCCCCCCAACCGCCGAAGGAGTCGGGCACGCCGCAGCGGGGGAAGCTCCGCGTGAAGCTCTGGGTGCGCGCGGAGTGAAGCCCGGAGTCGCGGCCGTCGAGGTAGGGAGAGTTGGCGGAGATCGCGAGCAGCAGCGGCAACACGCCGCGCAGCCGGTCGCAGACGAGCACCGCGCGACGGGCGTCGCGCACGCCGACGTGGACGTGCATGCTGAAGGTGTTGTTGCGCCACGCCACGTATTTGAGCCCCTCCTCCACGCGGCGGTAGTGCTCGGTGTCGATGATCCTCTGCTCACGGTAGTCGGCCCACGGGTGGGTCCCGGTGGCGCCCAGCGCGAGCCCGCGCTCCTCGGCGAGCGCAAACAGCCGCCGCCGCCACTCGCGCTGGCGCACCAGCGCGTCGTGCAGGTCCGCGCCGGGGCCGGAGACGATCTCGATCTCCGCGGAGATCAGCTCCCCGGTGATGTGCTCGTAGAGTAATTGGTCGCCCGCCCGCCCGCCCGCCCGCCCGCGCTCGCGAGCGGCGTCGCGCAGCTCTTCGAAGCAGGGGACCATTTCCAAGGTGGCGGGGTCGAGCAGGGAGAACTCCTCCTCCAGGCCGACGGTGCCGTCCACCGCCTGCGCGAAGGTCTCCGCCGCCCGGTCGAGGTCCAAGCTGTCCATGCGGTTCGTTCCTAGGTTAGGTAGAAGTACAGCGCGTACAGCAGGTCCACGGCGGGGCTGGAGGTGTGGACGGTGACCTCCGGGGGGACCAGGAGCAGGGACTCGGAGTAGTTGAAGATGATTTTCACACCCGCCTCCACGAGTTCGTCGGCGAGCTCCTGGGCGACGCCGCCGGGCACCGCGAGAACGCCGACGACGATGTCCTCGTCCTCCACGATCTGGCGCACATCGCGGGTGTGGCGCACGACCTTGTTGCCGACGGTGGTGCCCACCTTGGCGTTGTCCACATCGAAGATCGCCACCACGCGGAAGCCGTGGTCGGCGAAGATGTCGGAGGAGGCGATCGCCTTGCCGAGATGGCCGGCCCCGAACAGCGCGATGTTGTGCTGGCCCGCGGTGCGCAGGATCTTGCGGATCTGCGAGACGAGCGACTCCACGTTGTAGCCGACCCCGCGCTTGCCGAACTTGCCGAAGCCCGAGAGGTCACGACGGATCTGGGTGGAGTTGACGTGGGTGTAGTCGGAGAGCTCCTGGGAGGAGATCGTCTCCTTGCCCATCTTGCGCGCCTGCGTGAGCACCTGCAGGTAGCGCGAGAGGCGCGCTGCGACCCCCAGCGAAAGCCTCTCGCCGGGGTGGGCATGCTCTCCATTCCCGGCGAGCTCGATCTCTGCCGTGTCGCTCAGCTCCCCATAGGTCATCGCTCGTGACTATAGAGATGGGCCTGGAGACGACCCTGTTGAGGAATCGCGCAGTCGCTCCCTCAAGGCTTCCGCGTCCACGAAGAACTCGAACAGCTCCTCGCCGTCTAGGGTTACTACCGGAATCCGCTCGAAGTACGCCCGGTGCAGGGCCTCCTTCGCGGTGATGTCGCGCACCTGCAACTCGAACGGAACCTCCGCGCACACCTCGAGCAGCGTCTTCAGCGCCTCCTCGCAGAGGTGGCAGTCGGGCTTGGTGTAGAGGGTCAGCACGCTCACCGGGGGCGTCGGGTGGGTGGGGGCCGTTCTCCGGTCGAGTAGGCGTCGAGGGCGAGATAGTGCGGGTAGGTCAGCCGCTCCGCGAAGCGCGCGGCGCTGGCGATCATGGCTGCGTTGTCGGTGCACAGCACCCGCTCGGGCACGTGCACCGGCACGCCCAGCTCGCCGAGGCGGCGGCGCAGCTCGCCGTTCGCGGCGACCCCGCCGCCGACCGCGAGGCGCTCAAGGCCGGTCTGCTCGAGCGCCCGCCGGGCACGTTCGATGAGACGATCGATGATCGCCGCCTGGTAGGAGGCCGCGAGGTCCGCCGCCCGCGCGGCGAGCTCGGCCGCGGGGAGCTCGCGCACCCTGTAGAGCAGCGAGGTCTTCAGGCCCGCGAAGGAGAAGTCCAGGCTGTGGGCGAACGCCTGGCGCCCGACGCCGAGCCCCGGCCGGGGGCCTCCCGCGGGAAACGGGAAGCCAGTTGGATCGCCCCCCTCTGCGAGGCGCTCCAGCGCGGCCCCGCCGGGATAGCCGAGGCCGAGCATCCGGGCGCCCTTGTCGAACGCCTCCCCAGCCGCGTCGTCGAGCGTACGCCCCAGCACCTCGAAGCCCTCGTGCTCGCGCACGTGCGCCAGCAGTGTGTGGCCCCCGCTGGCGATCAGACATACGAAGGGGGGCTCGAACGGGTGGGTGGGGACCCGATCGCCGGCGATGAAGTTCGCGGCCACGTGGCCCTGCAGGTGGTCCACCGCAGCGAACGGCATTTCCCGCGCGGCGGCCAGCGCCTTGGCGGTGGCGAAGCCCACGAGCAGCGCCCCCACCAGCCCCGGACCTTGAGTGGCGGCCACCAGGTCAACCTCGTCCAGACTCGCCCCCGCCCGCTCGAGCGCCTGGGCCACCACGAGATTGACCAGCTCCAGGTGACGGCGGGAGGCGATCTCCGGGACCACCCCCCCGAAGCGATCGTGCACCTCCTGGGAGGAGATCACGTTGGAGCGCACCCGCCCCTCCCCGTCGAGGACCGCCGCGCAGGTGTCGTCGCAGCTGGTCTCGAGCGCAAGGATCATGCTCGTGCCGGCCTCCAGCCGGCCCTCTGAGCAGATCGGTCGCCCTCCGGGCGCCCTTGACCGGGGCTGACGCCCCTCATGCAAAACCAGGGTTGGGCACATCCTCGAACGAGCCTGCCAGCATGGCGGGGGTGCGCCACATCACGAGCGCGTCCTCCCCGTTGTCCTGGTAGTAGCGGCGGCGCAGGCCGGCCGCGCGGAAGCCTTCCCGTTCGTAGAGGCGGATCGCGCCGTCGTTGGAGCGGCGCACCTCCAGGGTGTAGCGCGCCTGCTCGTCGTCCACACGCACGTACAGCTCGCCGAGCAGCGCCGAGGCGACCCCCTTGCGGCGGTGCTCGGGCACGACCGCGACGTTCATCACGTGCCACACCGTCTCGTAGCGCGAGCAGATCAGGTATCCCACGAGCCGCCTGCCGCTGTCGGTGTCCAGCACCGCCGCCAGGCAGATGCCCGAGGACTTGGAGAGCTCGAGCACGAACATCGCCAGCGACCACGGCGTCGGGAAGGCGCGGCGCTCGATCCCGATCACCTGCGGCAGGTCCGGGTACGACAGTCGCCGGATTTCAAGCCGCGGCCGGTCGGAGGCGACCTCCGCGGCGAACTGGGCGCTCATCTTCCCAACCGCTCTGGCACGAACTCGGCGGCGAACCGGGCGCCCACCACCCCAACCTCTCGAGCGCGGATTCGGCGACCAGCTCGAGCGCTCATCCCCGACCTCTCGGGCGAGGCTCGGCTGCGAATTGGGCTGTCATCTCGCTTCCCGGCGTCTTGCTTGCAAGGCGATCTCCGCGTCCGGCCGGCGTCGGTAGTCGGGCAGCACCGCCTCGGGAGCGCCGGCCGGCGCGCTCAGAG
The DNA here is from genome assembly GCA_963813765.1 of uncultured Solirubrobacterales bacterium. Taxonomy (GTDB): domain Bacteria; phylum Actinomycetota; class Thermoleophilia; order Solirubrobacterales; family Solirubrobacteraceae; genus Palsa-744. The sequence continues at coordinate 905,136 of CAWFAB010000006.1, forward strand.
CCAGCTCGCACAGCACCCCGGCGTCGACCCGGTGCAGCGGCGAGGAGTCCGCTGGGACCGCTACCGCGAGCGCCTCCAGATATCCCCGATAGCGTATCGCCCCATCCCCCACAGCCAGCCAATCGCGGCGCCCACCGGCCTGCGCCGGGATGCTCTCGAGCTCCTGCGGGGCGAGCGCGCGAGGCTCGGTGAGCTCGCCCTCGGCGGCGTACGCCGCGGCGAACACCTCTCCGCGGCGCGCATCGATCGCCGCCAGCACACGGGCGGGCGGGCTCAGATCCGGGGCGGGCGGGCTCAGATCCGGGGCGGGCGGGCTCAGATCCGGGGCGGGCGGGCTCAGATCCGGGGCGGGCGGGCTCAGATCCGGGGCGGGCGGGCTCAGATCCGGGGCGGGCGGGCTCAGATCCGGGGCGGGCGGGCTCAGATCCGATCCCCGCAGGGCAGCCTCCGCCAAGACGCGCAGGGTGGAGACGCCGACCACCTCCGCGCCGAGAGACTGCGCCAAGCCGCGCGCCGTGGCTACCCCGATGCGCAGGCCCGTGAACGTGCCCGGCCCCACGCCCACCGCAATTCGCTCGAGCTCCGCCCAGCGCAGGCCCGCCTGCGCGAGCAGCTCGCTCGCCAACGGCAGCAGCCGCGTGGTGTGCCCGGGACGCTCCCCCGCGGCGGGATCGTCGCGCCCCTGCAGTGTGGCGCCGTCGGCGAGCCGCAGCCCCACCACCGTCGCCGGCGTGGCGGTGTCGAAACCAAGGACGATCATCGCTGCACGCAGACCTCGATCCGCCGGCGGTCGCCGCCGCGATGGGCGAGCGTCACCCACACCCTCGCGCCTTCGAGCTCCGGGCGGCCCTCCTCGGGCCACTCCACGAACGCGATGCTCCCAGGCCCGATGTAGTCCTCCAGGAGGCCCGGATCCTCGTGCTCCAGCCCCGCCAGCCGGTAGAGGTCGAGGTGGGCCACGGTTACCTGCGAGCCGCGGTAGCGGTGCCCGATCCCGAATGTCGGGCTGGTCACAGGATCGCTCACTCCCAACGCCCGCGCGGCCCCGCGCACCAGGGTCGTCTTGCCCGCCCCCAGCTCCCCCCGCACCAGCACCACGTCCCCCGCGCGCAGCTCCGCGGCCAGCTCGGCGCCCAGCGCCTCGGTCTCGTTGGGGGCCGAGGTTTCGCGGACGAGCACCGGGAAGACTTTAGTGTCGAGGCTCCGGGGAGCTGTGGGTCGCCATGGGTGACGAGGGCCCTTAACGGCGACCGGCCCACGGGAGAGGGGTCGTGGGCCGGTCGTACTACTGGGAGGAGGTCTGTCCTCTATCGGCAGCTCCCCCCCATAGCTTTAGAGAACGTTGCGCACGCTTGTAGGGCTCAGAACAGGCCGAGTTGGTCAACCTCGGCTGCGGGCTCCGCGGCTGCGCCTGACCCAACCAGAGCCGAGGGCTCCTCGGGCTCCGCGACCGCCTCCGGCGCCTCCAGCGACTGCGGCTGGCCGAAACGGGGATGCTCGCCGGAGGCGAGTGTCTCCCGGCTTCGGTCGGGTGCGGGCAGCGCCAGCAACTCGGGCAGCCGCTTGAAGTCCTCGCGCAGGGTCTCGAGCATCCGCGGCGTGTAGAGCGCCGCCGCGGGGTGGAAGATCGGGTAGAGCCGCACCGCCCTGCGGCCCACCGCAAGCACCTCCGGCCGGCCGTGCAGGCGCGTGATGCCCGTGGGATCCTCGCGCAGCAGCTTCGTGGAGAAGTTCCCCAGCGTGCAGATCACCCGCGGCTGGATCAGCTCCACCTGGCGGTACAGGTACTCCCGGCAGTTCTCGATCTCCGCCGGCTGCGGATCGCGGTTGCCGGGAGGATGACACTTGAGAACGTTGCATATAAACACGTCCGCTCGCTGCAGCCCGATCTCTTCGAGCAGCTTGTTCAGCAGCTTGCCCGCCGCGCCCACGAACGGCAGCCCCTGCTCGTCCTCGCTCGCCCCCGGCGCCTCCCCCACGAACATCAGGTCGGCGTCGGCGTTGCCCGCGCCGAACACCACTGTCTTGCGGGTGGCCGCCAGCTCCGCGCAGCGCACGCACGCTTGAGCCTGCGCGAACACCTCCTTCAGGGCCTCGCGGCGCTCGGAAACCAAGAGCTGGCGCTCCTCACCCGACACTTGGTGGGGATGGTAAACCTCATGCCTCTGTGAGGGTGCGCACACAGCGCCGCCCCGCCCCCACGAGGCCGCAAACGGCTGTATCATTCCTCACAGGCCATCACCGACTTCGCTCGCGATGGACCCGGAGTGAACAGCCATCTCTTATCGCGCCGGTATCCGCAGGAACTGGACCGAAAGCCATGAGTCACACCCACCCACCCGCATCTCGCGCATGAGGACGCTGCGCACCGTCGGGGAGTTGCGGGCCGCGCTCACGCAGGCCCGGCGTGCGGGCTCGACGATCGGGCTCGTGCCCACGATGGGAGCGCTGCATGAGGGCCACCTCTCGCTGATCCGCCGCGCGCGGGAGCAGTGCGAGGAGGTCGTGGTCTCGCTGTTCGTCAACCCCGCGCAGTTCAGCGAGCGCTCCGATCTGGAGCGCTATCCGCGCTCCGAGCAGCGCGACGCGGGGCTCGCCGCGGAAGCCGGCGCGGAGGTGCTGTTCGCGCCCTCCGTCGAAGCGGTGTACCCGCCGGGCTTCGCCACCGCGGTGGAAGTGCTCGGGCTGACCGACCGTTTGGAGGGCGCCTCGCGCGGCGCCTCCCACTTCCGGGGTGTGACCACCGTGGTCACCAAGCTGCTCTGCATGACGATGCCCGACATCCTCTACCTCGGCCAGAAGGACGCCCAGCAGGTGGTCGTGATCCGCCGCCTGATCGCCGACCTCAACCTGCCCGTGCGAGTCGAGGCGCTGCCCACCGTGCGCGAGCCCGACGGGCTGGCGCTCTCCAGCCGCAACACCCTGCTCGACCATCCCTCGCGGGCCCGCGCGCACGCGTTGAGCGCCGCGCTGCGCGCCGCCGCCGAGCTGGCCGCCGCGGGGGAGCGCGCGCCGCAGGCGCTGCTCGGCGCCGCCCACGCGACGCTGGCCACGTTCGAGGTGCGGGCCGACTACCTCGAGCTCGTGGACCCCGACACCCTGGAGCCCCTCGCCGAGCTCGACCGGCCCGGCCTGCTCGCGCTCGCCGCCCGCGTCGGTCGGGTGCGACTGATCGACAACGCCACGCTCGAGCCGGCCCTGGAGCCCACTCGACCCTCGGGAAAGGTGGCCGCAACATGCAGCGCGTGATGCTCAAGTCCAAGATCCACCGCGCCACCGTGACCGACTGCGACCTGCACTACGTGGGCTCGATCACGATCGACCCCGACCTGCTGAGGGCCGCGGACATCCTCGAGCACGAGCAGGTGCACGTGGTGGACATCGACAACGGCGCCCGCTTCGAGACCTACACGATCGCCGGCGAGCGGGGCTCGGGGGCGATGAAGGTCAACGGCGCCGCCGCGCGCCTCGTGCACCGCGGCGACACAATCATCGTGATCTCCTACGCCCATTACGACCGCTCTGAGATGGAGCGCTACGAGCCCCGCGTGGTCCACGTGGAGGCGAAGACCAACCGCATCATCACCGTCGACGACGCGGTGGCGACCCTGCTCAGTGCCGAGGACGCCTCGGAGGGCGCGTACGAGGTGCGCGTCTGACGCGGAGCCCAAGGGCGCCAACCGCTTCAGATAGGAACGTTATGTCAAGTCAGCCCAACGTGAAGATCCCCCACGACCCGGGCCGCCTGCCGATGACCCTGCCGCTGCTGGCGGAGAAGAAGCGCCTTGCTGACCCGATCGTGATGGTCACCGCCTACGACTACCCCAGCGCCCGCGCCGCGGAGACGGCGGGGGTCGATCTGGTGCTCGTCGGCGACTCCGCCGCCACCACGGTGCTCGGCTACAGCGCCACCACGCCGGTGCGCCTCGGGGACATGCTCGTGCTCGCCGCCGCCGCGCGGCGCGGCCTCAAGACCCCGCTGCTGATCGGCGACCTGCCGTTCGGCTCCTACGAGATCAGCGACGAGCAGGCCATCGGGACCGCGGTGCGGATGGTCCAGGAGGCCGGCTGCGACGCCGTCAAGCTGGAGGGCGGCGGCCCCGCTTCGGTGAGCCGCGCGCGCGCGATCGTGGGCGCCGGCATCCCGGTGATGGGCCACGTCGGGCTCACCCCCCAGACCTCCACCGCGCTGGGCGGCTGGAAGGCCCAGGGCCGCAGCGCGCAGGCCGCCGCGAAGATTGGCGCCGATGCGCTCGCCCTGCAGGAGGCCGGCTGCTTCGCGGTCGTCTTCGAGGCGATCCCCGCCGGGGTGACCGAGGAGCTGATGGGCGCCATGGAGATCCCCGTGATCGGCATCGGCGCCGGGCCTGCCACCGACGGGCAGGTGCTCGTCTTCCACGACCTCCTCGGCATCCGCGACGGCCTCGGCCCGCGCTTCGTCAAGCGCTACGCGAACCTCCAGGAGGAGATGAACGCCGGCGTCGCCGCCTACGCGGAGGACGTCCGCGCACGGCGCTACCCCGGCCCCGAGCACACCTACAAGATCGACTCCGCCGAGCTCGCCGAGCTGCGCGCGCTGCTCACGGCTGCAGATCGAGCGCGTTCATGAGGTGCACGTAGGATTCGACGGCGTGCGCTTCGGCTTCGGCGAGCTTCGCTTCGAGCCGTTCGACGTGGCGGAGCACGGTGAAGTCCACCGGGCTCGCGTACGGCGTCGCGAGGCTGATGATCAGGGGGACTTCTTCGGCTTCGGTTTCCACCGCGGCGTAGCGCCGGTCGAACTGGACCGTGCTCGCGGGAAGCGTCGTGTAGTGGCTTGCGACCCACGCCTGGATGTCCCCGCACAGGTTGGGGGTCGCGAGCGTCGATATGCCCTGGAGCTTGCGCGCCAGGGTGTGCACCGCGCGCGTGAGCCTGTGGTTGCTCCAGCGCAGACCCTCAACCGCGTGGGCGAAGGTGGCGATCGGGGCAGCGGCCGTGCGGTACCCAACAGCGGTCATCGCGCCCACCAGCTCGTTGCTCAGCTGTTCGGAGTCGTGGTCCTGCGGGGATTCGAGCGCCACCCCAGGGCACTGGGCGGCGGTCTGCGCCGCGTAGCGCCTGACGGCGGCGAGCCCCCGGGGCACATCGGGGGTGGCGGCGCGCACGAGCGCGTCGGTGGCGAGCGCGAGCCTCCGTGTGGTGGCCACGTCCCCCGGCTTGGCAAGAGCGCTCGCCGGTGTTATCGCTAGCGCCAAGCCGACGAGCAGAGCCGAGACCCATCGCATCCCCATCTGGTGAGGGTAGCCCACCAGATGGAGCGCCGCTCCGGTCCTCGCAGGCCACCCCGGCGAGAGCCGCCGCCGACCCGCTACCGTGCGCAACCGGCGAAGGGAGCCACCGCCGCTCGCCGCCTCGCCGGACAGTGTCCTACGCGCGACCGGGGTACTCGATCCGCCGGAGCACCTTCGCCGGTGCGCCCGCCGCGATCGAGTGAGGCTCGATGTCGTGCGTCACCACGCTGTTCGCCCCGATCACGCAGCGCTGGCCGATGCTCACGCCGCTGGTCACGACCACGCCCGCGCCGAGCCAGCAGTTCGCGCCGATCCGCGTGGGGCCCTTCGAGGTGAAGCCCTGCCAGGGCACCGGTCGGTCGGGATCGTCGTAGCGGTGGGCGGCGTCGGAGACGAAGCAGCCGTTGGCGAGCATGCAGTGCTCGCCGATCTCCACGAGCTCGTGCGCGGCGACCATCACGCCCATGTTCAGGAACGTGCCGGCGCCGATCCGCACGCGCGCGGAGCCGGGGGCGGTGATCCACACGTTCGGCTCCAGCAGCACGCCCTCCCCCACCTCCAAACGCCCCTCGCGCAGGGTCTCCAGCACGTTGCCCTGCAGCGGCCAGCGCGCGAACGCCCCGCGGCGCATCAGCTCCCAGTGGATCAATGCGCGGTTCCACGGCAGGGCGTTGCGCTCGTACCATCGCCACTTCTGCACCCACACCCTGGCCTCGCGGGCCAGCTTGCTCGCTTCTGAGACCTCCATAGAAGAGGAAGCTAGCTTTCCAGGCGTCGCTTTGGCAAGCGAGGCAGGACGCAGTGAGCGAAGCGTGCCCGCAGTCCCCTCAGGCTGTGAGCTGCTCGACCGGCACTGTCCACTCGGACGTCCCGCAGTGATGTCCGGCCACGTCGAGAATGATCTCGTCCAACGAGCGGTCGGCCCGCCAACCAATCAGCTCGCGCACCTTGCCGGTGTCGGGAACCCGGCGATACATGTCTTCGAAACCATCTTGGAATGCCTCCTCGTAGGGGATGAGCGAGATGTCCGAATCCGACCGAGTCAGCGCGATCACCCTGAGCGCGAGGTCCCTCATCGTTATCTCCTCGCTGCTACCGACGTTGTACACCTCTCCGTAGGAGCGCTCGGTGAGCATCAGATCCGCAAGCGCTCTGGTCACGTCGGCGACATGGCAGAAGCAACGGCTCTGCCCACCATCGCCATACACCGTCAGAGAGTGGCCGGCGAGGGCTTGCTGCACGAACCTCGGCACCACCATCCCGTAGCGGCCGGTCTGCCGAGGCCCTACGGTGTTGAACAGCCGGACCACGACGGTTGGCAGGCCGCGCTCCTTCCAGTAGGCGATCGCAAGGAACTCATCGATCGCCTTCGAGCACGCGTAGGCCCAGCGCCCGACGTTGGTGGCGCCCATCCGCAGATCTCCGTCCTCCCGGAACGGCAGCGCCTCGCTCTTGCCGTAGACCTCGCTGGTCGAGGCGACCAGCACCGGCTTGCGCTCTCTGCAGGCTTGCTCGAGAACGACCTCCGTGCAGCGCAGATTGGTTTCGATCGTGCGGACGGGACTCTCGATGACAAGGCTCACGCCGACGGCTGCAGCGAGGTGGTAGACCGCGTCCGCGTCGTCCACCAGCTCCGCGACGACCGAGTGGCTCGCGGAGCACTCGATCGTGTGGGCGAAGCGCGGATGGCTCGCGAGGTGATCGATGTTCTCGAGGCTTCCGGTGGAGAGGTCATCGAGCGCATGCACCGCGTGGCCGCGCTCTAAGAGCAGCTCGCAGAGATGCGAGCCTATGAATCCCGCTCCGCCAGTCACCAGGAATCGCATCATGCCCCTTCCGAGGATCGACGGACTCGCCTTATCGCGACGCCGCCGGAGCCCCCCAGGAGCAGGACGGCGATTGCGCCCCCGAGCAGGGCGAGCAGCGACCCATCGCCGGAGCCTTCGTGCGTCGCAATGTCGAGGTGGGACGCGTCAAGCGAAGCCAGGGTACTCTGGCTGGACGGCGAGCTCTCGCGCGAGCGCCGGTGCGGTTCCTCGCGCGCATCCGAACCCGCGCCTCCGCGCGCGTTCGAACCTGCGTCTTTCGCCGCCACCGCCGCGTGGTGGGAGCGCGCGCTGCCGATGCCGGCGCCGAACAGCGATGACGACGCGCCTGCGCCCGCGCCGCCGCGGCCCATCTCGCGAGCCTGGCTCAGAGGCAGCGCGTACTGCTTGGCCGCGGGTGTGCCGGGATCCACGTGGACGCCTGGTTCCAGACCTGTTGCGGCCTGTGTCGAGATGGACAGGCTCACAGCGAACGCCGCGAGGGCTCCGGTCACAGACACACTGAGAACGCGCACGGGGGGAAGATAGCGTTTGGGCCGGTCGCCGTGCCGGCCCCACAGGCGCGCCGAACTGATCAAAAGATACAACCTACGGAAATCGAGCGGTCCTCCATCAGCGGAGTGCGGCCGCCGGATCGGCGGACAGTTCCGTCAATGTGGGATCTCGGGGGTTGAGCCGGTGGGCGCGCACGTAGTCGTGCCCGGCCGTCCGCAGTCGGTGCTCACGCACGGCGATGTCGCCAAGCAGGGCCCAGGTGATGAAGTTCTCCGGCTCGTGCGCGAGCGCTTTGCGGAGCGTGGCCTCGGCCGCGGCGGCTCGGTCGAAGCGAGCGAGGGCGGCCGCCTTCACGTAGTAGGTTTCCACAGCGTCCGCGTCGAAGCCCAGGGAGCGGTTCGCGCCGGCAATGGCCGCCGCTGGGTGGGCGGCGAGCTCCTGCTGCGCGCGTTCTCGATAGAGATCGGCAAGACCTTGACGGCTGAGGCTCGCTCCCGCGACCACAAGCGTCACCGCGATGGCGGACGCCCCGAGCGCGAGCGCCGGCCTGCTCGCGAGCGTCCGCTGGACGTTGGGGCGCCCGGGGCCGGCGTCGGTGGCGCTCGACCGCCGCCGCGTGGGCACTTCGGCGCCCGTTGCGGCCCTCGGTTGAGGCCTGGTGAGAACCGCTGCGCCCACGAGCGCGATCGCGGTGAGGCCCGGCAACAGGTGCATCCAGTCCACGCTGGTCTGGACCAGCCAGGCGCTGAAGGCACCGAGGGCGCCCACCATCAGCGCGCGAACCAGCGATGAGCGCGTGGCGGGCGCGCGCATGCGCAGGGCTCCCCAGGCGATGCCCACGACGAAGCCCGCCAGCAGCAGAGCGCCCAGGATGCCCAGCTCGGAGAGGGTCTGCAGCTCGAGCGAGTGCGGCTGCTCGATGTCTTCGGTGGTGGCCCGCTGCTGATAGTAGAAGCGGGGGTAGTTGCCGGCTCCCACGCCGAGGATCGGATGCGCGCGCCACACCCGCCAGGCGATGCGCCAGTAGTCGTAGCGGTTGCCCTCGCCCGAGAGCAACCGAGAGCTGGCCGAGGACGACGAGCTCCCTTCCGCGGTGGACTGACTCCCACCGGCCGAGGACGATGAGCTCCCTCCCGCGGAGACCGGACTCCCCCCGGCGGAGGGCGACGAGTCGGCGCCGGCGCCGGCGAGATGGGTGAAGGCGTGCCACTGATCGTGGACATAGTGCTCGATCCGGTGCGCCGAGCCCACGGCCGCTGCCAGCGCGAGCACGACCGGAACCACGAGCAGCCACGCCCCAACCCTCCGGGCACGGGGCACAGATATCCCGCCAGAGCGAAGCAGCTCCCACGCCCACGTGAGCAGCGCCCACGCGACACCCACGCCGAGGGCGGCGAGCAGGGCCGCGCGGCCCGCGGCGTGCCCGGTCCCGGCGGGAACCGATTCGGCCACCGTGTGGTCATACACGCGCAGCAGCTGGGGCGCGGCGGCCGCGACCCCCGCGGCCACCAACAGCAGGCCATAGATGCGACGGGTACGACCCGGCGCCAGCGCCACGACGAGGATCAGCGAGCCGAGCATCGCCAGCGCAGTGCCCCGGGACTGCGATAGGAGCGCCAGGCAGGCCATCAGCGTGGCCATCCCCGCCGCCGGTCCCGCCACCAGCGCCCGCCTGGCCTCGGCGACGGCGAAGCACAGCCAGAAGCCCATCACGAACAGGCAGCCCTCGCCGTTGATGTAGCCCAGCGGGGAGTTGAGGCGGCCTACCAGGAAGAGCGTTCCCGGGTTGGCGCCGAGCAGGCGCGCGAGCACGGACAGCGCAACCGCGGCCACCCCGAGCCCGGCAGCCCCGAGCAGCACCGCCGAGCGCCGCTCGCTCCGCGCCAGCAGGAGCATCGACAGCAGCAGCAGCAGCGCGCCGTAGACGAGCCAGCGATTTCCGTCCACCACCGCGTTCTCGACCGATTCCGCCCAAATCGTCGAGCCCAGGGACCAGACTCCAAGTCCCAGCAGGCCACCGATGGCCAGCGCGGCCGGTCCGGCGGGGCACGTGGGACGCGCCACAACGCCGATGGCACACGCGAGGACGAGGGCAAGCCCGATCGGGACCCACACCGAGGCGTCGTAGTAGGCGAAGAAGAACGGGCTCAGTCCGGCGCCCAGGCCGGCGACCAGCAGGCCGGCAAAAGCGAGCAGCGAATCCCGCGGCGGTGGGTGAGCGGTGCTCCGGGCCATTGGTACGGTGCCGAACTACTCCCTGTCTATTGCCGAGCGGAACGATCGAAGCTGCGGCAGCCGCCGACGCACGTCACGCTGACGAGGTCGCTGACCCACAACCTGGCGGGCGAGGATAACCCGTCGGTGCGAACAGTACGATGCTCTCCGTTGTCCGCCGACCTACGCCTGCCCGCCGCCTTCGCACTCGCCCTGGTCGTGACCGTGCTCACGGTCCCGGCGGCGATCTCGATCGCTCGGCGCTGGGGGCTGCTCGATCATCCCCGAAGGGTTGGAAGCATCACGCCCAGCCGACCCCCTACCTCGGCGGCGCGGCCCTGCTGTGCGGCTTCTCGATCGCCGCCGTGGTGTTCGCCGCGAGCGCCGGACTGGCGTGGCTGCTGGCCTGCTGTGCGGGGCTGTGCGTCCTCGGAACGCTTGACGACCGCTGGGGATTGTCGGCCAGTTTGCGCCTTGCTCGCCACGGTGGTCGTGGCCGTGGTGCTGTGGAGCGCGGGCCTCGGCTGGTCGATCTTCTCCAGCGACGCCGCCAACCTGATGCTGACCGTCGTATGGATCCTTCTGATCGTCAACGCGGTCAACCTCCTCGACCTGCTCGACGGCGCCGCGGCGGCCACCGTCGCCGTCTGCGCCGCCGCCTGCGCCGCTGTCGCCGGGGTGTTCTCGGACGCCCTGCTGGCGGCGCTCGCGCTGGCGCTGTGCGGATCGTGCCTCGGCTTCCTGCGCCACAACCTGCGGTCCCCCTCGGCAATCTTCCTCGGCGACGGCGGCACGATGCCGCTCGGGCTGCTGACCGCGGCGTTGATCGAGACCCTGCCGTGGGGAAGGACAAGCGCTCTGGCCGCGATCAGCGGGGGAGTCCTGCTCTGCGGCGTGCCGATCTTCGACATGACGTTCCGCATCATCTCCCGGCTGCGACGCGGAGACACGCTGCTCACAGCCGGACCCGACAGCGTCGCCAACTGGCTGCGGGCACGGGTGCCCTCGGCGCGCTGGGTGGCCCTCTGCCTCGGACTTGGACAGGCGACACTGGGGTCGGTCGCGATCCTCGCGGCCCACCTGGGCTCGGCTGCGCTGCTCACGGCCGGCCTCTGCGCTCTCATGCTCGGCGCCGTCCTGATGTTCTTGCTAGACGCATCCGGTTTCGGCCGCCATCTGGTGGCGGATCGCGCACCAACCGGCCGGCGGACGAGCGCGAAACCGCGGCGAACCTCACTGGCGGACGCCTCCAGCGACCCCGCCGGCAATCCGTAATTGCCTCTCCCCGGCGGCGCAACGAAGAACCTGCTCCAGACCCGCCACCTGGCGCGAGCGTGCATGTTCCCGGGCCGCCATACGACCGGCGCTCCCAAGCTCCCGCGCCCAATCCGGTTGGTCGCGCAGACGGCGTATGGCCTGCGCCAGCGCGCTCCCGTCCTCGGGGGGAACCACCAGTCCGCATCCAGTCTCGCGCACGATGCTCGCCGCCTCGCCGGCAAGGGCCGCGATCACCGGTCGCCCGGCGGCCATCGCGTCATAGAGCTTGGACGGGACGAAGTCCTCCAGCAGCTTGTGAGCCCGCAACGGAACCAGCAGGACATTGCATCCATGCAGCACCTCCGCCACCTCGGCCACGGGCACCACGGGGCGCATCTCGATCGCGGACAGCTCACGGCGCCGCACCTCGGAGCGCAGGGTGTCACCGACCGGACCATCCCCCACCACCACAAAGCGGATCTCCTCGTCTCGCAGCTCGGCGGCGGCGTCGGGGATGATGCTCAAGCCCTGGGCGATGCCGAGGTTGCCGGCGTAGCCGACGACGAAGGGCCCCGCACCCGGTGGTGGCGGGGGGGGCGTCTCGACCAACTCGTCGAGCGCTCCATTGGGAAGGTGCCTGGCGATCGGTCGCCCCGCGAGACGGTCGATGTGGCGGCAGAAAGGACGCGTCGTGGCGGTCGCGGCCGCGGCATGGCGATAGAGCCACCGCTCGATGTGCTCCACCTGACGGATCACGCGTGGGTTCGAAAGCTCGCCGAGCGCCGCGGCGGCGGCGGGCCACAGGTCGCGGACGTCCAGGACGTACGGCACGCCGCGAGCGGCCAAGCCGGCGGCGGCGGCGGCGATCCCGGGCAACGGTGGGGACGTCACGAACGCAACGTCATGGCGCGGTAGAACCTGCACGGCTCCCAGCGCACCCACCGCGAAACTTCCATAAAAGGCCAGCCGTCGCCTGGAGGTCTTGCGGGGGGAGGTCATCACCCAGAGGCGGTGGACCGTCAGCGATCCGCTGCGCTCGGATACGACCGGGCGGCGGCCGTAGCCCTCGTGGAACACGCCGACGGGATGGTTGGGCTGCTGGCAGACGACCGTGACCCGGTGTCCGAGGCCCAGCAGGCCCTCGACAAACGCGCCGATGCGGTTCTGGGCCGCGCCGGGCTCGGGCGGGTAGTACTGCGAGACGACAAGGACTCGCATCGCGCTCATGGATCTTGGCTCGGATCCGTCTGGGCCAGCCTCTGGGACAGATGTCGCTTGCATCCCCGGCGGAGCATCTCAGCAATTGGCCAGCGTTGCGCGCGGCCCAAATGTTTGGATCACGCGCGCTAAGCTTTGTCCTGGGTAATTTGCGCGCCCGGTGGGGGTAGGCGCGGTGTGGATCGGAGTCTGCGTGTCGAGAGAAGGGGCAAGGGGATGACTGGCGAGCTGGCGCCGAGGCGCAACCCTCGGCGGGTCGTGATCGCGGCTATGGGCCCACGCCTCGAGAGCCCTATACGGACGCGTGCCGCCGGGCGAGGGCTGCGAGCAGCGTCGTGTATGTGCGTCGTTGTGCTGCTCGGGACCCTGTGCGGGCGCACCACGGCAGTCGCAGCGCGCCTGGCGCGCCTGCCCGTGCTCGTCCAGGCCAATTTCTCGGACCGGGGCGGCTCGCCCACCGTGAAGGTCGCGATACGCTCGGCTGCCAGCGCAAAGTGTCAAGTCGCGGTCGATGTCGCCAAGCGCAGCGTCCTGCTACCAGCTGTGACTGCCGATACTCGTGGCCGTGTGGTGGTGACCTGGCACGTGCCCGCGGGCACTCCCAGCGGACGCTGGGCATTCGACGTCTCGTGCACGAAGGGGAAACGAGCCGGACGAGGGAGCAATCATGCCGTCGTGCCGCCACCCTCCGCGAGTGCCCCTGACAAAGCCGACCTGGGCGCTCCACCGCCTTCGATTGCGAGTTTTCCAGGCGGCTCGGGGTCGGACAGCCCTCCGCAAGTCTCAGGCGCTCCGGCGGAAGTCCCAAGCGTTTCCCCGGAAAGTCCAAGCGTCCCGCCCGCCGAACAACCGCCAGTCGAACAACCGCCCGCCGAACCACCGCCAGTCGAACCACCGCCAGTCGAACCACCACCGATCGAACCACTCAACGCCACGCTTCCCCCAGCGCCGACGGCGCCCCAACCCGCGTCTCTCGAAAGCATCCTGCCGCAGGCCCGGCAGATTATGGCCCAACCCGGGACGGTGTGGTCAAAGGCGGCAGCGGTCAGAGACTTGGTGCGCGCCTCGTTGAGCGACCAGAATAGCTGCGGTGCGATGGCGACGGCCTTCTGGTCGGTGGGATCGATCGTGGGCCTGCCGCTACGCATGGTGAGCGTTTCCGCTAATGGCCAGAACGCGTTCGATACACACGTCACCGTCGAGGTGTGGCTTGCCGGTCTGGGTCACTGGGCGATCTCGGACCCAACGTTCAACGGCTATTGGACGGCTGGCCCAGACGGTCCTCCCGTGGGCGCAGAACTCTTGCAGCACGCAGTGCGTACGGCCACGAACACTCTATTCTACTGGCACGGTACCAATACTCCGAACTCGATCCCATCGTCGCAGTACTACGTAGATCCGACATATCTCTATTATTATATGGAGTATTTGGAGTCAGTTCCCGACCTGGGTGTCGCTTTCATGGTGGACAGCGAAGCAGACGCCTTTACCGCCCCCTATGCTCTCGTTCCCACGGCGAGCACCGACTTTGAATCATTGCCTCCCGACGCCCACACTCCTGTGACCGTTGATGAACGCTCGCATACCCCCTCGCTGGCCGGGGTCAGCGAATTCACCCTGCCCCCCCGCTCCGCCGAAACGCTCGTCTACCAGGGACAGATCACTCTCGGCGCGGACGGCCGCGCGATCATCCCGGTCGCCGATCCGGGCACCACCGCGGTGGTGTCCGTCGAAACGGGCGCCGGCAACTGGCAGCTCGAAGTCGGGGGCGGAACCACCTACGCGCTCGACCCATATCCCGAAGCGCGACTCTCGCCGATCGTCTTCCTGGGCTCGACGGCCACGCTGATCGCCGGCGAAGCCCCACCGGAACCGGTTACGGTACGCGTCTGGACGGTCAAGCTCTTCCCAGCGAGCCGCGAAACCACGTCCCAGTGGGAAGGCGCCTGATCCTCAGCCGGCTGGGGCTCTATGCCGATGCCGCCCGGGCGATGCAGTGGCGCCAGGCCGTGGGACGCGCCAGACGCCTTGTCCCTCCCCGGCTCCTGCATGCAGGGTCAGCGCCCGCGCGTGTGGGCGAGTTCCACGCGCTCGCCAAAGGTCTCGCGGCCGAGGCCGCCTCGCAATCGGCGCCGAGCCCCGCGGCCCATGACGCGGGGGCGTTCGCGGCAGTCGGTGCGAGGAGGGCGTTCTTTCCCTCCCGAGCGTTCTGGCTGGATGACTCCGCCGGCCTGCTCTTTCTCTTCCAACTGCACGGCTTCGCCGAGCTGCCCAGAGCCCTCGAGGGCCACGACAGCTCCAGGGCGCTGCCGTTCTGGTCGGGTGTGATCGCGAGTTGGCTCGATCACTTCGGGCGCCCCGCGCTGCCGGCCTGGCACCCATACCCGACCTCGGTGAGGGTGATCGCCTGGTGCGTGGCGCTGAGCGCCGAGGAATGGGACGCCGCACTGCGCCGCCGCATGGTGGAGTCGCTTTGGCGCCAAGCCCACTACCTGTGCCGCTCGGTGGAGCACGACATCGGCGGTAACCACGTGCTGAAGAACGCCACCGCGCTTGCCTTTGCGGGCGCGTGCTTTCCCAGCTCGGTTCTGCTCGATCGAGCGCTTCGGCTGCTCGATCACGAGCTTCCGCGCCAGATCCTCGCCGACGGCGCCCACGAGGAGCGCAGCACGTCCTACCACCGCGAGGTGCTCCACGATCTGCGGCAGGTGGCAGAGCTGCTCCGCCGCTGCGAGCGTGACCTGACCGCAACGCTACGGGAGGCCATCGACCGCGCCGAGTCATGGGCGCAGGCGATCGCTGGCCCCGACCTCCGACTGCCGCTGCTCAACGACGCCTGGGAGGGACCGCCCCTGACACGACGCGCCGTCGAGGATCTCACAGTGCTGCCGGGCTCCGGGCACGTGGTGATGCGCCACGGGTCCGACCAGGTCGTGTTCGATTGCGGTCCGCTCGCACCGCCCCACCTGCCGCCGCACGCCCATGCCGATGCCCTGTCGGTCGTCGCGTGGTTCGAAGGCGAGCAGCCTGCTCGTGGACCGGGGGGCGTTCGCCTACTCGGGCCCGCAGCGCGAGCGCTTCCGGGCCACCGCCGCGCACAACACGGTTGAGATCGAGCGCCAGAGCCAGTGCGTCTTCTGGGGGGACTTTCGCGCATCGCGGCTCCCGACTGTGCGGCTAAGCGCTGTCCAGCGTGTAGAGGGCGCCGTGCTCGTGAGCGCCGGCCACGACGGGTACCGGCGCCTGAGAGGAGAACCCATCCACCAGCGCGTGCTTGTATGGCTGCCCGGCGACGGCCTGCTGATCATCGACCGTATCGACTCGCTCGGCGCACACAACTTGCGCTCTTTCCTACATCTGGCGCCGTCCGCGGCTCTGGTGGACGGGTTCGTGGGGGGGATAGCGCCGGCGGTGCTCGGCCCCCTGTCGGCCGAGCGCGTCGCAGAGCGACACGCCCCTTGGCTCGGCACGGATGTCCCGGCCGAGGCGCTGGTGCAGCACGGAACCGTCCTCCCGCTGGTGCCGTTTGGCTGGAGCATGCTTCGCAACGGAGCCGCGGTCGATACGCTCGATGCGCGGCACGTTCGTGTGAAGCGCTCCAACGGGACGGTGCAAGAACTGACGTTGCCGTGGCCGGCTCGCATCAAGCCACTCGCGGCCGGCGCCAAGGCATCAGTTCGGCAAGCGTCCGAAAGTCGGCGCGCGTAGGAATCATCGATCGATAACCCTCGTGTTCACGGGCAAACATCGCCAGGTGAAACGCGAGGACAACGGTGTATCCCACGCTCGACGCAAACGATGCGATCCATGCACCGTGCGAAAGCAAGGCAAAATCTATAGCCAGGTTCACCCCGACCCCGACGAGCCAGCTGATGATCACCACCCGCGGGAAGCCGCGTCCGGCGAAGTGGTTGGAGAGGATGGTCAACAGCCCCAGGCTATAAACCCCTGGCACGAGCCAGTAATAGAGGCTGGCGGCCGCATGGAAGCGCGGCCCAAAAGTGACCGGGATGGTCACCGCCGCCACCGGCACCGAGACCAGGCAGATCACTCCGTACGCGACTACGGCGATACGCATGACGGCGGCCGTGAAATGAGCACCGGTGCCACTCGCGACACGAGTGAACAGGTTCAGTCCGACCGCCGCAGGCAGAAGATAGACCGCGGCAGCGACCGCACCCGTGACTGAGTAGATGCCGGCCGTGCGAGTCCCGAGATAGCCGTTGACGAGGAGCAAATCGATGCGGATGAGCAGGAACCCGAGCATCGTCACGATATAGACGCGAAAGCCGTATCTGAGCAAACGCCGGGTCAGGTCGCGACCGGGGGCCCTGGGCATCCCGCCGCCCGCTGTCAGAAGTCCCAGGCAGGCCAGCGCGCTCAGATACGCGGCTCCCGCCATGATTGCAATCGTCCCCGTGGGACCCACATCAAAAATGGCCAATCCGATCAGCAGGGCGACCAGCGTCAGCGACTGGCTCCCCACTTCCACCGCGTTGTAGGCAACCATGCGACGTTCTCCAAGGAGAACCCCTTGCAGAAGCTGAGCTCCGAGGAGCGCCGGAAGCGCGGCCAACGCCATTGCCATCTGCAGCCAGGAGACCCCGACCGTGGCACTCGGGACCACCAGTCGCAGAGCGATGCCCACACCTATGAGCAGCGGAGTTATTGCGGCCACCATGAGCAGGGACGCACCGACGAGACGTTCTCGCAAACCCGCCTCTCGGGCCGCGAAGTACCCATTGGCAGTCACGAGGCCACCGGTTCCGAGCTGTACGAGGATCTGTGTGAGGCCAAACGCCACGGCCACACCGCCTCGGCCGAACGGTCCAAGAAAGCGGGCAACCGCAACACTCGTGGCAAACGCGGCGATAACCCCAACGACCTTGCCCCCATAGGTCAATAACACGTCTCTCGGCATCCGGTGCTCCGAATGAGTGCCTGAGCTTCCGGGAATGCCTCTCGTCTCCGTTCCCGCCACGAGGGCTGGATGTTGTGTCTCGGACGCGGGCGACTCCATTCCTTCCGGCATGCACCGATCAGCGCCCCCGCGAGCTTCGGTGCACGGACGCGGCCTGGAGCATCCAACTCGACCGGACTCCCTTGGCGGAGTTGGACAGCACTACGAACACCTTGCCAGGGGCATGGACGGAGAACGGTGCGCTGATAGTTCGGAGTCCGGCATCGCGCGGTTCCACGACACGGTTCACCAAGAAGTGCTGGCCCGTCGTATCCAGAGCCTCTAACCCGATACCTCCGAAGAGAACCCGCAGGGTCACCGAGATCCGATAAAGCCCTGGCCTGACAACGACGGCTGGTGAAACGAGTTGGTAACCGCCCGTGTCGGTGGTGCCCACGAGAACGCCTCCCGAGGTCGTGATGGTCTTCGTCAGTACCGACCACCCCAACGGGACGCCGGCGGTAAAAGTCCATGTCGTGGTCACGGGCGACGACTGATGGGACTGGCTGCTCGCCACCCTAGAGGCGGCCGCGTGGACTAGTGCCCTACCACTCGACGATTTCAGGTTTCCTTGAAGGACCAAACCCACAACTACGCATACGACAAGTGCCAGCGCAGCGAGTATGAGCGCGACCTGTTTGCGATGCCAGGTCGGCAGCCAAGCCCGTCTCGATGAGAAATTCACCATGATGATCCATCTCCCCCTGGTTAAACCCGAGACATGCTCTCGCGATGAGTGCGAGATCTAACTCGAGTGCCCTGTGCTCCGACGTTAAACATATGAACCGCGAAAGCCATGACGGCCAGAAAGAGTAGCCCGTAAATGACTCCGTAGCTGACCAACAGGCTGTTACGCAGAGAATCCTCGGCCAGGAAGGCCGCAAATATGAGCACCATGGACCCCAGCAGTCCAGACCAGGCGCGTGGCAGACGGCGGCGCAAGCGCCAACCTAGAGCCAGCGCAGCACCGATCAGCGAGCTTGCGAGCAGTGCCCCGACGATTCCGTCCTCGCTGTACAATGTGAACTGGAACGGCACGGCGGTGTTGCCGGCGGTGCCGCCGTTGATGTAATGCCAAACCACCAAGTTGTCATCCGGATACTGTCCGATGCCCACGATGTCCTGGCCGAAGTCGGGCCCGTAGAAAGCATGGTGGGCTGGATAGATGACTGGATAATAGAGCGCCGGCACCGACGCGCGGGTGAACGGAGCCATGGCAGTGTAGAGCACCACCGGGGGTACATTGCGCGTTATCACATCGCAGGTGATGTTCTGAATACCGCATAGCTTGCCGTGCGCTTTCGCTGGGGCGATCACCCCCACGAAATACACTGCTACCACCGCGCACACGCCTGCAAGCGCTAACTGCGCTCTGCGGCGCGTGAAGCGAAACTCACCCGCAGCCAGCCAGGCGAAAAAGATAATCAACAGTGAGGCGATGGCCGATCGCTTCTGAAAGAGCAGGAGATCCACAAAAACCGTAACCAGCACCGGCCCGCCGCGGAGGAGTACACCCCGCAGATCGCTAGCTGTGACAGTGATCATCACCCATGCAGCAGTGAGCGGCACGATAGTGTAGATGTCAACGAAGCCGAAGAAGCTGACATTCTGCAGCAATCGCTCACGGGCGTGAATGCCCGCAGAGTAATTGAGCCAGGAGGATAGTTGGCCCTTTGCTCCGGAGCCGGCGATCGCCCCGAGCGCGAGCAGCGCACTGCAGAGGAACACCACTGTGGGCAACCACACCGGCGTCTGTAACTGCAATGAGCCCAGGCGCCGGGCCACGTAACCGGCGCCGGGGACCCGGCGACGAGGAACCCTGAGCGCCAGCTCGTAGCCGATCCAGAGAAAGGCGGGACCAGCGAGCAGCAACAATAGATCGATCCCCTCCTGGGAGGTCGTGAGCGTCGGTAGCTTGCTGCCAGTGAAATATTCAGTCAGCTGTATGAACAGACGCGCTTCGGCCAGGTAGAGGATTGCCCCTGTCAAGCAGGCGACGGAATAAATCCCCGTAAAGACCAGTACCGGCGCATGGGTCGTACCCCAGCGCCAGGCGCCGTACCCTGGCAGTCCATGCTTAGGCCTCCCTGGTTGGGACGCCGGCAACTCAGAGAGGTTCACGACTGGCACTTCAGCCCAGGATGTCGGCCGAGATCGGGGCTTGCCAGTCGGTGCAGTGCGAGGGTCCCTCGGACAGGATCGTCACCAGGCGCGCGTTCCACGAGTGCCTCTCGCGTGCCTCCCGCTGAGCGGCAGTTCCAAGCCGGCGACCCAGGTTCGGGTCGCCCATCAACCGCTCGAGCGCCGCCGCGAGCGCGATCGGGTCGCCGGGCGGTACGAGCAGCGCAGTCTCGTCATCGGTGAGGATCTCAGCCAACTGGCCCAGTCGCGAGGCCACGATCGGCTTGCCGCTGGCCATGTACTCGAAGATCTTGATCGGAGACCCGATGAAGTTGCGCAGATCGGCGTGGGGCGACACCACGGCGTCGGCTGCCGCAAGGTACCCCGGAACCTCCTCTCTGGCTACGATCCCCGGCAGCAGACAGTCTTCCAGCACGCCGCCGGCACGAAGGATGTCCCTCACCCACGCCTCCTCCTCCCCATGCCCGATCAGCAGGAGTCTCGCCTCGGGGCGCTTGTCCCGCAACCGCACGAATGCCTCGGCCAGGATGGCCGTTCCGTGCCAGCGGTAGAACAGCCCGCAGAACGCGATGACAAACGAACCCGAAGGAACGTTCAGCCGGCGCGGAGTGGCGTCCGCGAAGCAGTCGGGGTCAACCCCGTTGGGAATCGTGCGAAGACGGGCAGAGTCGGCCCCCATCTCGAGGAGATCATGGCGGGCGTTGTCGCTCACCACCAGTACGCGGTCGGCGCTGTGAAGCAGCAGACGCTCGCACGCCATACTGAGTCGCGTATAACGAAGGGACGACCATTCTTGACGCCACTTCACCTCGGAGGCGTTGACCTCGAGGATCAACGGTACCCTCCACCAGCGCGAGAGGATGAGGCCCGCGAGATTGTTGAGGCTGTAGCGCTGGTAGATGAAAGCGGTTGCCCGACGGCCCCGCAGGCCAAAGACCGCCTGGCGCAACCCTGAAACGAGCTCCGCCATCTCGGTCGGCCAGTTGGCCCGCACCAGCGCCGGGAGGCGCCTCGTGGGAAGGGCGGGCGGCAAACCTGCGATGGAGCCGGTCGCCCATACCTCCACCTCGTAGCGACGGTGCGCCAGGGCGCCGACGATACCGAGGGTGTGCGCCAGGGAGCCGCCGGCCTCGAGGCGGCTGCCTGCCAGCTCGAGATCGGTGCGCAGATACAGTGCTCTGCCGGAGGACGCCAGTCGGCGCGGGGTGGAGGATCGCCGAGCCATGCTGCTGATCGGCGCCGCCACGAGACTCGCCAGCACCGCGCACCACGCCTGAACGAGCAACCAGCGCAGCAGATCGGCGAGCGCCTCGCCGGGCCCTACCCGAACCAGGCCACCATCGGCCGGCTCCATCACCAGCACCCGATCGGAGCGGGCGATGAAGGGAAATGACAGCAGCAGACCGCGCGCTCGACTGACGCGAATCCCCGGCTGAGCCACGGTCACCGCTGCATATCGGTGACGACGAACAGCGCGTATGAAGCCAAGCAGCGTACGACCCACCGTGCGCCAGTCCCCACGCAGGGACGGAAGCTTTAGACGCTCGCCGTGCAGGGGGTCGGGCTGGCTCTGCGCCCCGGCGCCGTATGCGAGCAGATCGACCTGACCCTCTCCCACCTCCCCGGTGGTGGCGACAATCGCAGCCTCGACCAAAGACCAGTGCGCGACCACCAGAGCACGGTCAACGCGTGTCATGCTCAACACCGATCAACGATCATATTGAGCACCTCTCACCGAGCCTCATGGGTCAAATACCAACCGCCGAGCGCGCTGATCCAAGCGGGCAGCCACTCGCTGCGCCGGCCGAGGCCCACGTGTCGCTTTCTGATAACCACTTGATCGAAGCCCGCCCCTCGGAGAGTCGCTCTCAGCTCCCGCGGCGTGAATAGGCGGACATGAGGCTTTGCGTCGGAGGTCAACTGCTCGATGCGCGAGAGCCGGTCGGCCCAGCTTTCGCGAAGGAACTCAAACCGCAGCAGGCGTTCGGCTCGTATTTGCAGACAGAACCACGAGTGCTTGGAGTACAGCCCGCCGATGAACGCGCCCCCGGGGCGCAGTACCCGGCGGATCTCGCGAAACGCGAGCTCTGGTGAGCTAGTGTGGTGCAGGACCCCAAAGGAATAGACCGCGTCAAACGAATCGTCTGGGAAATCGAGCTGCTCGGCGTCCATGATCGAAAGGCGCGAGGCAAGGCCCTCTTGATCCAGGCGGCGCTTCGTCATCTCCACACAGATTGGCGTCAAGTCGATACCGCTCATGCGTGCACCTGCGCGGGCAAATTGCAGGTGGTCGGTTCCCAGTCCGACGCCGACCTCCAGCACATCCCTTCCCGCCCATCGCTCATAGCCGAAGGTCTCGTGCATCCATGGTTGCTCGGCGTAGCGATAGGCCTCTACCCGAGCGAATGACTCACGGGTACCCAGCGGCTCGTTGCCGGTGGCAAGTCCGCCCGCGGGGTCGTGCCCCCACTGGGCGCGCGCCTCGCGCTTGATGGGATCCAGCGCATCATGGTCATGTTCCTGGGCTTGCTGTGTCTGGGCTTGCTGTGTCACGACTCTCCCGGGATGGGCGACCTGCCGGCCTCGCGCGGCTCGAAGTTCAGCCGCGCGAGGCCATACGATGACATAGGCTCCTGCGATCGCGGACCCCAGTACATTGCGGCCCACGCTGCTGTGCTTCGCCGGAGACCAGTGGGACGGCAACCCCCACTCCCGCCATCACCTCATGCGCCGCTACGCAAAGCGCTATGAGGTGCTGTTCATCGAGAGCGTGCCGATGCGCGCGCCGGCGCTCGCGGAGACAGGTGAGTTCCGGCGGATCTGGCGCAAGCTGCGCGGCGGGGTGGGGTTGAGGACGGTCGAGCCCGGGCTGCACGTCCTGCGGCCGCTTCCCATCCCTCCCAGCGGACGAATTGGGCGCTATCTGCAGCGCGCCGCGCTCGCGGCTCAGATCCGCTGGGCGCGGCGCCGGCTTGGACTTCGCGGACCCATGCTGAGCTGGTTCAGCCTGCCGGTGGCCGCGCCTCTGCTCGGGCGACTCGGCGAGCAGGGATCGATCCTCTACTACCAGGATCGCTACGACGCGTTCAGCCACGTTGACGCTCGCTATCTGCGTGCGTGCCTGGAGCAGCTGGCCCGCGGATGCGACGTCGCCGTGGCCAGTGCCGAGGAGCTCGCCGCCGACCTGCGCTCACTCGGCGCCAACCCGGCGCTCGTGCCCCACGGTGTGGATGTCGAGCGCTTCGCCGGGGAGCATCCGCCGCCCACCGATCTGCGGGCGCTGCCGAGGCCACTCGTTGGCTACGTAGGTCTGCTCGACGATTACCTCGACCTCGAGCTGCTCGCCCAGCTCGCCGACCGCCTGCAAGAGGGGACGCTGGTGCTGGTGGGCGCCGCCAACACCGACGTCTCGATCCTCCGCCACCCCCGCATCGAGCTGCTGGGCGCACGGCCGTATGCGTTGATCCCGGCCTACGTCTCGAGCTTCGACTGCTGCCTGATCCCATTTCTGGTCAATCGACTCACCGTGGCCGTGAATCCGATCAAGCTCCGGGAGTATCTCGCAGCCGGCCGGCCGGTGGTCTCGACGCGGCTGCCCGAGGTCGCACGCTACAGCGACGTCGTCTCCGTGGTCGCGCGCGAGGACTTCGTGGACGCGGTGGTCGATGTGCTAAACAGCAGCGACCTCGAGGGTGCCCGCGAGGCCCGCCGGCTGCGTGTCGCGGGTGAGTCCTGGGAGCGGGTCGCGGCGAGTATCGAGACTCTCTTCCTTCCTCTTCTACAGCCCGCGCGAGAGACCGACAGATGAGACAGCTCCTGCAGAACGTGTCCAGCGGCGAGATCACCGTGGAGGAGGTGCCCGCCCCGCGGGGCGGGCCCGGCTCGCTGCTGGTGTCCACCCGCTGCTCGCTGATCAGCGCGGGCACCGAGCGGGCGGTGCTGGAGGTCGGGCGCAGCTCGCTGCTCGGCAAGGCGCGTGCGCGCCCGGACCTGGTCAGGAAGGTGATCGACTCCGCACGCGAGGAGGGGCTGGCCTCGACCTATGCCAAGGTGCGCGGGCGATTGGGAGAGCCCAATGCGCTGGGCTACAGCCTGGCGGGGATCGTGCTGAGCGCCTGCGCCGACGCGCCGGCGGCTCCCGGCGAGCTCGTGGCGTGCGCCGGCGTCGGCTACGCCTCGCACGCCGAGGTCGTGGCGGTCCCCCGCAACCTCTGTGCGCGGGTGCCCGCGGGAGTCCCCGCCGAGGACGCCGCCTACGGCACCGTCGCTTCGATCGCGCTGCACGGGGTGCGGCTGAGCGCGGTGGGGCTGGGAGACGTCGCGGCGGTGATCGGGCTCGGGCTGGTGGGCCAGCTGACGCTCGAGCTGCTCGCCGCCGCCGGGTGCGTGGCGGTGGGCCTCGATCCGAACGAGCAGCGCGTCGCGCTGGCTCGCGAAGCCGGCTTCTTCGCGACCGCCGACGAGCGCGAGCTGCAGAGCGAGGTGGCACGTCTCACCGCTCGACGGGGAGCCGACGGCACGCTGATCACGGCGGCGAGCCGCAGCGCCGCCCCACTCGCGAGCGCCACCGCGGTGGCGCGCGAGCGCTCGACCGTGTGCGTGGTGGGCGACGTGAAGATCGAGTCGCCGCGGGCGCCACTGTTCGCGAAGGAGCTGCGCCTGGTCGTCTCGCGCTCCTACGGCCCCGGGCGCTATGACCCCACCTACGAGGAGCAGGGCATCGACTACCCCGCCGGATATGTGCGCTGGACCGAGGGCCGCAACCTGGACGAGGTGCTGCGCCTGATGGCGGCCGGGCAGCTGCGCCCGTCACGCCTGACGACGCACACCTTCGACCTCGACGACGGCGCTCGCGCGTACTCGCTGCTGGAGGGCGGCGCGGAGCCCTCCCTCGGCATCCTGCTGCGCTACCGCGGCGCCGAGGAGACGGGACCCGGGAGCATCCAGCTCCCCGGCGCGCGACGGGCCGTGGGCACAACCAACGGGCAACGGACTCGGGTGGCGGTCGTGGGCGCCGGCGCCTTCGCGCGCGGGGTGCTCATGCCCTCGCTCGCGCGCAACTGCGAGATCGTCGCAATCGCCAACGCCACCGGCGTCTCCGCCCGCGCCGCCGCCGAGCGCTTCGGGGCGACGAGCGCCTCCACCGATCCGGGCGCCGTGATCGAAGACCCCGGCGTGGACGCGGTCGTGATCGCCACGCGCCACGACACCCACGCGCCGCTGGTCACCCACGCGTTGAGAAGCGGCAAGCACGTGTTCGTGGAGAAGCCGCTGGCGCTGAACGAGCAGGAGCTCGAGGATGTCGCGCGCGCCGCCGCCGACTCGGACGGCGTGCTGATGGTCGGTTTCAACCGCCGCTTCGCTCCCCTCGGCCGGCGCCTGGCCGGCGCGCTGGGCGGCTCGGGACCGCTGCTGGCCACCTATCGCGTCAACGCGGGCCGGCTGCCCCGCGAGCACTGGACGCACGACCTCGAGGTCGGCGGCGGCCGGGTCGTGGGCGAGGTCTGCCACTTCGTGGACTTCCTCTCCCTCCTCTGCGGGGGACCCCCTACGTCGGCCGGCGCCGCCGCCGTGGGTGGGGGCTCGGAGATCAGGGAGGACAACCTGGCGGCGACACTGCGCTTCGAGAACGGCTCGGTGGGAGTGGTCGTGTACGGCGCCTTCGGCGACCCCTCCCTGGAGAAGGAGCGCATCGAGGTGCTGGGGGAGGCGGGGGCCGGAACGCTCGAGGACTTTCGCCGCCTCACACTGCACGTGGGCGGGAGTTCGGAGCGAACCGAGGGCAAGCGCGACAAGGGCCACGCCGAGGAGATCGCCGCCTTCCTGAGCGCCTGCCGCACGGGCGTCCAGCCGTGGCCCGTCGAGCATATGCTGGAGGTGACGCGAGCCACGTTCGCGATTCGCGACGCGCTCGGCGGCACGGCCCCACCGTGCCTCGCCGAGGCGAGCTGAGGTGTGCGGCATCCTCGCGGTGCTGAGCCGCGACGGCGCGCCCCTCTCCGCGGAGCGCCTGGAGAGGATGCGCGACACGATGACCCACCGCGGCCCCGACGACAGCGGCCTGTGGACGCGAGCGCCCCAGCGCGACGTCGGCCTCGCCCACCGGCGCCTGGCGATCGTCGACCTCTCCCGCGCCGGGCGCCAGCCGATGGGCAGCGAGGACGGCCAGGTGCGGGTGACCTTCAACGGCGAGATCTACAACCACCGCCAGCTGCGCACCGAGCTCGAAGCGGCGGGGCACGTGTTCCGCTCCCGCTGCGACGCGGAGGTGCTCGTGCACCTCTACGAGGAGCTCGGTCCGCGCATGGTGCAGCGGCTGGTGGGAATGTTCGCCTTCGCCGTCTGGGACGAGCGCGAGCAGAGACTGTTCCTCGCCCGCGACCGCCTCGGGATCAAGCCCCTCTACTGGACCGACGACGGCCAGACCTTCGCATGCGCCTCGGAGATCAAGGCGCTGCTACCGCTCCTGCGCACGCGCGCGATCGACGAGACCGCACTCTCTCATTACTTGACGTTCGTGGCGGTGCCCGCCCCGCGAACGCTGTTCCGCGACGTCTGCAAGCTCGCACCCGCGAGCACCCTGACGGTGGACCGCCACGGCCGCGGCCGCGCTGAGCGCTACTGGGACCCGATCGCCGATCGCACCGAGCTCGGCGGAGATCGGCTCGACTGGGAGGCCGAGCTGCGTGCGCGCTTGGAGCGCTCGATCGAGCGCCGCATGATGAGCGATGTGCCGGTTGGCGTCTTCCTCTCGGGGGGGGTGGACTCATCGACGAACGTCGCGCTGATGAGCCGCCTGGTCGAGCGCCCGATCAACACTTTCAGCATCGGCTTTCGCGACGCCGAGCAGCACAACGAGTTTCAGTGGGCCAGGCAGGTAGCCGAGCGCTTCGGCACCGCCCACCACGAGGTCCAGATCGACTCAGACGATCTGTGGCGCTTCCTGCCCGACCTCGTCCACCACCAGGACGAGCCGATCGCCGATCCGGTGTGCGTGCCGCTGTACTTCGTGGCGAAGCTCGCCAAGGAGCACGGGGTGACCGTGGTGCACGTCGGCGAGGGAGCCGACGAGACCCTGGCTGGATACGCGACCTACGTGCAGGCGCACGCGATGACGGTGGGCCCCTGGCGGCGCTTTCGCTCCCTGCCGGGACCGCTGCGAGCGATCGCGGGGCGAGCCGGCGCGGCCGCCCTCGCCGGCCGACCGGAATACCACATCCATCGCGAGGCGCTGCTGCGCGGCGCTCAACCCGACGGGCGATTGTGGTGGGGAGGCGCCGTGGCCTTCTACGAGGACGGGCTGCGGCGCGTCACCAGCGACGGCTTCCGCGCACGGTGCAACGGCGAGTCGCCCCGCGAAATCGTGGCCGGGATCGACGGCGACGCGGTGCGCGCCGGCGCGCGCGACGAGCTCGACCGCCTGATCTACCAGGATCTGCGTCTGCGTCTGCCCGAGCTGCTGCTGATGCGCGTGGACAAGCTCACGATGGCCAACGCGGTCGAGGCGAGGGTGCCGTTTCTCGACCACGAGCTGGTGGAGCTCGCGATGGCGATGCCGGCGAGCGAGAAGATTCGCGACGGGGTGGGCAAGCACGTGCTCAAGCGGGCGGTCGGCGACCTGCTCCCCAGCGAGCTGCTGTGGCGGGCAAAGCAGGGCTTCGGCACGCCCGTGTCGGAGTGGTTCAGAGGCCCGCTCGGCGCCCAGCTGGAGGATCGCCTGGCGCGCTCGCACATAAACGATCTGGACATCCTCGATCGCACGGCGGTCGCGGAGCTGCTGAGGCTGCATCGCAGCGGCCGGGCCGAGCGCTCGTTTCAGCTGTGGAACGTCCTCAACCTGTCGGTGTGGTTCGATCACTGGATCGCGGGGGAGAGCGAGCCGAAGTGAGCGCCCGGCTGCTGGTGGTGGTCGGCGCTCGGCCGAACTTCGTGAAGGTGGCGCCGATCCTGCGGGCGCTGCGCGAGACCCCGGTCGAGACGAAGCTGCTGCACACCGGCCAGCACTATGACTACGCCCTCTGCGAATCGTTCCTGGAGGTGCTCGGCTTTCCCGAGCCGGACTTTCGCCTCGGCGTCGGCTCGGCGAGCCATGCTCAACAGACCGCGGCGGTGATGGTGGGCTGCGAGGAGATCCTGCGCGAGCGCGCCTTCGACGCGATCCTCGTGCCCGGAGACGTCAACTCCACCCTCGGCGCCGCGCTGGCCGCCGTGAAGCTCGGCTGCCCGGTGATCCACCTGGAGGCGGGCCTGCGCTCGGGGGACCGCTCGATGCCCGAGGAGATCAACCGGGTGCTCACCGACAGGATCTCGGCGCTGCTGCTGTGTCACTGCGAGGACGCCGTGAGCAACCTGGCGGCCGAGGGAATCGCCGGCGAGAGCACCGTGCGCATGATCGGCAACACGATGATCGACAGCCTCCTGCGCCTGCAGGATCCGCAGCGGTCGCTGCGAACGCTTGCCGGGCACTCGCTGCAACCCGGGGAGTACGTGCTGGTCACCCTGCACCGCCCCGCCACCGTCGACGAGGCCGGCAGGCTGCGGGCCGTGATGGACGTGCTCGCGGAGCTGGCGCGCGAGCTCACGGTGGTCTTCCCGGTGCACCCGCGCACCCGTGCGCGGATCGAGCGGGAGCGCATCCCGGTATCCGAGCACGTATGGCTGCTCGAGCCGCTCGACTACCAGCAGTTCATCGACCTGGAGTCGCGGGCGCGCCTGGTGATCACCGACTCGGGGGGCGTGCAGGAGGAGACCTCCGCGCTGGGGGTGCCGTGCGTGACCTACCGCGCCAACACCGAGCGGCCCGTGACGATCTCGCTGGGCACCAACGAGCTGGTCGGAGTCAACCCGGACGCGCTGCGCGCGGCGTGCCGCCGGCATCTCCACGAGACAGCCCCGCGCGGATCCGGCCAGATCCCCCTGTGGGACGGCGCCGCCGGCGGGCGGGCCGCGCGGGCCATCCAAGACTTCCTCATGCAGCGCGGGGCGGACTGAAGGGACGCGTCCGCATGGCGGCGGTCACAGTATCTCGTCTGCGCAGAGTGGCGGGCAAGCCACCGGCGTACGTGCTGCGCCGCGTCGGACAGGAGCTGCGCCAGGAGCTCCAACAGCTGCAGCTGAGAGCCTGCGCGGCCGGCCGCGGTCCGCTGAACGCCGCGCGGATCGTCCCCGGTGGCTCAGCGCGCGCCGCGGCCTCGACGGCCGGCCGCGAGCTGGCCCCGTTCGCGGAGGCGATCGCGCTCTCACGCCAGGACGAGCGCCTGCGCGAGGGGATCGCCAGGCGTGGGGCGCTGGCCGGCGAACGGCGCGTGGAGCTGTTTGGGGAGGAGTTGGTGAGCGTGGGAATCCCACCGGCGTGGACGACCGATCCGCACACTGGCGATCGCTGGCCCGATGGCTTTCACCGTCGCCTCGACGTGCTCGACCTCGGGCGCCCGACCGACGTGAAGCTGGTGTGGGAGCTCTCGCGGCTGCGTCACTGCGTGGCGCTCGCGCAGGCGGCGGTCGTGCTCGACGACGCGTCGGCGCTCGCGCGGCTCGCGGCGGATCTCTCCGACTGGCGCGCCCGCAATCCCCTGGGCTGGACGGTGAACTGGACCGTGGGCATGGAGGTGGCGCTGCGCGCGGTGAACCTGATCTGCATCGACGGCGTGCTGCTCGCCGGAGGATGCGAGCTGCCCGAGCGCGAGGCGCACGTGGCCAGCCTCTACCAGCACGGCTGGTTTCTACGCCGCAACCTCAAGATCAGCGACCTCAACGGCAATCACTTCCTCGCGGACGCGGTTGGACTGCTGTGGCTGGGGGCCTACTTCGGGGAGGTGGGCGAGGCGCGGGAGTGGTTTGCCGAGGGGCTGCGCATGACCCGGGCGGCGGCGCGCGAGCAGGTGCTCGAGGATGGACTGGACCACGAGGGCTCGCTTCCCTACCACGTGCTCGTCTGCGAGATGTTCCTGCTGGCGCTGGTGGCCGCGGGCGAGCACCTGGCGGAGATCGAGGGGCCCGTGCGCAGAATGCTCGACGCCGCCGTCATCTTCACCGGCGAGCGGGGTGGCATCCCGGACCTGGGCGATGACGACGGGGGGCGCGTGGCGGCCTTCAGCGACGTCCCTTCGCGCGATGCGCGGCGGGTGCTCGGACTGGGCGCCGCGCTCCTGCAACACGCGGGGACCGCCGCGCGCAGCGGCGACGCAGCCTGCGAGGATGCCCTGTGGCTGGCCGGCCCCGAGCGCCTTGCGCGAGCCCGGTCGCTGTCAGCCCCTCCCAGCCCGGCCTCGCCCGTGCACTTTCGAAGCGCCGGGTTGATCGTCATGAACACCGGCCGCGGCGACCGCGTGGTGATGGACGTGGGTCCGATCGGCTTCCGGGGACGCGGCGGGCACGGACACCTCGATGCGCTCTCCTTCGAGGCTTGGATCGAAGGGGAGCAGGCGATCCGCGACTCCGGGACCGGCACCTACACGGGCGATCCGGCGCTGCGCAACGCGCTGCGGGCGATCATTGCACATACGGTGGTGATCGTCAACGACATCCCCTACGCGCGCCTCGGTGGCATCGACCGGCTGTGGGCGATCGACGGCGACTCCCCGCCGCAGGTGACGCAGATCTCCACCGACGGCGAGGAGCAACTCGCCCTCGTGCGCCAGCAGGTTCCCTGCGCCGCGGGCTGGGCCCTCGTCGAGCGCGCGCTGACCCTGTCGCCCGGCTGCCTGCGCTGGCGCGACACCGTCGAGGCTCCCGGCGGCGCCATCGTTCGGCATCTGCTGCAGCTCCCCCGGGTGTGCGAGCTCCGTCAGGAGGAGATCTCCCACCCCACGCTGATCTATCTTGGGCAATGGCCACGAGGCGCGACCGTCGAGATGCACACCTGTCCCCACTCGCGGGGATATGGCCGCTGCGAGTCGGCCAAGCGGGCGATCGTCAGCTACCGCTCAGACGGCGGGCCGGCGACGGTCAGCTGGTCGATCCGGGCTTCCGAGAACCCCCTGCCCAACTGAGCGCCCAAGGCTCGACGTACACGAGCGGGCCCGTTATACCCTTGCCGCGTGAGAACAGAGGGAAAGCTCGTGGGCGCCACGGTGCCTACCGCGCGCGCCCACCTGTTCGGCGTCCGTGCCAGGCGCCTCGCCCAGCGACTGGCGATCGTAGCGGCCATCGTCGCGCTGGGGTCGCTGGGGTTCTCCCGGGCCGCTGTCACGGCGCCGCCGGGGGGAGCGAACGGTTCGCCCCTGAAGGCGATGTGGGGCCCCGCGGTCCACGACGGGGTCTCTCTGTTCCCCACCTACCGCGACCTCGGCGTGCGGATCTACGAGGACGACCTGCACTGGGATACGACCGCTGTGCGCCGCCCCCGCAACCTCCTCGACCCCAACGACCAGGCCTACGTCTGGCCCGCGGAGGTCACTCGCGCGGTGAGCGAAGCCACGAGATACCACATCCAGGTAGCCCTGCAGATCGTCGGCGCGCCGGAATGGGCCAACGGCGGCAAACCGTGGAACTGGGCGCCCAAGAACCCCCGGGACTACGCCGACTTCGCGATCGCCGCCTCCAGGCGCTACCCGTCGGTGCACCTGTGGATGATCTGGGGGGAGCCCACGCGCGCGAGCAACTTCGAGCCGCTGACGCCCGCGCCGCGCTTCGCCCGCCTGGACGCGGCCCAGCGGCGCGCGCCACATCTGTACGCCCGCATCCTCGACGCGGCCTACGGCGCCCTGAAGAGCGTCAGCCGCGCCAACCTCGTGATCGGGGGGATGACCTTCACGACCGGGGACATCTCCACCCAGCAGTGGATCGAAAACATGCGCCTGCCCGACGGCAGGCCGCCGCGGCTGGACATATACGGGCACAACCCATTCTCGTTCAGGGAACCCAACCTCGCCAACCCGCCCGCAGCGGAACAGTGGATCGACTTCTCCGACCTGCCGACTCTGGCGAGGCTCGTGGACCGTTACCTGGGCAGGCCGGGCAACCGCCATCCCAGGCTGTTCATCTCCGAGTGGACGATCCCCACGAGGATCGACGATGAGTTCGACTTCTACGTGACCCGTCGGTTCAGGCGAAATGGATCACCGCCGGGCTGCGGATCGCAAGCGGCTGGCCGCGCATCTACGCCGTCGGCTGGATCAACCTCTACGACAATCCGCCCGAAACCTTCGGGGGGCTGCTGCGCTCCAACGGCACCAAGAAGCCCGGCTACTTCGCCTGGAAGGCCGGTTGAACGAGCTCTGCCGACTGTTCAAGAGCCAGAGCCGATGGGCGCCATGAGCAGCCCCCAGAGGAAGTCTCGGTCTTCCGGCAGCGCCCTCACGCGGCGACCTTCGCGCGCGGCTTGCGCTTTCGGGCTTTGGCCGGCCCGGCCCCGTTGGAGGACGCCCCCGCCCCGGCCAGCAGCTCCGCGAGGAACTGCCCGGTGTGCGAGGCCGGCTCGGCCGCGACCTCCTCCGGCGTGCCCGCGGCGACCACGAGGCCGCCCTCCTCGCCGCCCTCGGGACCCAGGTCGATCAGGCGGTCGGCGCACTTGATCACGTCGAGGTTGTGCTCGATCACCACCACGCTGTTGCCCGCGTCCACCAGGCGCTGCAGCACCTCCAGCAGGCGCTGGACGTCGGCGAAGTGCAGGCCGGTGGTGGGCTCGTCGAGGATGTAGAGCGTGCGGCCGGTGGCGACCTTCGACAGCTCCGTGGCGAGCTTCACCCGCTGGGCCTCGCCGCCGGAGAGCGTCGTGGCGGGCTGGCCGAGGCGCACGTAGCCTAGCCCGACCGCGTCGAGGGTCTCCAGGCGCCGGCGCACCTTGGGGATGTGCTCGAAGAACTTCAGCGGCCTCCTCGATCGGCATGTCGAGCACGTCGGCGATGCTCTTGCCCTTGAAGCGCACCTCCAGCGTCTCGCGGTTGTAGCGCTTGCCGTGGCACTGCTCGCACGGCACGTACACGTCGGGCAGGAAGTGCATCTCGATCTTGATCTGCCCGTCGCCCCTTGCACGCCTCGCAGCGCCCGCCCTTCACGTTGAAGGAGAAGCGCCCCGGCTTGTAGCCGCGCGCGCGCGCCTCCTGGGTCTTGGAGAAGAGGTCGCGGATCGCGTCGAACAGACCCGTGTACGTGGCGGGGTTGGAGCGCGGGGTGCGCCCGATCGGGGACTGGTCGACCGCGATGATCTTGTCGAGCTGCTCGAGGCCGCGGATCGCGCGGTGCGCGCCGGGGCGCGAGCGCGCGCGGTGCAGGCGCGCGGCCACCGCCTTGTAGAGGATCTCGTTGACCAGCGTGGACTTGCCCGAGCCCGAGACGCCCGTCACGCACGTGAAGGCGCCCAGGGGGAAGCTCACGTCGACGTCGCGCAGGTTGTGCTGCGCGGCCCCCTCCACCTTCACGTAGCCGGTGGGGGTGCGCCGCTTGGCGGGTACCGCGACGGTGCGGGCGCCCGCGAGGAATTGCCCGGTGAGCGACTCCTTGCAGCGCTGCACCTGCGCGGCGGTGCCCTGCGCGACGATCCGCCCGCCGTGCTCCCCCGCGCCGGGGCCGAGGTCCACGAGGTGGTCGGCGGCGCGCATCGTCTGCTCGTCGTGCTCCACCACGATCACCGTGTTGCCCAGCTCGCGCAGGCGCTCCAGGGTGGCGATCAGCTTGGAGTTGTCGCGCTGGTGCAGCCCGATCGAGGGCTCGTCGAGGATGTAGAGCACGCCGACGAGCGAGGAGCCGATCTGCGTGGCGAGGCGGATCCGCTGGGCCTCCCCTCCGGAGAGCGTGGCGGAGGCGCGGTCCATCGAGAGGTAGCCGATCCCCACGTTCTCCAGGAACCGCAGGCGCTCGGAGATCTCGCGCAGGATCAACCGCGCCACGTGGCGGTCGGTCTCGGAGAGCTCCACCTGCTCCAGCCACTCGATCGCGCGCCGCGCGGAGAGCGCGCAGAAGTCCTCGATCCGCGTCCCCCCCACGAGCACCGCCCGGGACTCCGCGCGCAGCCGCGCCCCCCCGCACGCAGGGCACGTGCGTAGCGACATGTACTCCTCGAGCTTCTCCTTGACCCCCTCGGACTCCGTCTCGCGGTAGCGCCGTTGGAGGTTCGCGACGATCCCCGCGAAGCGCGTCGAGTAGGAGCGCCGCCGCCCGAAGCGGTTGCGGTAGGAGATCGGCAGCGGCTCCTTCGTCCCGTGCAGGAAGAGGTCGCGGTGCTCCTCGGAGAGCTCCTCCCAGGGCACGTCGAGATCGACCCCGTAGCGCTCGCCGAGCGCCTGGGCGACCTGCTCGTAGTAGTTGGAGACCGCGTTGCTCCACGGCGCGATCGCCCCCTCCGCGACCGACAGCGTCGGGTCCGGCACGAGCAGCTCGGGGTCGATCTCCATCTGCGCACCGAGCCCGTGGCAGCGCTCGCAGGCCCCGTGGGGGGAGTTGAACGAGAAGATCCTTGGCTCCAGCTCCACCAAGGAGGGCCCGTGCTCGGGACATGCGAAGCGCTCGGAGTAAGTGACGATATCGCCCAATCCCGCCGGGACTCCCTCATCCGCTGCCGCCTCATCCGGCCCCCGCTCCGCGGGACGCGACCCTGCGGCGAAGCCGATCATCTCCACCTCCACGAGCCCGTCCGCCAGGCGCACCGCGGTCTCGATCGAATCGGCCAGCCGCTTGCGCACGTCGTGGCGCATGATCAGGCGGTCGATCACCACCGAGATGTCGTGCTTGTAGCGCTTGTCGAGCACGATCGATTCCTCCAGCATCCGGATCCGGTCGTCGATCCGCACGCGCGCGAAGCCGTCCGTGCGGAGCTCCTCCAGCAGCTTGCCGTACTCGCCCTTGCGCCCGCGCACCACGGGGGCCATCACCATGAAGCGCGCGCCGTCGGGGAGCTCCATCACCTGGTCGATGATCTGCTCCGCCGACTGCCCCGCGATCGGGCGCCCGCAGATCGGGCAGTGCGGCTTGCCCACCCGCGACCACAGCAGGCGCAGGTAGTCGTAGATCTCCGTCACCGTCCCCACCGTCGAGCGGGGGTTGCGCGAGGTGGTCTTCTGGTCGATCGAGATCGCCGGCGAGAGCCCCTCGATCGAGTCCACGTCGGGCTTGTCCATCTGTCCCAGGAACTGCCGCGCGTACGCCGAGAGCGACTCCACGTAGCGCCGCTGCCCCTCCGCGTAGATCGTGTCGAACGCCAGACTCGACTTGCCCGAGCCCGAGAGGCCCGTTATGACCACCAGCGCGTCCCGCGGCAGGGTCAGCGAGATGTCTTTGAGGTTGTGCTCGCGCGCGCCGGAGACGACGATCTGGTTGCTCGAGGGCATACTTCGTACATCATACGCGGGCGAACAGACGTTCGTGTTTGGATGGGGATTTGGATGGGGGCCGCCACGCGGAGATGGTGCGCCGCGGTGGTACGGCCTCGGTGGCGTTGCGTGGCCGCCGAGGGCTCGGGCCGGGGAGTGGAGCGCAGAGTTGCGATGAGCGGCCGAGCATCCAGGGGTTCGATTAGTTTGACAGCCCTGACACCAACGGATAGTGTCGCCGCCTCAGAACGGGATGGCGGCGTGTACTGGGCGCGGTCATCGGATCACGAGGCGCAGCGCCGACCGGCGCCCGCGCCATGAGGAGGCGGTAATGCAGTCATGGACATCGCGGCGGGCGCTCGCCGCGGGCGCGTTCGGCGTCGTGCTCGCGATGGGCGGCACGGCCATCGCCGCGGGCGGCGGGGCGCCGGCGAGAGCGAGGATCGTCATCAAGGGCGGCGAATCGTTCAAGCCGAACGCCTACATCAAGAGCACCCTGCACTTCGGCACCGGCACGGTGCGGGTGCGAACCGGTGCGACCGTCACGCTGGTGAACACCACCGGCGATCCGCACACGCTCTCGATCGTCAAGCCCTCGCAGTTGCCGCGCAGGATCGGGCAGGTAGAAAACTGCGGCGTCTGCAAGAGCATCGCCAAATCGCACGGCGTGAACCCGGGCTCCGAATCCTCGGGTCCCCCGGCCCACCCGCTCGTCAACGTCGGCGCGGCCGGCTTCGATCAGCCGGGTGACTCGGTCATCATCGGCCCGAAGGGGCCGCACGGCTCGGTGAGCTTCAAGGTCACCGCCAAGCCGGGCGCCACGCTGCACTTCATGTGCGCAATCCACCCCTGGATGCAGGGTCGCTTCGTCGTCGTCAAATAGGCATCCGCTGCGCCCGGCTCCCCGGTCGGCAGCCCGGGGAGCCGGCGGCGGCTCCAATCACCCGGCGACGATCCTCCGCGTCGCGAGGTTGACCGTGACGGAGTCGCCTTTGAGCGGTCCTTTGTCTTTGAGCGCTTTGTGGGCGGTTGGGTTGAACGCCACGGTGAGCGTTGGGGATGCGCCCGACATGTCCACGGTGAGCGTCAGGTAGCCGTACTCTTCGAGCGGTTCCCCGATCAGTTTGTACCCCGCCGGTGGGTTCGCGGCGCCTGGCTTGGCCTTTTCCACGTTGTGGCCGCCGCTGCCCGACACGACGTAGGGGATTTCGGCGTCCCCCACCGTGTGCGTGTAGCGCTGATAGAGGTGGGCATGCCCGGAGAGCACCGCGTCGGGGCGCAGACCCGCTTTTTCGCAGGCCTCCTCGATGTCTTCCGCGAGTCCCCTCGCGCCCCCGTGCTTCGTGTCCACCGACAGCGGCGGGTGGTGGCAGGCGAGGATCACCGCGCGTTCGCCCGCTTCGCGCTGGGGCTTCAGGCGTTCGAGCTCCGCGATCAAGAAGCTCAGCTGCCGATCGTCGAGCGCCGGGTAGCGGCCGCCCTCGGAGGAGATCACCCCGGGGCCCTCCAGCACGTTGGAGTACAGCCCGACGATCGACACGAACGGCGCGTCGAGCGTGAAGTACACACCCGGCTGGTTCATCGCGGTGCGCATCAGCCCACCGGAGTCCGGCGAGGGGCCGGGGGCGGGGGCGCAGAAGTTGCGCTTGAACGCGAACAGCGGTTCTTCGTTTTCGCTCTCTTCGGAGGGGAACCCGTCGTGGTTGCCGGGGATCGCGAAGATCGGCGCGTCGTACGCCCGGAAGGGCTCGTAGAACTGGTCGTAGTAGTACTGGTGCTCGCCGAAGCTGTACACCACGTCGCCGAGGTGGAACAGGAACGCGGGCGCCTGTCCCGCGGCGGCGTTCAGATCCGCCGCCATCGCATCCGCCACGCTCGCGTCGTCTTTGATGCGCGAGGCCTCCGACGGCCCCGTGTCGCCGGCCGCGTGAAAGCTGATCCGCTTCGCGGCCACGTACGGCGCCAGCCGGCCCTGGCCGATCACCTGTGCGAGCGCCATGCGGGGCGGGCTCACTCGCGGCGGGGGAACCGGCTGCAGCTGTTCTTCATGAGTCTTGTAGTAGGGCGAGGAGTAGTACTGGGCGCTCGTGTTGTCCACCTGGAAGGCGCTCTCGTCTGCGCCGGGGTGGGGGTCGGCGAACAGCTGCCCTTCGGGTCCCACGAGGTTCTGACTCAGGCCCGGCACCGGGGGGGTCACCGACGGGGCCGGTTTCGGCGCGGCGGGAGCGGGACCCGGCGCGGGCCCCGCCGCCGGACCGGGGGCTTCAGCGGGCGCCGCGGGCGCCCTGAGCGCCTGCAGCAGACGTGTGCCGTCGGGCCGGCCCCAGCCGGTGCACGCATCCCAGCCTGCGCCCGCTTTGTAGCTCCCGTTGTTGCCGGTGGGGATGTCCACGAGGCTGTCCTTCAGGTGCGCGTACAGCTGGGGGTTGCAGAACCCGAGGGGGGTCCCGGTGCGCTGGTTGAGCAGCGCGATCAGCGCCGACCACAGCGGCGCGGCGGCGCTCGTGCCGCCGATCCCGCCCGGCTGACCGTCCGGGGTCAGCACCCACATCGGCGTTTCGGGGTCGGCGAGGCTCGCGACGTCGGGCACACCCCGTCCGCCCCTGCCGCTCCTGTCCGCGTTGGGGGGAACCTCGGCGGCGGCCTGCCACTCCGGCAGCGCGAACAGCCGGCTCACCCCTCCGCCCGTGGCGCCCTCTTTCCGGGCGAGGTCGTTCCACACCTCCTCCGAGGAGATCGTCCCGGTCTGCGGGTCCGCCTCCAGACGGGTGCCCCCACAGCCCAGCACCCAAGGGCTGGACGCGGGGAAGTCCACGTGCGGGACTTTCGTGCGCGGCTCGTCGGCCGATCCATCGTCGCCGGAGGCGCAGCAGATCGTGATCCCCTGCGCGGCGGCCTGTTCGAAGGCGCCGTTGACCAGCTTCACCGCCTGCTCGGTCCACAGGCCCTTCGCTTCGTCGTCCTCGGGGTTGCCGTAGGAGATCGAGATCACTTTCGGCTTGTTGGTCGTGTCGGCCACCGCCGCCTTGATCGCGTTCACCCACCCCTCTTCGGTGAACTCGGTGAAGTACACCGCCACGTTCGCCCCCGGCACCACCCCGCCGACCGTGCAGAGGTCGAGCAGCACCTCGCCCGTGGCGTCGCTGCCTTCGCCGTCCCCGGGCTGGTTGCCGGGGCCCTGCACGACCACGTCGGTGATCCTCGGCGCCGCCTGTTTGAGGGTATCGGTGAAGTAGCTTGCGAGCTCATCCGCCTTGTACCCGCCCAACGCGGACTCCCCGGTGCTCATGATCTGGCCGTTGAACGCGAACACCGCCACGCACTGCCCCGCGCCGTCGCCCGCGGGGAAGTCGAACAGCTTCGCGAGCATCGGCGGGGTGTACGCGTTGGCGGGCGGCTGCCCACCCGCTCCGGCTTCGGCGGCGCGCCTGGAGGGGCGCGGGCGGGTGCGCACCATCTTGCGGTTGTCCAACCCGAGCACCCCCTCCACCACGCCCGCCAGCTCGGCGGGGAGCTGCACCTCGCCCTCGTAGGAGCGATACGTCCCCCCCTCGGGGTGCGTGTAGTGGCGGAGCTCCACACCGAACGCCTCGCCCAGCTGCTTGACGGTGCCCGCCACCCGCACCAGGCGCTTGGCGATGCTCTGTTCCACCACCGTCAGCTTGTGCGCCTGCGCGAACGCCGCGACCGCCTCGAGGTCGGCCTGGGCGGCCCCGAACGCCGCGACCGCCTCCTCGGGGCGCAGGTAGGAGCGCGCCCGGGGGGCGAGGCGACCCAGCTCGTGCGCCGCCGGGACGGGCGTGCCCTGCGGGTCGCGCTGCACGTAGATCGTCACGGTCAGCCGCTCCCCCGGTTTGACCGGCGCGGTGGCCTTGGCAGTGGCCCTGGCGGTGGGCCGGCTGCGCTTGGTGTTGGGCCGGCTACTGCCCCGTAGACGGAAGCGCTTGGTCATCTGGACCTCCGGTGGTCGCTGGGTGCTGGAGTGAGACCATCCATCGGAAAGCTCGTGCTTCCCCCACGATGGCGTCCGCCGATGGTACAGAAGAACCGTTGGCTAAATGGATTCTTTCTGTGAAGATTTTCGGGGACGCCGGCGAGCTCAGTCGCCGAGGCCCTCGAACAGCGACGCGACGTCGAGGGCGGGCACGCCCTCGGCCGGCGACGGCACCGACGTACCGACCCCGTAAATCTCGCAGCGGCCGTAGCCCTTGGGGCCGGGGTCGGTACGCACCTCGACCGTGCGGCCGGGGACGTCCACGAGCCAATAAATGGGTATCGGGGCCCCCGCGTACAGGTCGGCCTTCTCGCCACGGTCCTCCCTGTGCGAGGTCACCGCGACCTCGACAGCGAGCATCGCAGTACGCGGATGGCGACCGCGGGGAGGCGGCCTTTCAGTGATAACCAGGTCTGGTTCTGGCAGCGCGCCCCATCTCGCTTCCAGCGGCAGCTGCACACCCAGCCACGTCCGGGCAGCCGCCAAATAACGCGTCAGACGCCTGATCACCTCGGCGTGGTCCGGGCCGTGGGGGCTCACCTCGACCAGCAGCCCTTCCAGCAGTTCGATCCGCTGGCCGCCCAGCACGCCCGATGCGACCATCCGTTCGTAGGTCCCCACGTCGAGCCGGTGGATCGCATCCTCGCGGTGGGAGTGCTTGTTGACGAGCAGCCCGTCCAGCAGCTCGACCTCCACGCCTTCCAGCGCACCCGCGTCGACCAGCCGCATGTACGTCCCCACGTCCATCCGGTAGAGCGGGAGCGAGCAGTCACTCGGAGCGATACGTGTGGCCTCTGTAGCCATGAGCTCATTGTGGCAGGCGAGGATACGGACGGATGGCGAGGGTTCAGCGCGGCGGGCCGATGGTGCGGCCGCGCCCACGGGCCTCCGCCTGCCGGCCTCGGCGCGCCTCACCGGCAGCTGCGGCGCGGGAACCGCCCGCGCCGGCCTACGGCTCGAGTGCGCCCGCGTAGAGCGCGAAGATCGCGCCCTGCGGGTCCGCCACGATCGCGATCTTCGCCATCTGGATGTCGATCGGGCCGGCGTGCTTGGCGCCGCCGAGCTCCTGCACCCTGGCGAGCGCGGCGTCGATGTCCTCCACGCCGAAGTACACCAGCCAGTTGGGCGGCGCCCCCGGAGGAGTCACCGGCCGGATGCCGCCGTTGTTGGCCTCGCCGTTCCTGATCGCGAGGTACGGTTCGGCGCTCCCTTCGAAGGGCGCGATGCTCCAGCCGAAGAGGCCGCTGTAGAAGGCGCTGGAGGCCTCCAGGTCGGGGGAGCCGAGCTCGTTCCACACGAGCGCCCCCGGGGCGTTGACGAGCTCCGCGCCGATGTGCGCCCTGGGCTGCCACACCATGAAGAAGGCGCCCTGGGGATCCCGGATCGCGGCCATGCGGCCCACGTCCATCACGTCGAAGGGCCCCGCGTGCACATCGGCGCCGAGCTCCTTCGCGCGCTCCGCGGTCTCCTCCGCGCTCTCCACCGAGACGTAGGACTGCCACAGCGGCGGCACCCCCGCCTCGCGCTGCTGGGAGGGCTGCGGGGCGATCGCCGCGACGTTCTTGCCGTCGAGGCGCATCATCGAGTAGAAGGCCCCATCGCCCACCGGGCGGTCATCGGCCTCCCAGCCGAACAGGCCGCCGTAGAACGCCTTCGCGGCCGGCTGGTCCGTGGTCGAGAGGTCAGCCCAGCAGAACGTGCCCGGGGTGTAGCTCGTGCGCTCGGCCATTTGGAGAACCGTAGCGCAGATCGGGGCGGGGAGCTGGCCCGAGGCGGGCGTTGCCGTCGCCGACGTTACGCCCTCAAGCGCTTCGGCGAGAGCGCCGCGCCGCGCTACCCAGTACTCGATTTCGCCACGCTTGAGTACCGTTTTTCGCCAGGGTTCAGGACTCCCGCCGTGGCTCCAGCCGTTCCTGGACGAGCGGGATCTCACCGCGAAGAAGCCGCGTGCCCTGTGGAAGCCCGTGGTATGCAGGCTTCACCGGCTCAGCGTCGGCGAAGCACGAGGCAACGACACGCCCGCGCCAGCTTGCCGGACGAGTCAGGTGAGCCGGCCACTCATCGAGCACGATCAGGAAATGCGTAACCAGCTCACCCGAAGCGTCCAGCACCTGCCGATCGACGTATGCGCGGCCAACGTGCACAAGGATTCCCGCCGGAGTACGCATCTCGGCAGGCTGCCAGACTTGCGGCTTCTTGTACGCGTGGTCGCGCGCGACGATCAGAGCCGCAATCATCGCTTCCAGATGCTGCTCACCCCCGGCCTCGCGACGCTCGACAGGGCCGGGGAGCAGCGCAGCCACCGACGAGCGTCCATCCGGACTCCTCGCCAACCTGCCGAACTCCCGGTAGAGGCGGGCTCATCGGGGAAGTCGGATATGGCGAGCACTCGACAGAGCCACACGACACCGTGCTCAGCGTCGTACCACACCGCGGCCCGGCGGTCGCCCGCGCGGATCCGGAAGACCCCCGGGCGGCTCACCTGCTGAATCGGAACGCCGCGATCGATGCGCGCCTCGTCTGCGAGCTCCTCGAAGAACGTGCGGAGTATCGGGTACCGCTCCTCGAGAGCTTCGACGTCGCCGCGCAGCGCGTCGGGAACACCCAGGTCGTCGAGCGCACGCTTCCTGACGGCCAGCAGCCAGACTGACGGCAGGTCTACCCGGCTTGCGGGCACACCGAGCCCGAGGCGGCCCGCGATCGCGGCGGCGAAGCCCTTAAGCGTCGCGCCGCGCGACGGCGGTCGCGCAGCCGCGACTGCTCGAGACGACGGCGTCGTGTCCCTTCTCCCGCTCCATGCGGCGGATACGGCGCGCCTCGCGGTTGAGCTCGTCGAAGTCCCAGCCATCGTAGACAGCGGGGTCAACCGCCTCATGCTGCTGGGGCGACTGGGTGACGGGCTCGGGTGGCTTGGAAGCGGCGGTTGCGCGTGCCATGGTCTTCTCCACGTCTATCGGCACCTGGGCATCGATTCCCAATGGACCCGCGCGCCTGCGCAGACATTTCGTTGGATCCGCTGGACATTATAGCTCCTGTCGCCTCGTTGAAAGCCGCAGTCCGATATCTCCGGGGCAAGGGCTCCGGCTCCGTTTCCGTTTCCGTCCCCACGCATAGATACCGTCCTGTTCTTAGAAACCGATGAGCGACGTATGCCCTAAAGCCGGTTTCAGCCAGCGCTTCTGATGACCAATCCTGACTTCGTTCAACTTCTTCCGCCGAGCAGCGGGCGGATGTGAGCCGTACGCCTACCAGCGCACGCTCGGCGAGATGGAGCGACCCCCGTCCGTGCTCGAAGCGCACACCGGAGCCGGCAAGACCCAGGCGCTGATCGTCTCGTGGCTCTATGGGCGGCGTGAACGGCAGACCGCCCCACGCCGTCTCGTGTACGCGCTTCCGATGCGCTCGCTCGTCGAGCAGACCGCGACGGTCGCACACAACATCCGCGAATGCCTTGGGCTTGACGAGAAGGCGCTGCCGATCCACACACTGATGGGCGGCGTCGAGCGGACGGAGCTGCGCGGCTGGCGCGAATGGCCCGAGCGCGATCAGATCCTCGTCGGCACGATCGACATGCTGCTCTCCCGCGCGTTGAATCGAGGATACAGCGAGAGTCGCTACCAGTGGCCCATTGCATTCGGGCTGCTCAACAACGACTGCCGCTGGGTCTTCGACGAGATCCAGCTCATGCAGAGCGCGCGCGTAACGGCCGCCCAGCTCGACGGGCTGCGAAGGAAGCTGGGGGTCGCACTGCCGTGCGAGACGATCTGGGCGTCCGCGACCGTCGATCGCGCGGCGCTGCTCACGATCGACCGTCCCGACCTCGGAGAGACGCTCGGGCTGCCGGCCGCCGACCGCGACGGCCCCCTGGCGAAGCGCCTGAACGCAATGAAGCCGCTCGAGCGCGTCGATCTGACGACATGCAAGCCCGCCGGGATGCCGCGCGCGATCGCCGAGCGGATCATCGAACGCCACCGTCCGGCCACGCGCTCGATCGTCGTGCTCAACCGCGTCGACCTCGCCCAGCAGGTCGCTCTCGCACTGGAGAGGCAGCTCAAGAAGGGCAACGGACCACCCGCCGAGGTCGTCCTTCTGCACTCCCGCTTCCGCCCGCCGGAGCGCCGGGAGCACATGGACGCCACGCTCGCCGCGCTCGACGACGGGCCGGGTCGAATCATCGTCGCGACCCAGGTCATCGAGGCCGGGATCGACATCTCCGCGACCCTGCTCGCGACCGAGACGGCGCCCTTCTCCTCGATAGTCCAGCGGCTCGGCCGCTGCAACCGCACGGGCGAGGACCGCGACGCCGGCGTGCTGTGGCTCGACGGCGGCCCGCTCGACGCCAAGCGGGCAGCGCCATATGAGCCGGCGGACATCGCCGCCACGCGGGACGTACTCCTCGGTCTTGTGGGCACCTCCCTCTCCCCCGCCGCGCTCGAGCGGCTCACCATCCCGGAGCGGCAGGAGGCGTGGGACGTGCTGCGCCGCCGCGACCTGCTCGACCTGTTCGACACCAGCCCCGACCTGTCCGGAATGGATGTGGACGTCGCCCGCTTCATCCGCGACGACGACGAGCGCTCGGTCTTCGTCTTCTTCCGCGACCTGCTCGACCGCAAGACCGCCGCTGCGGCGAACCAGCCCGCCGCCGAGCCTGATGAGCTGGTAAACGTTCCCCTTGGCACGCTTGGCGACCGCGACGCCTGGGTGCACGACCCGATCGACGGCCTGTGGCACGGTGGCTTCATATTGCACCTCACGCAGCATTGGCTTGGGCTTGGGTAGGGATGTGAATAGAGTTGGTGATACGCTCACGGCACGCCCGCTCGACGTCAGCGTCGAAGGTGATGCACAGCTGGTTTCTGGGGCCGCGGCGCGCTTGGAGCTGGCCGTGGCTGATCCAGTAGTAGACGGCGCCGCTTGAGACGCCGAGTCGCCGGGCGAGTTGCTCGACTGTCAGCTCGCCGTCTTGTGGACGCCAGCCAGGTGGCGAGGGAATCTTGTACTGCCAGCGCAGCCAGCGCACGGTCTTGAGGTCGAACTTGCGGCCGGTGCCGGTGCGCAGGCCGGCGGCGTGCAGCTCGGCGAGGAGTTCCTCGTTGGTGCTGGACGGGCCGAGGCGCGTGAGTATCTCGATCGCTGCCGGGGGTGTTCGTCGTGCCTGCGCGGCTGTTTGTGGTCGTTTCACTGTGTGTTCTTCGGCTGCGCCTGAGCGCCAGCGGATCCCGACGCGTACCTCACGGTTCTCCGGCTCGGAGGTGAGTGTGACATCGCTGATGAGTGTGCGCAGCAGCCGCTTGCGGTCGCGCTCCGCGGTGGTCTCGGCGTTCCATAGTGCGGGGATGTCACGCGCGAGCTGCTCGATCTGCTCACGCGAGGGCTCGAGCGCCGGCGTGGCTTGCTCGGCGAGCTCGGCTTCCGCGTCGGTGAGCTCGCGGAGCTTGGTCTCCCAGCGTGTCTCCAGGCTGCGAGCGACGAGGCGGTTCTCGGGCTCACAGGCATGGAAGGCACGCTCGGCGCGGGCGGCCTCGTAGCGAGCGCGCTCAACTCGCAGCTCGATCGCTCGCCTAGAGCGCGTACGCCGCTCGGAGACCTCATCCGCGGCAGCGAGCGCGAGTGCTATCTCCTGCGGCGTGAGTGCCGCGAGCAGGCGGTGCGCGAGGAGCTCATCGACGACGCCCGCGGAGACGGAGCGGCAGGCAGGCGTAGCGGTGTGATCCGCACGGGAGTGTGAACATTCGTAGTAGCTGCCCTGCCGCCGGTGCGAGGTCGACATCATCCGCCCGC
The DNA here is from genome assembly GCA_963813765.1 of uncultured Solirubrobacterales bacterium. Classification (GTDB taxonomy): domain Bacteria; phylum Actinomycetota; class Thermoleophilia; order Solirubrobacterales; family Solirubrobacteraceae; genus Palsa-744. The sequence goes on from CAWFAB010000006.1 coordinate 949,544, forward strand.
AGCCACCGCAGCGCACGATCCCCTGGCACAGCGCGCGGCCCTCCCTGGCCGGACGCGCACCCTTGCGGGTATTGTTGGCCTGCAAGCGCCGCTCGTTGCCAAGGAAAGTCTCCCAGCTGATATAGCCGGGATGGTGCGACTGGATCACGACCGGCCACTCCGAGCGAGGCAGCTCACAGAGTTTTACCTTAATCGTGCCATCGGGTAAAACGACGCGGCGAGAGCGGAAACGCCCGAACACGTACGCCCCGGCGTACGCCGGGTTTGACAGCACCCCGATCGCGCGTGAATGCGTCAAGCGTCCCCAGCGCAGCTCGCCGGCCCACGCACCACCATAGGCGCGCTTGGGGAACCGCCGCCCGTCAAACTCGCCTACCACCCCGTACGCCGACCCGGTCTTCGCGAACGCCAAGAACACCTCCGCGACCGCGGCCCTGACCTCTTCATCGGGATCGAGGATCGTCTGGCCGTCCTCGTCATAGACGAGGCCGACCGGCAGCGGGAAGCGTAGCTCGCCACGCTCAGCTGCCGCGCGCTTGGCGCCCTGCAAACGGCCCGCAAGGATGTGCAGCTCGGCCTCTGACATCGTTCCCTTCAACCCGACCAGCAGACGATCGTTGAAACTGCGCAGATCATAGATCCCGTCGGAGTCTACGATCAACGTGTCAGTCAGGCCGCACAGCTCCAGCAGCCGCTGCAGATCCGCGGAGCTGCGCGCCAACCGCGAGACCTCCAGGCCGAAGATCGCGCCGACCTCGCCGACGCACACCTGCCTGACGAGATCCTTGAACCCCTCCCGCTCGCTCGCGGTACGACCCGAGACGCCCAGATCCGAGTCGATCACCACGACCCGCGACTCCTCCCACCCCAGCCGCACCGCCTCCTCCACCAGCCCGTACTGGCGGTCGGTCGACTGCGTGTTGAACCGCACCTGCGCGAGCGTCAACTGACGCACATAGACCACCGCCAGCCGCTCGCGGTGCGAACTCGTGACCTTCGCCTGGGCGCTCACCGGCCGCGCTCCCCGCGAGCGCCGCCTCCAGCATGTTGGCCAGCGCATGACACGCCTCGCCATCCATCCCGGCGCCCGCCCATCACTCCAGCGCCCGCCGGCGCAACAACTCGAGGTTTATCTGTGAAATCTCCGCCAACACGGCCTCGCGCCGCGCCGTCGCCTCGACCAGCGCACCGACCGTCCCCGCCATCGCCCCCGGCACGTAGATCGACCGGCCGCCCCCATCCCCGTGAACTGCCAGATACAGGTACGGGCCATGCAGCTCGCCCCGCGCGCAACGGCACTCCGCGCGACCGCAACGCCTGCCCTGACGCTGCAACGTGCCACGCAGCGTCGCCTGCGGATCCTCGACCGATCGCGCCAAGCGCCGCCGCCGTGCCCGCAGCTGAGGGACACTCAGCTCGCTGAAGCCCACACCGCTCGCCATCTTGTGCTCTATTCGCGCACAACATCAGCATTCCTTCCTCGCCACCAGCGACCCACCGATCGCGCCCACCACAACGACGAGTTCGACGAGCACCTCCACCGTCAACGGGCCCGAAGCTGGCTCCCCGCCACGATCCGTCGCATCCTCGGGCAACGACACACTCCCCAACGGCCCGCCCTCGCACACATACACACGCGAACCCGCAAAGCGGCGCATGAACAAGACCGGCAACCGCTCCCCCGCAAGCGGGTGAAACGGATGCGTCACCACCAGCGAACCCAAAGACTCGTTGGACGACGACGCGGTATGACGTGACCGTCGGAGGCCCATGCGGGCGGCGCCTCCCGGCGCAACCGTCATGCTCGCCGCCGCGGACGGCGGTTACGACACGAAGCTCGGTTGGAGCTCCGGCGTCAAGACGCCGGTGAGACCGTTCACGCCGACCGAACCGCACGCTCCCGACTCGCTCGACAGCGACGAGCGGACCCACACCGGGCGCTGGATGTCGCTTGCCGATCATCTCGCCCGAGCCAAGGATCAGGCGACAGAACTGCTCGCCGCCGTTGGAGCGATCGACGCTCGGGACGACACAGACCGAGCCGTCGTCGTTGCCGCAGCGCTTCACGACATCGGCAAGGCCCACCCCGCCTTTCAGGAGATGCTCCGTGCGGCAGTCGATCCCGAGAAAGAACCCGCAGAGTTCGACACAACGCTGTGGGCCAAGAGCGAAAAGCGCAAAGGCCCACGCAACAAGCGCCGCCACTTCCGTCATGAGCTGGCGAGTGCGCTGGCCCTGCGTTCCTACAACGGCCGCGTTGCGCTGCCCGAAGGCACCCGCGACCTCGTGCAGTACCTCGTCGCCGCCCACCATGGCCGGGTCCGCCTCTCGATCCGGCCGGCGCCCGGCGAGCAACCGCCCGCGGGCAATCCCGACGGCCGCTTTGCGCTCGGCGTTCACGAGGGCGATGAGCTGCTGGAGGTGTCAACGCCGCTGGGGCCGCTGCCGAGCGTGACGCTCGGTCTCGTGTGCATGGAACTGGGCGGCGAGAACCATAGCTGGGTCGAGGCCGCCTGCGCCCTGCGCGACGATCCGCAGCTTGGGCCGTTCCGCCTCGGCTTCCTGGAGGCGCTCGTGTGCGTCGCGGACTGGAGAGCAAGTGATTGAGCGGCTTGCCCCCGACGCGGCAGGCTCGACCGCCGCCGCCTCCCCCGCTTCGCCGCGAGAGCTCGATCGGACCGCTCACGACGTGAGGCTTCCAGGCTGCCGTTCGCGTCCGCTGGTCCATTACCTGAAGGCGCTGGGCCTGTTCCGCATCGTCTCGCGCCAAGCTGACCCGACCGCACGCGCACGCTGGTCCGGCGGTACGCTCGTCCTCCGCTCCGCCCTCGATGCGCCTGCGCTCACAGCGTTCTTCCTTGAGCGCTACGCACCTACGCCCGTCGTCTCGCCGTGGAATGGGGGAAGCGGTTTCTTCCCGAAGGACGACAAGAAAGCGTTCGAAGCAATCGGGGACTCCAACGATGGACGCCTTGCCTCCTTTCGGAACGCGATCGACACCGCCCGCGGGGTACTTGCGGAGCTTGAGATCGCCGAGAAGCCCACCGATGCTGTGCTCAAGGTTCTCCTGGTCAGACATCTGCGAGCCCGGCTCGACGATGATGCGCTGGAGTGGCTCGACGCGTCGATCGTCCTGCTCGGCCCCAACCGGGCGTTCCCGCCGCTGCTCGGATCGGGCGGCAACGACGGCCGCTACGACTTCGCCAACAACTATGCCCAGGCAGTGGTCATCGCCACGGCGCTCACCGGCGGCGAGAAGGCACGGGAGGTCGCGCGAGATCAGTTGGCCAATGCGCTGTACCGTGAGCCGGTCGCCCTGGAGAAGATGAGCACCGGCCACTTCCTGCGCGACAGCTCACCGGTCAACTCGCCCGTGGGCGAGTCGGATGGGCTCGGCAACCCGTGGGATCTCGTACTCGCCGTCGAGGGCTGCTGCCTGCTCGTCGCGGGGGCCGCGCGTCGCCACCGCGCCGGCGCCGCGGGAGCACTCGTCGCGCCGTTCACAGCCCGCCCGACCGCCGCGGGCTACGGCTCGGCACTCGCCGGAGAGAAAGGCCGGGACGAGCTGTGGCTGCCGCTCTGGTCGCGCTGGACGAGCCTGCCGGAGCTGACGGCCCTGATCCGCGAGGGGCGCGCGCAGGTCGGCCGACGCCAGGCACGCAGCGGCCTTGACTTTATGCGTGCCGCGGGCGAGCTCGGCGTCACACGCGGCATCGAGGGCTTCGAGCGCTTCGCCCTGCTGGAGCGCGCGGGTCAGTCCACGCTCGCGGTGCCGGCGGGAACGATCGCGGTACGGGAGCGCCCCCACGCGCGGGCGCTGCACACGCTCGACCGTTGGCTGCCACGCGTCCAGGCTTACGGTCACGGCGACTGCCCACGCGCTCATGCGCGCGCCGTCGCGCGACTCGACCGACGGCTGTTCGCATTCGCCGACCGCGCAACCCCGGAGGCCGGGTGCGAGGTGCTCGAAGCGCTCGGCGAGATCGAGGCGCTGTTCGCAACGTCGCGCGTCGGAGAGGGCGAGGGACGCGAGCTCGCCCCGCTCGCGGGCGCCGACATCGAGCCGTGGCTCGATGCAGCCGACGACGGCAGCGACGAGTTCGCGGTCGCGGTCGCGCTGGCGACGCTGCACGACCCGCCGCCGTCGGGGCTCCCGACGCTCCGCGACTATCTCCACGGAACAGGTCGCGATGAGCGCGGCCGACCGACATACACGCCCGGAATCTCACACGTCCCCGCCCGCCGCGCCGATCCGATCACCCGCCTGGCGCGGCTGCACGCGCGCCGCCATATCGACGCCGCGCGGACATACAGCAACAACCTTCAGGACCGCTCGGAGCAGCGCGCCGCGCCGGCTCGCCGGCTCGCATTCCCTGACGGCGTCACCTGTCCCCTGGCATCGGCACGGGCATTCGTGACCGGAGCGCTCGACGATGCCCGGATCATGCGACTCGCCGCAGGCTTGGCGCTCCTGCGGCCCCCCCGGCCCAAGCGAAGCGACGGTCGATCGTGGCGTCCCCGCATAGGCGACAGAGCCGGCACGCCCGTGCCGGCGTTCGACATCCTCGCACTCGCGTTCGCCGGCACCTGCCGAGCGCGGCCCGCGACCGATGAGTGGACGGCAGGCGATGCCCGCTCGACGACGCCTCCCGGCGGTGTGCGCGACAGTGACCGCGGCGGAGTGCCGCTGCAGCCACGGCCCGGCTGGGTGGCACAGCTCGCGGCCGGTCGCACCCATACCGCCGGCCGGGAGCGCGACACGCGACACACCGGACCGGTGCTTGACGATGCCCTGCTGCGTCTGCGCATGGCGCACCTCACGCCGCTCATGGAGAGCGCCGACCTGCTTGCCGACACCCCGAGCGGCCCGCGTCTCGCCGCGGCGCTGCTGCTGCATCTGCCAAAGGAGGACCGCGACAAAATCGCGGTCTCGTTGACGACGGCCGTGCCGTCTCACGCGTCCATACCCCATTCCCCGTAGACACAAAGGAGACCCCAGATGATCGATGCCCTCGCGACAGCGCCCCGCCTCAGGGCACGCGCAAAGCTCGAGCCGATCGCCGGCTCGATGTTCCAGCCAACCGGATTCCCGGATCTCGGAGCCGCGACGTTCCGCCGACCGAACGGCACTCCGGGTGGAAGTCGCGCTCTGCTCGTGGAGTCGGTGCAGTCGATGACGAACCACTACGAGGCGCTCGGCTGGGATGGGCCGGCGCACCGACCACGCCGCCGCTTGCGGGGCTCCCCTACATCGAAGTAGTCGACGGCGAGGACAACTTCCTGACCTCCTCGCGTCTGGAGCCGCATCGCCTCGCGGCCGCATACATCCGCGACGCGAAGATCGACGACCGGGGAGGCACCGAGTGGATCGGGGAGCGTCTCGGTCTCCTCGCCGGCAGGCCGCTCGACTGGCCGAGCATCTACCGCGCGGTGTTTGAGCTCGATCCGCTCTGCCTCGTGCACGGAGTGTTCTTCTCCGACAAGAACTGGCACGGCAACCCCAAGGTGCGCCGTGCTCTCACCGCGGTCATCGAGGCACACGATGTAGAGGAGGTGGTGTCGGGGGGCCTGAAGCGGGACGACGTGCGGTTCAAGTCCGGTGAGCGCGGCAGCAGCCAACGCGCGGAGGAGGGCTACGGGTTCGTGCCGTTCGGCCGCACCGAGTACACAGCCGAGTCGATCGAGCTGACAGCAGTGATCGACCTCGAGCAGATCCGTGGATATGGGCTCGACGACGAGGCGACGCGACTGCTCACGCTCATCGCGCTGTGGCAGCTACACGGGGCTGCTCGCCCACCCGCTGCGCCTGCGCACGGCATGTGACCTTGATGTCGTGAGCGTCGAGGTCGAGCGGCCCGAGGGATTCACGCTGCCGGGCGCCGAAGAGCTCGGCGCGGCGATTGCGGAGAAGAGAGCCGCGTTCGAGCAGGCGGGGGCCAGGAAGATGACATGGGTCCGCCGAAGAAGAAGGCCAAAGAGTCGAAGGAGGAGGCGGAGTAGCGCAATGGTGGGCGTCGCAATTACATTCGATCTCGGTCGCTACCACGCGACCCCGTGGGGTGCACACGTCAACGAGGGCCTCGTTGAGTGGCCGCCGAGCCCGTGGCGGCTGCTGCGCGGGATTTACGCCGTCGCACGGACGAACGTCGGCCTTCACAACCGGCTGGGCGAGATCGATCGAGGCGCTCGCAACGCTCGCCCAGGCGCCGCCGCCGGCCTTCCGGCTGCCGCCGATTGCGCGCGCCCACACGCGTCACTACATGCCGAGCCGGCTGCATTCGCCCACCGCCCTCGGCAAGACAGATCGCGTGCTCGACGCGTTTGCCGCGCTCGACCCCGACGCCGAGCTTGAGGTCTGGTGGCAGGCCTACCGCCGAGACCGAGAGGACGGCGTTGGGCGCGGCGGTGCAGCGCGCTCGGATACCTCGGCCGCTCCGAGTCGGTCTGTTCGGTGCGGGTGCTCGAAGGAGACGCGGTCGGCGGGTTCGACGCCGTTCCCGCCGCAGCAGAGCGAGGGACTCGCCGACGAGCAGGAGCTCGTCCCGCTGCTCTGCGCCGAAGGAAACGACCCGCTCGATGCGCTCGCGACATCGATCGGGCAGCTGCGGCGCGAACGCATGCTGCAGCCGCCGCGGACCCGCTTCGTCGACTACGCCGTCCGAGAGGCAGACCCGCCCGTGCGTACGCCCACGCCGGTCGAGAGCCCGACGCTCGCCTGCTTCCGCGTGATCGGAGGCTCGCGTCCCGGGCTGCACGATGCCGTCACGGTCTGCGCTGTCCTGCGCGGCGCCGCCCAGAGCAAGCACGGCAAGGACCGAACGGGCAAGAAGTCCCCGGTGTTCAGCGGCCACGCGCAGGACGGACCGCGGCGTGATCAGCATCGCCACGCGCACTATCTGGCGTTGCCCGACGACGACGGACGCCGGATCGACCGCCTCGTGGTATGGGCGCCCGAGGGATTCGGCGAAGAGGAGGTCGCAAGCCTCGCCGCCCTGCGCGAGCTGTACCTGCGCGGTCACGCCGAGCCGCTCCGATTGGCGCTCACCACGCTCGGCGACGCCGAGCGCATCGTGCTTGCGCAAGTCCTCGGACCGAGCAACCGTTGGCGCTCGCTCACTCCCTTTGCCCTACCGCGCCACACCAAGCGTCGCGGCGGAAGAATCGTGGACGGCCCGGAGGATCAGATCCGCCGCGAGCTTGCCTTTCGCGACACAGACATGGCCGGGCTGTTGACACGCGTCGTGCCGATACGCTCCGGCGAGTGGGCGCGGTTCCGCCGCACCCGGCCCGGCGTGTCCCGCCTGGAGGCACAGCGGGTCGCTCGGCGCGGAACTGCACTTCAGCGAGCCGGTGCGGGGCCCGATCGCGCTCGGCGCGTTGAGCCACTTTGGTCTGGGCCTGTTCGTTCCCGTGACACCGCGACCGTCTCACCGGGGAAGCGATTCCTCGGCTCCGTTGAAGTAGATGCCCGAGACCATCCCCGACCTGATCCCCGCGCGGATCCTCAACGAGCACGTGTACTGCCGGCGGCTGGCGTACCTGGAGTGGGTGGACCGCCAGTTCGCGGACAACGCGGACACGGCCGAGGGGACGTTCGTGCACCGGGTCGTGGATCGCGAGCGCGCGGCGCCGCCGGAGCCCTCCGCGCAGGAGGGGGAGCCGCCGCCGTCGAGCAGCTCGGTGACGGTCTCCTCCGAGCGCCTGGGCCTGATCGCGAAGGTCGATCTGCTGGAGGCGCGCGGCGGGCGCGGTGGTGCCGGTCGAGTACAAGCGCGGCGGCCCGCGCGCGCCCGGAGGACGCCCCTGTGGGAGCCGGAGCTGGTGCAGCTGTGCGCGCAGGTGCTGCTGCTGCGGGATGCGGGCTACCGGGTACCCCACGCCGAGGCGTACTTCGCGGGGACGCGGACGCGCCACCGGATCGAGATCACCCCGGAGCTCATCGCCCAGACGGGGGCGGCGATCGAGCAGCTGCGCGCGGATGCGGCCGGCGACGGGCCGCCGCCGCCGCTGATCGACAGCCCGAAGTGCCCGCGCTGCTCGCTGGTCGGAATCTGCCTGCCGGACGAGGTGAACGCGCTGCGCGAGCGTGCGCAGCGGCCCCCGCGGCGGCTGGTGGCGGGCGACCCGCCGGCGACGCCCCCTGTACGCGACCAACCCGGGGAGCCGGCTGTCCAAGCGGGGCGGGCGGGTGGTGCTGCTCGAGGATGGGTCAGGGAGACGGCCTCCCGCCGTCTGATCGACGTGTCGCACATCGCCGTATTCGGCAACGTGACTGTCGGCAGCGCGCTGCTGCGCGCCTGCTTCGAGAGCGGCGTGCCGGTGCTGTGGTTCACCGCCGGCGGCTGGTTCAGCGGTTTCGCGACGGGGATGCCCGCGAAGAACGTGGCGGTCGGATGCGCCAGCACCGCGCCGCGCGCGCTCGGCAGCCCCGAGATCGCGGGGGCGTTCGTTGCGCGGCAAGATCCGCAACGCGCGGACGCTTCTGCGCCGGCACGGCGGCAAGGACGCCGCCGCGCCGTCGCCCAGCTCGCCGAGCTCGCCAAGGCGGCCGAGGGGGAGCGCAGCCTCGAGTCGCTGCTGGGGATCGAGGGGACCGCGGCGCGCCTGTACTTCGGTTGCTTCGGGGCGCTGCTGCGAGAAGCCGGGGAGGACGGGGAGTTCGGCTTCGAGCGAGCGCAATCGTCGCCCGCCCCAGGATCCTGTCAACGCCCTGCTCTCATTCGTCTACGCCCTCCTAGTCAAGGACGACACGGTCGCCGCGCTCGCGGCGGGACTCGATCCCTACGTTGGCGTCTACCACCGCCCGGCTTCGGCCGGCCCGCGCTCGCGCTGGACCTCGCGGAGGAGTTTCGCCCCCTCATCGGGGACTCCACGGTGATGACCGCGATCAACAACGGGGAGGTCGACCGCCGGCGACTTCGTCAAGCGCGCCGGCGGCGTGGCCCTCACCGACCGCGGCCGGCGCAAAGCGATCGCCGCGTACGAGCGGCGCATGGCCACGGAGCTGCGCCACCCCCTCTTCCGCTACCGGGCGAGCTACCGTCGCTGCCTGGAGATCCAGGCGCGACTGCTCGCCGCCGTCCTCGTCGGCGACGTCCCAGCATATCGTCCCTTGACAACTCGATAGGAAGCAGGACTCGCCGTGGCCGACCGCACGCGGTATCTCGTGGCGTACGACATCCGCCATCCCCGGCGGCTGCGGCGAGTCCATCGCGTGGCGAAGGACCACGGGGAGCCGCTGCAGTACTCGGTGTTCGTATGCGACCTCACCGCGACCGAGCTCATCGCCCTCAAGCGCGCGCTGCTCGCGGAGATCAAGACCACCGAGGACAGCATCGGCATCTTCGACCTCGGCGCCCCCACCACACGCGGCGTACAGTGCATCGAGTTCCTCGGGGTCCGCCGCGAGCTCCCCACCGACGACCCCGCCATCTGGTGAGCCCCGCGAGCGCTCACGTCCGCCGCAAAACCCCGTCGGCGCTCGCAGCCCTGAATCGCCTGCATATTGGCGCAATTCGGGTCGAGAGGCGCCGCGCACCGCCGCTTGGCTCGCCGCTCGAGGACCGACCTCTCGCGAAGGCCACCAAACCCCCTGCAAATATGCGCCATAATTCGCGAGCCGTCACCGGGGAAGCGATTCCCCGGCTCAGTTGAAGCCCGAGATCCCGGTCCACATACACTTCGGTGAACGGGTCACCGGGGAAGCGATTCCCCGGCTCAGTTGAAGCCCCGCGATCTGGCCGCTAATGACATCCGCGAGACGTCACCGGGGAAGCGATTCCCCGGCTCAGTTGAAGCACTTGGGGCTTTGGGGTTGCTGCCTACGCTGTATTTGGAGGTCACCGGGGAAGCGATTCCCCGGCTCAGTTGAAGCACACCGCCCTGAAGCCGAACGTTCGGCCCCTCGACGTCACCGGGGAAGCGATTCCCCGGCTCAGTTGAAGCATTCAGCAGCCCGTCTTCATCGACGCGGACCAGCCCGTCACCGGGGAAGCGATTCCCCGGCTCAGTTGAAGCACGCACAGCACCGTGCGGTCGCCGTTCGGGCAGACGACGTCACCGGGGAAGCGATTCCCCGGCTCAGTTGAAGCGGGGACCATGTCGCGAAGTACGCCGGGTTACGAGCCGTCACCGGGGAAGCGATTCCCCGGCTCAGTTGAAGCCAAGACTCTCATCACCAATGTAGTCCCATCCAAACCGTCACCGGGGAAGCGATTCCCCGGCTCAGTTGAAGCGCGTCGCCCAACGGGCGTTTGGTTGCACGGCGGCTCGCGGGTCACCGGGGAAGCGATTCCCCGGCTCAGTTGAAGCGCCAAGGCTTCGCGGTAGTCCCGTTCGCACTGCGCGTCACCGGGGAAGCGATTCCCCGGCTCAGTTGAAGCGAGCCTCAGATTCTATCGTGTCGCTCGGCTGCTTCTTGTCACCGGGGAAGCGATTCCCCGGCTCAGTTGAAGCCTTGTGGCCCAGGCGAAGGCTGTGGCGCAGTGCGAGTCACCGGGGAAGCGATTCCCCGGCTCAGTTGAAGCCGGGCTATCCGCCGGCCTCCCAGCCTGGCGAGCGATTCCAGTCACCGGGGAAGCGATTCCCCGGCTCAGTTGAAGCACGCACCTGCCGCGTGCCGTGAGACACACCCGGACCGGGTCACCGGGGAAGCGATTCCCCGGCTCAGTTGAAGCGCGGCGTCAAAGGCCCGTCGGCGGCGTTCCTGTGCAGGTCACCGGGGAAGCGATTCCCCGGCTCAGTTGAAGCCACATACGCCTGCGCCGACGGCTTGGTGGCGAACTTGGAGAGTCACCGGGGAAGCGATTCCCCGGCTCAGTTGAAGCACGCTGTTAATGGCGGCGTACAACGCTTGGCTAGCGTCACCGGGGAAGCGATTCCCCGGCTCAGTTGAAGCTCGTAGCCGACGAGCCGTATCGCCCACGGACAGGAAGTCACCGGGGAAACGATTCCCCGGCTCAGTTGAAGCTACAACCTCGCCTATACCGCCCCGGAGTGCGTGGGTGTCACCGGGGAAACGATTCCCCGGCTCAGTTGAAGCGACTTTCGTCGCCGCGGGGATCGTGAGCGAGGAGCGGTCACCGGGGAAGCGATTCCCCGGCTCCGTTGAAGCGAGCCCAGGCCGATGCTGCCGGTCGTGAAGCTAGACCGTCACCGGGGAAGTGATTCCCCGGCTCCGTTGAAGCGCGTCAGAAGCTCCCACGCCCAGCACTCCTGGCACATCGGGTCACCGGGGAAGTGATTCCCCGGCTCCGTTGAAGCACACCCACGGGATGATCTCCTCAGCGTCAAGCAGGCAGAACCTCGATCGTCCCCTCGGCGGCCACGACATCGAGGTGACGTCGATCAAGGGTCAGCACCCGGCCTCCGTGGTGTCTGCGCAGGCGATCACGGTGGCGTCGGCGAAGCCGAGGCGCAGATCCGCGTAGCGGGTGAGCAGCTCTCGCACCCGCGACAAGGCCTGCTCACCGCAATCAAGGGAAAATCCACCGGCTTGAAGATCGCCGGCGAAGCTGTCCAGCACCTTGATGCCCAGGCGATGTTCGACCGCGTCGTCCTCCATCCTTGGCTCCGTTGAAGCACGACCGGCGCCATCGGATCAGGGTCGGAGAACGAGCGGCTCCTCGGGGATGTCCTCGAATGTCATCGCACGACCTCCCGGGAGGGAATGACGGAGACTACGGGGATGCACGCAGCCATCGAGGCGACGCCGGTGCAACTGCCCCTGCCGGGCGGGAGCGAGGGAGCGACGGTGACCCTCCACCCCCTGCTGTGCGGCGAGATGCTCGGGCCGGAGGGCTGGTTTCACGCGGACCGCGGGCTCGGGGGCGCGCTGCGGGCGTTCGGCGTGGGGGTCCCGAAGGACCAGCTGATCCGCGTCCCGATCGTGGCCTTCCTGATCGAGCACCCCACGGTGGGGCCGATCATGATCGACACGGGCTTTCACCGGGTGATCGCGGAGGGCACGCCCGCAGAGCGCAACCGCAACCTCGGCCCGATCGGGCGACTGATCGGCCGGAACATCCGGATGCGACCCGAGCAGACCGCGGCGGCGCAGCTGCGGGCGCGCGGCATCGAGCCGCGGGAGATCGGCCTGGTGGTGATGACGCACCTGCACTTCGACCACGGGAGCGCGCTCGCGGACTTCCCGGCCGCCACGGTGATCGTCTCGGCCCTGGAGTGGCGCGCGGCGCGAGCGCGGGGAGCATCGCTGCAGGGCTACCCGGCCGCTCAGCTCGACCCGCGCCTCACGTACCGCACGGTGGACTTCCACGGGCCCGCGGCGCGCGCGCACGACCCGTTCGAGCGCGCGCTCGACCTGTTCGGCGACGGGTCGCTCACGCTGCTCGACACCCCGGGGCACAGCGCGGGGCACCTTTCCGTCCTCGCCCGCCTGCGCGAGCGCGAGGCGCTGATCGCGGGAGACGCGATCTACACGATCGCGACTCTCCGCGAGGGCCGGCGGCCGTGGCGCTCACAGAACCGCGAGGCCTTCGAGCGCAGCGTGCGGGCGCTCCAGGCTTACGACCGCGAGCGCCCCGGCGCGCTGATCATCCCGGGCCACGACATGGCCCAGTGGGAGACGCTCGCCGAGCGCTACGAGTGAGACCCCCGAGCTGCCCGACGGCGGTGCGGGCCCACCGTTGACGACGTCGGAGCGTGCCGCCGGAGACGCCTGCTCATCCTCAGTCGACGTGGAGGACGGCCTTGCCGGCGACGCGGCGCTCCATCAGCGCGGCGATGGCCTCCGCGGCCTCGTGCCAGCTGGCCTCGCTGTCCACCGAGCAGTCGAGCTTGCCGGCTGCGACGAGCCCGGCGAGGCGGCCGAGGTCCCGAGCGCCGGAGCGCCCGCGGGCGAGCTCGGCGAAGAGGAGGAGCCCGTAGAGCCGCGCGCCGGGGGCGCGGCCGAAGAGGGCGCGCGTGGGGAAGCTGGTGGGCGCGGGATCGGAGGAGGCGAAGGAGACGACGGTCCCCAGCGGCGCGACGCGCTGCAGCGCCGCCCCGAGCGTCTCCCCGCCGACGGCCTCGACGATCGCGTCGAACTCCTCGCCGGCGGGCTCGAGCCGGTGGAGGATCTCATCCGCCCCGAGCTCGCTGAGGCCACGGGCGCGCGCGGCGCTCGAGGAAACGGCGCTGACGTGGGCGCCGGCGAGCTTGGCGAGCTGCACCGCGAAGCGCCCCACGCCGCCACTGGCGCCCGTCACGAGCACCCGCCGGCCGAGCACGCAGCCGGCGACGTCGAGCGCCTTCAGCGCGGTGAGCCCCGCGACGGGAAGCGTGGCGGCCTGCGCGTCGGAGACCCCGGGGGGCAGCTCGCAGAGCGTGTCGGTGGGGACCGCGGCGAGCTGCGCCCACGCTCCGCGCGCGACCAAGCCGACGACCCGCGCACCCCGAGCCGGACCGCTCCCGTCGGCGGCGGCCTCCACGACCCCCGCGATGTCCCAGCCGGTGAGCTCCCCGTCGCCCATGTCGGCCAGCCGCCGCGACTCGCCGCGGTTGAGCGAGAACGCGCGCACCCGAACGAGCGCCTCGCTGGGCAGCGGCACGGGATCGGGCACCTCGCGCAGCTTCACGTTCGCGGGCGCACCGGGAGCTGCGGTGAGGGCGAGCACGCCTCGATCCTAACGCGCGGCGGAGCAGTCCTCGAGGCCGGAGTAGCCGCTCACCGGCTTGCAGTGCGCGACCACCCATCTCTGCCGGGACTGCGCCGCGGAGTCCACGCCCCCGGGACCGCCGGGAAAGCCGGGAAAGCCTCGAAAGCCGCCGCCGGGGAAGCCGGCGCCCGGTGGGCCGCCGGCGGGAGGGGCGCCGCTGGGAGCGCCGCCGCTGGGAGCGCCGCCGGGGATGCCGCTGCCGGGGATCGCGCCACCGGGGAGGCCGAACCCGCCGCGGGCGATCCGACCCCGGCCGAACAGGCCGATGGGCGCGCGGACTCGCCCGAACCCGAGCACGTAGCGGAGCCGGCCGGAGGAGATCAACCGCTCCAGCTGAGCGACGGTGGGCGCCGGATCCTGCCCGGAGAAGCCGCCGATCGTGATCACGAGCTGGTGGGTGGCGAGGATGATCGGCGCCGCGGTCATCGAACCGCTTGCCGCGACGAGATACCTCGTGCGGCCGCGATGCGACTCGAGGTAGGCGATCAGCCGCCTATCCGCCCTGCCCCCGCCGGCGCCGGCGGGACCCGCGCCGGCGATGCCGAGCCCCTGACCCAGACCGGCGGACAGCTCAGACGATGCCCCGCCTCCCGCGCCCGTGGCGCCGAAGAGGCGCAGGCCCAGCCGGTGGCCTCCCGGGAAACCGTCCGCGGCGGCGCCGGCTGGCCCGGCGGTCGGGTTGGCGCCGGTGATGCTCCGCCCAACCGTCGCGATCGAGTACGCCGCCGGTGCAGCGAGCACCGCGGCGAGGGCGAGCGGGAGCACGAGCGTGCGCGCGCGAGCGCGCCGTAGGAGGATCGCCGCCGCGCAGAGCACCGCCATGGCGAGCACCGTCCATCGCAGCCACGGCACGAACGAGGGTGTCCGACCGAGCAGCGATACCGAGAGGGCGGCCGTTGCGATGAGCGCGCCCGCGAGCGTCGCCGAGGCGAGCCTCGACGTCCGAGCCCGGTCCCACAGCGCGAGCATGCCTCCGGCGGCGAGCACCGCGACGGCGGGCGCGAGCGCGCTCGTGTAGTAGGGGTGGAGGAGGTTCAGCGAGAAGCTGAAGACGGCGACGTGGACGATCGCCCAGATGCCCCAGAGCACGTACGTGGCGCGGGCGGGATCGGTGCGGGGGGCACGCCGGTGCACCCACAGGCCGGTGATCAGACCGAGCGCGGCGAGCGGCAGGAGCCATGCGATCTGGCCGCCGATCTGCGCATTGAACAGCCGCAGCGCGCCCTGGCCGCCGCCGAAGCCGCCACCCGGGCCGCCCAAGCCGCTCGACCCCACGCGATCGAGGCCGTTGGCTTCGAAGATCAGCTCCCACCACGAATTGTGGGCGGTATCGCCCACGTAGGGTCGCTGCGAGGCGGGGATCAGCATCATCGTGGCGACCCAGGCGGCGCTCACCGCAACCGTGACGGCGCCGGCGCCGAGCGGCCTGCGCGAGACGGCGCCGGGCGCGGCCGGGGCCGGGGCCGGCGTAGAGGTGGGCGATCCCGAGCGCGGGGAGCACGAGGTAGGCCTGGAGCATCTTGGTGTTGAAGGCGAGCCCCACGAGCATCCCGGCCAGCAGCAGCCTGCCGGGTGCGTCCGGTCTCGATCGCGCGCACCGTCGCCCATGCGGCGCACACGAGCAGCAGCACGAGCAGCGCGTCGGGGTTGTTGAAGCGGCTCATCACAACCGTCACGGGCGTGAGCGCGAGCATCAGCGCCGCCACGATCGCCGCACGATGGCCGAGCGTGCGACGCACGGCGTCGTGGAGCACGAGCACGGAGGCGACGCCGCAGAGCGCGTCGGGCAGCAGCATGGTGAAGCTGCCGAAGCCGAAGATCCGGGCGGAGAGCGACATCATCCAGATCGACAGCGGGGTCTTGTCGAGCGCCACGTAGCGGCTGAGATCGAGCGCGTCGTAGAAGAACGCCGACCAGCTGTGGCTCCCCGCGTACACCGCGGAGGCGTAGTAGGTGTTCGCGTAGCCGTTCGCCGTGAGGCCCCACAGCATCAGCGCGGCGGCGAGCAGCGCGACACCGAGCAGCGCGGGCCGCGACCACGGCGAATCGGCGGGCCGGCCGCGGAGCAGCGCGCGCAGCCGCTCCCGTGCGGAGATCGAGATCTCGAACCGGGGTGAGACTGGAAGCGCTTGGTGTGACACGATCGGGCTCCTCGATGTGGTCGGCGCCGGCGCCGTCACTCCCCGTCATTCAATTGCAGTGGGGCGCACGATGACGCGCGGGGCGGGACGATCGAAGCCCGCTCCCGGGCGATGATCGGGTGACACCCATAAAGCAAGATAGGAGCGGTGTAAGACAGATGTAGGAATGCCCCGCAGCGCTTTCGGCGGATGCCACAATCGGGCCGTGAGGATCCTTGTGGTGGACGACGATCGCGCACTGCGCGAGGCTCTGCGCCGGACGCTGACTCTCGGCGGCTATGAGGTGCAGAGCGCCGAGGATGGCGCCGAGGCGCTCGAACTGGTCGCGACGGCCGTCCCCGACGCGGTGGTGCTCGACATCGGGATGCCCGGCATGGACGGCCTGGAGGTGTGCCGTCGCCTGCGTCTGCTGGGCAACCGGGTGCCGATCCTGATGCTCACCGCGCGCGAGGCGATCAGCGACCGCGTCAACGGCCTGGACGCGGGCGCGGACGACTATCTGGTGAAGCCGTTCGACGTGAACGAGCTGAAGGCGCGGCTGCGGGCGCTCCTGCGCCGCGCGGGCTCGGAGGGGAGCCCGGGCTCGCTGTCCTTCGCGGAGGTGCGGCTCGACAGCGCCCGCCACGGAGCGGCGGTGGGTGAGAGCTTCACCGAGCTGACGCGCACCGAGTACCAGTTGCTGGAGATCCTGATGCGCAACCCCCGGCGCGTGCTCACCCACAGCGTGATCTACGACCGCGTGTGGGGCTATGACTTCGGCGCCGCCTCGAACTCGCTGCGGGTGTACGTGGGCTACCTGCGCCGCAAGCTCAAGAACCTCGGCGCGCGGCAGCTGATCCACACCGTTCGCGGTGTCGGCTACGTCCTGCGCGAGCCGTGACGCTGCGCGCGCGCATCGCGGCGGCGGCGGGCCTCGCGGTCGCGCTCGCGGTGCTGGTGGCCGCGATCGGGCTGTACCTCGCGGTGCGCTCCGATCTGCGCGGGCAGATCGACAGGTCCCTGATCCAGCGCACACACGAGTTCATCTCCGCGCCATCTCCCCTGCGGTTCGGCGCACCCCCGCCGGGCTTCGGCGGGCGCTCCCCGCTCGATGGCGTGCGAGCACCCTCTGGAGGCGACGCGGGCAGCCTCCTTGGGTTTCCGAGGGCGGTTCAGCCGGCCAGGTTCGGCGGAGCCTCGGGCTACGTGCAGGTCATCTCTCCCAAGGGCGCGGTCGAGATTCCCGGGGGCCAGAGCTCCTCCCCGGTCATCGCACCGAGCGCCGCGGACAGGACGATCGCGGCGGGCGGCCGCGGGCGCACACTGGCTGACCGGACCGTGAAGGGCACGCATCTGCGCGTGCTCACGATCGGCAGCGGCTCGCTGGGCGCGGTGATGATCGCGCGCCCGCTCACCGAGGTGGATCACGAGCTGAGTCAGATCCTGCTGATCCTCCTGATCGTGGGTGTCGCGGGCATCGCGATCGCGGCGCTCCTGGGCGCCCTGGTCGCGCGCACGGCGCTCGCGCCGATCGCGCGCTTTACGGGGCGCGCGGAGACGCTCGCGGGCGGCCTGGACCTCTCGCAACGGCTGGAGGTCGCGGGCCGCGACGAGCTGGCGCGATTGGCGGAGAGCTTCAATGCGACGCTCGACGCGCTCGCACGCTCGGTGGAGGCCCAGCGCCACCTGATCGCCGACGCGAGCCACGAGTTGCGCACCCCGATCGCGTCGCTGCGGGCGAACATCCAGACCCTGCAGGACGCCGGGCGCCTGACCCCGGAGGACCGCGAGAGCCTGCGACGGGACATCATCGACGAGCTCGACGAGCTGACCTCGCTGGTGAGCGACGTGGTCGAGCTCGCGCGGGGCGCCAGGAGCGAGGCGGCCCGCGAGGAGGTGCGCCTCGATGAGATCGTCAGCGAGGCGGTGCAGCGCACGCGCAGGCGCGGCGAGCTGCGCTTCGAAGTCGAGCTGCAGCCCACGATCGTCAGGGCGGAGCCCGATCGCGTCAACCGCGCGGTGTCGAACCTGCTCGACAACGCGCGCCGGTGGAGCCCCCCGGACGGGCTGATCGAGATCGAGCTCAGCGAAGGCGTGCTCACGGTCCGCGACCACGGCCCCGGCTTCGACGAGGCCGACCTGCCCCACGTGTTCGAGCGCTTCTACCGCGCCGCGGCGGCCCGCAAGCTCCCCGGATCGGGGCTGGGGCTGGCGATCGTGCGCCAGGCGGCCGAGGCGCACCACGGCTACGCGAAGGCCGAGAACGCACCCGGCGGCGGCGCATGCCTGCAGGTCAGCTTCGGCCCACCCGTGAGCGTCTCTGCTCCCCAGGACAGCCCCTCTCCGCTCAGCGTCTGAGCCTGGATCCACCGATCCCGGGGTCGCCTCGGCACCGTTTGCCTGCGTCGCGCGGTTTCGCGGAGACGCCTCGCGGCGATGCCGTGCGACGGGCTCCGCTCCTCAGCGGCCGAACCAGCGGGCGCGGCGGCTGGAGCCGAAGTGTCGCTTCTCGGCGACGAGGGCGCCGGAGGGCTCCTGGAAGGCGCCGGTCGGCTTCGGTCCCGAGAGGAAGTCCACGTCGACGCGACCGACGCGACCGGAGCCGAACTCGATGTAGCAGGAGCCGCGCCCGTCGTAGGCCGCCGGCTGCTCGCCGCGCTTGGCGTTCGCGATCAGCGAAGCCGCGACGACACGAGCCGGTCCCTCGGCGAACACCCCCGCTTTCGGCACACCGACCGCCGCGACGTCTCCGATCGCGTAGACGCCCGGGAAACGCGTCTCGAGCGTCCTCGGGTTCACCGGCACGTAGTCGTCCTCGATCATCCCGCTCGCCACCACCACGTCGGGGGCGCGGTGCTTGGGGACGCCGAGGAAGAGGTCATAGGGCATCTCGCTGCCGTCGTCGAGCACCGCGACGCGGCGCGCCCCGTCGAGCGAGCTCACGCGGCGACCCGGGACGAACTCGATGTCACGCTCGGCGAAGGCGGCGATGAGCGCACGGGAGGTCTCCGGCGACGGAGGGACCGGGCTCCCGAACGGGATCACGAAGGAGATCTCGCAATCCGCCCGGACGCCCCGCGCGGACAGATGGTCGTGCAGCAGCAGCGCGGCCTCGCTCGGCGCCGGGGGGCACTTGAACGGCGCCCCGCACACGCCGATGATCGCCCGCCCCTGCGAGAACGTCGGGAGGATCTCGGCCAGCCGTTCGGCTCCGGCCACCGAGTAGAACTCGTTGCCTGCCTCGCGCGAGTCCCGGCGTGGCGTCCAGGTCGTAGTCGGCGCCAAGCGCCACGACGAGGACATCGGCCTCGTGGACCCCACCGTCGGTGCTCACGCGCCGCGCTTCGGGATCGATCGCGGTGATCGTCTCCTGCAGGAAACGGACTCCGGGCTTTGCGATGTCACGGTAGGCGAGCCGGACCGCCTCGGGCGTCGTGCGGCCGAACATCACGTCAAGCTTGGAGTATCCGAAGACGAACGCGTCGTTCTTGTCGATCAGGGTCACGTCGACGCTCGTCGCCGAGCGCCTCCGACAGCATGGTCGAGAGCTCAAGACCGCCGAAACCAGCTCCCAGGACCAAGACTCGGGCCTTCACCGCCCGATCATAGCTTTCGCGACGGTTTCACGATGGCTACACGCACGCGCGCGATAGTGAGCGGCGATGGGTCCCGACGCGGTCATCCTCTCGCCCCACTTCGACGACGCGGTGCTCTCGTGCTGGCATGTGCTGGCGAGCGCCGGCGAGGTGCTCGTGGTGAACGTCTTTGCGGGTGAGCCTCCCGCGGGAACGCTCGGCTGGTGGGACCGGCTCGCGGGTGCGACCGACTCGGCCGCGGCGGTCCGCACGCGTATCGAGGAGGACCGCCAGGCGCTCGCGCTCGCCGGCCGCGCGGCCGTCAACCTGCCGTTCCTGGACAGCCAGTACCGCCAGCCCGACCAGGCGCCGGGAGAGATCGTGGAGGCGCTGCGCGGAGTGCTCGTCGCGGGCGCCCGGATATACGCGCCGGCCAGTCTGGGCGACCACCATCGCGACCATACCGCCGTGCGCGCGGCAGCACTGGCGCTCCACGCAGAGGGCGCCAACGTGGCGCTGTACGCCGACCTGCCTCACGCCACCGTGGTCGGATGGCCCCGGTGGGTGCTCGACGGCGGGTCGTCCACGGGTGCGGATCCCGCAGGCGAGCGATGGGCGAGCCAGCTCGAAGCCACCGGCATCCCAGTCGAGCGGATGGTGGCCGCGGCGCACCGGCTGGGAGCGGAGGACCATGCCGGCAAGCTCGAGGCGGTGCTCACCTACGGCAGTCAGATAGCGCCGCTGCAGCAGGTCTTCGGATCCTCGCTGGAAGATCCTCAGCTGCTCGGCTTCGAGGTCGATTGGCGGCTGTCCGCTAATGGCGTAGCGTCGGTCCTGGGCGGTCGATCTCTGCGAGTGCGCGCTCGCGGAACCGCGCGCCGATCTCCTCGTCGCCGACCGATGCTGCCATCGTGTCGATCAGCTCGCGTGCGCGCCGGCTGTGATCCTCGGCCTCTTCGAGCCTATCCGCCGCGGCGGCTACGCGGGCAAGCCCGGCTTCGATCTGCCAGCGCTCGCAGATCAGCCCCTCATCGCCGGCCGCCTGGGCGCTGCGGGCGAGCATCCGCGCCGCCGAAGCCCAGTCTCCCCGAGCCTCGGCGCAGCGGGATAGGAGACGGGTGGTCATTGCGATCGACCTCCGCGTTCCGCTGCGCTCCCACGCTTGCAGCCGGCCTCGCATTGGCTCCTCGGCGCGCTCGATGTCGCCGTCCGCGAGGTGGGTCTCAGCGATCGCGAAGTAAGCCTGCTCGCCCCAAAAGTCGACTTTGCCAGGCGGCGTCGTGACCTGCTCTGCGATCTGCTGCGCACGCTCCGCGAGCGCACGCGCCTGGGTCTCGGCACCCGCCATCCGCATGGCCGAAGACAGCGCTCCGAGGCAGCGGAAGATCTGCCCGCGCGCACGGTTGCGCTCGGCGGCGGCAAGCCCGCGCTCGAGGACAGGGACAGCGAGCTCCGCGGCGCGCAGGTCCAGAAGGGGGGTCGCGAGACCCGCTGCGGCCCAGCCGAGCCAGTCGGCGGCGGATGTATCCGCGCCCGCAAACGCCTCGTGACCGAATGCGAGCGATCCTGCATAGTCGCCTCGGCAGCGCGCGATCCAGCTCAACGTGTCGCGAATCAGCACTCCGCTGTAGGGATCCCCGATGTGCTCGCTGATGGCGAGCGCCTCCGCGACACGCCGCTCGGCCTCCGGCCAGTCGCAGCGCTCCAGCGGAACATAGGAGGACTCGCATAGCGTCCACTGCAGGTACCACTCCTCGCCGCGCCTGCGCTGGGCTCGCTCGAGCTCTGCGCAGAGCTCCTCGAGGCGCTCGAGGTCGCCGAGCTGCAGCGCGGCGAACTTGAGGCTGTCCATCGCCTGGCTGACGGCAACGTCGTCGCCGGCGCGGCGGGCGATCTGCAGCGCGCGCTCGCCCAGCTCGACCGCCTCGGCGAACTCCAGCTCGTTGGCGAGCACGAGCGATAGGCGGTTGAGCGCACTGACCTGACCGGATTCGTCGCCGAGCTCCTCGGCGATCCGCAGCGCCTCTTCGTGACAGCGTCGCGAGGCCTGCGGGTCGAGCACGTGCCAATGCATCCCCAGAGCGTTGTGCACGTGCATCTCAGTCGCGCGGTCGCCGGCCGCCCGTGCGCCCGCTAGCGCGTGCTCGAGGTCGATCAGTGCTCTCTCGGGCTCGCCGAGTAGGTGGAGCGTCCAGGCGCGGGCTCGGTAGAGGTCGCGGATCGTCTCCTCCGTGGCGGCCGTCATACCGAGCATCTCGCCCGCGACGATCGCTCCTTGCAAGTTCTCGAGCGCCGTCTCGTGGGCGTAGACCCGTTCCGCCGCCGCGACGGCGCGGCGGTGGTAGTCAAAGGCCTTGCGCAGCTCGCCGGCGGCGCGGTAGTGGTAGGCGAGCGTGCCCGCGCGCTCGTCGGAGCGGTCCGTGGGCGCCTCCTCGATCGCCGCGGCGATCCGCCCGTGGATCGCCGCCTTCCGGGTGGCCGAAAGCTGCTCGTAGATCGTCTCGCGAAAGAGCGCGTGGGAGAAGCTGAGCCGCCCCACCGACTGCGCAGGCTCGACCAGGACATCGGCGTCGAGCGCCTCCTCGATGAGGTCGATGAGGCGATCGCGTGGGTGCTCGAGGACACGCTCGAGCACGTCGAGCTCGAAGTCGCGGCCCGCGACCGCGGCCACTGAGAGCGCCTGGCGGCAGTCATCGCCGAGACCGCGCAGGCGGCGCAGCAACAAGTCCCTGACGCTGTCCGGCACGCCGCCCGCCGCCGCATCCCAATCGGACTCCGCGCCGACGTCGTGCAGCAGCTCCTCGATGAAGAACGGGTTGCCCTCGCTGCGGTCCGCGACACGGCGCACGAACCCGCGCGGCGCCTGTTGCCCGGTGCGACCCGCGATCAGCTCGGCGACCTCGGCCTCGCCGAGCCCCGACAACGACAGCCGCTCGAGCGACCCGCGCGCGGCGCAGCTCTGCGAGCGCTTCGGCGAGCGGATGCTCGTCGCCGACCTCGACCGGCCGGTAGGTGCCTAGGACCATCAACGGCGCGTCCTTCGCCGAGCGTGCGAGGTGGCGAAGCAGCAGCAGGCTCGGCTGGTCGGCCCAGTGCAGGTCGTCCAGGAACAGCACCAGCGGGCGAAGATGCGCAGCGTCGGCCAGCAGCGAGGAGACCGCCTCGAACAAGCGGAAGCGCTCCTGCTCGGCGCCAAGGCCCGTCGGCCCGTGGGGGGTGCGCGCGTCCTCGAGCTCTGGCACGATCGCGGCGAGTTGCGCGCGCCGCGGGGTGACCTGCACAGTCAGCTCGGCCGGAGGGCAGCAGGCGATGTAGTGGCGGAGCGCCTCGACGAACGGCTGGTAGGGGACGAGGGTCTCCTCGTGGCAGCTGCCCGCCAGCACCGTCGCGCCCCGCTCGTGCACGGTGCGGGCGAACTCCCTTACCAGGCGCGTCTTACCGATCCCCGGCTCGCCCGCGAGCGCCACGACGCGCAAGCCGCGTTCACGCACCGCCGCCCACGCCGCCTCCAGCGCAGCCGCCGCATCGGATCGGCCGACGAACGTGCCGCGGTCCTCGGCCACCAGCAGCGGGGGAAGTGGGACACGCTGCTCGGTCGACGGCTCCCAGATCACCTCGCAAGCGGGGACCGGGTCGGCGACGCCCTTCAGCACGATTGCCTGCAGCGCGCGGTAGGAGAACCCGCCGCGCGTCCCGACCAGCGCACGCACCAACTCCGAGGCGAGGATCTGACCTGGCGCGCCGGCGTCGCAGAGCCGCTTTGCGATCACCACCGGCGTGCCGAAGTAATCGCCCTCGTCGCGGATCGGCTCGCCGACGTTCAGGCCGATGCGAATCGCGAACTGCGGGCTCGCCGCCTGCACGGGCACGGTGGACGGCCTGCTGGATCGTGATCGCGCATGCGACGGCGTCAACCGCGCTCACGAACGCCACCATCAGCCCGTCGCCGAGGTTCTTCACCTCCTCGCCGCCGTGCATGGCCGCCGCCTCGCGCAGCAGGCCGAAGTGCGCGCGCCGCAGACGCTCGCCCTC
The DNA here is from genome assembly GCA_963813765.1 of uncultured Solirubrobacterales bacterium. Taxonomy (GTDB): domain Bacteria; phylum Actinomycetota; class Thermoleophilia; order Solirubrobacterales; family Solirubrobacteraceae; genus Palsa-744. Next base: position 972,926 of record CAWFAB010000006.1, read on the forward strand.
CTCATCGCCGAGTCTCTGGAGCGTCTCTGTCGAGCCGACCTGATCGGTGAACAGCAGCGTCACCGTGCCGGTCGTCCGTTCGGCAACCGGTGCGGGGACGGGCGGCGCAGGCGGCGGGGAGTCTGACGTCGGCGGCGCAACGGGCTGCAGCGTCGTTCCGCCCGCGCGGATCCGCTCGAGGAGCTCGCGCGTAGCCGGCGAGGGCACGATCCCCAGCTCCGAGGCGAATCGGTCAGCGAGGCGGCGGTATGTCGTAAGCGCCGCCGAGCGGTCCCCATTCGCCGCCAGGCGGCGGATCAGCTCGCGATGGGCCTCCTCGGAGAGCGGGTCGAGCGCGACCTGGCGCCGAGTGAGAGTGACCGCCGCCGCGAGGTTCCCCGCGGCTTCCGCGGCAGCAGCCATCCGCTCCAGCAACGCCGCGACGCGAGCGCGGTGCTCGTCGCGTCGCTCATAGACCCAGTCGTCGTCGAGGTCCTCGAGCAGTTCGCCTCGCGAGAGCTCGAGCGCATCCTCGAACCGACCCTCCGCGACGAGCCGCTCGAACTCGCCTACGTCTGTCCAGACCTCATCCGGGCCGGCGAGGGCGACTCCGTCGCGGGTGGCCAACAGGTAGCGATCGGCGTCGGCGCCCAGCGGGCGACGCAGAGCCGACAGGGCGCTGCGCAGGCTTGTGCGCGCGCTTTCGTCGAGCACGTCGGGCCAGAAGCGAGCCGCGAGCTGGCCGCGGGGGTGCGTGCGCCGCTCCAAGGCAAGCAGGCCGAGCAGCGAACGCGCCCGCCGGCTCGCAGGCAGCTCCAGATGCCTCCCGTCCACCTCGAGCGCCATCTCCCCCAGCAGCTTGACGCGCAGCATGAACGAAGCCTACGGGGATTCACGCGCGTTTCGCGCGCGTTTCGCGGTGGCGCCACGGAGCTCTGGGACAGTTGCTTCCCGAAGCCCAACCACGAAGGGAGACACAGATGGCTACCGAGGTGCAGCTTGACCAGAAGAAGCTCGAAGCGTTCGTCGAGCGGATCGTGCTCGACGTCGGAACCGCGATGCGCGGTGGGCTGATGTATATCGGCGACCGCCTCGGCATCTTCGCGGCGCTCGCGGAGTCCGGGCCGGTGACGGCCGCCGAGCTCTCGCAACGCACGGGTCTCAACGAGCGCTACCTGCGCGAGTGGCTCGCGGCGATGGCGACGGCCGAGTACGTCGAGCACGACAGCGAAGGCGACACCTACTTCCTGCCGCCCGAGCACGCTCTGCCGCTCGCCGACGAGGAGTTCCCGCTCTTCACTGGCGGCTTCCTGCAGATGATCGTCCCGACGGTCACCGTCGCGCCGGCGGTGGCCGAGGCGTTCAAGACCGGCGGGGGCGTAACGCAGGATCAGTATCTGCCCGACATGTATGAGGCGATCGAGCGCGGCACGGCGCCGTGGTACAAGCACCACCTCGTCCAGACGTGGATCCCGGCGATGCCCGGCGTCCAGGAGAAGCTCGAGGCGGGTGGATCGGCGTGCGACGTCGGCTGCGGGTCCGGTCGCGCTCCGATCACGATAGCCAAGGCGTTCGGAGCGGCCGAGGTCCACGGCTACGATGTCCACGCCGGCTCGATCGAGCGCGCGCGGTCAAACGCGGAGGCCGAGGGGGTCACCGACCGGATGACGTTCACGGTCGGCGACGGCGCCGAGCTGTCAGAGGGCCGGTTCGATCTCGTCAGCACGTTCGATGTCGTGCACGACTCGGTCGACCCGGTCGGGCTGATGAGCGCGATCCGTGGGGCGTTGCGGGAGGACGGCACATACCTGATGCTCGAGATGAACGCGTCCGGCGATGTGGAGGAGAACCGCAACCCGCTCGGCAAGTTCCTCTACAACGTCAGCACCCTCTACTGCATGACAACGTCACTCGCCCACGGGGGCGCCGGCATCGGTGCCTGCATGGGGGAGGAGAAGGCGCGCGAGCTGGCCTACGCGGCCGGCTTCACGCGCTTCCGCAAGCTCCCGATCGAGGAACCCTTCTCGGTCCTCTACGAGCTGAAGGCGTAGGAGCCGGCGTCAAGGTTGCGACCCGCGTGCCAGGTCGCAATCTTGACTACTACGACGGTGCTGACAACAATCTCGTAAGGAAAGGGACGCAATCATGACAACCGATACCAGGACAGAACCGCCGGCGCTCGACGTGGAGGCACTCCGCGATGCGCCAGAGCAGAGCCGCGCCCGTTACCCCGACAGCGAGGGATTCGCCGAGCGCGACGGTCAGCGGCTGTTCTACGAGGTCTACGGCGGGGGCGAGGAGACGATCTTCCTGCTCCCGACCTGGTCGCTGTTTCACTCCCGCTACTGCAAGATGCAGATCCCGTACTTCGCACGCCACTTCCGGGTGCTGGTAATGGACGGCCTGGGCAATGGGCGCTCCGATCGCTGCCGCGACCCGCACCGCTACGCACCCGCGGAATTCGCCCGCGACTGCCTGGCCGTGATGGACGCGACCGGTACCGAGCGGGCGGTCATGGTGAGCCTCTCCACAGGCGCCCAGTACCAGCTCGAGCTGGCGCGCCTGGCGCCCGAGCGAGTCCTGGGCGCGGTCTTCCTCGGCCCGCTGTTCCCGTACACGCTGTCGCACATGTCGGTTCTGCTGCACCCGCGGACGCTCTCCTTCTCCCGCTCCTTTCACCTGCCTTCGCCAGTCTGGTGGGGGCACATGGGCTCGGCCCACTGGCGCCAGCACTACGCGGCGTGCGCGGAGTGGTTCGTCTCGCGCAGCCTGCCGGAGCCGCACTCGCCCAAGTCCCTCGAAGATGGGGTGGGATGGGCGCTCGAAACGGACCTCGAGACGCTGAGCGCGACGCTGGCGCACGATGAATACCTGCGTGGCCGGCGCACCCTGCGCGAGCTGGCCGAAAACCTGGACTGCCCGGTGCTCGTGGTCTCGGGCGAGCGCGACAGGATCACACCGCCGCGCGACGCCCGCGCGCTTGCCCGCCTCAGCGGAGGGCGCCTGAAGCGGTCCCCGGCGCCGGGCACTTCCTGCAGGCCCGCAAGCCGGTGCAGTTCAACCTGGCGCTGCGCGACTTTGCGGAGGACGCGTTCGGGCGACGGCGCACGCCACGCGATCCCACGGTCTACCGCCCCGATGGCCGTCCTCGCGCCCTCTACATATCCTCGCCAAACGGGCTCGGCCACGCGCAGCGCGACGTGGCGATCGCCCGCGAACTGCGCCACCTGCACCCGGACCTGCAGATCGACTGGCTCGCCCAGCACCCTGTGACCAAGCTGCTGGAGGCCGAGGGCGAGCGCATCCATCCCGCCAGCGCTCATCTGGCCGACGAGCCCAAGCACATCGAGTCGGAGTCCTCCGAGCACGACCTGCACGTCTTCCACGCCATCCGCCGCATGGACGAGATCCTCGCCGCCAACTTCATGATCTTCCACGATGTCGTGCGTGAGGATCGCTACGACCTGTGGATCGGGGACGAGGCGTGGGAGCTGGACTACTACCTGCACGAGAACCCACGCGAGAAGCGCGTCCCGTTTGCGTGGCCGACCGACTTCGTGGGCTTCCTGCCGATGGGCGACGGGAGCGAGCGGGAGCGCTTCCTGACCGCCGATTACAACGCCCAGATGGTTGACCACATCACCGAGCACCCCGAGGTTCGCGACCTGGCCCTGTTCGTCGGCAACCCCGAGGACATCGTGCCGCAGCGCCTGGGACCGGACCTGCCGATGATCCGCGACTGGACCGAGCGCAACTTCGACTTCCCCGGCTACGTGACGGGCTTCGTCCCGGCGGACCTGGCGGAGCGCACGAGGCTGCGCGCTGAACTGGGCTACGGCGACGACGAGCTCCTCTGCATCGTCACCGTCGGCGGCTCAGGCGTGGGCGCCGATCTGCTGCGGCGGGTGATCGCCGCCTTCCCGGAGGCCAAGGAGCGGGTCCCGGAGCTGCGCATGATCGTCGTCGCCGGCCCCCGCATCGACCCCGAATCCCTCCCCTCCCATCCCGGGCTCGAGGTGGTCCCCTACGTGCACAATCTCTACCGGAACCTCGCCGCCTGCGACATCGCGGTGGTGCAGGGCGGCCTGACCACCTCGATGGAGCTGACCGCGCAGAAGCGGCCGTTCCTGTACTTCCCGCTGCGCCACCACTTCGAGCAGAACTTCCACGTCCGCCACCGGCTCGAACGCTACGGCGCCGGCCGCCGCATGGACTACGAGGACTCCCCACCCGAGCTGATCGCAGCGGCGATCGCGCAGGAGATCGGGCGCGAGGTCGACTACCGCGACGTGGAGGTTGACGGCGCCGCCAGGGCGGCCCAGCGCCTTGCCGAGCTGCTATAGGGGCGGACGGTCTCGCGAGACCCCAACACCTGAGCCAGGCGCGGCCGTCGCTACCCTTCCGCCTGTCGATGCGAGCGCGTCGGCGGACACGCATCACTGCGCTGATGTCCGCGAAGCAAGCATCCAGGGGTGCATTCTCGCCCTTAGAATGCACCCGAAGATGCGTTAGGGGGCGCTGGGTAGTATGGGCTCGGGCTTGACAACCGAGGCTTGTACTGCCATTGTAAGCACGTGGCGACGGTCAAGGGCGAACGACTGCAGATCCGGGTGGAGCCGGGCGAGAAGGCTGTTTTGGAGCGGGCTGCAGCCGCGGCGCATCTGAACGTCTCCGCGTTCGTGCTGCAGGCCGCAGCGTTCAGGGCGGAGGAGATTCTTGCCGAGCGCCAGAGCATTCGGCTGACACCACGGGCGGCCGCGATGTTCACCGAGGTGCTGGAGGGCCCTGCAAACGTCAACCAGCGGCTCGCCGAGGCGCTGCGCCGTCCTCGGAAGTTCGCCTGGCTTGACTGAGTTCCGTCGTCCGACGCTGCTAGACCTTGCGCGGCATGACCGAGCAGCGTTCGAATCGGGTGAGGCGGTACTCGACGAATGGCTGCGCCGATATGCCGGGCAGAACCGGCGTCGTGACACCGCTGCCACCTGGGTCATCACCGATGTCGATGACACGGTCGTGGCCTACGCGACCGTCGCAATGACCGCGATCGACCGCTCGACCGCGCCGGTGAGCGTCGCGCGCCAGACGCCCGACCCGGTTCCAGCGCTGCTGATCGGCCGTCTCGCGGTTGATCAACGCCACAGCGGCCTTGGCGTCGGCACCGCGCTCGTGGGCCACGTACTTGCTACCGCCGTGGAGCTCAACGCGAAGGCTGCGTGTCGCGCAGTCGTTGTCAGCGCCCTGCACCCAGCGGCCCGTGGCCGGTGGGAACACCTCGGCTTCCAGCCATTTGAGCCGGCGGACAAGCGATCCCTGGATCTCTACCTCCTCACCGCCGACATCCAATCCACCATCCGGCGATTGCGCTGACCAGTCCGGCGTGGCGGCAAGCACAGTGCGCGATGCCACCACGCTCGACCAGGTGGCCGAGGAGGCTGGGCACACGAAGGGCGCCGTGTACTCGGCGTTCGAGAGCAAGGCCGACCTGTTCCTGGCGATCTTCGAGGAGCGCACCCGTCGGATATGATGATCGCATATGTCCCGCCTGCTCTCAGTCTCGGTCCCTGACGAGCTCGCCTCCGACGCCGAAGCGCTTGCCCGGGCGACGGGCAAGACCAAGAGCGAGGTGGTCCGCGATGCGCTGCGCCGCCACGTACAGCACGAGCGCTTCGCCGACCTGCAGCGCTACGGGCGCGGGCGCGCGGAGGCCCTGGGAATCGGGCCCGAGGATGCCGAGGGGCTGGTTGACGAGCTGCGCGCGACGCGCGCGTGACCCCGCGCACGCTCTGCGACACGAACATCCTGGTGTCCGCGTTCATCGCCGGCGGGCCCCCAAGCCGGATAATCCAGGCCGCGATCGACGGCCGCATCGAGCTGAACCTGGCAGACCCGGTCCTCGACGAGTTGGAACGTGTACTGACCGTGAAGCTCGGCTTCCAGCCAGAGCGAGTACGCGAGATCAAGACGTTCCTGATCGACCTCGCGAGCGAGCGCATCTGCGCACCAACGCAGCCGCCGCAGCCGCCGCAGCCGCTCACGGGAGACCCCGACGACGATGTGATCCTGGCATGCGCAGTGGCGGCAGGAGCCGAGGTGCTCATGTCGGGTGACCGCCGGCACCTGCTGCCGGTCCGCGAGCACCGCGGGGTACGCATCGTCGCGCCACCGGCGCTGCTCGCGGAGCTGGCCAGCGAATGACCACCGCGCCCAGAGAGGAGGGCCGACGCCCATCGGCCACAGGTCTCCTGCTCGGTTATCGTCCCAAAGGGAGGAGTCCGGCAAACCGCGACCGAGACGACCGCTGCGGACTGGCCTCGAACCCGCGCTCCTGCTCCGCGATGCGCAAGCAGGCGTCCTGCGAGTGCCGGACGATACGCACCGAGCTCGTCCAAAATAGGTCCCTGTCCGAGGCCATGCGACACGCTCGCGTCCACCACGGAGCAGGCGTGTCGCGAAGAGCCGCCCGTGGCCGGAGGCCCGTTGTCGATGCATCAGAGCGCCCGAGCCGGCGTCGGTCCGGCGGTGTCTGGCGATGAATGCGATGGCCGCGTGAGTCAGGCCAGTTCGCGCGTGGCGGAGGGAGCGCATGCGGCCTGCTGGTCACCGGCAAGCCGGTCGCGGAGTGTGAGGAGCACGTCGCGTAGCTGGTCGCGCTGGACGTCGGTGAGGCCAGCGAGGAGATCGTCTTCGGCTTCGCGCTGGGCTAGTGCTGCGGTGGCGAGCTGTCGTTCGCCATCCGGCGTGAGGGTGACGACGTGGCGGCGACGGTCGGCGGGATCGCGTTCGCGCGACAGATACCCGCCGGCTTCTAGCGGGTTGAGCAGCGTCACGAGGATGCTGGGGTCTACGTCCATGACGGCACGGAGCTCGCGCTGAGTCATCGCGCCGCGGTCGCGCAGAAGCCCAAGCAAGTGGAACTGCCGCGGGGACAAGTTGTGAGCGGCGTGTGCGGCGCGCAGGCGTCGCATGGCGTGCTGGCCGAGCAGCGCAAGCAGTAGCCCCTCGCTCGCAGCGCGCTCGCCGAGTACGCCACTGTCCTCGAACGTCGGGTCTGGGTGCGAGGAGGGCATCTTTCCAGACACTATACATCTATCAATCATTGTGATTGCTATAGTGTTTTCCCGTGCCCACGACTACCCCTCCATCGGATGCTCCCGCCCGACCGCTGGCGGCCGCGCCCGCAATCAGCAACTGATCGAAGGGAAGGTCCACCATGAGCAACACGACCACCGATACCCGCACCAGCCCGGACGTGACGTCCGGCACCTGGCGCCTGGACCCGACGCGGTCGAGCGTCGAGTTGCACGCCGCGGGCCGGCACGTGCCCGTGGACGTCGAGGCGGCCGTCCGAGAGGTCGGCAGCGAGCTGGAGGTCGAGGCGACGACACTCGTCGATCACCGCGAGCTCGGCTTGACGTGGAGCCCGCTGGGAATCATGCGCTCCCCGAGCAAGCTGATCGTCCGCGGCCGCCTCTCCCGGACGGAGGCAACGCGATGAAGGCCGTCACCGTGAACGCGCTCGGCTCCCCTCCGGCGCTGCGCGACGATCTCCCGGCACCCACCCCTGAGGCGAACGAGGTTCTTGTCCGTGTCCACGCCTCCTCGGCCAACCCGGTCAACAACGCGATAGCCGCCGGAATGCTCACCAGTATGGTCGAGCACGAGTTCCCCGTCACGCTCGGCCGTGACTATGCCGGCGTCGTCGAGCAGGTCGGCGCCGACGTCACCGGCTACGCCGTCGGCGACAATGTCTACGGCTTCCTGCTACACGCCAACCCGACCGTCCACGACGGCTCATGGGCCGAGCTCATCACCGTCCCCGAAGACGGCCCGATCGCGCCCGTGCCCGCAGGCGTCGAGCTCGCGACCGCCGGCGCCGCACCACTGGCCGGCATCACCGCGATGACCGCCATCGACGCGCTGGAGCTGTCCCCAGGCCACACCGTGCTCGTGGTCGGAGCCACCGGTGGTGTCGGCAGCTTCGCCGTCCAGCTCGCGGCCCGAGCCGGCGCCACGGTCCTCGCCCCAGCCCTGCCCGAGGACGAGCAGTTCCTGCGCGACCTCGGGGTGAGCGAGGTGCTCGCGCGCGACGGCGACGTCGCCGCAGCCGTCCGCGAGCGCCACCCCGACGGCGTGGACGCCGTGCTCGACCTCGTCTCCTACGCGCCCGGCGCCTTCAACTCGGCGGTCAAGAGCGGCGGACGCGTCGCCTCGCCGAACGGGGCCGCCGGCGACGGCCCAGGCCGCACGAACATCATGGCCGCACCGACGCACGAGAACCTGGAGCGCCTCGGCCTGCTGCTGGCCGACGGCACGCTACGCGTGCCGGTTCAGACCACGTACGAGCTTGCGCAAGCCGCCGACGCTCTTGGCGCGCTCGGCACGAGCCACATCCAGGGCAAGCTGGCGATCCTCGTCCGCTGACCGCCATCGAGCTCGGGGTCATCTCCCTCAGCGACCTTCCGGCCGACCCAGCGACGGGTCGGCCGGTCGCCGAACTGCGAAGTTGGTACCTTCGCAGGGATTCTCGGTGGCTCAGGGACGTGGGATCAGGCGTCTGCGAGCGCCTCGACGACGGCTTCCAGAGCAGGCTCCCTGGCACCTGTCCGGGATGACTCGCTGGTCGTTGCGTCGATTGTCTCGCCGGGCCAGTCTGAATGATGTGCCGGCGCCAGCTTCCGCGCGTCCTTCTTGGCCTGCTTGTCCAGCCGACGCTCGCGGAGCCGGCTTTCACGGGTGAGCTTTGCCATCGTGGTCTTCTTCTTGCCGCTTGAGGCCATGTCTGTCAGCTCCTTGTTGTGGAGTACCGAGCGTGTCCACGGCAGGGTCATCCGGTGTGACGAACCCGAAGACCAAGTCGCCGTTGAACCAACTTCACGTTCCCTGCGGCCTGCAAACCAATCACGGTCGGCAGGCGTGAAAAGCGCTACGCCAGCTGGGCGTCCCCAGCCTTGGGCCCCTTGTCGCTCGTCTCGGTGTCGTAGGAGACCTTTGCGCCCTCGGCGAGCGAGCGATAGCCCATTGGGCAAGCTACCCAACCCGATCTATCAACCGTAGCAGCAGCTACGATGAACGCTCGCGGGCGCCGAGCACCGGGTCCTGTCGGCCTGCCGTCTCGCGGAGTGCTCAGGCCAGTGCGCCGGCCGGCAGCACGAAGCGCAGCGGGGTCCGCGGCTCGGTGCCGCCTGAGAGGCCGAGGCGCTGGCCGTGCAGGCCTCGTCTGGGAGCTTCAGGAGCCACCGCCTCGGCCACTCCGGCGTGATCGGCGATCCACGCCATCACGGCCGGGAAGTCGCTTCCCGACGCGAGCAGGGCCGCGCGCTCGACGACATCCCCGCCGGAGGAGTGGGGGCGTGCCAGCCGCTTCACAATGGCGCGGATCTCGGCGTCGCCGGCCACGTCCTCTGCGCTCACGAGAACTCCGTCACCGAGTAGACGGGGTGACCGACGCGCGCGGGCGCGCTCTCGCCGCGGTCATCGGTATGCACGCAGAAGTCCTCGAAGCGCCCGTGGTCGAGGATCGCAACCACGACATCGCCGCCCTTGGACAGCGGCCTGCCGACCTCGATCTCCCGGTCCTGTCCATCGAAGCGACAGCTCAGCTTGAAGATCCGCCGAGATCGCGCAGGGCAACCGGCGGCGAGCAGCGAACGCTCGCGCAGCTCGCTGTAGACCTTCTCGGCGCGCGCTCCATCCGACTTGATGCCGGCGACGAAGAAGCTCGTCACTTGCGCCGAGCCTTGGCCGGCACGGCGGGAGAGCGCCAGCGCTCCTCGGCCGTCATCTTGCGGATCCTCAGCAAGCCGTCCTGGACCTGGCGCTGGAGCTCCTCCAGCTTCACGTGGCGGCGCTCGGCCGCGCGATCTGCCTGAGTGAGCATTACTCCAGGCTAACGCAGCCGCGAGCCGTTGCGGGAAAATCGGCGGCCGGGGGACGATCACGGGGTGGCGACCCGCCGTCCGTTGGTCGTTCCCGAGAGCTCGCAAGCGCGCGACTGCCGACGCTGGCGATTCGTCCCGTCGAGGTGCTAGGCGAGCGCATCGACTGACGATCGGCTCACGCTCGCTCCGACGAGGCGTTGCGGAGACGATCAGGAGCAGCCGGCGCGGCTATGCTCGACACTCCTGCTTTCGCCGCGCCAAGCAGGCGTGATGGCGTCGTCGGCGTCGGCGCCCCCGTTTCGTCCCAAGCGGGCACGCGGCGGACGGGGACTCGTGCGCTCGCATCTGGGCGATTCCGCAAGCCCGGGCGACTCCTTCGGCGACGTGCAAGCCCCCGCTGCGCATGATCCCGCCGCAGCCCTACACGCAAAGACGACTGTCGAGCCGTCGGCATTCGTGCGGAGCTAGGTGCCGGGTTTCTCGTCGAGCGCCACCTCGTACATCTCCACCGAGGTTCGGGCGCCGCGCCCGCCGGCCGGCGTCACTTCGTTCAGCGCAGCATCGACCCGCCGCAGGTCGTCCTCTGTCTCACAGAGGACCAGGTTCGCTCCGCGATTGCTCTCGGAATCGACCAGCAGCATCATCCGCGCGACGGCGTCACTCACTTGCTCAAACGGAGTGCCCTGCCCGCCGCTGCGAATGGTGTCGCGAACGTCCGCGACGAACTCGTCCCAGTTCGCCGCACCGGACGATCGCAACCGCCCAAACGCGAGCGCCCGAGTGCCGATCGGCCAGGTGCCCGCACGGGACGATCCTCGATCGTCCTGACCCAGACTCCGTAGACGCTCGCTTACGCCGGGGCGAAGCAGGCGTCTCGCCGGCCTCAGCCGGGGCTGCTCAACGTCGTCCGCTGCGAGCGTCTGCCGCTGGCCGCCGACGCGCTCGCAATCAGCGCGAAGGCAAGCGTCAACGGTCGCACCAAAGATCACGGCCCCGAGTGTCGATGGTGGATCAGTGCCGCGGCGTGTGCCCTGACCCGATCAACACCGAGCCAGCGAACAGGATCTGATCTCCCTCGCGACGCGAGACGTTCGCGCCGGCGCTAAGCGCGCGCTGCGCGATCGCCTCCCGGACGTCCGGCTCCATACCCGCCAATGCGACCGCGAGCGGACCGGCTAGCTTCGGCACGCGCTCCCACCAGGCCTGCAGCGAGGCTGCGTGCATCGGAGTTGCGATGGTCTGCACCTGAACGCCCGCCAGACCGCCGTCCTGCAGCACGGACGTCAGGAGCGCGGCGTCGTCGAGCGAAAATGGTCCGCGGATGTTCGGCGGTGGGAACGGCACACCGAACTGCTCGCCCACAGCGTCCAAAACCAACCCGAGCCATGGGTTCAGGTCCCGAGGGCCCCAGGTCATCGCCGCATACCGCCCTCCGGGTCGCAGAACGCGAGCGGCCTCCTGCACTGCCCCGACCGCATCCTCGGCGAACATCAAGCCGTGTCGGCTGATCACGGCGTCAAAGTGCCCATTCTCAGCCGCGATCTCGCTCTGGTCAAAGACAGCAGTGCTCACCTGCGGGTAAGCGCTCGCCCGCCGGGCGGCCACAGCGACCATCTCGCCGGCAACATCTGACAGCACAACTGTCCCGCTCGGCCCTACACGCTCAGCCGCGGCCAGACCGGCGCCTCCAGGACCCGCAGCGAGATCGAGAACGGCATTGCCCTCGCCGATCCCAGCCGCGTCAAGCAATGTCTCGGTGGCGAGCGCGAGATGCTCATCGACGAACTGGGCGTTAGCCTCCCACCCCGGCGCAACGCCGTTCCACATCTCTGACATCTCGCCGCATCTTCTCAGTTCCTTGCCCGGCGCCACTCCCCGAGAGCAACGCGAGCATTGGCCCGAGACCAGCAGCCAGCGCACCGCAGCCAGACTGCTCATCGCGCGTCGGTACCGCTAGCGCGTCGCGCGAGATGCGCGCGGGCAGAAGGGTCAGGCGCTCCCACTCGGGACGAGGACCGATCGCGAGCTTCGGCAAGATCCAGAGTGCCGCTTTGCGCGACAAGGAGGCGCATTACGCGGCGCCGACGAGACGCCCGCGAAGGGCTAACCGGGAGCGTCTCTTGTGGTCAGCTATCTCAAGCAGGGTCCGGTGACGGCGACCCGGAAAATGGGCGTCCTGGCTCGGGACCCAAGGAACCCCTTGCCGTCGGCACGCCGGCAAGGTGCTTGTCGATTGGGCGAACGACCAAGATCACTGGGTTCGCTCGCTTGCCGGAGAGGTGCTCTCGTCGGGTGCTGCACCATCTGTTGACGCGATCTACGCCGCCTTCCTTGCCGAAAACAATCTCTCGGAGGACGCGGCGGCGGCTGTTCCGCTAGGGGATGATGCGGAAGTTGGCGGTGGCGGCGAGGCCGGTCTTGGTGTTGGCGGTGGGGGTGGCGATGAGCCGGTATTTGCCGGGTGGAAGGCGCTTGCCGTTGAGGCGGCCGCTGAAGCGGAACTTGTTGGTGCCGGTGAGCCCGGCGCGGGTGAAGCTGCCCTTCAGCGTCACGTAGCGGGTGCACTTCTGCTTCTTGCGGTTGTGCTTCGTGGGGCGGTCACAGGTGGTCTTCTTGGCGTGCTTGACCTTGCGCCCGTCGCTGCGACGTTGGACGGTGAAGCGCACGCTGGCGGCCACGTTGAGCGTGTAGGTCACCTTCGCCCCGTATTACGGCGAAGGGCAAATAGGGCCTGGTTACAACCGGGTGTAGGCAACATATTTGCCTGTGAAGTAGTGGCTGACGATGTGCGCGGTTCGCGTGAGGAGGTACTCGATGGTCGTTGCGATCAGTTGGGTGAGCGAAGGGGGGCGATGGCGTGCGACATGGGTGTGAACGTCTTGATTGAGAAGCTCCGTCGGGTTGAGCTCTGGCGCGTAGGGCGGAAGGAAGAACAACTCCATCCGTGGGTTGTCCTCTAGCCAGTAGGAGATGGCATCAGACTTGTGAAACGAGGCGTTGTCTATGATCAGGAATATTTTGCGACGGGGAAAGTGCGCGAGCAGCTTGTCCAGGAAATCGAGGAAGCGAATCTCGTCACAGTTGCCCTGGAAGACTTCGAATACAAACTTACCGTCAAGGCCGACCGCGCTGATCACATTTGCGCTGAAGCGCTTACCGGTCACCGGCACGATGGCGCGCTTGCCGATCGGCGCGTAGGTCTTGCCCGCTGTCTGGCCAGTACGTACACCCATCTCGTCGCTGAACAGCAGCAGCGCCTTCTCGCGCCGTGCTCGAGCCTTGATCTGCGGATATTACGGCGAAGGGCAAATAGGGCCTGGTTACAACCGGGTGTAGGCAACATATTTGCCTGTGAAGTAGTGGCTGACGATGTGCGCGGTTCGCGTGAGGAGGTACTCGATGGTCGTTGCGATCAGTTGGGTGAGCGAAGGGGGGCGATGGCGTGCGACATGGGTGTGAACGTCTTGATTGAGAAGCTCCGTCGGGTTGAGCTCTGGCGCGTAGGGCGGAAGGAAGAACAACTCCATCCGTGGGTTGTCCTCTAGCCAGTAGGAGATGGCATCAGACTTGTGAAACGAGGCGTTGTCTATGATCAGGAATATTTTGCGACGGGGAAAGTGCGCGAGCAGCTTGTCCAGGAAATCGAGGAAGCGAATCTCGTCACAGTTGCCCTGGAAGACTTCGAATACAAACTTGCCGTCAAGGCCGACCGCGCTGATCACATTTGCGCTGAAGCGCTTACCGGTCACCGGCACGATGGCGCGCTTGCCGATCGGCGCGTAGGTCTTGCCCGCTGTCTGGCCAGTACGTACACCCATCTCGTCGCTGAACAGCAGCAGCGCCTTCTCGCGCCGTGCTCAAGCCTTGATCTGCGGATATTCCTCCTCGATCCAAGCCCGTATGCGCTCGGGGTCTTGCTCAGCCCAGCGCTTCTGGGGTGTCTTGGGCGTATGGTCCCAGAGACGTAGGTAGACTCCGATCGTCTGGGGTGTGAGTGTGATTCCAAACCGCTTTGCGACCAGTAACTGCACCGCTTCACGCGTCCACAGTACCCCTGGTAGCTGGAGCTGATCTGGGTTTTTACCCATCATCGCTCGTACTATCTCCGCCTGCTGAGTATACGAAAGTGCCATCTGCTCACCCCGCCGGCGTCCGCGGCGGCGCTCTGAAAGTCCTTGCCAGCCCTCCACGCGAAATCGGGCTACCCACTTCCCGACTGTGCGCAGGTCAACTCCTACCGCCTCGGCGACAGCGCCATGTGTGTAACCCGCCATCACCATGCGCACGCCGCGCTCACGCAGCGCTGCCTGTGCAACGCCCGCCAACGCCCTTGCATCACTCTTCTTACTCACACATCGAGACTACCACACACAGTGTTAAATGTGTGTTAACCCCGCCCTATTTGCCCTTCGGCGTAATATTCCTCCTCGATCCAAGCCCGTATGCGCTCGGGGTCTTGCTCAGCCCAGCGCTTCTGGGGTGTCTTGGGCGTATGGTCCCAGAGACGTAGGTAGACTCCGATCGTCTGGGGTGTGAGTGTGATTCCAAACCGCTTTGCGACCAGTAACTGCACCGCTTCACGCGTCCACAGTACCCCTGGTAGCTGGAGCTGATCTGGGTTTTTACCCATCATCGCTCGTACTATCTCCGCCTGCTGAGTATACGAAAGTGCCATCTGCTCACCCCGCCGGCGTCCGCGGCGGCGCTCTGAAAGTCCTTGCCAGCCCTCCACGCGAAATCGGGCTACCCACTTCCCGACTGTGCGCAGGTCAACTCCTACCGCCTCGGCGACAGCGCCATGTGTGTAACCCGCCATCACCATGCGCACGCCGCGCTCACGCAGCGCTGCCTGTGCAACGCCCGCCAACGCCCTTGCATCACTCTTCTTACTCACACATCGAGACTACCACACACAGTGTTAAATGTGTGTTAACCCCGCCCTATTTGCCCTTCGGCGTAATATGTGCGCTTGCGCTTCTTGGCCGCTAGGGCGCTGGGGCCGCCGGGCGCGGCTGGGAACACGCTCGGGGAGATGTTCTCCTTGCCAACCGCTGCCACCATCACCGGGGGCAGGACCACCGGGGGCACGGTGATCGTCTGCGTGGCGCGCGCCTTCGCCGACCCGTTGCACGACGCGGTCTGACCGGTGTAGACGATGCTCAGCGCGCAGCCCGCCTGGTCGGTGACGGTAAGCGTGACCGGATAGCTGCCGGGTTTGGCGTAGGTGTGCTGAACGGCCGGGAGCACGCTCGTCTGGGTCTGGCCGTCGCCGAAGTCCCACACATACGAAGCGAACGCGTAGTCCGGGCTGCTCGACGTTGAGCCGTCAAACCGCGACACAGATCCCGCCGGCCCAGCGCTGGCCGAGAACGCCGCGACCGGCCCCCGATCGGGACTCACCGCCAACGAGAAGATGTCCGGGTTGTTGCCGGTCTGGCAGATCGTGGTGGGGTCACACGCGACCGGCGAGAGCACGCCACCCGCACCGATCGAGAACACCGACACGCTGCTGCTGAAGTTCGAGACGTAGAGGTGGCTGCCGCTCGGGTCAACCGCGACCCCCTTCGGGCCGGCGCCGGTCTTGCAGATCGTGGTGGGGTCACAGGCGACCGGCGAGAGCACGCCACCCGCACCGATCGAGAACACCGACACGCTGGCCGAGGTGCCGTTGACGACGTAGAGGTGGCTGCCGCTCGGGTCAACCGCGACCCCCTGCGGGGCGGTGCCGGTCTTGCAGATCGTGGTGGGGTCACACGCGACCGGCGAGAGCACGCCACCCGCGCCGATCGAGAACACCGACACGCTGTTCGAGACGAGGTTTGTGACGTAAAGGTGGCTGCCGCTCGGGTCGACCGCGACCCCAATCGGGCCGGTGCCGGTCTTGCAGATCGTGGTGGGGTCACACGCGACCGGCGCCAGCACGCCACCCGCGCCGATCGAGAACACCGACACGCTGGCCGAGTTGGAGTCGGCGACGTAGAGGTGGCTGGCGCTCGGGTCAACCGCGACGCCCAATGGGGCGGTGCCGGTCTTGCAGATCGTGGTGGGGTCACACGCAACCGGCGCCAGCACGCCACCCGAACCGATCCCAAACACCGACAGGCTGTTCGAGACGGAGTTGGAGACGTACACGCCGGTTGCGCCGGCGCCCGCGGGCACCACTACCCCCAGCGCAAACAAGACCAGCACGCCGGCCACAAACGGCACGCACCGATGACGCGAGCGCCGACGCTCGCGATCACTGCGCAACCCCATGCACCTGGCCAGCACACCGGGCACGTTACTCGACACCGCCCGTGTGTCGGACCCGACCACCCTCCGCGCAAAGGAGCAGCGCGGTTGGCGCGGTCGGTCGGGATCGCTTGTCGTCCTGAGCGGCAGTGACAGGCCGGGCTGCCTGCACGCTCGCGATGGCGGCAAAGCAGGCGTCCGGCGCGAGCTAAGTAGCGAGGCGCAGCGGCACGATGACGGATTGCCTGTAGCGGCCATCGCGCCCGCCGGAGTGTCTCGGGCGGCCGGCGAAGTCAGTCGGGGCGCAGCAGCCCGAGGCGCCGGTGTGCCGCCAGCGTCGCCAGCGCGCGCAGCGTCACCGCCCCGCGCCACTCCACGGATTGTCCTGGCGACCATCCGAGCCAGTCGAACGTCCAACCGCCGTCATCCTGCTGTCCTCGCTCCAGGAGATCGAGGTCAGCGTCGATCTGCTCGTCCGTGAACAGAACGCGGCTACGTCCCAAAGGCCGCGGCGAGAGCGTCAGCGGAGTGAGCCGCTCGCTCTCGGTCCCACCAGAGACGGGCATCGAGCCGTCCGCGCCAATCCGCGAGCGGAGTCCTTCGATGGCCGCGCTGGCGCGGGTCTGGTCGGGAACGTTGTCGAGGAAGTCGAGCGAGAACTTCACCAGGTAGGCGCTGAGCTCGTCCGGGCGCTCAAGCTTCGCCCAGCACCAGTCGGTCCCGCGATTTAGCCAGGGCTCGCTGGAGTCCGCCTCCCACAGCAGCCCCGCGATGGCGAAGGTGAGCTGCGAGCCGCCATCGGAGGGCACCATCCACGGCGCATGTGGGTAGGCCGCGGCGGTGGGCAGGACGAATGGCACTCCGCCGTCCGGGTCAGCGATGCTCGCGACCCAAGCGGCGGCATCGGCGACCATCGGATCATCGAGTGCCCCGATCCCGGCGAGCACCTCCAGAGCGTGCAGGGTCGCGGCCGGCTCGCTCTCGGGCGCGCGCACGTCTGGCTCAAGCGCGTGACCGAAGCCGCCGTCGGGGTTGCGATAGGCGCGTAGCGCATCGAGGACGGGGGCAGCCGACGCGCCGTGGAGGAGCGCAGCCAGCCGGTGCCGGTCGAGCAGGCGTGCGTTGGCGAACATGAACCGCTCGGCGGAGTCGAGATCGACGGTCATGTCAACAAGTTACGCTGCAGTTAGCACGGCGTCTTTCAAGAATCGGACGGGCGTGGTGCCGGTCAGGCAACGTACCTCCTGACTTATATGCGCCTGGCTCGCGTAGCCGGCGTTGAGCGCTCGCGATGCCAGCGAGTCGTCCACAAGCGCCACGAGTTGACGCAAGCGGGCGACCCGAGCAAGCATCTTCGGGCCATAGCCCACGGCCGCGAGCATCCGGCGATGTAACTGGCGCTCGCTGACCCCAAGCTCGGTGGCGACACCCGCGACCCGAGCTCCCGTCACGGCCAGTAGCCGCGCGGCGGCGACTACGAGCGCGTCGGGCTCGACCCCGCGCTGCGCGACCGCGTCGGCCAAGAGGTCCAGCCGCCGAGCGGGTGCCGCGTCGGCTACGGCGTCCTGGAGTCTCTCAGCGTGCTCGCCCCAGACGAGTGTGGCGGCAACCTGCCGGTCGCGCAGCTCGCACGCGGGCAGACCCAGCACCGCACCGGCGGCGCCGGGCCGCAGGCGGATACCGGATGACAGGGCTCCTGCCGGCAGGTCCACGCTGCGAGAGACGGTGTCAACACCAGCGATCACCAACTCACGCTCGGCCAGCCAGATCAGGTCCATGCAACCGTCGGGCACCACTCGTTGCGCACGATCCTCCGCAGGCTCGTGTTCCCACAGGCAGGCAACCACCTGCTCCACCCCGACGGGAGGCCGGTACTCGCGATAGGCGGGGAACATCCGCGCAAGGTACTCCGGGACGCGAGATGCGACTCGTGCTCATCGACGTCAACCGCGAGGCGCTCGCCGAGGCGTTCCCGCCGGGCGAGAACGTCGTGCTCGAGGCGTTCGACATCCGCTCGGTGGACGAATGGCAGCGCGTGGTCGATGAGACGCTCGAGCGGTTCGGCGCGATCGACTACCTGTGCAACATCGCGGGGATCGATCGCTCCGCGATGCTCATCGATCAGCCGCTGGAGAACATCGACGCGCTCGTCAACGTCAACCTCAAGGGCCCGCTCTACGGGATGCGGATCGTGACCGAGCACATGGCCGCCCGCGGCTCGGGGCACATCATCAACATGGCCTCGCTCGCCGGCGTCGCGCCGACGCCCGGCACCTCGATCTACTCGGCCACGAAGTTCGGCCTGCGGGCGGTCTCGATCGCGGCCGCCGTCGAGCTGCGCTCGCGCGGCGTGTACGTGACCGTCATCTGCCCCGACCTCGTGGACACCGCGCTGTTGGACCAGCACCTCGGCGTGAGGGATCACGAGGCCGTCGCACTGGTCTTCTCCGGCTCACGGGCCCTGACGGTGGACGAGGTCAGCGAGGCGATCTTCCGCGCGATGCGCGACCGGCCGCTGGAGATCGACCTGCCGTTCAGCCGCGGCCTGCTCGCGAAGCTCTCGAGCGCCGCCCCGGGCTTGCTGCTGCTGCTCTACGAGCCGCTCAAGCGCAAGGGCATCAAGCAACTCGAGCGCGCCCGTCGCGAACGGGAGGCGCGTGAGCGCGGCACCGCGACCCCGATCAAGCAGGTCTGCATCGTCACGCGCGATGATGCAGACCCGGGGACGGCCCCGCTTCAGGAACCCGAGAACGACAGGAGACACCCATGACCGAGATCACCGGAGGCGAGCTGTTCGCTCGCGCACTGCAGGCGGAGGGGATCGAGTTCCTCTTCGGGCTGCCCTCGCCGGAGGTCGACGCGCTGCTCGTCCAGCTCGAGGCGCACGGTATCCGGCTGGTGCCGGTTCGCCACGAGGCGGCGGGGGTACACATGGCCGAAGGGCTCTACAAGACGACCGGCAGAGGTCGCCGCGGTGCTCGGCAACCCGGGCCCGGGGTCGGCGAACCTTCTGCCGGGCGTTCTCACCGCGCTGCACGAGGGCGTGCCGGTGCTCGTCATCACTTCACAGCACCGGCTGGGCATCGTCTACCCCTCGCCGCCCTCGACGTTCCAGGGCCAGGACCAGCTCGACCTCTTCCGCCCGGCGGTGAAGTGGGGCGGCCCGGTCTTCGAGTGGAGCCGCATCCCCGAGGTGCTGCGCCTGGCCTTCCGCGAGATGTGGAACGGGCGGCCCGGGGCCGGTGCAGGTCGAGCTGCCCGCGCCGATCCTCTACGCCACCGGGGACGACGAGACCGCACCGGTCATCCCGCCGGCCGCCTCCCGCGGCACGGGTCCGCAGGCCTGTGAGGCACAGCTGGCCGAAGCGGCCGAGCTGCTGACCTCCGCGCAGCGACCGGTCGTCATCTCGGGCACCGGCGTCGACCGCGCGGGCGCGAACGGTGCGCTGCTGGAGATCGTCGAGTTGCTCGGCTGCCCGGTCCTGACGACGATGGCGGGCCGCCCGACCGTGCCGTCCGATCACCCCAACTACGTCTTCGGGTTCGGCCCCGCCGGCGATCAGGTGCGCCGCGAGGCCGACGTCCTGCTCGTCGTCGGCTCGCGCCTGGGCAACCTCGACGTGCCCTACGACAAGTACTGGGGCGACCCCGCCGGGCAGCGCCTGATCCAGATCGACATCGACCCGCGACAGCCTCGGCGTCACCCGCCCGCTGAGCCTCGGCATCCTCGCCGACGCCCAGAGCGCGCTGGAGGGGATCGCCGCCCGGCTGCGCACGATGGACCTGCCGGCCCGGGGCGGGGACGACCTCGCGCGCTATCGCGCACTCGACGAGGAGGTTCGGACAGCGCAGGCGACGCCGATCCTCGAGTGGCGGGGACCCGGGATCCATCCCGCCCACGCGGTCGGGGCGATCGGCGCGGTCTTCGGCTCCGAGGCCGTCTACACCGTCGACGGCGGCAACACCGCGCTGTGGGCGTACTCCGTCCTGCCCCCGACGCGCCCGCGCTCCTACCACTCGATCCTCGAGCTGGGGATGCTCGGCACCGGCATCCCCTCGGCGATCGGCGCCAAGCTCGGCGCACCCGACCGCGAGGTCGTGTGCATCACCGGCGACGGCGCCGCCGGCTTCAACATCATGGAGATGCAGTCCGCCGCCCGAGAGAAGCTGGCGATCACGACGATCGTCTTCGCCGAGGGCTCATGGACCATGGAGGAGCCCAACGAGCTCGCCCTCTACGGCAGGACGTTCGGCACCGCGCAGGGCGAGATCCGCTGGGACCTCGTCGCCCAGGGCCTCGGCTGCGACGGCCAGTACGTCGACCGCATCGAGGATCTCGAACCCGCGCTGCGCCGCGCCCAGGAGCACGACGGCCCCAGCCTCGTCTGCCTGCGCACCGACCACGACGCGAACCTCGCCGTCCCCGCGGACATGATGGCCCGCTTCTTCGAGGTCTACACGGGCCCCATGCCCGTCGAGCAGCCGGCCGAGGCGTAGGTCGTCCGGCGGGCTTGGAGGCGGAGGGATGGTGCAGCGCCCACGGGCCAACCGCGGGAATCTCGACGACTCGGCCACGGCGTCGCAGGCCGTCAAAGCCTTGACGCAGGCGGAGCGCACTTGCTCGCCCACCAGCTCCTCGACCTCTGAATGGATCTCTCACGCCTGCATCGGGCTTCACCCGACACGAGCTTCCCTCACGAGTGTCGGATCACGCCCGCGTGCGCAGGGCGAAGCGGGAGCGTCCCACCGGCGCCGGATCGCTTCTGGGGCTCGTCCGTTGCGCAACTCTGGATCTCGCCGACCGGCGCGCCTGCTCTCGCCCAGGAGCGGAAGTCCACCGAGCGGCGGTGCGGGAGGCCTGAACTCATCAAACCAGGCGTCTGCTGAGGGTTGATCGAGACGCCTGCTCTCACAGAAAGCAGAAGCGCATGTCTCGCGGACTCCGTCGTGGTCGGTCTGGCTCACAAGTCGCGACGGGGCCCCTCCCTACGTAGCCGAGACGTCCATCCCTACGTAGCCGAGAACCCTGCCTCTTCCAGCTGGGCCTTCATCGCCTCGGCGAGGGCGAGCGCTGCGGAGAGCGGCCTGACCATGACGGTGAACTCGTCGATCAGCCCCGCCTCGTCGGTGTGGAGGAAGTCACAGCCCTGGACCTCCCGGTCCCCGATCCGCGCCTTGAAGACGAGCGCGTGGTCGCGCCCGTCCTCCGCGCCGATCTCCCGTTCGTACTCGAAGTCCTCGAAGACGCGGCTCACGGTGAGCAGGAGCGCCGCGAGCTGCTCGTGTCCCTGGTAGGGCTTGAAGACGACGGGGCTGCGGAAGACGACGTCCTCCGCGATCAGGGCCCCGATCGCCTCGTGGTCCTGGGCCTCGACGGCCGCTCGGAATGGGTGCATTGAACTCGACCTCTCCCTTCGACGGTGGCTTGGAGACTTCTTAGCAGGCCCACCCCCCAAGTGCGTCGCCGTGGACGAGCGAAGGGACCGGCGCGCTAGATCATCTCGCCAGGGAACTGAAGCTCGAAGCGCTCGAGCAGCCCCGGGACGCTGTCTGGATCCATCTCGAGCTCATAGCGGGCACAGAGCTCGACGAGCGTCTGCGGGTCGGCATGCGTCACACCGCCGAGGTCGACGAGTTCCTCGAAGAAGTGCTCGAACCCCGCAGGGGAGATGATCTCCAATATCCGCGCGGGCTCATCGCCAGCGTTCCAGAACGTGTGCCACTGGCTGCGCGGCTTGAAGATGAGATCGCCAGGACCGCCAATCACCACATCGTCGCCCAGGAGCGCACCGACCCTCCCCTCCAGGACGTAGCTGTACTCGTCCTCTCGCGCGTGCCGATGCAACGGAGCAGCCAGCGCGCGCGCTGACATTGGGTGTTCAACAAGGGAGAACCCACCGCCCGCCTCCTCCCCATCGATCATGAACCGGACACCAATGCTTCCCAGGAACCCTGCCTTGCCGTCCTTGGGACCCACAACCTTCGTCGTCATCGTTCCCATACCTATCTTCGGCCTCTCGCTGGATGCTGCGTTAGCCGGCTCGCCGGGACCGCGCTGGCCCGGCGTCCCGCTCGGATGCCGCGACTACCCGATCTGGAGATTGTGGACCGGGAACTCCTTCACGTCCGGCGGGTTCGGGAACCCACGATCGCCGAGCCCGTGCAGGCCGGGCATGAGCCGGTCTCTGACGAAACCGTCGAACGCCTCACGCGACTCCCAAAAATCGAGCACGCCCCAACCGCCGTCGATCGGGCCAGCCGAATGGACAATCATGCCCTCGGGCGGGTTGCTCACGATCTCCATCACGCCGTGGGCTGCGTCGTAGTTCTCCTGCGTACCGCCTGCGAACTTGAGCCTGATGCCTACAGCCATCTTGGATCCCTTCCTCGGGTATGTACACCGACTCTACTCCCCCGCGCAAGCCCGACCCCGGGGGACTCGTTGAACGGACTCGACCCGATGCCTACCGCCCCTGCCTATCCAGTGCCCGCAGGCGACATCTCTCGCACGCTCCCGACCCGTTCGGACGCGCCCTCAGTTTCGCTCGCGCCCAACAGGAGGAGCCAGCCGATCGCCGAGGCGGACTGCCCCTGGTCGTCCAAAAGGGGCATCTCCGGACGCGATCGTCAGCAGACGATCGCGTCCACCGCCTCACTCCAGATCGCCCGATGCCGCCCTCTGAGAGCGTGGGCGTAGGGCGATAGGTGCAGCTCGTATGGAGGTGGAGGGGCGGACGGTTGGAAGCACGAGAGGTAAGCTACCACCGCCCAGTGTCCAGAAAACCATGAGAGTGGCGGGGGGAGGATGTTCGTGCCTCGGATGGTCTGCCCGATTGCATGCAGCAGTTCGTATGGGCTTGCAACGATCCAGCCTCGATGACTGCCTTTTGGAGGTGACTGGCCCGGCCGCGGAGTCTCTAGGTTGATTGCTGGCTCTACCGCACACCTGGTCACGAGTTTGCAGAGGTCGGTCGATGACTCGTACATCAGGTTTGCACGAGTAGACAAGCCCGCCATAAGTGCGCACAGGCTCAGTCCTACGGGCGGGGCAGGCAGCGGTAGCAGCGGCATCAGAGGCACGATGGCAGCCTGTTGCGTGCCGCGACGGCAGCCAACGACGGGACAGAATTGGTCATGGCGATGAGTTGGATCGAGTGTTGGCATTAGGACTTATTCGATAAATTCGCGCCTGTTCCTGCGGTGTCCCGCTCCTGGCATCAAGCGATTGTCTCCCGTTCCCCGCCTGTAACGCCTGCTTGGGACGACGAGGAGCCGCCCGCATCGACGCTCGGCTCGCTCCTCCTATTGGGCGATTGCTGAAGCGGCACCTCGCGCCCCATCTGAGCGAAAGACGCTCGGCCGACTGGTTGCCACGGTGAGGACGAGGCTCCTAGAATCGGGCTGGATGAAGGCATACCTCTGCGTGTACCGTCATCCAAGGCCACCCGGCCGCGACCGCGCTCGGACCGAGGAAGCGGCCAGTGGAAATCCAGCGTTGCGTCGTTATCTCGACGCCTACGGCCATGGGGATTCGTTCTACGACTGGGGTGATGACCCGAGCTTCTTCGCTGCGTCGGAGTTCCTGGGCGATGCGCGAAACGCGACGTGGGGCGTCTGCCGGCCGGATGTTCGGGCGGCGCTCAGCACTGGCGATTACGTCGTCTTCGTCTGTGGCAGGCAGCCTCCAAGGCATGTGCGCGCGTGGGAGTACTACTTCGTCGGCGTGGCGACCCTTGGCGAGGGGTTGTCGCGTGAGACGATCTGGTCTGATGATCGGTACAGCGTGTACCGGTGCTTCTTCAACGTTCTCGCACGAGTCGATGGCAGCGGGCTGACGCAGCACGAGTTCGTCCACCCCTTCCACGACAACTGGCTCAAACGCGCACATGCGCCATATTGGCTGTTCGATGCGAACCACACCGGCCTCAACCTGACGTCGCCGCTGTTGCTCGCCACATACGACGGTGAGCCAGGGCAAATCGAGCGATGGCACACGTCGGACGACCGAGTGCGCGATCTTCGTTCGATGCTCCTGCGCGGCGCAAGACCTTCACGGGGCCTGCGATCGACCAACATCTGGCAGCCCCACGCGAAGCTCAACCTGTCGAACGGCTACGGGACGGATGGCGAGCTTCGCGAGCTGCGGATGACGCTCCTCGAGCTCGTCCAGGGGTAGCTCAGTCCGCTCCGGGCACGGTTGCAGCCACCTGCCACACTCTCAGCCGATGCTCAAGGTTGACCCCGAGAAGGCTCAGTCTCGAACCGTACCGCTCACGCGGAGAGTGGACACCACGGAAAGGGTCGTTGGTGCTATGTGTGCGGGTCGCGTGCCTGCGGCTGTGGGATTTCGTGCTGCGGGCCAGGTGCGAGCAGGTATGCGATCAACGCGAGTCCGGCGACGGTGCCGCTGTCGCGCAGGATCGAGACGAGACCGTTGGTCACGATGAGGGTGCCCAGTTCGCCACGCCCGCTGCTTTCCAACCCTCGGACCATCGAGTCGATGTTGACCCCGAGGAGGCCGAGTGCGGCGCCGCTGAGCCCGCAGACCACGAAGAACGACGCTGTGCCGACAGGCCCCTCGGCCAGGTCGGGGAGCCACTGGCTTGCGGCTGCCACACCCGCAATGAAACACACGGCGGCGACGACGATCAGGACCACCATCCGCAGACCTGATTCGCTGTCGCCCACGCTGCTCCTGCACCATGGAGGAGACCCGTCGAGCGACGCGAACAGCTCTGCTGCTGCGCGAGCAGCCAGGCGCCTGTCAACCGAGAGCTCGAGCGTGGGGTCCTGCTGTGGAGCGTCGTGTCCTTGAGCGGTTGAGCTTCCTCGCGCGACTTGAAGGGGAGGGGTGCGGGCCTACCGGGTGAGCAGCCGGTAGGCCAGTCTGGCGCGGCGGATGGTTTCGAGGTCGAGTGGGCTGGGTCCCGATGGGTTCAGGCGCGGCTCGGCGTCGCGCAGCCACTTGCGCTCGGTCTTGCGCAAGTCGGCGGCCGTCTGGCGGGGGTCCTCGATGAGCGCGAGCAGTCGCAGGAGGTCCTCGCGCTGGGTCTCGGGGTCGCTGTGGACCATGAGTGACCTGGCCTTGATGAGGACCGCCCCGAGCAGCGTCGGGCGAGGAAGCTCGAAGGAGCCTCCCTCTACGGTCACGGTGACGGTCTCCGCGCGGCTGAGGGCTTGGGAACCACCGGGCACGCCGATCGCTTTCATGCCTGTCCCGAGGTTTGGCGGGGGCTGGATGCCGTCCGGTGCGAGCACGTTGACGGTGAGCCCGTCGCGTTCGTAGCGGTGTGCGTGGCCGTCGAGGCCGGGCCCGATCAGCTCGAAGCCCTCGCCGCGGAGCGCCGCGTCGATGGAGCTCAGTGCGCCCTGTGGGCGCGCCTGGCCGAGGATGTCGATGTCGCGGGTGGGCCGCACGTCCCTGACGCCGTGCTCGAGGGCGTGCAGCTGCACCATCAGCCCGCCGATGAGCACCCACTCTCCCGGCAGCCACGCGGCTAGCTCGCCCAGGGCCGCCCAGAGCTCGAGGGTCTCCCGATCGTCGAGGTCGATCTCGATGTTGATCATGGCGTGAGCGCTCGTGTGGCCTCGCGGCGGACGCGGGGCTCGTCGCTTTCAAGGAGGTCAAGCAGGATCGCGGCGCGGGGTGCGCGGCGATCACGGTCGCGGTCCGGGTGGTCCAGGTGGGGCCATAGCTCATCGGGTACCCAGCGGACGCGAACGGGTCCCGCCCCCGGGATGAGGGCGTGCTCGTGGAGGATCGCATGACGCCGCCCCGCGGGCGCGTACACCTCGATGGTGGAGGCCGGGCCGAGGAGGCCCACGACCTCGCCGGCGGAGATGCCGGTCTCAAGGACGTCGGACCGGTCGAGGATGCGTCTCAGCTCCGAGGGGTGCACGTCGAATTCCTCGGCCCGAGCGCGGGCGCGGAGTCGGGGCGCGTTCTCCCGGAGGGAGTGTTCGCGCAGCCAGGCACGCGCGCGTGAGCGGTAGCGCTCTCGGCCGGCGATGCTCTCGGCTGCGGCGTCCTCCCCGGATGCGAGCAGCAGGACCGCCCAGGCCATCGCCGGAGAGAGAGGCCGCCCGCCGGGATCTCGCTGTCGGGCCATCCGCTGCACGTCTCGCTCCTGGAGCCACCAGTCACGCCCGCGCTTGACCGCGGGCAGCCGCCCCGACGCGACGTGCCGGCGCACCGCAACCGGGCCGACGCCGAGACGCTCGGCGGCCTCACGGACAGTGAGGAGTGACGCATCAGACACGGACAGAATACTATCGCTAACGCAAGGGTTCTGTCGTGCATTCTCGCGTTCGACCGGCTCGCTCATGCTCCTGGGCGAAAGCAGGCGTCTCAATCAACCCTCCACGGACGACAGCTTGGGACGAGGACAAGCACTGACGCGTACGGGCGCGGACACTTCCCCATCGCGTCGTGTAAGCAGGCGTGAAGGCACCGGCGGGCCACGCGCTCGTACGTCGTCTTGTGCGGGGGTGAGGTAGTCGCCGGTGGCGGCGCTCGCTTGCCAACAGAGGCGGGGGCGCTCATTCCAGGGCTCCGTCGATATCGGTCCGCCTCGTCGCACGTGCAGGCGTACCTCCCGTATGGTTAGGCTGTCCGTTGTTCAACCGAAAGGAAGAGATCCGGCTATGGGTGCTCAGGAGAACAAGCAGACCGCGCAGGAAGCCTACACAGCGTTCAGCGGTGGCGACGCCGAGGGCGCGATGCGCAACATCGATGACTCGATCGAGTGGAAGGTGCGCGGCGACAACGCGCTGACCGGGACCTACAATGGCAAGCAGGCGGTCGGCGAGCTGTGGGGAAAGTTCCTGACCAAGGACTTCCGGACCGCGCCGCATGACTTCATCGCCGACGGCGACAAGGTCGTGGTCCTGACCACTGTCCATCTCGAGGGCGAGACGGTCGAGAGCGCCGACGTCCTCACCTACAACGGCAAGCTCGTCGCGTTCGAGACGGTCGGTGAAGCACACGTGGCCGACCGGGTATTTGCCAAGTAGGAGGGCGACATCCGGATTGAGCGGACGCTCCGGAGAATCCCCCAACCCCGAGCATCCCTGAGTCCGGCGCTCCCTGAGCACCTGCCTAGCCTGGCGGGTCGTGCTCGCATGCGCCGATTGGCCCCAGGCCAAGCAAGCCCACCAGGGGGGCGCCCGGGTGGGCAGGCGCGGTGGCGAGAGTGCGCCGGGCGGCAAGGATCGTCTCTGCCACGACGGTGGCTGCTTGCGCTTTGCGCAAGACGAAGGCGTTTTGGCGAGCGCTTGGAGCGCAGGCAAGACGCCACGAGGATCGCGGATGCACTCGCGAAAAGTCTGGGCGTGACCTTGCCCGACTATGCTCCTTGGCCGCCGCCCCGATGATTTTGGGACGGTCCCCGGCTCTCTTGCCGACGACCCGAGAACGAGCACGATCATCACGATGTCCGCATTCCAGGGGTTCCCACCCGAGGCGATCGAGTTCCTGCGGGAGCTGGAGGCCAACAACGACCGCGACTGGTTCAAGGCCAACCGTGCCCGCTACGACGAGCACCTCATCGCTCCCGCCACGGCGCTCGGTGAGGACCTGGCCGATCTGGGCCGCCCACACCTCTTCCGTCCCTGGAACGACACGCGCTTCCGTCCCGGCCCCCCGATCAAGGAGCAGGTCGGCCTGGCTATCGGATACGAGGGCGCGGGCGGGTTCTATGTCGAGCTCTCACTCGACGGCCTCCTGGTCGCCGCGGGCCTGCACAACCCCGCCCCCGACCAGGCCGACCGTCTCCGTCGGGCCGTGGATGCCGGGCGCACCGCCGCCCCGCTCACGCGAGCAATCGCCCGTGCGCAGGACGCGGGCCTGGAGCTGAACGCCCCCGACCTCGTGCGCGCGCCGCGTGGATACCCGGCCGATCACCCCCGCGTAGAGCTCCTGCGACGGCGCAGCCTCACGGTCGCCCGCCGCCACGAGATCGGCCCGTGGCTGCACAAGCGCAGGGCGGGCACCCGCATCCGCGAGGAACTCCAGGCCGCTGCGCCGCTGGTGCACTGGCTGCGCGAGCACGTAGGCGTCACCCAGCGCGCCGCCACACCGACCCGCTGAAAGCCGGCGCCTGAGCCCTACCGGGTTCGTGCTTGTCCAACTCGACGAGAACGATGTCCGAGCAGATCCACGCGGCCCGGAGCCACACGCCCGCATTCGCCAGGGGACACAGGCACGCGCCGACGGGCGACTCGGACACATCCCGCTCGTCCAAGGCAGGTATGTCCGGCTGGTCGCCGACGCGCTCGAATCCACTCGAAAGCATGAGCGCGCCCCGACACCGGCGGCGAGTAGACGAGGCGAGCCGGAATGGCCCGCGCGAGCAGCGTTGCAGACCTGCGAGAATCGCGCTGGCCCCAGCGAAACGCCAAGCCGTGCATAGCTACCTATGCGATCCGACCGGGCCACGCTGACAGAGACGGGGGATCGGCGACACTGGGTCATACTGACCCGATGGTGGCTGGAGCACCCGACGCATGGCCGCCGTGGGGACGTGGTGGCGGTGCGCTCACGACGGGATCAATGTCTTCCCCTACGATCTGAACTCGCCAACTCGGTCATCTGCTACTGCAACCGAGTCAACGACTCACGACACTACTCGGTCCCGGCGGGCTCCTGAGCGCTATTCAAGGGCCTTCAGTGCCCGCCTGCCGGCGACAATCGCGGCGAGCGTATCTTTGAAGAAAGGCTCGTCCGTATCAATGAACTCCCGCTGTTCGGCGCGCAACCCCTCCTGAAGCATGCGGACATAGTCGAACGCCCTCCTCAACGCGCGGTACCTCTCCTTCATCGGCACAACCAGATCGGCCCTGTATGTGAGCCAAGTCTGCCACCACTGCGTCTCCCTGCTCTCGGGCCATCGCCCCTTCTTGATGACCTCGTTCCGCAATATCGTTCTGGCGTCTTCAAGCTCGGCGCCCAGGATGCCCTGCGCGACGGCAGCCCGATGGTCATTCGTGACCTTGGACTCGCGCTGCTGGCGGTCCTCCCTACTCAACCCTGATTCACTCTGCGGGCGAGGAGGCGCCTTTTCTATCGCCGCCCTGATTTCATCTGCCACCTTGACACATGCGTTCCTTATTTCTTTTATGTCGTTTGCGTCTTTGCGCTCTTCGAGCTTACCGACGGTCACACCCGCGAGATCCGACGGCATGTGCATCTTCACTTTAGCGTGTGGCCGGATCACGAACGCCCGCTCCTTTCCCAGCGCTCCCATGAACAGGCCAAGCTCGAACAGCACATTGTCGCGCGCTGCCCCAGCCTTGCAATCGCGCTTGTAAGTGAGATCGTCCGGGGTAAGCACAAGCACAGCGAAATCGAAGCTCTGTGCCTTCTCCACGAGAGCCTCTAGGACGCATTCGCTCAGGCCGAATGCGCCTTCGCTCCAGGTCTCAGGTTCTGCGATGTCGCCGAGCGCGGCGTGAAGCGCACGGGCGACCTTCAAGCCCTCGGTGGAGGAGCCTATAAACAGCGTTGGCTTGCGTTTAGACTGCATCGTCTGCGTGCTCCTTTGCTCGAAGTCGATCAGGACAGGCCAGCCAAACAGGATACGCCTCGATGAGTTCTTTGATGTGATCTGGCCCGCGGAACTACTTTATGGGTGGATAAGATCGCCGCACAAATGACGCCCTGCTGCCTGAATTGGTCTGGCGGCGCGGGGGTCGGGACATCACGCTGGGACGCGTAGGCTCACTGCTGAGATGTTCGTGCTTGTTGTCGAGGTGTTCGTCTTCGTTGAGGTCGGACGCGCGACTGGCTGGCATCGTATAAGCTTGGACTCAACGTACTGCCGTGACCGTCCGAGCCATCGCAACCGCGCATGGCGGCGGATCTACCAGGAACCATGCGCGTCCGCGCCAGTCGATGAACGACGCCCAACACATCGAGCCGACCAGGGACCAGCGCTTCCCGTGTTTCGCTAGGGTCAGCGGCGCGGGGGCGCTCAAGCCGCCGCCACGCACCGGGAGTCGCTGAGATGCGTGTCAAGGACTGCATCGCCTCCAGCTACGCGGAGCTCAGGCCGTTCAAGCCCGAGCGGACCGCGACTTTCCCGGTCTACCCCGATCTTGTCGAGACGCTCGTCTCGGCCGAGACCTACCCCGACGCTACGGTCGCGCACGTCATGGCCGTGTGCTCAGCCTACGCGTATTCCGGAGTCGAGACGGTCGCGATGATGATGGCGCGCATGGGACTCGAGGAGAACCACTGCGTGATGATCGACGAGTACGTTGACGTCCTGTTCATCACCTCGACATCATTTCTGATCCAGAGCAAGGACGGCCGGGTGGTGGTCCTCTGCTACCGGGGGACGCCGCCCACGAGCCTCATCACCTGGCTCACCGACGCGAACATCGATCCGACGCACATCGACATCCCGTCCCCGGGCGGCTCCTGCGACGGCTACGTGCACAGCGGCTTCTACCGCAACGTGCGCTCGACGCGCTACGAAATCCTCAACGCCCTCAAACGAGCCATCGACGGCCACTCGGTTCGGCCGGGCGGCGGTAAGCTCGAGCACAAGCTGCAGGCGCTGTACATCACCGGCCACAGCCTCGGCGCCGCGAGCGCGTCGATGCTCGCGCTGATGCTCGTCGTCGAGCCGGCCTATCAGCGACCGATCGTCAGTAGGCTAAAGGCGGTCTACACCTTCGGTGGGCCGATGATCGCCAGCCCCGAGCTGGCTCGCGACTGCAACCAGCACGACTTTCTGCGCGAGCGGGTGATCCGCTACGTGTACGCCAACGACATCGTTCCCCAGTTGCCACCCGCGGAGTCCGATCCGTTCGCCCACTTCGGGACCGGCTACCAGTACAAGCCCAAGGGAGAGGGGGGCAGCTGGCGGCAGAACAACGCGCCGCGCAAGCAGTTGCGCAACCCGCTGGCTATCGCTGCCGCGCCGCTGTCGGTCTTCGCCGGAGACCTCAAACTGACGCGACGCATCCAGTTCCACGCCTCGCTCAGGGACCACCTGCCGCAGTACTACATAGCCGCGCTGACCCCGCCGGGAGTCCACAGCGAGTTCGGCGACTGAGCTTCCCTCACCGCGGAAACGCTGTGGCTGTCCAGTGAGCCCCGCCTGGCCTCAACGCGGGCGCGAGATGAGTGGGAACCCTCGTGGGGGGTCGGCGCAGCACTCCGTGCTTGTCGACGAACACGTTGACCTGCTCGCGGAGCGTTTTGGCGCTGCATCTGATTTCGACGGTGAAGGCGAGCACCCGCCCGAACAGCTTGTTGAGCTGATCTCGCGAACGAAGCTTGATTTCGAAGCGACCGAAGACGGTCTTGCCGCACGGTCCTTTGCAGACGCTGGTGTGGATTCCCCCGAGCGCCAGATGCAGGCCGGTACGGGACTTGGGCAGCGTACCGGCGATGATCTTGGGGGGCTTGAACTCGATCTCCGCCTGGCAGCCGCCGCTGCCGCCGGGCGAGTACTCCATGCGCCAGTCGAACCCGACGCCGAAGTCCGTGAAATGCCGCGCGCGGCATTTCGATGTCTTCGGCGCCGAGAACGTGAGGTCGAACGCCGCGACCTTCGGTCCCGCGCGCAGGAGCGCAGCCGCACCGCGGGGTCGCGTGGGTCGTGGCCTGCGATCAGCGCGCCGAACTGCCCGGCGCCCACCCGGCCCTGGAGGCCGAGGGCCTGCGCGCCGACGCCCACCCATTCGCCCGGGGCCTCCCCGCTGCCGTGAGACGGAG
Source organism: uncultured Solirubrobacterales bacterium (assembly GCA_963813765.1). Classification (GTDB taxonomy): domain Bacteria; phylum Actinomycetota; class Thermoleophilia; order Solirubrobacterales; family Solirubrobacteraceae; genus Palsa-744. The sequence continues at coordinate 1,004,738 of CAWFAB010000006.1, forward strand.
CGCAGCGACGCTGAGCGGCGGGTTTGCCTTTGCTGTGGGGGCGCGGAGGGCGACGGAGGGATGCTGGAGGCGTTGGTGGGCACGTGGTGGGATGCGTGGGCGAGAGCCGAGCAGGGCGAGGGTGGAGCGTGGGAGATCGACGGGCGCGTGGTGGAGCGCGCGGTCGAACGCTCAGGTTGCGGCGCAGATGCCCGACGGTGAGCTATGCGTGCGCGAGACGGCGCATCTCACGCACCGGGTGACGACCGAGCCGGCTCGGCGTCGCGTAGGGCGTGGCGTGCCCATGCACGCGGTGGGCGACGTTGACGGGCACGCGCCCCCGCAGCCGGTCGAGCGGCCCGCGGCGCAGCGGCGTCAACAGCAGCTCGATCTCCTCGCCCACAAGGACGGTCGCCTGGCCTTCGATCAGGTTGCGCCACAGCACTTCGTCGGCCCACTCCTCATCGGCGGGAACGAACTCGACTCCATTGGGATAGCCGAGGTCGTCGTCGCTAAGCGTCGCGGCCATGAACAGCTCGTCGGTCTTCTCAGAGATGGTGCTCATAGGGTGCTCTCCCAGCTACGAACGATATCGCGCCAGCCGCCCCGCAACTTGACCTCGGCAGCGTGCATCGCCTCGTTGACCGGGCCGTGCGTGACGATCGGAGGTTGCTTCTCGGGGCCGATGTAGCGGTGCTCGTGGTGCTCCAGCTGGTCATGGGCGTTGTCGAACGTTCGCACCGCATGGGACGTGCCGTCTCGCTCGACCAGCAGCACGATCGCGTACTCGATTGGGTGGACGCTTGAGCGCTCCACCACCATCACGACATCCGGCGCAAGGCGGCGCCGCCACATCCGGTCCTTGGGCACAGCGGCGGATCATCCCACCGCGCGGGGATGGCACACCCGCCCGGCGCCCGAGTCCGCGGCGTGTTAGCACTTCCGTTAGCACCCCGGCCCTCGGGTAGGCGGTCACGGGGTGTCGTGGCGTTGAGCAGGGTTCCTTGGTGATGCATGGAATCTTGCGTGGGTGCGGCGGGATGAGGTAGAGGCACTTCACGCGGAGGGGATCGATGCGGTGCTGGTGGTGATCCGTCGGTTGGAGGATCGCATCGCGGAGCTCGAGCGCCAGTCGGGCATGAACTCGTCCAATAGCAGCATGCCGCCGTCGTCTGATCCGCCGAAGTCCAGGGCTGAGCGTCGCAGGTTGGCGCGGGAGTCCTATAAGCGCTCGATGCGCAAGTCCGGCGGCCAGCCCGGGCATCAGGGCAAGACACGCGAGCTGGTCGCGCCCGAGCGTGTCGATAAACGTGTTGATCATCTGCCGGACTACTGTGAGTGCGGGCGTGAGTTTGATGGCAGCGAGGAGCGCGTCGGTGATCCGGTGTGCCATCAGCAGTTCGAGCTGCCGCCGGTCCGCCCGTTGGTGTTCGAGCACCTGCGGCTGCGGTTGCGTTGTCCGGCGTGTCAGAAGGCGACGCTCGCGTCGCTCTCGGCGGGCGCGCTGTCGGGGTTCGGGCCGAGGCTGGATGCGCATATCGCGATGCTCGCCGGCGTGTTCAGGCTCTCGCGTGAGCAGGTCCGCCAGGTGGTCGTTGAGGTGTTCGGGATCCCGGCGTGCAAGGGGTCTGTCGATAACGCGATCATGCGGATGAGCCGGGTCATGGCCGACCCGTGGGCCGAGCTGCGCACCGCGATCCAGGACGCGCAGGTCATCCACGCCGATGAGACGACATGGCGCCTCGCGGGCGCGCAGCAGTACCTGTGGGTCGCCGCCTCGGCGCTCGTGGCGTGCTATCGGATCGACCCGACGCGCAGCCAGGCCGCGGCGAAGGCGTTGTTGGGGGAGGATTTCGGCGGGTTCGTCGTCTCAGACCGCTACGCGGGGTATCACTTCCTTGACGTTCTGCAGCAGCAGCTCTGCTGGTGTCACGTCATTCGCCAGCTCGTCGAGGTCTCCGAGCGTGCCGGCGTGAGTGGCCGCCGCGGCAAGACGCTCGTCAAGCTCGCACGCGAGGTAATCGCCGCGCACCGCACCTACCTACAGGACGGCCACGACCCGCAATGGCTCTCCGAGCGCCTCGCGCCGCTGCGAGCGCAGATCCGCGTGCTGCTGGAGCAGTGCGCCGGGGGCACTCACACTCGCACAGCGAACTTCGCCGCCGGGCTGCTCGAGGAGTACGAGGCGCTGTGGACGTTCTGCGACGTTCCCGACCTCGCGATAAGCCCCACGAATAATGCGGCGGAGAGAGCGGTCCGTCACGCCGTGCTGATGCGCCGCCTCCAAGGCGGCACCCAGTCCGAGGAGGGCAGCCGCTGGATCGAGCGCATCCAATCGGTCCGCGAGACCTGCCGCCTGCAGGACCGCCCCGTCCTCGGCTGGCTCACACAAGCAGCCACCGCCGCCCACCACCGCCAGCCGATCCCCACGCTGCTGCCCGCCGCCGCGCAAGGCCCCTGACCCGCAGGTCCCATCCGGCGCTCACACAGCCGGCACGCGAACTCACACAAAGGAATCCCCACCCCGACCGCGACACCCCGTGAACGCCTACGCCCTCGGCGACCACTCCGCCGCACTGCGAGCACAAAAAAGCCCCGTATTTACAGGGCTTCTCTGAGGTGCGCCTGGAGGGAATCGAACCCTCGACCTGCGGCTTGAAAGGCCGCCGGTTTCCCGCTCAACCATGCGATATAGGACGCAGATGCGACCAAGATGCGACCAACAATTCTTCTCGATGACCTCCGGATCTGATCGAACGACTCGCCGAGAGGTGCGTGTCATGCTGACGGCTGCTCATCGTTGCGACATGGTACCCAGCCATGTCAGCCGGGTCTGCATCGTCGATCTGGCGCGGCCAGGTGCTTCGCGGTGGCAACATCCGCTCCTGCCGACCTGTCCCGGGGCAGTTCAGGCCGAGGCTGGCTCCTCTGGGGTGATGAGCTTGGCGCCGGGGATGCAGCCGCCGCAGCCGCTCACGGGAGACCCCGACGACGATGTGATCCTGGCATGCGCAGTGGCGGCAGGAGCCGAGGTGCTCATGTCGGGTGACCGCCGGCACCTGCTGCCGGTCCGCGAGCACCGCGGGGTACGCATCGTCGCGCCACCGGCGCTGCTCGCGGAGCTGGCCAGCGAATGACCACCGCGCCCAGAGAGGAGGGCCGACGCCCATCGGCCACAGGTCTCCTGCTCGGTTATCGTCCCAAAGGGAGGAGTCCGGCAAACCGCGACCGAGACGACCGCTGCGGACTGGCCTCGAACCCGCGCTCCTGCTCCGCGATGCGCAAGCAGGCGTCCTGCGAGTGCCGGACGATACGCTCCGAGCTCGTCCCAAGCGGCAGTCTGCGGAGAGTCGATCGAGACGCCTGCTCTACTCACGCGAAGCAGCACTGCGGACTTGTCCGAAACGCTTGCGCCGCGGTGGTTGGGGTCATCGCCCATCGGGCCTCCATGCCTTCGTGACCAGCACGACATGCTCGCGCTTGCCGTCCGCAAGTGCCTTGCCCACGATGATCTCCGACTCGCCTTGCGAGTAGATGTCGGCGGTGTCGATGAAGTTGATGCCCGCGTCGAGTGCGCGGTGGATGATCCGGATGCTCTGCTCGTGGTCCTTGGTGCCCCAGGCGCCGAACATCATGGCTCCGAGGCACAGCTTGCTGATCGACACGCCCGTCCATCCGAGTAGACGATGCTCCATTCTTCGCTCCTGGCGCAGCGTGTGAGGCGGAAGCGCTTGTGATCGTTGACGCCGCCTCCAGCGGTGGCGTAGTGGCGGAACGTCCTCCTGAGGATCGTGGGGGAGAGGCGACGACCCAGAACATCGACGAACACCGCTGGATCTTGCAGTGGCGAGTGGGTGGGCGCGACCAGGACTGGCCTGGTGTCAGATCGCCTCGCGTCGGCCGGGCGCAGGTGCAGCCTTCTCGTCAAGTTGCACACCAACAATCTCCCGTCAAACCGGGCCATTCCGACCGTTGAACCATAGCAGATCAGTCGATCCGGGGCGCCTCGACACGAACCGCGCGCGTCGAGTCCAAGCTGGGCTGGCGTTTTTCCCTTGTCCCGATCTGGGGTGTCCGGGCAAGCCTACGGCTGACGCTCGCCTGGTGCGCGGGAGCGAGAATCGCGGCAGTGCGACAGCGGGGGCGCCTGATGCGCCCCCGCTGTCGGGTGTTCGGGGTTTGTTCAGAGGTGCAGTCCGGCGGTGGCGGACATCATCGGGGCACGCCTGATGTGGACGGTGGCGATGATCTCCTCGGTGTCGATGCCTTGCAGGTAAATCGACGTGGTGCCGAGGTTCGCGTGGCCGAGTAGGTCCCCAAAAAGACTGGAAAGCAAGCGACCCGACCGGACAATGGCCGAGCTACGAAATGGTCGTGCGGCACTGCGGAAGCTGGCCCGCCGCGCTGCGCGCGGCCCCTGCCGACAGGCCCACGACGCGGCTTACACTCGACCACGCGGGTACTGACAGTCGGGCTTGGACGCCGATAGCGGACCACGTCGAAGGTGAAGGTGAAGGTGAAGGACATATATGTCTGGCGCACGCCTCATAACTGGCGCCCCTCCTGATCCATGGCAGGCGTGAGACTGGACACATGTAAGACGCTCGGATCTCGCGCAAGGGAGGAGCGGTCAATCGAGATCGAACGCGGCCTGGATCGCGTCGCTGAGGGCCTGCTCTTGACGCTCGAGCAGCACACCGATCTGCTCTCCCACGGCATTCGTGGGGATCGTGGTGATGTTGTCGCAGCTCACAACCGAGGGTCCTGTGAGACCGTTCGCCGCATCGACAGGTACCTCGGTCGAGAGTCCACGGATGGTCGTGGTGATCGGCGCGACGGTCACCGTCGTGAGGTGCGGGCGCACGAGCTCGCGCGTGAGGATCAGCACCGGCCGGGCCTTGTCGAGCTGTGCGACGTGAATCGGCCGCATCAGGCAAGCTCGGAGGGCAGGCCCACAGCGTGCTCGGCCAGCCCGACGAGCTCCGGATCCGGACCGGTGCGGGCCAGGATCTCGGCGTCGCGCGCGGCGCTCGCACGTCGGCGCTCGCGCTCGAGCGCCTTGGTGACGACTGCCGCCCGGCTGCGTCCGGCGCCGGAGTCAACGATCTCGTCAACAAAGTCGACAAGCTCGTCTGGGAGCCGGACGGCGATCTGCTTGGTCATCCCATGATGGTAGCAGAATGGTAGCAGCCTTTCGCGCCTTCCATGGAGGCGCTGCATACCGCAGGGCAGGCGGCGCCGTCAGGGTTCAAGCGAGCGCCGATCTGGACATTCATGGCTTGCGTCTCAGCGTCTCGCACTCCGCGCGGGGCGGGGCGAACAGCACAGCAGCACCTCCGCAGAACGGCTCCAAGTAGACGCGATGCTCCGACATCATCGCCACGATCCGCTGCTTGCCGCGAGCTCAGCGGGGTCTCACGCCACCCCTCCCCTGCGACCATTTTGCGACCACGAGCCCCAGGAGACAGGGCGCAAAAGACCGCGAGGGACCGCAAGAAGGCGCAAGAGACGCAGGCCGGCTCACCCCGCTACACCCCGAAAACGCTGCGATTTACAGCGAGAAACCGCGAGAAACCGCGACGGGAGAAGTGCGCCTGGAGGGAATCGAACCCTCGACCTGCGGCTTGAAAGGACAGGGCAGCAGTGTCGCGGAGTGTCGCTGAACCCGCTGGATTGGCTCTATCGCTGAAGATTCGCCTTCTGTATGCAGGGCGTTGTGGTGTTGCGTGGTGCTGGGCTGGTTACCAGGGGGTTACCACCCGTAGGGATGGAGGAACGCGGCGGAGATCGTAGCGGTCCCCGTCGTCGCCGGTCCTACCGCGTGCAGAGCGTGCTTCGAGCGCAGGAGAGACGACAAACCTGCTGCAATCGTGCTACGCTAGCGACGTGTCAACTGGTGTAGCTCCCCATCCATTCGTCCGCGAGGCGGTCTATCTGCACGAGATCGCCAAGTTGACAGACGCGGACATCGCTCGCGCGACGGGCGTGGCGCGTAGCACCGCGCGGGCATGGCTGGCCCACACCCGCTCCCCCACAGGCAAGCGGGCGGAGCGCCTGATCGAGCTCTCTGCACTTGTGGAGCGACTGGCGCGGGTGATGGAGCCCTCCTACATAGCCGTCTGGCTGCGCAAGCCAGTGCCCGCACTCAAGGAGCACAAGCCGATCGACGTGATCGCGGATGGCAACTACATGCAGGTCGCCGAGTTGGTTTCCACCCTCGAAGAGGCCCCCTTCTCGTAGGCCCCTGCCCGTGCCTTCCGCCGTAGCGCGCGTGTCGGTCGCTGGTTCGTGGTGGCGACAGACTCCCCACAGCTCCGATCCACTCTGGCTCGCCTCCCCACCATCCAGCGGCCACTGGCAACGCGGAGACCAGATCGCCGCCATCTACCTCGCCGACGACGAGGCCACCGCGTGGGCAGAGTGGTACCGGCTGCTCGCGGAGACCGCGCTCCCACCTACCCACAGCATGCCCCGCGACCTGTGGCGGTGGACGATCGCCATCAACGACATCGCCGACCTCTCCACCCAAGCCAAGCTCGCCCGGGTCGATCTGTCACCTCCCCGCCCAAATCGGGGAACCTGGACTCCCTTCCAAGCCGTCGGTGAGACCCTGCGCCGCGAGGGGTACCGCGGAGTCCTTTATCCGAGCGCCACCCGCCCGGACCACCAAGCGCTATGCCTCTTTCGCGAGGGCATCCTCGTCCCCGGCGCCGACCCGGTTCGGCCGCCCGTGACCCATCGAGATCCGCCGGCGCCCCCAACAGGGATGCGTACATGAACTCCCGTGGGAGCACAGCGCGCTCGTGGTCACCGCACAGAGCCTCAAGCACGCCACCAAGCACCCCGACGGAATGGCGGTCAGGGTGACGCTCGGGCCTGCCAGGCGTCGCGGCGGCTGAGCGTCTCTGCTCGCCGCGCCGCTTTGTGGGTGCAGGCTACTTGACTCGGCGGTGGCCGAGCGAACGGTGGCGGTGAGGCTGCTCGGAGCCCGTGCCGGCCGCAAACCGGCCACGGCGAGCCGTACAGCGCAGGTGATCGTAACGACCGCGAGAAATCGAGAAGCTGCACATGTTACAAGCAGAGCGGGTCGGGGTTTAGGCGTGGACAGGGAATCAGAGTGAGAGACAAAGTTGTGCCGTATTCGCTAATCAGTACTCGACGAGAACGGCCTGCATAGAGGCGGTTTCTGGGACTCCCGGCTCTTCGCCTGTGCAATGGTCCTCCTGCCGATCATCTAACGCGGGTACATTCCAATGGTGGTGGTGATCCGACATACGGGCCAACGAACATTCAGCAAAGTCTGTTTTCGCGGGAGCTTCCTGGTGGGCGCTGCAGCGGTGTTTGTCGCAATTGCTACTACCATCCACGGTGGGGGTGGTAGGCTACCTAGTAAAAGTGTCTCCCACTATGTTGCTTATCCCGCTCTCAACAGCACGGCTCCGATAGGTCTTCAGCTCGTCACGGCGCAGCAGAGAGCGAATCCTGCCTTTAAAGCCGACGGCCCAGCGTGGGCGGCGGAACCAGGGACACACGGCCCCAACTCACCAGTTCCGTCCACGATCCGACGGCTCATGGCCACCAGCCCTGATATCACCAGCCTGGATAGCGAAGTCCGGCGAAGGAGGAATCTGCGTATTGGCTTCTCCAAACCACAAGGTTCATGGCGTGTACGTCGTAGGTGGCAGTTGTACCCACAGCCCCGACGAACTAAACCACGGACCAATCCTCATCAGATCCGACCCGGAATCACCAGGTAGAGTAGAACTTGCAGGTGTTGTCCCCAGCGACGTAACCTCAGTAGAGATCCAATTTGCCAAAGGACGAACAAAAACTGCTATAGTTACTGACAACGGATGGACACTCAAGACCACGAGTCTGCCCCTACGTTTTATCTACAAGCCAAACGGCTATGCCGTTTCAACAGGAAGGTCATAATGATGCGCAAACGCCTAGCAAGTCTAGCTACAATCCTAGCCTGCCTTGGTACCATAGGAGTCACTGTCGGGACTCCTATCGCCAGTGCCGTGTTTATAGAATGGACACACAATCACAGCATCGCAAGCGGTGCAAATGTCTTTGGTCCAAAAGTAGAACTGTACGAGTCAGCGACCGAACCGACGACCTCGGCGATTATTTGCAGTGGCATCCGGTTCTATGGGCTCAATTGTCCGCCCGGAAACGAAGATGCCTTCTTCGAACTGTCGAGCCGAGTGGTTTCAGAACCATATGCACACGATCACTCCACGTTTTCTGGTGCGTTTGACGGCTTCTACTGGGACTAGCTGCTAGAAGCTCGCGGTGCTATGGCGGCGTCGTCGGGGACTGATCGGAGCCCAGTGGCGCCGCTTTTGCCCGCCGTTGACGGAGCTCCGCTGAGCAATCCTATAAGGTCGTTCAGCTCAGCATGCCCGCGAGATCCATCGATGCATCGCGAGCCCGGCCACCATCGCAGGGTCCATCTCGGGAGTCTGATGGCCGCGCGCCCCTCAAGGCCGCCACCCGCGGTGGCTTTCGCTCAAGACGCGGAACCCGACCGCCGCGAACCCGGTGCCGGTCGGCACAGGAGATGGTGGCCGCTGGCGCGCTCGCACAGCGCCGCGCGCTGCGTGCGTCCCAGTCGGCAGTTACCACCCGGACCCATCTCGGCGACCTATCGCGCCTTTGGGCAGCACGAAATCACGCCCAGTCGAGCGGGATTCGAGAAATGCGCCTGGAGGGAATCGAACCCTCGACCTGCGGCTTGAAAGGCCGCTGCTCTTTGGCACCCCGTAGGTTGCCGTTGACCACTGAGCTACAGGCGCATCGATTGGTTGATCGCGCATTGTAGATGGATGCGCGGCCACCGCGCGGCCACTGTGGGCGAGGAGCGCCCGGCAGTCGCGTTTTGCCTGTGCTGGCCTGGCGTGGGCTTGGAAACAGAGCCGCGGGCCAGGTCCGCGCCCTGCGCTTGGAGCCGCTCCTTGTCCCTGACGGGGCGCCCAGCCCCCTCAGAGGCTCGGCCCTGGACAAACGCTCAGCCCTCGACGGCGGCGTACACCTCATCGAGCAGCTTCGCGCGGTCTGCAAGCTCGAAGCTCTCGGCCAGGTAGCGGTCGGTCTGCTCGCGCGACTCCCCGTTGAGGGCCATGTTGAGCGCTACCAGACGCGCCCCGTCGAGATCGTTCCCACCTTGCACGCCCGCCGGCGTCGGCGGCGCGGGAGTCGGGGCAGGCGGCTCAGGAGCCGGGGGCGGCGCGAGAACCGGAGCCGGAGTTGATGGACGGGAGGGCTCCGTGGGCGACACAGGAGCCGATGGCGCGGAGAACGGGGCGGGCGACGCAGAAGCCGAAGCCGGCGGTGCAGAGGCCGGGATGGGCGTCGGGGAAGCCGTAGCCGACGCCTCTACCTCGTCGGCGCGCAGGCTCAGGGCCAGAGCGCTCACCTCGCCGTCCAGCGTTGCAACCCGTTCGCGCAACGCCGCTGTCGCCTCTGCGAGCGCGTCCACGTGCGCTCGCGCGCGCTCCGCGTCCTGCGCGGCCTCCTCCCGGATGCGCTGCGCGTCGCTGCGTGCCTCGCGCTCGATCTCCGCCGCGGTGGCCTGCGCGGCATCGAGGATGCCCTGCACCTGGGTGCCCGTCGCCGGGCCCAGCGTGAGCTCCCCCGCGCGCTGCGCCCGCTGCGCGAGCGCCCCTACCTCCGCCACCAGCGCGCGCAGGTGGGCGTCCACCGCCGCCGGGTCGTACCCCCGCCGCGCGGTCGGGAAGTCGCGCCGTTCGATGCTCTCACGGTCCAGGGCCACAGTGCGGGCAAGCGTATCGGACAGGGTCCCGCCACCCGCCGCTACGCCATCTCCTGCGCCGGCGCCTCCATCGCCTGGGCCTCCCGCAGGTCGCGCCGCAGCTCGCGGATCTCGTCGCGCAGCTGAGCGGCGTACTCGAAGCGCAGCTCCTCCGCCGCGGCGATCATCTCCTCCTCGAGCTCCACCGCGAGGCGCTCCAGCTCGTGGATCGGATCCCCGCCCTCCGCCCCCCGGCCGCCAGCTCCTTCGCCTTCGCCCTACCCCGCTGGCCGATCTCCGATCGGTCGCCGCGCCGCCGTCGCCCGCGGGGGACCTTGGACTCGCCCTGCAGGAACTCCGCGATGTCGGAGACCCCCTTCACGATCGACGCCGCGGTGATCCCGTGCTCCTCGTTGTACGCCACCTGGATCTCCCGGCGGCGGTCGGTCTCCTCGATCGCCGCCTTCATCGACCGCGTCTCGGAGTCGGCGTACATCAGCACCGTCCCGTTCACGTTGCGCGCCGCCCGCCCGATCGTCTGGATCAGCGAGGTCTCCCCGCGCAGGAAGCCCTCCTTGTCCGCGTCGAGGATCGCCACCAGCGATACCTCCGGGAGGTCGAGGCCCTCGCGCAGCAGGTTGACCCCCACCAGCACGTCGTACTCCCCGAGGCGCAGGTCGCGGATGATCTGGATGCGCTCCAGCGTCTCGATCTCCGAGTGCAGGTAGCGCACCCGGAAGCCCATCTCCAGCAGGTACTGCGTGAGGTCCTCGCTCATCTTCTTCGTGAGCGTCGTCACCAGCACCCGCTCTCCGAGCTCCGCCCTCGCCCTGATCTCGTTCATCAGATCGTCGATCTGATTGCGCGTCGCGCGCACCCGCACCTCGGGGTCCACCACCCCGGTGGGCCGCACGATCTGCTCCACCACCCTCCCCGAGCGGGTGCGCTCGAACTCCCCAGGGGTCGCGGAGACGAACAGCAGCTGGGGAGTGATCGAGAGGAACTCCTCGAAGCGCTGCGGGCGGTTGTCCATCGCGCTCGGCAGCCTGAAGCCGTAGTCCACGAGCGTCTGCTTGCGCGAGCGGTCCCCCTCGTACATGCCGCCGATCTGCGGCACCGTCTGGTGGGACTCGTCCATGAAGCACACGAAGTCCTTCGGGAAGTAGTCGATCAAACAGTACGGCCTGTCCCCCGGCCCCCGTCCGTCGAGTATCCGCGAGTAGTTCTCGATCCCCGAGCAGAACCCCATCTCGCGCAGCATCTCCATGTCGTACTGAGTGCGCTGGCGCAGCCGGTGGCTCTCCAAGAGCTTCCCTTCGGACTCCATTTGCGCGCAGCGCTCGTTCAGCTCCCGCCCGATGTCTTCGACCGCCTTCTCGACCGAGCCCTCCTTGACGTTGTAGTGCGTTGCCGGCCAGATCGCCACGTGCTCGAGGTCATCCTCGATCAGCTCCCCCGTGAGCGGGTCGAAGTGCTGCAGGCGCTCCACCTCATCACCGAACAGCGTCGCCCGGTAGGCGGTCTCCGCGTAGGCCGGGAAGATCTCGAGCGTCTCCCCCGCACTCTGAAGGTGCCCCGCGCGAGCACCGTGTCGTTGCGGGTGTACTGGATCGAGACAAGCTTGCGCAGCAGTCTGTCGCGGTCGATCTCCTCCCCGCGGCGGAGGATCTGCATGTTCATCTCGTACACCTCCGGCGAGCCGAGGCCGTATATGCAGGAGACCGACGCCACCACGATCACGTCGCGCCGGGCGAACACCGCCGCGGTGGCCGCGTGGCGCAGGCGGTCCACCTCCTGGTTGATCGCGGAGTCCTTCTCGATATACAGGTCCCGGCTGGGCACGTAGGCCTCGGGCTGGTAGTAGTCGTAGTAGGACACGAAGTACTCCACCGCGTTATCCGGGAAGAACGTGCGGAACTCGTTGCACAGCTGCGCCGCAAGCGTCTTGTTGTGCGCGATCACCAGCGCCGGGCGCTGCACCGCCTCGATCACGCCCGCCATCGTCATCGTCTTGCCCGTCCCCGTCGCCCCCAGCAACGTCTGGAAGCGCTCGCCCTGCTCCACCCCCTCGGCCAGCCCCGCAATCGCCTTGGGCTGGTCGGCGGTCGGGATGAAGGCGGTGTCGAGGCGAAACGGGGGCATTGGCCCCCTACGCTAGCGAAGCCCCAACTGGCTCGGATAGGTGGCCCGGTAGGCCCGCTGGGCGTTCTGCACCCGGCGCACGTATTCCCGGGTCTGCGGGAACGGGATCTCCTCGACCGTCAGCTCCCGGCCTTCCGCGCGGGCGCTCGCCACCCATTCGTCAACGTTGGTCAGGCCCGCGTTGTACGCCGCCACCGCGAGCATCTCGCTGCCTCCGTAGTGGTCCAGCAGGTAGCGCAGGTAGTAGCTCCCATACGCGATGTTGATCGCCGGCGTCGCCAGATCGCCCGTCTGGAAGCGCACCCCGCCCGAGAGGTGCGCCAGGAACTTTGCGGTGCTCGGGAGGATCTGCATCAGCCCCTCCGCCCCCGCCGAGGAGGGCCGCGGGTCGAACTTGGTCTCCGCGTAGATCACCGCCGCGATCAGCGCCGGGTCCAGGTGCTTTTCCGCCGCCTGCCGGCGGATCACGCTCGCGTCCCGCAGCGGCAGCGCGAGCTCGCGCACCGCGTGCTCCAGACGTGGAGCGATCGCCGCGATCAGCCCCACCGCCAGCACGAGCCCGAGGAGCGTCGTGAGCCTCCGCCGCCGGGGGGACGGGCCGTGCAGCCGTGTCTGTCCCCAGCGACCCGTCTGCGCGTACCCGTCGCGAGTGCCCGTCCCACGATGGACGGGCGGGCGGGCTCGATAGGGGGAGGGTGTGCTCACCCCTTCAGCTTGTCAAGGATCTCCGACAGCTTCTGCACCAGCTCCTGCTCGGTCCCATCATTGCGCACCGCGAACGTCGCCCGTCGCCCCTTCTCCTCCTGGGAGAGCTGGCGCTCGGTGCGCTGCACCTGGAGCTCGTGCCCCCGTGCGGCCGCGCGCTCGCGGCGCAGCTCCTCTGGGGCGAGGACTGCGATCGTCGCATCGTAGAGCCCCTCCATCCCGGCCTCGAACAGCAGCGGAACCTCCACCGCAGCGGCCCGCGGCGCGGGCCGCTGCGCTTGCACCTGCATGAGCCATGCCCCCACCCGCTCGCCCACCAGTGGCCACAGCAGAGCCTCCAGCCAGCGCCGCTCGCGCTCGTCCGCGAACGCCCGCCGCGCGATCGCCGCGCGGTCCACCACTCCCCCGGGCGCCACCTCCGCGCCCCAGCGCTCCACCACCGCGTTGCGCAGGCGCTCATCGCCAGCGTACAGCTCATGCACGACCGCATCCGTCGAGAGTACCGCCGCTCCCAACTGCTCGAGGGCCGCCAGCGCGGTCAACTTGCCGGCTCCCATTCCACCCGTCAGCCCAACCAGTGGGACCACCGGCTCCGCCTGCACGGGTCCGCGCCGGGTCAGTCCTGGGAGGAGTCGCTCGCGGGCGCCGGCTCCAGCTCCGTTGCCACGGCCGCCTGCTCGGGGGGGGTGGGCTCCGATTCATTCGGCTGCGCAGTCTCGATGGCGGCATCGGCCGCCTCCCCCTCCGCGGCGGCGTGCACGTCCGCCGCGGCAAGCTCGGACTCCACGGCCTCGGGGTGTGCGCTCTCCGGCTGCACCGCCTCGGCAACTCCTGCCTCGGACTCCGCGATCTCGGGTTGCACACCCTCGGGTTGCGCCTCCTGGGACGCCCCAGCCTCGGGCTGCTCCGCCTCGCCGTCGATCTGCTGGCCGATCTCCGATCGGTCGGGAGCCTCTCCGCCGGCCGCGTCCGCTGCACGCGGCAGCGGCAGGATCTGGTCCTCGACCCGCTTGGCAGATAGCGAGAGGCGCCGGCGCTCGGAGTCGATCTCGAGGATCTTCACGCGGATCACATCTCCCGGATGGACCACCTCGCGCGGGCTTTCCACGTGATGCGCGGCGAGCTCGGAGATGTGCACGAGGCCCTCCACGCCGTCGAGGATCTCCACGAAGGCGCCGAAGGTGACGACCTTGGTGACCGTGCCCTCCAGCTCGTCCCCGACGTTGTAGGTGTCCACGATCCGCTGCCACGGGTCTTCCTGGGTCTGCTTGAGTCCCAGCGAGATGCGCTGGCGGTCGCGGTCGATGTCGAGCACCTTCACCTGCACGGTGTCCCCGATGTTGAGGATCTCCGAGGGGTGGTTGACGTGCGACCAGGAGAGCTCGGAGATGTGGATCAGGCCGTCGATGCCGTCGAGGTCAACGAACGCCCCGAAGTCCACGATGTTGGAGATCTGCCCCTCCACCACGAGGCCGGGCTGCAGGCGGTCGAGGATCTGCTGGCGGACCTCCTTGCGCTCCTCCTCGAGCACCGCGCGGCGCGAGAGCACCACGTTGTTGCGCGAGCGGTTGAGCTCGATCACCTTGGTCTCGATCTTCGTCCCCAGGTACTCGTCGAGGTTGGGGACACGACGAATGTCCACCAGCGAGGCCGGCAGGAAGCCCCGCACGCCGAGGTCGATGATGAGGCCGCCCTTGACGACCTCGATCACGCTCCCCTCGACGGGCTGCCCGGACTCCGCCGCGGCCTCGATGCGCCGCCACGCCTTCTCGAAGCGGGCGCGCTTCTTGGACATGATCAGGCGGCCGTCCTGGTCCTCCTTGGTGAGGACGATCGCGTCGACCTCCTCGCCGAGCTCGACCTCCTCGCGGGGGTCCACCGACTTGCGGATCGAGAGCTCGCCGGAGGGGATGACCCCCTCGGACTTGTAGCCGATGTCCACGAGGACCTCGTCCTTGTCGATGCGCACCACGCGGCCCGTCACGACCTCGCCCTCCTCGAAGGGCTGCATCGTGGCGTCGTAGTTGGGGACGATCTGCCCTTCGACTTCGAGCAGGAGTCCGTTGGATCCCTCGACCACGTGGGCCTCGGACTTCTCGATCAGCGCTTGCACCGCTCGAAGCCTAGCGCAGCGTGGTGGGTATGAGCGCCCACCCACCGGCGCGATCGGGTGCGGCGGACACCCGTATCATTGCGAAGCGATGCCTGTGCGAGCGACGAAGCGGGGAGCGCAGCGCACCCCGTTGGAGCGCGACTGCGACGTGCTGGTGTGCGGGGCGAGCTTCGCGGGCCTCGCGCTCGCCCGCGAGCTCGCGGGCTCGGGCGCACGGGTGCTGGTAATCGACCGCTACGAGATCGGCGAGCGCCAGACCTCGGCGTGCGGCATTCCCACCACGTGGCTCGACGCGCTGCAGTTGCGCGGCGCGCTGCGACAGACCTTCGACGAGCTCGTGGTGCACACCCCCTGGAGGAGCGCTCGCTGGAGGCTCCCGTGGACGTTTTCGACTTTCGACTACCCCGAGCTGTGCGCGCTGCTGTGGGAGCAGGCGCGCGCGGGCGAGACGGAGTTCGAGACCGCCACCGTGGAGGGCCGCGAGGGCTTCACGGTGCACACCGATCGCGGTGAGCTGCGCGCGCCGCTGATCGTGGATGCGCTCGGCTGGCGGCGGATGCTCTCGCGCGGGCCGGCGATCCAGCCTCCGAACGCGAGGCTCTCCCGGGGCCTCGAGGTGCACCCGCGGGGGGGCGGGGAGAAGATGGAGCTGTGGATCGACCCCCGCTACATCCGCTCGGGCTACTCGTGGAGCTTCCCCGCGGGCGATGAGGTGCGGGTGGGGGTGGGCTCCTTCTGGCCCTCCCACCACGTGCAAGCGAGCCCACCGTGCGCCTCGCGCGCGAGCTCGGCCTGCCGCAGAGCGGCTACCAGGGCAACTGGATCCCCCACGAGCTGCGCCCCGCGGTGGAGGACGGGGTGTTCTTCGTGGGGGACTCCGCGGGGCACTGCCTGCCGCTCACCGCGGAGGGGATCCGCACCGCGCTCTACTTCGGGATCGCCTGCGGGCGCGAGCTGCGCGCGGTGCTCGCCGGCCACACGCACCCGCGAGCAGGCGCTCGCGCGCTACGCCGCCTTCTCCGACTGCGCACGGGTGGAAGTACCGCTCGCTGCTGCACACCCAGCGCGCGATCGGGCGCATGACCCCCTCGCGCGCGGTCACCGTGTTCGCGCGCGGCATGGAGCAGCGGCGTTTCGGCGACTGGGCCTTCGAGCACTACCAGCGGATCGCCCCGGCATCGTTCGTCGGGCCCCGCCCCCGCAGCTCCGTCTCCGGCAGGCGGGCAGCGGCCGCCGCGACTGCCTGAGCGCGCGCTTCGCGGGGGGTTGAGGATTTGGATAAGGACCCCCACAAGGGGGGTCAGGGGTAGAGTCGGTTGGCGCGATCCCACAGCAAGCCGCGGGATCGGCGCGAGGCGCTCGAGGCTACCAGAGGATCGGCACGTCGTATGCGCGCAGGATCTCGTGAACGCTGAGGATCGCCATTCCCTCGGCGATCGCCTGCACGACCATCAGGCGATCGAATGGATCGCGATGATGCATCGGCAACTCGCCCACCGCAGCGGCGTGCGCGTCGGTCACCGGCAGCCCTCGAACTCCCTGCGCCCTCATTCGTTCGTGGAAATCGGCCGGTGCGTTCAGCTTGCCCGTGCTGCGCTTGATTGCCACCTCCCAGACCGCGGCCGCGCTTATCCAGCGTTCAATCGTTTGATCTTCGATCAAGCCGCGCGCCGTTGCGGATAAACGCCTGCTGCCATCCAGGAACCAGAGTGCGGTATGGGTATCGACGAGCAGCCTCAATCGATCATGCCAAAGGCTTTGGCGATGTCGTCGGGCAACTCGTCGAAGTCATCCGCCATCTTGATCTGGCCTTTGAGCGATCCATAGAGGCTGACATGCGGCTTTGCGGGCGGCACCGGCTCCAGCTTTACAACCGGCTCGCCCCGGCGCGTGATCACGACCTCCTCGCCGGACTGCGCCGCATCCACCAAGCGTGAGAGGGTCGTCTTGGCCTCGTGCATACCCACGCTGATCGCCATGGCGGCATCGTAGCACTTCTAGCTAGATAGCTAGACCAGCAGGATGGGCCTGGCTGGGTTACGCGACCTTCCGCAGCCGCGGACGCGCGGCCTCGACCGCAGCCAGCGCGAGCCGGCCGGCCTCCACGGCACTGGCCCAGGAGACCTCGGCGAGCAGGCCGGGGGCGGCGACCATGTCGCCCGCGAGAAACACCCCGTCGCCGCGGTCCACCGCGGGACGGTCCCGCCAGGTGCTGCCCGGCAGGTCGAGCGCGCCGGAGCGGGCGTCCATCACCTGGCGGCGGCGCCACGTCTCGCGCCCGCGCCAGTCCGTGAAGGACTGGTCGATCAGCCGCTCCAGGCGCGCCGCCGCCTGATCGGTGCTCTCTGCGGGGCGAATCGGCATATGCGTCTGGATCAGCTCGTGCCCATCCGGGGCGACCGAGCGATCGGAGCTCGAATAGCGCCCGATCCAGCCCGATTCGTCGAGATCGGAGACGATCCACGGATCGCCGCGTCGGTGAGAGAGACCCACATCGAGGCACACCGTGCGTCCGCTCAGCCCGCTCAGCGGCTCGCCCCCCAACAGCTTGCTCGCGTGGTGCAGCTCGGTGGCAAGGATCACCGGGGGCTCGGGCAGCGTCTCCACGCGCTTGCCGGTCTGCACCTCGACGTTCAGCTCCCGCAGACGGCGCTCCAGTGGGGCAACCAGCCCGGTCCAGCCTCCGCTCGCATAGCGCACCATCGTTTTGGGGGGTGGGGTGGAGAGGAACAGACGCACGGTGCGCTCCCACACGAACGCCGCGGAGAGCTCGCCGGGGTCGTGGTAGTAGGTGTAGACGCCGGCGGCCGAGGAGAGCATCTCGGCGGTGCGCTGGTCGGTGTGGCCGGCGGCCCAGCTGCGGAAGTCGCGCTCGATCGGCGCCCTACGTCCCCGCAGGCGCAGGATCGCGGGAATCGCGCCCAGCGGAGGGGTGCGCTGCGCGGCCCCCTGCCAGCGGAACCTCGCGCCGCCGAGGGGCGGCCTGACATTCGCCGGAAGCAGGTTGCGCTCCGCCAGCCACCCCCACAACGGGCCGTCGCTGTAGAGGGCGTGGGGGCCAAGGTTCGCTTTGTACGGCCCATCGGCGCTGCGCGCGCGCCCGCCGAGCGCGTCGTGGGCCTCCAGCAGGCGCACCTTCGCGCCGCCCTCGGCGCACGCGATTGCCGCCGTCAGTCCGGCAAGCCCGCCTCCCACAACGGTTATCTGGCTCATGGTGTCCTCCGGGTCGAGAGTTTGTTCGAGTTCACCCTAACCAGCAACTGGCCTACAGTAAAGTTCCAGTTATGCCCCGCCACACAAGACCAGTTGCCGGTGGGGCACCTGTGAAGAGAGATCCCCACCCACCCGCAACCGATCAGGACTGGCATGACTGGCTCGGGGGCGGGCCCGGGCGTATCTGGGACGGGCAGGGCCGGCTCGCGCAACCCGGAGGCCAACAGGTGCCCGGGCGTATCTGGGACGGGCAGGGCCGGCTCGCGCAACCCGGAGGCCAACAGGTGCCCGGGCGTATCTGGGACGGGCAGGGCCGGCTCGCGCAACCCAGAGGCCAACACGGCCCCGAACTGCTGGTGGAGCTCGACCGCGGCGGGGAGCTCTCGCTGGGGGAGCAGCTGACGGGCTCGATCCGCGAGGGGATCCGCGCGGGGCGCCTGCCAGCCGGCATGAGCATGCCCTCGACCCGCGGCCTCGCCGGCGAGCTGGGCGTCTCCCGCGGCGTGGTCACCGAGGCGTACGGGCAGCTCGCCGCCGAGGGCTACCTGACCACGCGCCAGGGGGCCCCGGTGCGGGTGAGCGCGACGGTGCGCACCGCGACCGCGCGTCCCCCCGCCCGCTCGCTGCAGGAGAGCTTCCCCTACCACTTCCACCCCGGGCTGCCCGACCTCGCGGCCTTCCCCCGCGATCGCTGGCTGCGCTCGCTGCGCGCGGCGCTGCGCGAGTCGCCGCTCGACGCGCTCGGCTACGGCGATCCGCGCGGCCTTCCGGGGCTGCGCGAAGCGCTCGCCGACTACCTCGGGCGCGTCCGGGGCACCGCGGCGGACACCGAGCACATGACGATCTGCACCGGCTTCATGCAGGGCTTCGCGCTCGCCTGCCGCGTGCTGCGGGGTCACGGCGTCGATGCGATCGCGTTGGAGGACCCCGGCTGGCACGTGCACCGGCTGATCGCCGAGCAGTCCGGCCTGGAGGTGGTGCCGATCCCCGTCGACGCCGAGGGCCTGCGGGTGGGAGAGCTCGCCCGCAGCGACGCCGCGGTGGTGGTGGTGACGCCCGCGCACCAGTTCCCCACCGGGGTGGTGCTCAGCCCCGCGCGCCGCGCCGAGCTGGTCGAGTGGGCGGAGCGCGAAGAGCGGCTGATCGTGGAGGACGACTTCGACGCCGAGTACCGCTACGACCGCGTGGCGGTGGGCGCACTGCAGGGTCTCGCGCCCGAGCGGGTGCTCTACATCGGATCCGCCAGCAAGCGCCTCGCACCGGGGATGCGCCTCGGCTGGATGCTCACGCCCTCGTGGCTCGCGTGGGAGCTATCCGCGGCGAAGGCCGTGGAGGACGGCGGCTCGGAGGTGGTGGGACAGCTCGCGCTGCGCGACTTCATCGCCCGCGGCGAGCTTGACCGGCACGTGCGGCGGATGCGCGCACACTACCAGCGCCGCCGCGAGATCCTGCTCGAAGCGCTCGCGCGCTGGCTGCCGCAGGGACGCGCAAGCGGTGCGGCGGCAGGGCTATTCGAGCTGGTCCACCTCCCCGAGGAGGCCGACGAGCCGGCGCTGCTGAGGGCCGCCGCCGAGCGCGGAGTGGGCGCCGAGGGCCTCGCCTGGCACCAGTTCACCGCAGGCGGCCCCCCGGGCCTGCTGCTCGGCTACGGCAACCTCTCCGAGCCGGCAATCGAGCACGGCGTGCGGCTGCTCGCGGATGCTTACGCCGCGGTGCGTTGAGAGAAGCCCAGTTCTACCTACGCACCACCAGCACCACCCCCGCGACGAGCAGCACCAGCCCGAGGATGCGCTGCGCTCCGATCGGCTGGCGCGCGATGCCGAGCAGGCCGAAGCGGTCGATCACGACGGAGATCACGAGCTGGCCGGTGATCACCGCGGCGGTGAGACTGCTGACGCCGAGCGTGCGCACGGTGAAGATCGCGACGGTGACGTAGACCGCCCCGAGCAGCCCGCCGATCAGCGCCCACCACGGGGCGCCCGCCGCTTTGGTGTAGGTCCCGAGGCCCCCGTGCGCGAGCGCGGCGATCAGCAGCAGCGCGATCGTGCCGACGAGGAACGAGAGGCTCGCGGCCTGCACGCTGCCCACCGCGCGGCCGAGGCGGGAGTTGACGGGCGCCTGCATCCCGACCAGCGCCCCGGCGCCCACCGCCAGCGCCACAGCGAGCCCGCGGGTCATTGCGAGCCCTCCGGCCTATCTGCCCGGGCACCCGGCCCGCAGCTCACTTCGCCTCCAGCCAGTTGCGCCCCACGCCGATGTCGACGGCCATCGGCGGCTCGAGCTCCCAGACTCCGACCATCTCGCGCTCGATCAGCTCGCGGGCCGCGGGGACCTCCTCGGGCGGGCCCTCGAACAGCAGCTCGTCGTGGATCGTGAGGATCAGGCGCGTGCGCAGCGCCGCATCGTGGAGCGCGCGGTGGCAGCGGACCATCGCGAGCTTGATGATGTCCGCGGCGGTGCCCTGCACAACTGTGTTGACCGCGAGGCGCTCCCCCAGAGAGCGCACCTGGTAGTTGCGGGCGCGCAGCTCGGGGATCTGGCGGCGGCGGCCCCAGAGGGTGGTGACGTGCCCCTCCTCCTTCGCGCGCTCGACCGTGTCCTGCATGAACTGCGCCACGCGGGGGAAGCGCGCGAGGTAGGCGTCGATGAACTCCTTCGCCTCCTCGCGGGGGATGTTGAGACGGTCCGCGAGGCCAAAGTCGGAGAGGCCGTAGACGATCCCGTAGTTGATCATCTTCGACTTCGAGCGCATCCCCGGATCGATTCGATCGGGAGCGACCCCGAAGACCCGGGAGGCGGTGGCGGTGTGCACGTCTTCCCCTTTCGCGAAGATCTCCTTCAGCGCGGGCTCCTCGGCGGCGTGAGCGAGCACACGCAGCTCGATCTGCGAGTAGTCCGCGGAGATCAGCAGGCCGCCCTCCTCGGCCTCGAAGCAGCCGCGGATCTCGCGGCCGAGGGCGGTGCGGATCGGGACGTTCTGCATGTTGGGGTTCGTGCTCGACAGGCGCCCGGTCTGGGCGACGGCCTGCAGGAAGGTGGTGTGGATGCGCGAGTGCTCGTCCACGAGGCCGGGGAGCACGTCGAAGTAGGTCTTGATCAGCGTGGAGAGCTCGCGCCAGCGCTCGATGCGCGGCACGATCACGTGCTCGGAGCGGATCGCCTGGAGCACCCGGGCGTCGGTGGAGTAGCCGGTCTTACCGCGCCGCTTGCGCGAGAGGCCGAGCTTCTCGAAGAGGATCTCGCCGAGCTGCTGGGGGGAGGCGATCAGGAACTCCTCTTCGGCGAGCGCGAAGATTTCTCCTTCGAGCTCCGCGATCTCCTCGCGCACGCGCTCCGCAACCCCCTGCAAGCGAGGCACGTCGAGGCGCACCCCGGCGAGCTCCATCGCGCGCAGCACCCCGACCAGGGGGAGCTCGATGTCGCGCATCAGTCCCTCCAGGCCGCGCTCGGCGATCTGCTCGCGCTGCCAGGCCGAGAGCGCACCGAGCAGCAGCGCGTCGCGGGCCACGGGATCCTCGATATCGCAGAGGAGGCCGCGCTCCTCGCAGAGCTCCGCGAATGGGTAGCCGCGCCGGGCCGGCTCCAGTAGGTACGCGCCCAGCAGGGTGTCGTGGACGAGTCCCGGGGGCACCAGCCCGAGGGCCTTCGCGTCATGGACGAGCACCGGCAGCTCCCCGCACGCGGCGGCCACCTCCTCGGGGCCCTCGCAGTCGCCGACGAGCACCTCGGGGAAGCCCGCCCCGCCTGCCCTCCCCCGCCTGCCGCGGGACTTGCCGGCGCCCTCTTCGCCGCCGCCCTCTACCTCGGTGTCCGGTTCCGGCTCCGGTGCGAGCGCGACAGCGAAGCGCCAGGGCGAGCCCTCCGCGAACAGCGCGCCCTCCGGCGCCTGCG
Source organism: uncultured Solirubrobacterales bacterium (assembly GCA_963813765.1). Taxonomy (GTDB): domain Bacteria; phylum Actinomycetota; class Thermoleophilia; order Solirubrobacterales; family Solirubrobacteraceae; genus Palsa-744. Next base: position 1,026,538 of record CAWFAB010000006.1, read on the forward strand.
CGGCGCGCGCGACCACGCACAGATCCCGCGGGCCAGAACCCTCCGCAGCGCCCGCGATCGCGGGGATGTCGGCAACCACGCCGGCACGCACACGTCCGGAGAGCCTGACCTCGGCGGCGCTTGGCGCGGGTGTGAGCTCCGCTTCGCCGAGGGCCTCTTCGATGCGGCGCAGGGGGTCGCGCAGCTCGTACTCGCGGAAGACCTCCCGCAGACGCGAGCGGTCGGGCTCGCGGGCGGCCTCGGCGGCGGGGTCGAAGTCGAGCGAGACCTCGCGATCGACAGTGGCCAGGCGCTTGGAGACGCGCGCGTCCTCGGCGTGCTCGGAAAGGTTCTGTTTGCGCTTGGCGCCGCTGATCTCGGGGATGTGGGCGAGCACCTCCTCCAGCGCGCCGTAGCGCTGGATCAGCTCGGAGGCGGTCTTCTCGCCGACTCCCGGGACCCCGGGGATGTTGTCGGAGGTGTCGCCCTTCAGGCCGTAGAAGTCGGGGATCAGCGCGGGCGGTATCCCGTAGCGGTCGAGCACCGCCTGGTGGTCGTAGAGCTTGGTCTCGGTGATCCCCCGCGCGGTGGCCATCACCTCGACGAGCCCCCGCTCGTCGATCAGCTGAAAGACGTCGCGGTCCCCGGTGACGATCATCACGGGCACCGGGGGATCCGCGCCGAGCGCGCGGGCGGTGAGCGAGGCGATCACGTCGTCGGCCTCGTAGCCCTCGACCTTCACGTTGCGGTAGCCGAACGCCTCCACCAGCGGTTCCATCGCGGGCCACTGCTGCTTGAGCAGGTCCGGGCGAGAGCGGCGCTGGGCCTTGTACTCTCCGAACAGCTCCGTGCGCCCGGAGGTGCCGGCGTCCCACGCGACCAGCGTGGGGCAGACGCCGTACTCGGTGATGATCTTTACGAGCATCGAGGCGAACCCGAAGATCGCATTGGTGGGCACCCCGGTGGAGGTCGCGATCGACTCGGGCAGCGCGAAGAAGGCGCGGTAGACGAGGCTGGGACCGTCGATCAGGAAGAGGCGGCGCTCCGCTGCGGAGCCGTTGGCCGCGGCGCTCATGGCCGAGCACTCTACGACAGCCGGCCGGTGGCCTCCGAGCACATAACATGGCAGCCCCATCGATCCGGACAGGAGTCCCCGCACGTGAACATCACCCCCAGTGCGCAGTACCGCCTCACGATCCGCGTGAAGCTGGACGACGCCCAGGGCGCCCTGCTGGGGGCGGTGACCGCGGCGATCGCCGAGGCGGGCGGGATGGTGGGAGCGGTGGACCCGGTGGAGGTGGACGCGGAGGGCAGCGTGCGGGACATCGTGGTGGACGCCTCCAACCGCGAACACTGGGGCCGGATCCTGGCGGCGATCGAGACGCTGGAGGGCGTGGAGGTGGTGGACACCACCGACCGCACCTTCCTGCTGCACGTGGGCGGCAAGATCGAACAGCACAACAAGCACCCGCTGAAGACCCGCGACGACCTCTCGATGGTCTACACGCCGGGCGTGGCGCGGGTCTGCATCGCGATCCGCGACGACCCCGACAAGGCCTCCCAGTACACGATCAAGCGCAACACCGTGGCGGTGGTCTCCGACGGCACGGCGGTGCTCGGGCTCGGAGACATCGGCCCGGCGGCGGCGATGCCGGTGATGGAGGGCAAGGCGTGCCTGTTCAAGGAGTTCGCGGGCGTCGACGCCTTCCCGATCTGCCTCGACACCAAGGACCCCGACGAGATCGTGCGGACCGTGAAGCTGATCGCCCCGGGATTCGGGGGGATCAACCTGGAGGACATCTCCGCGCCGCGCTGCTTCGAGATCGAGGAGCGCCTGAAGGAGGAGCTCGAGATCCCGGTCTTCCACGACGACCAGCACGGCACCGCGGTGGTGGTGATGGCGGCGCTGCTGAACGCCGTCAAGCTCACCGGCCGGCGGTTGGAGGATCTGCACGTGCTCGTGATCGGCCTGGGCGCGGCGGGGATCGCGGTGACGAAGATCATGCGCGAGGCGGGCGTGCGCAACATAATCGGGGCGGACTCGCGAGGAGCGCTGCACGTGCGCCGCGAGGACTACCTCGACGGCTCGATGAACCCCGTGAAGCGGTGGTACGCGGAGGTCACCAACCCCGAGTGTCGCGCGGGCTCCCCGGCGGACGTGATCGAGGGCGCCGACCTCCTGATCGGGGTCTCCGGCGCGCGGGCCCTGCCGGCGCAGGCACTGGAGCGCATGAACTCCGATGCGATGGTGTTCGCGATGGCGAACCCCAACCCGGAGGTGGTCCCCGAGGAGGCCGCGCCCTACGTGCGCATCATGGCCACGGGCCGCTCGGACTACCCTAACCAGATCAACAACGTGCTGTGCTTCCCGGGGCTCTTCCGCGGCGCGCTCGACGTGCGCGCGCGGGCGATCACCGAGGCGATGAAGATGGCGGCGGCCCGCGCGATCGCGGCGATCGTCCCCGAGGAGGAGCTGCGCGAGGACTACATCATCCCCTCCGTCTTCAACCGCGACGTGGCGCCCGCGGTGGCGGCGGCGGTGGCCGACCAGGCGCGAACCAGCGGCATGGCGCTCGCCGGTCAGGAGGTTGGCTTCGCGCAGGGCGACACCCCCACTGGCACACCAACCGCGGCGTGAGGCGATGCGGGTCACCGTCACCGGCGCCACGGGTCTGATCGGGACCACGCTCCTCGCACAACTCCTGGCGGAGGGGGCGGAGGTCACGGTGCTCTCGCGCGATCCCGAGCGGGCGGGAGCTGGGCTCGGCGTGCGGGCGACGCGCTGGGACCCGCTGAACGAACGGGCGCCGACGGAGGCCCTGGAGGGACGCGACGCGGTGGTGCACCTCGCGGGGGAGCCCGTGGCGCAGCGCTGGAGCGCGGACGCGAAGCGGGCGATCCGGGAGAGCCGCACGCTCGGCACGCGCCATCTGGTGGAGGGCCTGCGCGAATGCGACTCCCGTAGCGGCGAGGGCAGGCCGAAGGTGCTGGTGAGCTCCTCGGCGATCGGCTACTACGGCCCCCACGGGGACGAGCCGCTGGACGAGGAGGCGCCCGCGGGAAGGGACTTCCTGGCCGAAGTGTGCGTGGCGTGGGAGTCGCAGGCGCGCATGGTCGAGGATCTGGGGGTGCGCTCGGTGCAGGTGCGCACCGGCGTGGTGCTCGACCCGCGCGGGGGGGCGCTGGCGAAGATGCTGCCCCCCTTCCGCCTCGGTGTCGGCGGCCCGGTGGCGGGGGGCCGCCAGTACGTGTCGTGGATCCACGTGGGGGATCTCGTCGGGATGGTCCGCGCCGCGCTCCAGGACGAGCGCTGGTCGGGCCCGGTCAACGGGACGGCCCCGGAGCCGGTCACCAACCGAGAGCTCTCACGAGCGCTGGGTCGGGCGCTGCACCGCCCGGCGCTGCTGCCCGTGCCGGGCGCGGCGCTGCGAGCGCTCTACGGGGAGATGGCGCAGATCGTGACCACAGGGGTGCGCGTGCTGCCCGCGAAGCCGCTGATGCTCGGCTACGAGTTCCGCCACCCCCACCTCGACGAGGCGCTGGCGGCCGCGCTGGGTCAGTTCGCCGGGGGCAGGTCGAAGGCCCGGTAGAACACCAGGCGCCCCCCGCGAACGCGGGCGACGGCGTAGCGGGAGAGGGTCGTGTCGCCGCCGGGGAGCACCGAGTAGCGCCCGAGCACCGAGTCGCGGTCCCTGATCGCGAAGAACTTGCGGATCACCGTCTGGCGGTCGTCGCCGTGGCGGCCGGCGTGGTGGATGGCGAGCAGCACGGCGCTCATCGCCTCGTACCCGTACAGCGCGTAGGCGCCGGCGGCCTGGTGGAAGCGCCGGCCGTATTCGGCGAGGACGCGCTGCGCCTCGGGGGGGTAGAGGGCGAGCGGGAGCAGCGGGGTGGTCAGGTAGGTGAGGTGCGCCGCGGAGCCGATCCGCCCGGCGAAGGAGCCTCGCGCTAGGGAGCTCGATCCAAGCAGGCGCAGGTGGGGATCGGCGGCGTGCAGCTGCTGCCAGAGCGCCACGGCCCCGGCGTTGGGGAGACCGCTGAAGAACACGGCGCGGGCGCCGCTTTCAAGCACCTTCTGCACCTCACCCGCGAATTCGGCGCCGGCAGTGGTGTCGATCTGGTCTTCGCCGAGGACTTCGATGCCGGCGCGCTTGGCGTCTTCGGCGAGGATCGCGGCGAGGGGAGCGTCGAAGGGATCCTGGTCGTAGATCACATACGCCCGCCTGATGTGGAGCGCGCGCATCAGCTTGACCTGGGCGGCCGCCTGCACGGGATCGCCGGGCTGCAGGCGCACGAAGGTGCGCTGCCCCGTGAAGTAGAAGCGGTCGGGCTCGTCCTGGCCGGCGTCGAGCGAGGAGGTGAGCCCGACGTAGGGGCTCGCGGGGCTCACCTGGAGGATGCCGGCGGCGTTGGTCAACGGCAGCGAGATGGCGCTCGCGCCGGAGTCGAGATCGCCGAGATAGGCGATCGTGCCGGTGTCCTGGGCGGCGACTCGAGCGTTGGTGGAGGTGACCCCGGGAGACCATTCCCCGGTCTTGGGGTTGGAGTCGTCGAGCGAGGCGTAGTCGATCTTGAAGCGCCCCACGCGCCCGCCGACCTGGGCGAGAGCGAGCTTCTCGCCGTCGACGATCTGCCCGGAGGCGGCGGCGGAGGGACCCTGGAGGGGGAGGCTGGAGTAGACGGTGAGCTTGTTCCCGGGGGTGGTGCCGGCAGTGGACACGCCGACGGCGCCGCAGCCGCTGAGGGCGGCGAGCGGCGCCAGCGCAGCCAGCGCGAGCAATCCTGGCCCCACCCGGGACACGAGCGGGTCCAGACAGGGCCGGCGGGCACGCACCGGCGATCAGGTGCTGCTGCGGCGACGGCCGGGCAGGTAGCCGGAGAGAATCCGCAGGCAGGCGCCGACGAGCATGATGGCGGCGGCGAGCATGAACGCGTCGAACCCCTTGGCGCCAAGGGCCCAGAGCACGATCCACACGGCGAGGCCGGCGGTTACGGTGAGGATCAATCCCATCGATCGCCATCCTACCTGCCGCACGGGCGGGTTGCTCTGCTACAAACTATCGCGGCCGCTGCCGCTGCTCGGAGGAACGAGCGCACGGCGGGCTCCCATCCCGGGAGGCTCCCTACCACTCAAGCGCCGCGGCGAGCTCAGCGACGAGCGCCCCGACAGCGCCCGCGGGGTCCTCGGACTCGCCGGCGGCGCGCACGAGGCGGGAGCCCACGATCACCCCGTCGGCCCCCGCGTCGGCCGCCTGGCGGGCCTGCTCGGGGGTGCTGATCCCGAAGCCGAGCGCGACCGGCACGGCGGTGGCGGCCTTGGCGCGGGCGACCACCTCGGCGAAGCGCTCCGCGAGCGCGGCACGCTCCCCGGTGGTGCCGACGACGGAGACGGTGTAGAGGAACCCGCGCGCGCGAGCCCCGATCTCCGCGAGGCGCGCGGGCGGCGTGGTGGGCGCGACGAGGGGCACGAGCGCGATGCCGTGCACATCGCAGGCGCCGAGCACCTCGCCGGCCTCCTCGTAGGGCAGGTCGGGCACGATCAGCCCGCACGCCCCGGTGCGCGCGAGGCGCTCCACGAACGCCTCCGCGCCGGGCGCGAGGACCATGTTGGCGTAGCACATCAGCACCACCGGCACGCTCGGGGCGAGCGCGCGCGCGACCTCGAGCACCCCCGCGAGACTCGCCCCCGCGGCGAGCGCGCGGGTGGCGGCGGCGTGGATCACGGGGCCGTCGGCGAGCGGGTCGGAGTAGGGCACGCCGAGCTCGAGGATGTCGGCGCCCCCCTGCACGCACGCCGCGCCGATGCGGGTGGACTCGGCGAGCGTGGGGTAGCCCCCCATCAGGTAGGGCATCAGCGCGGCCGCGCGGCCGCCAGGTGCAGCGCGGGCGAACGCCGCCGCGATGCGGTCCGTGCCCCGTTCGCCGTGCGCGTCGCCCACCGACACGACGGAGCCGCGGCCTGTGCCGGACGCCCCGGCTCCGCGCTGCGAACGCCGCTCGCCGGAGCGCTTTAGCGCGGAGGCACCATCCCCATCCCCAGCCCCAACGGTGTCCCCGACGCTCATGAGAGGGCGAGCACCTCCGCGAGATCCTTGTCCCCGCGGCCGGAGAGGCAGATGAGATCGAGCTCGCCCTCGGTCTGGGCGAGCGTCCAGGCGAGCGCGTGGGCGGTCTCCAGGGCGGGGATGATGCCCTCCAGGCGGGCCACCTCGCGGAAGGCGGCGAGCGCGTCGCGGTCGCTGACCGCGACGTAGCGGGCGCGACCGCTGTCGCGCAGGTGCGCGTGCTGGGGGCCCGTGCCGGGGTAGTCGAGGCCCGCGGAGACCGAGTGCGCCTCGACGATCTGGCCCTCCTCGTCCTGCATCACCGCCGAGCGCGCGCCGTGCAGCACGCCCGGCCCGCCCGCCCACGGTGAGCGGGGCGCCGTGGCGTGGGGTGTCGATCCCCTCCCCGCCCGCCTCCACGCCGATCAGCTCGCACGTGCTCGTCCCCGAGGAACGCCGTGAAGATCCCCAGCGCGTTCGAGCCGCCGCCGACGCAGGCGATCACGCGCTCGGGCAGGCGGCCCTCGCGCTCCAGCAGCTGGGCGCGGGCCTCGTCGCCGATCACGCGCTGCAGGTCGCGCACCAGCGCCGGGTACGGCGCGGGGCCGACCACCGAGCCGATCACGTAGTGGGTGCTCGCCACGTTCCTCACCCAGTCGCGGATCGCCGCGGAGGTCGCCTCCTTGAGGGTGCGCGCGCCCGCGTCCACCTCGTGCACGGTGGCACCGAGCAGCTCCATCCGCTGCACGTTGGGGCGCTGGCGGCGGGTGTCCTCCACGCCCATGTAGATCACGCACTCCAGGTCCAGCAGCGCGCAGACCGTGGCGGTCGCGACGCCGTGCTGGCCCGCGCCCGTCTCGGCGATGATGCGCCGCTTGCCCATCCGCCGCGCCAGCAGGGCCTGGCCGAGCGCGTTGTTGAGCTTGTGCGAGCCCGTGTGGTTGAGGTCCTCGCGCTTGAGGTACACCGGCCGCCCGAGGCGCTCGGAGAGCCGCGGCGCGCGGTACAGCGCGGTCGGGCGCCCGCCGTAGTCGCGCAGCAGGCCGTCGAGCTCCTCCCGGTAGCCCGGGTCCTCGCGGGCCTGCAGCCACGCCTGCTCGAGCTCCGCCAGCGCGGGCATCAGCGTCTCCGGGACGTACTGCCCGCCGTAGCGTCCGAAGCGGTGCTCGATCGCGCTCACACAGGCGAGCCTACCGCGGCGCCCTGCACCGCGGCGAAAAACGCCCGCAGGCGCTCCGGGTCCTTGCGCCCCGGGGCGGCCTCCGTGCCGCTGGCGGTGTCCAGCGCGAACGGCCTCGCGCGGTGCCCCTGCCCACAGGCCGCTCGGAACGCCTCCGCGGCGTTCTCCGGCCCGAGGCCCCCGCTGAGGATCAGCGGCACGCTGGAGCGCCGCGCGGCGAGCAGGCCCCAGTCGAACGCCTCGCCCGTCCCCCCGCGCAGCTCCTGCTTGCCGGGCGCGGTCGAGCGCGCGTCGAGCAGGTGGAAGTCGGTGTGGAAGCGCTCCACGTCGCGCACCTCCCCGATGCTCGCCACCTGCACCGCCTTGATCACCCGCGCGCCCGTGCGGTGCCCCGCTTCCGCGCAGAACGCCGGTCCCTCGTCGCCGTGCAGCTGCAGCATCGTCAACCCCAGCTCGTCGGCGGCCTGGACCACCTCATCCAGGGGCGCGTTGACGAACACCCCGCACACCTCCACGCGACGGCGCAGCGCCGAGGCGATGCGCAGCGCCTCCTCCGTCGAGCACGCGCGCGGGCTGCCCGCGTAGAAGATCATGCCCACCGCCCACGCCCCGAGCTCCACGGCGAGCTCCGCGTCCCGCAGGCGCGTTATGCCGCAGACCTTGACGTGGGGAGTCATACCCCCACGTTAGCGAGGCTGATTCAGGCGTGTTCGGGTTCGGGATCGAGTTCGGGCGCTGGCCGAGGGTGACGGTGATGGTCTTCTTGGCGTAGGTGCCGTTGCCGGACGCGCGCAGCAGTTCGATCGTCACGGTTTCGCCGGATTTCTTGGCTCCGACGTCGGCGGCGAGGTCTTCGGAGCCTGTGACCTTCTTGCCGTCGAACCCGAGGATGATGTCCCCGCCCACCGAGATTTCGCTGCCGTTGATCTTCGCTTCGACGTTGCCGGCGTGAATGCCTCCCTTGGCCGCGGGTGTACCAGCTTCGACTTTCTGCACGAGCGCGCCGCTCGTGACGGGCAGGTTCAGGCTGGAGAGCGCGCCGTCGATCGTGAGAGTGCTGACGCCGAGGTACGCGCCGCGGACGGTGCCGCCCTTCTCGAGTTCGGTGAGCTCGGACTTGGCGAGGTTGATCGGCACCGCGAAGCCGATGCCGACGTTGCCGCCGCCGCTGCCGCCGGTCTCGATCTGCGAGGTGATGCCGATCACCTGCCCCGCCGCGTTCAGCAGCGGCCCGCCGGAGTTGCCGGGGTTGATCGGGGCGTCGGTCTGCAGGACGTTGTCGATCGTGAAGCCGTTGGGAGCCGTGAGATGGCGCTGCAGGGCGGAGATCACCCCTGTGGTCAGGGTGCGGCTGAGCCCGAAGGGGTTGCCGATCGCCACCACCGGGTCGCCGACCTGGGCGGCGCTGGAGTTGCCGAGCGGGAGCGGGTGCAGGGTGATGCCTTCGGTGGGCACGCGCAGCACCGCGAGGTCGTTGGAGGGGTCTTTGCCGACCACGCGCGCTTCGACGGTCTTGCCGTGTTCGAAGCTCACATTGACCTTCACGGCGTTCTCCACCACGTGCCAGTTGGTGAGGATCGTGCCGTTCGCGTCGATCACGAACCCGGAGCCGGTGGCGATGCCCTGCTGCGGAGGTTTCGCCGAAGCCGAAGGGGGATTCGCTCTGGCGGACGATCGTGGAGGTCACGTACACCACGCCGGGCGAGGTGCGCACGTAGATTTCGTGAGCGGTCAGCCCGCCGCCGCTCTTGGCGGTGCCCGCCGCGGCGGTGGATGTGGTGGCGTTGGAGGAGGCCGGCGTTGCGGCCTGGATCTGGGTGACGGTCTTCTGGGAGGCTCCAAGGCCGCCGGTGGCGGCGATCACGGCCACCACGACTCCGCCCCCGACGAGGGCGGAGATGAAGGGGATTGCGAAGAGGCGTTTCATGTGAGCACAGGATGATCGGCCGCTATGAAGGCGATCTAAAGCCGAGCCCCGGTGTCTCTAAAACTTTTCGAGCCCCCCTTCGGTCGGTCCCGGTTCGGGGCCTCCCGCACCCCCAGCTCCCGGTTCGAGCTCGCCACCGGCAGCCCCCGGGGCGAGCCCGGCGCCGGAGGGGCGCGACAGCAGCTCCCTCAAGGCGGCCTCGGGGTCGGGGCGCGCCACGAACCCAGCTGCGCCACCACGCGCAAGGACCACCAAGGCACCTGAGGCTTGCCGGCCAAGGTCGTTACGCCTACACGCCAGCCCGAGTTACATAACATCAACAGAGGCTCTGTAGCAGTCCCTTCAGAGCCACCTCGGGGTCGGGGCGCGCCACGAACCCAGCTGCGCCACCACGCGCAAGGACCACCAAGGCACCTGAGGCTTGCCGGCCAAGGTCGTTACGCCTACACGCCAGCCCGAGTTACATAACATCAACAGAGGCTCTGTAGCAGTCCCTTCAGAGCCGCCTCGGGGTCGGGGGCGCGCCACGAACCCAGCTGCGCCACCACGCGCAAGGACCACCAAGGCACCTGAGGCTTGCCGGCCAAGGTCGTTACGCCTACACGCCAGCCCGAGTTACATAACATCAACAGAGGCTCTGTAGCAGTCCCTTCAGAGCCGCCTCGGGGTCGGGGGCGCGCATCAGCGTCTCCCCCACCAGCACCCCCTGCACGCCCCGCTCCTCCAGGCGCCGCAGCTGCTCGGAGGTCGCGATCCCCGACTCCGAGATCACCGCCACGCGGTCGGGCACCTCCTCGAGCAGCGCGAAGGTGCGCTCGACGTCCACCGTGAAGTCGCGCAGGTCGCGGTTGTTGATCCCGATCAGCTCCGCCCCGAGATCGAGGGCGCGGTGCATCTCGGCGCGGTCGTGGACCTCGACGAGCACGTCGAGACCCAACTCCCCGGCCGCGCGATGCAGCGAGGAGAGGTCGGCTGGTCGAGCGCCGCCACGATCAGCAGCACCGCGTCGGCGCCCGCGGCGCCGGCCTCGTACAGCTGATAGGGGTCGAGGATGAAGTCCTTGCGCAGAATCGGCAGCTCGCAGGCGGCGCGCGCCTCGCGGAGATCGTCGAGGAGCCGTCGAAGTGCGGGCCCTCGGTGAGGATCGACAGCGCGCGGGCGCCGCCACGCGCGTAGGCGCTCACGATCTCGCGCACCTCGGGCCGCGCGCGCAGCGGACCCGCGGAGGGGGAGCGACGCTTGAACTCGGCGATCACCGCGATGCCGGGGCCGGTGATAGCCGCGTGAAAGCGCCGCTCGCCGGAGAGGGCATCGTGCGCGGCGCGCTCCTCGCGTGGGCCTCGCCGGCACGCTTCCCGCCGGCTGGGCCGGAGCGTTCGGCGACTCCTCCAAGGGTCTCTCGCGCTTGCGCCGGGCGACCTCCTCGCGGGTGGAGGCGAGGATGCGCTCGAGCACTGTCGGCACGCCCCCCTCGGCGGAGGAGTCGCGGGACTCGGTCGCGTTCACGGGATCGCCTCGCTGCCGCCGGCCGGGCCCGAAACGCGCGACCGGGCGAGCCGGCGGGATCTGTCGCGTTCACGGGGCCACCTCCGCGGGGGCGTGCCGGCGGGTGGCCTCCACGTAGGGCTCCAGCGCCCGCGCGGCGGCCCCGTCGGCGAGCGCGGCGCGGGCGGCCTGCACCCCCTCGGCGAGCGTGGGGGCGGCGCCCGCGGCGTAGATGGCGGCGCCGGCGTTGATCAGGGCGAGATCGGCGCGCGGGCCCTGGTTCGCCTTCGAGGATCGCGCGGGTCACGGCGGCGTTCTCGGCGGGCGTGCCGCCCTGCCAGCGCGGGGTCCGGGGCGGAGGCTGGCGCGATGCCCGAGCTCCTCGGGGGCGATGGTGTAGCGGCGGATGTCCGGGCCGTTGACCTCCACGACATGGGTGGGGGCGGAGATCGAGACCTCGTCGAGCCCGTCGTCGCCCGCGACGACCAGCGCGCGCGCCACGCCCAGCCGCGCGAGCGCGCCCGCGATGGTCTCGCAGGAAGCGCGCGTCGGAGACGCCGATGAGCTGGCGGCGGGCGCCGGCGGGGTTGGTCAGCGGGCCGAGCAGGTTGAAGATCGTGCGCACCCCGAGCTCGCGGCGCACCGGCACCACGAGCGCATGGCCGGGTGGTGCGCGGGGCGAACAGGAAGCCGATGCCGGCCTCGCTCGATGCAGCGCGCCGACGCCGCCGGGGTCGAGGTCGATGCGGACGCCGAGCGCCTCGAGCACGTCGGCGGAGCCGGACGGGCTGGTGGCGGAGCGGTTGCCGTGCTTGGCGACCGCACGCCCGCGCCGGCCGCGACCAGCGCCGCGGTGGTGGAGATGTTGAAGGTGCCGCCGTCGCCGCCGGTGCCGGCGGTGTCGAGCAGATCCGCGCGCGACGGTCGGCACTGGGCGGCGAGCTCGCGCATCGTGCGCGCCAGCCCGGCGATCTCCTGCGACGGTCTCGCCCTTCATGCGCAGCGCGATCAGGAAGCCCGCGATCTGGACCTCGCGTGACCTCGCCGTCCATGATCTCGGCGAGCACCTCCGCGGCCTGCTCTTCGCTCAGGTTCCCGCGCGCCGCGAGCGTGTCGATCGCGCTCGTGAGTCGGATTCGGCATCACGCGGTCGTTTCCAGGATGTCGGGCATCCGAATGGAGCCCGGCTGCGCGTCACCGGCCATCGCCAGGAAGTTGGCGAGCAGATGCTTGCCCTCGGCGGTGAGCACCGACTCGGGGTGGAACTGCACGCCCTCGGCGGGCAGCTCGCGGTGGCGCAGGCCCATCACCACGCCGTCGCCGTCGGCGCGGATACCTCCAGGCCGTCGGGCAGGTCTCGGGTCGACGATCAGCGAGTGGTAGCGCGCCGCCGTCGAACGGGCGCGGCAGGCCGGCGAAGACCCGCGGCCGTCGTGGTCGATCGCGGTCGGTCTTGCCGTGCACCGGCGCGCGGCGCAGCGACCACGCGGCCGCCGAACGCCTGGCGCGAGCGCCTGGTGGCCGAGGCAGACGCCCGAGCACCGGGATGCCGGCCTCGGCAGCTGCGCGATCGCCTCCAGCGAGATCCCGGCCTCGTCGGGCGTGCACGGGGCCGGGCGAGACGACGCAGCGCTCGTGGCTCGCGCCGCGAGCAGCTCGTCCGGCGCGTCGACGCGTCGTTGCGCACGACGTCGCACGTCCGCCCCCAGCTCGCCGAGGAACTGCACGAGGTTGTAGGTGAAGCAGTCGTAGTTGTCGATCACCAGGATCACGCGACGTGTCCGCCTCGACGTCAGGGCTCAGTTCGACTGCGCATGCCGCCAGCTCGACGCGCGCATGCAGCGCCGCGGCCTTGTGCTGCGTCTCCTCGTACTCGTGCGCCGGGTCGGAGTCGGCGACGATGCCGGCGCCGGCCTGCACGTAGGCGCGTGCCGTCCTTGCACGACGACCGTGCGGATCGTGATGCACGTGTCCAGGTCGCCGGCGAAGCCGAGGTAGCCGACGGCGCCGGCGTAGGGGCCGCGCGCGCACGGGCTCGAGCTCGTCGATGATCTCCATCGCGCGCACCTTCGGCGCGCCGCGAGACGGTGCCGGCCGGGAACGCGCGCGCGCAGCGCGTCGACGGCGTCGCTCCCCTCGCGCAGCGTGCCGGTGACGTGGAGACGATGTGCATCACGTGGCTGTAGCGCTCGACCTCCATGAACTCGTCGCACCTCGCACGCTGCCGGACTCGCAGACGCGGCCGAGGTCGTTGCGGCCGAGGTCGACGAGCATGACGTGCTCGGCGCGCTCCTTCTCGTCGGCGAGCAGCTCCTCGCGCGAGCGCCGCGTCCTCCTCGGCGTCTCGCGCCGCGCGGCCGCGTGCCGGCGATCGGGCCGGTGCTCGCGCGTGGCCGCCCTTGACGCGTCACCAGCGGCTCCGGGCTCGAGCCGCCACGTGCGAAGTCGCCGAAGCCCAGGTAGTACATGTACGGGCTCGGGTTGACCGCGCGCAGACCGCGGTAGACCGAGAACGCGTCCTGTGGGATTGGTGCGGACAACGCTGGGAGGGCACGACCTGAAAGGCGTCTCCGGCGTACACGTACTCCACGATGCGCGCCACCATCGCTTCGAACCGGGAGCGCTCCATTTCGGGCTCGAACACCGGCGAGCGGTCCTCGCGAGGACGCGGAAGGATCGCCGGCTCCGGGAGAGGGCCGTCGAGTGCGGCGCGTACCTGCGCGATCGTCGCCCGCGCCCCCGCATAGGCGTCGGCGAAGTCCTGCTCTTCGAGGTTCCGCGCCTCCGCGTCCCCCCCGACGTAAGCGTGGGCGAGCACGGTGATCGTGTGCTTGAGGTGGTCGAACACCACGACCACGTCGGAGAGCATCAGCGCCATGCTCGGGCAGCCCCAGAGGGTCTGGATCGGGCTCGCCGAGCGGCTCGACGGCGCGCACGAGGTCATATCCGAAGTAGCCGACCGCGCCACCGGTAAATGGAGGCCCACCCACCCCCGGCCCACCCACCCCCGGCCCACCCACACCATCGGAGACGACAAGCGGCGCCTGGCGGTAGGGGGCGAGGGCGGCGGCGGCGTACGCGTAGGGGTCGCCCTCGTCTCCCAGCGACAGCAATCATT
>CAWFAB010000007.1:0-149538 GCA_963813765.1 uncultured Solirubrobacterales bacterium
GCTCGTCCCCCTCCGCGGCGCCCGCGCCCGCACCTGCGCCAGTGCCCGCGCCCTCGCTCTCGCCGCCCTCGCTCCCGCCGCCCCCGTTCCCGCCGCCTCCGTTCCCGGCGCCCGCGGCATCGCGCCCCTCGACGACCGTGCGGCGTCGCTCCGCGCGGATCGCGCGGCCTCCTCGGTGATGTCGATCCCGACCGGGCACCAGGTGATGCAGCGCCCGCAGCCGACGCAGCCGGAGCTGCCGAACTGGTCGATCCAGGTGGCGAGCTTGTGCGTCATCCACTGGCGGTAGCGCGAGCGCGTCGAGGAGCGCACCGCGCCGCCGTGGATGTGCGAGTAGTCGATCGTGAAGCACGAGTCCCAGCGCTGGTAGCGCTCGACGTGCTCGCCCGCGAGGTCGGTGACGTCCTCGACGGTCGTGCAGAAGCAGGTCGGGCACACCATCGTGCAGTTGCCGCACGCCAGGCAGCGCTCGGCGACCTCGTCCCAGCGCGGGTGCTCGTAGTTGCGGTAGAGCAGCTCGCGGATGTCGCTCGACGTCGAGCTCGCGGCCCATCTGCGCGGCCGCGCGCGCGTGCGCCGGCGCGCGCCGCGTCCTGCTCGGCGGCGCCGGCGCGCGCGATGCTCGAGGTCGCGCGAGCAGCTCCGCGCCGCGCTCGCTGCCGACGTCGAGCACGAAGTAGTGGCGGCCGTCCTCGAGCACCTCGGTGAGCGCGAGGTCGAAGCCGGACTCGGCCGTCGGGCCGGTGCCCATCGAGGCGCAGAAGCAGGTGCCGCCCGCCTGCGTGCACTGGACGGCGACGACGAACACGTCCTCGCGGCGGACGCTGGTCGGCCGGGTCGGGTGCGCGCCGCCCAGCAGCACGCGGTCGAGGATGCCCATCGCGTGCAGCTCGCAGGAGCGCGCGCCGAGGAACGCGTAGCGGGGACGCTCGCGCGGCGGCTCGGCCAGCTCGGTGAGCTCGCCCTCCTCGTCGCGCCGCGCGCGCCACAGCCGCACCTCGGGCGGCAGCTGGTAGCGCTTCCAGGAGTGCGGTCCGACGTTGTAGCCGAACAGCGCGTCGTCGTCGCGGCGGCGCAGCCGGTAGCTGCCGCCGTCCTGCTCGTCGGTCCAGCCCGTCGGCAGGTCGGCGCTGCCCTCGATCTCGTCGTAGACGATCGCGCCGTCGCGCACCGTCGGCCCGAGCACCGTGTAGCCGGCGCGGCGCAGCGCCGCGAACAGCTCGTCGAGGGCGTCCGCTCCAGCGTGGCGCTGCCCGGCAGGCTCATCCTCTCTAGGGTTGCACGCCCGCGGCGGCGCGCACGCGCCAGGGGGTGCCGAACGGCTACACTGGCGCAATGACGGGAGTCCCCGATCCTGATCGCCTACGATGGATCCCCGGCGGCACGCGCGCGGTGCAGCGGCGGGCGCCTGTTCGCCCCGCCGGCGATCGTGCTCACGGTGTGGGAGCCGGGCCTCGCGGAGATGATGCTCGTCCCGGACCCCACCGGGATGGGAAGCACGATGCTGCCCTTCGACCCCTCGGTCACGCAGGAGGTCGAGCGCGCGAGCGGGGAGCACGCGCAGACGCTCGCCGACGAAGGCGCGGCCCTCGCCCGCGAAGCGGGCCTCGACGCGCGGCGCTCGCCGTAGAGGATCTCACGGACCCGCCTGACGCGATCGTCGCATCCGCCGAGGCGCAGCACGCGCGCACGATCGTGATCGGCTCCCGCGGCCTGGGCGCGACTGAAGTCCAAACTGCTCGGCAGCACCTCCAAGGAGGTGCTCCATCGCTCCACGCGTCCCGTGGTCGTGGTGCGCCATCCAGACGCGCACGGCGAGACCGGCTAGGCCACCCCGGGGGCTCCCGGGAGATCGACGAAGTGGTGAGACATCCGCTTGCTCGCATTACGAGCCTCCTCAGATCAAGCCTGGAATGCGCCACGGGTGGCCGGGAACGCCTTTGCGCGGCCACTGCAGCTATCTTCAAAAGCGGTCTTGTTGCTGGGGAAAACCCCTTCTTCCCCGAACCTCGATGGAGCCGGGAGCGACTCATCGAGTAAGCTGTAGACAAAAAGTCGCTGACATGGAAATAGTCTTGTTTACCAGATGCCATGACAGTCTGGGGATCGAGAGGATGCGGGAGGTCGAATGTCTGGGTCGGAGCGAGAGCGCCCGGGATCGAACGGCAACGGGAGCGGGAAGCCGAAGAAGAGGACGACGAAGGCGATCATGCCGATCTACGCGCGCCTGCCCAAGGGGCCGCACGGCCTCGGCGCGACGGGGGTGGCCCACAATCAGCGCATCCGCATGCACGGGGGGATGATCGAGGCGATCACGACCAGGGGCTACGAAGAGACGAGCGTGAGGCTCGTGATCGGGCTGGCGGGGGTCTCGCGCAGGGCGTTCTATGAGCAGTTCTCGGGCAAGGAGGACTGCTTCATGGCCACCTTCGATCTGATCGTCAACCGGGCGGTCCAGCGACTCACCCACGCCTACCGCACGGCCAGGGGCGGCCGAGAGGCGCCTGCGCATGGCGCTGGAGGCGCTCGGAAGCGAACTGGAACAGAACCCGAAGGCGCTGCGCCTGGCGATGATCGACTCCCAGACCGCGGGCCCAGAGGGGGTGCGGCGTCTGCAGAAGACGATCGCGCTGTGCGAAGGACTGCTCTCCGGGGCCCTCTCCGATCGGCGCCGGCCCACCACCGGCTTCGCCGGCGGACCGATCGGAGGATCGGCCGGCCGATTCCTCGGACGCGCTCCCGCTGCCGGTGGTGAGGGGGATCATGGGAGGGCTGCGGCGGGCGACTCAGATGCGCCTGCACGACAGGAACCGAGGATCTCGAGAACGCTCATGAGGGAGATGCTGAAGTGGTCGCTGCTGTTCAACTCGCCCGCGCTGGCGAACTGCGGCCGCGCGCATGCGCCAACCCCCCTTCCCGGAGACGCTGCAGCTCGAGCCCGATGCGTGCGGCGGCGAGAGCCGCCGCGCGCGCTGCTGCGCAGCGCGATCGAGCGCGGGCTGCGCGAGGGAAGTCGCCGAGCTCAGCTCGCCGCGGATCGCGGAAGCCGCGGGACTGCCGATCGAGGCCATCGTCGGAGCTCTTCCCCAACCCGGAGGCGTGCTACCTGGAGGCGCTGGACATGCTGGGGGACGAAATGCTGCAGCTGGTCGCCGACCCCGAGCTGGTCTCGCGCGAGTGGCCCGCCGCGGTTGCCGCGCGATCGACGCCCTGCTCGCCCGCCTCGCGGGAGCCCCGCCCGCCTGATGACGCTCGCGGCAAGGCGCTCGAAGGGGGCCGGCGGCGATCGCCAGCGTGGGCGACCTCGCCTACGAGGTCGCGACGCTGCTGACCGAGGGAGCGCCCCGGCGCCCGCGCACCAGGATCGCGGTCGAGGGGATCGCGGGGGGCTTGGCACATCCTCTACTGCGAGGCGCTCGCCGGTCAGCGGGCCACCGGCTGCCGGTCCTCTCCGAGTACATCTCCTACGTGTGCTACCCCCTACCTCGGCCCCGAGGAGGCGGCGCGGGCGATCGTGCGGTCCAGGGTCGCCGAGGCCCCCGCAAGCGCCCCTCCGGAGACGGCATCCCCTGGAGAGACCGGCTCGCGGGATCCGTCAACGGGGGATCTGCCGCCAACGGGATCTGCCAACGGGTCATCCGCTGTCAACGGGACGCATGCGGCCGGCAACCGGGCGGCCGCGACGAATGGGGCGGCCGCGGCCGACGAGGACTAACGGCGCTTGGCGGAGCGCCGCTCGGCGAAGTGCGTGAACACGACCCCCACGCAGCACGGAGAGCACGATCACGACGATCAAAGGGACTTGACCCGAGCCGAAGACCCAGCTGACCTTGACCTTTTCGAGGTTGAAGACGGCGAAGAGGGTCATGAGCACCGCGAACGCGATCAGCCCGCCGGTGCGAGCCAGCTCGCGGTTGCCGCGCTTGGGCTTGGACGCCGGGGTCTGGGTGGAGCAGACATGGCCGTCCCCATCGTAGGGCATAGTGGGCACCGGTCGGCCGCCGCCGGGAAGAGCGATCGGCTCGGTGCCTCCGCGTGAGGCCGCACCCACCCGGCGCCGGGCTTGGGGCCTATCCGTCGGGCGCGGCGCCGGCGAGCTCCGACTGACCCAGGCGCAGCCGCTCGAGAGATCCTCGACGCCGAGGGCGGCGGCGACGTTGAGCGCCATGCCGTGGCGGAAGAAGTCGTCGATCCGCTCGTCGCTCGGCGCCGGAGAGCTGCTCGGGCAAGCCCGACGAGCTCGGCGTAGCGGTGGCGCACGCGGGCGCGCACGAGCTCGTCGTCGCAGGCGGCATAGGACTGGTGCTGGAGCATCAGGTAGTCGCGGTCGCTGGAGAGCAGCTCCACGTAGGCGCGGCCCATCGCCTCCAGGGCGTCCTCGCAGTCGGCGGGCGCGCGCCCCTCGCGGTAGTCGGCGGCGGCGCGCTCGAAGGTGTCGGCGATCCGTTCGAAGCTGCGCTCCAGCGCGGCGAGGAACAGCTCGCGCTTGTTGCCGAAGAGCGTGAACACGTACGGCTGGGCCACCCCCACGCGGCGGGCGATGCGCTCCACGGGGGTGCCGTGCAGGCCGCCGTGGGCGAACTCGTGCACGGCGGCCGCGATCAGCGCCTCGCGGCGCTCCGCGGCGGGCACCCGGCGAGCGAGACGCCGGCGGCGGAGCGCCGGCGGCCCCCCCAGCGCCCTGCCCGGCTACCGAGCCGCTCGATCTGACGTCTCCTTGCTTAGCAAACCATCCGAAGACTCCCAGATCCCTCCCCACGGGGCCACCGGACGCGATCTGGCGGGTTTTCGGATAGACACCCTGGTGATCGCTTAAAAGATTAGCAGCGACTAATAAGGATAGTCAAGAGCAACCCTGCGGCGGGCCGGGTGTTGAGCGAGCAGGTGCGTATCCGAGTAGCGGCGAAATACATGGGGCGATGATGAGACGAGCGGCATTGATGGCTACCGTGCTGGTCTTCGGAGCGGCGGGCGGCGTGCTGCTCGGAGGCTGCGGCGGCGGGACGAAGACCGTGACCGTCTCCGGCGCCGCCGCGCCCACCGCGACCGCGGGCGGCTCGAGCACCGCAGGCGCCAGCCTCCACAGCGGGCGCCACCACGAGCGGGGGCGGCCAGGGCACCACGGGCGCAGGCGGCCAGGGTGCGGCGGGGCAGGGCGCGAACACCACCCGCACCGCCCCCGCGCCCGCCTTCACCCACACCGGCGCCCACTCCGGTGAAGCCGCCCCCGGCGCCCAGGCCGCGGCGGCGGCCGCGGTGGTGCTCGCGCACGGGTACACCCCCGACGCCACCTCCGACTACCACCCCACGCAGACCCTCAGGGTGCTCCTCGGCACCCGCACCGGCTCCGCCGACGGCTACAACCAGCGGGCCTTCTTCTTCCTCGACGGCCGCTATATCGGCACCGACGCAAGCCAGCCCAGCGCCTCGCTCAGCGTCGTGAGCCAAAGCGACACCGAAGTCGCCCTCGCCTACGCCCTCTACCGCTCCCACGACGCCTTCTGCTGCCCCAGCGGGGGCCACGCCGTCGTGCACTTCCAGCTGAACAACGGCAAGCTCGTCCCGCTCGAGGCGATCCCGCCCGTCAGCTCCTCGAGCGGCCTCGCCAGGCAGTAAGCGCCTATCGTGGTGGGGTGCAGTGACACACCCATCCCACGAGAAGGAGGGACTCAATGAGCTCGAAGATCGAGGGCCGCGCCGAGGCGCTGCTGAGGGACAAGAACTTCTGCAATGTCGCCACGCTCCGCAGCGACGGCTCGGTGCACGCCGTACCCGTGTGGGTCGACCTGCAGGACGGCCGGCCCGTGCTCAACACCGCCGAGGGGCGCACCTGGCCGCGCAACCTCGAACGCGACCCCCGCGTCACCCTCACGGTGCAGAACATGGAGAACCCCTACGAGTACGTCACCATCCGCGGGCGCGTCGCCGAGCGCACCCACGAGGGCGCCGACGCCCACATCGACGCACTCGCCATGAAGTACCTCGGCCAGGACACCTACCCCTATCGCCAGCCCGGCGAACAGCGCGTCATCATCCGCGTCGCTCCCGAGCACGTGCACGCCTACGGGACCTGAGGGGGGCGGGTGGGCCTCAATAGTCTCCGCCACCATGGCGCGGGGCGCGGCTGGGCGCGCAGCCACTCGTCGCGCAGCAGGAGCTCTCCCCGTTCGCGGGCGCGCACCACGCACCTCGTGTGCGCGTGCCGGCGGCGGCGAGTGTCGCCTTCGGGGGCGATCAGCATGTGCTCGCTGAGCGCGGGCAGCTGATGACCGCAGAACGGGCAGCGGTACGTCGCGGGCTTGCGATTCGCCGCGCGGCGCACCGTCCACCATGGGGCCGGCGGAAGGCGCGGGGGCATCGCCCAATTGTGGCCCCCTCCGGGCTCAGGCCCCTCGCCGGGGCGCTCGCCGTGGTCGGTCTGGGGGTGGGCATCGCGCTCGCCAAGGCCCGGTTGGAGCGCCGCGGCGCCCCCGCGCCGCCGCCCCGCGACCGCCGGCCCTCGCTGCTCGCCGGCGAGCCCCTCGCGGAGGGGCTGCGACGGGTGATCCTCGAGCAGCTCGACCTCGCGATCGAGCTGCTCGAGGGCTACCCCGGCGAGAGGGTGGCGCAGTCGGCCGAAGGCCGGCGGGAGGGTGGCGCAGTCGGCCGAAGGCCGGCGAGCCGGACCCCTCCTCTTCAGTCAGCCGGGCCCCTCGTTTTCAGTCAAACGGGGGAGCGAACGGTGCACGAGACCCGCAAGGCCCTCAAGCGCCTGCGCGCGCTGCTGCGGCTGCTGCGCGACGAGCTCGGGGGCAAGCGCTACGCGCGCGAGAACGCCGCGCTGCGCGACTGCGCCCGGCGGCTCGCGGGGGCGCGCGACGCGGAGGTCATGGTCGGCACGCTCAAGAACCTCGTCGAGCGCCACCCCAAGCAACTCGCGCACAGCGCCGCCGTGCGCGAACTGCGCACCCAGCTCCTCGCCGAGAGCGAAGACGCCGCCGCGCACGCCATCGAGGATCCCCGGGTGCGCCGCGAGGTGGCCGGCGAGCTGCGCGCCGTGCGCGCGCGGGCGGAGCGCTGGAAGCTGCGCGAACGCGGCTTCAAGCTGCTCGCCCCCGGGCTCGAGCGCCTCTACCGCCAGGGCCGCAGCGGCCTGCGCGTCGCGCGCCGCCGGGGTGGAAAGGGGAGCGGGACCCGGGGCGCCGAAGCCCTGCACCAGTGGCGCAAACGCGTCAAGGACCTCCGCTACGCCGCCGAGACGCTCGACCGCGGGGGCAGGGGGACGGGCGGGTTCTATCAAAATGTCCGCCGCGTCGCGCGCCGCGCCGATCGGCTCGGGGAAATGCTCGGCGAGGAGCACGATCTCGCGCTGCTCGCCCGCGAGGTGGGCCGGCGCTCCGAGCACTTTGCCGGGGAGCGGCGCACGCGCAAGCGCCTGCTCAAGCTGATCGCCCGCCGCCGCAAGGCTCTTCATCAGCGCGCGCTGCGCGAGGGGGAGCGCCTCTATCGGCGCAGGCCGCGGCGATTCGTGCGCCGTCTGAAGCGCGCGCGGTAGACCTCTCGGCCGCGCCGGCGCCACGCGCAAGCGAGCGCCCGCCGGCGCGCACCAGGACGATCCGGGAGAGCCCCGGCCGCGCTCGGTAGACCTCGGCAACTCGTTCAAATCCAGCGATCCGACTTCAGAACCGCCCCGCCGCGGCCGATGCGAAACGGGATGCAGACAGCGATGCGCACGCGGCCGATCCCGGTCAATCTGATTCTCGCCCTGCTCGTGGGGGGGCTGGGGGTGCTGGCGCTGCACAACCTCGCCGGCTTCGCCGGCTCCTCGCGCCAGGGACTCTTCGACCACACCATCTACGGAGTGCTGATGGGTGGCGCCACGCTCGCCGTGATCGCGCGCGGGCTCATGGTCGGAGCGCAGCGCACCGCCTGGCTGACGATCGGCGCGGGCCTCCTCTGCTGGTGCCTCGGGGACCTCTACTACACCCTCTTCGTGGAAGGCCCCCGCGCCGTCGGCGGCGGCGTGAGCCCCGCCGACGCGCTCTACCTGTCCTTCTACCCCTGCTGCTACATCGCGCTCGTGCTGCTCGTGAGCGCCCATCTTCAGGAGCTGCGCATCGGGATGTGGCTCGACGGGCTGATCGGCGGGCTCGCCGCCGCGGCGGTGGGCGCCGCGATCATCCTCCCCCCGATCCTGCACAGCGCCCACGGGAACACCGCCTCGCTGGGGTTCGCGCTCGCGTATCCGATCGGCGACCTGCTGCTGCTGGTGTTCACGCTCGACGCGCTCGGCGTGACCGGCTGGCGCCCCGGACGAGTGTGGCTGCTGATCGCCGCCGCGATGCTCGCGAGGGCGGTCGCGGACTCCGCCTATCTCTACCTCACCGCCGGCGGCGGCTACCGCGTCGGCGAATGGACGCAGTTCCTGTGGCCCGCCTCCGCGATCCTGCTGGCGATCGCCGCCTGGACCCCCTGGCCGCGGCCCACGCGCAGGCGGGTGGAGGGCTGGCGGCTGGTGTCGGTGCCCTCCCTCTCGCTGCTCGCCGCCCTGGGGGTGCTGATCTACGGCAGCCTCCCCCACACCCAGCTCACCCCCGTCGCCCTGATCCTCGCGAGCGCGACGGTGCTCGCGGTGTGCGTGCATCTGACGATGACCGTTCGCGAGAACATCGCGATGCTCGTGAGCTCCCGGCGCCTGGCGCTGACCGACCCGCTCACCGGCCTCGGCAATCGCAGGCAGCTGATGGAGGACCTCCATGTCGCCTGCCGCCGCGTGAGCGCGGGCGAGACGTGGACGCTCATGCTGTACGACCTCAACGGCTTCAAGCGCTACAACGACACCTTCGGCCACCCCGCCGGCGACGCCCTGCTGGCGCGCCTCAGCGACAAGCTCAGGGCGGTCGTCGCCCCCCACGGCACCGCCTACCGGATGGGGGGCGACGAGTTCTGCGCGCTCCTGCGCGACCCCCCCAAGCACATCGAGGAGCTCGTGAAGGCCAGCGTGACCGCCCTCTCCGAGCTGGGGGCGGGCTTCTCGATCGGCGCGGCCCACGGGGTGGTGAGCATCCCCCCCGAGCTCGGGGATCCCGCGGCGGTGCTGCAGCTCGCCGACCAGCGTCTCTACCAGCGCAAGGACGAAACCCGCGAGGCGAGCGCCGTGCACCAGCTTCGCGACGTGCTGCTGCAGGCCTTCCAGGAGCGCCACCCCGACCTGCGGGAGCACCAGCGCGGGGTGGGCGCGCTCGTGCTCGACGTCGGACGGCGGGTGGGATTGGCCGGCGAGGAGCTCGACGTGCTCGCCCGCGCGGCGGAGCTGCACGACGTCGGCAAGATCGCGATCCCCGACGCGATCCTCAACAAGCCCGGGCCCCTGGACGACGAGGAGTGGCTCTTCATGCGCCGCCACACGATCCTCGGCGAGCGCATCCTCAAAGCCGCCGCCGCCCTGCGCCCGGTGGCGGAGCTCGTGCGCTCCAGCCACGAGCGCTTCGACGGCACCGGCTACCCCGACGGCCTCCACGGCGAGGAGATCCCGCTGGGCGCGCGGATCATCTTCGTGTGCGACGCCTTCGACGCGATGATCTCCGAGCGCTCCTACAGCGGCTCCATCGCCCCCGCCGAAGCGATCGCCGAGCTGCGCGCCTGCGCGGGCACCCAGTTCGACCCCGAGGTCGTCGAGGCCTTCATCGCCACCCTTGGAGAGCCCCTGCTCAGGCTGTCAGTTGACGCTGACGATGCTCAGCACGCTCTCCCCGCGGGGGAGCGCCACCGCGGCCTGCTCGCCGGGGCGGCGCCCCACGAGGGCGCGGGCGACGGGTGACTCCGCCGAGAGGCGGCCCTCCGCGGGGGCGGCGTCGTGGGAGCTCACGATCCTCCAGGTGCGCTCCAGGCCGTTCTGATCGCGCACCACCACCGTCGAGCCGAAGCCGACCGCACCCCTGGCGCCGGCGCCGGCCCGCTCCCCCTCCTCGACGATCACCGCGGTGGCGAGCTTTTCGCGCAGCCGCGCGATCTTCGTCTCCAGGTGGGCCTGGTCGTTCTTCGCGTCGTGGTACTCGCTGTTCTCCTTCAGGTCCCCCCACTCGCGCGCCGTTTTGATCCGCTCCGCGATCTCCCGGCGGCCCTCGCCCTCGAGCGTCTTGAGCTCCGCGCGCATCGACTCCAGGCCCGCGAGGGTGATCAGGTTGGTGGCATCGCTCATATAGCCGCAGCGTACCTGTGATTCGCAAGCGCCGCCGCCACGGGGGCGGGGCGGATGGCGCGGGCGTCTAAAAGTAGGTGCGCGGCGGTATCGCGAGCAGCGCGTAGATCTGCACGAGCGCGGCCTGTCCGAGCAGTTCGGCGGTGGGGGGTGAGCCGTAGGCGAAGAGGTTGTCGCTGAGGCGGTGGCGTTCCCAGGCGTAGTAGGCGTATTCGCGCGCCGGGAGCGTGCCGGGGGGGTCGTGGGTGATCGAGTCGAGGTACATCAGGTTGCGCAGGTAGACCGCCACGAAGAACGGGTTTTCCGTCGAGAGCCGGCTGTAGGGGAAGTAGGCCAGCGCGACCCTCGCGGTCTGGCGGGCCTCGTAGAGATAGATCCCCTCGTGGGTCGCCTGGTAGAGCAGCGCGCCCGCGCCGATCATCGTGCCCTGGGTGTAGCTCCACAGCGTCCTGTTCACGGCGCCGTCCAGATTGATGTGGTCGGCGTAGAGGCTGTTCGGTTCGACCAGGCACTGGCGCACCCAGGCGTAGGCCATCTCCGCGAACTGCAGGTAGCGCGCTTCGTGGGTGATGCGGTAGAGCTGGACCCCCAGCTCCACGGCGGGCCCGTCGGTGACCGTGTTGCGCTCGGTGTTGCTCTTCGCGTTCGAGAACGGCACCCCCCCGGGGCAGGGCAGCGGCCGGCCTTCGGGTCCGGTCGTCTGCCAGCCGGCCATCACGAACTGCATGATCGCCTGCGCCTGCGCCAGTGCGGCGGCGTTGTGGTTGAGCTCGTACATGCGCGCGAGCTCGATCCCGACCCACTCGTTGTCGTCGTAGAAGCTGTCTCCCCCGGGACCCACCGGTGGCGCGACGACGCCGTCGTAGGAGCGCAGCGTCGTGGCCGTGGAGGCGCCCGTCGCGGTCGTTTCCCCCGGGGCGGGGGCGCTCGCGTACACTTGTAGGCCCGCCGCCAGCGCACGCAGTCCGCCTTCGAGCTGGGGCTGCTGGCCGGGGATGTGCGCAACGCTGACGGTCGCCGCGAACGCCTGCGAGAAGGGCCACAGGAACGAGTACTGGGGTTCCCCTTTGTACAGCCCGGCGCTTGAGACGTAGAAGTTCTGCTGCATCGCTTCGTAGGCGAGCACCGCGCGCCTGGCGTAGAGGTTCGGCACAGGGGGCTTCTTGGTCCTGGACCCGCCCGCCCCCCGGCTCTGCCTCGTGGCGAGCGCCGCCGGCGCGCAGACGAGCGGCGCGCAGACGAGCATCGCGAGGGCGACCATGAGGAGCCCCGCGATCGCGGATCGGCGGATGGCGGGCCGGGGCGGGGTCATCGGACTGTCAAGCACTCAGAACAGGCTAGCCGGGCGTTCGATGTGGTGAACGAGAACTTGCAGACGGGCGGACGCCCGGCGCCCGCGGGCGCCGGAGGCGAGCGGCCCCTCCGCACGGGGGCTTGAGTGGGGCTCCTGGGACCCCGACGCCACAACCGCGCCGCGCTCGGCTACGGTTCCTGGCGCCCCGTAGTTCCGGGTGGGGATTCCACACGAGGAGCGCAGACGCGATGAGGACGGTGCGAGAGGCGACGATCGAGCTGCTGCGGGAGCGGGGGATGACGACGCTGTTCGGCAACCCGGGCTCCACGGAGCTGCCGATGCTGGGTTCCTTCCCGGAGGACTTCCGCTACATCCTGGGTCTCCAGGAGGCGGTGGCGGTGGGGATCGCGGACGGCTACGCGCAGGCGACGGGCCGCCCGGCGCTGGTGAACCTGCACACGGCCCCGGGCCTGGGCAACGGGATGGGGGCGATCTTCAACGCGCAGGCGAACAAGTCGCCGCTGGTGGTGACGGCGGGCCAGCAGTACCGCTCGCTGATGACGCTGCAGGCGAACCTGACGAACCGCGACGCGACGCGGATGCCGCACCCGCTGGTGAAGTGGAGCTACGAGCCGCCGTGCGCGCAGGACGTGCCGCACGCGCTGGCGCGCGCGGCGCACACCGCGGCACTCCCGCCGCGGGGCCCGGTGTTCGTGTCGATCCCGATGGACGACTGGTACGCGGAGGTGCGCTCGGAGGATGAGGTGCGCCACCAGACCGCGCGCACCGTGACGGGCGCGAGCGTGCCCGACGGGGCCACGATCGAGGCGCTGGCGCGGCGCCTGGCAGAGGCCGCCAACCCGGCGTTCGTGGCGGGCCCGGACATCGACGCCTCGGGCGGGTGGGATGCGGCGGTGGCACTCGCGGAGCGCGCGTGTGTGCCGGTGTACGCGACCCCGGCGACGGGCGGCGGACGGCTGGGCTTCCCGGAGGACCACCCGCTCTTCCAGGGGATCCTCCCGCCGGCGGTGCAGCCGCTGGGAGAAGCGCTTGCGCCGCACGACTTCGTGCTGGCGGCGGGCACCTCGATCTTCCCGTACTACCCCAACATCCCGGGGGCGCTGCTGGCGGAGGGGACGAGCCTGACGGCGATCACGAGCGACCCCGACGAGGCGGCAAGGGCGCCGATGGGGGACGCGATCGTGGCGGACGTGGCGCTCACGCTGGCGGCGCTGGCCGACGCGGTGGAAGCGGCGCTGGCGGAGACGGACGGGCTCGGAGGGCCGGGAGGCGCTGGAGGATCGACCGGGCCTACGGGGTCGGACCCCGGGGGCTCCAGGCGCGAGCCCCCGCCCGCGCGTCCGGCCCCGGAGGCGGTGCCGATCACCGACCCGATGAGCCCCTCCACGGCGGTGCGCACGCTCGCGGAGGTCTTCCCGGAGGATGGGATCGTGGTGCTGGAGTCGCCCTCGGCGACGCCGGCGCTGCGCAACCAGCTGCGGCTGGGGCGCCCGGGGAGCTACTACTTCTCGGCGGGCGGGGGCCTCGGCTTCGGGATGCCGGCCTCGATCGGGGTGCAGCTGGCGTGCCCGGAGCGCACGGTGGTGTGCGTGATCGGGGAGGGCTCGGCGCAGTACGCGGTGCAGAGCTTCTGGACGGCGGCGGCGTACAGGGTGCCGGTGACGTTCCTGGTGCTGCGCAACGAGGAGTACGCGATCCTGAAGTTCTTCTCGCTGCTGGAGGAGATCCCGGGCGCCCCGGGCCTCGACCTGCCGGCGCTGGACACGGCGGCGGTGGCGGCGGGGTACGGCGTGAACGCCCGCAGGGCCGAGAGCCCGGAGGAGCTGGGGGTGGAGCTGCGCCGCGCGCTGGCCTCCGGCGCCCCGGAGCTGGTCGAGGTGCAGGTGGCCCCGGGGATGGCGCTGGCGTGAGCGGGACTGGTCGAGGTGCAGGTGGCCCCGGGGATGGCGCTGGCGTGAGCGCGATGCCCGGCGCCAACGGAAGCGACGGCACGCGAGCGCTGGACGCCGACGGGAGCGCGGGCGCACGCGAGCCCGATGCGATCGTGGTGGGCGCGGGCCTCGCGGGTCTGGTGAGCACGCTGGAGCTGCTGCGCGGCGGCCACACGGTGCTGCTGCTGGACCGCTGCCGCCCGCACGAGCTGGGGGGTCTCGCGCGGGAGGCGTTCGGGGGGATGTTCATGGTGGACTCCCCCGAGCAGCGCCGCTCGCGGATCCGCGACAGCGAGCGCCTCGCGCTCGAAGACTGGCTGCGCATCGCGGAGCTGGGCCCCGAGGAGCACTGGCCGCGCCGCTGGGCGGAGCAGTACGTGACGCGCGCCCGCGACGACGTGGGCGGCTGGCTGCGCGAGCTGGGGGTGCGCTTTTTCCCGGTGGTCAACTGGGCGGAGCGCGGCAACTTCGGGGACGGAAACTCGGTCCCGCGCTTTCACCTCACGTGGGGCACGGGCAAGGCGCTCGTGCAGGCGGTGTGGGGCGCGATCGAGCGCGACCCGCGCCGCGCGGCGCTGGAGGTGCGCTTCGGCGCGCGCGTCACCGAGCTGATCGCCGACGACGAGGGCCGGGTGGTGGGCTGCAGGGTTTTGGATGAGGATTTGGAGGGGGGCCACGAGGGCGCGGGCGAGGGAGAGGCGGCACACGGCACGGGGGCGCGGGGGGAGAACGGGGAGTCCGAGACCGGCGCGCGCGAGGGATACGAGGCCCGCGCGGACAAGGCGGTGGTGATCGCCGCGGGGGGGATCGGCGGCAACCCGGACCTGGTGCGCCGGGTGTGGCCCACGGCGGAGCTCGGCAGCCCCCCGCGGCGACTGTTGATGGGCTCGCACCCGTACGCGGACGGCGCGCTGCACGAGGAGACCGAGCGGATCGGGGGCGCGGTGACGCACCTGGAGCGGATGTGGAACTACGCCGACGCCGTGCGCCACCCCTCGCCGCAGCGCCCCGACCACGGCCTGAAGCTGATCCCGCCGCGCTCCGGGGTAATGCTCGACCCCGACGGCCGCCGCTACGGCCCCGTTCCCGTGATACCCACCTTCGACGCGTACGCGGCCCTGGAGCGGATGTGCGAGGACGAGCGCAAGTACTCGTGGCCGATCTGCAACTGGAGGATCGCAAGGCGCGAGCTCGACGTGTCGGGCTCCCAGCACAACCCCCACCTGCGCGAGCGCCGCCGGGTGCGTTTCATGCTGGGGGTGCTGCTCGGCAAACCCCGCCTGGTCTCCCACTTCCTGGAGGGCTCCCCCGACTTCGTGTCCGCCGCCACCCTCCCGGAGCTGGCGCGCAAGATGAACGAGGTGACGGGCGAAGCGGCGATCGACGCCGAGGTGCTCGCCGCGGAGATCGGCCGCTACGACGAGACGATCGCGCGCGGGAGGGGCCTCTTCAACGACGACCAGCTGCGGCGGATCGCGCAGCTGCGTGGCTGGCGCGGGGACCGCCTGCGCACCTGCGCCTTCCAGGCGATCCTCGACCCCAGGGCGGGGCCGCTGATCGCGATCCGCCTGCAGGTGATGGCGCGCAAGAGCCTCGGCGGGATCCAGACCGACCTGGCCTGCCGCGTGCTGCGCGGCGCAGACGGCGAGCCGATCCCCGGCCTCTACGCCGTCGGCGAGGCCGCGGGCTTCGGCGGCGGCGGGATGCACGGCAAGCGCTCCCTGGAGGGCACCTTCCTCGGCGGCTGCGTCTTCACCGGCCGCCTCGCCGCCGCGGCGATCGCGGGGTCGGAGCTGCCGCTGCGCTGGCCGATCTCCGATCGGTCCCCGCGCGTGGGCGCCATGCTCCTGTGAGGGTACTTGTCAGATCGGCCTCCATGCAACACAGGGGCCGGTCCGATGCGAGGACAAGCTGCGCTGAGCCATCCTTGCCATTGTCCGGCGTTCACAGATGAAGCAGGTTGACGAGGTGCGCGTTGTCGATCAGATTGAAGCTGGTTGCATCGCGGTAGCCGGTGGCGTGAAGAGTGATGCCACACTCCCGCGCCGGCTCACGCGCGTCGTCCTCCCAGGCCGCGAACCAGTCGCACACATCCGTGGTCGCCTCGCCGTCGGTCACGACGATCAGTCGCACCGCGAGCGGCTTCATCCGCCCACCCCGCTCGATCGCCAGACATACCTTATGGACTTTGGAGAACACCGCCTTTGACTTGCGCTTGTTGTTCGAGCGCTTCTTCGAGATCAGCTTGAGGGTGATGTCGTGGATCTCATTTGCGAGAGCCGGGCGCGCGCGCCTGGCTCCGAGCGTTTCGGCGAGCCTGATCCGCCCCGACTCGTCAAGCACCTGGATTGGATCGCGGTGTGCCAGGATGCCCTTCTCCAGCGGGAACTCGATCCGCAGATCTGCGATCCACAGCGCGTTATCGCCTGAGGGGGACGGGATGGGGAAGATGTTCTCACGGGTGAGCAGCCGCTCACGGTAGGTATCCTCCGGCTCGTCCGGCTCGTCCTCATCGCGCTCCGGCGTCTGCGCGCGGTACACGGGAGCAACTTGGAAGAACGGTTGAAGGCGCCGCTCGCGCTGCTCGCGCAGGTCGCAGGTTTGGGTGGTGATGACGCCGTACTCCGGAGGCCGCGCGAAGGCGTAGTGCACAGCCCCGGAACCGTCATCGTCTTCGGGGTCTTCCAAGACGTCCTCTCCTCCAGGCGGCCGCCAGAGCTGAAATCGAGGATCTCCCGCGTAGAACGCCGGCGGGTCGGCGATCAGGTCGCCCTGCTCGAAACGCTCGAGCGCGTCGAGCACCTCCTTGGGCCACGGGTGGACGAGGCCCTCGTCGATCACTTGCCGGTTCGGCGCGAGGCGGACGACACCAGCCGCCGGCGAGCGACGGGGCGCACGGCAGACACGGGCGGCACCTGCTCGGGGGCGGGCGGCCGGGCGACGTCGATCGGGCCGGCAGCCCCCGCGGGGGCTCCGTAGATGAGCTTCTGTGCGCGGTCCTCGGCCAGGTCGAGGCGCCCATCGGCGATCAGCTTCAGGGGAGCCGGTCGGCCGGTGATGAGCCAGCGGCGCGTCTCCGCCGTCCCGTGACACTCGATCAGAGCGCCGACGAGGGCGTGGGTCTGGTAGAGACGCCGGGCACGTCGTGGCTGCGGCTCGCGGCCGTCCCGCTCCCATGCGGACGGCGTCGTGCGACCGATGCCGAGCAGGTCGGCAGTCTCCCCGCGGCTCATGTCCAGCCAGGAGGCCAACTCGACGAACTGTCCGTAGGACCGCGAACGATGGGATGCCGGCGAGGGGGCTTCCTTGGCGGCGAGCCGGGATGAGTCAACCACAGCCGGCGAAGCTGAAAGCATCCTGTTGCGCAGGAGACCCCACGTCCGCGTGAGGGCGGCAAGCTCGACGCTCGCCACCTGGAAGTGGCGGAGATCGTCGCGCGCCTCCAGCGATGTGACCGTAGGATCCTGAACGAATAGGCCGTAGGGCTCCTCGACAGTCAGCGAACCGTCAAAGAAATCCGTGGGCTGCAGGAGCCGGAGATCGGCAACCTGTACTCGCGTCACGGCCGCGGGCTCGGTGACGGCAGCCGTGATCTGCTCCAGACGCAGGAGATCCCGGCACGCGTCTGCTCGCACCGGCCGCAGGCACTCGGGCCACAGCTCGACGGTGCCTAGGGGCCGCTCGGCGAGCGCCGGCATCAGCCCTCCACCCTGAGGGCATCGAGAAGCTCAGGGGTTGTGGAGGAGTGGAAGAGCTTCAGGGCGTCGGTGTTGAACTCATCGAGCTTGCTCATGATCTCCTCCGTGTCGAACGACCGGCTCCCTTCGCGATGCAGGTCATAGTCGAGAATGTAATGAAGCCTCTCGTCGTCGGCCCGAAGCAGCCCGTGTGCGAACCGGCAGGCGGCGCCATCGCCTAGATCGATCACGACCTGGTGCTGCTGGGCGACGATCGCCGAACCGAGCACGGGGTGACACGCCAAACCGAGCAGTCCCTGAGCTATGTACGGCGCCCAGCCCTCGGGCGAGGTTACCCGCGGCTCCTGGATACGGTCAACGTAACGCAATCCGATGCGACTCTCCAACACGGGAGCGACGACATCCACGAGCGCCTTCAGAGCTGCTGAGAAGCGACCACGGAACTCCTCCCAGGTAGAATACGCCCTGGTCTCCAGACCAAGGTGCTCCGGCATCAGCTGCACATTCCAGTTCTCGTCCGCCGCCTCCAGATGCCATCCCGAGAGAGGCTGGGGCTGGGAGAACTGGGCAGGCGAGCCCGGCACGAAGGTGACGTTGAGCGCCTGTGCCTGCCTCTGCTCCAGTTTGGGGTACGGACCCTCTCGCCCACCAAGCGCCTCGTGAAACGCGAGGCCCTTAGCGGCGTCGCTGACGGCGACCGTCCGCTCGAACCTGACTTGACAGACGACTAGATCGAGAGGGGACCGCGGCAGCTCGGTCCGATCGGGCTCGGGCAGTCTGAGCATGTACTCTCCATCGACATGATTGAACAGGACTTGAACATAGAAGCTTAGCCTACCCGGACACCGAAGAATGGCAAGGGCAACTGGGAGTACATACGCCTTCGACTATGTGACCGTCGGGCACGTCACCGTGGACGTGCTCGACGCCGATGGAACCCGCCGGCCGGGCGGAACCGCCTTCTACAGCGCGCTGCAGGCCGCCCGCCTCGGGCTGCGCGCGCTGATCCTCACGCGCGGCGTGCCCGCGGAGATCGAGGAGCTGCTCGCGCCCTACCTCGGCGAGCTGAGCCTGCGGGTCCTGCCCGCGCGAGCCACGACCACGCTGCTCACCCACGGCACCGGTCACGCCCGCCGCCAGCGGCTGCTCGCCTGGGCCGGGCCGATCGAGGGGCCGAGCGAGGTGGATACCGCGATCCTGCACCTCGCGCCCGTCGCGCGCGAGATCCCGCGCGAGTGTTTCGACGCCCACCCCCCGCGCGGGCTTCGTGGGGCTCACGCCGCAGGGACTCGTGCGCGAGTGGGACGCCGAGGGGGAGATCGCGCTCGCCCGCTGCCCCCCCAGCCGCTCCCGGAGCGCTGCGACGCGATCGTGCTCAGCGCCACCGAGCGCGAGAGCTGCGCAGAGCTGATTTCGGCGCTCGGCGCGGGCGGTGCGATCCTCGCGGTGACCGCCGGGGCGCAGCCCACCGCGCTGCGCCTGCCCGACGGCAGCCTTCTCCAGGTCGCCCGTGCCGCCCGATCGCGGCGCCCCTCGACGACCTCGGTGCGGGCGACGTCTTCGCCGCGGCCTTCTTCGTGGCGCTGCGCGAGGGCCACCCCCCCGCCCGGCCGCGGCATTCGCCAACGCCGCCGCCGCCGTGCGCATCGCCGGGGTCGGGCCCGGCGCGATCGGCGATCGCCGCGCGATCGAGGCGCAGTTGGGCGCCGGCGCCTGAGCGCGCACTACCGAGTCCGGATCGGACGCACATCCCACCGGGTCTGGCACGGAGCTGACGCGCCGCCGCGCCGTCAGCTCGGTGCGGCGAGCGCCTTGTCGATGAGCCCCGCGAGGTCGACCTCCGCGAGCGCCCCTCCGCGCCCGCACGCGCGCGCCGCGAGCAGCAGGCTGCCGCCCACCGGCGCCATCTCGACGACCGCCACCCGCGCCTGCGGGGCGAGCGCGTGGATCGCCCGCGTGAGCGGCTCGACGAACACCGCGCCCGCCTTGAACACGCTGCCGATCAGGCCCACCGGGAAGCTCGCCCTCGCAGGCCCGTGCGGTCGATCACCGTGGCGATCTGGCTCGCGAGCTCGTGCGCCCCGCGCTCGTACAGCTCGCGCGCCACCGCGTCGCCGCGCTCCGCGAACCGCGCGGTCTCGGTCGCGAACGCCGCGATCTCGCCCTTGGTGAGCGGCTTGGAGTAGACGTGCGCTGGCGAGCGCCTCGACGCTCGGCTCCTTGAAGAACTCGACCGCCGCGTCGCTCAGCGCGGTCGCCGGGCCCGAGGCCTCGCGGTCGCGCAGCGCCGCCTTGATCGACTGCGATCCCCAGCCAGTAGCCCGAGCCCTCGTCGCCGAGCAGGTGGCCCCAGCCGCCGGCCCGCCACGAGCTGGCCGTCGGCGCCGACGCCGAACACGTTCGAGCCGGTGCCCGAGATCGCGCCCACCCCGGGCTGCGCGCCGGTCGCTGTCGCCCACGCGCCCACGACGTCGTTGACCACGATCCACTCCTCCGTGCGCGCCCTGCGCACGTGCGCGGCGATCGCGTCGGTGTCCGTGCCCGCGACCGCCAGCACCGCGCCGTCGAGCTGCGCGTCGCGATGCCGGCGCGCTGCGAGCGCCTCGTCGGCGGCCTCGAGCAGCGCCTGCACCGCCGCCGCCGCACCGACCGCGTCCTCGTTGCTCGGGCCGCCGTGCGCCGAGGTGCAGCGTGCCCCGCTCGATGTCGAGCACCGCCGCGAGCGTCTTCGTCGCGCCCCCGTCGATACCCAGCAGGTAGCGCGCCTCGCGCGCAGGGGGGCTGAGTCGAGAGCGGGCGGCAGCTGGACGAGCGGCTCGCGCTTCATCGGCGGATCCTCCCAGGATCTGCAGCCAGGGTAGGATCGGCGCGATGGCCACGAGCGCGATGTTCCCCGCGCGCTCGCCGGCGCGCGGGGATGTACGAGTCGTTCTACCTGCGCGCCGTCGCACCCCGAGCGAGCCGCGTCGGGGTGTGGATCCGCTACACCGTCCACAAGCGCCCCGGGCGCGCCGGCGCCGACGCGGGTCGGTGTGGTGCACCGTCTTCGACGCGCGAGCCGGGCGGCCGTTCATGCACAAGCTCGACCACCGACGAGCTCGCGCGCCCCCGCGACGGCTGGATCGCGGTCGGCGAGACGCGCCGCTCGGCCCCGGCTCGGCGCCGAGGGCGCTGCGGCGCGGCGAGCTGGTCGCTGCGCTTCGACGCGCGCGACGAGCCCGAACTGCGCCACCTCCCGCGCGAGCTGGCTCTACCGCGCGCCGCTGCCGCGCACGAAGCTCACGAGCCCCGCGCCCGCGGCGCGCTTCGACGGGGACGCTCGCAGTTCGACCGGCACGCGCCGCACGATCGAGCTGCGGGGCTGGCGCGGGATGGTCGGCCACAACTGGGGCTCCGAGCACGCCGAGCGCTGGATCTGGCTGCACGGGATCGGCTTCTCACGAGGACCCCGACGCGTGGCTCGACGTCGCGCTCGGGCGGGTGCGCGTCGCCGGGCGCATGACGCCGTGGGTGGCCAACGGCGCGCTGTCGCTCGACGGGCAGCGCCTCCGCTCGGCGGCCTCGGCGCGCGCGGGCTGCGCGTCGCCGAGACGCGCCGAGCGGCTGCGCGCTGCGCGCTGCCCGGGCGAGCGCGGGCTCGACGGTCGACGCGCAGCGTCGCAGGTGCCCGCCGGGACCGCGCGCCGGCTGGCGCTACGCCGACCCCGACGGCGGGCGAGCACGACGTCGTCAACTGCTCGATCGCCGCGCTCGAGCCTGACGCGTCGCGCGGCCCGGCGAGCCGCCGCTCGCGACGCTGCGCAGCGCGCACGGCGGCGCCTACGAGCTGGGGATGCGCGAGCGCGACCACGGCGTGCCGATCGCGCCGTTCGCCGACGGCTGACGGCACGCACGGGGCCGCCTACGAGCCGGGGATGCGCGAGCGCAACCTCGGCGTGCTGGCCGATCTCCGATCGGTCGCACCCTTCCCGGACGGCTGACGGTCTGACGGAAACATTCCCGTCAGCCTGAGCCCTGCTCCACCCGGCTCCCGCCTTCGGCGATACTCCGGTGAGAACAAATCCAGCTCGTTGATTTGTACGCAAACTGCGGGCAAACCGTCTACAATTTTGGTCGTAGCGACAAGGACGGGTAGAGACGGGCAGGGATAGCCAAGTTCAGACCGCGGTCCGTGATCGAGCGCGCTGGGTGCACTTGTGCGGATTGGTCAGAATGGTGGGACCGTTCTGAACTTTTTACAACGCCCCGGGATGGGGCGGTAAGGACAGCGAGGGCCACGGATGATCATCGCAGCCAGGAATCGGGATCGGATCCACGCCGCTTCGGCCATGATCGATCCCGCAGCGCTCAGTGACCGGCTGACCGCGCCCGAGCCCGTTCCCGCGGTGCGAACTCGGAGCGGCGCTCAACCCACTTTGCTCGGTCAACTCCGCACCACGATCGCGCGTGGCCCGCTCCGCACCGCGATCCTCAAACCCAGCCTCGCGGCGCCCACACTGGTGATCCTGCTCGCGGCGCTCGCGGGCGCGTTCGGACCGTGGGCGCGCCTCGAGCTGCACGCCGCGGACGGCCAGACGGCCCTCGCCGGCGCGATCCGGCTGCTGTGCGCGCTTGCCGCCGTCGTGCTCTTCGACCGCTGGTGGCGCCGGCGGATGGTGCGCGACCTGCTCCTCGCCGGCGCGCTGGCGATTCTCGCGGCATCCGATCTGGCGGCCGGAGCGCTGCTCGGATGCGCGTGCGTCGAGTGGGCCCTCGAAGAACGCCGCGCCGCCGCGCGCACCGTCGTGCGCGAGCGCCGCCGGATGGCGGCGGACGTCCACGACCTGATCATGCAGGACCTCTCCTTCGCCCTCGCCAACGCGCGCACGCTCGTCGAGGATCCCGCGCGCGCCGCGCAGGCGAGCACGGTCGTGAGCGCCGGCGAACGCGCACTCGCGGGCGCCCGCAGCGTGGTGAGCGAACTGGCCGAACACGACACCAGGCCGATCGCGCAAGCGCTCGAGGCGAGCGTGCGGGCCGCCGCGCGCTACACCCCGCTGGCGTTCCACGCCGAGCGGGTGCCCTCCTGGGCGGAGCTCGACCAGCCGACCCGCGACGCGCTCGTACACATCGCCCGCGAGGCGGTCACCAACGCCGTCAAGCACGCCCGCGCGAGCACCGTCGAAGTGGTGCTCGAGCACGAGGATCGGTGGCGGCTCACGGTGCGCGACGATGGCCGCGGCTTCGACGAAGCCCCCGCCGGCGGAGGCTTCGGGCTCCTCAGCATGCGCCAGAGCGCGCACGCGCTCGGCGGCGCGGTGCACGTCGGCCGCGGGACCGGCGGGGGCACCACGGTGGAGGCCATCCTCCCGTGAGCACCGCTCCCACGGTGGTGATCGCCGACGACCACCCCCCGATCCGCCTGGGCGTGCGGATGGCGCTGATGCGCGGCGGCTTCCGGGTGCTCGCCGAGGCCGCCGACAGCGACGGCGCGGTGGAGGCGGTCCTGCGGGAGCGGCCCGACGTGTGCCTGCTCGACGTCCGGATGCCCGGCGGCGGGATCGAGGCCGCCGCGAGGCTCGCCAAGCTCGCGCCGGCCACCGCCGTGGTGATGCTCACCGTCTCCAGCAGCGCCGAGGATCTGCTCTCCGCGCTGCGCGCCGGCGCGCGGGGCTACCTGCCGAAGGACATGTCCCCCGACCGCCTCCCCGCCGCGCTGAGCGGGGTGCTGAAGGGCGAGGCCGCGCTCCCGCGCACGTTCGTCGGGCGGATGCTCCACGAGATGCGCGAGCTCCCCGCCCCCGGCGCCGCCCCGGTGCGCGCCGGCGACGTCGAGCTCACCGCGAGGGAGTCCGAGATCATGCGGATGCTCCACACCGGCCTCTCCACCGTCGAGATCGCCGAGCGCCTCTCGCTCTCCCCCGTCACCGTGCGCCGCCACATCTCCGCCGGCGTCGCCAAGCTCGGTGCCGACGGCCGCGACGAGGCGCTGCGCGCGATCGCGTAGGCGAGGCGATCGCGATGCTCGTGATCGCCGAGGTCAGCCACCTCGCCGCGACCCGGCCCGGGACTTCGACCATCGGTCTCGGCTCAACGCTTCTTTCAAGGACGAGGACCTCCCCACACGGACATCGCGGCCGCCACGACGCCACAGCGCCACGTGGAGCGACCGCTCAGGGCATGAGCGCGAGCGCTTCGACGTGTGCCGGGCGGACTGTCGCGAAGTGGCGGTGGTCGAGCGTTGCGAGCTTGTCCTCGCCGAGCCTCTCGACCAGAGCGAGCACGCTGGCGTCAACGACGCCGAGCGGTTGGTCTCGGTACTGAGACTGGAGCTCGCGGCAGCGCGTGAGGTCGGCGGGCGACGGGCACTCCGGACGGTACACGCCCGCAAGGAGATCATCGAGGAAGGCGACCCAGACATCGACGCCGAGCCGCCGATGGCACCAGTAGTCCAGCTCCGCGAGCACCAGCGCGGGAACGACGAGATCCTCGGTCGAGTCGCGCAGAAGCTCAGCGCAGCGCGCGTGGTCGGGGTCTGCCGCGTCGAGCGCGGCGAGCAGCGGACCGGTGTCGAGTACGAGGGGCAACTACGACGGCGGCTCTGCCACCGGCTCGGCCGTCAGCTGGGCGGCGGAGAGCCCGTCCGTCGAGCGCCCGATGCCCAGTCGTGGCCGGCGGGAGGCGTGCAACGAGGCCGCCTTCTCATCGACCGCCTCGGCCAGCACCACGGTGAGGGCCACATTGCGCCTGCGGGCCTCGGCCTCGAGCGTGTCGAGCGACGTGCGCTTCGCCGCAACGGTCGTTCGTCGAGTCTGATTCATGATTCATCATTCTAACAGGTGCTCGCGCAGGCCCTGTCGAGCGCGAAGCCTGCGCCTCGGTCTTAACGTGCCCGGGGGACGTGTCGCGGCAGCGCGATCGCTATGAGGTTCGTTATAAGCGTGGAGATCTATACGTTTGAAGCGTGGGATTTGCTACGCTGACGGCGTGGTGTCCGGCAACCCTCGGCGTCTCCCTGGGTGCCGGTGGCATCGCAGCTTGGGCGAGCTGCCAACCGACGCGCTCGGCGCCCACATCGAGCGTCGGTTCACAGAAACCGGTCGCGACCCCGGCGAGGCCCTCGACGCGCTGCTCGAGCTCGTTCAGGGCCACCCGCAGCGGGGAGGTTCTCGTCAACCCCTACCGGATCACCGACCCGCTGCTGCGCCACTGGCTGCGCCAACGGCATCGCTCCACCGGGACCACACGGCACGAGTAGAGCACCGTAGCTACCTCCTCTACACATGGCCTCCCGATCTACGTCAGTCGGTCCTCGCCAAGGGCGCGCAGGCGGTCGATGATGCGTGGCTTGACTCGACGGTAGGCGCCGAGGTTCCTGCGCTCTGCCGCGGCGAGGATCGCGACGATGTGCGGTGTGCCGTCGGAAGGCTCGTTGCGGTAGACGAGCCGAAAGCGAGGCTTGCCGGTCCAGTCGTCGCGATCGAACGAAATACGCCGGCAGTCCGCGAGCTCCTCAAGGCCCCGGCGGGCTCGCATCTCGTCCCCAAGCCACGGGTTCTCCTTGAGCTCGGCAGCCAGGCGCAGCGCTACTCGCGCCGCCTCGCGGTCGAGCTCGGCAAGCTCCACGAAGTCGCCGTGGCGCTTGGCAGCACGAGTATCTGGTAGCTCACCGCGCGCGCTGGAGCTCCGCGTGAGTGAAACCGAGCTCGCGAATCACCTCGTCGATCGGGACGCCCTCCTCGCTTGACTCGCCGGCGCGCTCACGCAGCAGCAGGGCGAGGGCGAGATCCTCGGCCTCCGCCTCGAGCTGCTCGATTCGCTCCACGGCGGCGAGCGCGTCGAGTTCCGGGATCAGCAGCGCCCCGCCCTGGCGGCGCGGCCCGATGCCGTACGCGTTGTCGAGCAGGCCATTCGACGGTTTACGCCGCCGCCGCATCGCGCCGACCAACTTCGGCAGCCTGGTCCGGGCCTGGTCGGTACCCAGCTGACGCTCCAGCGGCAGTCCCGTTCCACTACGCATAACGGCCTCCAAGTCGTACGAGTTCTCGTCCAGCGAGCCTAGCACCGGGTCTGGGGCGACTCGGCGGGGATCGCTCACGGCGTGGATGGGGCGCGCAGGTCGATCCTCTTCACGGGAACCTCGAGTGCGAGGATCTCGGGATCGCCGGTGTACAGTGGGGCGTGGTGGCGTTCGGCGGTTGCCACACAGAAGGCGTCGGCGTAGGAGATCCCACCGCGGGCCTTCAGCCGCGCGGCGGCCGCCACGAGCGGCCAGTCGGGGTCCTCGACGCGGATCGCCCGCCGGACGGCCGCGGTCCGATCGTCGGCGACCGCGAGCCCGTGAGACTTCACGAGGGCGTAGTAGACCTCGCCGAGGTTGATCGAGGACATCACCATCCCCCCGCGCATGAGCGCACGCGCGCGCTTGGCGGCCGGCTCGGCCCTGAGCACGGCCATCACGATCCACGCGTCGAGAACGCCGTTCAGCGCCCGCGCTCCAGCAGCCGGCGATCCTCGCGTTCGCGTTCGCGCCGTTTGTCCTCCATCAGCGTCTGGAGCGGATCGATCTCAGCCGGCGGCAACGAGCCCCACAGATCGCTCGCCGCCGGCGCCTTCCACACGCGGATGCCCTCGCCCTCCCGCTCGAAGAGGACATCGTCCCCGGGCTGAATCCCGAGCTCGTTCCTCAGGGGCTTGGGGAGAACGACCTGCCCCTTGGGTCCCACCTTGTGAGTCATACCAGACAGTATAACCACAGGGAGCCGTGCTTCGGGGCGATTTGGGGAGATCGGCGGGCGCCGTGGCCGGCCGGCGCTCGATCTACAAGGGCGCCTCCGGCGATGTTCGAGCCCGATGACCTGCTCCTCGCGCTGACGAACGCGCAGGTCGAGTTCGTCGTCATCGGAGGAGTCGCACCTGATTCCGCTTCAGGTCGGGGGCTCCTCGGCGAGCCAGTTCTCGACCGCCAGGTCGGGCACGCGCGCGAAGTGGCGGACGTTGCCGGTGACCACGGTCAGTCCACGCGAGAGGGCGATCGAGGCGATCCGCAGATCGGGCTCGTCCAGGCGCCGCCCTTCGCGCTCCAGGCGGGCGCGCAGCGGCCCGTAGACCTCCGCGGCCTCCCGATCGAAGGGCAGGATCGCGGTCGCGCTCGACACCACCTCCCGCACCTGGCGCGTCAACCGCTCGCTGCCGCGCCTGGTGGCTCCGTAGAGCAGCTCGCCGAGGTTGATGGTGGTCGTCGCCTGGTCGCTCGGGGGGACCTGGGCGAGGCGGCGGATGAGGTGCAGCGGCGGGTCGCGGCGGATCACCGCGCTCAGCGTGTCCGTGTCGAAGCAGTACACCTCGCGCTCAGCCTCTCGGGTCAGCCGAGGTCCGGCGCGGGGCGGTCGCGGCTGCGGCGGCGGGCCGCGTAGATCTCCCGCACCGCCTCGTCCAGATCCTCCCATCCGGCGAGCGCTCCGGCCACCGCCGCGAGGCCGATCGGCCGATCGGCGGCGCGTCGCAGCGCCTCCGGCGTGGGCGGGGCGAGCACGACAGCCGGCTGGCCCCGCCGCGAGACCACGAAGCGCTCGCCCGAGCCGACGCGGCCGATCAGCTCGGAGAACCGGCGCTTCGCCTCGGCCACCCCCAGCGTGCCCTCAGGTGTCTTGAGGTCATTTTCCTCGCTATAAGTCATTTGCCATGGATTATGACATATCGATATGGGCTGGTCGGGGACGGTGGGGAACGTTGAGCTGGTGATCCCGGCCTTGCTGATGAACGTCAGCGTGCCCAGAGCGCCTGTAGCGGGATCGCCCAGGTGCGCTCGCCGAACGGCAGGGTGTGGGCGCCCGCGTAGAGGATCGCCCCGCCCGCCATGCGCTCGCCGACCCGTTCGCGCAGATGGCGCAACCCCGCGAAGTCCCCCGCGCGCACAGTGGCGCTCGCCTTGACCTCCACGCCCACGATCTCCCCCGAGGGACGCTCGACGATCACGTCAACCTCGCGATCGGCTTCCCGGTAGTGCCAGAACGTCAGCGGCTGCTCGAACCACGACGCCTGGCGCTCGAGCTCCGTTGCGACGAATGTCTCGAACAGGGCGCCCGCGAAACCGTCGTCCTCGCGAACGCGGGAGACGTCCGCTCCCACGAGGGCGCCGAGCAACCCGGTGTCGGACACGTACAGCTTCGGGGCCTTCACCTGCCTGCTGCCCAGGTTCACGTGCCACGGCCGGCGCACCCGGACGAGGAAGAGACGCTCGAGCACGTCCACGTGACTCTTCACGGTCTTCCCGTCGATCCCC
Source organism: uncultured Solirubrobacterales bacterium (assembly GCA_963813765.1). GTDB lineage: Bacteria > Actinomycetota > Thermoleophilia > Solirubrobacterales > Solirubrobacteraceae > Palsa-744. The sequence goes on from CAWFAB010000007.1 coordinate 27,389, forward strand.
AGATCCCGGGCGAGCGCGTCGTAGCGTGCAAGCCCACCGGAGCGAGCCGCCAGCAGCCGCAACAACGTCCCAACCGAGGAGGGGTCGCGCACCCGCGAGACGTCCCCCACGTCCCGCTCGACGATCGAGTCCACGTAGCTGGAGAAGAACATCGAGCGCGCCGCCTCGGGACGCTCACGCGCCTCCGGAAAGCCCCCGGTGAGCAGCATCTCCGCATACTCGTGCCTGCCCACGGGGGCGTCGGCCGCGAGGGGCGGCTCACCGGCGAAGAGCCGCGTGAGGAACCGCTCACGGCGCCCCGCGAGCTCACCCTGGGTGAGCGGCCACAGCGTGAGGTAGTCCACGCGCCCCGGCAGCGCGTCGCTCACGGTGGGAACGCGACGGAGATTCGCCGACCCGGTGAGCAGGAACTGGCCCGGGACGGTGTCCCTGTCCACCCGCGACTTGATCGCCAGCAGCAGCTCGGGCGCACGCTGAACCTCGTCGATCACCGTACACCGCCCGCGCGCCGCGATGAACCCGGCGGGATCGCCGGCCGCGAGCGAGCGCACCGGCTCGTCGTCGAGCGAGAGATAGTCGGCCGACAGCCGCTCCTCGGCGAGCCGGCGCACCAGCGTGCTCTTCCCCGCCTGACGGGGACCGAGCAGCGCCACCACGCGGGCAAAGCCCATCGCGTAGACGACGGTGTCGGCGATGCCGCGATCGACGAACTCCACGATGCCTCCTGCTGACTCGGAGAAAGCGTACTGCTAACTCGGAGTTTACAGGCTGCCAACTCGGAGGCCACCGCTGAGCAGCGACGCCGCGTTCACCCTGCTGCCAGCCGACGAGCCACGATAGGACACGCGGCGATGCGGTGCCCGGTGGGCGATGTCTGGAGATCGTCCGCGTGGGTGGGTGGGGCCGCCCGGGCGCCGTGGGCGCGGGCCCTCCTTGCCCCGCGTCAACGGTAGAGGCGGGCTCTCGGCGTCCGCTCGATAGGCTACCATGTAGCGCATGGCTACCAAACCTACCTATGTGACGCTGCGCGAGGCCGCGGAGAGCCTGGGCGTGCATGAGAGCACCGTGCGCCGCTACGCGGACCGCGGGCTCATCGACGCAGCCCGCCTCCCTTCTGGGGTGCGCCGCCTGCGGCGCAGCGACGTCGAAGCGCTCAGACCCCGCGCCTGCGATCCGAGGCTCTCCGAGCCGAGTGCCCCCGGTGCGAGCATCGCGACGCTCGCCGCCGAACAGGGCATCGGGCCCCTTCTGAGCGCCTCCGAGCTGACGGACCCGGACGTGTGGGGCTCCGACGAGGAGGTCGATGCGTTCAACGCGATGATCCGCTTCGAGCGTGACCGCGACCGCTGAGGCGATCGTGCTCGACACGGACGTGGTGTCGAGGCTGATGCGGGACACGCTCCCAGCCGCCGTCGCGCGGCGCCTCAAGGGTCTCACGCCATGCGTAACCTTCGTCACCGTCGGCGAGCTGTTCCGCGGCGCGGCCCACGCCGGCTGGGGCGCCCGTCGTGTGAGCGCGCTCGAGCGCTGGCTGAAGCGGGTGATAGTCATCCCAGCGGACCGCACCGTCGCGCGCCGCTGGGGCGAGCTCACGGGAGGAGCCCTGCGAAAGGGAGCACCGCTGCCCGCTAACGACGCGTGGATCGCGGCGTGCTGCCTGACCCACGACACCCCCCTGGCGACGCTCAACTCCCGCCACTTCGCGGGCATCGACAGCCTGCGACTCCTCACAACCACCTAAACTAACTGTGTCCTGTGGTGATCCTCCGCGCGCAGCGGCGAGTTCGTCTTCGACCACCGGATCCTCCATCCCCCTATGCCCGGCGCGTAGGAAGGCCTTCCACCCATGCGCCCAAACCGGCGAGGAAAGCGGGGAGGTGCTGGCGCTGGTGCGCGACAGCGGTGTGGACATCATCGGGCGCGAGAATCCAATACTCGTGCTGGCTGGTGTTGCGCAAGTCGAGGACCTCCTGCATAACCCGCTCAGCCTCCTTCGGGTAGAGGCCCTGTGCTCGCAATTGATCGGCCGCCGGCGTCCTGCGGTCGGCCGGGATCTCACCCAGGTCCTGCGCCGCCCGTACGCTGAGAGCGATCAGGCCCTGGCAGAGGTTGTGCAGGTCGTCCATGTTCGAGCGCACCAGCATCGCCCGGTTGCGCTCCTGCGGGACCTCCGAGTACCACGCCGCCGCGAACGCGGAGAGGTCGAAATCCGGCGGGAACGCCCCCACCGCGCTCTCCAACTGCTCCATCGTGCGCGCCAGCTGCAATAGCGCCCTCTCCAGAGCCCTCCGGCGCGCCTCGCTCGCCACCGGCGGACGCGCAGACTCACTCACCGGCCGGGACCGGGAGACGACTGTGCGCGTGCCGCGGCCAACCGCTGGAAGTAGCCGACCGCCGCCCGCGCGCCCTCATGCAGTTCACGCCCCATCTCATCGGCCTGCACCCGCGTGCGCCCCGCGTGCGCCCCCAGCTCCCGCCAGCGCCCCCCGCGGTCCACCAGCGGCCGGCCATCGCGCAGGACCTCGGCCAGCAGGTGTGGATCGCGTCGCGCGGCCTCCAACGCCACCCAGCTGCACCTCACGCCCCACCCGCCCGCTCAACCGCGCGCGCAGCGCCTCCAACGCACCGGGGTGAGGATCGCGAAGCTCGACCAGCAGGTCCACATCCGAGACGCCCACCACGTCCTCCCCCCGAGCGACAGAGCCGAAGAGCACCACCAACTCCACGTTGGGCTCCGTCCTCAGCGCCCTGCGCAACCCCCCCACCAGCCGCCAGTGGGAGCGCACCCACGCCGCCTCGTCATCGGAGAGCACCAGCCGGCGCGAGCTCGGCCGCCCCGCGCGGATCACCCCGCCACCCACCGCACGACGCAGCGTACGCTCATGCACCCCCACCTCACACGCCAACCGCTCCAGAAGCAAACTCATTGGTAGTCAGGGGCGCGGTGCCGGTGAAGGCCCGGTTCCCCATTCCCCTTTCAATCCGTGCGTGCGGTTTTCCCGCACACGGCTTACCGATGATCTTCTTGGCATCTCTACGCGGTCCTTGGGTAGCGGATGGTGCCCATGAGCTGGTGTAGCCCAAGCCCATGAAGCCAGGTGCGGGTCCATCGCTCGGCCTGCCCCGCCTTGAGGTTGCGGCCCTTGCGCTTGACCATCAGGCGCCGGAGCCGCCACGCAGCGTAGCGGTCGATCTCGATGAACTTGTCGGCGGCGTTGCCGGTACGAAAGTAGTTGCCCCAGCCGCGCAGGATCGGGTTCAGTTCGTCGATGACGACCCGAATGTCCGCGACTCCAGTGCGGTTGCGGCCGGTCTTGGCCTTGATCTTGCCCCGGATGCGCTTCATCGCCCTCTGGCTGGGCCAGCGGTGCAGGTAGTAGCGGCGAATGCCGCGTTCCAGCAGCCGACCCGACACGCGGGCTCTGAGGTGGCAGCCGAGGAAGTCAAAGCCCTCCCGGCCCTCCCTGAGATCAACGACCCCCGTCTTCTGTGGATGCAACTCCAGCCCCAGACCAGCCAGGATCTCCCCGGCCGCCCGCAGGGCCGCCCGCGCCTCGCGCTCCGAACGACAGAGGACAACCCAATCGTCCGCATAGCGGACGAGCGTGCCGCCACCCCGCTCGACCATCGCGCGATCGAAGGCGAGCAGGTAGATGTTCGACAGCAGCGGTGAGATCACACCGCCCTGCGGTGTTCCCGTGACCGTCTCCCGGGAGCACCCCTCGTCCATCACACCCGCCTTCGAGCCACAATCGCAGAAGCTTGAGCACCCGTCTGTCACAGACCCTCTCCGCGACCATCCCGAGCAGACGCTCGTGGTCGATCCGCGAAAAGTAGTCCTGGATGTCCGCCTCTGCGACCCACACCGCGCCGCGCGGAAACGCGACACGGATGCGCTCCAAAGCGTCCGTAGCCGACCGACGCGGACGGAACCCATAAGAGACCTCCAGAAAGTCGGCCTCAAAAACGGGCTCCAACACGAGCCTCGTCGCCTGCTGGACGATCCTGTCCGAGACCGTGGGCACGGTGGCTTCATATTGCACCTCACGCAGCATTGGCTTGGGCTTGGGTAGGGATGTGAATAGAGTTGGTGATACGCTCACGGCACGCCCGCTCGACGTCAGCGTCGAAGGTGATGCACAGCTGGTTTCTGGGGCCGCGGCGCGCTTGGAGCTGGCCGTGGCTGATCCAGTAGTAGACGGCGCCGCTTGAGACGCCGAGTCGCCGGGCGAGTTGCTCGACTGTCAGCTCGCCGTCTTGTGGACGCCAGCCAGGTGGCGAGGGAATCTTGTACTGCCAGCGCAGCCAGCGCACGGTCTTGAGGTCGAACTTGCGGCCGGTGCCGGTGCGCAGGCCGGCGGCGTGCAGCTCGGCGAGGAGTTCCTCGTTGGTGCTGGACGGGCCGAGGCGCGTGAGTATCTCGATCGCTGCCGGGGGTGTTCGTCGTGCCTGCGCGGCTGTTTGTGGTCGTTTCACTGTGTGTTCTTCGGCTGCGCCTGAGCGCCAGCGGATCCCGACGCGTACCTCACGGTTCTCCGGCTCGGAGGTGAGTGTGACATCGCTGATGAGTGTGCGCAGCAGCCGCTTGCGGTCGCGCTCCGCGGTGGTCTCGGCGTTCCATAGTGCGGGGATGTCACGCGCGAGCTGCTCGATCTGCTCACGCGAGGGCTCGAGCGCCGGCGTGGCTTGCTCGGCGAGCTCGGCTTCCGCGTCGGTGAGCTCGCGGAGCTTGGTCTCCCAGCGTGTCTCCAGGCTGCGAGCGACGAGGCGGTTCTCGGGCTCACAGGCATGGAAGGCACGCTCGGCGCGGGCGGCCTCGTAGCGAGCGCGCTCAACTCGCAGCTCGATCGCTCGCCTAGAGCGCGTACGCCGCTCGGAGACCTCATCCGCGGCAGCGAGCGCGAGTGCTATCTCCTGCGGCGTGAGTGCCGCGAGCAGGCGGTGCGCGAGGAGCTCATCGACGACGCCCGCGGAGACGGAGCGGCAGGCAGGCGTAGCGGTGTGATCCGCACGGGAGTGTGAACATTCGTAGTAGCTGCCCTGCCGCCGGTGCGAGGTCGACATCATCCGCCCGCAGCCACCGCAGCGCACGATCCCCTGGCACAGCGCGCGGCCCTCCCTGGCCGGACGCGCACCCTTGCGGGTATTGTTGGCCTGCAAGCGCCGCTCGTTGCCAAGGAAAGTCTCCCAGCTGATATAGCCGGGATGGTGCGACTGGATCACGACCGGCCACTCCGAGCGAGGCAGCTCACAGAGTTTTACCTTAATCGTGCCATCGGGTAAAACGACGCGGCGAGAGCGGAAACGCCCGAACACGTACGCCCCGGCGTACGCCGGGTTTGACAGCACCCCGATCGCGCGTGAATGCGTCAAGCGTCCCCAGCGCAGCTCGCCGGCCCACGCACCACCATAGGCGCGCTTGGGGAACCGCCGCCCGTCAAACTCGCCTACCACCCCGTACGCCGACCCGGTCTTCGCGAACGCCAAGAACACCTCCGCGACCGCGGCCCTGACCTCTTCATCGGGATCGAGGATCGTCTGGCCGTCCTCGTCATAGACGAGGCCGACCGGCAGCGGGAAGCGTAGCTCGCCACGCTCAGCTGCCGCGCGCTTGGCGCCCTGCAAACGGCCCGCAAGGATGTGCAGCTCGGCCTCTGACATCGTTCCCTTCAACCCGACCAGCAGACGATCGTTGAAACTGCGCAGATCATAGATCCCGTCGGAGTCTACGATCAACGTGTCAGTCAGGCCGCACAGCTCCAGCAGCCGCTGCAGATCCGCGGAGCTGCGCGCCAACCGCGAGACCTCCAGGCCGAAGATCGCGCCGACCTCGCCGACGCACACCTGCCTGACGAGATCCTTGAACCCCTCCCGCTCGCTCGCGGTACGACCCGAGACGCCCAGATCCGAGTCGATCACCACGACCCGCGACTCCTCCCACCCCAGCCGCACCGCCTCCTCCACCAGCCCGTACTGGCGGTCGGTCAACTGCGTGTTGAACCGCACCTGCGCGAGCGTCAACTGACGCACATAGACCACCGCCAGCCGCTCGCGGTGCGAACTCGTGACCTTCGCCTGGGCGCTCACCGGCCGCGCTCCCCGCGAGCGCCGCCTCCAGCATGTTGGCCAGCGCATGACACGCCTCGCCATCCATCCCGGCGCCCGCCCATCACTCCAGCGCCCGCCGGCGCAACAACTCGAGGTTTATCTGTGAAATCTCCGCCAACACGGCCTCGCGCCGCGCCGTCGCCTCGACCAGCGCACCGACCGTCCCCGCCATCGCCCCCGGCACGTAGATCGACCGGCCGCCCCCATCCCCGTGAACTGCCAGATACAGGTACGGGCCATGCAGCTCGCCCCGCGCGCAACGGCACTCCGCGCGACCGCAACGCCTGCCCTGACGCTGCAACGTGCCACGCAGCGTCGCCTGCGGATCCTCGACCGATCGCGCCAAGCGCCGCCGCCGTGCCCGCAGCTGAGGGACACTCAGCTCGCTGAAGCCCACACCGCTCGCCATCTTGTGCTCTATTCGCGCACAACATCAGCATTCCTTCCTCGCCACCAGCGACCCACCGATCGCGCCCACCACAACGACGAGTTCGACGAGCACCTCCACCGTCAACGGGCCCGAAGCTGGCTCCCCGCCACGATCCGTCGCATCCTCGGGCAACGACACACTCCCCAACGGCCCGCCCTCGCACACATACACACGCGAACCCGCAAAGCGGCGCATGAACAAGACCGGCAACCGCTCCCCCGCAAGCGGGTGAAACGGATGCGTCACCACCAGCGAACCCAAAGACTCGTTGGACGACGACGCGGTATGACGTGACCGTCGGGATACCCAACAGCCTCACGCCGCCATCGGGCTTCCCGATCGCCACACGCCGCACCGGCCTGGGACGATAGGAGCCCTCCCGAAGAGCACGCTGAAGCTCGCCGAGCAACCGCTCGACGCCGTACTCCTCGACCATCGCCAGCGTCAACTCATCGACGCCGGCCGCACCCCGGTTCTTACGCACCCGCCTCCACGCCTCCCACAAGACGTCACTCCTGTAGATCCGGTCATACAGAGCGTGGAAACGGCGATCCGGGGACCGCTTGGCTGATGCCCATAGCTTGCGTTGGAGTTCTCGCACGTCCCCGCCAGTGGCCACCAACTGCGCCATTTCGCTGGACAGGGCGACGGGCTCACGCCCGCCGGGGGAATTGGGTCGAAGCGTCTCGACCATGCCCTAACGCTTACCCCCTCCGCAAACACGATCAAAGCAGGGGTCCTTCGCTCCCGGCGCGTTGTTCTGCACGCCGATCCGCACTACTACGACCCCCTCGGACTCCCGCTGTGCTCCGCCCGCTTTCGCCCTCCGGCTTATACGAGCGGTCTTTGCTGACGAGGCTGCACAGACGGGCCTCCCTTGTCCCAACCCAGACCTTGCGCACGTGCAACTCCCCATACCCCGGAGGGACCCGCCGCACCCGATCCGGAACCAGGACTGGCGGACATGGCCTTCGCCGTGACATGAGCGGCTCGGCTCCCCCACTGTAGATGTGACGAGGCTGTAGTCGCAGCCCGCGCGCTTGCTCCCTCCAAAGAGGCTCTCGACGCCCCGCTCAGCCCGCCGCCTCTCGACGACGAACCGGGGCCTGCTACCGGGCGCTCCGGCGCTTACCCGGGCCGGACTCCCACCGGCTGGCCTGGACCAGTTTTCTTCAAGGCGCAACATGTGTCCAACCTAGCACTCGTGCGTCCGATCCTCGGGCGGGCCTCACGATCCGCCCGGCCTCTGCCTAATTACAAGATCTCCGTTAGGATCAGCAAACATTACAAAATTGCCCACTCTCGCTGCTGATCGCGCCGATCGTCGCGCTGCAACGTAGGGAGCTGCCGCTCGGACTCGTCCTGTGCGGCCTGCCGACGCTCGCGGGCAACCTGCAGAAGGCGCGCTCCTACAGCGAGCGGCTGTTCCGCGGCGAGGAGATCGACTCGCTCGCGCCCGAACAGGCGCTGGAGGCGTTCACGAGGCCGCTTGAACAGACGGCCCGCGGCGCCTCCTCAACGCTCGCCAAGACCGTTGTCGCCGAAGTCGAGGGCTACCCGTACTTCCTGCAACTGTGGGGATCGGAGCTGTGGGACGCCGCCGATCTCGCTGGCGTGGAGCGCCTCACACCAAAGCTGCTCGACGCAACCCGCCCGGACATCTACAGCCGCCTCGACCACGATTTCTACGAGCCGCGCATCGCCACGCTGACCCCCGCCGAGCAGGATCTTCTGCTCGCCTCCGCCCAGTGCCCCTACCCACCCCTGCGCTCCGCCGACCTCGGCGGCGCATCCGCGAAGAGCCCCGGCAACGTCAACGTCCTGCTCGGCCGACTCGTCGACGCCGGCGCGCTCTACCGCACCCGCAAGGGCGAGTACGCCTACACCGCCCCCAGGTTCCGCGACTACCTCCTGCGCAGAGCGCACCGATAGAGGCGAACGTGCCCGGGGGACGTGTTGCGGCAGCGCGTGAGGTCGCGCGCGATCGTCTGAGCTCAGATGGGCTCCTGCTCCTCGGCGAGCCAGTTCTCGACCGCCAGGTCGGGCACGCGCGCGAAGTGGCGGACGTTGCCGGTGACCACGGTCAGTCCACGCGAGAGGGCGATCGAGGCGATCCGCGGATCGCCCTCGCCCAGCACAGCCTCGCCGGCGGTGCTCTACCCCTTGCGCCTGGTCTTCGAAGGCTTCCTGGTCTTCGAAGGCTTCCCATGCTTACCCCGGGCGTGCCGTTTGTGTTTTCTGGTCGAGCGCTTCGCGTGCGGACAGCCGGTGACCGCGATCTTGGTCTTCTGCCGGATGAGCGCGCCGTTCTGAGCGACGATCGTCGTCGGCATCGTCAGCTTCTGGCCGCAGAAGCTGCCGTTGGCCCTGGCCGGCAGGTCTGTGCCGAGGGCCGAGTACCTGCCCTGCGGGAGGGTCAGTTCGAAGCTCGTCACGGGCTGGTCGGGGACGGAGGGGAACGTTGAGCTGGTGATCCCGGCCTTGCTGATGAACGTTTCCCCGTGCAGGTCGATCGTCACGCCGTAGCCCTGAAGGACCATGATCAGTTCGGGGAACCTCGCGCCGCCGTTTGAGACGAAGTACGCGGGTCCGGCGAGCGGCACGGGCAGGATCGGTGTGACCGCCGTGACGTGCCCCACCACCGACGCCGCGGGGCATGCCGCGGGGTTCGCGTCGAACACACTGGCGAGACACGCCTTCTGCAGGGTGGACAGCCGCGAGGGCAGCTGCTTGGGGAGCTCGACCCTGACCGATTTGATGTTCGCCTGGGTGCCCTGCGGGGCGGCCGGGTAGGACAGCTTCACGGACAGGCTCGCGCCGTTCGCCCTGGATGTCCTGCCCGAGGTTGAGGCCTTGAAGGCGGGTTTGAAGGCGAGGCTCGAGCAGTCCGTGGCCTCGAAGTGACTGTCAACGGCGACCGGCACCTGGTCCGCGGGGTTGGTGAAGTCCGCGCCGGCGCCATCGATCGTGTTCGAGATCGACAGCGGGTCGCAGTTGGTGGGGTTGAGGATGAACTTTTCGCGGTCCATGTAGACGCGGATGTCGCGGACGTGGACGACGATGCCCTTGATGATGTGCGGGATCGGGTCGGAGCCGGTGGCGCTCACTTCCACCTGCGCGGTCGCGGGGTTGATGTCAAGCGCGAAGCGGATCACGACGGTCCCGAGGTCGAACGGGCCGACCTTCGCGCTCGTGATCGAGACGATCGACAGCGGCGCGCCGTGGTAGGGGCCGGCGAGGTAGATCTTGCCGGGGTTCTCCGCGAGGACGGGGCCGACGCCGGCGCCGACGAAGGAATGCCCGATTTCGCTCGCCTGCGGGCAGGAGGGGCGTTCCTCCTCTTCCCCGCCCGTGCGGGCCTTGGCGGCTTCGATGTCGGCCTCCGGGCAGAACGGGATGCCCGAGAGGTTCCCGGTCAGGCCCGGCGGGAGGGTGGTGGAGAAGCGGGTGATCTCCTGTTCGCCGTCTTCGCGGATGATCCGCAGGTAGAACGGGCTGTAGGAGCCCCCGGCGTTGTTCTGGGTGCCGGAGATGACCTGGGGATGGAACGGCGGGACACCACCCGCGGGGCACGCGCCTTCGTGGACGCCCTGGGTGATCTGGAACGGCTCGCTCGACACGGACCTCGGTTCCATGGGCGCGGACCAGGGGGTCAGTTCGGCCGCGGCCCCATAGGACCCGCACGTGGGGGGGCTCGCCAGCGGCGCGGTCGCGCCAGGACGGAACTTCAGGGTGAAGCGGCTGAACGGCTGCTGCGGCGTGTTCAGAAACGTGGTCGTGAGCCTGCCGGTCACCGGGTCCGGTTCGATCTTCCCCGCGACCTTGATCAGTATCCCCCGTTCGGGGTCCTTCGCGACGACATACAAGGCGAGCAGAGACCCGCCCGTGTGTTCGGGATCACCGAACGAGGGCACATTGTCATACGGCGTGGCGATGTAGACGGCGCCGTCGATCTTTTCGTTCAACAGGGGCGTTTCGATTTCGATCGAGCCTATCTTCGATTCCGGCGGGCAGCCGGCGCCCGGCGGGGAGGAGCTCGTCTCAGCAGCGTACTGGCCCGGCGTGCACGCCCCCAGCCCCGCCGCGAGCGACGGGTTTGCCGTCATTCCTTCCGGGAGCGTGACCTTCGTGTCCTTCAGGTTTGCGGTCGCGATGGAGATTGGGTTTTCCCACGTCTGCGGCACAAGCAGCGAGACTTCGAGGCCGGTGGGGGATTCCGCGCTACGCGTCGAGGGCTGCACTTCGATCGAGGGCTCGAACGGGACGCGTTCGCATTCAACGATCGGGTCGACCTGGGTCGTCGCTTCGGAGAAATTATTGGGTTCCTCCCACGAGTTCGAGCTCATCGTCGCGGTGAACGGCCCACAGCTCGTCGGGTTGGAGAGGAAGGGCTTGACTGGGATGTTGGCTTCCTGGGGGCCGCCGAGCTCGTTGTAGCATTCTCCTTGCGGGTTGTGTACGAGCGGATAGCAGACTTCGCCCCGTTCCTTGTCGTGTTCGTGGGAGCCAGGAAGGCCCCAGACGGTGAACGTAATGTTGCGGGCTTCGCCTAGCTTCGCGATATTGGGGCTGGTCGCGGTGAGGCCCAAGTCACCGGGACGGACGCTGATCGGGAGCATCTGGGTCAGGATGCCTGCCACCTTGAAGCCGAGCTCCGCGGCGACCCCGAAACTGGTGACTTCCATATTGTAAACGGGAACCGTGTCCTGAGCCGGACCGTTGCCGGCGCCGGCGACACGGAGGCTGATCGTGCCGACCTGCGTGGAGACCGGGCATGCAGACAACGCGCCGTCCGTTCCACTGTGGCCGAGCAGACTGGGCTGGCGTGCAGGTCGGTACGGCGGTGTTGCTAGCGACGAAACCGGCGGGCAGGTTGACGACGGTGGTGCGGACGTCGTTGAACGGGCGGCCGCTTCCATCGTGGGTGAAATCGAAAGACGTGATCCAGTTCGAATGGGCCGCGGCCTGGGTGGTGGTGGTCGCGAAGTGAAAGCTGCCGGGGATCAATTCGAACGGGTGTTCGCTGGGGGCGGCGGCAGCCGGCCCAGCCGTTAGGACCAGCGCAGCCGCACACGCGACGAAGCAGAACGCCAGCCCACGAATACCCCGACGGCGGCGGGTCGTCAAACGGACGGGAGAGGCTCCGAGAAAGGACATTTACCTTCCCCTCCGACGGTTGTTCTTCCGGGTCTTTCTGTGAGCCTTCTCTTTGCTTCTCGCCCTGCACTTCCTGGCCTTCGCCTTGCATTTCTTGCGGGCCTTTGGCAGGGTTGTTTTCGTGGTCGGAGTTGTCTTGGTGGTCTGCAGGGTGCCCGACAGCAGGTTGCCGGCGCCTTGAAACGTCGCGCTGGATGGGGTGAGGTCGTTCGGCGGGGCGGGCACCGTCGAGCAGGCATCGCCTTCGCATTCGACCGGTCGAGGCGGGGGCGGTGGGAACCCGCCCCCGATTCTGACGTCGTAGATGTCGCCCGCGGTGTCCTTGTCCTGAGGAACAAGCCGGGAGCTGGTGTAGATGAAGACGTCACGGCCTTCGTCAGTGCTGCCGAGGAGAATATTGAGGAAGCCGCCGCGTCCGTCGGTGATGAGGGCGAGGCAGCCCTGGACATGAGCGCAGCCGTCGATACCCGCTCTACGCCACTCATAGATGTCGCTCGAGGGCGAGGCGTAGTCGAAACTCGAGAATTCGCCGGTCCCGACGGGTTCGACTTCTCCGTGAACGTCCGAGGGGAGGAGGGCGGCGGGGGTTGAGAAGAACGCGAAGTCGCCATTGGCAGAGACCAAAGTCAGCTTCGGCACGCCGCTCGGGTCGTTAACGATGCGGCCCTGGGATCTGCGGCTACCCACGACGGATTCCAGCTTCGGTTCGGGATCGAACGACGAGGCACAGGACACGCAATCCAACATGTTTTGTTCTCGGTCATACAGAAACATTTGACCCGAGCCGGGCACACCATACACACTGCCATGAAAATACAGGAAGCGACCATCGGGACTCGGCTCGCCCGACGAGAATGCTCCAGCCTGGAAGAGATAGGAGAGATGTTCTGTAGCCGTGTCGTAATCGTAGACCGCGCCAGCGTTTGAATGGAAATACACGATCCTCAGGTCTGGTGACGCGAACACGCCGCCGTCCGCAGCTGGGTTTTGGGAAAAGATCTTCTCGACCGCCCCAGGTTCTCCGGGATCCTTGTCGATGAAATATTCGTTTTCTTGTCCATTAGGCCGTCTGAGCAGCACTTCGCTGCCTTCCGGGTTGGCGCCCGCAAACGCATACGCACCGAGATCGATCGTCCGCGACCCATCTTCGCGGATGTACAGGTGCGACGGCTGTGAGCATTCACCGCCCGGCACCGCTTCGAAGAACACGCGGGAGCCATCGGCAGATACGGCGTCGGGGCTGCTGACAGATTCTTCCTGGCCCGCGACGATGCGGGCGCCACATGTGCCGATGCCGACGTTGACCTGGCGTAGTTCGCCGGCAGAGTATTCATAGAGGTCAAAGCCGCTCTTTGTCCCGGTGGGGGCGGCGGCTAGCTTGCGGTCTTCGACCTGAAGGATGAGCTTTGAGAAATCCGCGGAGGCTGCGACCCAGCCGCCATTCAGCCCCAGCTGTTTGCGAGGGACCGAGGCGAGGCTGGCGTAGGGCCCACCGGGGGGGCCGGCCTTGAATTCGATGTTTTGCGATTCGCTTCCTTCGCCGGTGTTGTAGGCATATTCGAAGCCGAACTGCGTAAGGCCGGGGTTAAAGATCTCGGGAGAGGGACGGTTGACTCCGGTTTCGGGCTGAGGGGACGCCGAGGTCATCTGCCAGCCGGCTTGGCTGCGGGTAAAGAAATATGGGGACTGGCCAGCGTCGGGGCCCGCCCCCCAGTTGACCAATTCCGCCTTGAGCATGAGCGCTTCGCCGTCTTCGGCGACAAGAGTGCCATTGCCGCCGAATTCGTCACTGTAGTTGAACGCCTGCTGGGCGCCTTCCTTATCGACGGGAGTGAGCTGCTCGTACGCGCGGCAGTCGGGAAGATCGGCGGAGGGACCCGTGCGGAAGTGCTGGTTGGGGCACGCCACCGGTCCTTCTCCGGTGCCGGGGATGGGCACGGTGAGTGTCTGTTCGGCGCCTTCGACTACCGGATCGCCGGGCGAGGTGTTAGTGGCGATCAGCCGATAGTGGTAGCTTTCTCCCGGTTGCAGACCGGGGAGATCCTGGCCGATGAGCTTCGGACTACCGCCGGAGCCGAGATCGACTTCCGGGGTGCTTTGGGCCCCTACCCAGCCACTTCTGTTGAACGCTTCCTGAGAGACGTATTGAAAGTGGTAATGCGTGTCGTAGCCTTCGCCGCCTTCGGTAGTGGTGGTTACCGTAACGGTGCCAGAAGGGGTGAGCTGGGAGCCGTCGGCCACGATCTGGGGCTGGTTGACTTCGCCATCCCCCCCGGTGAAGGCCACGGTGAACGGGCCACCGGCGGGGCCGGTGACGCTGGTTTCTGCACCGAGGCTCCTCAGCACGCTGAGCACAACGTCGGCGGACGCGTTGTAAGGCACACCAGCGGTAAGGGCGACGCCGGCGCTTGTGGCGGTCGCCGGCTGGGAGATGATCATTTCGCCGGTGTAGTTGTCGAACTGGGTAATAGTCGTGCCGGCAGGGATACCGGCACCACTGATCGCCTCTCCGTGGATGAGGGCAACCGGCTCGTAGGCGGCGAGGGCGAACGTACCTGCCCGGTTGGGCTGTCCTTTGATAGTAAGGGTCGTGCCCGAGACCGCAGTGATTTCATTTTCAATGGCGTTAGTCCCGGTAACGGAGAGGCCTCCGGATAGGAACTGGCCGGCGCGAAACGCCCCAGTGGCCGTAGCGACCCCGGTGATGGAGGTGACGCTTGACGTGGCGGTGCCGGTACCGGTCGCGGCTGACGCCAGTTGAACCACGTTTGATCCCGCGGTGAGCTGTCAACGGCCATCCAGTTCTCCCCACGGGCGGCCATCGGTTCTCCCCGGTGGCGGCCATCTTTTCTCCCCACTGGTGGCCATCGGTTCTCCCCGGTGGTCAGGGGGGGTTTCGCGGGTGCTTGACGTAGCGGAGGCCGTAGGCCGTAGCGGAGTCGAGTGCCCGCGGCGTGTTCAGCTGGCCAGGGGCCTCACCCCCTCTCCCGCGGTCGCCTGCGCCAGCCGGTAGCTCTCCGAGCCGTCGGTGATCAGCACGTGCGCGTGGTGCAGTAGCCGGTCGACGGTCGCGGCGGCGAGTGTCTTTGGCATCAGCTCGTCGAAGCCGGCGGGGTGGATGTTCGAGGTGAGCGCGATCGAGCGCTTCTCATAGGCCGCGTCGACGAGACGGAACAGCGCCTCGGCGGCGTCGGGGAAGACCGGCAGCAGGCCGACGTCATCGATAATGATCAGCTCTGCCCGGGTGAGCTTTGCGATCGCCTTGGCGGTGCTGTCATCGGCGCGGTGACGTCGCAGCAGGCCGGCGAGGCTCTCCAGCGTGTGCCAGACGACGGTCTTGCCTTGGTCGATCGCGTGGTGCCCGAGCGCCTCGACCCAGTGACTCTTCCCGGTCCCTGATGGGCCGCAGACGCAGAGGTTCTCCGCGCGTGAAACCCACTCCAGTGTTCGCAGCGCCTGCTGGGTCTGCTTGGGGATCGCTGAGGCGTCATCCTCCCACGCGTCGAGTGTCTTGCCCGTCGGTAGCCCGGACGCTTTGCGACGCGACTGGATCGTCGCCTGGTCGCGACCGGTCGCCTCCTCGCCGAGCAGGACCCGCAGGACGTCCGCGGGCTCCCATCGCTGTGAGCGCGCGGTCGCGATCACGTGCGGCGCGGCGCCGCGAATATAGGGCAGCCGCAGTCGCCGCAGCAGCTCGTCGAGATCGTCGGGCAGTGGTGGCGGTGCGGGTGTCTGGACGCTCATCGTGCGTTCTCCTCGTATTGCTCGGCGGCGTGGGCGAGGACGAGCAGCTCGAACGCGAGCTCGCGCGCTCTTCTGGCGTCGATCCGACAGACGGCCGGTGGCGCTGCTCGCCAGGACGGGATCTCGGGGTCCTCGGTGATCGTCAGATCGATCTCCTGGACGCGGATCCCGTTCGGGTATTCCTCGAACTGGTCAGGATCGATGAGGGCATGGATTTCGCAGTAGTCGCTCATCGTCCCAACCCCTCCCACGCCTGCGTGGAGCGCTGCAGCGTCTGCTCGTCTGAGACCCTGGTGGGGAACGGGATCACCGTCCCGTTCTGCTGGTGGTGAGCGAGGATCGCCTGCAGATCGCCGTCCGCGAAGCGCTCGGCGTGCGCGGCCGTGGCGAGCGCCTCGTCGACCTCGACCTGCCCGTGGAGCTTTGCGAGATCGACGGCTTCTGAGAGCTTGCGGCGCACCCTGCCGGCGCCGGCTGCTGCTGCGCGGGTCAGCCATGCCTCTGCGCCCGGGCCGAGCGCGAGGAACGCCGCTTCCTCTGAGCCTTGCGCGCGCGGTTTGCGCTCCAGCGCGCCGGGTGGCCGTGGGGGATAGTGCTCGTCGCAGATGCTCGGCTGCCCGGGTGTCGTCAGCTCGTGGCGAGCGACCTCGCACGGTCCCTGCGGACCGTCGGCGTGAACGACGATCAGCTGAGAGCCATCCACGCGCGCCCACACCCGCTCGTCCACCAGCGCCGAGGGGACCGAATAGAGCGCGCCACCGACGGAAACCGTCAACTGTCTGGAGACCCTGCGGGTCTCCCCGAAGCACAGCGTGTGCGCGACCGCCGGCAATGGGTGCAGCCGCTCGCGCTCCTGGGCGAGCATCACCGCCGGTGCTTGGCGCGTGACGCGGTGCTCGCGCGCGTTCACCCGCTCGCAGAACTCCACGCACGCCAGCTCGAGCTCCGCGAAGGACCCGTACTCCGTCCGGAGGTTGTGATCGGTCGGGACCAGATCAGCCTTGGCGATCCGAACGGTGGCCTCCGAACCACCCTTGCTCTGTGGGTCGCAGGGTACGCACGTCGCGATCGACAGCCCGTAGTGGCGGCCGACCGCGACGATCTGCGGGTTACGGACCGCGATCCCGCACACGTGATCCACCGAGACGGTCTTCTCGTTATCGGTGAGTGCGTAGGTCGGGCAACCGCCAAACCGCCTCAGCGCCCGGTCCAGGCCCATCACGACGCTCGCCTGAGTGCGATCCCACAACGGCAGCACCACCCGGAAGCGCGACCACGCAAGCCACGCGCAGAACAACACCGTCGGACGGCCCGCGATCTTCGGCCCGTCACCGTAATCCCACTGACACCACAAGCCCGGCTCCGTCACCCACGGCCGCGTGACGCGCCCGTGCTCTGAGCGCCACGCCCGCTTCGCCCTGGCGACCGCGCGCCGCGTCGTGCGCTCCGAGCCCATATACCCCATCGCGAGCAGCCGCTCGTGCGCCTTATCAGCACGCATCTTCCCGCGCGAGCGCTCGACCCACTCCTCGATCTTCCCCGCGAACCCATCGACCCGCGGCCGCGACCGTCTCGCCACCGGCGGCCCGCCACCAGCCTCTTCCCGCGCACGAACCCAGTGCGCGGCCGTCTTGTGATCACAGCCCGCCAGCGCCGCAGCACCGCGCAGGCTGCCCGTCACGTCATACGCCTCAAGGATCTCCATCACTTCCTCCGATCGCTTCATCAAGCCCGCCTTCCCGACGTGCCTCGTTGACAAGGCACGGGGGACTACAGCAAGCCGCTCAGGACAGAACGGTGGGGAGATTCGATGGCCACCCATGGGGAGATCCAGTGGCCGCCAGTGGGGAGATTCAACGGCCGCCTATGGGGAGAATTGCATGGCCGCCGTCATGTGTCAACGGCCATCGGGTTCTCCCCACGGGCGGCCATCGGTTCTCCCCGGTGGCGGCCATCTTTTCTCCCCACTGGTGGCCATCGGTTCTCCCCGGTGGTCAGGGGGGGTTTCGCGGGTGCTTGACGTAGCGGAGGCCGTAGGCCGTAGCGGAGTCGAGTGCCCGCGGCGCGTTCAGCTGGCCAGGGGCCTCACCCCCTCTCCCGCGGTCGCCTGCGCCAGCCGGTAGCTCTCCGAGCCGTCGGTGATCAGCACGTGCGCGTGGTGCAGTAGCCGGTCGACGGTCGCGGCGGCGAGTGTCTTTGGCATCAGCTCGTCGAAGCCGGCGGGGTGGATGTTCGAGGTGAGCGCGATCGAGCGCTTCTCATAGGCGGCGTCGACGAGACGGAACAGCGCCTCGGCGGCGTCGGGGAAGACCGGCAGCAGGCCGACGTCATCGATAATGATCAGCTCTGCCCGGGTGAGCTTTGCGATCGCCTTGGCGGTGCTGTCATCGGCGCGGTGACGTCGCAGCAGGCCGGCGAGGCTCTCCAGCGTGTGCCAGACGACGGTCTTGCCTTGGTCGATCGCGTGGTGGCCGAGCGCCTCGACCCAGTGACTCTTCCCGGTCCCTGATGGGCCGCAGACGCAGAGGTTCTCCGCGCGTGAAACCCACTCCAGTGTTCGCAGCGCCTGCTGGGTCTGCTTGGGGATCGGCTGAGGCGTGCATCCTCCCACGCGTCGAGTGTCTTGCCCGTCGGTAGCCCGGACGCTTTGCGACGCGACTGGATCGTCGCTTGGTCGCGGCCGGTGGCCTCCTCGCCGAGCAGGACCCGCAGGACGTCCGCGGGCTCCCATCGCTGCGAGCGCGCGGTCGCGATCACGTGCGGCGCGGCGCGCGCGAATATAGGGCAGCCGCAGCCGGCGCAGCAGCTCGTCGAGATCGTCGGGCAGTGGTGGCGGTGCGGGTGTCCTGGACGCTCATCGTGCCTGCTCCCATTGCTCGGCGACCTCGGCGAGCGATCAGCAGCTCGAACGCGAGCTCGCGCGCGCGGGCCGCGTCGATCCGCGCAGACGGCCGGCTGCAGCTGCCCGCCAGATCGGGGCGCTCGGGGTCGTCGGTGATAGACGACGCTCGATCTCCTGGACGCGGATCCCGTTCGGGTATTCCTCGAGCTGGTCGGGATCGATGAGGGCATGAACTTCTGCAGTAGCCGGCTCATCGTCCCAAGCCCTCCCACGCCTGCGTGGAGCGCTGCAGCGTCTGCTCCTCTGAGACCCTGGCGGGGAACGGGATCACCGTGCCCGTTCTGCTGGTGGTGAGCGAGGATCGCCGCGAGGTCGCCCTCCGCGAAGCGCTCGGCGTGCGCGGCCGTGGCGAGCGCCTCGTCGACCTCGCCCTGCCCGTGGAGCTTGGCGAGATCGACGGCCTCTGAGAGCTTGCGGCGCACCCTGCCGGCGCCGGCGGCCGCGGCGCGGGTCAGCCACGCCTCCGCGCCCGGGCCGAGCGCGAGGAACGCCGCTTCCTCTGAGCCTTGCGCCCGCGGTTTGCGCTCCAGCGCGCCGGGCGGCCGTGGCGGATAGTGCTCATCGCTGGATGCTCGGCTGCCCGGGTGTCGTCAGCTCGTGACGAGCGACCTCGCACGGGCCCTGCGGGCCATCGGCGTGAACGACGATCAGCTGAGAGCCATCCACGCGCGCCCACACCCGCTCGTCCACAAGCGGCGAGGGGACCGAGTAGAGCGCGCCGCCGACAGAGATCGTCGACTGCCTGGTCACCCTGCCGGGTCTCCCCGAAGCACAGCGTGTGCGCGACCGCCGGCAACGGGTGCAGCCGCTCGCGCTCCTGGGCGAGCATCACCGCCGGCGCCCGGCGCGTGACGCGGTGCTCGCGCGTGTTCACCCGATCGCAGAACGCCTCGCACGCCAGCTCGAGCTCCGCGAAGGACCCGTACTCCGCCCGGAGGTTGTGATCGGTCGGGACCAGGTCAGCCTTCGCGATCCGGACCGTCGCCTCCGAACCACCCTTGCTCTGCGGGTCGCAGGGCACGCACGTCGCGATCGACAGCCCGTAGTGGCGGCCGACCGCGACGATCTGCGGGTTGCGGACCGCGATCCCGCACACGTGATCCACCGACACGGTCTTCTCGTTATCGGTCAGTGCGTAGGTCGGCGCACCGCCAAACCGCCTCAGCGACCGGTCCAGCGCCATCACGACGCTCGCCTGAGTGCGATCCCACAACGGCAGCACCACCCGGAAACGCGACCACGCAAGCCACGCGCAGAACAACACCGTCGGACGGCCCGCGATCTTCGGCCCGTCACCGTAATCCCACTGACACCACAGCCCGGCTCCGTCACCCACGGCCGCGTGACGCGGCCGTGCTCTGAGCGCCAGCGCCCGCTTCGCCCGGGCGACCGCGCGCCGCGTCGTGCGCTCCGAGCCCATATACCCCATCGCGACGCAGCCGCTCGTGCGCCTTATCAGCACGCATCTTCCCGCGCGAGCGCTCGACCCACTCCTCGATCTTCCCCGCGAACCCATCGACCCGCGGCCGCGCCCGTCTCGCCACCGGCAGCCCGCCACCAGCCTCTTCCCGCGCACGAACCCAGTGCGCGACCGTCTTGTGATCACACCCCGCCAGCGCCGCAGCGCCGCGCAGGCTGCCCGTCACGTCATACGCCTCAAGAATCTCCATCACTTCCTCCGATCGCTTCATCAAGCCCGCCTTCCCGACGTGCCTCGTTGACAAGGCACGCGGGGACTACAGCAAGCCGCTCAGGACAGGACAGTGGGGAGATCCGATGGCCACCCATGGGGAGATCCAGTGGCCGCCAGTGGGGAGATTCAACGGCCGCCTATGGGGAGAATTGCATGGCCGCCGTCATGAGCGCGCCGGTCGCTTTGGCGCCACTGGCGCGGCCTTTGAAGGCGAGGCTGAAGGTGCCGCCGGTCGGGCCACCCCCAATTGAGATCATTTGTTCGTCGGAGCTGGGAATGCTGCGAGGGTTGACAGAGCCCAGCGCGCGCATGGCTTCGCCGTGGAGGGCATGAACGGCGAAGGTGACGGGGACGGGCGGGCCGGCTGTTTCGAAGCTTTCGAATGGAGAGGTGACTTCCTTGTGGAGAATCGTGCCAGAACCCGCTGGGAATTCCGGTTCGTCTTCGGCAAAGGAGCGGACAAAGTAGCGGGTGCCGGGAGCGAGGCCCGTGAGAGCGGCATCGACCGTGGGAACCGTGCCGTCGGCAAGGGCCGTTTCGGCTTCGGCCTGAGTGATGCTGCCTTCGGCGCCGGGTACCGGGCTCCACGGGCCGCCTTCAGCAGAGGCAATTTCGAAGCGCCAGTGGGTCGCATAACCGCGAGGCTCGACGACCGCGCGTGCATCGGCGGAGGTGGCGGTGACCCTGCTTACATCGGGCGGAAAGGGATTCGGACGAAGGGGTTCCGTTTCGCAGGCCCGTTCTCCTTCGACTTTTCCGTCGGAGTTTGTTGCGGTTGCGAGCATGTAGTAGGTGGCTTCGGGAGCCAGACCGGTGAGCGGTCCGGCGTGAACAGCAATATTGTTTCCGGGCGGGGGAATGGAGTTCGCTTCGGTCTGCGTGATAGTGCCGCTACCGGCGGGAACGACGGTCCAGGGGCCCCCTTTAGTAGTGGCAAAGGCGATACTCCAACGTGTTTCGAGAAAGAACGGGTTGATGCTGGCATCAAAAACCAGCGAAGTATGACTGTGATTGAAGGCGCCGCATTTGCTTCCCAGAAAAGTGGGGTGGGAGGCGATAGCGGGCGCGACCTCGCCGAATGTGAAAGCCAAGACGAGCCCGGCGAGCAGTGCCACGATGGGCAGACGACGGCTCAAGGTGCGAGCAGCAAAGGGCGCACCACTCCCCCGGCCGTGAAGATAAGCACGAAGCGTGGCGAAGAGACCGGTCGGTGTCCTCGGTGATTGCTCCGGGTGAATCACGTTCGTACCTTTCTCGTGGTGTGGTGCATGGGATCAAATCGAGGGGTGTGGGTGGTGTGTGATGGGAGATGACGGCTCCTTGGGACGGACGAGCCGCCCCAAGGAGCCAGAGCTTGCGCGAGGACGGTTGGCGCTATTCGGCGGTCACCACCCAGGTGCCGCGTGCACTCACGGTGCCTGCTTCTTTAGATATGCCCCTTATGCCGGCCCCATCCTTACCGACGGTTGAGGCTGTCAAATTGGACTGTGCCAAGTCCACTATCTGTCCTAGATCGGTGAGTAAGCCTCGGTCGCAGCCGTCAAGTGTCGGATGTGACAGTCACAGTGCCAATGGAGCTGGTGATGTGCACCATTGACATGGCGATAGACGGTCAGAGTGACTCTTGGCGGCCGCGAACGGGTGCAGTGAAGGTGCGAGTCGGAGACTCGCGGGGTGCCCAACCTTGGGCGGCGTTGCGGATGCTGGCCTTCGGGAGCGGCCGGCCGGGCGCTAGGGGCCGGGGAGCGCGAGCGCGGCGTGGTAGGTGGCGTTGAAGAGCTCGAAGTGCGGGAAGCCCTCGGGTAGGCGCACGATGATCCGCCGGGCGGTGCGCACGATCCGGCCGGGCACGCAGAACAGGAGGCGCCGCAGCGTCTTGGCGTGGCGGCGCAGCGGCGTGTCCTCGTCGGCCTGGCCGGAGGCGGCGGCCGCCGGGCTGAGGTCGCATATCCAGGCGGATAAGTTGAGCGCTAACAGGCAGCAGCACAGCCACAGGCGGTTGGCGGCCAGCTTGCCGGAGGGCAGGTGGCGCAGCGCCTGGCCGAGCTTGGCGTCCTTGAAGCGCTCCTCGATCTGCGCGCGCTGGCGGTGGAAGTGCTCGACCTCCGCGGTGGACTTCTCGCTCTGCGGGGATGTCGGTGACGATGAAGGAGTAGGCGAACGTCGAGTCGAGCTCGCCGTCGAGCACCATCTGCAGCTGCTCGGGCGGGATCGTCTTGCGTCGCCGGCGCTTGCGGGCTGCTTGCCTGGAGCTCCTCGGCGCTGACCGGGACGCGGCGGACGACCAGCCGCAGCGGCTCGTGCTTCCAGCCCTCGGGGGTGAAGGGAAGCTCGGCGACCTGCGCGCCGTGCATGTCGATCGCATCGACCCAGGCGTCCTCGGGGATCTCGGCAAGCTTTGACCACATCAGCGACGTGCGGGTCGCCGAGAACGTGAAGCGCATCTTGCTGCTTGCGGCAGCCCATCATCAGCTCGACCGCGTAGAAGCCCGAGTCGCCGCGGACGGTGATCTGCCCGTGCTCCTGTGGGCAAGCAGCCGCTCGGCGCGGCGGATCATCCGAGCGACTCGCACGCCTTGATCCGCGCCTGGTTGCCGCCCTTGAGCTCGCTCGTCAGCGCGCGCCCGCGCTGCGCCCACGTGACCACATAGCTGTTGTACGCCAGGTGGCCGTGGCGGCTGCGCCCGGTCCCCTGCTTGCTTGCGCCCGAACACCATCGTCTCGGTCGCATCCAGATCGAAGGTCACATCCTCGCTCGGGTCGCGACCGAGCCGGCGGTCAAGCTCGTTGCCAGCGCGCGCCAGCGCCGCGCTCGATCGCGCGGATGTGGCTCGGGCTTGAACCGGCAGGCCAGCTGGCGGGCGGTCGGCGCCGACGGCGTCCCGGCCACCGCCCGCAGCGGCGCGCCCGCCCGATCGGCACGCACGTCCTCGAGATCATCAAAACATTCGGCGCCCGCCAGCTGGCACTCGGCGATCGCGACCGTCAACTCGCCGGCCGACAGCCCCCGCCGGCGCTGCTTGACCGGCGCCACCCGAGCGACCGCCGCAAGCTCTGCGTCGATCAGCTCAACCAGCCGCAGACGTGCGGCACAGCTCGCCCGAGATCGCCAGCCCCGCGTACGGCGTCAGCGACGGATCATCGGCGCGGAACTCGATCCGTCCGGGCCCTCTGTCACGGTTAACGGCCATCACCCTCTGGGTGAGCCCGACTCACCGTCACGATTCGCTTCACAACCCGAACTGTGGCAGTCGAGCGCGGACGGAAAGCCCCGTGTCTGCGGGGCTTTTCCACGTTCCAGGGCTACGCGCGGTGGCCCGTCCTCACCGCGAGCAACAGCTACAGCAGCCGCTACTCACCGATCTAGGTCTGTACGCCCTGTAGATCTTCGATTTCGGCCTCGAAAATGCAAAGGTGGCCGGCCTTGGCGGACGGTTTTGTGACGGTACCTCCACATTCGCGACTTTTGATGAAGACGGATTCTTTGGCTTCGCCTTCACCTTCTTCAGGCCCGATGACTCGTCCGGCTTGGATGAGCGATTCACTCAGGGGGATCGGGAAGGACAGGAGGACAAAAGGCGTGGCTTCAAAGCCTCCCGGTACGGTTGCACTCAACGCCCACTGGCCGTACTCGGATCTTTCGGAGGGTAGGGTCCCGCCGGCGGTCCACGGAGATCCTTCCGTCCCCGTTGCGCCTTTCGCACCCGGCGCACCCGTCGCGCCCGTCGCGCCAGCCGGGCCCTGCGAGCCACCAGAACCTGCGGTGCCCGCCGGACCTGCCGGACCTGTGGGACCATTCGCTCCGTTCGCCCCGTTACTGCCACTTTTCCCTTTCAGCGCCTTCAGCACCTTCGGGCTGATCTGCTTGGTCGAGGTGATCAGATAGTGTCCGGCGGCGTACGCGCCGCCGCTCATCGCGAACACCAGCGCGAGCGTCACCGCGACGTTCGCGTAGGTCACACGTCTGCGTATTGCTGAGAACATCGGTTATCTCTCCTCCTGGGAGTCGAACGTGCCGGCGCCCAGCGCTACGCACGCGGATTGGGTTGCGTTGTTGAAAATGCGGGGAAGCCCCGAGCGCCCCGCGCACCTGCGGGCGAACCGAGGAGCGACGCTCCGCGCCACGCACAGATCGAGCGGACACACCTCACGCGGCCTCGCTCCGAGCCGGGCGCGCATCACGCCGCCTCGCTCCGGTAGCGGGTGTGCATCCGGATGCTGTGCGTGACCTCCTGGCCGAGCGGCGTGAGCTCCCAGGCGTTGGGCTCGCCCTGGAGCTGTTTGCGGCTGTTGTTGACGAGCAGGCCTTTGCTCTCCAGGCGCGCCAGCAGCTTCGAGATCTGCCCCTGGTCTGCGATCCCCGCGCGGTCGGAGACCGTGCGGTTGTTGAGGCCCGGCTGCTCGGCCAGGCACTCCAGGACCCGCGCGGTGCGGTAGGTCAGGCGCATCGGGACGCCCCGCAGGCCATCGACGCCGGCGTGGATCGGCATGGGCCCCCCGCGCCCGGCGGGTCTCGGCCCCGGGGCCGCGCGGGTCGGTTCGGTGCGCGCCGCGCGGGGGCCGAGGTAGGGCAGCACGATCATCGCCATCAGCTCGCCCAGCAGGGCGGTGAGCGGCTCGCGGTCTCGGCGCAGCAGGCGCGTGTAGACGATCGTGAGCGCCGCACCGACCAGGCCCTCGGCCGTCAGGGCGCCGCACTCCTCCCCGCGGGCGCCCTGCAGGCGGCCCTCGTCGATCACCGCCGTCAGGCGGCCGAGGATCTCCGCGCGAAGCTCGAGCACCTCCGGGCCGCCGCGCGACGCCTGCACGACACACACCCGCGCGAGCGCCGGCTCGCGGTCGAAGAACGAGAGGATCGTCCACAAACCGGTGCGGACGCGCTCGCGCCACTCCAGGTTCTCCAGGCCGGCGGCGGCGAGATCCTCCTCGACCAGCCCGACGACGTCCTGGAGCATCGCGGCCAGGCACGCGTCGCGGTTGGCGAACAGCTCGTAGAACGTGCGCCGCGAGACCCGCGAGCGCACGACGATGTCGGCGATCGTCGTATCGGCATAGCCGAGCTCGTCGATCGCGCTGACAGTGGCGGTGAACAGCCTCGAGCGCTGGATCTCGGTGACATGCGAACGGGCCATGCCCTTGCCCCGAAGGGTGAGACGCACGGGCCGCGCGGGCCTGCGCGCCGGTCCGGCCTTGCCCGAATCCCGAGCCGCCATGCGGCTGCGCTCCACACCTGACCTCCCCATACAGCGAGGATCGCGCATGTCAGGTGCACTTGATAAGTCACGACATAGAATGTTCTGCGCCTTGACTCACAGTGGAGGACAGGAAACAGGGTGTTGCGTTCGCACTCCACTTCGGCTAAGCTACAGGCCATGGCGGCAGGGAGGGTCAGGAAGGCGGGCCGGGCGAAGGACGCGGCGCCGATGCACTCGTCCGTCAACTGGGCGCTGCTGGGTCTCGTGATCGAGCGGCCGAGCTACGCCTACGAGCTGGCGCTGAGGTTCGAGCGCACCTACCGGGGCGCGCTCTCGCTCAGCAGCGTCTCACACGTCTACACCGCGCTCGGCACGTTGAAGAGCAGGTCGCTGATCGAAGAAATCCCCGGCACGCGCACCGGGCGCCAGCCCAAGCCGCACTACCGCGCGACCGGCAGAGGCGTGCGGGAGCACGGCGAGTGGCTCGTCTCGCAGATCTGCGAGGACCGCCGCCGCCAGCGGCTGCTCGTGCTGCAGCTGGCGGCGCTCGAACGCCAGCCCGAGCTGGCGCTAGAGGTGATCGCGCGCTGCGAGCAGGCGTGGCTGGAGGAGGCCGGCAGGCTGCCGATCGCCTCCCCCGAGGATCGCGCCCCCGACGCCGGCTCCGAGCTGACGGCCCACCTCGTCGCCGAGGAGCGCCGCCTCACGGTGGACGCGAAGCTCGAGTGGCTGGAGTACGCGCGGCGCGAGTTCAAGCGAGTTCAAGTCCCTCGCGAGCAGGCCCCGCGGCGATGAGCCTGCTCGCGCTCGAGCACGTCGGCAAGCACTACCGGGTCGGGCTGCGCGAGCGCGCCGTGCTGCGCGACATCACGCTCGCAGCTCGAGGCCGGCGAGCTGGCGGTGATCTGGGGCCTACGGCGCTCCGGGCGCTCCACGCTGCTGCGGGTCGCCGCCGGGATCGAGGCGCCCGACCGCGGCGTCGTGCGCTTCGCGGGGCGCGACCTCGCCGAGCACCGCGAGGCGGCCCTCGGAGGCGGCGGGATCGGCTGGTGCCAGAGCACGTTCCGCAGCGCCGAGGGGCGCGGGGTGCTCGACCAGGTGATGGTCGGTCTGCTCACCTGCGGGGTCCCGCCCCCGCTCGCGCAGGAACGCGCCCGCGACGCCCTCGCGCGCACGGGCGCCGAGCGGTGCGCCACGCTGCGGCTCGGGGAGCTCGACGGCGCCGAGGCGCTGCGCGTCGCGCTCGCGCGGACGCTCGCCGTGCAGCCGCGGCTGCTCGTGATCGACGAGGCCACCAGGGGCGTGGACCCGTTTGACCGCGACGGCATCCTGCTGCTGCTGCGCTCGCTCGCCGACGAGGGGATCGCCGTGCTCGCGAGCACCAGGGAGTCGATCGGGCTCTCCGGCGCCGACCGCACGCTGGCGCTGAGCGACGGCGAGCTGCGCAGCGGCCCCACGCCCACGCTCGCCCCGGTGCTGCCCCTGCACGGGGCCGCCGGACGCAGGGTCGGGCGGGTCGGCGGCCTGCGCTCGGCGGCCGGATCGCCGGAGCCCTCCGAACATGCTTGAGCTGGAGGGGGTCGTCAAGCACTACCGCGGCGCCGGCGAGGAGGTGCGCGCGGTGGACGGGGTGAGCCTCGCGATCGCGCCCGGCGAGCTGGTCGCGCTGCACGGGCCCAGCGGCTCCGGCAAGACCACGCTGCTGCTGCTGATCGCGGCGCTGCTCTCACCCGAGCGCGGCACGATCCGCTACGCCGGGCGCGAGCTCGGCTCGCTCTCGCAGGACGAGGCGAGCGACTACCTGATGCGCGACGTCGGGTTCATCTACCAGAGCTTTCACCTGCTGCCCCGCGTCTCCGCCCTGGAGAACGCCGCGCTGAAGCTGATGCTCGGGGGCGTCGGCGTACGCGAGGCGCAGGTCCGCGCCTGCACGTGGCTCGAGCGCGTCGGCCTCGGCGATCGCCTCGAGCGCACCACGGGGGAGCTCTCCGGCGGCGAGCGCCAGCGCGTCGCGATCGCGCGCGCCCTGGCGAGCGAGCCGCGACTGATCCTCGCCGACGAGCCGACCGGGAACCTCGACAGCTTCCGCAGCCGCGAGATCGTCGAGCTGCTGCGCTCGATCGCCCACGAGCGTGAGGCCGGCGTACTGCTCGTCACCCACGACGCCGAGGCCGCCGCGATCGCCGACCGGCACCTCACGCTGCGCGACGGCAGGCTCGAGGGCAATTGGCTGGACGTCGAAGAGCGCGATGTCCTACAGCACGCACTCTGAGCCCCTCAAGGCTCGCGCCCTGATGCGGCCCCACGCGCTCGGCTACCTCTACCTCAGGCGGCTGCGCGTACACGCCGCGCAGGAGGCGCTCGCCGGTCTCGGCGTCGCGATCGCGGTCGCGCTCGTGTTCGCCGCGACCGTCGCCAACGACAGCGTCACGGGCTCCGCGAGCCAGGTCGTGCACGCGGTGATCGGCCCCGCGAGCCTCCAGCTGCGCGCCCGCGGCGGCGAGGGCCTCGACGAACGCCTGCTCGCGCGCGTGGAAGCGCTCCCCGGCGTCAAGCAGGCCGCGCCGCTGCTCGAACAGACCGCGACGCTCCGCGGCCCGCGCGGACGCTCGGTGACGGTCAACCTCGCCGGCGCCGAGACCAGCCTCGTGACGCTCGACGGACTCGCCGAAACGCTCCCGATCGCGGCCCTCTCACCGGGCGGGATCGGCCTCTCCAGGACGAGCGCGCAGGCGCTCGGGGTGAGCGCCGCGCAGGCCCGCACCGAGCAGGTCACGCTGGATCTGCGCGGCCGCGCGGAGCGGCTGCGGATCGCGGCGGTGCTCGGGCCCGAAGCGTTCGGCGCACTCTCGCAGGCGCGGGTCGCGGTGATGCCGCTCGGGCGCCTGCAGCAGCTCTCAGGGCTTCAGGGACGGGTCACGCGCATCCTCGTCCAGACCATGCCCGGCCGCGAGGCGGCCGTGCGCACCGAGCTGCAGCGGATCGCCGCCGGAGCGCTCACCGTCGGGCCGGCCGACCAGGACGTCGCGCTGCTGCGCCAGGCGCTGCGCCCGAGCGAACAGGCGAGCGGGTTCTTCGCCGCGGTCTGCGCGCTGCTCGGCTTCCTGTTCGCGTTCAACGCGATGCTGCTCACCGTCCCCGAGCGGCGCAGGGCGATCGCCGACCTGCGCCTGATCGGCACGCGCCGCAGCACGATCGTGCAGGTCGTCGCCTTCCAGGCAGGCTGCCTCGGGGTCGCCGCCTCGCTCGCCGGTCTGCTCGGCGGCTACCTGCTCTCCCTCGGGGCCTTCCACCAGCCGACCGCGTACCTCGCCGAGGCGTTCACGCTCGCCGGCGGCAGCGTCGTCGAGCTGCGCCCGCTGCTGCTCGCGCTCGCCGGCGGGATCCTCGCCACCTGCCTGGCCTCCGCGGTGCCGCTGCTCGACCTGCGCCGCGGGCGCGCACTCGACGCCGTGCACTTCGAGGAGGGCGAACCCGGCAACGCGCTCAGCGGACGCGCGCAGCGCCGGCTGGCGCTCGGCGCGGGCGGCCTGGTCGCGCTGAGCACCGCGGCGTTCATCCTCCTGCCCTCGACCGCGCTGATCGCGAGCGCTCCCCTGCTCGCCCTGGCCACGGTGCTCGCCGTGCCGCTCGTGTTCGCGGGCGTCCTGCGCGCCGCCCAGGCCCTGACGCGGCACTTCCCGCGGCTCACGATCCTGCCGGTGACGCTCACCTCGTTGAAGGCCACGACGCTGCGCTCGCTCGCGCTCGCCGCGACCGGCGCGGTCGCGCTGTTCGGCAGCGTCGCGCTCGGCGGCTCCCGCGCGGACCTCCTGCGGGGAATCGAAGGCTTCTCCCACAGCTACGCCGCCGACGCGGCGATCTGGGTCGCCAGCCCCGGCGACAACCAGGCGACCGTCGACTTCCGGGCGGACCGCTACGCGGCGCGCATCGCGCAGATCCCCGGAGTCGCCGCCGTGCGGAGCTTCCAGGGCGGCTTCCTGCAGCTCGGCCAGCGGCGCGTATGGGCGATCGCCCGCCCGCCCGAAGCCGAGCGGAGCGTCCTCGCCAGCCAGATCGTCGACGGCGATGCGAGCGGCGCGATCGAACGCCTCGGCGAAGGCGGCTGGATCGCCGTCTCCAAGCAGATCGCCGAAGAACGCCACCTCGGCCTCGGCGCGGAGCTCACGCTGCCGACCCCCACCGGCAGCGCCCGCCTGAGGATCGCCGCGACCACGACCAACCTCGCCTGGAGTCCCGGCGCGATCTTCCTCGGCGCCGCCGACTACCGCCGCCTGTGGGCCACCGCCGCGCCGACCGCGCTCGGCGTGCAGCTGCGCCCGGGCGCGAGCGTCACCGAGGTGCGGAGCGCGATCGCGGGTCTGCTCGCGCGGAGCTCCAGCGGCCTCGAAGCGTCGAGCGCAGGCGCGCTCGAAGCCCGCGTCAACGAGCTGACCGGCGAAGGGCTCAGCCGCCTCGGGGAGATCTCCACGCTGCTGCTGCTCGCCGCGATCCTCGCGATGGCCGCCGCACTGACGTCGGCGATCTGGCGGCGGCGGGCGTCGCTGGCCGGGCTGCGACTCTCCGGGGCGAGGCCCAGCAGGCTGCGCAGGGTGCTGCTGCTGGAGGTCCTGCTGATGCTCGGCACCGGCTGCCTCACCGGCACGCTGACGGGCATCTACGGCCAGGTCGTGATCGACGGCTACCTGCGGCACGTGACCGGCTTCCCCGTCGCCGGCGTCGCCGCCGGCTGGCGCCCGCTCGGAATCCTCGCGCTCGTGACGCTCGCCGTCGTGGTGATCGTGGCGATCCCCGGCTGGCTCGCCTCGCGCGTCTCCCCGGCACTCGCGCTCGAGGAGTAGGCCCGATGAGCCTCGCGCAGCCCATGATGGCACGGGCGTGCGGGTCGCTCGCGCTCATGAACGCCCGCTACTGGCCGACCGTGGCGCCGGAGGTGCGCCGGCAGCTGCGCCGCTGGGAGCGCCACGCGCAGGGGATCCCAGACCCCGTCCTGCAGTCCCAGGCGCTGGCGAAGCTGCGCGAGGAGGCCTTCAACGCCGAGGGGGCGGCGACGCTCGCGACGCTCGCGCCCCGCGCCCACCGCGCGCGCGTGACCGAGGCGATCGTCGCGCTCGAGGTCATGTACGACTATCTCGACGTCCTCACCGAGTCGTCCTCGCACGAGCCGCTGCGCGACGGCCGCCGGCTGCTCGCGGCGTTCACCGACGCCCTCACCCCGACGGCGGAGCCCGGCGGGGACTACTACCGCCACCACCCGCAATCCGCGGACGGCGGCTACCTGCAAGCGCTCGGCGCGGCCGCCGCGGGCGCGCTCGCGGGGCTGCCCGCGGCCGGCGCGGTCGCCCCGGCCATGCTGCGCGCCGGCGCACGCTGCACCGAGGCGCAGGTCCGGACTCACGCGCTCGCGCGCACCGGGACCGCGCAGCTCGAAGCGTGGGCCAGGCAAGAGGCGCAGGGCACGGCGCTTCAGTGGCGCGAGCTCCTCGCGGGCGCCGCCTGCTCCGTGCTCGCCGTGCACGCGCTGATCGCGGCCGCCGCCGATCCGCGCACCACCCCCGCGCGGGCCGCGGCGCTCGACACCGTCTACCTCTCGATCGGAGCGGTGGCCACGCTGCTCGACAGCCTCGTTAACTACGAGCGCGACCTGCGCGCGGGCGAACCCGGGTACATCCGCCACTACGACGACCTCGAGCAGTTCGCGCAGCGGCTCGTGGGCGTCGTGCGCCACGCGGCGAGTGAGGCGCGCGACCTTCCAAACGGACCCCACCACGTCATGACACTCGCCGGGGTCGTCGCCTACTACTCCTCGGCGCCCGGCGCCGCTCGCGAACCGGCCCAGGCCATCGCCGCACGGCTTCAGCGCGAGCTCGAGCCCCTGATCGCACCCACGCTCGCGATCATGCGCACGTGGCGGCTCGCCAAGCGCCTGCGCCGGCGCGCAACCGGCCCTCGCCGCAGATTGAGAAACTAAAATGCTCCGTATGCGCAAACTCGATACGCGGCGTGTGCGCCACCTGGCGTCCGCCGTGGCGACCCTCGCGCTCCTCGCGGCCGCGCAGGCGATCGACGCACCCGCCCTCGGGGCTCCCCGCGCCCCCGCGGCGCGGGCCGCGAGCGTGCTGAACGTGCGCGACGAAGGCCGTCTGCGCTACCTCAAAAGCTCGGGCTCGCAGCTGATCGACGAAGGGCCCGCGACCGGGACGATCCCCGGCAGGGTGCGCGTGCGCTTCACCTACAACGGCAGTCCCAACGTCAGCGCCCAGTTCACGATCTACGGCGCCCACGGCTCGCTCACCGGCTCCGCCTCCGGGCGGCTCAGCGACCCCAACAGCCCCACTCCGAGCTTTCGCGGCTCGTTGTCGCTGACCGGAGGCAGCGGCCGCTACGCCCACGCCCGCGGCAGCGGCGAACTGTTCGGCGTCTTCCACCGCCGCGGCTACGGGATGATCGTCCAGACGATCGGCAGGCTCCGCTATTGACCCGCGTTCGCCGCCCGGCCCCATCGACCGGAGCCCCCACACGAGCGCGCCTGCGCGGAACCGGCGTTCGACCCCGAGCGGCCCTCTCCCGAGCGCTCCCGCTCACCATCGCCTGCGCGCTCTGCGCCTGCCTTCCGAGCGCGGCCGGGGCGGCGCAGACGGCGACGATCAGCGCGGGGTTCGCGCCCGAGCGGCTCGGCGCGCCCACCACGCTCTCCCTGGGCTTTCAGATCGCGGCCGGCGACGGCGGGCTCCCCTCCCCGCTGACCGGCATCACGCTGCGCTACCCGCTCGATCTCGGGATCGCCACGAGCGGCCTCGGCCTCGCCACCTGCTCTCCGGCGCGCCTGGAAGCCGCCGGACCGGCGGCCTGCCCCGCCAACTCGCAAATGGGGTACGGCAGCGCGCTCGTCGAATTTCAGGTGGGCGGGGAACTCCGGTGGGAGACCGCCCAGATCGACCTCTTCGCGGGGCCCTCGCCGAACGGGTACGTGAAGATCCTCGTCTGCGCCATCGGCAGAACCCCCATCGAAGCCCAGATCGTCTTCTCCACCCTGCTGCTCCCCGGCCGGCTGCGGTTCGAAGTGCCGGTCGTCCCCGGCGTCCCCGGTGGCCCCGACGTCTCGGTCGTGCGCGTGCACACCACACTGGGCGGAAACCTCACCTACTACAGGCACGCCCACGGCAGGAGGATCGCCTACCGCCCCGCCGGCGTCGGCCTGCCCGCAAGCTGCCCCCACGGAGGCTTCCACTTCGCCGCCACCTTCTCCTTCCTCGACGGAACCAAGGCCCAAGCCAAGACCGCCGTGCCGTGCCCTCAGACCAGGCCCGCGCGCACCGCGTAGACCGCGGCCTGCACGCGGCTGTGCACGCCGAGCTTCTCGAAGATGTTCGTCACGTACTGCTTCACCGTGTGCGGGCTGATCGAGAGCTCGAGGCCGATCGCGATGTTGTCCGCGCCCTCCGCGATCAGGCGCAGCACCTCCTCCTCGCGCGGAGTCAGCGGGGGCGCTCCCCGCTCGGCCCGCACCCGCTCCAGCGCCGCCTCCGCGCCCGCCGTCTCGGCGCCCGCGCGCACGTATGCCCGCAGCGCCCGCGCGACCTCGCTCGAGAGCAGCATGTGCCCCTCCGCCGCCTCTCTGACGCCAGCGGCGAGCTGGTCCACGCGGGTGTCCTTCAGCAGGTAGCCGCACGCCCCCGCCGCGAGGGCCGCCAGCACGTCGGCACTGTCCGCGGAGACCGTCAGGATCACCGTCTGCACCTCCGGGCTGCTCCGCCTGATCTGGCGCAGCGCCTCCAGGCCCGAGACCCCCGGCATGTTCAGGTCGAGCACCGCCACGTCGGGCGCGAGCTCTCGCACGAGAGCCACCGCCTCGGCGCCCTCGGACGCCTCTCCCACCACATCGATGCCCGCGTCCTGGAGCGTGCCGCGCAGGCCATCGCGAAAGAGGCGATGGTCGTCAGCGATCACAACGCGAAGAGCGCCGCCCTCGGGAGTCACACGCGGAAAATAGAGGAATCGCCCGCCCGCCGGAGGTCGCCCTGTTCGGACGGTGGGGTCGTTCCATTGGCCACACACCGGCGTCGTCCCGATTTACGGACATTTGCGCGATCCCCTGCTCGAACGTCTAGCGGGCCCCGCGGGGGGTCAGAGTCGAGGAGTGGGAGGGTCGAGGGTCACAGGGCCGACCCCCACGCCCCCGCCAGGAGACTCTCCATGCTCAAACTTCCGCTTCGCAGCCTCTGCGCGTCCGTCGCACTGCTCCTGCTCGCACTGCTCCTGCTGCTCGCCACCTCCTCGGCACTCGGAGCTCGCGCCTTGCACCGTGACACAAAACGTGCAGCCCACCCGCGCCTCACCCATCGCCGGCAGGCCCGGCGCCACCACCGCCACGGATCGAGAGCCCCCGGCGCGGGGTCCGCCGCCGCCCGCACGGCCACCTCCGTCGCGGCGTCCACCACGCTGCTCGGAGACGAAGCGATCGAATCGCAGCGCGACAGCCTGAGCCCGGGAGAGGCCGAAGCGTTCCCCTTCCAGGCGCTCGCCGCCGGCGCCGCCGGGAGCGTCCACGTCTACATCGACTCCGCCAGCAGCGCGAGAACCCTCGTCGTCGGCATCTACAGCAACGCGGGCGGCCACCCCGGGACGCTGCTCACCACCGGCTCGACCTCCTCCCCCAAAGCCGGCGCCTGGGCCACCGCCGCCGTCGCGCCGGCTCAGATCTCGGCGGGAGCCACCTACTGGCTGGCCGTGCTCGGGACCGGCGGAGAACTCGTCTATCGCGATCGCGCGCACGGGCCCTGCAGGGCCCAGACCAGCGCCGAAACCCACCTCCTCGCGCTGGGGGCCTCCTGGCGGACCGGCAGGGAATACGCCACCTGCCCGGTCTCCGGCTACCTGAGCGCCGCGCCGTCCGGCTTCCCCGTGGGTCCGCCCACGCCGATCGAACCCACGCCTCCGCCGCCGCCTCCCCCGGTCGAACCGCCCACCCCCGTCGAACCGCCTCCCCCCGTCGAACCGCCCCACCCACCGACGGCGAGCTTCACCTACACCCCGACCTCGCCCGTCGCGGGACAGCAGGTCACCTTCAACGGCGCCGGCTCCACCTGCCCCGACGCCCCCTGCACCTATGCCTGGTCCGACGACGGCGGCGCCACGCGGCCGATCCCGCCGCTGTGGCCGCTCGGCAGCGGACAGACCCTCTCGTTCACGTTCTCCGGCGCCGGCACCAAGTACGTGCGCCTGACCCTCACCGACGCCTCCGGTCAGACCGCCACCACCGAGCACAACGTCCTCGTCGAAGCCTCATCGCCGCCGCCCCCGCCGCCGCCGCCACCTCCTCCGCCACCTCCGCCACCGCCGCCACCGCCGCCTCCGCCGCCTCCGCCGCCACCACCGGGCAACTGCACCACGACGGTCACACCCGGCACCGGCGCCGGCGGGATCGCGAGCGCGATCGTCGCCGCCCACGACGGTGACACGATCTGCCTCGCGAACGGCAGCTATCCGCCGATCCACGTCATCGGCGCCGCCCACGGGGCCTACGTGACCGTGCGGCCCGCGTCCGGCGCCACCGCGACCGTCGCAGGCGTCGAAGTCCAGAACAGCTCGTTCCTGCGCTTCGAAGGCCTGCGCATGAGCGAAGGCTTCAACATGCGCGACGGCAGCACCGCCGCCAGCCACGACTACCAGTTCATCGACAACACCTTCGAAAGCCCCCTCTACGGAATCGTGCTCTACGGCGGCTCCGGCCCGATCAGGAAAGTCCTGATCGAAGGGAACTACATGCGCCACGTACACCTCGAAAAGCCCGAATCCGGAGGAAAATGCAGCGCCGGATACGCCCAAGGGCAGGACGTGTCGCTCTACTACGCCGAAGGCGTCACCATCGCCCACAACACCTTCAAGGAAGCCGCCTGGCACTACATCCAGGGCGGCGGCTCCGGCCCCGAAGGCGTGGACGTGGAACACAACCTCTTCGAAGGACACATCCTGCTGCCCTGCTCGCACCTCAACATCTGGCAGATCTGGAGCGGAGGCGTCAACGACACCTTCAAGGACAACATCGCCCGCGGGGAAGGCGGCCAGCAGGCCGCGACCGACGGCCTGATCTTCGAGAACGGCCCCGGCTCCGCCGAATGCGCCACCACGATGAGCAACACCGTCATCGAAGGCAACCTCTTCGTCAACGCCGCCACCAGCTACGAGCTGCAGATCTACACCACTAAAGGGGCGACGATCTCGCACAACACCGTCGTCGGCTCCCAGTACGGCACCGCGCTGCTCACCGAACACTGCGGCGCCGGCAGCAACTACACGATGACCCACAACATCGACGTCCAGAACCTCGGCAACACCGGCGATTTCTCGTTCGGCTCCTGCACCGGCGCCTGCACGTTCGACTACAACGTCTCCCAGGACCAGTCCGCCCGCGAAAGCGGCGCGGCGCACTACCTCACCGGCTGGTCGCCCCTGTGGGGGACCACCAGTTGGGAACCCGCCACGGAAGCCGCTCCGCCCACCGGCTTCTACATACCCTCAGGCCTGCCCTTCGCCGCCGGCTACGAAGGGGGCGGAGGTCCGTAGGGGAGACGATCCGCTCCGTTCCCGGCCGACGCCGGCGCCCATGAGCGCCGGCGTCGGCCGAGCGGGCCGCCTCAGCGGGCCCTCAGCACAGCGCGACCTCGTCGCCGTCTCCGACCTGCAGGCGCATCGCGCGCGGCATCGAGAAATCCCGAAAGATCCGGGCCTCCCGCCCCACGACGCTCGCCACGAGCCGGCCGCCCACGTGGAGGATGCTCGCCCCCGCAAGGACGATCGAGCGCTCGATCTCGGCGCCCTCCACGTGCACCCGTTCGCCGATCGAGGTGTGCGGGCCGATATAGGAGTCGGCCACGTGCGCGCCCGCGCCCACGATCACCGGGCCGCAGATCACGCTCGAGGTCACCGAGGCGGTGGGGTCGATCACGACCCGCCCCTCGAAGCGGTTGCCGTTGCTCTGAAGCGCCGGCCCCCTGTCCTCGAGGCCGTCGAGCACGGTGCGGTTCATCGCAAGCAGGTCGAGCGCATCCCCGTGGAAGCCGTGCCATTCCCGCGCCACGCGCACCTGCACGCGGCTGCAGTCGCACTCGATCAGCGACTCCGCGATCGTTCCCGGCTCGAAGCTCCGCGGAGGCGACTGCGCCCGCGCCAGCCGGCCGAACGCGCCGGGCCCGAGCAGACTGACGCCGGCGATCCCGAGCGCCCCGTTCACCGGGTCGAGCTCGGCGATGCGAAGCATCCGTTGCGTCGCCGGCCCCACCCGTTCGGCGTTGCGAGCACCCTGGGCGACCAGCAGCACCAGCTCCGGACAGTCCTCCTCGCGTTCGAGCATCTCCAGGAACGGCCCCAGCGGCTGCCCCAGCAGGCCGTCGGCGCGATGGACGATCGTGGGCGCCTCCCCCGCAAAGCCGGCGATCTCTCCCAGCGCCGCCGTGGGCTCGGCCCCGGGGCCGTACACCACGCAGCGCACCTCCAGCTCCTGCGGGGCCTCGCTTGTGACACAAGTCACGATCTCCGGGAGCAGGTCGGCGGGCGTGAGCACCGCGACCTCCCCCACCCCCGCCGCGAGGAGCGCATCGAGCGCGTGGCAGAGGATTGGGCGGTTCGCCACCCGCTGCAGCGATGTAGCCCGCGTTGCATCGAGCCAGGGTCCACTCGATCTGGCCGATGGTGATGCAACGATGACTCCTCTGCCGAGCACGTCTACAAAACGGTTCGGGCGAGCCGCGACTCGCACGCAGATCGGACGACGCCACCGGATGCCCGACTCGGTCCAGGCGCGGTTCTCGCTTGACTTCCCCGTTCCCACCAGCTACACACCACGCTGGATGAGGGGATCGGCGAGCACGCTCCTGAGCGCCTTCGCGATCGTCGCAATCGTCGCTGCCCTGGTGGCCGGGGCGGCTGGGGCGCTCGGCGCGAACCGGATTCACGCCGCTCCCCGTGGGGCGCACTCGGCGAAGACCCATCGCAAGGCCCGTCGGCGGACTCGCTGCGCGACCGCGAAGCGCGGGCACAGAGCTCGCGGCGGCGCCCGCCGGCACGCGAACCGCGGCGGCGCCCCCACGCACGCGAACCGCAGCGGCGCCCGCACGCACGCGAACCGCAGCGGATCCCCGAGATGCCCGAGGGCGCACCTCCGGGGCGGCGTGACCCCTGCCCCCGCAGCCGTCCCGCCGCGGACGAGCGTGCCGCCCTCCACGCTCGCGATCCTCCCGGCGCTTCACCTCGAGAGCCTCTCGGCGCCCCCCACCGCAACACCACCAACCCCGCCCACGGCAAGCGGTGGTGGAAGTGGCGGTGGTGGAAGTGGTAGTGGTGGAAGTGGCGGTGGTGGAAGTGGTAGTGGTGGAAGTGGCGGTGGTGGAAGTGGCGGTGGTGGAGGAGGAGGAGGAGGAGGAGGCGGCGGCGGCGGACAGCAGACCAACTGCGCCGGCACACCCGGCGCGTGCGGCTACCCCGACCCCACCAATACGGGAGTGCCCGCCGGAACCACGCTCACACCGCGGTCCGGTCTGATCACCGTCACCACACCGGGCACCACCATCAAGGATCTCGCGCTGAACGGCCAGATCCTCGTCGAGGCGAGCAACACCACGATCGAAGACTCCAACATCACCGTCAACGGCAGCCAGAGCGGATGCAGCTCGCCGTGCGGCGGCTTCGCGATCCGCATCCTCGAAGGCGCCACCGGCACCGTGATCCGCCACATCGCCTGCCACGGCGGCGCCGCCACCGGAGAAGACGTCACCAACTTCTGCCTCAAGAACGAAGGCGGCTCGAGCACACGCGTCAGCTATCTCGACGGCTACAACACCGCCGCCTGCTTCTGGGGAGGGGGGGTCTACGAAGACAACTACTGCATCGACAATGGAGAAATCCCCCAGGCGCACTACGAGGACATCTACGACGGCGGCGGCGAAGGCTCCCTGGTCCTCAACCACAACACGCTGCTGAACCCCAACGCGCAGACCGCCACGATCTTCCTGAGCATCGACTTCGGCGACCAGCCCACCATCGCGATCACCAACAACCTGCTCGCGGGCGGCGGCTACGTCATCTACGGAGGCGCCAAGGGCGCCGGCGGCAGCCTCATCGGCCCCGTGAGCGTCACCGGCAACCGCTTCACCCGGCTGTACTACCCCAACGACGGCTACTACGGGACCGACGCCTACTTCAACGAAGCGATCACCACCTGGTCGGGCAACTACTGGGACGAAACGCTGCAGGCCGTCCCCTTCGGGTGAGCCGAGACGGCCCGCCGGCGCAGGCGGCCCCCTTCGGGTGAGCGCCTAGGAAGAGGGGCTGCCGGGAAGCGTCGCGCCCACTCTGGGGCGCCGCCTCGGGGCCAGTGCGCCTCGCACCCGTGCCCGCAGCTCGCGCCGGACGAAGCGGCGGAACTCGGGATCCTCGACCCGCGGCACGCGGCGCACCGCCGAGCACAGGTAGCCGTAGAGGAACGCCACCCCCGAGAGCCCCCGCGGCCGCGAGCGGGCGACCTTGAACGCTCGCAGCGTGACCCACGGGAGCGTGAAGTGCACGATGTACGCGCACTGGCCGTGCCGCGCGCGGCCCCTGAGCGTGCCGTCCGCGCTTCCCCACGGACGGTGGTGGAGCGCGATCAGATCGGCGAAGGCGCGCGTGCGATAACCCCGCATCCGGGCGTACGTCTCATCGATCGTGTCCCACCCGAGCCGCTCCTGCATCCCGCCGATCGCCTCGAAGCAAGCGACCGAGTAGCACTTCAGGGTGCCCGGGACGTGGTGCTCATGCGGAATGCCCATCACCCTCCAGCCCTCCTCGCTGTCCGGATCGGGGTCCGCATACAGGCCCCCCGCGAGCCCCAGCTCGGGGTCGCGCTCGAACTCGCTCAGCACACGCTCGAAGTAGTGCGGCGGCAGCTCGGTGTCGCCGTCGAGCTTCGCGATGTGGCTGAAGGACCGCGGGTCCACACCGCTCAGCCCCAGATTGAAGGCCCGCGCCTCGGCGGCCGTCGCCAGACGATCGTTCACGGGACGCCGCCGCGGCAGCTGCGCGGCGTCGAGCACCTCCAGGAAGTCGATCCGCTCGGCGAGGCTCGCAAGGATCTCGGGCGTGCGGTCGGTGGAGCCGTCGTTGACGACGATCCACACGTCCGGCGGGCGAGTCTGCCGCGCAAGCGCCTCGGCGATCCGCTCGATGTTGCGCTCCTCGTTGCGCACCGGGGAGATCAGCAGCAGTCGCTGGGTCAACTCATCCTCCCGGCCACCAGGGCGTCGAGCTGGGCGGCCCGATCCTCCCACCTGTTCGCCAGCGCGAAGCTTCGGCGCTCCTCCCGGCCCGCCGCGGGGTCCACGAGCGCCCGCTCCACCAACGCCGGCACGGCGTCGGGGCTCTCCGCGTAGTTCACCAGCGGCGGCGGGTAGAGGCGCAGCTCGGGCGACCCCACGCCCACGATCGGCGGGCCTGCGTAGAGGTACTCCCAGACCTTCATCGGCGACTGGTGGCGCGTCCACAGGCTGTCCTCGTAGGGCAGCAGCGCCACGTCGAGGTGGCGGATGTACGCCGGCAGCCGCGTGCGCTCCCGTGGACCCAGCACGTGGATGTTCGCCCGCGACGCGAGCGCCGCGCGCGCCTGCCCCGAGAGACGCGGGCTGAGCGGCCCCACGAACACGAGCGACCCCTCGCTGAACCGGTCGGCGAGCGCGAGGATCAGGTCGAAGTCGAGGCGATCGTCGATCCCGCCCGTGTAGCCGAGCAGCGGCCGCGGCAGGGCCGCGTACTCCGGCGGCCGCACCGCCCCGTCGAAGGCGCCCGTCAGATCGGCGGGGAAGCCGAACGGCACGAGCTCGCTCTCCCAGCCCCGCTCGGCGAGCAGCTCCCGCACCGGATGCGAGGTGGTGCAGATCAACTCGGACGCCGCGCAGATCGCCGACGTCTCGGCCTCGAGCTCCGCGGGGTCGCGGCCCATCAGCGCGGCCCCGGCGGAGGGGTGATCCATGACGACCCCCACGCGCAGCGACTCGCCCGCCACCCCCGACAGCTCCGGGAGTCCACGGAAGGCGACCAGCACGGGCCCCCGCAGGCCGGCGCGGGCCACCGCGCGAGCGATCTGAGCGCGCAGCAGCGGCCGCGAGAGCGCGCGCATGCGCGGGTGCTCGATCGGCGGGAGCACCAGCGGGCCGAACGTCCGCAGGCGTCCCGCGGTGCGCACACGGCGATCCACAACCGCCCTCGCCCGCGGCCACGTCTCCTTCCGCAGGCCGTAACGGATCGGGCTCAGCGGGCTCAGCGGCGGGTCGATGTACAGCACCGGGTGATGCACCGCAAGCGCGTCGGCGAGATTGTGGGCTGCCTGCCGCGGGCTGTCCCACGGCGTGGGGGCATAGATGACGTAGCCGCGAGCGCTCATACCCCCGTGAACCTCCATCGCACCCTGCCGGCGTGCACACGCAGGCGATGGGCCGCACTCGTGGCGAGGAACGGGGGAAAGCCGAGCGAGCGCCCCGCGCCGATCCACCGGCGCAGTCGCAGCCCCCGCCACTCGCGCAGGCGGCGGGCCTCCGGACAGACCTCCCGGGCGAAGTCGACCAGCTCGTCGACCAAGCCGCTCGTCGCCCCGCGGTCCACCTCCCGGCTGGCCCGCCACAGAGCCTGGCGGGCGAGTACGCGTCCGACCGTCGCGCGCCGCCTCGCGGGGTTCTCGAGCATCGAGGAGCTCGATGCGAAGAACGAGTCGAAGGCGGCCCGACGTTCGCGCAGGTCGACCATCGGGCCCTCCTGGCTGCGCAACATGCTGCCCGCGTGGATGCGGTAGATCGCCTGCGGCGCCCCGCGGAGGTAGGCGACGTCGGCCACCGCCGCGATCCGCAGCCACATGTTCAGATCGCTCGTGTGGAAGCAGGCGGGATCGTAGCCGCCGACCGCCCGCTGCACCGAGATCCTCACGACCGCCTCGGGGGAGGAGATGCAGTTGTGCCCGGAGCGGCACCGCACCCGGATCCAGTCGCTCCCCGACCAGATCTTCGTCGCGCGTCGGCGACCCGCGGGCTCGCTCCTCGCGCGCCGGCGGCCCGAGGGCTCGCTCAGCGGGCGCCCCTCGCGCGCAAGGACCGAGCGCCCGTAGACCAGGCCCACGTTGGGGTGGGCGCCCATCACGGTCGCCGCCCTGTGCAGCGAGCCCGGAACGAGCAGA
Organism: uncultured Solirubrobacterales bacterium; assembly: GCA_963813765.1. Lineage (GTDB taxonomy): Bacteria > Actinomycetota > Thermoleophilia > Solirubrobacterales > Solirubrobacteraceae > Palsa-744. The sequence continues at coordinate 68,813 of CAWFAB010000007.1, forward strand.
TCGTCGGCGGAAAGGAGCACGACGTAGTCGCCCCGCGCCCACTCCAGGCCCTCGTTGGCGGTCGCGATGAGACCCATGTTCCGGCCGTGGGGGCGGAACTCGATGCGCCCGTCTCGCTCGGCCAGGCGCCGAGCGGTCGCGGCGCTGTCGTCGGTGGAGCAGTCGTCGATCACCAGCACTCGCACATCGACGTCGCGCTGCGAGAGAACGCTCTCCAGGCAGCCCTCCAGGAGGTGGCCGTAGTTGAAGCAGGGCACGATCACGCTGACCGTCGGCGGGGCCGTGGGATCCAGGGGGGCGCTCATCAGATCCCCGCGGATCGCGCCCGCAACGGAGTGGTGCGGCGGCCCGAGCGCCCGAACGGCGGCTCGCAGGCGCCGAGGACGACCGCGAGCGCGTGGCGCTCGGCGGCGGCCCGCTCGAGCAGTCGCGCCCGCGAGCGCGGACGCGCCAGGGCGGCGAGAGCGCCGAGGCCGGCGCGCAGCGCGTGGCGCAGCGCGAGCGCCGCGCGAATCGCGAGCGCCCTGGCGGGGCCGTAATGCTTCTCCGCGAACAGCAGCTTCGCGTAGCTCAGCTGCGCCAGCAGCCGCGGGCGGTAGCCGCCTCCCGTGTGGTGGACGACGCTCATCGCCGGCAGGTGCGCGACCCGCCAGCCGGCCCGATGGAAGCGATAGCACCAGTCGATCTCCTCCGAGTAGAGGAAGAAGCGCTCGTCGAGCCCGCCCACGCCCTCGAGCGCCTCCGCGCGAGCGATCAGGAAGGCGCCGACCAGCCAGTCCACGGAGACCGCCTCGCGGTAGCGCTCCGCTCGGGTCTCCTCCTCGCGCCAGCGGCGCAGCGGCGTCCAGCGGGAGGCCGCGATCGCCTCGCCAAACGCAAGCAATGGGGACGGAAAGCGCCTGATCGAGTGCTGCAGGCCGCCGTCCGGGGCGCTCTGCACGACGCTCGCCACGCCGATCTCAGGCTGCGCATCGAGCACCGCCGCCAGCTCGTCGAACGTGCCCGCGACGATCTCGACGTCGGGGTTGAGCAGGAGCACGTAGCGGCCGCGCACGTGCCCCAGTCCGCGGTTGTTCGCCGCCGCGAAGCCGATGTTGCGCTCGCGCAGGATCCGCACGTCCGGATACTCCGACTCGATCGCCTCCGGGGTCCCGTCGCTGGAGCCGCTGTCGACCACGATCCACTCGACCGCGAGATCGCGCACCGCGGCCCGGGCGCTGCGCAGCGTCCTCAGCGCGAGCTCCGTGCGGTCGTGCGTCACGACGAGCACGCTGAGGTCGGGGCGATCCCCGGTCTGAACGCCCGCCGCCGGCGACGTCCGATCCGCCCGAATGCTCGCATCCGGCGACGTCCGATCCGCCCGGACAACCACGTCCGGCGACACCCGATCCGGTTTGCCACCAACAATGGCCATCGCTAGAAGCAACGCGGCCAGGGGCGGTTTCTCACGTGGGCGGGCGGATTTCGATGCGCTCGCCATCCTCGCTCGACACCCAGGCGCCGAGCGCGGCCTCCTCCTCGCTCACGGCGCCGGCGTCGCGGCGTCGCCACCATGCGGCCACGTCGCGCGGCAGCGCCCGCCAGAGCCCCTCGCGCTCGGCGACCGCGTCCAGGAGCTCGGCGTAGCGGCGCCGGTGCTCGGGCTCGCCCAGATAGCCCGGATCGGGGTGCGTGACGCACTGCGCCAGCCCGTGCGAGCCCTCCAGCGCATCGAGCTGGCGCAGCCACACCGAGACGTCCCGCTCTCCCAGCAGCGTGAAGAGCGTGTGGTCCTGGGGCATCGTGTAGGGGAGCTCGACCAGCTCGCCGAGGAAGAACGGCCACGGCGAGCAGCACCCCCCCGGCTGCGGCTCGTATGGATCGCTCAGCGGGATCGTGCAGTCGTACTCGACCGGAAGATCCCTGAGCCAATCGTTCACTCGATGGGTGGCCGGCGAGCGGAAGCCCGCTGCCCCAAGACGGTCGCGGAACTCCTCCAGCATCGGCAGCTGACGGGTGAACTCGGCGCGGCTGGAGAACAGCGAGCGGTCGTGGAAGACCCCATGGACGCCGAGCTCGAAGCCGCGAGCGCGCAGCTCGTCCACCACGCCCCAGTCGATCTCATACCACGAGGCCACGATGTTGAACGACGAGCGCAGCCCGCGCGCCTGCTCGAGGTCGGCGATCGCGACGGCGTTGCGCAGACCCGCGGCGGACTCGACATCGTGGGTGAGGATCAGCGCGGCGCGGCGCCCCCGCGGCCAGAACCAGCGAAACGGCAGCTCCCGCGCCGCCGTGGCCCGCAGGCAGCAGCGCGCGTACAGCGCGAGCAGGCTCCCGACGCTCGCATCGAACGGCCAGCGCGGGAATTCCGGGGAGCCCTGCCAGCGAATCAGCGCACGGCGCGCCGTCAGCTGGGCGCCGCGGGGGATCGCGCGCCTGACGCGATAGAAGACGTTCAGCGCCGCCGGGGGGAGGCTGCGCCGAGGAGCGCCCTGCGCCCACCGCTCCATGACGTAGTTCTCGTAGGCTTCCGCGAGGCTGAAGGGCACGCTGACTCGGCCATCCGCCGCGAGCGTGACGGGCAGGGCCTCCCCCGTCTCGGTGCGCAGCGTCATCAGCGCCTCATCCCCGCCCGCACCGCCGCCCAAGGCCCCGCCCGCACCGCCGCCCATGGCCCCCGCCGTGGCGAGGGCGCCCCGCTGCGGGGCCGCATACAGCCGCCACCCATCGGCGTGCAGCCACTCGGCGGCGCCCGCACCCGGACTGCAGCGGATCGCACCGTCCGCGTCCCCCGTCGGCACGATCGAGCCATCAGCGATCGGCACGGGGGCCAGCGGGGCCAGCAGCCGCTCCAGGGGGTGGGTCACGTCTCGCCGACATCCACGAAGCGGATGCCGTAGCGCGCCCAGAAGTCCTCGACCTCGCGGCTGAGCGCGTCGCGAGCTCCCGCTCGACGCCGGTCGAGCAGCCCGAGGAACGTGCGTGTGCCGGGCGGCGGACCGCCGGAGGGCAGGCGCAGGCTGACGACGAGATCGGAGCTCCTCGCGGCGGCGGGGTCGCGGACGACCTCGATCTCGCGGGGCCGCCGATCGACGGTGAGCGTCAGCCGGATCCGGTCATCGCCGTCCTGCGCCGCCTCGACGGGGGCGCCCTGGTCGGTGAAGTAGGCGGCCATCAGCGTCGTCACCTGACGGCAGATCTCCCAGCGCCGCTCGTCGTCGATCCCGCGCGGCCACTCGTCGGCCTCGCGCAGCACCTTCGCGGGCACCCCCGCCGCGAGCGCGCCCGCGGGGATCGAGCGGTTGAGCACCGAGCCGGCGCCGATCGTCGCGCCGTCGCCGATCTCAACGCCCGGAAGGATGAACACATGCCACGGCAGCCACACGTCGTTGCCGATCGAGACCGGCTCGAAGGCGACGGGGTAGCCCTCCATCACGCTCTGCCAGGAGCCGTGCGTGAAGATCGAGGAGCGCCCGCCCACCCCGGTGTCGTTCCCGATGCTCAGCGGGCGACTCGGGTTCAGGAAGCAGGTCTGAAAGACGCGCACCCGGCGCCCGAGCTGCAGGCGCGAGTCCGGCAGGAGCGGCCCTCCGACGAAGACCTGCTCGCGCACCACCGTGTCGTCGCCGATCGCGAAGTCGCGCCCCTCGAAGATGCAGAACGCGCCGATCGTCACCCGGCGCCCGATCACGATCGACCTGCCGCGCAGCACACACCCCAGTCCGATGCGGGTCCCGGGGCCGATGCTCACCTCCTCGGCCTCGATCACGCTCCCCGGCGCCAGCTCCACGTCGTCGGCGATTCGATACCCGCGCCGCCGGTAGACCGCGCGTTGCAGGCGCGAGGGGAGGGCGCCCGGGAGAACCATGTCCTTGATGGGAATGCGGGGCTTTTCGAACATGGTTGTGCACGCAGCCCTGGGAGGATTCCCAGCAAGCGCCGCCCGGTGGGCGCCGAGCCCATCGGGCGTGGCCGAGCGTTGATGCGGCTGAGCATGATAGAAGCTCCGCTCCGTGCGCCCTCGCCCGCAGGACACCCCCCTCGCGCCGGCCCACCCCGCACGCCGCAGGTGGGTGGTGATGCTCGTCGAGAACGACACCTACCCGGCCGACGTGCGCGTCCGCAACGAGGCGCACGCGCTGCTCGCCGCCGGATACCGCGTGACAGTCATCGCGCCGAACGCCGATGGGAGGCAGGCTCGACGCGAGCTGATCGACGGCGTGGAGGTCGTGCGCTTCTGGCTGCCCGCAACCGCGCAGAGCGCGATCGGCTTCATCGCCGAGTACGGGATCGCGCACCTGCAGCTCGCACGGCTCGCGCTGGCGCGCCTGCTCGCCGGAGCGGACATCCTGCACGTCAACAACCCGCCCGACACGCTCGGCCTGCTCCTTGTGCTCGCCCGAGCGCTCGGACGCCGCGCGGTGTTCGACAACCACGACCTGTTCCCGGAGCTCTTCGCGCTGCGCTACGGCAGCCCCCGCCTCACCCGGCTGCTGCGCGCCTTCCAGCGCCTGGCGTTCAGGGCGGCCGATCTCGTGGTGACGACGAACGAGTCCCAGCGCGAGGTCGTGCTCGACGCGGTGAATCGCGATCCCGAGACGGTCGTCGTCGTGCGCAACGGGCCCGACTTGGCGAAGCGCGCGGCGCGGAGCGCCATGAGCCGGCCTCGCCGGCGAGTGATGGGGTCCAGGCACGCACCGGCGTCGAGCCCACCTCGCAAGCCGAGACGGTCGTTGCGCAAGCCGACGTCGAGCTCCTGTTCCTCGGCGCGCTCGAGCCGCAGGACGGAGTGGTGACGCTCGCGCAGGTGCTGCATCTCCTTGTCGATCGCCACCGGGCTCGACGCCCGTCTGACCGTGGTCGGCGAGGGCTCGTGCCGCGCGCGCTCGAAGCGGAGTGCGCACGGCTCGGTGTGCGCGAACGTGTGACGTGTACCGGCCGCGTGCCACACGAGCAGGTTCCATCGCTGCTCCAGCGCGCCGATGTGTGCGTTGACCCGGCGCCGTGCAACGAGCTGAACCACCGCTTGACGATGATGAAGATCGCCGAGTACATGGCCGCGGGCAGGCCGATCGTGGGATTCGATCTGCGCGAGACCCGGCGGACGGCGGCCGGCGCGGCTCTGTACGCCCCCTGCGACGACGTCGGCGGCTTCGCGGCGCGGGTCGCGGAGCTCGCCGCGAGCCCTCCGCTGTGCCGCGAGCTCACGCGGCGGGCCGCGCAGCGGCTGGGGCGGCTGGTGTGGGAGCGCTCCGCGGAGGCGCTTGTGGACGCCTACGCGCGTCTGCTCCCCGCGTGAGGACGCTTCCGCCCCAGCGTGCGGAGACCTCTCCCGCGGCGTGAGGACGCTTCCGCCCCGGATGAGACGCATCTACCAAGCGTGAAGACGTCGCAAAAAACGCCGCCCCGAGATCGTTTGTTGCGATGAGGCGCCACTGCACCCGCCCTAACTCGGCGGCGCTGCAAATCGTTGGTGCGCGACCGGCAACGAAGCACAGAAGGGGCGAGCCTGAATGGGATTTGCACTTGTACTACGAGAACTGTCCAGACGCCGGCGCGCGCTGGCCGTCGGGGTGCTCGTCGCCGCGATCGCGGCGATCTTCAGCGTGTACCGCATCGAAGGCGGGTCGCTCAAGTCCCGCTCGCTGCAGTACTCCAGCGCGAGCACGCATCCTGCTGGTGGACACGCCCACCTCGGTGCTGGGCGACTCGAAGTCCGAATTCGAACCGCTGATCACCCGCGCCCAGGTCTACGCGAACTTCATGGCCAGCCCGGCGGTCCTCAACCTGATCGGCGAACAGGTGGGCCTCAAAGGCGAACAGATCTACGCGGCCGGACCGGTCGAACGCGCTGCAGCCGCGGATCGTCCAGGAGCCGACGGCGCTCAAGCGCAACGTCGAGATCACCGGCGAAACCGACCCCGTACCGCTTGAACTTCAGCAGCCATGCGGGCCTGCCCACGATCGACGTGTACGCCCAGGCCCCGACGACCAAGCCGGCCGTCGGGCTCGCCAACGCCGCCGGCGTCGGTCTGCAGCGAGTACGTCACGAGCGTGCAGAACGCGGACGAGGATGCCCAGCCGGCGTCGCGGGTCATGATCCGCCAGCTCGGCCCGGCGCACGGCGGCGTCGTCGACGGCGGCATCAGCCGGTCGCTGGCGGCCATGGTGTTCGTCGGCGGTCTTGCTCTGTGGTGCGTGCTGATGCTCGCCGCCGCACGGTTCCGTGAGAACTGGCGCTCGAGCGCCGCGCTCTACGGCGATCAGAGCGGCGAGGGCGAGGTGGCCGATGCAGCCGATGGGGCCGATGCGGCCGGGCGACCGGGGCGGGACTGACAGGGGCCTTCACCGGCGCCGCGCCAAGAGAGGCCGTCACCCGAGCGCCGAGCTCGAGCAGCCCCGAGCCCGGCCCGTTCCGACACGCTCTCCGTACACGACGACGACCGCCCCCCGGTCTCGACGGGGAGCGCCCGGTGAGCGCCGCGCCCTCGCAGCGCGGGTCGATCCGTGACCGGAGTAGCTGTTGCAGCCCCGGCCTTCGCACTCGCGGGCCCCGGCGCGGGCGCCGGTGTCCCCGCGGGCGCCGGCGCCGCCGGCGCGCGCGGAGCCTGCGCACCGAGGACGGCCCGCGCGACGCCTTCCCCCATACCAGGCGGCCGCTGCCGTGGGTGCTGGCCGGCCTTCCTCGCGATGCTGTTCTTCGTCCCGGTCGCCTCGACCGAACTGCGGGTCCATCTCCCGGTGGACTCCCACATCGACCGCTTCGCCGTGGTCGTGCTCGTCCTCGCGTGGCTCTGGTTCGGCGGCGATCAGCGGGCGTTCCTGCGCACCCGGCGCTCCAAGCTGTACGTCGTCGCGGTCTGTGTGTTCCTCGCGCTCGCGGTCGCGAGCATGGTGCTCGACGCGGAACGCATCGTCGATGCTGGGCGAGCTCAAGCTCGCCGAGAAGCACTTCGCCCTGCTGCTGTCGTTCCTGGTCCTCTTCTGGTTCGCGCTCACCGCGCTGCGGTTCGAGGACGTGCGCGGCTTTGCGACCTACCTGATCGGGCTCGGCACGTTCATGTCGATCTGGATGCTCGTCGAGCGCCGCACGGGCTACAACTTCTTCTACAACTGGAGCAGCGCGATCCTCGGGCCGATCGCGAGGGTCGCTCCCTCGCCGACCCACATCCACCCGGCGGTCGGCACCGAAGGCCGGGTCGCGGTCGTGGGCCCACCCACCACGGCCTCGCGGCCACGACGATGCTCGTGGTGGTGATGCCGTTCGCGCTCGTGCGCGTGTTCGACGCGACCACGCGCACGGTCGTGGTGGCTGAACGCCGCCGCCTTCGTGCTGATGTTCGCGGCCGCGATGGCCACCGACCGCAAGACCGCGCTGCTCGTGCCGGTCGCGGTGGTCGCTGTACATCGCCTTCTACCGCCCGCGCCAGGTGCTGCGGCTCGCGCCGCTCGGGCTCGTCGTGCTCGTCGGCGTCGTGCACTTCGCCTCCCCGGGGGCGCTCGGCTCGATCGTCGAACGTCGACCGCGACGTCGACAGCAACTCGACGACGCACCGCATCGGCGACTTCACCGACGTCGCACCCGACGTGCTCGCGCATCCCGTGCTCGGCCGCGGCTTCGGGACGCTCGACCCCGAACAGCCGATCGCAGTTCCGGATCAACGACGACGAGTACCTCGACGAGCTGTGGGAGGTCGGCGTCCTCGGGCTGCTCGCCTACATGTGGATGATCCTCGCGCCGGTGGTCGATCGCGCGCACGGGCGATCCGATCGCGCGATCCGACGGTCGCCTCGCTGGCGCTCGCCGCCTCGGGCGGGTGCGTCGCCTTCCTCGTCGTCTGCGCCCTGTTCGACGCGCTGTCGTTCCCGCAGGCGCCGTACATGTTCTTCGCGTCGCCGCGCTGACCACGATCGCCGCGGCGGGCCCGGAGGGGAACGTGGCGCCCTACCGCGAGCTGGCCCTCCGGCTCGCCCACGGACGGCCGCGCGCGGTGCCGACATGAGCCACCGCGGTCCGCGCCGTTCGGAGGTGAGCCACCGCGGCCCGCGCCGCGTGCTCGCACGGTCCGCGCGAGCGCTCCCAGCCGCATCGCGTCGCGGGGGCCATGGCCGCGCCGTGACCGACGACGACTCGCTGGCGCCTGAGGAGCTGCACGCCAAGACGCTGCGGGGCCTGCGCTGGACGGTGATCGGTCGTCCCGCGACCGAGCTCATCATGCTGGCCTCGATGGTGGTGCTCGCGCGCCTGATCGCCCCCGCCGAATTCGGGCGCTACGCGGTGGCGGCGATCGTGGGGGACCTCGCCTCGATCCCGCTCGCGGGCGTGGGCGCCGCGCTGGTGCACCGACCGTCCGCGACTCGCGAGCACCTGCAGGCCGGGTTCGCGCTGGCCCTGATGACGGCGCTCGCCGTGGGGGCGCTGACGCTGGTGGCGGCCACCGTGATCGTCGTTCCGCTGCTCGGCGAGCGCGCCGCGCAGCTGGTGCGGCTCTCCACGCCGCTCTGCCTGATCGTCGCGGCCGGCACCGTGCCCGCGGCGATCCTGCAGCGGCGCCTCGCGCTGCGACGCCTGAGCATCGTCGAATTCAGCAGCACCGTGGTGCGCGTCTGCGCGTCCGTCGCGCTGGCGCTCGCGGGCATGAACGCGTTCGCGCTCGTGCTCGGCGCGATCGCCGGGGAACTGGCCGCCACGGGCCTCAACTGGGCCTGGGCGCGACCGCCCCTGCCGCGGCTGCGCCGAGGCCCCGCGCGCGAAGTGTGGAGCTACGGCCGGCCGGCGTCGTTCGCCGCGGCGAGCTGGGTCGGCTTCCGCAATTGCGACTACGCGATCGTCGCCGCGCGCCTGGGCGCGCTGCAGGCCGGCTTCTACTTCCGCGCCTACACGGTGGGCGTCGAATACCAGAAGAAGGTGAGCAAGGTGATGAGCACCGTGGGCTTCCCGATGCTCGCACGCACGCGGGACGCCGGCGAGATGCACGAGCTGCGCGGTCGCATGGTGCGCCTGTTGACGGTGGTGCTGTTTCCGCTGCTCGTGCTGCTCGCGATCGAGGCCCCGGTGTTCGTGCCCTGGCTGTTCGGAGCACGGTGGGCGCCGGCGGTGCTGCCGACGCAGATCCTGGCTGTGGGCGGCGCATCCACCCTGGTGATCGACGCCGCCGGCTCCGCGCTGATGGCGGCCGGCCGGCCGCGCGCGCTGCTCGGCTTCGGCTGGGGGCACTTCATCGCCTACGGGCTCGCGGTGCTGATCGTCGCGCCGTTCGGCATCGCCGCCGTCGCCGCCGCCGCGGCGGTCGTGCACACCCTGTTCCTGCTGGTCGCCTACGCCCTGCTGCTGCGCGGCTCGCCGGAGCCGTGGCCGCGGAGCCTCTGGCGGGACCTCGAGCCGGCGGTCGTCTCCTGCGCCGTCCTCGGTGCGGTGGGCGTTCCGGTGAGCCTCGCGCTTTCGAGCGCCCACCTCGCGCCGGTCCTGTACCTGGCGGGGGTCACGCTCCCCGGCGGCGCCGCGTACCTGCTCGCCCTGCGGATCTGCTTCCCGTCCTCGCTGCGGACCCTGCGGAGCTTCACCGCTCGTCTCCTGCCCCGGATTCCCCTGCGCGGCCTGACACGGCGCCTCATGCCGGCGGGGCAACGATCCGCGTAGGGCTCATCTCGGTGGGCGTGCTGATCGCCATCGGCGGCTGCGGCGGCGGCAACGGAGCGCGAAGCGCCGCCGCGTGCACCACCACGGTCGACCCCGGTCAGGGCGCGGCGGCGATCGCCAATGCGATCGTCGAGGCGAGCGACGGCGCGACGATCTGCATGCGCGGCGGCGCCTACCCGCCGATCCGCGTGGTCGGCGCCGCGCACGGATCCTACGTGACCATCCGGCCCGCCGCCGGAGCCACGGCGAGCGTCGCGGGCATGGAAGTCATCGACAGCTCGTTCCTGCGCTTCGAGGCCCTGCGCATGACCGAAGGCTTCAACATGCGCGACAGCGCCGCCCACGCCGGCAGCCACGACTACCAGTTCATCGAGAACACCTTCGAGAAACCCACCTACGGCATCGTGCTCGCGGGCGGGGCGAGGCCGATCAAACGCGTGCTGATCGAAGGGAACCGCATGCACGACGTGGACTTCCGCGGCCCGGAAAAGGAAGGCAGGTGCGCCGCCGGCTACGCCGGCGGCCAGGACGTCACGATCGACTTCGCCGAAGGAGTAACGATCGCCCGCAACACCTTCAAGGAAGCGGGGTGGCACTACATCCAGGGCGGGAGCGCCGGCCCCGAAGGCGTGGACGTCGAGCACAACCTCTTCGAGGGGCGGGTATTGCGCCCGTGCAGCCACCTCAACCTCTGGCAGATCTTCGCCGGCGGAACCAACGACACCTTCAGGGACAACATCGCGATCGGAGAACCCGGTGGCGAGGCGGCGACGGACGGCCTGCTCTTCGAGAACGGCCCCGGTTCGGCGGACTGCACGGTCAAGATGAGGGGCACCGTGATCGAAGGCAACCTATTCCTCGACGCCGCCTCCTCCTACGAGATCCAGATCTACACCACGTCCGGGGCGCGCATCTCCCACAACACCGTCGTCCACTCACAGTACGGCACGGCGCTGCTCAGCGAACACTGCGGCGCCGGGAGCAACTACACGATGACGCACAACATCGACGTCGAAAACTACGGCAAGACCCCCGACTTCACGTTCGGGGCCTGCACAGGCACGTGCGCGTTCAACTACAACGTCTCCGAAGACGAATCGGCGAGCGCTCGCGGCTCGACGCACCACCTAACCGGCTGGTCGCCTGTCTGGGGCACAACCAGGTGGGACCCCCTCACGGAGCCGGCGCCTCCGCCGGGCTTCTACATCCCCGCCGGCCTGCCGTTTCCCGCGGGCTACGACGGCTAGCATCTGGCACTCAAGCGATGCTGCGCTGCTGCCGGCATCGGCCTGGGCGGGGTTGTCGTCGTTGAGCTGATCGCCCCCGGTCCCCGCCATCGGCCGCTGGATGTGAACCCCGTTGCTGATCGCGCTGTTCGAGGGCTGTGGCGAGGAACCGCCGCACGCCGTGAGCAGCATCGCGATCGCGGCGACCAGCGCCGCGGCAGCAATCAGGACGCCGATCCCGCGAGCTCTTACCGCACGAGCGCGCATCATCACGGGCCGGGCGCGAAGTTGAACGTCCACCCAGTAGTTGGTGGCGTTGAAGCTGCTGGTCGGGAACGCGCTCGACGCGCTGTATGCGTAGACGCCGTTCGCGCTGAGCGGTGTTCGCGAGCGCGTGCAGCGGCGGGTTGCTGCACACCGAGCGACGTGAACGCCGAGGAGGTGTCGGAGTAGTGGCCTTTGGGCGCGAGGTACGCGGCGACGTAGGTCGTGTTCGCGGTGATCGCCACCGGGGTCGAGAAGTTGACCTGCTGCCAGCCGGAGGCCGTCTCGTTCGTGAACGTCGCCGAGGCCAGCAGCGTGCCGCTCGCGGTCCACAGGCTGCCGATGTGCGTGCCGGTGTTCGCCGCGGCCTTGTAGAAGCGGATGCCGGTCACGCTGCCCGCCACTTCGGAGGTGAACTTCACGCCGAGCTCGACCGAGATGCGTGTCGCCGGAGTCGATCGTCGCCGGCGTCGCGAAATCGAAGATCGTGTCCTGCGGGGGTCACCGCGTTCGACGCGCTCGACGCCGGCCGTTCGCCGATTGCGTTGGTCGCGGTGACCGTGAACGTGTAGGCGGTGCCGTTGGTCAGCCCGTTGACGTCGTGCGAGGTCGCCGACCGGCACCCGACCTCGACCGGGGTCTGCGCGGTGGACCCGATGTACGGCGTGACCGTGTAGCCGGTGATCGCGCTGCCGCCATTGCTCGCCGGCGCGGTCCAGCTGACGAGCGCCTGGCTCGGTCGCCGGCGCTCGCCGGCAACCGCCGGTCGGCGCCGCAGGGCGCGTCGCCGAGGTGGGCGTGACGGCGTTCGATTGTGCAGAGGCCGGCCCCGACGCCGCTGGGGTTGGACGCCGTGCACCGTGAACGTGTAGCTGTGCCCGCTGGTCAGCCCCGTGATCGTCGCGCTCGTCGCCGGCGGCGTGCCCGACACGGTACGTCGTCGTCTGCGCCGTCGTGCCGATGTACGGCGTGATCGTGTACGTCGTCGGCGGACCGCCGCTCGACGGCGCGCTCCAGCTCACGGTCGCCGACCCGTTGCCCGCGGTCGCGCGTCACGCCCGTCACCTGGCCCGGCGCGGCCGCGGGCGGAGCGAAGTCGACGTCGACCCAGTAGTTGGTCGCGTTGAAGCTGCTGGTCGGGAACGTGCTCGTGCGCGCTGTAGGCGTAGACGCCGTTGGCGCTGGTGCTGTTGGCGAGCGCTGTCAGCGGCGGGTTGTCGAACGCTCGAGGTGAACGCCGAGGCGGTCGTCGGAGTAGTGGCCGTTGGGCGCGAGGTAGGCGGCGACGTAGGTCGTGTTCGGCGTTGATCGCGACCGGGGTGGAGAAGTTGACCTGCTGCCAGCCGGAGGCCGTCTCGTTCGTGAACGTCGCCGAGGCCAGCAGCGTGCCGCTCGCGGTCCACAGGCTGCCGACGTGCGTGCCGGTGTTGGCTGCCGCCTTGTAGAAGCGGATGCCCGGTCACGGTGCCCGTACTTCGGAGGTGAACTTCACGCCGAGCTCGACCGAGGCGGCGTCGCCCGGAGTCGATCGTCGGCCGGCGTCGCGAAATCGAAGATCGTGTCCTGCGGCGGTCACCGCGGTGGAGGCCGCCGACGCGGGACCGGTCCCGATCGCGTTGGTCGCGCGTCGACCGTGAACGTGTAGCTGGTGCCGTTGGTGAGCCCGTTGACGGTCGTGGTGCTTGCGCGGCGTACCCGACCTGGACCGGGGTCTGCGGCGCGCGGAGCCGATGTACGGCGTGACCGTGTAGCCCGTGATCGGGCTGCCGCCATTGCTCGTCGGCGCGGTCCAGCTGACCAGCGCCTGGCCGGTGCGCCGGCTCGCGCGACACTCCGTCGGCGCCCCCGGCGCCGGCGAGCGAGGTCGGCGTCACGGCGTTGGACGTGTTCGGAGACCGGCCCCGACGCCGCTGGCGTTCGACGCCTGCACCGTGAACGTGTAGCTGGTACCCGCTGTCAGCCCCGTGATCGTCGCGTTCGTCGCCGGCGGCGAACCGGTCACGGTCGTCGGCGTCTGCGCTGTCGAGCCGATGTACGGCGTGATCGTGTAGTTCGTCGACCGCCCGCCGCTCGCCGGCGCGCTCCACGTCACGGTCGCCGAGCCCGTGCCCGCCGGTCGCGGTCACACCGGTCACCTGACCGGGCGCCGGGGTCGGTGCGAAGTCGACGTCGACCCAGTAGTTGGTCGCGTTGAAGCTGCTCGTCGGGAAGACGCGCTGATGCTGCTGTAGGCGTAGACGCCGTTGGCGCTGGTCGTGTTCGCGAGCGCGTGCAGCGGCGGGTTGCTCGACGCCGAGCGGTGAACGCCGAGGAGGTGTCGGAGTAGTGGCCGTTGGGCGCGAGGTAGGCGGCGACGTAGGTCGTGTTCGCGTTGATCGCGACCGGCGTGGAGAAGTTCACCTGCTGCCAGCCGGAGGCCGTCTCGTTCGTGAACGTCGCCGAGGCCAGCAGCGTGCCCGCTCGCGCTCCACAGGCTGCCGATGTGCGTGCCGGTGTTGGCCGCCGCCTTGTAGAAGCGGATGCCGGTGACGTGCCCGCTACTTCGGAGGTGAACTTCACGCCGAGCTCGACCGAGTGCCGTCCCCGGAGTCGATCGTCGCGGGTGTCGCGAAGTCGAAGATCGTGTCCTGCGGGCGTGACCGCGGCCGAGGCGCGCCGACGCCGGGCCCGTCGCCGATCGCGTTGGTCGCGGTGACCGTGAACGTGTAGCTCGTGCCGTTGGTCAGCCCGTTCACCGTCGCCGTGGTCGCGCGAGCCGCCCGACCTCGACCGGGGTCTGCGCGGTCGACCCGATGAACGGCGTGACCGTGTAGCCCGTGATCGGGCTGCCGCCGTTGCTCGTCGGCGCGCGTCCAGCTCACCTGCGCCTGACTCGTCGCCGGCGCTCGCCGACACCTCCGTGGGCGCCGCCGGCGCCGTCGCGGCGGTCGGCGTGACCGCATTGGACTGTGCCGAGCCGGCCCCGACGCCGTCGGGTTGGACGCCTGCACCGTGAACGTGTAGCTGGTGCCGCCGTGTCAGCCCGGTGATCGTCGCGCTCGTCGCCGGCGGCGTACCCGATCACCGTCGTCGTCGTCTGCGCCGTCGAGCCGATGTACGGCGTGATCGTGTACGTCGTCGACGCGGCCCCCGCTCGACGGCGCGCTCCAGGTCACGCGTCGCCGACCCGATGCCCGGCCGTCGCCGTGCACCCGGTGACCTGGCCCGGCGCGCGGCGCCGGCGCGAACACGGACGTCGACCCAGTAGTTGGTCGCCGTTGAAGCTGCTCGGTCGGGAAGGTGCTCGTGCGAGCTGTACGTGTACACACCGTTCCGAGCGTAGACGCCGTTCGCGGTGCGTCGTTCGCCGGACCGCGTGCAGCGGCGGGCTGTTCAGGATGTTGCCGCCCGTCGGCGGGCGGGCGTGTAGAAGTAGTACGGTCGTGGCGGCGTAGTGGCCGGTCGGGGCGAAGTACGACGGCGACGTAGGTCGTGTTCGGGATGATCGTCGACGGGCTGTGGAGAAGTTGACCTGCTGCCAGCCCGACGCCGTCTCGTTCGTGAACGTCGCCGTCGCGAGCAGCTTGCCGCTCGCCGTCCACAGGCTGCCGATGTGCGTGCCGGTGTTGGCCGCCGACCTTGTAGAAGCGGATGCCGGTGACCGTGCCGAACGGTGTCGGAGGTGAACTTGACCCCGAGCTCGACCGAGCTCGCGTCGCCCGCGTCGGCGGCGTCGGCGGCGTGACGCCGTGCCCCAGATCGAGCACGGGCAGGAGACGTTGACCGGACGCCCGGCGGACGGCGTCTCGAGGTTGCGCGCTGTCGTCGACCGCGCGCGACTTGATCGTCGTGGTCGGGTTGCCGTGCGCGACCCAGCTGTAGGACCAGTTGACGGTCTGTTCGGCCGGCGTCGTGAGCGTGGCCGGATGCCAGGTCGCGCCGCCGTCGGTCGAGACTTCGACGCCCGCGACCACGCCGCCGCCGGCGTCGGTCGCGGTGCCGGTGACCGTGACCTGGCTGCCGTCCTGGAGCGGTTCCGCCTGCTGTCGGCGAGGTGATCGTCGAGGTCGGCGGGGTGGTGTCGGTCGACGTGCCGCTGCGGCACGAGCCCGAGATCAGCGAGCCGGGCTGGGCGCCCATGTCGGCGAACAGGTTGACCGTCGCCTGCTGCATGTTGGGTCGGGCGGGTTGCGGCTCGGCTCGGTCAGCCCCACGTTCCAGGCGTTGACGTTGTCCAGCCCCCACGACCACTGCACGGTGCCCGCGCCGAACACCAGCGCGCCGCTCGGGGCCCGGTAGAGCGTGCAGGTGGTGGGTCGCCGGTCGCCGTTGCTCGTCGACGCGTGCTGCCGTAGTCGGTGAACGCCTGCACCCCGCTGACCGTCGTCGAGGAGAGGTCGAACTCCCCGGCCGGCCGGAAGCCGTTGTCGACGTCCTCGTCCCACTCGTAGCCGAGCGTCCCGGCTCCCGGCGCGAGCGTCAGCGTCTGTCCCGGCGAGCAGGCTCGCGACCGCGGTGTTGCGCCACAGCCGCAGCTTGCTGTACTGCGAGGGCACCGTGATGTCGGCGGTGCCCGAGTTGACCACGAACTGCTGCCCGGTGAGAGCGTTTTCCGGCTCGCCCGCCGTCGGCCGGCGGGCTGAAGCGCGGATCGCGCCACGCGCCGGTCCAGGTCGGCGGGTCCTGCGGGTCGACCGGTCGCGTTCGAAGTGCGTCTCCTTGTAGGTGATCAGCGTCCGGTAGGGCGTGTTCGAGCCGTCGATGCTCGGCCCCCAGCGCGTCTTCCAGAACATCTCGTTGCCGCTGAAGAACGCGAGGTTGACGCCGGCGTCACGCGCCGCTTCGCACGTTCGCGCGCTGGCCCGCCGACCAGTACTCGTCGTGGCCGCTGGACATGAAGATCTTGTGGTTCTTCAGCAGCGCGCCGCTGCTGTCGACTCGGCCTCGCTCGTGTAGCTGACGTCGTAGCCGTTCTCCTCGAGCCAGTAGATCATCTGGTATTCGGCGTAGTAGAGGTAGGAGGCGCCGTTGTCGGTCGCGAGCGCGCCGTCGAACGGCCGGTTGTAGGAGACCGCGTAGGCCGCCTTGTAGCCTCGGGTTGCCCGGCGGGCAGGCGACGGTGCACGTGTACAGGCTGTTGCCGCCGTAGTCGTTGTAGGCCTCCCAGGTCGCGTCGGAGGTCTGCACCAGGATGTCCGAGTGGCTCGCGTCGTTGCGCACGACGAACGGGATCTGGCTGTCGCCGCCGGTGTCGTCGCGCACCAGGTGCGCGATGTAGACGCCGGAGACGGCGTTGCTCGGCACCGTCCACGACGCCGACACGCCCCAGTTGCCGCAGTCGATCAGGCCGGTCGAGGAGTCCGTCAGGCATGCCGGCTGGGTCTGCGGCAGCGTGCGCCGTCGGCTTGATGCCCGACGGCGATCATGCGCGCGCCGTCGCCGCCGTAGTAGCCCGAGCCGCAGGATGTCGATGTGGTAGGAGGTCGACGGCGTCTTGATCTTGAAGGAGACCGTCTGGCCGACGTTGACGCTCATCGACGTCGCGAAGCCCTGGATCGTCGGATCGCCGACTCCCTGCACCTGCCAGTCGCTCGGCGGATCGCCCGGCAGCGCGTTCTCGCACACGACCGGGTTTGGCGCCGAGGCGCAGTTGCCTTCTTCGGTCGCCGTGGCCGCCGCGGGCAGCAACGCCAGGAGCGCTGGCGCGAGGAGCAGGGCCAGCAGCCGCGGGGCGCGCGTGAGATCGAGGGCTCGCGCGGTGCGCATCGTGCGGTCGAGGGCTCGCGCGGTGCGCGAGGTGCGCTCAGCGGCTGCGGGCGCGCACCTCACCATGCGCCTCGGCCGTTCAGCACCGCGGGCACAGTGCGCGATCAGAATCCAGAGGTTGAGCCGCAGCGAGCGGCGGCGCGCGTACTCGACGTCGAGGCGGACCATCTCCTCGAGCGGGACCTCGGAGCGGCCGTTGACCTGCCACAGGCCGGTGATCCCGGGCTTGACGGCGAAGCGGGCGAACCAGTGCGGCGGATAGTGCTCGACCTCGTAGGGGATCGGCGGCCGCGGCCCGACGAGCGACATCTCGCCCCGCAGCACGTTCCACAGCTGCGGCAGCTCGTCGAGGCTCGAACGCCGCAGCACCTTGCCGAAGCGCGTCATGCGCTGGTCGCCGACCATCTTGTAGAGCGGGGCGCGCGTCTCGGACCGGGAGCGCTGATCGGCTCGCAATCGCGTTGGAGGCGTTTCCCGGGCTCCCCGTCGTGCTGGGAGGCCCCTCCGTTCTGCTCCCCGCTCTGCCCGGGGTGCTCTCCGTTGATGAGCCCGAGCACGAACTCGCGGTGGCGATCGTGGGCGACCCCGTGGTCCATCGTGCGGAACTTGTTGACCGTGAAGGGCTCCGCGTCGCGCCCCAGGCGCCGCTGGCGGAAGAGCACGGGACCGGGCGAGTCCAGCTTCACCGCGAGCGCGATCGCGCCGAGCAGGGGCGCGAGGACCACCAGCAGCGCCGCCGATCCGACGATGTCGAGCGCCCGGCAGCCCGCGTCCACCAGCCGGCCCTCGCGCCTGCCGCTCGCAGGCGCGGCCGCGCCTGCGCCCAGCGGTGCGGCGTGCTGATCGAGTGCGTGTGTCGAGATCGCAGCGCGTGCCGGCATACCTGAAAAACGCGTCGGCGAAACGCCTTCTTGCGAGAGCCCCGCGCTCATGCGGCGCGCGCGAGCACGCACGCGTCGAGCCGGTCGATCACGTGGTCCTGCTGCTCCTCGGTGAGGTCGGGGAACAGCGGCAGCATCAGCGTCTCGCGTGCTCGCCGCCTCGGTGTGCGGCAGGTCCGACGCGATGGCCGATCTTGCTCGGTCCGGGTCCGCGTACGCCGCCTCGCGATGGATCGCCATCACCCCGCGGCGGGTCGCGATGCCGTCGCGCAGCAGGCGGCGCATCAGCTCCGTGCGCCCGATCGGAGCGCCCGGTGCGAGGCGCACGCAGTAGGACTGCCAGGTGCGCTCCGCGTATGGCGGGTCATAGGGCGCTTCGAGGTGGGGGATCCGCCGCAGCGCCGCGGTGTAGCGCTCCGCCAGCAGCCGCCGGCGCTCGAGGATCTCGTCGAGCGCCTCGCAGCTGGCAGAGCCCGAGCGCGGCCTGCATGTCGGTCATGCGGCTGTTCCAGCCGCGCTCCGGGTACGCCTCGACAACCACGTCGCGGGCGGTGTGGCGGGCGAGATCGGAGGTGTCCATGCCGTGCGCCCGCAGCCGCCGCAGCCGCTCGGCGACAGCGGGGTCCTGGACCGCGATCATGCCGCCCTCGCCGGTCGTGATCACCTTGCGCGGGTGCAGCGAGAAGCACGCGAGCGGACCGAGCGAGCCGATCGGCCGATCCCTGGTAGCGCGCGCCGATCGCGCAGGCCGCGTCCTCGACGATCGCCACGCCGTGGCGCTCGGCGAGCTCGAAGAACGCGTCCATGTCGGCGGGAAGGCCGAGCTGGTGGACCGGCATGATCGCCTTCGTGCGCGGTGTGATCGCGCGCTCGGCGGCGGCCGCGTCGAGGTTGTAGGTGCGCGGGATCGATGTCGGCGAAGACCGGGCGCGCGCCGCAGTGCCAGACCGCATTGGCGGTCGCGATGAACGAGAGCGAGGGGACGATCACCTCGTCGCCGGGGCCGACGCCCGACACGTGCAGCGCGAGCGCAAGCGCGGTCGTGCAGCTTGTCGTGGCCACCGCCTCGGCCGCACCGACCCGCGCCGCGAACGCCTCCTCGAACGCCCGTACCCGCGGCCCCTGGGAGACCCAGCCCGAGGCGATCACCTCCGCGACCGCCTCGCTGCTCGGCGCCGCGTGAAGTGGGGGCGCGTGATCGGGATCTCCATCATGCGCTCGCCGCGAGCGCCGCCGGGGCCGTCTGCGCGCTCCGACGCGCCACCAATCGACCAGCCGCCGCAGGCCCTCCTCGAGCTCGACCTCGGCCTCGAAGCCCAGGCGCTCGCGCGCGAGCGCCGTGTCGGCGAGGCGCCGCGGAACCTTGTTGACCGTGCGCTCCGGTCCGTACTCGACCGGCAGCGTCGGAGCCCATCACCTCGATCAGCAGCTGCGCGAGCTCGAGCAGGCTCGTCTCGGCGCCGCTCGCGACGTTGAAGACCTCGTCGGTGACGTCGGCCGTCGCGGCGAGCAGGTTCGCGCGCGCGACGTCCTCGACGTAGACGAAGTCCATCGTCTGCGAGCCGTCGCCGAGGATCAGCGGCGGCTGCCCCGCTTCGATGCGCTCCATCCAGCGCACCAGCACCTCGGTGTAGACGCCGTGGATGTCCATCCGCGGGCCGTAGACGTTGAAGTAGCGCAGCGCGACGTAGTCGAGGCCCGTACATCGCGTGGAAGCTGCGCAGCAGGCCCTCGTTGAACGTCTTGGCGGCGCCGTAGAGCGTGTCGTTCGCGTAGGGATGGTGGGACTCGGTCGTCGGGAACCGCTCCGCCAGGCCGTAGACCGACGCCGAGGACGCGGCGACGATCCTGCGCACCCCGTGCGCGAGCGCCGCCTCGATCACGTTGTAGGTGCCGTCGACCATCACCTCGAGCGCCAGGCGCGGCTCCTCGGCGCACTGCGTGATCCGGATCGCCGCCTGGTGGAAGACGACGTCGATGCCGCGCGTCAGCTCGGCGAGCAGCTCGCGGTCGCGGATGTCGCCCTCGACGAGCCGCACGGGCCCGTTGGCGAGCGCCCACGCCAGGTTCTCGCGCCGGCCGCGCACGAAGTTGTCGAGCACGACGATCTCGCTCGGCGCCGGCCTGCACGAGCTGGTCGGCGATGTTGGAGCCGACCGCGCCCGCGCCGCCGGTGATGAGTGCGCGTTCACCGCGCATCGTGTGAGCACCCATGCTTACTCAACGTCCCGCGACTCGCGATTTTCTGCGCGGGTCCTCAATTTGGCCGGGGCACAAGGCTACGGCGCGGCCTTGAAGACGACCGTGGCCATCAGCCAGGTCGTTTTGGCGCCGGTGGACACCGTTGCGTCCGGAGTCGCGCCGGCGGAGACGACGCGATCCTCGGCCAGAAGCTCCATTTCCCCGGTCGGCGAAACGTTCGTTCGCATGGTGTAGCCGGGGTCGGCGAGGAGGTTGTCGCCGAAGCCGGAGTCGGCATAGAACCCGATCGCGAGCTCGTTGCCCGCCGTCGTCGCAGCGCTCGCGCCAGAGGCCACAGAGCCGGCCGCGACGGTCGTACCGGTCGCGTGGGCCGATCTGATCGACCACGGTCGCGTCGCCCACCGTCGAGAGGCCCGAGTACTCCGAGACGGCCACGCCGGGGTCGGCGGTGGAGGTCGGTTTGACGGTGATCGTCGGGCGCGTCCCTCCACCGGCGGTCACCGGCGCCGTCCACACGCTCATCTCCGTGCGCTCCGAAGCTGGAAATGCAGCAGCTCGACATAGTGGTTGCCGGCCGAGTCGGTCACGCGTCGCCGCGGTGGCCCCCGCGCCGCTCCACACCCCGACCTCGACGACCAGCCGGTCACCGGCCGTCACGTTCGCACGCCGGCGTCACCGCCAGGCCGCCGACCCCCGGTCGGTGTGGAAACCTGCTGCACGAACGCCGGGCCCCCCGGCGGAGGCGGGGGCGGCGGACCGCCGACCGCGTAGGCGTTGCAGCGTGCCGGCGTCGCCGGCGGCGAATCCGCTCCACGAGCCGGCGTAGACCCTGCCGCGGGCGACGATCGGGGCCGCGTAGACGGCGGCGCCCTGGGCGCCGCTCCACAGGGGCGCACCGGCGGCGGCGTCGAAGGCCTGCACGCTCCCGGTGCCCAGGCCGAGGAACACCACCCCGTTGGCGACGGTTGGAGTCGAGTCGGACTTTCAAATCCGCCGAGCTGCCGGCTCCAGGCGACCTTCAGCGTGCAGTCGGGCTGGATCGACAGCCCGACGAGCCCGGCGGACACCCCGCCTGCCCCGGGACCGGCGTCGCTGACGAACAGCATCCGGCCCGCCGGCCAGTAGGCCGGGACACCGTCCACCCCACCCGTGCCGGGGCCGTCGCTGGCGGCGTTGAGTTCGAGGGTCTGGATGGGAGTCCCGCTGCTTTCGAGGTCGCTCTCGCGCATCACGTAGAGGTTGCCGTTCTTGCTGCCGGCGGCGAGCATCGCCGGACAGCCGCTGGGCCGGAAGACGACCGGGGTCGCCGCCATGTCCAGGTCGCACGGCGCGGCGTCGCAGGTGAAGACGGTCGGGTTCGTGGGGTGGAAGGAACCGAGCGGGTTGAGGTTGGCGTCGAGCGCGACGATGCGGTCGGCGTAGTCGGCGTAGCCGCCGTTTTCGTCGTCGGATGTCGTCACGTAGACGTGTCCGGTGGCGCTGTCGACCGACACGCCGCCGTAGCCCCAGATTCCGGCGCCGCCGCCGGGTTCGGGAACGCTGGGCGTCGTGACCCAGTGCTTGACCACGGCAGGGGCGCCGCCGGTCACGCTGACCTGGTAGATGCCGCCGCGCCAGGGCTTGGTGTCGCCGCCGTCGCTGCCGGTGGGGATGTAGAGGTTGCCGTTGAACAGCTGCAGGGCGCCCCAGACCCTGTTGGTCGTAGGCCCGCTGACGACGGGAGTCGCGGGAACGGCTTCCGAGCCGTCGGTGAGCGAGAGAACGCGCAGCCACCCATCGTCGGAGACCGCGTAGACGCGCCCTGCCTGACGGTCGATGACCGGAACCCCGGCGATCCCGAATCCGCCGGGAATCGCCCAATTGGACCCCGCCGTCGCAGAGTCGAGTCCGAAGTTGTGACGCCACAGGACGACCCCGCTGTTGGCGTCCACCGCATAGAGCGAGTTGGCGTCGGTGGCGGCCACCACGACGTCGTGGAGCGCGCCGTTCACCTGCATCCCGCTCGCGTACAGCGGCTGGGCCGTGATCTTCCCGTCGAGCGGCGTCGACCACAGCTGCGAGAGGCTTGCGACGTTGCTGTTCGTGATGCTGGTCTCTTCCGCGGCGAAGCCCGAGCGGCCGGCGTCGTGGTCGCCCGTGAGCCAGTCGCCGCTGTTCGGCGGCGGCGCCGGGGAGACGGTGAGCGTCACCGGAATCACCGCCGGCGAGCCCTGCGCGCCCACCGCCGTGACCGTCACATGCCCGGTGTAAGTGCCGGCGGCCAGCCCCGCTATCGCCGCGGAGACGCTCAGGCTCTGAGGAGCGTTCCCGCTCGGTGGCGACACCGACAGCCAGACCGCGTCCGTCGCCGCGCCGAAGCTCAACGACCCCGACCCTCCGTTCGATACGCTCAGCGACACCGGCGCCGGATTGGATCCTCCCACCGTCGCGCTCAGGCTCAGCGACGCGGGCGACACCGACAGCACCGGTCCTGTCGCGGTCGCGCTGCTCGCGTACGCCGAGATCGGCGAGTTGCCCCAGGCGGGTCCCGACGACCACGTGGCCGGCAGCGATGCGAGGTTCGACTGGCTGCTGTTCTCCGAGCGGGTCCCGCCGGACGTGTCACGGAAGCGGATCACGCCCGTCCCGGTGGGTCCAAGCACGCTGATCCAGTATTTGGAGCCGGCGGTCACAGCGGCGGCCGGCACGGTTATCTGATTCCACCCGCCGGCGGCCGGCGAAGTCGTCGAACCCTGCGTGAGCAGGGTGCCCGGGTGACCCGCGTTTTCGGTGTACAGACCGGCCACCACCTTCGTCGCCTGCGACGTGGCGTCGAGGTACACCGTCAGCGAGCCGACCGTGCCGGAGGCGGCGGCGGTGGTACTGAATGCCTCCGCGCTGCCCGCACTGTTGTCGTCGAGGTTGCCGCCGACGGTCTGGGCGCCCAGGAGCACGCCGGCCATGGCGGTTTCCGCCCTCGAAACGACCGAGACGAGCGCGGTGAGGGCAAGCACAAGAGCAAGAACGCGACCGATGACCCTCACAAGCCAATTAACGCGAACCGCAGACCGGCTCTTGCGCGTCGGACAAGCGGCCCTACTCCTCACCGTCCGCAATCGTCCGCAGCACCCGCGCGGGGTTGCCCGCCGCGATCACCCCTGAGGGAATCGACGAGGTCACGACGCTGCCGGCGCCGATCACCGAGTCGGCGCCGATGCTCACACCCTTGAGGATCAGAGCCCCGTCGCCGATGAAGACGTTCTCCCCGAGCTCGACCGCCCCCATTCGCGGCCGACCACCGCGGCGGCGAGCAGGATCGAGGTCGTGGAAGTCGCTGTCGTAGATCGTCACGCCCGACCCGAGCAGCGCGCGCGCGCCGATCCGGATTCCCGGCCCCTCGCTCTTGATGAACGCGTTGTTGTTCACCTGAGCTCCGTCCCCGATCTCGATCCGCGAGTCGGGCGTCGAGGCCTCGACGTGGCAGTAGCCGGTGTAGAAGGACATCGAGTTGGGCCAGCCGAACTCCACGTCGCGCCCGAGGACGATCGCTCCGTGGCCGAGCAGCAGCAGCGGCTGCAGCACGATCGGCGAGCCGCTCACGCGCCGGCAGGTGGAGAGCGCCCGATACTTGAGAATCCGTGGACGCTGGACGAGCCCGCGCAGTCGCGCTCTTGCGCTCAGCATCGCAGGCACTCTACGTCAGATGAGACGACGACTCCACCCGGCACGATCGCTCCCCGACACCGCCCTTCGCAAGCGACGGCCCTACCGGGACAAGCCTTACGCCGCGGCCCGCTCGAGCCGCGGGACGAGCGCGAGCGGGATGCCGTTGTCGCGGATCGAGGCCGATGCCATCTCGACGGCGGCGACGATCTGGATCCCGAGCGCGACGTTCGAACGGGGTTCGGAGCCGGTGCGGATCGCGCGGGCGAAGTCTTCCAGCTCCAGGCGCAGCGGCTCCTGCGGTTCCACCCGCGGGATCACCACGTCGCCGGTGCGGTAGATCAGCTGGTGCTCGCCGAAGTTGCTGGGCGGCCCCACGTCCATGCCGCGGTCGTACACGCGCACCGGCTCGTCGGAGGCGGTGTCGTCGTACTGCACCATGCGCTTGCTGCCCACCACGATCATCTGGCGCATCTTGCGCGGCGCCAGCCAGGAGAGCTGCACGTTCGCGGTTGTTCCGCCCGCGAATGTGAGTGTCAGAAACGCGGTCTCCGGCACCCCCTGCGCGAACACGCTGCTCCCCGACGCCGCGACCTCCACGACCGGCTGATCGAGCCAGTACATGAGGATCGAGAGGTCGTGCGGCGCGAGGTCGCAGACGACCCCGTCGCTCTGGTACTTGCCGAGGTTCATCCGCGAGGATGTGATGAAGTGGATGTCGCCGACGACGCCGCTCTGCACCAGGTCGCGCACGGCGTTGACGGCGGGACTGTAGATGAAGGTGTGACCCGGCATCAGGACAAGCTCCCCGTCCTCCGCCAGATCGGCCAGCTCGTGGGCGTGGTCCAGGCGGGTGGCGAGCGGCTTCTCGACGAGCACGTGCTTGCCCGCCTGCAACGCCCGCTTTACCAGTGGGTAGTGGGTCTGCGGCGGTGTCGCGAAGATCACCGCCTCGATCGCCTCGTCACATAGAAGCTCGTCGAGCTCGTGGACGGCGCGCGCCTGGGGGTGGCGCTGGGCGAGCGCCCGCAGGTGCGCGGGGTCGCGGTCGCACAGCGCGTGCAGCTCGAACTCCGAGCGCTCGGCCAGGTTGCGGGCGAGGTTCGGACCCCAGTAGCCGCAGCCGACGACGGCCGCGCCGATGGGCGCCGGCCGGGGCACGATCCGCCCCGGCCGTCGCACCTCCCCCGACGAGGCACCCCAGTCGCCCCGTACCCCCCGGGGATTTCCCTCGCCTGATGGATCCAAGCTCATATACATCATCAACGCGAGCCTCCCGGTCCGTCTTTTGTCGATCCCTGATTTGTGAAAGAGGGCGTGTATTTTGTGAAGGCCGCAACAGCCTCGACCACCTGCTCGAGCTCCGCCGGGCGCATCCCGGGGAAGATCGGCAGCGAGCAGATCCGCCCCGCGAGCGCCTCGCATACGGGGAGGCTCTCGGGGCCCATGCCGAGGTCGGCGTAGGCTCTGGTGCGATGGATTGGGACGGGATAGTGAATTCCCGTCGCGACCCCCCGCTCGGCGAGGTGCCGGCGCAGCGCGTCGCGCTCCTCGCAGCGCACCACGAACAGGTGATAGACGTGGTCGGCCTCGGGGAACGCCAGGCGGACGGGGTCCACGACCCCGTCGAGCCGCTCGCGCAGCTTGGCGCCGGCGCTCCGGCGTTCGTCGTTCCACCGATCGAGGCGCGTGAGCTTGCGCCGCAGCACCGCCGCCTGGAGGGCGTCCAGCCGCGCGGTGGAGCCGACCACGCGATGGTGATAGCGCGGTCGCTCCCCGTGGGAGCGCAGCAGCCGCAGGCGGTCGGCGAACTCCGGCACGGCGGTGAGCACCGCGCCCCCGTCGCCCCATGCGCCGAGGTTCTTGGCCGGATAGAAGCTGAAGCAGCCGAGCGCTCCCAGCGTTCCCACACGCCGGCCGCGATAGCGCGCGCCGTGCGCCTGGCAGGCGTCCTCGACCACGTGGATCCCCGCCTCGTGGGCCAGCTCGAGGATCGGGTCGAGATCCACGGTCCCCCCGAAGAGGTGCACCGGGATCACGCAGCGCACGCGCGGGGAGATGCTGGGCGCGATCAGCTCGGCGGTGATGAGGTGGGAGTCCGGATCCACGTCCACCGGCAGCGGGGTCGCCCCGACCGCGCTGACCGCCTCGGCGGTGGCGATGAACGAGTTGGCCGGCACGATCACCTCGTCGCCCGGACCGATCTCCAGGGCGCGCAGCGCGAGGACGAGGGCCTCGGTGCCCGAGGAGACGCCGACCGCGAAGTCGCTTTCGCAGTAGTCCGCGAACTCCCGCTCGAAGGCCTCGACGTGATGACCGAGCGTGAAAGCGCCGTGCTCGGCGACTTCGCGGACGGCCCCCAGCAGCTCCTCCATCAGCGCCGGATCGGCGCAGTCCATCCGCGCGAGCGGCACCTGGGCCGGACGGACGGAGTCGTGTGTGGCGATCGTGGTGGGGATCGGGGTGGTTGACATCGCGTTGGTGGACATCGCGCCCTCAGCCCGCCACGGCGGCTGTCGCGGGTGCGGCTTCCAGCCGCAGCAGCTCCTGCTGCAGCGCCCGCCGGCCACGGTGGTGCAGGCCGTGGACCGAGCTCTCCGAGCGGCCCATCCGCGTCGCGATCTCGGGCGGGGTGAGCCCGATCACGTGGCGCATCACCACCACGTCGCGCTGCTCCTCGGGCAGCGCGGCGAGCGCCGTGCGCAGGCTGCGCGCGCGGTCGAGCGACGCCTCGTCGATCTGACTGTCCGCCCCGTAGACCTCCTCCGTCGGGGTCGCGCGGCGCCGGCGGAGATGGTCGAGCGCCACGTTGCGCGCCAGCCGCAGCAGCCAGCCCGAGAAGGGGATACCGCGGTCGTCGTACTTGCAGATCACGGTGATCAGCTTCAGGAAGACGTGCTGGGTGAGGTCTTCGGCCTCCTTCTCGTCGCGCACGATGCTGCGCACGTAGCCGTAGACGTTTTCGGAGTAGCGCACGTACAGCAGCCGCAGCGCCTCGCGGTCCCCCTCCTTGGCGCGCGCGATCGCGAGGCGCACCTGGCGCATCGCCTCGGGCGACTCGTCGAGGGTCGCGCGAGCACGCAACCCGATCGGCTGTCTCTCCTGAACGGTCCTGGTACTTGCGAGCATCGGAGGCACCTCCATCCTTGGTTCGGCCGGCTGTCTCTCCTGAACGGTCCTGGTACTTGCGAGCATCGGAGGCACCTCCATCCTTGGTTCGGCGTTTCCTTGTCTGGGAGTCCCCCGTCGCGCTACTCCGAGCGCCGCCGGCTTCGCGCCTGTGCGGCTTCGCGCCTGTGCGAAAAATCGCTTCACACCTGTGCGAAGCATCCGGCTGAGGTCTCGGCAACCGATGATGGGGAGGCGGCGAGGCGCCCACAATCGCCCGTTGGTCGCGACTTGCGTTCACCGGCATGAACGTTTCGATCCGCCATCCTTCGGGGGACCACTGCTCAGGGAGCGCCACATGAGCAAGCACCCGATCCGCCATCCTTCGGGGGACCACTGCTCAGGGAGCGCCACATGAGCAAGCACCCGATCCGCCATCCTTCGGGGGACCACAACTCAAGGAGCGCCACCATGAGCGAGCACCCGCACCCCCGCAGGCATCCCGAGGACGAGGACCCCTACGAGTCGCTGATGGCCCGCCGGGGCGCCCCCAAGCGCCGCTTCCCGGCGCATGAGAGCGACCCGCGGCTGGCGTACGCGCTCGTGCACGACGAGCTGCTGCTCGACGGAGTTGCGCGCATGAACCTCGCGACCTTCTGCACGACCTGGGCGGAGCCCGAGGTGCTGGCGCTGCTCGCGGAGTCCTTCGACAAGAACATCGTCGACAAGGACGAGTACCCGCAGACCGCGGAGCTCGAGTCGCGCTGCGTGCGGATGCTGGCCGACCTGTGGCACTCCCCGCAACCGGGCACCACGCTCGGCACCTCCACCACCGGCTCCAGCGAGGCGGCGATGCTGGCGGGGCTGGCGGCGAAGTTCCGCTGGCGCGAGCGCAGGCGCTCAAATGATGGGAACCTCGCCCACCCGAACCCCACCCACCTCGCCCACCCGAACCCCGCCCACCCGGAGCGGCCGAACTTCGTGTGCGGCCCCGTGCAGGTGTGCTGGGAGAAGTTCGCGCGCTACTTCGACGTGGAGATCCGCGAGGTCCCGATGGACGACGGGCGCTACCTGATGGGCGCCGAGCAGTGCCTGGAGCGCTGCGACGAGAACACGATCATGGTGGTGGCCACGCTCGGGCAGACCTTCACCGGCCTGTTCGAGGACGTCGCCGCAATCGCGGCCGCGCTCGACGTCCTGCAGGCCGAGCGGGGCCTCGACATCCCGCTGCACGTGGACGGCGCCAGCGGCGCCCTGCTCGCCCCGTTCACCGCGCCGGAGCTCGTGTGGGACTTCCGCATCCCGCGCGTGAAGTCGATCAACGCCTCCGGGCACAAGACCGGCCTCGCGCCGCTCGGCTGCGGCTGGGCGATCTGGCGCGAGCCGGCCGACATGCCACAGCGGATGATCTTCAACGTCAACTACCTCGGCGGGGAGATGCCCACGTTCAACCTCAACTTCTCCCGGCCCGGGGGACAGGTGGTGACCCAGTACTACGACTTCATCCGCCTGGGACGAGAGGGCTACGGCCGCGTCCACGGGGCCACGTATGAGACCTGCCGCCACCTCGCGCACGAGATCGCCGAGCTCGGCCCGTTCGAGCTCGTCCACGGCGGCGACCCCCGGCGAGGGCATCGCCGCGGTCTCCTGGAAGCTCGCGGAGGGCCGCGACCACGGCTTCAACCTGTTCGATCTGGCCGACCGGCTGCGCACCCACGGCTGGCTCGTGCCGGCGTACACGCTGCCCCCCAACCTCGAGGGCCTTGCGATCCAGCGGATCCTCGTGCGCCACGGGTTCAGCCGCGACATGGCCGACCTGCTGCTCGAAGACATCCACCGCAGCCTGCGGACGCTGGAGGAGCACCCGCCGAGCACCTCGCTCAGCGAGCGCGAGGTCGGCTCCTTCAACCACGACGCGAGGGCCGCGGTGTCGTGAGCCATAGCCGTCGTCGATCCTGGAGGGCGAGTACCGGCCGATCGAGCGCAGCGCGCTGATCGATCTCGGCGCGGGCGAGCTGGCCGAGCGGATCGACTGGCCGTAGGATCTACCCTCCTTTCCGCTGCCCCGAGTTCCAGAGCCGGTTGATCGGCACCACGTGCATGCCGTCGTGGGTGTATGCGTGCGCGCCGGTGTAGAGCACGACGCCTCCCAGGAACTGACCCGCGAGCCTGCCACGCAGTCTGAGCAGGCTGCGCAGCTCGCGGGCGGCGACGCGCGAGGAGGCTTTGACCTCGAGCGCGGCGATCTTGCCGTCTTCGCGTTCGAGCACGAGGTCGACCTCCTCGCCATCGTGGGTGCGCCAATGTCCACGCTGGACCGGCGCGTCGAGCCAGTCGAGCTGCCTGCACACCTCGCCCACGACGAACGTCTCCAGCAGATGCCCGAGCTCCGTGAGCGCTGGAGCCGTGGCCGCCGCCAGCTTGCTCTCGGTCAAGCGCAGCAGGCGCGCGGCGAGCCCGCTATCGACGAGGTGCACCTTCGGAGCCGCGGCGACGCGCGAGGAGAGCGTGGTTCCCCACGCCGGGAGCCGCTGAATCAGGAAGACGGTCTCCAGCAGCTTGGTGTAGCTCTCCGCCGTCGACTTGTCCATCCCGATCGCCGCCGCCGCCTTGGCGATGTTCAGCATCTGCGCGGTCTGACTCGCGAGCTGCGCCAGCAGCAGCGGGAGCTGCCGGCGCTGGCGCACGCGCGTGAGCTCCAACACGTCGCGCTCGATCACGAGCTCCAGGTAGTCGTCAAACCAGCGCGTGCGGTCCTCGGGCCGCCCCCGAGCGAGCGCCAGTGGAAATCCTCCCGCGACCACCCGGCCGACGTACTCCTCCCGAGCGGCTGCGGCCGGGCTCTGCTCCACCAGCGCTGCCGGATCGCTCATCAGCGTCTTGGCGAAGTCCTCACGAACCTCCGCAATCTCCCCCTGTGAGAGCGGCAGGACATCCATGCGATGGGCGCGTCCGGTAAGCGCCTGGGCCGCCAGCGGCAGCGTCGCATACCGCGTCGAGCCGGTGAGCACGAACCGGCCCGGCCTCGAGTCGCGGTTGAGCTCCGCCTTGATCGCGTCGAGCAGCTCGGGCACGTGCTGGAACTCGTCGATCAACACGGGGGGCTCGCCGCGCACGAACAGCGCCGGGTCGGCGCGAACCGCATCCCGGGTGTCCAAGTCGTCTAGGTCGATGACCTCGCGACCGCGGGAGACCGCCAGCCTCCGCAGCAGCGTTGACTTCCCGACAGCACGTGGACCCTGCAGCACGATGACGGGCTCCTCGCCCATGCGACGGAGCGCCACCTCGCCGAGACGGCGCTCGACGAGCTTGCCAAGGACTGCGGGCACGTCTCCATGGTACTACTGTTTTCCGCGATTTGAGGTTATTTTCCTCCGCGATTTGAGGCTCTTTTTCCACGCGATTTGAGGCTGTTTTCCTCCGCGATTTGAGGGGAGTACGGCGTCGGCGGGACACCCGATCCAAGGAGACCGATTGACCGACCCTACAGCGCCTCCTGGGCGAAGGTCTCGGCGAGATCGCCGGTCCACGTGCAGAAGAACGCTTCCGCCGTCGCCGCGTCGAGGGGGCGCGCGAAGAGGAAGCCCTGACCGCTGTCGCACTGCTCGTCCTGCAGCAGGCTCAGCTCGTGGTGGCGCTCGATGCCCTCGGCGAGCGTCTCGATCGACATCGCCTTGCCGAGCTGCACGAGCGTGCGGATCAGCGTCTCCCCTTCCGGGCTCTGCGTCAGCCGCGCGATGAAGGAGCGGTCGATCTTCAGCGCGTCCACGGGGAACTGCTGGAGGTGGGAGAGCGAGGAGTACCCGGTGCCAAAGTCGTCGATCGCGATGCGCACGCCGAGCTCCTTGATGGCGGCGAGCCGGCGGACCGTCTGCTCGGCGTCGCGCATGATCGTGGTCTCGGTGATCTCGAGCGTCAGCGCGCCGGGCTCGAGGCCACTCTCTCCCAACGCCTCCCGGACGTGGCTCACGAACTCATCGGTTTCGAGCTGGCGGGCCGATACGTTGACCGACATCCCGATCGAGTGCCCCGCCTCCCGCCATGCCGCGCCCTGCCCGCAGGCCTCGCACAGGACCCATCTCCCGATCTCCCTGATCATGCCGGTCTCCTCGAGCAGTTGCACGAAATCGTCGGGCTGCACGACTCCGCGTCTCGGGCTGTTCCAGCGCAGCAGCGCCTCCACGCCGGTGGGACTCATGCTCTGGAGGTCGAAGGTGGGCTGGTAGACGAGGAAGAACTGATCGTTTTCGAGAGCTTCGCGCAGGTCCATCTCGAGCTCCATGCGACTCTGCACGGCGTCCTGCATCGTGGACTCGAACACCACGTAGCGGTTCTTGCCGTCCCACTTGGCGCGGTACATCGCGATGTCCGCGTCGCGCAGCAGCTCCTCGGCGGACTCCCTGTCGCCCATCGCGATTCCCACGCTGGCGCTGACGGCCAGGCGCGCCGCCTCGGATTCGTCGAGCTTGAACGGCTGCTCGAGCGCGGCCAGCAGGCGCTCGGCGATCAGCTCGGGGCCCGCCGCCAGGGACATGCCCTCGGCGATCACCACGAACTCGTCGCCGCCGAGGCGCCCGAGCGCGTCGGTCTCACGAATCGCGGCCCCCAGTCGTGCCGCGACCGCCTTCAACAGCCGGTCGCCCGCTCCATGGCCCAGCGTGTCGTTGATGCCCTTGAAGTTGTCGAGGTCGACGAACAGCGCCGCCACGGGCGTGCGGCTGCGGCGCGACCGTACGAGCATCTGCTCGACGCGGTCCAGGATCAGAGTGCGGTTCGGCAGGCCCGTCAGGGGGTCGTGAGTGGCCAGGAAGGCCAGCTCGTCCTGGCGCCTGGAGAGCTCCTCGTGAGCCCTGCGACGCTCCTCCTCGAAGGCCTCGCACATCCGCACGAGCGTCACGTCGAGGCTGCGCTGCAGCATGCCGAGCGCCGCGGTCAGCACCTCCTCTCCCAGCCCGAGCGCCACGGCGCGCTCGTGCACCACCTCCTCGGCCGCGTCGCGCCAGCGCAGGCAGCGCTTGGTGACCTCGTTCAGCGGCGCCGCCCGCTGCGCGGCCAGCTGGCCGAAGATGCGCCAGGACTCGCGGCCGACCTCGCGTGCAACCTCCTCGCCGTCGCCGGCCATCCACCTGGCTACAGCGATCGTGGAGACCGTGCCGACCCGGGCGAAGCTGTCTTCCACGAGCGTGTCGAGCACGCAGCTCGACTCCCGCGAGCGGCTCAGCATCCTTGCGACCACCTCGTCGGTCCCCCCTTTCAGGGCTTCCCCGAGACGGCGCAGGTCATCCGCGAGAGGTGCCCGCGCGGGCACCGGTTCGCTCGCCATCTACCTCTCCTTCTCGATCGAGGGATCTCGCCCGTGGACGGACATGCCTTCATCTATCGGCAGCAGCCTGAGCTTCTTGAGTGTGGAAACATCTCCCCAGGGGAGCAACTTGCCCCGCCGCCGCGGGTTTGATCGAGCGGAGGCGCTTTATAAACAGCGTCTTGACTAAAAGCCCAGCGAGCCTCTTGACTAAAAGCCCAGCGAGCCCATAGGTTGCTAGGCTGAGGCTGGGGTCTTACACAACTTAGGAGGAGAGAGGTATCGTGGTTATGAGGAATCGCATTCACCGCAGTCTTGCCGCGGCGGGCGCGCTCGCCGCGGCCGCCGGCACATTCGCCCTCGCCGGGACCGCTGGCGCATCGGGGCCGGCCGCTTCGGCGGCACGGACGATCACGCTGAATGACACCGGCCGTCTGCACGAGACCTCCCACCGGGGGTTCAACCTGTACGAGTCCGGATCGGCGACCGGCTCGATCGGCGGCTCCGTTTCGATGCGCCTCGACGTGGTCTCCACCAACCGCGTGACCGCCGAACTCACGGTCCACGCCAGCGGCGGCTCGATGACCGGCAACGCGTCGGGCAGCTACCACAACAACGGCGCCACCGCGAGCTTTGCGGGCACGCTGTCGATCACCCACGGGACCGGCAAGTACTCGCACGCCCACGGGTCCGGCATCAGCTTCAGCGGCACGATCCAGCGCACCAGCGGCGCCGTGACCGTACACGTCAACGGCCACTTCTCCGCCTGACGCGTCGCGGCGGGGGGACTCCATGTTCAAGCTCAGAACCCTGATCGTCGGGGCGGCGCTGCTCATCTGCGGCTGCGCGTCGGCGGCAACCGCCGAGGCCGTCGTGGAGACCGCGACGCTCCAGGCGTCGTTCTCACCGGACAGGCTCGGGGCCAGCACGACGATCGAGTTCGGGTTCCATCTGTCCACCGCGGAAGGGGTGGCGCCCCCGCCGCTGTCGAGCATCGACCTGCACATGCCGGCGGGCATGAACTACACGGCGACGACGCTCGGCCTGGCGATCTGCCAGCCGAAGGCCCTGGAAGAACACGGGCTCAGCGGCTGCCCGGCCAACTCGCGGCTCGGGTCCGGCAGCGCGTTCGTGGAAGTGCCGTTCGGCACCGGGTCGGGCCACGAGCTTCCCGAAATCCAGGCGCTGATGGGGCCGCCGAGCAAGAACAGCAACATCGTCGTGCTGTTCTACGCCAACGGGCAGACCCCGGTCTATGCCCAGCTGGTCTTCAGAGGCGAACTGCTGTCAACCTCCGGGGTGTTCGGCTCGCAGTTGACCACGCTCGTGCCGCCGATCCCCAGCGTCCCCAACGGGCCGGATGTCTCGATCCTCAGCGTGCAGTTGACGATCGGCCCCAGCCACCTGACCTACTACAAGCACGTCCACGGCCGGCTCGTGCCCTTCCACCCGATCGGCATCGCGGTGCCGGAACGGTGTCCGCACGGCGGCTTCCCGTTCGCCGCCGACTTCGGCTTCCAGGACGGCTCGCGCGCCACCGCGTCGACCACCGTACCCTGCCCCCCGCGGCGCCGGCACAAATAAACGCAACTGCCGGGTTAGTCCTGCAATGCGACGGCTGGGGATACGCCGGCGGCGAGGTATCCGGGGATCGCGACGATCACTACCGCGGCCGCGGTGACGAGGGCGAGGCTCGAGACGGCCACGAGCGCGCCGAATGAGTAGACGACGGGGAAGTTGATCACGTTGGCGAGCGCGCGGTCGAGCAGTCTGCTGGCCGTAGAGGCCGAAGACCGCACCGCTTACGCAGCCGACGCCGAGCAGCAGCAGGCTCTCCAGCAGGATCGTGCGCCACAGTTCGGCGCGGGGGAAGCCCTCGAGCTTCAGCTTCGCGAGGCGCGGGCGGCGCTGCCACACCATGTTGCCCATCGCGGCCGCCATCGCGAGCACCGCGGCGATCAGGATCAGCGTGGCGATCTGCGTGAGGCGTTCGAGGCCCTGGCGGCTGAGCGCGCGCTGCTGGTCGGCGTGCTGGGTGGCCGTTTCGACGGTGAAGCCCGAGCCGGGTCCGAGCGCCCGTTCGAGCTCGCGCCTCCCCTGCGCCTGGGAGACGCCGGGGGCGAGCAGGACGTTGTAGGCGCTCGCATCGCTCGAACCCCACGCGTTCGCGTAATCCGTGGCGTTCATGACGATCGCGCCGGGCGCCCAGCCGATGTTGGTGCCGATCGCGGCCACCTTGAACGTGGTGGGGATCGGCGTGGGCAGCGTGAAGGGATCGCCGATATGGAGGTGGTGTTCGTCGGCGATCGCCTGCGAGACGACCGCCCAGCCGCCGCCGCGGACCTCTTCGGTGGCGCGCGCCACGTCGCCTTCGACGATCTGGGTGGAGGGCAGCAGCGGGGTGGCTTCGCGCGGCGGCGCGATCACCCACACGCGCCGTTCGCCGATGTCGAGCAGGCCGCCGCGGTACAGGCGCACCGCGCGCACGCCGGGCAGGCGCGCGAGCTGCGCCTGCTGGGTGGGCTTGAACGGCGTGGTCTTCAGGAGGTTGTAGGAGCCCGCCGGGGAGACCCACACGTCGGTGAAGGCGTTCATGTCGTGCCCCGCGTTTTCCAGGCCCTTCAGCAGGTCGCCGTGGGCGGCCTGGATCGCGACGCTGCCGAAGACCGCGACCGCGCCGGTCGCGGCGATCGCCACGGCGCGCGCGCGGCCCGCGCGCAGCTCCATCACGGCCACGTGGGGGACGGCGCTGGTGATCCCGGGCGCGATCCACCGCACGAGCGCGAGCGTGGCGTTCAGCGGGATCGGCAGCAGCAGCAGCAGCGCGGCGACGAGGAAGACCATGCCGAGCACCGCCGATTTCGGCGCGGCGAGCAGGATCGCGGTGGCGGCGGCCAGGCAGGCGAACCCCGTGAGCGCGAGCCAGCGAGCGCCGCCGCCCCCGCCCCCGCCCTCCTTCTGCGTGATCGCCGCGAGCGGCTGGCGCGAGACGATGTCTTTGAAGGGGCTCAGCACGGCGACCGAGGCGGCGAGCATCCCCCCGAGCACGGCGACCGCGACGCTCTGCGCGCTCACCACCCGCTGGGAGCCGACGGCGAACGCGGAGGAGAGGTAGCCGGGGTTGGAGCGGAAGAGGTGGATCGAGAGCTCCTCGCCGAGCACCAGACCGAGCACGCAGGCAAGGATCCCGAGCACCACCGCGTCGAACATGAGCACCCCGATCACGGTCCGTGGGGGGTAGCCGTCGCGGCGCAGGTCCGCGATCAGCCGCCTGCGCTGGGGGATCGTGAGGAGCATTGCGTTGAACGCGAAGAGGAAGCCCACCAGCGCGCTGATCACCGCGAACAGGGCGGTGGACTGGTTGGTCGCGGCGGCGGCGCGGGCGAACAGCTTTTCGTCGTAGCTGGCCGGCTCGACGTTCAGCCGACCGATCGAAGATCGGCCAGCCGCGAGCCCTTCGAGCGCCGCGCGCACCTGCGCTTCGCGGCCCGGCGCGGGCTGCACGAGCATGCGGCTGACGCGCCCGGAGAGGCCGCTCATTTCCTGGGCGAATGAGAGCGGGGCGATCACGATCGGGCTCGATATCAGCGGGCCGATCTGCTTGGCGCTCAGCTGCTCGTACAGCGGCGCCTGCGCCACCCGCCCGTCCAGCTGGAGGGTGGCTTCTTCGCCGAACTTGGTCACGCCGATCTTCCTCGCGAGCGGCGCGGGCAGCACGATCGCGCCGATGCCGGCGAACGGGGAGAGCTGGGTGTGGCGCACGAGCGAGCCGCCCAGTTCGGAGAGGCTCGCGTCGGCGCCGACGAGCTCGACCGACACCCGCCCCTTGGGCCCAACGGCGTTTGCGCTCGCTTCCAGCAGGGGCGCCGCGGTGCGCACGCCGGGGATCGCCGCGCACCTTCTCGAGGAGCCCTTCTTCGAAGCCGTGCGCGTCGCGCGCGATCAGCTGTAGGGTGGCGTTGCCGACGATCCCATGCGAGAGCTGCGCGACGGAGCTCGAGAGGCTCGAGCTCGCGACCTG
Source organism: uncultured Solirubrobacterales bacterium (assembly GCA_963813765.1). GTDB lineage: Bacteria > Actinomycetota > Thermoleophilia > Solirubrobacterales > Solirubrobacteraceae > Palsa-744. Next base: position 104,826 of record CAWFAB010000007.1, read on the forward strand.
CGAGGCGAACAGCAGCGCGACGCCAGCCGCGATCCCGACGACCGCGAACAGCTCCTGCAGCGAGGCGCGCGCGCGAGCCGCACGCGGTAGAGGTGCAGGACGTTCCCGGGCTTCAAGGCGGCGACCCTGCGTTCCTACTGCGCGACCCGCGCGGCCCACTGGTCGGGCTCGTACTGGCCGAGCTTGCCGTCGCGCAGCGCGTACACGCGGTCGGCGTAGGCGGCCGCCTGCGGGTCGTGGCTGACGAGCACGATCGCGACCTGGTGCTCGCGGCAGAGCTCGGTGAGCAGCTCCAGCACTTCGCGGCCGCGCTGCGTGTCGAGGCTGCCGGTGGGCTCGTCGGCGAGCAGGAGGCGCGGTTCGGTGGAGAGCGCCCTGGCGATCATCACCCGCTGGCGCTCGCCCATCGAGAGCGTCTCGGCGCTGTGCTGCAGGCGCTCGCCGAGGCCGAGGCGCTCGAGCAGCGGCGCGATCTGGCGGTGGGCCTCGCGCCAGCGCATGCTCTTCAGCAGCTTCAGCACCGCGTTGTCGATCGCCGTGACGCCGGGCAGCAGGTCGAAGTTCTGGCGGATGAAGCCCAGTTCGGAGAGCCTGAAGTGCGAGGCTTCGCGCTCGGAGAGCGAGGAGACGTCGCGCCCGCCGATCAGCACCGCGCCGCTGGTCGGTGCAAGCAGCGTGGCGACCATCAGCAGCAGCGTGGTCTTGCCCGAGCCGCTGGGGCCGTAGAGCGCGACCATCTCGCCGGGCTCGACGTTCAGCGAGACGCCGTCGACGGCGCGTACCGGCTCGCCGCCGACCTCGGGGTAGTGCTTTACAAGATCGCGCAGCTCAAGCAAGACGGCTCTCCCTGGCTCCGGGGGAGCGACGATGATCCCGCCCGCTCACGCGGCTCCCGTGTGTGACTCGATCAGACACGGGCTGTGCTTCGCGCCATGCGCCTCATGGCCCAGCGGCGACCGGCGCCAACATCTCCGACAGCTGGCGGCATCACGACCTCGGCTCCGCCGCCGCGCCGCGCGCGGCGCGCCGGGCGCGCCGGGCGCGACGCGCCGCAGCGCTCAGCCGCGCGCGGAAGACCAGCATCGAGAGCGCGCGCCGGCTCGCCCGAGCGCGTCCAGCACCGCGGCGGTCACCGGCGCCGCCTCGGGCGTGCGGGCCTCGGGCGTGGATAGGTAGAAGCTCGCCATCGCCGCCAGGATCAGCGCGTGCCCGCGGCCGCTCGGCAGCGCCTCGCGCCGCGTGCCATCGAGCGCTCCGCGAGCAGGCCCATGCGCGTGGCCGCGTCGAGCGGGGAGGCGTAGCAGCCGATCAGGCTGCGCTGGCCCGTGGCGTAGTCCTCGGCGGTGTCGATCAGATTGTCCAGCAGCGAGTGCAGCGCCCCGATCCACGGGAAGTAGGCCTCCTCGATCGCCGCGATCTCCTCGGGATCGACGTGCGGCTGGGCGGCCGCGGCGATCAGCGCGTAGATGCACAGCGAGGAGCCCCCCGCCGCCGCGGTCTCCCACCAGCGCAGGCCGGTGCTCGTGCGGCGTATGCGTCCGCGCCCACCGTTCGAGCGCCAGCGTAGTCGCCCTGCACCTCGCCGGTGTTGCAGCTCTGGAAGGCGACGATCCGTTCCGCCGCGCGCCGCGCCGCGGGTGCGACGGCCGCGTAGGAGGGCAGCTGCGCGAGCGCGGTGCGGCAGCCGTCCACGGTCTCCGCCAGATAGCCGCCGTCCTCGTGCAGATGATGGTGGGCGTAGTAGTCGAGGTGCTCCGCCTCGGGGTCCAGCGCGACGAGCAGCGCGCGGTGCAGCAGCCGCCCGTTGGCCACCGGGTCGGTGTTCGGCAGCTCGCTGAGCATGTCGAGGTAGTTGTAGGCGGCCTGGAAGCACGCCATCGCGCGCGCCGCCGCCGCCGCGCCGGCGGCGGGGGACGAACGCCGCGAACGCCGTGGCGCCCTCGATGTTGCCCCACTTGTGCAGCGCGTCGACCACAACCCGCCGCAGCAGCTGCGTCGGGAATCTCTTGCGCGCGCGCCTCGCGCCGGCGACGCTCGGCGCAGACGCGTGGGAAGACACCCAGCCAGTAGCGCCGCGCAGCGCCGGCGAAGGCGCCCGCGAGCGCGGTACGACCGCCAGCTGTTGAACTCATCGGCACGACCCCCAGACCCTAGCTCCTCGATCGCGCCGACCCGCGCGGTCGCCAGATTATAGACGCTGGGACGCTCATTGTCCAGCGCTTGTCTTCACGTGTCAGACTGTTTTCAGATCTGGCGTCGAGTCAGCGATCCTCACGGGTGCGGATCGCCTGCTCGAGCTCGTGGCCGCGCCGGTCAGCCGCCACGCGTTGGCTTCGCCCGGCACGATGCTCTCGCCGCCGTTGACGATCAGGCCGAGACTCTCCAGGCGCGCGAGCAGCTTGGACATCTGGCCCTGGTCGGCGACGCCCGCGTCGTGCGCCACGCGGCGGTTGTTGAGGTCCGGGTGGTTCCGACCGCAGTCAGCACGCGCATCGTGCGGTAGGTGAGGCGCATGTCGAGCCGCTTGAGCGGGTCCTCCTGGGTGCGCCGCCCTGCGGCGCGCACGGCGCGCGCGGCGGGCAAGCTCCTCCGCCGCGGCCTCAGGGCCGAGGTAGGGGAGCACAATCATGCTCATCAGCTGCCCCCGCAGGGGGAGCAGCGGCTTGGGCTTGGCTCGCGCAGGCGGGTGTAGAGGACGCCCAGCACCGCTCCCACCACGCCCTCCGCGATCACGCGGTTGAGGCGCGTTCGCGGCGGCCGCGTCACGGCGGCCGCGGTCCACGGCGCCTACGAGCGCGTCGATCACCTCCGCGCGGCGCTCCAGCGCGTCGGGGCCCGCGCCGAGCACGTCAACCACGCACAGCGCCGCGACGCCGGGCTCGGCGTCGAACAGCTCGAGCATCGCGGTGAGGCCCGCGCTGATCCGCTCGCGCCCAGCCGCGCTCGCGCCGGTAGGCCGGGAGCACCGCCGCGGCGATCCGCTCGATCGCGTCGTCGAGCGCCTCCAGCAGGCAGGCTTCGCGGTCGGCGAAAATTTCGTAGAAGGTGCGCCGCGAGACGCCCGCGCGGGCCACCACGTGGGCCACCGTCACCCGTTCCGCGCCCTGCTCGCGGGTGAGGTCAACCATCGCGCTCAGCATCCGCGCGCGCTGGATCTCCGCCACGCGCTCGCGTTCGAGCTCCGGGCGCGCGGAGGCCGGCTGCTTCACGGCGACGCCGCGCCTGCCGCGCCCGTTCTCCTCCCCGTCGCCTCGCAAGCGTCCGCTCACCATGTCTTAGCCCCCGCCGAGCCTGCCATCAGATGTCTAATGTAGGCGGGATGCGTTGGTGTTGTCAAGCGGTGTTTCTCTCTATTGCCAATCCCGGGTCGGGCTCCATCTCGATCGCGCCGCAGGGGCACTCCGCCGCGCAGATGCCGCAGCCCTTGCAGTAGTCGAGTCGAACTGCGTAGCGCTCGCCCGGGGCCCGAGCTTGATGACGGCGTTGTCGGGGCAGACGCCGTAGCAGTTGTCGCAGGCGAAGCAGTTGCCGCACGACAGGCAGCGGCGCGCCTCGAACAGCGCGGTTGTCCTCGTCGAGGCCGCCTGACGACCTCCTCGAAGGTGCGACTGGCGGCGGACCGCGTCGAGCCGCGGCGCACGGTCTGCGGGCGCGTCGGCGTAGTACCAGGTGTTGAGCGTGTCGAAGCCCGCGAGCTCGCGGCGGCTCGGCGGCGCCGCGAGCGCTCGCCGCGCAGCCAGGCGTCGATGTGGCGCGCCGCGCGCTTGCCGTGCCCGATGCGCGACCGTGACCGTGCGCTCGGCCGGGGACCATGTCGCCGCCGGCGAAGATGCCCGGGTGGCCGGTCATCATGTCGGTCGTCGACCTCGACCACGCCGTCCTCGATCTCGCAGCCCGGGCACGCCCTCGAGCAGCGACAGGTCGGCGTCCTGGCCGAGCGCGAGCACCAGCGAGTCGGCGTCGAGCTCCTCGAACTCGCCGGTCGGCTGCGGGAAGCCGGTCTCGTCGAGCTCCATCCGCTCGATCACGCAGCTGCCCCTCGCGTCGGCCTGCTTGATCGTCGAGAGCCAGCGCATCGACGACGCCCTCCTGCTAGCGCCTCCTCGAGCTCCACGTCGTGCGCGGGCATCCGCTCGCGGGTGCGCCGGTAGACGATGATCGCGCTCGCTCGCGCCGAGCCGCTGGGCGGTGCGCGCGGCGTCCATCGCGGTGTTGCCGCCGCCGTAGACGACCACGCGCGCGGCCGAGCAGCGGGGGCTCGCCCGTCCTCCATGCCGCGCAGCAGCGAGACGGCGTCGAGGACTGCGCGGCGCTCGCCCGCCGGGATGTACGCGCGCTGGCCGAGCTGCGCGCCGACCGCGAGGAACGCCGCGTCGAAGCCGCCCTCGCGCATCGCCGCGCGGAGGTCGGTGACCGTGCGTCGCGCTCGCAGCGTCGACGCCCGAGCGCGAGGATCCGCGCGATCTCGGCGTCGAGCACCTCGCGCGGCAGCCGGTAGGTGGGGATCCCGTAGCGCATCATGCCGCCGGGCGCGGGCCCGCGTCGTGGATCGTCGACCTCGTGGCCGAGCAGCGCGAGGTGGTAGGCGGCCGACAGGCCGGAGGGCCCGGCGCCGACGACGAGCACGCGCTGCCCGGCGGCGCGCGCGCGGCGCCGGCAGCTCCAGCCGTGCTCGATCGCCTCGTCGCCGAGGAAGCGCTCGACCGAGTTGATCCCGACCGCCTCGTCGAGCTGCGCGCGGTTGCAGGCGGTCTCGCAGGGGTGGTAGCAGACGCGGCCCATCACCGCGGGGAACGGGTTGTCGCTGCACGAGCTGGCGCCACGCCGCCTCGTAGTCGCCGCCGCCTCGGCGTGGTACAGCCAGCCCTGGATGTCCTCGCCCGCCGGGCAGCGCGTCGTTGCAGGGCGGCAGGCGGTCGACGTAGACGGGGCGCTCGGTCGCGCCACGAGCCGGTGTGGTTGGCGAGGCTCGAGCCGACGTCGAGCGTGATCGCGAAGGGCTTCTCCATCACGCGCTCCTGCGGCAGCTCCACCGCGCCGCTCGCGGACCGCCTCGTCGAGCAGGCCGAAGCGCTCGATGTTGCGGTCGGCGATGCGCCTGGAGGCGCGCGATCACGTCGCTGCGCGGCGCTCGGCGCTGAACAGGTGCGCGTAGCGGCTCTGCGGGCGCAGGTACTCCTCGACCGGGCACGCGGCGGCGGATCTGCGAGACGCGCGGTGACCGTCGCCGTGCTCGGCCTCGAACACCGGGAACAGGCCGGTCTCCTTGGCCAGGCGCGCGATCTTGATCGTGTCCGCGCGGCGCCGAGCCCCAGCCGAGCGGGCAGGGGACGAGCACGTGCAGGTAGCGCGCGCCGCGGCAGCTCATCGCGCGCTCGACCTTGCGCCTCGAGGTCGCGCAGGTCGGCGACGGTCGCGGTGGCGACGTAGGGGATCTCGTGCGCCATCGCGATCAGCGGCAGGTTCTTGCCCTGGCCGAACGCGTTGCCCGGCTCGGCGCCCGACCGCCTGGGTGGTCGCCGTGCGCGCCGCCGGCGGCGTCGCGCCCGAGCGCTGCACGCCGGTGTTCATGTAGGCCTCGTTGTCGTAGCAGATGTAGAGCACGTCGTCGTTGCGCTCGAACATGCCCGACAGGCACGCCAAGCCGATGTCGACGGTGCCGCCGTCGCCGCCCTGGCCGACGACGCGGACGTCGCGTGCGGCCCTTGGCCCGCAGCGCCGCGGCGATCCCGGTGGCGACCGCGGGCGCGTTGGCGAACAGCGAGTGCAGCCACGGCAGCTGCCACGAGGACTCGGGGTAGGGCGTCGAGAAGACCTCCAGGCAGCCGGTCGCGTTGGCCGCGATCAGCCGGCCGCCGGTGGCGCGCATCGCGGCGTCGAGCGCGTAGCGCGCGCCGAGCGCCTCGCCGCAGCCCTGGCAGGCGCGGTGGCCCTTGGTGATCGCGTTGGCGCGGTCGGGGTCGGCCTGCACCGAGCGCTGCTCGGGTCGAGCAGCCGGTTGCCGACCGCGAAGCTGCCCACCTGGTAGAACTTGATCGGTCGCGCGGCCATCGTCTCACACCGGCCCCGCGGCGACGACGCCGAGGTCGCGCAGCATGTTCTCCGCGTGCGGACCCGGAGCGGCGCTGCTCGCGCGTGCGCTCCAGCTCGCGCTCGACCAGCTCGCGGTTGAGATCGAGGAAGCTCAGTCGGCTGCAGGCCGCTCCGCCGCCGCCTCGCTCGAGCAGCCGGCGCAGCGAGCGACTGCGTGATCGGGCGCCCGCCGAGGCCCGGCGATCACCGTGTGCACGGCGCGTCTGCGCCCGCGAGCGCGGCGCGCACGTTCTGCGAGACGATCCCGCCGAGCCCGACCGCGAGCGCCTGCTCGAGCACGACCACGCGCTCGGCGCCGCCGAGCGCCGCGCGCACCTCCGCCAGCGGGAACGGGCCGGAAGACTTGATCCGCCAGCGCGCCGACGCTCATGCCCCGCTCGCGCAGCTCGTCGACGCGTCCTCGATCGTGCCGAGCACCGAGCCGAGCGCCACCACGACCGTCTCGCGCGTCCTCGCAGCGGTAGCCGCGCAGCAGCCCGCCCGTGCTCGCGCCCGAGCGCCTCGCCAAGCTCCGCCGCCAGCTCCGGGATCAGGTCGAGCGCCTGCATCTGCTTGACGTGCGCGAGGTAGCGACCTCGGTGAACGCCTCCGGGCCCGACCATCGCGCCGATCGTCACCGGCTCGTCGGGGTCGAGCACCTGGCGCGGCTCGTACGGCGGCAGGAACGCGTCGACCTGCTCCTGCGCTCGGGCAGGTCGAGCTGCTCGAAGGCGTGGGTGAGGACGAAGCCGTCCATGCACACCATCACCGGCAGCGAGAGCTCCTCGGCGAGGCGGAACGCCAGCACGTGCAGGTCGACCGCCTCCTGGTTGCTCGGCGTACAGCTGGATCCAGCCGCAGTCGCGCTGGGACATCGAGTCGGAGTGGTCGTTCCAGATGTTGATCGGCGCGCCGATCGCGCGGTTGGCGACCGTCATCACGATCGGCAGGCCGAGCCCGGAGGCGTTGTACAGCGCCTCGGCCATGTACAGCAGGCCCTGGCTGGCGGTCGCGGTGTACGTGCGCGCGCCCGTCGCCGAGGCGCCGATCGCGACCGACATCGCCGCGAACTCCGACTCGACGTTGACGAACTCGCACGGCGCCAGCGCGCCCGACTTGACCATCGCCGAGAGCGCCTCGACGATGTGGGTCTGGGGCGTGATCGGGTAGGCGCGAGATGACCTCCGGCCGGCACAGCGCCACCGTGCGCGCGACCGCGCGCGAGCCCTCGATCTGCTCAAGCATGGGCCGGCATCTCCAGCTCCTGGCGCGCACGTGCTCGAGACGCACGCGCCGCGCGCGGCCGCGCGAGCGGTTGCCCTCGGCGCGCCAGGTCGGCCCCGCCGAAGCGCTCGCCGATCGCGGTCGCGCGAGCACCGACTCGAGCGTGACCACGCCGGTCAGCGCGGCGAGGCCGCCGAGCAGCGCCGCGTTCGGCCGCGGGCTGGCCGAGGTGCTCGCGGGCGAGCTCCGACGGCCGGGACCGTCAGCAGCCGCTCGGGCGGAAGCGTCGCGTCCAGCTCGCCGAGGCCCAGCTCGTCGAAGCTGCGGGTGGAGTTGATCAGCACGTAGCCGTCGGCGCGCAGCCCGCCGAAGACGTCGACCTGGTGCAGCAGGGTCGGGTCCTGCACGATCAGCGCGTCGGGGTCGGCGATCGGCTCGCGCGTGCGGATCTCGCGGTCGTCGATGCGGCAGAACGCCACCACCGGCGCGCCCATGCGCTCCGAGCCGAAGCTCGGGAAGGCCTGGGCGTGGCGGCCCTCCTCGAAGGCCGCGAGCGAGAGCAGCTCGGCCGCCGTCACGACGCCCTGGCCGCCGCGGCCGTGGATGCGTACCTCGAACACCGGCTTCGCTTCCCTCTCAGACTTTCCGCTCGCCGCGAGCGGGATCGCCCGACTCGCGACTCGCCGCCCGCAGACGCTCTCTGATGCGAGGGCTCACGTACTCCCAGCCACCCGCCGCCGCGCGGATCGCCTGCGGCAGATCGGAGTCGGCCAGCTCCTTCAGCACGAAGCCCGCCGCCCCCGCCTCCAGCAGCGCCCGCGCGAAGGGCGGGCTGTCGTTCATCGTCACCGCCACGATCCGCGTGCGCGGAGCCTGCGTGCGCAGATCGCCGATCGTCGCGCGGGCGGCTCCGTCGGAGATCCACAGGTCCAGCACCAGCACGTGCGGACGGTGGGACCGCAGCGCGCGGGAGGTCTCCACGAGATCGCCCACCTCCGCGACGACCTCCAGGCCCTCCTCGCCGTCGAGCAGCAGCCGCAGGCTGCGGCGCACTCCCACGTGATCGTCGGCCAGGACGACGCTGATGGGCCCCTTCGGGGACCGCGTCGAGTCCGGCGGGACCGGCGCGACCGCCAGTCGCAGACGTGTGCTCATGGTCCGAAGCTAGTTCCGACGCGGCTCGCCGTCCACCGGGTAAGTCCGCCCTCCCGCTGCGGAGAAGCACGGAGGCGCCGCGGGTGGGCGGGCGGTCAAATCGCGGAGAGCGGCCGCGGCGAGGGCGCCTTCGCGAGGCGCACCCGGGCGTCCACGATCGCCGCCCCCGCGGGGCCCACCACCACGGGGTTGGCGTCGAGCTCCACGATCTCCGGGCGCCCCTCCACGAGCGCGCTCAGGCGCAGCAGCACCGTCTTCCACCGCCGCGACGTCGCACCGCGGCGCGCCGCGGTAGCCCTCGAGCAGCGGGAAGGTGCGCAGCGAGCGCAGCATCTCGCCGCGTCGAGGTCGGTCAGCGGCGTGATCCGCACCGCGACGTCGCCAGCAGCTCGCGCGTCGCGCCGCCCGGCGCCGCACGCGATCACCGGCCCGAAGCTCGCGGTCGTGGACCACGCCCACAGCAGCTCGACGCCGGCCGGCGCCATCGGCTGCACGACCAGGCCCTCGAGACGGTGGCCGGCCGCGGCGACGGCCCGCCGATCTCGCCGCGCGCCGGCGCGCACCGCGTCGGCGTCCTCCAGGCCGAGCAGCACGCCGCCCGCGTCGCTCTTGTGGAGCAGGCCCTCGGCGACCGCCTTCAGCGCCACCGGGCCGCCGATCTCGCGCTGCCGCGGCGGCCGCCTCGCGCGCGTTCGCCGACCACGCGGCGTGGGGATCAGCGGCAGCCCGTAGCAGTCGAGCAGGGCGGCGAGCGTCCGCGGCGCCAGCCAGCCCCCGCCGGCGGCGAGCGCGCGCGCGATGATCGCCGCGGCCTCCTCCGGGCGGCAGTCCTGCAGAGCGCGGCGGACGACGCCCTGCGGGCGCGCGCGCCAGCGCCCATAGCCGCGCGGCGTGGGCGAGCGCGCGCGCGGCGTCCTCGGGGAAGAGACTCGAAGCCGGGCAGGCGCGCCGTCGCTCCCGAACTCGGCGGGCGGCGCCCTCGCTGGTCATGAACACCGCGCATCGAGCACACCCCGCGCGCGCGCGGCGCCGCCGCCCGCAGCGCGCGCGCGACGTCCCGCGGCGGTCACAGCGGCGGCACGAAGATCGCGACGATCGCGTCGCATGCCTCCGCCGCGACCAGCAGTCTCGATCGTGCGCCGGTAGTCCTCCGCGGAGGCCGTCGCGATCATGTCGATCGGGTTGCCCAGCGAGGCCTCCGGCGCGAGCAGGCCGGCCAGCCGGCGGCGCGCCGCCGCGGGCAGCCGCGGCACCTCGAGGCCGCCCGCCTGGCAGGCGTCCGCGCAGAGGATCCCGGGCCCGCCGGCGTTGGTGACGATCGCCACCCGGCTCGCCCGCGCGGCACGGGCTGCGCGCAGAGCAGCGAGGCGACGTCGAACAGCTCGTGGATCGTGTCGGTGCGGATCACGCCCGCCTGGCGGAAGAGCGCGTCGACGGTCACGTCCGAGGCCGACACCAGCGCGCCGGTGTGCGAGGTGGTCGCGCGCGCGCCCGCCGGCGAGCGGCCGCTCTTGACGGCGACGATCGGCTTGGCCGCGCTCACGCGGCGGCGCGATGCGGCGCGAAGCGGCGCGGGTTGCCGAAGGACTCGAGGTAGAGCAGCACCACGTCGGTGCGCGGGTCGCTGCTCCCAGTAGTTGAGCAGGTCGTTGCCGGAGATGTCGGCCTTGTTGCCGACCGACACGAACGAGGAGAGGCCGAGGCCGCAGGCGGCTCGCCGCTTCGATGATCGCGATGCCGAGCCCGCCGCTCTGGGAGAGGAAGCCGACGCGGCCCGCGCAGCGGCGCGCCCGCGCGCGAAGGTCGCGTCGAGGCGCACCTCGGGCGCCGTGTTCAGCACGCCCAGGCAGTTCGGACCGATCATCCGCATGCCGCGTCTCGCGGCAGATCGCGAGCAGCTCGCTGCTGGCGCGCGGCGCCCTCGCGCCCCGTCTCCGCGAAGCCCGCGGAGATCACGAGCAGCGCGCGCACGCCCGCCGCCCCGCATTCGCGCGCCACGCGCCGCGACCTGCGCCGCGGGGACCGCCACCACCGCGAGGTCGACCGGCGCCGGGCACGTCGCGCGCACCGACGGTCGTGCGCGCGCCGGCCCTGGACGCGTGCGCGCGCTGCTGTTGACCGGGTAGACCGCCCCCGTGAAGCCGCCGGTGAGGAGGTTGCGCAGGATCTCCGCCGCCCACCGTGCCGCCGCCGGCGCGAGGCGCCGATCACGGCGACCGAGCGCGGGCAGAGGAAGCTCCGCAGCGCCGCCACCGCGGCGGTCTGCTCGCGCTCGCTCGAAGCGCTCCAGCGCGGCCGTCCGAGAGCGAGGTCGGCAGCTCGATCTCGATCACCTCGCCGCTGGAGCGCAGCTCGACCGGGAAGCCGCTGTCGCGGAAGACCTCGATCATGCGGTGGTTGCGCGGGCAGCACCTCGGCGGTGAAGAGCGCGATCCCGTGCGCCTGCGCCGCCGCCGCGAGGTGGGCGAGCATGATCGTCGCGATCCCCCGACCCTGCCAGGCGTCGGCGACCAGGAACGCGACTTCCGCGCGCTCGCCCCCCGTCGCGCACGTACGCGGCGTGCGCCACGATCGTCGCAGCTGGACCCCGCCCGTCACCGCCACCAGCGCGTAGCGGTCGGCGTAGTCGACGTCCACCGACCAGTCCGCCACCCACTCCAGGTTCACCGCCCCGAAGAAGCGGAAGCCGATCGACTCCCGCGAGAGCCCCGCCAGGAAGGCCTCGATCGCCGGGCGGTCCTCCGCGGCGACCGGGCGGACGTGCAGCGTCGAGCCGTCCCGCAGCGCGATGTCAACCTCGCTCGCGCCGGGGTAGGCGGCCAATTGACTCACGCAGCCATCGTCATCCGCCCGGCGCGGCGGGGCATCGGTGAAAACCCGCACCGCGAGGGCGGGGGGCCACGGATGGCACACCTCCGTTCCTGCGGGAGAGTAACTCTCAGCAATGAGCACGCTCGCCACCGACGCCCCGACCCGGCCCTTCTCTGACCTGCGGCGCACCGACGTGTCATACGCCGGCGGCAAGGGCGCAAACCTCGGCGAGCTGACCGCCGCCGGGCTGCCCGTCCCTCCCGGCTTCGTCGTCGGCGCGCCGGCCTACGCCGCCTTCTGCGAGCAGAGCGGCGTGCGCGCGCGGCTGCAGGAGATCCTCGAGGGCGTGGACATCGAGGACGGCGCGGCCCTGGAGGATGCCGCGGCCGCGGCCCGCCAGGCGGTGCTCGATGCCCCGATGCCCCCCGCACTGGCCGATGCGATCGCCGCCTCCTACCGGGAGCTCGCGGCAGGAGGGGAATCGGAGCCCGCCCGCCCCGGCGGGGAATCGGAGCCCGCCCACCCCGGCGGGGAACCGGAGCCCGCCCACCCCGGCGGGGAACCGGAGCCCGCCCACCCCGGCGGGGAATCGGAGCCCGCCCGCCCGACGGAGCCGGCGGTCGCGGTCCGCTCCTCGGCGACCGCTGAGGACACCGCCTCCGCGTCGTTCGCCGGCATGAACGAGACATTCCTGAACACCCGCGGCGCCGACGCGGTCGTCGAAGCGGTCAAACGCTGCTGGGGCTCGCTGTTCGGGGCGCGCACGATCTACTACCGAGGTCAGCGGGGCTTCAGCCAGGCCGACATGGACATCGCCGTCGTCGTGCAGATCCAGATTCCCTCGACCCGCGCCGGCGTGATGTTCACGGTCGATCCCTCAGCGGCGAGCACGAGCAGCTCGTGATCGAGGGGTCCTTCGGACTCGGCGAGGCCGTGGTGTCGGGCAGCGTCTCGCCCGACCGCTACGTCGTGCGCAAGCGCGATCTCGCGATCACCACGCGCTCGGTGCGGCCGAAGGAGCTCGTGATCGAAGCCGCGGAGGGAGGCGGCACGCTCACACGTGAGCTGAGCCCTCAGGAGAGCGTGCGGCCGGCGCTGAGCGACGAGGAGGTAATCCAGCTGGCCCGGCTGGGCCTCGCGATCGAAGAGCACTACAGCGCCCCCCAGGACACCGAGTGGTCGTTCGACCGCGAGGGCGACGTGTGGATGCTGCAGAGCCGGCCGATCACGACGATCGCCGCCCCGGGCCACGCCCAGGGCGAGCTGCTCGTGCGCGGTCTCGGCGCCGCTCCGGGCAGCGCGAGCGGCAGCGTGCGGCTGCTGGCCGACCCCCACGACACCGGGGCCTTCGTGGAGGGCGACGTGCTCGTCACGCACATGACCACACCCGACTGGGTCCCCCTGATGCGCAGGGCGGCGGCGATCGTCACCGACTCCGGCGGGATGACCTGCCACGCGGCGATCGTCTCGCGCGAGCTCGGCATTCCCTGCATCGTCGGCGCCGGCGACGCCACCAAGAGGCTTCGCGACGGCGAGCTCGTGACGGTCGACGCGACACACGGAACGGTCCTCGAGGGCGCGACCGCGCCGGCGGGCGCCGGGTCCTCCGCCGGTGCGGCCGGGCCCGCGCTCGCAGGAGCTTTCGCAGGGGCTTTCGCGGAGGCGGGAGCGGAGGCGGGATCGGGGGCCAGGGCGGGGGCGGGGACACCGGTCATCGCCACGCGGCTGCTCGTAAATCTTTCAGAGCCCTCCCAGATCGAGCGGACCGCGGCGCTCAAGGTCGACGGCGTCGGCCTGCTGCGCGCCGAGCTGATGGTGATCGAGGCGCTCGACGACACCCACCCCAAGCAGCTGATCGAGGAGGGCCGCACGGAGGAGTTCGTGCAGCGCATGGCCGGCGCGCTCGGCGCCTTCGCCGCGGGCTTCGCGCCGCGACCGGTGACCTATCGCACGATCGACTTCCGCACCAACGAGTTCCGCGGGCTGCGCGGCGGCGAGCGCTTCGAGCCGCAGGAGTCCAACCCGATGATCGGCTACCGCGGCGCGCTGCGCTACACCCGGGAGCCCGAGGTCTTCGGCCTGGAGCTCGAGGCCGTGCGGCGTGTGTGGGACGAGGGCCACGAGAACTTCCACGTGATGCTCCCGTTCGTGCGCACCGCCTCAGAGCTCGAGCGCTGCCGCGCGCTCGTGGCCGACACCGGCCTCCTGCGGCGGCGCGGCTTCGAGCTGTGGGTGATGGCCGAGGTGCCCTCGGTGCTGTTCAACCTCCAGCGTTACGCGCATCTCGGGATCGCGGGCATCTCGATCGGCTCCAACGACCTCACCCAGCTGATGCTCGGCGCCGATCGCGACTCCGAGCTGCTGGCGGAGACCTTCGACGAGCGCGACCCCGCGGTGATCGACTACCTCGGCCTGCTGATCCCGCGCGCGCGGGAGCTCGGCCTGCGCACCTCGATCTGCGGACAGGCCCCCTCGGTGCACCCCGAGTACGCCGAGCTGCTCGTGCGCCTGGGCATCGACAGCATCTCCGTGAGCGTCGACGCCGTGGAGCGCACGCGGCGCCTGATCGCCGCCGCCGAGCAGCGCGTGCTGCTCGACGCGGCCCGCACCCGCGACTCGGGGTGATTTCGCGGTAGGCTCATACAAATGGACAGAGCGGCGCGAGGCGTGCTGGACCTTGCCCGCGGAGTGCTCGCCGAGCTCGATATCGACGTGGTGCTCGACCGGGTGCTCGAGTCCGCGCAGGTGCTGACGGGCGCGCGCTACGCGGCGCTGGGTGTGCTCGACGAGTCCCGCAGCGAACTCTCGCGTTTCATCACGCGGGGGATCGACGAGACCACCCACGCGGCGATCGGAGTGCTGCCCCGCGGGCGCGGCGTGCTGGGCGCGCTGATCGAGCACCCCGTGCCGCTGCGCCTGGACGATGTCGGCGGGCATCCCCACTCGTACGGGTTCCCCCGCGGGCACCCGCCGATGCGCACCTTCCTCGGAGCGCCGATCATGATCCGCGGGCGACCTTTCGGAAACCTCTACATGACCGAGAAGGCGGGCGGCGAGAGGTTCTCCGAGGAGGACGAGGAGGCGCTCACGGTCCTCGCGGAGCTCGCCGGCTTCGCGATCGACCACGCGCGGCGCTACACCGGTGCGAGCGAGCGCCGCGACGAGCTGGAGCGGACCGTCGCGACGCTCGACGCCACCACGCAGATCGCGCTGGCGGTGGGCGGCGAGACCGACCTCGACGTGATCCTCGAACTGATCGCCAAGCGCGGCCGTGCGCTGGTCAGCGCGCGCGTGCTGCTGATCGAGCTGCGCGACCGCGAGGAGCTCGTCGTCGCCGCCGGCGCCGGGGAGCTACCCACGGACCTGATCGGCGGGCGGATCTCGATGCGGGACTCGCTCGCCGGCCAGGCGCTGCGCACGCGCCGCACGCTGCGTCTGGACAGCGAGCTCAACCGCGCCCGCTTCGACGAGCACGGCAGTGGCCGGATGGGGGTGCGAGCCAAGGGCGGTCTGGTGGTCCCACTGCTCTTCCAGGGCCGCCCCTACGGCGCGCTGCTCGCGCTCGACCGCCTCGAGGAGGGACCGGCCTTCACCGCGGAGGACGAGCGGCTGCTGGGGGCGTTCGCGGCGAGCGCCGCGAACGCGGTGGCGACCGCGCAGTCGGCCGCCACCGAGCGCCGGCGCCAGCGCCTGGCCGCGGCCGAGGCGGAGCGCCGGCGCTGGGCGCGCGAGCTGCACGACGAGACCCTCCAGAGCCTCAGCGCGCTGCGGATCGGGCTCTCCACGGCGGCGCGCTCGGAGCGCCCCGAGGCGCTTCTGGAGGCCTTCCGCCAGGCGATCGAGCAGCTGGAGGAGGGGATCACGAACCTCCGCGCGCTGATCACCGACCTGCGCCCCGCCGCGCTCGACGAGCTCGGCGCCCAGGCCGCGGTCGAAGCGCTCGCCGAACGTGCGGCCCGCCACGGCATCGAGGTCGATGTCAGCATCGACCTCGCGCACGAGCGAGGAAGGGATGGAATCACCGCGGGCGGGCGGGCGGACAGACGTCACGCCCCGGAGCTCGAGACCGCGATCTACCGGATCGTCCAGGAGGCGCTCACCAACGCCACCAAGCACGGCGGCGCGCGGCGCGCGGTCGTCGAGATCCGCGAGGAGAGCGAGATCCTCCACCTGGAGGTCCGCGACGACGGCGACGGCTTCGACCCGACCGTGGAAACGGACGGCTTCGGCCTGCTCGGGATGCACGAGCGCGTCGAGCTGCTCGACGGGATGCTGCGACGTCGACTCCGCCCCCGGCCGCGGCACCGCGGTGCGCGCGAGCTTCCCCGTCCCGCGTCGCGCCGACGCCGCCGCCTCGTAGATGGCGCCAAGGGCAGGCTTGACCCTCCGCACCCCCCGAAGCACATGACCGCGGAATCGAGCCTCTAGATGCTCCAGCAGGTAGCCGTCGGCCGGTGGTCGCTGGACTCCTACCGCGAGATCGTCCCCGAGCGGATCATCGAAGCGCTCGACGAGCACGCCCGCGCGCTGCGCGGGGCGCGCATCCTGCACGTCAACGCGACCGCGTACGGCGGCGGGGTCTCCGAGCTGCTGCGCTCCTCGGTGCCGCTGCTGCGCGACCTTGGGCTGGCCGTCGACTGGAAGGTGATCTCGGGCAGCCAGGACTTCTTCCGGGCCACCAAGGCGCTGCACAACGGCCTGCAGGGTGCACACGAGACGCTGAGCGAGCTCGAGCGCGAGGCCTACCTCGAGTGCGCCCGCGAGAACGCCGAGATCCTCGACGGGGGCTACGACTTCGTCGTCGTGCACGACCCCCAGCCCGCGGCGCTGCTTGCGCTCCACGGCCGGAACGCGGCGCGCTGGGTGTGGCGCTGCCACATCGACACCTCCGAGCCCAACCCCGAGACGTGGGCGTTCCTGCGGCCCTACATCGCGGACTTCGACGCGGCCGTCTTCACGATGCCCGAGTTCGTGCCGCCCGACATGCCGGTGCGCAGGGTCGCGACGATCGCGCCGGCGATCGACCCGCTCAGCCCCAAGAACCTCGACCTCGGCCTCGACACCGCCCGGCAGATCCTCGAGCTGGATCGGAGTGGAGATACCGGGCCGCCTCGTCACGCAGGTCTCCCGCTTCGACGCGTGGAAGGACCCGCTCGGGGTGATCGCGGCCTACCGCCTGGTGCGCGAGGAGATCCCCGAGCTGCAGCTCGCGCTGGTCGGCTCGATGGCGCTCGACGACCCCGAGGGCTGGGGGGTGTACGGGGAGGTCTCCGAGCACGCCGAAGGCGACCCTCGGATTCACCTGCACACCAACCTCACCGGGGTCGGCAACGTCGAGGTCAACGCCTTCCAGCGCCTCTCCGACGTGGTGGTGCAGAAGTCGATCAGGGAGGGCTTCGGCCTGGTGGTGTCGGAGTCGCTGTGGAAGGGCACGCCGGTGGTCGCGGGCCGCGCCGGCGGCATCCCGCTGCAGATGCCCGCGGGCGTCGGTGGCCTGCTCGTCGACTCCGTCTCGGAGTGCGCGGAGGCGATCCTGAAGCTGCTGGGAGACCGCGAGCTGGCGGCGGAGCTCGGCCGCTCGGGCCACGAGCGCGTGCGCGAGCGCTTCCTGCTGCCGCGCCTGCTGATGGAGGAGCTCGAGCTGCTCGGCACGCTCGATGTGGGAAACCCCGGAGCTCAGGCGCTCATCAGCCCGCGCTCCAGCGCGTAGCGGCGGAGCGGGCGCTCAGACGCTCATCAGCCCGCGCTCCAGCGCGTAGCGGACGAGCTCCGCGCGGGAGGAGAGGCGCAGCTTCTGCTGGATGTGCGCGCGGTGGGTCTCGACGGTGCGCACCGAGAGGAAGAGCTGCTCGGCGATCTCGGCGTTGGTGTGGCCGAGGGCGATCAGGCGCAGCACGTCGACCTCGCGCTCGGAGAGGTCGTCCGGGGGTCCCGGGGGCGGCTCGGGGCGAGCCGCGCCCCGAGGCGCGGGTTCATGTAGGTCTCACCCGCGGCGGCGCGGCGCACGGCCTGCACGAGCTCGTCGTCGGCGGCCTCCTTGAGGACGTAGCCGAGCGCGCCCGCGCCGAGCGCGTGGCGGGCGAAGGCCGGCTCCTCCTGCATCGTGAGCACGACGATCTGGGTGTCCGGCGACTCCTCGCGGATCGTGGGGATCGCCTCCAGGCTCGAGCCGCCGGGCATGTTGAGGTCGAGCACCAGCACAGTCGGGATGGTGCCCGCGCACGTAGCGCCGGGCATCCTGGACGTCGCCGGCCTCGGCCACGACTTCGAAGTCCGCCTCGCGTCGAGCAACAGCCGCAGGCCGCTGCGCACCACCGCGTGGTCGTCCGCGAGGACGATCCGGATCGTCGCGGCGGGCGTGTCCTCGTCGACCCCGCTCGGGCCGAGGCCCGGGATCTGCTCGTGGATCTGCTCGTCGGGCACCGCTGCAAGGTATACAGCCTGGGCGGGGCGCGGCTATCAGTAGTTCTCTGCAAGAGGACGGCGGGGTTACGCGGCTGGCGCGGGCGCCGGCGGGCCGTACGCTGGCGCCATGAACTCCACCGACTCCCCATCCGCCGCCGATCGCCCATCCGCCGCCGATCGGGCGGCTCCCGCCCCCGGCGTTGCCCCCTCCGGCTCCGCCGCGAGCGTCGAGTCCTCGAACTCCGTCGCGGAGCCCTTCAGGGTCGTGATCGCCGGCGGCGGCGTCGCCGCGACTGGAGGCGGCGCTCGCGTTGCGCGACCTCGCCGGCGAGCGCGTCGCGCTGACGCTGCTGACGCCCGAGCCCGAGTTCGTCTACCGCCCGATGACCGTACGCGAGCCGTTCGCCTACGGGGCCGCGCATCACTATCCGCTGGAGCAGATCACGCACGAGGTGGGCGCCGAGCTGATCCAGGACGCCTTCGCTGGGTGGATGCGGACGCCCGCGTCGCGCACACCGAGGCGGGCGCCCAGCTCGCCTACGACGCGCTGGTGCTCACGCTCGGGGCGCGCACGCGTCCCCGCTTCGAGCACGCGCTGACGATCGACGACCATCGCATGGACGAGGTTCTGCACGGCATGTCCAGGACATCGAGGGCGGTACGTGCACAGCCTCGCGTTCGTCGTCGCCCGCGCGCATGGCCTGGCCGCTGCCGATCTACGAGCTCGCGTTGATGACCGCGCGCGCGCGCCTACGACATGAGCGTCGAGCTGGCCGTGACGATCGTCACCCCCGAGGAGAGCCCGCTCGCGATCTTCGGAATCGGGGCCAGCGGCGCCGTCGCCGAGCTGCTCGCGGAGGCGGGAATCGAGATGGTCACCTCCGCCTACGCCGAGGTTCCGCGCGCCGGCGAGGTCGTCGTCAACCCCGGCGACCGGCGCCTGGAGGTCGATCGCATGGTCGCCCTGCCCGAGCTCTTCGGCCCCGCCGTGCGCGGCCTGCACACCTCCGAGCCACGGCTTCATCCCCGTCGACGTCCACGGCCGGGTGAGCGGCGTGGAACGGCGTGTACGCCGCCGGGGACGCCGACCGACTTCGCGGTCAAGCAGGGCGGCATCTCCGCGCAGCAGGCCGACGCCGCCGCCGAATCGATCGCCGCGCTCGCGGGCGCTCCGGTCGAGCCGAAGCCCTTCCACCCGAGATCCACGGAATGCTCCTCACCGGCTCCGAGCCGCGCTATCTGACCGCCCGCATCACCGGCGGGCACGGCTTCAGCTCCGAACTGACCGACGCGCCCACCTGGTCGCCGCCGGTCAAGATCTCCGCGCGCTACCTCGCACCCGTGCTCCAGCGGCTCGACGCGCTCTACGCGGGCCGCCGGTAGCAGTCCACGCCGAGGGCGCCCGCGGGGAGGCGCGCCGGTGTTTTGCGCCAAGCCCGGGGCTGCAACGCGGCTTTCATCCGTCCGGCCGATCCCGGAGGATGCCGGGCTCTTTGACGTCCCCCGCCCCGACATCGCTGCGCGCCTGGCAGGAGCGCGCGCTGGACCGGCTCGCCGAGTGGCGGGACGGCCCGTTCCTGATCTCCGCCGCCCCCGGCGCCGGCAAGACGCGCCCGGCGCTCGAGCTCGCGCGGAGGCTGCTCGCTGAGCGGGCCGTCGGGCGCGTGGCGGTGCTCTGCCCCACCACCCCCCTGACCCGCCAGTGGGCGGGCGCGGCGGCGGCGCTCGGCGTGCAGCTCGTGCCCGACGCCGAGGGGCCGCGCCCGCCGCGGGGCTTCCACGGCGTCGCGGTCACCTACGCGCGCGTCGCCTCCGACCCGCGCGCGTGGGCGGCGGGGGTCGCGCCGGACACGCTGGTGGTGGCCGACGAGGCCCACCATCTCGGCGAGGATCTCGCCTGGGGGGCCGGCTTCCAGCGCGCGTTCGCGGCGTGCGATCGGCGGCTGCTGCTGTCCGGGACCCCCTTCCGCTCGGACGCCACGCCGATCCCGGGCGTGCGCTACGACTCCGAGGGCCTCGCGGTCCCGGACGTCTCCTACGCCTACGCGCAGGCCGTCCGCGACGGCGTCTGCCGCCCCGTGGCGTTCGTCACCTTCGACGGCTCCCTCTCGTGGCGCAGCGGCGAGGACGTGATCGAGTCCTCCTTCGAGACCGTGCTGAGCGCGCGCGAGGCCGGCCGCCGCTACCGCACCGCGATCTCCACCGAGCTGCCCGACGGCCTGCCGCGGATCCTGCGCGAGGCCGACGCCCGGCTGCGCGGGCTGCGCGGCGACGGCCACCGCGACGCCGGCGGCCTGGTGGTGGCCGCCGACGCGGCGCACGCCCGGCAGATCGCGAAGCTGCTGGGTGAGGCCACCGGCCGAGCGCCCGTGGTGGTGCTGCACACCGAGGCGCGCGCCGCGGCGAAGCTCGCCGCGTTCACCGCCTCGCGGAAGGAGTGGATCGTGGCGGTCAACATGGTCTCCGAGGGCGTCAACATCCCGCGGCTGCGCGTCGGGGTGTACGCGACGGCCGCCAAGACGCCGCTGATCTTCCGCCAGATCGTCGGGCGCTTCGTGCGCACGATCCGCGGCCGCGCGCCCGAGCCGAGCTGGCTGTACCTACCCGCCGACCCGCTGCTGCGCCGCCACGCGGCGGAGGTCGAGACAGAGCTGCGCCACGTGCTGCGCGCGCCCGCGCCGGAGGAGGGCCTCGAGGAGCCCCGCGAGCGCCGCGCGAGCGAGCCCTCGCCGAGCGCCGAGTTCGTCCCGCTGAGCGCCGAAGTGGCGCCCCAGATGACCCTCTTCGGCCCGGCGCCCACGCTCGCGAGCGTCGCCTCCACACCGGGAGGGGCGGGGGCGGGGGAGCGGCCCAAGCCAAGAAGGGCAGGTGCGGGGGCCGAGGAGCAGCCGCCGCCGATCGCCGCGTTCGAGCGCCGCGAGGGCCTGCGCGAGCGCCGCCGCGAGCTCGTCGCCGAACTGCAACGCCGCGACGGGCGCCCCCACCGCGAGATCAACGCCTGGCTGAATCGCGCGGTCGGCGTCCGGCGCGTGGAGAGCGCCACGATCGAGCAGCTCGAGCGCTCGGTCGAGACGCTGCTGAAAGAGCTCACGCGCCGGCGGCGCCCCGCGGTGTCGGGAGCCGCCTGACTCCCGTCAGCGCGTCGAATCCCCGATGAAACTATCGCTCACGACGTCCGTGTCGAGAACGATCATCGCTCGGAGAGGCGCGGCGCGGGCCGCGAACGCTGGGCACGCCGACTCAGTGCCCTACCTGATGCCCTATAGTGGCGGGTGTGCACAAGACGAGTGTCTATCTAAACGACGAGCAGACGGAGCGGCTGGCCCGGCTCGCGCGCGAAGAGGGCAGATCGCAGGCAGAGATCCTGCGCGAGGCCGTGGCCACCTATCAGCCCAAGCCGTCTCGGGATCGGAACTTTGCGCTGGCCGGTTCCGGGCGTGGCGACGGATCGTCGATCGCCGACGTACCGGAGGAGGAGTTGCTCAAGGGCTTTGGCGAGTGACCGTCGTCGTGGATACCGGACCTCTCGTAGCGTTCGGGGACGCCAACGATCCTCGCTTCGCCGGAGTTGACCATCTACTGCGAACCATCGATGGGCCGCTGATAATTCCGGCTCCCGTCACAGCCGAGGTCGACTATCTGCTTGGGCAGCGGGTTGGGCATGGCCCACGGCGTGACTTCATCGCCGACCTCGCCGCCGGAAGATTCACAGTCGCGTGCCTCGAGCGCGAGGACTATGCCGCGATCATCGATCTCGATGCACGCTACACGGATCTCCAGCTGGGACTCGCCGACTGCGCGCTCGTCGTCCTCGCGAACCGGTACAAGACCACCCGCATCGTCAGCTTCGACGAACGACACTTCCGCGCAGTCACGCCGCTGCAAGGCGGAGCCTTCACGATCCTCCCAGCCGATCGCTAATCGCCCAAGACCGTCGCGTCAAGACCACAGCATTAGCTGCGCCCCCGGGCGTTGCGGAGCCGGATTGTGGCGCCAGTCGTTGGCCGGCTCGTCGGCGATGCCCGATCAGGCTACGTGCAGGACACTCGCCCGGACGCCAGGCGCGCCGGCGATGCGCCCGTCGAGTGTCAGCAGCGTCGCACGCAGCCGCTCCGCCAGCGCGACGTACAGCGCGTCGTAGAAGCTGAGGTTCTCACGCAATGCCCACGCACGCGCCAGCAGCCCGCGGTGGGACGCCCGGCGCAGGGGGAGGTCGCTCAGATCCTCGAGCGCCGCGCGAGCCGCGGCTGGCCCGAGCTCGCCGCTGAGCGTCTCGCGCCGCAGCACATGCCCCACCTCGGCATCCACCAGGTGCGGCGCCCACAGAACCTGCCCCGGCGCCAGCAGCCGGGCGCGCACCTTTTCGGCGTGCTCGCCTTCGATCAGGTAGGCGACCAACGCCGAGGCGTGAACGACGAGCATCAGCCCTCGCGCACTTCGCGCAGGGCCTCCACGATCGTCTGCGCCCGCACCCGCGAGGGTCCGCGCGCACGGACGCGCGCGTCGATCTCCTCCATGCTCGGGCCAGAGGCCGCCTGCACGAGATCGCGCTTGATGTAGTCCGACAGCGACATCCCGGCGGCCGCCGCCCTCATCTTCAGCGTCCGGTGCACCTCGTCGGGGACGTTGCGAACCTGGATCATCGATGACATGCGATGCACATTATCACATGCACACCACACCCATTACCCGGCTCCGAGCCGCCGCCGGAGCACGAAGACGAGCAGCGTTGGCCGGGCGAGCGGACCGAGCACCTTGCGAATCGCGCGGCAGACCGGCAGCGCGTCGGCGCCGCCCGCCCTGGGGTCGGAGAGATAGAAGCCGGCCATCGCGGCGCAGAGCACGGCCTGCCCGCGGCCGCGAGGGAGCTCGCGGGCGTGGCGCATCGCTTGGGCGGCGATCCAGCCCATGCGGGCGGCGTCGTCGTTGGTGGCGAGGCACTCAGCGGCGACACCCCCAGCGGCGGCGTCCTCGGCCAGGGGGTCGGCGTAACAGCCGATCAGGCTGAGTTGGTCGATCCGCGCGTCTTCCTCGCGGTCCACGAGGCTGTCGAGCAGCGAGTGGCAGGCGCCGATCCACGGGAAGTAGGCCGCCTCGATCGCGGCGATCTCCCGCGGGTCGATGGCGGGCTGCGCCGCGGCGGCGATCAGCGCGAGGACGCCGAGCGATGAGCCTCCCGCCGCCGCGGTCTCCCACCAGCGCAGGCCGCTGCCGGGAGGGGTCTGCGCGCGCGCGCAGCGGCGCAGGGCGTCGAGCCCGTCGCGGGTCTCGCCCGAGGGGTCGCCCGCACCCGAACGCTCGTCTGAATCCGCCTGGCCGCGCCCGCCCATGCTGAGGCTCTGGAAGGCGACGATCCGCGCGGCGGCCCGCCGCGCCGCGCTCGCCACGGCGGTGTGTGAGGGCAGCTCGGCGAGCGCCTCGCGGCAGTCCTCGAGGAGCTCCTCCAGGTAGCCGCCGTCCTCGCGCCGGGGGAAGTGCTCGTAGTGGTCGGGGTGCGGCGCGCCGGGGTCCAGCGCGAGCAACAGCGCGGAGTGCAGCCGGCGCGCGTTCTCCACGGGATCGCGGCTGGGCTGCTCCGCCAGCAGATCCACGTAGTCGTAGGCGAGCTGGAACGCAGCCAGCGCGCAGACCGCGGCGCGGCGGCGTGAGCGGGGCACGAACGCGGCGAACGCGGCGGCGCCCTCGACGTTCGCGCGCTTGTCGAGCGCCTCCAGCGCGAGCCGCTGCAGCACCGGATCGGCGATCCGCTCGGCCCGCACGCGCCACCGTGAGAGCTCGCGGCACACGCGGGGAAAGACGATCGCCCAGTAGCGCAGCGCCGCGACCGTGAAGGCCGCGGCGAGCCCCAAGCGCTCCTGCGAACGCGAGGCCACCGAAACGGGCGTGGCGCTTGGACTAACGAGAGGGCGGGCAGGGGGCCGGGCAGGCAGCGTCCCAGCGAGCGGGGCGACCACGCCGCCAGACGCCGCCGCGGGCTCCAGCTGCCCGCGCGCGCCGCCCCTCCGCGTTGTGGCCGCGTTCACTTCCTCTTCTTCTTCTTCGCCTTCTTGTGCTTCTTGTGCTTCTTGTGGGTCGCCTTCTTGGCCTTCGGGCACCCGGTGACCGCGATCTTGGTGGTCGTCTTGATCAGCGCGCCGTTCTGCCCGACGAATTCGGTCGGCATCTGCAGGTTCTTCTTGCAGAGGTTGGTGTTCGCGCCGAGCGCGGAGTAGTGCCCCTCCGGCAGCGTCAGTTCGAAGCTGCCGACCGGCGCGTCGGGGACCGTCTTGAACGTGCTGCTTGTGACCCCCGCCCTGTTGATGAACGTCGTGCCGACGAGGTCGAGGGTGACGCCGTAGCCCTGCAGCACGATGACGAGGCTCGGGAAGGCTTCGCCGCCGTGGCTGACGAAGTAGGCGGGGCCTTCCAGCGGGACCGGCAGGATCGGCGTCACCGCCTTGGCGCGCCCGACGACCGAGGCCGCCGGGCAGCCCGCGGGGTTGGCCTCGAAGGTCGCGGCCGGGCACGCCTTCTGCAGCGTCGTCAGACGCGAGGGGAGCGCCTTGGGGAGTTCCACTTTGACCCGGGCGATGTTCGCCTGGCTGCCGAACGGCGCGCTCGGGTAGGTCAGCTTCACGTTCAGGCTCGCGCCGTTGGTCCGGGATGTTTTGCCCTTGGTGGAGGCCGCGAATTTCGGCGCGAACCCCAGCGCCGCGCAGTTCGTGACCTGGAACGGCGTGGAGATCGTGCTCGAGCCGCCTTCGCTCAACTGCACCGTGCCGGTGAGCGCCATCTTCGAGCAGTTGGTCGGGTTGAACTGGAAATCCCCACGCGTGGTCGTGGCGTTGACATGCTGGATTTCCAAGGGGATGCCTTCGATGCTCGTCGGGATCGAGTCCGGTGAGCCGGGCGGGTTCGAGGTGATCGTGATCGCCGCGGTTTCGGGGTTCAATTCGATCTTGCCGCGTACCACCACACAGTCGCACGCAGGATGGTTGTTGGTCGTGTTCGCGAGATCGAACGGGCCGGCCTTCGCGGGCACCTCGAACGTCAGACCGAACGGCGCGCACCCCGCTTCGCCGACCGTGCAGCCGCCACGGCCGTTATACGGACCGGTGAGATAGAACTTCCCGCCGGTGACCGTGAACGGCTGGTTGCCGACACCAACACCGATCGTCGCTTCACCGACCTTGCTGTTTTCCCCGCACAATCCTTCATTGGCCCGCGGTTCGGGGCACAGTTCGACGCCCGTCAGCACACCGGACAGGCCCGGCGGTAGTTTCGCTTCGACCGACTTCAGGTTCTGTTCGCCGTCTTTGCGGTTCATCGTCACCGTCAACGGCGAGAACGCTCCCGCCTGGATGTTCGTCGCACCCGCGTTCACAGTCGGGTTGAACGGCAGGCTCGCACCGGGACACGGGCCACCGCCCGGACCGTGATCGATCGTGAACGACGACGTCGGTTCGACCGGGCCGTTGCCGTCCCACGGCACGAACACAGCCTTCGTCGTATACGTCCCGCAACGCGACGGGGTGCTGAGAGGTGCGCGTTCCCCACCGAAGAAATGCAGTTCGAGATCTTCAAACGGCACGTCGGGGGTGTTCTTGAACGTCGTTGAGATCTGTCCCGTCTGCGGGTTCAACGACACTTCGCCCGCGAGCTTGATGAGGGTGCCGGAGTAGGGGTCTTCCGCGACGATATACATCGCTATCACGCTCCCGAACGGGTTTGCGTCCTGCGCCGCCAAATACACCGAGCCTTCCAATTCGTGTTCGAGCAGCGGCGTCTTGATCTTCACAGTGCCGACCTTCGAACCATCCGGACAGAAGTTGGACCCCGGCGCAAGCGGGCTCGCCAGTTCCGGCGTGAAGGTGCTCCACTTCACACCCGGTTCGTATTCGGCGTTCAGTTCTTCCTGGCCCTTGTAGCCGATCTGATCGCCGGGGCTCCCGAGCGCGCCCGCTGCGAGCGCCGCCGGTTCGGAGGAGCACGCTTCAAGGCCATCGGCACCCGAGGGGTTGATCGCGACCCCTTCGGGGAGCGCCACCGTCGTGTCCCTGAGCGCCGACTCGGCCAGGCCGTCGGGGTTCAGCGCGGCGTTCTGTGGGACGTGGACGTTTACCGTCAGCCCCGAGGACGTGCTGGCGTTGCTGGTGTCGGGTTTGACGCTGATTTCCGGCGGGAACTTGAGCTTCGAGCAGCCAGTCAACGCGACGGGCGTGCCGGCGGCGTTGCGCGTGACCGTGCTCTTCGTCGCCCACTGGCCCGGTTCTTCCCACGAGTCGGCTTCCATCGTCGAGCGCAGGGGGCCGTGGCAGCCGGTCGGCATCGTCAGGAACGGCTTGCGGTTGTCGAACTGAAATGGGAATTTGGTTCCTTCTTCGCTTTCGAATTCGGCTTCTTCGAACTTGCCGACGACGCCGCGAACCACCAGCTTGCTCTTGATGACGGCTGCCGTCACCGGCGCATCCGTCACCGTCGCCTGCACGGGGTAGTCTCCGCCGGCGAGCACCCCGTTGCCGATATACAGCTTGGGAATGAAGAAATTGGCGCCGAGCTGCAAAGCCACGCCGCGTACGGACGCCATGGCCCAGACCGGCTCGTCGATGCCACCTGGAAAACGACCCTCCGCTTCTGACCTAGATCGGTGAGTAGCGGCTGCTGTAGCTGTTGCTCGCGGTGACGACGGGCCACCCGCGATAGCCCTGGAACGTGGAAAAGCCCCGTAGACACGGGGCTTTCCGTCCGACTCGACTGCCACAGTTCGGGTTGTGAAAGCAAACTTTGACGGTGAGACGGGCTCACCCACCGGGTGATGTCCGTTCACTTTGCCAGAGGGCCCGGACGGATCGAGTTTCGCGCGGATGATCCGTCGCTGACGCCCTACGCGGGGCTGGCGATCTCCGGTGAGCTGACGCGCACGCTGCGGCTCGCAGATCTGGTCGATGCTGAGCTTTGCACGGTGGGTCGGGTGGCGCCGGTCAAGCGGCGCCGGCGGGGGCTGTCTGCCGGCGAGCTGGTCGTAGCGCTCGCCGAGTCCCAGCTCGTCGGCGGGGACTGCTTCGATGACCTCGAGCGGGTGCGGGCCGATCGGGCGGGCGCGCTTTTGCGGGCGGTGGCCGATACGCCATCGGCGCCGACCGCGCGGCAACTGGCGTGCCGCTTCAGGCCGAGCCACATTCGCGCAATCGAGCGCGCCATGGCTCGGGCCGGCAACGCGCTTGACAGCCGTCTGGGTCGCGACCTGACCGAGACTGTGACCCTCGACCTGGATGCGACCGAGAGCGATGTCTTCGGGCGCAAGAAGGCAGGGGCCGGGCGCAGCCGCTCGGGCCACCTGGGCTACAACAGCTACGTGGTCACCTGGGCGCAGCGCGGGCGCGGGCTGACGAGCGAGCTGAAGGGCGCAAACCAGGCGCGGATCAAGGCGAGGGAGTCAAGCCGGATGATCCGCCGCGCCGAGCGACTCTTGCCGCTCGAGCACGGGCAGATCACGGTGCGGGGGGACTCGGGCTTCTACGCGGTCGAGCTGATGATGGATCTGCGCAAGCAGAAGATGCGCTTCACGTTCTCGGCGACGCGCACGACGCTGATGTGGGCAAAGCTCGCCAAGATCGCAGAGGACGCCTGGGCCGATGCGATCGACATGCACGGCGCACAGGTCACCGAGATCTCCTTCACCCCGGAAGGCTGGAAGCACGAGCCACTGCGGCTGGTCGTTCGCCGCGTGCCGGTCAGCGCGGAGGAGCTGCGTGCGGGCAGCCCGAAGGCAAGGCGGCGCAAAACGATCCCGCCCGAGCAGCTGCAGATGGTGCTCGACGGCGAGCTCGACTCGACGTTCGCGTATTCGTTCATCGTGTCCGACATCCCCGCCTGCGAGATGACCACGGCGGAGATCGAGCACTTCCATCCCGGAGTTCCGCAGTTCGTAGGGTTGCGGCGGGCTTTTGGCCCCGGTTTTCCTTGAAGAATGGGGGTTTGGCGCGGCTGGAGGCTGAAACGCTGTAGGCACACGAGTCGGGCTGGAGCGTTTGGTTCCGTCGGGAGTAGTCGCTAGTCTTGTAGGTGCATGTATCTGCGCGAGACGAAGCGGCGCAACGCGGACGGGAGCGTGGTCTCCTACCTGGCGCTGGCGCAGAACGTGCGCGACCCTGACACCGGCGTGCCGCGCGCGGAGATCGTTCACCGCTTCGGTCGCGCCGACCGGGTCGACCGTGAGGCGCTGGGGCGGCTGGTGCGCTCGATCGGCCGCTTCCTTGATCCAGCAGACGCGGTCAGGGCAACGACGGCGGGTGAGGTGCGCGTGCTGGACTCGCGGGCGATGGGCTCGTGCTGGCTGGCCGACCGGCTGTGGGAGCGCCTTCGGATCGGCGGGGCGATCATCGCGGCGGGCGGCGGGCGGCGTCTTGAGGCCGAGGCGGTGGAGCGGACGATCTTCGCGATGGTCTCCAACCGTCTGTCGGTCAAGCCGCTGTCGAAGCTCGCCGGCTGCACCTGGGTAGCGGAGCGGGCGTTCATCGAGGGGCTCGCCGAGGTCTCCGATGATGCCTGCTACCGGGCGATGGACTTCCTGCACGCCGCACTTGATGGGCTGCAGGAGCAGGTGTTCTTCTCGGTGGCCAGCTTGTTGGACTTGGAGGTCAACCTGCTGTTCTTCGACACCAGCTCGACCTACTGGGAGACGGACACGCTGCCGCAGGAGCTGATCGAGGATGACGATGACGGGCACGGCCCGGAGGAAGAGGTTCAGCGCGGCGTCACCGAGCGCGGCCGGCGCGTCTACTGTAAGCACAGCAAGGATCATCGGCCCGACCTGCCGCAGGTCGTGGTCGGGATGGCCGTCACGCGCCAGGGGATCCCGGTCAGGGTGTGGACCTTCCCGGGCAACAGCTCAGACCAGGCGATCATCCGCAAGGCCAGAGACGACCTGCGCGACTGGAACCTCTCGCGCGTGATCTGGGTGCTCGACCGCGGCTTTCAAAGCGAGCGCAATCGCCGCTACCTGCAGCGCGGCGGCGGCCACTACATCGTCGGCGAAAAGCTCCGTCATGGCACCAAGGAGGCTCGGGCCGCGCTCGCCCGCCAGGGCCGCTACCACACCGTGGCAGGCAACCTGCGCGTCAAGCAGGTCCGCGTCGATGAGGGCACCTACCGCGACCGCTTCGTGATCTGCCACAACCCCGAGCGCGCCCGCCGCGACCAAGTCGTGCGCGAGCAGATCCTCGCCCGCCTGAGCGAGCGCATCGCTGGTTCCGATGCGCTCACGGCCCCCAAGCGCCGTGAGCTCTACGGCGCGCTGCAGACCAAGCCCGCGTTCAAGCGCCTGCTGCGCCAGACACCGACCGGCAAGCTGCGCATCGACCGCGCCGCCCTCGCCCAAGAGGCGAAGCTCGACGGCAAGTTCCTGTTACGAACATCGGATGAGAGCCTCACCGCCGAGGACATCGCGCAAGGCTACAAGGCGCTGTATGAAGCCGAGCGCGGCTGGCGCGATCTGAAGTCAACGATCGACATGCGCCCCGTCTACCACCGCCGCGAAGATCGCATCGAGGCGCACGTCCAGCTCTGCTGGCTGGCACTGCTACTGCTACGTGTCGCCGAGACCGAGGTCGGCAACACGTGGCGCAACATCCGCAACGAGTTCGACCGCATGCACCTCGTCACGCTCTGCACCAGCCAGGGCACCATCTCCCAACGCACTGAGCTCACCACCGACCAACGCCATATCCTGCGCGCGCTCAAGCTCCCCGAGCCACCCCTCTTCTACGACTTCACCCCAACAGCCGACCCGCCCGAGTAGACCTCGCCCCGGCCACGCACCCGGCGGCCCACGCACCGTAGACACACGCGGTCAACCGCGCTCCACGCCCAAAACCCCTGCTCAGAGCCACATTCTGGGGAATCCGTGTGCCCCACTTCTGCGGAACTCCGGCCATCGCCAGCGCGCCCAGATCGAGGAGCGTTTCAAGGATGTGAAGCTCGGCATGGCGCTGCGCCACCTGCCCTCCGGCAACCTGGCTGCCAACTCCCTGTGGCTCACCTGCTCGCTGCTAGCCTTGAACTTATCCGCCTGGATATGCGACCTCAGCCCGGCGGCGGGCGCCTCCGGTCTAGCCGATGAGGACACGCCGCTGCGCCGTCACGCCAAGGCCCTGCGGCGCATCCTGTTCTGCGTGCCGGGGCGGATCGCACACTCGGCCCGCCAGATCATCGTGCACCTGCCAGAGGACTTCCCCGACTTCGACCTCTTCAACGCCACCTACCACGCTGCGCTCGCGCTGCCAGGCCCCTAGCGCCCGGTCAGACCGCCCCCGAAGGTCAGCATCCGCAGCGCCGCCCAAGGTTGGGCACCCCGCGAGTCTCCGACTCGCACCTTCACTGCACCCGTTCGCGGCCGCCAAGAGTCACTCTGACCGTCTATCGCCATGTCAATGGTGCACATCACCAGCTCCATTGGCACTGTGACTGTCACATCCGACACTTGACGGCTGCGACCGAGGCTTACTCACCGATCTAGGTCTGACCATCTCAGGGACAGATTGCCCACTTCCGATCCGGGTGGACATTTGACGGACATACTCGTACCCAGCTCCAGTCCGGTGCACTTCTGGGAGGGCGCATTGGGGTCGCCGACGAAGCCGGGGGGCAGAGCGATCTTGACATTCCGCAAGACGCCGTCGGACATGCGCACGTACGGTGAGTCAGCATTCGATTCGAAGCGCTTGAAGTGCGAGTTCAGTTCGAAGCTGTCGACGAACCGGTACGGGTGCGAGCCCGCCTGCGTGTCGAGCGTGCCGTCTTCGTTTAGGAAGCTGACGTCATAGCTCTTGATGCCGAAGCCGACGCCCTGCATCGCGAGCATACCGCTGTCCTGGCCCGCGCCGTTGGCGTTGGTCGCGATCAGGCGGAAGTGGTAGAGTTCGCCGGGCACGAGGCCTTCGAGCTGCGCGGAGACTGCCACCGGACTGCTTCCCGCTCCGATCTCGGCCGGCGTCTGCTTGCAGGGCACGCTGTGGTCATAGGGACCGTTGCCGAATTCGTCGGTGAGGCCGTACTCGAACTCACACGAGCTGACGGCGGCGCCGCGCGGATCGACCGTGCCGCTCAAGCTCGCGGCTTCCTTGGTCACGCCGCTCGCCGCGCTCGCGGTGACCGCGGGGGCATCGCTGCCGAAGACGTAGACCTTGCCGTCGGCCGGGTTTGAGACGTAGATCTCCCCGGTCTTGCCGTTCACGGCGATCCCGCCCTCACCCGAAGTCCCCGAAAGTTCGGGCGAGCCGAAGCGCGCGACGAGCGTGCCAGCGGTTTGTTGGACTTCTCCCGTGGTGTGGTTTTCGGTGCTGTTGTGGTTCATCGCGCCCGTGTCCCATTCGGCCACGGAGGACTGATCGTCTGCGTAGAGGTGGCCGGTCGCGGGGTCGACGGCCACCGCGACGTCGCCCGCTTCGCCGTTGTCCACGCGGCCGAGCGCGGAGAGCTGCTGCCCGAACTTGACCGTACACGAGCACGACGGTTCGTACATCGGGTAGTCATCGCCCGTGGCGGAGACGGCGAAGCCATGGGCCGGGGGTTCGTTAGGCAGGCCGCCTAAACCACGATCCCTCGCAGGGTTCCATCTCTGGCGAGCGATGAGATGATTCACGGCCGCGCCGTCGAACTCGTCGATCCCCGCTCGACCGGCAGGTGTGCTCAGGTCGACGTGCACGGTGCCGCTCCCGTCGACGCCCAGCCCCAGCAGTTCGCTTTCGAAGCCGCCCATCTGGCTCAGGTACGTGCCTTCGGAATTAAACTTGTCGATCACCCCGTTACCGGCGTCCATC
Source organism: uncultured Solirubrobacterales bacterium (assembly GCA_963813765.1). Classification (GTDB taxonomy): domain Bacteria; phylum Actinomycetota; class Thermoleophilia; order Solirubrobacterales; family Solirubrobacteraceae; genus Palsa-744. The sequence goes on from CAWFAB010000007.1 coordinate 136,292, forward strand.
ACGTAAAGGTCCCCGGCGGACGGGCTGCTCGAGTTATCGACCGCGATCGCCGCGGGGCTGCCGTACAGCGAGGGGAACGAGAACGAATGCGTGAGCGCGTTGGACCCCAACGCCGAGAAGTTGACCGGGCTACCGCTCGCATCGAACTTGTAGACCGTGTTCGTGCCGATGTCGGCTACGTACACGTCGCCGGTCGATTCGTCGATCGCGATGCCATTCGGATTGGTGAACGAGCCGAATTCCCCGATCTTGGGGTGAGGTTCAGCCGCCGCGAGCGCCGGGGAGGCTGAGAAGGCGAGGGTGGCGAGGATGAGTGTGAATGCAAGTGCCAGTCGTCCGAGAGAGGCTAGTTTTGTAGACTTGGTGGTTGTCATTACTTGCCCCTCCGGTTGTGGCTGGCTCTTTTTGCCTGCTTCTTACTCTTTTTTCGTACGCATTTACCCTTTTTGTTCTTCACAAGGCCCTTCTTGCATTTCGCAGACTTTTTCACTGCCGTTTTGACCGCCGGGGGTGGTGGTGAAAGGTTCCCGAGGCCGGAGAATGTCTGGCTCGCCGGCGCCCCGTAGATCGAGGGCTGCGACGGGACGGGGGTGCGGCAGGCGTCGGCCGTTGTGCACGCCGGCGGGGAGGACGGTTCGGCGAAGCCTCCGTCGACGCGCGCATCGTAGATGACGATCTGTCCTTCCTGGTTGTCCTGCGGCACGAGCTGCTGGTTCGACCGGAAGAACACGTCGTTTCCGCTTTCGCTCACGTCCTCCATGTTCGATGCGAAGGAGCTCGTGCCGCTCGAGATCAGGTACACGTGGCCGCCCTGGAACTCGTAGACATCGAGCTGGCCGTTCGTATCGGAGGGCACGAGCGCGTCCCCCGTTTGGAAGAACACCTGGCCGGCGTCCGTAGGACGCAGCCCGGCCCCGCCACCTCCTGGTTCGCCCGTGGGGTTGCACGAGGCGCAGACGAGCCTGCCCTGTGGCGGCGCTGTACAGGAAGATCTCCACGGCGCCGGATACGGCGTCATAACCGGTCAGGCTCTTTCGCGTTTCGAACGCGAGCCACTTGCCGTCGGGCGAGGTCTGCCAACCGCCGGCGCCGCCCGGCCCGTAGGTGGCGATGAACGTCGTCTTTTTGCCGTCCCACAGATACGGGTTCTGCTTCCCGGCTTCCGCGCCTTCGACGACGGTCTTGCCTTCGCTGTTCGTGAACTCCCTCGTGTTGGACGCCAGCACGCCATCGGCGACGAAGTAGACGTAGGAGCTGTCATGGCCGCCGAGCGGCGTGACGCTCTGACCTAGATCGGTGAGTAAGCCTCGGTCGCAGCCGTCAAGTGTCGGATGTGACAGTCACAGTGCCAATGGAGCTGGTGATGTGCACCATTGACATGGCGATAGACGGTCAGAGTGACTCTTGGCGGCCGCGAACGGGTGCAGTGAAGGTGCGAGTCGGAGACTCGCGGGGTGCCCAACCTTGGGCGGCGCTGCGGATGCTGACCTTCGGGGGCGGTCTGACCGGGCGCTAGGGGCCTGGCAGCGCGAGCGCAGCGTGGTAGGTGGCGTTGAAGAGGTCGAAGTCGGGGAAGTCCTCTGGCAGGTGCACGATGATCTGGCGGGCCGAGTGTGCGATCCGCCCCGGCACGCAGAACAGGATGCGCCGCAGGGCCTTGGCGTGACGGCGCAGCGGCGTGTCCTCATCGGCTAGACCGGAGGCGCCCGCCGCCGGGCTGAGGTCGCATATCCAGGCGGATAAGTTCAAGGCTAGCAGCGAGCAGGTGAGCCACAGGGAGTTGGCAGCCAGGTTGCCGGAGGGCAGGTGGCGCAGCGCCATGCCGAGCTTCACATCCTTGAAACGCTCCTCGATCTGGGCGCGCTGGCGATGGAAGTGCTCGATCTCCGCCGTGGTCATCTCGCAGGCGGGGATGTCGGACACGATGAACGAATACGCGAACGTCGAGTCGAGCTCGCCGTCGAGCACCATCTGCAGCTGCTCGGGCGGGATCGTTTTGCGCCGCCTTGCCTTCGGGCTGCCCGCACGCAGCTCCTCCGCGCTGACCGGCACGCGGCGAACGACCAGCCGCAGTGGCTCGTGCTTCCAGCCTTCCGGGGTGAAGGAGATCTCGGTGACCTGTGCGCCGTGCATGTCGATCGCATCGGCCCAGGCGTCCTCTGCGATCTTGGCGAGCTTTGCCCACATCAGCGTCGTGCGCGTCGCCGAGAACGTGAAGCGCATCTTCTGCTTGCGCAGATCCATCATCAGCTCGACCGCGTAGAAGCCCGAGTCCCCCCGCACCGTGATCTGCCCGTGCTCGAGCGGCAAGAGTCGCTCGGCGCGGCGGATCATCCGGCTTGACTCCCTCGCCTTGATCCGCGCCTGGTTTGCGCCCTTCAGCTCGCTCGTCAGCCCGCGCCCGCGCTGCGCCCAGGTGACCACGTAGCTGTTGTAGCCCAGGTGGCCCGAGCGGCTGCGCCCGGCCCCTGCCTTCTTGCGCCCGAAGACATCGCTCTCGGTCGCATCCAGGTCGAGGGTCACAGTCTCGGTCAGGTCGCGACCCAGACGGCTGTCAAGCGCGTTGCCGGCCCGAGCCATGGCGCGCTCGATTGCGCGAATGTGGCTCGGCCTGAAGCGGCACGCCGGCTGCCGCGCGGTCGGCGCCGATGGCGTATCGGCCACCGCCCGCAAAAGCGCGCCCGCCCGATCGGCCCGCACCCGCTCGAGGTCATCGAAGCAGTCCCCGCCGACGAGCTGGGACTCGGCGAGCGCTACGACCAGCTCGCCGGCAGACAGCCCCCGCCGGCGCCGCTTGACCGGCGCCACCCGACCCACCGTGCAAAGCTCAGCATCGACCAGATCTGCGAGCCGCAGCGTGCGCGTCAGCTCACCGGAGATCGCCAGCCCCGCGTAGGGCGTCAGCGACGGATCATCCGCGCGAAACTCGATCCGTCCGGGCCCTCTGGCAAAGTGAACGGACATCACCCGGTGGGTGAGCCCGTCTCACCGTCAAAGTTTGCTTTCACAACCCGAACTGTGGCAGTCGAGTCGGACGGAAAGCCCCGTGTCTACGGGGCTTTTCCACGTTCCAGGGCTATCGCGGGTGGCCCGTCGTCACCGCGAGCAACAGCTACAGCAGCCGCTACTCACCGATCTAGGTCTGAACGTCGGCGCCGAGGGGGTCGCCGGCATTGTGATCGACGGTCAGGTCGGTGATGCGGCCGCTGGCAACGTCGTATTCGTAGAGGTCGTTGCCTGTCACTTCGGCTACTTTGTTGGCTTCGGCGAAACCTGCGTTTCTGAACACGCCACATTCGCCGCTGAAGACGGCGGTGGAGTCTTCCGTGAGGCGACTGCAGTCGGTGAAGAAGACCTTCGAACCGTCGGTGCTCGCCGTCTGCAGGACTCCGCCGCCGCTGGGACCAGTTGCTCCGGCCTGTTTTTCGTCAACCTGGACGGTGCGCTGCCCGTCGATGCGGTCGTAGAGGGCGCCGCCGTAGGTGAAGAGGACGTGCGAGCCGTCGCTGGAGAGCACACCTTCGTGTTCGCGCGTACCCGCTTTTGCCGCAAGCGATCCGGGGACCGCCGTGCCGTCCGGCAGCACGCTCACCAGCCGCAGCGCGCCTTCGTCCCATTCGTACAGGTTTTCGACGCCGTAGGTCGCGCCTTCGGCCAGGGGCGAGGTCTCCGTGAAGATCACGTGGCTGAGATCAGCGGAGGCTGCCTGGAAGTGCGCGTCAGCCGGCGTCACCCCCGGCGGCGGGACGTTGACAAGCCGGTAAGCGCCGGTCGCGTTGTCGCGCACCAGCAGGTTTTCGTAGCCCACCGGTTCGCCGCTGACGACCTGACGGCCTTCGGGGTTGCACGATTCCGGGTTTTCGACATTGGAACCGCCAGCGCGTGACCCTCCACCAGCCAGCATCACGTCCTTGGTGAGCTGATCCGAGTAGGCGTACACGAATTGGTCTTCCGGGCAGCCCACCCCGTCATAGGATTCGAGCGGCATGATGTCTTCCGCGATCCAGCCGCCCGCGCCACGCGTCGCCACGTAGTGTTGGCCGGCGGTGGGCGCGCCCGGCCGCGGCTCCTGGGTGCTGAGCGTGAGCGCTTGGCCATCCGCGGCGGCCCTGCTCGAAAACGCAAAGGTTTCATAAAGATCGAACTGGGATGAGCTCTTGACCGGCGGCGTCACCAGCTCGTAGGCGCGGCAGTCGGGCAACCTCGCGGAGAAGCCGCCGCGCAGCTGTTCGTTGGGACACGCCGCCTGTTCGGCGATCAGCGTCGTGAAGGTTTGGTCTGGGCCGTAGACCGTTCCCAGTTCGTTGCTCGCCACGACACGGTAGTGGTAGGTGGTCCCGGGCGCGAGGCCGCTCGCAGCCGCCCACACCGCGTGCGATTTCACTCCCTCACCGACGCTTCCTTCCGGGAAGGGCGTCGAGCTGCCGTATTCAGTCGTCGTGCCGTATTCGAAGCGGTAGACCGTCTGGATGCCGCCGGGGTTGACGAGCGCTCCGAGCTTCGCTTCGGTGGTCTCTACTTCCGCGGTGAGCTCCCTGCCGACCACAGGTGCAGTGGGGGGCCCGAACACCCAGACGGTTTCTTGTTGGCCGACGTTCACGTATACACGCCCGCTCGCTTGATTCACCGCGACCCCGCTGTAGAAGTGTTCCCCTTCGCCACCATATTGGCCGAAATGGCCGGCCCCCACATCGGCGAGCTGCCTGCCTTCCGAGCTGTACTCGATGAGATGGAGGCAGGGCGATCTCTTTTCGCCGCACGGGTCCGCGCTGTTCTCAACGAGCGCGAACACGTCCCCATGCCCGTCGAGCGCCACGGAGAAAACGCCTTCGCTCTTGATTTCCACGGGCTTGCCGTCCACTTCCACAGGCGCACCGCTGGAAGCGAGCTCCACGATCCTGTTGTTGCCGAAGTCGGCCACCCAGAGGTTGCCGGAGGAGTCGATCGCGACTCCGATCGGTTCCTTGAGCGCACCGGCGCCGGAGCCCGTGAACGTCTGCAACAACGTGCCGGTTGGGCTGTACTCGAGCACCTCGTTTTCGGACACGACCGGCACGTACACGTTGCCGGCCGAGTCGGCCGCAATCTGGACGTCTGTGAAGATGCCGCTGAAATTGCGTGACGTCGGCACTTCAAACGACGACACGGGCGCGCCAGTGTTGGGGTCGTAGACGAAGATCATCGCGGGCGTGGGCGGCGTTTCGAAGAACGGACCTCCTTCTTCGCCGAGCACGTACACGTCGCCGTTCGTCGGGTTCACCGCAACACCCGAGTAGTGCGCAGACCCAAACGGGGACGGCGGCGAGAGCAACTTGCCCGAAGGATCGAGCTTGACCACCGTCGAGGGGCCAAGCCCGAACGATCCGCCGCCCCCTATGAGACTCGACACGAACAGGTCTCCAGAGCCTTCCACAGCGACGCCAACCGCGGCCTTCTCGTGCGAGCTGAACTGTCCGAAGGAGACGAGCTTGGGAGGTTCGGCTTGGGCGACGGCGGCGGAGAGCGCGAGCAGAGCGCAGAGGGCGACGAGAGACGCAGCGACCAGCCTGCGCGCAAGCGCACCACTCCCTTGGGCGCGGCGCAGGCCACGAAGCGTCGCGAAAAGGCCAGTCTTCGGCGTGGAAGCGGGGTTCGCGGGGTGTTCTGTGGGGGTCACGCTGTCTCCTTGCTTGTAAGCCGGTGGAATCGGTCGCACGAAGAAGGGGTGGGCGCCGCGGCCCGGGTCATGGGCCGCGTCGCCCGGGCGAGACCGGCCCCGGAGAGCCGGCATTCTCTGCCCTCAGTCTTCTCCACCCTCATCGCCCTCTCACAGCCGATAGCTTCGGTGCGGCGATCAACTACCGCGCCGCCGTGGCGGCAGACCCTGACCCGCACCCCTCTGTAAGGGGATGATCTCTGAGCGCTGGAGTGTTTGCAAGAGGAAAGTCAGGTACTTGAAAGTCGAGATACGGCCCCTGGAGAGGCCCCTCATTGAAATCGCCGTCGCTGATTTCCAACGGCGGCCGACCCGCTTCTGACGGCACGCTCGGCCTCGACTCCCCTGCCGGTGAGCGTCCACGAGTTCGGCGCCCCCTTGATGCGTGCCCGGCCCGGGTTCTCGATCAGCCCGAGGCCTTCCAGGCGCGTCAGCAGCTTCGAGGTCTGCCCCTCGTCCACGATCCCCGCGTAATCGGCGATCTCGCGGTTGCTCGAGCCGGGGTGCTCGGCCAGGTATTCGAGCACTCTCGCCGTGAGGTACGTCACGCGCACCCGCGACGAGACACCTGCTGTGCGCTGCCTGTCGAGCTCCATAACCCTCATGCGGACGTGACCTCGGTGCCAACGGTCGATGGCCGCGCCGGCAATTGACGCCGAGCGCTGACCTGCACCCCTCCGGCTTCGATGATCCCCACGAACCGCGGTGTTTGCAATAGGAAAGTCGTGTACTTGAAACTCAAGGAAAGCGCTACGGGACACGATCGAGCGTCCCGTCCCAAGCGATGCCTACGGTGGGTCTCGTGAACTGGACGGGCCTGCACCGATGAGCTCCGGGACGCCCACGGTGGGTTCGACGAGCCGGACGCACCGCCGCGCCTTGTCAACGCCTACCCAAAGCCCTAAAGTGGCACCATGGCCACCGCCAAGCAAGCAATCAGAGAAGTAGACGTCGTCGCCTTCGTGCAGGCCGTCGATAAGGTCAACGGAGACGGTAGGTGGCCCGCCGGCACCACCGGCACCGTCGTCAGCGACTATGGCGACCACAAGGAAGTCGAGATCTCCAACGACCGCGGCGTAGCGCTGGACTACGTCATCCTCCCGGTCGAGCAGACTGCGGCTAGTCACCAAATACAGCTGAGCGGGTGGCGCGGGGTGCGAGCCTCGCGATAGCCGATCAATCCTGCAGCACCGCGCGCGGCGAAACCCGCGCCGCGGCCATACCAGGCAGCGCGATCACGGCCAGCGCGATCGCGGCGATCAGCGCGAGCGTGAGCAGCACCTGTTCGGGGCCGACGGAGAACGGCGCCGGGAAGCCGGTGGTGCGTTCGAGGAAGCGGCTGGCGAGCGCGTGGCCGCAGACCCCGACCACAGCGCCTACTGCGGAGCCGATCGCGATCGTGATCGCGCTCTCCAGCAGGACGGCGCGCCACAGCTGCGCGGCGTCGTAGCCCTGGATCTTCAGCGCCGCCAGCCGGGCGCGGCGCTGCCAGATCGCGGCGCTGAGCGCGGAGGCGACCGCCAGCGCGGCGGCGAGCAGCAGCAGCGTCGAGATCTCCCCGAGCGTGCGCAGGCCCTGGCGGGCGCTCGTCTCGCTCAGCGCGGCGCGTTCGGCGGCGGTGTGCACGGTCAGGCCCGGGTGGCCGGCGAGCGCGCCTTGGACGATGCGCCTGCCCTGCGCGGGGCTCACGCCCGGGGCGAGGTTCACCTCCAGGGCCGCGGCGTCGCTCGCGCCGAAGTAGCGGCTGTAGTCGCGGGCGCCGAGGGTGAGCGCGCCGGCCGGCCAGCCGGAGTTGGTCATGACCGCCGCGACGCGCAGGGGGGCCGGGCCGGAGGGCGTGGGCAGCGACAGCGGGCTTCCCACTCCGAGCCTGTGTTCTTCGGCGAATTCCCGGGAGACCGCTACCCAACCTCCTTCGCGCAGACGCCTCGTGGCGAGGGCGTAGTTGCCCACCAAGAGCTGGCTCGATTCCAGCATCGTCGGGTCGCCGGGCGGGCGGGCGCGCACCCACATGCGCCGCTCGCCCACGTCGAGCAGGCCGCCCCGATAAACGCGCACCGATGCGGCACCCGAGGCGACTCCCGGGGCGCGGGCGATCGCCGCGGCGGGCGCGGCGGCGGTGAAGTTGTTCGTGTTGAACACGTCGCGCCCCGAGGTGACCCAGATGTCGGCGGTGGCGAAGTACTGGGTGGTCGCTTTTTCGATTCCCCCGAGGAGGTCGTTGCGGGCGCCGCCGATCGCGATGCCGCCGTAGACCGCGAGCCCCACGATCCCCGCGAGCGCAACCGAGCGCGTGGTGGTGGCGCGCAGCTCCGCGAGCGCGACGATCAGCGCGCTCGAGCGGATCCGTTCGCTGCACCGCGGCAGCCAGCGCGCCGCGGCCGAGAACGCGGCGGGCATCAGGCAGAGCGTCGCCAGCGCGAGCGCCACCCCGCCCGCGATCGTCAGCGCCGGGTCGAGCAGGGCGAGCGCGAGCGCCGCGAGGATCAGCGCGACGCCGGCGATCGCGAGCCTCGCGATCGTGCGCTCCTGCACGATCTCGCTGCGCGCGGCGGCGCCCCCGATCGCGGCGTCGGCGGGACGCCTGGAGCGCAGGTCCAGCAGGGGCGCCAGCGAGGCGAGCGCGGTCGCCAGCACCCCGCAGCCGATCGCCAGCGCGACCGTCCCCGCGTGGACCGTCTCCACGGCGCCGATCGGGAAGGCCGCCGTGAGGAAGCCGGGGACCCGCTGGAAGAACGCCCTCGACAGCAGGTCGCCCAGCGCGACGCCGATCAGCGAGGCGACCACGCCCAGCACGACCGCCTGGGAGCCGAGCAGCAGCAGGATCTGGCGGGGGTCGTAACCCTGCATCCGCAGCTCGGCGATGAAGCGCCGCCGCTCGGGCACCGTCAGCAGGATCGCGTTGAGCGCAAGCAGGAAGCCGATCATCACGGCGATCGCGGAGAACAGCGAGGTGGACTGGCGGTTGGGCTTCGTCGCTTCGCTCAGCAGCCGCAGTTCGTCGCCGGCCGGCCGCACGTCCAGGCGCGAGCCGGCGAGTCGCGCGAGCTCCCGCGCGACCGCTCGTTCGGAGCCGGGGAGCGGGCGGATCAGCACCTCGCTCACCCGGCCCGGCCGCTCCGCGAGCGCCTGCGCCACTTCGAGCACCGCCACAGCCACGGGGCTGTCGGCGATCGAGCCGGCGCCGCCGCCACTCAGCACGGCGCGCACGCGCACGCTGTGAGCGTCGCCGTTGCTCGCGAGCGTCAGCCGCTCGCCGGCGCGCACGCCCAACGCCCGCGCCACGCCCGCGGGCAGTCCGAGACCGCCCTTGAGCAGCGTCCCGCCCGCTTCGAGCTCCTGCGCAGAGAGTCCGCCGAGCGCTTCGAGGCTCGGCGTGACCCCGATCAGCTGGACCGCTTCCTCGCCCCGGGACCCACTGAGCGTGACGTTCTCGCGCAGCACCGGCGCGGCGACCTGGACACCCGGAAGCCTGCCGGCCGCTTCCGCGATCTGTTCGTCGAAGCCCTGCGCCGAGCGCGCCACGAGCGCGAAGCGCGCCGACCCCGCCAGCCCGTGGATCAGCTTGCCCGCCGCGCTCGTGAGGCTCGCGTTGGCGATCAGCACCCCGAACACGAGCGCGACGCCGATCGCGACGCCGCTGCCCGCGAGCAGCTCGCCTGCGGGGTGCGCGCGCAGCCGGCGACGGTAGAGGTAGAGCAGCATGGTCAGGCGGATGCCCAGGATCTTGGGGTTCAGCGGCCTCAAGATCGGCTCCCGGCGGGCTGGGCCTGCGAGGACTCTCCAGCGGGCCGTTCGGAGGACTCCCCGGCCCTCCGCGCCGCGGAGGGCTCCGCAACCGGCCCCGCGGAGGGATCCCCGGCCGGCTGCGACTCGGAGGACTCTGTCAGGTGGCCGTCGCGCAGCGTGAACGCGCGGTCAACGTAGCCGGCGGCGTCGGCGTCGTGCGTGACCAGCAGCCCCGGGATGCGGCGCTCCCGGCAGATGTCGCGCAGCAGCGCGAGGATCTCCCCGGTGCGCCTGGAGTCGAGGTTGCCGGTCGGCTCGTCCGCCAGCAGCAGCCCCGGCTCGCCCGCGAGCGCCCGAGCGATCGCGACCCGCTGGCGCTCGCCCATCGAGAGCTGCTCGGGCAGGTGCTCCAGGCGCTCGCCGAGGCCGACGCGCTGCAGCCACGGCCGCGTCCGCTCGCGGGCCTCGCGCAGCGTGAAACCGAGCACGGGCAGCTTGATCAGCGCGTTGTCGAGCGCGCCGGCGCCGGGCATCAGGTGAAACTCCTGCGTGATCAGGCCAACGTCGTGGCGGCGATAGCGCGCGCTCTCGCGCGGGGTGAGGCGGGCGACGTCCCGTCCCGCGAAGAGGATGCTCCCGCGGTCGGGCGCGATCAGCGCGGCGGCGAGCATCAGCAGCGTCGTCTTCCCCGAGCCGCTGGGGCCGTAGAGCGCGAGCAGTTCACCGGCCTCGATGCGAAGCGTTACGCCGTCCACCGCGCGGATCGTCTCCCCGCCACTGCGATAGTGCTTGACGACCTCGCGCAGCTCCAGCGCGCTCACGGTCTCGCACGGGCGCCGGCGCGCAGGCGAGGAAGCTGCACGACCGTGCCCCGCTGCTGCTCGAGCAGAGCCCGCCCGCCGCGATCGACATCAGCGTGTCGAGGCCCTGCAGCGCCGCCATCTCCTCGGAGGCCATCAGCAGCGCCGCCCCGCGCTCGCGCGCGGTCGCGCGCAGGAGCGCGCAGAAGCGCTCGCGATCGCCGCGGCTCGGCATCGGCATCGGCTCGTCCACCACCAGCAGCCGCGGCTCGCGGACGAGCGCCCGCGCGAGCATCACCCGCGCGCGCTCGGCGAGCGGCAGCGACGCGGTCAGCTCCTCATCGCACACCTCAGCCGCTCCCACGCGGTCGAGGGCGCCGTGGGCCCGGCGCCTGGCCTCGCGCAGCGTCAGCCCGTCGCTGCCGATCGACATCGCCACGTGGTCGAGCACCGTCTCCCCGGGGCTCGGCAGCCAGCCGGCCGCGGTGAGCAGCGCGATCGGCCCCCGCAGCAGCCGCGCGCGCTCGCCGGCCGAGATGCGCGTGACGTCGCGACCGGCGAAGCGGATGCGGCCCGAGTCTGGAGACTCGATCGCGGCGGCGAGGCGCAGCAGCGTCGACTTGCCGGAGCCGCGCGCGCCGTACACGCCCACGGCGACACCTGGCTCGAGGTCGAAGGAGACCCCGTCGAGCACCACGATCTCGCGGCCGCCGTCGCGGAAGCGCCTGGTGACGTTCGCGAACGACAGCAGCGCCGGCGCGGTCGCGGCGGTGTCCGAGCGGGCCGCGGAGCTGAACGCGAGCGCGCCGCATACTCGTCGATCCGCTGGCGGGTGCCGTTGGCCCAGTCGATCTCGGCCTGCAGCATCCGGTAGACGCCGTCGCGCGTGCAGTCCATGAACAGCGCCGCCCAGGAGCGGCCTGCCGTCGGTCGGGCAGACGCAGTCTGCGCGAGCGCCGAGGCACTGCGCTGGTACTCCATCAAGGCGATCTGCAGGCGCGAGGCGTCCTCGGCGGCGACGGCGAGCTTCGCCTGCAGGCCGAGCGCACGGCTCCCGCGGCAGCAGCGTCCCATCCACACCGTCAGCGCCTCGGAGTTCTCTCCGTCGGGTGGTACACCAGCCGCGAGCGCCGTTCGTTGTCGCGCCGGCGCTCCTCGCGGGAGGAGGCGAGGCCCTCCTTTTAGAGTCCTCGAGCAGCCGGTAGACGTCGTTGGCGTCGATCCGCCACGTTTCGCCGAGCCGCCCCACGAGGCGGTGCGCGAAGATCGCCGCCGTGGCCGGGGCGCTCGAGCAGGAGGCCCAGCAGCGCCCCGCGCAGGGGCGTTGACGGCCCCGCATCCATCTCCTCGTGCTCGCTACGTCGCCGACCATCGGGCCCTCAGTTCCGCCGGTCCCTCAGAACGCTACGGAAATCCGCCAGTAGTCAACTGTCACCGAGAGTCAAGTGATGGTCAACCGTTCACCGGGGACCGGCCATCGGCCGAGGTACACCGAGAATCCATCGCGCTCACGGGGAATCGACGGTGAACGCCCACCTTGGGGAGCGCTAGTCTTGGTCACAGCATCGATCTCGACATTCAAGCCGGGCGTCGCGCTAGAGTGGAGGAGACTCGCTGATGATTAGATATCAAGCATCCGCGGCACTGTCACGGCGGGTGGGCGCCGCGAGCGTGGCGCTCGCACTCGGCGTGAGTCGGCTCCCCGCCGTCCTTGTCGCGCGCGCACGGGCCGCGCGCACGGCGAGCGTCAACGACACCGGCCATCTGCGCCTGCTGAACGCGTCCGGCGCGGTCCTCAACGAGGCGGGGCCGGTCTCGGGGAACGTTTCCCGGCCCGCGTGCGGGTGCGCCTGGTCGTCCGCGCGAACGTGACGGCCTCGTTCACGATCGAAGCCCGCGGCGGCTCGATCGTCGGCCACGGCAGCGCGGTGCTGCACTCCTGCGCGGAGGTGCTCGAGCTTCGGCGGCTCGCTGTCGGTCGATCGCGGCACGGGCCGCTACGCGCACGCGGGCGGCGCCGGCAGGCTGTACGGAGTGATCGACCGCAGCAACGACGCGCTGACCGTGCAGACGGTCGGACAGCTTCGCTGCTAGGCGCCAGGCCCCGGCGGCAGGCGTGCGACGAGCCCCGATCCTCACCGTAACGCTCCGCTCCGCGCCGCGATCCTCGCCGCCACCCTCTGCCTCTGCGCCGCGCTCACCTACGCCCTCTGCTCCCGGGCCCTGCTCCCCGCGAGCGCGCGGGGAGCGGAGCAAGCCCTGACATGGCAGGCGGTGGCGGGGCCGGCGCCGACGGTGAGGCTGACAGCGGGATCTCGCCCGAGCGGCTGGGCGCCGGGACGACCGTCCACCTCGGCTTTCAGATCGCCGGCCCGGCCGGACAGATACCTCCGCCGCTGACCGAGCTCGGAGTGCTCTACCCGCCGAACTCGGGATCGCCACGAGCAGCCTGGGTCTCGAGAACTGCCCGGCCGCCCGGCTGCAGGAAGCCGGGCTCGCGGCTGCCCGAGCAACTCGCTGATGGGGCGCGGCTCCGCGCTGGTGGACGTCCCCTTCGCGCTCGGGCCGGTGCTCGAGAAGGTACGCATCACCCTGCTCTCGGGACCCGTGCAGGAAGGACACCTGGGACTGCTCTTCTTCGCCGACGGCGAGTCGCCCGTGATCGCCCAGCTGATCTTCCCGGGCCTCGTGCTGCCCGCGCAGGCCCCGTTCGGCGGCATCCTGGAAACCCAGCTGCCGCTCGTCCACACCGTCCCGGAAGGCCCCGACGCCGCGGTCGTCAGCATGGAGACGACGATCGGCCCAAGCCACATCACCTACCACAGGCGCGTCCACGGCCGCGTCGTGGGCTTTCGACCCAGGGGCATCCTCCTCCCAAGCCGCTGCCCGCACGGGGGGTTCCTCTTCACCGTCCACCTGAGCTTCCAGAACGGCGCCCACGCCGAAGCGAGCACCACGGTGCCCTGTCCGCGGTGAGCGGCGCCACCGACTGCTCGCGCCACGATTCGCGCCGGTCAGGCTCG